>NZ_LMOV01000001.1 GCF_001424265.1 Acidovorax sp. Leaf160
GTCCGGTTGAGATTGCGCCAATATCCAAGTGTGTTGGTTGAGTTTTTTTTCGGAGTCGAAAATGGCAAAAGGTAAGTTCGAACGTACCAAGCCCCACGTCAACGTGGGCACCATCGGCCACGTGGACCATGGCAAGACGACGCTGACGGCAGCGATCGCCACCGTGCTGTCCGCCAAGTTCGGCGGCGAAGCCAAGAAGTACGACGAAATCGACGCAGCACCTGAAGAAAAGGCCCGCGGCATCACGATCAACACCGCGCACGTGGAATACGAAACGGCCAACCGCCACTACGCCCACGTGGACTGCCCCGGCCACGCCGACTACGTCAAGAACATGATCACCGGTGCCGCCCAGATGGACGGCGCCATCCTGGTGTGCTCGGCCGCTGACGGCCCGATGCCCCAGACCCGCGAGCACATCCTGCTGGCTCGCCAAGTGGGCGTGCCCTACATCATCGTGTTCCTGAACAAGTGCGACATGGTGGACGACGAAGAGCTGCTGGAACTGGTGGAGATGGAAGTCCGCGAACTGCTGGACAAGTACAACTTCCCTGGCGATGACACCCCCATCGTGCGCGGCTCGGCCAAGCTGGCCCTCGAAGGCGACAAGGGCCCCCTGGGCGAGCAAGCCATCGACAAGCTGGCAGAAGCCCTGGACTCCTACATCCCCACGCCTGAGCGCGCTGTGGACGGCGCCTTCCTGATGCCCGTGGAAGACGTGTTCTCCATCTCCGGCCGCGGCACCGTGGTGACCGGCCGTATCGARCGCGGCATCATCAAGGTCGGCGAAGAAATCGAAATCGTCGGTATCCGCGACACGCAAAAGACCACCTGCACCGGCGTGGAAATGTTCCGCAAGCTGCTGGACCAGGGCCAAGCYGGCGACAACGTCGGCCTKCTGCTGCGCGGCACCAAGCGCGAAGACGTGGAACGCGGCCAAGTGCTGTGCAAGCCCGGCTCGATCAAGCCACACACCCACTTCACGGCTGAGGTGTATGTGCTGTCCAAGGACGAAGGCGGCCGCCACACCCCGTTCTTCAACAACTACCGCCCACAGTTCTACTTCCGCACGACCGACGTCACTGGCGCCATCGAGCTGCCAGAAGGCAAGGAAATGGTCATGCCTGGCGACAACGTGTCGATCACCGTCAAGCTGATCAACCCCATCGCCATGGAAGAAGGTCTGCGCTTCGCNGACCGGCATGGCCAGGGCCAGGGCGCCGCCCACAGTTCTACTTCCGCACGACCGACGTCACTGGCGCCATCGAGCTGCCAGAAGGCAAGGAAATGGTCATGCCTGGCGACAACGTGTCGATCACCGTCAAGCTGATCAACCCCATCGCCATGGAAGAAGGTCTGCGCTTCGCYATCCGTGAAGGCGGTCGYACCGTCGGCGCCGGCGTCGTGGCCAAGGTCATTGCTTAATTGATGCGCGAAGGGGTATAGCTCAATTGGCAGAGCGTCGGTCTCCAAAACCGAAGGTTGTAGGTTCGATTCCTACTGCCCCTGCCACCTGAGGTGGCGAAACCAAGCCCGCCAGAATCTGGCGGGCTTCGGTGTCTTCTGGATGCCGAAAGTCGAAGCAGGAAAATAGTCGGATATGGCCACTACTCAAGTTGAAACTGTCAGCACCGGGGCAGACAAGGCGAAGCTCGCAGCCGTCGCTCTGCTGGTGATTGCTTCCATCGGCGGGTTCTACCTGTTGTCCAAGCAAGGCCCGCTGGTGCAGTGGGTGGCGCTGCTGATCGGCCTGGCTGCGGCGGTGGGCGTGTTCCTGGTGTCTGAGCCCGGCAAGCAGTTCGTCGGGTTCGCTCGGGATGCCTGGCGCGAAGTCAAGAAGGTGGTTTGGCCGACGCGCAAGGAAACGCTGCAGATGACGGCCTATGTGTTCGTCTTCGTGGTGGTCATGGCACTGTTTCTGTGGTTTACGGACAAGACCCTGGAGTGGGTCTTGTATGACTTGATCTTGGGATGGAGAAAATAATGACAGATGCTGCGGAAGTCGGCGAAGCCGGCGCTCTCGGAAGTCAGGCATCTGCCAATCCCGATCTGCGCTGGTACATCGTGCACGCCTACTCCGGGATGGAGAAGGCCGTCGAGCGCAATATCGTGGAGCGCATCGGTCGCGCGGGCATGACGGACAAGTTCGGTCGCATTCTGGTGCCGACCGAAGAAGTCGTCGAGATGAAGAATGGTCAGCGCAAGACCACCGAACGCCGTTTGTTCCCGGGCTACGTGTTCGTGGAAATGGTCATGGACGACGACACCTGGCACTTGGTGAAGCACACCAACAAGGTGACGGGATTCGTTGGTGGCGCCAAGAACCGGCCTGCTCCGATTTCCGAAGAGGAAGTGCAGAAAATCGTCAGCCAGATGCAAGAGGGCACGGACAAGCCACGCCACAAGGTGGAGTTCATGGTCGGCGAGCTGGTGCGCGTCAAGGAAGGTCCTTTCACGGACTTCAATGGCTCTGTCGAAGAGGTCAACTACGAAAAGAGCCGCGTCCGCGTCTCCGTGATGATTTTCGGACGTTCCACGCCCGTGGAACTGGAGTTCGGTCAGGTCGAAAAGACCTGACGGATTCGTCTGAATCTGGTTCTGCGCTTTTCGACTCGGCGCAGGGTCGTGAATTGTGAGTCGTTAACCCCGGGGAGCCCGGCATGCGAAAGCAGCCTGGCGTTATGACCCGCAAGGAAGTCCATCATGGCGAAAAAAATCGTCGGCTTCGTCAAGCTGCAAGTGCCAGCTGGCAAGGCCAACCCATCACCACCTATCGGTCCTGCGCTGGGTCAGCGCGGCCTCAACATCATGGAGTTCTGCAAGGCATTCAATGCGCAGACCCAGGGCGTTGAGCCAGGCCTGCCATTGCCCGTGGTCATCACGGCATTTGCAGACAAGAGCTTCACCTTCATCATCAAGACGCCGCCTGCGACGACTTTGATCAAGAAGGCCATCAAGCTGGACAAGGGTTCCTCCAACGCTTTGAGCACCAAGGTCGGCAAGATCACCCGCGCTCAGCTGGAAGAGATCGCCAAGACCAAGATGAAGGACATGAACGCAGCAAACGTGGACGCCGCCGTCCGCACGCTGGCTGGTTCCGCACGCTCGATGGGCGTGACGGTGGAGGGTCTCTAAATGGCTAAGTTGACCAAGAAGCAAAAGGCCCTGCAGGGCAAAGTCGACAGCACCAAGCTGTACGCTTTCACCGAGGCTGTCGCCATCGTCAAGGAAGCTGCCACCGCCAAGTTCGATGAGTCCATCGACGTGGCCGTTCAGCTGGGCATCGATGCGAAGAAGTCGGACCAAGTGGTGCGTGGCGCCGTCGTGCTGCCCAACGGCACCGGCAAGACGACCCGCGTGGCTGTGTTCGCCCAAGGCGCCAAGGCTGAGGAAGCCAAGGCTGCCGGTGCCGACATCGTCGGCATGGACGACCTGGCTGCCATGGTCAAGGCGGGCGACATGCCTTTCGACGTGGTGATCGCTGCTCCCGATGCCATGCGCGTCGTGGGTACGCTGGGCCAGATCCTGGGCCCGCGCGGCCTGATGCCCAACCCCAAGGTCGGCACCGTCACCCCTGACGTGGCTACCGCCGTGAAGAACGCCAAGGCTGGTCAGGTGCAGTTCCGCGTCGACAAGGCCGGTATCGTTCACAGCACCATCGGTCGTCGCTCGTTCGACAACGAAAAGCTGCAAGGCAACCTGGCTGCACTGATCGAAGCCCTGAACAAGGCCAAGCCTGCTACCAGCAAGGGTCTGTACCTGCGCAAGGTGGCCGTGTCTTCCACGATGGGCCTGGGCGTCCGCGTGGATACGCAATCCATCGCTGCGGCGTAATTGCTAGAAATCTTCGGCGCCTTTCGGGGCGTCGATGTGGTGGGCTGCCGGTGTGCAAATGCCGGCAGGCCATCCAAGACCGTTGGTGCGCAGGGTGATTGCGCTTAAATCCACGTGATGCCAACGCAGATGGCGATCCCGCTGCAGATGGAATTCATTCCTTCCCAGTTGGTCGCTGCAACAAGAGCGTACAGAAGGGGTTCGCCCCGGATGTGCAATTTAAGGAGTAGACCTTGAGTCTTAATCGCAGTGAGAAAGAAGCGGTCATCAACGAAGTGACCAGCCTCGCCGCTAAAGCTCAAACGCTCGTGATCGCGGAATACCGTGGCATCACGGTCGCTGACATGACCAAACTGCGTGTGGATGCTCGCAGCAAGGGCGTGACCCTGAGTGTTCTGAAGAACACCCTGGCTCGCCGTGCTGTCGCTGGCAGCACGTTTGAAGTCGTGTCCGACCAGATGACCGGTCCTCTGATCTATGGCTTCTCCGAAGACGCTGTGGCCGCCGCCAAGGTGGTGGCCGATTTCGCGAAGACCAACGACAAGTTGGTGATTCGCGGTGGCGCCTTCGCAGGCAAAGCCCTGGATGTGAACGGCGTGAAGCAACTGGCCAATATCCCTTCCAAGGAAGTGCTGTTGGCTCAGCTGTGTGGCTTGCTGATGTCCCCCATTTCGCGTACGGCCGTGGTGCTGGGCGCGTTGGCGGCAAAGAAGGGCGAGGGCGCTGCCGCCGAACCGGCAGCCGAGGCAGTTGCGGCCTGATTGGCCCTCTGTTAACCAACGTTATTGTTAGGAAATCAAAATGGCATTCGATAAAGACGCATTCTTGACCGCGCTGGACAGCATGACGGTCATGGAACTCAATGACCTGGTCAAGGCCATTGAAGAGAAGTTTGGCGTGAGCGCTGCCGCCATGGCCGCTCCTGCCGCCGCTGGCGGTGGTGCTGGCGCTGCTGCAGCCGAAGAAAAGACCGAATTCAACGTGGTGCTGCAAGAAGCCGGCGCCAACAAGGTTTCGGTCATCAAGGCTGTGCGCGAAATCACCGGCCTGGGCCTTAAGGAAGCCAAGGACCTGGTGGACGGCGCTCCGAAGAACGTCAAGGAAGGCATTGCCAAGGCCGACGCCGAAGCAGCCGTCAAGAAGCTGGTGGAAGCCGGCGCCAAGGCCGAACTCAAGTAATTCGGCTGGTCGCCAAGGCTGGGGGCTCCGCAAGGGCTCCCAGCCTTTGGCGCTTATGGAACGTAGTTCCAGAGCACACCAGAAAGCGGTCCCCGTGGCCGTTTTCTAGTGTCTTCTGAGCCCCCCGACAGCAGAAGACGCCTTGGTTCGGGTGATGTGCAACGCATCACCGTCCGCCATGGTTGGTAGTGGCCAACCGCCAAGCCTGCAAGGCATGCGCCCCTGCAGGTCAGTAGTCGTCGAAGACCCAGGACTCATGTCTTTGCCCGGAGATCTCATGGCCCCAACATCCACGTACAGCTATACCGAACGCAAGCGGATTCGCAAGAGTTTCGGCAGCCGCGACAGCGTGCTCGAAGTGCCCTACCTGCTGCAGATGCAAAAAGATGCGTACACCGCATTCCTGCAGGCAGACAAGGCCCCCCAGAAACGCACCATCGAAGGTCTGCAAGCCGCTTTCGATGCCGCCTTCCCCATCGTCTCGCACAACGGTTTTGTCGAGATGAAGTTCGTCGAGTACAACCTCGCGAAACCCGCGTTCGACGTGCGTGAGTGCCAGACCCGCGGCCTGACGTTCGCGTCCGCCGTGCGCGCCAAGGTGCAGCTGATCATCTATGACCGCGAGTCGTCGACGTCGCAGTCCAAGGTGGTCAAGGAAGTGAAGGAGCAAGAGGTCTACATGGGCGAAGTGCCCCTGATGACCGACAAGGGCTCGTTCATCATCAACGGCACCGAGCGCGTGATCGTCTCCCAGCTGCACCGCTCGCCTGGCGTGTTCTTCGAACACGACAAGGGCAAGACCCACAGCTCGGGCAAGCTGCTGTTTTCCGCACGCATCATCCCTTACCGCGGCTCGTGGCTGGACTTCGAATTCGATCCGAAGGACATCCTCTACTTTCGCGTGGACCGTCGCCGCAAGATGCCGGTAACGATCCTGCTCAAGGCCATCGGCCTGAACCCCGAGTCCATCCTGGCGAACTTCTTCGTCAACGACAACTTCCGTTTGATGGACAGCGGCGCGCAGATGGAATTCGTCGCCGACCGCCTGAAGGGCGAAGTGGCGCGTTTCGACATCACCGACAAGGCCGGCAAGGTCGTGGTCGCCAAGGACAAGCGCATCACGGCTCGCCACACGCGTGAGCTGGAACAGTCGGGCACCACGCACATCAGCGTTCCCGAAGACTTCCTGATCGGCCGCGTGGTCGCGCGCAACGTGGTGGACGGCGACACCGGTGAGATCGTCGCCAAGGCCAACGAAGAGCTGACCGAAGCGCTGCTCAAGAAGCTGCGTTCTGCGGGCGTGAAGGATCTCCAGGTCATCTACACGAACGAGCTGGACCAGGGCGCCTACATCTCTCAGACCCTGCGCATCGACGAAACCGTGGACGAGTTCGCCGCCCGCGTGGCCATCTACCGCATGATGCGCCCCGGCGAGCCGCCAACGGAAGACGCCGTGCAGGCCCTGTTCCAGCGCCTGTTCTACAACCCGGACACGTACGATCTGTCGCGCGTGGGCCGCATGAAGTTCAACGCCAAGATCGGCCGCGACGAATCGACCGGCCCGATGGTGCTGTCGAACGAGGACATCCTCGCCGTGGTGAAGATCCTTGTGGACCTGCGCAACGGCAAGGGCGAAGTCGATGACATCGATCACCTGGGCAACCGCCGCGTGCGTTGCGTGGGCGAGCTGGCCGAAAACCAGTACCGCACTGGTCTGGCGCGTATCGAGAAGGCCGTGAAGGAACGTCTGGGCCAGGCCGAGCAAGAGCCGCTGATGCCGCACGACCTGATCAACTCCAAGCCGATTTCCGCGGCCCTGAAGGAGTTCTTCGGCGCATCGCAGCTGTCGCAGTTCATGGACCAGACCAACCCGCTGGCGGAAATCACCCACAAGCGCCGCGTCTCCGCACTCGGCCCGGGCGGTCTGACCCGCGAGCGCGCCGGCTTCGAAGTGCGTGACGTGCACGTGACCCACTACGGCCGCGTCTGCCCCATCGAAACGCCTGAAGGCCCGAACATCGGCCTGATCAACTCGCTGGCCCTGTACGCCCGCCTGAACGAGTACGGCTTCATCGAGACGCCGTACCGCCGCGTGGTGGACGGCAAGGTGACCGACCAGATCGACTACCTGTCCGCCATCGAAGAAGGCAAGTACGTCATCGCCCAAGCCAACGCCACGCTGGACGCCGAAGGCCGCCTGACCGGTGACCTGGTGTCGGCCCGCGAAAAGGGTGAATCCACGCTGCTGACCGCCGACCGCGTGCAGTACATGGACGTGTCGCCTGCGCAGATCGTGTCGGTGGCTGCGTCGCTCGTGCCGTTCCTCGAGCACGATGACGCGAACCGCGCGCTGATGGGCGCCAACATGTCGCGCCAGGCCGTGCCCGTGCTGCGTCCGGAAAAGCCCATGGTGGGCACCGGCATCGAACGCGTGGCGGCTGTCGACTCCGGCACCGTGGTGACGGCGAACCGTGGCGGCATCGTCGACTACGTGGACGCGACCCGCATCGTGGTGCGCGTGAACGACGCCGAAGCCGTGGCCGGTGAAGTGGGTGTGGACATCTACAACCTCATCAAGTACCAGCGTTCCAACCAGAACACCAACATCCACCAGCGTCCCATCGTGGCCAAGGGTGACGTGCTGGCCAAGGGTGACGTGATCGCCGATGGCGCTTCCACCGACCTGGGCGAAATCGCCATCGGCCAGAACATGCTGATCGCGTTCATGCCCTGGAACGGCTACAACTTCGAAGATTCGATCCTGATCTCCGAACGCGTGGTGGCCGAAGACCGCTACACCTCGATCCACATCGAGGAACTGGTGGTGATGGCCCGCGACACGAAGCTGGGTGCGGAAGAAATCACGCGCGACATTCCGAACCTGTCGGAACAGCAACTGAACCGTCTGGACGAGTCCGGCATCATCTACGTGGGTGCCGAGGTTTCGCCTGGCGACACGCTGGTGGGCAAGGTCACGCCGAAGGGCGAAACCACGCTGACGCCGGAAGAAAAGCTGCTGCGCGCCATCTTCGGCGAGAAGGCCTCCGACGTGAAGGACACGTCGCTGCGCGTGGACCAAGGCTCGCAAGGCACCGTGATCGACGTGCAGGTGTTCACCCGCGAAGGCATCCAGCGCGACAAGCGCGCCCAGCAGATCATCGACGATGAACTCAAGCGCTTCCGCCTGGACCTGAACGACCAGCTGCGCATCGTCGAAGCCGACGCGTTCGACCGGATCGAGAAGCTGCTGAACGGCCGCGTGGCCAACGGCGGCCCGCAGAAGCTCGCCAAGGGCACCAAGCTCGACAAGGCCTACCTGGCGTCCGTCGAGAAGTTCCACTGGTTCGACATCCGCCCTGCGGAAGACGAAGTCGCCACGCAGCTCGAGTCCATCAAGAACTCGCTGGAGCAGACCCGCCACAGCTTCGACCTGGCTTTCGAAGAAAAGCGCAAGAAGCTCACGCAGGGCGACGAGCTGCCAGCGGGCGTGCTGAAGATGGTCAAGGTGTACCTGGCCGTCAAGCGCCGCCTGCAGCCTGGCGACAAGATGGCCGGCCGCCACGGCAACAAGGGCGTGGTGTCCAAGATCGTTCCGGTCGAAGACATGCCCTACATGGCCGACGGCACCCCCGCCGACATCGTGCTGAACCCGCTGGGCGTGCCATCGCGCATGAACATCGGTCAGGTGCTGGAAGTCCACCTGGGCTGGGCCGGCAAGGGCATTGGCCAGCGCATCGGCGACATGCTGCGCGACCAAGCCAAGACGGCCGAAGTGCGCAAGTTCCTGGAAGAGGTCTACAACTCCAGCGGCCGCACGGAAGACCTGGCCCAGCTGACCGACGACCAGGTGCTGTCGATGGCTGCCAACCTGACCAACGGCGTGCCCTATGCCACGCCGGTGTTCGACGGTGCCTCGGAAGCCGAGATCAAGGACATGCTGAAGCTGGCCTACCCGGACGACATCAAGGAGCGCAAGGGCCTCACGGACACCCGCACGCAGGCGTACCTGTTCGACGGCCGTACGGGCGAGCGCTTCGAGCGCCCCACGACCATCGGCTACATGCACTACCTGAAGCTGCACCACTTGGTGGACGACAAGATGCACGCCCGCTCGACCGGCCCGTACTCGCTCGTCACGCAGCAGCCGCTGGGCGGCAAGGCCCAGTTCGGTGGCCAGCGTTTCGGGGAAATGGAAGTGTGGGCGCTGGAAGCCTACGGCGCCGCCTACGTCCTGCAGGAAATGCTGACCGTGAAGTCCGACGACGTGGTGGGCCGTACCAAGGTGTACGAATCCATCGTCAAGGGCGAGCACGCCATCGAGGCAGGAATGCCCGAGTCGTTCAATGTGCTGGTCAAGGAAATCCGTTCCTTGGGCCTGGACATCGAACTGGAACGTTCTTAATCGAAGGGGACTAGGTTTATGAAGTCATTACTCGACCTGTTCAAGCAATTCACGCCCGACGAGCATTTCGATGCCATCCGCATCGGCATGGCTTCGCCCGAGAAGATCCGCTCGTGGTCTTTCGGCGAAGTGAAGAAGCCGGAGACCATCAACTACCGCACGTTCAAGCCCGAGCGTGACGGCCTGTTCTGCGCCAAGATCTTCGGCCCCATCAAGGACTACGAGTGCCTGTGCGGCAAGTACAAGCGCCTGAAGCACCGCGGTGTGATCTGCGAGAAGTGCGGCGTTGAAGTCACGCAGACCAAGGTGCGTCGCGAACGCATGGGTCACATCGACCTGGCCGCTCCCTGCGCGCACATCTGGTTCCTGAAGTCGCTGCCGTCGCGTCTGGGCCTGGTGCTCGACATGACGCTGCGCGACATCGAACGCGTGCTGTACTTCGAAGCCTACGTGGTGACCGACCCCGGCATGACCCCGCTGAAGAAGTTCGGCATCATGTCCGAGGACGACTACGACGCCAAGCGCAAGGAATACGGCGACGAGTTCATCGCCAAGATGGGTGCCGAAGGCATCAAGGACCTGCTCGAATCCATCGACATCGACCTGGAAATCGAGAAGCTCCGTGGCGACCTGACCGGCTCCGAAGTCAAGGTCAAGAAGAATGCCAAGCGCCTGAAGGTGCTGGAGGCGTTCAAGAAGTCCGGCATCAAGCCCGAGTGGATGGTGCTCGACGTGCTGCCCGTGCTGCCACCGGACCTGCGTCCGCTGGTGCCGCTGGACGGCGGCCGCTTCGCGACCTCCGACCTGAACGACCTGTACCGCCGCGTCATCAACCGCAACTCGCGTCTGCGCCGCCTGCTGGAGCTGAAGGCTCCGGAAATCATCGCGCGCAACGAAAAGCGGATGCTGCAGGAAGCCGTCGATTCGCTGCTGGACAACGGCCGCCGTGGCAAGGCCATGACCGGCGCGAACAAGCGCGCCCTGAAGTCGCTGGCCGACATGATCAAGGGCAAGTCGGGCCGTTTCCGCCAGAACTTGCTGGGCAAGCGGGTGGACTACTCGGGCCGTTCCGTGATCACCGTGGGCCCGACGCTCAAGCTGCACCAGTGCGGCCTGCCCAAGCTGATGGCCCTGGAACTGTTCAAGCCGTTCATCTTCTCGCGCCTGGAAGCCATGGGCATCGCGACGACGATTAAGGCCGCCAAGAAGGAAGTCGAATCCGGCACCCCGGTGGTGTGGGACATCCTGGAAGAGGTCATCAAGGAACACCCGGTGATGCTGAACCGTGCGCCTACGCTGCACCGTTTGGGCATCCAGGCGTTCGAGCCCATCCTGATCGAAGGCAAGGCCATCCAGCTGCACCCCCTCGTCTGCGCGGCCTTCAACGCCGACTTCGACGGCGACCAGATGGCCGTCCACGTGCCGCTGTCGGTGGAAGCGCAGATGGAAGCCCGCACGCTGATGCTGGCCTCCAACAACGTGCTGTTCCCCGCCTCCGGCGAGCCGTCCATCGTCCCGTCGCAAGACGTGGTGCTGGGCCTCTACCACGCCACCCGCGACAAGGTGAACGGCATCGGCGAAGGCCTGGTGTTCGCCGACACGGGCGAAGTCCAGCGCGCGCTGGACGCCGGCCAGGCCGAGCTGCATGCCCGCATCAGCGTGCGCCTGACCGAATGGACCAAGGACAAGGCCACCGGCGAATTCGTGCCTTCGACCTCGCTGGTCGACACGACCGTCGGCCGCGCGCTGCTGTCCGAGATCCTGCCCAAGGGCCTGCCCTTCAGCAACATCAACAAGGCGCTGAAGAAGAAGGAAATCTCCAAGCTCATCAACGTGAGCTTCCGCAAGTGCGGCCTGAAGGAAACCGTGGTGTTCGCAGACAAGCTGCTGCAGAACGGCTTCCGCCTGGCCACGCGCGCCGGCTTCTCCGTGGCGATCGACGACATGCTGGTGCCGCCGCAGAAGGCCGACATCCTGGTGCGCGCCGAAGCCGAGGTGAAGGAGATCCAGCAGCAGTACGTCTCCGGTCTGGTGACCGCTGGCGAGCGCTACAACAAGGTGGTGGACATCTGGGGCAAGGCCGGCGACGACGTGTCCAAGGTCATGATGGACCAGCTCAAGGTCGAGAAGACCACCGACCGCAACGGCAAGGAAGTGACGCAGGAGTCGTTCAACGCCATCTACATGATGGCCGACTCGGGCGCCCGGGGTTCTGCAGCGCAGATCCGCCAGCTGGCCGGCATGCGCGGCCTGATGGCCAAGCCAGACGGCTCCATCATCGAGACCCCCATCACGGCGAACTTCCGTGAAGGTCTGAACGTGTTGCAGTACTTCATCTCCACCCACGGTGCCCGTAAGGGCCTGGCGGATACGGCGCTGAAGACCGCCAACTCCGGCTACCTCACCCGCCGCCTGGTGGACGTGACGCAGGATCTGGTGGTGACCGAAGACGATTGCGGCACGAGCAATGGCTCGGTGATGCGCGCCATCGTCGAAGGCGGTGAAGTGATCGAGTCCCTGCGCGACCGCGTGCTGGGCCGCACCACGGCCGAAGAGGTGCTGCACCCCGAAACCCGCGCCGTGCTGGTGCCGGCTGGCCAGATGCTGGAAGAGGACACCCTCGAAGAGCTGGAAGCCGCTGGCGTGGACGAAGTCAAGGTCCGCACCGCGCTGACCTGCGAAACCCGCTATGGCCTCTGCGCCAAGTGCTATGGCCGCGACCTGGGCCGCGGCGGCCTGATCAACCTCGGCGAAGCCGTGGGTGTGATCGCCGCCCAGTCCATCGGCGAACCCGGCACGCAGCTGACCATGCGTACGTTCCACATCGGTGGTGCCGCATCGCGCGCTGCCATCGCATCGAGCGTGGAAGCCAAGTCCAACGGCGTGATCGGCTTCAACGCCACGATGCGCTACGTGAGCAACACCAAGGGCGAGCTGGTCGTCATCGCGCGTTCGGGTGAAGTCATCATCCAGGACGAGCATGGCCGCGAGCGCGAGCGCCACAAGGTGCCTTACGGTGCCACGCTGACTGTGCAGGCCGACCAGACGGTCAAGGCCGGCACGATCCTCGCCAACTGGGATCCGCTGACGCGCCCGATCATCACGGAATTCGCCGGCCAGGTGAAGTTCGAGAACATCGAGGAAGGCCTCACGGTCGCCAAGCAGGTCGACGACGTGACGGGTCTGTCCACGCTGGTCGTGATCGATCCGAAGCGCCGCGGCTCCGCCAAGGTGGTGCGTCCCCAGGTCAAGCTGATCGACGCGCAGAACCAGGAAGTGAAGATCCCCGGCACCGACCACTCGGTGACCATCGGCTTCCAGGTCGGCGCGCTGATCCAGGTGCGCGACGGCCAGGACGTGGGCCCGGGCGAAGTGCTGGCGCGTATTCCGGTCGAAGGCCAGAAGACCCGCGACATCACCGGCGGTCTGCCCCGCGTGGCCGAGCTGTTCGAAGCCCGTTCCCCCAAGGACAAGGGCATGCTGGCCGAAATCACCGGCACGGTGTCGTTCGGCAAGGAGACCAAGGGCAAGGTGCGCCTGCAGATCACCGATCCGGACGGCAAGGTCTGGGACGAACTGATCCCCAAGGAAAAGAACGTGCTGGTCCACGAAGGCCAGGTGGTGAACAAGGGCGAGTCCGTGGTGGACGGCCCGGCCGATCCGCAGGACATCCTGCGTCTCCTGGGCATCGAAGAGCTGGCGCGCTACATCGTCGATGAAGTGCAGGACGTGTACCGTCTGCAAGGCGTGAAGATCAACGACAAGCACATCGAGGTGATCGTTCGCCAGATGCTGCGCCGCGTGGTGGTCGAGTCGACAGGCGAATCCGGCTACATCGCCGGTGAGCAGGTCGAGCGCTCGGAGATCCTCAACACCAACGAGCGTCTGCAGGCCGAAGGGAAGATCCCCGCGACCTACACCAACGTGCTGCTGGGCATCACCAAGGCGTCGCTGTCCACCGATTCGTTCATCTCGGCCGCGTCGTTCCAGGAAACGACCCGCGTGCTCACCGAGGCTGCCATCATGGGCAAGCGCGACGAGCTGCGTGGCCTGAAGGAAAACGTGATCGTGGGTCGTCTGATCCCTGCCGGCACGGGCCTGGCCTACCACCAGGCACGCAAGGCCAAGGACGCCATGGACGACGCCGAGCGCCGCGCCATCGCCGAATCGGAAGCCGCCGAAATGGGCGCTGCCGGCACGGAAGAAGCCGCCGAGATCGACGGCTCCATGGCCACGGGTGGCTCCGCGGCTGAATAAGCCGGCAGAACGGTTGCCCGTTCGCCCCTGAAACGCTCCCGCTCTGTCGAAACCCGGCAGGCCGGGAGCTTTTTTATGGGCAGGCCCCAGGCTGCAAGCGGACCCTGAGGCCGCAAGCGCCGGGCTCGCCACGGGTGCCCAACCCGATTCCTTCACCGACCGAAACCACTGCGGCTGCCACCGGCCGCGCCGCCGTTTTCCGCCATGCTGATCACCTGGATTTCCCTGGCCGTGCTGCTCTTCTGGGCGGTGGGCGCATACAACCGGCTGGTGCGCCTGCGCTCGGCCGCGCTGCAGGCGTTCGGCGCGCTGGACGCGCATCTGGTGCGCCTGATCGCCATGTTGGGCGAGTACGAGGCCACTTCGCTGCCCGAGCGGGACCCTTCCGACGCCCGCGCCGCGCTCTGGGCTGCGACCACCCAGTTCGGCGCGTCGCTGGCCGCCGCCCGGGCCCGGCCGCTCGACGGGCAGACTGCCGCCGCACTGCAGACCGCCGACCAGGTGCTGGACACGGCCTGGCAAGCCGTGGTGCGGGCGGCAGGATCGGCAGACCCCGCTGAACGCGCTGCCGGCCCAGGCGCCGGGCCCGAAGGCTCGCCCGCGCGGCCCGGCGAGGCCCTGGCCGCCTGGAACGCGCGGCGCGACCAGCACATCGCGCACAACGCGCTGGCCCGCCAGCAGTTCAACGACGCGGTGGCGCAGTACAACGCCGCCATCGCCCAATTTCCTGCCAGCGTTCTGGCGTGGCTCTTTGGCTTCCACAAGGCCCGCCCGCTGTGAACGCAGCTGTTTTTTGAAGATCCGTTCCCATGTCCACTGCACCCGCCGGCACCACGCCGCGCACCGACCAAGACTCCACCGCACTGGCGCCCCCGCTCTGGAAGCTGCTGCAGGCCACGGCCGAGGCGCTGCATGCCGTGCGGGCAGGGCAGTCCGGCACGGCCGCGCTGGCCAGCGTCACGCCCGCACTGCGGCCTGGCGTGCAGGCGCTGCTGTTCCAGACGCTGCGGCACCTGGGGCGCGCGCAGGCGCTGCGCCGGCAGCTGGCTCCGCGCAACCCGCCGCCGGCGGTGGATGCGCTGCTGTGCACCGCGCTGGCCCTGGCCTGGAACCCCGATGAGGCCCCGTACGAGCCCTTCACGCTGGTGAACCAGACCGTCGAAGCCGCCAAGCGCCACCCGGCCACCAGGGCCCAAGCCGCCTTCGTCAACGCCTGCCTGCGCCGCTTCCTGCGCGAGCACGCCGCGTGTGTGGCCGCCACCGACGCCGACCCGGTCGCCCGCTGGAACCACCCGGCCTGGTGGATCGAGCAGTTGCGCCGCGACCATCCCCAGGACTGGGAGCGCATCCTGAGAGCCAACAACGCCCACGCGCCGATGACACTGCGTGTTTCAAGGCAAAAAAGCACGCCAGCGCTTTATTTACAAGCACTTTCTGCTATTAATGCGATAGCAAACGCGGTGGGGGCTGACGGAGTGGAGCTGGACCAGCCCCAGCCGGTGCAGCGCCTGCCCGGGTTCGCCGACGGCGTGGTGTCGGTGCAGGACGCTGCCGCCCAGCAGGCCGCGCCCTTGCTGCTGCAGGGGCTGGACCTCTCGGCACCCCTGCGGGTACTGGACGCCTGCGCGGCCCCGGGCGGCAAGACCGCCCATCTGGTGGATTGCCTGCCACCGGGCGCCGCATGGCAGGTCACCGCCCTGGAGATCGACCCGGCGCGCGCCGAACGCATTCACGACACCCTGCAGCGGCTGCAGATCCGCACGGCCGCGGAGCCGTCCAGCGACACGCCGGCACGGCACGCCAGCACGGGCGGAGAGCCGGGCACGGTCCAGGTGCTGGTGGCTGATGCCGCACGTCCGGGCGACTGGTTCGCCCAGAGCGGCGGCCAGCCCTTCGATGCCATCCTGCTCGACGCCCCGTGCACCGCCTCGGGCATCGTGCGCCGCCATCCGGACGTGCGCTGGCTGCGCCGCGCCTCCGACATTCCCCAGCTGGGCACGCTCCAGGCCCAGCTGCTGGCCACCTTGTGGCCGCTGGTGCGGCCGGGCGGGCGGCTGCTGTACTGCACCTGCTCGGTGTTCCGCGCCGAAGGCGATGCGCAGGTCCGATCGTTCCTCAAACGCAACACCGACGCGCAGCTGTTGCCTTCCCCGGGGCATTTAATTCCCGGCGGAACGGACAAGCCCGGCGACGTCCGAGACAATCCGGCGGGTGACCACGACGGATTTTTCTACGCGCTGTTCCAGAAAGCCCCGGCCTGAGGCCTGCTGCCGCTTGCCGCCAGCGCGCTGGTGGGCGCTGCGATGGCTGCTGGCCCTGCTGCTGGCCGGCCTGGCCGCCTGGCTGCCCGGGCCGGCGCGCGCGCAATCGGCCGGCTCGGTCACCGATCTGCAGCTGGACATGACCTCCGACGGGCTGTTCCTCTCGGCCTACATGGACTTCGACCTGCCCGCGCAGGCGGAAGAGGCGCTGCACAAAGGCATCTCGGTCTACTTCGTCGCCGAAGCCGAGGTGCTGCGGGAGCGCTGGTACTGGTCGGACAAGCCGGTCGCCCATGCCGTGCGCTACCTGCGCCTGAGCTATCAGCCGCTGACCCGCCGCTGGCGGCTGAACCAGTCCTCCGTGCCGTTCACCGGCGTGGGCCTGGGCGTGGCGCTGGGCCAGACCTACGAGGGCCTGGCCGACGCCCTGTCCGCCATGCAGCGCATCGCCCGGTGGCGCATCGCCGACCCGGGCATGCTGGAGCCCGGCGCGCGCAACGTGGTGCACTACCAATTCCGGCTCGACATGTCACAACTGCCCCGGCCGTTCCAGATCGGCGCCATGGGGCGGTCCGGCTGGTCGATGTCCATGACGCGCAGTGCCGAAGTGTCGGTGGCGGAGCCCGCCCGATGAGCGCACCCAGTCCCGGCACGCCCGGCGCGGCGCCGCCCTCGGCCCGGTCCCGCGCCGCCCGGCAGGCCCGCGCCGTGCGCTGGGTGGTGGGCGTGGGCGCCGCCGTCATGAGCGCCATCGGCCTGGTGCTGATGTTCTTGCTGACGCTGGCCACCAACAACCGCGCGCTCTACGAACGCAACTACGCCTGGCTGCTGGGCGTCAACGGCCTGGTGGCGCTGCTGCTGCTGGCCATCGTGGTGTGGGTGTCCGTGCGGCTGGCCATCAGGCTGCGGCGCGGGCGCTTCGGCAGCCGCCTGCTGATCAAGCTGGCCGGCATCTTCGCCGTGGTGGGGCTGGTGCCGGGGCTGGTGATCTACACCGTGTCGTACCAGTTCGTGTCCCGGTCGATCGAGAGCTGGTTCGACGTGAAGGTGGAAGGCGCGCTGTCGGCCGGGGTGAACCTGGCCCGCGTCACGCTGGACACCCTGGCCAGCGATCTGGCCAACAAGACGCGCGCCGCCAGCACGCCCCTGGCCGCCGTGCCCGACGCCGCGGCCGGCCTGGTGCTGGAGCGCGTGCGCGACCAGCTGGGCGCGGACGATGTCGTGCTGTGGGGCGCGTCGGGCCAGTTCCTGGCCAGCGCCGGGCAGTCCCGCTTCAGCCTCAACCCCGAGCGGCCCAGCCTGCAGCAGTTTCGCAATGCGCGGCAGCAGCGGCTGACCTTCCAGATCGAAGGCCTGGAGGATCTCATCGATCCCGCCGGCGCCGACCGGGTGCGGGTGAAGGCGCTGGTGGCGGTGGACAACCCGCTCGTCGGCGTGCTGGCCGAGCCGCGCTACCTGCAGGCCACGCTGCCGCTGCCCTCCGCGCTGGTCGCCAACGCCATCACCGTGCAGGAGGCCAACCGCGAATACCAGGAACGCGCCCTGGCGCGGGGCGGTTTGCGGCGCATGTACATCGGCACGCTCACGCTCAGCCTGTTCCTGGCGGTGTTCGGCGCGGTGCTGCTGGCGGTGCTGCTGGGCAACCAGCTGGCGCGGCCGCTGCTGCTGCTGGCCGAAGGCGTGCGCGAGGTGGCCGCCGGCAACCTGAGCCCCAAGGCCGCGCTGCAGAGCAAGGACGAACTCAGCGGCCTGACCCGGTCCTTTGCCATGATGACCCAGCAGCTGGCCGACGCCCGGGGCGCCGTCGAGCAGAGCATGGAAGAGGTGACCGCCGCGCGCGCCAACCTGCAGACCATCCTGGACAACCTGACGGCCGGCGTCGTCGTGCTGGACGGGCAGGGCGTCATCATCTCGTCCAACCCCGGCGCCACCCGCATCCTGCGCGCGCCCATGGCGGCCTATGAAGGGCGGCGCATGGTCGAAGTGCCGGGCCTGGCCGAGTTCGGCGCCGCCGTGCAGGCCCAGTTCGACGTCTTCCTGGGCGACCGCGACCACCACAGCCTGGACCACTGGCAGCATTCCTTCGCGCTGCATGCGCCCGGCGGCGGCGTGGTGCCCAACGGCACCAGCCTGGTCGCGCGCGGCGCCGAACTGCCCGACAGCTCCCGGCTGCTGGTGTTCGACGACATCTCGGAAATCGTCTCGGCCCAGCGCGCCCAGGCCTGGGGCGAGGTTGCCCGCCGCCTGGCCCATGAAATCAAGAACCCGCTCACGCCCATCCAGCTGTCGGCCGAGCGGCTGGAGATGAAGCTGTCCGGCAAGGTCGGCGAGCCCGAACAGGCCGTGCTGACGAAATCCGTGAAGACCATCGTCGATCAGGTCGATGCGATGAAGCGCCTCGTCAACGAATTCCGCGACTACGCCCGGCTGCCGGCGGCCGAGCTGGAGCAACTGGACCTGAACACCTTGGTCAGCGACCTGTTGCAGTTGTATGGGAATGAAAACGCCCATGTGCGCGTGGAAGCCGACCTGGACCCGCATTGCCCGCTCATCGCAGGCGACGCGCAGCAGCTGCGGCAGGTGGTGCACAACCTGCTGCAGAACGCGCAGGACGCGACCGAGCTGGCCTGCGAACAGGCCCAGCGCCCCCGGCCCTGGCCCGCGGTTCGCATCACCACCCGCTGGAGCGAGTCCTCCAGACGCGTCAGGCTGGCCGTGCTGGACCACGGCAACGGCTTTCCCGCGCACATCCTGCAGCGCGCCTTCGAGCCCTACGTGACCACCAAACCGCGCGGCACCGGGCTGGGGCTGGCAGTGGTCAAGAAGATCGCCGACGAGCACGGCGCCCGCATCGACCTGCTCAACCGCACCGAAGACGGGGTGGTGACCGGTGCACAAGTCTCGCTATCATTCGCGCCTGAACACGCGGTGGCGATTTAACAACACGCTACGGCACACACAAGGCGCATTGACGGACATGGCAAACATTCTGGTGGTGGACGACGAACTGGGCATCCGGGATCTGCTGTCCGAAATCCTCAACGACGAAGGCCACAGCGTCGACCTGGCCGAGAACGCCACCCAGGCCCGCGCCGCCCGCGCCGCGCAAAGCTACGACCTGGTGCTGCTCGACATCTGGATGCCCGACACCGACGGCGTCTCGCTGCTCAAGGAATGGGCCACCGCCGGCACCCTGACCATGCCTGTGATCATGATGAGCGGCCACGCCACCATCGACACCGCCGTGGAAGCCACCCGCATCGGCGCCTTCTCGTTCCTGGAAAAGCCCATCACCCTGCAGAAGCTGCTGAAGGCCGTGGAGCAGGGCCTGGCCCGCAACGCCAACCAGCCGCCCCCTGCCGCAGCCCAGGCACCGGCAGCACCAGCGATGGCCGCGACGGCTGCAGCGCCGACGCATTACAGCGGCGACCACGGTGCTGCGCCTTCTCCATCGGCTCCCATGGCACCCCCTGCCAGCGCCGCAGCGGCGCCAGCGACCGCCGCCACCCCCGAGTCCACCGGCCCCCAGGCGCGCCAAGGGTTCGACCTGGACCGCCCCCTGCGCGAAGCGCGCGATGGCTTCGAAAAGGCGTATTTCGAATTCCACCTGGCCCGCGAAGGCGGCTCCATGACCCGCGTGGCCGAGAAGACCGGCCTGGAGCGCACCCACCTCTACCGCAAGCTCCGCCAGCTGGGCGTGGACCTGGGACGCAGCAAGCGGGCGTGATCCGCGACTGCGAAGAAAAAACAGCGAAGTCCCAGGAAGGCGCTTTTTCCTGGCTATAATTCAAGGCTCAGGCCCGGTAGCTCAGTCGGTAGAGCAGAGGATTGAAAATCCTTGTGTCGGCGGTTCGATTCCGTCCCAGGCCACCAAATCAAAGCCCTTGGTTCTTTACGGAGCCAGGGGCTTTTGCTTTGGTGGATCGCTGGCCGGTACCTCCACCGCGTTGTCCTGACAACAGTCGAGCCGGCTCACCGAAATGCAAAGAGATAGCGGGGCGTCGGCCGTGGGCTCTGCCCCGCTTTGCCATCAGGCTACCAGCGGTAGGTGGCCGTAGCAACGACCCTGCGCTGGTCTCCGTAGTAGCACGTCTGGGCGGTGCCGTCGCAGTTGGCCAGGTAGGTCTTGTTTGCCAGATTGCGCACGTTCAGCGCCAGGCTCCACTGCTCCAACTCGTAGCTCACCAAGCCGTCCACCAGCGTGTATGAAGGCACTTTGACGGGGCTGATGCCGCCGTTGCCGCGGGTGGATCCGTTGTAGCGCGCGCCCAGGCCCACCTTGATGTTGTTGGACAGCCGGTAGTCGGCCCACAGCGCCAGCTGGTTGCGCGGTACGGCCGTGTTTTGCTTGCCGATCTGCGCCGGGTTGGCGCTGGCGGTGACGTCGGCGCGCTGCATGTAGCTGTAGGCGGCCGTGAGGTTCACGCGGGGCAGTGGCTGGGTCGTGGCTTCGAGCTCGATCCCGCGGGTGGATATCGCTCCGGTCTGATAGGGCACGAAGTTCGGGTCGAAGGTGACATAGTTGCGCCGGCGCAGGTCGAAGACGGCCGCGCTGTACAGGTTGCGTGTGCCGGCGGGCTGGTAGCGCAGGCCGGCTTCGTACTGCCGGCCGCTTTCCGGATCAAACGGCTTTTGCTTTACCGGATCGATGGCGGTGATGGGGTTGAACGACTGGGTGTAGCTGACGTAGGGTGCCAGGCCGTTGGGGGCCACGTAGACCAGGCCAGCGCGGGTGGTGAACTTGCTGTCGCTGATGCTGGTGCGCGTCTCGCCGCCCAGCCGGTCGAAGTAGTCGGTGCGAGCGCGGTCGTGGCGGCCGCCCAAGGTGAGCTGCCAGCGCTCGTTCCACTTGATCTGGTCCTGCACGTAGAAGCCGGTCTGCCGCAGGCGGGTGGAATCGATCGCGTAAGGGGCCGGCACGTCGAAAGGGGCGTTCGGGTAGCTGGGCGCACCGATGTTCAGCACCGGGGCGCTGCCGCCGCTGAAGGTGTTCGACTCGAAACGGCTGCGCTGGTAGTCGATGCCGAACAGCAGCTTGTGTTGCCAGTCGCCCGACCGCAGCTCGGCCCGCAGCTGGTTGTCGATGCTGAAGGTGTTGGCCCATTCGGTGCTGCCGAAAAGGGTGCGGCTGAGCGACTGGAAATTGGCCGGGTTCAGGGGATTGGTGTCATCCACGGTGACGAAGCTGGGCGCCTGCAGGCCCTTGTAGTCGAGCTTCATGTGGCCCGCGCGCAGGTTCTGGCGGAAGGTAAGCGTGTCGTTCACGCGGTGCTCGAACTTGTAGCCGGCCAGTTCCTGGTCGTGGTCGAAGCGGTCGAAGTTCGGGTTGCCCATGAAGAGCCCGCTGGGAAGGTAGCTGCCGATGGCCGTGGGGACCAGCGAGCCGACCAATGGGCGCGTGCGCGTATAGACGCCGGCCCGGTTGCGCATGAACTGCGCATAGGCGGTGAGCGAGGTGCCGTTGGAGAGATCCCACCTCAGCGACGGTGCCAGGTAGGTGCGGTTGTCGCGTTCGTCGCCCTGGGGCAGGTCGGCATTACGCACCAGCCCCACCACGCGGTAGCGCAGTTTGCCTTCGGTATCCAGCGCGCCGGTGAAGTCGCCCGCGATCTGCTTGTGGCCGTGGCTGCCGTATTGCACCTGCAGTTCACGGATGGGGGTGGTGGTGGGCAGCTTGCTGACAACATCCACCACGCCCCCCGGGCTGCCCTGGCCGTAGAGCACCGAGGCCGGGCCGCGCAGCACGTCGATGCGTTCTGTACCGTAGGGTTCGATCTTCCAGACGGCGAAGGTGTTGGCATTGCGCAGCGGCAGCCCGTCCTGGTAGAAGCCGGGGCTGTACGCGTCGAAGCCGCGAATGTTCAGCCAGTCGTAGCGGGAGTCGGCGCCGTAGGGCGAGATGTTGATGCCCGGCGTGTAGCCCATTGCGTCGCGCACCGTGGTGGCCCCGATGGCCTGGATGCGGTCGGCGGTGACGACCGAAAGGGACTGGGGTGTCTCGATGATCGGAGTGTCGGTCTTGGAGCCCGCTGCGCTGCGCGTCGCTGCATAGCCGCTCACGGGACCCGTCGCGGTTTCTGCCTCGGATGCGGCCGTGACTCTGACTTCGGGCAGCGCGGCACCGCCTGCGGCCGAGGGCCTGGGTGGATCCGCAGGCCGGGCCGCTCTGCGCAGCGAATAGCCTCCCGCCGGCTGCGCCAACGCCTCCAGTCCGCTGCCTTGCAGCAGGTGCAGCAGCCCGGCCTTGGTGTCGATGCTGCCGTTCAAGCCGCCGGTGCGCACGCCCGCGACGAGCCCGGCGTCGTACGTCAGGTTGACGCCGGCCGTCCGGGCAAAGCGGTCCAGTGCTGCATCCAGCGGCCCGGCGGGAATACCGAAGTGCTTGACGGCGTTTCCCTGCGCAGCTGCGGCGGCAGGCGAGGGCGCGGCTCCGGTGCCCGATGGCTGGGCGTGGACCTGTGGATGCAGCGTCGCTGCGCTGACCAGCAGGCCCTTGGTCAGCACGCCACGAAGCGCGAGTGCCAGCAACTGGGGCTCGCAGCGCGGAGCCTTCCATGAGCTGGGTTGCGGGCTCGGTCCGACTCTGCGGATCTGGTGCTTGGAATGTGCGGCGTCATGGCTCATTGGTTCGTTCCCCCAGGTAGGTTCAAAAAGGTGCTCCTACCTGGTAGGCCGAACGAGAAGCCCAATCCCCTCACCGGTCTTCCCGAAAACGGACGTGCCCTCGGCGCCCGCCTCTCAGCGGCCGGGTTCCGGCCCCACCGTGACCCACCAGCGCGTGCGGTAGACGACGCTGACAGGCTGTGTCTGCACCAGAAACTGCAGCGCCTGGTCCGTGTCGTTGACGTGGAAGACGCCCGACGTTCGCAGGTCGGCCACGCGGGGGTCGCAGACGATGAGCCCAGGCCGGTAGCGCTGCAACTCGGCCAGCAGGTCCTGCAAGCGCATGTCCTTTCCAGCGATCACGCCCTCTGCCCAATCGTCCGCACGGACGTCTCGCGACTCCACGGACCAGGCGCCCTCAGGCATGAGCCAACCACCCTGCCCGGCAGAGATGACCACGGGTCGCCCGGCGCGTGCCGGATGCAGTTCCACAGCGCCTTCCTGCACGCTGATGCGTGCACTGGCGCTGTCGAGCCGCACGGTGAACCGCGTACCCAGCGCCTGCAGGCGGCCATGGACCGTACTGACCCAGAACGGCCGGTTGGTGCCCCGCCGATCCCCGGTCTGTGCTCCATCGGCGCCAGTGGTGACCAGAATCTCGCCACGAAGCAACGTGATGACTCGACTGGCGCCCGACAGATCGATATTGATCGCACTGTCGGTGTTCAGCACGACGACACTCCCGTCATCCAGACGCAGGGTCCGCTGCTGGCCGACGCCGGTGCTGGCGTCGGCCAGCATGCTTTGCCAGGGCAGATGCTCGCGCGCCAGCCAGCCGGAACCCACCGCGACACCCGCCAGCGCCAGCACTTTCAGCGCGCCACGCCGATGGCTGAGGGGGGCGGCGCGCAGGCGCTGCGCGGCCTGGAGGGCATCGTGGGCCACATGGGGCGGCAACGTCGCAAGGTCCGCCTTGAATCCCTTCATGCCGTTGATGCGCTGCCAGGCGACGCCGTGCGAGGGTGCGGCCTCCAGCCAGCGGTTGAAATCGTCCTGATCCTGGGGATCGGGGCAGTGGTAGTTCAACCGCACAGCCCAATGGATCGCTGCCTCGATAGCGGCTTCCGGGAGCCTTTCTGCAGGCGGCATTCCATGGCCCTCCATGGGCATACGGACGTCCTGCACCTCAGGACTCGAAACGCATGGCGTAGCAAGCCCGCAGGGCCTTGGCGATGTAGCGTTCCACCGTGGCCAGCGAAACGCCCATCTGGGCTGCGATCTTGGGGCAGGTCAAGCCGTCGAGCTGGGCCAGCAGGAAGGCGGTGCGCACTGCGGGTTTGAGGGAGTCGAGCATGCGGTCGATCTCGACCAGCGCTTCCAGGAACAGCATGCGCGACTCGGGCGAGGGGGCTTCGGCTTCCGGCAGCGAGGCCACCGTCTCCAGCCATGCCTGTTCCAGCTCGCGCCTGCGCCAGTGGTCCACGACCAGGCCACGCGCGATCGTGGACAAGTAGGCCCGGGGCTCATGGAGCAGGGGCAGGGCTTGACGGGTCAGAACCCGCAGGAAGGTGTCGTGAGCCAGGTCGGCCGCGTCGAAGGGGTCGCCCAGCCGGCGCCGCAGCCAGGCTTGCAGCCAGCTGAGATGGGCCGTGTAGAGATCCTCGACGCTGCCCGGTTCATTCAACACATGCGTGACCACAGTACGACTCGATGAAATACGCGATGAAGCGGCCCATGCCAGGCTGGTGGGTGGCCTCCACTGAAAAAGCCGCCCATGGCTGGACCTGCGGGCGATTATAAATTGCGATTGAGAATAATTTGTATTCATCCCTCTGAAGACGGTCACGCTCGGCGCCGCAGGGAGCGGGCCGATCAGTACGGCAGGATGCCGGGCAACAGCGGCCGGTCGAGCCGCTGGCGCCACCATTTCAATGCTTCGCCCATGTGGTCGGGCCGCCAGGCCAGCCAGAAGGTTTCGTCCGGACGGGGCTCTTCCACCTGCAATTGCACCAGCACGCCCTTCTCCAGCGCCGCCCGCACACACACGCGCGGCACGAACCCATGCCCCAGCCCGGCGACCTGCGCGGCTATTTTTGCCTGCATGGTGGGCACCGTGATGCGCCGCTGGCCTGCCAGCAGGCCGACGGTGCGGTCGGTCAGCGACCGGGCGCCGTCGCCCACCACCACCGCCGTGTGTTCCAGCAGATCGGCGCGGGTCAGGGGGCGTTGCAGCCGGGCCAGCGGGTGGGTGGCGGCGACGCAGAAGGCAAAGCTCAGGGTGCCGACCGGCACGGCCCTGTAGCCGCCGCCGGCCGGGCCTTCGCCTGCGGCCACGATGAGGTCGGCGCGGCCTTCGCGCAGGGCTTCCCAGGTGCCGGTCATGGCTTCGCTGGCGACGCGCAGGCGGGTGCCGCATTGCAGGTCTTCGAACGCGCAGATGTCGTCGTTGAAAGCCTCGGTGGGTATCAACGAGTCGTGCATCAGCCGCAATTCCGATTCGAAACCGGTGGCCACCTGCCGCATGCGCGATTCCAGCTGGCGTGCTGCGGCCAGCAGCCAGCGGCCCTCGCGGATCATTTCCTGGCCGGCGGGCGTCAGCGCCACGCGCGGGCCGTGGCGCGTGAACAGGGCCAGGCCCAGCTGGTCTTCCAGCTTGCTCACGGCGTATGACACGGTGGACGGCACCTTGTGCAGCTGTTCCGATGCACCGGCAAACGAGCCGTGCCGGGCGATGGCGTCTACCAGTTCGATGGCTTCCAGGGTGAGTCTCAGCATGGCTTCCCATCCGCAAATCAGATGATCGAAATTATCGATGATGCGAGCCGAAACCTTTCAGCCTGGAGCGGGATGCGAAAGCTGATACTTCTTTCATCGCAGCACGGCAACGCAGAAAAAAAGCCACTAACAGGCTCTGCGGCCAGTGTGAATTCTATCGATGAAGAAAGGACAAAACCATGCTCGAGATCCGCAAGGCCCAACACCGCGGCAACGCCAACCACGGCTGGCTAAAGTCGCGCCACACGTTTTCCTTCGGTCACTACCGCGATGCGGAGCAGCAGGGCTTTTCCGATCTGCTGGTGATCAACGACGACCGCGTGGCACCGTCGCGGGGCTTCGGCACGCATGCGCACCGCGACATGGAAATCTTTTCTTATGTGCTGCAGGGCGCGCTGGAGCACAAGGACTCGATGGGCACCGGCTCGGTGATCGTGCCGGGGGACGTGCAGATGATGAGTGCCGGCAGCGGCGTGCAGCACAGCGAGTTCAACCATTCGGCCGACCAGGAAGTGCACTTCCTGCAGATCTGGATCGTGCCGAACCAGCGGGGCGCCGCGCCGCGCTATCAGCAGGTGCATTTCAGCGAGGCCGACAAGCGCGGCCGGCTGCGCCAGATCATCTCGCCCGAAGGGGCGGAGGGCGCGCTGGCGGTGCGGCAGGACGCGCGGGTCTATGCCGGCCTGTTCGACGGGGAAGAAGCCGCCGATCTGGCGGTGGGGCCCCACCGCCATGTGTACGTGCACGTGGCCCGGGGCAGCGTGGAGGTGAACGGCGAGCGGCTGGACGCGGGTGACGGCGCGCGGGTGCGCAACGCGGGGCCGCTGCGGTTTGCCAACGGGCAGGACGCCGAGGTGCTGGTGTTCGATCTGCGCCCGAACGAGCTGCCTACCATGCCGTGATGCGCAGCCGCCGTGGCGGGCTCGGGCCCGCCCATGACGAAGGGCCTGCCGTGCTGCGACGAGCACGTGCAGGCCCTTCTTGTTTCTGCTTCTTGCGATCTCAGCCGTACAGCAGCCGCGCGGGCCAGATCACCAGCGCCGGGAAGGCCACCATCAGGAACATCATGGCGAACTCGGCCAGCATGAAGGGCCAGACGCCGCGGATCACGTCGTCCATGCGGATGCGGGCCACGCCGGCGACCACGTTGAGCACCGTGCCCACCGGCGGGGTCACCAGCCCGATGGAGTTGTTGATGATGAACAGCACGCCGAAGTAGATCGGGTCGATGCCGGCCGCCTTGACCACCGGCATCAGCACGGGCGTGAGAATCAGGATGGTGGGCGTCATGTCCATCGCGGTGCCGACCACGATCACCAGCAGCATGATCATCACCATCAGCAGCATGGGGCTGCCGATGAAGGGCTCCAGCAGCGTCACCACCTTGCCGGGCAGGTCGGCCACGGTGATGAGCCAGGCCGACACCAGCGCGGCGGCCACCAGGAACATCACCACGCCGGTGGTGCGCGCGGCCGTCACGAACACGCCGTAGATCTGCGAGGGTTTCAGTTCGCGGTAGATCACCACGGCCACGAAAAGCGAATACACCGCCGCCACCACGGCGGCTTCGGTGGGCGTGAAGACGCCGAAGCGCAGGCCCACCAGAATGATCAGCGGCAGCATCAAGGCCCAGCCGGCCTTGCGCAATGCGGTCCACACCTCGCCACGGGAGCGGCGCGGCGGCGGCACGATCTGTTCCTTGCGCACCAGCCACCACCAGGTGGCCCAGAGCGCGCCGGCGATGAGGATGCCGGGGAAGATGCCCGCCAGGAACAGCTTGCTGATCGACAGGTTGGCGGCCACGCCGAAGATCACGAAGCCGATGGAGGGCGGAATGATCGGGCCGATCACGCCAGCCGCGGCGATCAGGCCGCCGGAGCGCGCCTTGTCGTGGCCTGCGGCGACCATCATCGGGATCAGCAGGGCCGACAGCGCCGCCGCATCGGCCACCGCCGAGCCCGACAGCGCCGACAGCACGCAGGCCGCGACGATGGCGACGTAGCCCAGCCCGCCGCGCACGTGGCCGACGAGCGTCAGCGCCAGATCGACGATGCGCCTGGACAGGCCCCCGGTGTTCATGATCTCGCCGGCCAGCATGAAGAAGGGCACGGCCAGCAGCGGGAAGCTGTCGGCGCCGTTAATCAGGTTCTGCGCCAGGATCTGCGCGTCGAACATGTCGAGGTGCCACATCAGCGCGACGCCGCACAGCAGCAGCGAAAACGCGATCGGGATACCGATCGCCATGGCGCCCAGCAGGGAGAGGAGGAAGACGGCAATGGTCATGGTGCGGCTTCCTCGGATCAACGGGGGTTGTGGGTGGTGCCGGGGGCCGGCGCGCCGGTCTGCGCCGCCAGCCGGTCTTCTTCGGCCAGGCGCGCCTGCAGGGCTTCGAATTCCGCCGTCTCTTCCGAATCGGTGACCATCACCAGCGCGTCGCCACGCAGCTGGCCGCTCAGCACCCGCCACAGGTCGTAGAGCAGGAACACCGCCGCCGATACCGCGAACACGACGCCGACGAAGTAGAAGTACCCCATCGACCAGCCGGTGGTGGGCGCGGTCACGTCCATGTTCAGCCGGGTCTGCGCCCAACTGCCCGAGAAGATCAGCCAGCACACCCACAGCATCAGCACCTGGCCGACGACCACGCAGACCTTCTTGGCCCAGTCGGGCAGCCGGCCGACCAGCATGTCCACGCCCAGGTGGCCGTGGTTCTTCATCGCCACGATGGCGCCCAGAAACGTGAGCCACACAAACAGCCAGCGCGACACCTCTTCCGACACGGTGATGCCCGTGTTGAAGGCGTAGCGCAGCACGACGTTGCCGAACACCATCGCCACCATCACGGCCAGCGCAGCGGCCATGAGGAAGTCCAGCATCCGGCAGTAACGATCCATCCACCGTTCCATGGTTCTATCTCCTGATCGGCCTGCGCCGACCGTGTGTCGTTATCGATGGTTTCGAGGGGGTCGGTGGGCGGCAGCCGCCAGCGGGGCCGGCTGCACGCGCACCGGGGTCGGTCAGAGCGGGCGGCCGTCCAGCAGGCCGCGCGCGCCCATGTTGCTGATGAAGGCGCGCAGGCCGAACTGCCAGGGCGGCGCCGTCTCGCTGTGGGTGACGCGGTTGCACAGCGCGCCCAGCCGGGCGCTGCGGATGGTGACCTCGTCGCCCAGCTTGTGGGTGAAGCCGGCACCGGGCTCGCCCCGGTCCTCGATGGGAGCGAAGAGCGTGCCCAGGAACAGCATGAAGCCGTCGGGGTACTGGTGCGCGGCCAGGGTCTGCGCGACGATGTCCGCCGGGTCGCGGCTGATGCTGGACATGGTGTTGATGCCGCGCATGGTGAAGCCGTCGGTGCCGCGCACCTCCAGGTGCACCGTCTCGCGGCGCACGTCGTCCATGCCGAAGCTGGCGTCGAACAGGCGGATGAACGGGCCGATGGCGCAGGAGGCGTTGTTGTCCTTGGCCTTGCCCAGCAGCAGCGCGCTGCGGCCCTCGATGTCGCGCAGGTTCACGTCGTTGCCCAGCGTGGCGCCCACGATCTCGCCGCGCCCGTTGACGGCCAGCACCACCTCGGGCTCCGGGTTGTTCCAGGCCGAATCGGCGCGGATGCCGATCTCCTGGCCCGTGCCGACCGAGGACAGCACCGGCGCCTTGGTGAACACCTCGGCGTCGGGGCCGATGCCCACTTCCAGGTACTGCGACCAGAGGTTCTGCTGCTGCAGCAGGGCTTTCAGCGCCATGGCCTGTTCGGAGCCCGGGCGGATGGCCGCCAGGTTGTCCCCGATCAGCGCCTGCACCTTGCCGCGCAGCTCCTGCGCGCGCGATGCGTCGCCGCGCGCCTGTTCCTCGATCACCCGCTCGACCATGCTGGCCGCGAAGGTCACGCCGGCCGCTTTCACCACCTGCAGGTCGCAGGGCGCCAGCAGCCAGGGCCGCGCGGCGTCGCGGTCGCCGAGCCGGCTGTTGTCCAGCAGTTCGGCGACCGAGCACAGGCGCTCGCCCTCCGCCTGGCGCGCCGCCTCGGCCGGCGCGTCGGCATCGAGCAGCGTGCTCATGGTCGGGAAGGCGCGGCTGATGTCGAACACGCCGCCTTCGCGCAGGGCCACCACCGCCGGGCCGCCTTGCGGGCCGGTCGTCCAGACCCGGGCGACCAGCGTGCCGGCCACGCCGTCTTCGGGCAGCAGGTCGTCGTTCTTGCCGCCGCCGTTGTTTACGTCGTTGTTGTTGTTCTGCATGCTTCTCGTCCTCGAAATGGGTTGATGCGGGCCGAAGGGGCGGCCCGGCGCTCAGTGGTTGTGGCGGGGTGTCTCTTCGGCGATGCGGCGGAACTGCAGCGCGAAGTCCAGCGTGGCGCCGTCCGCCAGCTGGCCGGTCTTCTCGCGGTAGAGCGCCTCCCAGGGCGAGCGGCTGGCGGGCACGGGCGGTGGTGGCAGCTCGCGGCGGCGGCGGGCGATTTCCTCTTCGGGAACCAGCGCGTTGCACCGGCCCTGCTTCAGGTCGATCAGGACCATGTCGCCGGTCTGCAGCCAGCTGAGGCCGCCGCCCGCCGCGCTTTCGGGCGAGGCGTTCAGGATCGAGGGGCTGTCGGCCGTGCCCGATTGCCGGCCGTCGCCCAGCGTGGGCAGCGCGCGGATGCCGCGCTGGATCAGCGCGTCGGGCGGCTGCATGTTGACCACCTCGGCCGAGCCGGGCCAGCCCAGCGGGCCGGCGCCGCGCATCACCAGGATGCAGTCCTCGTCGATGCCGAGCGCCGGGTCGTTGATGCGGGAGTGGTAGTCCTCGGCACCGTCGAAGACGATGGCTCGTGCCGTGAACACGCCCTCGTTGCCCGGCTGGCAGAGGTAGCGCGCGCGGAAGGCCTCGGAGATCACCGAGGTCTTCATGATCCCGAAGTCGAACAGGTTGCCCGACAGCACCAGGAAGCCGGCGTTTTCCATCAGCGGCTCGGCGAAGGGGCGGATCACCTCGCGGTCTTTCGCCTCGCGGCCTTGCAGGTTCTCGGCGATGCTGCGGCCCGTGACGCTGGCGCAATCGCCGTGCAGCCGGCCGGCCTGCAGCAGCTCCCACATCACTGCGGGCACGCCGCCGGCGCGGAAGAAGCGCTCGCCCAGGTACTTGCCGGCGGGCTGCATGTTGACCAGCAGCGGCAGGTCGTAGGCATGGTCCGTCCAGTCGCGCGGGTGCAGCTCCACGCCGGCATGCCGCGCCATGGCCTGGATGTGCACCTGCGCATTGCTGGAGCCGCCCGCGCAGCTGACCACCGCCAGCGCGTTGAGGAAGCTCTCGCGCGTCAGCACGCGCGAGGGGCGCAGGTCTTCATGCGCCATCTCGACGATGCGGCGGCCGGTGGCATAGGCCATCTGGCCGCGTTCGCGGTAGGGCGCGGGGATGGCGGCGCAGCCCGGCAGCGACAGGCCCAGCGCCTCGGCCACGGCGTTCATGGTGGAGGCCGTGCCCATGGTGTTGCAGTGGCCGGCCGAGGGCGCGCTGTCGCAGGCGCGCTGCAGAAATTCCTCTTCGTCGATCTCGCCGGCGGCCAGCATGCGGCGGCTGCGCCAGATCACGGTGCCCGAGCCCACCAGTTCGTTGTCGTGCCAGCCGTCGAGCATCGGCCCGCCCGAGAGCACGATGGCGGGGATGTCCACGGTGGACGCCGCCATGATGCCGGCCGGCGTGGTCTTGTCGCAGCCGGTGGTCAGCACCACCGCGTCGATCGGGTAGCCGTAGAGGATCTCGACCAGGCCCAGGTAGGCCAGATTGCGGTCCAGCGCGGCGGAAGGGCGGCGGCAGTTCTCGAAGATCGGATGGACCGGGAATTCCAGCGGAATGCCGCCCGCGTCGCGGATGCCCTCGCGTACCCGGCGCGCCAGTTCGATGTGGATGCGGTTGCAGGGCGACAGGTCGCTGCCTGTCTGGGCGATGCCGATGATCGGGCGGCCCGAGCGCAGTTCCTCGGGCGTGAGCCCGTAGTTCATGAAGCGTTCGAGGTAGAGCGCGGTCATGTCGGATCGCGCCGGATCGGCGAACCAGTCGCGCGAGCGGAAGCGGCGGCCTTCGGGTGTTGTCATGTCGGTCTTGGAAAGAGGGCGTGCGGCGGCGCGCACCTGTGCACGGCGCAGCGTGCCGCCGTGGTGCGTCTGCCGCCGGAGAGGAGGGCGGATCGGGCGGTTACTTGCGACGGGCCTTTTCCAGCTCGGCCATCATTTCGCGGGTGGTTTCCTCGCCGAATTCCTTGCTGTACTTGGCGACCACCGGCTGCAGCTTGTCACGCAGCTTGGCCTGCTCCGCGGCTGGCAGCTCAGTCACCTGCATGCCCAGCTTCTTCAGCTCGCCCAGGGCCTTGGCTTCCAGTTCGCGGATGGCCTTGCGCTCGAAGGCCGTGGCTTCCTTGGCGGCTTCCTGCACGATCTTCTGCTCCTCGGCAGACAGGCCGTCCCAGGTCTTCTTGGACATGAGGAACACCCAGGTGCTGTAGATGTGGCGCGACAGCACCAGGTTCTTCTGCACTTCGTAGAACTTGCTGGTCAGGATGGTCGCGGTCGGGTTCTCCTGGCCGTCCACCGCTTTTTGCTCCATCGCCGAATAGAGTTCGGTGAAGGGCATGGGCGTGGCGTTGGCGCCCAGGGCGTTGAAGCTGTCGATGAACAGCTGGTTCTGGATCACCCGCAGCTTCAGCCCGGAGAAGTCTTCCGCCTTGTTGATCGGGCGGCGCGAATTGGTGGTCTGGCGGAAGCCGTTCTCCCAGTAGCCCAGGCCGACCAGGCCCTTTTCGGGCAGCTTGGCCAGCAGCTTCTGGCCGAAGGCGCTGTCCAGCACCGCGTCGGCCTCGGCGCTGGTGTTGAACGTCAGCGGCAGGTTCAGCACGCCGAAGTCCTTGACCACCGACACCAGCGTGGAGCTGTCGGGCACCGTCATCTCCAGCGTGCCGCCGCGCAGCGCGGAGATCATGGTCACGTCGTTGCCCAGCGTGCCGTTGGCGAACAGCTTGGCGCGCATCTTGCCGCCGCTCTTGGACGCCAGCACCTCACCGAAGTGGCGCGACGCCTGGGCCTGCGGATGGTCGTCGGTGATGCCGGTGCCGATCTTGAAAGTGTGTTCGCGCACCTGCGCGATGGCCGGTGCGGCCAGCATGGCGGCCAGCGAGGTGGCCAGCGCCAGGGTCTTGAATGCGGTGCGGAAAGTCATGGCTTGTCTCCTGAGTGTTTTTGGAAATGGCTAAAGGTGCAGACTAGGGGGCTGCGCCCGCAGCGTCCAATCAGTGTTTTTCCACCGGGCATTCCAAACCGTTATCGGTCCTCCAAAAATGCAGGGCAAACCCTTATCCATCGCCACCGCGTGCAGCCGCCTGCGCTCGCGGCACCTCCAGTTCCTCGACATCCTCGGGCGCACGCGCAATCTGCGGGTGACGGCCGAGCAGATGCACGTCACCCAGCCAGCGGCCACCAAGATCCTCCTGGACCTGGAAGAGATCTTCGATGCGCGCCTCTTCGAGCGCCTGCCGCGCGAGATGCGCCCCACGGAGCTGGGCCTGTTCGCGCTGGGCTATGCGGCAACGGCCCTGGCAGGGCAGTCGCGCTTCGTGGACGAATTCAATGCGCTCAAGCAGGGCGGGCACGGCCAGCTGTCGATCGGCGCCATCTCCGGCTCGGCCGCGCGCCTGCTCACCACCGCCATCGCCGAGACGCAGCGGCGCCGCCCGCTGCTGGTGCTGAAGGTGCGCGAGCAGAGCAGCGACCAGCTCATCGCCTGGCTGGGCGAGCGCAAGATCGACCTGATGATCGGCCGCTTCACCGACGAGGCGCAGCAGGCGCACTTCCAGTACGAGCGCCTGTCGGGCGAGACGCTGCAGGTGGTGGGCGGGCCGCACCATCCGCTGCGCGGCATCCAGGGGCTGGAGGCGGGGCGCCTGGCGCACTGGCCCTGGCTGCTCTATCCGGAATCGACCGCGCTGCGCAAGGTGTCCGACGACATCTTCCGCGCCATCGGCATGACGCCGACCTCGGGCGTGATGGAAACCCAGTCGTTCTTGTTCGCGCTGGAATCGCTGCGCATCACCGACATGCTGTCGCTGCAGCCCAGCGCGCTGGCCGAGCGGTATGTGGCCAAGGGGCTGCTGTCGTCCATCCAGGTGGACGTGCCCCGGGCGATGCCCGACTACGGCATGCTGGTGCGGCTGGGCGAGACGCCGACACCCGCCGCCCAGGCCTTCATGGCGGTGCTGCGCGACGTGGCGGAAGGCCGGGTGGAGGCCACGCCACGGCAGCGGTGAATGGCGTCAGCCGGTGCCCTGCGGCTTGCCGGCCGCCCGGCGCAGGCACTGCACCAGCATCGCCGCCGCGGGCGTCAGCCGCGCGCCGCGCCGGGTGACGATGCCGAAGGCCTCGTGCCGCGAGCCGATGGCCAGCGGCAGCCGGCGCGCGATGCCGTGCTCCTCGCAGAACTCCATCGTCGCCGACGACATCAGCGCCACCAGGTGCAGGTCTTCCTTGAGCATCAGCATGGTCGCGAGCGACGAAGACGTCTCGATGGGGTAGGGCGGCAGCTCCAGCCCGGCCTCGCGGAATTCGCGCTCCAGCAGCTTGCGCAGGGGCATGTTGCCGGGGTAGAACACCCAGCGGCAGCGCGCCAGCTGCGCCAGCGTCACCCGGCGCGCCTTCGCCAGGGCATGGCGCGTGCCCACGGCCACGGCCACCGCCTCGTCCATCAGCTCTTCATAGTCGAACTGCTCCACGTTGCTGGACACGGTGGTGCGGCCCACCGCCAGGTCGAGCCGGCCTTCGTTGATGGCGTTGAGCAGCTCCAGGCTGGTGCTTTCCCGGATCTCGATGGAGAGCGCGGGCTGGGTGCGCCGCAGCTCGGACACCGCCGCGATCAGCACCGAATGCAGGGCGCCGGTGATGGCGCCCACCGCCACCCGGCCGCCGCTGCCGCGCAGCACGCCGTTCATTTCCTCGCGCAGGTGCTCCAGGTCGGCATCCACCAGCCGGGCATGGCGAATGAGGCACTGGCCCAGCTCGTTGGGCCGCACGCCCTGCTGGGTGCGCACGAACAGCTCGGCGCCGAAGGTCGATTCGATCTCGCGCAGCGCCTTGGTCAGGCCCGGCTGCGTCATGCCCAGCCGCTCGGCCGCGCGGTGCAGGCTGCCGCATTCCTCCAGCGCCACCAGCAGGCCCAGCTGCCGGAACCGCAGGCGCGACGTGATCGAGGAGAGGCTGGGTATCACGGTGATTCCTCGGGGCTATCACCCCATGCAAAGCTTTCACTATGCAGCAATCCGGGGGCGATCCAGAATTCGCCGCTCAAGGAGACACATTCGATGAAGTTGCTACGTTTCGGCCCCCCCGGCCAGGAAAAACCCGGCCTGCTCGACGCCCAGGGCGTGGTCCGCGATCTGTCCGCCCATGTGCGCGACATCGACGGCGATGCGATCGGCCCCGATGCGCTCGCCCGGCTGCGCGCGATCGACCCGGCCACGCTGCCGGCGGTGCCCGGCAACCCCCGCCTCGGCGCCTGCGTGGGCCGCATCGGCAAGTTCGTCTGCATCGGCCTCAACTACGCCGACCATGCGGCCGAATCCAACATGCCGATCCCGGCCGAGCCCATCGTCTTCAACAAGTGGACCTCCGCCGTCGTCGGCCCCAATGACGACGTGAAGATCCCGCGCGGCTCGGAGAAGACCGACTGGGAGGTGGAGCTGGGCGTGGTGATCGGCACGGCCGCGAGCTACGTGGAGGAGGCCGACGCCCTGAAGCATGTGGCCGGCTACTGCGTCATCAATGACGTCTCCGAGCGCAACTACCAGCTGGAGCGCGGCGGCTCCTGGGACAAGGGCAAGGGCTGCGATACCTTCGGCCCCACCGGCCCCTGGCTGGTGACGGCCGACGAGGTGCCCGATCCGCATGCGCTAGACATGTGGCTGGAGGTCGATGGCCACCGCTACCAGAGCGGCAACACCCGCACCATGATCTTCAACGTGCCGCAACTGGTGGCCTACCTCAGCCGCTTCATGACGCTGCAGCCCGGCGACGTGATCTCCACCGGCACGCCGCCCGGCGTGGGCATGGGCATCAAGCCGCAGCCGGTGTACCTGCGTCCGGGCCAGACCATGCGGCTGGGAATCGCCGGGCTGGGCGAGCAGACGCAGAAGACCGTCGCTGCCTGACCGGACCGCCGCCATGATCCAGTACGACTACGACGGCCGCACCGCGGTCGTGACGGGCGGTGCCCAGGGCATCGGCTTCGCCATCGCCCGGCGGCTGCTGGCGGGCCATGCCAAGGTCTGCCTCTGGGACCGCGACGCCGAGGCCATCGCCGCCGCGCAGCAGGCGCTGGCCGGCGTCGGGGCGCCGGGCGCCCTCAGCGGCGTGACGGTGGACGTCACCGACTTCGCGCAGGTCGAAGCCGCCGTCGCCCGCACCGAAAGCCTCTCGGGGCCCATCGCCATGCTGGTGCACAGCGCCGGCATCGCGGGCGCCAACCTGCCGCTGGGCGACTATCCGCTCGACGAATGGCGCCGGGTGCTGTCGATCAACCTCGACGGCGCGTTCCATGTGAACAAGGCGGTGGTGCCCGGCATGGCGGCGCGCGACTATGGCCGGGTGGTCAACATCGCGTCCATCGCGGGCAAGGAAGGCAACCCCAATGCCTCGGCCTACAGCGCCTCCAAGGCCGGCGTGATCGCGCTCACCAAGAGCCTGGGCAAGGAGACGGCGGCGCGCAACGTCGCGGTCAACGCCATCACCCCGGCGGCGGCGCGCACCCGGATCTTCGAGCAGATGTCGCAGCAGCACATCGACTACATGCTCTCGAAGATCCCCCGCGCGCGCTTCGTCGAGGTGGAGGAGGTGGCGGCCATGGTCGCCTGGCTGGTGTCGGAGGAGAACTCGTTCACCACCGGCGCCGTGTTCGACCTCTCCGGCGGCCGGGCCACCTACTGAGCGCCGAAGCGCCAGCGAAACCCCAGGGCAGTGCGGTCGAGTGGGGTGGCCGGAGCGCTGGGACGATGCTGGCCGGGCGGCAACGCATCGCATCGCACACACAACCACAAGAGAGCAAAGGAGACGAGCACCATGCATTCCCATCTGAACAGGCGCCAGGTCATCGCCTCGGCCTGCGCCGTCGCCTTCGGCGGCACGGCGGCCCTGGCGCGGGCCAGCGACTACCCCAGCAAACCCATCGAACTGATCGTGCCGGTGGCGGCGGGCGGCGGCACCGACATCGTCGGGCGCGCCTTCGCCGAAGTGGGCAAGAAATACCTGCCCCAGCAGCCGATGATCGTGGTCAACAAGCCGGGCGCCAGCGGTGCCATCGGCACGGCCGAGCTGATCAACGCCAAACCCGACGGCTACAAGATCGGCATCGTGATCTGCGAGCTGACGATCATCCCGAACCTGGGCATCACCAAGTACACCGCAGCCGACCTGCGGCCCATCGCCCGGCTCAATGCCGATCCGTCCGCCATCACGGTGCGCGCCGATGCGCCCTGGCAGACCATCGAGGAATTCATCGCCGACGCGCGCAAGCGCAAGGAGCCGCTGTCCATCGCCAACGCGGGCGTGGGCTCCATCTGGCACATGGCGGCGGCCGCGTTCTCCGAAAAGCTCGCGCTGCCAGTGAACCACGTGCCCTTCCTGGGCGCGGCGCCCGCGGCGGTGGCACTGCTGGGCGGGCACGTGGACGCCCTCGCGGTGAGTCCCGGCGAGGTGGCGCCGCACGTCGCCGCCGGCAAGATGCGCACCCTGGCGGTGATGGCGGACCAGCGGGTGGGCGGGCTGTTCGAGAAGGTGCCGACGCTCAAGGAGCGCGGCATCGATCTCTCCATCGGCGTGTGGCGCGGCCTGGCCGTGCCCAAGGCCACGCCGCCCGACATCGTGGCGACGCTCGGCACCGTTGCGGCCAAGACGGCCGACGACCCTGCCTTCCGCGAGGTGCTGGGCAAGGCCAACCTGGGTTGGGCCTACGCCGACGCGGCTGCTTTCCAGAAGCAGATCGACAAGGACCGCGCCTTCTACGCCGAGCTGGTGCCTCGGCTGGGGCTGCAGAAATGAAGCGGCTTGCAAACAAGACCGCGGTCGTCACCGCGGCGGGGCAGGGCATCGGCCGGGCCACCGCGCTGGCCATGGCCCGCGAGGGCGCCCAGGTGTGGGCCACCGACATCCGGGCCGACCTGCTCGCGTCGCTGGAAGGCACGGACGGCATCCGCACGGCCGTGCTGGACGTGCTCGACCGGTCGGCCATCGACGCCTTCTTCGCCAGGCTGGAACGTATCGACGTGCTGTTCAACTGCGCCGGCGTGGTGCATGCGGGCACGGTGCTGCAGGCGAGCGATGACGACTGGTCGCTGGCGATGGACCTGAACGTGCGGTCCCAGTTCTGGACCATGCGCGCCGTGCTGCCCCGCATGACGGCGGCCGGTAGTGGCAGCATCGTCAACATGGCGAGCGTGGCCAGTTCGCTCAAGGGCCTGCCCGGGCGCTGCGTCTATGGCGCCAGCAAGGCGGCGGTGATCGGGCTCACCAAGTCGGTGGCGGCGGACTTCGTCGGTGCTGGCGTGCGCTGCAACTGCGTGTCGCCCGGCACGGTGGACACGCCCTCCCTGGCCGACCGCATCGCCGCCACGGGCGATGCCGAGAACGCCCGCCGGGCCTTCGTGGCCCGCCAGCCCATGGGCCGGCTGGCGACGGCCGAGGAGATCGCGCCACTGGTGGTGTTCCTGGCCAGCGACGAGTCGTCCTTCGTCACCGGCCAGAACTACGCCGTGGATGGCGGGATCACCCTCTAGCGCACAGTCGAAATCCAGGTCAAAACAGGCCTGGGCGCCCGTATATCAATGGTTTTATGCTATCAAATGAATAGCATCAAGCCACCTGCACCTGGATGCGCCGGGGCTGGGCATGCTGGGCCTTCGGGATGCGCAGCTTGAGCACCCCCTGCGCCAGTTCGGCCGACACGCGTTCGGTGTCCAGTTCCTTGCTGAGGGTGAAGACGCGCCGGAACCGCGCCAGGCCCACCTCGGTGTGGCTCGACGTCAGTTCCGGTGGCACCGACAGGTTGGCCTCGGCCTCGATGGTCAGCGTGTCCGATTCCACCTGCAGGTTCAGCTGCTCGCGGCTCACGCCCGGCAGGTCGGCATAGAGCGTGATGCCGCCCGCGTCTTCCAGCACGTCCACCGGCGGCGTCAGCGTCGCGTCGCTGTAGCGCGCCGGGCCACCCGCTGGCGTGCCCGGCTGGCGTGCAGCGGAGGAAGAGCGGGAAGTGGTCTGTACGTCGTTGCGCATGGTGGTTTCCTTTCAGTGGGAATGGGTTCGTCGGGTTCCGTCGGTTTCCGTCGGGTGGGGTCGGGTGGGGGCGTATGGCGGGAAGGGCGCCGTTTCAGTGGATGGCGATGCGCCGGGGCTGGGCCGACGCGCGGCGCTGCACGGTGATGTGCAGCACGCCATCGCGCAGCCGGGCCTCGACGGCCTCCGGGTCGGCGTCGTCGGGCAGCGTCAGCACGCGGCGGAACCGGCCGTCGAAGCGCTCGTGGATGTGAGCCGTCACCTTGGCGTCGGCCTCGAACTCCGCCAGCGGGCTCTTGCGTTCGCCGGCAATGGTCAGCAGCCCGCGTTCGAGCTGCACCTCCAGCGTGGCCGGGTCCACGCCCGGCGCGAAGACGTAGATCTCGACGGTCTGGGGCGTGCCGCCCACATTGATGGCCGGAAAGCCGTTGCGCGCGACGCCGCGGATGGTGGGAGACAGATCGAGGGCCTGCTGCATCTCGCGTTGCAGGCGATCCATCTCGGCGAACACGTCGCGGGGAAACAAAGATCGGTACATGGCGAAACCTCCTTGAAATCGATGATCTGGGATGGGCCGGTGGGCGCCAGCGGGTCGGCATAGCGCCCACGACGGGTGAATTAGCAGCCGTTTTCCGGTTTTCAAGGGGTATGGTGGGCGATCCGTGATGAAGCGCGGCGATGCGGCGGGGTGCCCTGCGGCGGCGCCGGTGGAAAGTCCCTTTCCGGGCGTGCTGGCGATAGAAACCCTGCAAGGGTCCAAGGTGAATCAATGCAAAATCCGCGCTCCGCGTCACATCCCGCCCTTTTTTTTGTGAACCCTTCTTCCGAAAAGCTGCTGATCGTCCTGTCAGGTCAATACACGGTACGTGGCGCGGAAGAGGTGCGGCCCCTGCATTTCAAGTACCGCAAGACGGCGGCCTTGCTGGGGTATCTGGTCAGCCAGCCCCGGCGGGAAGTCCGGCGTGAACTGCTGGCGCAACTGCTGTGGCCAGACCTGGACCTGCAGGCGGGACGCGCCAACCTGCGCGTGGTGCTGGCCGACCTGCAGGCCCAGTGGCGCAAGCTGGCCCTGCCTGAGGCGATCCGCGTGGAGCGCGACTGGATCGCCTTCGCGCCGGGCGACACACTGCTCACCGACTGGCAACTGCTGACCTCGCCGTCCCCCGCGCCGGCCCACGGCTGGCCCGCTGCCTGGGAAACGGCATTGCAGGCCGAGCCCGGCCATTGGCTGGCCGGCGCCGACGAAGGCATGTCGGAAGAATTCCAGAGCTGGCTGGCGGCGCAGCACCGTCGCATGGAGACCGTGCCGAGCAGCCCGGCTGAACCGGCGGGTTCCGCCAGGGCCACGGAGGGCGGCGCGGTGGCCGTGACCGCCTCGGGCAAGGCGCCGGGCGGCGAATCGGCCGCGGAGATGGCCGCCATCACCCTGCTCTACGTGCACCTGCCGTATCTGGATGCCCGCGACCGCCATCCCCGGGCTCCGGAGCTCGCCGCCCTGCAGGCGTCCCTCGAGACCGAGGCGCGGCGCTTCCATGGCGTGGTGCTGTCGGTGGACGACGCGGGCTGCACGCTGGGCTTCGGGCTGGACAGCCGGCATACCGGCCAGCGCTGGCAGGCCCTGCGGTGCGCCGCCGCCCTGGCGGCGATGATGCCCGCCGGCCAGCCCTTGAGCGCCGGCGCCACGCATGGCTGGGTGCTGGTGGAGCGCTGGCCCCACTGGCGGGCCGTGGGCTGGCGGGTGCGCCTGGCGGAGCGGCTGGCGCAGCGCGCCGAGCCCGGCGAGATCGTGTGCGACGAGAGCATGGCCGAACTGGCCGCCAGTTTCGGCTGCCTGCCGATGGGCCGGCAGCGCTTTCGCGGCTGGGCGCGCGAATTCGCGCTCTTCGGCGGCCGTCTGGACGAGCGGGGCTCGGCCCTGCCGCCGGGCGGCGACTTCGCCGGCAACAGCTTCTTCGGGCGCGAGCCGCTGGTGGACACGCTGGTCGAGGCGCTGCGCGCGCCCGACGGCAGCGGCGCCCAGGCCCTCTGCCTGGTCGGCGAACCCGGCATCGGCAAGACCCGCACCGTCTGGGAATGCGCCCGCCGCTGGCAGGTCGACGGCAGCGTCGTCTGGATGGCGGCCCTGCCCGAAGGCGCGGCCACCCCCTGGCGCGCGCTGCACGACCTGGTCGCCGGCATGCTGTCGGGGCGAGGGGAGGGTGGCGACGACGCCCTGGCCGGCGACATGCCGGCCCCGGCCCAGCAGGCCCTGCTCGCCTTCCTGGCGACACGCAACGTCAGCCGCCGCCAGCGGACCGAGCTGGTGGAAGGGCTGGCGCACCTGATGGCCGGCGTGGGCGCGGCCCCCGTGCTCATCGTGGTGGACGACGTGCACTGGATCGACCCGGCCTCGGCAGAGCTGCTGCAGTCGCTGGCCGACCTGCAGCCGCAGCTGCGCTGGCTGCTGAACCGGCGCATCGACGAGCCGCAGCCGCTGGCACTGCCGGGGCTGCAGGACATCGCGCTGGGGCCGCTGGACGACGAGGCCGCTCGCCGCGTGCTGCAAAGCCTGCCCGATGGCCCGGCGCTCACGCCCGAGGCCCTGCGCGGCCGGGTGGCCAGCGCGCGCGGGCTGCCGCTCTATCTGCTGGCCGGCTCCGTCCATGCCGACGGCTCCAGCCACTTCACCGAGTTCTGCCAGGCCATGCTCAACCAGCTGGGGCCGCTGCGCGAAGGCATGGAGGTGGCCGCCGTGCTGGGCATGCTGTTCTCGCGCGACGACCTGGCCAATGTCTATGGCGAGGCGCAGGCCACCGCCGCCTTCGAGCAGGGCCTGCGCGCCGGCATGATCGTCTCGCGCGGGCTGGGCCACGCCGCGTTCTTCCATGCGCGGCTGCGCGAATACGTGCTGTCGGCCACGCTGCCCGAGCAGCTGCGGCGCCATGCCCACAAGGCGGCCGGCCGGGCATTGCAGCAGGGGCTGCATGCGCGCGCGGCGGGGCTGCTGGAGCAGGCCGGCGAGCCGACCGCCGCCGCCACCGCCTGGTGGCAGGCGGCCCAGCAGGCCGTGGCCGAAGACGACATGGCCGCCGCCTGCGACAGCTGCGCGCGCCTGGCGGCGCTGGGCTACTTTCCCGGGGCGGCCGGCATCGAGGCGCGCATCGTGCATGGCCGCTGCCTGATCGCGCGCTACGGCTACGGCTCCGACCAGGCGCATGCCGTGGTGCAGGAGCTGGGCCGCATGCCGCTGCCGGCGTCGCTGGCGCCGGAGCTGCTGTTCGACATGCAGATGCTGGCCTACCTCGGCTCCAGCTCGCAGGGCTACACCCACGGGCTCGACCATGCGCGCAAGCTGCGGGCCATGGCCCGCACCCCGGCGCAGCACTTCGCCGCCGCCTGGGCCGAGGGCAACACCCTGTTCTGGCTGGGCCGGCTGCAGGAGGCTCGCCAGTGGTTCGAAACCAATTTGCGGCTGGGCCGCATGCTGGATCTGCGTGAGCGCATGGCGCACCTCACCTGCGACCTGGCCGTGTTCTCGGGCGCGCAGCTGGCCTGGCTGCTGTGGTTCACCGGCGACCACGCCCGGTCGCAGGAAGCCATCACGCAGGCGCTGGCGGCGGCCCAGCAGTCCGCCGCCCGGCAAGACCTCTGCATCGTCCGCTGCTTCCAGTCGCTCATCGCGTGGTGCGCACGCGACAAGGCCCGCATGGTGCCGGCGGCCGAAAGCGCTTGGGCCGTGGCTGAGGCCGAGGGCCTGCAGTTCTGGCTGGGCCTGGCCAACATGCTGGTGGTGCTGGCCCGGGTGCATGCCGGCGTGCCGGTCGACGTGCAGGCGGTGCTGTCGGGCATGACGGCGCTGCAGATCGGCTACCGCGCCGCCGCCACGACCGAGGCGTGGTTCGCCATCTCGGTGCTGGCGGCCAGCGGCAGCCCGCAGGCGGCCCTGGTGCTCGCCGACCAGGCGCTTGCCACCGCCCACCTGAGCGAGCACCAGTACTGCTGCATGGACATCTGGCGCATCAAGGCGGAGTCGCTGGACCTGCTGGGCCGGCGGGAAGAGGCCATGCAGGCGGCCGCCGAAGCCGTGGCCCTGGGCCACCGCACGGGCGCGCAGGGCTGGCTCGACCAGTGGGCGCATTCGCTGCAGCGGCTGGGCGCGCTCTGAAGGGTGGGGCGGTGGGAACGGGGTTGGGCGGGCATGCACGCCGGCTGCAGCGGCGCCGTGCCTGTTAATTGCAAACGACGTTTAACCGACAGCAAAACAAGTTTTTCGCCTACAAGTTACGACTTGAAATGTTTCTAACGGTCTGCTAACGGTGGGGCCGTAGCATGCGCTGCACTCCCGGCTTCTCGGGGCTGTTTTCATACCCATTGCTAAAGGGTTCGCATGTCTGCACACCACTTTTCTCGCCGCGCCGGCCGTGCCCGTGCGGGCTTTGCCGGCCGCCTCCAACAGGGTTTCACCCTGGTGGAAATGGCCATCGTCCTGGCCGTCATCGGTCTCATCATCGGCGCCATCGCCATCGGCAAGGACGTCCAGCGCAACGCCGAATACACCAAGATCAAGAACAAGTTCGTCGATCAGTGGGAGCAGGCATACAACGCCTACTACCAGCGCACGGGCGTGGTGTTGGGGGATTCGCAGACGGCACCGCGGCTGATGGTCAATGGAGCCAACTTCAACGCGGCTGCCGGTACCTCCATCTCCGGGGGCAACATGACGGGTGTCACTGGGCCCAACGCCATCTGCCAAGGTGGCGCCGGCCCGAACATGCTGCGCACAGCCCAGGGTGTTGCTGGCGCTGGCAACCCTTTCGCTCTGCGCCTGCTGATGAACCAGGCCGGTGTGCGTATGCCCCCGGGCCGCGCCGAAGGTGCCGAAGACCGTTACGTGTACCTCGACACCAACGGCAACCCGCAGGAAATCCAGGTCTGCTTCCAGTGGAACGCGCCGGGAACCGCCGAAAACTCGGGCAACGTGATGGTGATCACCGGCCTGACGCCCGACCTGGCCCGCATGCTGGACCAAATGATCGATGGCAAGCCGGATGCACAGGAAGGACGCTTCCGCCAGCAGGGCGTTGCCAACGGCACGGCCAACGCCGCCGGCGTGCAATGGAGCGCGAACAACACGTATGCCGAGGGAGGAGCTGGCCCCACGGCGGCTGGCACAGGCGCCAACCTGGACGAAGACCAGGTCATCCGCATGGTCGCCATCTACAAGATGAACCAGTGATGCACGCCATCCCCGAAGGAAGAACTGCCATGCGCAACCACCGCTCCCCGCTCGCCCGCCGCATCCAGCGCGGCTTCACGCTGGTCGAAATGGCCATCGTGCTGGCCGTCATCGGCCTCGTCATCGGTGCCATCGCCATCGCCAAGGATGTGCAGCGCAACGCCGAATACCAGAAGATCGCCAACAAGTTCGCCTACCAGTGGAAGGCGGCCTACGACCAGTACTACCAGCGTGCCGGCGGCGTGATCGGCGATTGCCAGCAGGCGCCCACCTACATGGTCAACGGTTCGGAAACCGCGTTTGCCGGCGCAGCGGCCGTCTGCACGCGTGCAGGCGGTTCGGCCCGCGCCGGCATCCCCGAGAACTTCACCAACACGGGCTTCAAGGTCTGCAATGGCCAGGGCTATGCCGCGGGTCAGGTGGGTGCGGGCGATACCGCGCTGGCCACGCAGAACCTGCGCGATCTGTTCAACCGCGTCGGCGTGCGCATGCCGCCAGGCCGTGGCGAAGGTCAGGAAGACCGTTATCTCTACCAGGACACGAACGGCAATGCGACCGAACTGCAGGTCTGCTTCCAGTGGAACCCGCCCGGCACCGCCAGCGGCGCCGGTAACGTGATGGTGGTGCGCGGGCTCACGCCCGATCTGGCGCGCTTCCTCGATCAGGTGATCGACGGCAAGCCTGATTCGCGCGAAGGCCGCTTCCGCATCCAGGGCCGCGCGGCGCACGGCGCTGCGGTGGACGCCAATGCCCCGGGCACGTCCTGGGAAGGCAACAACACGATCGCAAGCGGAATCCAGGTCAACGACACGGCGACGGGCGCAGCCAACGTAGGCGCCGCCACGGCGACCGGTCGCCAGTACGACGAAGACCGCGTGGTGCTGCTGACGGCCCACTGGATCATGGAAGAGTGACGTGAGCGTGTCGACGAAGTCCAAGCGTGCGGCCCGCCTGGTGACCCTGGCGTGCATGACGGTCCTGCTGGCCGTGGGCGTCTGGGTCGCCCGTGACGGGCTGCTGCAGCTGGCCTTCGAGCGGCGCGAAGCCGCGCTGGCCTCGGCCCGCGTGACCGCGCTGCGCGCCGCCATGCCCGAGGTGCTCAAGCGCGAGGAGTACGTGCGCCTGGCCGACCAGGCCCGCACGGCCGCCAACCAGCTGGGCTTCGACCCCGCGGCCTGGGCCGAGCGGCGCATCAACCGCGGCGCCACGCCCATCTCCCGCGACGAAGCGGCCGAGCTGCTGCGCCAGATGGGCGGCGGCGGCGAGCGCTTCTTCGCCGGCGAAAGCTTCGAGCTGGCCGTGCTCTCGCGCGAGGCCGGCCTCTTCACCCCGCCTGCCGTGGACGACAAGGGCCTGCTCTTCTCGGTCAACGGCACGCTCTACTTTCCCCTGGCACGCAAGCCATGAGCACCGACAACCTTCTCATCGTCACCCGCGACGGGTGGCGGCAGCTGCGCGGTGGCGTGCTGACCGAAGTCGCCCCCTGGCCGGTGCTGGATGCCCCTGCCACCGTGGTCACGGATTTCGACGAATCGTCCGTGGGCAGCTATCGGTTCGACGCCGGCAAGCCCGCTTACGCTGCGGCGCTGATCGAAAAGCGCGCGCGCGCCGAGGGCCTCACCGACGGCGCGGCACACGTGATCGTGCACCGGACGCGGGCTGTGCAGGGCGGCCTGCAGACTTTCCACACCGTGGTGCCGCTGGAGCTCTGGCAGCGCACGATCCAGTGGGCCTCGCAGCAGGCCGACCACTGCATCGTGCTGCCGCTGGGCGCGCTGCTGTCCGCAGGCGTCGGCAGGGGCCATGCCCGCGTCGTGCGCGCGGGCCGCACGCTGCATTTCTTCGGTGAATCGAAGGCGGGCCTGTTCTACCAGGGCACCAACACGATGGGGCGCAGCGCCGACGACCTGCAGGCCGCCGTGCGCGTGCTCTCCGGTCAGACGCGCGCCGCCATCGCCAGCGGCATCGTGCATCCGGTGGAGTGGGGCAGCCTGTGGGTTGCCGATCCCGAGCAGGACGTGCGCGCGGTGGAGCAGTGGACCAGCCTCGCGGATGTCCCCGCCGTCTCGCTGCCCGTCGCTCCCGTGGACACGGGCGCCACGGCGGCCCCCGGCCTGGTGCGCCGCGCCGGCCTGCGCGCGTCGGTCAATCCGCCGGTGGCCAAGCTGGCCTGGTGGAGCGAGCGGCTCGTTCCGGGCATTGCCGCGCTCACGGGCGTGCTGGCCGTCGGCCTGGCGGTGCTCGGTTTCGCGGTGCAGGGCGAAGCCCGTGCCACCCGCGCAGGCGCCGCCGAAAGCCAGCGCGAAGCCGCTGCGCTGGAAGCCCGCATCGCGGCGGTGAACAGTGCCGCCATGCCGCAGGACTTCGCGCCGGTGGCCGACATGGCCCGCAAGCTGGGCGAAGGCGCCCGCTACGACCCGGTGGCCATGCTGGCCCTGCTGCGCGACTCGGTGGACCCGGGCACCCGCATCCTGCGGCTGCGCCTGGAAAGCGGCGTCAGCGGCAGCACCGAGCCCGCCTTTCAGGTGGACGGCGTGGCCGACACCGGCAACGTGGCGTCGATCGGCAGTCTGCTCACCCGCCTGCGCACCGCCGGCTGGAGCGCGCAGCCGGTGAACACGCTCGACGCGGCGCCCGGCGCGTTCTCGTACCGCCTCACGGCCGCCCCGGGCGTCCGTGGTTGAAGAACAGGAAACGGCACATCCATGAAATACGCAGCGCTCCTGCTCAACGCCCTGGCGTTGGTGCTTCTGGGCTGGGGGCTTTTCGCCCTGTACGGTCTGCTCACCCCACGCGCGCCGCAGGCCCGCGTGCCGCTGGTGGAGCTCGCGCCCCTGCCTGCCAGGGTCACGACGGACCGCAAGCAGGTGGCTGCCACGCTCGACGCCATCGCCCGGATCGACGAGCGCGTGCGCACGCTGGCGCCCGTCTCGGGCCGGCCGCTGGTGGCCGTGCCCGCAGTGGGCACGCCGGGCGCGGTCGGCCCTACCATGCCGCGCCGCTCCGTCACGATGCTGATGCGCCAGGGCCAGGAATTCGTGGCCATGGTCGACGACCAGCTGGTGCGCTCCGGCGACCGCCTGCGGGACGGCGGCCGGGTGCTGAAGATCGATGCCAGCCAGGTCGTGGTGCGCGAGACGAGCGGCCGCCAGACGCTGTCGGTCCCGACGGACCGGCTGCGCGTGGGCACGCTGCGCACCCTGGAGGCGCCCGACGCCACGGCGGCGGAGCGGCAGTTCTACGCCCCCGCGCCGGTGCTTCCGGGAGCCGTGCGATGAACCGCGGCGTGCTCATCGGCCTGGCCGTCGGCATGGCAGCCATCGTGCTGGGTGCCGTGCTGTGGATGCGCGGCCCGTCCGCCTCCGCGCCCGGGGGGCTGCAGTCATCGCCTTCGGGCGTCTCTGCGTCCTCTTCCTATTCGCAGGCGCCCGGCAGCGCGGCGCTGCCAGCGCCTGGCAGCGGCCCGAACGGCGCCGTGCCCGGCGCCGCGGCGCCAGGCGCTCCGGGAGCCGGCGGCACGGTGTCTTCCCTGCCGCCGGGCCGCATGCCGGGCGACGCCGAATCGGCGGCGCCCTGGCTCGCGCCGGATGGCAGCCGTCCACCCGCGACGGGCGCGGCACCTGCCGTGCGCGCAGGGCGCGACGGCGCGCCCACGCTGGAGCAGATCCAGCAGCGCCTGCAAGGCCTGCTGGCCTCGCCGCAGCCCGACGTCCGCGAAGTGGACGCCGTGCTGGCGGACCTGCAGAAGAACCAGGGCAGCAAGGTGGTGGCCGGCGTCGATCTGCAAGCGGTGCGCGACAACCTCGCGCGCAGCGAACGCATCCGCCAGGTCGCGACCGAGATGCAGGCCCTGGCCGCCAAGCCCGGCCCCGAAGTGCCCGCGCAACTGCAGGCCCACATGGCCGAGATCCAGCGGCTGCAGGCCGGCATGAACGCCAGCGTGGCGGCCCCTGCGGGAGCGGCCCGGTGACCCACCCCCCTGCGCGCAGGCATCGGCCGCGTCAGCGAGGCTTCTCGCTGATCGAGCTGAGCGTCGTGCTGCTCGCCATGGGGCTGCTCGGCTGGGCCGTGAGCTCCGGCTACGGCAATTCCGCCGCCCTGCAGGACCGCGACCGCGCCCGGCAGGCTGCCGAAAGCCTGCGCGAGAGCTTGCGCGCCTTTGCCCTGCGCAACGGCCGGCTGCCCTGCCCGGACACCGGCGGCAGCGGCTGGGAGGGCGATGGCGGCGGCGCATGCGCCAGTGGCGTCGAGGCCGGCTGGCTGCCGTACCGCAGCCTGGGGCTGGACCTGCCGCCGGACACGCTGCGCGCGGCCTACGGCGTCTACCGCAACAAGAATGCAGCGGGCGGCGACGCCGATCTGGCCGTGGCCGCCGAGCGCACGGGCGATGCCGCCGGCACGCCGGGTTACCGCAATGCCCGCGACCTGATGGCCGGCCTGGTGATCGCCGGGCGGCAGCCACTGTCGTCGGACCATGCCCGGCTGACGGGTGACGACGCCGGAGAAGGCGTCGTCCACTGCACCGACAACATCCGCTCGCATCCGGCCTTCTTCATCGTCGTGCCGCTCGAAGACCGCGACAACGACGGCAATCGTTTCGATGCTCCCCACACCGCAGGCAGCTTGTGTGCCTACGCGCCCGGCACGGCCCTGCGCATCGACCGCGACGACGTGGTCGCGGCCGAATCGCTGGCGTCGCTGACGGGCTGGATCGGCGCGCGCGCCCCTTAGAAAGATATGGAATCCGACATGTTCTCCCCCAACCTGCCGCACCTCTTCCGTCCCCGCTGCGCCCTGCTGGCGCTGGCCGCCGCAGCGATGCTGGCCGGTTGCGCGACCAGCCCCACCCCGCGCAGCGTGCAGAGCCTGCGCCCGGTCGACCAGGAAACCCCCGACAAGCTGCGCGAACACATGGTGGCGGAGTCGCAGAAGCTGCTGGCGCACCAGATGGCGCTCAACCAGCAGCTGCGCCAGTCCGCCCCCGCGCCCGAGATCGCGCCCGTCGCCCCCAAGTTCGACATGCTCGAAGGCAAGGTGATCTCGGTCGCCATGTCGCGCGCCACGATCAGCCAGATCCTGGCCGCTTTCGCCGACAGCGCCAGGATCAACCTGGTCGTGGACCCCGCCGTGGTGCGGGTCGGCCAGGTCTCGGACATGTACCTGCGGGACGTCTCGCTGCGCGAAGCGTTCACCGAGGTGCTGCGCGCCTACAACGTGTCGGGCGAGATCCAGGGCAACACGCTGCGCGTCACGCTCAACGAAGAGAAGTTCTTCAACCTGGACTTCCTCAACAGCAGCACCACGCTGGACCTGTCGGCCGGCGGCAACGTGTTCGGCAATTCGACCGGCGGCTCGGGCGGTGGCGCTTCCAATGCGCTGCGCGGCAACCTGTCGATCAGCGGCGGCGGCGGGGCCAAGTCCGACCCGTACCAGGAGATCGAGAACAACATGCGCGTGATCCTCGGCGAGGACATGCGCCGCGCCGCGGTCCAGCCGGTCGCGCAGGTGCCCGCCGTGGCCACGCAGGTCGGCACCGCCTTGGTCCCCGCGCAGACGCCCTTCACCGCCGACCTGGCGGAGACCACCGGCCAGGATGCCGGCTTCAGCGTGAACCGGATGACCGGCACGATGTACGTGAAGGCCCGTCCGGGCAAGATGCGCGCCATCGAGAAGATGCTCGCCAAGGTGCAGGGCATGCTGCGCCAGCAGGTCTACATCGAGGCCCAGCTGATCGACGTGCAGCTCTCCGACAGCTTCGAGTTCGGCGTGGACTGGAGCATCCTGCGCGGGCGCCTGGCCGCCGGCTTCGGCACCTCGCCCATCGCGCTGTCGGGTGCGCAGGGCGTGCTGCCCAACGTCGGCGGCGCGCTGAGCCGCACGGTGACGCTGCCTTCGACGCTGATCGGCAGCCTGACCGGCCCGGCCCTGGGCGTGGGCTACCAGGGCAGCACGTCCAGCGTGGTGATCAACGCGCTGCGGTCCTTCGGCAACCTCAAGGTGCTGTCGAACCCCAATGTGCAGGTGCGCAACGGCACGCCGGCGCTCCTGTCGGTCGGCGACAGCATCCGCTACGTGACGCGGGCCTCGTCCACCCTGGTGGTGCCGGGCGGTGGCGCCAGCACCACCACGTCGGATGTGCAGACCGATTCGGTCTTCTCCGGCGTGATGGTGGGCGTGCTGCCCTACATGCGTGACGACGGCCGCATCGAGCTGCTGATCAACCCGATGCAGAGCGAGGTCGATCCGGCCAGCCTGGCGCTGGTGCAGGTCAACTCGGACAACCGCGTGACGCTGCCGGTCGTGAGCTACAAGGGCCTGACCACCACGCTCAACGTGGGTGACGGCGACGTGGTCGTCGTGGGCGGACTGATCGACCAGCGCACCACCGACCGCAATCGCGGCGCGCCGGGCGTCTCCGACGTGCCGGTGCTGGGCAAGCTGGTGGGCAACCAGTCCGACACCCATGCCAGCCGCGAGCTGGTGATCGTGATGCGGGTACGCAAGATATGAGTCTCATCCACCAGGCACTGCGGGACATGGACCCGCCCCTCGCGGCCGACGCCGTGGCACTGGCGCCCCGCGCCCCCCCGGCGCCCGCGCCCACGGCCAGCCGCCGCGGCCCGGTGCGCGTGCTGGTGCTGGCCCTGGCCGTCGCCGCGGCCGGCGGGGCCGGCTGGTACGCGCTGAAGGGGGGGCATGCCCTCTCGGTGCGCACGGCCAGCGCTGCACCTGCACCCGCGCCTGCGCCAGCGTCCGCGCCTGCGGTCATTTCCACGGCGGCGGCGGCTTCGCTGCCGGCCACCGAGGCTGCGATGGCCGGGGCGCCAGCCCCGGTGCCCGTTGCATTGCCCAGCCCTGCTCCGGCGCTGTCGCCCGCACCCATCGCCGCTGCGGCTGCCGTCGCTGCCGCACCTTCCATCGCCGCGGCGGCTCCGGCCGTGGTGGCTGCGCCCCCGCCACCCGAGCGGGCGGCCCTGCCTGCGCCGGTGCTGGTGGCGGACGCGGCCACGGTGCCCGATCCCCTGGCCAGGCGGCCAGCGCGCCCGGCCACCGAGCCGCAGCGCAGCGTGCGCGCCGTGCCGGCCACGCCGGCGCCAGCGACCGCCACGCGGGCCACGGCTGCAGCACGGCCGCTGGCGGTGCTTCCCGTCGTGGCCGCCATGCCCGTCGAGCAGCGCTTCAACGCGTTCCTGCAGGCCATGCGGGCCGGTGACATGACCGGAGCCGGCGAGCATCTGGCCGCCCTGCGGCGCGACCTTCCGCCGGGCAGCGTGTCGCTGCTGCGCGCCGAAGGGTGGTATGCCCTGGCCAGTGGCAATGCCGATGCCGCTGCCCGCATCTACCAGGACCTGCTGGACCGCCTGCCTGGCGACGAAGAGGCCAGCATCAACCTCGCCAGCATCGAGGCCCGCCGCCAGCGCGGGGAAACCGCGCGCAAGATTCTGGCCGACGCCGTCCGCGTGCATCCCGAATCGGAGAGCCTGAAGTCCGCCCTGGCGCGCTTCCAGGCGAAGCCCTGATGTCGCTCGCGGCCCTGCATGCCCGCCTGGGGCTGGCGCGGAACCCGTTTCCGCCCACGCCCGATGCCAGTGCGTATTTCTTCACCGAGGCGCTGCAGGAGCAGTTCGCCGAGGTGCTGCACTGCATCTGCGCGCGCAAGGGTTTTGTGCTGCTGACCGGCGAGGTCGGGCTGGGCAAGAGCACCTTCGTGCGGCGGCTGCTCGACACCCTGCCGGAAGGCGAGGTGCGCTCCGCGCTGGTATTCAACACCTTCCTGCAGCGCGAGGCCCTGCTCTCGGCCATCCTGCGCGACTTCGGGCTGGAGCCGGCCGACGACATGGACGAGGCGCTCACGCGCCTGAACGGTTTCCTGATGGACGAGCACCGGGCGGGCCGCACCTGCCTGCTCGTCATCGACGATGCGCAGAACCTGCAGCCCGCGTCGCTGGAGCTGGTGCGCCTGCTGTGCAACCTGGAAACCGGCCAGGAGAAGCTGCTGCAGATCGTGCTGGCGGGCCAGCCCGAGCTGGAGACGCTGCTGGCCGGGCGTGACCTGCGCCAGCTGCAGAGCCGCGTCGTCAAGCATGCGCGCCTGGAAGGCCTGCACGCCGACCAGGTGCTGCGCTACTTCGAGATGCGGGTGTCCGCCGCCGGGGCCTCGGGCCGCATTGCCCTGGCGCCCCGCGCCGCGCGCCAGTTGCACCGGGCCACCGGTGGCAACCTGCGCCGCATCCACCTGGTGCTGGACCGCTGCATGTACGGCCTCGCCGCGCAGGGTGGCGGCACCATCGACAGCCGGCTGCTGCGCGCCGCGCTGGACGACCTGGAACCCAGCACGGCCTCTGCGCGCCGCCGTCCCGGCTGGCATGCGCTGCTGGCGATGGGCGGCCTCGGCATGGCGGCGATCGGTGTCGGCGCGGCCTATGTCTGGCCGCAGGCTTCCGAGCCCGCGCCCGCCCCCCTGGCTGCGGTGCAGCCGCTGGCCGGTGCATCCGCCGCCGGGGCTCCGGCCGCGTCGGGCACCACGGCCACCACGGCCGCCGCGCAGCCCGTTGTCGGCGCCGTCCAGGCACCCGCCACGGCCGCAGTGCCCGCGGCCAGCAGCGTGCCCATGGCAGCTCCTGCCGCGACTGGGGCTTCGGCTCCAGCCGCTTCGGTGGCGGCCACCTCCGCGCCGGCCAGGCCGGCGGCGGTCGCCTCCGCCCCCGTCGCCGTGGTGCTGCCCGCCGCCGTCACGCGGCAAGCCGTGGCCGAGGGCAGCCCGGCCCCGGACGAGCAGCGGTGCCTGTCGCGCATCGCGGCGGAATCGCAGGGGCGGCCCATGGTGCGCCAGGCGTTGCCCGCCGCCGTGGCTCCCCGCCTGCAGCCCTCGGCGGGCCTGTGCCTGTTCGACCGGGATGGTCAGCGCTGGGCGTTCTGGCGCGACATGCTGGACAAGGCGGCGTACGTGCCCACGCCCCAGCCCACGCCGGCCGGCACGGCCCTGCAGAAGGCCCTGGTACGGCAGGGCGCACTCGGCGCGGCGGAAGTGGACGGGTTCTACGGACCCCGCACGGTGGCCGCACTCGCCCATTTCCAGGGCGCGCTGGGCCTGCCCGCCACCGCGGTGCCCGACGAATTGACTTACATGCTTCTGGAGAAGATGAATGCAGCCCCCGCTTCCAGCGCCCGTCCTCACTGAAGGCCTGCTGTCCCCCGACAGCGGCGCGGCGCTGCTGATCGGCGAGCAATTGATCGCCGACGGCGTCGTGACGCCGGTGGTGATCGACTACGCGCTGCACAAGCAGAAGATCGAGAACGTGCCGCTCGGCCGCCTGCTGATGGAACTGGGCTTTGCCAGCGGCAAGGACATCGCGCGCTACCTCTCGCGCCAGCGCGGCATTCCGTTCGTGAACGTGGCCGACCTGCCCGCGCCGGAACCGGACGTGGCCGCCGCCTTCAACCGCAACGTCTGCCTGACGCACGCCTTCCTGCCGCTGCGCCGCGAAGGCGGCGTGGTGGAAGTGGTTCTGGGCGACGCGGTGCCCCGCGCGGTGGCCGAGGTGGTGGACCGTCGCACCGGCATGGGCGTGCGCTTCCTGCAGGGTGAATTCGACAAGGTGGCCCGCGCCACCCAGCAGCACTATTACTTTGCCGAGAACCCGGCGGACAAGCTGATTGCCAGCGAGGTGCGGCGCCTGGAGGCCGACGTGGACCGTGCCTACAGCCCGGCCCGCCTGCTCGACTACATGCTGCACCTGGGCGTGCGCGAACGCGCCACCGACATCCACATCGCCCCCACGGCGCACAGCAGCACCGTGCTGATGCGCATCGACGGCGTGATGCGCCCGATGTTCGCGCTCTCGCGCGCGCTCGACCGGCTGGTGAGCTTCGTGAAGCTGCAGGCCGAGATGGACGCGAGCGAGCAGCGCCTGCCGCAGGACGGCAGCTTCACCGCCACGGTGCTCGAAGCCGCCTACACGGTGCGTGTCTCCACGCTCATCTCCGAGCAGGGCGAGCGCATGGTGATGCGCCTGCTGCCCGAGCGCGGCGACCTCGACAAGCTGGAGGACCTGGGCTTCCTGCCCGAGGACGTGCAGCAGATGACGCGGGTGTTCGCGCGCCCGCACGGGCTGATCCTGATCACCGGCCCCACCGGCTCGGGCAAGAGCACCACGCTGCACGCCGCGCTGCGCATGCAGCCGGTGGTGGAGCGCAACGTGGTCACCGTGGAGGACCCGGTGGAATACCGCGTGCCCGTGGCCTGCCAGACCGAGGTGAACCGGCGCGCGGGCTACGACTTCTCGACCGCGATGCGCCACTTCCTGCGGCACGACCCGGACATCATCCTGGTGGGCGAAATCCGCGACGGCGAAACCGCGCGCGCCGCGCTGGACGCCGCCTCCACCGGCCACCTGGTGCTCTCCACGCTGCACGTCGGCGGCATCTTCGGGGTGGTGCCACGGCTCAAGCTGCTGGGTGTGGATGCGGACAGCATTGCCGAGAACCTGGTCGCCGTGATCAACCAGCGGCTGGTGCGCCGCATCTGCCCGGACTGCCGCACCGAGCACGACGCCACCGAGTCCGAGCAGCGCTGGCTGGGCCAGCCCGTGGCGCGGCTGTTCCACGGCGCGGGCTGCAGGCACTGCCGGGGCACCGGCTTCCTGGGCCGCCTGCCGGTCTACGAAATGATGATCGTGCAGCGCGAGCTGGCCGACGCCATCGCTGCCGACGCCCCGCGCGGCACGCTGCGCGAGATCGCCGAGCGCGACGGCCTGCGTCCGATCCAGGCGCTGTCGCGCCACCGCGTGCTGGCCGGCGAAACCACGGTCGAGGAAATCGAGCGCGCCGTGGGCGGCTACTGAAGGAAGAACCAGGCAAGCCATGGCCAAGATGCGTCTCTACTACTACCGCGTGCTGATGCCGCACGGCGCCCTCAAGCAGGGCCTGCTGCAGCTGCTGGTGGAGCGGGACCATTCCGCGCGCCTGCGCATCGAGCAGGAGACCGAGGGCACCGTGCTCACGCTGCGGCGCCTGCCCGGCTGGATGATGGACGCCGGCGCCGTGCTGCGCCGCGTGGGCGGCCGCGGCCTGCGGATGGAAGACCTGGCCGGCCTGCTGCGCGACCTGAGCCTGATGCTCACCGCCGGCGTGCCGGCCATCGACGCGCTGCGCACGCTGGTGGAAGAGGGCGGCGAGACCGGCAACCATGCCGCCGGCCGCGTCGCCAAGCGGCTGGCCGACGACCTGATGAGCGGCATCCCGATGGCGGCCGCCTTCGACCGCCAGCCCGACGTGTTTCCCGAGACGGTGCGCAACCTGGTGGCCATCGGCGACCAGTCCGGCACGCTCGACCGCATGCTGGCCGAGGCGGCGGACCACGTCGAGCGCGTGGTGTCGATCCGGCGCGACATCCGCACCGCGATGATCTATCCGATCTTCGTCTTCGCGACTATCTTCGCGGTGGCGGCGTTCTGGGTCTACTACGTGGTGCCCAACATGGCGCGGCTCTTCCGCCAGCTCAACGCCAAGCTGCCGCCCATCACCGAAGGCCTGGTGCGCTTCTCCGACGCGCTCGCGGAAAACGCCCTGGTGGCGGTGCTGATCCTGGCGCTGCTGGTGGCGGGCATCGCCTATGTCTTCCTGCGGGTGCCGCGCGCGAAGGTGTGGCTGCACGAGGTGCTGCACCGCCTGCCCATCACCCGGGTGCTGATGACGGCCTCCGGCATGGCGCACCTGACGGAGCACCTGGCGATCCTGGTGCGCGCCGGCCTCGAGTTCGTGTCCAGCCTCGACATCCTGGAGCGCTCCACCCAGGACCGCTATTACCGCCGCCGGCTGCGCCGCGTGCGCGAGCTGGTCGCGCGCGGCGAGCGCATTTCGCTGGCCATGCGGCGCGTGGGCGGCTTTCCGCCCATGGCCGTGCGCATGATCGCCGTGGGCGAGGAATCCGGCAGCCTGGACAAGCAGCTGACGCACCTGGCGGTGGAATACCGCAAGCGGCTCGACACGCTGATCCAGTCGCTGTCGGAGATCATCAAGCCCGCCATCATCCTGGTGGCCGGCGGGCTGTTCATCTTCCTCATCGTGGCGCTGCTGCTGCCGGTGTACGACCTGGTGCAGCAGTCCGTGCAGCAATCGCTCGGGGCGCGCTGATGCGATTCGCGCCCCACCCCCGCCACTGCGCCCGAGCGCCCCACCGCCGCGAGCGCGGCCTGGGCCTGCTCGAAACCATGTTGCTGCTGCTGGTGGTGACGGGCGCGCTGGTGGCGGGGGCGATCGCCATCAAGACCCGCCAGGCGTCGCTCGCCGCCGAGGACGAGATGGCGGCGCTGACGCAGGCCGACCGCTTCCTCGCGAGCTTCGTGGCGGCCCACAACCGGCTGCCCTGTCCGGCGACCGGCGATGACGGCGTAGAGGACTGCGGCTCCGGCGCCCAGAAGGGCAAGCTGCCCTATCGCACGCTCGGGCTGGAGGGCTCGATGGCTGCAGCGGGCGTGGGGCAGCTGGGCTACGAGGTGCAGCGCAGCGCGGTCGATCTGGCCAAGGCGGCTTCGGGCAACAACGACTTCGAGCCCATCGACTTCGGCGGCGAAACCTACAACGCCCGGCGCGCGCTGAGCAATTCCGGAACCACCGCCGACTTCTGCCAAACCCTGGCCAGCGCATCCAGCGCCGCAGTGCAGCCCAACCACGCCCGCGTGGGCAGCCTGACCGACGGCTACCCGGTGGCCTATGCCCTGGCCCACCCGGGCCGCAAGGATGCCGACGGCGACGGCCGGCTCCTGGACGGGCTCAATGCCAGCGCGACCACGGCGATGGAGCGGCCCGATGCCGGCTCGCTGCTGTCCAGCTACGACGACCGCGTCGTCGCACGCACGTATTCCGGCCTGGCCCAGATGCTCGACTGCGAGCGGCTCATGGCCTCGTTGAACATCATGTCGCTCGCTACCGAGGTCGTGGAAGAGGTCGATTCCCAGCGGGCCAGCGCCCTGGCGACGGCGGCCGTCATCACCACCGTCAACGGGGTGAAGGCCATCGTCAGCGGCGTGAAGATCGCCGTCGCGGCCGGCGACATGGGCACCGCCTCGGGCTACATGGCCACGGCGAGCGGCCTGCTGGCCACCGCCATCGCGACCTGCGTGTTCCTGGTGGGCTGCGCGGAGATTCCGCATGCCGCTGCCTCGGTGGCCGCGGCCGGCGTCGCGATCGGCGCGGCCGCCGTCGCGATCGCGCTGAACGCGGCGGCGCTGGCCTCCTCGCTGGTCGCCTTCGGCATCGGCGTGGCCGCCACGGTTCAGGCCGGCCAGGCCCAGACGGTGACGATCGACATCTCCGCTTCCGTCACGGCCGCGAAGACGACCTGGGACAAGGCCACCGCCACGCGCGTGAAGGCCCAGACGGACCTGACCACGGCGCAGGGCCAGCTGGGCACCGCCGTGAGCGAGCGCGATGCAGCCAACGCGGCGCTCTACACCGAGGCGCACAACGTCATCACCGAAGCCAACGACAAGGGGTCGCCGAACAAGGGCACCACCAGCACCACCGCCTACGACGGCGATCTGGCGGCGGTCAAGGACAAGGCCGATGCCTGGATCCTCGCGCTGCAGAACTTCAACAAGGCGGCGGACGCCCTCAAGCAGGCGCAGGAGACGGCGGCCGGCACCAACACCACCAATACGCAGAACGATGCCGCCATCGCGGCCCTGCAAAAGCAGATCGACGACGAGACCGACCCGGCCAAGAAGGCAGAGCTGCAGAAGGCGCTCGACAACCTGCGCGCGCAGAGCAACACCGGCAACAACGCGGCGCAGATCCAGCGGCTGAGCGGACAGATCGCCGGCCTCTCGAACGACATCGCCAACCTGAACGCGCAGATCAATGCCGAGACCGACCCCACCGCCCGTGCGGATCTGGTGAACCGGCGCGACACCCTGCTGTCTCAGAGGGATTCGCTGAACGCCCAGCTCGCCAGCCTGTCGCTGACGGTGGCCTCCGCCCAGGCCACCAAGGACGCCGCGCAGACGGCGCTCAACGACGCCCAGACGGCTCTGGACACGGCCAAGAACAGCGCCGCCGACAAGTTCCAGGCGCTGCCGTACGTGGTGAAGGAATGCACCACGCAGGTCATCGACAAGAAGGACGTCACCACCTGCCGGGACGTCACCTACTACTTCAACGGCCGGCAGCGGGTGCTCGACAAGCTCAATGCCCTCTACGACCTGCGCAGTGGCAAGTACCTCGTCTGGTGGACCCGCAACGAGAACGTGAAGTCCGCGCAGCAGCTCTATGACAACGCGGTCGGCCAGGAAGCCAGCGCCAAGACCCAGTACGAGCGGCTGGCCGCCATGTCCACCGGCGGTTCCAGCGGGGCGGCCTTGCCCAACGAGGTATGGAAGGGCGCGGCAACGATCCTGCAGCAGGTGGATCGGCGCGGAGGTATTCGATGAAACATTGCGCACGGCGCCACAGCGCCGGCTTTTCCGTGGTGGAGTTGTCCGTGGCCCTGGCCCTGGCCGGGGTGGTGGGTCTGGTCGCCTGGCAGATGCTGCCGGCCAGCCGCGGCGTGGCCGAGGGGGATACGCCGCAGCTGCGGTTGCGCCAGGCCCAGGATGCGGTGGAAGGCTTCGTGCTGCGCACCCATCGCCTGCCGTGCCCCGCGACAGTGGGCGGCACGGGCAGCGAGGTCTGCGGTTCGGACTCCTTCGGCGAGCTGCCCTGGCGCACCCTGGGCCTGCCCCGCTTCGACGTGCCCTTGCGCTATGGCGTCTACCGCACGCCCACGGCGGATCTGGCCATGGCCAGCGCGAAGTACAGCCCGACGCTGCCGCCCTCGCCGGTGCTGGCCCCGGCCGCCTACAACCCCTCCCAGGTCAATGGCCTCGACTTGTGCCAGTCGCTGCGCCTGGCGACGGCCGCGCCCGCCGGCCTGCTGGCCGGCGGCGTGCCGGTCGCCTACGCGGTGGCCGATGCCGGCGCCGACCGCGTGTTCAACCTGCCCTACACGGCCACCTTCCCGTTGCCCGGGACGCCCTCCACGCCCACGTTCGACGACCGCATCGCCGCCACCGGCCTGGGCGAGCTGTCCGCGCGGCTGTCCTGCGTCACCCGGATGGGCGAGGCCCAGGCGGCGGCCCGGTCGGCGTATGCGGCATTCGACATCTACCGCGATGCCGACATGTTCGACCGCTTCCGCGGCTTCGCCTACCAGGTGCGCATCTCCGACCGCAAGCTGGCGGAGGCCACCGTCGCGCTGGCGTCGCTCGACATGCTGATCGCCATCGGCACCACGGCCAGCGCCGTGTCCCTGGCGGCCAACAGCGTCGGGGTCGGTGCCGGAACCGTGGCCGCGGCGGTGCTGGGCATCGGCGCCGCTTCGGCCGCGCTGGTGGTGTCCAGCGTTCAGCTGGCGTCTGCCGTGGCGGCCGAAGCCAAGGCCGGCAAGCAGGCCGCCGATGCCACGACCGTCAAGGCGCGCATGCTGGTCGCCCGCGATGCCGCGGTCCGGAACGCTGCGGCGGTCGACACCAAGGGGCTGCTGCCATGAGGCGACTTCACCGTGTGCGGCCCGGCCGCGATCAGGCCGGCTTCAGCTTGGTGGAGATGGGCGTGGCGCTGGGCATTCTGGGGCTGCTGGTGCTGGCCTTCGCGGTCTACTGGCGCATGTCCGCCCAGGAAAAGACGGCAGCCCAGGAGCGTGACCTGCTGGAGATCGCCGAGCGCGCGGCCGTGGGCTTCGTGCATGCCAACTTCCGCCTGCCGTGCCCTGCCGCCGATGCGTCGGGCAACGAGGACTGCAGCGCGGCGCGGCAGGTCGGCTTTCTGCCCTGGCGGACCCTGGGTGTGCCCGACGCGCGCGCAGGCCAGCTGCGCTACGGCGTCCACCGGGCCCCCGACGCCACCCAACCCTGGCTCGACATGGACCTGACGCAGTCCAAGGACCGGCTGCGTCCGGCCTTCACGGTCGGCCTGCCGCCGATCCTGCCGCAGGTGCCGCTGGCGCTCGATCCCGCGAATGCGAACCTGCTCGACTTCTGCTATGCCGCCACGCTCGCCTCCAACGCGGCGGCCAACCCTGCCGCGCTGGGCGTGATGGACACGAGCGGCGTGCGCCGCGCGGTGGCGTTCACCGTGGCGGCGCCCGGCATGCTGGACGCAGATGGCGACGGCAATCCGTTCGACGGCCGGCAGGCCTCTGCGACGAGCGCCTCGCCGACCTTCGACGCGGCCAACCGGCCCGCCTCGAATGGCTACGACGACCGCGTGGTGGCCGTGCCCTTCAACGCCTTGTTCGCGCAGCTGCAGTGCGGGCAGGCGCTGTCGGCCGTCAGCCACTCGCACGTGAATGCGGCCACCGCCGCGGCTTTCATGCAGCGGGCATTGATCGACTACCAGCGCCAGCTCGAGATCGCGGCGCTGCTGGCGGGTGCGGGCGTGGCCTCCGGCACCGCCGGCGTGCTCAGCGCCTCCGCCGGACTGTCCTCGGCCGTCGCGGGGTCTGCCAACGCCGTGGCGTTCACCATCCTGACCTATGGCAGCGCGGCGGGCGTGATGGCGCCCGCCATCGCGGCCATCGTCGCCAACACCGCCGCCGTCGCGGCATCGGCTGCCACGCTGGCCAAGGCGGTCGTCGCCAAGCAGGAGGCCGACCGCCGCGTCACCGAAGTCGTCCCGCTGGTCACCGACAGCGCCGCTCAGGCCATCGCGATCGACACCGACGCCCGCACCGCCGACAACCTGGGTTTCTGACACATGCGCATTCTTTCTCTCGACCGCCGCACCTCGGCAGGCATCTGGGCACCGGCGGCCCGCCAACGCGGCTTCAGCATGCTGGAGCTGTCGATCGCGCTGGTGGTGATCGGCCTCATCGTCGGCGCCATCGCCATCGGGCGCGACCTGCAGCGCAACGCCAGCTATCAGCGCATTTCCTCCAGCTTCGTCCAGGGCTGGCTGATGGCCTACGACGCCTATGTCGCGGGCACCGGCATCGTTCCCGGCGACTCGGCCGCGGCACCCACCGGGCGGGTCAACGGCAACACCAGCGAGCTGTGCGGCAATGCGATGCTCAACGTGTTCCAGGCCGCCGGCATCCGCCTGCCGCAGGGCCGCGCCGAGGGCCAGGCGGACCGCTACGCCTACCTGGATTCCAACGGCAACCCGCAGGAGGTGCAGGTCTGCTTCCAGAACGTGAGCTGGGCCGAGCCCGGCGCGGCGGTCGGCACCTACGTATCGCGGCCGCGCAACGTGATGGTGCTCCGGCAGATGACGCCGGCGCTCGCTTCGCTGCTGGATGCGCAGATCGACGGCAATGCGGATGCGCGCTTCGGCCGCCTGCGGGAAAACTCGCAGGCCAACCAGGTGGCCGTGGTCAATGGCGTGGCCTGGAGCGTGGACGAGCGCATGGCGTTCGGCAGCGCGAACGCCACCACGCTCGACGAAAGCCAGGTGGCCGTGGTGACCGGCTGGCTGGTGATGAACCGCTGAGAGGCAGGTTTTGGAGGTCAAATGTGCCTCCAGCGCTTGATATTGCTAGGTTTTTAGCTATAAAGAAAATAGCAAAATGACAGGGCGGGCCTTGGCCTGCCCGGGCCCGGGCCGGCGCGCTGCCGGCTCCGTCATCCACCCGCGGGCTGCGTTGCCCCGCCTGCGTCGCCAGCCCCGCCAGCCCCTCCCGCCGCCTCCACCTGCACCACACAGTCATAGAACGTCGGCGCGGCCCCCAGGTCGGTCAGCGCCTGGCCCGTCACCTCGTTCACGTTGGTGCCGTTCACGCCGAACTTGCGCCACCAGATCCCCAGCCCGTTGACCACGCCCGGCCGCGCGCGCTGGCTGACGGCGGCGTGGCACTCGTAGCTGCCGCGGTCGTTGAACACGCGCACCACGGCGCCGTCGGCGATGCCGCGTGGGGCGGCGTCCTCGGGGTGGATCTCCAGCACCGGCTGCGTCTCGATGTTGCGCAGGCTCTTGACGTTCACGAAGGTGGAGTTGAGGAAGTTGCGCGCCGGCGGCGAGATCATGGCCAGCGGGTAGGCGGCCGACATGCCCGGCCGCTCGCGGTTGGGCAGGTGGTCGGGCAGCGGGTCCATGCCTTGCGCCGACAGGCGTTCGCTGTGGAACTCGCACTGGCCCGAGGGGGTGGGAAAGCCGCCTTCGGCATACGGCGCATCGGGCACGGGCAGGCTGGCGAAGCCCTGGTCCAGCAGCTGCTGGAAGTCCACGTGGCTGCCGTAGGCCTGGCGGCACAGGTCTTCGTCGCTGTCGGCGAAGCAGGCATCCTGCAGGCCCATGCGCGCGGCCAGGTCGCGGAAGACCTGCGTGTTGGGCCGGGCCTGGCCCACGGGCGCGATGGCCGGGCGGTTGAGCAGCACATCGGTGTGGCCGTAGGACACGTGCACGTCCCAGTGCTCCAGCTGCGTGGTGGCGGGCAGCACGTAGTCGGCGTAGTCGGCCGTGTCGGTCTGGAAATGCTCCAGCACCACGGTGAACAGGTCTTCGCGGGCGAAGCCGACCGCCACCTTGGCCGATTCCGGCGCCACCGCCACCGGGTTGCTGTTGTAGACCACCAGGGCCTCGATGCGCGGGCCGAAGTCGGCCGATGCGGGCCGCAGCAGGTCGTCACCGATGGTGGACATGTTCACCGTGCGCGGCGCGATGCCTGCGGGCACCAGGTCGGGCCGCTGCAGCGCGGCGCGCTGGATGGGAAACATGCCCGAGCTGGACATGAGCAGGCCGCCCGCGCGGTGCCGCCAGGCGCCCACCAGCGCCGGCAGGCAGGCGACGGCGCGGGTGGCGTTGCCGCCGCCGCGCACGCGCTGCATGCCGTAGTTGAGGCGGATGGCGGCCGGGCCGGTGGTGCCGTAGTCGCGCGCCAGGCGGCGGATCTGCTCCACCGGCAGGCCGCAGACCTCGGCGGCGCGTTCGGGCGGCCATTGCAGCGCGCGGGCGCGCAGGCCCTCCCAGCCCAGGGTGTGGCGGGCGATGTAGTCGTGGTCCAGCCAGTCGTTGGCGATGAGTTCGTGCATCAGCGCCAGCGCCAGCGCGCCGTCGGTGCCGGGCAGCAGCTGCAGGTGTTCGTGGCACTTGTCGGCCGTCTCGCTCTTGCGCGGGTCGATGCACACCAGCCGCGCGCCGTCCCTCTTGGCCTGCTGGGCGTAGCGCCAGAAGTGCAAATTGCTGCCGATGGAGTTGCTGCCCCAGATCAGGATGAGCTTCGACTCCGCGAACCACTCGACCTTCATGCCCACCTTGCCGCCGAGGGTCTGCGTCAGGCCCTCGCCGCCCGCCGACGCGCAGATGGTGCGGCCCAGCAGCGAGGCGCCCAGGCGGTGGAAGAAGCGCCGGTCCATGCTTTCGCCCTGCACCAGGCCCATGGTGCCGGCGTAGCTGTAGGGCAGGATGGCCTGCGGGTCGCGCGCGGCGATGGCGCCCATGCGCCGGGCGATGTCGTCCAGCGCCTCGTCCCAGCTCACCGGGGTGAACTGCCCGCTGCCCTTGGGGCCGCTGCGCTTCAGGGGCGTCAGCAGGCGTTCGGGGTGGTGGGTGCGCTCGGCGTACCTGGACACCTTGGCGCACAGCACGCCGTCGGTGTGGCCATGCGCCGGGTTGCCCTGCACGCGGATGGCGATGCCGTTCTCCACGGTGGTCAGCAGCGCGCAGGTGTCGGGGCAGTCGTGCGGGCAGGCGCCGCGCACCTGGTGGGTGGCGGGGGCGGCGTCAGCAGCGGCTTCGGGGGCTTCGGTGGCGGCGTCAGGGGTGGCGGCAGGCATCGCGGTCATGGTGGGCGGCAGGGCAGGGGTGGGTGGGGCGCTCGTTAAACTCGAAACCGGGTGGGGGAGGCTTCGTGCGCAGCAGGGATTCGGCGCGCGCGTGCATCTCTCGGTCAGCCAAAACGATTCGGGATCAGGACATTTCATCATGAAGCAGAACCAGCGGTGGAACCGCCGTCAGTTTTCCCTCGGCATGGGGGCGGCGGCGCTGGCCGGTTTTCCGGCCGTGCATGCGCAGGGCGACTCGCCGCTGGTGCTCGGCCAGTCGGCGGCTCTGTCGGGCCCGGCGGGCCAGCTGGGCACGCAGTACCAGCAGGGCGCCAAGCTGTGCTTCGACCAGTACAACGCCCAGGGCGGCCGCCGCCCGATCGAGCTGCGCACGCTGGACGACGGCTACGAGCCCGAGCGCTGCGCCGCCAACACCCGCAAGTTCATCGCCGACGACGTGTTCGCGCTCTTCGGCTACGTGGGCACGCCCACCAGCCTGGCGGCGCTGCCGCTCGCCACCCAGGCGCGGCTGCCGTTCTTCGCGCCGCTGACGGGCGCCGAATCGTTGCGCCAGCCCTTCAACCGGCTGGTGTTCCATGTGCGCGCCTCGTACAACGACGAGACGGCGCTGATCACCCGCCAGCTCACCAACCTCCACCTGCGCAAGATCGCCGTGCTGCACCAGAACGATGCCTATGGCCGTGCGGGCCTGGACGGCATGACCCGCGCGCTGGCCGAGCAGCAGCTGGCCCCGGTGGCGCAGGCCACGGTGGAGCGCAACTCGGTCGATGTGGAGGCCGCCGTGAAGACGCTGGTCGCCGCCCAGCCCGAGGCGATGGTCATGGTGTGCACCTACGCGGCGGCGGCGGCCTTCATCCGGGCCGCGCGCAAGGCGGGCTACGGCGGCACCTTCTACAACCTGTCGTTCGTGGGCACCCAGGCGCTGGCCGATGCGCTGGGCAAGGAGGCCGCGGGCGTGGTGGTGTCGCAGGTCGTGCCCTCGCCGTTCCAGACCACGCGGCAGATCACCCGCGAATTCCACGAGGCGCTGAAGAAGGACGGCAAGGTGCAGGCCAACTATTCCAGCCTGGAGGGCTACCTGGCCGCCCGCGTGTTCACCGAGGGGCTGCGCCGCGCGGGCGACCGGCCCACGCGCGATGCGCTGGTCACCGCGCTCGAAGGCATCTCCCCGCAAGGCGTGGGCGGCTTCGCGCTGGCCTACGGGGCCGGCAGCCATGCGGGCTCGCGCTTCGTCGAGATGTCGATGCTGACCGGCGACGGTCGCATTCGCGTCTGAGCCCTTCACGGCCGCTGGCGTGATGCGTGCTTGCCCTGCCTGGCGCAGCGCCAGACCGGGGCACCCCTGCCGGTACGAATAACCCCGCATGGCGTGCAGCCGGTCCGGCGCCTAGACTCAAACCTTCAAGCCAAGGAACCTCGCCCATGAAAGTCATCGACTCCATCGTCACCGAAGCGGCCTCCATCGCGGCGCTGCGGCGCGACATCCACGCCCACCCCGAACTCTGCTTCCAGGAGGTGCGCACCGCCGACCTGGTGGCCGCCAAGCTCACCGAATGGGGCATCCCGATCCACCGCGGCATGGGCACGACCGGCGTGGTCGGCATCGTCCACGGGCGCGATGGCGGCGCCTCGGGCCACGGCATCGGCCTCAGGGCCGACATCGACGCCCTGCCGATCACCGAGTTCAACACCTTCGAGCACGCCAGCAAGCATGCCGGCAAGATGCACGCCTGCGGCCACGACGGCCACACCGCCATGCTGCTGGCGGCGGCGCAGCACTTCGCCCGGCACCGCGATTTCGACGGCACCGTGTACCTCATCTTCCAGCCGGCGGAAGAGGGCGGCGGCGGCGCGCGCGAGATGATCAAGGACGGTCTGTTCGAGCAGTTCCCGATGCAGGCCGTGTTCGGCATGCACAACTGGCCCGGCATGAAGGCCGGCCAGTTCGCCGTCAGTCCCGGCCCGGTGATGGCGTCGAGCAACGAATTCAAGATCACCATCCGCGGCAAGGGCAGCCATGCGGCCATGCCGCACATGGGGATCGACCCCGTGCCGGTGGCCTGCCTGATGGTGCAGGCGTTCCAGAACATCATCAGCCGCAACAAGAAGCCGGTGGACGCGGGCGTGATCTCGGTCACCATGATCCACACCGGCGAGGCCACCAACGTCGTGCCCGACAGCTGCGAGCTGCAAGGCACCGTGCGCACCTTCAGCATCGAGGTGCTGGACATGATCGAGCGCCGCATGAAGCAGGTGGCCGAGCACACCTGCGCCGCGCACGACGCCACCTGCGAATTCGAGTTCGTGCGCAACTACCCGCCCACGGTCAATTCGCCGGCCGAGGCCGACTTCGCCCGCAAGGTCATGCAGGGCATCGTGGGCGAGGGCAACGTGGTGCCGCAGGAGCCCACCATGGGCGCGGAAGACTTCGCCTTCATGCTGCAGGCCAAGCCCGGGGCGTATTGCTTCATCGCCAACGGCGACGGCGACCACCGCGCCATGGGCCACGGCGGCGGCCCCTGCACGCTGCACAACCCCAGCTATGACTTCAACGACGACCTGATCCCGCTGGGCGGGACGTTCTGGGTGCAGCTGGCGCAGGAGTGGCTGGCTTCCCGGAAGGGCTGATTTACGTCCGAAGTCGCCCAGGCGACAGCGAAGGGGCGGTGGCGCAAGGCGTCACCGCCCCTTTTCTTTTGACACGCGCTCTACAAGATTCGCGGTTTCCGGTCTGCGGTTACCTACCCCCTCGGAGGGGGATGGATTTTTCCAGCCACCCCTCCAACAATGTGAGCCATATGTAAACCAAGCCGACAAGACGACCGGCAGACTGGCCGGGCGTTGACAGGAGACGGCGCGGAGCGGCCCTGAACCCGATACATGGCTGCCCGCTGAGGCCCCTCGCCGGCAGAGACCACGGAGAGGACGCCCATGACCCCGGTTCCGCCCCGCGCGACGCTGGCTCGCCGGCTTGCCGCGATCAACATCGCCCTGCTGCTGCTGCTGGCAGCGATGACGGTCGCCATCTGGTGGATGATGGGCCGCCTCATCAGCGATGCCGAGATCGTCCGTTCGTCCAACGTGCCGCAGCTGCAGCGCATTGCGGCCATGGAGCTCAACGTCACCCGGGTCTCGCTGCAGGTGCGCCACGCCATCCTGGCGCGCAACCCGCAGGAGCTGGACGCCACCCTCGCCGACATCGCCGAAAAGCGCCAGCTGCTGCAAAGCACGCTGCAATCGCTGGGCGAGAGCATGACCTCCGAGGAGGGCCGCCGTGCCTACGCGCCGCTGCCCGGCCTGCTTGAGGCCTTCTGGGCGGCTGGGGAGCGCAACCTCCAGCTGATCCGCGAAGGCCGCAAGGACGACGCGTTCGCCTATCTGGTCTCCGACACCATTCCGGCGCGCAACCGCTTGCTGGCGCCGCTGGGCGCCGAAAAGGACCGCCAGGGCGAGCGCCTGTCGGCCCGCATCAACGAGGTGAAGGAGCTGGCAGGCGACAACCGCGCGCTCACGGCCGGCGCCATGCTGCTGCTGGCCGCCTGCCTGATCGGGCTGGCGGTCTATCTGCGCTCGGTGGTGCGCCAGCTGGGCGGCGACCCGTCGCAGCTGCGCCACGCCGCCGATGCCGTGGCGGCGGGCGACCTGTCGGCCCGCATTCCGCTGCGGGCGGGCGACAGCAGCAGCATCATGGCCGCCATGTCCACGATGAGCGCGCAGCTGTCGGAGGTGGTGCGCACGGTGCGCACCAGCGCGCACGGCGTGTCGGGCGCCAGCAGCGAGATCGATGCCGGCAACCACGACCTTTCCGTGCGCACCGAACGGCAGGCCGCCGCGCTCCAGCAGACCGCCGCGTCGATGGAGGAAATGGGCTCCACCGTGCGCCAGAATGCCGACACCGCCCGCCGCGCCAACGAACTGGCGCGCAACGCGTCCGAGGTGGCGGAGCAGGGCGGCGCGGTGGTGTCCGAGGTGGTGCAGACCATGCGCGGCATCCAGGACAGCAGCAACCGCATCGGCGAAATCATCGGCGTGATCGACGGCATCGCCTTCCAGACCAACATCCTGGCGCTCAACGCGGCGGTCGAAGCAGCCCGTGCCGGTGAACAGGGCCGGGGTTTCGCCGTGGTGGCATCGGAGGTGCGCAGCCTGGCGCAGCGCAGCGCCGACGCCGCCAAGGAGATCAAGCAGCTCATCAACGACAGCGTGCAGCGCGTGGATCGCGGCAGCGAACTGGTGGACAAGGCCGGCCGCACCATGGACGACGTGGTGGCGTCCATCCGCCGCGCCACCGACCTGATGGGCGAGATCAGCGCCTCCAGCGCCGAGCAGAGCGCGGGCGTGGACCAGATCAGCGAAGCCATCGTGCATGTGGACCAGGCCACGCAGCAGAACGCGGCGCTGGTCGAGGAAATGGCCGCCGCCGCCAGCAGCCTGAGCGCACAGGCGCGGGAGATGGTGCGGGCCACCGCCGTGTTCCGGCTGGGCGACGACGACGCCGCGGCGCTGCCGCCGTCAGCGCCCCCTGCTGCGCGGGCAGCGCCTGCGGCACCCTTGTCCGCGCCCGCGCCGGCGCCCGTGCCCGCCGCGGCCGCGCGTGCAGCGATTCCCGTGCGGGCGGCGTCCGGCGGAGGCGGGGCGGCCCGCGCCGCGCAGTCGGCTGCGGCACCGGCGCATGCGCCCGCGCCCGCGCACAAGCCCTCGCTGTCGCTGGTCGCACGCCCGGCGGCGGCGCCGGCGCCACCGGGCCCGCGCAGCCAGGCCGAGTCCGAGTGGGAAAGCTTCTGAGGCGGGCGTGGTGAGGTGAGGCCGGGGCCGGGGCCGGGGCGGGTGGCTGGCCTTTACACACGCATCGGCGGATCTTCCGGCACGAAGGGCGTGAAGCGGCTCAGGACGCTCTAAGATTTGCGTCCGTCCTCACCAACTTGCAAAGACCGTTGTATGTCCGACCTGAATGCCGCTTTCGAAGCCTCCGTCGCGCAGTCGAAGAACCTGAGCGAGCGCCCCGACAACCCCACGCTGCTGAAGATCTACGCGCTCTACAAGCAGGCCACGGTGGGCGACAACAGCGAGAAAAAGCCGAGCTTTTCCGACGTGGTGGGCCGCGCGAAGTGGGACGCCTGGGAAAAGCTCAAGGGCACCGACAGCGATGCGGCGCGCCAGCAGTACATCGACCTGATCGAATCCCTGAGTTGAGTTGAGTTGAGTTGAGTTGAGTTGAGTGGATTTGATTTGAGTTGAGCTGCGCCGGCCGGGTCGCGCCGACCCCGCCGGCACGGAACGAAGCAGGCCCCGCCACCCTCGACCGGTGCGGGGCCTGCTTCTTTTCGGCGCGGCCTGGGGGGTGGGCTGGCTCCCCGGCAGCCGCCGCCCACGCAGCTCACGCCGCCCGCGGGGCCAGCAGCTTGTCGAACTGGCCCTCGATCTCGGCCGTGATGCGGTCCTTGAAGGCGGAAAACAGGAAGCCGAGTTCGGCCTGCAGTGCGAAGCGGTCGGCCGTCACCTGCATCGTGCCTTCGATGCCCGGGCGCTGGAAGTGCAGCACGTCGGGCGCGGGCGTTCCGTCCGGCTGCACCGTGTCTGCCGGCACGTAGCGGCATTCCATGTCGAATTTTGCTTCGGCTTTCTGCGCCCACAGGCCCGCAATGCGGCGCGCTTCGGGCAGGCCCAGCGTGTGGGCACGGTCGATCTGGATGTCAGGCAATCGGGGTCTCCGGTGGGGTGGGGGCTGCAGGGGGTGCCGCAGGCCCGGCGGGCGGGCCTGCGGCGGACGTGCGGGGGGCTGCCGGCGGAGCTGCTGCCGGCAGGGCGGGTTGCAGCGCCCGCAGGGCGGCTTCGCGGTCGGCGGTAGGCCGGGCGGCCAGCGCCCGCACGGCGGCGTAGAAGCGCGGCCAGTCGCCACCCTCGCGCTCGAACAGCGCGGTGAAGGCCGGCACCCAGTCGTCATAGGCCGCCTGGGCGCCGAAGCTGGCGTTGTTGGCGGTGGCCACCCACTGGTCGAGGCCGCTCAGCTGCGCCGGCGTGGCGCCGTCTGCCAGCCAGCGGGCACGCAGCGCGGCGTAATCGTCGCGGAACTGCTGCATTGCTGCGCTTTTCATCGCTGCCAGCGCTGTACCGGCGGCCGCCTGATCCGCTGGCGATGCATAAACGCCGGCCAGCCGGGCGCGGGCGTCGCGGGTCAGCATGCGGAAGGCGGCGCGGCGGGCCTCGCTGGCAGCGAAGTCGGCGCGCGCCCGGGGCGTGGAGCGCTCGCTGAGCCAGCGCTCCACGCCGAGCCGTTCGACGGCGGTGGCGAACGATTCGTTGAAACGCGTGTCGCCCTGCACGTAGACCACCTGGTGCGCCAGCTCGTGGAACAGCAGGCGCACGAAGTCGCCCTCGGGCCAGGCGATGAAGGTGTTGAGCAGCGGGTCGCCGCCGGCCCAGTTCAGGTAGCCCAGCGTGGAATAGGCGGGCACGCCGTACACGCTGGTTTCCAGGCCGTCCGCCGACAGCCGGGCGGCTTCGGCGCGCGCGTCGGCCTCGTCGAAGTAGCCCCGGTAGCCGATGCAGCCCGTGACCGGGAAGCACCAGGTGTGCAGCGTGAGCGAATAGGGGCCTGCAGCCACCACGTTCCACACGGCCGCGCGCCGGCCCAGGTCGGCATAGCGGCGGTAGCTGGCGTTGTCGGGCAGGCCGAGTTCGCTGCTGGCGAAGCTGCGGGCCTGCCGCGCCAGTTCCAGCCGCTCGCGCAACGCGGCGCTGGTGCCGGGCCGGTCCATCCAGTCGCCGATGGGTTCGGCCGCGCCCATCATCTGCAGGTGGCCGCGCACCGACTGCCAGTAATAGGCCAGCGACTGGCCGGTGCCCGCGCAGCCGGCCAGCAGCGGCAGCCCCAGGCAGAGGGCGATGGCTCTGGCGGCACCCCACCCGCGGGCTTGCAGGCCGGGCATGCGCGTGTTTTTTGACAGCGAGAGGGGGCGCGAGGTGAAGGGCGTCGAGACCATGGTGCAGCCCGCAAGGATAACGAAAGCGGCGCCGCCGCCGGCCCGGCGCCCGGGCGCTGCCGGCCGCGCGAGAATCACGGGCATGTCCGACCTGTCCTCCCCCCAAGTGCCGGCCGCCGCAGCCGATTCGCTGCCCCCCGTCGACCCCGCCACCGGCCTTTTCACCCTGGCCGATGCTTGCCCGCGCTGCGGCTGGTGCCGCGCCACGCCGCTCTACCGGCACTACCACGACCACGAATGGGGCTTTCCGGTGGCGGACGACCGGCGGCTGTTCGAGAAGCTCTGCCTGGAAGGCTTCCAGGCGGGCCTGAGCTGGATCACCATCCTGAACAAGCGCGAGGCGTTCCGGGCCGGGTTCGCGCAGTTCGACGCGGAGGCCCTGTCACGCTTCGGCCCGGCCGAGGTGACGCGGCTGCTGGCCGACGCCGGCATCGTGCGGCATCGCGGCAAGATTGAATCGGCCATCCACAACGCGGGCCGGGTGCTGGAGCTGCGCCGCGAGTTCGGTTCGCTGGCGCACTACGTCTGGCGCTTCGAGCCGCTGGCCGCCGAGGGACGGCCCGGCCGTTGCACGCCGGACGCCGTCCGCGCGCTGACCCGGTCGGCCGCATCGGTGGCGCTGTCGAAAGACCTGAAGCGACGCGGCTGGAGCTTCGTGGGCCCGACCACCATGTACGCCTTCATGCAGGCCATGGGGCTGGTCAATGACCATTTCGAGGGCTGCCACACGCGCGAGAAGGCGCTGGCCGCGCGCGCGACGTTCACGGTGCCCACGGCCTGACGCGAGGGGGAGCCTGACGGGGTTCGGAGCGCAAGGCCTGCGCTGCGCCTTGGAGAATCGGCCACGCCGCAGCCGGCGTGGTGACGCTGGCGGAGCCTGCCTAGACCACCGCGTCGGAGCGCACCACCACGGCGCTGAAGCCCAGGTGCTGCATCGTCTCGCGCAGGATCAGCAGGGTGGCGGCGAAGGCCGGCTCCTGCGGTAGGTCGTCCTCGCCCGCCAGCCGGCCCTCCGTCCACGCCACCAGCCGCTCGAACGTGCGCTCCACGGCATCGAGGGTGAGCTGCATTTCCGGCTGTGCTTCCAGCCCGGCGGCCAGTGCCACCTGGCGGATGCCGGCATCGGCCGTGAACAGCATCGATGCCTCGGGCAGCAGTGCACGCACCGGCATGACCGCGTCTTCCACCCGGGCGATGGCCGCTTCCAGTTCGGCGCTGGTGGGCGGCTGCTGTGCGAAGCACAGTGCCGCCGTGGCCCGCGCACCGATGGGCAGCGACCGCAGCAGGCGGGCCTGCGGGCCGTCGCCGCTGGCCAGCGTGGTCTGGGTGCTGCCGATGCGCAGCGTGGTCACGGGCGTGCCTGCCAGCGGCCCGGCCTGCAAGGCGGCATAGAGCGCGCCGGCATCGTCGGCGGACAGGGGGGCGGGTGCGGTGGTGGGCATGGTGCGGTCCGTCGGCGGCGAAATCCGGTGGGCGGTGGGGTGTCGGGCGGGCCCCAGCGCATGGGGCCACCTGCCGCATTGTGCCGCGCCGAACGCCGCCGGGCACCGCCAGCGTGTCCCGAGCCTGTCAGCATTTGTCGCGGCCGCCAGTACGCAGCAGCCGGGCCCGGCCCTGGGCCCGCGCCGACGATCTCCCGGCTGCCGGCAGCGCCCCATGAAAAAAGCCCTCTGCGAAGAGGGCTCGCGAAGAGGGCTCGTTCACGGCGCTGGCACGCGGCCGCAGGGCGATGCGCCAGCGGCGCGGGGGCTTCAGCCGCCCTTCTTGGAGCGCTTGCCGGGGTTCTTCTTGCTGCGCGTGGCCACGCCACGTTCCAGGCTCACGCGCTGGCCGCGGCCGGGCGTGGGCAGGCTGACGCCGGCGGGGGTGGCGGGACGGGGGGTGCGCTTGCGGTCGGCTTCGGTAACGATCTTGTTGCCCATGATGGCGGCTCCTGCAGAAAAAAATGGGAAAAAGGGAAAACACGCTATTAGGCCATAGCCGGCGCCGTGTGCCATGCAGCCGGGCTCCGGTGCGCTGCACGGCGGGTGCGGGGCGCTGCCCGCCGTGCCCGGCGCGGTTGCGGTGCAGTCCGACTGCGGGCTGCGGGGCAGATGTCTATATTCGAAGCCCTCAGCACTCACTTGCGTCGTCCAGGCGCTCCGCTCCATGCTCTACAAATTCAAATCCCGAGCCACTGCCGATGTGATCATGCTGGAGGCCAACGGCCGGCAGCTGCTGCAGATCATGGGCAAGTCGCCCGACCCGCACGGCATCGTGACCGTCGCGCAGATCCCCGCCGCCATCGCGGCGCTGGAAGCCGCCATCGCCGCCGACGAGAAGCGGGACCCCGCAGCCGCCGGGGCAAACGGGCGTGGCGCCGAAGAGGAAGAGCGCGATGCCGAGCGCGCCAACACCGTGCGCCTGCACCAGCGCGCGGCCCCGCTGATCGACATGCTGCGCCGCAGCGCCGCCGAGGAGGCCGACGTCACCTGGTGAGCCGCCGGGGGCGGCAAGCGCGACAGGCGCGGCAGGCGCGACAGGGGCGACAGGGGCGGCCAGCGGGGAGGCCCGGTGCCGCTCCGGGCCGCGTCCTGCCCGTCAGTCGACCTTGGCGCCCGATGCCTTGACCACCGCCGCCCACTTGCGGTGCTCGGCATCGATGTGGCGGGCGAAATCCGCCGGTGCATTGCCGCCGGGCAGCGCGCCTTGCGCCAGCAGGCGCTCCTTCACGGCCGGCGTGGCCAGCGCCTTGGCCGTTTCCTGCTGGATGCGCTGCACCACGTCCGCCGGCGTGCCGGCCGGCGCCAGCAGGCCGAACCACGAGCTGGCCTCGAAGCCTTTCAGTGCCGGGCCACCGGCTTCCTCCACCGTCGGCACGTCGGGCAGGGCCGCCGACCGCTCGGCGCTCGTCACCGCCAGGGCCACCAGCTTGCCGGCCTTGATCTGCGCCATCGACGAAGGCAGGTTGTCGAACATCACGTCCATGTTGCCGCCCACCATGTCCAGCAGCGCCGGGCCGGAGCCGCGATAGGGCATGTGCAGCATGTAGGTGCCGGTCATGCTCTTGAACAGCTCGCCGGCCAGGTGGATGGAGGTGCCGTTGCCGCTCGAAGCCATGTTGAGCTTGCCCGGGTTCGCCTTCGCGTAGCGGATGAAGTCCTGCACGTTGGCGATGCCCAGGGACCGGGCCTTGTCGGCGTTCATCTCCATCACGTTGGGCACGGCGGCCACCAGGGTGATGGGAACGAAGTCCTTGATCGGGTCGTAGGGCAGCTTGGCGTAGAGCGCCCGGTTGATGCCGTGCGTGCCCACGGTGCCCATCAGCAGCGTGTAGCCGTCGGCAGGCGACTTGGCGACCACTTCGGCGCCGATGTTGCCGCCCGCGCCGCCCCGGTTGTCCACGATGAACTGCTGGCCGAAGGCCTTGGACAGCTCGGGCGCGACCGCGCGGGCCAGGATGTCGGTGGTGCCGCCGGGCGCGAAGGGCACGACGATGCGCACCGGCTTGGTCGGCCAGGCGGGGGCCTGCGCCCAGGCCGGGGCGCCGCAAAAAGCCGCCGCCAGCGCGGCGGCCGACAACGACGCCAGGGCGTGCCGGCGCCCGCCGCCGGGCGTGGGCGGCGTAGGGTCGGCTGGGCGTGCGGGGTGAGTCCTGGAGTGGCTTGGGAGGGGGCGGGGCATGCGGTTCCTTCACGAAGGCATCCGGCGGGTGACCGGTTGCCGCGGGTTGCCATGGGTTGCTGGGGTGTGGCCCTTTGTACCGGCTGCGCCCTGGTCCCGGCGCTGGTGGAAACCCGCCAGGCGCCGCGCCCGCCCAAAGAAAAAGCCACCGGGCGCAGGGCACCCGGTGGCTGGGTCGACGTGTGGCAGTTGCGTTGGGGCCGTGATCAGTCCGCGTAGGTGCCGGCCGCCTTGATGACCGCGCCCCACTTGTCCATTTCGGCCTGCACGAACTTCTTGTGTTCGGCCGGCTCGATGCGCTTGTCGGCCGCCACCACGGCGCCCAGGCCTTCCTGCTTCTTGATGAATTCAGGGTCCTTCAACGCGGCCTTCACGGCTTCGTTGATCTTGGCCAGCACCGGGGCGGGCGTGCCCTTGGGGGCGTAGAGGCCGTGCCAGATGGTCACCTCGAAGTTCGGCACGCCGGCTTCGGCCAGCGTCGGCAGGTCTTTCAGCGACGGGGTGGTCAGGCGCTTGGCGGTGGTCACGGCGAAAGCCTTCACCTTCTTGCCCTCGATCTGCGAGGTGGTGTTGGTCGTCTGGTCGCACATCAGGTCGATCTGGCCGCCGATCAGGTCGGTCATGGCCGGTGCCGTGCCCTTGTACGCGATGGTGGTCATCTCGGTCTTGATGGCGTTCTGGAACATCAGGCCGCACAGGTGCGAGGCGGCGCCCAGGCCGGCGTTGCCCAGGTTGACCTTGCCCTTGTTCTGCGCGATCCAGGCCGTGAGTTCCTTGTAGTTGTTGGCCGGAAGCGTGGGGCGCGCGATCAGCGTCATCGGCACGTCGTTGAGGATGCCCAGGTACTCGAAGTCGTTCGCCACGTTGAACGACAGCTTGCGGTAGAGCGCCGGCATCGTCGCCATGGCGATGTGGTTGAGCAGCAGCGTGTAGCCGTCCGGCGTGGCGCGGGCCACTTTGGCGGTGCCGATGGAGCTGCCTGCGCCCACGGCGTTGTCGATCACCACGTTGGCGCCGCCCATCGGCTTGCGCAGGGCTTCGGCCAGGTCGCGGGCCACGCGGTCGGTGGGGCCGCCGGCCGCGAAGGGCACGACGATGGTGATGGGACGGTCCTTGGCGGGGAAGTCTTGCGCGAAGGCGCCGCAGGCGAGGGTGGCAGCGACGGCGGCGACGGCGAACTTGAACGAGTTTTTCATGATGCTCCTGGAAATGACGGGCCATGATAGGCAGCGCTTCCGGCGCCCCGTATTCAGGTAATCACTAGCTTTGGCGGATTCCGTTTTTAAGCCTTTTATGCTGGTGGCGCTTGATTTCAAAGGCTATGCTGCTATTGAAATATGAGCGTTGGATCGATTAATGCTTTGGTATTAGTTGTTGCCCAGGTGGTTGCTGTGGCGCCGTGTGGTGGCATCAGCGGTAGCTGCGCGCGTCCTCGATGACGCGGCCGTCGTTGGCCAGAGTGCCGGGCGCCACCAGCTGCACGTCGGCGCGCAGCTTGGTCACCTCGCGCACGGCAGCCTCCAGCTGCTGCGCCAGGCCGCCGGCGGTTTCGCGCGTTTCCACCTGCAGAACCATCTGGTCGTTGGCCATCTCGCCGCTCACCACCAGCCGCGCGCGCAGCACCTGCGGAAAGCGCTTGGCGACGGTGGCGATCTGGCCGGGGTGCACGAACATGCCGCGCACCTTGGTGGTCTGGTCGGCGCGGCCCATCCACCCCTTGATGCGGGTATGGGTGCGGCCGGTGGGGCAGGGGCCGGGCAGCACGGCCGACAGGTCTCCCGTGCCGAAGCGGATCAGCGGGTAGTCGGTGTTGAGCGTGGTCACCACCACCTCGCCCACCTCGCCCTCAGGCACCGGGTCGCCGGTGCCGGGGCGCACGATCTCCACGATCACGCCCTCGTCCAGCACCAGGCCTTCGCGGGCGCTGGTCTCGTAGGCGATCAGGCCCAGGTCGGCCGTGGCGTAGCACTGGTAGCCCGCCACGCCGCGCGCGGCGAACCAGTCGCGCAGCGAAGGCGGAAAAGCCTCGCCCGACACCAGCGCCTTGCCCACGCTGGGCAGCTTCGTGCCCAGCGCGTCGGCCTTCTCCAGAATGAGTTTCAGAAAGCTCGGCGTGCCGATGTAGCCGGCCGGCCGCAGCTCAGCCATGGCCTGCACCTGCTGCTCGGTCTGGCCCGTGCCGCCCGGAAAGACGCTGCAGCCCAGGGCGTGCGCGCCGCTTTCCATCATCGAGCCGGCGGGCACGAAGTGGTAGCTGAAACCGTTGTGCACCAGGTCGCCCGGGCGAAAGCCTGCCGCGTGGATCGCCCGCGCCATGCGCCAGTAGTCGCGCCGCGTGCCCTCGGGCTCGTAGATCGGCCCGGGGCTGGCGAACACGCGCGGCATGCCCGCGCCGAACCCCACCGCGCTGAAGCCGCCGAACACATCGCCGCCGGCCGCGCGCCGCGCCTGCTGGCGCTCCAGCAGCTCGTGCTTGCGCGTGACGGGCAGCCGCGCCAGCGCCGCCCGGCTGGTGACCTGCGACGCATCGACGCCCGCCAGGATCTCGGCGAACGCCGCGGACCGCTTCTGCGCATGCGCCACCTGCCCCGGCAGCGCCGCCATCACCGCCGCCTCCCGCTCCTCAGGGCTGCGGGTTTCCAGGGCGTCGTAGAACGTGTTCATGCCTGGGTTCCTCTGGGTTTTGAATGAAATCTGCCGCTAGCGCTCATGAATCAAGCGCAGCTAGCTATGAATTTAGGAGTGACGCTCTGCTCGCCAGCTGCAAATACTTGTGAGCGCACCGCTCCGGACTGGCGCGGCCCAAGGCCAGAGCCACCGTGGAACTGGCTTTGCCAGGCCACCGGTGGCGTCCCCCTTCCCGGATCGCGAAGCGAGCCGAGAGAAGGGGGAAGCGGCGCAGCCGCTCAGGGGGTTGTCCATCTCTAGGCCAGCCAGCGCTTGCGCCGCTTGTAGCTCTTGACGTCCTTGAAGCTGCGCCGCTCGCCGCCGCCCATGCCCAGGTAGAACTCCTTGACGTCCTCGTTCGTCGCCAGGTCGGCCGCCGCGCCGTCCATCACCACGCGGCCGTTCTCCAGGATGTAGCCGTAGTCGGCATTGCGCAGCGCCATCGAGGTGTTCTGCTCGGCCAGCAAAAAGGTTACGCGCTCCTTGGCGTTCAGGTCCTTCACGATGGCGAAGACCTCGTCCACGATCTGCGGCGCCAGGCCCATCGAGGGCTCGTCCAGCAGCACCATCTTCGGGCTGGCCATCAGCGCGCGGCCGATGGCGCACATCTGCTGCTCGCCGCCCGAGGTGTAGGCCGCCTGGCTGGTGCGGCGCGTCTTCAGGCGGGGGAAATAGTTGTAGACCTTCTCCAGGTTGGCCGCCACCTCGCCGCGGTCGCGCCGCGTGTAGGCGCCGGTCAGCAGGTTTTCCTCGATGGTCAGGTGGGCGAAGCAGTGCCGGCCTTCCATCACCTGCACCACGCCCCGGTCCACCAGCCCGGCGGGCGAGAGCTGCTCGATGCGTTCGCCGCGCAGCGTGATGCTGCCCTTGGTGACCTCGCCGCGCTCGCCCGCCAGCAGGTTGGAGATGGCGCGCAGCGTGGTCGTCTTGCCCGCCCCGTTGCCGCCCAGCAGGGCGACGATGGAGCCTTCGGGCACCGTCAGCGACACGCCCTTGAGCACCAGGATCACATGGTTGTAGATGACCTCGATGCCGTTGACGACAAGCAGCGGGTCGCTGGTGGAAGGCGGTGAGGTGGTCATGGCGTGTTCCATGGGCGTTGAGGAGGGCAGGCAGTTCGGCTTCAGAGGCGTGGCGCTGGCGTGGATCGGTGGCGCGGCCTGTGGCATGGGGGGCGCGGGACACCGAGGAAGGGCCGCCCCGCACCGAGGGTGTCGTCCCCCTCCCGCGTAGCGAGAGAGGGGGAAGGCGCGTCAGCGACTCAGGGGGTGCAAGTTCTGGGCTTCACGTTCTTGTCCTTGGCGTACTTGGCGGCGTACTCCTTGACCAGCGGGTCGATGTGCATCTTGTCGGCCTGGTACCAGTCGGACTTGATGTCCCACTTGCCGCCGTCCCACTGCACGATGCGCGCCCAGTCGGTGCCCATGTGGTTCTGGCACGAGGTCTTCACCGGCCGCATCACTTCGCCGAAGCCCAGGGCCTTGAGCTTGTCGGCCGTCAGGTCCAGGTTCTCGAAGCCCCAGCGCACCTGCTCGGGCGTCAGCACCTTGCCCTTGCCGTACTTCTCCTGCGCGGCGCGGATCGCCTCCACCTGCAGCATCGAGATCATCATCCCGCGGGTGTGCGCCAGCGTGCCCACGCCCGTGGCGGCGCCGGTGCCCTGGCCCTTGTCGTAGACGAACTTCTTCAGGTCGTCATGCACCTTGTCCTTGGCCGCGCTGTTGTGGATGGTGATGGCGTTGTAGCCCTTGGCGCCCGCGCCGATGTCCTTCACGTCGTGGTCGGAGCCGGCCCACCAGATCGCGTAGATCTTCTCGCGCGGGTAGCCGCTGGCCTGGGCCTCGCGGATGCCGGCGGGCGTCATGACGCCGGCCGACCAGAACAGCACGTAGTCGGGCTTTTGCTGGCGGATCTGCAGCCAGGTCGACTTCTGTTCCACGCCGGGCGGCGTGACCGGGAAGGTGCTGAACGTGAAGCCGTCGGCCTCGGCACGCTTTTGCAGCAGCGGAATGGGTTCCTTGCCGTAGGGGCTGTCGTGGTAGACCAGCGCGATCTTCTTGCCCTTCAGGCTGCCGCCTTCCTTCTTGGCGATGTCCTGCAGCATCACGTCGGCGGCGGTCCAGTAGGTGCCCAGCAGCGGGAAGTTCCATTCGAACACCGTGCCGTCGGCCGACTGCGACAGGCCGTAGCCGGGCGTCTCGACCGGGATTTTGTCCACGAAGGCCTTGTCGGTCACCGCGAAGGTGATGCCGGTGGACTGCGTGTCGAAGCCCGAGGCGCCGCTGCCCTTGCCCTTCAGGCGCTCATAGCATTCCACGCCCTTGGCGGCGTCGTACGCCGTCTCGCATTCCTCGAAGGCGATCTTCACGCCGTTCACGCCGCCGTCGCGCGCGTTCACCAGCTTCAGGTAGTCCTGCTTGCCGTCGGCCCATGGAATGCCCAGCGGCGCGAACTGGCCGGTGCGATAGACCATCAGCGGCACGAACTGCTCGGTGGCAGCCTGCGCCTGCGCGGCCACCGGCAGATACGCCGCGATGGCGGTGGCGCCGGCAGCGGCGGCCAGCGCGATTCTTTGCTTGAGTTGCATGGCTAGAGTCTCCTGGAGTGATGGCACCTGAAGTGCGCTTGTGGTGAAGGAAGGCCGGAACACGGACGCAGGGAGCAAGAAGCGCAATGACCCGCGGGCGGTCAGTGCGGGAAAGGCCACAGCCGCAGCTTCTGCCGGGCGGTGGACCACAGCCGCGCCAGGCCGTGGGGTTCGACGATCAGGAAGAAGACGATCAGCGCGCCGAAGATCATGTGTTCCACATGGGTCGCGGTCGCGGTGGAGATCGGCAGGCCCAGCCAGTGCGGCACGTAGTTCAAGAGCAGCGGCAGCAGCACGATGAAGGCGGCGCCGAAGAACGCGCCCGAGATGGAGCCCAGCCCGCCGATGATGACCATGAAGAGCAGCTGGAAGGAACGCTCGATGCCGAAGGCCGCCGGCTCCCACGAGCCCAGGTGCACGAAGCCCCAGAGGCCGCCGGCCACGCCCACGATGAAGCTGCTGACGGCGAAGGCGCTGAGCTTGGCGTAGACCGGGCAGATGCCGATCACCGCCGCTGCCACGTCCATGTCGCGCATGGCCATCCACTCGCGGCCGATGGCGCCACGCACCAGGTTCTTGGCCAGCAGGGCGAACACGGCCACGAAGCCCAGGCACAGCAGGTACTTCTGCACGGGCGTCTGGATGGCATAGCCCAGGATGTCCAGCCCGCCCACGCTCACCGAGCCGGAGGACGAGTCGTTGGTGACCCACTTCACGCGGTTGGTGAACCAGTCGGTGAAGAACTGCGCGGCCAGCGTGGCCACCGCCAGGTAGAGGCCCCGGATGCGCAGGCTCGGGATGCCGAAGAGCACGCCGAACACCGTGGCGAACAGCCCGCCGCCCAGCAGCGCCAGCAAGAGCGGCATGCCGTCGATGCGCGCCTGCAGGTTGTAGGCCGCATAGGCGCCCACCGCCATGAAGGCGCCCGTGCCCAGCGAGATCTGCCCGCAGTAGCCCACCAGGACGTTCAGCCCGATGGCCGCCAGCGACAGGATGAGGAAGGGAATGGCGATGGCGCGGAAGAAATAGTCGCTGCCCACCATCGGCACCAGCACGAAGGCCACGGCCAGCAGGCCGAGGATGGCCCACCGGTCCTGCGCGACGGGGAAGAGCCCCATGTCGGCGCGGTAGCTGCTCTTAAATTGACCGTTTTCGCGATAGAACATCTGCTTAGCTCCTGTGCTTGAGGTTCAGACGCGATCGATGATCTTGTCCACGTGGGCACGGCCTGCGGCCGCACAGTGCAGCCCCTGGCCCCACTGACCGGATTCGCGGTGCGAATCCGGCGCCGACTTCGCAAAATTATTGATGGCGTACTTCATACGCGATCAATAATTTTGTCGCCGAACAGGCCCTGCGGACGCACCAGCAGGAAGCCCAGCGCCAGCACGTAGGCGAACCAGTTCTCGATGCCGCCGCCCAGGTAGGGCCCCAGGTAGATCTCGGAGAGCTTCTCGCCCACGCCGATCACCAGGCCGCCGACGATGGCGCCCGGCACCGAGGTGAGGCCGCCCAGGATCACCACCGGAAACGCCTTCAGCGCCACCAGCGAGATGGAGAACTGCACGCCCAGCTTGCTGCCCCAGATGATGCCGGCCACCAGCGCGACGATGCCGCCTACCGACCAGACGATCACCCAGATGCGCGAGAGCGGAATGCCGATCGACTGCGCCGCCTGGTGGTCGTCCGCCACGGCGCGCAGGGCGCGGCCGGTGCGCGTCTTCTGGAAGAAGAGCGACAGCAGGGCCACCAGCAGGGCGGCCACCAGCGCGGCATAGAGGTCTTCCTTGGACAGCAGCAGGCCGCCCTCGAAGACGTTCTCCAGCACGATCATCGGGTCCTTGGGCATGCCCACGTCGATCTTGTAGGTGGCGCTGCCGAAGATGAGCTGACCCGCGCCGTCGAGGAAGTAGGTGATGCCCAGCGTGGCCATCAGCAGCGTGATGCCTTCCTGGTTCACCAGCCGGCGCAGCGCCAGCCGCTCCACCAGCCATGCCACCGCCACCATGCACAGCACGGCCGCGCAGAAGGCCATCAGGTTGGCCAGCAGCAGGCTGCTGAAGCCCAGCCACTTCGGGAACCATTCGGCAAAGCGCGCCATGGCCAGCGCCGCGAACAGCACCATCGCCCCTTGCGCGAAGTTGAAGACGCCGGAGGCCTTGAAGATCAGCACGAAGCCCAGCGCCACCAGCGCGTAGAGCATGCCGGCCATCAGGCCGCCGAATACGGTTTCGAGAAAGAATCCCATGGCTTGCCTCTCAGTGTCCAGCGCCCAGATAGGCGCGGATGACGTCTTCGTTTTCTCTGACCGATTGCGGCGTGCCGTCGCCGATCTTCTTGCCGTAGTCGAGCACCACCACGCGGTCGGAGATGTCCATCACCACGCCCATGTCGTGCTCGATCAGCACGATGGTGGTGCCGAACTCGTCGTTCACGTCGAGGATGAAGCGGCACATGTCCTGCTTTTCCTCCACGTTCATGCCGGCCATGGGTTCGTCCAGCAGCAGCACCTGCGGCTCCATCGCCAGCGCGCGGCCCAGGTCCACGCGCTTTTGCAGGCCGTAGGGCAGCTGGCCCACGGGCGCCTTGCGCCAGGCCTGGATCTCCAGGAAGTCGATGATGCGTTCGACCACCTCGCGGTGGCGGATCTCCTCGTCCACCGCCGGGCCGATGCGCAGGGCCTGCATCAGCAGGTTGCTTCTGATCTTCAGGTTGCGGCCGGACATGATGTTGTCCAGCACGCTCATGCCCTTGAAGAGGGCCAGGTTCTGGAAGGTGCGTGCCACGCCCATCTCGGCCACCTGGCGGCTGTTCATGTGGTCGAAGGTCTTGCCGCGGAAGGTGATGGAGCCCTCGGATGGTGTGTAGACGCCGTTGATGCAGTTGAGCATCGAGCTCTTGCCGGCGCCGTTCGGGCCGATGATGGAGCGGATCTCGTGCTCGCGCACATCGAACGAGATGTCGGTCAGCGCCTTCACCCCGCCGAATCGCAGGCTGATGTTGCGGACGTCGAGGATGACGTCGCCGATCTTCTTGGTGGTCATCTGCAGGTTCTTCCCTGGTTTCAGGCGGCCCGGCGGGCGGGGGCGAAGGTCTTGGCGTCCATCAGCACCAGGTCGGCGCTGACGCGGCCCGTGCGGCCGTCCTCGAACTTCACCTGCGTCTCGATGAACTGCGTGGTGCGGCCGGCGTAGAGCGCATCCACCAGCACGCCGTACTTGTCGGCGATGAAGCCGCGGCGGACCTTGTTGGTGCGGGTGAGTTCGCCGTCGTCGGCGTCCAGCTCCTTGTGCAGCACCAGGAACCGGCTCACCTGGCTGCCGGCCAGCAGCTCGTCGGTGGCGAGGTCGGCGTTCACCTTCTCCACGCAGTCGCGGATCAGGCCGTACACCTCGGGCTTGGCGGCCAGGTCGGTGTAGCCGGCGTAGGGCAGGTTGCGGCGCTCGGCCCAGTTGCCCACGGCGTCGAAGTCGATGTTGATCAGCGCGCAGGCCTTGTCGCGGCCGTTGCCCAGCGCCACCACTTCCTTGATGTAGGGAAAGAACTTGAGCTTGTTCTCCACGTACTTGGGCGCGAACATGGCGCCGTCGTTGGCACCGCCCGAAAGACGCCCCACGTCCTTGATGCGGTCGATGATCTTGAGGTGGCCCTGCGCGTCGAGGAAGCCCGCGTCGCTGGTGCGGTACCAGCCGTCTTCGGTCAGCACCTCGGCCGTGGCGGCGGGGTTCTTGTAGTACTCGCGCAGCAGGCCGGCCGACTTGACCAGGATCTCGCCGTTGTCGGCCACCTTGATCTCCACCCCGCGGATGGGCACGCCCACCGTGTCGGCGCGGGCCTGGTTGTCGGGCTGCAGGCAGACGAACACGGCGGTCTCGGTGGAGCCGTAGAGCTGCTTCAGGTTGATGCCGATGGAGCGGTAGAAGGTGAACAGGTCCGGCCCGATGGCCTCGCCCGCCGTGTAGGCCACGCGCACCCGCGAGAAACCCAGCGTGTTGCGCAGCGGGCCGTAGACCAGCAGGTCGCCCAGCGCGTAGAGCGCGCGGTCCCAGGCGCCCACCGGCTGGCCGTCCTGCAGCGCGGGGCCCACGCGGCGGGCCAGGGCCATGCAGGCGTGGAACATGCGGCGCTTGAGCGCGCCCGCGTCTTCCATGCGGATCATCACGCTGGTCAAGAGGCCCTCGAACACGCGGGGCGGGGCGAAGTAGTAGGTGGGGCCGACTTCCTTCAGGTCGATGGTCACCGTGGCCGCCGACTCGGGGCAGTTCACCACGTAGCCGCAGGCCAGCCACTGCGCGTAGCTGAAGATGTTCTGGCCGATCCAGGCGGGCGGCAGGTAGGCCAGCACTTCTTCGCTGCTGGTCAGGCGGTCGAACTCGGCGCCGGCCGTGGCGCGGTCCAGCAGCGTGGCGTGGGTGTGCACCACGCCCTTGGGGTTGCCGGTGGTGCCGGAGGTGAAGAACATCGCGGCCACGTCCTCGGGCCGCGTGGCAGCGACCTGCTCGGCGAACCAGCCGGGCTGGCGCGCCGCGGCGGCCTGGCCGGCCTGGGCCAGCGTGTCCATCGACTCCAGGCCGGGCTCGTCATAGTTGCGCAGGCCGCGCGGGTCGTCGAAGAAGATGCGGCTGATGGCCGGGCACTGCTCGCGGATCTCCAGCAGCTTGTCCACCTGCTCCTGGTCCTCGACGATGCAGAAGCGCACTTCGGCGTTGTTCAGCGGATAGACGCACTCGGCGGCCACCGCGTCCTGATAGAGCGGCACCGGAATGGCGCCCAGCGACTGCGCGGCCAGCATGGTGGCGTAGAGGCGCGGGCGGTTGGCGCCGATCACCACCAGATGCTCGCCGCGCGCCAGGCCGGCCTCGTGCAGGCCGGCGGCCAGGGCTTCCACCATGCGCGCCAGGTCCGCCCAGCTGTGGGTCTGCCAGATGCCGTATTCCTTCTCGCGCAATGCAGCGGCGGTGGGGCGCTCGGCGGCGTGGCGCAGCAGCAGTTGGGGGAATGTGGTGCTCATACCTCTCCTGTCAGGACGGTGTGGCGTCGTCGGCGGCGCGGGGAGTGCGGCGCGATCGTTCGGTCAACAGCCCGATTGATCGTGCGGCCCGCGGCGAGAACGCCCTTGCAATGCCTTGCATGGTAGGAATCACTTTGACGTCCATATGTCTTTGTGACGACAATTTGCGGGAAACTCCTGACGGGTCTAACCCTGCGCTGCGCTGCAGCAAACGCGCGGCTGCCGCGCCCCGGGCCCACGCAGGCGGGGCGGTATCCTCCCGGCCCATGTACGCACCGTTCTTCGGTCTGGAGCACGCTCCGTTTTCCATCGCGCCCGACCCGCGCTACCTCTTCATGAGCGACCGCCACCGCGAGGCGCTGGCCCACCTGCTCTACGGGCTGGACGCGGGCGGCGGCTTCGTGCTGCTGACGGGCGAGATCGGCACCGGCAAGACCACCGTCTGCCGCTGCTTCCTGGAGCAGATTCCGGCGCACTGCAACGTCGCCTACATCTTCAACCCCAAGCTCACCGTGGGCGAGCTGCTGCGCTCCATCTGCGACGAGTTCGGCGTGGCGCACGCGCCCGCCGCGCCGGGGGCCGAGACCGTCAAGGACTGCCTGGACCCGCTGAACGCCTTCCTGCTGGCGCAGCACGCAGCGGGGCGCAACAACGTGCTCATCATCGACGAGGCGCAGAACCTGGCGCCCGACGTGCTGGAGCAGCTGCGCCTGCTCACCAACCTGGAAACCAGCGAACGCAAGCTGCTGCAGATCATCCTGATCGGCCAGCCCGAGCTGCGCGGCATGGTCGCCAGCGCCGCGCTGGAGCCGCTGGCCCAGCGCGTGATCGCCCGCTTCCACCTGGACGCCCTCACCGCGCAGGAGACCGCGCAGTACGTGGACCACCGCCTGCGCGTGGCCGGCCTGTCCGGCCCGCTGCCCTTCGACCGGCGCGCGCTGCAGCGCGTGCACCGCCTGGCGCGTGGCGTGCCGCGCCGCATCAACCTGCTGTGCGACCGCGCGCTGCTGGGCGCCTACGCAGCCGGCACGCACCAGGTGGGCGACGCCATCGTGCGCCGCGCGGCGCGCGAGGTGTTCGGCAGCGCCGGCAGCGCGGGTGCCGCTGGCGGCGCTGCGCAGGCCGGCGCAGGCTCCGCGTCCCGCTGGCGCACCGGTGCCGCCGGCGCCCTGGGCGCGCTGGCCGGCGCCGCCGTGGTGGCCGCCGGCGTGTGGGCCTGGCCCGGCGGGCGCATGGCCGGGCCGGAGGCGGCGCATCCGTCCCGCGCCGCGCAGCGGGCCCTGGACAGGGCAGAGGCCGCTTCGGCGCCTTCCCCCGCCGCCAGCGCCGTGCCCTCGGCCGATGCGCTGGCGCCGTTCCTGGCCGCGCAACCCGCCGACGACGCGGCGGCCTGGCAGGCGCTGGCCGCCGCCTGGGGCGCCACCCCAGCCGGCCGCGAGGGCAGCGCGGCCGATGCCTGCGGCGCCTGGCTGCCGCAGGCGGGCCTGCGCTGCTGGCGCAACCCCCGCGCCAGCCTGAACCTGGTGCGCCAGCTCGACCGGCCGGTGCTGCTGACCCTCTACCCCGGTGGCGACGCCGCCCCTGTGGCCGCCGTGCTGCGCGTGCTGCAGGGCGAGGTCGCCACGCTGCAGGGCGCGCAAGGCCGCAGCGTGCGCCTGCCGGTGAGCGCGCTGGCGCAGGTCTGGCGCGGCGAGCTGGCGACGCTCTGGCGCATGCCGCCCGGCCTGGCCGGCAAGACCGACAAGGGCGACAAGGGTGACCCCTCCGAAGTCAGCGACGTGGCCACCCAACCGGCCGGCGCCGCCTGGCTCGACCAGCATCTGCCCGCCGCCGCCGACGCGGCTACCTCGGCCGGCGCGACCCGCACCGTCACGCTGGCCGAGCGGCGTGCCCGCATCCACCGCTTCCAGCTGGCCCAGGGCCTCACGCCCGACGGGCGGGCCGGCCCGCTCACCCTCATGCAGCTGAACCGCGCCGCTGGCGTCGAAGAACCGCGCCTGCGCACCGGAGTCTGAACACCATGTCGTACATCCTGGAAGCGCTGCGGCGCGCCGAAGCCGAACGCGGGCGGGGCGCCGTGCCCGGCCTGCACACGCCGGGGCCTGCCGCCACCGGCCACCCCGCTGCCGACCCGCCCGGCCGGCCCCGGGCGGCCACCGCCCTGGTGGTGACGGGCGCGGCGCTGGCCGCCGCCGCCGTCGCCGCAGGCGGCATGTGGTGGTGGCAGCAGTCGCGCGGCGGCGGGGTGGTGGTTGCGGCGGCACCTTCTGCGGCACCTCCGGCGGCTGCCTCGGAGGCCACTTCCTCGGTCAGTGCAGCGGCCACCGCCGTGGGCGCGTCGCCGGCCAGCGTGGCGGCTCCTGTGAAGGAGCCGCCGCCTGCACCCGCCAAGACGGCGCCGGCGGCAGAGGCGCGGCCCGAGCGCCGCAATCCATCGACGCCCCCGGCCTCCGCAGAGGCGCCCCCGCCCGCCCCGGCGACGCCGCGCGCCGCCAAGGCAGAGACGCCCCGGACGGCGCCGGCAGCGCCAGCGGCGACCGCTGTGGCTCGCCCGTCCGCACCCGCCCCGGCACCCACCCCGGCACCCGCTCCTCCCGCGCCCAAGGCCACGGCATCCGCCGGCACGGTCTTCGCACCGGGCGACCTGCCCGCATCGGTGCGCGACCAGCTGCCCATGCTGCAGATCGCGGGCGTCACCTACTCGTCCAACCCGCTCTACCGCATGGCCATCGTCAACGGCCAGGTGCTGCACGAAGGCGACGCGGCGGCGCCCGGCCTGACGCTGGAGCGCGTGGAGCAGGGCCGGACGGTCTGGGCGTTCCAGGGCTACCGGTATGCCGTGCCGTCCAAGTAGCCGCCCCTGGGGCGCACACGGCGGGCCGCCCCTGATGTTTTGATGCCTGACCGGCCTTGGGCGCCCGTTTTCATTGGCTCATATGCTATAAAAAACATAGCATTGCGTGACCGCATCCGGCCGCATGGCGCGCGGGCGCCGGCCCCGGTCGTGGTATTCCCCCATCCGTGCCGGCCGCCTCCTGGGCCATGCTCGGGCGCATGAACCAGGACGTCACCCTGCACCAGCGCCGCAGGCCGCCCACCGCGCAGGAGCTGGCCGGCATTCCGTGGCTGGCCGCGCTGCAGCCGGCCGAGCGCGAGCGCGCCGTGGCGGCGTTGCGGGTGGGCGATGCGCTGGTGGGCGACCATGTCTGCCGGCTGGGCCGCCCGGTCACCTACTGGTTCGGCGTGGTCGAGGGCCTGCTCAAGATGAGCACCGACAACGAGCAGGGCCAGACCATGACCTTCGCCGGCCTGCCGCCGGGCGGCTGGTTCGGCGAGGGCACGGTGGTCAAGCGCGAACCCTACCGCTACAACGTGCGGGCGCTGCGCAAGAGCGTGGTGGCCGGCCTGCCGCTGGAGACCTTCCACTGGCTGCTGGACCACTCCATCGGCTTCAACCGCTTCGTAATGGGGCAGCTCAACGAGCGGCTGGGCCAGTTCATCGGCGCACTGGAGATCGACCGCATGGCCAACACCGACCTGCGGGTGGCGCGCAGCCTGGCGGCGCTCTTCAACCCGGTGCTCTACCCCAACGTGGGCGAGGTGCTGCGCATCACCCAGCAGGAGCTGGCGTACCTGGTGGGGCTGTCGCGCCAGCGGGTGAACGAGGCGCTCACCACGCTCGATGCGCAGGGCGCCATCCGGGTCGAATACGGGGGCTTGCGGGTGCTCGACCTGGCGGCGCTGCGCAGCGGCAGCTTCGCGCCGCAGGGCGCCGCCGCCGCCGGCCGCGACCCGAAGGACAGCACCGCCGCGCCGACGACCGCGCCGCGCCGCCGCGCACGGCGGGCCGTGCCGCCCGCGCCAACCGCTGCGGCAGGCCCGCTCAGCGGGTGAGCGCGCGGGGCGCGGGCGCCGCCGCCGCGCGCAGGGCAGGGCGGCGCGGGGCCGCCACCGCAGCCTGGGGCGCAGGCACGGGCGATGCGGCGCCCAGCGCAGCCGGCTGCCAGTCGCGGCCATCGCTGCCGGCGCCGTCACCCGGCTGGCGCGACAGGCGGAACTGGCCCACCACGTGCGTCAGCCGGGCGGCCTGCTCGCGCAGGCTGTCGGCGGCGGCCGAGCTTTCCTCCACCAGCGCGGCGTTCTGCTGCGTCATGGAATCCAGCTCGCCCACCGACTGGCTGACCTGGCCGATGCGCTCGCTCTGCGACTGCGCGGAGGCGGTGATCTCGCCCATGATGTCCGACACGCGGCGCACCGACTCCACCAGCTCGCGGATCGTGGAGCCCGCCTGGCCCACCAGCGTGCTGCCCTGGCTCACATGCGTGCCGCTGGCCTGGATCAGCGCCTTGATCTCCCGCGCCGCATCGGCCGAACGGCCGGCCAGCGCCCGCACTTCCGACGCCACCACGGCGAAGCCCCGGCCCTGCTCGCCGGCCCGCGCGGCTTCCACGGCGGCGTTCAGCGCCAGGATGTTGGTCTGGAAGGCGATGCCGTCGATCACGCTGATGATGTCGCCGATCTTGTGCGAGCTGGCGCTGATCGTGTCCATCGTGTTCACCACCTGCGACACCACGTCGCCGCTGCGCGTGGCCACGTCGGACGCGGAAGAGGTGAGGCCGTGCGCCTGGCGCGAGGCGTCGGCGCTCTGGGTCACGGTGTGGGTGATGTCGCCCAGGGCCGACGCGGCCTCCTGCAGGTTGCGCGAGGTGTGCTCGGTGCGCTGGCTCAGGTCGAGGTTGCCGGAGGCCACTTCGGCGCTGGCGACCAGGATGGAATCGGCCGCGGTGCTGATCTCGCCCACCAGCGTGCGCAGGCGCTCCTGCATGGCGGCAATGGCTTCCAGCAGCCGGCCGGTCTCGTCGTGCTGGCGCACCTCGACCTGCGAGGTCAGGTCGCCCCGGGCGATGCGCTCGGCCACCACCACGGCGCGGCCCAGCGGCTGCGTGATGCTGCGCGTGGCCCGCCAGGCGATCAGCAGGCCGGCGGCAATCGCCAGCACCACCAGCAGGATGCTCAGGTAGCGCGCCCGTTGCTGCGTGGCCTCGGCCGTGGCGACCACTTCGGTGTTCAGCTGCTCCTGCAGCTCCAGCATCTTGCCCAGCTGGGCGCGCCAGGCGGCCTCCAGCGGCGCCACGCGGGTCATCAGGCCGAGCGACGCGCTCACGGTGTCGCCGTCGGTGATGGCCTTGAGGGCCGACTCGATCTCCGGCCGGGCCTTGCGGGCCTGCGCCTGGATGTCGGCGGCCAGCTGCTGCTCGGCCGGCGTGGCGGGTGCGGAGCCGGCCCCGCCCAGCAGTTGCTGCAGGCTGGCCTCGTCGCGGGCATAGCGCTCCAGCACCTGGCCGGCCCGGCCCACCTGTTCGGTCGACTGCCGCGGATCGATCTCGGTCAGCATGGCGGCGGAGCGGCTGTGCAGGCCCACGGCGCTCACGCTGTCGAGCAGGCTGTTGACCAGCCGCGTCTTGCTGGCGCTGGTCGAGGCGATGTACTGCAGCTGGCCCTGCACGGTGGCCAGCGACCACTGGCCCACCAGCGCGATCGCCAGCACCAGCAGCAGGATGCAGCCGAAGCCCCAGCCCAGGCGGGTGGAGATCGATAGCGAGTTGAGACGGGTTCTGGCAGCCATGGAAGGTTCCTGGAAAGATCAAAGGCAGCCGTGCAGCAAGATGAATGCCTGCGTTCGGTTGCGGTTGTTACAAGTAATGCCTGCGAGAAAATCCAAAATGGCGAAGACTACTTCGGCCTGAGTGCCGCCATCATGCCTATCAAATTCCGCTTTCGGTTCCTCTTTACAGCGGTCGAAGCTCCTGTTTTGATAGCATTCCGTGGGTCTTCCGACCCTTCCTCACGATCCCAACGTGGTCCATTGTCCATGTCATTGTTACAAGATCGTGCCTTTTTCCTGCACCGCACCCGCCGCTGGAAGCAGCCGGTTGCGGGCTTTTTGGCTGCCGGAATCGTGGCCCTGTGCGCGCCGCTCGCCCGGGCTGCCACGGTGCAGGTCACGGTGCAGGACGCGGCGGGCAAGCCTTTGTCCGGCGCGGTGGTGTTTCTCGATTCGGCCGACGCACGGCGCCTGGTGCGCCCGCTGGCCGACGCGGAAATGGGCCAGCAGAACCTGAAGTTCGTGCCCGACGTGCTGGTGGTGCCGGTGGGCACGGCGGTGCGCTTTCCCAACCACGACACGGTGCGCCACCACGTCTATTCGTTCTCGCCGGCCAAGAAGTTCGAGCTGAAGCTGTATGCCGGTGTGCCCGCCAACCCGGTGGTGTTCGACCAGGCGGGCGTGGCCGTGCTGGGCTGCAACATCCATGACCACATGGTGGGCTGGGTGCTGGTGGTCGATACGCCGTACTACACCCAGAGTGCCGCACCCTCCGGCAGCGCCCGCATCGACAAGGTGCCCGCCGGCAGCTACCAGCTGCGGGTGTGGCACACCAGCCTGCCGGTGGGCGCGCCCGCCCACACGCAGGCGCTCACGGTGGCCGAGCCGGGCGGCGCCCCGGTCGTGGTGCAACTGACGGCAGCGAAACCCTGATGGCGCCGCTCCTGTCCCGGCCCCTGCCGCCCCTGTCGCGGTCGCTCTCCCGGCTGCGCCTGGCGCTGCCGCGCAGCCTGATCGGCCGGCTGGTGGGGCTGTCGCTGCTGCTGCTCTTTGCCGTGCAGCTGGCAGGATTCGCCGTGGTGCGCGCCACCATCGACCGCAACGCGCGCATCCAGATCGAGGGCGCCCTCGACGGCGACGCGCGCGCCTGGCAGCGGGTGCTGGGCTACAACGCCGAGCGGCTGCAGCAGGCTGCGGCGCTGCTGGCGGCCGACTACGGCTTCCGGTCGGCGGTGCTGTCCGGCGACGTGGACACCATGCAGTCGGTGCTGGACAACCACGGCCGGCGCATCGGCGCGGCGGTGTCGGCGCTGCTGGACGACCGCATGTCGCTGGTGTCGGCCAGCGTGAAGGGGGGCGCCAGCGCCTACGAAGTCGCGCTGGGCCAGGCCGTGCCGCTGCTGGCCTCGGGCGAGAAGAAGGACAGCCGCATCGTGGTGGTGGGCGGCACGCCCTACCAGTTCGTCATGGTGCCCATGCGTGCGCCGCTGGTCATCGGCTGGGTGGTGATGGGCTTTCCGATCAGCCAGGCCCAGGCGCTGGAGCTGCAGCAGCTGCGCTCGGCCGAGGTCGCGCTGCTGGTGACCGCCGCCGACGGCAGCCTGTCGGTGCCCGTCAGCAGCCTGACCGGCGAGGTGGTCGAGCGCCTGCGCCGCGCCGGGCCCGTCGGCGAGCTGCACACCGAGCACGGCGACCTGCTGGCGCGCACCGTGCGCATGGAGAGCCTGGGCGGGCAGGTGCAGGCGGTGATCCTGCGGTCGGTGAACGAGGTGGTGGCGCCGTACCGGCGGCTGCAGGTGATGCTGGGCATCGTCACGCTGATCGGCGTGCTGCTGTTCGCCGCGGCCAATGGCTGGATGGCGCACCGCCTCACGGTGCCGCTGCGCTCGCTGATCGCCGCCACGCTCCGCATGGCCGATGGCGACTATGCGGTGCCCATGGGCTACACGCGCCGGCGCGACGAGATCGGCAACCTGGCGCGCGCGTTCGACCGCATGCGGCTCGATATCGCCGAGCAGCAGGTCGAGATCCAGCGCATGGCGCTCACCGACCGGCTGACGGGGCTGCCCAACCGGGAGCATTTCCGCGCGCTGCTGGTGAAGGCCATGGCGCCGGGGCCGGGCGGCGACACGTCGCTGGCCGTGCTGTCGCTGGACCTGGACCGCTTCAAGCACGTCAACGGCGTGCTGGGCTACGGCATGGGCGACCAGCTGCTGCAGGCCGTGGCCGACCGCATCGGCCACCAGGTGCGCTCGGGGCGCGATGTGCTGGCGCGCCTGGGCGGCAATGCCTTTGCCCTGCTGCTGCCCGGCGCGACGGCCGAGGAGGCCAGCGCCGTCGCCCAGCGCATCGCGCGCGCTTTCGAGACCCCGCTGGCCCTGGGCGACCAGACGCTGGACGTGAGCGCCGGCATCGGCATTGCCTGCTGGCCCGGGCCCGCCAGCGATGCCGACACGCTGCTGAGCCATGCGGAGATCGCCATGTACGCGGCCAAGCAGCGCCTGAGCGGCGCCATGCACTACGACACCGCGATGGACTCGTCGAGCCCGGAGAGTTTGTCGATGCTGACCGATCTGCGCCATGCCATCGACCATGGGGAGCTGCGCCTCTATCTGCAGCCCAAGGTGGCGCTGAATGGCTGGAAGGGCTGCGCCGCCGAGGCGCTGCTGCGCTGGCAGCACCCCGAACGCGGCCTGGTGCCGCCGATGCAGTTCATTCCCTTTGCCGAGCAGACCGGCTTCGTGCGCCACCTGACGCTCTGGGTCTTCGCCGAGACGGCGCGCCTGCTGGCCCGCCCCGAGGTGCGGGCAACGGGGCTGCGGGTGTCGGTGAACCTGTCCACCCGCGACCTGCTGGACCCGGAACTGCATCAGAAGCTGGGCGACCTGCTGTCCCAGCACGGCGTGGCGGCCGAGTCGTTCTGCCTGGAGATCACCGAGAGCGCCATCATGGACGACCCGCAGCGCGCCGAGGCCATGCTGAACCGCCTGTCCGGCCTGGGCTTTCGCCTGTCCATCGACGACTTCGGCACCGGCTATTCGTCGCTGGGCTACCTGCGGCGCCTGCCGGTGGACGAGCTGAAGATCGACAAGTCGTTCGTGCTGGGCATGGTGGCTGAGGGGGAGGGAGCCGCCACGGCCACCGTCGGCGGCACGGGCGCGGGCCCGGGCCCTGGCCCGGGCCCTGGCCCGGGCCCGGGCCCGGGCCCGGGCCAGGGCGGTGGGCAGGGCCATGGGGACGTGCAGATCGTGCGCTCCACCATCGACCTGGCGCACAACCTGGGGCTGACGGTGGTGGCCGAGGGCGTGGAAACCGAGGCGGTGATGCAACGCCTGAAGGACCTGGGCTGCGACGATGCGCAGGGCTACTTCATCAGCCGGCCGCTGCCGCTCGCGGATTTCCTGGCCTGGCTGCGGCGCCCGCGGGAGGCCGCTGCGGCCCCCTGCGCCACGCCGCCCATCGCGGACGCGCAGACCCCGCTGGCTGCCTGCTGAACCGGCTGCCGATCCGGCGGCTGATCTGCCGGCCGAGCCGCCGGCGCGAGACAATGGCGGCATGTCCGACACGCCGCCCTCCCGTCCTCCAGTTCCTCCCGCTTCCGGCGCTGTGCCCGAGGGGCCCGCCACCCGGCCCACGCTGCGCCGGCCCGAGGGCGCCGCGCCCGTCAGGCCGCCGGTGCGCCGCGGGGCCACGCCGGCGCCGCGTCCGGCCCAGCCGCCGCGTCCGCCTTCCGGACCGCGCCCGGCGTCGGGGCCCGGCGCCTACGCCGGCCCGCGCCCTGGCACCGGCGGCCGCCCTCCGGCCGGCGGGCGGCCCAACCCGTCGCAGCCGCCGCAGCCCGGCTGGCGCGCCGGGGCCGCCGCACCGGCGCCCCACACCGCCCAGGGCCCGCAACGCAGCCCCGGCCCCCGTTCCCTGGCGGCCGCGCAGGGCGCCCCGCGCACGTCGCAGCCGGGTGACACCCAGCGGCTGAACAAGCGCATGGCGGAGCTGGGCCTGTGCTCGCGGCGCGAGGCCGACGACTGGGTGGCCATGGGCTGGGTCCGCGTGAACGGCGAAGTCGCCGTGATGGGCCAGCAGGTGACGGCCGCCGACCGCATCGAGGTGGACGCGCAGGCGCACGGCCAGCAGGAGCGGCAGGTCACCATCCTCATGCACAAGCCCATGGGCTACGTCAGCGGCCAGGCGGAAGATGGCCACACGCCCGCCGTGGCGCTGATCAACCCCCGCACCCACTGGCGCGAAGACCCGAGCGGGCTGCGCTTCACGCCGCCGCACCTGCGGGGCCTGGCGCCCTGCGGCCGGCTCGACATCGATTCCGTCGGTCTGCTGGTGCTGACGCAGGACGGCCGCGTGGCCCGCCAGTTGATCGGCGAGAACTCCGAAGTGGACAAGGAATACCTGGTGCGCGTGCAGTACGGCGACGTTGCCACCGACGTGCAGCGCGCCTTTCCGGCCGACCGGCTGGCGCTGCTCTGCCACGGGCTGTCGCTGGACGGCCAGGCCCTCAAGCCGGCAGAGGTGGAGTGGCAGAACCCCGAACAGCTGCGCTTTGTGCTGACCGAGGGCAAGAAGCGCCAGATCCGCCGCATGTGCGAGCAGGTCGGCCTGAAGGTGGTGGGCCTCAAGCGCATCCGCATCGGCCGCGTGGTGCTCGGCAACCTGCCCGTGGGGCAGTGGCGCTATCTGGGAGCGAACGAGCGGTTCTGACCGGGCTTGCCGTCGAAAACGATAGCGTGGGGTCGAGGTTTCTCGGGTGTTCCGGAGCGGTTCGCATCTGGAAGGCCCGCAGCCCCAAGACCTGCTGCTATGGAAGAAGGAGCGGTGGGTCAGTGGGGCCGTCGGTCGGTAGGTCGGTGCCGATTCCCGGGGTGGCGCGCCACACAGCGTGCGGCACGAAGTCTGCTGGCGCGCCAGGATGTTCGCGGGCCCGGGCGGGCGCGCCGGCCGGGCCCGCTGCGCCGTGTCGCCCGGCGCGGCGGCGCGGCGGCGCTGTCAGTCGTCCGACAGCAGTAGCTGGTAGATCGCTGCGCCGATGATGGCGCCCGCGACGGGCGCGACCCAGAAGAGCCAGAGCTGCGAGACGGCGATCTCGGGGCCGAAGAGGGCCGGGCCGGTGCTGCGGGCCGGGTTGACGGAGGTGTTCGTCACGGGAATGGAGATCAGGTGGATCAGCGTGAGCGCCAGTCCGATGGCCATGCCGGCGAAGCCTTCGGCAGCGCGCCGGTCGGTCGCGCCCAGGATCACCAGCAGGAAGACGGCCGTGAGCACCACCTCGGTGACCAGTGCCGCCATCAGGCCGTAGCCCCCGGGCGAATGCGGCCCGTAGCCGTTGGTGGCGAAGCCGCCGATCTCGGCGCCGGGTTTGCCGGTGGCGATCAGATAGAGCAGGCCCGCCGCCGCGATGGCGCCCAGCACCTGCGCGATGATGTAGCCGGGCAGCTCGCCCGCGCGGAACCGGCCGCCCACTGCCAGCCCGATCGACACCGCCGGGTTGAAATGGCCGCCCGAGACGGGGCCGAAGGCGTAGGCGCCGGTCAGCACCGTGAGGCCGAAGGCGAGCGACACGCCCAGCAGGCCGATGCCCAGCTGCGGGAAGGCCGCCGCCAGCACCGCGCTGCCGCAGCCGCCGAACGTCAGCCAGAAAGTGCCGAGGAATTCGGCGGACCATTTTTTGATGTTGCTGTGGCTGCCCATGGCGCGCCCTCCCTTGCCTGATGGTTCGGCTGTTGAATGAATCGGGTGAAATGCATGAACCGGTGAACGGATGCAAAAAGCCCGCGACGGAGACGTCGGCGGGCTTTCGGGAATCTTAGGCAGGCAGGCGCGGCCGGGGCGGCCGGCAATGTGAACAATGTGTCGCTCGGCGGGAAGCCACAACACTTCTTGATAATTGCGGCCCCGTCCCGATCTGTGCGGGCGTCGTATTTTTCGTGAACCTCGTTTCAGTCACACATTCACCATGAGCAAGCAAACCCATTCCTTCCAGGCCGAAGTGGCGCAACTGCTGCACCTGGTCACCCACTCGCTGTATTCCAATCAGGAAATCTTCCTGCGCGAGCTGATCTCCAACGCCTCCGATGCCTGCGACAAGCTGCGCTTCGAGGCGCTCAACAACGCCGGGCTGTATGAAGACGCGCCCAACCTGGAAGTGCGCGTGGCCTTCGACAAGGCGGCCAAGACCCTCACCATCACCGACAACGGCATCGGGATGAGCGAGCAGGAAGCGATCGACCACCTGGGCACTATCGCCAAGAGCGGCACGAAGGACTTCATGAGCCGCCTGTCGGGCGACCAGAAGCAGACCGCCAGCGAGCAGGGCCAGCTGATCGGCCAGTTCGGCGTGGGCTTCTACTCTGGCTTCATCGTGGCCGACCGGATCACGGTGGAATCGCGCCGCGCCGGCCTGCCGGCCGAGCAGGGCGTGCGCTGGGTGAGCGGCGGCACCGGCGACTTCGAGGTCGAGTCGATCAACCGCCCCCAGCGCGGCACCAGCGTGATCCTGCACCTGCGCGACGACGCCGAAGAGTTCCTGAACGCCTGGAAGCTCAAGTCGGTCATCGCCAAGTATTCCGACCACATCAGCCTGCCCATCCTGATGGAAAAGGAAGAGTGGAAGGACGGGGAGAACGACCAGCCCGGCGAGATGGTCAAGACGGGCGAGTGGGAGGCCGTGAACAAGGCCAGCGCCCTCTGGACCCGGCCGAAGAAGGACATCACTGCCGAGCAGTACCAGGACTTCTACAAGGCCATCAGCCACGACCACGAGAACCCGCTGACCTGGAGCCACAACCGCGTGGAAGGCAACACCGAGTACACGCAGCTGCTCTACATCCCTGCCAAGGCGCCGTTCGATCTGTGGAACCGCGACAAGAAGGCGGGCGTGAAGCTGTACGTGAAGCGCGTCTTCATCATGGACGACGCCGAGGCGCTGATGCCCACCTACCTGCGCTTCGTGAAGGGCGTGATCGATTCCAGCGATCTGCCGCTGAACGTGAGCCGCGAGCTGCTGCAGGAAAGCCGGGACGTGCGTTCCATCCGCGAGGGCTCGACCAAGCGCGTGCTGTCGATGCTGGAAGACCTGGCCAAGCACGATTCCCATGCCGCCGGCGAGGGTGCCGACGGTGTGACCGACGTGGTGAGCGAGGAAGACAAGGCCCGGGAAGGCAAGTACAGCCAGTTCTACGCCGAGTTCGGCGCGGTGCTCAAGGAAGGCCTGGGCGAGGACTTCGGCAACCGCGAGCGCATCGCCAAGCTGCTGCGCTTCCCGTCCACCACCACCGACACGGTCACCATCTCGCTGGCCGACTACAAGGCCCGCATGAAGGAAGGCCAGGAAGCGATCTACTACATCACGGCCGATACGCTGGCCGCCGCGAAGAACAGCCCGCAGCTTGAAGTCTTCAAGAAAAAGGGCATCGAAGTGCTGCTGATGGCCGACCGCGTGGACGAGTGGGCGCTGAACTACCTGCACGACTTCGACGGCACGCCGCTGCAGTCGGTCGCCAAGGGCGCGGTCGATCTGGGCAAGCTGCAGGACGAGGCCGAGAAGAAGGCGGCCGAGGAGGCGGCGGAAAGCTTCAAGCCCGTGCTGGCGAAGCTGAAGGAAGCGCTGAAGGACAAGGCCGAGGACGTGCGCGTCACCACCCGCCTGGTGGATTCACCCGCCTGTCTGGTCACCTCCGACGATGGCATGAGCACCCAGCTGGCGCGCCTGCTCAAGCAGGCGGGCCAGCAGGCGCCGGACACCAAGCCGGTGCTGGAGGTGAACCCCGAGCACGCCCTGGTGAAGAAGCTGGAGGGCAGCGTGCACTTCCACGACCTGGCCCACATCCTGTTCGACCAGGCGCTGCTGGCCGAGGGCGGCCTGCCGGAAGACCCGGCCGCTTACGTGAAGCGGGTGAACGCCCTGCTGATGTGATCGGCTGACCGGGCAGGCAGCGTGCCGCGCGGGTGGGCCTGCCCGGCACGCTGCGTGCGGTTTGCGCCGGAGCTGCACACGCTGCCTTCGCTGCGCCGGCCAGGCTCCGCTGCCGCTATGCGGGGTGGAGAGGGCGGCACGGCCGCCCCGGCCTGGAATGGGGTCCGCCCGGCCGCGATCAGAACCACTTCTTGCGGCGGCTGAGGAATCCGGCCAGCCCCATCGTCAACCCGGACAGCATCAGCAGGCCCATGTCGGAAAGCGTGGGGATCGGCTGCTTGGTGGTGGGGCCGGGAGTGGGGTCGGGAGTAGGGTCGGGAGTAGGGTCCGGGTCGGGGGTTGGGTCGGGCGTCGGGTCGGGGGGTGCCGTGTACGTGCAGGCCAGATCGGCCTTGGCCTGCCCGTTGAACTGGCCCAATGCCGTGGTGAACTGCGCTGGCGAGGTGATGGTGTTGCGCGCCGCGTTGCCGGAGCGGCACGCCTCGATGCCGGCCGCGTCGTCGGGCCAGCGCACCTGGGCGGTGATGGTGCAGCCGTCCACGGGCATGGTCGTGCCGCGCAGTGAAATCGTTCCGCTGTCGGTGTCCGTGGTCAGGGTGCCACCGGTGCAGCTGTGGCGGGCGCTCACCAGCTTCAGCGGAGCGGGCAGCACATCGGCCACGTTGACGTCCGGCACTACGCCGTTCAAATCGGGATTCTTGAGCTCGATGGTCAGCGTGCTGGTGCCGCCGGGCGTGGTGCTGGCCGGCGCGAAAGACTTGCTGACGCTCGGCGCGTCGGCCATGAAGACGTCGCCGAAGGAGGAGTCTGGGCCCCCGGAGCCATAGGCCGTCATCGTGATTTCCCGCACATATGGCGGCAGGTCGATGTAGCCACCGGTGCTCTGGATGTTCCTGTCCGGGGTATAGACGCGCAACGACCGGGAGTTGGTGTCCCACTCGAACTGGGTCTGGGACGGGTAGTTGGGCGTCGTGCTGGGGGCGTAGCGCGTGCGGGGGAACTGCGTCTCGTCGCCGAGGTTGCAGGGCTCGATCGCCTGCGTCGCAGGGTTCAGGCATTTCGCGCTGATGTAGCGCTCGGTGGAGGAGCGCTGGTCACGGACGCTGATGCGGCTGGGCACCTTGCTCGAGCTCGGGGTCACGACGATGGTCACGCCATTGCCCGGCGTGTTGACGAAACTGGTGTGGTCCGACATCAGCTTGAAGCCCCCGCCGCCTGGCGGGGTCACGGTCATCTTGCCGGCGCTGTTTTCATAGCTGGGGGAATCGTCGGGCAACCTCGGATCATCGAAGTAGTGGGTGAGGAGCTCGCTGTTCTGGTAGCCCCACGCTGGGGCGAAAGGCAGAGCACTGGTCAAGACCAGGATGGCGACGCTGGAACGTGAGAGCTTGGGCATGCGGTTGGGTTTTGTTACATGGAGGCTCCAAAGCTAACATTCGATAAATCTATTAACCAGCCAAAATTGATTGCGTTGACCGTCGTTAACGATGCAGGGGGTGTTCCGGATCGTCTTCGTCGCTGCTTGGTCGATGATGTCGGCCATGTGATGGCGACCTGCAGGGCAGCGCACGCGAGATGCCGAGGCGCCCTGCCAAAATGCAGGCCTCCGGTCGCGGCCCTGCAGGTCGACGGTCTTGCGGAGGGGGTGCAGATGGTGTGTTCACGTTTGACATGCGCGCGAAGCAGGGTCCCGGCTCCACGGGACGTCCGGGATCGCCCGCTCGAGAGCGTCTGCCCACGCGCTGGTCCCGCTGCCCGTCCCGTCCCTTGTTGAGCTATCGTCGGCCCGCAATTCACCTGCCCGCTTCACCAGCTTCACCAGCTTCACCAGCTTCACGCGCTTCACCCGCTTCACCCGCTGCCCTGCTGCCTTAACGCCCCAAGCCATGCTGCGCTTCTTCGCACTTTTCCTCTTCCTGCAGCTCTCGCTGTTCGGATTGAACATCCTGAACTGGGTGCAGGAGCACATCGTGTTGCCCTGGACGGCGCTGCTCGCGCACATCTGCGCGACGTTGGTCACCACCTTCGACAGCACCGCGGCGTCGGAAGGCAAGGTGCTCTGGAACCAGGCGACCGGGTTCGGCGTGTCGATCGAGGCGGGCTGCAATGGCATCGAGGCCTGCATCGTGCTGTTCGCCGCGATCATGGCGTTCCCGTCCACCTGGCGGCACAAGCTGGTCGGCATCGTGGCGGGGTTCGCCGCCGTGCAGGCGCTCAACGTGGTGCGCGTGATCAGCCTGTTCTACCTGGGCCAGTGGAACACGGCGGTGTTCGACTTCGCGCACGAGTTCCTCTGGCAGGGCTTGATCATGCTGGACGTGCTGGTGGTCTGGCTGCTCTGGGTGCGAGCGGGGGCACGCAAGGCGCGGCTGAACGCGCCGCCGCCGCCCGATGAGCCGCCTGCGCCGCCGCTCGCTCCTCGCGCGCCGGTCCGGCCGTCCGGTGGCCCGGGGCAGGTCAGCTCATCGCTGGATCTTTCGCCGCACGCCAAGCCGTCCGTCTGATTCCGTGAGCCGCGACCCGTGGGAACGCATCACGAAGCGGGTCGCTCGTTCGCTCTTTCGCTCATTCATTCATTCATCGACTCATCCGGGCGCGGGCCCTCTCTCCCCACCCACTCCTGCCTGAACACAAGGAACTGCCATGCGACGCCCTTCGGTGCTGGTGACTTTCGCGCTGTCCGCCTTCGTGGGCGTGCTGGCGCTGACCCTGCTGTGGACCAAGGTCTCGCCATGGACGTCGTATCCGGTGGCCGCGATCTCGCACATGGTGCTCGAGCGGGTGACCCCGATGTGGGTGCGCACGGTGCGTATCGCGCCGGGCCGCATCGAGGTGGACACCACCGTGGAAGTGCCGGTGGAGCAGGCGGGCGGGCGGCGTGCAGAAGTCACGCTCGACGCCGACCCCGGCCGCTATGCCTACGGTCTGCCGATCTTCCTGGCGCTGCTGGTCGCGGCGCGCGTCTCCGCCAAGGCCGGGGGCCGGCTGCGCCGGGCGGTGATGGGTTACCTGCTGCTGTTGCCGGCGCAGGCGGCCAGTCTGGTGATGTTTTTGCTCATGCAGCTGGCACTCACGGCCCGCATGGACATGGCCGCGCTGCGCGTGGTGGGCTGGGAGCTGAACGTCATCGTCTATGGCTACCAGCTCGGCGTGCTGGTGCTGCCCACGCTGATGCCGGTGCTGGTGTGGCTCTGGCTGGACCGCCAGTTCTTCAGCACCGTGATCGTGCAGGGCTGGAAGGATTCGATGGCGCGGCGCTGACGCGCTCCGGCCGGCCCTGGGCCGCGCCCGGGGTCCATCTCGCTACGCCGCCAGCGGCTCCTCACCCATCGCCTCGATCTGCTCCTGCAGCTGATGGACCTGGCCGCGCCAGTAGTCGCTGCTGCCGAACCAGGGAAAGTTGATCGGGAAGATCGGGTCGGCCCAGCGGCGGGCCAGCCAGGCGCTGTAGTGGATGAGCCGCAGCGTGCGCAGCGGCTCGATCAGCGCCAGCTCGCGCCGGTCGAAGCTGCGGAACTGCTCGTAGCCGTCCAGCAGGGCGGACAGCTGCTGGGTGCGCTGGCGGCGGTCGCCCGAGAGCATCATCCAGAGATCCTGCACCGCCGGACCGGTGCGCGCGTCGTCCAGGTCGACGAAGTGCGGGCCGCCCCGGCCGTATTCGTCCAGCGGCGTCCACAGCACGTTGCCGGGGTGGCAGTCACCGTGCAGGCGGATCGGGGTCGCCGTCTGGAGGCTGAATTTTGAGTCAAAACCGCCTCCGGCGATTGATGCATAAGCGTTTGATGCTATTAATTCGATAGCATGTGTGCAGGCATCGCGCCAAGCCGATTGCTGGTCCAGCGGAATGATGCCCGCACCCAGCAGCCAGTCGAAAGGCTCCCCCGCCAGCGTCCGTACGTCGATGGCGGGGCGGTGCACGAAGGGGCGGGCCGCGCCCACGGTGTGGATGCGCGCAAGGAAGCGGCCGATCCACTCCAGCACCTCGAAGTCGTCCAGCTCCGGCGTGCGGCCGCCGCGCCAGGGGCTGACGGAAAAGGCAAAACCGGCATGCGTGTGCAGCGTGCGCCCGTCGATGGCCAAGGGCGCCACCATGGGCACCTCGGCGGCCGCCAGCTCGGCCGCGAAGGCGTGTTCTTCCAGGATCTGCGCCTCGCTCCAGCGGCCGGGACGGTAGAACTTGGCCACCACCCGGGCGCCGTCGTTCTCCAGCGTGGCCTGGTAGACCCGGTTCTCGTACGAACCCAGCGCCATCAGCCGGCCATCGCCATGGAGGCCCACGCTGGCCAGGGCGTCCAGCACCAGATCGGGCGTGAGCGTGGCGTAGGCGTGGGCGCCTGCCGGCGCGTCGCTGCCGAAGGGGGAAGGAAAGGAAGGGGCTGAGGGCGTCTGCATGCGTGCATTGTCGGTGACCGGCCGTGCCCGCCCGTGTTGCCGTCCAGGTCGTCCTGGCCACCCGGAGTCCCATGAAAAAAGCCGCCGGCGCTGATCGAATCAGCGCGGGCAGCTATGGTTTCGATAGCTGCCGCAGAGCGGAAGCCTCGAAACGAGGGGGGCGGGATCAAGCCAGCGTGATCGTCACGTCGATGTTGCCGCGCGTGGCGTTGGAGTAGGGGCAGACCTGGTGGGCAGCGTCCACCAGCTGCTGTGCCTTGTCCTTTTCCAGGCCCGGCAGCGACACCTTCAGGCGCGCGGCGATGCCGTAGGCGTTCGGGATCTGGCCCAGGTCCACTTCGGCGTCCACCGACACGTCTTGCGGCACGGCGATGCCCAGCTTGCCGCCGACGGCCTTCAGGGCGCCAATGAAGCAGGCAGAGTAGCCGGCGGCGAAGAGCTGCTCGGGGTTGGTGCCCGTGCCGCTGGTGCCGGGGGCCGACAGCTTCACGTCCAGGCGGCCATCGTCGGTGCGCGAGGCGCCGTCACGGCCGCCGGTGGTGTGGGCGCGGGCGGTGTAGAGAACTTTGTCGAGCGTGGTCATGGTGCGTTCCTTCGGTGGTGGTAGTTGCAGGAAAAATGGCCGGAGCCAGGGTGAAAGCGGTGCGGCCGAGTCAACCTGCCGGGGCAGGCGGTCGGGTCAACCGGTCGCGCAAAGTGGTGAGTTGCCGGGTGATGGCCGTGAGTTCGGGCACCGTGCACTGCGCGCTTTCCAGCACGCACTGCGGAATCGGTTCAGCCTGCTGGCGCAGCGCCCGGCCCTGCGGGGTGAGGGTGATGCGCACGCGGCGCTCGTCCTGCACATCGCGCAGGCGGGACACATGGCCCGAAGCCTCCAGCCGCTTGAGCAGCGGAGTCAGCGTGCCGGAATCGAGGAACAGCCGCTCACCCAGCTCGGACACGGTGACGCCGTCGCGTTCCCACAGCGTGAGCATCACCACGTACTGCGGGTAGGTGAGGCCGAGGGCTGCAAGCAAGGGCGCATAGAGCTTGGTCATCGCCAGCGATGCGGAATACAGCGCGAAGCAGACCTGGTTGTCCAGCCGCAGCAACTCGTCGGCGGCCAGGCCGGCGGAAGGGTGGGTGGAGGGGTGCGCTGTCATGGTTTGAATTATTGCTGACAATTAAATTGCGTGCAATTCAATCGATAAAACCACTGTGTTCTGAATGGTTTCCGGGGTGAGGAAGGTTTCGCTCCGGAAATCGAGCGCTGCAGGCCATTTGGGCGGGAATGGAGTGCAGCGCCGTCGCCTCCCTCAGTAGCTGTACACGCCCTGGCCCGTCTTGCGGCCCAGGCGTCCGGCAGCCACCATTTCCTTGAGCAGCGGGCAGGGGCGGTACTTGCTGTCGCCGAACTCGTCCAGATAGACGTTCATCACGGCCAGGCACACGTCCAGACCGATCATGTCGGCCAGCGCCAGCGGGCCGATGGGCTGGTTGCAGCCGAGCTTCATGCCCGCGTCGATGTCTTCCGGCGTGGCCAGGCCCTCGGCCAGCACGAAGAAAGCCTCATTGATCATCGGCACCAGGATGCGGTTGACCACGAAGCCCGGCGCGTTCTTCACCGTGATGGGGCTCTTGCCCAGCGCCTCGGCCAGCGCCTTGACGGCGTCGTGCGTGGCGTCGCTGGTCTGCAGGCCGCGGATGATCTCCACCAGCGCCATCATCGGCACCGGGTTGAAGAAGTGCATGCCGATGAAGCGGTCGGGCCGCGAGGTGGCGGCGGCCAGCTGCGTGATGGAGATCGACGAGGTGTTCGAGGCGATGATGACCTCGGGCGCCACGGCGGCGTCCACCTGTTTCAGGATCTTCACCTTCAGTTCCTGGTTCTCGGTGGCGGCCTCGATGATCAGTTGCGCGGCCTTCAGGTCGTCGTAGTTCGTCGATGTCTTGATGCGCGCCAGCGCCGCGTCCTTGTCGGCCGCGGTGATCTTTTCCTTCTTGATGAGCCGGTCCAGGCTGCCGGCCACGGTGGCCCGGCCCTTCTGCACGGCAGCGTCGGAAATATCGACCATCACCGCGTCGATGCCCGCCACCGCGCAGGCCTGCGCGATGCCGTTGCCCATGGTGCCCGCGCCGATGATGCCGACGGTCTTGATCGTCATGTGATGTCCCTTGCAATGAGTGGAAGTGGCTGGAAAAAAGCTGCTGCGATGGTATCGGCAATCACCGCGCAAGCCGTCGCGCGGGCGGTTGGCTCGGCGGGCGGCCGGTGGTACAAGCGGGCCATGTTCGACTACATCGTCATCGGTGGCGGGTCGGCCGGCTGCGTGCTGGCCGGGCGCCTGAGCGCAGACCCCGCCGTGCGCGTGTGCCTGCTGGAGGCAGGCCCGGCGGACACCAGTGCGCTCATCCACTGCCCCGCCGGCCTGGCGGGCTTGGGCCGTGCCAAGGCGCTCAACTGGGACCAGCACACCACGCCCCAGCCCGGCCTGGACGGGCGCCGGGGCCTGCAGCCGCGCGGGCGGGTGCTGGGCGGCTCCAGCTCCATCAACGCGATGATCTACGTGCGCGGCCAGCCGGCCGACTACGACCACTGGGCGCAGGAGGCCGGCAACCCGGGATGGGGCTGGGCCGACGTGCTGCCGTACTTCCTGCGCGCTGAACACAACGAGCGCGGCGCGAACGCATGGCAGCCACCGGCGGTCCGCTGAACGTGGCCGATCTGCAGTCGCCCCACCGCGTGGCGCGCGCCTTCGTGGAAGCCGGCGTGCAGGCCGGCCACCCGCGCAACGCCGACTTCAACGGCGCGTCGCAGGAAGGCGTGGGGCTCTACCAGGTCACGCACCGGGGCGGCGAGCGCTTCAGCGCCGCCAAGGCGTACCTGACGCCGCACCGGGGCCGGCCCAACCTGCGCGTGGAGACGGGCGCACGCGCGACCCGCATCCTCTTCGATGGGGCTGGCGGCCGCCGCGCCGTGGGCGTGGAGTTTCTGCAGGGCGGCGCCCTGCACACCGTGCGGGCCCGGCGCGAGGTGCTGCTGTCGGCAGGTGCGCTGCTGTCGCCGCAGCTGCTGATGCTCTCCGGCATCGGCCCGGCGGCGCAACTGCAGCGCCACGGCATCGCCGTGCGGCACGACCTGCCCGGCGTGGGCGAGCACCTGCACGACCACCCCGACGTGGTGCAGGTGATGGACACCCCCGCGCTCACCGACCTCTTTGGCCTCTCCCTCGCCGGGGCGCGCAACCTGCTCGGCGGCGTGCGCGAGTGGCGGGCCCGCCGCACCGGCCTGCTGACCACCAACTTCGCCGAGGCCGGCGGCTTCATCAAGAGCCGCCCGGAAGAGGCCGCGCCCGATCTGCAGCTGCACTTCGTCATCGCCAAGCTGCTGGACCACGGGCGCGAATGGAGCTGGGGCCACGGCTATTCGTGCCACGTCTGCCTGCTGCAGCCGCGCAGCCGTGGCCGCGTGACGCTGGCGAGCGCCGACCCGCAGGCGCTGCCACTGGTGGACCCGGCCTTCTTCGCCGATGCCGATGACCTGCGCCGCATGGTGCAGGGCGTGCGCCGCATGCGCGAGATCCTCGTGCAGCCCGCCCTGTCCGCCCTGGGCGGGCGCGAGCTGGCCCGCAGTGCCGGCGCGCAGAGCGATGAGCAGATCGCGCAATTCATCGCCCGCCATGCCGACACCGTCTACCACCCGGTGGGCAGCTGCCGCATGGGGCCGGGCCCGCTGGACGTGGTGGATGCGCAGTTGCGTGTGCACGGCGTGCAGGGCCTGCGGGTGGTGGACGCCTCCGTCATGCCGCGCATCGTGAGCGGCAACACCAACGCGCCGACGATCATGATCGCGGAGAAGGCGGTCGATGGGCTGCGCGCTGGCGGCTGAAGCGTGTAGAGCGCGGCGTTGCCGACTGGCCACGCCCCGCGGTGGGGCGTGTCGTGGCACGCACGTTGCTTGCGCTGTGGGCTTTCTCTACACGCGAACTTTCAGCCCATGAACCGCAACGACGTGACCGAAAAAATCATTGGCACCAAGGTATCGAAGGGCCTGCAATGGCATGACATCGCCACCCAGGTCGGCCAGTCGAAGGAGTGGACGACGGCACTGTGCCTGGGACAGATGACCGCCTCGCCCGAACAGGCCCAGGTGCTGGGCCGCATCTTCGATCTGACCGACGAGGAGCAGAAATGGCTGCAGGTGGTGCCGTACAAGGGCTCGCTGCCCACGCCCGTGCCCACCGACCCGCTCATCTACCGCTGGTACGAGATCGTCAGCGTGTACGGCAGCACCATCAAGGAGCTGATCCACGAGGAGTTCGGCGACGGCATCATGAGCGCCATCGACTTCAGCATGGATATCCAGCGCCAGGCCGATCCCAAGGGCGACCGCGTCAACGTGGTGCTGTCGGGCAAGTTCCTGCCGTACAAGCAGTATTGATTCGGTACACCTCCTGAGGCCCTTCGGGCCTTCCCCCCGCTCTCTACGCGCTGCGCGCTCCGGGCGAGGGCGACGCCAGCGGCCTGGCAAAGCCAGTTCCGCGGCGTCTGCTGGCATGGCCTGCTCCGCGGCCTTCGGACGGGTGACGCCGTGCCGGCTCGACCCGCCGGGGCGTGGGCGGCGATGGAGGGAGCCGAGCGTCGTGGTCCGGGTGCGTGAGTGTGAGCGTGAGCGTGCAGCTGCGCGCAGTCGCTCTATCATCGCCGGCTGCAGTGCCTGATCGCCAGGCGCTTCCACGCACACCCCATTTCTTGACGTTTTCCCCATGACCACTCTCGGCACCCCCCTCTCGCCTTCCGCCACCAAAGTCATGCTGCTCGGCAGCGGCGAGCTGGGCAAGGAAGTCCTCATCGCCCTGCAGCGCCTGGGCGTCGAAACCATCGCCGTGGACCGCTATGAGAACGCGCCCGGCCAGCAGGTGGCGCACCATGCGCGCACCATCACCATGAGCGACCCGGCGCAGCTCAAGAGCCTGATCGAAGCCGAGCGCCCGCACCTGGTCGTGCCCGAGATCGAGGCCATCGCCACGCCCATGCTCGAAGCGCTGGAAGCCGCCGGCACCGTGCGCGTCATTCCTACGGCCCGCGCCGCGCGCCTGACCATGGACCGCGAAGGCATCCGCCGCCTGGCCGCCGAAACCCTGGGCCTGCCCACCAGCCCGTATCGCTTCTGCGATTCGGCGGAGGAACTGCAGGCCGCCATCGACGGCACCGATGGCCAGCCCGCCATCGGCTTTCCGTGCGTGGTCAAGCCGGTGATGAGCAGCTCCGGCAAGGGCCAGAGCAAGCTGGACGGCCCGGCCGACGTGCAAAAGGCGTGGGACTACGCCATGGCCGGCGGCCGCGTGAGCCATGGCCGCGTCATCGTCGAAGGCTTCATCGACTTCGAGTACGAGATCACCCTGCTCACGGTGCGCGCCAAGGCCGCTGACGGCAGCATCCAGACCTCGTTCTGCGAACCCATCGGCCACAAGCAGGTCAGCGGCGACTACGTGGAAAGCTGGCAGCCCCAGCCCATGCCGTCCCTGGCGCTGCAACGCGCCCAGGACATCGCCCGGGCCGTGACCGACGACCTGGGCCGCGGCCTGGACGGCCAGCCCTCGGGCCTGGGCCTCTTCGGCGTGGAACTGTTCGTGAAGGGCGACGAAGTGTGGTTCAGCGAAGTGAGCCCGCGCCCGCACGACACCGGCCTGGTCACCCTGGCCACGCAGCACCAGAGCGAATTCGAGCTGCATGCCCGCGCCATCCTGGGCCTGCCGGTGGACACCACCCTGCGCAACCCGGGCGCCAGCGCCGTGATCTACGGCGGCGTCGATGCGCAGGGCATCGTCTTCGACGGCGTGGAAGAAGCGCTGGCCGTGCCGGGCACCGACCTGCGCCTGTTCGGCAAGCCGGAGAGCTTCACCAAGCGGCGCATGGGCGTGGCAGTGGCCCGCGCGGACGACGTGGATACCGCCCGCGCCAACGCCAAGCTGGCGGCGGGCAAGGTGAAGCCGCGCCAGGGCTGACCCGGCCGTGCTGGCGGTGCAGTCAGGCCCCGCCAACGTGACTTGGGTCCGGGCCTGGACCTGGATCGGCAGGGCTCGGCTCTGCCTCCCGGCCCACGTCCCGCAGCACCCTATATCTTGAAGAAGCCCACCGCCTCGCTGAGCTGATGGGCCTGCCGGCTCAGGCTTTGGGTGGCTGCGGCGCTTTCCTCGGCCATGGCGGCGTTCTGCTGGGTCGAACCATCCAGGTGCGCGATGGCCTGGGAGATTTCCGCGATGCCCGATGACTGATGGGCCAGCGTGGACGAAATGTCGCCGATCAGTTGCTGCACCCGGTCCACCTGGGATTCGATGCGCTGCACCGCGCCCACGGCGTTGTCCACCAGCCTCGCGCCCGCTTCGACCTTCTCGACGCTGGCGCTGATCAACGCCTTGATCTCGCGCGCCGACTCGGCGGCCCGGCCGGCCAGCGTGCGCACTTCGGTCGCCACCACGGCGAAGCCCCGGCCTTGCTCGCCCGCGCGGGCGGCTTCCACGGCAGCGTTCAGAGCCAGGATGTTGGTCTGGAACGCGATGCCGTCGATCACGCCGATGATGCTGGCGATGCGGCCCGAATCGGCGGCGATGGCCTTCATCGTCTCCATGGTGTGCTTCATGACCTTGCCCCCCTGGTGGGCCGCGTCGTTGGCTTCGTGGGCCACCCGGGTGGCGGAGGTGGCGGTCTCCGCGCTCTGCTGCACGGTCTGCACGATCTCCGCCATGGCCGCCGACGCCTGCTGCAGGCGGCTGGCCTGCTCTTCGGTGCGGTAGCTCAGGTCGGTGCTGCCGCTGGCGATCTGCCCGCTGCCGGCCACCACGGCCTGGCTGGCGTCGGTCATCCGGGTGACCACGTCCTGGAAGGTGGTCTGCATGGTGTGCAGGGCGGCCAGCAGTTCGCCCGCTTCATGGGTCTGCGAGCGCTCGTCCCGCCCGATGCGCACCGAGAGGTCGCCCCGGGCGAGGGCCTGGGCCGCGTCGCGGGCATGCTCCAGCGGACCGAGGATGGCGCGCCCCATCCGCCAGATGATGGCGCCCAGCAGGATCAGGCAGCCGGCCGTCAGCACGCGGACCGCGACGGCCACGAAGCTGACGGTGGCCGCCACCTCCTTGGCGAACGCATCGCCATAGCGAATGAGCTCATCGATGTCGGGCTGCAACGATCGGGCCAGCGCTGCAGGCAGCTGGGCCGCAGGCTCGCCCGCCAGCTTCGAGAGCATGCCGTCCACGCGCCGGATGCTGTCATGGGGCAGATCGACCACCGCGCCGAAGCCCAGCAGCCGGAACGACAGCAGTTCGAAGCCGAAAAGCTCCGTGTCCACGTGGCGGGAGAGCCACTGCGAGTATTCGAGTTTTTTGACGATGTCCGCCTTGTCCTGGGCCGTCCCGGCGGCTGCACTGTCGAGCGCCTTGGCGGCGTGCTGCAGATTCACTGCGTATTCACGCTCCAGGTAATGGAACTGCGCGCCCTTGGCCATCAGGCGCAGGCCGTAGAAGGAAGTGGCCGCTGATACCAGCAGCACGATCAAGAGGAGTGTCAGCCACTGGCGAATGGAGCGTTGGGACATAGTGGGGCGTCCGGGGAGGCCTGGAACTTTTAAAGTTTGGTTTCTGAATATACGTATTGTTGCAATGATTAGATTGGTTTCGGACCGAAATTAGTCCATGCGGATGAACTGGATGCGCGGCCGGGGCGCCCACAGGTGCTGAGCGCCCGGCAGCCGGCGGCTCAGCCGACGGACATCCCGCCATCGACGCTGTAGCGCCCGCCGGTGCAGAAGGCGCTGTCGTCGCTGGCGAGGAACAGCGCGGTGCGCGCCACCTCTTCGGGCAGGCCGTAGCGGCCGGCGGGGATGGCCGCCGCGAACTGCGCCTTCGCCGCCGTCGCGGCGCCGGGGGCCGCGCCCTCTTCGATGGAGCGCATCATCCGCGTCTCGATGGGCGAGGGGTGGATGGTGTTGACCCGCACGCCGGAGCTTCCGGCCTCCAGCACGGCCGAGCGCATCAGGCCCACCAGTGCATGCTTGCTCGTCACATAGGCCGACAGGCCGGCGAAGCCCTTCAGGCCCGCGATGGACGAGGTGAGCAGGATGCTGCCGCCACCCTGCTTCTGCATGATGGGCATGGCGTGCTTGAGGCCCAGGTAAACGCCGCGCACGTTCACGGCCATCACGCGGTCGAAGGCGTCCATGGGATAGTCGGCGATGGGCGCGATGCGGCCTTCGGTGCCGGCGTTGCAGAAGAGCACGTCGATGCGGCCATGGCGCTCCAGCGCAGCCTGCAGATAGGCCTGGGTCTGCGCCTCGTCGCTCACGTCTGCCGCCACGGCGCTCGCGGCGTCGCTGCCGAGTTCCGCCAGCGCGGCGTCCAGGGCCTGCTGCTGCAGATCGACCAGCACGACCTGGGCGCCTTCGCCGATGAACAGCCGGGCGCTGGCCAGGCCGATGCCGCCCGCGCCGCCGGTGATGACGACGCATTTGCCTTGCAGTCTTTGGGACATGGTGTTTCCTTGAACGGATTGATGAAGGGGGAAGGGCGGATCAGGCCGGCTGGGCCAGCAGGTCCTGGAGGTGGGCATCGACCTGGGCGAGGAACTGCGGGTCGGTGCCGAACAGCCCCAGGTGCCCGTCGATGCTGGCGATGGGCCGGGACTCGCTGCCCGGGATGAGCCGCTGCTCGGCCTGGCAGTCGGCGGGCGGGAAGAACATGTCGTGGCTGATCGGCATCACGAAGGTCTTCGCCCGAATGCGGCCCAGCGCCGCCGCCAGGTCGCCGCCGGTGTGGCGGCTGACGTCGCCGCGCTGCCATTTCCAGGCCATGGCCAGCAGGGCGTTCGGGTCCATGGGCGCGAAATAGCCGGTCATGAAGTGGTCCACGAACGCCTGCAGGGAGTCGAAGCCCAGCGCCTTGTGGCGGTCCTCCCGGAAGAAGTCGGTGCTCCAGCCCATCACCGTCCACAGCTGGGCGTGGCGCTTCAGGCCGGCGGCCACGTCGGCCGGCGAGGCGTAGCGGCCGCCCTGGAAGCCCGGGTCGGTGGTGATGGCGTCGACCAGGGTCTGGGCGAAGAGGACGTCGTGCTCGGTGTTCTTCGCGGTGCCGGCGATGGGCGCGGCGCGGCGCACCATCTCGGGGTAGCGCACGGCCCATTCGTAGGTCTGCTGCGCGCCCATGGAGCCGCCCACCACCAGGGCCAGTTCGCGCAGGCCGTAGTGCCCGGTGAGCAAGCGGTGCTGCGCGCGCACGTCGTCGCCGATGCGCACCTTGGGAAAGCCCGGCCCGGCCAGGTCGCCCCCTGCGTCGTGCGGCGAGGTGGACAGGCCGTTGCCGATCTGGTTGACCACGATGATGAAGTAGCGCGACGGGTCCAGCGCCCGGCCCGCGCCGATGTAGGCCTGCTCCATGATCTTGCTGGTGCCCGAATACCAGGTGGGCACGAGGATGGCGTTGTCCCGGGCGGCGTTGAGCGTGCCGTGCGTGGCTACGGCCAGCTGGCAGTCGGGCAGCACGCCGCCGTCTTCCAATTCCAGCGCGCCGATGCCGATGCGCTCGTAGGGGCCGTGGGCTTCCTGGGTGTAGTAGGTGTGGGCGGTCATGGTGTTGTCTCCTTCGTGCCGTGTGATTCAGTTCATCGAGAAGCCGGGGTAGCCCTGCGCGGCCAGTTCGTCGCACTGGCGGTGGTAGTTGCCCACGCCGCCGATATAGGACAACAGCCGGCGCGGCTTGCCATCGACGTTCGAGCCCATGTACCAGGAGTCGGTCTTGACCACCAGCGTGGCGGCGGCGGTCTCGTCGTGGTGCTGGACCCAGCGGTCCTCGAATTCCCGGGTCGCCTCGATCGTCTGCTTGCCCTGGCTGCGCGCGTGGGCCAGGCAGCCGGTGATCCAGTCCACCTGCTGCTGCAGGCAGGTGGGCATGTTGCAGAGCGCGGCCGAGGGGGCCAGGGGCGCGCCGGTGGTGAAGAGGTTCGGGTAGCCGTGGATCTGCAGGCCCATGGCGGTGCGGATCTCCTGCGACCACTGCTCCTTGAGCGAGCGGCCGCTGCGGCCCCGGATGTCGATGCGGCTGAGCGCGCCCGAGCCGGCGTCGAAGCCCACGGCCAGGATGATCACGTCCACCTCGTGGACCTTACCGTCGGCGGTCTGGATGCCCTCGGGCACGATGCGTTCGATGGGCGTGGCGCGGCAGTCGATGGGCTCGACGTTGTCCTGCAGATAGACCTCCAGGTAGCCGTTTTCCAGTGGCACGCGGTGGGTGCCGAAGCCGTAGTCGCCCGGGCCGGGGATGAGGATCTGGCACAGCCGCGGGTCGTCGCGCAGCCGCGCGCGCATCTTGCCGCGCACGAACTCGGACACCACTTCGTTGACGGCCCCGTCGAAGAACATCTCGGGGAAGGTCGCCAGCCACATCGCCAGCGAACCGTCGCTCCAGTACTTCTCCATGATCTCGGTGCGTTCGGCGGGCGAGAGCTCGGCCCAGGGCTTGTTCTCGAAGTTGTAGTCGAAGCCGGCGAAGGTGCTGCGCACGCGCGCCTTGAGTTCATGGAAGCGCTCGCCCCAGCGCTGCCAGTCGGCCGCGCTGTACTTCGGGTTCTTCATCGGCACCACGTACTGCGGCACGCGCGAGAAGACCTTGAGCGAGCCGACTTCGCGCGCGATGGTCTGGATCACCTGGATGCCGGTCGCGCCCGTGCCGACCACGGCCACCCGCTTGCCCTTCAGGTCGATGCCTTCCTTGGGCCACAGGCCGGTGTGCGTGATGGGGCCGCGAAAGCTCGACTGGCCCGGAAAGCGGTCCACCAGCGGCGCCGACAGCATGCCGCAGCAGGCCAGCAGGTACTGGGTGTCGATGCGCTCGCCGGCCGCCGTGGTGACCAGCCAGCGGCCGGTGTCTTCCTGGTAGTGGGCCGAGGCGATGCGGGTGTCGAACTGGATGTCCTTCTTCAGGTCCAGCCGGTCGGCCACGAAGTTCAGCCACTGCTCGGTTTCGGGCTGGGCGGGAAAACGCTCGCTGGGCTGCCAGGCCTTGTACAGCTCCTCGGAGAACCAGTACTGGTAGATCTCGGCCTGCGAGTCGAAGCGCGCGCCGGGGTAGCGGTTCCAGTACCAGGTGCCGCCGACGCCGGAGGCGGTGTCGTAGGCCCGCACCTTCAGGCCCATCTCGCGCAGGCGGTGCAACTGGTAGAGGCCGGCCACGCCGGCACCGATGACCAGCGCGTCGAGCCGGGTGGGCTGGGAGGCGCCTGCCTGCGTGGCGGCGCCGCGTTCCAGAACGGTGTCGTTCATCTGTGTGTCTCCTGGTGTGCATGGATGGGATGCAGGCGCGGGCCGAAGGTCCGTGGCTTGCATTTCCGGGTCATGGCTGCGTTGGCCATGGAGTGCACGATAGGCAGGGCGCCGCGGCCGGACTTGAAGGATCCGGTGGGCGCTTTGAAGAATGCTGTGAGGCCCGGGCCGCTGCAGGGCGCTTGCAGGGCGGCTGCGCGGGGGACCGGAAGGCGTGCGTTTCAGTGCGCCTGGGCGTCCCGTCCCTGGCGCAGCGCCGCCGGGGTGCAGCCCAGGCGGGCGCGCAGGGCCCGCGTCAGGTGGGCCTGGTCGGAGAAGCCGCATTCGGCGGCCACGGCCTTGACCGCCAGCGTGCTGTGCGTGAGCAGGCGCTGGGCGCGCTCCACCCGGCGATCGACGACGTAGCAGTGCGGCGAGGTGTTGAACGAGGCGCGGAACCGCTTGCAGAACGACCACACGCCCATGCCCGCGACGGCGGCCAGCTCTTCCAGCGACAGGGGCTGTTCCAGCCGGGCCTCCACGAACTCCTCCAGCCGGCGGCGCACCACCGGGGGCAACTGGCCGTCTTCGGCATGGTCGATGAAGTCCACCGCGGCGTAGTGCCGCAGCAGATGCACGGCCAGCTGCGTGCCCAGCGCCTCGGCATAGAGCTTGCCGCCGACGGCGCTGCCGCCCGCCTCGCGCGCCATCGCCTCGGCGATGCCGCTGAGGGCGGGGTCCTGCGTGCGCAGCAGATCGTGCAGCCGCACCTCGGCGATGGGCTTGCCCAGCACGTCGGCCGCCACGCTGGAGAGCAGGTCCGCGGACAGGTAGACGTGGGTCACGTCGATGGGCTCGGTCCAGTGCCAATGCGACTGCTGCGAACGGGTCAGCAGCGAGATGTCGCCCGGCCGGCACTCGGTGCGGGTCCAGCGGCCCTCGAAGCGCCGCTCCATGCGCGTGGCGCCCCGCTGGTAGGCCACGAGCATGAAGTCCGCCAGCGGCGGCACCTGCACGTCCAGGCCGTCGTAGCGGTAGGTGCGCAGCGCCAGGTTCTTCCAGGCGCAGCGGCCGCTGGCGCGCAGCACCTCGCCGGGGACCCAGCGCGGCAGGTCTTCGGAGGCAATGGGTCGGGCAAGCAGAGCCATGGCTCCGATTTCAAACGAGCGCGGGCGGCGTGGTGCCTGGGGGAAACCCATCCATTCCCCGCCGCGCCCGGCCCGTCCCGTGGCCGGGCCCGCTCCAGGCCCTAGCCCGGCCCGGCGCTCGACCCCCGCACCACCAGCGTGCCTTCCAGCACCACCTGCCGCACCGGCCGCTCCGCATCCTGCATGCGCTGCAGCAGCAGCTCGGCCGCCGTGCGGCCGATGTCGTAGGTGGGCTGGGCGATGGTGGTCACGTCCAGCGCGGGCAGCGAAGTCCAGTCGTTGTTGTCGAAGCCGGCGATGCCGATGTCGCGCGGCGGGCGCAGGCCGGCGGCCTGCACGGCCTGCAGGGCGCCCAGCAGCAGCAGGCCGTTGGTGGCCAGCAGCGCGTCGGGCCGGTCGGGGCCGGACAGCAGCCGGGCCGTGGCGCGCTCGCCGGCCTCGCGCGTCGGGTCCATCCACAGGGGCCGCGGCGCCAGGCCGTGGGCGGCCAGCGCTTCGGCATAGCCGGCGTGGCGCTGCTGGCCGGTGGTGCTGTGGGTGCCCGCCAGCAGGGCGATGCGGCGGTAGCCGTTGGCCAGCAAATGGTCGGTGGCGCGGCGGGCGGCGGCGTGGTTGTCGAGCACCACGCGGTCGGCTCGGGTCGAGTCCAGCGCCCGGTCCACCAGCACCAGCGGGAAGGGCCAGGCCTGCGGGCGCAGCTGCTTCAGGCCCGCCATGGTGGGCGACAGGATCACGCCGCTGGCCTGTTCGTCGGCCATCAGTTCCAGGTACGACTGTTCCTTGGCCGGGTCTTCGTCGCTGTTGCAGAGGATGAGCCGCAGGCCGTGGCGGTAGGCCATGTCTTCCACGGCCCGGCCCACGTCGGTGAAGAAGGCGCTGCGGATGTCCGAGACGATCAGGCCCACCAGCGAGGCGCGGCGCTGGCGCAGGCGGCGTGCCGCCAGGTTGGGGCGGTAGGCCAGTTCGGCGATGGCGCGCTCCACCTGCTCGCGCAGCGGCGCGCGCACCGCCTCCGGCGTGCTGAGCACGCGCGAGACGGTGGTGGTGGATACGCCGGCGCGCAGCGCCACGTCCTTGATGCTGGCCAAACGAAAACCTCCTGCAGTTCGTTTGAAGGATGGTATCGATTCCATAAAAGATTGCAATTCGGCAGCGGTGAGGTCGTCCACACCGGCCGCGCTGCGGTGTCAAAGTGGCTGAATAACTCGGTGTTTTCCCTAGTTTCAAGGCCCTTCTGCGCCCTTTCCGTCTTGCGGGGTGATGGAACTGGGGCAGATAATCCGGCTTGGAATCGATACCAAATTTCTCAGGAGACATTGCATGTCCACCATTCCGGTCGAAGTGCGCCTGGGCGCCTCCCCGCACAACCGCGAAGACGCCGTGCGCGCCGCGGGCGCCTTGCTGGCCCAGGCTGGCCACATCCAGCCCGCCTACGTCGACAGCCTGCTGCAGCGCGAGAAGGTCGCCAACACCTTCCTGGGCGAAGGCCTGGCCATTCCCCACGGCATGGTGGAAGACAAGCACCTGGTGCGCCGCACGGGTCTGGCCGTGCTGCAGGTTCCGGGAGGTGTGCGCTGGGGCGACGATGCCAAGCAGGCCCATCTGGTGGTCGCCATCGCCGCCGCCTCGGACGAGCACATCCAGGTGCTGCGCCGCCTGACCCGCCTGATGCGCGATGGCGCGCTGATGCAGCGGCTGGCGACCACCACCGATGCGCACGAGATCGTGCGCGCGCTCACCAGCGATGGCCCGGCAGCGGCAGCGGGTGGCGCGGGCGGTGCGGCCAGCACTCCGGCGCTGGAGGACTTTCCGCTCGGCCGCGAGGTGTCCCTGAACTACCCCAACGGCCTGCATGCCCGGCCGGCGGGAGAGTGGGCGCGCGTCGCCGGCCGTTTCGGCGCGCGGGTGCACGTGCGCTGCGGCGACACGGTGGCCGATGCCAAGAGCGTGGCCGCGCTGCTGGGCCTGGGCGCGGGGCGGGGCGCGCAGCTGCGCCTGTCGGCCCAGGGCAGCGACGCAGCGGCGGCGCTGTCCACGCTGAATGCCACCATCCAGCGGCTGGGCGAGGAGGAAAGCCGGCAGGCCGAGCTGTCCGCCGCCCGCCAGGCGCAGGCGCAAGGCCTGGGCAGCGAGCTGGGCGACTGGCAGCCCACCGCCCGCCACACCTTCACCGGCATCGCCGCCAGCCCCGGGCTAGTGGTGGGCACGCTGGTGCAGGCCGAGGGCGTGGCGCTGGAGGTGGACGACCGCTTCACCACCATCGCCGCAGAAGCCGCCCAGCTGGACCGGGCCCTGGCCGCGGCGCTAGCCCAGCTGCAGCAACTGGCGGGCGATGCCGAGGCCGCCGGTCGTGCCGAGCAGGCCGCCATCTTCACTGCGCACCAGGCCCTGCTGCAGGACGCGGGCGTGCTGCAGGCCGTGAGCCGCAGCGTGGTGCAGCGCCACGGCGCCGCCTGGTCGTGGCGCCATGCCATGGCCGAGCGGGTGGCCGCGCAGCGGGCGCTGCCCGACGCGACGCTTGCCGCCCGCGCCGCCGACCTGCAGGATGTGGGCGAGCGCGTGCTGCGCCACCTGCTGGGCCGGGGCGACGAGGACGCCGCCGTGCCTGCCTGGCCGCAGGACGCCATCCTGCTGGCCGACGATCTCTCGCCCTCGGTCACTGCACAGATCGACACCAGCCGCGTGCGGGGCTTTTGCACCGCGCGCGGCGGCCCCACGGCGCACACCGCCATCCTGGCGCGTGCCCTGGGGCTGCCCGCCGTGGTGGCGGCGGGCCCGGGCGTGCTGCCGAGCGGCCAGGGCCCTGCCGGTGGCGACGCGGCCGCGCCCGTGCTGGCCGGCGCCGTGGCCATCCTCGACGGCTATCGTGGGCGCCTGTACGTGGGGCCCAGCGAAACCGCGCTGATCGAAGCGCGCGAGCGCATGGAGCGGCTGGCGCGCCGCCAGGAAGAAGAAGCCCGCACCCGCCAGCAGCCCGCCACCACCACCGATGGGCACACGGTGGAGATTGCCGCCAACGCCAACCGCGCCGACCAGGCTGTCAAGGCCCTGCAGGCCGGTGCCGAAGGCGTGGGCCTGATGCGAACGGAGTTCCTCTTCCTGGAGCGCGACACCGTGCCGGACGAAGACGACCAGTACGAGGTCTACCGCGCCATGGCCGAGGCCCTGCAGGGCAAGCCGCTGGTGGTGCGCACGCTGGACATCGGCGGTGACAAGCAGGTGCCGCACCTGGATCTGCCGGTGGAAGAGAACCCCTTCCTGGGCGTGCGCGGGGCGCGGCTGGCGCTGCGGCGCGACGACCTGATGGTGCCGCAGCTGCGGGCGCTCTACCGCGCTGCCCGCCACGGCCCGCTGCAGGTGATGTTCCCCATGATCAGCACGGTGGAGGAGGTGCTGGCGCTGCGCCGCCGCATGGAAGCCGTGCGCGCCGAGCTGAACGCCCCGGCCGTGCCGGTGGGCATCATGATCGAGGTGCCTTCGGCCGCGCTCATCGCCGACCGGCTGGCCGCCCATGTCGATTTCTTCTCCATCGGCACCAACGACCTGACGCAATACACGCTGGCCGTGGACCGCCAGCATCCCGAGCTGGCCGGCATGGCCGACAGCCTGCACCCGGCCGTGCTGCGCCTGATCGAGCGCACCGTGGCCGGCGCACGCCAGCACTGCCGCTGGGTGGGCGTGTGCGGGGGCCTCGCCGGCGAGCCCCTGGGCGCCGCCCTGCTGGTGGGCCTGGGCGTGGACGAGCTGAGCATGAGCACCGGCGACATCGGCACCGTCAAGGCCCTGCTGCGCCGCCACAGCCTGGCCGAGCTGCAGGCCCTGGCGCGGCGCGCGCTGCAGGTGGACACGGCCGACGAAGTGCGCGCGCTGGGCGCGGAACTGCGCCCGGCCAGCGCGGCATGACGACGCGCACCTCCGCAAAGAAAGGTTGGCAATGATTGATGCTATCAAATCAATAGCTGAATACCCAGATGGATCAAGCGCGGGAGGCCGATTTGGCTTCAAGAATGGGCGGGTTTCCTCCGCAGGAGAGCGCCGTGGCTGACGCTGCCCGCATCTTCACCATCACGCTCAACCCGGCCATCGACCACACCGTGCGCGTCGCCGCGCTGGTTCCGGGCGAAGTGCATCGCGCCCAGGGCGACCAGCGCGAGGCCGGCGGCAAGGGCGTGGGCGTGGCGGCCGTGCTGGCCGCGCTCGGCGTGCCCGTCACGGCCACCGGCTGGCTGGGCGCGGACAACGACGCCGTGTTCGCGGACGCCTTCGCCGCGCGCGGCATCGGTGACGCCATGCTGCGCCTGCCCGGCGCCACCCGCACCAATATCAAGATCGCCGACGCGACGCGGGGCGACTCCACCGACATCAACCTGCCCGGCCTGGCGCTGCCGCCCGATGCCCTGGCCCGCGCGGAAGCCGGCCTGCTGGGCGCGCTGGCCGAGCGCGTGCGCCCGGGCGACTGGTGCGAGCTGGCCGGCAGCCTGCCGCCCGGCGCCGACGCCGGCGTGTGGGAACGCATCGCCCGCGCGGTGCATGCGCAGGGCGCCCACGTCGCCATCGACACGGGCGGCGCCGTGCTGCTGCAGCTGCTGCAAGACCTGGCCGACCCGGTGCGCGGCGCCGTGGTGCCCGTCGCTTTCATCAAGCCCAACCAGGCCGAGCTGGAAGAACTGGCCGGCCGCGCCCTGCCCACGCGGGCCGACGTGGCCGCCGCCGCGCGGGGCCTGTGCCACGACCACGGCGTGCGCCAGCTGGCCGTGTCGCTGGGCGGCCAGGGCGCCGTCATCGCCACCGCAAACGGCTGCTGGCACGCCGCCGCGCCGAGCGTGCCCGTCGCCACCACCGTGGGCGCGGGCGACGCGCTGGTGGCCGGCACGCTGGCCGCGCTGTCGCAAGGCCAGGCCATGCCCGGCGCCGCCACCTTCGGCATGGCCTGCGCGGCCGCGCGCATCCAGCGCATCGCGCCCGGCCTGCCGCCGCGCGCCGAGGTCGATGCCCTGGCCGCCGCCATCACGGCGCAGCCCCTCTAAAGACACAGGAGAGACAACCATGGCCTAACTCATCGCCATCGCCGCGAGCCAGGCCGGCCCGGCCCACAGCTTCATGGTGGCCGAGGCGCTGCGCGCCGCCGCCGAATCGGCCGGCCACCGGCTGGCCCTCAGCGTGCACAGCAGCCTGGGCACGCAGGGTGCTTTCAGCGACGCCGAACTCGCCGCCGCCGAGGCCGTCATCGTGGCCGCGGACATGCCGGTGGACCGGCATGACCTGCTGGGCCAGCTCACCGCACCCGTGCATGAGGCCTCGCCCCAGGCGGTGCTGGACGACGCGGCCCGCGTGGTGCGCGAGGCCCTCGCCCGCTCCAACGCCAGCGCTGCGGGCGCTGCGGGCGCTGCGGCCCCTGCAGCCGCTGCGGCACCGCTCGCCGCGCCCGAGGCTGCCGCCCCGGCATCCACCGGTCCGCTGAACATCGTCGCCATCACCTCGTGCCCCACCGGCGTGGCCCACACCTTCATGGCGGCCGAGGCGCTGGAGCAGGGCGCGCGCGCACTGGGCCACAGCATCAAGGTGGAAACGCAGGGCTCGGTCGGCGCGCAGAACGCGCTCACCGCCGCCGAGATCGCCGCCGCCGACCTGGTGGTGATCGCGGCCGACACCCAGGTCAACCGCGACCGCTTCGCCGGCAAGCGTCTCTACGCCACCGGCACCAAGGCCGCCATTCACGACGCGGCGGCGGTCTTCGCCCAGGCGCGGGCGCAAGGCCAGGTGTGGGGCGGCGCGGCGGCGGCACCGACCGCCGGGGGCGCGGCTGCGACTACGGCCGCGGCAGCGCCGGCTGCGGCCCAGCGCGAATCCGCCGGTGCCTACAAGCACCTGATGACCGGGGTCTCGTTCATGCTGCCCTTCGTGGTGGCGGGCGGCCTGCTGATCGCGCTGGCCTTCGCGCTGGGCGGCATCTATGTCTATGACGACGCGCACAAGGGCACGCTGGGCTGGGTGCTGTTCCAGGTCGGCGCCAAGGCGGGCTTCGCGCTCATGCTGCCGGCGCTGGCGGGCTACATCGCCTATTCCATCGCCGACCGACCCGGCATCGCGCCCGGCATGATCGGCGGCATGCTGGCCGGCACCGTGGGCGCCGGTTTCCTGGGTGCCATCGCCGCTGGTTTCATCGCAGGTTACGCCGTGCACTGGCTCAACCGCCTCATCCGCCTGCCGCGCGGGCTCGACGGGTTGAAGCCCGTGCTGATCCTGCCGCTCCTGGGCGCGGCCATCGTCGGCGTGCTGATGCTGATGGTGATCGGCACGCCCATCGCCGCCGTGATGGGCGCCCTCACCGACTGGCTCAAGGGCCTGCAGACCGGCAGCGCCGTGCTGCTGGGCATCATCCTGGGCGCCATGATGGCCTTCGACATGGGCGGCCCGGTGAACAAGGCAGCCTATGTGTTCGCCACCACCCTCATCGCCAGCGGCGTGGCCAACCCCATGGCCGCTGCGATGGCTGCCGGCATGACGCCGCCGCTGGGCATCGCCCTGGCGTGCTGGCTGTTCAAGAGCCGCTTCACGGCCGAAGAGCGCGAAGCCTCCAAGGCCGCCGCCGTGCTCGGGCTGGCCTTCATCACCGAAGGCGCGATTCCCTTCGTGGCGCGCGACCCGCTGCGCGTGATCCCGGCCTGCGTGCTGGGATCGGCGGTGGCGGGTGGGCTGTCCATGGCCTGGAACATCGGCCTGCAGGCCCCGCACGGCGGCATCTTCGTGCTGGCCATTCCGAACGCGGTGAACCACGTGCTGCTGTACGCCGCCGCCATCGCGGCCGGCGCCGTGGTCACGGGCGTGGCGCTGGGCCTCTTCAAGAAGCGCGTGACGGCGCCAGGAGCCGCCGTATGACGCTGCGGCTGACCCGGGACACGCAGCTGTGCATGTCCCTGGCCGCGCGGCCGAGCAACATCGGCACGCGGTTCCACAACTTTCTGTATGAAGAGCTGGGCCTGGACTACGTCTACAAGGCCTTCACCACCACCGACCTGCCGGCCGCCATCGCCGGCGTGCGCGCCCTGGGCGTGCGCGGCTGCGCCATCTCCATGCCGTTCAAGGAAGCGGTGATTTCGCTGGCCGACGCGCTCGACCCATCCGCCGCCCGGCTGCAATCGGTGAACACGCTGGTGAACGACGGCGGGCGCCTGACGGCCTACAACACTGACTACCTGGCCGTGCGCGCGCTGCTGGAGCGGCATGCGGTGCCGCCCGGCCTGCGCGTGGCGCTGCGCGGCAGCGGTGGCATGGCGCGGGCGGTGCAGGCGGCCCTGGTCGACGCGGGGTTGGTGCAGGGGGTCGTCATCGCGCGCAACGAACCTGCAGGCCGCGCACTGGCTGCCGCCGGCGGCTACCGCTGGCAGGATGAAACGGACCCCGTCGAGGCCGATGTGCTGGTCAATGCCACGCCCATCGGCATGGCGGGGGGTACTGCCGCCGAGGCCCTGGCGTTCACGCCGGCCCAGGTGGCGGCTGCGGCATGGGTATTCGACGTGGTGGCGATGCCGGCCGAAACCCCGCTGATCGCCGAGGCGCGTCGCCAGGGCCGCCCGGTCATCACGGGCGCCGAGGTGATCGCGCTGCAGGCGGCGGAGCAGTTCGCGCTGTATACCGGGGTGCGTCTGATGGATGCGCAGGTAGAGCGCGCCTCGGCCTTCGCTCGGGGTAGTTGAGCCGCGCGGCCGTTCCGGGCCGCGGGCGCATGGCGGCGACGTGTGCCGTAAGTTCCCGTCAGTGGCCGGCGCAGGTGGGCTGCGCCAGGGTGCTGGCCAGCTCCCACAGCGACCCCATCTGCCCCGAATGGAACAGCAGCGGCGCCACTTCGCTGCGCGTGAACCGTTCGATGCGGCCCAGCAGCACGGTGTGGTCGCCCTCCTGGTGGCGTGAGTAGGTGCTGCATTCGAACGTCGCCACGCTCTCGCGCAGGCGGAGGCAACCGTTGGCGGCGCTATCGAAATCACCCTCGAAGCGCTCGAACTTGTCCGGCGCGGGCTTGGCGAAGTGCCAGGCGAGTTCGCGCTGCGAAGCCGCCAGCACGCTCAGGTTGAAGGCCCGGGCCGTCAGGAAGGCGTCGGCGCTGCGCGCGTCGTCGCGGATGCTCCAGAGCAGCAGGGGCGGGTCGAGGGAGACGGACGCGAAGGAATTGATGGTCATGCCTTCGCGCTTGCCATCCGGCGTGGCGGTGGTGACCAGGCACACGCCCGTGGGGAATGCGCCGAGCGCCTGCCGCAGCGCGCGCGCATCGACCGTATCGGCTGCGTCGCCGGTGATGAAGGCCCAGGAATACATGCGTGGCTCCGTGCTCGTGTTGTTCTCAATACTGGCCCTTGGGCTCTAGGCCCAGGAGGTATTGGCCGACCATCGAGGACACGGCGTCCCAATTCAGGCTGATGTGCCGAGAAATGGCGTTCGCGTCGCGCCACATGCGCTGGATGGGCTGGTCCAGCGCCAGGCCTGCGCCGCCCACGCTGGCGAAAACTGCTTCCACCGCATCGCGCGAGAGGCGCGCGGCGAAGGCGTGGTCGCGCCGGTTGCGGATGCGCTGCGCGACGTCGATGGCCCGGCCGTCCATGGCCATCTGCTCGACCTGCGCGGTATCGCGGTAGATCAGCAGGCGGGCAGCGTCCACGCTGGCCGATGCCTCTGCCAGGCGTGACTGCACCGGGAAGAATTCGCTCAGCCGGTTGCCGCCGCCCGAGACCGCGCCGCGCGTCACCCGCACGCCCGCCAGCTCGATCAGCGCGTCCACCGCGCCCTGGGCGGTGCCCAGGATCGGCGAGGTCAGGCACACCGGCACGGCCGACAGGAATGGGATGCGGTAGATCGGATTGGTGTTCACCCGCGCGCCGGGCGGCTGGTTGGATGACGCCTCGGCGAAGGTCAGCTTGCGGTGGGCGGGAATGAAGAGCGGCTGGTCGATGACGATGGCCTTGGAGCCGGTGCCTGCCTGGCCGGCGACGTGCCAGTTGTCCATGATCTGCCAGTCCGCACGCGGCGCCAGCAGGAAGCCGGCGGACGACGGAGCGCCCTTGTCTTCGGGCGGGAACTGCACGCCCAGCAGCGCCCACTGCGAGTTGTCCACGTTGGAGGCGAAGAGCCACTTGCCTTGCACGAGGTAGCCGCCATCGACCTTCTGCGCCATCGTGGCCGGCGCATACGATCCGCACACGATGGCCGACGGGTCGCTGCGCCACACGTCGTCCTGCGCCTCCTCGGGGAACGTGCCCACCAGCCACTGGTGGATGGCGCCCAGCGAGCAGCCCCAGGCCGACGACGTGCAACCACGCGCCAGTTCGCTCACCACGTCGATGAAGGCGGTGAAGCCGTATTCGTAGCCGCCGTAGCGCGCTGGCTGCATGAGCTTGAAGAAGCCCGCGTCGTGGAAGGCGCGGGTCGTTTCCTCGGAGACGCGGCGGTCCCGCTCCGTCTGCTCGGCCCGCGCCCGCAGCACTGGGACCAGATTGCTTGCGGATGCAACGATCGAGGCCAGGGGTGGTGCGCCCTCGAAGGGCGACCGGCGACCAGGGGCGGGCAGATCCACATGGTTGAACTCGGCGAAGGGATGGGCGGCTGCGCGGGTCATGGGTGTCTCCGATGAAATGATCAGAACCGGTGTTCTGTGGGGTAATTGGAGGCCTTTTTATTTGCGTTTGCAAGTAAATAAATCTCGGGGTTTTCACGCATGACGGCGGGGTCTTCGGTCGCAGGTGTGTGTCGCCATGCCGGTAAGATGGGGCATGGTTACTGGAAAAGAGACTCCCGCGGCCCCCAAGACTGCTTCCCCTCCGACTTCCAAGGCACCTGGGCGCATGGTGGGGGACCCGGACACCGTCGTGAAATCACTTGCAAATGCAGGCAAGGAGACGCAGCTCGATCTCGAGCGCGCCATCCCGTACCTGCTGGCGCGTGCGGGTTCGCGCATGGGCCAATCCTTCAGCCGCGAGCTGCGGCAGTTCGAGCTGTCGCTGACGGACTGGCGGGTGTGCGTGGCGCTGCACCACCAGCCCCGTCAGCGGCTTTCCGACCTGGCGCTGCACACCTCGACGGAGCCTTCCACGCTGTCGCGCGTCGTCGACGGGCTGCTGCAGCGCGGCCTGGTGGTGCGAGGCCGCTCGGGCAAGGATGCCCGCGCGCTGGCGCTGAGCCTGACCCCGGCGGGGCACGACCTGACGCTGCGCATCATTCCGCTGGCCCAGCTCTACGAGCGCGTTTCCCTGGGCGGGCTGACCCATGCGCAGGCCGAGTCGCTGCGCGACATGTTGCGCCTGCTCTACGACAACCTCGCCGCGCTGGACCGGGAATGAGCGGCGTCGGCGCCGGCAAGGAGGCTTCGCAGTGAACATCCAGTCGATCGACCTGAACCTGTTCCTGGTCTTCCAGGCCATCTACGCAACCCGCAGCGTCACGCTGGCGGGCGAGCGGCTGGGCATGACGCAGTCGGCGGTGAGCAATGCGCTCAAGCGCATGCGCGAGCGTTTCAACGACGTGCTGTTCGTGCGCTCGGCGGAGGGCATGGTGCCCACGCCGCTGGCCGAGCGACTCATCGGCCCGGTGGAGGAGGGGCTCGCCTGCTTCGGGCAGGCCGTGGACCAGGGCCGCACTTTCGAGGCGGGCACCTCCGGGCGCCTGTTCCGCATCGCGGTCAACGACATCGGCCAGCTGGTGATGATGCCCCGGCTGCTCCTGTTGGCGCGAGGCCTGGCGCCGGGCGTGCGCTTCGAGACGGTGGACGTGCCGCGCACCGAGGCCCGCCAGCGCATGCTGCACGGGCAGATCGACGTCGCGCTGGGCAGCTGGGAGCCCATGGGCCCGTCGTTCTACCAGCAGCGGCTGTTCGACGAGACCTTCGTGGTGCTCGTGTCCCGCGCGTCGCCGCTGGGCGCGCGGCGAGCCATCACGCTGGACGACTATCTGGAGGCCGAGCACATCGCCTACCGGCCGCGCGGCACCACCGACCACCAACTGCAGCAGGCGCTGGAACGGGTGGGCGCGCTCGACCGCCGCCGCGTGGTGCTCACCGCAGCGCATTCGCTGGGCCTGTCGTCCATCGTCGCCACCACCGGCCTGGTGCTGACGGCTCCGCAGCGGCTCGCGCAGGCCATGGTCGCCTCCCGCTCGGACCTGCACATCCTGGGGGCGCCGTTCGAGGTGGCGCCGTTTGAGATCAGCCAGCAGTGGCACGAGCGCTTCCACCAGGACAGCGGCAACCGGTGGCTGCGCGAAATGATGTTCGGCCTGTTCCACGAGAAGTCCCGGCGGGCGCTGGACCCCGGGGCCGAGGCAGCGCCGGGCGCCTAGGCGGGAGGCCTGCCGTGGAAGGCGGCCTCCAGCAGTGCCCGCAGCGCGGCCCGCTGCAGGGGCCGTGGATTGGGGTAGGGCTGGGACGCGGCCAGTTCCGCCGCTCGGTCCAAGCCCGACTCGGGCATGCCGATCTCCCGCAGCGACAGCGGCGCGCCGTGCTCTGCGGCGAGGCGGTGCAGGCCCAGGGGCGCGTCGTCCACGCCCAGCGCGCGCGCGATGCGTTCCATGGCCTGCGGTGCGGCGGCTGCGTTGTAGCGCATCGCATGGGGCAGGATCACGGCATGCACTTCGGCATGCGGCAGGCCGAAGCTGCCGCCCAGGGTGTGGCAGAGCTTGTGGTGCAGCCCCATGGAGACGGCCCCGAGCACCGTGCCGCAGAGCCAGGCGCCGTACAGGGCCTGGCTGCGCGCGGGCAGGTCCCGCAGGTCGGCGCGCAGGGGCCGCAGCGCGGCGGAGCAGGCCCGGATGCCTTCCTCGGCCATCAGGGCGGTGACCGGGTTGCCGTCGTGGGCGTACAGGCCCTCGCAGGCGTGGGCGATGGCGTTGAGCGTGCTGGTCACCGTGAGCGGCAGCGGCAGGGTGAGCGAGAGCGCGGCGTCGTACACCACCGTGCGCGGCAGCACGCGGGCGTCGCGCCCGGTCTTCTTCAGACCGGACTCGGTGATGCCGTAGATCGGCGTCGCCTCGCTGCCGGCGTAGGTGGTGGGCACGGCGACGATGGGCAGGCCGCTTTCCAGGGCGATGGCCTTGCCCAGGCCGATGGTCGATCCGCCGCCCACGGCGAGCGCGCAGTCGGCTCCCAGCGCCGCGGCTTCCGCCCGGGCGCGGCGGGCCACTTCGATGGGCACGTGCATCTCGGCGCCGTCGAAGAGGCCGGCTACCCGGCCGGGCAGACGCTGCGCGACGACTTCGGCCTGGGCGCGCTGATTCGGGGTGCACATCACCAGGGCGCGCCGCACGCCCAGGCGGTCCAGTTCCTCGGGCAGGCGGTCGAGGCTGCCGGCGCCGAAGACGATGCGCGACGGGCTGGCGGCATAGGAGAAGGGAGTCATCATTGATCCGGATCGAGGAAGTAGTCCACCTGGTGGCGCGCGGTGCGCAGGTCGCCCAGCTCCTGGCGCACGCGCAGGTGTTCCGGGTGCGCGGCGTACCGCTCCAGGCTGGCGGCGTCCTCGAAGCGCATGGTCATCGCCACGTCGCAGGCATAGTCCACGCCGCTGACGTCGATGCCGATCTCCAGGTCGAGTAGCCCTGGAATGCGGCCCCGCAACCCTTCGAATGCAGCGGACACGGTCTGGGCATTGCAGTGGCGTACTTGCGGCGTCTCGCCCGCCACCCGCCAGAGGACGATGTGGCGCACCTGCGGCGGGCGCGTTCCGGCGGTGTGCGCCGTCATGGCGTGGCCGCCTGGCTGGCCGGGTTCAATACGAAGTCGTAGTCCAGCGTGTAGAAGGGCGCGTCCATGCGGCTGCCGTCGGGGGCCGTGCCGGGATCCCGGGGCTTCCAGTCGGCTACCAGAGACGAACGCACGCCGAACACCGCGTCCGATTCCAGGTATTCGCCGCCCTCGCGGAACACATGGGTGATCAGCGTCTCGTAGCCTGGCGCCTGGATCATGAAGTGCAGGTGCGCGGGCCGCCACGGGTGCCGCCCCGTGCGCTCCAGTAACTGGCCCACGGGGCCGTCGTGCGGGATGGGGTAGGGCACCGCGAGGATGGAGCGGAAGCGGTAGCGCCCATCCGCCTCGCTGGCCAGGCGGGCCCGGCCCTGGGCGTGGTCCAGGCCGGGGCGCTGCACGTCGTAGGTGCCGTCCTCGTCCGACTGCCATACGTCGATGGTGGCGCCGGCCACCGGCTCGCCGCCGATGCCGCGCACCGTGCCGCTCACGAAACAGGGCTGCCCATGCGCGCCATGGGCGATGTCGTCGCCGTTGCGCACGACGGGCGCATCGGGCACGTAGAACGGGCCGAAGACGGTGGCCTCCGTGCAGCCAGCGGGGCGGCTGTTGTTCTGCGCCGTGACCAGCGTGGACAGGCCCAGCACGTCGGAGAGCAGGATGAATTCCTGCCGCCGGTCGTCGGTGATGTGCCCCACGCGCGTGAGGAAGTCGATGCCCTGAGCCCACTCGGCCTCGGTCAGTTCCACCTCGCGCGCGAAGTCGTGCAGGTGCCGCACCAGGGCGTCGAGCACGCGGCGCAGCCGCGCGTCCTGCGCGCCGGCCTGCGCCTTCAGCACGGCCTGGGTGATGGTCCATCCGTCGATGTCGATCATGGGCGCTTTCCTCGCTGGGCGTCGTCGTTCAGCCTTGCGGCAGCTTGAAGAGCGACAGGGCGTTGGTGCGGCCGATCTTCAGGCGGTCGGCCTCGCTGATGGCGGCGTCGTCGAACCAGTGCGCGGCATGGTCCACGTTCTCGAAGGGCCAGTCGGTGGAGAACAGGATGCGGTCCGCGCCCACTTCGAGCAGCGCGTCGATCAGCGTCTGCGTGCGGAAGTTGCCCGAGGTGGTCAGGTAGAAGTTCTGGTGGAAGTAATCGCACAGCTTGCGCTGCGCGGGGTAGCCCTTGGGCATGTCCACCCAGGCGTTGCGGTGGTCCACGCGCCACATGTTGTAGGGCAGGCCCTCGCCGAGGTGGCCCAGGATGATCTTGAGGCCGGGGTGCCGGTCGAACAGGCCGCTGGCCATGAGGCGCAGCGCATGCACGGCGGTTTCCTGCGCGAACGCCCAGGTGGGGCCCATCAGCCATGGGTGGCCCTGGTAGATCTGTGCCCAGCTGGCGATGGGGTTGCGCGGGTGCAGATAGAAGGGCGCATCGAGCCGCTCCACGGCCGCCCAGAAATCGCCGTACTGCGGGGCGTCGTAATAGACCACGTTCTCGGGCGTGCCGACCTGCGAGAAGCCGTTGACCAGCGCGCCGCGAAAGCCCAGGTCCTGCATGCAGCGCTCCAGCTCGCGCGTGGCCAGATCCGGGTCTTGCATGGGCAGCGCCGCGAAGGCCTGGAAGCGGTCCGGCCTGCGGGCTACCTGTTCGGCCAGGAAGTCGTTGGCGCGCACGGCGACTTCCACGGCCTGCTTCGTGTCGGGAATGGCCTGCACGGCGGGCGCGTTGAGCGACAGGATCATCATCTCCATGCCGTTCTCGTCCATCTCGCGCAGCCGCCGCTCATGGATGTCCAGCAGGCGCAGGCTCAATTCCTTCCAGTAGTCGCCAGGTACGAAGCCGGCCGAGTCCTGAAGCGTCTCCGGAATGGCGAAGTGTTCTTCCAGTCCGATCTTTCCCTGCATGTGCTGTCTCCTTTGCTGCGCAGCGCGCGCCCTGTGGTTGATGAATGGCGATCCTCTGCGGTACCCGCCTCGCTGTGCAATGTACGGAGCGCCATCCCACCGGTCGAACGAAATTCCGTGATAGCACGCATTCACCAATCGCATGGTCCGCCAGGCGCCGGACAGGGCCGCGGCCACCATGGGAAGACCCGCCCCATCATTTCGCAAGCGCATAAAAGACATCCAGAAAATGCGTTGGACCCGGGGACCGGCCGTCACGATCATCGGCGGGCAATGCGCTGGCCCTGCCGCCGGCGGCATGCGGGGCGGGGTCGATCCGCCGCCCGCTCTACTTAAAAACCATGGAGACAACGGACGTGCGTCACATCGATCTGCATCAATTGGCGGATACCGCCCGCTTCAACCGCTTCCACCGCCTCGTGCTGTTCTGGTGCGCGCTCATCATCGTGTTCGACGGCTACGACCTGGCGGTCGTCGGCATCGCCTTGCCTGCGATCATGGAGAAGATGGGCGTGGACGCCACGCATGCGGGCTTCATGGTGAGTTCGGCACTGTTCGGCATGATGTTTGGCGCCATCCTGCTTGGAACGGTGGCCGATCGCATCGGGCGCCGCTTGTCCATCGTCATCTGCCTTGCGCTGTTCAGCGTCTTCACCGCTGCGGCGGGCCTGGCCGAGGGCCCGGTGTCGTTCAGTGTGATGCGTTTTCTCGCGGGCCTGGGCATCGGGGGCGTGATGCCCAGCGTCGTGGCGCACATGACGGAATACGCGCCGAAGAAGATGCGCGCGACGCTCGTCACGCTGATGTTCAGCGGCTATGCGGTCGGCGGCATGCTGGCGGCGCTGCTGGGCAAGGGCCTGCTGGAGAGCCACGGCTGGCAGTCGGTGTTTTTCGCCGCGGGGATGCCGCTGCTGCTCGTGCCCTTCATCCTGAAATCGCTACCGGAATCCATGCCGTTCCTGCTGGCCCAGGGCCGCACCGACGAACTCAGGCAGATCGCCATGCGGCTCGATCCGGCCTACGCGCCGCAGGCTACCGACCGCTTCACCATCCCCGCTCACGAAAAGTCCGCCACCGCGCCCATCCGCCAGCTGTTCAGCGGCGGCCGTGGGTTCAGCACGGTCATGTTCTGGATCGCCTTCTTCATGTGTCTTTTCATGGTGTTCGCGCTGAGCTCCTGGCTCACCAAGCTCATGGCCGGCGCCGGCTACAGCCTGGGCTCCGCGCTGAACTTCGTGCTGGTGATGAACATCGGCGCGGTGGTGGGTGCCATCGGCGGCGGCTGGCTGGCCGACCGGTTCCACATCAAGTACGTGCTGGCGGGCATGTACGCGCTGGCTGCGGTGTCGCTCACGCTGCTGGGGCAGCCGGCCTCCACGCCCGTGCTGTTCCTGCTGCTCGGCCTGGCGGGCGCCTCCACCATCGGCACGCAGATCGTCGCCAATGCCTATGCCGGCCAGTTCTACCCCATGGCGGTGCGCGCCACGGGCCTGGGCTGGGCGCTGGGCATCGGCCGCAGTGGCGCCATCCTGGCGCCCATCCTGATCGGGACGCTGGTGGGCATGCGCCTGCCGCTGCAGCAAAACTTTGTCGCCATCGCAATTCCCGCAGTCATCGGCATGGTGGCCGTGCTGCTGATCCAGCATGGCCGGTCCGCTGTGGGCTCTCTTCTCCGTGAAGCGGTGCTGTCGAAGTGAGCGCTTCGCCGATCTGAATACCCCCTACAGGAAAAAACGATATGAAGCACTCCGTTCTTGTCGCCGCCGCACTCGCAGCGCTGCAGTGCGCTGCCGCGCATGCCCAGTCGAACGTCACGCTGTATGGCACCGTCGACGCCGCAGTCACGCGCAGGCAACTGGCCGGCGAGCAGGCTGTAAACGGCGTTACCAGCGGGGGGCTGTCCACCTCGCGCTGGGGCATCACTGGCAACGAAGACCTCGGTGGGGGACTGCGCGCGCAGTTCGACCTCAGCTCCTTCATTCGCGTGGATACCGGCGAGGCCGGACGTTCTTCGACCGAGCCCTATTGGGCGCGCGCCGCTTGGGTGGGCCTGTCGTCGGCCACAGGCGGTGCCGTCCGTCTCGGCCGTATCCCCACCACGGGTTTCCAGCAGGCCGTGCGGTTCAACCCGTTCGGCGATTCAGGGCTGCTGAGTCCATTCTTGCTCCACAACTACCTGCCCAGCCCGTCGCAGTCCTTGATGACGTCCGACGGCTTTCTAGATTCCGGCTGGGACAATTCGGTCGCCTATACCAGCCCGGGCTTTGCCGGCGTCACCGCCAGCGTGCAGTACGCGGCCCGCGAAGGAACGGCCGCGGGCCGGCGCCTGGGCCTGGCGGCCCTCTACGGCACGCCCGCATCCAAATTTTCCGCAGGCATCAGCTACGAGAAGACCGGCGGGGCTGCAGCCGCGTTCCCGCGCCGCAATCCCGTCTCCGATCGGTCCGCGGGCGTGGTCGCGTTGCGCGACTTCACGAATGCCACCATAGGCGCCAGCTACGACTTCGGCACCGTCAAGCTGTTCGGCCAGTACCGCCATGCCCGCATGGAAGGCACGGCTGCCAACGTGCGGCTGCAGACGGCGCAGCTGGGCGCTGCCGTGCCCCTGGGCGGCGGCCGCGTGCTCGCCAGCCTGGCGCGCACCGGGAAGACGGAAGCGGCGATGGAGGAGCAGAACCGCACCACGTTTGCGCTGGGCTACGACCATGACCTTTCCAAGCGCACGGACGTGTACGTGGTGACGTTGCTGGACAAGGCCAGTGGCCTGGGCCGCGGCACCTCGCTGGCCTTGGGCATCCGCCACCGGTTCTGAACCAGCACGGATAGGGCCGGCCCGAAAGGCCCGAGCCTCCGTGGCGCGGGCCAGAAAGCTGCCTACTGGGTCACGCAGCTGAAGCTCTCGGCCTTGTTCGCGTCACCCACACCTGCATACCGTGGCCAGCTGGGGTATTCGCACAGCGGCCGGGTGCGGCCGGGCACACCGGCCGTGTCGGTCACCACCTGGGCGGTGGGGGCGGTGCCGCCGGTCACCCACTGGTCCAGCGCCTTGAGGGAATCCCAGTTGGCGTTGAAAGCCGTGCTGGCCGCGTGGCCGTAGCCGGGCACTTCGTAGTAGCGCGCGAAGCCGCGCACCGCCGTGGCGCCCATCGTCTGCTCCAGGCGCTGCCAGTACTGCGCCGTGGCGCGGGTGCTGACCAACGCGTCGGCCGAGCCGTGCGCCATCATCAGCTTGCCGCCGCGCTTCTGGAAGGCGGACAGGTCGGTGCTGTTGATGTCCTGCAGCCTGGCCAGGGTGTTGATGCGCTCGCTCCACGGGCCGGGGTTCTGCGGGTCCAGCGCCAGGCTGTTGTAGTTCGGGTCGCGCGTCACGAAGTAGCGCACCCACTGGTCCCAGAACACCGCCCAGTACGGCGCGGTGAGCGGCGCGGGGCTGGCCGGCGCGGTGGTGTTCATCGCCAGCAGGTTGACGGTGGGCTGCAGCGGGCTGCTGCTTTGCTCGCCCAACTCGGTGCCCCAGACGTTGAAGCCGGGGTACTGGGTCTCGCCGCTGCCCAGGGGCGCGCTGAACTGGATCGCCGTGGCGTAGGTCTTGAGCGCCGAGATCATGGCGTCGGACAGGCATTGATCGCCCTCGTTGCCGCCGCTGGCGCAGCGCAGCGGCTGGCCGTTGAAGCGTGCCGTGGCCGGGTCGAACTGCGCGTTGCAGGCCGCCACGTTGCTGACCACGCCGTCCTGCAGGCCGTCGAGCGCGTCGCACTGCGCCAGCGCCGCCTGGCGCAGCAGCTTGCGCTGGCCCAGGCTTGGATAGGCATTGGGCTGGGCGAAGGCGCGGCTGATGCGGCCGAACTGCAGGTCGAGGCTGGCGGCGTTCCAGGCGGGGTACCAGGCGACCACGCCGTCCCAGTCGGCCGGCCACTTCTGGGCCACGGCCAGGGCTTCACGCCCGCCGGTCGAGCCGCCGAGGAAATAGCGCTTGCCGGGCTTTTCGCCGTAGAAGCGGGTGACCAGCACGTCGGCCACGTCGCTCACCTTTTTCAGCGCCGCGCCGGAGAAGTTGGCCACCGCCTCGTCGTTGGTGCCGAAGCTGCCGTCACGGCTGCCCGCGGCGCCGGCCTGGTGGCCGGAGTCGCTGGCGAACACGGCGTAGCCCTGGCTCAGCAGCGGATAGGCGCCCTGGCTGGCGGGTGCCGCAGGGTAGGTGTAGAGGCTGGGCAGCACGCCGTTGTAGCCCCCGCCGCCCAGCATGACGACCTTGCCGTTCCAATCCTTGGGCAGCAGCAGTCCCATCTTGATGGCCGGCGCCGCCGGGTCCACCGGCTGGATGGACACGTTGGCGCGCACCGAGGCGGGTGGCTGCGCGCCGCTGGCGGCGGTGGGCGTCTCCACCGACGTGACCGACGCGCCGCCCGTGGGCAGGCCGATCTGGCTGGCCGCCACCTGCTGCTGGGCGAGCTGGCGGCTGGCGTCGTCGAAGTTGAAGCCGTGCGAGCCGCCGCTGCCGCAGGCTGTCAGGGCGGCGGCCGCGCCGGCCGTGGCCAGCAGGCGCCAGGCAGGCCGGGCGAGGGGCGTGGTGGTGAGGGTGCGCGTCACGTTGTCTCCTGGTGGTGGATGGGAGCGAAGGTCCACCAACCATTGTGGAAGTGACGCGGCGCCTGTCACTCGGCGTTTGCAGCTAGGTAGTAGTCCATACGTGAAAAAGCCAGCACGGCGGTGCTGGCTTTGGTGTAGGCGGAGCGGCCCGGCCGCGCGGGCACTGCGGCCGCTTACTGGAACGCCACTTCGGCGAAGCTGCGCAGCTTGCGGCTGTGCAGCCGGCTGACGCCGCCCTCGCGCAGGATGTCGATGGCCCGCATACCGATGCGCAGATGCTGGTCCACCCGTTCGCGGTAGAAATGGTTGGCCATGCCAGGCAGCTTGATCTCGCCGTGCAGCGGCTTGTCGGACACGCACAGCAGCGTGCCGTAGGGCACCCGGAAGCGAAAGCCGTTGGCGGCGATGGTGGCGCTTTCCATGTCCAGCGCCACAGCGCGGCTCTGGCTGAAGCGGCGCTGGGGCATGTTGTCCGGCAGCAGCTCCCAGTTGCGGTTGTCGGTGCTGGCGACGGTGCCCGTGCGCATGATGCGCTTCAGGTCGGCTTCGGGTACCTGGCTTACGTCGGCCACGGCCTGCTGCAGCGCCAGCTGGATCTCGGCCAGCGCCGGAATGGGCACCCAGAGCGGCAGTTCCTCGTCCAGCACATGGTCTTCGCGCACGTAGGCGTGGGCCAGCACGTAGTCGCCCAGCTGCTGGCTGTTGCGCAGCCCCGCGCAGTGGCCCAGCATCATCCAGGCATGGGGCCGCAGCACCGCAATGTGGTCGGTGATGGTCTTGGCGTTCGACGGGCCCACGCCGATGTTGACCATGGTGGTGCCGCTGCGGTCGGCGCGCACCAGGTGGTAGGCGGGCATCTGCGGCAGGCGGGGGGGCGGCACGCCCAGGTCGTCGCCGGCCTCGGCCGCCAGGCCGGTGCGGCGGGTGACCACGTTGCCGGGCTCGATGAAGGCGATGTATTCGCTGTCGGGGTTGGCCATTTCGGCATGGCCCAGGCGCACGAACTCGTCGATGTAGAACTGGTAGTTGGTGAACAGCACGAAGTTCTGGAACCACTCGGGCGCCGTGCCGGTGTAGTGGCGCAGGCGGTGCAGCGAATAGTCCACCCGGGGGCCGGTGAAGAGCGACAGCGGCTGCGCTTCGCCCGGCCGTGCCGTCCAGGTGCCGTTGGCGATGCCGTCGTCCATGGCAGCCAGGTCGGGCAGGTCGAACACGTCGCGCATCAGCATGCGGCGCTCGGGCGTCAGCGAGCCTTCGATGTGGTCGTGCTCGGCGAACGAGAAGTGGATGGGAATCGGCTGGTTGCTGATGCCCACTTCCAGCTCCACGTTGTGGCTGGCGCGCAGCAGGCGGAACTGCTCGGCGTAATAGCGCGCGAACAGGTCGGGCCGGGTCAGCGTGGTTTCATAGCGGCCCGGGCCTTCGACGAAGCCGTAGGCCAGCTGGGTCGCGGCGCGGGCCACGGTCAGGGTCTGCACCCGCACGAACGGGTAGAACGCCCGCACATGGGAGGGCGGCGTCTCCCCGCCGACGAAGCGCTGCATGGCGTCGCGCAGGTGGCCGATCTGCTGCTGGTAGATGCGCTGGACCTGTGCCAGCGCCTCGGCGGGATCGGTGTGGAACGTGGGTTCGGTGAAGTCGGGAATCTGGGCCATGGCGCTATTGTCACGCAGCGCCGGGGCGCCGGCAGGATCGGGCCGCACCCGCCCGGGGCGCATCGGTCAGGCCGGCAGATCCTGCATCCAGCGGCGCGCGCGGGCACCGTCCATGGGCCGCGAGATGCCGTAACCCTGCGCCAGATCGCAGCCCAGCTGGCGCAGCAGGGCCAGCTGCTCGGGTGTTTCCACGCCTTCGGCCACCGTCCTGAGCTGCAGGCTGCGCCCCAGCTGCACGATGGCGGTGACGATCGCCACGTCGTCGTCGCTGCCGGGCGTGTCCATCACGAACGAGCGGTCGATCTTGAGCTTGTCGATCGGGTAGCGCTTGAGGTAGGCCAGCGAGGAATACCCGGTGCCGAAGTCGTCGATGGAAATGCCCACGCCCAGCGCCCGCAGCGCGCCCAGCGTTTCCCGGGCCTGGTCGGCGTCCTGCATCAGCACCGACTCGGTGATCTCGATTTCCAGGAAGCGCGGCTCCAGCCCGGTCTGCAGCAGCACGTTGGCGATTTCGCGGGCCACGTCGCGCTGGCGGAACTCCAGCGCCGACAGGTTGACGGCCACCGGCACGGCGTGCAGGCCGGCATCGTGCCAGGCCTTCAGCTGCCGGCAGGCCTCGTGCATCACCCAGCGGCCGATCGGTGCGATGAGCCCGCGCGACTCGGCGATGCCGATGAAGTCGGCTGGCCCGACCAGGCCGCGTTCGGGGTGCTTCCAGCGCACCAGGGCCTCGAAGCCCACCAGGCTGCCGTCGTCCACCCGCACCTGGGGCTGGTAGTGCAGCTCGAACGCGCCGGCAAAAATGGCGTCGCGCAGCAGGCGCTCCTGCTGCAGGATCTCGGTGGCGCGCACTTCCATGCCGGGGGCATAGAACTGCCGGTTGCCGCGCCCGCTGTTCTTGGCCGCATGCATGGCCGCATCGGCCCGGCGCATGAGCTCGTCGGCGCCTCGGCCGTCTTCGGGAAAAACGCTGATGCCGATCGATGGCGACAGCGAAAGCGGCGTGCCGTCCACATGGAACACGGCACGCATGTCGGCCAGCAGCTTGTCCGCCACGGTGGCGGCGTCGCCGCGGTTGTGGATGTCGGGCAGCACCACCGCGAACTGGTCGCCCCCCACCCGTGCCACCAGGTCGGAGGTGCGCACCGTGCCCAGCATGCGGCGGGCCATCTCGCACAGCAGCAGATCGCCCGCCTGGTGGCCGAGCGAGTCGTTCACCGTCTTGAAGTGGTCGAGGTCCAGGAACAGCACGGCTGCGCGCGCGTGGCGGCGCTGCGCGGTGTCGAGCGTCTTGCCCAGCTGGGCCATCAGGTGCCGGCGGTTGGGCAGCTGGGTCAGGGTGTCGTGCTGCGACATGAATTCCAGCCGCGCCTGGGCCTGCTTGCGCGCCGTGATGTCGCGCAGCACCGCGATGCGGTAGTCGCCGCCGGGCTCCGGCATGTTCTTGCCGACGATCTCCACCGGAATGCGCCGGCCGTCCTTGTGCAGCACCGTCGCTTCGTACAAATGCTCGCGGCCGGCCAGCACGTATTCCTCGGCCTGCGCGCGGTACTCCTCGCTCACGAAGCCGAGGATGCCGCGGCCCTGCACCTCGGGCAGGGTGTAGCCCATCAGCCTCGTCACGGCGTCGTTCATGTCCACCACCCGCCCGTCGCGGTGAAAGACGATGGCCTCCTCGGTGGCGAGCGAGAACTTGCGCATCCGCTCCTCGCTCAGCAGCACCGCCTGTTCCGACAGCCAGTGATGGGTGATGTCGTTGACCAGCACCAGCACGACCTGCTGCCCGCCCGGCCGGAGGTGGGGCGTGAGCGTGACCTCCACCATGCAGCTGTCTCGTCCCGGCGGACTCAGCCGCCGCGTGTACTGCACCCGCTCGCCGCTGGCCACCCGGCGTGCGTTCACCTGCACGTCGGCCCAGGCGTCGTCGCCGACGATGTCCTGCGCCGTGCGGCCGATGATGCCTTCCACGGTGAAGCCGTGCGCGGCCGCATACCCGGTGTTGGCGAACACGCAGCGCAGCTCGGGCAGGGTGTAGCAGGCCAGCAGCGCGGGAACGGCGTCGGCGACCATGCGCAGCATCGACTCGTCGGTCCAGCTCTGCCAATCGGCGGTCGTGTCAGCGTGGGTGGTGTCTGGCATGGGTGGTTCGGTCTGCCGGACTTATAGCCCATCGCCATGCGGCTGTGCAGCGTGCAAGCCCTCGAATCGGCCCGGCAACGGGCCGGCAGGCCCGGACGGCATCGCCTCCGCGCCGGATAATCGGCATATGACTACCCCTTCCGCCGATTTCGGCACCTTGCCCCTGGCTCCTGCCACCCTCGCCAACCTGCAGCAGCTGGGTTACACGCAGATGACGGCCATCCAGGCGGCTGCCCTGCCAGCTGCGTTGCAGGGGCGCGACCTGATCGCGCAATCCAGCACCGGCAGCGGCAAGACCGCCGCTTTCGGCCTGGCCCTGCTGGACCGGCTCAACCCGCGCCACTTCGGCGTGCAGGCGCTGGTGCTGTGCCCCACGCGCGAGCTGGCCGACCAGGTCACCACCGAGATCCGCCGCCTGGCCCGCGCCCAGGACAACATCAAGGTCGTCACCCTGTGCGGCGGCGTGCCGCTGCGCGGGCAGATCGCCAGCCTGGAGCACGGCGCGCATGTCGTCGTCGGCACGCCCGGCCGGGTGATGGACCACCTGGACCGCAGCACGCTGGACGTGCAGGGCCTGAAGACCCTGGTGCTGGACGAGGCCGACCGCATGCTGGACATGGGCTTCTTCGACGACATCGCCAAGGTGGCGCGCCAGTGCCCGGCCGATCGGCAGACGCTGCTGTTTTCGGCCACCTACCCGGAAGGCATCGAGCGCATCGCCCGCCAGTTCATGAAGTCGCCCCAGCAGATCACGGTGCAGGCGCAGCACAGCGCCGGCAAGATCGCCCAGCGCTGGTACGAGGTCAAGGAAGGCGAGCGCCTGCATGCCGTGTCGCAGCTGCTCAACCACTTCCGGCCCGAATCGGCCATCGCCTTCTGCAACACCAAGCAGCAGTGCCGCGACCTGGTGGACGTGCTGCGCGGGCAGGGCTTCAGCGCCCTCGCGCTCTACGGCGACCTGGAGCAGCGCGACCGCGACCAGGTGCTGGTGCAGTTCGCCAACCGCAGCGCCACGGTGCTGGTGGCCACGGACGTGGCCGCGCGCGGTCTCGACATCGCCCAACTGCAGGCCGTCATCAACGTGGACGTGACGCCCGACCCGGAAATCCACATCCACCGCATCGGCCGCACCGGCCGGGCCGACGCCGAGGGCCTGGCGCTGAGCCTGGCAAGCCTGCCCGAGATGGGCAGCGTGGGCAAGATCGAGCAGCTGCAGGGCCGGGAATCCGAATGGCATCCGCTGTCCGAACTGACCGCTGCGCCCGGCGGCCCGCTGCTGCCGCCCATGGCCACGGTGCAGATCGTGGGCGGGCGCAAGGAGAAGATCCGCGCGGGCGACGTGCTGGGCGCGCTGACCGGCGAGATGGGCTTCACGCGCGAGCAGGTCGGCAAGATCAACGTGAACGAGTTTTCCACCTACGTGGCGGTGCAGCGCGACATCGCCGCCGAGGTGGCGCGGCGCCTGTCGGCCGGCCGGGTCAAGGGCAAGCTGGTGCGGGCCCGGCTGGTGGGCGACGACTGATCTGACGGCCGGGGCGCCGGGCCACCCCCAGGGTTAGCCCGGAGGCCCTCGACGGGCGCCCCGGTCTAGACTGCAACTCATCTAGAGGAGTAGATGAATGCAGCAAACCAGCGACCCAGCCGGAGTGGTCGATCATCCCGGCCTGGCCCGTTACGCCGCACTGGCCGCCGCGCTGCGCCAACGCGTGGTGCGCGGCGAATGGCTGCCCGGCAGCGCCTTGCCCGCCGAGCAGGCCCTGGCTGCGGAGCACGGCGTGGCGCTGGGCACGCTGCGCCGGGCGCTGGAGCTGCTGGTGGAGCAGGGGCTGATCGAGCGCATCCACGGCAAGGGCACCTTCGTGCGCAGCGGCATCGCGGGCGCATCCACGCTGCGCTTCTTCCGCTTCGGCGAAGGCGTGGCGGGGCAGCTGCCGGCATCGCGCATCCTGTCGCGCACCGTGCTGGCTGCGCCCGCCGACGCCGCCCGCGCGCTGGGCCTGGCGCCGGGCGAAACCGCGCTGCGCCTGCAGCGGCTGCGGCTCATCGATGGAGAGCCCTGCCTGCTGGAGCACATCTGGCTGCCGCTGGATCTCTTCGACGCGCTGGCGCCCCGGGAGGACGCTCCTGCCGCCGCCGATGCCGACGCTCCCCACGACTGGCCCGCGCTGCTCTACCCCTTCTATGCCAGCCGCTGCGGCGTGCATGTGCAGCGCGCGGTGGACGACATCGGCTTTGGCGTGCTGACGGCGCCCCAGGCCCGCAGCCTGGGGCTGGCAGCCGGCCACCCCTGCGCCGTCGTCACCCGCCGGGCCACCGACCTGGCCGGGCGCTGCGTCGAGTGGCGCGTCACGCGCGGCGACGCCCACGCCTTCCATTACAGCGTCACGCTGACCTGAATCGCCATCCCGCCCCCTTGCCAGCATCCGCATTCCCAGGAGCCCTGCCATGCCCGTTCCATCCCGTCTTCCCACCCGCCGCCTGATGCTGGGCGGGGCCGGGGCCGCGCTCGCCGCCCCCTGGATCGCCGCCCGCGCGCAGCCTGCGCAGTCCATCGCGGGCGGTCGGCCGATCACCCTGGTGGTGTCCTACCCCGCCGGTGGCGGCGCCGATCTGATGGCACGCATCCTCGCCCCCAAGCTCGGGGAAGCACTGGGCCAGAGCGTCGTGGTGGACAACAAGCCCGGTGCCAGCGGCCAGATCGCCGCCGCCCAGGTGGCCCGCGCCACGCCGGATGGCGCCACGCTGCTGCTGGATGCGTCCTCCTTCGCCGTCAACCCGTCGCTCTACCCCAAGATGGCGTACGACTCCGCCAAGGCGTTCACGCCGCTGGCGGTGCTGGCCACCTTTCCGAACGTGCTCGTGTGCTCGGCCGGCTTCCAGGCGCGCAGCGTGCAGGACGTGATCGCCCTGGCGCGCGCCCAGCCGGGCAGCGTGGCCTATGCGTCGTCGGGCAACGGCTCGGCCCAGCACCTGGCGGGCGCGCTGTTCGAGGAGCGGGCCGCCGTGCAGCTCTCCCACATTCCCTACCGGGGCGGCGGCCCGGCCATGAACGACGTGATGGCCGGCCAGGTGCCGCTGTTCTTCGCCAACGTGGCGTCCGCGCTCGGCCACATCCGCGCGGGCAAGATGCGGGCGCTGGCCGTCACCTCCGCGCTGCGCGCCCGCTCGCTGCCCGACGTGCCGACCATGGCCGAAGTGGGCGTGCGCAAGTACGAGGTGCTGGAGTGGAATCCGGTGCTGGCCCCGGCGGGGCTGCCGGCCGACGTGCAGGCCAGGCTGGCGGACGCGATCCGCCGGGCACTGGCCGACCCGGAGGTGCTGTCGCGCATCCGCTCGCTGGGCGGCGACGTGTTCCCCGATGCCTCGCCCGCTGCCGCGGCACGCTTCATCCAGGGGCAACGCGCGCTGTGGGCCGACGTGGTGCTCGACCGCAAGATCTCCGTCGGGTGATTCGATGGAGGAAGCAGCGCGAGATTTGACGCCTTCGCCGGACGGGGGCTGCTGGGATGCCCATGTCCACGTCTTCCGCGCCGATGCGCCCGTGCAGGCCGGCCACTACCGGCCCGGGCACTTTCCGCTCGAGCGCTTCGAAGCCGAAGCCGCCGCCTGCGGCGTGCGGCACCTGGTGCTGGTGCAGCCCAGCGTCTACGGCACCGACAACACCGTCATGCTCGAGGCGCTGGCCGCGCGGCCCGGCCGCCACCGCGGCGTGGCGGTGGTCGATGCCGGCGTGACCGATGCCGAACTGGACCGCATGCACGCGCTGGGTGTGCGCGGCGTGCGCTTCAACCGCGTCTCGCCGGTGGGCAACGGGCAGGCCGCGTTCCTGGCCCTGGCGCCCCGCCTGCGGCAACGCGGCTGGCATGTGCAGTGGTACGCCGGGCCGCAGCACCTGGCGGAGATCTCCGCGCTGCACGAGACCGCCGGCATCACCTGCGTGCTGGACCATCTGGCCGGCATGCACGCCGGGTTGGCGCAGGACGATCCAGCCTGGGGCGACCTGGCCGCGCTGGCCGGGCAGGGCGCCTGGATCAAGCTGTCGGGCTGGTACCGGCTCGGCTGCCAGGCGCCCTACGCCGCGCTGCACGCCGCCCTCCGCCGCGTGGCGGCGCTGGCGCCGGGGCGGCTGGTCTGGGGCTCGGACTGGCCGCACACCGCATTCGCGCCCGATGCGCTGCCGGCCTATGCCTCGGTCTGGCAGCCGGTGGCCGAGGCGCTGGCGGCGCCCGAAGCCGCGGCGGCCCGCCGGGACGCGGCACGGCTCTACGCCTGACGGGCCGGCCGTCCGGGTGGGCGGCGGGCCCGGTGGCGCAGGCAGAATGACGGCCACTGCCGATGCCCCCAGAACCGTCCATGCCCCCACCTGCCCCTTCCGCATCACCGGCCGCGGTGTCCGCCATCGCACCGCGCACGCTGCTCTGGGCGTCGGTCGGCGTGGCGCTGGTCACCATCGTGATGAAGACGATGGCCTGGCACCTCACCGGGTCGGTCGGCCTGCTGTCCGATGCGCTCGAATCCTTCGTCAACCTGGCGGGGGCGGTGTTCGCCCTGGCCATGGTGACGGTGGCCGCGCGCCCGGCCGATGACGACCATCCGTATGGCCACCACAAGGCCGAATATTTCTCGTCAGGCTTCGAGGGCATCCTGATCGTCGGCGCCTCGGCCGCCATCTTCTGGGCGGCGGCGCACCGCATCACCGAGCCGCAGCCGCTGGAGCAGGTCGGCTGGGGGCTGGCCCTCTCGGTCGCCAGCTCGGCGCTCAACGGGCTGCTGGCCTGGCTCATGTTCCGCTCGGCGCGGGTGTACCGATCGGTCGCGCTGGAGGGCGACGCCCGCCACCTGGTCACCGATGTGTGGACGTCCGCCGGCGTGGTGATCGGCATTGGCGCGGCCAGCCTGACCGGCTGGCTGTGGCTGGACCCGCTGGTGGCCATGGCGGTGGCGCTGAACATTCTGAAAGAGGGCATGCACATGGTCTGGCGCGCTTCGCAGGGGCTGATGGACGCCGCCATCGAGCCCGAGGCGCAAGCCGCCATCGACGCCGCGCTGCAGACCTTCGCGCAGCGCGAGCCGGCCCTGCGTTTCGACCACCTCGTCACCCGCCAGGCGGGCCAGCGGCGCTTCGCCGGCATGCACCTGCATGTGCCGGCCGACTGGAGCCTGGGCCGCGCGGCGCAGTTGCGTGGCGCCGTCGAAGCCGCGCTGATGCGCGCCGTGCCCGGTTTGCGCGTGACCATCGAGCTGCTGCCCGTGGGGGTGGAGGCCTACCGGGACGGCGACACCGTCCAGAGCAGCCAGAACGACCGGAACGACCGGAACGACCGCAACAATCACAACCATCAGGAGGGTTCATGATCAGTGTGCTGCAACGCGTGCGCGAAGCGCGGGTGGACGTGGAAGGGGTCACCATCGGCCAGATCGGCCCCGGCCTGCTGGTGCTGGTGTGTGCCGAGCGGGGCGACAGCGAAGCCGAGGCCGACCGCCTGCTGGCCAAGCTGCTGAAGCTGCGCATCTTCAGCGACGCCGCTGGCAAGATGAACCGCAGCGTGCAGGACGAGGCCGGCGGCCTGCTGCTGGTGAGCCAGTTCACCCTGGCGGCAGACACGGGCGGCGGCAACCGCCCCAGCTTCACCCAGGCCGCCGCGCCGGACGAGGGCCGCCGGCTGTACGAGTACTTCGTGGACCGCGCCCGCGCGTCGCACCCCCTGGTGGAAACCGGCCGATTCGCTGCCGACATGCAGGTGCACCTGGTCAATGATGGGCCGGTGACGATTCCGCTGCGCATCGCGCCGTCCTCGGTGGCTTAATCAAAATTGATAGCAGCAGGCCCAGCAGAATCAAGCGCTGCGGCCGTTTTTTCTTCAGCAGGGGTGCGCGGCTGCCGCCCGATGCTTCTCGACATGGTGCTTGCTTGACTGATACCGCCGCCCCAGCCCATCCGACCACCGGGCCCACCGCGCCCACCGGATCCACCGCGCCCGCCTCGCCATCGCGCGCGCTCTGGGTCATGTTCCTCTGCCTGCTCTCGGGCTTCGCGCTCAGCCAGGCGTTTCGCACGGTGACCAGCATCATCGCGTCCGGCCTGCGGTCGGACTTCGGCATCTCGCCCGACTCGCTGGGCGCCTTCGCCGGGCTGTTCGGGCTGTCGTTCGGGGTCACGCAGCTGTTCATGGGCATCGGCATGGACCTGTACGGGCTGCGCCGCACGGTGCTGACGGCGTTCCCGCTGGCCGTGCTCGGGTCGGCCGTTTCCGCACTGGCGCCCAGCTACGGCTGGCTGATGCTCGGGCAGCTGCTGATCGGCGTGGGCTGTTCGCCGGCCTTCCTGGCATGCACGGTGTTCATCGCGCGGCACTTTCCGGCGCAGCGGTTCGCCTTCTTCTCGGGCGTGGGCATGGGCGTCGGCGGGCTGGGCCTGCTCTTCACCGGCACGCCGCTGGCCTGGCTGGTCCAGCACGGCGGCTGGCGCCTGGGCTTCGGCGTGCTGGCCGTGCTGTCGCTGCTGTCGTGGCTGCTGATCTACCTGCGCGTGCACGAGCCGGCGCTGCCTGAGGTCGCACCCCGCCCGCGCGAATCCTGGGCCCAGGCGGCCAGCCGCTTCGGCGACCTGTTCCGCGTGCCGCATACCTGGGGCATCCTGATTCTGGGCATGTGCTGCTACGCGGCGTTCCTATCGATGCGGGGGCTCTGGCTCGGGCCGATGCTGATGGGGCGCTACGGCTTTTCGCTGGTGGACAGCGGCAACGTGGCCCTGGTGCTGTCGCTGATCGCGCTGTTCGTGCCGGCGTTCTTCGGCCGGCTCGACCCGGGCCCCGCGCGCCGGCGCCGCTGGATCACCACCTTCTCGCTGCTGATGGGCGGGCTTTTCGTGGCGCTGGCGTTCGTGCACCACGCCGCCGCCAATGTGCTGCTAATCTTCCTGATGGGGCTGCTCTCCGGCTACGGCGTGCTGCAGTATGCCGACGTGCGTTCGTCCTACCCGGGCGAGATGACCGGCCGGGCCCTGTCGCTCTACACCATGTCGATGTTCATGGGCGTGGCCCTGATGCAGTGGCTTACCGGCGTGATCGCGGCCTGGGCGCAGCACCACGGGCACGAGCCCTACCAGGCGGTCATGCTCTGCATCGCCGCGCTGCTGTGCGCTGCCTCGACCGCCTTCCGCTGGCTGCCGAGTTCGCCGCTGCTGCGCCAGCCGCCAGCGGCGCCGCCTGCGCCGCCCAGCGCTCCTTGATCCCGGCCTTCGCCGCAGGGCGGGGCGGCTGCGGCGGCTTCAACCGCTTCAGCCGCGCAGGAAGAAGAGCACCGCCATCACCAGGCCCGTCACCACGATGCCCCAGCGCAGCCAGGTGCCCGGAATGCGCCGGGCCACGCGGGCGCCGCCGTAGCCGCCGGCCGTGGCCGCCACCATCATCAGCAGCGCCTGGGGCCACAGCACCACGCCGCCGGCCGCATACAGCGCGACCGCGATGCAGGTGAGCACTGCCGACACCCAGTTCTTCAGACCGTTCATCGCGTGCAGCTGGGTCTGCCCCAGCAGGCCGAACAGCGCCAGCAGCAGAATGCCCAGCCCGCCGTTGAAATAGCCGCCATAAGCGGCGACTGCCAGCAGGCCGGCGGTGGCCCGGGCGGTGGACGGCGCCTGGCCCGCCAGCGCGCGGCGCAGCTGCGGCCCGAAGGCGAACAGGGCCGTCGCAGCCAGCAGCAGCCAGGGCACCACGCGGCGGAAGGTGGCCTCGGGTGTGACCAGCAGCAGCATCGCCCCGGCGGCGCCGCCCACGACCGACAGCACCACCACCCGCCGCATCGTCAGCCCGGGCGGCGGCGCCGTGTCTTCGCGGAAGCCCCAGGCGCCCGCCAGGTAGCCGGGCAGCAGCGCGACCGTGCCGGTGGCATTGGCCATCACGGGCGGCACGCCGGTGAAGACGAGGGCCGGCAGGGTCAGGAAGCTGCCGCCTCCGGCGACGGCATTGAGCGCGCCGGCCACGAAGGCGGCGCAAAGCAGCAGGGCGGTGTCGAACATGGGGTCTCCTGGGCCGGCATGGTAGGGGCGAAGGCGGCGGCCATTACCCGCATGGGGCGCGGAAGTGTTGTGTGCGCGACGCGCCAGGCGGCCAGGGCGAGCGCCGCAAGGCAGGCAGGCACGGTGACGGGGACCGCCTTTCGACACGCCCGAGGCGAACGCGTCAGATCATCCGCAGTGCCTGGATCGGGCGGCGTGCCGGCGCCGGTGCCGTTGCCGTCAAGCCGCGTAGGGGTCGGCGAAGCCCAGCTCCTGCATGATGGCCGTCTCGTAGTCTTCCATCTCGTCGGCGTCCTCCGGGCTGGTTTCGTGGTCCCAGCCCTGGGCGTGCAGGGTGCCATGCACCAGCAGGTGGGCGTAGTACTCGCGCAGCGGCTTGTTCTGCTCGCGCGCCTCGCGCTCCACCACGGGGGCGCACAGCACCAGGTCGGCCACCACCACGGGCTCCTGGGCATAGTCGAAGGTCAGCACGTTGGTGGCGTAGTCCTTCTTGCGGTATTCGCGGTTCAGGGCCTGGCCTTCTTCCGCGCCGACGATGCGCACGGTGATCTCCGCGTCGCTGGACAGCGCATGGCGGATGAAGCGGGCAGCGGCGTGCCGGGGCAGGGCGGCGCGGTGTTCGGCCACGCCGTCGAAGCGGGCGAATTGCAGCGACAGGTGGAGTTGGTTCAGTGCCATTTTGGCCTCCAGCGCTAGTCCAGCATGGGCTGGCAGCTATGAATTTTGTAGTGAATGACGGGCCGGCGCGGCAGTGCGTCCAGGCAGCGCCTCCCTCTGGCGCGGCCCTTGCCGGCAGACGCCGTGGAACGGGCTTCTCCCGGCCACCGGCGTCGTTCCCCTTCCCGGCGCAGCCGGGAGGAGCGGGAAGCCGCGCAGCGGCTCAGGGGGTCGTTCCCCTCCGGGCGTCATAGGCGTCCACGATGCGGGCGATGAGCGGGTGGCGCACCACGTCCGCCGTGGTGAAGCGCGTGACGGCGATGCCCTTGACGCGCTTGAGCACGCGCTCGGCGTCGATCAGCCCGCTCAGGGCCCCCTTGGGCAGGTCGATCTGGCTCACGTCGCCCGTCACCACCGCGCGCGAGCCGAAGCCGATGCGGGTGAGGAACATCTTCATCTGCTCGGGCGTGGTGTTCTGCGCCTCGTCCAGGATGATGAAGGCATTGTTCAGCGTGCGCCCGCGCATGAAGGCCAGCGGCGCGATCTCCAGCGCATTGCGCTCGAAGGCCTTCTGCACCTTCTCATAGCCCATCAGGTCGTAGAGCGCGTCGTAGAGCGGGCGCAGGTAGGGGTCCACCTTCTGCGTCAGGTCGCCGGGCAGGAAGCCCAGGCGCTCGCCGGCCTCGACCGCCGGGCGGGTCAGCACGATGCGCTGCACGTTGCTGCGCTCAAGCGCATCGACCGCGCAGGCCACGGCCAGGTAAGTCTTACCGGTGCCGGCCGGGCCGATGCCGAAGGTGATGTCGTGGCTGGCGATGTTGTCCAGGTAAGCGCCCTGCGTGGCCGTGCGGGCGCGCAGGTCGGCGCGGCGGGTGGTCAGCTGGGTGGCGGTGCCTTCCGGCGCGGCCACCAGTTCGCTGTCGCCGGCCAGCATCAGCTGGATGTGGTCTTCGGCGATGGGGCGCTCGGCCATCTCGTAGAGCGCCTGCAGCAGCTCCATGGCCTGGGTGGCGCGCGCCTTGGTGCCGTCCACCTTGAACTGCTCGTGCCGGTGGGCGATGCGTACCTCCAGCGCGGTCTCGATCTGGCGCAGGTGGGCATCGGCCGGGCCGCACAGGTGGGTCAGGCGGTTGTTGTTGTGGGGGGTGAAGGTGTGTCGCAGGATCACGCGGATAATTCCGATCAGAAGGCCGGCAGACGCGCGGCGAAGGACACCCATGATAGGCAAATTGACCGGCACGCTGCTGGAGAAGAACCCCCCGGAGGTGCTGCTGGACTGCCACGGCGTGGGCTACGAGGTGCAGGTGCCGATGAGCACCTTCTACCACCTGCCGGCCACCGGCGAACGGGTGGCCCTGCTCACGCACTTTATCGTGCGCGAGGACGCGCAGCTGCTGTATGGCTTTTCCACCCACGAAGAGCGCCAGGCGTTCCGCGAGATCATCAAGATCAGCGGCGTCGGCCCGCGCACGGCGCTGGCCATCCTGTCGGGCCTGGGCGTGACCGATCTGGCCCAGGCCGTCACCCTGCAGGAAGCCGGCCGGCTGGTGAAGGTGCCCGGCATCGGCAAGAAGACGGCCGAGCGGCTGCTGCTGGAGCTCAAGGGCAAGCTGGGCGCCGACATGGGCGCCGCCCTGCATGCCAGGAACGACGCCCAGGCGGATATCCTGCAGGCCCTGCTGGCGCTGGGTTACAACGACAAGGAAGCCGCCGCCGCCCTGAAGGCGCTGCCCGCCGACGTGGGCGTGAGCGACGGCATCAAGCTGGCGCTGAAGGCGCTGGCCAAATAGGTCGCCCGCCCCGCCCCGCGCCCGCGCCCGACGCCTGCCGCGCCGCAGCGTTTTCCAGGAATTCATACCGTTTGAGGTTGTAGATCAATGAGGACCAATCGCATGAACGCCATCACATCCTGGGTGCCCGCCACGGCCGCCCTGCTCATTCTTTCCGCCTGCGGTGGCGGCGGTGGCGACAGCTCGACCCCCGCGCCTGCGCCCGCACCGGCACCAGCGCCTGCGCCGAGCGCCTCCGACCGGATCGAGCCCTACGACCCGGGCGCGGTGGCTGCCGCTTCCACCACTGCCAAGGACGCTGCCGCGCCTGCCGCATCCACCACCGCCGGGCAGGGCATTGCGCCCGCACCCGCCGTGCGCCGCGTGGCCCTCGGCGCACTGGCGCAGGGGGTGGTCAACAAGACGGCGGCTGCCGCGAAGGCCTCCGCGCCGGGCGAGCCGCGCCAGATCGGCGTGGCCCGCAGCGTGGCAGACACCGCGACCGTCGCCGCCACCCAGGCCCTGCTGCGCTGGAGCCCCACCGACCGCGGCACCCAGGTGGCCGCGCTGGCCTTCGACTCCGCCGGCGCCTACGGCGTCCGCCTCGGGGTGCTGGTGCGCAGCCTGCCGCAGGGGGCGGTGCTGCGCTTCTACGGCGCCGACGCATCGGCCGCCGTGCAAATCTCGGCCCAGGAGCTGGCCGCCGTCGCCGCGCGCAACGCCCAGGGCGGCGCCGACGCCGATACGGCCCGCACCTACTGGAGCCCCGATTTCGGCGGCACGACCGCCACGGTGGAGGTCGAGATCCCGGCCACCGCTCCTGCCGCGGCCGTGCAGATCGCCTTGCCGCGCCTGTCGCACTTCACCATCGCGCCCGACGCGGTGGAGGGCGCCTTCACCACCAAGGTGGGCGAATCCGGCAGCTGCAACATCGACGCCACCTGCCGGCCCGAGTTCAACAGCGAAGGCCGCTCCGTGGCGCGCATGATCTTCGTGCGCGACGACGGCAAGGCCTACCTTTGCACCGGCACGCTGCTCAACGACGCGCGCTCGTCCACCACGCCGTATTTCCTGAGCGCCAACCACTGCCTGTCCTCGCAGTCGGTGGCGTCCACGCTGACGACCGACTGGTTCTACCGCTCCAGCGCCTGCAACGGCAGCAACGTCAACCCGGGCGCCACCCGGCTGACGGGCGGCGCGACGCTGCTGTACGCGGCGGCCACCACCGACACCGCCTTCATGCGGCTGAACAACCCCGCGCCGGCCGGCGTGGTCTATGCCGGCTCGTACTTCGGCGGCGTTGCCGTGCAGTCGCCGGTGCTGGGTGTGCACCACCCGGCCGGCGATCTGCAGAAGATCAGCGAGGGCACCGTGCAGCGCTACAGCACCTGCGCCGACGAAACCTGCCAGACCAGCACGTCCGACAACGGCACCTTCCTGACCACCACCTGGCAGCAGGGCACGACCGAAGGCGGCAGCAGCGGATCGGCGCTGTTCCTGGGCATCGGCAGCCGCCGCTACGTGGTCGGCCAGCTGCTGGGCGGCAGCGCCAGCTGCCAGAACCGGGGCGGTGCCGACCAGTACGGCCGCTTCGACCAGCCGTACCGGTCCACGCTGCGGCAGTGGCTGAACCCGGGCAGCCAGTAACCGGCAAGGCCCGTCGCAACCGCCTGCATGGCGCCCACAGAGGCGCCGGCGGCCGACCGGGCCTGGAATCATTCGACAACCAAAGAGGGCGAGCATCGTGAATAGACTTCGTGCGTGGAGGCGCGGCAGCGCAGGCATTTCTCTGGCGGCCAGCCTGTTGCTGCTGGCGGCCTGCGGTGGAGGGGGTGGCGACAGCGGCGTGTCCGGATCAGGGGCATCGGCATCGGCATCCGCGTCCCCGGTCACGCAGTCGGCGCAGGTGCTGAAGGTGGAATCGCGCGAGCAGCCCGCTTCCGCCGTGCAGGACGTGGCCCGCACCAAGCTGCGCCCGCTGTCCGCCGCCGACGCGGTCGCTCCCGCCCGCATCGCCCTCGGGCCGCTGGTGCAGCCCAAGAACGCCGAGCGCGAGGCAGACGGCTCCTTCGCCCCGCTGCAGATCGGCGCGGCCCGTCCGGTCGCCGCCACCCGCACCGCCGCCGGCCTGCAGCGCCAGCTGCAGTGGCGCCCCTCCGCCAGCGGCGGGCTGGTGGCGGCCGTCAGCGTGGATGCCGAGGGCGCGCATGGCCTGCGCCTGGGCCTGCTGGTGACCCAGCTGCCCGGCAGCGCCACGCTGCGCGTCTACAGCCAGTTCAAGCCCGACGCCGTGTACGAGGTGTCGGGGCAGGAGGTGCTGCAGCTGATCGACCGCAACCTGCAGGCGGGCGACAGCAGCGACGCCGCCCGCACCTGGTGGACGCCCGACACCGGCGGCAGCGAAGCCACGCTGGAAATCGAGCTGCCTCGGGGCACGCCGGCCAGCGCCTTGCAGGTCGCCATTCCGCAGGTGTCGCATGTGTTCGTGGATCTGTCGCTGCCGGTGGAAGGCGCCCTGGCGGCCAAGGCCGTCGGCGATTCCAGCACCTGCCAGCTCGACGCGGTGTGCGAGCCCGAAACCGCCTCGGTCCGCAACGCCGTGGCGCGCATGGTCTACCTGAAAGATGGCGGCGCCTACCTGTGCACCGGCACGCTGCTCAACGACAGCGGCTCCACCGGCACGCCGTACTTCATCACCGCCAACCACTGCATCTCGACGCAGACGGTGGCCTCCACGCTGCAGACCGACTGGTTCTTCCGCGCGCCTTCGTGCAACAGCCGCACGCTGTCGTCCAGCACCGTGAAGCGCACGGGCGGCGCCACGCTGCTGTATGCGACGGGCGACACGGACACCTCGTTCATGCGCCTGAACGACACCCCGCCGGCCGGCGCGACGTTCTCGGGCTGGGACGCCAGCGCGCGGGTGCTCAACTCCACCGCCATGGGCGTGCACCACCCCCGTGGCGACCTGCTGAAGGCGAGCTTCGGCCCGCTCGTCGCCACGGCCAACTGCACATCCACCGGCGGCACCAGCATGGCCTGCTCGCAGGCCTCTGGCACCTCCGGCAGCTACTACGCGGTGGAATGGAGCCGGGGCCTGACGGAAGGCGGCAGCAGCGGTTCCGGCATGTTCCAGTCCGGCTACCTGGTCGGCACGCTCTATGGCGGCAGCGCGGCCAGCAGCACCTCGTGCAGCGCCACGTCGCTGTCGATCTTCGGCCGCTTCGACCGGCCCTACCAGGCCGCCCTCAGGCAATGGCTGTCGCCCGCTGCCGTCGCCACGTCCGATCGCACGGCGGTGTACCGCTTCTTCAACACCGCCACCGGCGCGCACTTCTTCACGGCCAATGCCGGCGAGCGCGACTACGTGATCCAGACCTACCCCACGTTCAAGTACGAGGGCACGGCGTTCTACGCCTACGGCAACGCCACCACGGGCCAGAACCCGGTGTTCCGCTTCTTCAACCGCAGCACCGGCGCGCACTTCTACACCATCGACCAGGGCGAGCGCGACTTCGTCAATGCCAACTACCCGGTGTTCCAGTACGAAGGGCCCATCTGGTATGCCCAGACCACGTCCGGCAACGGGTCGATTCCCATCTACCGCTTCTTCAACCGGAGAACCGGGGCACACTTCTACACCGTGAGCGCCGCGGAGCGTGACTTCGTCATCGCCACCTATACCGACTTCCAGTTCGAAGGCACCGCCTACAACGTGTGGTCCAGCGTCCGGTGACGGCGGGGGCGGCGCCCGCCGAACCGCCCGCGCCGCCCGCACCCGCCCCTTCCGTATTTCCATGAGCATCCAGACCGACGATTTCGCCCCCGTACCACCACCGAAGCGCGTGGTGTCCGCCGCCCCGGCATCGCCGCAGGAAGAGGCGCTCGAGCGTGCCCTGCGCCCCAAGCTGCTGCAGGAATACGTCGGCCAGGCCAAGGCCCGCGAGCAGCTGGAAATCTTCATCGGCGCCGCCCGCAAGCGAGAAGAGGCGCTCGACCACGTGCTGCTGTTCGGCCCGCCGGGCCTGGGCAAGACCACGCTCAGCCACATCATCGCGGCCGAGCTGGGCGTGAACCTGCGCCAGACCAGCGGCCCGGTGCTGGAAAAGCCCAAAGACCTGGCGGCGCTGCTGACCAACCTGGAAAAGAACGACGTTCTCTTCATCGACGAGATCCACCGCCTCTCGCCCGTGGTCGAGGAAATCCTCTACCCCGCGCTGGAGGACTACCAGATCGACATCATGATCGGCGAAGGGCCGGCCGCGCGGAGTATCAAGCTCGACCTGCAGCCCTTCACCCTGATCGGCGCCACCACCCGCGCCGGCATGCTCACCAACCCGCTGCGCGACCGCTTCGGCATCGTCGCCCGGCTGGAGTTCTACACGCCCGAAGAGCTGGCCCGCATCGTCATGCGCAGCGCGGGGCTGCTCAACGCCCCCATCGATGCCGAAGGCGGCTTCGAGATCGCCCGCCGCTCGCGCGGCACGCCCCGCATCGCCAACCGCCTGCTGCGCCGCGTGCGCGACTACGCCGACGTGAAGGGCGACGGCCGCATCACCCTCGACATCGCCCAGCGCGCGCTGACCATGCTCGACGTGGACCCGCAGGGCTTCGACGTGATGGACCGCAAGCTGCTCGAAGCCGTCATCCACCGCTTCGACGGCGGCCCGGTCGGGCTGGACAACATCGCCGCCAGCATCGGCGAGGAATCCGGCACCATCGAAGACGTGATCGAGCCCTACCTCATCCAGCAGGGCTACCTGCAGCGCACGCCGCGGGGGCGGGTGGCCACGCTGGCGGCCTTCCGGCACCTGGGGGTGACGCCGCCGAAGGCGGGGGCGGGGCTGGATTTGTTTGGGGCTTCGTGAACTTGGCTTCGAAACGCCGCAGCGGGGCATCGCATCGCGCGGTAAATCCCTTCAGTGGTGTGGCTGGGATCAAAACGCCTGCACAGCGATGAGTCAGGCTGGCCTCACGGGCCAGCTGTAAACGTGGCGCGCTCTGCGCAGCCTGTCTTTTCGACCGAGACAGACGTATCCAGGGTTATCCGGGTTTGATGCAGCTCAATATCGCAGTAGCGTATGGTGCTTGAATGGCAGCTTGTGCTGCGCCTGTTCCGCAGGCCAAGCGATCAAAAAAAACTGAGGGGGAGGGCAGGCATCACGGTTTTTTATGCCCATTCATTAGAGGGGCGGCCTGGGTCGGACTGGCAATTGTTGTCTGAACACCTGATTCAGGTCAGCCGAGGTGCTTCTGAGCGCGCTTCGGTGTTCGGGGCGGCCGAATTGGGCGCGTTGGCTGGTTTGCTGCATGACCTGGGCAAATACACGCTACCTTTTCAGGAGCGACTGCGCGGCAATCCGATGCGCGTGGACCATTCCACATGGGGGGCGCGCATTGCTCAGCAGCGCTTGGGTACGATGGGCCAGTTGCTGGCATACGGCATAGCGGGACACCATGCGGGCCTGGCGAACGGGCAGGGTGAAGGGGAGCGTACGGCCCTGACCGATCGGCTGGCGACGCAAGACTTGCCGGCGTTGGATGCAGCGTGGGAAAAAGAAGTTGCCCTGCCTGAGAAGCTGGGTCCGCCTGCAGACTTCAAACCCTACGGCGAGAGCCGCCAGCAGGCCAAAGATCGGCAGCCCTTCCAACTGGCGTTCCTTTCGCGCATGCTCTTTTCCTGCCTGGTGGATGCCGACTTCATCGACACGGAACGCTTCTACCTGCAGGCCCAAGGCGGCCCCGACCACCGCGGCGCTGGCCCCGCCCATCCATCGCTGGCTGCGTTGCGTGAGCAGCTCGATGCCTATCTGGGCCAATTCAAGGCCGACAGCGACGTGAACCGCCTGCGCAACAGCGGCGGCGGCGTGGTGCCAGGTCGCGCCTCGCGTGTGCAAGTGGGTTGAAACGTTGTGCTGCTTCAGTTGCTCGATCTCGGTCGCCAGTTGCGCCCCGCGTGGCGGGTGGCCGCGCGGGTTGGAATCTTCAGGCGCGTCTGGTCAAAGAGTTTTTCGAGGTCGCGCAGAACGTGTGCGCGTTGGGCGAAATCCCGCGAAAGTGCCCGCCCCGGTCGTTTCGAAGCACGGCGAGGCGCGCGTGGGAACGGGCGTGACCAGCCCCTGAGCAGGCGCCAAGGGTATGTCAGGAATGCAACTCGTCCCGCACCCCCGCCTCCAGATGCCCCACATCCCCCCATCCCACCAGCGTCAACCCGTCAGGCGTCCACAGCAGCCGGTTGATGGCGGCGTTGCCCAGGTACCAGGTGCGCGGGGATTGGGTGTCCTGCCCGGTAGCCAAGCGGTAGAGGGCGTCCAGCACGCCGCCGTGGGCCACCAGCACCATCTGCTCGCCGGTGTGGCGGGCGGCCAGGCGGTGCACCGTCTGGGCGATTCGGGTGCGCACGGTGGTCAGCGATTCGCCGCCAGCGGGGGCGTAGTCGGGCTCGCGCTGGCGCCAGCGTCTCGCTTCGTCGGGGAGTTCGGCCTCGATCTCGACGAACGTGCGGCCCTCGAAGTGCCCGAACCCCCGCTCGCGCAACCCCGTCTCCAGCGTCAGCGGCGCGCCCGTGGTGTCCGCCACGGCCTGCGCGGTGGTGCGGGCGCGTTGCAGGTCGCTGGTGTAGATGGCGGCCAGGGGCTCGTCGGCCAGCGCGGCGCCCAGGCGGCGCGCCTGCCAGAGGCCGGTGTCGTTGAGTGGAATGTCCAGGTGGCCCTGGATGCGGGTGTCGACGTTCCAGGCGGTTTCGCCGTGGCGGATGGCGATGATGCGGGTGGCTTGCATGCGGGCTGTGCGGTCGGGCGCTGGAGGCGAAGGGGCCGGGCGGGCAGGGCGGACGAGCGGGCGCTCGGTCAGGGCCGCACCACCACACCGGGCGTGACGGCGGGGCCGGCCGGGTACGCGGCGGGAGCGACCGTGATGGTGGACGTGGCCGCCCCGCCCGCCGAGCCTGCCGCGCCCGGCGTGATGGTGGTGCGCACCTGGCGCGTGCCGGCCGGCGGTGTCGGGAAGCCCGTCAGCGCGGCGTCGAACAGCAGGCCGAAGATGGCGGGGTCGTCGGTCCACACGTCTTCATAGACGGCAGAGGTTTCATAGACGACCTGCTGCGTGGTCGCGTCGCGCAGCACCAGGCTGACCGAACGGCGGTGCAGGGTGGGTGGCCGGTCCATCATCCAGCCGCCGCCCAGGCCCCAGCCGTAGCGCCCGCCATAGCGGAGGCCCCAGCCGAAACGGCCGTAGAACGGGTCGGCGTAGTACGGTGCCCAGGCGGGCGTCACGTAGCTGCCCTGCGCGCCGATCTGCAGCACCAGGCGCGCGTTGGCGTCGTCGCGCTGCAGGCCCACGCGGGCCAGCGACTGCTGGGCCAGCGCCTCGATGGCGTTGAACGAGGCCGCGTGCGCGGCCTGCGAGGGCAGGCGCTCCAGCCGGTAGGTGGCCGGTTGCGGGATGCCGGGCAGGGTGGAATAGCTGCGCACGTCGCTGTCCACCACGCGGGTGGAGGCACAGCCTGCCAGCACGGCAGCCGCCGCGCACAGCACAAGGGGTCGAAGCCAGCGCATGATCGTCATGGAAATCTCCTCGTCAGGAATGAGGGTGAGGGCACAAGCACACGGGCAAAAAAGGCCAACGCATGGCTGACGGATCGGGCTGGCGAAGACGGCGGCGCCGGAGTTCGGCGCGCCGCCCGGGCTGGCGGCGGCCTGCTCAGGACGACAGGTTCACCACCTGCAGGCCCGGCAGGCCCGACGCGGGGCTGGCGGCCGGGAATGCCTCGGGGTCGAATGCCTTGTCGCCGTCTTCGCTGGCCACGCCCGTGGCCTTCAGACCCTGGAAGTCGTGCAGCGTTCCATCGAGCAGGTGCGAAGGCACCACGTTCTGCAGGGCGTTGAACATGTTGTCGACCCGGCCGGGGAAGCGCTTGTCCCAGTCGCGCAGCATTTCGCCGACCTGCTGGCGCTGCAGGTTCTCCTGACTGCCGCACAGGTTGCACGGAATGATCGGAAAGTTCTGCTGCTGCGCCCAGCGGGTGGTGTCTTTCTCGGTCACGAAGGCCAGCGGGCGGATCACCACGTGGCGGCCGTCGTCGCTGACCAGCTTCGGCGGCATGGTCTTGAGCTTGCCGCCGAAGAACATGTTCAGCAGCAGCGTCTGCATGATGTCGTCGCGGTGGTGGCCCAGCGCGATCTTGGTGCAGCCCAGCTCGTCGGCCACGCGGTAGAGAATGCCGCGGCGCAGCCGGCTGCACAGGCCGCAGGTGGTCTTGCCCTCGGGCACCACGCGGCGGACGATGCTGTAGGTGTCCTGGTTCTCGATGTGGAAGGGCACGCCGGTGGTGGCCAGGTACTCGGGCAGGACGTGCTCGGGAAAGCCGGGCTGCTTCTGGTCCAGGTTGACGGCCACCAGGTCGAAGTGGATGGGCGCGCGCTTTCGCAGCTTGATGAGGATGTCCAGCAGGGTGTAGCTGTCCTTGCCGCCGGACATGCACACCATGACCTTGTCGCCTTCCTCGATCATGTTGTATTGCACGATCGCCCGGCCGGTTTCGCGGCAGAGGCGCTTTTCCAGCTTGTGGGCCTCGCGCTCGATCTTGGCGGAGGCGGCGGCAACGGCGGAACCCCCGCCGGCCGGGCCGGCAGCGGTTGCGGCGTCGGCGGTCCAGTCGGTGGCGATGGAAGAGGGCAGGGCGGTCATGAGCGAGGGCGCAACGGTGCGGACAGGGACAGGGGCAGGGGCGGGATCGGGGCGGCGGGCAGGCGGGCGAAAAGATCGGCGTGGCCGGCGCGCGGAAGGGGCCGCAATTTTAGGGGCACCGCCATTTCCGCGCCTTTCGCTGCCTTTGCGTGGGTGGCCTGGGTCGCCCGGGGTGCGTGGGGCGCGTGGGGCGCCGGGCCCTCACCAGTCGCCGCATTCCATGCGGATGGCGACCTCGCAGTCCTCGAAGATCTCCAGCTTGGCGATCTTCACGCGCACGCCGATCACGCCGGGCAGCTGCATCAGCCGCCGCGTGAGCTTGCCGATCAGGCTCTCCAGCAGGTTGACGTGCTCGGCGGTGCATTCGTCGATGATGATCTGGCGCACCTTGCGGTAGTCCAGCACGTGGCTGATGTCGTCGTCGTGCGGCAGCAGCGGCTGGCGGCCCTGGTTGAGTTCGGCGTCCACCTGGATGGGCTGGGGCGCGGTCTTCTCGTGGTCGAGGATGCCCAGGTTGGCGTCGAAGCGCAAACCGGAGAGGGTGAGGATCTGCAGGCCGCCGTCGTGTTGCATGGGCATTGCGTCAGGTCAGTGGAAGGAACGGGAAAGGATCAGGCGAAGGCCGCCCGGTCACATGAGCGAGAAGTCGCGCTCGAAGCGCATCAGGTGCTGGCCGCCATCGACCAGCAGCGTGGTGCCGGTGATCGACGGGTTCTCCAGCGCGAACTTCACGGTGGCGGCCACGTCGGCAGGGGTGGACGAGCGGCCCAGCGGGCTCAGCGTGTGCAGGCGGCGGAACTGCGCGTCGTCCAGCAGATGGCTGGTGAGCGTGAGCCCGGGCGCCACGCCCACCACGCGCACGCGCGGCGCCAGGGCCAGCGCCAGCATGGTGCCGGCGGCTTCCAGCGCGGCCTTCGACAGGGTGTAGCTCAGGAAGTCGGGGTTCTGGTTCCACAGCTTCTGGTCCAGCAGGTTGACCACCGCGCCGCGCGGGTCGGCCTCGCCACTGTCGGCGCGGGCCTGCAGGTGATCGTGCAGCGCCTGCGCCAGCAGCACGGGCGCGGCGGTGTTGCTGCGCAGGTGCTTTTCCAGCGCGGCGAAGCCGAAGCTCGCGGCGTCGTCGTGCTCGAACAGCGATGCGCTGTTGACCACCGCATCCACGCCGCCGAAGTGCGCCGTCACGCGCGGCAGCAGTCCGCGCACCTGGGCCTCGTCCTCGAAATCGGCATCGAAATGGGCGCTCGCGCCCGCCAGATCGGCACATGCAGCTACGGTTTCCATAGCATCCTGCGCAGACTGACGGTAGTGCACCGCCACCTGCCAGCCGCCGGCCGCCAGCGCCAGCGCGATCTCGCGGCCCAGGCGCTTGGCTGCGCCGGTGACCAGCACGGTCCGGGGACGCTGGGCAGAGGGCGCGGGCGGCCGGTCGGGCGAGGCAGGCGAGGCAAGAGACGCTGGAGAAGCAGAAGGGGCGGAGGAGGCAGGGGGCATGGGGGACAATCGGCGGGTGACCAAGACAGACAACCAGACGCAAGCAGCCAGCACGGAAACGCCCAGTGTAACGAGCGTCCCCGCGCCGTCCGGCTCCTCCATGGGCGACCAGCACAGCATCCATCCCCCGGCGGAAACCGCGTCGGAACCGTTGGCCGACCGCATCGCCCGCGCCATCGATTCGGCCGGCGGCTGGATCGGCTTCGACCGCTTCATGGAGATGGCCCTCTACACCCCGGGGCTGGGCTACTACGCCAACGAATCGCCCAAGTTCGGCAGCCTGCCGGGCTCGGGCAGCGACTTCGTCACCGCGCCCGAGCTCTCCCCCGTTTTCGGCCAGGCCCTCGCCGCGCAGGTGCGAGAAGCGCTGGACGCCACCGGCACCGACGAGGTGTGGGAATTCGGCGCGGGCTCCGGCGCCCTGGCCGCACAGCTGCTGCAGGCGCTGGGCGACCGGGTGCGGCGCTACACCATCGTCGATCTGTCGGGCAGCCTGCGCAGGCGCCAGCAATCGGCCCTGGCAGCGTGGGAAGGGCGGGTCATCTGGGCCGACCGCCTGCCCGAGCGCTTCGAGGGCGTCGTCGTCGGCAACGAGGTGCTGGACGCCATGCCCGTGCAGCTGCTGGCCCGCCACGGCGGTGCGGTGGGCGGCGTGTGGCACGAGCGCGGCGTGGCGGCCGCTGCGGGCGGGCGCTTCGCCTGGGCCGACCGCCCCACCGCACTGCGCCCGCCAGTGGAGCCCGACGGCCCGCAGGACTACCTGACCGAGATCCATGCCCAGGGCGAAGGCTTCCTGCGCATGTTGGCCCAGCGCCTGGCGCGCGGTGCGGCCTTCCTCATCGACTACGGCTTTCCCGAAGGCGAGTACTACCATCCCCAGCGCCACATGGGCACGCTGGTCTGCCACCAGGCGCACCAGGTCGATTCCGACCCGCTGGCCGATGTGGGCGCCAAGGACATCACCGCGCACGTCAACTTCACCGCCATGGCGCTGGCGGCGCAGGACGCAGGGCTGAACGTGCTGGGCTACACCACCCAGGCCCACTTCCTCATCAACTGCGGTTTGCTATCGATTCTGGAGCAGCTGCCCCAGGCGGAACGTGCGCAAGCGGCCAAATTGATGATGGAGCACGAAATGGGCGAGCTGTTCAAGGTGCTGGCCGTGGGGGCGGGAGAGCCGTGGGAGCCGATGGGCTTCACCCAGGGCGACCGCACGCACCGGCTCTAGGGCGGCGGGCAAGCCCTGCGGGCGTCGTCACCGCATCTCCTCGCACTGCCGTATTGCCGTGCTGCCGCACTGCCCTCGGCGCGGCGCCCGGCCGGCACCGCTGGGCGAGGTTCTGTCAGCCGCTCCTGGCGCGAACTGCGCAACCCGGTCGCCGCAGCCACCGCTGGCTTCAGTTCAGCCGCGCGCCGCTGGCGGCATCGAACAGGTGCGCCTGCGCCGCCTGCGGTCGCAGCCAGAGCGGCTCGCCGGGCCGCAGCGCGATGCGGTCGCGGAAAGCGGCCAGCACGTCGTGGCCGCCGTCGCCCACCGACAGCGCCACCTGCGTCTCGGCGCCCGTGGGTTCCACCACCACCACGCGGGCGGGCAGGGCGCCGTGTGCATCGTCCGCGCCGCTCGCCAGCGCGAAGTGCTCGGGCCGCGCGCCGTACAGCACGCGGTCGCCCTGGCGCGCGCGCGGCGCCCGGGGCAGCGGCAGCTGCAGGCCGTCGTCGGTCACCACGCGGGGGCTGCCGTCCAGCTCCAGCCGGCCGGGGATGAAGTTCATCGAGGGCGAGCCGATGAACCGCGCGACGAAGGCGTTGGCCGGGCGGTCGTAGAGTTCCAGCGGCGCGCCGGCCTGCTCCACGCGGCCGTCCTTCAGCACCACGATACGGTCGGCCAGCGTCATGGCCTCGACCTGGTCGTGCGTCACATAGACCGTGGTGGTGCCCAGGCGCTGGTGCAGCGCCTTGATCTCGGTGCGCACCTGCACACGCAATTGCGCATCCAGGTTGGAGAGCGGTTCGTCGAACAGGAAGGCGTCGGGCTGGCGCACGATGGCGCGGCCCATGGCCACGCGCTGGCGCTGGCCACCCGAAAGTTGCCGCGGGGTGCGGCCGAGCAGTGCTTCCAGCCCCAGGATGGCCGCCACCTCGCCCACGCGGCGCTGGATGGCATCGCGCGTCTGGCCTTGCAGCCTCAGCGCGAAACCGAGGTTCTCGGCGACCGTCATGTGCGGGTAGAGCGCGTAGTTCTGGAACACCATCGCGATGTTGCGGTCGCGCGGCGGCGTGTCGTTGACCAGGCGCCCGCCCAGGCGGATCTCGCCGCCGGTCACGGATTCGAGCCCCGCGATCATGCGCAGCAGCGTCGATTTGCCGCAGCCGGATGGGCCGACGAGGGCCACGAATTCGCCATCGCGGATGCCGATGTCCACGCCGTGGATGACCGGCGTGTCGCCGTAGTGCTTGGTGATCTGATGCAGCGTGAGCGCAGCCATGAAGGGTCCTTCTTTCTTTCTTTGTTTTTTTCTTTTTCGCTCTCTGTGCGAGGGAAGGGGTTCAGTCCTTGACCCCGCCCGCCGTGAGCCCCTGCACGAGGTACTTGCGCACCAGCACGGTGAACACTACCACCGGGAACATCACCAGCGTGCCGCCCGCGGCGATCTTGGACCACTCCCAGCCCTCGTACTGCAGGAAGTTGACGATGGCCACGGGGGCCGTCACCGCCTGCGTGCGGGTCAGGATGAGGGCGTAGAAGAAGTCGTTCCACGCGAAGATGAAGCACAGCACCGCAGTGGCCGCCACGCCCGGCGCGGCCAGCGGCAGGGTGATGCGCCAGAAGGCCTGCCACACGCCGCAGCCGTCGATGTAGGCGGCTTCCTCCAGCGCGGTGGGCACGGCCTCGAAGAAGGTCTGCATGAGCCAGATGACGATGGCGAGGTTGAAGGTGAGATAGACCAGCGCCAGCCCGAAGAGGGTGTCCTGCAGCCCGAGCCAGCGGTAGGCGAGGAAGAACGGGATGGTGAAGGCGATGGGCGGGGCCATGCGCGTCACCAGGATCCACAGCGCCACGTGGCGGCGGCCCGGGAACTGCCAGCGCGTGAGCGCATAGGCCGCCGGCACGCCGATGGCGAGCGACATCGCGGTCGAGAGCGTGCTCACGGCCAGGCTGTTGAGGAACGAGCGGAGGAAGCTGCCCTGCAGCAGCGCCCGGAAGCCGTCCAGCGTGGGCACGAACAGCAGGCGGTCCTCGAACAGGTCGGCGGCCGGCTTGAAGGCCAGGTGCACCAGCCAGAGGAAGGGGAACAGCGCCACCGCCAGCAGCACCAGCGCGGCGGCAGCGCGGCCGTGGCGGCGCAGCCAGCCCGCGCGCGCGCCGCTCCCGGCCGGCGCGTCTTCGAGGTGCCGGTGGGGCAGGGCGATTTCAGTGCTTGCCATGGTCGTTCCACCCCAGTCGCCCCACCAGCCAGCTCAGTGCGAACACGCCCGCCAGGATCACGGTGGCGATGGCGCTGGCATAGCCCCAGTACGAGAAGTTGAAGGCCTGGATGAAGCCGTAGTAGTTGGTCACCTCGGTCACCGTGCCGGGGCCGCCGTCGGTCAGCACGAAGATCAGCGGGAACGCCTTGAAGCTGTCGATCAGCCGGAACAGGCCGCACACCACCAGCACCGGGCGGATGTGCGGGAACACGATGTAGCGGAACAGCTGCCAGCGGTTGGCGCCGTCCAGGCTCGCGGCCTCCAGCGGGTCGGCGGGCATCATCTGCAGCGCCGCCAGCACCATCAGCATGGTGAAGGGAAACCACTGCCAGGTCTCGGCGAAGGCGATGGCCCAGAGGGCGGTGTCCGGGTTGGCGATGAGCGAGCGCACCGGCCAGCCAATGGCCTCCAGCGCACGGTGCAGCGGACTCACGTCGGGCGTGAACAGGATCTTCCAGATCAGCGCCACCACGATCGGCGGCAGCACCATGGGAATCAGGAAGGCCCCGCGCACGGCGCCCAGCACGCGGGCAGGGGCGTTCAGCAGCAGCGCCAGCCCCAGGCCCACGGCCAGCTGCAGCACCACGCTGGCGGCCGAGAGCTTGAGCTGCGTGGCGATGGAGCCGAGGAAGCGCGCGTCTTCCAGCAGATGCCGGTAGTTGCCCAGCGGATCGCGGAAGTGGAAGGTGCCTGCCGGGTCGGTGAGGCTCAGCGGCGTGAGGCTGGCCACCACCAGCGCCCCGGCCGGCACCAGGGTGATGGCCAGCAGCACGATGAGCGCCGGCGCCAGCCCGAACGCGAAGGCGCGCCGGCGCGTGGCCTGCCAGCCCCGGGGAGCGGACGATGCCGGGGCCCTCGGCGTTGCCGGGGCGGCGAGTGCGTTGGCGGCGCCCATGGCTCAGATCTTCTGGCCCGCGCGGCGCAGCTCGGCAATGGACTGCGCCTGCGCCTGCTGCATCGCCTGCCGCGCATTCGCCTGGCCCGAGGCGATGAGCGCGATGGCCTTGTTGAGCTGCTGGTCCACCTGCGGATAGACCGACACGGTACGGTACTTCATGTGGCCGGTGCGCTCGGCCAGGCTGATCGAGTCGAGCGACAGCTGGGCGAGGTCGCTGCCGTTGATGCGCTGGCGGCTGCGGAACTCGGGCGAGTCGATGTCGGAGCGCCGCGCGGGCGAGCCGTAGCCGGCCGCCACGGCGCGCCGCGTGGTCTGCTTGGAGAGCGCCCACTGGATGAAGGCCCAGGCGGCCTCCTTGTTGCGCGACCCGGCCGGTATGCCCAGGCCGTGCACGGCGGTGCCCGGGAACCGCCCGGCCGGGCCCTTCGGCACGAACCCGAACTTCACCGTCTTGAGCGTCTTGCTGGTGGCCGCGTCGCCCAGCTGCGCGAGGTGCAGCTGCCCCGCGTCGGAGAAGTTGACGCGCCCGAGCTTGAGCGCCTGCGTGACCTGGTCCGGCTGGTAGGTGATCGCGCCATCGGGGCCGAATTCGCGGATCAGGTTCGCGTAGTAGTCGGCGGCGGCCACGGCCTCGGGCGTGTCCAGCGTGGGAAAGAGATCGTCGGGCGCCTTGCGGAACACGTCGCCGCCGAAGGCGTGCAGGTAGGGCACGAAGGTCCAGCCGTAGTGGCTGTCGGAGACGAAGCCGGCCACCCGCTCCTTCTTGTTCACGGCGCGCAGCACCTTCACGAGGTCGTCGGTGGTGTCGGGGAACGCCAGGCCCGCCTGCTGAACGAGGTCGAACCGCGACGAGACCGACAGCAGCGCCTCGGCCGTCCAGGGAATGCCGTAGAGCTTGCCGTCGCGTCCCGTTTCCGGCGCGCGCGCTCCGCTCAGGAAGTCGTTCAGGTCCCAGTCGGGCGGCGTGTGCTGCGGGCTGGCGATGAACTCGTCCAGCGGCGTGAGCCAGCCCGAATCGATCCAGCGGCTGGAGTAGATGAAGGTCACGTTCACCACGTCGTACGCCGAGCCCTTGGTGGACAGCTCCAGGTCCGCGCGCTGGTTGTAGACCGGGAACGAGGGCGCGTCGAAATTCACCTTCGCTCCCGACAGCGCCTCGAACTCCGGCAGCCACTGCTGCAGCAGCTTGGGGTAGGCGGCGCTGAAGGTGGAGACGTTCAGCGTCGTGCCCTGGAAGCGGCGCGCGCCGCCGGGCTGGGCATGGGCAGCGAGGGCCGGCAGCAGAAGGGAGGCCCCGATGCCGGTGGCGGCTTGCAGAAGGTGGCGGCGTTGCGTCATGGGTGGGATGCGGGTACGGGTGCGAAGGAAGGCGTGCGGGCGTGGCGGGCTGGCGGCAGGGTCAGGCGGTGGTCGCGATCAGCGTGTCGATGTGCGCGTCGTTCGTCGCCTCGGGGCGGCGGCGCGTGCGGCTCTTGCGGCCGTCCACCGCCACGGCAGGGTCGCCGTGCACGGTCACGCGGCGCACCACGCGCGGCTGGCGGCCGTAGTCGTTGACGGCGATGTGCTGCGTGGCGCGGTTGTCCCAGATGGCCACGTCGTTCTGCTGCCAGCTCCAGCGCACGGTGTTCTCCAGCCGCGTCACGCGGTTCTGCAGCAGCTCGAAGAGCCGCGCCGATTCGGTGGACGAGAAGCCCTGGATGCGCTGGATGAAGTGGCCCAGCAGCAGCGCGCGCTCGCCCGACACCGGGTGCACATGCACCAGCGGATGCTCGGCCTCGTACACCTCCGAGGCGAACACGTCGCGGTGGTGGCGCAGGCGCGTTTCGTCGACCACCAGGCGGTCGGCGCCGTAGTCGTAGTTGTTGCTGTGCACGGCCCAGAGGCTGTCGGCCAGGCGCTTGAGGTCTTCAGGCAGGCGCTCGTAGGCCGCGGCGGTGTTGGCCCAGACGGTGTCGCCGCCATAGGCCGGCACGGTCACGGCGCGCAGGATGCCGTACTTGGGGAACGCGTCGAGGAAGGTCACGTCGGTGTGCCAGGAATCGGCGCGGCCGCCGCCCTTGGAAGCGTCCAGCTCGAAGATGCGCGTGCCTTCGCGCGCCGGCACCGTGGGATGCGCCACGGTGCGGCCCAGGCGCTCGCCGAACGCCTGGTGGCGGGCGTCGCCCAGCTGGTGCTGGCCCCGGAAGAACAGCACCTTGTGGCGCACGAGCGCCGCCGTGAGGTGGCCGATGGTGGTGTCGTCCAGGCTGGCGGACAGCTCCAGGTCCAGCACCTCGCCGCCCAGTGCGCCCGCCACGCGTCGGATGCGCAGGTCGCCGAAGGAAGTGTCGATCGAATCGTCGGAAACAAGGCTCACGGAAGGCTCCAGAAGAAGAGGGAATGGACGGATTCTGGAAGTGGCTGCAGGCGGCGCGAAGCGCGTTTTCCGATCAAGCAAACGCGGAAAAAAGGGGCTTCCAAGCTCATGCGTTTCTTGTCTGAAGCAGCCCGGGGCCGGCAGGGCCGATCGGCTCGCTTAGCTGTTTTCGTAGTAAACAACTGACGAACCATTCGTTCCAGATAGGAAGGCCGGCGCCTAAAGTGGCCTCCAAGTCACTCGCCGCCCTGCTCCACGAAGTGTTGTGGGCGCGGCGCTACCTGGAGATCCCCCCATGTCCGCAGTCCTGTCCCGTGCCTTCCAGGCATTCCAGCCCCCGGCGACCCCTTCGCCTTCGGGAAGCTTCGAGATCCGCCCCTTGGCCGGCGCGCCGCTGGGTGCCGAGGTGCTGGGCCTGGACCTCTCCCGTCCGCTCGACCCTGCGGATTTCGCCCGGCTGCAGCGCGCGCACCTGGACCACCACGTGGTCGTGTTCCGCGACCAGCGCATCACCCCGCGCCAGCACATCGACTTCAGCCGGCGCTTCGGGCCGCTGCAGATCCACGTGCTGAAGAATTTCCAGCTGGCGGACCACCCCGAGATCCTCATCGTCTCCAACATCAAGGACGAGGCCGGCCAGCCCCTCGGCCTGGGCGATGCCGGCCACTACTGGCATTCCGACCTGTCGTACAAGGAGCGGCCCAGCCTGGGTTCGCTGCTGCACGCGCAGGAGCTGCCCGGCGAGGGGGGCGACACGCTGTTTGCCGACCAGCATGCCGCCTACGACGCTTTGCCCGAGGCACTCAAGCGCGCCATCGCGCCGCTGCGGGCCGAACACAGCTATCTGGCCAAGTACGAAGAACTGCGGGCCAGGAGCCCCTGGCGCCCCAAGCTCACGCCCGAGCAGATCGCCGAGGTGGCGCCTGCCGTGCACCCGGTGGTGCGCACGCACCCGGAGACGGGCCGCCGCGCGCTGTTCGTCAACGAGCACTTCACCACGCGCATCGTCGGCTGGCCCGAGGACGAAAGCCGCGATCTGCTGAACCTGCTGTTCGCCGCTGCCGTGAGGCCCGAATTCGTCTATCGCCACGCGTGGCAGCCGCACGACTTGGTGTTCTGGGACAACCGCTCGGTGCAGCACCTGGCGGCCGGCACACCCGACAGCCAGCGCCGCAAGCTCTACCGCACCACGGTCGAGGGCGACCTGCCGTTGTAGATGGGAGCACCCCCCTGAAGGCGCTGCGCGCCTTCCCCCCGCTCTCACCCCGCGCGTGGGAGGGGGCGCCGCCGGTGGCCGGGCTAGGCCCGTTCCACGGCGTCTGCTGGCTTGGCCTGCGTCGCAGCCTTTCCAACGATGAGGCCGCGGGCGTGCCAGCCATGGCTCCCCACGGGGGAAATGAGTGATTGCTATTGAATTCGTAGCTGCTGATGCTTGACAGATAAGCGCTGCAGGCACTTTTGACTTGGAAATCTTTCGAAGGAGCTTTGATATGTCACCCACCACTGCCGCCACGGCTTCTGCACTGCGCCGCATCTTCCTGGGCAAGGCCGCCGCCATCGCCACGATGGCCGGCCTGCTGGCCACCGGGCTGGCCACGCCGCTGGCCGCCCACGCCGAAGAAGGCAAGCTGCGCATCGCCCAGCAGTTCGGCATCGTCTATCTGCTGCTGAACGTGGCGCAGGACCAGAAGCTGATCGAAAAGCACGGCAAGGCCGCCGGACTCGATATCCAGGTGGATTTCCTGCAGCTGTCGGGCGGCTCGGCGGTGAACGATGCGCTGCTTTCGGGCAACATCGACATCGCGGGCGCCGGCGTGGGCCCGCTCTTCACGCTGTGGGACCGCACGCGGGGCCGGCAGAACGTCAAGGGCGTGGCATCGCTGGGCAACTTTCCGTATTACTTGGTCAGCAACAACCCGGCGGTGAAGACGATTGCCGACTTCACCGAGAAGGACCGCATCGCCCTGCCGGCGGTGGGCGTGTCGGTGCAGTCGCGCGTGCTGCAGTTCGCCTCCGCCAAGCTCTGGGGCGACAAGGAATTCAACCGGCTCGACAGGCTGCAGGTGGCCGTGCCGCACCCGGATGCGGCGGCAGCCATCATCAAGGGCGGCACCGAGATCACCGGCCACTTCGGCAACCCGCCGTTCCAGGAACAGGAGCTGGCCGGCAATCCCAAGGCCCGCATCGTGCTCAATTCCTACGACGTGCTGGGCGGCCCCGCTTCGGCCACGGTGCTCTACGCCACCGAGAAATTCCGCAAGGAGAGCCCCAGGACCTACCAGGCCTTCCTGGCCGGGTTGAACGAGGCGGCCCAGTTCGTATCGGCGAATCCCGAGAAGGCGGCTGACATCTACCTGAAGGTGACCGGCGCCAAGACCGACCGCGCCCTGCTGCTCAAGATCATCCAGAACCCCGAGGTGCAGTTCAAGGTGGAGCCCCAGAACACGCTGGGCCTGGGCCAGTTCCTGCAGCGCGTGGGCGCCATCAAGCACAAGCCCGAATCGCTCAAGGACTACTTCTTCGACGACCCGCTCACCGCGCGCGGCAGTTGAGACCTGAAGAACGACCAACCGAACGACCGAACGAACGGAGGCAGCCATGCTGACGATGCAACGACTCGCGCCCATGTCCGCCGGCCTGCTGGAGCGGGTGCAGGAAGAAGTGGGGCCCTATGCCGGCTGGCCGGACGACGCCGCGGCCCTGCCTGCCCCGGCGGCCGCGGGCCTGCCGGTCGGCGCGGCCCAGCCCCTCTTGCGCGTGGACGGCGTCAGCATCGACTACCGCACGCCCCGGCGCGCCGTGCGCGCCACGCACCGCGTCAGCTTCGACGTGCACCCCGCCGACCGGCTGGTGCTGCTGGGCGCATCGGGCTGCGGCAAATCGACGCTGCTCAAGGCCATCGCCGGATTCATCGCACCCAGCGAAGGGCGCATCCTGCTGGACGGCCAGTCGGTGACGAAGCCCGGGCCCGACCGGGTCGTGGTGTTCCAGGAATTCGACCAGTTGCCGCCCTGGAAGACCGTGCGCGACAACGTCATGTTCCCGCTGCTGGCCTCGCGCCGCGTGGGGCGGGCCGAAGCCGCCGAGCGGGCGGCGCTGTACCTGGAGAAAGTGGGGCTGGCGCCCTTTGCCGACGTGCACCCCCACCAGCTCTCGGGCGGCATGAAGCAGCGCGTGGCGATCGCCCGGGCGCTGGCCATGCAGCCCCAGGTGCTGCTGATGGACGAGCCCTTCGCCGCGCTGGACGCGCTCACGCGGCGGCGCATGCAGGAAGAGCTGCTGGCGCTGTGGGACGAGTTCCGTTTCACGCTGATCTTCGTCACGCACTCGATCGAAGAGGCGCTGGTGGTGGGCAACCGCGTGGCCATCCTCTCGCCCCACCCGGGGCGGCTGCGGGCCGAGATCAACAGCCACCAGTTCGGCCTGCACAGCCTGGGCGGCGCCGAATTCCAGTCCACCGCGCAGCGCATCCACCGCCTGTTGTTCGACGAGCCTGCGGGCGAGGGCGGCCACGGCGCGGGTGCGCCCGGCTCGGTCGCGGCCGATGCCGCGCAGCTGGCGCAGCGCCCGTCCGCCGCCTCGCTGCCTTTCCGGATCGCCATATGAGCCGCACCACCTTGCCTTCTTCCTATGCAACGGCCCCGGCAGGTGCCGCGCCCGCCGCCCGCGTGCCGCCGGTGCGGCCCGAGGTGGAGCACACGCTGCCGCCGCTCACTGGCGTCGCGCCCGAACGCCCGCTGCCCTGGGCCACCCGCGTCTGGCAGCAGGGCACCGTGCGGCGCCTTGCCATCCTCGTCGTGCTGGCCGCGCTCTGGGAAGTGGCGGCCCGCTGGCAGAACAACGACCTGCTGCTGCCCACCTTCCTGCAGACCGCACGGGCGCTGGGCGAAGGCATCGCGTCGGGTGAGCTGCTGGGCAAGGCCGCCATCTCGCTCGGCGTGCTGCTCAAGGGCTACCTCGCCGGCATCGCGGGCGCCTTCGTACTGACCACGCTGGCCGTCTCCACCCGGTTCGGGCGCGATTTGCTCTCCACCCTCACCTCCATGTTCAACCCGCTGCCGGCCATCGCCCTGCTGCCGCTGGCGCTGCTGTGGTTCGGGCTGGGGCAGGGCAGCCTGGTGTTCGTGCTGATCCATTCGGTGCTGTGGCCGCTGGCGCTCAACACCTACGCCGGGTTCCAGGCAGTACCCGAGACCCTGCGCATGGCCGGGCGCAACTACGGGCTCACCGGCATCCGCTACGTGCTGCAGATCCTTGTGCCGGCCGCGCTGCCGTCCATTCTCTCGGGCCTGAAGATCGGCTGGGCCTTCGCCTGGCGCACCCTCATCGCGGCCGAGCTGGTGTTCGGTGCCTCGTCGGGCCAGGGCGGCCTTGGTTGGTACATCTTCCAGAACCGCAACGAGCTCTACACCGACAAGGTGTTCGCCGGCCTGGCGCTGGTCATCATCATCGGCCTGCTGGTGGAGAGCCTGGGCTTCCAGACGCTGGAACGGCTGACGGTGCGGCGCTGGGGCGTGCAGCGCTGAGAACGCCGCGCGGTTGCCCGGTCGGTCAGGGCTGCGCGAGCAGCCGCTGGCCCGTCCCGCAGGCGGCTGGCCGGGGCTGCGCCGCCGCGCTGCTCTCAGTGACCGGCCGCGAGTGCCGCGTCCAGCTGCTGCAGGCTCTGGACGGTCTGCACCGCTGCGCGTGCGGCTTCGGCGCCCTTCTGGACGAAATGGCGCCGGAAATAGTCGCGGTGCTCGGAATGCTCGTGGAAGTTGTGGGGCGTGAGCACCACCGACAGCACCGGCACGTCGGTGTCGATCTGCACGTCCATCAGCGCGCTCACGACCGCCTGGGCGACGAAATCGTGGCGGTAGATGCCGCCATCGACGACCAGCGCGCAGCCGGCGATGGCGGCGTACCGGCCCGAGCGCGCCAGGCGCTTGGCATGCAGCGGGATCTCGAAGGCGCCGGGCACCTTGAAAACATCCACCTGGTCGGAAGGAATGCCCAGCGCGGCCAGTTCGGCCAAGAAGCCCGCCTGGGCTTCGCCCACGATCTCGGCGTGCCATGAGGCTGCGATGAACGCATAGCGCTTGCCTGCGCCCCCGGGGGGTGGGCTGGCATCGCTGCTGGGGGAAAGAACGGAGAAAGGAAGGTCTTGGAGCTGACTCATGGTTGCCTACGGATGCCGCAGCTGCGGCGGATGGACCAGAATCAGGGCGCACGATCCCTCAGCGCGCCGACGACGCCGCAACCATCCCGGAGGACGTGCGGACACCCATGGCACCTGGCAGGTTCGCGCTCTCTTGCATCCGGACTGTGACCGTCGGCCCCGGAATCACACCGGGTCTGCTGACCCCGCCGGCGCAGACGGCTAGCGGGCGCTCGCGGGCTCGTGCGGATGGAGGAAGCCTCCGTTCGCCATGACCGCCGGTGGGGAATTCCACCCCGCCCTGAGAACGCTTTTCCGGCCTCCTGCGCGAAACGAAATCGCGTCGGTAGGCCGGAGCGGCAATTCTAGGCCACGGGCCCAGGTGGATGCGGTGGTGGTGTCTTGTCCACGTCGGGTGCTGCAGCTTCTCCTTCCGGTGGCTACGAGCCTGGGTCTCGCCCGTCATGGTTTCGACCTCCACCCGCTGAGCGGGAAGGCATTGCGCGGCAGCGTCCGGCCCCGGGTCGACTCTCGCCCCACCTACACTCCCCGCATGCTGCGCTGGTTTATCGTCGTCTTCCTGGCCCTCATGTGCATCAGCTGGCTGTCGCCGCTGTTGCGGCGGATCGGGTTCGGGCGGCTGCCGGGGGATTTCCGGTTCCGGCTGGGCGGGCGCGACTGGGATGTGCCGCTGGCGTCCACGCTGCTGCTGAGCTTCGTCGCCAGCCTGATCGCCAAGTGGATCTGAGCGGGCAGGGCGGCCAGCCGCAAGTCGAGCGCCCCGGCCGCTACGTCAGTGGGCTTTCCGGAAGGTGCTCTGGGCGGATGGCCGGGTGCTGCCCTGCTGCAACGGCCATGCCGGCCCGGCGTGGTGCCACCGCACGGGGCCCCGGCGCCTCAGGACCGTATCGCCAGGTGGCTGCGGTCGTCGTCCTCGCCAGCATCGGCCAGCGCGGCCAGATAGGTCTTGCGCCACCAGTGCACGTCGTGTTCGCGGATGCGTTCCATCAGCCGCTGGTGCCGGCGCTGGCGTTCGGCCAAGGGCATCTGCAGCGCGGTCTGGATGCTGTCGGCCATGCCCTGCGTGTCGTACGGGTTGACCAGCAGGGCTTCCTTCATCTGCTCGGCCGCGCCTGCGAAGCGCGACAGCACCAGCACGCCCGGGTCTTCGGGGTCCTGCGCGGCCACGTATTCCTTGGCGACTAGGTTCATGCCGTCGCGCAACGGCGTGACCAGGCCCACGGCGGCGGCGCGGCACAGGCCCGGCACGCGCTTGCGCGCCACGGTGCGGTGGATGTAGCGCAGCGGCATCCAGTCCAGGTCGCCGAAGTCGCCGTTCACGGCGCCGCACAGGCCCTCCAGCTCGGTGCGCAGGTCGGCATAGGCATTCACGCTGTCGCGCGAGGGCGAGGCGATCATGATCATCGTCGCGCTGTGCTGGTTCTCCGGGTAGCGCGACAGCAGCTCGCGGAAGGCGCGCACGCGCTGCGGAATGCCCTTGGAGTAGTCGAGCCGGTCCACGCCCAGCAGCAGGCGGCGGCGGGAATATTCCTCGCGCATGGCGGTGAAGGTGTCCATCGCCTCGGGGGCCTCGGTCAGCCGCGTGAATTCGTCCACGTCGATGCCGATGGGAAACGCCGCCACCTGCACCGTGGCGCCGAAGGCGCGCAGGCGCTGGGCGCCGACCGACTGTGCGTCGGCCTCCTTGTCGAGGTAGCGGATGAAGTGGGCGACGTCGGCCTCGCTCTGCAGGCCCACCAGGTCATAGGCGAAGAAGGAGCGCATCAGCCATTCGTGCTGCGGGATGGCCGCCATGATGAGCGGCGGCGGCACGGGAATGTGCAGGAAGAACCCGATCTTCTGGCGGCAGCCCAGCGCACGCAGCTCCGCCGCCAGCGGGATGAGGTGGTAGTCGTGCACCCAGATGGTGTCGTCTTCCTTCAAGAGCGGCAGCAGCTTGCGCGCGAACATCTGGTTCACGCGCCGGTAGCCGGCGATGTAGCCCGCGTTGAAGTCGGCCAGGTCGAGCCGGTAGTGGAAGACGGGCCACAGCACGCTGTTGCTGTAGCCGTAGTAGTAGCTGTCGTGGTCCTCGCGGCACAGGTCCACCGTGGCCAGCGTCACGTTGCCGGCCTGGCGGGTGTGCAGCGTGCCCTCGCCGGGCAGGCCGTCCTCGGTGACGGTGCCGCTCCAGCCGAACCAGAGGCCGCCGGTCTGGTTGAGCGTTTCGCCCAGCGCCACGGCCAGGCCACCGGCGGCGGGCTTGCGGGGGTCGGCCAGGCGGTTGGAGATGACGACGAGGCGGCTCATATGACGGTGTCCCAGGGGGCGGAAAGGCGCATGGCGGCGTTGATGATGCCGACCATGGAATAGGTCTGCGGGAAGTTGCCCCACATCTCGCCGGTCTCGGCGTGCGTGTCTTCCGACAGCAGGCCCAGCGGATTGCGGGCGGCCAGCATGGCCTCGAAGATCTCGCGCGCCTGGCTGCGGCGGCCGATGCGCGCGAGGGCGTCGATGCGCCAGAAGGTGCAGATGTTGAAGGCCGTGTCGGGCTTGCCGAAGTCGTCGGCCGCCTCGTAGCGGCGCATGTAGGGGCCGTCGCAGAGCGACACCTCCATCGCGTCCACCGTGCTGACGAAGCGCGGGTCGCGCGGGTCGATCAGGCCCACCTCGGCCATCAGCAAGACGCTGGCGTCCAGCTCATGGCCGCCGAAGCTCTCTGCGAAGGCCTGGCGCTTGTCGCTCCAGGAACGGGTGAGGATCTCTTCGCGCATGCGGCTGGCGTGCGCCCCCCAGTGGTCTGCGCGGTCGGGCAACCCCAGCTTGGCGGCGATCTTTGCCAGCCGGTCGCAGGCCGCCCAGCTCATCAGCGCGGACGAGGTGTGCACCCGGGCGCGGGTGCGCAGCTCCCACATGCCCGCGTCGGGCGTGCCGTAGACGCGCACGGCCAGCTCGCCGATCTGTTCCATGCGCGTGAACTCGGCTTCGCCCGCCGGGTGCAGCAGGCGCTTGTCGTGGAAGGCCTGGGCGGCGCCCAGGATGATGTTGCCGTACACGTCGTGCTGGAAGTGCTCGGCCGCTTGGTTGCCCACGCGCACCGGGCCCATGCCGCGATAGCCCTTGAGGTGGGGCACGAAGAATTCGGGCAGCTCGCGCTCCAGTCCGATGCCGTAGAGCGGCTGGATGTGGCCCTCGCTGGCCTCGGCCACCACGCTGCTCAGCCAGCGCAGGTAGTCCTCCATGGTCGCCGTTTCCGACAGGCTGTTGAGCGCGCGCACCACGAAGAAGGCATCGCGCAGCCAGCAGAAACGGTAGTCCCAGTTGCGGCCGCTGTGGGCCGATTCGGGAATGCTGGTGGTCATGGCCGCGACGATGGCGCCCGTGTCTTCGTAGAGCGAGAGCTTGAGGGTGATGGCCGCGCGGATCACCGCTTCCTGCCATTCCAGCGGCAGCGCCAGCCGCTGCGTCCACTGCCGCCAGTAGGCCACGGTGTCCTGCTCGTACGAGCGCGCCGTGTCGGCGATGCCGGCGGGCAGGGCCTCGTCCGCGCCCAGCAGGAAGTTGTATTCGCGGGACAGCACGAAGGGCTGGCCCGACAGCACGTGCGACACCGGCGCATCGGTGTTGAGCCGCAGCGTCAGCGCCGCGCCGACGAAGCGCACGTGGTTGCTGCCGCGCGTGATCTCCGGCTGCTCGCTGCCCCAGCCGTAGCGCACGTTGGCGGTCACGCGGATGCGGGGCGAGCCCTTGACCGGCCGCACGCGCCGCACCAGCAGCATGGGGCGGAAGAAGCGCGAGCGGGCGTAGAAGCGCGGCGCGAAGTCGGTGATCTCGATGCTGTTGCCGGCCTGGTCGGTGAGCTGGGTGCGCAGCACGGCCGTGTTCGGCTCATACCACTGGCGGCTTTCGACCTGGTTCTCCAGCTCGATGGCGAAGCGGCTGCCTTCCTCGCCCGGCTGGATCAGCGCGTTGAAGACCGGGTCGCCGTCGAAGCGCGGCATGCACGACCAGACGATCTGGCCCTGCGCGTCCACCAGCGCGCTGATGGAGCAGTTGCCGATCATGCCGAGCTGGAGCGAGCCCTCGATGGGCGGCGCGAAGGTGGCCGGCCGCGCCATGGGCTGGACGGGCAGGCCGCGCATGGCATCGGCCAGCGGCAGCGCGGGCTCGCCCAGGGCGCGGGCGTCCGCCGTCGTCGGCGGCTGCGAGGGCGAGGAAGCGCTTGCGGGCGCGGAGTCTTCGGGGGGCGTGGTCGTCATGCGGGAAGTCCCTGGGGAGAGGCCATCTGAAAAATCCATTCGCGCAGCTCGGTGGTGTCGGTGCAGCGGGCCTGGGCCTGGGTTTCGCCCGGCCCGACCTTGACGCCGATGCCGCCCAGCGCCCGCACGGCGGCGAAGCCGTGTTCATCGGTCACGTCGTCGCCCGCAAAGACGGGAATGCGGCCCTGGAACGGTGCATGGCGCATGAAGTCGGCAATGGCGCGGCCCTTGTTGGGGCCGGCGGGCTTGATCTCCAGCACGCACTTGCCCTGCAGCACCTCCAGGCCCGGCGCCTGGGCCAGCGCATGGTCGACGGCCGAGCGGCAGCGCGCTTCCAGCTCGGGCGCCTGTCGATAGTGCAGCGCGACGCCGGCGCTCTTGCGTTCCAGCACCAGCGCGGGGTGGCGGTCGAGCATGGGCTGCAGCACGCTCAGCACGGGCGCCAGGTCGGGTGCCGGCACGCCGCGTTGCACGCCGTCCGCCAGCCGGTACTGGGCGCCGTGTTCGGAGGCCAGCGGCAGCTGCAGCGGGCTCAGGAAGTGGTCGATGTCGGCGCGGGTGCGCCCGGTGGCGATGGCGAGGGCGCCGCCCAGGTAGCCGGAGAGGGTGCGCAATGCGGGCACCACGCCGGGGTGGACCTGCACCGCATCGGGGTGCGAGGCGATATCGGCCAGCGTGCCGTCGAAGTCGAGAAAGAGCGCATGTCGCGCCGTCAGCAACGGGGGCTTTTGCATCGGCGGAACCTTAGCAAAATGCTTGCCGCGGCCATGTAGGCCGGCGGCTACTGTCCAGGCAGCGGCGCGGTGCGGGCGCTACTGCGCCGCTGCGAGATGCGCCTGCAGCGCGGCAGTCCGGGCGCGCCGGATGGCCTCGCCCACCTGCGGCCCGGTCATGCCGGCCTGAGCCGCCTGCGCGGCGATGGGGGCAGTGGCCACGGCCCGGGCGGCAGCCAGCGCCGCCGCCAGCCGGTCGCGCTGCGGATAGGGCGCTTCCTCGAAGCCCAGCCGGCCGCGCGCATCGCATTCGCAGGCCAGCAGCACGTCGGCGAAGCGCTCGGGCTTGCGCAGCGCGTCGCAGCGCTCCAGCAGGCGCAGCAGGGCGGCGGCGTTCAGTTCGCCGCTGCGGTGGATGTTGCCGTGCTCGCGGGCCACCACGTCGGCCGTTTCGCGGCAGTCCACCGGCACGCGCAGGCGCTCGGCTACGCCTTGCAGCAGCCGGGCGCTGCGCATTTCATGGCCTATGTGGCGCGGCAGCACGTCGGCGGGTGTGGTGCCCTTGCCCAGGTCGTGCGTGAGGCAGGCGAAGCGCACGGCCAGCGGCGCCTGCAGCCGCGCGGCCATGTCCAGCACCATCATCAGGTGGATGCCGGTGTCCACCTCGGGGTGGTATTCGGCGCGCTGCGGCACGCCCCAGAGCCGGGCGACCTCGGGCAGCAGCACGGCGAGCGCGCCGCAATCCCTCAGCACCTCGAACATGCGCGAGGGGCGCGCTTCCATCAGCCCGCGCGCCAGTTCCTGCCAGACGCGCTCGGGCACCAGGTGGTCGGCCTCGCCGTCCTCCACCATCTCGCGCATCAGCTGCAGGGTTTCGGGCGCGACGCTGAAGTCGGTGAAGCGCGCGGCGAAGCGCGCCACGCGCAGGATGCGCACCGGGTCTTCGCGGAAGGCGTCGGTCACATGGCGCAGCACGCGGGCTTCAAGGTCTCGTACGCCGTTGTAGGGATCGAAAAGGCCCGCAGCGCTTGATCCGTCTGTGCTGGATGCTATCGAATTGATAGTAATGTCGCGGCGTGACAGGTCTTCTTCCAGCGTCACGTCGGGCGCGGCGTGCACGGTGAAGCCCCGGTAACCGTGGCCGCTCTTGCGCTCGGTGCGGGCCAGGGCGTATTCCTCGCGCGTCTCGGGGTGCAGGAAGACGGGAAAGTCGCGCCCCACGGGCAGGAAGCCGCGTGCTTCCATGTCGGCCGGCGTGGCGCCGACGACGACCCAGTCGCGGTCATGAATGGGGCGGCCCAGCAACCTGTCGCGCACCGCGCCGCCCACCAAATAGATCTGCATGCGGGCAGTGTAGCCAGGGGCTTGCCTATAGTCGGGAGCTTTCTCGCCCAGCGACCCTTGCGCCTTCCATCGCCATGACCCTGCCTCCGCTCACCATCGCCCAGCTGAATCCCGACGGCAGCCTGCCCATTCCTGCGCCGGCGCCCCCGGCGGTGGACGCCGCCGCCGAGGCCGCCCAGGCGCAGCTGCGCCTGGAGGAATTGCAGGAAAAGCTCGACGCCCTGCAGGCGGTGCTGGACAAGCCGCTCAGCGCCATCCTGGCCGAGCAGGCCCAGGCGCAGGAGGCCGCCACCGCCTGGGACGCCTTCGGCGCCATGTGGATGCTGTCGCAGCGCGCCATGCGCCGCGTGGCGATGGACCTGGCCGCCGCCCAGGGCGTGAGCGAGCAGGAGGTGGTGCAGCGCGCCATGGCGCACGCGCGCAGCGTGCTGAACGTGGAGGACGAGGACCTGGGCGGCAGCGTGGCCCCGGCGCAGCTGGCGCACATCGCACGGCACAAGGCGTTCCTGCGCAAGCAGTTCCGGTGAGGGCCGAAGATCAAAGAGAAGGTGGCGCGGGCACTGCTGCTGGCCCGGTGACGGCCCATTCGCCATGGGCTTGCCGGAGGGCTGGCCAACCCAGGCTTCGACCCCTCGGCCGACGCGGCACAGGCCCCGCTCAGTCCGAACCCACGCCCTCGAACACCGGCCGGAAGAAGCTGCGCTCGTAGCTCACGATGCAGCCCGTCTCTTCGGCATAGCGGAAGGCCGCCTGGCACTCCGCGTCCTCCATCGACCGCTGCCGGTACACCTCGTAGGCGGCCAGGCTGTCGAAGGTGAAGAGGGCCAGCGCGATGTTGTTGGCGCCTTCGCTCGGCATGAAGTAGCCGTGGTGCCTGCCGCCGAATCTCTCGACCAGCGGAATCCACAGCCGTCCGTAGTGCTCGAACTCACGCAGCTTCGCCGTGTTCAGCACGTAGCGCAGGTAGATAGTGACGGCCATGGCCTCAGCCCCGCCCGCCGCGCAGGCGATAGGGTTCCTCGAAGTCGCGGAAGTCGTTCTCGGCCAGCGCACCCTGCACCCAGGCCTGCACGCCGGGCAGGGCCATCACCCGGTCCACATAGGCCTGGATGTGCGGCGGCAGCGGCAGCGCGTAGGTGACGAGGCGGGTGCACACCGGGGCGAAGAACGCATCGGCGACCGTGAAGCCGCCGAATAGCATCGGCCCGCCGTGCGCGTCCAGCAGCTGCGTCCACAGGCTGACCAGCCGGGCGACGTCGGCACGCACGGCGGCGTTGTCGCGCCAGAGCAGCGCGCCTGTGCCCTGCAGGCGCGCCTCGATGTTCATCGGGCAGGCACCGCGCAGGCCGGTGAAGCCGCTGTGCATTTCGGCGCAGGCGCTGCGGGCCACGGCGCGCGCGCGGGCATCGGCCGGCCAGAGGGCGCGGTCGGGAAAGCGCTCGGCCAGGTATTCGGCGATGGCCAGCGTGTCCCACACCACCAGGTCGCCATCGACCAGCGCCGGCACCTTGCCCGTAGGCGACACGGCGGCGATGCGCTGCTTGAAGGCCGAATCGGCCGCGAAGCTGTCGAAGCGCACCAGCACTTCCTCGAAATCGATGCCGGCCTGGCGCATCAGCACCCAGGGGCGCATGGACCAGGAGGAGTAGTTCTTGTTGCCGATATAGAGCTGGAGCATGGCGGGCTTTTCAGAAAGGAGAGTGACGAGCCCAGTCTAGCCAGGCCGTGCCACGCCAGTGATGCATTGCGCAGCCCCGTTTGATGCCTGGGGCGCATCATCCCGGTCGGCCCCCGTCCTTGAACCGTCGAGCGGCCGCGGAGCAGGCCAAGCCAGTGCAACCGCGGAACTGGCTCTGCCAGGCCGCCGGTTGCGTCCCCCTTCCCGCCTCGCACAGCGAGGCGAGAGAAGGGGGAAGCGGCGCAAGCCGCTCAAGGGATCGCCTTTAAATCGGCCAGACCACGCCGTTGTCGTTCAGGATGGCATCCAGCGGCAGATCGTGCGCCTCGTGCTCGAAGTCTTCGAGGAAGCCGTTGGTGAAGCCCAGGCCCACGGTGGTCGGGCGCGGCTGCAGCGTGGCCAGGGTGCGGTCGTAGAAGCCGCCGCCATAGCCCAGGCGGTAGCCGCCGGCGCCATAGCCCACGCAGGGCACGAACAGCAGGGTGGGCACGATCACCTCGGTGTCCTTGGGCTTGGGAATGCCGTAGGCGTCTTCCTCCATCTCGCAGCCCGGGTACCAGGCATGGAAGGTCAGCGTCTTGTGCTGCTTGTTCACCACCGGCAGGCCGATGCGGCGGCGCAAAGGCTGGTCCAGCAGTTCTCCGTCCTCCTTCCAGCGGTGCAGGGCGGGCAGGGGGTCGAACTCGCCCTTGATGGGCCAATAGGCGCCGATGACCGTGTCCGGGCGGTCCACCAGCCAGATGCGCATCACGCGCTGCAGCAGGTCGGCGCGCCGCAGGCGGTCGGGCAAATTCAGACGCTCTTCAATCAGTGCGCGGCGCAGGGCTGCTTTGTCCATCACATAATTCCCGAATGCAATTGCTCAAGATTCTGACACCGCTGTGCGCCAGCGCCGTGATGATGGCCTTGGCCGCGCCTGTTCTGGCCCAAAACCGGGGCGACGAAGCCGTGCTGGAGATGCAGAAAGCCTTCCGAAAGGGCGACCGCCAGTCGCTGACCGGCCTGCTGCCCTACGCCCGCGGCAACGCCCTCGAACCCTGGGCCGCCTACTGGGAGCTGAAGGCCCGCCTGGTCGACGCCCAGCCGGCCGAGGTCGGCGCCTTCCTGCAGCGCTATGCCGGCAGCTACCAGGAAGACCGCCTGCGCAACGACTGGCTGCTGCTGCTGGGCCAGCGCCGCGACTGGGCGCAGTTCGCCGACATGCACCCGGCCTACCGCATGTCCGACGACCGCGAGGTGCGCTGCTATGCCATCACCATCGACCAGATCAAGGGCAACGCGCCTGCCAGCGCCGCCGATGAGGTGCTGCGCCTCTGGTATGCCCAGCGCGAGGCCGACGACGGCTGCACGCATGCCGCGTCCGAGATGTTCTCGGCCCGCAAGATCAAGCCGGTGGAGGTGTGGCGCAAGGCCCGCCTGGGCGCCGACGCCAACCGCTCGCGCGTGGTGCGCGACGCGGTCGAGATCGTCGCGCCCGAGGCCCTGCCGCAGCTGCGCGAGGTGCTCGACAGCCCGATGAAGTACCTGACGGGCCGCGCCAGCGCCGCCACCAAGGTCAGCCACGAACTGGTGGTGCTGGCGCTCATCAAGCTGGCGCGCACCGACGTGGGCCAGGCCGCCCGCCTGCTCGACAGCAAGTGGGGCGTGCAGCTCTCGCCCGAGGAACGCAACTGGGTCTGGGGCGCCATCGGCCGGCAGGCGGCCAGCTCGCTGTCGGACGACGCGCTGGGCTACTACGCCAACGCCAACCGCGACAGCGACCTGACCGACGACATGCTCGGCTGGAAGGTGCGCGCCGCCCTGCGCGCCGGCCAATGGAAGGTGGCCGGCCGCGCCATCGACGCCATGAGCCCGGAGGCGCGCAGCGAACCCACCTGGACCTACTGGAAGGCGCGCACGATGCTGGCCCAGCGGCCGGGCGACGACGACCGCGCCGAGATCAAAAAGCTGCTGGAACGCATCGCCGGCCCGAGCGGCTTCTACGAGCAGCTGGCGCTGGAAGAGCTGGGCCAGCGCGTGACCGTGCCGCCCGCGCCGCAGCCGCTCACGCCTGAGGAAAAGGCCGCCGCCCGCGCCAACCCCAGCCTGGCGCGCGGGCTCTACGCCATCGCCCTGGGTCTGCGCAGCGAAGGCGTGCGCGAATGGAACTACGGCACCAACCTGCACACGCCCGGCGGCCTGGCCGAGCGCGAACTGCTGGCCGCGGCCGACCTGGCCTGCAGCCAGCAGGTGTGGGACCGCTGCATCAACACCAGCGAGCGCACCAAGGCCTCGTTCGACGTGAACCAGCGCTTTCCCATGCCGTTCCGCGACACGGTGGTGGCCCGGGCGCAGGGCATCGGGCTGGACCCGGCGTACGTCTACGGCCTCATCCGCCAGGAAAGCCGCTTCATCATGGACGCCCGCTCCGGCGTCGGCGCCTCGGGCCTGATGCAGGTCATGCCCGCCACGGCGCGCTGGACGGCGCGCAAGATCGGCATGGCCGGCTTCACGCCCGACCAGATCAACGACCGCGACACCAACATCACCATTGGCACCGCTTACCTGAAGCTGGCGCTGGACGACTTCGATGGCTCCATGGCGCTGGCCGCCGCCGCCTACAACGCCGGCCCGGGCCGGCCGCGCAGCTGGCGCAACGGCCCGGTGATCGACGCCGCCATCTGGGCCGAGAACGTGCCCTTCGCCGAGACGCGCGACTACGTGAAGAAGGTGCTGTCCAACACCACCATGTATTCGGCCATGCTCACCGGCCAGCCGCAGTCGCTGAAGGGCCGGCTGGGCACGGTGGGGCCGCGCGACATGGCCAAGCCGGAGCCGAACAAGGATCTGCCTTGAGGGATAATGCTATAAAATATATAGCATGGTTCCATTGTGGGTAGAGCGCTGGAGCCTGATTTGGCTTGAAAATCGGGCCGGCTGCGGCAGGTCACACCTCGGTCACACCTCGGCCCACAGGCGCAGCAGGTTGTGATAGTGGCCGGTGAGGGCCACGGTCTGCGGCGTTTCGCCCAGCTGCGCGCGCAGCTGCTGGATGGTCTGGTCCAGCTCCAGCAGCATGCTGCGCTGCGCGTCGCTGCGCACCATGCTCTGCGTCCAGAAGAAGGAGCACACCCGCTCGCCGCGCGTCACCGGCTCCACCCGGTGCAGGCTGCTGGAGGGGTAGACGATCAGGTCGCCCGCCGGCAGCTTGACCTCGTGCGTGCCGTAGGTGTCCACCACCACCAGCTCGCCGCCGTCGTAGTCCTCGGGGTCGCACAGGAACAGCGTGCTCGACACGTCGGTGCGCAGCCACGGCGCCGCCGCCCCTGGCACGCTCCGCACCGCGCCATCGACATGCAGGCCGTAGGTTTCGCCCGCCGTGTAGCGGTTGAAGAGCGGCGGCATCTGGCGCGCGGGCAGCGCGGCGCTGAAGAAGGGCGCGTTGGCCGCCAGCGCCTGCTGGATGATGCGGCCCTGCTCCAGCGCCACCGGGTCGCTCTCCGGCAGCTGGCGGTTGTGCTTGACCAGCGCGCCCTGCGCGCCCACCGTGGCGCGGCCGTCCACCCAGGCGGCGGCGTCGATGGCCGCGCGCATCTGGCGCACCTGCTCGCGGGTGAGGACGTTGGGGATGTGCAGCATCATGGGAGGAAGCCTCCAGTCAAAGAAAGAAACGCAAAAAAGCCCGGACCTGGCTGGCCCGGGCTGTCCACGACGGGGCCGGCGGTGGTCAGAACTTCACGTTGGCCGTCAGCAGCGCCGAGCGCGGCGCGCCCAGCATGTAGCGGTTGCCGGCGTTGTTGACCCGCGCCAGGTAGAACTTGTCGGCCAGGTTGAACACGTTGAGCTGCAGCGACACGTTGCGGTTGATTTCATAGCCCAGCATGGCGTCGAACACCGTGTAGCTCGGCACCTTGGGGAAGAACGAGGTGGCGGTGATCGCCGCGTTGCTGGTCGATCGCATCTGCGTGTCCACATAGCGCACGCCGCCGCCCACCGTCAGGCCCATCGGCAGCTTGTAGGTGGTCCACAGCGTGGCCGTGAGCTTGGGCGAATAGCGGATCACGGCCAGGTTCTGCGTGCTGGGGCCCTCGACGATCTTGGTGTCGATGCGCGCCACGCCGCCGACCACCTGCCAGGCCGGCGTGATCTGCCCGGCGGCGGACAGCTCCAGGCCCTGCACGCGCGTCTTGCCGAACTGGATCGTTTCGTTCGTGACGGGGTCCGGCGTCACCTGCTCGTTGCGGTTGATGGTGTGGAAGGCGGCGGCTGTCAGCGTCAGCTGGCGGTCGAGCACTTCCCACTTGGTGCCCAGCTCGGCCGTGCGGGCCTTCTGCGGGTCGCGGTTGGGATTGTTGATGTTGGCGTCCACGGTGGACAGCGCGAAGTCGCTGCCCGGCGGCTTGGCCGAGGTGGCGTAGGCCGCATAGATGCTGCCGTTGTCCGCCGGCTTGTAGACCAGCCCCAGCTTGCCGGTGAAGAGGTTGCCCGAGCCGTCGGCGTTGACCGGCGCCGTGGTGGTGCCGGTGGCGGCCACGCTGTGGAAGTCGGTGCGGTAGTGCTCATAGCGCAGGCCGCCGTTCAACTGCCACTGGCGGTTGAATTCCACCGTGTCGAAGGCATAGAGCGCTGCGGTGGAGACCTTGCCCTCGGTGCGCGCGCCCGAGTCGACGACCGGCACGAAGGCGCGGTTCGGGTCGGGGTTGTAGAGGTTGACGTACGACTGGTAGGAGGCCGTGCCGTTGGACACCACCCGCACGCCGCTGCTGGCGTCGATGACGGCGGCGCGCGCGCGGCTCACCTGCTCCTCGCGGCCCAGCTCCAGGCCGGCCGTCACGTTGTGCCTGAGGCCGCCCACGTCCAGGTCGGCCGTCAGGTTGGTCTGGTTGGCCAGCACGGTGTTGCGCTGGTGCTTGCCCTGGGGCAGCACGCGCATCGTCCAGGTGGCGGGGTCGTTCACGTTGGGGGTGATGAGGCCGCTGGAGAACGCGCCCGTCAGCACCAGGTCCTGCGTGGAGCGGCCCCAGCGCGTCAGGTTGCGCAGCGTGACGCCGGGCGCCAGGTCGCGCTCGAATCTGGCGGTCAGCTGGTCGGCCTTGACGTCGTCGTGGTCCGACAGCCAGCCGTAGTAGTTGCTGGTGTCCACCTTCGGGCCGGTGCCGCCGCGCGCGGCCAGTTGCGCCAGGTAGTAGCCGGCCAGGCCCGTGGTGGGCAGGCCGCCGTCGGGGCGGTTGCTCTGGTCCATGTGCAGGTATTGCAGCGTGGTGCGCGTGTCGGTGCCCAGGCCGAAGGCGACGGAGGGCGCGAAGCCCCAGCGCTGGTCGCGCACGTAGTCGCGGCCCGGGGTGCCGCTGTTTTGCGCCATCAGGTTCAGGCGCACGGCCGAGGTGTCGCTCAAGCTGCGGTTGATGTCGGCGGTGACGCGCTTCTGGTCGTCGGTGCCCACGCTCAGGCTGGCGCTGGAGACGTCGCCCCGCACCGGCTGCTTGCTGCTGAGGTTGATGTAGCCGGTGGGCGCGCCCCGGCCGATGTCGGCGCCCGCCGGGCCCTTGATGACTTCGACCTGCTCGATGTTGAACATGTCGCGGGCGATGGTGCCCACGTCGCGCACGCCGTCCACGAAGATGCTGCCCTGCGTGTCGTAGCCGCGCAGGAAGACGGCGTCGCCGGTGGCGGTGTTGCCGTTCTCGCCCAGCTGGAAGGTGATGCCGGGCGTGTTGCGCAGCGCGTCGGTCAGCGTGGTCGCGGCCTGGTCCTGCAGCACCTCCTTGCGGATGACCGTGATGGTCTGGGGGGTGTCCACCAGCGGCTGGGTGTACTTGGGCGACGACGGGGCGCCCGGCTGGTAGCCGGCGTCGCGGCTGGATTCGACCTTCACTTCCTTGAGCGTGGCGCCGGTCGCGACCGGTGCGGCGGCCAGGGTGGTGGCTGTGGTGGTGGTGGTGGTTGCCGTGCCGTCGGCTGGGCTCTGCGCCTGGACCGGAAGCCCCAGCGCCAGCAGTGCGGCGGCCGAGGTGGCGGTGGCCAGATGGGTGATGGACGCCTGCCGCGTCGCGGTCAGGTGTTTGCGGCTCTTGATGTAGGTAGTGTTGTGTGCCATGGAATGCCCCGGATGGAATCGCGCATTGGCTGGCTGGTCGGGGCGATCAAGGGCATGACGTGCGGCGCCACGAAGCGGCGCCTCTCCGAAGGGCTGGCTGCTGTCGAGCAGGGCCGGCAGCTCTCTCCTTCCACACGGCCCGGCTCGATTCGGCAATGATATTCATTCTCAATTGCGAAGTCCAAGGCGGTACGGTGTCCGGCCGCATCGCTGTGGCGAAGGCGCCACAGGCTGTGGTTCCGCCAGAACGCGGCTTGCTATCGAATGCATAGCTGGAGGTGCGTGTCATTCAAGCGCGGGGGCCTGATCGGCTGGCTGATCCGGGCCGCGGCCGGGTGCGCTTCCTCCGCCGCGCCGCGCCGGGCCGGGCTGCCGTCCGGCACCCGCAGCGCGTCAGTGGTCGCCCGGCTCCGCGGGCGGTGCCTTGCGTCCGGTGAACATGGCGGCCACCAGGTTCTCGCGGTGCTGCCAGCTGGTGAAGGCCACGCCCGCCACATGCAGTGCGACGAGTCCCAGCAGCGTCCAGCCTAGTCCGCTGTGCAGGGCGGCCAGCCAGCCATAGCCCCAGAACAGGTCGGTGGTGTAGAGCCAGCCGGTCAGGCCCAGCGCGGCCGTGCAGGCCAGCAGGGCCAGCACCATCCAGCCGCCCAGCGGGTTGTGGCCCACGAAGCGCTGGGCGCGGCCCGCCAGCACGTCCCGCGCATAGCGCCAGGTGGCGGCCGGCGCACGCACGAAGCTCGCGAAGCGGGCGTGGCGGCTGCCGGCCCAGCCCCAGGCGGTGCGCGCCGCCACCAGCGCCGCCGCAGCGTAGCCGGCGATCTCATGGACCTCATGCAGCACGCCCAGGTCGCTGCGCGTCAGCCAGGCCGTGGCCACGCTCGCGGCCAGCGCCCAGTGCATCAGCCGCACGGGCCGGTCCCATACACGCACCCGGGGCTGCGCCGGGGGCGGCGGCACGGCCGCAGGGTTATCGCTCTTCAACGCGCTCGAAGGTCTTGGGGTCGAAGAAGGCCTCGATGCGCTTGCCCTGCGGGTCCTTCGCATAGACCTCGTAGCAGGTCGGCGTCTTCTCCATGCGGCGCACCACCCAGCCTTCCTTCTCCAGCTTCTGCTGCAGTTCGGTGTGGGGGCGCCATTCCGCCTTGGGGTGTTCGGGGCATTCGACCTTGCCGTGGGCGAAGGCGCTGCTGCAGGCGCCCAGCGCCAGCAGGGCGGCGGTGGCGAGACGGGAGGCGGTGAGGGTCTTCATGGTGGCTTTCGTGGACGTGGTGGCGTATGGGGCGTACGGGGTTGTGGTCGTGGTTGGCAGGGAGGGGCCGGTCCGGGCGCCGCTCACTGCCGCACCCAGCGGCGCAGCAGGTTGTGATAGACGCCCGTCAGCTGCACCAGCCGCGCATCGTCCGCCGCCAGCAGCGGGGTGATGCGCTGGATCGACTGGTCCAGGTCGAACAGCAGGGCGCGGTCGGTGGGGTCGGCCACCAGGCTCTCGATCCAGAAGAACGAGGCGACGCGCGCGCCGCGCGTGACGGGCGTGACGCGGTGCAGGCTGCTGGACGGGTACAGCACCAGGTCGCCGGCCGCGAGCTTGACGCTCTGCACACCGAATGGCCCCTCGATCTCCAGCTCGCCGCCGTCGTATTCCTCGGGCGCGGAGAGGAACAGCGTGGCCGACACGTCGGTGCGCATCTGCTGGTGCGTGCCGGGCACGGCCATGACCGCGCTGTCGACATGCGCGCCGTAGCTGCCGCCGCCGGCGTAGCGGTTGAACTTCGGCGGGTAGATGGTGCGCGGCAGCGCGGCCGAGACGAACAGCGGGTGGCCGGCCAGCCGCGCCAGGATCTGCCGGCCCAGCTCGGCCGCCAGCGGCAGCCCGTCGCTCAGCTGCTGGTTGCGCTTGACGCCCTGCGCCAGCGTGCCGGCGGTGGCGGCGCCGTCGGTCCACGGCGCGGCGTCCAGCGACTGGCGCAGCTGCCGCACCTCGGCGGCGGAGAGGACTTGGTCGATGGAGATCAGCATGGCGGGGCGTTCGTGTCGTGGGCGTCGATGCAGGTGCCGGGGTGGGCGGCGGTGTCGCCAGGGGGCGAGGGCTGGGCGGCGAGGCAGTGCGCGCCGATGTCGGCCAGGCTGGCGCAGCCGGCCTGCGCCATGCAGGCCTGCAGCTCCTCGACCAGCAGGGTCAGCATGTGGGCCACGCCCACGGCGCCGGCCACGGCCAGCGCGTACACCTGCAGGCGGCCGACCAGCACCGCGTCGGCGCCCAGCGCCAGCGCCTTGAAGGCGTCGTGGCCGGTGCGCACGCCGCCGTCGAACAGCACCGGGTAGCCCGGCCCCACGGCCGCGCGCACGGCCGGCAGCACCGCCAGGCTGGCGGGTGCGCCGTCCAGGCTGCGGCCGCCATGGTTGGACACCACCACGCCGGCGACGCCTTCGGCACGCAGCGCCACCGCATCGTCCGGGTGCATCACGCCCTTGACCCACACGGGCAGGCGCGTGTGCGCCTGCAGCCAGCGCAGGTCGTCCCAGGTCGGGGCGTGGCGCATGGCGCCCTGGAAGATCCGGCTCTCGCCCTCGGCCAGCACCGTGGCCGCGCCGGCCGGGTAGCCGGCCAGGTTGCCCGCCAGCCCGTCCGCCGCCGGCATGCGAAAGCCCGCGCGCAGCGCGCTGCGGCTGGCCAGCTGGATCGAAGCGTCCAGCGTGACGACGAGGGCGGTGTAGCCGGCCGCATCGGCGCGCCGCACCAGGTCGAGCGTGGTCTCGCGCGCGGGCTGGAAATACAGCTGGAACCAGCGCACCGGTCCGGCGGCCTGGGCGATGGCCTCGAGCGGCAGCGAAGACAGCGTGCTGGCGATGAAGCCGGCGCCGGTGGCGTGGGCGGCCCGGGCTGTGTCCGCCTCGCCGCGCGGGTGGGCCAGCCGCTGGAAGGCGACGGGCGCCAGCAGCAGCGGGTGCGCCAGCGCCTGGCCGCCCAGCGACAGCCGCGTGTGGCCGGCGCGCACGTCGCGCAGCAGGCGGGGCACCACCGCCCAGCGCCCGAACGCCGCCCGGTTGGCCGCGACCGTGGTGTCCCAGCCGCTGCCGCCGGCCACGTAGGCCCGGTGCGCTGGCGCCAGGTGGCGCGCGGCCAGGCTTTCGTAGTCGGCCGCGTTCCAGGCGCCCTCGGGCACACGCTCCAGCGGCGCGAGGGGCGGCGCCGAGGGGGGGCTGGTCGGTGGCGGCAAGGGCGGGGTGGGCTTCATCGGTGGAAACAGGTCCGGCCCCGCGCGGGCAGGGCCGGTTGAGAGGTCCCGCCCTGCGCTGGCAGGGCGGGGTGCAAGGCCCTGCCCTGCGCTGGCAGGGCGGGGGGCGGCAGGCGCTGCCGTGTCATGGCCAGCGCGCGCGGCCCAAGCCGGGTCACAGATCGTAGTTCAGCGTCAGGCGCACGGCGCGTGCGTCACCCTTGTAGAGGAATGCGCCCGAGCGGTACACGGCGGTGTAGTAGTCCTTGTTGGTCGCATTCAGCACGTTCAGCCGGATGTCGAACTGCTTGTTCACGCGGTACGACGCGAACAGGTCGTACACGGTGAACGAGGGCACCGGCTGCGAGCAGACGCCGTTCACATGGCCCGCCGCCGTGTCGGGCTGGCCGCCGCAGCGGTTGCTCTCATGGCGTGCAGCGGCGCCGACCGACAGGTCGCGCGTGAGCTGGTACTTGCCCTGCACCGACAGCGAGCGGTCGGCGAAGTTGCTCAGCGGCTGGCCCACGTTGGCGGGGGTGGACGAGCGCAGCACCTTGGACTTCATGAACGCGACGCCGGCCTGCAGCTGGAAGTCGCGCGTGAGGTTGCCGGCCAGGCCGAACTCCACGCCGTGCACGCGGTTGCGGCCGCTGTTGAAGGTGCCGGTGGTGTCGTAGTTGGCGCCTTCCATCACGTCGCGCTTGGTGGTCTGGAAGACCGCCGCCGTCGCCAGCAGCTTGTCGTCCAGCAGGTTCCACTTGGTGCCGATCTCGAAGTTGCGCGAGGTCTCGGGCTTGGCGCCGGCGGCGTTGCCGTTGTAGAGCACCAGGCCGCCGTAGCCGCTGCTGGTGCCGGCATCGGGTTCGCCGCCGTTGATGTCCTGCGCGCTGCCGTAGCTGGCGTAGACCATGCCCATCGGGTTGATCTTGTAGCTCACGCCCAGGTGGCCGTTGAGCAGCGTGTCGTTGAAGCTGTAGTCGCCCGTCTGCGCGCCGCTGGCGGCGTTGCGGGTGAGCATGTCCAGCTGGTAGTAGTCGGCCCGCAGCCCGCCGAAGGCCGTCCACCGGTCGGTCAGGTCGACCGTGTCCATGGCCGACAGCGCGAAGGTCTTGACTTGCCAGTCGCGGCTCCAGGCCGTGCGCGAATAGCTGCGGCCGGCCAGCGATCCCAGGTTGCTCACCGCGTTGCCGTTTGCGTCGGTGATGCACCAGGCATTGTTGGCGGTGGCATTGGCGGCGCCGCGGCAGTTGAAGGCGCCGCTGTTGGCGATGGCGTAGCTGCCGGACTTGACGCGGTGGTCGGTGTACTCGGCGCCGAAGATGAATTCGTTCTTCTTGCCGCCGATCAGCGTGTCCCAGCGCACGTTGCTCTGGTGGGCGAAGTACTTCACGTCCTGCCAGCCGGTGTGGCCGCTGTCGAGCGCCGCAGTGGCGAACAGCGGCTGGCCGTTGGCGAACGCGGTGCGGCTGGAGGCGCCGGTGGTGGCGTAGCCGTTGTCGGACGTGCCGTAGCGCGTCAGGCTGGTCAGCTTCAGGTCGGGCGCGAAGCGGTAGGCGATGCGCGCGGTGACGGTGTCCACGTCGGATTGCACGAAGTCGTTGTCCTGCGCGTAGACCGGCACGCCGCGGGCGGGCACGCGGCTGGGCACGGTGCCCACCAGGTAGGCACCCAGGTCGGGCCGCTTGTCCTTGGCGCGCAGGCCGTAGTAGTCGAGCGTGACCGACAGGTCGCGGTTGACTTCCCAGAGGCCCGAGAGCGCCAGGCCGTTGCGCCGCCGCTCGGAGGGGCTGCGGTCGGGCACGTCCTCGCTGCCCACCAGGGCATTGGCGCGCAGGGCGAACTGGTCGGTGAAGCCCTTGTTGACGTCCAGCGTCAGGCGGCGGTGGCTGTCGGTGCCCAGGCCCAGCGAGGCGCGGGTGAAGTCGTAGTCCAGCGTGGCCTGCTTGGTGATGGCGTTGATGGCGCCGCCCGCAGAGCCCCGGCCGGCGAAGCTGGAATTCGGGCCCTTGGTGATTTCAACTTGCTCGACGGCGAAGCTCTCGCGTGTGGTCATGCCCGGGTCGCGCAGGCCGTCCACGAACACGTCGCTGCGCGCTTCCTGGCCGCGGATGATGTAGCGGTCGCCGAAGGCGTTGCCGTTCTCGCCGGTGCCCAGCGTGATGCCGGGCTGCGCCGCCAGGATCTGCTTGAGGTCGGTGAAGCCCGAGTCGTCGATGGCGTTCTTGGTGACCACCGAGATCGTCTGCGGCGTTTCGGCCAGCGGCCGGGTGTGCCGCACGTCGGCGGAGGTCTTGGCCTTGTAGGGGGCGCCGACCTCGGCGTTCGGGTTCGGGTCGATGGCCTGTTCCTGCACCGTGACGGTGGGCAGGGCGACGTCCGCGGCTGGAGCGCCCGTCTGGGCCAGGGCGGCCCATGGCAGCAGGGCGGCGGTGGACAGGGAGGCGGCGACACCGCCCGTCAGGCGCAGGCTGCGCGGTTTCTTGAAGGAACTGGAGTGTTTCATGATGTTCTCGGACGTAACACGGGCGGCCGGATTATTAGTAAGAATCAAATGCATTTGCGATTCCGTCTGAGAGGTCTCTGGCGATTTCCGCAATTGCCTGGTGAAAAACGGGGGATTTGTCGTGATGGCGCAACATTCCGGGCGCGCTGCCGGGATGCGCGGGTGCCCACCGGGCGGGGAATGGCCGGTGCGTGGCGTGGCGGCGCGGCAATGCGGCTCTGCGTCAGCTGCGCGCGGGGCCCCCAGCGGGCGCGGGCCGGTGGAAGGCGTGCGCCGTCAGGCGTTGTGCAGCCAGGCGCCCTCGCGCCGTGCGGCGCCGCTGGCTTCCAGCGCCTGCACCAGCGACTCCGCCCAGCCGTCGAAGGGCGTGCCGGCGAAGTACCGCGCATGCAGCATGCCGAAATAGGGCGTCGCCGCGGCCCAGCCCTGCACCTGGGCCAGGGGCGCGCGCTGCCATTCCAGCAGCTTGTACTTCAGCAGCACCTTGGCCGCGTAGAGCGCGTGGCGGTCCGGAGCGCGCACGAACCCATCCAGCCGGCGGCGGGCGGTGGCGAGAGCCTGCGCCACGTCGGTGAACACCGGGCCATGGCCCGGAATGACGATGCGCGGCGCCAGCGCCTCGATGCGGTCCAGCGTGGCGGCGACTTCGGCGAAGGCGTGCTCGCCCTCCAGCTCGGGAAAGACCACGCCGAAGCCGTTCTCCCACAGCGCGTCGGCCGAGATCAGCACCGCATGCTCCGGCTCGAACAGCACGACGGAATGCGTGTCGTGCCCCGGTGCCGCATGCACCTGCCAGTCGCGCCCGCCCAGGCGCACGCTGCTGCCGGGCTGCAGCACGCCGTCCAGCCGGAACGGCGGGCAGTCCTGCCCGGTGGGGGTGTAGCTCAGGGCGTCGGGGTTCCAGTCGCGCACATGGGCCGCCTGGCCGGGCGGCACCAGCGTGCGCAACGCCGGGAACGCCGCCTGCAGCGCCGCGTTGCCGCCGCAGTGGTCGCTGTGCAGGTGGGTGTTGACCAGCGCCCTGAGCGGCAGCCCGCCCAGGCTGGCCGTGACCAGCGCCACGGTCTGCGCGGCGTGGGTGCAGTAGCCGCTGTCGACCAGAGCGGCGTCGTCGGCGTCGTCGGCGCCGGTCAGCAGGATGTTGTTGGCCGACAGCCAGCCGCGCTCCAGGACGGTGATGCCGGCGGGCAGGAGCGCGGCGGGGGACGAGGCAGCAGATGGCGCAGATGGGGACATGGCGCGACCAGCGTAGCTCGGCAGGCGGTGGCCGGCAGCAAGAAAAACCCGCAGCCGGCCGCTGCGTGCGCGCCAGCTGGCTGTCTCTTTCTTAGTGAAAAATGCCTCCAGCGCCTGTATATGCTGGGTCTTTTGCTATTAAAAGTATAGCAAACAGGTGCGGCGCGCCGCCCGCTCCCGCCACCGGCCGAGCCGCGACAATACGCCCCCATGAAAACCATTCGCTTGCGACCCGGCAAGGAGCGCTCGCTCCTGCGCCGCCACCCCTGGATCTTCGAGTCGGCCATCGCCAAGGGCGGCGGCGACAGCGGCGAGACGGTGCGGGTCGAATCCGCCGACGGCCAGTTCCTGGCGTGGGCCGCGTTCAGCCCGCAGTCGCGCATCCGGGCCCGGGTCTGGAGCTTCGACGAGCGCCAGCGCATCGAGGCGCCCTTTTTCGTCGCTGCCTGCGAACGTTCCATCGCCGCCAGGGCCCGGTTCGACATCGAAAGCGATGGCGTGCGTCTGGTGCACGGCGAATCGGACGGGCTGCCCGGGCTGATCGTGGACCGCTATGGCGACGGGGACGATGCCGTGCTGGTGGCGCAATTCACCAGTGCCGGCACCGAGCGCTGGAAGGATGTGCTGGCCGATGCGCTCCTGCAGGCCACCGGCGCGCGGCACCTCTACGAGCGCTCCGATGCCAGCGTGCGCCAGCTGGAGGGCCTGGAGCCCGCCACCGGCTGGCTGCGCGGCGGCACCGCCGCAGACGGCGCGCCGGTGCCGGTGGAGCGCTCGCTGCGCGAGCACGGCTGGCGGCTCACCCTGAACATCGCCGAGGGCCACAAGACCGGCTTCTACCTGGACCAGCGCGACAGCCGCCAGCGTTTTTTCAGCACCGTGCGGCGGCTGGGTTCGCAGCGCGTGCTGAACTGCTTTTGCTACACCGGCGGCTTCTCCGTGGCGGCGCTGGCGGGCGGGGCCGGGCATGTCACGTCGATCGACTCGTCCGGCCCGGCGCTGGAGCGGGCGCGCGCCCACGTCGCGCTCAACGGCTTCGACGCATCGCGCGCCACCTTCCTGGATGCCGACGTGAACGCCTCGCTGCGGCAGTTCCTGAAGGAAGGGCGCACCTTCGACGCCATCGTGCTCGATCCGCCGAAGTTCGCCCCCACCGCCGCGCACGCCGACCGGGCCGCGCGGGCCTACAAGGACATCAACCGCCTGGCGCTGCAGCTGCTGGAGCCGGGCGGCGTGCTGTTCACCTTCTCGTGCTCGGGCGGCATCAGCGCCGACCTGTTCCACAAGATCGTCGCCTCGGCCGGTGCCGACGCGGGCGTGGACGGCTACATCCAGGAACGCCTGGCGGGCGCTCCCGACCATCCGATGACGCTGGAGTTTCCGGAGGGCGAGTACCTCAAGGGACTGTCGGTGATGCGCAAGGGCTGACCCGCGTCAGCGCGGGCGGCCGGCGGGCGAGGGGGCCGAGGCAGGCGCGGCGGGCTCGGCAGGCGCGGCGGGCTCGGCAGGCGCGGCGGGGGGCGGGGCAGGCGCGGCAGGCGCGGCAGGCGCGGCAGGCGCAGCGGGGGCCGAGGCCATCTCGACGCGGCTGCGTCCGGCCCGCTTGGCGGCATAGCAGGCGGCATCCGCATCGGCGAGCAGGTCTTCGACGGCCTCGGCCGACCCCGCCGCGCCGCCGAAGAGGCGCAGTCCGATGCTGGCGCCAATGCGGAAGCCGCGTCCGTCCTCCAGCGTGAAGGGCTTGTCGTGGAGGGCATCGACGATCTGCCGGGCCGTCCGCCGGGCCGGCTCCTCGGGGCAGTGCGGCAGCACCATCACGAATTCGTCGCCACCCAGCCGCACCAGCGTGTCGCCCTGACGCACGCAGCGGGTCAGGCGCGCGGCCACCTGCTGCAGCACCTGGTCGCCCGCGGCGTGGCCGGCCTGGTCGTTCACGGACTTGAAGCCGTCCAGGTCGATGAACAGCAGCGCATGCCGCCCCGGCTGGCTGCACAGCTCCTGCAGCAGCGCATGCAGGCTGCGGCGGTTGAGCAAGCTGGTCAGCATGTCGCGCTGCGTTTCGCTGCGCAACTGCTCCGCCAGGATGCGCAGCTGCTGCTCGCTGGCGCGCAGCTCGCTCTCGTTGCGCTTGATGCCGCTGATGTCGGTATGCAGCGCATAGCTCTGGCCACCGGCGCTGCGGTTCATGGACACGCGCAGCCAGCGATGCCCCGGCAGGGGCAGCTCGAAGGGGGCGCCTGCGAAAAGGGCGGCATCGCGCAGGGCGGCAGCCAGATCCTGGTCGCGCTGCGCGCGCTCCTGCGCATGCTGGGGGGCGTCCCACAGCTGCTGCACGATCTGGGAGTAGGTGCTGACTTGGAGGGCCGACCTGGACGGCACGCCGTACAGCCTGAGGAAGCGGTCATTCGCCAGCAGGATGTGGCCTTCTCCGTCCATCACCGTGGCGGCTTCGCCCATGTCTTCCAGCATCTGTTGCGTGTTGGCGGGCAGCACCAGCGGGGGGTGGGGCAGGCTCGCTGGAGCCAGGGACCCTCCCGGGAACTCGCCGTCCGTCGCCACTTGCAGCCAGACGCGCAGCTGCCCGCCGGCGGGCAGCGGCCCCACGGCGACGCGCAGCCAGCGGCCGTGGTGCAGGAACACGAAGGGCTGGGTCTGCGAGCGGAATCGCTGCAGCCCATCGGCGATGAAACGGTCGATGTAGGGCAGGTCTTCGGGCGCCAGCCGCCGCAGGTAGAAGCGCCGCAGGTTGTCGACATAGGGCTCGCCCGCATGCACGTGGCCATCGTGTTCGGGAAAGAGCCGCAGGAACGAGGCATTCCACAGGACCGTCCGTTCCTGGGAGTCGAAGGCGCACAGCGCGATGCCGAGAGAGTCCAGCAGGTCGGCGGTCAGTTGAAGTTCCATGGCCGGCACGTTGGGGGGAAAGAAATTGGCGATCCATTCTGGCGATCGATAGCGAACTATGTAACCAAGTGCATAGGTCCAAGCCGTTTGATGGCGGGATTCCCGGGCGCTTCTGGGGCTTGACAGCTTCGCTAAACTTTGGAAATCGCCTGCCTCGCCCCGTTCCGCTCCGGTGCCGCGCCGTCCAGGCCGCAGTCCTTCTTCCTCTTTCCTTCTTCCTTCCCGAAAGCGCCGTCGACCATGTCCCTCATTCCCGTCACCATCCTCACCGGCTTCCTGGGCTCCGGCAAGACCACCCTGCTCAAGCGCCTGCTGACCGAGGCGCACGGCCAGAAGATCGCCGTCATCGAGAACGAGTTCGGCGAAGAGAACATCGACAACGACATCCTGGTGACCGACTCGAAAGAGCAGATCGTGCAGATGAGCAACGGCTGCATCTGCTGCACGATCCGCGAAGACCTGCGCGAGACGCTGCAGCTGCTGGCGGCCAAGCGCCGCAAGAGCCTGCTGGAATTCGACCGCATCGTGATCGAGACCACCGGCGTGGCCGACCCCGGCCCGGTGGCGCAGACCTTCTTCATGGACGAGGAAATCGCCGAGACCTACCTGATCGACTCGATCATCACGCTGGTGGACGCCAAGCACGCGGCCCAGCAGTTGAACGACCGCCAGGAGGCGCGCCGCCAGGTCGGGTTCGCCGACCAGATCTTCCTGTCCAAGACCGATCTGGTCACGGCGGAGGACACCGACGCGCTGATCCACCGGCTCAAGCACATGAACCCCCGCGCACCGATCAAGGCCGTGCATTTCGGCGAGGTGCCGATCGCCGAAGTGCTGGACCTGCGCGGCTTCAACCTGAACGCCAAGCTCGACATCGACCCCGAATTCCTCAAGGAGGACGGCCACGGGCACGGCCATGGAGACCACGGCCACGACCACGACCACCACGGTCACGACCATGCGCCCGGCGAGGCCTGCAACCACCCGTCGCATGCCCACGACCACGGCCAGGGGCACCATCACCACCATGACGACGACGTCAAGAGCTTCGTCTTCCGGGCCGAGCGGCCGTTCGACCCCGCCAAGCTGGAAGACTTCCTGGGTGCCATCGTCAACATCTACGGCCCGCGCATGCTGCGCTACAAGGGCGTGCTCTACATGAAGGGCACCGAACGCAAGGTGATCTTCCAGGGCGTGCACCAGCTGATGGGCAGCGACCTGGGCCCGCAGTGGGCCGAGGGCGAACAGCGCATGAGCAAGATGGTGTTCATCGGCATCGAGCTGCCCCGGGACATCTTCCTGCAGGGGTTGGAGCAGTGCCTGGTCTGAGGAGCTGATCGGCCGGTGGGCGAGCCGCGGGCAGGGCGCCTGGCGTAGGAGAGCGCCGCGTTTTCCGCCAGGGGCGCCGCAGGGGGTTTCCCCCCGGGCGCAGGTGGATACAATCGCGCCCCGGCAAAACCCCGGGAGCGCCCACCGGGTCAGCCCCTTCACGGGCCAGGAGACAGGAGACGAAGCAGCAGCGGAAACTTCCTTGCATTCCACTCGACGCGCGGTGGCCCCACCGGCCGCTCGCGCTGTTTCGGAATGCTTGAATTCGCCAAGCCGTCCCCTCCGAATGACCGTACCATCTTTGGAACCCACGGTGGCTTCCCTTTCGGATCGCCACAGCCAGCTCAATACCTACCATGCCTACCACCCTGCAAGCCCAATCCCCCGTGGCGGCCGCCAAGAAAGATCCCAAGCTGGCCAACAACTGGAAGACCAAGGCGGTCGAAGAGCTGTCCGATGCCGAAGTCATGGCCATGCCTGACAGCGAATACATGAACGACAAGCAGATGGCGTTCTTCCGCCGCAAGCTCGTTCAGCTCAAGCAGGACATCCACAACAGTGCCGGTGAAACCACCGAGCACCTGCGCGAAGACACCGTCGTCGTGCCCGATCCGGCCGACCGCGCCACCATCGAGGAAGAACACGCCCTCGAACTGCGCACCCGCGACCGCGAGCGCAAGCTGCTCAAGAAGATCGAGCAGTCCATCGCCCGCATCGACGCCGGCGACTACGGCTACTGCGACGAAACCGGCGAGCCCATCGGCGTCGGCCGCCTGCTGGCACGCCCCACCGCCACGCTGTCGCTGGAAGCCCAGCAGCGCCGCGAACTCAAGCAGAAGATGTTCGGCGACTGAGGGCGCCGTACGGCTTCCCGGGCGACCGCCAGATCGATACGCTGCCACAACCGTCTCACACGCTCCGCGCGCCCTACTGCATGACCAAGGAAGATTCGCCTGGTGGCCTGCTGTCCAAGATGGCGCGGTTCGTGCGCAACCCGACCGTCAACTGGGCCGAGCTGGACTCCATCGACGAGGACCGGGAAAGCCAGTACAGCAAGCAGATGCTCAAGGAGATGATCGAGCGCAAGCGCCGCAACGACTTCGTGCGGCGCCGTGAGTTCGATCAGCTGCGCAAGCTGCGCCAGCGCGAAGCCCTGCAGGGCCAGCGCATCGAAGACCCGACCGCGCGCCCCTCGTTCTTCCAGAGCAGCTTTTCGCCGCAACCCGATGACCGGGCCGGCACGCTCAAGAAGATCGACGAGATCGAGGCGCAGATGTCGCAGCAGTGGTGGAAGGGCGGCGGCCCCGAGGTGCCTTCCCGTCAGTCCCCTCCCTCCGCCGCCTCGGCGGCGCTGGCTGCGACGGCGGGCGACTCGAACCCCGCACCGTCCCTGGCGTCCGCGAGCGCCCTCGGAACCGCATCCGCGCAGGGCGACGTCCTGCAGCCTGCGGCCCGGCCGCTGCCAGGCCTGTCAGGCCCCCCCGCCCACGACGCCCAGGCCTTCGCGCCCACGGAGCCCGCCAGCCTGCCGGCCGACCTGGGGCGCTATCCCGAGTCCGCGACCGCAGCTCGCGCGCCCGAGGCGCAGGCGCTGTTCCCGCACGACAGCCGATTGGGCGCCCCCGGCTCGTCCAGCGCGCGTGCACCGCTGTCGCCGCCCGACGCATTCCGCACGTCGCCCGCGGACGGCGACGCCGAGCAGGCCGCCGCAGGGCAGCAGCGCGCCGAACTGGAGGCGGCGCCCGAATTCGTGCACGAGCCCGATCTTGAGGAAGCCGCCATCCGCTTCGCCAACGGCGACCATGCCGGTGCCGAGGCCGCCTTGCGCGACGTGCTGGCACTGCATGCCGGCGACGCACCGGCGCAGCAGCTCGAGATCTGGATGACGCTGTTCGATCTCTACCGGGCGACGGGCGAACATGAGCGCTTCGACGCGCTCGCCATCGATTTCGCGGCGATGTTCCACCGCTCCGCGCCGCTCTGGTTTTCGCTGCCGGCGCTGGTCGGTGCCGAGGCCGCCACGCCGGGCGACGCTGCGGCGGTGCCGTCGCCCCGCGAATTCAAGTGGTCTGCACCTCCCACCCTGGCACTGCAGTCGGTGGCGGCGCTGCAGGCCTCCGTCCAACGCGCCGTCGGGCCGTGCGTGCTCACCTGGTCCCGCCTGCACGCCATCGAGCCGGCGGCCGTGGCTGCGCTGGCCGACCTTTTCGGGCAGTGGGCGGACCAGAACCTGCAACTGGTGTTCCACGGCGTCGGCAGTCTGCTCGGTGTGCTGCAGCAGATCACGCCTTCGGGCGACCGCACGGCCGAACCCCAGGGCTGGCGCCTGCACATGGCGGCCCTGCGGCTGATGAACCGGCCCGAGGAATTCGAGCTGGTGGCGCTGGACTACTGCGTCACCTACGAAGTGTCGCCCCCGTCATGGGCCGCGCCACGCTGCAGCTACAGCGACGACGGCGAAGGCGCCACCGGCGGCCTTTCGCTGGCGCCGATGGACGATCCGCACTCGGGCCCCGGCTTCGAGATTTCGCGCCCCGCGCACATCGACGAGCCGATGCCCGAGTTGCGCGGCCGCGTGGAAGGCGACGCCGGTGCGCTGCTGGCCCCGCTGCTGGACATGGTGCCGGCAGGCGCGCCGCTGGTGGTGGTCTGCGACAAGCTCATCCGCGTCGATTTCGCGGCCGCCGGGTCGGTGCTGAACTGGACGGCCGACCTGGAGGCGCAGGGTCGCAGCGTGCACTTCGTGCGGCTGCCCCGGCTGGTGGCGGTGTTCTTCAACGTGATCGGCATCAACGAACACGCCCGCGTCGTGCCCCGCACGAATTGAGCCCCGGTCCGTTCCAAGCGGAGCCTTCCCGGGATTGTCCCGGCGCCCGTTGCGCTTGCAAAACGCCGTTCCGCCCCGATCTGCGGGCGCTATGGAACAGTTTCACGGCACCACCATTCTCAGCGTTCGCCGCCAGACGGCGGACGGCATCCAGGTCGCCATCGGCGGCGACGGCCAGGTCACCCTGGGCAACATCGTGGTCAAGGGCACGGCGCGCAAGGTGCGCAAGCTCTACCACGGCAAGGTGCTGGCGGGCTTTGCCGGCGCCACGGCGGATGCGTTCACCCTGTTCGAGCGATTCGAAGCCAAGCTGGAAAAGCACCAGGGCCACCTGACCCGCGCCGCCATCGAGCTGACTAAGGACTGGCGCACCGACCGCGTGCTGCGCCGCCTGGAGGCCATGCTGGCAGTGGCCGACGCCAGCGCCTCGCTCATCATCACCGGCAACGGCGATGTGCTGGAGCCCGAGCAGGGCATCGTGGCGATCGGCTCGGGCGGCGCTTACGCCCACTCGGCCGCCAAGGCGCTGCTGAGCCACACCGAGCTGTCGGCCGAGGACGTGGTGCGCAAGTCGCTGGCGATTGCCGGCGAGCTGTGCATCTACACCAACATGAACCACACCATCGAGACGCTCTGAGCGCCCAGGCGGACCGGCCGTGCCGCTGCGCCGCCTTGCTTTTGCTATCGAATGAATAGCTGTCTGCCCTGATTCGACGGGCGCAGGCGGCACTTTTCACATTGAATCCCTCAAAGGAAGGCGCTGCATGTCCTCCATGACCCCCCAGGAAATCGTCTCCGAACTCGACCACCACATCGTCGGCCAGAAGGGCGCCAAGCGCGCCGTGGCCATCGCACTGCGCAACCGCTGGCGCCGCCAGCAGGTGGAAGGCAGCCTGCGCCACGAGATCACGCCCAAGAACATCCTCATGATCGGGCCCACCGGCGTCGGCAAGACCGAGATCGCGCGCCGCCTGGCCCGCCTGGCCGACGCACCCTTCATCAAGGTCGAGGCGACCAAGTTCACCGAGGTGGGCTATGTCGGCAAGGACGTCGATTCGATCATCCGCGACCTGGTGGAGATGGCCGTCAAGCAGACGCGCGAAGCCGACATGAAGGGCCTGCGCGCCCGTGCCGAGGACGCGGCCGAGGACCGCATCCTCGACGTGCTGGTGCCGCCGGCACGCCATGCGCTGGCCGAACAGCCCGCGCGCTCCGGCGAACCCGTGCCCACCGACAACACGGCCCGGCAGGTGTTTCGCAAGAAGCTGCGCCAGGGAGAGCTGGACGACAAGGAGATCGACATCGAGGTGGCCGACGCCCGGCCGCAGCTGGAGATCATGGGTCCGCAGGGCATGGAGGACATGGCCGAGCAGCTGCGCGGCATGTTCAGCCAGATGGGCCAGGAGCGCCGCAAGACGCGCCGGCTCAAGATCGGCGAGGCCCTCAAGCAGCTGACCGACGAGGAAGCCGCCAAGCTGGTCAACGAGGAAGACGTGAAGACCCGGGCTTTGCAGAACGCAGAGCAGAACGGCATCGTCTTCATCGACGAGATCGACAAGGTGGCCACGCGGCAGGAAGCCAGCGGCTCGGACGTGTCGCGCCAGGGCGTGCAGCGGGACCTGCTGCCGCTGGTGGAGGGCACCACCGTGTCCACCAAGTACGGCATGGTCAAGACCGACCACATGCTGTTCATCGCATCCGGCGCGTTCCATCTGAGCAAGCCCAGCGACCTGATCCCCGAGCTGCAGGGGCGCTTTCCGATCCGCGTGGAGCTGGAGTCGCTGTCGGTGCAGGATTTCGAGGCGATCCTGACGCAAACCCATGCGTCGCTGGTCAAGCAGTACCAGGCATTGCTCGCCACCGAAGGTGTGACCCTCGAATTCACGCCCGAAGGCATCACCCGCCTGGCGCGCATCGCCTTCGAGGTGAACGAGCGCACCGAAAACATCGGCGCGCGCCGGCTCTCCACCGTGATGGAGCGGCTGCTGGACGATGTGAGCTTCGACGCTGCCCGGCTGTCGGGCCAGCACGTGAGCATCGATGCCGCCTATGTGGACGAGAGGCTGCAGACTCTGAGCCAGGACGAGGACCTGTCCAGATACATTTTGTAGTGCTGACGGCGGCGCAGTAGCCACTGCTTCAGGTTTCACATGCACACCACCACCTAAGTGCTTGCAAGATAAGGATTTTGTCGGTTTCCAACCTCAGGAATACCGCCTAAGTCGTTGATTTCATTGCAAAATTTTGTTGCACCCGTCCGGGATCGCTGTGCGTTTGCTGCTACAGTGGGAAAAAGTGCAATTAAGTGGTGAGAAGTGCCTTTTGAGTTCCATTCCGGGCTCAAGCGGTCGCCACCCATCTGGGGTTCCAAACCGTGTTTCAAGGGGCGTCATCGCTGAGTCTCGATGCCAAGGGGCGGCTGTCCGTGCCGACCCGGCATCGTGACGTCCTCTCGGCCACGGCGGGCGGCCAGCTCACCATCACCAAGCATCCGCATGGCTGCCTGATGCTGTTCCCACGTCCCGAATGGGAGAAGTTCCGCGAGCGCATCGCCGAGCTGCCCATGTCGGCCCAGTGGTGGAAGCGCATCTTTCTCGGCAATGCGCAGGACGTCGACATGGACGGCACCGGCCGGGTGCTGGTGTCGCCCGAACTGCGGCAAGCCGCCGGCATCAGCCGCGACACGATGCTGCTGGGCATGGGAAACCATTTCGAGCTCTGGGACAAGGCCACCTACGAGGCCAAGGAGGCCGAAGCCATGCAGGCGGCCATGCCCGACGTCTTTCAGGATTTCTCTTTCTAGGGCTGCCGGTGGATTCCTCTTTGCAACACACCACCGTTCTGCTCGCGGAAGCGGTCGATGCCCTGTTGGGCGCCGCCGGCCCTTCGCCGTCCGGCACGTTCGTCGATGGCACCTTCGGCCGCGGCGGGCATTCGCGCCGCATCCTGCTGCGGCTGGGGCCCGCGGGGCGGCTCATCGCGTTCGACAAGGACCCTGAAGCCATCCAAGAGGCAGCGCGCATCACCGATGCGCGTTTTGCCATTCGTCATGAAGGTTTCCGGAACCTGTCCGAGCTGCCGGAAGGCAGCGCCGCCGGCGTGCTGCTGGACCTGGGCGTGAGCTCGCCGCAGATCGACAGCCCCGAGCGCGGCTTCAGTTTCCGGTTCGACGGCCCGCTCGACATGCGCATGGACACCACGCGTGGCCAGAGCGTGGCCGAGTGGCTGGCCGAGGCCGAAGTCGGCCAGATTGCGGAGGTGATACGTGAATACGGCGAAGAGCGGTTTGCTGGCCCCATTGCAAAGGCGATTGTTGCGCGTCGGCAGGAACGCGGCCCACTCGCAACCACCGCAGAGCTGGCCGACCTCGTGGCTGGCGCGGTCAAGACCCGCGAAGCCGGCCAGAACCCCGCAACGCGCACTTTCCAGGCTCTTCGGATTTTCATCAACGCCGAGCTTGAAGAGCTGCAGCAGGCGCTAGAAGCCAGCCTGCGCCTGCTCGCGCCCAGCGGTCGGCTGGTGGTGATCAGCTTCCACTCGCTGGAAGACCGCATCGTCAAGCAGTTCATCGCCCAGCATTCCAAAGAGGTGTATGACCGGCGCGCGCCCTTCGCGCCGCCGCAGGCCATGCGTCTCGTCGCGCTGGACCGCATCAAGCCGGGTGCCGACGAAGTGGCGGCCAACCCCCGCTCGCGCAGCGCCGTGATGCGCGTGGCCGAACGCACCGGGGTGCCGGCATGACCGCTGCCCGTCTCGAACGCCATCCGGTGGCCGCCAAGGCGGTTCAGCCATGACGCGGCTCAACCTCATGCTGCTGCTGGCCGTCATGGCCAGCGCCATGTACCTGGTGCGCACGCAGTACGAATCGCGGCGCCTTTTCACCGAGCTCGACCGTGCCGTAGCCGAATCGCGCCGGCTGGAAACCGAACACCAGCGCCTGCAGGTGGAAAAGCGCGCCCAGGCCACGCCGCTGCGGGTCGAGAAACTCGCGCGCGACCGCCTGCAGATGCGCACGGCCACGCCCGCCATCACGCAATACGTCACCGACAGCGGCGACATCGTGCCGCCCGTGGCGCCGCCGCCGCCCACCACGCCCGCAGCCCATGCCTCCGGGAGGCGGCCATGAGCACGCGCAGCGTCAACTACACCTCCAGCCCGCTGCTGGCCGCGCGCACGCCGCTCTGGCGCAGCAAGTTCGTGGTCGCGCTCGTTGCCCTCGGATTCCTGGGGCTGGTGGGCCGCGCGGCCTATGTGCAGGTGATCGGCAATGCCTTCTTCCAGCGGCAGGGCGAGGTGCGCTTCGCCCGCACGCTGGAGCTGCCGGCCAACCGGGGCCGCATCCTCGACCGCAATGGGTTGATCCTGGCGTCCAGCGTGCCGGCCGCCAGCATCTGGGCCATTCCGGAAGACGTGGACCAGGACAGCCCCGACGTGCAGGCCAAGCTGCGCCAGCTGGCCAAGCTGCTGGAAATGCCGCTGCCCGCGCTCAAGTCCAAGCTGGCGGATGAAGACAAGACCTTCGTCTGGATCAAGCGCCAGCTCGACTGGGACGTCGGCCAGCAGATCGCCGCGCTCGACATCAAGGGCATCTACCAGCGCAAGGAATACAAGCGCCAGTACCCGGAGGGCGAATCGGCCGCGCACGTGGTCGGCTTCACCAACGTGGAAGACCAGGGCCAGGAAGGCATGGAGCTGGCCTTCAACAAGGAGCTGGGCGGCAAGCCCGGTTCGCGCCGCGTCATCAAGGATCGCATGGGCCGCGTGGTCGAGGGCGTCGGCGCCGAAGTGCCGCCGGTGGACGGGCAGGACATGCAGCTGTCCATCGACAGCAAGGTGCAGTTCTTCGCCTACCAGAAGCTGCGCGACCAGATCGCCCTGCACAAGGCCAAGGCCGGCAGCGTGGTGGTCATCGACGCGCACACGGGCGAGCTGCTGGCGCTGGCCAACTACCCGAGCTACGTGCCCGACAAGCGGCAGAACCTGACCGGCGAGCAGTTGCGCAACCGTGCGCTGACCGACGTGTTCGAGCCCGGCTCGACCATGAAGCCGTTCACCATCGGCCTGGCGTTGAACACCGGGCGGGTGAAGCCGGAAACCATCGTGGACACCAACCCGGGGCGCGTCACCGTCACGGGCTCGACCATCTCCGACACCAGCAACCACGGCGTGTTGACCGTCGAGGGTGTGATCCAGAAGTCCAGCAACGTCGGCACCACCAAGATCGCGATGCAGCTGCCGGCCAAGGAGATGTGGGAAACCTTCTCCGCCGCCGGTTTCGGCCAGAAGCCGCAGCTGCACTTCCCCGGCGTGGTCAGCGGCCGGCTGCGGCCCTACAAGACCTGGCGGCCGATCGAGCAGGCGACCATGTCTTACGGCTACGGCCTCTCGGCCAGCCTGGTGCAGATGGCGCGCTCCTATACGGTGTTCGCCAACGGCGGCAAGATCATTCCCGCCACCATGCTGAAGACGCATGAGCCGGCCGTGGGCGTGCCGGTGTTTTCCGAGCGCACGGCCGACCAGGTGCGCAAGATGCTGCAGATGGCGGCCGGCCCCGGCGGCACGGGGCAGAAGGCGCAGACCGTCGGCTATTCGGTGGGCGGCAAATCCGGCACGGCGCGCAAGCAGGTCGGCAAGCACTATGCCCAGGGCAAGTACCGCTCCTGGTTCACGGGCCTGGCCCCCGTCGACAATCCCCGCATCATCGTGGCCGTGATGATCGACGAACCCAGCGCCGGCGTGTACTACGGCGGTGCCGTCGCCGGGCCGGTGTTCGGTGAAGTCGTGCAGCAGACGTTGCGCATGATGGGCGTGCAGCCCGACATGGCGATCAAGCCGCAGATCGTCGCCAACCCGGTGGAGGAATCGCTATGAGCACCAGCCTCTCGCTCACTTCCGCGCAGGACGCCGTGCAATGGCTGCAGCAGCGCGTGACCGGCACGCTGCAGACCGACAGCCGCCGCGTGTCGCCCGGCGACGGCTTCATCGCCTGGCCCGGCGCCGCCACCGATGGCCGCGCCCACGTGGGCGATGCCCTGGCCCGCGGGGCTGCGGCCTGTCTGGTCGAGCAGGAAGGCATCGACGCCTTCGGTTTCGACCTGCCGCAGATCGCGGCGCTGCGCGGCCTCAAGGCCGCCACCGGCACCATCGCGGCCGAATGGTTCGGGCTGCCCACGCAGCGGCTGGACGTGCTGGCCGTGACCGGCACCAACGGCAAGACCAGCACCGCCTGGTGGCTGGCCGATGCGCTGAACGTGCTGTCCGCCCAGCAACTGGCCGCGCCCGGCGGCTGCGCCGTGGTCGGCACGCTGGGCCTGGGCGTGCCGCCCGCGCTCGAATCCACCGGCATGACCACGCCCGACCCGGTGCAGCTGCAGCGCGCTTTCCGCCGCTTTGCCGACACCGGCCATGTGGCCTGCGCCATCGAGGCGTCGTCCATCGGCCTGGCCGAGCACCGCCTGGCCGGCACCCGGGTGCGGGTGGCGCTCTTCACCAATTTCACGCAGGACCACCTGGACTACCACCCCAGCATGGCCGCCTACTGGCAGGCCAAGGCGATGCTGTTCGACGCGCCCGGGCTGCAGGCGGCGGTGCTCAACATCGACGACATGCGCGGCGCCGAGCTGCATGCCACGCTCTCCGAGCGCCCGCTGGACCTGTGGAGCGTCTCCATCCGCCAGCCCGCACGGCTGCAGGCGCGCGACATCGTCCATGGCGACTCGGGCCTCTCGTTCACCGTGGCCGAAGGCGCGCAGACGCATGTGCTGCAGACACGGCTGATCGGCCTCTACAACGTGTCCAACCTGCTGGGCGTGCTGGCGGCCCTGCGCGCCGTCGGCGTGCCGCTGGAACATGCGCTCTACGCCTGCGCCCAGCTCACCCCGGTGCCGGGCCGCATGGAGCAGGTCGCCCTGCCGGGCCAGCCCCTGGTGGCGGTCGACTACGCCCACACGCCCGACGCGCTCGACCAGGCCCTGCAGGCGCTGGCGCCGGTGGCCACCGCGCGCGGCGGACGCCTCTGGTGCGTGTTCGGCTGCGGCGGCAACCGCGATGCGGCCAAGCGGCCGCTGATGGGCGGCGTCGCGCAGCAGCGGGCCGACCAGGTCATCGTCACCAGCGACAACCCGCGCGGCGAGGATCCGGCGGAGATCATCCGGCAGATCCTGCAGGGCACGATCGCCGGCCTGACGGTGCGCGCCGAGCCCGATCGCGCCACCGCGATCGCCACGGCGCTGCAGGAAGCGGGCGCAGACGACGTGGTGCTGATCGCCGGCAAGGGCCACGAGGAGTACCAGGAGACGGCAGGCCAGCGCCACGCCTTCTCCGACCTGGAACACGCCCGCGCGGCGCTGCACCGCCGTCAGGGAGCCGCCGCATGAGCGCCGCTGCTTCTTCGCCGCCAGGCATGTTCACGCTGCAGCAGGCGCACGCCCTGCTGGCCGCGCGCGTGCCCGGCGCCCGACTGGTGGGCGACGGCGCCACGCCGCTCGGCCGCGTCCACACCGACACCCGCACCCTGGCGGCCGCAGACCTGTTCGTCGCGCTCAAGGGCGAGCGCTTCGACGCCAACGCCTTCCTGGCCGCTGCCCGCGCCGCAGGCGCCGCCGCTGCCGTGGCGCACGGGGGGCTGGAGGCCGCGGGCCTGCCGGGCATCGAAGTGCCCGACACGCTGCAGGCCCTGGGCGCCCTGGCCACCGGCTGGCGCGCGCAGTGGACGCTGCCGCTCATCGGCGTCACCGGCAGCAACGGCAAGACCACCGTGACGCAGATGACGGCCTCCGTGCTGCGCGCCTGGCTGGCAGACGCCGCTTTCGCCACGCAGGGCAACTTCAACAACGACATCGGCGTGCCGCTGATGCTGCTGCGCCTGCGGGCGTCGCACCGCGCAGCCGTGATCGAGCTGGGCATGAACCACCCCGGCGAGATCGCCTGCCTGGCCACCATGGCCGCGCCCACGGTGGCGCTGGTGAACAACGCCCAGCGCGAGCACCTGGAGTTCATGCACACGGTGCAGGCCGTGGCAGAGGAAAACGGCTCGGTGCTGGCCGCGCTGCCGCCAGACGGCGTCGCCGTGTTCCCGGCAGAAGACGAATACACCGCGCTCTGGCAGTCGCTGGCGGCCGGGCGCCGCTGCATCACCTTCGGCGGCGCCACGGGGCACGTGCGCTGCGCCGCCGCCGATTGGACGGGCGGCGGCTGGCGCGTGCGCATCGCCACGCCCCAGGGCGCGTTCGACACCACCCTGCACATCGCCGGCCGCCACAACGTGACCAACGCCCTGGCGGTGACCGCCTGCGCCGTGGCTGCCGGCGCGCCGCTGGCCGCCATCGCCGAGGGCCTGCGCGCCTTCGTGCCCGTCAAGGGCCGCTCGCGGGCCTTCGCGCTGGCGCAGGGCGGGAGCACCATCACCGTGGTGGACGACACCTACAACGCCAACCCCGATTCCATGCAGGCCGCCATCGACGTGCTGGCCGAGCTGCCCGGCCCGCGCCTGCTGGTGCTGGGCGACATGGGCGAGGTGGGCAACGACGGCCCGCGCTTCCATGCCGAGGCCGGCGAACACGCGCGCACCAGCGGCATCGGGCAGCTGTTCGCGCTGGGCGCACAAAGCGCGCACGCCGCGGCGGCCTTCGGCCCGGCGGCGCGGCATTTCGACGACATGGCATCGCTGCTGGCAGCGGTGCACAAGGCGCTGCCCGCCGTGGACAGCGTGCTGGTGAAGGGATCTCGGTTCATGAAGATGGAACAGGTGGTGCAGGCGCTGGAAGCCGGCATGCAACAGGACACGGCCAGCGCGGCCAGGACGGCGCCCGCGGCGCGCGAGGTGCCCGCATGCTGATCCTGCTGGCGCAATGGCTGCACGGCACGGGCAATCCCGAGCTGAGCTCGTTCCGCGTGTTCCAGTACCTCACCTTCCGCGCCGTGATGGCGGCGGTGACGGCGCTGCTCATCGGCCTGGTCGCCGGGCCCAAGGTGATCCGCATGCTGACCGCGCTCAAGATCGGCCAGCCGGTGCGCGGCTACGGCATGCAGACGCACCTGGCCAAGAGCGGAACGCCCACCATGGGCGGGGTGCTGATCCTGGGCGCCATCACGCTCTCCACGCTGCTCTGGGCCGACCTCTCCAACCGCTTCGTCTGGATCGTGCTGGCCGTGATGCTGGGCTTCGGCGCCATCGGCTGGGTGGACGACTGGCGCAAGGTCGTCAACAAGGACCCGGAAGGCATGCGCTCGCGCGAGAAGTATTTCTGGCAGTCCGTCATCGGCCTGCTGGCGGCGCTCTACCTGGTGTTCAGCATCTCCGAGAACTCCAACGCGCGCGTGTTCGAGCTGTTCGTCTCGTGGGTGCAGTCGGGCTTCTCGCTGGACCTGCCCCCGAAGGCCGGCCTGCTGGTGCCCTTCTTCAAGGAAGTCAGCTACCCGCTGGGCGTGCTGGGCTTCGTCATCCTGACCTACCTGGTCATCGTCGGCTCCAGCAATGCCGTGAACCTGACCGACGGGCTGGACGGCCTGGCCATCATGCCGGTGGTGATGGTGGGCGCCACGCTCGGGCTGTTCGCCTATGTGGGCGGCAACGTCGTGTTCTCCAAGTACCTGCTGTTCCCGCACATCGCGGGCGCGGGCGAACTGCTGGTGTTCTGCTCGGCGATGGCCGGCGCAGGCCTGGCGTTTCTGTGGTTCAACACCCATCCGGCGCAGGTCTTCATGGGCGACGTGGGCGCGCTGGCGCTGGGCGCGGCGCTCGGCACCGTCGCCGTGATCGTGCGCCAGGAAATCGTGCTGGCCATGATGGGCGGCATCTTCGTGGTCGAGGCGCTGTCCGTGATGATGCAGGTCGCCTGGTTCAAGCTCACCAAGCGCCGCTACGGCACCGGCCGCCGCCTGCTCAAGATGGCGCCGCTGCACCACCACTTCGAGAAAAGCGGCTGGACCGAAACGCAGGTCGTCGTGCGCTTCTGGATCATCACCATGCTGCTGTGCCTGCTCAGCCTGTCCACGCTGAAACTGCGATGAACGCTCCCGCCCCGCACCGCCCCGAAGACGACAACGAGATGCTCGCCAGTGACCCCACCGGCGGGCACGCCGCCGTGGGCGACTCTGCGGCGCACGGGTTGGCCGCGCCTGCCGTTCCTGCCGTGAGTGCAGCTGCTGCCGGGCCGGAGTCCGACGCCACCGACGCCGACGGTTCCCACGACGGCAACGACGGCAACGACGGCAACGACGCGTTCGATGGCACCCCCGCCACCGCCGCAGCCGGCACCGACCAGGACGCGGAACCTGTTGCCGCTGCGCCCGCAGGGGCGGAGTTGCCGGCGGACGGCTATGTGGCTCCCGCCATGTCGGCCGCGCAGTCGGCGGCGGAATTCGTGGCGCGCATCTTTGCCGACGTGGAGGCGCCGCCAGCCCAGGCCCTGGCTGCGGCTGCGGCAGCGGCGTCGTCCCCCGAGGGCGCCGATGCCGGCGACGGCCGCAGCGACGAGCCCGCGCCCCCGCTGGCTCCCCTGGGCGAGGCGCTGGCCGGTTCGATGCAGGGCCGCCAGGTGCTGATCCTGGGCCTGGGCGCATCCGGCCTGGCCATGGCGCGCTGGTGCGCGCGCTGCGGCGCGGGCGTCACCGTGGCCGACACGCGCGACGCGCCGCCCCAGCTCGCCACCCTGCGGGCCGAGCTGCCGCAGGTGCGCTTCATCGCCGGCGCCTTCGACGCGGCCCTGGTGCAGGCGCTGGAGCAGGGCGCCGGCCTGGACGCCGTCTACCGCTCGCCGGGGCTGTCGCCCCAGACGATTGCTCCTGTTTTGATAGCTGCAAGCGCCCATGGAATCGGCGCTGCAGGTGAATTGGCCTTGTATTCCCAGGCGCTGGCCGGCCTGCGCGCGTCGCACGGCTATGCCCCGGCCGTGCTGTGCGTCACCGGCACCAACGGCAAGACCACGGTCACCTCGCTCACCGGCCTGCTGGCCGACTGCGCCGGCCGCAGCGTGGCCGTGGCCGGCAACATCGGCCCGACGCTGATGGACACACTGGCCCAGCACATCGATGCCGACACGCTGCCGGAAGTCTGGGTGCTGGAGCTGTCCAGCTTCCAGCTGGACGACGCCGCCGGCTTCGAGCCCACCGCCGCCACCGTGCTCAACATCAGCCAGGACCACCTGGACTGGCATGGCGACCTGGCTGCCTATGCTCGGGCCAAGTCGCGCATCTTCGGCCAGACCGGCCTGATGGTGCTCAACCGCGACGACCCGTCGGTGATGGAAATGCTGGACGCCGCGCAGGCCCCCGCACCCGCAGCCCCGCCCGAAGGTGCTGCCACCGCGAAGAAGTCCGCCAGCCGCGCCAAGGCGCCCAAGCCGGTGCTGCGCAACCACGTCACCTTCGGCGGCGACATGCCCCGGCGGCCGGGCGACTTCGGCATCGAGGTGGTGGGCGGCATGGCCTGGCTGGTACGTGCGCAGGAGGCCGACGAAACCGCGCGCCGCCCGCGTGCCACCGCCGCGGCGGCCGACGACCTCTTCATCCAGCGCCTGATGCCGGCCGATGCGCTGCGCATCCGCGGCCGGCACAACGCCGTCAACGCGCTGGCCGCGCTGGCGCTGGCGCATGCCGCCGGCTGCGCGCTGGGGCCCATGCTCTACGGCCTGCGTGAATACCGGGGCGAGCCCCACCGGGTCGAACCCATCGGCATGGTCGGCGGCATCGAATACTTCGACGACAGCAAGGGCACCAACGTGGGCGCCACCGTGGCCGCGCTGAACGGACTGGGCGCCGACCGGCGCGTGGTCGTCATCCTGGGCGGCGACGGCAAGGGCCAGGACTTCACACCGTTGGCCGCACCGGTCGCCCGGTATGCCCGTGCGGTCGTGCTGATCGGCCGCGACGGCCCGCAGATCGGCGACGCGCTGCGGTCCGCGTGCGTGCCGGTCGAAACCGCCGCCACGCTGCCCGAGGCCGTGCAGCGCGCCACGCAACTGGCGCAGGCCGGCGACGCGGTGCTGATGTCGCCGGCCTGCGCCAGCTTCGACATGTTCACGGGCTACGAGCACCGTGCCCGCGTGTTCTGCGAGGCGGTGCGCGATATGGCGCACGAGGCCGGCCACGAACTGGAGGGCATGGCATGAACGGCAGCAGCTCCACCCACGCCACGCAGCGCGCTCCCGGCCTGCTGCAGCGGCTGCGCAGCTGGGCGGGCGGCGCGCCATCGGCCGCGGCCGACGTGCTGCCGGTGCGCGTGGGCGGCACCGAATACCGCCAGACCACCACCACGCCGGCCAGCGTGCTGGGGTTCGACCAGGCGCTGGTCTGGGTCGTCATCGGCCTGCTGGCCTGGGGCTTGGTGATGGTGTATTCCGCCTCCATCGCCATGCCCGACAACCCGCGCTTCGGCAAGATCGCGCCCACCCACTTCCTGGTGCGCCACACCATGGCGCTGGTGATCGGCTTCGTCGCTGCATTGCTCGCCTTCCAGGTGTCCATGGCCACCTGGGAGCGCATCTCGCCGTGGCTCTTCGTCGGCTCCATCGTGCTGCTGATCGCGGTGCTGGTGCCGCACGTAGGCACGGTGGTCAACGGCGCGCGCCGCTGGCTGTCGCTGGGCATCATGAACTTCCAGCCGTCCGAGCTGGCGAAATTCGCGGTGGTCATCTACGCCTCGGGCTATATGGTGCGCAAGATGGAAGTGAAGGAGCGGTTCTTCCGCGCCGTGCTGCCCATGGGCGTGGCGGTGGCGGTGGTCGGCGCGCTGCTGCTGGCCGAGCCCGACATGGGCGCCTTCATGGTGATCGCCGTGATCGCCATGGGCATTCTGTTCCTGGGCGGCGTGAACGCCCGCATGTTCTTTCTCATCGCCGCCGTGCTGGTGGGCGCATTCGCCATGATGGTCATGCTCAGCCCCTGGCGGCGCGAGCGCATCTTCGCCTACCTCGACCCCTTCAGCGAAGAGCATGCGCTGGGCAAGGGCTACCAGCTGTCGCACTCGCTGATCGCCATCGGCCGGGGCGAGATCTTCGGCGTGGGGCTGGGCGGCAGCGTGGAGAAGCTGCACTGGCTGCCCGAAGCCCACACCGACTTCCTGCTGGCCGTGATCGGCGAGGAATTCGGCCTGATCGGCGTCGTGGTGCTCATCATTCTCTTTCTCTGGCTCACCCGCCGCATCATGCACATCGGCCGCCAGGCCATCGCCCTGGACCGCGTCTTCAGCGGCCTAGTGGCGCAGGGCGTCGGCATGTGGATGGGCTTCCAGGCCTTCATCAACATGGGCGTGAACCTGGGCGCACTGCCCACCAAGGGCCTGACCTTGCCGCTGATGAGCTTCGGCGGCTCGGCCATCCTGATGAATTTGGTGGCGATCGCGGTGGTGCTGCGCGTGGACTATGAAAACAAACATCTCATGCGCGGAGGCCGCGCATGAGRTGTTTGTTTCGCCAAAACACAGCACCTGCCGCGCGCCAGCGCGGCGAGGCGCGCAGCGCCTTGCGCGGAGGCCGCGCATGAGGTGTTTGTTTCGCCAAAACACAGCAYCTGCCGCGYGCCAGCGCGGCGAGGCGCGCAGCGCCATGTGCGGGGGCCGCGCATGAGCGCCGTACAGAAAACCGCCCTGGTGATGGCCGGTGGGACCGGCGGCCACATCTTCCCCGGCCTGGCCGTGGCCGAGGAGCTGCGCGCACGCGGCTGGCGCGTGCACTGGCTGGGCACGCCCGGCAGCATGGAGTCCCGCCTGGTGCCGCCGCGCGGCTTTGCGTTCGAGCCCATCGATTTTTCCGGCGTGCGCGGCAAGGGCCCCGTCACGCTGGCACTGCTGCCGATGCGCCTGCTGCGCGCCTTCTGGCAGTCGCTGGCGGTGCTGCGCCGGGTGCGTCCGGACGTGGTGATCGGCCTGGGCGGCTACGTCACCTTTCCCGGCGGCATGATGGCCACGCTGCTGGGCAAGCCGCTGGTGCTGCACGAGCAGAACTCGGTCGCGGGCCTGGTCAACAAGGTGCTGGCCGGCGTGGCCGACCGGGTGTTCACTGCCTTTCCGGGCGTGTGGGCCAAGGCCCGCTGGGTGGGCAACCCGCTGCGCGAACCCTTCCTGCGCCAGCCCGACCCGGCGGTGCGCTTTGCCGGCCGCAGCGGCCCGCTGAAGGTGCTGGTGGTGGGCGGCAGCCTGGGCGCCAAGGCGCTCAACGACATCGTGCCCCGGGCCGTCGGACTGATTCCTGCCGCCCTGCGTCCCCAGGTCACGCACCAGAGCGGCGCCGCGCAGATCGACGCGCTGCGCGCCAACTACGAAGCCGCCGGGGTGCAGGCCACGCTCACGCCGTTCATCGACGACACGGCCACGGCCTTCGCCGAGGCCGACCTGGTCATCTGCCGCGCGGGCGCCAGCACGGTGACCGAGATCGCCGCCGTGGGCGCGGCGGCGCTGTTCGTGCCGTTCCCGCATGCGGTGGACGACCACCAGACCACCAATGCCCGCTTCCTGGTGCAGGCGGGCGGGGGCTGGCTGGTGCAGCAACGCAACCTGACCCCCGAGGGGCTGGCGGAGATGCTACAAAATACGGAGCGGCCCGCGCTGATGCAGCGGGCGCTGGAAGCCAAAAAGATGCAGAAAACAGAAGCCACCCACGCGGTGGTGTCGGCGTGCGAGGAACTCACCGCATGAAACACGCCATCCGCCACATCCATTTCGTCGGCCTGGGCGGCGCCGGCATGTGCGGCATCGCCGAGGTGCTGTTCAACCTGGGCTATGAGATCTCCGGCTCCGATCTGTCGGACAGCCCCACGCTGCGCCGGCTGGCGGGGCTGGGCATCCGCACGCACGTGGGCCATGCGGCCGCGCACATCGAGGGCGCGGACGCAGTCGTCACCTCCACGGCCGTGCAGGAGGGCAACCCCGAAGTGCTGGCCGCGCGCGTCAAGAAGATTCCGGTGGTCCCCCGCGCGCTGATGCTGGCCGAACTGATGCGCCTCAAGCGCGGCATCGCCATTGCCGGCGCGCACGGCAAGACCACCACCACCAGCCTGGTGACCAGCGTGTTGGCCGAGGCCGGGCTGGACCCGACCTTCGTGATCGGCGGGCGCCTGAACAGCGCCGGTGCCAACGCCAAGCTGGGGCAGGGCGACTACATCGTGGTGGAGGCGGACGAGTCCGACGCCTCGTTCCTCAACCTGCTGCCCGTGATGTCGGTGGTGACGAACATCGACGCCGACCACATGGAAACCTACGGGCACGACTTCGGCCGGCTCAAGGGCGCGTTCGTCGAATTCCTGCACCGCATGCCGTTCTACGGCACGGCCATCCTGTGCATCGACAGCCCGGCCGTGCGCGACATCGTGCCGCAGGTCACCTGCCCCATCACCAGCTACGGCTTCAGCGAGGACGCCCAGGTGCGCGCGGTGGACGTGCGCGCGTTGGGCGCGCAGATGCATTTCCGCGTGCAGCGCCGCAACGGCGTCGTGCTGCCCGACCTGGACGTGGTGCTGAACCTTGCCGGCGAACACAACGTGCTCAACGCGCTGGCGGCCATCGCCATCGCCGCCGAGCTGAGCATTCCGGACGACGCGCTGCTGCGCGCGCTCGCCGGCTTCCGCGGCGTGGGCCGGCGCTTCCAGGGCCATGGCGACCTGCCGGCGAAGGACGGCGGCACGTTCACGCTCATCGAAGACTACGGCCACCATCCGGTGGAGATGACTGCCACGCTGGCCGCCGCGCGCGGCGCCTTCCCCGGCCGCCGACTGGTGCTGGCGTTCCAGCCGCACCGCTACAGCCGCACGCGCGACTGCTTCGAGGATTTCGTGAAGGTGATCGGCAGCGCCGACGCCGCGCTGCTGACCGAGGTCTATGCGGCGGGCGAGTCGCCCATCGTCGCCGCCGACGGCCGTGCGCTGGTGCGTGCCGTGCGCGTGGCCGGCCAGGTGGAGCCGGTGTTCGTGGAGGCCGTGGCCGACCTGGCGGAGCGCATCGCCGACACCGCCCGGGACGGCGACGTGGTGGTGTGCATGGGGGCGGGCTCCATCGGCGGCGTGCCCGCGAAGGTGGTTGGTTTGCTACAAAAAAATGAGCATAATGCGCTGCAGGAGAGGGCGCCATGAGCATGAATGACCTGAATATCGACGTGCGAGCGCTGGGCAAGGTGGCGGTGCTGATGGGCGGCTCGTCCGCCGAACGCGAGGTGTCGCTGATGTCCGGCGGCGGCGTGCTGCAGGCGCTGCGCGCGCGCGGCGTGGACGCGCATGCCTTCGACCCTTCGCAGAGCCCGCTGGGCGAGCTCAAGCGCCATGGCTACACGCGCTGCTTCATCGCACTGCACGGCCGGCATGGCGAAGACGGCACGGTGCAGGGCGCGCTCGAACTCATGGGCATTCCCTACACCGGCCCGGGCGTCATGGCCTCCAGCATCGCCATGGACAAGATCATGACCAAGCGCATCTGGCGCTTCGAAGGCCTGCCCACGCCGGACTGGCGCCTGGTCTCCAGCGCGGCGGAAACGGCGCAGGCACTCGAGGCCCTGGGCGCGCCGATGATCGTCAAGCCGTCGCGCGAAGGTTCCACCATCGGTCTGACCAAGGTCACTTCGCCCGGCCAGTGCGAGCAGGCCTACCTGCTGGCCTCGCGCTACGACCCCGAAGTGCTGTGCGAGGAATTCATCGAAGGCGAGGAAACCACCTGCCCGATCCTGGGCCAGGGCGCACAGGCGCATGCGCTGCCGGTGATCCGCATCGTGGCGCCCGAGGGCAACTACGACTACCAGAACAAGTACTTCACCGACGTCACGCAGTACCACTGCCCGAGCGGCCTGCCCGAGGCCGAGGAGCGTGAGATCCAGCGCCTCGTGGTGGAGGCCTTCCGCACGCTGCAGTGCCGTGGCTGGGCGCGTGCCGACATCATGATCCGCGCCAGCGACCGCAAGCCGTTCCTGCTGGAGATCAACACGTCCCCCGGCATGACGGGCCATTCGCTGGTGCCCATGTCGGCGCGTGCGTCGGGCATCAACTACGAAGCGCTCTGCCTGCGGATCCTGGCGAGCGCCTCGCTCGACAGCGCGCAGGGCCAGCCGGCCGGCGACGGCACCTCGCAGGACTGCGCATGAACAACGCGCTGCCCGCACCGTTCGACGTCAAGCTCATGAACTGGACCGCCTCGGCCCTGTTCGTGGGCTGCGCCGCGCTGGTGCTGGCGGCGGCCGGCTCCTGGCTGCTGCGCCTGCCGGTGTTTTCCATCGGGCGCATCGTGGTGCAGGGCGAGCTGGTGCACAACAACCCGGTCACGCTGCGCGCCAACGTGGGCCCGCACCTGGTGGGCAATTTCTTCACCGTGGACCTGCAGGCCGTGCGAGAAGCCTTCGAGCAGGTGCCATGGGTGCGCAGCGCCATGGTGCGCCGCGAATTCCCCAACAGCCTGCGGGTCGAGCTGCAGGAACACCAGGCCGCAGCGGTCTGGGGCGCCGAGGGCGGCAACAAGCTGGTCGACAGCCGGGGCGAAGTGTTCGAGGCCAACAGCGACGACGTGGAGGGCGACGATCTGCCGCGCCTGGTCGGCCCCGAGGGACGATCGCTGGAAGTGCTGCAGATGGTGCGCAGCCTGGTGCCGGTACTCAAGCCGCTGGGGCCCGAAATCGACCAGCTGGAGCTGACCGGACGCGGCGGCTGGCGGGTGACCCTCGAAGGAGGCGCGCTGATCGAGCTGGGCGGCGGAACCCCGGCGCAAGTGCTGGCGCGGGCGCAGCGTTTCGTGCAGACCGTGCCGCAGGTCGCTGCGCAACAGGGCCGCCGCATCGATGCGCTGGAGCTGGCCGATCTGCGGCACGACAACGGCTACGCGCTGCGACTGCGCGGCGTGAGCACCGTCACCGCCGAGATGGCCGCCAAGCCCCGGCCCGTGCGTGCGCCGGTGCGCTCCGGCGCCGCCGGCGCGCGGCCGGCCACCACCGTCGCACCGGCAAGAACAACAGGGCAGACCCGCTGAGGGCAGGACACAGTTATGGCAAGAGAATTCAAAGACGTGGTGGTAGGGCTGGACATCGGCACCGCCAAGGTGATGGCGGTGGTGGCCGAGGTGCTGCCGGGCGGCGAACTCAAGCTCGCCGGACTGGGCGTGGCGCCCAGCAACGGCCTCAAGCGCGGCGTGGTGGTGAACATCGACGCGACGGTGCAGAGCATCCAGCAGGCGCTGAAAGAAGCCGAGCTGATGGCCGACTGCAAGATCCAGCGCGTCTACACCGGCATCACCGGCAGCCACATCCGCGGCCTCAATTCCAGCGGCATGGTCGCGGTCAAGGACAAGGAAGTCACCCAGGCCGACGTGGCGCGCGTGGTGGAGACGGCCAAGGCCATCAACATCTCCAGCGATCAGCGGCTGCTGCTGGTCGAGCCCCAGGAATTCGTGATCGACGGCCAGGACGTGCGCGAACCCATCGGCATGAGCGGCATCCGCCTGGAGGCCAAGATCCACATCGTGACCGGCGCGCAGAGCGCGGCCGAGAACATCATCAAGTGCGTGCGCCGCTGCGGCCTGGAGGTCGAGCAGCTCATGCTGAACCCGCTGGCCTCCAGCCAGGCCGTGCTGACCGACGACGAGCGCGAGCTGGGTGTGGCGGTGGTGGACATCGGCGCCGGCACGACCGACGTGGCGATCTTCACGGGCGGCGCGATCCGCCACACCGCGGTGATCCCGATCGCCGGCGACCTGATCACCAGCGACATCGCCATGGCGCTGCGCACGCCCACGAAGGATGCGGAAGACATCAAGGTCGAGAGCGGCTATGCCAAGCAGCTGCTGGCCGACCCCGAGGCGCAGGTGGAAGTGCCGGGCCTGGGCGACCGCAGCCCCCGCATGCTGTCCAAGCAGGCGCTGGCCGGCGTGATCGAGCCGCGCGTGGAAGAGATCTTCTCGCTGGTGCAGCAGGTGATCCGCGAATCGGGCTACGAAGAAGTGCTGTCGTCGGGCATCGTGCTCACGGGTGGCAGCGCCGTCATGCCCGGCATGGTCGAACTGGCGGAAGACATCTTCCTCAAGCCCGTGCGCCGGGGCGTTCCGAAGTATTCCAGCGCCTTGTCCGACATGGTGGCACAGGCCCGTGCTGCTACTGTCATGGGTTTGCTGGAAGAGGCACGCCTGGCCCGCCAGCGCGGCTTCAAGGTGGCGCAGAAAAGCGGTTCCGTAAAGACCGCCTTCGGCCGGTTCAAGGACTTCATCGTGGGGAATTTCTGACATGGCCAGCCATCGGCTCTGGATCGCCCGTGGAAGTCCCCATGCCCGCTCGCGCGAGCGATGGCGAAGCACCGGACCGCCGCCGTCGCCGCCCCCGATTTCGATTGCGACAACCGATTCAGACAAACCCCAACGGCGTGGCACCGGCCACCCACCACACTTTCACGTGAACAGACCAGGAGCACCACATGTCCATCGAAATGATTGAAGCCGAAGAGTTCAACCAAGGCACCCAGATCAAGGTGATTGGCGTGGGCGGCGGCGGCGGCAATGCCGTGGAACACATGATCGCGCGCAGCGTGCAGGGCGTGGAATTCGTCTGCGCCAACACCGACGCGCAGGCCCTCACGCGCAGCTCCGCGCACCGCACCATCCAGCTGGGCCACAGCGGCCTGGGCGCCGGCAGCAAGCCCGAGAAGGCGCGTGAAGCGGCAGAAGGCGCGCAGGAAGACATCCGCCAGGCGATCGCCGGCGCGCACATGCTGTTCATCACCGCCGGCATGGGCGGCGGCACCGGCACGGGCGCCGCGCCCGTCATCGCCCGCGTGGCCAAGGAAATGGGGATCCTCACCGTCGGCGTGGTCACCAAGCCCTTCGACTGGGAAGGCGGCCGCCGCATGAAGAACGCCGACGACGGCCTGGCCGAGCTGGAAGCCAACGTCGATTCGCTGATCGTCGTGCTGAACGAGAAGCTGCTGGAGGTGCTGGGCGACGACATCAGCCAGGACGAAGCCTTCGCCCACGCCAACGACGTGCTGAAGAACGCTGTCGGCGGCATCGCCGAGATCATCAATGAATACGGCCACGTGAACGTCGACTTCGAAGACGTGCGCACCGTGATGGGCGAGCCCGGCAAGGCCATGATGGGCACGGCCACCGCCAGCGGCCCGGACCGCGCCCGCATCGCTGCCGAGCAGGCCGTCGCCTGCCCGCTGCTGGAAGGCATCGACCTGTCGGGCGCCAAGGGCGTGCTGGTGCTGGTGACGGCCGCCAAGGGCAGCCTGAAGCTGTCCGAATCGCGCCTGGCGATGAGCACCATCAACGCCTACGCCTCGCCCGATGCCCACGTCATCTACGGCGCGGCCTACGACGACAGCCTGGGCGACGACATCCGCGTGACCGTGGTGGCCACCGGCCTGTCGCGCGCCAATGCCCGCCGCCAGCCGATCTCGGTGGTGCAGGGCGGCCTGCGCACCGGCACCGACAACATCGCCTACCAGATGCCCATGGCCGGCTCGGCCGTCGGCGTGGCGGGTGGCCTGATGGGCGGCGCGGCGCAGGCGGACTACGGCAGCATGTCGGTGCCCAGCGTGTGGCGCACCAACCGCACCCAGGCCGCTGCCCGCGTGGACGCGCTGTCCTCCGGCGGCATGGACGACCTGGAGATCCCGGCGTTCCTGCGCAAGCAGGCCGACTGAGCTGGGTCTTGCCCGCAGGCGCCGTCTGCGCCTGCGTGCCCGTACCGCCGCCGCCGCCGCAGCCTTCACGGGCCGGCGGCTTTTCTTGTTGGGGGGGGCGTTCCGGCCACGGAACCTATCGCCGCCATAGGTGGGGTTATGCACCAGGCAGGTGCTGCGCCCTTTAAACTCGGCGGATGCTCCAGCAACGTACGATCAAGACCCTGACCCGCGCCGTGGGCGTGGGCCTGCACAGCGGACAGCGGGTCGAGTTGACGCTGCGGCCGGCGCAGCCCGACACGGGCATCGTGTTCCGGCGGGTGGATCTGCCCGAGCCGGTGGACATTCCCATCACCGCCGAAGCCGTGGTGGACACGCGCATGGCCTCGACCATCGGCGTGGGCGGCGCCAAGGTCCACACGGTGGAGCACCTCATGTCCGCCTGTGCCGGGCTGGGGCTGGACAACCTCTACATCGACATCACCGCCGAGGAAGTGCCCATCCTGGACGGCTCATCGGCGTCGTTCGTCTTCCTGCTGCAGAGCGCCGGGGTCGAGCTGCAGAACGCGCCCAAGCGCTTCATCCGCGTGACGCGCCCGGTCGAGATCCGGCAGGGCGAGGGCGCCGGCCTGAAATGGGCGCGGCTCGATCCGTACCACGGCTTCAAGCTGCGCTTCGAGATCGACTTCGCCCACCCGGCGGTCGATTCGACCGGCCAGAGCGTGGAGTTCGATCTGGGCGCCGGCAACTACACGCGCGACATCGCCCGCGCCCGCACCTTCGGCTTCACCAAGGACGTGGAGATGATGCGCGCCAGCGGCCTGGCCCTGGGCGGCGGGCTGGACAACGCCATCGTCATGGACGACTACAAGGTGCTCAATGCCGACGGCCTGCGCTACGACGACGAGTTCGTGAAGCACAAGATCCTCGACGCCATCGGCGACCTCTACATCGTCGGCCGCCCCCTGCTGGCGGCCTACAGCGCGTTCCGTTCCGGCCATGCGATGAACAACCTGCTGCTGCGCGAGCTGCTGGCACAGGAAGACGCCTGGGAGATCGCCACCTTCCAGAACGAGCGCCATGCGCCCGCCGGCTTCCTGCAGCCGGCGCGGGCCTGGTAGCCGCACCGCCGCAGGGTCGCGCCCATGCTGCTCTTTCGCTGGGCCATCACGATGCTGCTGCTCATGGCGGCGGTGTCTTTCCTCTTCTACGTGGGAACGGGGCAGGTGCGCTATCGGCGCTTCGGCCTCGTCATCGTGAAGTGGACGGTGATCGCCGCGCTGTTCTTCTTCGCGGTGCTGTTCATCCAGCGCATTCTCTGAGCCTCCGCCCGCCACCCGCGTCGCCGGGCGGCCAGGCAGGGCTCTCGCGCCGGCCGCCGCAAGTCCCTATACTCGCCCTTGCTCCGGGGTGCACGTGTGCGTGCTGAGACGGCGGAATCAACCGCCGGAACCGCGAACTTGATCTGGTTAGTACCAGCGTAAGAAGAGCTGCAGTCGACAGGCCCGCATGATGGATCGCGTGCGCAGGTCGCCGCGTCCCGAGGGGGCGATGGCGCCTTGCCGCACGCGCGACCGGCGGACCGGCCGGCCCATGGCGGAGCACCTCCCTCCCATCCACCATGAGGACCGTGCCGCCATGAATGCCCCCGACAAGTTCGCCCAGCTGCTCGCGCTGACGCGTGAACCCTTTCCCGCTTCCACCAAAAGTTACCTGACCGGCAGCCGCCCGGACGTGCGCGTGCCCGTGCGCGACATCGCGCTCACGAACGGCGAGCGGGTGAGCGTCTACGACACGTCCGGCCCCTACACCGACCCCACGGCGGACATCGACGTGCGCCGGGGCCTCGCCAGCGTGCGCGGCGCCTGGATCGAGGGCCGGGCAGACACCGAGCGCTATGAAGGCCGCAAGCAGCAGGCGCTGGACGATGGGAGCCGCAGCGAAGATGCCGCCCGCCTGGCCGCGCTACGCGCCGAGGCCGCCGCCCTGCAGCGCACGCCCCTGCGCGCCCGCAGCGGCCCCCACGGCACCGGCAACGTGACCCAGATGCACTACGCCAGAAAGGGCATCGTCACGCCCGAGATGGAATACGTCGCCCTGCGCGAGAACGGCCGCCGCGAATGGATGGCGCAATACCAGCAGGACGCGGCGCGCGAACACCGGCTGGCCGGCAACCCGATGGGCGCGAGCATTCCGAAGATCATCACGCCCGAATTCGTGCGCGACGAAGTGGCGCGCGGACGGGCCATCATCCCCGCCAACATCAACCATCCCGAGATCGAGCCCATGGCCATCGGGCGCAACTTCAGGGTGAAGATCAACGCCAACATCGGCAACTCGGCCGTCACCTCCAGCATCGAGGAAGAGGTCGAGAAGCTGGTCTGGGCGATCCGCTGGGGCGCGGACAACGTGATGGACCTCTCCACCGGCAAGAACATCCACACCACGCGCGACTGGATCGTGCGCAACAGCCCCGTGCCCATCGGCACCGTGCCGATCTACCAGGCGCTGGAAAAGGTGGGCGGCGTGGCCGAGGACCTGACCTGGGCGATCTTCCGCGACACGCTGATCGAGCAGGCGGAGCAGGGCGTGGACTATTTCACCATCCACGCCGGCGTGCGGCTGGCCTTCATCCACCTCACGGCCGAGCGGCGCACGGGCATCGTCTCGCGCGGCGGCTCCATCATGGCCAAGTGGTGCATGGCGCACCACAGGGAGAGCTTCCTCTACGAGCACTTCGAGGACATCTGCGACATCATGAAGCAGTACGACGTCAGCTTCAGCCTGGGCGACGGCCTGCGGCCCGGCTGCGCATCGGACGCCAACGACGAGGCCCAGTTCGCCGAGCTGCGCACGCTGGGCGAGCTGACGCAGACGGCCTGGAAGCACGACGTGCAAACGATGATCGAAGGCCCCGGCCACGTGCCCATGCACATGATCCAGGCCAACATGACCGAGCAGCTCAAGACCTGCCACGAGGCGCCGTTCTACACCCTCGGGCCGCTGACCATCGACATCGCCCCCGGCTACGACCACATCGCCAGCGCCATCGGCGCGGCCATGATCGGCTGGATGGGCACGGCCATGCTCTGCTACGTGACGCCCAAGGAGCACCTGGGCCTGCCCGACCGCGACGACGTGAAGCAGGGGATCATCGCGTACAAGATCGCCGCGCATGCGGCCGACGTGGCCAAGGGCCACCCCGGCGCCCGCGCGCGCGACGACGCCCTCAGCCAGGCGCGCTTCGACTTTCGCTGGCAGGACCAGTTCAACCTGGGCCTGGACCCGGACACGGCCAAGGAATACCACGACGAGACGCTGCCCAAGGACTCGGCCAAGGTGGCGCACTTCTGCTCGATGTGCGGGCCGAAGTTCTGCTCGATGAAGATCACGCAGGAGGTGCGCGACTTCGCCGCCCAGGGGCTGCAGGGCAAGGCGGCGGAGTTCCGGGGCACGGGCGGCGAGCTGTACGTGCCCATCCAGCCGGTCAAGCCCCAGGCGTGACCGCACGCGGGCGCGGCTGGCTGCGGCACCGCCGCGCCGGCGCGGCCCGCCGGATCAGGCGGCCGCCGGCAGCGCCTCGCGTTCGGGCAGCAGGAACCGGCTGACCAGTACCGACAGGTCGTGGGCCTGGGCGCGCAGGCTGTCGGCCGCGGCGGCCGATTCCTCCACCAGCGCGGCGTTCTGCTGCGTCATGTCGTCCAGCCGGGACATGGCGCCGTGGATGGCCGCGATGTCCTCGTTCTGCGACCGGTGCGCGGCCTTGATCTCCACCATGGTGTGCGCCGCCTGCTGGATCGAGGCGACCACCTGGCCCATCGTGCGGCCGGCCTCGCCCGCCAGGCGCGAACCGCCCTGCACCTGCGCCAGCGACGCGGCGATCAACGCCTTGATCTCGCGCGCGGCCTCGGCCGAGCGCGTGGCCAGCGAGCGCACTTCGCTCGCCACCACGGCGAAGCCCCGGCCCTGCTCGCCCGCGCGGGCCGCTTCCACCGCCGCGTTCAGCGCGAGGATGTTGGTCTGGAAGGCGATGGAGTCGATGACGCCCGTGATGTCGGCGATGCGGTGCGCGCTCTGGGACACCTGTTCCATCGTTCCCACCAGCTCGGTCACCACGCCGCTGCCGGCCTGCGCGGTGGCGGCCGCCTGGGCGGCCAGGGCCTCGGTGCGTTCCGTGGTGAGTTCCGATTCCTGCACCTTGCGTGTCACGTGCTCCAGCGCGGCGGCGGTTTCCTGCAGGTTCGCGGCCGTGGCTTCGGTGCGTTGCGACAGCTCGGCATTGCCGTTGGCGATCTCGGCGGAGGCCGTGCGCAGATTCTGCACCGACAGGCTCACGCGGCCCACCAGCGTGCGCAGCGCGGCCTGCATGACCGACAGCGAGTGCAGCATGCGGCCGGTTTCGTCCCGGCCGTGGCCGGCGATGTCGTGCCGCAGGTCGAACCCCGCCACGCGGTCGGCCGTGGCGCCGGCCAGCGCGATCGGGCGGGTGATGCTGCGCACCAGCCAGAGCGCCAGCACGGTGCCCAGCACCAGCGCCAGCGTGCCGAAACCCAGCAGCGAAAGCCGCGCCAGCCGGCTTAGCTCGGCCACCTGGCCGGCGGCCTCGTCTATGCCCTGCCGCTGCGATTGGGTGAGCCCGTTCAGCGACTGCAGCAGCGTCTGCGAGGCGGGCAGGAAGTGGTCGGCGTATTCCTTGCGGATGCGCTCCGTCAGGCCCGAGTCACGGGCGGCGATCAGGTCGGTGCGGGCCTTCGCGAACGCAGCGCCGCTGGCCGCCACCTGCTGCAGCTGCTCCCGCTCTGTAGGCGTGGACAGCCGCTCGGCCAGGGCCGCGATGCGGGCGTCGTAGTCCTGCTGGGTCCGGGCGATGTCGGCGCCGAGAATCTCGCCCACCTCGGGTTCCGAACTCAGGGCCACGGCCTTGTAGCGTTCGGCATTGATGGCCTGCAGACGGAAAGCGTCGGCCACCAGGCGCTCGTTGGCCACGCTGCGATCCACCATGGCCTCGGTCGATGCATGGATGCGCAGCAGCGACCAGCCGCCAATGGCCGAGCCCACCAGGCTGAGGGCCAGCACGGCGAGGAACACGCCGACCAGCCGTCGTTTCAACGATCCCGCACGCGTCGTTGCTGCGGCAGCCAGCGGGCGCGAGGCGGTATCCACGACCGATGTGTCCGTCAAAAACAACGGCGCTGGGTGGTCGGGGGCGGAAGGGGAGGCGGACAAGGCAGTCATGAGCGCAGCGAAAGGCGGGCCGAAAGGCGAAAAACGGAGTGCTGCGCCCGACTGTCGCGTCTCAATGTGACAACTTGTTGTCGCGCCCCGGCCTGCCTGCTGCGAATGGGGGCTTCTCCGCTATCCGGGGCAACCCCCGGAGGCCGGGCCCGTGGGTAGCATAGAGTTACAGATGCACGCTGGTCACAAGCCAGAGCGGGTGCTATGGCGCGTTAATTGCGTGCCGCTGTGCGAATCGTTTTGCTTGAGGAGCGCCATGAACGCATTGGGTCGTCTGTCCATCCGTACCCGGTTGTATTTCGGTACGGTTTTTTCGCTGCTGCTGCTGGTCGTGATCGGTGCCATGGGCTATGGGGCTTTGCAGCGCACGCAGGGCACGCTGCAGGAGCTGTTTTCCCAGCGGGTGCAGACACTCACCGACATGGCCGACCTGCGCACCAGTCTGGGGACGCTGCGGCGCGCCGAAAAAGACATCATCATCAACTTCAACAACTCGGTGGAGGTGTCGGCGCTGCGGGAGGGCTGGGGCAAGACGCTCGCCAGCCTGCGCAAGAGCCTGGCGGACGTGCGGCAGGTGCAGTCGGGCGATGCGGAGTTCGTGGCCGCCATCGACAAGTCCCTGGCGGAGATCAAGCAGTACGAGGATGGCATCTCCCCCGTCTTCGAACAGATCGAGCGCGCCCAGCTCGACGGGGCCGGTGGCGGCGCCTATGCAGACCGCCTCAAGGGCCACATGGAGGCCACCGACCAGCTGTTCGCGTCGCTCGCCAGCACGGCACGCCAGCGCATGGACGAAGCACGGCAGGCGCTGGAAGAGCGCACCGCCACCATGGCCGCGCTCATCGCCGGCGCGCTGGTGCTGGGGCTGGCGGTGCTGATTCCACTCACTTTCTTCAGCGTGCGCTCCATCACCCGGTCGCTGGGCCAGGCGCGCGAACTGGCCGAGCGCATCGCGGGCGGCGATCTGTCGCGGGAGGTGCGGCCACTGCAGCAGGACGAGGTCGGCCAGCTGGTGGTCGCGATGGGGCTGATGCAGGATTCGCTGCGCTCCCTGGTGAGCCAGTTGCAGCAGGCGTCGAGCAACATCTCCACCGCCAGCACCGAAATCGCCAGCGGCAACCACGACCTCAGCCAGCGCACCGAGCAGACCGCCGCCAACCTGCAGGAGGCCGCATCGTCGATGGAGCTGCTGACCAGCACCGTGCAGCAGAGCGCGCAGTCGTCGCGCCAGGCCAGCGAGTTCGCCGCCTCTGCCGCCGAGGTGGCCGGGCGGGGAGGTGCGGTGGTCTCGCAGGTGGTGAGCACCATGGGCGCCATCGCCGACAGCTCGCGCAAGATCGGCGACATCACGGGCGTGATCGACTCCATCGCCTTCCAGACCAACATCCTGGCACTGAATGCCGCCGTGGAAGCGGCCCGGGCGGGCGAGCAGGGGCGGGGCTTCGCCGTGGTGGCCAGCGAAGTGCGGTCGCTGGCGCAGCGGTCGGCCGAAGCGGCGCGGGAGATCAAGACGCTGATCGCCGCATCGGTGGAGCGCGTGGAAGGCGGCTCGCGCCTGGTGGGCGAGGCCGGCGCCACCATGACGGAGATCGTCGGCAGCGTGCGCCGGGTGCACGGCATCATTGCCGAGATCACCGCCGCCTCGTCCGAGCAGAGCGAGAACATCGGCCAGATCAGCCAGTCGGTCAGCCAGCTCGACCAGATGACGCAGCAGAACGCGGCGCTGGTGGAGGAATCCACCGCGGCCGCCGAGTCGCTGCGGGACCAGGCGCGCAGCCTGACGCAGGCCGTGGCACGGTTCCAGCTGGGCGGCGCAGCCGCTGCGGTGCCTGCCGCGTCTGCCGCGTCTGCGGTCGCATACGCACCGCCGGCCGCGTTGCACCGGCTGGCGTCGCGCTAGCCCCCCTAGCCCCGCTAGCCCCACCAGCCCCGCTGGGCGTTGACCGGGAGGTACCGGGGGCGCTGGCGGGTGCGGGACAAGTGCGTGGCAGGTGCCAGGCAGGTGCGAGGCCGTTCCGACCGCCCCGCTGGAACGCGGCTGATAGCCGCACCTGAGGGTGCGAACTACGATGGACGTTCCGGCCGGGCGCGCTACGCCCGGCACGTCCACAGCAGCACGCGAGGAGCCGCCCATGCACCTGTCCCCCCACCGCATCGTTCACCGCCTCTCGACCGCCTGCGCGGTGCTGACCCTGGGGCTGCTGGCCGCCGCCAGCGCACAGGCCCGGCCGGATGACCGCCGGCACGGCCCGGGCGCCCAGGGCGGCCCGGCACACCACCAGCACGGCCAGCCGGGCAAGCCTGGCAAGCCGCACCAGGCCCACAAGGCGGGCAGGAAGGGCCCGCACCACGGCCACGCCCATGCCGGCGGCCCGCCCCCGCACGCACCGGCCCATGGCCTGCGGCGCGGCGCCGGCCCCCAGCACGACTGGTACCGCGGTGGCCGCGTGCCGCCCATGTACCGCACGCCGCACTATGTGGTCTCCGACTGGCGGGGGCACCACCTGGCGGCGCCTCCCCGGGGCTACCACTGGGTGCAGTACGGCAGCGACTACCTGCTGATCGCGGTCGCCACCGGGGTCATCGCCCAGCTGGTGCTGGGCAGCCGATAGCGCTGAAGCCCTGGTGCGCGGGGAGCGGCGGCCTGCGCCGGCCCCGGCAGCGCTTCAATAGCTGCGCCCGCCCTTGTACATGGCGTGCTGGCGCCGGGCCAGCGTGCCGGCCTCGCCCAGCCGGGCCATCGCGGCGCCCGCGTGGGCATGGGTGATGGCCATGCCCAGCGCGTCCGCCGCGTCGGTGCCGGGCAGGCCCGGCAGGTGCAGCAGGCGCCGCACCATTTCCTGCACCTGCGACTTGGCCGCACGGCCGTGGCCGACCACGGCTTTCTTCATCTGCAGGGCGGTGTATTCGGCCACCGGCAGGTCGCCGGACACCAGCGCGGTCACGCAGGCGCCGCGCGCCTGGCCCAGCAGCAGGCTGGACTGCGGGTTCACGTTGACGAAGATGATTTCCACCGCCGCCATGTCGGGCGCATAGCGTGCCGTCACTTCGGTGATGCCGTCGAACAGCACCTTCAGCCGGCCCGGCAGGTCGCCCAGCGCCAGCGCGGTGGTGCGGATGGTGCCGCTGGCCACGTAGCTGAGCGCGTGGCCGTCCACGTCGATCACCCCGAAGCCCGTGGTCTGCAGGCCGGGGTCGATTCCCAGAATTCTCATTTGCTATTAATTTGATAGCTACTTGCGCTTATATATCAAGCGCTAGAGGCCGTTTTGACTATAAACCGAAGTACCAGCGCACCGAATGGAAGAAGACCGGTGCCGCGAAACAGAGCGCATCCACCCGGTCGAGCAGCCCGCCCGCGCCGGTGACCGACTGGCCCTGCATGCCCCAGCTGGTGATGCCCCGGTCGCGCTTGATGGCCTTCATCACCAGATGCCCCAGGCTGCCCGCCAGGCAGGCCAGCAGCGACATGCCCAGCGCCTGCCCCAGCTTGAAGGGCGTGATGAACGACAGCAGCACGCCGGCCAGCCCGCCGATGCCCACGCCCGCCAGCCAGCTCAGCCACTGGAAGCTCTGGCTGACCTGCGGCGCCACCGGCCGGTGCGGAAAGCGCTGGCCCAGCAGGTGCTGCGCGATGACGCTGGCCTGCACGACCACGACGAGGAAAAAGACGAGGAAGGCGCCCTTGCCCTGGTAGCCGGGAAAGTCGAGCAGCAGCAGCGCGGGCACATGGCTCATGCCGTAGACGCACACCATGATGCCCCATTGCAGCTTGGCGTTGCGTTCGAGGAAGCGTTGCGGGTCGTTGGCCAGTGCGCTCACGGCCGGCAGCGCCAGGAAGACGTAGACCGGAATGAACACGGTGAACAGGTCGAACTTGCGCAGGCCCACGATCACGAACTGCAGCGGCAGCACCACGAAGAAAGCCAGCACCAGGCTGCGGTGGTCGCCCCGCCGCGTGGGCGACAGGGTGATGAATTCGCGCAGCGCGAAGAACGCCACCAGCGCGAACAGCACCGTCGCCACCGTGTCGCCCAGCGCCCAGCCCACCCAGAAGATGGTGGCCATGAACCATGAGGTCTTCAGCAGGCTCCAGAAGCGCCGCCATTCCTGCTGATGCGCCTCGTGGCGGGCCTGCTCGGCCGGGTCGCCGCCGCCGTTGCCCTCGCGCAGCGTCTGCACGAAGGCGTAGGCCGTCACCAGCGACAGCAGGCCGAACAGCACGACGAAGAGGGCGCCGATCTGCTGGGTGGTGGAGAGATTGCGCAGGAAATCCATCATGGGTCAGACATCCCGCAGGGCGATGACGGCGCTGCGGGCGCGGTCGAGGAAGGGCCGGCGCTCTTCGCCGGGCGCCAGGGCGATGGGCGCGCCGAAGGTCACCGAGCACAGGATGGGCACCGGCACCACTTCGCCCTTGGGCATGACGCGCTGCACGTTGTTGATCCAGGCGGGCACCAGCACCACCTGCGGGAACATGCGCGCCAACATGTAGAGGCCCGACTTGAACGGCTGCGGCTCGTCGCCGTGGCCGCGCGTGCCTTCCGGGAAGATCACGATGGAATCCCCGCTGGCGAGGGCCTGCACCAGCGGTGCCAGCGGATCGTCGGGCTGCACCGCCGCCCGCAGGGCCTCCGGCGAAGGCTCGGCCTGGGGCCTCTCGGGGACCGGGTCGGGGCCGCCGGCCGTGGCCAGGTCGGCCAGGTCGGCCGGTGGGGCGGGCGGTGCCGCTGCCGCCTCCGCCGCCGGCGAGGGGGCGGCGCCGGCCGCTGCCGCAGGCGCCGCCTGCCGCGTGACGTAGACGGCGTTGAAGACCGCAGTGGTGATCCATTGGCGAAAGGGCGTCTGCGTCCAGTAGTCGCGCGCGGCGATGGGCCGCGTGATGCTGCGCAATTCCTGGGGCAGCGCCGCCCAGATCATCACCAGGTCGGCATGGCTCTGGTGGTTGGCGAAGTAGATCCGCTGCTCGGCCTTGGGCGGGCAGCCGTACCACCGCGCCTGGGAGCCGGTCAGGAAGCGCACCAGTGCCAGCAGGAAAAAGCTCATCAACTTGGACAGCAGCATGCGGCGGATGATACGGGGCCGGCCCCGGCACCCGCCGGCCGGGGTGGGGCCGGCCTTTGCCCGGGCGGTGCGGCGCATGTTTTCGCAGCAAAGTGACTGCTGCGTCACTTTTCAGCATCATGAGTTTCCATTGGGCGGAAACGCGTATCGATCGCATGCCGTATCGCTTTCGCAGCCCTAGACTGCGCCCCCATCAGCCCTTGGCTGCCGCCCCTGGCGTGCGGCTCGGTTTCCTCTTTCCGTTTCTTTTCTCCCCGCTTCATCGACTGTCACCTTCCCATGGCCCCGCCGATCACTGCCTCGCGACGCCGTCTGCTGGCACGCAGCCTCGCTGTGTCCGGTGCGTTGGCGGGCGCGGGCCTGGTGCCGGTCCATGCCCGGCGGCCGCACCGCAGCGGCGCCTTTCCCGCGCGGCCGATCCGTCTGATCGTGCCGTTCGCACCCGGCGGCTCGACCGACCTGCTGGCCCGGCTGATCGCGCGGCACCTGTTCGAGCCCTCGCGCGCGGCTGCAGGCCATTCGGTCTGGGTGGACAACGTGGCGGGCGCCGGCGGCAATACCGGCGCTGCCATGGTGGCGCGCGCGCCGGCCGATGGCCATACGCTGGAGATCGGGGCCATGTCCACGCACGCGATGAACGCCAAGCTCTATCGCGGCTTGCCCTTCGACCCGATCCAGGACTTCGACACCGTCGCCATGCTGGCCTACGCGATCAACGTGATCGCGGTGTCGGCAGACCTGCCGGTGCATACCTTCCCCGAGCTGCTGGCCTACCTGCGCGCCCATCCGGGCCGGGTCAACTACGCCTCGGGCGGGGTCGGCACGCACAACCACCTGACCCTGGCGCTGCTGGCCAAGACCCAGCAGCTGGACATGGTGCATGTGCCCTATCGGGGCGGCGGCCCGGCCGTGGCTGCGCTGCTGCAGGGTGAGTGCCAGCTGTTCGCCGGCGGCGCGTCCCTGCTGCTGCCGCATGTGCCGTCGGGCCGGGTGCGCCTGATCGCCGTCACGGAAGGCCAGCGCTCCGCGCTGCTGCCCGATGTGCCCAGCGTTGCAGAGACGCTGCCCGGCTATGAGGTCACCAACTGGTACGGCGTCTTTGCGCCGCGTGGGCTGGACCCGGCGGTGCGCCAGCAGCTCAACCGCGAGATCAACCGCGTCACCGCCTTGCCCGACGTGGCTCGTTACTTGCGAAGCCTCGGGCTCATGACCTCCCAACTGGACGCGGACCAGGCGCACGCCATCCTGCAGGCGGACCAGCAGCTCTGGAGCGCCACCATCGACGGGCTGGGCATTCATGCCGAATGACCCGCCCCGGTGCCGACCGCCACGCCACAGATCCCTTACAGCCCGTTTCGGCCATCGCCTTGAGGGCGGCTGTGCGGGTTTTCCCTTCCGCCTCGGGGTGCAAGAGGCGAAATTCCCCTACACACATCGCTCGCGACCTCGCGAAAACCTTGTTGCCCACATGCTTTCGCTTTCCGATTCATTTACTGTGCCGTTCCCTGTCCGTGACGCCCTCTGCCAGGCACGCCGCCTGAGAGCGAGCCATCCATGAGCACCGAAGTCCGCTCCGTGCAGCGCGCGCTCCTGATCCTGCGCGTGATGAACGAGCGCTCCAACTGGAGCCTGCAGGAACTGCACCAGCGCACAGGCCTGGCCAAGTCCACGCTGCACCGGCTGCTGAGCACACTGGAAGCTGAAAAGTACGTGCGTACCGACCCGCACGCCTATGGCCAGTACCAGCTCACGCCCATCGTCGGCAACCTCAGCAGCGGCGTGACGGAGCAGTCGCGCCTGGTGCAGGTGGCCGGCCCGCTGATGATCGCGACCACGCGCGAAATCAAGTGGCCGCTGTCGCTGGGCGTGGTCGACCGCCACCAGATCCGCGTGGTGTTCTGCACCATGCCGTACAGCCCCTACGCCATTCGCCCGTCCAGCGTGGGGCGGCGCTATGAATTTCCGATGTCGGCCCTCGGCCGCATCTACCTGGCCTTCTGCGAGCCGGCGGAGCGCCGCATCCTGATCGAGGCCGTGAACCGGCGCGAGGACAACGGACCGCGCTTCACCGACCTGTGGGCGATGCGGTCCATGGTGCGGCAGGCGCGCCGGCAGGGCTATGCCATTCGCTACGCCCAGGACAACTCGGAAACCACGGCCTTCGCCGTGCCGGTGTTCAGCAACGGGCAGCTGCGCGGTGCGCTGGTCTATTCGACCTTCGCCGGCCAGATGAGCGAGCGCATGCTGGAACGCTTTCTGCCGCTGGTGCGTGCCACGGCCGACCGCATCGGGCAGGCGGCGGGCAGCGAACCGCTGCAGTCGGCGCACGCATCGCCGCCGGTGCCGCCCGTGCAGTCGCTGGGCCAGTTCGATCCGCGGGGTGTGACGGGCGGCGCTTGAGCGGCTCGCCGGCAGCGCAGCCGGTGTGTATCTCCAGTGCTTCCGGTGTCTCCGGTGCCTCCGGTGCGGCGCCCCGGTGGGCCTGGCGCACGCAGCCTCAGGGCAGTTCGGCGCTGGCCATGCGCCCCACGATCACGCGGGTGCGACCGCTCAGGTAGGCCGACTGCGGTGTCTTCTCGAAGCGCTTGGGCTGGGGCAGCATCACCGCCAGCCGCGCGGCCTCGCTGGCCGTGAGGCGTGAGGCGCTCTTCCTGAAGTAATGCTGCGCGGCGGCTTCGGCGCCGAACACGCCGTCGCCCCATTCCACGCTGTTGAGGTAGATCTCGAGGATGCGCCGCTTGCTCAGCAGGTGCTCCAGCGCCAGCGTCAGCACGAATTCCTGCCCCTTGCGCACCAGCGTGCGCTCGCCCGAAAGCAGCAGGTTCTTGGCCAGCTGCTGGGTGATGGTCGATCCGCCCACGATCCTGGCCGGGCGGGCGGGGCGGGAGGGGGCTGCCTCCATGCGCTGGGCGGCGCGTTCCGCCGCGCGGGCGTTCCTGTCCCAGGCCTTCTCGACCGCCTCCCAGTCCACCCCGTCGTGGTTGACGAAACCATCGTCTTCCGACGCAATGACGGCGCGCTTGAGGTTGTCGCCGATGTCGGCGTAGGGCAGCCACTGCTGGCGCCAGTGCAGGCCCTGCCGGCCAGCCAGCTGCGACCAGGCTTCGGAGCGCTGGAACGCCGTCGATTCCGGGTCCAGCACCGCCATGGCGGCGATGCGGCCCACAAAGAAGATCTGCAGCGCCAGGCCCGTCAGCAAGACCAGGCCGATCCAGCGGAGCAAGGCCTTCATGCCGCCCGCCTGGGCACCATCGCCGTCGCCATCGGCATCGCCTTCACCGTCACCGTCACCATTCCCGTCACTGGCCTGCGGCAATGGCTGCGCGCAGCTCGTCGAGTACCCGGGCACTGTCGGGCCGCACGCCGCGCCAGCCCAGGAAGGCTTCCGCCGCCTGCTCCACCAGCATGCCCAGTCCGTCGCGCGGCACGGCGCCATGGCTGCGCGCCCAGTCCAGAAAACCCTGGGCGGCCGGGCCGTACATCATGTCGTAGGCCAGGCTGGCGGCGCGCAGCACCTGGGCGCCCACGGGAGGGCCGTCGCCGCCCAGGCTGCTGGCCGTGGCATTGATGATCACATCGAAATCGGGCTCCAGCGCTTCTGTTTCCTGCGCAACAAGCTCTGTTTTTTGTAGCAAGTGCGGCAGCGCATGGCGTTGCACCAGCGCCTCGGCCCGGGCATGCGTGCGGTTGGTCACCACGATGCGGCGCGGGCCCTGCAGCAGCAGCGGCCCCAGCGCGCCCGCCGCCGCGCCGCCCGCGCCCACCAGCAACACGCTGGAGCCCGCCAGCGTCACGCCGGCGTTGCGGGTGATGTCGGCCACCAGGCCCAGGCCATCGGTGTTGTCCGCCAGCGTGGTGCCGTCCGGCCGGAAGGTCAGCATATTGGCCGCCCCCGCCAGCTCCACGCGCTCGGTGCGCGCCGTGGCCCGCTCTGCCGCCTCCAGCTTGAACGGCACCGTCACGTTGCAGCCGCGCCCGCCACCGGCCTGGAAGTCGCGCAGCGCCTCGGCGAAGCCGTCCACCGGCACCAGCCGGCGCTCATAGACGATGCGCTCGCCCGAGAGCTCCGCGAAACGGGCATGAATCCACGGCGAGCGGCTGTGGGTGATGGGGTTGCCCATGACGCAGTAGGCGTCGGGCGGCAGGGGATGGGTCATGTCGATGTTCCAGAGCGATGCGGGTGCCGCAGGCGACGCAGGGTTCCAGCGCACGGCGGATGCTTGGCACGCGGCGCCGCCCGTCCGATGGCCGCGGAGCAGGCCGCGCCAGCGGACGCCGTGGAACTGGCTTTGCCAGGCCACTGGCGTCGTCCCCCTTGAGGGGGAAGGCGCCGCAGGCGACTCAGGTTTTCGGCGCACGGCGGATGCTTGGCACGCGACGTCACCCGTCCGATGGCCGCGGAGCAGGCCACGCCAGCGGACGCCGTGGAACTGGCTTTGCCAGGCCACTGGCGTCGTCCCCCTTGAGGGGGAAGGCGCCGCAGGCGACTCAGGGGGTGCTTCTTGTTCACCGCACGCTCGTTTCCAGGGTCTGGTCGCGCGTGAACTTGAAGCGCGACACCACGGCGATCTGGTCGGCCTTGGCGCGCATGCCGCTGCTGAACGGCCCGAACGGGCCGGCGGCGCGGGCGATGGCCTCGGCCCGGCGGTCGAGCAGCGGGTTGCCCGAGCCCTGCACGATCTCGGTGGCCAGCACGCGACCATCGTGGTTCACCGTCAGGATCATGGTCAGCTCGCCATAGAGCTTCCTGCCGCCCTGCTCGGGGAAGTTGTCGGTGCCCTTGTCTTCCACCTTGCGGCGCAGCGCGTCGTAGTAGACGGCATACACCTCCTCGCGCGTCGCCGGGCTGATGTAGCGCTTCTTCGGCCGGGCGTTCTCTTCGTTGATGCGCTTTTCGATCTCGGCCAGCAGCTTGACCAGCTGGCGGCGCTTTTCCTCCTGGGCCAGCAGCTCCGCGCTCTGGCTGGCCTTGCGCGGGTCGGGCACGGGCAGGGTGGCCAGCTGCTTGCGCAACTGGGCCAGCAGCTGGCTCTGCTGCTCCTGCATGGCGTCCATCTTGCGCTGGGCTTCCTCGAAGTCGTCGCCCACGGCCGTGAGTGCGGAATAGGGCAGGGGGCTGGTGGCGCGCCCCTGGGGCCCGTCGCCGCCGCCGGCCAGCGAAGACTGCGCGATCGCCTGGGCCTTGTCGGGCCGCTCGTTCGACCGCGCGTTGACCAGGATCACCTCCAGCGGCGTGTCCTGGAACACGCGGTTGAAGGCTTGCGGATCGACGAAGCGCACCGACAGCAGCGCGGCGTGCGCGAGCACCGACACGCCCAGCGCGATCTGCAAGGTGCTGAAGCGGGCAAGGAACGAGGGCGTTTTCACGGCGGCCGATTATCGGTGGGCGTACGTCGCGGCCTGCTCAGTTCGCAGGAGCGGGCGCCTCGGCTTCGTTCACGTCCACCGCGATGGCGATCGGGCCGGCCATGGCGTCGCCGTCGTCCTCGTTCTCGCCTTCGTCCTCCGGCTCGGGCAGCGGACCGTCGTCGCCGGCATCGGCCGGGTCGTCCAGCCGCGCCACCAGGGTGCCGTTGACGTCCAGGGTGATGTCGTCGATCTCGCCCAGCTTCACCCGCACGCGGGCGCCGCGCGGCAGGCCCTGCGCGCCCAGCACGGGCAGCACCAGCGGCAACTCGTCGGCCCGCACCAGGAAGCTGCCGCCCGGGCCTTCCTTGAAGACGGTGGCGTCGATCTCGGTGATGCCGTTCTGGCGCAGGTACTGCAGCGTCCAGAAGCGCTCCATGCCGGCCTGGTAGCCGTTGTAGGCGCCGTAGGCGGCGTCGAAGCTGCTGATGATCGAGAACAGGTCGGCGTCCTTGGGCTTGAACGGCGCCGCGAGCGCGGCCGTCTTGCCGTGGCGCACGCAGGCGATGATCTGCCACTGGTTGACCAGATCGACATAGCGGCGCAGCGGCGAGGTCGCCCAGGCATAGCTCTTCACGCCGATGCCCGCATGCGGCAAGGCCTTGGTGCCCATGCGCACCTTCATGCCGGGCGCCAGGCTCGCCTGGCTGCGGTAGATGCCGGGCACGCCGTGCTCGGCGAGCAGGCCGCCCCAGGTGCTGTTGGCCACGATGGCGGCCTCGGCCACGATCAAATCCAGCGGCGCGCCGCGCTTGCGCGTGGTGATGCTGACCGTTTCGCTGCCCGTCGGCTCGGCGCCGTCGTTGCCGGCCAGGCGGAAGTTGTAGTCCGGCCGGTTGAAGGTCTCGGGCTTGCCGCGCACCGCTTCGCGCTGCGCCTTGAGCTTTTGCGCCAGGCGGTACAAAAAGGAGAGCTGCTCGCGCCGATCCAGCAGGGGCTGAGGGGTGTTGTCCACCTGGATCGACGGGTCGGCCAGCCAGGCCTCGGTCACGATGTGGTCGAGCTGGTCATGGCGCAGGTTCACGGCCACGGGCACGCGTTCGAGCTTCGTCTCGGTGCCGGTGATCTCCAGCGTGGCCTCGTCGATTGTCACGTAGAGCGACACGGCCGGGTTGGCGCGGCCTTCGTCCAGCGTGTAGATCTGCACCACCTCGTCCGGCAGCATGGTGATCTTGTAGCCCGGCATGTAGACCGTGGACAGGCGGTTGCGGCCCAGCTGGTCGATGGGCGAGCCCGGCGCGATGGCCAAACCCGGCGCCGCGATGTGGATGCCCAGCGTGACGGTGCCCGTGCCCAGGCCCTGCACCGACAGCGCATCGTCGATCTCGGTGGTCTGCGAATCGTCGATGGAATAGGCCTCGACCGGCGCCAGCGGCAGGTCGGCCGGCGGCTGCGGCGCGGTGACGGCCGGGAAGGCCGTGCCCTTGGGGAAGTTGTCGAACAGGAAGCGCTTCCAGTGGAACTGGTAGGGCGAGTCGATGGCGCCGGCCTGCGTCAGCAGGTCGAGCGGCGCCTTGTGCGTGGCGCGGCTGGCGTCCACCACCGCCTTGTATTCGGGCGCGTTCTTGTCGGGGCGGAACAGGATCTTGTAGAGCTGCTCGCGGATCGGCTGCGGGCATTCGCCCCGGCCCAGCTGCTCGGCCCAGGCGGCGATCTGCTCCTGGATCAGGCGCTTCTTCTCGATGCCGGCCAGCGCCTGCTGCAGGATCTCGGCGGGCGCCTTCTTGAAGCGGCCCTTGCCGGCGCGGCGGAAGTAGTGCGGTGCCTCATAGAGCGCGAACAGCGCGCCGGCCTGCTCGGCCAGCGTGGCGTTGGCGGAAAAATAGTCGCGCGCCAGGTCGGCAAAGCCGAATTCGTCTTCCGGCGCGAACTCCCAAGCCAGCGGCAGCTCGATGGTGGCGGCCACGGCCTGGGCCTCGCGCACCAGCTCGGCCGGCGCGGGCTTCTCGAACTTCAGCAAAACATGGGCGGCCTTGACCTTGACCCGTTTGCCGGAGTCGAGTTCGACTTGGGCGGAGCTTTCGGCCTCGGAAAGGATGCGGCCGGCCATGAATTTGCCGGCTTCTTCGAACAGTGCGTGCATGGCGGGGATTCTCCCATGGGCCGCGAGGCGGTCCGGCGGCCCGCCATGCCGAGGTGGCCGAGGGGGCTGGTGGCACAGCGCCCTGGCGGCGGCGGCGCCTATCATCGGAGCCCCTCCTGGTTATTTCCTCCCTCCAAGCTCCCTTCCATGCCCCTGCCGAAATCGATCGTGTCGCCGCTGGCCGTGCTGGCCATCGCGCTGCCCTTCCTTTTCGCGTGGACGCAGGCCCCGCTCTCCAACTTCTGGCCGCTCATGGCGACCGCAGCCTGCGCCTGGCTGCTGGCCGCCATCGCCTGGGCGCGCTGCGGCTGGCCTGCCCAGGGCATGGCTGCCCACGGCGCGCCCCGCGACGGCCTGGCCCGGCTGGTGGCCGCCGGGCTGGTGCTGGCCGGCACGGCGGCGGCGGTCATCGGGCTGGTGCAGTTCTTCCAGGGCGACGTGGGCGGGTCGCCCTGGGTGTTTGCCGCCACGCCGGGCCAGGCCCCGGGCAACCTGCGCCAGCGCAACCAGCAGGCCACGCTGCTGATGATGGGCCTCTGGGCGCTGCTCTGGTGGCGCGCGCGGCAACCCGCAGGCGGCAATGGGCACGGGGATGGGCGCGGTGACTGGCGCGGCGTGCTGGCCGCGGTGGCCGGCGGGCTGATGGCGGTATCGGCCGCCGCCACGGCCTCGCGCACTGGCGCGCTGGAGTGGTTCGTGCTCGGCATGCTGGCCCTCTGCTGGCGCCGCAGCCTGGGCACGCGCACCCTGGGCTGGGCGGCGGCGGCCCTGCTGGCCTACGCCGCCGCCTGCGCGGCGCTGCCCCTGCTGCTGCACTGGTGGACGGGGCTGGAGACGAACAGCCTCTTTGCGCGCGTGACGGGCGAGATGCCCCTGTGCGCCAGCCGCCGGTCGCTCTGGTCGAACATGCTGCATCTCATCAACCTGCGGCCCTGGACCGGCTGGGGCTGGGGCGACCTGGGCTATGCGCATTACGTCACGCTCTTTCCCGGCGAGCGCTTCTGCGCGCTGCTGGACAACGCGCACAACCTGCCCCTGCACCTGGCCGTGGAGCTGGGCCTGCCGGCCGCGCTGCTGCTCTGCGGGCTGGCGCTGGTCGCCACGCTGCGCGCGCGGCCCTGGGCCGAGACGCGGCCCGCCCGCCAGCTGGCCTGGGGCGTGCTTGCCCTGATCGGCCTGCACAGCCTGCTGGAGTTTCCACTCTGGTACGGCCCCTTCCAGCTGGCCGCCGCCTTGGCCGTGCTGCTGCTGACGCCCTGGCCTGCGGCGGCGGCCGGGCCGCGCAACGCCATGCCCTGGCGGGTGGGCGGGGCCGTTCTGGGCGTGGCCGCCCTGGCGCTGGGGGCGTGGGTGGCGAGCGACTACGTGCGCGTCAGCCAGCTCTACCGTCCGGCGGCCGACCGGCTGGCCGTCTATCGCAACGACACCCCTGCGCTGGTGTCGCGGCAGGTCACGTTCTTCCAGGGCACGGCGGAGTTCGCCGATCTCACCACCACCGACGTCACCGCCCGCAACGCGGCCCGGCTCAACCCCATGGCCCGGCGGCTGCTGCATTACTCGCCCGAGCCCCGCGTGATCGAGCCGCTGATCGCCAGCGCGCGGCTGCTCGAAATGCCGGCCGAGGTGGCCTTTCACACCGAACGCTACCGACTCGCCTATCCGCAGGACTTCGCCCGCTGGCAGCAGGCGAACGCGGCAGCGGCGGCATCCACTCCGGTGGCATCTTCGGCATCGGCCACGAAGAAGCCGCTCAGGTGAGCGGCGCGGCCTGCGGCCTTTAGGCGAGGCCCAGGAACCGGTCGATATCGGCCAGGTAGTCGGCGAACGTACCCAGGGCGTGGTCGCCGCCTTCCAGCAGGCGCAGGTCCGCCTGCGGATAGCGCGCCGCCATCTCGCGCCAGTCCAGCAGTTCGTCGCCCTTGGCGATGATCGCCAGCTGCGGTGCCGGGGCTGGCTGGCCGCTCACGTCGAGGGCGCGCAGCTCCCTGATGTATTCGGGGCGGAAGTAGAACGATTCGGCCGGGTCGTGCCAGGCGGTCTGCTGGCCGATGTAGCGTTCCAGGTCGCGCGCCGGGTCGACGGCCGGGTTCAGCAGCACGCTGGGGCAGCCGCATTGCTGGGCCACCCAGCTGGCATAGAAGCCGCCCAGCGACGAGCCCACCACGGCCATGCTGCTGCGCGGCCAGTCCGCAATGCCGCCGGCCACCAGCGCCATGGCGGCCTGCGGCGAGGGCGGCAGCTGCGGACACCACAGCTGCACGCCAGGGTGGTGGCGCTCCATGTGCTGCGCCATCTGCCGCGCCTTGGCGGACCGGGGCGACGAGCGAAAGCCGTGCAGGTAGAGCAGGTGGGTGGTGCGGGGCATGGCGGCGGAGGGTGGAGGCAAGGGCTTGGAGCATTGTGCCTTCCACCCCCTGGGGAGCGTCTGCACGAATCGCCGCGCCGCGTGCCTCTGCGGATTCGGGCAGTCTGCGGCGCTGCAAATCCTCGCCATAGCCCCGCCATGGCTGTGTTTGCGCCTTGCAGCCCCTCCCGATCCGCAGCGCTCGCTTTCCGCTCGATTCGTGCTGAGCTTTCCCTGGGCCGGCTGCCCGCCTGCCGCGCGCCGATAATCGCGCCCCATGTCCGCTGTCTTCGACAAACCTTCCCTGCTGCAGCGCGTGCTGCCTCTTTTTCGCGGATTCGACTGGATTCTCATCGGGCTGCTGCTGATGCTGGCGTCCATCGGCCTGGTGGCGATGTATTCGTCCGGCTACGACCATGGCACCCGGTTCTACGACCACGGCCGCAACATGCTGCTGGCGGCCGGCATCCTGTTCGTGGTGTCCCAGGTGCCGCCGCAGCGGCTGATGATGCTGGCCCTGCCGCTCTATGCGGCGGGCGTGGCGCTGCTGGTGGCGGTGGCGCTGTTCGGCATCACCAAGAAGGGCGCCCAGCGCTGGGTGAACCTGGGCATCGTGATCCAGCCCAGCGAGATCCTGAAGATCGCCATGCCGCTGATGCTGGCCTGGTGGTTCCAGAAGCGCGAAGGCCAGCTGCGGCCGCTCGATTTTCTGGTGGCGGGCGCGCTGCTGGCGGTGCCCGTGGGCCTGATCATGAAGCAGCCCGACCTGGGCACCTCGCTGCTGGTGCTGGCGGCGGGCCTCTCGGTGATCTTCTTCGCCGGCCTGCCCTGGAAGCTGGTGGTGCCGCCGGTGGTGCTGGGCGGCATCGGCATCGTGCTGATCGTGTGGTTCGAGCCGCAACTGTGCGCCGACGGCGTGCGCTGGCCGGTGCTGCACGACTACCAGCAGCAGCGCATCTGCACCCTGCTCGATCCGACGCGCGACCCGCTGGGCAAGGGCTTCCACATCATCCAGGGGATGATCGCCATCGGCTCCGGGGGCTTCTGGGGCAAGGGTTTCATGGCCGGCACCCAGACGCACCTGGAATTCATCCCGGAGCGCACCACCGACTTCATCTTCGCCGCCTATTCCGAAGAGTTCGGCCTGGCCGGCAACCTGCTGCTGATCGTCTGCTTCCTGCTGCTGGTGTGGCGCGGTCTGGCCATCGCCATGGGGGCGACCACGCTGTTCGGCCGGCTGATGGCGGGGGCCGTGTCGATGATCTTCTTCACCTACGCCTTCGTGAACATGGGCATGGTGAGCGGCATCCTGCCGGTGGTGGGGGTGCCGCTGCCGTTCGTGAGCTATGGCGGCACGGCCATGGTCACGCTGGGGCTGGCCCTGGGGGTGCTGATGTCGATCGCGCGGGCGCAGCGCCAGCCGCTGGCCGAGCGGGGCGGGTAGCCAGCCCCGGGGTAGCCACCCGGTGGGCGGAATCAGGCCGCCCGCAGGCAGGCCTCCACCGCGCGCCCCACCTGCAGCACCCGCGCATCGGCGCCGTGCAGCCCGCCCACCGACAGGCCCACCGGCAGGTCGCCCGCTGCCTGGCAGGGCAGGCTGAGCGCGCAGCCGTCGAGAAAGTTCAGCACCGAGGGGTTGCGCAGCACCTTGGCATTGGTGGCGAAGAAGCTTTCGTCGTCGGTGGCCATGTCCGCCAGCCGCGGCGCCAGCACGGCCACCGTGGGCATCAGCCAAGCGTCGAGCCCCTGCAGCCGCTCCCTGGCGACGGCCTGCAGCCGGGCGCGGGCGTCCAGCAGGTCGATGTAGTCTGCCGCCGAGATGGCTGCGCCGCGCCGGGTGCGCTGGGCCACGCGCGGGTCGTAACGCGCGGCGAGGGCCGCGTCTTCCAGCCGGGCCCGGTGCACGTGCCAGGCTTCGGCGGTGACCAGCCCACCTGCGGCATTGATGCGGGGCAGCTCCTGCAGTTCGGCGAAACCGAAGCGCACGATCTGCGCGCCGGCGGCCGACAGCCGCTCGAGTCCCCGCTCGAAGGCCTGCGCGACGGCGGCGTCCAGGCCGTCCAGCACGAAGTCCTCCGTCACACCCAGCCGCAGGCCGGCGAGCGGGGCTGCGGCGCTGTCCAGCGTGGCTCCACTCAGCACCGCGTCCAGGATCGCGCAGCAGTCCACGCTGCGCGCCAGCGGGCCGATCGAATCCAGGCTGCGCGAGAGCGGATAGGCGCCTGCCAGCGACACGCGGCGGGCCGTCGGCTTGAAGCCGGTCAGCCCGCAGAAGGCCGAGGGAATGCGGATGGAGCCGCCCGTGTCGGTGCCCAGGGCCGCGTCGGCCAGCCCCAGCGCCACCGTCACGGCGGCGCCCGACGACGAGCCGCCCGTGATGCGCGCGGCATCGCTCGGGTTGGCGGGGTGTCCGTGGTGCGGGTTCAGCCCCAGGCCGGAGAAGGCGAATTCGCTCATGTTGGTGCGGCCCAGCAGCACGGCCCCCGCGGCGCGCAGCCGGGCCACGGCGTCGGCGTCGGCCAGGGCCGGCTGCGGTCCAGGCACCCCGCCGGCGGAACCGGCCTGGGTGGTCTGGCCCTGCACGTCGAACAGGTCCTTGATCGACACCGGCAGCCCCGCCAGCAGCGAAGGCACCTGGCCCGCGGCGCGGCGCCGGTCGCTGTCCCGTGCCGCCTGCAGGGCGGCGTCCGCGTCCACCCTGCCGACATAGGCGTGGCCGCCGCCGGCCTGGTGCACGGCGATGCGCTCCAGCGCCTCGGCCACCAGCTGCTCGCTGGTGGTGGCGCCGCGCGCCAGGGCGTCGGCCTGTTCGCGCAGGGTGGGGTGGCGGGCGAAGTCGGCGCTGGCGCCGGAAGAGGGAGTGCGTTGCGGCATGGTCTGGAATATCACACAGTCCCGCGCACCGAGGGGTGACCGGGCGCCATGACGCCCCGTGGGCGCTGCGTGGCCGCAACGGTCGCTCATCCCCAACCCTGTCGATGGCCGTGCTGCCTGCCGGGCTGCTGCGGATCGCCCGGGCGCGCTGCACCCGGGGCTTCTAGAATCCGCGCATGATCTCCCGCGAACCCACCATCGAACGCCTGTCCATCGCCCGCCAGCTGTTGCTGGAACCCTTCGGACTGGACGAAACCCACCTGACGCGCGCATTGGGCGAGATCCGCGCCCACCGCGTGGACGATGCCGACCTGTACTTCCAGTACACCCGCAGCGAGGGCTGGAGCCTGGAAGAGGGCATCGTGAAGACGGGCTCCTTCAGCATCGACCAGGGCGTGGGTGTGCGGGCGGTGAGCGGGGAGAAGACGGCGTTCGCCTATTCCGACGACATCTCCGAGGCCTCGCTGCTGGATGCCGCGCGCACGGTGCGGTCGATCTCCTCCGTGGCGCAGACGGGCCGGGTGAAGGTTGCTCCTCAAAACATCGCAAAGAGCCGCTCGCTCTATGCCGGTATCGACCCTATCGCGTCGATGGACAGCACGGCCAAGGTGGCGCTGCTGGAAAAAGCTGAGCAGCAGGCCCGTGCCAAGGACCCGCGCGTGGCGCAGGTGATGGCGGGCCTGGCCAGCGAATACGACGTGGTGCTGGTGGCCCGTGCCGACGGCACCCTGGCGGCCGACGTCCGCCCGATGGTGCGCCTGTCGATCACCGTGATCGCCGAGCAGAACGGCCGGCGCGAGGTGGGTTCGGCCGGCGGCGGCGGACGCTTCGGGCTGGCGTACTTCGATGATGCGCAGATCACGCAGTATGTGAACGATGCGGTCAACGCCGCCCTGGTCAACCTGGAGTCGCGCCCCGCGCCGGCCGGCGAGATGACCGTGGTGCTCGGCCCGGGCTGGCCCGGCGTGCTGCTGCACGAAGCCATCGGCCACGGGCTGGAAGGCGACTTCAACCGCAAGGGCTCCAGCGCCTTCAGCGGCCGCATCGGCGAGCGCGTGGCGGCCAAGGGCGTGACGGTGCTGGACGACGGCACCATCACCGACCGGCGCGGCTCGCTCAACGTGGACGACGAGGGCCATGCCAGCCAGCGCAACGTGCTGATCGAGGACGGCATCCTGAAGGGCTACATCCAAGACGCGATGAACGCCCGCCTGATGGGCGTGGCGCCCACCGGCAATGGCCGCCGCGAAAGCTATGCGCACATCCCCATGCCGCGCATGACCAACACCTACATGCTGGGCGGCGACAGGGAGCCCGCAGAGATCGTCGCCAGCATCAAGCGCGGCCTCTACGCCACCAACTTCGGCGGCGGGCAGGTGGACATCACCAGCGGCAAGTTCGTCTTCTCCGCCAGCGAAGCCTTCTGGGTCGAGGACGGCAAGATCCTCTACCCCGTCAAGGGCGCCACCATCGTGGGCAGCGGCCCCGAGTCGCTCAAGAAGGTGACGATGATCGGCAACGACATGGCGCTCGACAGCGGCGTCGGCACCTGCGGCAAGGAAGGCCAGAGCGTGCCCGTGGGCGTGGGCCAACCCACCCTGCGCATCGACGGGCTGACGGTGGGCGGCACGGCCTGACGCGGCGCCCCATGCCGGCCGGCGTGACGGCCCCCTGACGAAAAAAAGCCCGGCGGACTGCTACCGCCGGGCTTTCTGGTTTCAGTGGCAAGCAGGGCCGCTGCGGCGGCCCTGGGCGTCAGGGCGTGACGACCACGGCGACCGGGCGCTGGCGGCGGAAGCCCAGCACGCCGGCACCGGCGGCGACGGCGGCGCCGATCAGCAGCACCACCAGCGTCGCCCAGGAGCCACGGGCCACGTTCTTGGCCGCTTGTTCGCCGGCTTCGCGGGCCTTCTGTTCGGCCTGCTGCTTGGCTTCCTCGATCTTGGCGCGGGCCTGGTTGTAGGTCTGCTCGTAGTTGGTGGCGATCTGCTCGGCTTCGGCGCGGCTCTTGCCCGTGCGCGCCACGATGATGTTGACCAGGGCTTCCTTGTCGGCTGCGTTCAGCACGCGTTCGCCACGCTGCATCACGCTGGCCAGCCAACCCTTGGCATCGGTGTCGGCGGTCTGGGGCGTCTGGGCGGCAGCCTCGGCGCGGGCCTGGCCTTCATTGGCGGCAGCCTGCGTCTCGTTCTTGATGTTCTCGGGCTGCAGCTCCGGCTTGCCGGTCTGGCGCAGCAGCTTCTCGAGTTCAGCCTGCAGGCTGTTCACGTCGAGCGAGATGCCGGCCTGGTCGAGCTGGCGCTGGACGGCGTTGCCCACGGCGGGCGCTGCGGCAGACACGCCCGCCCCGGCAACGGCGCCGACGGTGGTCAGACCGGTCTTGGCGGCGCTGCCGGCCACGTTCAACGCACTGCCGGTGGCGCTGATCAGCAGGTACACGGTGACCAGCGTGGTCATCGCCCAGGCCAGCAGGCCGTGCAGGCCGCCCGAGCGGCGGGCCAGGAAGCCCGCCACGAAGCCGCCGACGGCGATCGCCAGCAGCGTGGTCACGCCCGCCCAGATGCCGGCGCCCACGCCGAAGCCGCTGAAGGGGTTGCGGTCACCCATGGGGTCGATTGCAGAGGCACCGATGGCGGTGCCCAGTACCGACAGCACGAGGTAGACGATGAGGGAGAGAACGAGACCGGCGAAGACGGCGCCCCAGGAGACGGTGGCTGTCCATGGGCGCTCGTCGTAAGCGGCGGCAACGGCGGTGGTGGTGTGCAGGGGCATGAAGGCCTTCTTTCAAGTGTTGGAGCAGTGGTCTGGATAGACGGCTGAAGAATAGAAAGCCGTGTGGCCCTGTTACGTCTGTAAACGCGATCTGCCGGCGTAGGACAAGCGCCGAAATCCCCCCATTTCCGCCCGTTGAGGGCTGCCCGTGGCGCCCGATGGCCTGCCGGGCCTGCGGCAGGCGTGTCGTCAATCGGCAACGCGAGACTTTCCGTCACCCGAAAGGTCGTGTTACATTGAATCTCATGCAAGTGCGTAGCGCGTTTTATTTTGGTTTTTGGTTCTCTGTCCTGGCGGACGAGAGGTAAGCGCGCACCCACTGAGCACTGACCCCCGAGAACCGCCGAAGCTGAAAAGCCCGGCGGTTTTTTGTTTTTCCCCCTTCGTTTTCCTTCTTCTTTCTTCTTTCTTCTTTTCACCCTGACCCCACGAGGAAGCAACCATGACGGCTCCTGCCCACATTGCCAGCGACACCTGGTACCGCGACGTCGAGAAAACCAGCCAGACCGACGACGAACGTATCAAGGACATCACCGTGTTGCCTCCTCCGGACCATCTGATCCGCTTTTTCCCGATCCACGGGACGGCGGTCGAATCGCTCATCACCGGCACGCGCCAGGCCATCCACCGCATCATGGGCCGCGAGGACGACCGGCTGCTGGTGGTCATCGGCCCCTGTTCCATTCATGACCCCGCCGCCGCGCTGGAGTACGCCCGCCGCCTGAAGGCCGTGCGCGAGCAGTACAAGGACACGCTCGAGATCGTGATGCGGGTCTACTTCGAGAAGCCGCGCACCACGGTGGGCTGGAAGGGCCTGATCAACGACCCGTACCTGGACGAGAGCTATCGCATCGACGAGGGCCTGCGCATCGCGCGCCAGCTGCTCATCGACATCAACCGCCTGGGCGTGCCGGCCGGCAGCGAGTTCCTCGACGTCATCTCGCCCCAGTACATCGGCGACCTGATCAGCTGGGGCGCCATCGGCGCGCGCACCACCGAGAGCCAGGTGCACCGCGAACTGGCTTCCGGGCTGTCGGCGCCCATCGGGTTCAAGAACGGCACGGACGGCAACATCCGCATCGCCACCGATGCCATCCAGTCCGCCAGCCGCGGCCACCACTTCCTGTCGGTACACAAGAACGGCCAGGTCGCCATCGTCAACACCAGCGGCAACCAGGACTGCCACGTCATCCTGCGCGGCGGCAAGGCGCCCAACTACGACGCCGCCAGCGTGCAGGCCGCCTGCGCCGACCTGGAAAAGGCCGGCCTGCCGCCCACGCTGATGGTGGACTGCAGCCACGCCAACAGCAGCAAGCAGCACGAGAAGCAGCGCGACGTGGCCCGCGACATCAGCGCGCAGATCGCAGGCGGCTCGCACAGCGTGTTCGGCCTGATGATCGAAAGCCACCTGACCGCCGGCGCGCAGAAGTTCACGCCGGGCAAGGACCAGCCGTGCAACCTGGAATACGGCAAGAGCATCACCGACGCCTGCCTGGGCTGGGACGACTCGCTGGCCGCCCTGGCCGACCTGTCGGCCGCGGTGACGGCGCGCCGCGCCCGCTGAAAACCCGGGCGGTGCAGCGGGAGGGGCGGTGTAAGCTGCCCCGTTTCCGACCCCACCATTTTCAGGAAAGCGACGAATCCATGCCCAGTGAAGTCTTGGTCACCGTGCCACCCCGCCAGCAGTTCCGCTGCGATCTGCAAGGGGCCGAGCCCCTGGCCCACGAGGCCGCGCGCCGCTGGCTCGACGATGAATTCAACCGGCTGGAATGCGAACCGCTGCGCGCCAGCGGCAAGGTGCTGCTGGCCGACAAGGTGCTGACCGTGGCCCAGGCCGCCGGTCCCGCGCTGCTGGGCGACGACGCCTGGTTCAAGGCTTTCGCCCTGGCGACCAGCGCAGCGTTGGCCAAGCCCATCGTCCATGTCGACTTGCCGGCCATGGCCGTGAGTTTCTAAAGAAAAGTGCCAGTAGCGCCCATGGAATATGGGCTTTTTGCTATTTATTTGATAGCGATTGCAGCAGCAGGGCGTGCACCCCGCCGAAGTTGCCGTTGCTCATGCAGACCACATGGTCGCCCGGGCGCGCAGACTGGGTGATCTGGGCGACCAGTTCCTCGACGGTGCCAGCCGTGCGGGCGCTGGCTCCCAGCGGCGCCAGCGCTGCGGCGGCGTCCCAGTCGAGCCCGGCGGTATGGCAGAACGACAGATCTGCCGCTTCCAGCGCCCAGGGCAGCTGGGCCTTCATGGTGCCGAGCTTCATGGTGTTGCTGCGCGGCTCGAAGGCCGCCAGGATGCGCGCCTCGGGCCCGACCCGGCGGCGCAGGCCGTCGAGCGTGGTGCGCAGGGCCGTGGGGTGGTGGGCGAAGTCGTCGTACACGGCCACGCCGCCGACCGTGCCGCGTAGCTCCATGCGGCGCTTGACGTTGCGGAACCGGCCGAGCGCCGCCGCCGCATCGGCGGGCGAGACGCCCACGTGCTCCGCCGCCGCGATGGCGGCCAGGGCGTTGAGCTGGTTGTGCACGCCGCCCAGCGCCCATTCCACCCGGGCCACCACGCGGTCGCGCTGCAGCACGTCGAACGCATGGGGTTCGCCCCGGGCGGTGAAGTCGCTGACCGCCGCGCCGAAGCTCGACACCTCGCTCCAGCAGCCTGCGTGCAGCACCCGCGTCAGGCTCTCTTCCAGCCCGTTCACGACCACGCGGCCGGATGGCGGCACGGTGCGCACCAGGTGATGGAACTGCCTTTCGATGGCGGGCAGGTCGTCGAAGATGTCGGCGTGGTCGAACTCCAGGTTGTTCAACACGGCCGTGCGGGGGCGGTAGTGCACGAACTTGCTGCGCTTGTCGAAGAAAGCGGTGTCGTATTCGTCCGCCTCGATGACGAACACCGGCGCCTGGCCTGACAGTCCGGCACCCGCCACCGGCCGCCTGGCCGCGCCGAGCCGCGCCGACACGCCGAAGTCCAGCGGCACGCCCCCCACCAGGAAGCCGGGCTGCAGGCCGGCGCATTCCAGCACCCAGGCCAGCATCGACGTGGTGGTCGTCTTGCCGTGCGTGCCCGCCACCGCCAGCACGTGCCGGCCTTGCAGCACATGTTCGGACAGCCACTGCGGGCCGCTGGTGTAGGGCGCGCCTGCATCCAGAATGGCTTCCATCAGCGGAAACTTGGGCGATCCGTCCGGCAGGCGCGCCCGGCTCACCACGTTGCCGATCACATACATGTCGGGTTGCAGCGCCAGCTGGTCGGCGCCGTAGCCTTCGATCAGGTCGATGCCGAGCGCGCGCAGCTGGTCGCTCATCGGCGGATAGACGCCCGCGTCGCAGCCGGTCACGCGATGGCCGGCCTCGCGCGCCAGCGCTGCCAACCCGCCCATGAATGTCCCGCAAACGCCCAAGATGTGAATGTGCATGGGCGCCGATTCTAAGGTTGGAGCCCAACCGGCCGCCGACGCTCATCCTGTCAGCGCATGGCGCTACAAATTAGATAGCTAGCGGCGGTGGAGGCGGGGGCAATGCCCCTGGGCTGCACGCTGCCGTATCGGCGTTCTGATCGCGGTGGCAGGCCTTGGACGCGACAATGCGGTGTTCAACCGGAGGCCCGCCATGGAAACCGCACTCGCTACCGAGATCGCCAGTACCGCTGCCCGCCTGGTCGTTGAAGAGGGGCTGGAATGGGGCCCCGCCAAGCGGCGCGCCGTCAAGCAGTTGGGCCTGCCGGCCCGCACCCCGCTGCCCGACAACGACCTCGTGGAAGATGCGGTGCGTGAATACATCGGGCTCTTCTGCGCCGACACGCAGCCTGCCGAACTGCGCGCCCTGCGCGAGTTGGCGCTGGTCTGGATGGAGCGCATGGCCCAGTTCAGGCCGTATCTGGCGGGCGCCGTCTGGCACGGCACGGCCACCCGGCTGTCCGATATTTACCTGCAGTTGTTCTGCGATGACTGCAAGTCTGCCGAGATCGCGCTCATTGACCATCACGTGGATTACGAGCCGCGCACCGTGACCGGTTTTCGCGGCGAATCGGTGGAGGCGCTCAGCCTGAGCAGCTTTTCGCAGGCCCTGGGTGAAAACGTGGGTGTGCACCTCATGGTCTACGATCTCGACGACCTGCGCGGCGCTTTGAAACCCGACGCGCGGGGCCGGACCCCGCGGGGCGATGCGAAGGCCGTGCGCCAAGTGCTCGCCGACACCGCTGCCATCTCTTGACCCATTGCCCACCGCACCGCATGACCTCGCCCGAAACCGCTGCCCCCGAGACGCCCGCTCCCCGTTCCCGCCGCTGGGTGCTGGCGGGCGCCGGGGCTGCGGCGGCAGCGGCCGGTGCCGGACTGGCCTGGTGGCGTTTCCAGCCGCATGCGGTGGCTTCTGAGGCCGAAGCTGCCCTGTGGGCAGCGAACTTCACCGGCCCCGGTGGTGAGGCCGTGGCGATGCAGGCCTTCCACGGCCGGCCGCTGGTGCTCAATTTCTGGGCCACCTGGTGCCCGCCCTGCGTGGAGGAGCTGCCCCTGCTCAACACGTTCTACCGGGACCAGACCGCGCGCGGTTGGCAGGTGGTGGGCCTGGCGATCGACCAGCCCTCGGCGGTGCGCCAGTTCCTGCAGCGGCTCCCGCTCGATTTTCCGATCGCGATGGGTGGGCTGGGCGGTACCGATCTGGCCCGGTCGCTCGGCAACCTGACAGGCGGCCTGCCTTTTACGGTGGTGTTCGGCAAAGATGGCAACATCTTGCACCGTAAAATGGGCCAGGTGACCTCGGCAGACTTGAAGGCCTGGTCACAGCTGGCTTGAAGGGCTCGCGATTTCCACGGCACGATCACGTTAATTGCGCCAGATTCGGCGAACAAGGGCGAAATTCAGGTAAATTCGCGCCTCTTTCGTTTTTAGGCGCTGGAGCTCCCCATGGATTTGCGAAAACTCAAGACCCTGATCGACCTCGTGTCCGAGTCGAATGTCTCTGAACTGGAGATCACCGAGGCCGAAGGCAAGGTCCGCATCGTGAAGGGCGGCGGCGCCGTGGTGCAGCAGTTCGCCCCCGCACCTATGCAAGCCGCTCCGGCAGCCGCGGCGCCGGCAGCCGCCGCTCCGGCCGCGCAGGAAGCCGCACCCGCCCAGACCGGTCATGTCGTCAAGTCGCCCATGGTCGGCACCTTCTACCGCGCCGCGAGCCCGGGCGCCAAGGCGTTCGTGGAAGTGGGCAGCCAGGTCAAGGAAGGCGAGACGGTCTGCATCATCGAAGCGATGAAGATCCTCAACGAGATCGAAGCCGACAAGTCCGGCACCATCACGCGCATCCTGGGCGAGAACGGCCAGGCAGTGGAATACGGCCAGCCTCTGTTCGTCATCGAGTAAAGCACCGCATGTTCAAGAAGATTCTGGTTGCGAATCGCGGCGAGATCGCGCTGCGGATTCAGCGCGCGTGCCGTGAACTGGGCGTCAAGGCCGTCATGGTGTATTCCGAGGCCGACCGCGAAGCCAAGTACGTCAAGCTGGCCGAAGAGGCGGTGTGCATCGGCCCGGCACCCTCGCCGCTGTCGTATCTGAACATGCCGGCCATCATCTCGGCCGCCGAGGTGACCGACGCCGAAGCCATCCACCCCGGCTACGGGTTCCTGTCCGAGAACGCCGATTTCGCCGAACGCGTCGAGAAGAGCGGTTTCCAGTTCATCGGCCCCACCCCCGAATCGATCCGCATCATGGGCGACAAGGTGTCGGCCAAGCAGGCGATGATCCGCGCGGGCGTGCCCTGCGTGCCGGGCTCGGAAGGCGAATTGCCCGACGATCCGGTGCAGATCCGCCGCATCGCCAAGGCAGTTGGCTATCCGGTCATCATCAAGGCCGCAGGTGGCGGCGGTGGCCGCGGCATGCGCGTGGTGCACACCGAAGCCGCGCTGGTCAACGCCGTGCAGATGACCAGGGCCGAAGCGGGCGCCGCCTTCGGCAATCCTGCGGTGTACATGGAGAAGTTCCTCCAGAACCCGCGCCACATCGAGATCCAGATCCTGGCGGACAAGCACCGCAACGCGGTCTACCTGGGCGAGCGCGACTGCTCCATGCAGCGCCGCCACCAGAAGGTGATCGAAGAGGCGCCGGCGCCGGGCATTCCGCGCAAGCTGATCGAGCGCATCGGCGAGCGTTGCGTGGCGGCCTGCAAGAAGATCGGCTATCGCGGCGCGGGCACGTTCGAGTTCCTGTACGAGAACGGCGAGTTCTACTTCATCGAGATGAACACGCGCGTGCAGGTGGAGCATCCGGTGACCGAGTGGATCACGGGCGTGGACATCGTGAAGACGCAGATCATGGTGGCGGCCGGCGAAAAGCTGCCATTCACCCAGCGTCAGATCGAGATCCGTGGCCATGCCATCGAATGCCGCGTGAACGCCGAAGATCCGTACAAGTTCACCCCGTCGCCCGGCCGCATCACGACCTGGCACGCTCCCGGCGGCCCCGGAGTGCGGGTCGATTCGCACGCCTACACCAACTACTACGTGCCGCCGAACTACGACTCGATGATCGGCAAGATCATCGTGCACGGCGACACGCGTGAGGAAGCATTGGCGCGCATGCGCACGGCCCTGTCCGAGACCGTGATCGAAGGCATCAACACCAACATCGCGCTGCACCGCGAATTGATGGTGGACGCCAAGTTCACGACCGGCGGCACCAACATCCACTACCTGGAAGAGTGGCTGGCGCATCACAAGCGCTGAGAAGACCGGGGCCACGCCCGACCGGTTCGCGCGAGCGAGCGGCTGAGCGTTGCCTTGAGCGATGATTGCCATGCTGGCCTCCGGCGACGGACGCCAGCATTTTTATTGCGGGGGTCGCCCCGAGGAGTGCCCGAGATGTTTGAACTGAGCCTGTTGTGCCCTGAAGACCGCGTGGAAACCGTGAGCGATGCGTTCGATGCGCTGGAAGCGCTCAGCGTGTCGGTGGAAGACGCCGACGCCCAGACCGATGCGGAGCAGGCGCTGTTCGGCGAGCCCGGCATGCCGCCCCCGAAGGACGGCTGGCAGCGCAGCCGCGTGGTGGCACTGTTTCCCGACCAGGCTGCAGCCGATGAGGCGCGGCGGTTGCTGGAGGCGCAGGATTTCTTCGAGGGCTGCGTGGTGCTCGGCGTCACGTCCGTTGCCGACCAGGACTGGGTGCGCCTGACGCAATCGCAGTTCGCGCCGGTCGAGATCACGCCCGATTTCTGGATCGTGCCCACCTGGCATGACCTGCCCGAAGCGGCGGCGCGCAGCATCCGGCTGGACCCGGGCCTGGCCTTCGGCACCGGCACGCATCCGACCACCCGCATGTGCCTGCGCTGGATCGCGCGGCAGGGCGCGGCGCGGCAGTCGTCCGCCGAGCCGTGGGGCCGGGTGCTCGATTACGGCTGTGGCTCGGGCATCCTGGCGATCGGCGCTGCGAAGTTCGGGGCGCAGGCGATCGACGCGGTGGACATCGATCCCGCCGCGGTCGAGTCGACGCTGCAGAACGCCGAGGCCAACGGCGTGCAACTGGCCGCAGGCCTGCCGGACCGGGCGCAGGGCAGCTACCAGACCGTGCTGGCCAACATTCTCGCCACGCCGCTGAAGGTGCTGGCGCCGCTGCTGTGCGGCCACGTGGCACCCGGTGGTCACCTGGTGCTGGCCGGCATCCTGGAGCGGCAGGCGGACGAGCTGAAGCAGGCCTATGCGCCCTATGTCGCGCTGGAAGTGGCAGATACGGAAGACGGCTGGATCCTGATGACGGCCCGGCGCTGATCGCAAGCCCCCCCATGGCCGGGCGGGCTGGAGTCTGAGCGCGCGAAGTGCGCACCTACAATCCTCAGCCGATGAGCCAGATCACCCGCTGCCCCTCCTGCGAAACGACCTTCAAGGTGGTCGCGGACCAGCTGCGCATCTCCGACGGGTGGGTCCGCTGCGGGCAGTGCAAGGAAGTCTTTCACGCCGCCTCCAACCTGCAGGCCACACCGGCCGAACCGCTGCTGCCCGAATTGCCGCTGGACCAGTGGCGGTCGGCAGACGACAGGAGCGGCCCGGCGCCTGACGATGCGCGCGGTTCGCGGACGGATGCGGTGGCGGGCCCGGCAAGCGCTCCATCCGCCGCAGGGCCGGTGCCCGCCGTCGGTGCCGCTGGTGGACTCAAGGTCTGGAGCAGCCCCCGCGCGGCTGCCAGCGGTGCCCCCGAAGCACATCCCGGCACCGTCACGAGTTCGGGCGCACCCACGCTGTGGGCCACGCCCGCCGTGCCGGCTGAGGCGCGTGGGTTCCCCGATGCCGATGCCGATGCCGATGCCGATGCCGATGCCGATGCCGATGCGGCCGCCGGGCGCGACGCTGAGGAAGTGCCGGCATTCCTGTCTGCGGCGAAGCGCGCGCAGGCGGTGGAAACACCGGCCTGGAACCTGGAACCCCTGACGCCTTTCGGCTGGCGCACCCGGCAGGAGCTGCCTGCTGCCGAGCCGTTCGTTGCGCCTCCGCCGCCGAGCCCGGCCGAGGGGCCGGCCGATGCGAAGCTCCAGCCCGCCCCGGCCGCACCCCTGCCGATGCCTGAGCGGTCGCAGCCCGGGGACATGGCGCCGGATTCCGGCGGTTACGAGCTGCCATTCGCCGAATTGCGGGACTCCGGCTGGCCCGAGGACCTGGAGCTGGACCTGAACGACGCAGCCGCGGCAGCGATCGGCACCCACTCCGGTAACCAGCCGCTGGGCCAGGTGGTGGAGGGTGCCGAGCCGCCGTGGGCTGCCGACCCGCTGGATACCCTCGTCGCGCTGGAAGCGCAGGCCGCTGCCGAAGCAGGGCCGGTCGTCTCTGCCCGCTCGGTGGAGGGCGACGAACCGTCCGGCGCGGCACTGCTCCGCAAGGCGGATGCGGGCGACGAGGCTGCCCAGGCTGACGGCGCGCCATCGCTGATGCCGTCGCACGCTCCTGCAGCGCCGCGCAGGCGGTTGGGTGCAGCGCATCGCAACACGGCCGGCGGCGGCGGCGGTGGCGGTGGCGGTGGCGAAAGCATGGCGGAACAGGAGCCGGGTTTCATCCGCGTCGCGCGCCGGCAGGCGCTGTGGCGGCGTCCCGCCGTGCGTGCCGCTCTGGTGTCGGTCGTGGTGCTGCTGACCGTGTTCCTGGCGCTGCAGGTGGCGGTGCGGGAGCGCGACCGGATCGCCGCGCAGTACCCGTCCACGCGGGCCCCGTTGCAGGCCCTCTGCGCGGCGGCGGGTTGCAGCCTCGCACCGCCACGCAGCATCGCCGACGTGGTGATCGACAGTTCGTCGTTTGCCAAGAGGCGCGCAGAGGGCGCGTTCCAGCTGCAACTCTCGCTCAAGAACCGCAGCGCGATGACGCTGGCCATGCCGGCGGTCGAACTCACCTTGACCGATGCGCAGGACCAGCCAGTGGTTCGCCGCGTGATCCGTGCCGACGAACTGGGAGCGCCTGCCGCGCTGGCCGCGCAGGGCGAGTGGACGGGCGTCCTGCCGCTGACCGTCGATGCCGACGCGAACCGGGTCGCCGGCTACCGTCTGCTGGCTTTCTATCCTTGATTTTTTTCTGACTGGACTTTTTCTTCTATGGCTGCCCTGATTTGCGGTTCCCTGGCGTTCGACACCATCATGACTTTCGAGGGACGCTTTGCCGAGCAGATCCTGCCCGAACAGTTGCACATCCTCAACGTGTCGTTCCTGGTGCCTTCGCTGCGCCGGGACTTCGGCGGATGCGCCGGCAATATCGCCTACGGCCTGAAGCTGCTGGGAGGCGAGCCGCGCCCCATGGCCACGCTCGGCACGGATGGTGCCGACTATCTGCAGCGGCTGGTGAGCCTGGGCATCGATGCGCGGCATGTCGGCCAGGTGGACGATACCTACACGGCCCAGGCGCTGATCATGACCGACCGGGACAACAACCAGATCACCGCGTTCCATCCGGGCGCGATGATGCAGGCGCACCTCCACCGCATCGAGGCCGAGGCCGGAGTGAAGCTCGCCATCATCGCCCCCGACGGGCGCGATGCCATGCTGCAGCATGCCGACCAGCTGGTGCAGGCGGGCATTCCCTTCGTGTTCGATCCGGGCCAGGGCCTGCCCATGTTCAATGGTGAAGAACTGCGCCGGTTCGTGGAGCAGGCGAGTTGGGTGACGGTCAACGACTACGAAGGCAAGATGCTGTGCGAACGCACGGGCTGGAGCCTGGCCGACATTTCGCGCAAGGTGCGTGGCCTGGTGGTCACGCTGGGTGCCGAGGGCTGCGAGGTGTGGGAACAGGGCGAACACACGGTGGTTCCGGCCGTCCAGCCTGCGGCGGTGGTCGATCCCACGGGATGCGGCGACGCGTGGCGCGGTGCCCTGCTGTTCGGCCTGGAACGCGATTGGCCGCTGAGCCAATGCGCGGCCCTGGGCAACCGGCTGGGCGCCCTCAAGATCGCACAGCGCGGCCCGCAGAACTACACGCTGGACTTCTCCGTGGAGCAGTGGGCCGACGCTTCCGCTGACCGCTGACCGCTGACCGCGGGCCCGCCGCCCGGGTTGGCGGGCAGGCGAAAAAAAACCCGGTGCAGGCACCGGGTGTTCAAAGACGCTGAGGTCTTGTCGTTGCTTACGGCTTGCCGCCGGTAGGAAACGGCCATGCTGCCTGCGGGTTCAGCGTCGTCTGAGCCGTAGGAGCTGCCGCTGCGGGAGCGGGTGCCTTGGCGGCCTTCTTGGGCGCTGCAGCCTTCTTGGCAGCAGGAGCGGCAGCGGCCTTCTTCACCGAAGCGGAAGCGGCTGGCTTGCTCGAAGCGGCCTTCTTGGCAGCGGCGGGAGCAGCAGCGGCCTTCTTGGCTGGCGCTGCAGCCTTCTTGGCGGGGGCAGCGGCCTTCTTGGCTGGAGCTGGAGCCTTCTTGGCGGGAGCGGCCTTTTTCGCAGGCGCAGCGGCCTTCTTGGCGGGTGCTGCAGCCTTCTTGGCAGGTGCGGCCTTCTTCGCTGGTGCGGCGGCCTTCTTGGCAGGCGCTGCAGCCTTCTTGGTGGTGGCCGTGGCCTTCTTCGCCGGTGCAGCGGCCTTCTTGGTGGTGGCTGCGGCCTTCTTGGCAGGAGCTGCCTTCGTCGCCGATGCAGCAGCCTTCTTCGCCGGTGCGGCCTTGGCGGTCGTCGCGGCCTTCTTGGTGGCCGTGGTCGCCTTGCTCGCGGTCTTCGTCGCTGGCGCGGCGGCCTTCTTGACCGGTGCCGCCTTCTTGGCGGTGGCCGCGGTGGTCTTCTTCTCTGCCGTCACCTTCTTGGCAGCGGAAGTCGTCTTGGTCGTAGCAGCCTTCGTGGCGGCCGGTTTTTTCGCAGTTGCCATCATTTTCTCCTTGGGTCGATTGACAAAGAGCACTTCATGCCTGCATTGGGCACGCAGTGATCCATGGCCATGGGAAATGCCCCATGGCCATGAACGCGGAAACGCCCCAGGCCAGTGCGGTCCGCAAGGCGCACTGTCGAGGGGCGTGGAAGAAGGTGCATGGCCTGGAATACCGGGATGCTAGTCCCAGGACAGCGCGCCGCCGGATTGGTACTCGATGACCCGGGTCTCGAAGAAGTTGCGTTCCTTCTTCAGATCGATCATCTCGCTCATCCAGGGGAAGGGGTTCTCTTCGTTGGGGAAGAGGGTCTCCAGGCCGATCTGCGTGGCCCGGCGGTTGGCGATGTAGCGCAGGTAGCCCTTGAACATCGAGGCGTTCATGCCCAGCACGCCGCGCGGCATGGTGTCTTCGGCGTACTGGTACTCGAGCTCGACGGCCTGAAGGAACAGGCCCTTGATCTCTTCCTTGAACTCGGCGGTCCAGAGGTGCGGGTTCTCGAGCTTGAGCTGGTTGATCAGGTCGATGCCGAAGTTGCAGTGCATCGACTCGTCGCGCAGGATGTACTGGTACTGCTCGGCGGCACCGGTCATCTTGTTCTGGCGGCCGAGCGCGAGGATCTGCGTGAAGCCGACGTAGAAGAACAGGCCCTCCATCAGGCAGGCGAACACGATGAGCGACTTCAGCAGGGTCTGGTCGGTCTCGGGCGTGCCGGTCTTGAAGTCCGGGTCCATGATCGCTTCGATGAAGGGGATCAGGAACTGGTCCTTGTTGCGGATCGATGCGACCTCGTTGTAGGCGTTGAAGATCTCGCTTTCATCGAGGCCCAGCGACTCCACGATGTACTGGTAGGCATGCGTGTGGATCGCTTCCTCGAAGGCCTGGCGCAGCAGGAACTGGCGGCATTCGGGCGCGGTGATGTGGCGGTACGTGCCCAGCACGATGTTGTTGGCGGCCAGCGAATCGGCCGTCACGAAAAAGCCCAGATTGCGCTTGACGATGCGGCGCTCGTCTTCCGTCAGGCCGTTCGGATCTTTCCAGAGCGCGATGTCGCGCGTCATGTTCACTTCCTGCGGCATCCAGTGGTTGGCGCAGGTGGCCAGGTACTTTTCCCAGGCCCACTTGTACTTGAACGGCACCAGCTGATTGACGTCGGTCTGGCCGTTGATGATGCGCTTGTCGGCCGCGTTCACACGGCGTGCGACGGGTGCGGCGGGGGTGCTGGAAGGCTGCGCGGTGCCGGCAGTTTGCGGATGCGCAGCAGTGCTCGGAGAGGGCTCTGCAGAACGGTAGCCGGGCAGGCCGCCGTCCGTAGGTTTTTGCGATGAGGGCTTGACTTCTTCGTCCCAGGTCAGCATAGATTTTCCAGTGCTCTGATTATGGAAGCAGCGCTGCAAAATGGAAAGCGCTGCGCGGGGTGCTGCCGTGTTTTTTGTTGCTCTACAGCACATGCACCGCACCGCCGTTTTGGGCGGTGCGCGGTGCATGGCGTTGCATCACTGGCAGGCTTCGCAGGTGGGGTCGTCGATGGCGCAGAACTTCACATCGGTGGCGGGCAGCGCTGCGGCCTGGGCCTGCGCCGCTGCGGCGGCGGCTTCCAGTGCGCTGGGTGCTGCGGCGCCAGAAGCCGAAGCCTGGCTGGTGCCTTCGCTGCCCGACGCGACGGAGTTGAGCTGGCGGGTGTTGACCGTACTCATCTCCACGTGGGTGGCGCTTTGCGTGCGCAGGTAGTAGGTGGTCTTCAGGCCGCGGATCCACGCGAGCTTGTAGGTGTCGTCCAGCTTCTTGCCCGACGCGCCGGCCATGTAGATGTTCAGGCTCTGCGCCTGGTCGATCCACTTCTGGCGGCGCGATGCGGCTTCCACCAGCCAGGAGGGCGCCACTTCGAAAGCGGTGGAGTAGAGCGCCTTCACTTCCTGCGGCACGCGGTCGATGGCGTGCAGCGAGCCCTTGAAGTGCTTGAGGTCCATGACCATCACGTCGTCCCAGAGCTTGAGGCGCTTGAGGTCGCGCACCAGGTAGGCGTTGATGACCGTGAACTCTCCGGACAGGTTCGACTTCACCGACAGGTTGCCGAACGACGGCTCGATGGAGGCGTCCACGCCGACGATGTTGGAGATCGTCGCCGTCGGTGCGATGGCCACGCAGTTGGAGTTGCGCATGCCGTCGGCAGCGATCTTCTTGCGCAGGGCGTCCCAGTCCATGGTGGTGGAGCGATCCACTTCCACGAACCCGCCGCGTGCCTCTTCCAGCAGCTTCAGGCTATCGATGGGCAGGATGCCGCGGTCCCACAGGGAGCCGCTGTAGCTTTCGTAGCGGCCGCGCTCCTTGGCCAGCTCGGTCGAAGCCCAGTAGGCGTAGTAGCAGATGGCTTCCATCGAGCGGTCGGCGAATTCCACCGCTTCCTGGGATGCGTACGGAACGCCCAGTTCGTACAGACTGTCCTGGAACGCCATCAGGCCCAGGCCGACCGGGCGGTGGCGCATGTTCGACACGCGCGCCTTCTCGACCGCGTAGTAGTTGATGTCGATGACGTTGTCGAGCATGCGCATGGCCGTCGAAATGGTCTTGCGCAGCTTGGCGTGATCGAGTTCCCGGCCGTTCTGGCCGTCCTTCAGATGGCGCATCAGGTTGACCGAGCCGAGGTTGCAGACCGCGGTTTCGGTGTCGCTCGTGTTGAGCGTGATTTCCGTGCACAGGTTGGACGAGTGCACCACGCCGGCATGCTGCTGGGGCGAGCGGACGTTGCAGGCGTCCTTGAAGGTGATCCAGGGATGGCCGGTCTCGAACAGCATCGTCAGGATCTTGCGCCACAGATCGGTGGCCTGCAGCGTGCGCGAGGGCTTGATCTCACCGCGTGCCGCCTTCTCTTCATAGGCGACGTAGGCCTTTTCGAAGTCGGCACCGAACAGGTCGTGCAGATCGGGAACGGTGGACGGAGAGAAGAGGGTCCAGGTGCCCTTTTCCATCACGCGGCGCATGAAGAGGTCGGGGATCCAGTTGGCCGTGTTCATGTCGTGGGTGCGCCGGCGGTCGTCGCCCGTGTTCTTGCGCAGCTCCAGGAACTCTTCGATGTCCAGGTGCCAGGTTTCCAGGTAGGTGCACACGGCGCCCTTGCGCTTGCCGCCCTGGTTCACGGCCACGGCCGTGTCGTTGACGACCTTCAGGAACGGCACCACGCCTTGCGATTCGCCGTTCGTGCCCTTGATGTGCGAACCGAGGGCGCGCACCCGGGTCCAGTCGTTGCCCAGGCCGCCTGCGAACTTGGAGAGCAGCGCGTTTTCCTTGATGGACTCATAGATGCCGTCGAGGTCGTCCGGCACCGTCGTCAGATAGCAGGAAGACAGCTGGGAGCGCAGCGTGCCGCTGTTGAACAGCGTGGGCGTGCTCGACATGAAATCGAAGGACGACAGCACTTCGTAGAACTCGATGGCACGCGCTTCGCGGTCGGACTCGTTCAGCGACAGGCCCATGGCCACCCGCATGAAGAACGCCTGCGGCAGTTCGATGCGGTCCTTGCGCACGTGCAGGAAATAGCGGTCGTACAGGGTCTGCAGGCCGAGGTAGTCGAACTGCAGGTCGCGCTGTGCGTTGAGGGCCTTGCCCAGCTGGGCCAGGTCGAACTCCAGCAGGCGCGGGTCGAGCAGCTCGTTGTCCACGCCCTTCTGGATGAAGGTCGGGAAGTAGGTCTGGTAGGCCTCGGGCATCTCGGCCGGAGCCACATCGCGGCCCAGCACTTCGCGCACGATGGTGTGCAGCAGCAGGCGGGCGGTGGCGTAGGTGTAGTCGGGGTCTTTCTCGATCAGCGTGCGCGCGGCCAGGATGGAGGCCTTGTAGACCTCGTCCATGGGCACGCCGTCGTACAGGTTGCGCATCGTCTCGGCCACGATGGGCGCAGCCTGGACATCGGCGCCCAGATTGGCGCAGGCGGACTCGATCAGCTGGTGCAGGCGCAGGATGTCGAGGGCCACGCGCTGGCCGTTGTCGATCACGCTGAGCGCGGGCATGGCGGGCGCCAGCTTTTCCTGGTGCTGCACCCGCTCCTGGGCGCGCCGCTCGCGATAGAGCACATAGGCACGGGCCACTTCGTGGTGGCCGCCGCGCATCAGACCGAGCTCGACCTGATCCTGCACGTCTTCGATGTGGAAGGTGCCGCCGTTCGGGCGCGAGCGCAGCAGCCCGCGCACCACCGCCTGGGTCAGCGCATCCACCACCTCGCGCACGCTGGCCGAGGCCGCACCCTGGGTGCCATGCACGGCCAGGAACGCCTTCATCAACGCCACGGCGATCTTCTGGGGCTCGAACGGCACCACTGCGCCGTTGCGGCGAATGATCTGGTAGTGGGACAAGGTGTTCTGCGTGGGCAGACCGGTCGACTCTTCGGCATCGGGCGACGACGAAGGGGGGCGGTTGGCGTCAAGGGTGGGGGTGTTCAGCGCAGCTTGCATCGGATCCTCTGTGGCTGTCGGGAGAAAGGGCCATGCGGGCAGCGAAGTGCCGCACGGCGCGCGAAATGGGGGTGGCAGCAAGTGCCTGCCAACACTATATCTGGGGTGTGGGGGTGGCGCAAGACACTACCTGTAGTGTTTGGTGACGGTAGGGGCATTGCGCGTTTGTGGTCAGAAACCGACGGTTTCGAGCGCGTGCCCCGACCCTTGCGCCGGGAACGGGGGCGCTATTCTCGCAGCACTTCAGAGGGAAAAAACGGTTCCGGCTTCAGAAGATGCAAACTGAATGACGCCGGCAAGCGCGTTGGCGTCTTTTTCCTACTCCCGCCCGGCCCGGGATCGACGACGCACGGGTGCGCCCTTCGGCGCGGCGCTTAAACGACCGGAAAGGAGAGCCCCCGCAAGCCCAGTCGGGTGCGCAGCAGCGGCCATTCGAAGCCGGCTCCGGGATCTTTCTTGCGCCCGGGCGCCACGTGCTCGTGGCCGGCGATGTGCGCGATCGGAAAGCGATCGGCCACGTGGGCGCACAGTCTGGCCAGGGTGTCGTACTGCGGCGCGTCGAAGGTCATTCCTTCCAGGCCTTCCAGCTCCACGCCGATCGAATCGTCGTTGCAGTTGGTGCGGCCGCGGTAGGCGGAGGGGCCGGCATGCCAGGCACGCTGCAGGCAGTCCACGAACTGCAGCAGCGTCCCGTCGCGCCGGATCAGGAAATGCGCGGACACCTCCAGTCCGCGAATCGACTGGAAATAGGGGTGGGCGTCCCAGTCCAGCGTGTTGGTGAACAGCTGCTCGATGGCGGGCCCGCCGTACTGGCCCGGCGGCAGGCTGATGGAATGCACCACGATCAGATCGATCTCCGCGCCTGCCGGTCTCGGTCCGACATTGGGCGACAGGCAGCGCTGCGCCGGCAGATACCAGCCGCCGTCCCAAAGGGAGGCCACAGGCGTGCCTTCAGGGGGCATCGTCTGCCCCCTCGCTGGCATGCGGCGTGGCGATGTTGAGGCGGTCGATGCGGTAGCGGATCTGCCGAAGGCTGATGCCCAGGCGGGCCGCCGTGGCTGTGCGGTTGAAGCCCGTTTCCTTCAGCGCCCGCACCAGGATCTCGCGCTCCTGCTGGTCCAGCCACGCCTGCAGATCGGAGGGCAGGGTTTCGGGCAGGGCGCTGGTGCCGGGGTCCGCCACGGCCCGTTCCGCATCACCGACCAGGGTGGGCGGTGGGGGCAGCTCGGCCTCGGCAGCAGGCTGCGACGCCGGCCGCGCGGGGCTTTCCACCACCAGTTCTTCCCCGTCGCTCAGGGCCACCGCGCGGTGCAGCAGGTTTTCCAGTTCGCGGATGTTGCCGGTCAGCGGGTACTGGGCGATCTGCCGGAGAGCATGGTCCGTCAGGCGCGGCACGGGGCCGCCCGATTCCTGGCCGATGCGGCTCAGCAAGGCTGCACAAAGCGCCGGCAGATCCTCCAGCCGTTCGCGCAGCGGCGGAATCATCAGCTCGATGACGTTCAGGCGGTAGTAGAGATCCTGCCGGAAGCGGCCGGCCTGAACGTCGGCCGCCAGGTCGCGGTGGGTAGCGCTGACGATGCGCACATCGACGGGTTCTTCCTGCGTCGAGCCGAGCGGCCGGACGGACCGTTCCTGGATCGCCCGCAGCAGCTTGGACTGCATCGCCAGCGGCAGGTCGCCGATCTCATCGAGAAACAGGGTGCCGCCCCGGGCCGCCTGGAAGTAGCCGTCACGGTCCTGGGTGGCACCGGTGTAAGACCCCTTGCGGGCGCCGAAGAACTCAGCCTCCAGCAGGTTTTCAGGAATGGCCCCGCAGTTCACGGCGACCCATCGGCCTTCGTTGCGCTGGCTGCTGGCATGCAGGGCGCGTGCGACCAGTTCCTTGCCGGTGCCGGACTCCCCCCGGATCAGGACCGGCGCCATGCTGCGTGCCACCTTGGCAATGCGCTGCTTGACGTCCTGCATCGCGGCCGATTCGCCGACCAGGCGTTGCAGCGCGGACGCGGGCAGATGGGTCTCGCCCGTGCCCGCTGCCGCCCGCGGGGCGCCCGGCCCCCGGGTGAACCGAGGAGTGGCCGGATGCCCCGAGTCCTGCACCGCCGATGCGACCACCGAGCGGAACTGCCGCAGGTCCACCGGCTTCGTCAGGTAGTCGAATGCGCCGCAGCGCAGGGCTTCCACCGCGTTCTCGGCGGACCCGTAGGCGGTCATCACCACGCAGCGTTCGCGCCGGTTCTGTTGGCGCAGGTCCTGCAGCAGCTCCATGCCAAAGCCGTCGGGCAGCCGCATGTCGGTGATGACGGCGTCGAACCGCTTGGCGCCGAGCTGCTCACGGGCCTCCGCCACGCTGGCAGCGGTTTCGACCCGGTAGCCCTCGCGCAGCAACGTCAGCTCGTACAGCGTCCGCAGGTCGGGTTCGTCGTCGACGACAAGGATGGAGGCAGCGGCGTTCATGGTGGCGGGTGGGCGTCAGACCACGATTGTGTCAAACAGCGCCGTCTTTCCGGCGGTCGGCCGCACGGCCTTGCGGAAACTGACGATGAACGCGTTGCCGCTGACCGTGCCCCGGCCGGCCAGCTCGCGCGACGAGCGCTGGTAGCTGATGGAAGCGCCATGGCGGTGGCACAGCTCGCGGCAGATATAGAGCCCGAGGCCGCTGGAGCGGCTCTCCGACGAGAAAAACGGCTCGAACAGATGGCGCTCCACCGATTTGTCCAGCGGCGCGCCGTCGCTCCACACCTGCAGGCCGAGGTGCCCCGAAGAGGCCACGGCGGTTTCCACATGGAGCGAGTCGGGGTGGGGGCCCATGTAGCGCAGCGCGTTGTCCAGCAGGTTGACCAGCACCCGCCGCAGGTGGTCGGCGTCGAACTCGACCTGCATGTCGTCGGCCCGCAGCGACAGCTGGGCCACGCGGCGGGCGGGTTCCTGCGCGCGCCAGTCGTGCCAGATCTGGGCCACCGCATCGTCCAGCGCCAGCACGGCAGCGGGCGCGTGGCTGATCTGGTGCTGCACGCGCGCAATGTCCAGCACCTCTTCCGCAATGCGCGCCAGCCGGTCTCCGTTCTGCAGCACCATCTGGGCGAGGCGCTGGTGGGTGGGTTCGGTCAGGTCTTCTTCCAGCAGGGCGCTGGCCTGCATGATGGCGGCCAGCGGGTTGCGGATCTCGTGCGCGACTGCGGCCGACATCCGCCCCATGGCGGCGAGCTTCTCCGTGCGCAGCCGGGCTTCCATCTCCCGCAGATCGTGCAGGAACATGACGCACAGCGGCTGGCCGCCGCTGGAGGAGGGCGCATCGCCCGGGCTGGACGTGAGCCAGGTGCGGACGCGCAGCCCCAGCGGCCTCTGGCCGGCCTGGAGAATGTCCACATCCGCGGACTGGGACTGCTCGTGGCCGAAGGTGCGCCGCGCCAGGGTCAGCAGCGGCGCCCAGTCTTCGGTGGCCGCCAGGGCGAACGGCATGGTGAGCGGCGTTTCGTTGCCGAGCAGCAGCAGCGCGGCTGGGTTGGCCATGCGCACCACGTTGTCACGATCCAGCACCAGGACGCCATCCGCCAGGTTCTCGATGATGCGCGCGCTGACGGCCTCCTGTGCGCGTGCCGCCATCTGGCTCTGCTGGGCCGCCTGCTGCACGCTGATCAGCCGGGTCGCCAACTGGTGCACGAGATAGGCGACCACGAAGTAGCCCGTGCCGGTCAGGCCGGCCTGCAGGTAGCGCTGGGTCAGATCGCCGCCCGACTTGTCGCCGATCCACCAGACGCCGGCCAGCGTGAGCAGGGTGGCCGCCGCTGTCGTGCCGAGCGCCAGCGTCAGCGTGCCCATCACACCCGCCATCAGGATGGGCAGCCCGAAGAGGGGGGCGAAGTTCATCGCTCCCACATGCAGCGTCTGCAGGGCGGTGAACATGGCCAGATCGACGCCGACGGAGGGCAGCCAGTGGGGACCGGCATGGGGCGGCGGCGGCGCGTGTCTTGCCCAGACGCGCAAGGTGGCCGTGGCGACGAGATAGGCCACGCAGAGCGCCATGAGTTCGGGCTCATGCGTCTGGTTGAGCGCCACGCCCAGGCCCTGCAGGAAAAGCAGCGCCAGCGCCACCATCACGCGGCCCGTCAGAAAGCCGTGCCACAGGCGCAGGAACGGGCCGTCCGCAGGGCTGGGGCGCGACGGCGTCAGCACGGGATGACGCGCGGCGCCGTCAAGCGGGGCCCTGCAGCCGGTGCTGCGGGCTGCAGTAGGCGCGGGTGCCCTGCATCAGCGCTTCGGACTGCGGAACATGCGTGCCGCAGTGGGCGCAGGCCACCATCTGGTCCACCGGCAGGGCTGGCGGCGGCCGGCGCATGGCCGTAGGGGGTGGGCTGCGCCGCTGGTGCCGCCAGATCGCCCAGGCCACCACCAGCAGGACCGCCAGCAGAAGGTATTTCATGGCGTCATAGCGTGCGTCCCAGCACGACTTCGAGCACGAAGCGGGAGCCCGCATAGGCCAGCAGCAGCAGCGCGGCGCCGGTGTAGAGCACGCGCACCGCGCCGCGCCCCCGCCAGCCGAAGCGGGAACGCCCCACCAGCAGGATGGCGAAAGTGAGCCAGGAGAGCAGCGAGAAGATGGCCTTGTGGTCCCATCGCCAGGCGCGCCCGTAGAGCGTCTCGCCGAACAGCCAGCCGGCGACGAGCGTGGCCGACAGCAGGGCGAACCCGGCCGTGACGAAGCGGAAGGTCAGCCGCTCCAGCGCCAGCAGAGGAATGCCGCTCTGCGAGTCCGACGCCAGCCGGATGTGGCGTTCCGCCCGGGTCATCAGCCAGGCGTGCACCACCGCGGCGGCGAACAGCCCGTACGAGGCGATCCCGAGCGCGAGGTGCAGAGGGAGCCACGGCGACGCCGTCACGTGCAGGGGCTGGCCGGGAAAGACCATGGCCAGGATCACCGTGGCCGCGCCCAGCGCGGCGAGCGTCCAGCGGGCCTGCATCTGCGGAAAGAGCTGCCGCTCGACCACATAGACCGTCAGCACCAGCCATGCGGTCATCGACAGTGCCGGGCCGAAGCCGAAATGGGGCGTCTGCCCCACCAGGCCCCAGGTCAGCACCGCCCCGTGCAGCAGCCAGGCCAGCCCGAGGGCGACCCGCCCGCCCCGCGCGCCCAGCCGCGCACCGGCGGCAGCCGGCAGCGCGTAAGCCGCCGCCGCGGCCAGGGCCAGCAGCCAGCCGGGCAGGGACGTGCTGGGTAAAATCATGGGTTCACAGTTTAGCCTTTCGCCTGCCCCCGGCAGACAAGGCCGCCGGCCGCGAACCACGGGCCGGCCCATCGGAAATGATCCCTATGGCCTCCGCTCTTACCGACAAACTCACCCGACTCGTCAAGGAGATGCGCGGCCAGGCCCGCATCACGGAGTCCAACGTTCAGGACATGCTGCGCGAAGTCCGCATGGCGCTGCTGGAGGCCGACGTGGCGCTGCCCGTGGTGCGGGACTTCATCGCCCGCGTCAAGGAAAAGGCGCTGGGCCAGGAGGTGCTGGGCTCGCTCAAGCCCGGCCAGACACTGGTGTCCATCGTGAACCGGGAGCTGGCTGCGACGATGGGCGAGGGCATCGCCGACATCAACCTCGCCGCCCAGCCGCCGGCGGTGATCCTGATGGCCGGCCTGCAGGGCGCGGGCAAGACCACCACCACCGCCAAGCTCGCCAAGCACCTGATCGAGAAGCGCAAGAAGAAGGTGCTGACCGTGTCGGGCGACGTGTATCGACCGGCCGCCATCGAGCAGCTGAAGACGGTGACGCGCCAGGCCGGCGCCGAATGGTTTCCCAGCACGCCCGACCAGAAGCCGCTCGACATCGCGCATGCGGCGCTCGACTACGCGCGCAAGCACTACTTCGACGTGCTGCTGGTCGACACGGCCGGCCGCCTGGCGATCGATGAAGTGCTGATGCGCGAGATCCAGGAACTGCACGCCGCCCTCAAGCCGATCGAGACGCTGTTCGTCGTCGACGCCATGCAGGGCCAGGACGCCATCAACACCGCCAGGGCCTTCAAGGAGGCCCTGCCCCTGACGGGCATCGTGCTGACCAAGCTCGACGGCGACTCCCGCGGCGGCGCAGCGCTGTCGGTTCGGCAGGTCACCGGCGCGCCCATCAAGTTCGCCGGCGTGTCCGAGAAGATCGATGGCCTGGAGGTCTTCGACGCGGAGCGCCATGCCGGGCGCATCCTGGGCATGGGCGACATCGTCGCGCTGGTCGAGCAGGTCAGCGCGGGCGTGGACATGGAGGCCGCGCAGAAGCTCGCGGCCAAGGTCAAGAGCGGCGACGGGTTCGACCTGAACGACTTCCTGTCGCAACTGCAGCAGATGAAGCAGATGGGCGGCCTGTCGAGCCTGATGGAAAAGCTGCCCTCCCAGCTGACCGCCAAGGCAGGTCAGGTGGACATGGACAAGGCCGAGCGCGACATCCGCCGCAAGGAAGGCATCATCCAGAGCATGACCCCGCTGGAGCGCCGCAAGCCCGAACTCATCAAGGCCACGCGCAAGAAGCGCATCGCTGGCGGCGCGGGCGTGCAGGTGCAGGAAGTCAACCGGCTGCTCAATGAATTCGAGCAGATGCAGGGAATGATGAAGAAGATGAAGGGCGGCGGCCTGATGAAGATGATGAAGAAGATGGGCGGCCTGAAAGGCGGCCTGCCGGGCATGGGCGGCGGCGGCATGCCGCGCTTCTGAACCGATCCCCGGTCGCCTCGCATCCGCCAGAGCGCCCCGCATCGCGGGGCGTTTCTTTTTCTGCGGCCGCGTGGCGTGCCAGCGTGGGAGCGCAGGCCGCCGCAGACGCCCGCTGGCCCAAAAAGAAAGCCCGGCAGGTGGGAACCTGCCGGGCTGGAGGGTGAGGACAGCCGGGTATGAGGAACGCCCCCAGCCCGGCCGCGTGGCGCTCAGGCCACCTTCAGCACAGGCCTTGCCAGACGGGTGGCGTGCAGCCAGGCGCGGCGCAGCACGGGGGGCGACCACGATTCTTCCGGAATCAGCAGCAGGCGCTGCGAGCGGGCTGCCTCGCCCACGCCGATGTGGCTGGTGAGCACGGTCAGCGGGATCGACAGGGCCAGCGGCAGGCCGACTGGCAGCAGCCACACCAGCGCGCTGCCGTCGACGAAAGCCACGGCCACGGCCAGGGCGGCGACGATCAGGCTCATCGGTGCCAGCTTGCGGGCCGCTTCGCTCCATGGCACGGCAGCGGCTTCCCGGGGAGGCGACTTCCAGTCCAGCTTGATGCCGGTCAGCGCCACGGCCACGAAAAGCGAGTGGGCCAGCATGCGGATGGGGGCTTGCAGGATCGCCAGCACGCTTTCCAGCACCGCGCTCTTGAGCAGGCTGGCCGTACCGCCGTACTGCTGCTGTTCGCGGCGCATCAGGATGGCGGTCACGCCCAGGATGCGGGGCAGGAACAGCATGCACAGCGTCCAGGCCCACAGACCCACCAGTTCGCTCGGCAAGATGTTCCAGTCAGCCACCAGGCGTGCACCCGACAGCCACAGCGCCGTGCCGAGGGTGATGAAAGCCAGCCACAGCGGGGCGGACAGGTAGGCCATGGCGCCGGTGACGAACATGGAGCGGTGCACCGCATGGATGCCGGGCTCGGCCATCAGGCGGGCGTTCTGCAGATTGCCCTGGCACCAGCGACGGTCGCGCTGCAGTTCGGCCAGCAGGTCAGGCGGTTGCTGTTCGTAGCTGCCCACCAGGTCGGCGACCAGCCACACATGGAAGCCGGCGCGGCGCATCAGCGCGGCTTCGACGAAGTCGTGCGACATGATGCCGCCGGACATCCCGCCCGTACCCTTGATGGGGGCCAGGGCGCAATGCTGCATGAAGGGTTCCACGCGGATGATGGCGTTGTGGCCCCAGTAGTGGGACTCGCCCAGCTGCCAGTACTGCATGCCCAGGGTGAACAGCCGGCCGCCGACGCGGGAGGCGAACTGCTGAGCACGGGCGTGCAGCGTCACGTGGCCGATGGCCTGGGTGGCGGTCTGGATGATGCCGGCCTTGGGGTTGGCTTCCATCAGCTTGGCCATCGACACGATGCATTCGCCGCTCATCACGCTGTCGGCGTCCAGCACCACCATGTAGCGGTAGTCCTTGCCCCAGCGGCGGCAGAAGTCCGCCACGTTGCCGGCCTTGCGGTGGGTGCGGCGGGTGCGCAGGCGGTAGTACACCTCGACCTGCGGCTGCTTCGGGCTGTTCGCCAGCGCGGAGCGGAGTTCTTCCCAGGCAGCGCGCTCGGCGGCGGCGATGACCGGGTCGTAGCTGTCCGACAGCACGAACACGTCGAAGGTCTTGCCCTGGCCGGTCGCTGCGACGGATTCGCAGGTGGCGCGCAGCCCCGCAAACACGGTGGCCACGTCCTCATTGCAGATCGGCATGATGATCGCGGTGCGGGCGTCGGGCGCCAGCGTGTGGCTGTCCACGCTGCGGGCCGAGAGCGAGTGGCGGTCGCCCTTGAGCATGACCCAGAAGCCCATCAGGGCCGTCAGGAAGCCGGAGACGACCCAGGCCGAGAGCAGGGCGAACAGGGCCAGCTGGCCGTACTCGAGCCATGCGCTTTCGTAGTTGGGCTGCACGCCGGCGAACAGGGTGGTCGCCAGGGCACTGCTGACCAGGGCCAGCAGCAAAAACACGGTGCGGCGCTGGCGGGCGGCGCCTTGCCAGGTTTGCTCGGGCTCGGCAGTGCGCGCAGCCTTCGTGCGGCCGGTCAGGCGCATCAGGGCGGCGGTGCTCACGCTGTTCCAGAAACCGCGCCAGGGAAGGGCGGGCATGGAGCCGCGGTGCACTGGGGGCGCGGTGAGGGAGTTGGGGTGCCGATCCTCGCGCAGGGGGCTACGGGTCGAGGTGACGGGTGCGGGATAGCTGGAACCCAGGCGGGCGACAGCCGCAGCATCTGGAGCAGCTGCGTCAGCCAATCCAGTCCGGGAAGACATGTTGGGATCCATGGGGTGCTCACTGCGTTGAAGTTCGTTGGAAGGCAGCCAGGCGCCCGCTCCCACTGCCTCGGACGAGCCGGTGGAGACCGTTGGATAGGGGTTGCGCGCTTGGTTCATGCGTGACATAGGGCAAACCCCGTGCCAGCATCGAAAAGCCTTTAAGAATCAACCACTTGGGTGCGCAAGAGAGGCGGATTGCCGGCCGGGCTGCCTGGAAGTCACCGAAAACACCGGGTTTTGTCGCAAAACAGCGACCGGTCACGCGTTGCGGACGGCGATTTCCTTTGAAATCAACGACTTATTCGTGTCGCTCTTCAGCGACATCGTCTGGAGCGGCCCCATCGTTCTTGAATTGACCTGGGGTCAGGGCGTGCTTTTGCAGCAGCCGGTAGAACTCGGTTCGGTTGCGCTGTGCCAGCCGGGCCGCGTCGGCCACATTGCCGTCCGTCATCTTCAGCAGGTCCACCAGATACTCCCGCTCGAACCGCTGGCGGGCGTCGCTCAGGCTCAGAACCTGCACGGCCGGCGTGCGGAGTGCGCGTTGCACCAGGCCCAGCGGTATCAGCGGGGTGGTCGAGAGCGCGCAGACCTGTTCCACCACGTTGAAAAGCTGCCGTACGTTGCCGGGCCAGGAGGCGCCGGTCAGGGCCTTGAGCGCTTCCGGCGAGAAGCCGGACAGCCGCTTGGCGTACTTGCGTGCCAGCAGGTCGAGGAAATGGTTGGCCAGCAGCGGGATGTCCTCGCGCCGGTCGCCCAGGGTGGGCAGCGACAGCGTCACCACGTTCAGCCGGTAGTAGAGGTCCTCGCGAAACTGGCTGGCCGCCATCGCCGCTTCCAGGTCGCGGTGCGTGGCGGAGATGATGCGCACATTGACCGGCAGCGACTGGCTGGAGCCGACAGGGCGCACCGCGCGCTCCTGCAGCACGCGCAGCAGCTTGACCTGCAGGGCGGGCGGCATGTCGCCGATCTCGTCGAGCAGCAGCGTTCCGCCGTCGGCCGCCTGGAACAGGCCCTTGTGGTTGCTGACGGCGTCGGTGAACGCCCCTTTGACGTGGCCGAAGAGTTCCGACTCCAGCAGGGCCTCGGGGATGGCGCCGCAATTGACCGCCACGAACGGCTTGGCGGCTCGGGGGCTGGCCTTGTGGATGGCGCGCGCCAGCATTTCCTTGCCCGTGCCGCTGTCGCCGAGCAGCAGCACGCTGGCGTCCGACTGCGCCACCATGTGGGCCTCGGCCAGCACCTCCGCCATGCGGTTGGAGCGGCTCACGATGTCGGAACGCCACGTCTCGTTGGCATGGCTGTTCTGCGTGACCGGGGCGCTCAGTGCCAGCGCCTGGTGGATCTTCTCGATCAGCGCCTTGCCGTCGTACGGCTTGGTCAGGTAGGTGAAGACGCCGCGGGCCGTCGCCTCGACGGCGTCCGGAATGGTGCCGTGGGCGGTCAGCAGAATGACGGGCAGCGACGGGTGGCGCGCCCGCACCTCGTCGAACAGGGCCAGTCCGTCGCGGCCGGGCAGCTGCACGTCGCTCAGCACGAGCTGCGGGCGGTCGGTGTCGAGTTGCGCGAGGGCGGCCTCGGCCGATCCGACGGCCGTCACCTCGTAGCCGGCCCCCTGCAGGCGCAGGGACAGCAGCCGCAGCATGTCGGCATCGTCGTCCACCACCAGAATGCGGGGCTTGCCGGAAGACGGGGTGGGCTTGGTGACGGGCATGGCGGTGTCTCGGTTCAGGGCGTGGCCGGCCGGCCGGCGGGGGCCGCGGGTGCGCCCGGCCGGGCGTTGAGGCTGCGTTCGATGGCCCGCATCGCCTCCAGCCGCTCGTTCAGCTGGTCGTTGCGCCGTTGGGCGTCGCGCAGCTGCTGCGCCTGGCGGTCCAACAGATCCTCCAGCCGGCGGGTGTTCAGGAACCGCGTCTCCAGGAGCCGGCCGAACGCCTGCTGGCCTGCGGTGAGGCCCTTCTGGGACAGTGCCCGCTGCACCAGGCCCAGGGCGCGGGCCGTGTCCACCGGCTGGCGGGTCTGGCCCAATGCCAGGGCCAGTTCCAGCTGGCGCTGGATGGACTCGTCCTGCAAGGGCGTCAGCCGCCCGATTTCGGCCGAGAGTTCGGCGCCGCTCAGGGAAGCCACACGGACGGAGTAGGCGAGCAGCTGCGACACCATCGGGGCGGGCCGGGGCTCCGGCGGCGTGGCCGCGGGCGACGCTGCCGCGGCTTCTTCAGCCACCACCTCGGGCGCTGGGGCCGCCGCCAGGGCGGGCGGTGCCGCCTGGGTGGCGATGGCGGCGGGCGCGGCGGGTGGTGCGGGAGCGCTTTCGGGCTCTGCGGTGGCACAGCCCGTCAGCCCCACCGCGATCGCGGCGAGGGGCGCGGCCCACAGGGCGCGGAAGAGGCTCAGTGATCGAAGGCTAGGTGGCATGGGGGAATTCGATGCGAAAGGGGGTGCGGTCGCCGTCCTTCACCAGTTCCACCCGCCCGCCGTGGGCGGTGAGGTACTCCTGGACGATGGACAGGCCGATGCCCGTGCCGCGGGCGGCGTCTTGTGGCTGTCGGACGCCGCGGTAGAAGGGCTCGAAGATCCGGGATTGGTCATTCTCGTCCACGCCCGGGCCCTGGTCGATGAAGTCCACCCGAATGCGGCCCGGCAGATGTGACAAAACAATGCGGATCGCGCCCCCCTGGGGAGAAAAGCGGATCGCGTTGGAGAGCAGGTTGCCCACGGCCGATGCGATCTTCTCGGCATCCAGGGGCAGTGTGACCGGCTTGCCTTCGACGGTGACTTCGAGCTTGCGCGCCTGCCACTGCAGCCGCTGGGCTTCCACCTGCGCTTCCAGCAGCGCCAGCAGATCCGTGTTGCTGCGGCGCAGCTGCCGCGCCTCGAAGGCGGCGGCGTTGAAGCGCAGCAGGGCCTCGATCTCGCCCTGCAGCACCAGCGTGTTCTGTTGCAGGATGGTCACCACCTCCCGCTGGCCGGCGCTCAACTCGCCCGTCACACCGTCCTGCAACAGCGCCACGCCTTCGCGCAGCGACGCCAGCGGCGTCTTCAATTCGTGCGACACGTGGCGCAGGAAGCGCGCCTTGTCGGCGTCCAGCTCCAGCAGCCGCACGCGCAGCCACTCCAGCTGCTGGCCCACCCGCCGGATGTCCACCGGCCCGGCGATGTGGACCGGCTTGTCCAGTTCGTTGTCGCCCAGCAGCCGGATGGCGGTCTCCAGCCGCTTGAACGGCCGGGCGAGCCAGACGCCCAGCAGCAGGGCCAGCACCAGCGCCAGCACGATGACCCCCACCACCTGGTGCGTCACCTCCCGGCGGCTGGCCTCGATCTGGTCCTGCAGCGCGCTGCTGCGCCGCGCGTTGATGTCCTGTACTTCCTGGGAGATCAGGGCGTTCAGCGCGTCGATCTCCAGGAACATCGCCGCCACCACGCGTTCGTTTTCCAGCGACTGGGCAGCGGGCGCATCCAGCAGCACGGCCACTTCGGCCAGATGAGCCTGCCAGCGGCGCGACTGCTCCAGCGGCAGTCCGTTGAGCTCCAGCCGCTGCAGGATCTCGCGCGCCTCGCGCGCGCCTTCCTCGAAGCGGCGCCGCAACTGCGCATCCGCCAGCACCAGCGACTGGCGTGCGGCCCGCTCCAGCGTCTGGCTGCGGGCGGTCAGGTTGCGGGCCGCCGCGCTCAGCTGAATGGCTTCCGCCGCCCCCTGCCGGCTCTGGCCCATCAGCTGCTCGAGCGTGAAGATGGCGCGCAGCGAACTGGCCCCCAGCAAGCCGGCGATGAGAAGGAAGGCCAGCAGCAGCAACTGCTGGAACGACAGGCCGTTCAGCGAAGCGACCTTGGGGTGACGTACGGACATGCTCATCGGAAGTGGGTCTCAGCCGGCAGGGCGCGTTGTCACGCCGCCAGCGGTGCCTCGGCCGTGACCACCTCGCCGCGCAGGGTGTAGGCCTTGGCTTCGGTGATGGTGACATCGACCATCTGGCCCACCAGCCGCGGCTGGCCGACGAAGTTCACCACGCGGTTGCACTCGGTGCGGCCCATCAGCTCGGAGCTGTCGCGCTTGGAGGCGCCCTCCACCAGAATGCGCTGCACCGTGCCCACCCGGCTTTCGCTGATGGACTTGATGTTGCCGTTGATCACCGCCTGCAGCTCCTGCAGGCGACGCAGCTTGACCTCGTGCGGCGTGTCGTCGTGCAGGCCCGCAGCCGGTGTGCCCGGGCGCGGGCTGAAGATGAAACTGAAGCTGTTGTCGAAATGCACGTCGTCGATCAGCTTCATCATCTTGCGGAAGTCGTCTTCCGTCTCCCCGGGAAAGCCGACGATGAAGTCGCTGCTCATCGCCAGGTCGGGCCGGATCGCACGCAGCTTGCGGATGGTGCTCTTGTACTCCATGGCCGTGTAGCCGCGCTTCATCGCCATCAGGATGCGGTCGGAGCCGTGCTGCACCGGCAGGTGCAGGTGGCTCACCAGCTTCGGGATGCGGGCATAGGCATCGATCAGGCGGGGCGTGAATTCGTTCGGGTGGCTGGTCGTGTAGCGGATGCGCTCGATGCCGGGGATGTCGGCCACGTACTCCAGCAGCAGGGCGAAGTCGGCCACCTCGGCGGTGCCGCCCATTTTGCCCAGGTAGGCGTTCACGTTCTGGCCCAGCAGCGTGACTTCCTTCACGCTCTGGTCGGCCAGGCCCGCCACTTCCACCAGCACGTCGTCGAACGGCCGGCTCACTTCCTCGCCGCGGGTGTAGGGCACCACGCAGTAGCTGCAGTACTTGCTGCAGCCTTCCATGATCGACACGAAGGCGCTGGCGCCCTCGACCCGCGCGGGCGGCAGGTGGTCGAACTTTTCGATCTCGGGAAAGCTGATGTCCACCTGGGGGCGCTGCAGGCGCTCGCGCTCGGCCAGCAGATCCGGCAGGCGGTGCAGGGTCTGCGGGCCGAAGACCACGTCCACATAAGGTGCCCGCTTGATGATCTCCTGCCCCTCCTGGCTCGCCACGCAGCCGCCCACCCCGATCTTCACGCCCCGGCTCTTCAGGTGCTTGATGCGGCCCAGGTCGCTGAACACCTTTTCCTGCGCCTTCTCGCGGACCGAGCAGGTGTTGAAGAGGATCAGGTCGGCTTCGTCCATGTTGCCGGTGGGCTCGTAGCCCTGCGCGGCATGCAGCACGTCGGCCATCTTGTCCGAGTCGTACTCGTTCATCTGGCAGCCGAAGGTTTTGATGAAGACTTTTTTGGGCATGGCGAAACTCCGGAAATTACGGGGCAGGCGCTGCGGCGCGTCGGCGCAGCGCATCGGTGGGGGGCGCCTCGTCAGCGCGTGCGTGGCGGCTTCCGGCGCCGGCGCGGGCACGGGCGTGCAGGGCTAGCGCCGGGCGGGCGCGTTGTCGGATTCGGCGCGGAAGTTGCGCTCGACCGCGTCGCCGCCTTTGCGTGGCTGCCTGGCTTCGCCCTCGCTCAAGATCCAGGCGCTCAGCAGCATGCCGGTGCTGGCTTCCAGCACGTAGTTCACGCGAAACCGCTGGCCGATGACCGTGTGCAGGAAGACCAGGCTGTTTTGCGGGCTGAAAAGGCGCATGCCAGGCGCCATGCGGATGGTCTGGCCATTGATCTGCGCTTCCACCGTGCTGTTGATCACCAGGGTGCCGCGCAGTGCCGCATCGGGGAAGTTGCGCACGATGCCCAGGCCGGGCGGCACGTCCTGCGCGAGGGCCGTGGCGGGCGCCGACAGGACGGCGAGCGCGCAAGCGGCACCGGCAAGCAACGCTCGGGCGGTGGGGGAATGCAAGGGCAGACAGCGGTTCATGGTGTACATCCAGGGGCTGAAGGCGTCGATTCTAGAAAGACCGGCAGGGCGCCGGCCGCGGGGCAGATCGGCCCGCCCAAAGAAAAAACCCACAGTGCGCGCACTGTGGGTTTCCTGTTTGGTGGTGGTAGGTGGACTTGAACCACCGACATCAGCATTATGAATGCTGCGCTCTAACCAACTGAGCTATACCACCGAAGCCCCGAATTATAGGGCAGTTTTTAGAGGTGCGTAAAGTTCGCGGGCCGTTTGTTCACGAAAGCGTCCATGCCTTCCTTCTGGTCCTGGGTGGCAAAGAGCGCCTGGAACAGGCGCCGCTCGAACATGACGCCATCGGAGAGCCCGCCTTCGAAGGCGCGGTTGACCGATTCCTTCGCGGCCATCACGGCGATCTGCGAGAAGCCCGCGATGATGATGGCCGCACCCAGGGCCTCCTCCTGGAGCTTGTCGAGCGGCACCACGCGGCTCACGAGGCCGGAGCGCTCGGCCTCCACGGCATCCATCATGCGGCCGGTGAGGGCCATGTCCATGGCCTTGGACTTGCCCACCGCGCGGGGCAGCCGCTGCGTGCCGCCGGCACCAGGAATGACGCCCAGCTTGATCTCGGGCTGGCCGAACTTGGCGTTGTCTGCCGCGATGATGAAGTCGCACATCATGGCCAGCTCGCAGCCACCGCCCAGCGCGAAGCCGCTGACGGCCGCGATCACGGGCTTGCGCACCGAACGGATGTGCTCCCAGTTGCGCGTGATGTAGTTGCCCTTGTAGGCGTCGGCGAAGCTGTACTTGGCCATCGCGCCGATGTCCGCGCCGGCGGCAAACGCCTTTTCGCTGCCGGTGATGATGATGCAGCCGATGGCTGCGTCCGCGTCGAAGGCCCGCAGCGCCTCGCCCAGCTCGTCCATCAGCTGGTCATTCAGCGCGTTGAGTTGCTTGGGCCGGTTCAGCGTGATGATGCCGACCTTGTCCGCCTCGGTGCGGACCTCGATGACTTCGTAGGCCAAGATGTCTCCGTCTTTCGTTGTGATGGTGCGGCAGACTATACCGAAGGCCCCTTCGCCTGCTCAAGCGGTTCCGTCAGCGGGTCGCCAGCCAGCGCTCGGCCTGCGCCGGGTCCGACACGGTGAGGCGCACGGTGTCGCCCAGGCGGCCTGGGGCGGGCTGCAGGCGCAGCGGCAGGCGGAACACCCGCCGGTCGCGCGAGATCCACGCCGTCACCTCGGCGGCCGGCCCCGCGTAGAGCGGCAGGTCGTCCATCTTCGTCATGCGCCAGGTGCCGCCCTCGGTTTCCACCGCCAGCCACTCGTCGCCGGCCATGAAGCCGGCCTGCTCGGCCAGCCCGCCGCGCAGCACGACCTTGACCTGCAGCCCCTGGGGTTCGCTCACCCGCAGGCCCAGCCGCTGGGCCCACTGCGGCGCCTCTTCCTGCAGGGTCACGCCGTGGGCGAGCAGCAGTTCCGCCAGGGGCAGGTCGTCCGTGCCATGCACCCACTGGGCGATCTCGCGCGACCAGTCCCGGCCCGAGAGCGATTTCAGCGTCTGCAGCAGGTCGGCCTCGGTCATGGGGCCGCCTGCGCAACGCTGCCAGAGGCCGCGCATCACCTCGTCCAGCGAGGTGCGGCCTTCCCGCCGCAGGGCCAGATCGAGGCACAGCGCCACCAGGGACCCCTTGGTGTAGTAGTTGACCGTGGCGTTGGCGGTGTTCTCGTCCTGGCGGTAGTACTTGACCCACGCGTCGAAGCTGGCCTGCGCCACCGACTGCACGTGCCGGCCCGGCGCCTGCAGCACCTGGTGGATGGCCTTGGTTAGCAGGCGCAGATAGGCCGTGTTGTCCAGCAGGCCGCAACGGCGCAGCAGCAGGTCGTCGTAGTAGCTGGTGAACCCCTCGAAGAACCACAGCAGCTGGGTGTAGTTCTCCTGGGCATAGTCGTAGCGGGCGAACTCGGATGGGCGCAGCCGCTTGACGTTCCAGGTGTGGAAGTATTCGTGGCTCACCAGCCCCAGCAGCGTGGTGTAGCCCTCCGGCGCGCGGGCCTCGCCCACACGGGGCAGGTCTCGGCGGCCGCAGATCAGCGCGGTCGAGTTGCGGTGCTCCAGGCCGCCGTAGCCGTCGTCCACCACATTGAGCATGAAGACGTAGCTGGCATGCGGCGCCTTGCCGCTGCCGTGCCAGAAGCGGATCTGGTGTTCGCAGATGCGCCGCATGTCCGCCACCAGCCGCTCGCCGTCGAAGGACGGCGCGGCGCCGGACACCACCACCCGGTGCGGCACGCCCGCAGCGGTGAACCGGGCGCTCCAGAACGTGCCCATCTCGACCGGGCAGTCCACCAGTTCGTCGTAGTCGGCCGCCAGGTAGGTGCCGAAGCCGGTGCGGGTGGCTTTGGCGGGCGTGAGGCCAGTGGCTGCCGACCAGCCGCTCGTCGCGGGCGTGCGAACGAGTTCCAGGGCATGGGGGCCATCTTCCTGGCCGTGCACCCGCAGGCACAGGCTGGTGCCGTTGAAGAAGCCCCGCGACGCATCCAGCCAGGCCGTGCGTACCGACGTGTCGTAAGCGGCCACCTCGTAGGTCAGCACCAGCGGCTGGCCCTTCTTGCACTGCGCCTGCCAGCGATGCTTGTCGAGCTGTGCCAGTGCCACGGGCCTGCCGCCCTGCGTGGCCCGCAGCGACTGCAGGTTCTTGGAGAACTCGCGCACCAGGTAGCTGCCGGGAATCCAGACGGGCAGGGAGAGTTCCTGGCGCGTGGCGGGGCGGTGCACCGTGAGCGTGACGGCGAAGAGGTGCGCGTGCAGATCGGCGGGCTCGACCCGGTAATGCACGGGGGCGGTGGAGGGCTGGGGGCGTGGAGCGGGCATGGATTGGGGCGAGGTTCGGGTCACCGGTGGCGTGGGCGATGCGCTGCGGGTGGAGGGGAAAAACAGCCGTCCGTGGGGCACATGCGAGGGGTGGACCCGTTCGCCCCGGGGCTGGCCTTGGGAGCGTTTCGGCCACTGGGCCTGATCTGAACCCAGGGCAGGCTCGGGACAGCCCCGGCTCGGGCCGCACGGACGGGGATCAACTCATTGGCACGGGCCGGCAAGGCGGCAGTGGGCCTGGGCCTGGGCCGGGCCCTGCTGCGGCCGGGGTTCAGCCACCGGCTGCAATCTCTGTGAAGCGCTTTTCGATGTCCGTTGCGCCGATGGCACCCGGCACGCGGGTGCCGTCGGTGAACAGCACGGTCGGCGTGCCGGTGATCTTGTGCTTCTTGCCGAAGGCCAGGTTGCGCTGCAGGGCGCCCGTGTCGCAGCTGGCGGCCTCGGGCGTCTTGTCGCGCACCATCAGGTCCTGCCAGGCGGCCACCCGGTCCTTGGCGCACCAGATGTTGCGCGACTTCTCCGCCGAATCCGGACTCAGGATCGGGTAGAGGAACAGGTACACCGTCACGTTGTCGACGTTCTGCAGGTCTTTCTCGAAGCGCTTGCAGTAGCCGCAGTTGGGGTCTTCGAAGACCGCGATCTTGCGCTTGCCGTTGCCTCGCACGATGGTGAAGGCGTCCTGGATCGGCAGCGCCGAGAAGTCCATCGCCGTCAGCTTGTTGATGCGGTCTTCCGTCAGGTTGCGGCGCGCCTTGGTGTCGATCAGCTCGCCCTGGATCAGGTAGTTGCCCTGGGCATCGGTGTAGAAGAGGTCGGTGCCCACCCGCACTTCGTACAGGCCCTTCATCGGCGTGGCCTTGACCTCGTCGACCTTGCCGAGCTGCGGGATGCGCTGTTCCAGCGACTTGCGGATGGCCGCATCCTGGGCGCTCGCGCCGAAGCTGCAGGTCAGCGCGGCCACTGCCAACAGCGCGGGGAGGAATTTGGAGGCTTGCAAAGTCGTGTCCTTGTTCTTTCGATTCATGCCCATCGCATCGTTACCGTCTTCATCTTCCACATCGTCGCCGTGGCGGCCCCGGCCAGCGCCGTCAGGGCGTGCCCATGGCCCGCCGGGCCACCCAGTCCTTCAGCGGTCCGCTGAACTGGAAACCCTGCATGCCCCAGTTGCGCAGGTTTTGCACCGCGCCTTCGCTGCGGGCAAACAGCTGCTGCAGACCGTCCATGGCCAGGCCGACCGGCACCAGTGCCGCCTTGCGCTCGCGCTCGTACTGGCGCAGCAGGCGCAGGTCACCCACCCCGCGCCAGTAGTCCCGCGTGCGCAGCGTGCGCGCCAGTGCCTCGGCATCGGCCAGGCCCAGGTTCAACCCCTGGCCGGCCAGCGGATGCACCGTGTGCGCCGCATCGCCCGCCAGTGCCCAGGTGCGCTGGGCGCCCTTGGCAGGCTGCACGGGCAGGGCGCCGCACCAGCGGCGGGCCCGGGCCTGTTGCAGCGGCCAGGTGGCTCGCGCACTGGTCAGTTGCAACGCACCCAGGGCGTTCTGGCTGGCGTCCTGCAGGCGCTGGGCGAAGGCTGGTGCATCCAGCGCCATGCGTTCGGCCACCTGGTCCTGCGAGACTGACCACACCACGGCGACGGAGTTCCCTTGGGCCCCATCCAGGGGCAGGAATGCCAGGATGCCGTCCGGCAGGAACCACTGCCGCGCCACCTCGCCATGCGGCCTTTCGCAGTGCAGCCGGGTGGCGATGGCGTGCTGCGCATAGGGCGTCACGTCGAATTCCACGCCCAGTTCCTCGCGGGTGCGGCTGGCACGCCCTTCGCAAATGACGGTGAGCGCGGCGGGCACCGGGGCCGGCACCATCTCCACCTGGGGCTGGAAACGCACCGCCTCGGCCAGCCGCGATTCGAGCGCCGGCACGTCCACGATCCAGGCCAGGGCGTCGCCGTCCTGCGGGCCGGCGTCGAACGTGACCCGGCCGCTCTGGTCGCCGTGCACTTCCATGTGCCGCACAGCCGTGGCGTGGGCGGCGTCGGGCCAGCTGCGCACCGATTCGAGCAGGCTGCGGGACGCGGCATTGAGCGCGTAGGCGCGGACGTCTTCGCCAGGGGGGGCGCCGGCCTCGGCCGGCGGGGCCGGCGGCGCGGCCACCAGGGCCACCCGCAGGCGCTCGCGGGCCAGCAGCAGCGCGAGGGTGCGGCCGACCACGCCGGCTCCGCGAATACAGACATCGAAAGTTTGCGCCATGGCAGGGATTGTAGGAGGCCCCATGCACGGCGCCCGATGACCGTGCGGCGCGGGCAGAATGCCGGGTTTCGACGCCGAGCCGCTTGCCTTGCGGTTCGGCGCTTTCTGCCTTCGCTGCCAGGACGCCCGCGTGACTTTCCGCTCCGACCATGATCTTTCCGGCACCATCGCGCGCCTTTTCGTCCACCCCATCAAGTCGTGCGCGGCCGTGGAGGTGCGCGAAGCCTTGCTGACCGAGACCGGCCTGCAATGGGACCGGGCCTTCATGGTGGTGGACGCCGAGGGCGTGTTCCTCACGCAGCGAGAGCACGCCCGCATGGCCCTGGTGCGGCCGCGCATCGGGCCGGACGCGCTCACGCTGGAGGCGCCGGGCCTGCCGACCCTGTCCGTGCCGCTGCGGCCGGCAGCCGGCACCGCCACCGTATCGGTCTGGGGCGAGGCGATGCCGGCGCGGGACATGGGCGCCGCCGCCGCGCAGTGGTTCAGCGACTTCCTCGGCCAGCCCTGCCGCCTGGTCGGCTTCGAGCCCACGCACCGGCGCCTCTCCAGCCGGCAGTGGACGGCGGGCATCGACGCCCTCAACCAGTTCTCCGACGGCTTTCCGCTGCTCGTGACCAGCCAGGCCTCCATCCACGGCTTGAACCAGCGGCTGCAGGCCCAGGGCTGCGGCCCGGTGGGGGTGGAGCGGTTCCGGCCGAACATCGTCATCGACGGTGTGGACGACCACGATGAAGACCGCATCGACACCCTCTACGTCGGCGGGGACGAGGGTGGGGCGGCGAACGAAGTCCACCTGCAGCTGGTCAAGCCCTGCGCCCGCTGCCCGATTCCCGACATCGACCCCACCACCGCCGAAAGCACCCCGGCGGTGGGCGACGCGCTGCGCCGCTACCGGCAGGACCGGCGGCTGGACGGCGCCATCACCTTCGGCATGAACGCCATCGTGCGCCAGGGCACGGGGCGGGTGCTGCGCGTGGGCCAGCCCATCGCGGCCGACCTGCGCTTCGACTGACGGCCGGGCTGGTGCCTGCCGTTCCCACGGCGGCCCTCCGCCCCCTGTTTCGGCATCGTTCGGGCCGGCGCCGTAAAATCGCCGGTTTGTCTCCCCGAACCCTGAAAGCCCTGCCATGAGCCTGAAATGCGGCATCGTGGGCCTGCCCAACGTCGGCAAGTCCACTCTCTTCAACGCCCTCACCAAGGCCGGCATCGCCGCCGAGAACTACCCCTTCTGCACCATCGAGCCCAACACGGGCGTGGTGGAAGTGCCCGACCCGCGCCTGCAGCAGCTCGCCGGCATCATCACGCCCGAGCGCATCGTCCCGGCCATCGTCGAATTCGTGGACATCGCCGGCCTGGTGGCCGGTGCCTCCAAGGGTGAAGGCCTGGGCAACCAGTTCCTCGCCCACATCCGCGAAACCGATGCCATCGTCAACGTGGTCCGCTGCTTCGAGGACGCGAACGTGATCCACGTGGCCGGCCGCGTCGACCCGATCGCCGACATCGAGGTCATCCAGACCGAACTCTGCCTGGCCGACCTGGCCACGGTCGAAAAGGCCCTGAACCGCTACAGCAAGGCCGCCAAGTCGGGCAACGACAAGGAAGCCGCCAAGATCGTCTCCCTGCTCACGCCCATCCAGGCCGCGCTGGACGAAGGCAAGCCGGCGCGCACCATCCCCGTCAGCAAGGAAGACGCGCCGCTGCTCAAGCAGTTCTGCCTGATCACCGCCAAGCCCGCGATGTTCGTCGGCAACGTGGCCGAGGACGGCTTCGAGAACAACCCGCTGCTCGACCGCCTGAAGGAATACGCCGCGGCCCAGAACGCCCCGGTCGTGGCCATCTGCGCCAAGATCGAGTCCGAGATGAGCGAGATGAGCGACGAAGACCGCGACCTGTTCCTGGCCGAGATGGGCCAGGACGAGCCCGGCCTGAACCGCCTGATCCGCGCCGGCTTCAAGCTGCTGGGCCTGCAGACCTACTTCACCGCCGGCGTGAAGGAAGTGCGCGCCTGGACCGTGCCCGTGGGCGCCACCGCGCCCCAGGCCGCCGGCGTCATCCACGGCGACTTCGAGCGCGGCTTCATCCGTGCGCAGACCATCGCCTTCGACGACTTCATCGCCCTCAAGGGCGAGCAGGGCGCCAAGGACGCGGGCAAGATGCGCGCGGAAGGCAAGGAATACATCGTCAAGGACGGCGATGTGATGAACTTCCTGTTCAACGTCTAAGCCCCGCCGTTGCACCGGCGCCGCATGCCGGCGCACACCGCCTTCGCCCCATGCCCAGCCGCCTGACCACGCGCCTGCGCCTCGCAGCCGCCGCCCTCTGGCCCGCCCCCATGCATGTGGATGGCCGCGAGCGGCTGCGGATGGTGGTGGGGGCTTTGCTCGGCCTGCTGCTGGCCGGGCTGCTCAGCCGCTGGCTGGGCGGGCACTGGAGCGTCTCGCCCTGGCTGGTCGCGCCGATGGGTGCCAGCGCGGTGCTGGTGTTCGGGGTGCCGGCCAGTCCGCTGGCGCAACCCTGGTCGGTGGTGGGAGGCAACACGCTGTCCACCCTGGTCGGCGTGGCCTGCGCCGCGCTGGTGCCCGATCCGGACGTGGCGGGTGCCCTGGCCGTGGCGCTGGCCATGGCCCTCATGGTGCCGTTGCGCTGCCTGCATCCGCCCGGGGGCGCGGCCGCGCTGTTCGTGGTGATGGCGCATGGCGCGAAGCCGCAGTTCGCGCTGTTTCCGGTGTTGACCAATTCCCTGCTGCTGGTGGCGGCGGGCATGGCGTGGCATGCGGCCACGGGCAAGCGCTATCCGCATGGGGCGCAGGCCCGGCCTGCTCCCGCCGGGCGCGCGGAGCGGGGCGCCGGGCGCTTCACGCCGGAGGACCTGGACGCCGCGCTGGCCCACTACAACCAGGTGCTGGACGTGAGCCGGGACGACCTGGAAGCGCTGCTGCACCACGCCGAGGCCGAGGCCTACCGCCGCACTTTCGGCCAGCTGCGCTGCGCCGACATCATGTCGCGCGAGCCCGTCACCGTGGCATTCGGCACCGATCTGCAGGAAGCCTGGGCGCTCATGCGCCGCCGCCGCATCAAGGCGCTGCCGGTGGTGGACCGGGCGCGCCGCATCGTGGGCATCGTCACCACGGCCGACTTCATGCGGCAGATCGATCTGGACGTGCACCAGGGCATCGGCGAGCAGTTGCGCGCGCTGGTGCGCCGGGTGGGCGCGGTGCATTCCACCAAGCCCGAAGTGGTGGGCCAGATCATGACCCGGCAGGTTCGGGTGGTGAGCGAACACCGGCCGGCGCTCGACCTGGTGCCGCTCTTCACCGACGACGGCCACCACCACATCCCGGTGATCGATGCCGAGCGCCGGCTGGTCGGCATCATCACCCAGTCGGACCTGGTGCGCGCGCTGCACCGGGCCGTGCGCTAGCATCGCCGGGCCGCGTCCCGCGGCACGTCCCTCTCCCCACCCGCTTTTCTCTTTCCCCCTCTCATGCAGATCGGCATCCTCTACGCCACGCTCGCCTATGTGGCGTGGGGCATCTTCCCCCTGTACTTTCATCAGGTGGCCTCGGTGCCGGCGCTCGAGGTGGTGCTGCACCGCACGCTCTGGTCGATGGTGCTGCTGGCCGTGGTGCTGGCGGCGCGGCGGCAACTGGCCTGGGTGCTGGCGCTGCGCCGGCAGCCGCGGGTGGTGGCGGCCTTTCTGCTCTCCGCCTTGCTGCTGTCGGCCAACTGGGTGATCTATGTCTGGGCGGTGCACAACCAGCACGTCGTGGACGCCAGCCTGGGGTACTTCATCCTGCCGCTGGTGAATGTGGCCCTGGGCCTGGTGTTCCTGGGCGAGCGGCCCCGTCGCGGGCAGTGGATGGCGCTGGCCGTGGCTGCGGCCGGCGTGCTGTGGCTCACCGTGCAGACCGGGCGGCTGCCGTGGATCGCCCTGGTGCTGGCGCTCACCTTCGGCTTCTATGGACTGCTGCGCAAGACGGCGGTGCTGGGCGCCATCGAGGGGCTGGCGCTGGAAACCGCCTTGCTTGCGCCACTGGCCGCCGGCCTGCTGGCGTGGCTCACGCTGACCGGCCGGGCGGCCTGGCCCGAGGCCGACGCCGCCACCCAGGCCTGGCTGCTGGTGGCCGGGCCCATCACCGCCGTACCGCTGCTGCTCTTCGCCGCGGGTGCCCGGCGCATTCCGCTGGCGACCATGGGGGTGCTGCAGTACATCTCGCCCACGCTGCAGTTCGCGCTGGGCATCTGGCTGTTTGGCGAAACCGTGCAGCCCGCGCGGCTGGCGGGCTTTGCGGTGATCTGGGTGGCACTGGCGCTCTACACCGTGGAAGGCGCCTGGCAGCGCCGGCCCACGTCCTGGGCCCGCTCCTGAAGAAATATTGGAGCCAAAAGTGGCTCTAGCGCTTGATTTATAAGGGTATTGTGCTATATATTCGATAGCAATGCATGCGCCGCAGGCGTTGCACACGGTTTGTCATAAAGCCGGGCCAGAATGCGGTGCAGCCTGCACCCGATCCACCGGGCGGATGGGGCAGCACAGGGTGCGGGACAGCGGGCGTCAGCCCCCGGCCCGCGGGAGAGTGTGCCGCGCACGTCGGGGCACAGGGCGATTCGCCGTGTTTCATGGGGGCTGAGGGCACCCGGCGGCGGCAGAGGCAGGGCGTGCGGTGTGCGCGCCCGCCAGGAGATCACATGCGTTGGAATGGTTGGTTGGCGCGCCGCTGGGCGCTGGGGCAGGGGGCGGCGGCGCTGGCCGCCATGGCGTTCGCTCCCACCTGGGCGCAGGCCCAGGCGGCCGAAAGCGTGCAGGCGGAAGACTGGAACGCCCGCTTCCAGTCCACCTATGTCTGGCAGGGCAAGCGCCCCTTCCGGGCGGCGTATTCCGGGCCCAACAGCCTGTCGCCGGACAAGGAGCGCAGCTACTCGTTCACGGCGACCGCCTTTCTCGGCTGGCGCCCCTGGACGGGCGGCGAGCTCTACTTCAACCCCGAAGCCGCGCAAGGCGTGCCGCTGTCCGGCCTGACCGGGCTGGGGGGCCTAACGAACGGCGAGATGGCACGCACGTCCGGGGCGCAGCTGAAGGCCTACCGGGCCCGGCTCTTCCTGCGCCAGACCTGGGGAATGGGCGGCGAGCAGGAGGCCGTGGAATCGGGCCCCAACCAGCTGGCCGGCATGCAGGACAAGCGCCGGCTGGTGCTCACGGCCGGCAACCTGTCGGTCACCGACATCTTCGATGCGAACGCCTACAGCCACGACCCGCGCACGCAGTTCCTTAACTGGTCGGTGATGACGCACGGCGCCTACGACTTCGCGGCCGATGCGCGCGGATATACCTGGGGCGCCGCGCTGGAGTGGCACCACGACGACTGGGCCCTGCGCGCCGGCCGCTTCATCCAGCCACGGGAGCCCAACCAGCAGCAGCTGGGCCACGACATCTTCCGCCACTACGGCGACCAGATCGAGCTGGAGCACGCGCACACGCTGGCCGGCCAGCCGGGCACGGTGCGGCTGCTGGCGTTCCACAACCGGGCACGCATGTCGCGCTTTCAGGATGCGCTGGACCTGGCCGCACGCACCAGCGCCGTGCCGGACATCAACGCCGTGCGTACCGGCGTGCAGGGCAAGAGCGGCTTCGGCGTCAACATCGAGCAGGCGGCGACGGACGATGTGGGCGTCTTCCTGCGCGCCAGCCGGGCCGACGGCAAGACCGAAACCTACGCCTTCACCGAGATCGAGCGGTCGCTCTCGGGCGGGGTGCTGCTCAAGGGCACGGCCTGGGGCCGCGGCGGCGACACGCTGGGCGCGGCCTTCGCCCGCAACAGCCTTTCCGGCGTGCACCGCCGATATCTTTCGGCCGGCGGCACAGGCTTCTTCATCGGCGACGGGCGCCTGAACTACCGGCCCGAGACCATCTACGAGGCCTTCTACAACGTGCAATTGGCCAAGGCCGCCTGGGTCACGCTGGACTGGCAGTACATCCGTAACCCGGCCTACAACGCGGACCGCGGGCCGGTGAAGGTGGGGTCGGTGCGGCTGCACACCGAGTTCTGAGCTCGGACCTGTCCCATTCCTGCCAAAAATGACCTGCGGCGCCGACGGAGTCAGCGCGGGACGCTATTTTTTCAATAGCAATCCGCGCGGCGCTCAGTGCGGCACGGCGCCCGGCCAGAAATAGAGCAGGCCGGCCGTCATCACCAGGTAGCGGGCGAACTTCCCCACCGCCATGTAGGCCATGCAGGGCCAGAACGGCAGCTTGAGCCAGCCGGCCACCGCGCAGAGCGGGTCGCCCACCACCGGCAGCCAGCTCAGCAGGCAGGCCTTGGGGCCGAAGCGTTCCAGCCACTTGAGCGCGCGCGGTTCCTTGTGGAAGCCCCGGGCCTTGTCCACCGCCTTGTGCGCGCCCAGGCCCATCCACCAGCTCACCCCGCCGCCCAGCGTGTTGCCGGCGGTGGCGACCAGCACGGCGGGCCAGAACAACTCGGGGTTGAGCTTGATGAGGCCGAACACCGCCGGCTCCGAGCCCAGCGGCAGCAGCGTCGCCGAGATGAAGGACACCACGAAAACCGTGCTGAGGCCGAACTGGGGCAGGGCCAGCACGTCCATGAGGTGATTCATCCAGAGTTCCATAGCTGGGCGGGAGTGTAGGGCGGCCCGGTGGCCCGGCCGTGTAGCCCGGCGCCCCGTGCGGTGGTGCGCCGACCTCCGGCCGGCTGCGATGGCGCGGGGCTGGCTGCCATCCGGCGGCCGACATGGCGGGCGGCTACAATCCTGCCTCCTTTTTCAGCACGCGCTGCCTCCCCCTTCCCCCCGACCCCATGCACATCGGCCATATTCCTTTGGCGAATCGTCTGTTCGTCGCGCCCATGGCGGGTGTGACGGACCGGCCTTTCCGCCAGCTGTGCAAGGCGCTGGGGGCGGGCTATGCGGTCAGCGAGATGGTGACCTCGCGCAAGGATCTGTGGAACAGCCTCAAGACCTCGCGCCGGGCCAACCACGAGGGCGAGCCGGGTCCCATCGCCGTGCAGATCGCCGGCACCGACGCCGCCATGATGGCCGAGGCCGCGCTCTACAACGTGGATCGCGGCGCCGAGATCATCGACATCAACATGGGCTGCCCGGCCAAGAAGGTGTGCAACAAGTGGGCCGGTTCGGCGCTGATGCAGAACGAGGCGCTGGCCGTCGAGATCGCGCAGGCGGTGGTCGAGGCCTGCGCACCGCGCAACGTGCCGGTCACCCTGAAGATGCGCACCGGCTGGTGCCAGCAGCACAAGAATGCGGTGCAGCTCGCGCGCGCGTTCGAGGGCGTGGGCATCCAGATGCTGACCGTGCATGGCCGCACGCGCGAGCAGGGCTACAAAGGCCAGGCCGAGTACGACACCATCGCCGCCGTCAAGGCTGCGGTGGGCGTGCCGGTGGTGGCCAATGGCGACATCACCTCGCCCGAGAAGGCGAAGGCGGTGCTGGCCGCAACCGGTGCCGATGCGGTGATGATCGGCCGCGCCGCCCAGGGCCGGCCGTGGATCTTCCGCGAGATCGGCCACTACCTGGCCACCGGCGAGCACCTGGCGCCACCCCTGGTGGCCGAGGTGCGGCGCCTGCTGCTGGACCACCTGCACGACCACTACGGCCTCTACGGCGAGCCCACCGGCGTGCGCAGCGCGCGCAAGCACATCGCCTGGTACGTGCGGGCGCTGCCCGGCGGCGAGGCCTTCAGACAACACATCAACACGATCGAGGACTGCGCGGCCCAGTGGCAGGCGGTGGCCGACTATTTCGATGCCCTGGGCGCATCGATGGACCGGCTCCCCCCAGCCAGCGACGCCGACGCGGACCCGAGAGAGCGAATGCATGAGCAACAAACACATTGAGGAATGCGTGCGCGAGAACCTGCAGGGGTACTTTCGCGACCTGGGGGGCGAGGCGCCGGACGGCATGTACGACATGCTGGTGCGGCTGGTCGAGAAGCCGCTGCTGGAAGTGGTGATGACCCACGCCGAGAACAACCAGTCCCGCGCGGCCGAATGGCTGGGGCTGAACCGCAACACGCTGCGCAAGAAGCTGGTGGAGCACAAGCTGCTCTGACGCATCCCTCTGCTCGATTGCTATAAAAATAGTAGCTACCAGCGCCCATGCATCAAGCGCTGGAGCCCGATTTGATTCCAAAAACCTCCGTTGAATCCATGAACGCACTTCTTTCCGTCTCCGACAAGACCGGCATCGTCGAATTCGCGCAGGCGCTGCATGCCCTGGGCATCCGCCTGCTGTCCACTGGCGGCACCGCCAAGCTGCTGGCCGACAAGGGCCTGCCCGTCACCGAGGTGGCCGAGGTGACGCAGTTCCCCGAGATGCTCGACGGCCGCGTGAAGACGCTGCACCCCAAGGTGCACGGCGGCCTGCTGGCGCGGCGCGATGTGCCCCAGCACATGGCGGCGCTCAAGGAACACGGCATCGACACCATCGACCTGCTGGTGGTGAACCTCTACCCCTTCGAAGCCACCGTCGCCAAGCCTGGCTGCACGCTGGCCGACGCCATCGAGAACATCGACATCGGCGGCCCGGCCATGGTGCGCAGCGCCGCCAAGAACTGGCAGGACGTGGGTGTGGTCACCTCGGCCGACCAATATGGCGCCGTGCTGGACGAGCTGAAAGCCGCCGGCAAGCTCAGCGACAAGCTGCGCTTTCAGCTCTCGGTGGCCGCGTTCAACCGCATCGCGCAGTACGACGGCGCGATCAGCGACTATCTCTCGTCCGTCAGCTTCGACGCGGAAAAGCTGTCCGACACCTATGTGCCCGAGCGCAGCCAGTTCCCCGGCCAGAGCAACGGCCAGTTCGTCAAGGTGCAGGACCTGCGCTACGGCGAGAACAGCCACCAGCAGGCGGCGCTCTACCGCGACCTGCATCCCGCGCCGGGCTCCATCGTCACCGGCGAGCAGCTGCAGGGCAAGGAGCTGAGCTACAACAACATCGCCGACGCCGACGCCGCCTGGGAATGCGTCAAGAGCTTCGACGCGCCGGCCTGCGTGATCGTCAAGCACGCCAACCCCTGCGGCGTGGCCGTGGGCCTGGATGCCGCCAGCGCCTACGGCAAGGCCTTCCAGACCGACCCGACCAGCGCGTTCGGCGGCATCATCGCCTTCAACCGCCCGGTGGATGCCGCTGCGGCGCAACTGGTCGTCAAGCAGTTCGTCGAAGTGCTGATGGCGCCGGGCTTCACGCCCGAAGCGCTGGAAATCTTCCGCCCCAAGGCCAACGTGCGGCTGATGCAGATCGCGCTGCCCGGTCCACAGGGCTCGACCGCCTGGAGCCGTGGCCGCAACGCCATGGACGCCAAGCGCATCGGCTCCGGCATGCTGCTGCAGTCGGCCGACAACCACGAGCTGGCGCTGACCGACCTGAAGGTGGTCACCCGAAAGCAGCCCACGCTGGAAGAGATGGAAGACCTGCTCTTCGCCTGGAAGGTCGCCAAGTACGTCAAGAGCAACGCCATCGTCTTCTGCAAGGGCGGCATGACCATGGGCGTGGGCGCCGGCCAGATGAGCCGCCTCGACTCCGCCCGCATCGCCAGCATCAAGGCCGAGCACGCGAAGCTGTCGCTGCAGGGCACGGTGGTGGCGAGCGACGCCTTCTTCCCGTTCCGCGATGGCCTCGACGTGGTGGTGGATGCCGGCGCGACCTGCGTCATCCAGCCCGGCGGCTCGATGCGCGACCAGGAAGTGATCGATGCGGCCAACGAGCGCGGCGTGGCCATGGTGTTCAGCGGCGTGCGCCACTTCCGGCATTGACATCGTTCGGGGCGAAGGCTTGGCCGCCGCTCGACGACGGCCTCGTCTTGGCGGCGGAGCACCTCGCGGCCGCAGGCGCTTGTCTGGCAAGCACTGCCAGCTCTTTTTCAATGGCATCAGGCGCCTGGTGAGGGAGGCAGTAGGAGTCGGAGGGGGTAGGTCTGTCAGAAGGTGATGCGGTTAATGAGATTTATTATCATTTGTCCGCTATCCTTGGCGGTCATGTCCACGCCGCATCTCCTGCATGAATTCCCGCTGCACTACGAATCCCTGGTGCGTTTTCTGCGCCGCCGTCTTGGCTGCGACGAGCAGGCGCGCGATGTGGCGCATGACACCTGGATGCGCCTGGCCGAGCACCCGGCGACGGACGCCGAATCCATCGGCGATGCGCGCAGCTACTTCTGCACCGTGGCGGCCAATCTGCACCTGGACCAGCACCGGCGCGCGCAGTGGCTGCAACGCTATCTGGCCCAGTCGGTAGACACCGGGGCAGGGGCAGCCCACGTGCCCGACGTGGCAGATGGCGTGATGTACCGCCAGGCGCTGGCGGCCCTCGATGCCGTGCTGGCGGCCTTGCCTGCCCGGGCGCGCACGGTGTTCGAGGACCACCGCATCCACGGCGAATGCCAGGGGAGCATCGCTGCGCGGCTGGACGTGTCGCTGGCAACCGTCGAGCGCGACCTGGCCGTGGCGGGCGACCGGGTCGAGGCCGCCTTGCGGCACTGGCGCGGCGACAAGGGCGTGCCCGCCGCTGCCAGGGGGCGGCGCAAGAGTCTGGCATCGCTGCTGGGTCTCGGCGCGGTGGCCATGATGGGTTGGAAGGGCTGGCGCCACTGGCAGGCACAGGCGCTGCAATGGCAGGCTGCCTTCGCCACCCAGCGCGGCCAGCGCGTGAACCAGGCGTTGCCGGATGGCTCGCTCCTCGCCCTCGATGCGGCCAGCCGTGCCGAAGTGGCTTTCGACGCCCGCCGGCGTGCCGTGCTTCTGCTGCAGGGGGCGGCCTTCTTCCAGGTACGTGCGGAAGCGGCGCGCCCCTTCGTCGTCGATGCAGGCGACGTCACCGTCACCGTGCTGGGCACGCGCTTCAGCGTAGAGCTGGAACCGGCGGGCGGCGTGCTCGTGCAGGTGGAATCGGGCCATGTGCGCGTCGAGCGCGGCGGTCGGGTGCTGGCGGCTGAGCTCACCGCAGGCCAGGGGTTGGCCGTGCCGCTGGGCGGGGCTGCGGCACGCGCAATCAGCGGCCCGGTGGCCCCGTGGCGCGATGGCCGCCTGCACTTCGACGCCATGCCGCTCGCCGAGGCCGCGCAGCGCTTGTCGCGCTACAGCCGCATGGACCTGCGTGCAGACGCCCGCGCTGCCTTGCTGCGCGTGAGCGGCACGGTGGAAATCGCCCATGCCCACGACTGGCTCCAGGCCCTGCCTGCCGCGCTGCCCGTGCGCCTCGTGCGCGAGTCCGACGGCAGCCTGCTGCTCGCGGGCCGATAAAAAAGACGAGGGATTCCAGCACCCGGTTCGTCCTACAGAAGAAAGCCTTTCTTTCTTCCGCACAAGGACGCACCCGCATGCAACGTTCCACACTTCTCCGCGCCGCCATGGCCCTGGGCCTGGCGTTCCAGATCCATGCCGCCAGCGCGCAGTCCGTCCACTTCGACATTCCGGCGCAGCCGCTGGCGCCCGCGCTCGCTGCCCTGGCGAGCCAGGCACGCCTGCAACTGGCCTTCGCCGGCGAGTTGGCACAGGGCCGCTCGGCTCCCACTTTGCAAGGCACTCACGACTTGGCCGATGCCCTGCGCATCCTGCTTGCGGGAAGCGGCCTGCAGGGGCGCGTGCAGGGGCGCACGCTGGTGGTGGAGCGCGTCGCTTCGCCGGGCGCTGCTTCCACGCTACCCGTAGTGACAGTGAGCGCCTCCGCCCAGGCCGAGGCCGCCACGGGCCCCGTGACGGGCTACGTGGCCCGCCGCAGCGCCACGGCGGGCAAGGTGGACATGGCCATCATGGAGACGCCTGTGTCCATCCATGTCGTCGGTCGCGAGCAGATCGAGGCGCAGGGTGCCCAGCGCATCCAGCAGGCGCTGCGCTACGTCCCGGGCATGTCCGCAGACATCCGCGGCGACATCTCGCGCTTCGATCAGATGGCGTTCCGCGGCACCGGCTGGGTGCTGGACACCTTCCAGTATCTGGACGGCTTGCGCTTGCCGCGCGGCTCCTCGTACCTGATTCCGCAGATCGATCCCTACTTCCTGGAGCGTGTCGAGGTGCTCAAGGGGCCAGCCTCGGTGGTCTTCGGCCAGGCACCGTTGGGCGGTATTGTCAGCCTGGTGGGCAAGCGCCCGACGCAGGAGCGGTTCCATGAGGTGAACCTCGCCGTGGGCAGCCACAGCCGCGTCCAGACAGGGTTCGAGAGCGGTGGCCCGCTGGGGGACGACGGCACGCTTACCTACCGCCTCACCGCCCTGGCCCGCAAGGCGGATACGTCGGTGCAGATGACGAAGGAAGAGCGCATCGCCATCGCGCCCTCGGTCACCTGGCGCCCCGATGCCGATACCGCGCTCACGTTGCTGGCCTCATGGCAGCACGATCCGACCGGGGGCTACTACGGCGTGCTGCCCTCCAGCGGCACCATCCTGCCGAACCCCTATGGGCCGATACGGCGTGACTTCTTCGATGGCTCGCCCGATTTCAACCAGTACGACCGCATCCAGGCCAGCGCCGGCTACGAGCTGAGCCACCGCTTTGCCAGCGGCTGGCGCCTGCAGCAGAACATGCGTTACTGGCACATGGAGATGGACCAGAGCATGGCAGGCACTCTGCGGTTGCAGCCTGACCACCGGACGCTGACGCGGTTCGCCACCTGGTCTCAGGAGCGCATGAACGCCGTCAACCTGGATACCCGCATCGAGGGCGAGTCGGCCACAGGCCCCCTCGCGCATCGCATGGTGTTCGGTTTGGACCTGCAGCGCGACCGTTGGACGCAGCTACAGGCCATGGCGGGGGCGCCGTCGCTCGACCTCCTCAATCCCGACTACACCCAGCCCATCCCGCGCCCAGCAGCCAACAACAGCCCGGACCGGGTGCAGCGGCTGGCGGGCCTCTATGCGCAGGATCACATCCGCTGGGGCGCCTGGGGCCTGCTGCTCGGCCTGCGCGCCGACCACGCGGACATCAGCATTGACAACGCACTCACCCGTCGCGACACCCGGCAGAACTTCACCAAGTACACCGGCCGAGCGGGCCTGATGCACAACTTCAGCAACGGCGTGGCACCCTATGCCAGCTACTCCACATCATTCGATCCGGCGGTCGTCGTCAATCCCTATGGCGATCCGTTCAAGCCGACGACCGGCCGGCAGTACGAGCTCGGTATCAAGTACCAGCCACCAGGCACCCAGCAGCTTTACACGCTGGCTGCGTTCGACCTGACCCAGCGCAACGTGCTGACGCGCGACCCCAACTCGTCGCTGCCCAATGCGATGGTGCAGACCGGCGAGGTGAATTCGCGCGGCGTGGAGTTCGAGGCCAAGTTCAACCTAGCCCGGGGGCTGAACCTGGTGGGCGGCCTCTCCGTTCTCGATCCGAAGATCACCCGCAGCAACGGCGTGGACCTGAACCAGCGGCCCATCGCGGTAGCGCGCACCACGGCCTCGTTGTGGGCCGACTACCGCCTGCCCGCAGGCGTGACGCTGGGCGGTGGTGTGCGCCATGTCGGCGCGGCGTACGCAAACGCGGCGAACACCCAGCGCATCCCTGCCTACACGGTGGCTGACGCGATGCTGCGCTACGAACTGATCGCAGGCACCGCACTGTCCCTCAACGTAAGCAACCTGTTTGACAAGACCTATTTCACCTGCAACGCGGCCGACTTCTGCAACTATGGACAGAGCCGCACCTTGCTGGCCACGCTGAACGTCAAATGGTGAGCGTCGGTCTGGACGCGGGTGTGCGCCGGTGGCGCGTGTTCGCAGGCATCGGCGCGCTGTACCTGGGCTTCGGTGTCATCGTGGCGCTGCTGCAGGGCGGCCTGCCCCCCGTCCTGCGCGCGCGCGGCATGCCGGTGGCGCAGATGGTCTGGGTCTTCGCGCTGTATCTGCCGATCGGTCTGTCCTTCATTTGGGCGCCGCTGGTGGACCGGCTGCGGCTGCCGTTCCTTTCGCCGCGCATCGGCTGGATCGTGGCTGCCCAGGCTGTCGCCATGGCCGCGCTGGCAACGGTTGCGCTGATGGAACACGCTGCGCTGCCGCTGCTGTTCGCGCTGGGCCTGGTGGTGGCGCTGGCGGTGGCCACGATGGACCTGGCGCTTGATGCGTTGGCCGTGGAGGCGACCGGTGAGCAGGCCAAGCCCCTGGCTGCCGCGCTCAAGCTGGCAGCGCTGTCGCTGGGTGCGCTGATCGGCGGCGGCGTGTTCGTCGGCCTGCTGGCGCGCATCGGCTGGTCGTTCACCTTTGCGCTGGTGGTGCTGCTACTGGCACTGACGCTGGTGCCGGTGTTCGGCCTCGTGGATGTGGACCGCGCCGCGGGCGTCAGGCGCCCTGCCGCCGGCGGCGCGCGGCCCTATGGAGCGCTGCGCCTGGGTGTCATGCGGCGGCGGCTGGGCCTGCTGGTGCTCGTCGCCAGCGTCGTCTTTCCGCTGACGGCGCTCAACCGCGTGATGCTGGTCGACCTGGGCGTGACACTGGAGCGCATTGCCTGGCTGGTCGGCACCGCGCAGCCGGTGGGCATGCTGTTCGCTTCGGCCGTGGCTGGCTCTCTGATCCGCCGGCTGGGCAATGCCGGCGCATTCTCCGCCTTTGCCGTGCTGGGGCTGGGGTGCCTGGCCCTGCTGTGCTGGGGCGTCCGCATGCAGGTACAGGCCTCGGCGATCGCGGGCGCCATCGGCATGGCCGCGGTGGTGGGCGGGCTGATGGTGGTCTGCGCCTCGCTCACGCTGTCGTGGTCGGTGGGCGCGCAGGCAGCCACCAGTTATGCCGTGCTGTTCTGCGGCGCGCGGCTGGCCGGCATCCTCGCCACGATGGGCGCGAGCAGGCTCGCCGCGCTGATCGACTGGCCCACGTTCTACACCGCCGGCGCGGCTGCACTGGTGGCCGTCACGGCGTTGCTGCTGCTGTGGCTACCCTCCTTGGAAACGAGAGAACCCTGATGACAACCATTGAATTCGTCCCACCCCTACCCGATGCCGCACTGTTCGATATCGGTGAATGGCCCATCGTCTACGCGCGCTTCCCGGAGTTGGATGAAGTCGACCGCGTGCCACGCACCCTGCGCTCGCTCGACGCCGTCCTGGCACAGCGCCAGCGCTTCGTGATCGTCTGGACGCCTGCCCGTCACGACCACGACGACGAGCCGCACGAGGACGAACGGCAGTCCATGGTCTGGCTCAAGGCCCGCAAGGGCGACCTGCGCGAGTGGTGTGCGGGCTACGTCTATGTGACCACCGACCCGGCGTTGCGCACGCTGCTCACGTCACGCTTCGTCACCGTGAGCAAGCTGCTTCCATTTCCCAAGCTGTTGGCGGATGACCGGGACGATGCGCGGCGCCAGGCGCTCGAACTGCTGGTTTGACGCGGGACAGTCGCCGCATCTTCCGGGAACCCCTTGACGCTCTTGCGAGTGGAAGCCTCGAGAAAGCCATGGGGGAACGGCAGGCAGGTGCCGAGCAGCCGCTCGCTAGTCTTCCACAGTCCGCCATGCCGCGCCGCATCGGGGGGGGGCGTCAGGCGTCGGCCTAATCGTGTGAACTTCTCGACACGTTCTGAGGCTGCGTGGAGAGGGTTGGCTCTCTCAGCCACATGTCCAGCCGCGCGTCTTTTTCGCGCCAGAGGCCGTCCAGCCATTCCTGCATCGCATTGCGCGCGCCGGCCCGCGCAACGGCCGCCGGCACTGGGCGCCGCTCAACGTGCACGACGACGCGGCCCAGCCGGCCGGCCAGGGCGTCCGTGAAGCTGGGCACGCCGTCGGGATAGGCGATGGTCACGTCCAGCACGGAATCCAGCTCGCCCTGCAAGGTCTGCAGGGCGGTCGCCATGCCGCCGTACTTGGGTACCAGCAGGTGGCGATAGGGTGAGCCCTGCTCGGCCTGCTTCTCGGGGGTGAAGCGCGTGCCTTCCGAGAAGTTCATCACGGCGGTGGGCATGCGGCGGAATTTCTCGCAGGCGGCCTTGGCCGCGCGCAGGTCCTGCCGGGCGCTGGCGCCGCCGCTGCTGCGCCGCATGAAGGGAAAGTCCAGCGCCCACCAGGCCAGGCCGATCACCGGCACGTAGATCAGTTCGCGCTTCAGGAAGAACTTCAGGAGCGGAATGCGCCGGTTGAAGACGCGCTGCAGCACCACGATGTCCACCCAGGTCTGGTGGTTGCAGGTGACGAGGTACCAGTGGCGCGGACTCAAGCCCTCCAGGCCCGAGACCTGCCAGGGCGCGCGGTTGGCGGCACCGATCCAGAGGTTGTTGATGCCGATCCACAGCTCGGCCAGGGCGGCCAGGGCCCGGTCGGTCACCCGCCGCACGGGCGTGAACGGCAGCACCAGCTTGGCCAGTGCGAAAGGCATCATCAGGGAGAAGCAGCCCACGGTATTGAGCGCCAGCACCAGGCCACACGCCACCATCTTCAACAACGCGAACATCTTCAGCGGGCAGCCCAGGTCTGGAACACCTCGGCCGCGGCGGCCACCGTGGCCGCGATGTCGTCATCGGTGTGGGCCGCGCTCACGAAGCCGGCTTCATACAGTGCGGGTGCGATGTAGACGCCGCGATCCAGCAGGCCGTGGAAGAGGGCGTTGAAGCGCGCGCCGTCGGTGGTCATCACCGTGGGGTAGTTCTGCGGCAGCTCGGGCATCAGGAAGAAGCCGAACATGCCGCCTTCGCTGTCGGCGCTGAAGGGCACACCCGCCGCCCGCGCAGCACCGGCCAGGCCTTCGACCAGGCTGCGCGTGCGGGCCGCGAGCGTGTCGTAGAAGCCGGGGCGGCTGATCTCCTGCAGCGTGGCCAGGCCGCAGGCGGTGGCCACCGGGTTGCCCGACAGCGTGCCGGCCTGGTACACCGGGCCCAGCGGCGCCAGCTGTTCCATGATGGCGCGCGGGCCGCCGAACGCCGCCAGCGGCATGCCGCCGCCGATCACCTTGCCCAGCACGGTGATGTCGGGCCGGAAGCCGGGAATGTCGCGGGCGTAGAGGCTTTGCGCACTGCCCAGGGCCACGCGGAAGCCGGTCATCACCTCGTCGAACACCAGCAGCGCGCCGTGCTGCGTGCACAGCTCGCGGCAGCGGCGCATGAAGGGCACGCTCGCGCGCACGAAGTTCATGTTGCCGGCGATGGGCTCGATCATCAGCCCGGCGATCTCGCTGCCATGCAGCGCGAAGGCTTCTTCCAGCTGGGTGACGTCGTTGTATTCGAGCACCAGCGTGTGCTGCACCACCTCGGGCGGCACGCCGGCGCTGGTGGCATGGCCGAAGGTGGCCAGGCCCGAGCCGGCCTTGACCAGCAGCGCGTCGGCATGGCCGTGGTAGCAGCCATTGAACTTGATGATCCTGCTGCGCCCCGTGGCGCCGCGCGCCAGGCGGATGGCGCTCATGCCGGCCTCGGTGCCGGAGCTGACCAGGCGGATCATCTCCATCGACGGCACATGGCTGAGGATGGCTTCGGCCAGGTCGACCTCGCGCTCGGTGGGCGCGCCGAAGCTGAAGCCGTCGAGCGCGGCCTTCTGCACGGCCTCCAGCACGGCGGGGTGACCGTGGCCCAGGATCATCGGCCCCCAGGAGCCGATGTAGTCGATGAAGCGCTGGCCGTTGGCGTCCCAGAAATAGGCGCCCTGCGCGCGCTGCACGAAGCGCGGGGTGCCGCCGACCGCCTTGAAGGCGCGCACGGGCGAATTGACGCCGCCGGGAATGAGCGCCTTGGCGCGTTCGAAAAGGGGAAGATTCAGGTCAGTGCTGGGTGTCATGGGGAGGCATCACGAAGCCGTCGACGGCCGTGGGGTCTTGCGGGGTCTCGTCGTCGTCGGCTTCGTCGTCGTCGGGCTGCGCCCAGAACAGGCGGTCAGGCACCACATGGCCCATGCCCGGCCGAAAGCCGCCGTCCAGGCAGCTGTCCAGGTAGGTCAGCGCTTCCTTGGCGGCGTCGGCCAGGTCATCGCCGCTGGCCACCAGGGCCGTGAGCGCGGCCGACAGGGTTTCGCCCGCACCCGCGAAGGTCGCCTCGAACCGCTCGAAACGGGAGGAGCTCAGCACGGTCTGCGGCGAGGCCAGCACGTTGTCGATGAACTGGTCGGGCGCGGGAATGCCCGTCACCAGCACATAGGGCACGCCCATGCCGGACGCGGCCTGGGCGATGTCGCGCGCGGAAGGCGCCTTGTCGCTGCTCCAGTCGGGCAGCAGCCAGCGGCGCAGCGTGCTGTAGTTGCCGATCAGCACCGAGGTCTGCGGCAGCAGCAGCTCCTGGCAGGCGTCGAGGTACTGGTCGATCAGGTCGTCGCGCCACCAGGAGAGGTCGGGCATGTAGGCGATCACGGGCACGTCGCCGTAGTCGGAGGCCACGCTGGCCACCGCGCCGAGGTTTTCCGGCGTGCCGACGAAGCCGACCTTGATCGCCTGGACAGGCATGTCCTCCAGCACCGCGCGGGCCTGCTCGGCGACGGCTTCGTCATCCAGGGCGTAGTGGTCGAACACCTCGGCCGTGTCCCGGGCGTAGGCGCCGGTGACGATGGCGACCGGATGGCCGCCGACGGAGGCGATGGTGGCGATGTCGGCGGTGAGGCCGCCGGCGCCGCTGGGGTCGCTGGCGTTGAACACCATCACGCACACCGGGGCGGCGTCTTCAGCGTCCGCCGCTTCTTCGATTTCGGGGGGAAGGGAGGTAGGGAGAGTCATGGGCAGATGCGAGCCTAAACCGTGGCACGGAAGCTGCATCCCGCTGAGATGCCTGGATACAATCGTTGCATTCTATGTGAACGCACCTTAAGCTGCGATGGAGCTGGAACCCCCGAAGCGCCCGATGCGCGAACGGGTTCCGGACGCCTTGCGGAGCGCCCACCCACCCGGCTTGCCATGCCGTCCGTGTGGCGCCGTGCCCATGCGCCGAACAGGCTTCGGTGCGGGCGAGCGCAAGGCAGACTTCGAGATGGTCCGGATCTGACACGCGGCTTGCGCCAGCGTGGTTTCAACCAATCCCCCAGGAGCAGCAACATTGACTACGACGGGTGCAACCTTCAAGGTGCTGGTGGTGGACGACAGCAACACCATCCGGCGAAGCGCCGAGATTTTTCTCAAGCAGGGCGGCCACGAGGTTCTGTTGGCCGATGACGGCTTCGACGCCCTCGCCAAAGTCAATGACTATCAGCCGCAGCTGATCTTTTGCGACATCCTAATGCCAAAACTCGATGGTTACCAGACCTGCGCCATCATCAAGCGCAATGCGCGCTTCGCCGACACGCCGGTCGTGATGCTCTCCTCCAAGGACGGCGTCTTCGACAAGGCCCGCGGCCGCATGGTGGGCTGCCAGGAATACCTCACCAAACCCTTCACCAAAGACCAACTGCTGCAGGCCGTGCAGCAGTTTGGCAGTGCCCCCCAAGGAGCTATCTGATGCCGATCCGGAAAGTGCTGGTCGTTGACGATTCCAAGACCGAACTGATGTTCCTGACCGATCTGCTGCAGAAAAAAGGCATGCAGGTGCGCACCGCCGAGAACGCGGAAGAGGCCTTTCGACGTCTGGCCGAAGAAAAGCCCGACCTGATCCTGATGGATGTGGTCATGCCCGGCCAGAACGGCTTCCAGCTCACGCGGTCCATCTCGCGCGACCCGCAGTACGCCGACGTGCCGATCATCATGTGCACCAGCAAGAACCAGGAAACCGACCGGGTGTGGGGCATGCGCCAGGGCGCGCGCGGCTACATCACCAAGCCGGTCGACCCCGCAGAGCTGCAGGCCAAGATCAACGCCTTGAATTGAAGAAACGGTTGCGACGCCCATGGCCAATCGCGAAGCCCTGAGGGAGCTACAGACCCGTCTCGCGGCACGCCTGCAGGCGGCGCGGGGCGAAGGCTCGAACGTGTCGTCGTGGCTGGCGGTCGAGTCGGCGGGACACCGGTTTCTGCTGCCGCTCGAACAGTCCGGGGAGATCTTCTCCTGGCGTGGCGTGCAGCCCGTGCCCTACACCCAGCCCTGGTTCCTCGGCGTGGCCAACCTGCGCGGCGCGCTGATCGGCGTGGTCGACGTGGCGGGGCTGCTGGGCGAGACGCCGGCGCGCAGCGAAGCCGCGCTGGCCGAGTCCAGCCTGCTCGCGCTGAACGCGGCGCTCGACGTCAACGTCGCCCTGCTGGTGGATCGGCTGGCCGGCCTGCGGGGCACCGAGGCCTTCGTCGCATCCGAGCCTCCTGCCGAGGACGCACCGCCGTTCTTCGGCACCTCCTACCAGGACGCCCACGGCGCCCGCTGGCAGGAGCTCAATCTGCAGACCCTCTCGCAGGACCCTGCCTTCCTCAGCATCAGTGCTTGAATCTTTCTTCAAGGCCGCACCATGTCAGTCGTCAACCCTTTCGGAAAACTGTTCAACCGCAAGCCCGCTCCGCCGGATGCCGACCTGAACCTGTCTTCGGCGCAATCGGGGCCGGGCAGCATGGGGCGGGACAGCGATGCGCTGCTGAGCGAAGGCTACGCCGGCGACGGCCTGAGCAGCGTGCAGGGCGACCCGGGCGCCCCGGCCTATTCCGCGGCGTCGTCCTCCGGCGCGGCGGCGCATGAACTGGACGATGCGGGCGACGACCTCATCACGCTGCCGCTGCTCGGGCGGGCCACGGCGGCGCAGCACCAGCGGCGCCTGCTGATCCTGCTGGCCGCCGGCCTGGTGGTGCTGGCCACCATCGCCGGCTGGGTGCTGCAGCAGGCGGACCGCTCCGCGCAGCAACTGGCTGCCACCGGGCAGTCGCTGATGCAGTCGCAGCGCCTGGCCAAGTCGGTGTCGCAGGCGCTGGTGGGCAGCCCGCAGGCCTTTCCCGACGTGGTGGAAAGCTCGGGCGTGCTGGCGCGCAACGTGCGCGCCCTCAACGGCGGCGACCGTGAACTGGGCGTGCAGGCACTGGGTGAGGCCTACCGCCCCGAGCTGGAAGCCGTGACCCCGCTGGTGGACCGCGCCGAGCGCAACGCCGCGGTGGTGATGGGCCAGCAGAAGATCCTGACGCAGGTGGGCGACGCGCTGCGCACCATCAACCGCCAATCGTCCGATCTGCTGGAGATTGCCGAAACCGTGTCGTCGCTGAAGCTGCAGCAGAACGCGGGCGCGGCCGAGATCTCCGCCGCCGGCCAGCTGGTGATGCTGACCCAGCGCATCGGCAAGTCCGCCAACGAATTCCAGACCATGGAAGGCGTGAGCCCCGAGGCCGTGTTCCTGCTGGGCAAGGACTTGAACTCGTTCAAGGAAATTGCCCAGGGCATGCTGGACGGCAGCACCGATCTGCGCCTGGCCGCCACGCGCGACCCGCAGACGCGTGAGCAGCTCGGCAACCTGATCCAGCTGTATGAGCAGACCCGCACGCAGGCCGGCGCCATTCTGGGCAACCTGCAGGGCCTGGTGTCGGCACGTGAGGCGCAGACCGCGATCATCGTGGACAGCGAGCCGATGCGCCGCCAGCTGGAAGCGCTGCAAGAGCGCCTCTCCGCCCAGACCGGTCTGGGCGCCGGGCAGTTCGCGGCCCTGGCCGTGGCCGGCCTGTTCGTGCTGCTGTGCGGCGTCGGCATTTCGCGGGTGCAGCTGATGGACAGCCGCACGCGCCAGACGGCGGCCGAGACGCTGCAGCAGGACGCCAAGCGCCAGGAACAGGAAGCCAAGCGCGTAAACGATGCCAACCAGGCGGCCATTCTGCGGCTGATGAACGAATTGCAGTCGGTGGCCGAAGGCGACCTGACGCAGGAAGCCACCGTGACCGAAGACATCACCGGCGCCATCGCCGACTCGGTGAACTACACGGTGGAAGAGCTGCGCCAGCTGGTGGGCAGCGTGCAGAACACGGCGGCCCGCGTGGCGCAGACGACGGCCCAGGTGGACAGCACCTCCACCGAACTGCTGGCCGCATCAACCGAACAGCTGCGCGAGATCCGCGAAACCGGCCGCTCGGTGCTGGACATGGCGACCCGCATCAACGACGTCTCCACCCAGGCGCAGGAATCGGCGTCGGTGGCGCGCCAGTCGCTGCAGGCGGCGGATTCCGGCCTGCAGGCCGTGCAGAACGCCATCGGCGGCATGAACTCGATCCGCGACCAGATCCAGGACACCTCCAAGCGCATCAAGCGCCTGGGCGAGTCGTCGCAGGAGATCGGCGAAATCACCGAGCTGATTTCCGACATTACCGAACAGACCAACGTGCTGGCGCTGAACGCTGCCATCCAGGCCGCGTCGGCCGGTGAAGCGGGCCGGGGCTTTTCCGTCGTGGCGGAAGAAGTGCAGCGGCTCGCCGAGCGCTCCGCCGACGCGACGCGCCAGATCTCGGCGCTGGTGAAGGCCATTCAGACCGACACGCAGGACGCCGTGGCCGCCATGGAGCGCTCCACGCAGGGGGTGGTCGAAGGTGCCCGCCTGTCCGACTCCGCCGGTACCGCGCTGACCGAGATCGACCGCGTGTCGCGCCGCCTGGCCGAGCTGATCGAGCAGATCTCGTCATCCACCTCGCGCGAAGCCGAGCTGGCCAACGAAGTGGCCGGCAACATCCAGCACATCTTCGCCGTGACCGAGCAGACGGGGGAGGGCACCCGCACGACCGCCCAGCAGGTGCGCGAGCTCTCGCACATCGCCGAAGAACTGCGGCAGTCCGTGTCGCGCTTCAAGATCGCCTGACGCGCCTTTTTCTCCGATCAAACACTGGCTGGAGGCAGCCGGGGACGAACTCATGCCATCTTTGGACGCCGCAATCGCAACAGCCGCCGATGGCACGCATGGCGAGCAGGACCTGGGGCCGCTCGCGTGGGTGCTCGACGAGCTGCGCAAGTCGCTCGATGGTGCCGTCAAGTCGCTGCGCCGCTTCGTGCGCGAAGCCGACCTGGCACGCGATTCCGACCTGGCTTCGCTCGATGCCGGCGCCCTGCGGGTCGCGCGCCAGCAGCTGCACCAGGCCAGCGGTGCGCTGGAGATGGTGGGCATGGCGCCCGCGGCGCTGGTGCTGCGCTCGATGGAGGCGGCCGTCCAGCGCTTCGTGCAGCGCCCCGAACACTGCGGCGACGACGCCGTATCGGTGCTGGAGCGCGCCAGCTTCGCCCTGATCGAATACCTCGACAACGTGCTCGCGGGCAAGAAAACCTCGCCCGTGGCGCTCTTCCCCCAGTACCGCGAGGTGCAGGCGCTGACCGGCGCCGAGCGCGTGCACCCGGCGGACCTCTGGCCCACCGAGCGCCGCCTGCGCGAGCCCGAGCTGGCCGTGGAGGCCGCGCCCCTGCCTTACGGCCCGCAAGCGCGCGCACGGCTCGACCAGGCCGTGCTGCGCATCGTCAAGCTCGGCGACCAGGCAGCGGCGGGCCAGTTGCGCGACGCCTGCCTGGGGTTCGTCGCCTCCCAGGCCGATCCGCAGGCGCGCTCCTTCTGGAAGATCGCGGCCGGGTTCTTCGATGCGTTCGCGCACGGCCTGCTCACGCCCGACGTGTATGTGAAGCGGGTGGCCTCGCGCGTGCTGATGCAGTACGCCACGCTGGCCAAGGGCAACCCGGCCATCGCCGACCGGCTGCTGCAGGATCTGCTGTTCTTCTGCGCCCAGGCCCGTGAAGCGGCCAGCCCGGAGGGTGCCGCCCCCGCCGCGCCGGCGCTGCAGGCCGTGCGCCAGACCTTCGATCTGGGCCGCTTCAAGCCGGTGGATTACGAAACCCCGCGCTACGGCCTCTACGACCCCGCAGTACTGGCGCAGGCCCGCAGGCGCATCGCGGCGGCCGCCGAAACCTGGTCGGCCCTCGCCGGGGGCGACCGCAACAAGCTCAAGCCCTCGGCCGACCAGTTCAGCCTGGTCTGCGATTCGCTGGGCCGGCTGCACCCGGGCAGCGACGTGCTGGCCCGCGCCTTGACGCGCGCCGTGGAGACCACCGTGGCCTCGGGCGAGCCGCCTTCGCCGGCGCTGGCGATGGAAGTCGCCACGTCGGTGCTTTATCTGCAGGCGGCGTTCGAGGAGCTGGATACCGCGCAGGACTACATGGCCGAGCGCGCCGCGCGCCTGGCCGAGCGGCTGGACCGCGTGGTCGCAGGCAGCGATCCGGAGCCTCTCGAACACTGGATGGAGGAGCTGTACCGCCGCGTCAGCGACCACCAGACCATGGGCAGCGTGGTGGGCGAGCTGCGCGCCACGCTGGGCGAAGCCGAGAAGGCCATGGACCAGTTCTTCCGCAACCCGGAAGATCTCTCGGTGTTGATGCCCGTGCCGCACCGGCTCGCCCAGATGCGCGGCGTGCTGTCGGTGCTGGGGCTGGAGCAGGCGTCGCTCGCCGTGCTGCGCATGCGGGACACCGTGGAGCGGCTGCTGACGAACGACGTCGATCCGGCAGACCGCCAGGCCGTGTTCGAGAAGCTGGGCAACAGCCTGGGCGCGCTCGGTTTCCTGATCGACATGCTCAGCTACCAGCGCAGCATGGCCCGCAAGCTGTTCGTGTACGACGAGGACGCAGGCGAGCTGCGCCTGCTGACCGGCCGCGCCCGCAGCCGCGCCGACGATGCGCCGGACGAGGCCGCCCACTGGCCTGCCGCTGGCGCTGCGGGGGCCGGTGGCGCGCCCGCTGCCGACGAGCCGCCCGTGTCCCTGCCGGCGCCGGTGCCGGCCCTGGCTGACGAGCTGCCGCAGCCCGCTCCGGTGCTCGATCCGGAGGCGGCCCTGGACGCCGAGCCCTCCGGCCTTCCGCAAGAGCGCTCCAAGGTCGATGCCGATTTCGACTTCGATTTCGATGTGGATGCCGATGCCGATGCCGGGCAGGGCGCCACGCCGGCCCGGGTGCCCGCCGCCGAACCGATCTTCGATTTCGACCTGGATCTGACACCGCAGGAACTGCATCCCGCCGAGTCGCTGGCTGCCGCCGTGCCGCCCGAGCCCGTCGCCCTGCCGGCCGCCGTGCCGTTGCCGGCGCCCGATGACGAAGACCAGGAACTGCTGGACATCTTCCTGGAAGAAGCCCGCGAGGTCGTGGGCAGCGGCACCGCCGCCGTGCAGGCGCTGCGGGCCTCGCCGGGCGATCTGAGCGAGCAGACGACCCTGCGCCGCGCGTTCCACACGCTCAAGGGCAGCTCCCGCATGGTGGGCCTCAACCCCTTCGGCGACGCTGCCTGGGCGATGGAGCAGGCGCTCAATGCCTGGCTGGCCGAGCAAAAGCCCATGCCGCCCGCGTTGCTGGATCTGTCCGAGCAGTCGTTGCAGGCGTTCGGCCGCTGGGGCGACGCCATCGCCCGCGGCGACGACGGCGCGTGGAGCCCGCAGCCCTTCCAGCAGGCGGCCGAGGAAGCCCGCTCCGGCACGTGGACCGGCCCGCTGCGGGTGCCAGACGACCCAGCCCCAGCCCCAGCCCCTGCACCGGTGCAGGCAGACGACGCTCTGGTCGAGGCCGTCGATGGGCCGCTGGACGACACGGCGGAAGCGTCGCCGGCATTGCTCCCGGAAGACAGCGCGCAAGGGCGCGAGCTGCCTGAGGAGGCCGCCGACTTTGCCGACACCACCCTGTCCGACGATTTTGCCGATTGGCCTGTGGCACTGGATGCCGAAGGCGCCGTGCCGATGGCGGCCCCCGAGATGGCGGAAGACATCGACTTCGCCGCCTTCGCCCGCGCGCTGGAGGATGCCGATGCGGCGGCCAAGAGCCGGCTGGCCGGCGGTGAGCGTGATCCGATCCAGGGCGACGATGACCGGGCGCTGCATTCCTTGCCGGCGGAATCCGCCACGCCGCCGGAGGTGCAGACCATCGACGCGCTGCCGCTCGATGCCTGGCCCGACATGGTGCTGGATCTGCCTGGAACCGACCCCGGCACCGCGCCGGAGGCCGAAGCGGATGGTGAACCGGCAACGCAGCCGCACGCAGAAGCAGAGGCCGAGCCGGACGCCCGGCCTGCGCTGGGCACCGTCCTGCCCGCAGCCGCAGCTGCAGCCGCCGCCGATGCAGAGACCGACGCAGAAGCAGCTGCACCCGCTGTCGCTGGGCCGAAGACGGATGAGCCTCCGGCCGGCGCCGCAATGGATGAGCCCTTGGCGGCAATAGAGCCCGAGCCCGAGCCCAAACCCGAGCCCGACGCCAGCGACACCCTCGAAGGCTTTGACGACCTCGGCGCCTCGCCGGAGGCAGCGGGTGATACCGACGGCCAGCTCCCTGCCGATGCGGCCGAATCTTCGGGGGACGTCGTCGAGGCGGAGGCGGAGGCCGAAGCCGAAGCCGACCCAGGCGCCGATGCGGATCCGGGCGCGGCGCAGCCCGACCCGATCGGTGCGTTGGAGCGCGCCGATGCCGACGGTGCCGACGCCGATGCCGCCGATGAACCGGCCGCGCTTTCCGCGTCTGCCTCCGCCTCGGCCGACGAAGCGGTCAAGGTGATCGACACCCTGCGTATCGGCATTCCGCTCTACAACGTCTACCTGAACGAAGCGGACGAATGGTCGCGCCGCCTCGCCACCACGCTGCAGGAATGGGCGCTGGAGCTGCATGAGCCGCTGCCCGATGTGGCGGTGGCGCTGGCGCACTCGCTGGCGGGCAGCTCCGCCACCGTGGGCTTCACGGCGCTGTCGGAAATGGCGCGCACGCTGGAACATGCGCTGCAGCACGTGCAACTGCAGCGGCACGGCATCGTGGAGCAGGCGGCCGTGTTCAATGCGGCGGCGGACGACATCCGCCGCCTGCTGCACCAGTTCGCGGCCGGGTTCCTGAAAGAGCCGAACGCCCAGGTGCTCGAGCAACTGCGCGCCATCCTGCAGACCGAGGTGGAAACCGGCAGCGCGCCGCTCGGCCACAGCGAGGCCGCTGACGGGGAGGACCCGTTCGCCGATGCCTTCGGCCATCCCGACGCGATGGAGCCGACCGAGTTCCTGCCCCTGTCCGATCTGCCCGCCCCTGCGACGGAACGGTTCGGGTTCCACGAAACTGCGGAGCCTGCGGACAGCGTCCCTCCTTCCGATCTGGAGGCCCCGGAGCCCGAAGCGCCCGCCGAGGCCGCTATCCCCGGCATCCCCGGCACCCCCGGCATGTCCGGCCCCGTCGCGCCCGCGCTGTCGGTACCCGCCGGCCTGGACCAGGCTGATCCTGCGGACGGCGCTGCGCCCACCCTGCTGCCCCACGGCAGCGACATCGACGACGACATCGACGCGCTCGACGTCATCGATCCGGACCTGTTCCCGATCTTCGAGGAAGAAGCCATCGAACTGCTGCCCGGCCTGGGCGGCGCGTTGCGGCAGTGGGTGGCGCGGCCCGACAACCTGGGTGCCCGCAGCGAACTGCTGCGCGGCCTGCACACGCTCAAGGGGAGTGCGCGGCTGGCGGGGGCCATGCGCCTGGGCGAAATGGCGCACCGCATGGAATCCGCCGTCGAGCAGATCGACACGGAGGCGCCGCGCAGCCAGGACATCGAGCCCCTGCTGGCGCACCTGGACGGGCTGCAGGCCAACTTCGCCGCGCTGCGCGCCATTGGCGCCCAGCCGCTGACCGAACCCGTTGCCGTGGTGCCCGGCACCGTGGCGCTGGCGGAGGACACCTCCGCCGACGCCGCGGCGCCGGACGGCGTGGATGCCGCCGCGCTCTCGGCCGTGCCCGCTGCGCAGCCGGTACGCCGCGTGCCGTTGTCGACCGGGCCGCTGTCGGCGCGCGGGTCTGCCGCCGGGCAGTCGGTGCGGGTGCGCGCGCAGCTGCTCGACCGGCTGGTGAACCAGGCGGGCGAGGTGATGATCGCGCGGTCCCGGCTGGATGTGCGGGTGGGGCAGATGCGCACCTCGCTGGACGAGCTGTCGGGCAACCTGGAGCGGCTGCGCCAGCAGCTGCGCGACATCGAGGTCCAGGCCGAGTCGCAGATGCAGTCGCGGCTGGCGCTGTCCAAGGACAGTGGCGCGGGCTTCGATCCGCTCGAATTCGACCGCTTCACCCGCGTGCAGGAGCTGACCCGCATGATGGCCGAGTCGGTCAACGACGTGGCTACCGTGCAGCGCAACCTGCAGCGCACCGTCGAGTCGGCCGAGGACGACCTGATCGCCCAGGGCCGGCAGGCGCGCGAACTGCAGCGTGACCTGCTGCGCACCCGCATGGTGGAGTTCGAGGGCATCGCGGAGCGGCTCTACGCCGTGGTGCGCCAGGCCTCCAAGGACACCGGCAAGCAGATCAAGCTCGACATCGCCGGGGGCTCCATCGAAATGGACCGCGGCGTTCTCGACCGCATGACGCCCGCCTTCGAACACCTGCTGCGCAACTGCGTGGCGCACGGCATCGAAGGGCCGGAGCAGCGAGCGGCCGCCGGCAAGCCCGCGGCGGGCACCATCACCGTCGCGCTGCGCCAGGAAGGCAACGACGTGTCGGTGGACTTCCGCGACGACGGCGCCGGCCTGGACCTGGACCGCATCCGCCAGCGCGCCGTGGCGCAGGGCCTGGTGCCGGACGCTGCCGAGATCGGCCCCGACGAAGCGGCCCAGCTCATCTTCCTGCCGGGTTTCTCCACGGCCGGCGAGGTGACCGAGCTGGCGGGTCGCGGCATCGGCATGGACGTGGTGCGTGCCGAGGTGCAGGCGCTGGGCGGACGCATCGAAACCGCATCGGAGCCTGGCCGGGGCACGTCGTTCCGCATGGTGCTGCCGCTGACCACCGCCGTCACGCAGGTGGTGATGCTGCGGGCGGGCCACCAGTCGATCGGTGTGCCGGCCAACCTGGTGGAGATCGTGCGCCGCACCACCGTGGCCGAACTGGACGAGTGCTACCGCAGCGGCCAGTTCAAGGACGGCGCCGAAAGCATCCCGTTCTTCTGGTCGGGCGCGCTGCTGCAGTCATCCGCTGCCAGCAACGAGCCGGCCAGCCGCATGCGGCCCGTGGTGGTGCTGCGCAGCGCCGCGCAGCGCATCGCCCTGCATGTGGACGAAGTGCTGGGCAACCAGGAAGTGGTGGTGAAGAACCTCGGGCCGCAGCTGTCGCGGCTGCCCGGGCTGGCCGGCATGTCCGTGCTGGCCTCCGGCGCCGTGGTGCTGATCTACAACCCGGTGGCGCTGGCCACGGTGTACGGCGATCAGGTGCGGGCCGCGACGCAGGCCCGCCTGGAGGCGCCGGTGCCCCTGCAGGGCGCAGTCGCCCGGGGGGGCGGGACTTCCGGCGCTGCCGCGCTGCCCGCAGCGGAAGCGCACAGCGTGCCCCTGGTGCTGGTGGTGGACGATTCCATCACCGTGCGTCGGGTCACACAGCGGCTGCTGCAACGCGAAGGCTACCGGGTGGCCCTGGCCGCCGACGGCCTGCAGGCGCTGGAGCGGCTGCAGGAGGAGCGGCCGACCCTGGTGCTGTCCGACATCGAGATGCCGCGCATGGACGGCTTCGATCTGGCGCGCAACATCCGGGGCGACGCCGCGCTGCGCGATCTGCCGATCGTGATGATCACTTCGCGCATCGCGCAGAAGCACCGCGACCACGCCATGGAGCTGGGCGTGAACCACTACCTGGGCAAGCCGTATTCCGACGAGGAACTGCTGAGCCTGGTGAAGCACTACGCGCAAAAGGCCGCGCAGGCGCAGGAAGCCTGATCGCCCCGCTGCGCGCCCCGCCGCAGGCCGCCGTGTGCGGCCTGTGTTTTTCTTGCGGTTGAAAGCGGGCTGCAACTCGCGAGGGCGGGCGGCAGAGCCTGAAGGGATGGGGCGAGGAACCCGAGCCCGCGGAATGGCGAACCCCGGTTTCGCCCCGCCTGATCAACCGCCCTTGACCACTGCGTAGCGCTTCAGTGTCCGCTCACGCGCCGCGTCATGCTCCACCAGCGGTTCCGGGTAGTCCCGTCCCAGCACCACGCCTGCGGCTGCCAGCTCGATCGGCTTGGCCAGCCAGGGCGCATGCAGGGCCGCATTCGGCAGGCGTGCCAGTTGCGGCAGGTAGCGGCGGATGAAGCTGCCGTCCGGGTCGAACTTCTTGCTCTGGCTGACCGGGTTGAAGATGCGGAAGTAGGGCTGGGCGTCGCAGCCGCTGGAACTGGCCCACTGCCAGCCGCCGTTGTTCGCCGACAGGTCGTAGTCGTTGAGTTTTTCGGCGAAGTAGCGCTCGCCCCAGCGCCAGTCGATTCCCAGGTCTTTCATCAGGAAGCTGGCCACCACCATGCGCAGCCGGTTGTGCATGTAGCCCGTCTGGTTGATCTGGGCCATGGCGGCATCCACCAGCGGGTAGCCGGTGCGGCCCTCGCACCAGGCGGCGAAGTGCTCGTCGGCCTTCTTGCCTTCTTCCCAGGCGATGGCGTCGTAGGCGGGCCTGAAGCTCGAGCCTGCCACGTGCGGGTGGTGCGCCAGCACCTGGAAGTAGAAGTCGCGCCAGATCAGCTCGCTCAGCCACGTCGCGGCGCCGGTGCTGCCCTGGCGGCTGCGCTCGTGCGCGAGGCGCGCCGCGTGCCGGATCGACAGCGTGCCGAAGCGCAGATGCACGCTGAGGTAGCTCGGCCCCTTGATGGCCGGGAAGTTGCGCGCGTCGTCGTATGCGTCGATGCGCTCCAGGAAGTCCTTCAGCAACTGCTGCGCGCCGCTCATGCCGGTGGGAATGCGCAGTTGCGCCAGCGCGGTCTTCTCGAAGCCGATGGCTTGCAGCGACGGCACCGGGCCGCGCATGCCCTCGGGCCGGGGCGCCAGCCGGCGGGCGTGCCGCTCCACCGGATAGGCGCTCAGGTAGAAGTCGTCGACCTTGCGCAGCCACGCGTTCTTGTAGGGCGTGAAGACGGTGTAGGGCGTGCCGGACTGGGTCAGCACCTCGGCGCGCTCGAACACCGTATGGTCCTTGAAGGTCAGGAAGCGGATGCCGAGCGCCAGCAGCAACGCGCGCACCTGGTGGTCGCGCTCCAGCGCCTGCGGCTCGTCGTCGTGGTTGGTGAAGACGGCCTGCACGCCCAGGGAGCGGGCCAGGGCGGGGACGTCGTCGCGCGCGACGGCATGGCGCACGATCAGCCCGCCATGTTCGTCGCCGGAGAGCCGGTGCAGGGAGTCGTGCAGTTCCACCAGCGATTCCCGGATGAACTCCACGCGCTGGTCGGCGCGGGGCAGGGGGTCGAGGATCTCGCGGTCGAAAACGAACACGCAGTGCACCTGGCGGCACTGCCGCAGCGCGTGGTAGAGCGCGGCATGGTCGTCCGACCGCAGGTCGCGCCGGAACCAGACCAGCCCGGAAGAAAAAGTGGAGTCCATGTTCACCGTTAAAATTGCGGAATGCCTGCCGATTCTGCGCCCATGAACCTGACGCACCACTTCCTGATCGCCATGCCGGGGGTGGAAGACGCGTCTTTCTCGCGCAGCGTGGTCTACGTGTGCGAGCACAGCGAACGCGGCGCCCTCGGCCTCATCATCAACAAGCCTTCCGACATCAGCCTGAGCGGCCTTTTCGACAAGGTCGATCTGTCGCTGCGGCGCGACGACCTCACCGAAGAGCCGGTCTACCAGGGTGGCCCGGTGCAGACCGAACGCGGCTTCGTGCTGCACGAGCCCATGGTGGCGGCCTCGGCCGACACGGGCACGCCCATCGATCCGGACGAGTCGATCTACGCCTCCACCATGACCATCCCGGGCGGCCTGGAAATGACCACCTCCAAGGACGTGCTGGAAGCCATGGCCACGGGCGCGGGCCCGCGCCGGGTGCTGGTCACGCTGGGTTATTCCTCCTGGGCGCAGGGCCAGCTCGAATCCGAGGTGGCCGAGAACAGCTGGCTCACCGTGGGGGCCGATCTGTCCGTCATCTTCGACACGCCGGTGGGCCAGCGCTACGACCGCGCCCTGGGCCTGCTGGGCCTGCAGGCGTGGACCCTGTCGCCCGAGGCCGGGCGCGCATGAGCAGCACGCCTGCTCCAGCCCCCGCCGTTACTGCTGCCGTTCCCGCGCATTTCCAGTCGTTCCTGGCGATCGACCTGGGGCTCAAGCGCACGGGGGTGGCCGTCGGCAACCGCATGCTGGGCACCGCCACGCCGCAGCCCACCATCCGCGCCGAGGGCGATGCCCGCTTCGCCCAGGTGGCCGAGCGCATCCGCGAGTGGCAACCCGACGCCTTGGTGATCGGCGTGCCTTACCACCCCGACGGCGCCAGCCACGAGAACACGGCCCGCGCCTTGAAGTTCGCCCGCCAGCTGCGGGGCCGCTTCGGCCTCTCGGTGTTCGAGGTGGACGAGCGCTACAGCACCACCGAAGCCCATGCCGCCGGCGCGCGCGATGCCGACGCCGCCTCCGCCTGCATCATCCTGGAACAGTTTTTGAGGAATCTTCCATGAGCGCTCCCCCATCGCCTTCCACCGCCTCGCGTGCCCCGGGCACGCTGTCGCTCGACGCCGAGGCGCTCTATGCCGAGCTGCTGCGCGGGGTGCGCTCCCTGCGCAGCGGGCAGACGCAGCTGGCGGGCATCGCCTCGGGCGGCGCCTGGCTGGCCGAGCGGCTGCAGAACGACCTGGGCCTGCCGGGCGACGCCGCAGTGCTGTCGTCGGCCATGCACCGCGACGACTTCTCGCAGCGGGGCCTCGCGCAGAGCGCGCAGACCACGCTGCCTTTCGAGGTGAACGGCGCCGACATCCTGCTGCTGGACGACGTGCTCTACACCGGCCGCACCATCCGCGCCGTGCTGAACGAGCTGTTCGACTACGGCCGCCCCGCCAGCGTGCGGCTGGCCGTGCTGGTGGACCGGGGCGGGCGCGAATTGCCGGTGCAGGCGGACTTCGCCGCCGCCCGCGTGGCGCTGCCGGCCAGCCAGTCGCTGGCGCTGGCCCGCACCGACGCGGGCGCGTTCCATTTCGACGTGAAAGACGTGAACATCCAAGAGGCCTGACGGTGCTGTACAAGCGCAACCCCCAACTCAATGCCAACGGCGAGCTGATCCACCTGCTCTCCATCGAGGGCCTGCCCAAGAGCATCCTCACCCACATCCTCGACACCGCCGGCAACTTCGTCAGCGTGAACGACCGCGAGGTGAAGAAGGTGCCCCTCCTGCGCGGCAAGAGCGTGTTCAACCTGTTCTTCGAGAACAGCACCCGCACGCGCACCACCTTCGAGATCGCGGCCAAGCGTCTCTCGGCCGACGTCATCAACCTGGACATCGCGCGCAGCTCCGCCAGCAAGGGCGAATCGCTGCTCGACACCATCGCCAACCTGTCGGCCATGGCGGCCGACCTCTTCGTGGTGCGGCACAGCGAATCGGGCGCGCCCTACCTGATCGCGCAGCACGTGGCGCCGCATGTGCACGTCATCAACGCGGGCGACGGCCGGCATGCGCACCCCACGCAGGGGCTGCTCGACATGTACACCATCCGCCACTACAAGAAGGATTTCTCCAACCTGACGGTGGCGATCGTGGGCGACGTGCTGCATTCGCGCGTGGCACGCTCGGACATCCACGGCCTGACCACCCTGGGCTGCCCCGAGGTGCGCGTGGTCGGCCCGCGCACGCTGGTGCCCGGCGACCTGTCGCAGATGGGCGTGCGCGTCTGCCACACGCTGGAAGAGGGCATCAAGGACGCCGACGTGGTCATCATGCTGCGGCTGCAGAACGAACGCATGAGCGGCGCGCTGCTGCCCTCCAGCCAGGAATACTTCAAGAGCTTCGGCCTCACGCCCGAGAAGCTGCAGCTGGCCAAGCCCGACGCCATCGTCATGCACCCCGGCCCGATCAACCGCGGCGTGGAGATCGACTCCGCCGTGGTGGACGGCAAGCAGAGCGTGATCCTGCCGCAGGTGACCTTCGGCATCGCCGTGCGCATGGCCGTCATGTCCATCGTTGCCGGGAATGAGGCGTGACCCCCCTGAGTCGCTTCGCGCCATCCCCCCAGGGGGACGCCACCAGTGGCCCGGCAAAGCCGGTTCCACGGTGTCTGCTGGCTTGGGCCGCTCCCAGGTCAACGGTGTTTGGCGGTAGCGAAGCAGCGGACGTGCACTCTCTGAGTTGCTCTGATTTTGATAGCTTCAGGCGCTTATAAATCAAGCGCTGGAGGCATATTGGGCTTGAAACCATGAAGATACTGATCCAGAACGGCCGCGTGATCGATCCGGCCAGCGGCTTCGACCAGACCTGCGACATCGCCCTGGCGGCCGGCCGCATCATCGCGCTGGGCAGCGCGCCGCGCGACTTCGCGCCCACCCGCGTGATCGACGCCGCCGGCTGCCTGGTGCTGCCGGGCCTGGTGGACCTGGCGGCGCGCCTGCGCGAGCCCGGCCACGAGCACGAGGGCATGCTCGAATCCGAGATGGCCGCGGCCGTGGCCGGCGGCGTGACCAGCCTGGTCTGCCCGCCCGACACCGACCCGGTGCTGGACGAGCCCGGCCTGGTCGAGATGCTGAAGTTCCGCGCCGAGAAGCTGCACCAGTCGCGGCTCTTTCCCCTGGGCGCGCTCACGCGGGGCCTGGCCGGCGAGGTGCTGACCGAGATGGCCGAACTCACCGAGTCGGGTTGCGTGGGTTTCAGCCAGGCCGAGGTCGCGCTGCAGAGCACTCAGGTGCTGCAGCGCGCCCTGCAGTACGCCGCCACCTTCGGCTACACGGTGTGGCTGCGCCCGCAGGAGATGTACCTGGGCCGGGGCGTGGCCGCCAGCGGGCCGCTGGCCACGCGGCTGGGCCTGTCGGGCATTCCCGTGGCGGCCGAGACCATCGCGCTGCACACCATCTTCGAGCTGCTCAAGACCACCGGGGCGCGCGTGCACCTGTGCCGCCTGTCCAGCGCGGCCGGCGTCGATCTGGTCCGCCAGGCCAAGGCGGCCGGCCTGAAGGTGACGGCCGACGTGAGCATCAACTCGCTGATGTTCACCGACACCGACATCGGCTTCTTCGACAGCCGCGCGCGCCTCTCGCCCCCCTTGCGCCAGCAGCGCGACCGCGATGCGCTGATGGCCGCGCTGGCCGACGGCACCATCGACGCGCTGGTGTCCGACCATACGCCGGTCGATGAAGACGAGAAGGTGCTGCCGTTCGCCGAGGCCGAGCCCGGCGCCACCGGCCTGGAGCTGCTGCTGAGCGTGGCGCTCAAGTGGTCGCAGGACGCCGGCGTGCCGTTGGCGCGCGCCCTGGGCGTGGTGACCGCCGAGCCCGCCCGCGTGCTGGGCAGCGCCCTGGGCACGCTGCAGGCCAGCGTCGGCCAGATCGTCGAAGGCGGCGTGGCCGACCTCTGCGTGGTCGATGCGCAAGGCGCCTGGACGGTGGAAGCCGCCGCGCTGCGCAGCCAGGGCAAGCACACGCCGTTCTCGTCCTATGAACTGCCGGGCCGCGTGCGCTGCACGCTGGTGGGCGGGCAGGTCGCGTTCGAGCGGCAGGCCGGCTGAGAGGCGCAACCGACCCCCGTCTTCAGCGCCGCTGCTGCAACTGCTGCTGCGCCTGACCCGGCCCGGGGCTGGCGGCAGCGCACCGTCTCCCTTCCGACTGCTCCGATTCCCTTTCTTCGAGCCGCCCACCATGAGACGCCAAGTCCGAGCCTGCCTGCGCCTGGCGCGCATGCTGGCCCACATCGCCACCGGCCTGGGCACCGTGCTGCTGCGGTTTCGCGGCCTGTCCGTCGAGGAGCAGCACGCCCGCGTGCAGGCCTGGGCGCGCCAGATGCTGCGCCATGCCGGGGTCGAACTGCAGGTGCGCGGCACGCCGCCCGCGCACGGGCCGGTGCTGCTGGTGGCCAACCACATCTCCTGGCTCGACATTCCGGTGATGCACGCGGCGCGCCACTGCCGCTTCATCTCCAAGTCCGACGTCAAGGCCTGGCCCGTGCTGGGCCGGCTGGCCACTGCGGCGGGCACCCTCTACATCGAACGCGCCTCGCGCCGCGACGCGTTGCGCGTGGTCCAGACCATGCGTGAAAGCCTGGAGCGCGGTGAGATCCTGGGGGTGTTCCCCGAGGGCACGACCAGCAACGGCATCGCGCTGCTGCCCTTCCACGCCAACTTGCTGCAGGCGGCCATCAGCGCCGATGCGCCCGTGCAGCCGGTGGGCCTGCGCTTCATCGACCCCCGCACCGGCGCGCCCAGCCAGGCCGCGAGCTACGTGGGCGACGAGACGCTGGTCGGCTCGCTCTGGCGCACGCTCTGCGCCGACGGCCTGGTGGCCGTGGTGCATTACGGCCTGCCGCAGCGCGCCGACGGGCGCGACCGCCGCACCTGGGCGGATGACCTGCGGGGCGTGGTGGACGGCCTGCGGCGCGGCTGACGCGGGCGCACTGCCCGCCCCGCGCGCCGGGTGAGCGAAGAGCGGCATCCGTTCGGGTGGGGGGCTGGCCGAAGCCGGGGCAGGGGGCAGCAAAGCCACGGGGCCGGCTGATGAAGGGCGAATGCGCCGCCCTTTGCCGACGGGGGAGGCAACCCGTTCACGTCGCCGTTTGCTATTAAATTAATAGCATAAAACCCTTGCATTACGGGCGCTCGTGGGCGAAATGGCTTGAGTTTTTGGTGCCTCAGGCCCTCGGAAACGTCACCACGTGCTGCACCTGCGGCCGGATGCCGATCCAGTCGCCCACCGCATGGTCGTGGTGGCTGGGGACATGGGCCATCACCGTGAGGCCGTTCGCCAGCTGCAGGGTGTAGAGGAATTCCGATCCCCTAAAGGCCTTGCGCACGATGCGCGCCTGCACCGGCGCATCGTCGTCGTGCACCACGTCGTCGGCGCGCAGCAGCACGTCGCATTCCCCGCCGGGGTAGGCGCCGGGCAGCGAGCATTCCTCCAGATCGGTCAGGTCGCCCAGGGGGGTGCGGGCGACCACTCCGCCGCCGGGCTGGTGCTGCAGCGTGGCCGGGGCGAACACGCCGTGGCCGATGAAGTCCGCCACGAAGCGCGTGGCGGGCCGGTGGTAGAGCGCATAGGCGGCGTCCCACTGGTGCAGGGTGCCCGATTCCACCACGCCGATGCGGTCGCCGATGGCAAAGGCCTCCAGCTGGTCGTGGGTGACGAAAAGCGCCGTGGCGCCAGCCGCCTTCAAGATGCCGCGCACCTCGTGCGCGAGGCGTTCGCGCAGATCCACGTCCAGATTGGAAAACGGCTCGTCCAGCAGCATCAGCTGCGGGCGCGGGGCCAGCGCCCGGGCCAGCGCCACGCGCTGCTGCTGGCCGCCCGAGAGTTCGTGCGGAAAGCGCCCGGCGCTGCCTTCCAGCCCCACCAGCGCCAGCACCTCGGCCACGCGGGCAGCCTGCTCGGATCGGGGCGCGGAATGGATGCCGAAGGCCACGTTGCGGCCGACGGTGAGGTGCGGGAACAGGGCGTAGTCCTGGAACACCATGCCGATGCGGCGGCGCTCGGGCGGCACGCTGCGGCCCACGCCGCCGACCACCGCGCCATCGAGCCGGATCTCGCCGCCCGTCACCGGCTCCAACCCGGCCACGGCGCGCAGCAGCGTGGTCTTGCCGCAGCCCGACGGGCCTATGAGCACGCCGATCTCGCCGGCTGCCAAGCCCAGGCTCACGCCGCGCACGGCCGGTTGCGGGCGCCCGGCGTAGCGCACTTCCAGTTCGGAGACTTCAAGAAACATGGTCGGATTCTAGAAGGCGCGGATGCGTAGAATTCGCATTTGCATTGCAGCTGTCCGGGGTCGCCCCGCTGCGATGGTGCCGATGGCGGTCGTCCCGCCGGGGCCAGGCAGGTCCGCAGGGCCGCCGCCGGCCGGCTGCGCGCCCCTTTCGTTGGCTGTTCCTCTTTCTACGGGTTCCCCTTTCTTGTCCTCGCCCCGCATCGCCCGCTCCGTCCTGCGTTCCCTGCCGCTGATCGCCCTGGCCGCCCTGCTCACGCTGCCCGTGCTGGCCGTGCTGGGCTCATGGCTGCCCTGGGGGCCGGGCGGCGAGGCGGCAGGCGCCATCCTGCGCGAGATGGCGTCCACCGCGCTGCCCGGCTACCTGGGCACCACCGTGTGGCTGGGGCTCGCCGTGGCCCTGGGTGCCGCGGCGGTGGGCACGGCCACGGCGGCGGCTGTCACGCTGTTCGACTTCCGCGGCCGGCGCACCATGGAATGGCTGCTGCTGCTGCCCCTCGCCATGCCGGCCTATGTCACGGCCTATGCGTACACCGACTTCCTGCAGTTCAGCGGCCCGCTGCAGGTATGGCTGCGCGCCACCTACGGGCTGGAGGGCCGGCTGCTGCCCGAGGTGCGCAGCCTGGGCGGCGCGGTCGGCGTGTTCATCTTCTCGCTCTATCCCTACGTCTATCTGCTGGCGCGCACCGCGCTGGGCGAGCGCGCCGCGCACCTGATGGAAGCCGCGCGGCTGCTCGGCGCACCCCTCTCGCGGCGCATCCGCACCGTGGCGTTGCCGCTGGCGCGCCCGGCGGTCGCAGCCGGCGTGGCCCTGGTGCTGATGGAGACGCTGGCCGACTTCGGCGTGGCCAGCTACTTCGGCATCCAGACCTTCACCACCGGCATCTACAAGGCCTGGCTCTCGATGGACAACCGGCTGGCAGCGGCGCAGCTGGCCACCATCCTGCTGGTGCTGGTCGCCCTGCTGCTGCAGCTGGAGCTGCGCGCGCAGCGCCGCATGCGCTTTGCCACCGGCAGCGCCGGGCGTGCCGGCTCGGCCGAGGCGCAGCCGCAGCGCCTGACGGGATGGCGCTGTGCGGGTGCCTGGGCCGTGTGCCTCGCGCCGGTGCTGCTCGGTTTCGTGGCGCCGGTGGCCTTCATGCTCCGGCCGCTGGCGGCCGACTGGTCGGTGCTGCCCTGGAACCGCTTCGTGGAATGGGCCGGCAACAGCGTGCGGCTGGGCGCCATCACGGCGGCGCTGGCGGTGGCCATCGCCCTGGCGCTGGCCTTTGCGGTGCGCCGCCGGCCCGATGCGCTGACCCGCGGCGTGGTGCAGCTGGCCAGCCTGGGCTACGCGGTGCCGGGCGCGGTCATCGTGGTGGGGCTGCTGCTGCCGGTGGGCTGGGCGCAGAGCGTGGCGCCGCAGTGGGGCTTGCCCGCGCTCATCACCGCGACGGCCGTGGGCATCGTCTGGGCGTACCTGGTGCGTTTCTGCGCGGTGGCGCTGCAGTCGCTGCAGAGCGGCTATGCGCGCATCCCCGCCAGCCTGGACGAGTCGGCGCGCATGCTGGGCGCGAACGGGATCGGTCTGCTGGCGCGGGTGCACTGGCCGCTGCTCAGGCGGTCCACCGCCGCTGCGGCGCTGCTGGTGTTCGTCGACGTGATGAAGGAATTGCCCGCCACCATGGTGCTGCGGCCTTTCAACAGCGACACGCTGGCCGTCGTCGCCTATCAGCTGGCCCGGGACGAGCGGCTGGGCGAGGCCGCGCTGCCTTCGCTGGCGCTGGTCGCCGTGGGACTGGTGCCGGTGATCCTGCTGAGCCGCACACTGCGCGCATCGGGCCGCTGAGCCGCAAGCGCCCGTGCCTCAGGTTCGTGCAATCGCACCCGTAGACTCCTGCGCCATGACCGATTCCGCCATCACCATCTATCACAACGCCCGCTGCAGCAATTCGCGCGGCGCGCTGGCGCTTTTGCAGGAGCGCGGCATCGAGCCGCGCATCGTCGACTACATCGCCAAGCCGCTGGACCCCGCCCAGCTGCGGGCGCTGGTGGCCCGGCTGGGCGTGCCCGTGCGCGAGCTGATGCGCACGAAGGAGGCGGTGTATGCCGAACTGGGGCTGGCGCATCCGGACGTGGGCGACGAGCAGCTCATCGACGCCATCGCCCGCCACCCGGTGCTGCTGAACCGGCCCATCGTGGTCACGCCCAAGGGTGCCTTGCTCTGCCGCCCGCCGGAGCGGGTGCTCGGTCTGCTGGACTGAGATTCGCGTGGGGGAGGGCCCCGAAAACGGTCCGGTTGCGTCCACGAGCCACCACTTTGTATAATGGCGGGCTTCGCAGCGATTGACAGGTTCCGCGGCGAAGTCTCACTCCCACCTAAGAGGCTTCCTTCAGAGAAGCACCGACCGTGGAAAAGAACCGACCAAACCCCTCTTTTCTTCAGAGAGAAACTCATGACTACTACTTTCAGCGCAAAGCCCGCTGAGGTCGTGCACGAGTGGTTTGTGATTGACGCGACCGACAAGGTCCTCGGACGAGTAGCCAGCGAAGTTGCTCTCCGTTTGCGCGGCAAACACAAGGCCATTTACACGCCTCACGTCGATACCGGCGATTTCATCGTCATCATCAACGCAGCCCAGCTCAAGGTCACCGGCACCAAGTCGCTCGACAAGGTGTACTACCGTCACTCGGGCTATCCCGGCGGTATCACGGCCACGAACTTCCGCGACATGCAAGCCAAGCACCCCGGCCGCGCGCTGGAAAAGGCCGTCAAGGGCATGCTGCCCAAGGGCCCGCTCGGCTACGCCATGATCAAGAAGCTCAAGGTGTACGGCGGCGCGGAACATCCGCACACCGCTCAGCAGCCCAAAGCGCTGGAAATCTAAGGAGCCTTGAATGATTGGTGAATGGAACAATGGCACCGGCCGTCGCAAGTCCAGCGTCGCCCGTGTGTTTCTGAAGAAGGGTTCCGGCAAGATCACTGTGAATGGCAAAGACATTCAGCAGTACTTCGGCCGCGAAACCTCCATCATGATTGCCAGGCAACCGCTGGTGCTGACCAACCATGTCGAAACCTTCGACATCCAGGTCAACGTGCACGGCGGCGGCGAATCCGGCCAGGCCGGTGCAGCCCGTCACGGCATCACCCGCGCCCTGATCGACTACGACGCAACGCTGAAGTCCATGCTGAGCCAAGCCGGCTTCGTGACCCGCGACGCTCGTGAAGTCGAACGTAAGAAGGTCGGTCTGCGTTCCGCACGCCGCGCCAAGCAGTTCTCGAAGCGTTAATCCGCCTCGCCGTATCTGCCGCCATGCTGCCCGGGCCGGTCACATCCGACTCGCAGCGTGCCGCGAAAACCGCCTTCGGGCGGTTTTTTCGTTTCCGGACTGCCGCTTTCTGATTCCGCACCGAGGAGCCACCCGCCATGCGATTACGCCTGCTGCGCCGCCGCCTGACCATCAGTGCGCCGCGCGTGTCCATCCGCAGCGCCTTGCCCTGGCCCCTGCGCTGGCTGGTGGCGGCCGTGCTGCTGGGGTTCTCGGCCGCGCTGGCGCTCTGGGCGTTCGAGTTCGGCAAGAGCATCGCCGGGCTGGACACGGGTTCGCGCGAGGAGCTGGTGCGCCTGCGCGAAGACGTGACGCGGCTACGCGCCGAAATCCGCCAGCAGCAGGAGGCGGCCAGCACGGCCACCAGCCTGCTCACGGCCGAGCGTGCCGCGCTGGAGCGCGTGCAGGCGCAGATGCGCCAGCTGCAGGCCGACAACCAGGCGCTGCGCGATGACCTGGGCTTCTTCGAGAAGCTCATCCCCGCCGCCCGTGCGGACGGTGTCTCCATCCGCGCGCTGCAGGCGGAGCGGCAGGGCGCACGCCAGCTGCGCTGGCAGGTGCTGGTGCTGCAGCCGGTGCGCAACGCGCCCGAATTCAAGGGGCGGCTGGAAGTGCTGCTGTCTGGCACGCAGAACGGCCAGCCCTGGTCCGGCGCGCAGCCGGCGGCGGCCCAGGCGCTCCAGTTGCAGCAGTACCGCAGGGTGGAAGGCCTGGTCGATCTGCCCGAAGGCGTCGTGGTAAAAACCGTCACCGCTCGCGTGCTGGAAGGCACTGCCGTGCGCACCGTCCACAGCGTGGAGGTCGAATAAGGTCGGCCGTCACCCTTCCACGCCGATCCACAGCGCGGCCCTCCCGCAGCGCTGCCTGCAGCCCTCCAGGAGTCCATCCCATGTTTTCACGCAAGAAGCAGCCACCCATCAAGAGCCTGATCGCCCAGGGCACGCGCGTGGAAGGCAATGTGCAGTTCAGCGAAGGCCTGCGCATCGACGGCGAGGTGGTGGGCGAGGTGCGTGCTGCGCCGGATCTGCCGAGCATCCTGGTGGTGTCGGAATCCGGTCGCGTGGAGGGCGCGCTGCATGCGGTGCACGTGATCGTCAACGGCGCGGTCGAGGGCCCGGTCCATGCCACGGAACTGCTGGAGCTGCAGCCCAAGGCGCGCATCACCGGCGCGGTGCACTACAAGGCGCTGGAAATGCACCAGGGCGCCACCATCACCGGGCAGATGTCGCCCACGGCGGTGCCGCTGCTGGAGGAAAAGCCCACACTGAAGCTGGCGTCAAACGCGAGCTGACCTGAATGAACCGGGGGATTGCAGTAGCATCCCCTGCAAACCCTCCCGAAGGAGCACCCGATGAGCGCCGTAGCCGACAATATCCAGACCGACATGCCCACCCCGATCCTCTTCACCGACAGCGCCGCTGCCAAGGTGGCGGATCTGATCGCCGAAGAAGGCAACCCTGACCTGAAGCTGCGCGTTTTCGTGCAAGGCGGCGGCTGCTCGGGCTTCCAGTACGGCTTCACGTTCGACGAGATCACCAACGACGACGACACCACCATGACCAAGAATGGCGTGTCGCTGCTCATCGATGCGATGAGCTACCAGTACCTGGTTGGCGCCGAGATCGACTACAAGGAAGACCTGCAGGGCGCGCAGTTCGTGATCAAGAACCCGAACGCCACCACCACCTGCGGTTGCGGATCGAGCTTCTCGACCTGACACCCCGCCAGACCACCGCAAGCCGCCATCAGGGCGGCTTTTTCGTTCCTGCCTGCAGCCTATGCCTTCCTCTGCTCCCACGACGCCGCAGCCCCCCGAGCATGCCCCCCAGAGCGCCGATCGCCGCATCCTGCTGTGGATCGTGGCGGTGGGCTTCTTCATGCAGACGCTGGACGCCACCATCGTCAATACGGCACTGCCGGCGATGGCGGCCAGCCTGGGCGAGAGCCCGTTGCGCATGCAGTCGGTGATTGTGGCCTATTCGCTGACCATGGCCATGCTGATTCCCGCGTCGGGCTGGCTTGCCGACCGGTTCGGCACGCGCAAGGTCTTCCTCTTCGCCATCGCGGTGTTCTCGCTCGGCTCGCTGGCCTGCGCGCTGTCGCGGCATGTGAACGAGCTGGTCGCGGCGCGGGTGCTGCAGGGGCTGGGCGGCGCACTGCTGCTGCCCGTGGGGCGCCTGGCGGTGCTGCGCACGTTTCCCCGGGGCGAGTTTCTGGAGGCGATGAGCTTCGTGGCCATTCCCGGGCTCATCGGCCCGCTGCTGGGCCCCACGTTGGGCGGCTGGCTGGTGCAGAGCGCGTCGTGGCACTGGGTGTTCCTCATCAACCTGCCGGTCGGCCTGCTGGGCTTGGTGGCCGCCTCGCGCTTCATGCCGGATCTGCGGCCGCCCCGGGTGGACGGTTTCGATCTGGGCGGCTACATGCTGCTGGCCTTCGGCATGGTGGCCATTTCGCTGTCGATCGAGGCAGCCGGCGTGGTCGGCCGGGCGGGCGCCGCGGCCCTGGGCATCAGCGGGCTGGTGGCGCTGGTGGTGTACTGGTTGCACGCGGTGCGGCACGAGCGGCCCCTCTACTCGCCGCAGCTCTTTCGCGTGCGCACGCTGTCGGTCGGGCTGCTGGGCAATCTGTTCTGCCGCCTGGGCAGCGGCGCCATGCCCTTCCTCATTCCCGTGTCGCTGCAGCTGCTGCTGCAGTATTCGCCGCTGCATGCCGGGCTGATGATGCTGCCGGCCGCGCTGGCGGGCATGGCCGTCAAGCGGATCGCCGCGCCGCTGATCCGGCGCCACGGCTACCGCAACACGCTGGTGACCAACACGGTGGTGCTGGGTCTGCTGATGGCCAGCTTCGCGCTGCGCCAGCCGGACTGGCCGCTGGCCTGGCAGGTGCTGCAGCTGGCTGCGTTCGGCGCCGTCAACTCGCTGCAGTTCACGGCGATGAACACCATCACCCTGAAAGACCTGGACGGGGCGAGCGCCAGCAGCGGCAACGGCCTCCTGTCGATGGTGCAGATGCTCGCCATGAGCCTGGGCGTGGCGGTGGCCGGGGCGGTGCTGTCGGAATGGAGCCAGGCCTATGGCGGCGCGGAAGTGCCGGGGGCCGTGCTGCACGCCTTCCAGTCCACGTTCCTGACGGTGGGCTTCATCACCGTCGCCTCGGCCGCGGTCTTCTGGCAATTGCCCAAGGAGGCGCGCACCCCGCCGCGGGAAGGCCCGGAAGTGTCCGGACAAGGCTGATCGGCTGGATGGCAGCGCCGCTGCGGGCCGCTGGGCCCGCGAACGGCGCGTCAGGCGGGGTAGAGCGCGCCCAGAATCCGCAGCCCGGCGGCGCCGGTCACCTGGGGCAGGTTGCCCGGTTCGCCACGGAGGGCACGGCGGGCCAGCCAGGCGAAGGCGGCGGCCTCGACCTGCTGGGACGGCAGGCCGAACGCATCGGTGGGACGCACATCGACTTCCGGCAACGCGGCAGCCATGCGCCGCATCAGGTGGCCGTTGCGCGCACCGCCGCCGCACACCGCAAGCTGTGCGCTATTTTTTCCATAGCTGACGACGCTGGCGGCGCATGCGCGTGCAGTCAATTCGGTCAGGGTGGCCTGCACGTCCTGGGGGGCTGCGCCGGGCCGGGCTTGCAGATGGCCGTTCAGCCATGCCGGGTGGAACAGATCGCGCCCCGTGCTCTTGGGCGGGGGCTGGTGCAGAAAGGGCTCGGCCAGCAGCCGCTCCAGCAGGTCGGGCAGCACGTGGCCCTGCGCCGCCCAGGCGCCGTCCGCGTCGTAGGGCTGGCCGGTGTGGCGCTGGCACCAGTGGTCCATCAGGGCGTTGCCCGGGCCGCAGTCGAAGCCCAGCACGTCGCCCTCGGCGCTCAGCACGCTCAGGTTGGCGATGCCGCCGATGTTCAGCACGCAGACCGTGGCCTCCGCCTGCCCGAACACGGCCTGGTGGAAAGCCGGCACCAGCGGCGCGCCCTGGCCGCCGGCGGCCACGTCCCGGCTGCGGAAGTCGGCCACCACCGCGATACCGGTGCGCTCGGCCAGCAGCGCCGGGCTGTTCAGCTGCAGGGTGTAGCCCACGCCATCGAACAGCCCCGGGCGGTGCCGCACAGTCTGCCCATGCGCGCCGATGGCCTGCACGTCGGCGGGCGCAAGCCGGGCCTCCTCCAGCAGGCGCTGCACCACATCGGCATAGATCGCCGTCAGCGCATTGGCGGCGAGCGCGGCGCGGTGCAGCTCGTCCGCCCCGCTGGTGTTGAGCGCCAGCAGCTCCGTTTTCAGCGCATCGGGCAAGGGTGCGGACTCGAAGCCGGCGACCCGCAGCGCTCCGGAAGCGTCGAACTCGACCAGCGCCCCATCGACACCGTCGAGCGAGGTGCCCGACATGAGCCCGATATAGCGTTCAGGAGCGGCAGTGTTCATGGTGGTCAGAGGCTGGGGCAGGGGGCGGGGCCGAAGCCAGCAAACGCTACGGAAGCGGCTTTGCCGGGCCGTCTGCGTCCGGTCCCTCGCCTGAGGCGGGGGTGTTCGTCCCGTCCAGACCCGCGCGGGCGGACTTGGAGCCTCCGTCCTTCCCCCATCGCGCAGCGAGCCCGAGAGAAGGGGGAGAGGCGGTGCAGCCGCTCAGCGGGATGAACGAACCGTTACTGCGCGCTGGCCACGTCCACCTGGGCGGCGGAGGCCAGTTGCACGCGCATGTTCGATGCCAGGCGGTTGAAGGCGGCGCGCGATGCGGCCGACACGGGCTGCGCGGCTTCGCTCTGCTGGGCGATGGTCATCGGGTCCTGGTGCTGGCCGTTGACGCGGAACTCGAAGTGCAGATGCGGGCCGGTGGCCCAGCCGGTGGCGCCCACGGCGCCGATCTTCTGGCCTTGCTCCACCGACTGGCCCTGGCGCACGTCGATGCGGCTCAGGTGGGCGTACACGGTGACGTGCTGGTTGCGGTGCTTGACGTAGATCACGTTGCCGTAGCCGTTCTGCACGCCGGCGAAGTCCACCACGCCGTCGCCCACGGTGCGCACGGCGGTGCCGGTGGGGGCGGCGAAGTCGGTGCCCAGATGGGCGCGCCACTTCTGCAGGATGGGGTGGAAGCGCATCTGGAAGCCGCTGGAGATGCGCGAGAACTCGACGGGCGAGGTCAGGTAGGCGCGGCGCATGCTCTCGCCGTTCAGCGTGTAGTAGGCGCCCTTGGATGCGTTCGGCTCCTGGAACCACACGGCGTCGTGCGTCTTGCCGTTGTTGTGGAACTCGGCGCTCAGCACGCGGCCGCTGCGCAGCGGCTCGCCATCGGCTTCTAGCGTTTCATACACCACCGAGAAGCGGTCTTCCTTGCGCAGTGAGCGGTGGAAGTCGATGTTGCTGGAGAAGACCTCGGCCAGCTGGATGGCGACGCCGTCGGGAATGTTGGCCGCATCGGTCGCGGCGAAGAGGGAGCTGCGGATGACGCCGCCGGCCAGGCGTGCGCCCACCGTCAGCGGGGCGGTCTCGATGCGCGAGGCGAAGGTGCCGGTGCCCTCCGCGCGCTCGACCACCAGGCGTTTGAAGCTGCCGCTGTCGTCCGGGGCCCAGCGGGCCGTCATGCGCACCAGCCGGTGGTCGTCGGTGGCCTCGATGCTCACCGAACGGCCGCCGCGGCCCAGCAGGTTCTGGCGCACCAGGTTGTCACCACGCAGGAAGGCGGCGGCAGCCGGATCGGCCACGCCCATCCGCTGCAGGATGCTTTCGGCCGAGTCGTTGGCGCGCGTCTGGTCGGTGCGGTAGAGCGAATAGCTGGGGATGTCGAGCAGGGCCGTGAGCGGGGTGTCGCTGGCCAGCGATTCCACCGGGTAGGACACGGTGCGCACCGGCAGGTCCGACGCGTCGGGGGCCAGGTTGGCGACGGCGAAAGCGCCACCCCCGGCGGTGAGCAGCAGCGTGGCGATGGCGGCGGTGATGCGCTTCGGATGCTTGCTGGCGATGGTGGACAGGCGATCCAGCACGCGCAGGCAGGCAGTGGTCAAGCCGTTGGTCAAAAGGTGGTCCCCAAATGGTGCAGCCAGGCCCTTCCGGCCGGTGAGCGTGCCGGGCGGGCGAGGGCGGGATGCACGGATGTCAGTGCGCAGCAGCGCGGCCGGCTGTGAGCGGGCCACTAGAATCAGCCACTGCGAAGTGGGCCGAAGTATAGCGATGCGCCTACGGATAGACCTCCGAAAAACCCTTATGAATCAATCTGCTGTTACAACATTCCCCGTCACCGATGGTGTAGGACGCGCGCTGGAGGTGACCTTGCGGGGGGTGGAAGAACTGCTGCCTCGCGACGAATGGACGCGCAAGCTGGCGCGCTCCGAAGCCACTGGCCAGCCGCTGCGCATCAAGCTGGGCCTGGACCCGACGGCGCCGGACATCCACATCGGCCACACGGTGGTGCTCAACAAGATGCGCCAGCTGCAGAACCTGGGGCACCAGGTGATCTTCCTGATCGGCGACTTCACCACGCTGATCGGCGACCCTTCCGGCCGCAACACGACGCGCCCGCCGCTCACGCCCGAGCAGATCAAGGCGAACGCCGAGACCTACTACACGCAGGCCGCCAAGGTGCTCGACCCGGCGCGTACCGAGATCCGCTACAACAGCGAATGGAGCGAGCCGCTGGGCGCCGCCGGCATGATCCAGCTGGCCGCCAAGTACACCGTGGCCCGCATGATGGAGCGCAACGACTTCCATCAGCGCTTCACCGATGGCAGCTCGATCAGCCTGCACGAGTTCCTCTACCCGCTGCTGCAGGGCTACGACTCCGTCGCCCTGAAGAGCGACCTGGAGCTGGGCGGGACCGACCAGAAGTTCAACCTGCTGATGGGCCGCCACCTGCAGCAGGAATACGGCCAGGAGCCGCAGTGCATCCTGACCATGCCGTTGCTGGTGGGGCTGGACGGCGTGGACAAGATGTCCAAGTCGAAGAACAACTACATCGGCATCACGGAAGACGCCAACAGCATGTTCGCCAAGGTGCTGTCCATCTCCGACACGCTGATGTGGGACTGGTACACGCTGCTGTCGTTCCAGAGCCTGGCCGAGATCGAGGCGCTGAAGCGCGAAGTGGCCGGCGGCCGCAATCCCAAGGACGCCAAGGTGGCGCTGGCCAAGGAGATCACCGCCCGCTTTCACAGCGCCGCGGCGGCCGATGCGGCCGAGCAGGACTTCATCAACCGCAGCAAGGGCGGCGTGCCCGACGAAATTCCCGAGGTGCAGCTCGCCGGTGCGCCGCTGGGCATCGGTGCGCTGCTGAAGCAGGCCCAGCTGGCGCCGTCGAGCAGCGAAGCCAACCGGCTGATCGACGGGGGCGGCGTGCGCGTGGACGGCACGGTGATCAGCGACAAGGGCCTGAAGCTGGAAGCCGGCACCTTCGTCGTGCAGGTGGGCAAGCGCAAGTTTGCCCGGGTGACGCTGGGCGCCTGAAGTCGATCGGGGTGCTCGGGTGTTCGGAGGCACTCCAGGGTGCCATCGAGGTCCGAATTTCAATGAAATAGGCCGTAAGCGCCCGTATTCATTGGGTCTGTTGCTATGAAAATAATAGCAAACCGATGTATCGACGCATCGATGCAGCGCTTGCTCAGTCGACCGATGACCCGTCCAGATCGTCGTTCAGGTCCGGATCGGGCACCTCGCCGATCGCCTGGCGCGTGGCGTCGGCCTGCCGCATCAGCCAGGCGCAGAAAGCCTTGATCTCGGGCCGCTGGCCGCTGCGCGGGCCGACCATCATCCAGTAGGCCAGGGGCGAGTCGAGCCGGTAGCCGGGCAGCACCTCCACCAGGTCGCCCGCGGCCAGGCCGTCGGCGATCAGCGGCATGCGCGCCAGCGCCAGGCCCTGGCCGGCCAGCGCCGCCTGCACGATCTGCTGGGCATAGTTGAAATACAGCCAGCGCTTGGGCTGCAGCTTGCCGTGGCCGTGCAGCTCGAACCAGCGGCGCCAGGTCAGCCATTCCAGGTTCTGCGTGCGGTGCGCGTCGCCGGCCTCGATCAGCGTGAACTGCGCGATGTCTTCCGGCCGGCGGATGGGCGGCCCGCTTTTCAGCAGCCAGGGGCTGGCCACCACCGCCAGCTGCTCGCCGAACAGCCGGTGCGCGCCGTGCTCCACGCCGCCGGGCAGGCGGTAGCGCAGCGCCAGGTCCACGTCGGCGGTGTCCAGGTCCACCACCGTGTCGGTTGCGTCGATGCGGATGTCGATGTCGGGGTTGTCGCGCTGGAATTCCTCCATCCGCGGGATCAGCCACATCGACGCGAAGCTGGCCCAGGTGGTGATGGCCACACTCTTGCGTCCGGCCGTCTGCCGCACCAGCCGCACGGCAGCGTCCATCCGCTCCAGCGCGGGGCCGACGGCGCGCTGCAGCTGCGCGCCGGCGCTGGTCAGCTCCACCGCCCGCGTGTGGCGCAGAAAGAGCGGCACGCCCACCTCGTCTTCCAGCGACTGGATCTGCCGGCTGACCGCCGACTGGGTGAGCGACAGTTCCTCGGCCGCCGCGCGGAAGTTCAGGTGCCGTGCCACGGCCAGGAAAGCGCGCCAGTGGCCGGCGGCCACCGGGCGGGTGCGCAAATGGGCGGTGGGAGCGGGAGTGGGACTCATGGCGCCGGGTATTGATGCGAAATGAACATTAAAAATGCAGACGCGCCGCATCAATGCGCGCGCCTGGGCCGGTTTAGGGCGGCAAAATGCGATCCGCCATTTCCTTCCGGATTCTGCCATTGATGCGAATCAGGAATCGTTGGCAAGCTTGCTTTTCATTGGACGGACACAGCCCGTTTTCGCACCATCGAGGCCTGGATCCACCACGGGTCCTTCACCCGGAGCCCGCATCATGAAACCGATCAATGTCCTGAATTCGCCGTCGTCTTCCAGCCCTGCCGGCGTGGCCGCGCAGGATATCCAGACCCTCGCCGCAGGCCAGGCCCGCAGCCTGCATGCCCGCACGCCCATGGCGCTGCGCGTGATGCGCGGGCGCGCGTGGGTCACCATCGAGGCCGAGCCGGAGGGTGCCGGGGGCCAGGCGGCAGGTGACGTGTTCCTGCATGCCGGGCAGACCTTCTGGGTCGGCGCCAGGCAGCATCTGGTGCTGGAGCCGCTGGGTCAGGGCGCGCTGCAGTTCTGCTGGCGTGCCGCCGGTGCGGTGCGCCACGATGTGGCAGAAAACGATGCACGGGCCGGCTGGCCTGCGGCCCAGGCCAGCGGTACCTGCGGAGCTTGAGCGCGGGCTGGAGCCGACGAGGCCTGGCGCGAACCCACGGAAAAAGCCTGCAGCGCACGTGCAAGCGGCGCGGCAGGCATTGTTTCGGTGGCAGTCCAGAGAGTCCGGCCGGCCTGGAGGGCCGTGCCGGTGCCGCCCGCAGGGCGAACGCCGGCGCGGCCTATTCGGGCTCTACCGCCAGATTCACGAACGCCCGTACCGCAGCCGCGCCGCGCAGGGCTTCCAGCCGCTCGAGCGCGGTCTCGTCTTCCAGCGTGCTGAAGCCCAGGCTGAAGTTCTGAAAGCGCCGTGCCGCCAGCGGTGCATCGTGCAGCACCTCGACATAGATGTGGCGCGGGTCCTTGCGGATGCGCTCCAGCAGGGCGCGCACTTCGATCTCCGGCCCTTCCAGCTGCTGGCCGAAGCGCTGGCCGTCGAACACCAGCAGCCCGGTGATGCCCGACATCTGGTTGTGGCGCCTGGCGTAACCGGCAATGCTGGCCACGGTGCTCAGCGGCTGGCCCTCGGACAAGGTGCTGACGTAGAGGACTTCGTAGAGGGGCGACGACATGGGCGAGGCTGCGGACATTGCGGCCGATCCTGCCTCCGGCAAGCTGCCCGCGCAATGTCAAAAGACATAGGATTTCCCACCTAGAATCGCGCCGCCATGAACGCTGCCGCCGCCCACACCGTGTGCCCCCGTCATTGCGACGAATGCGGTCTGCGCCGCACCGCCGCCTTCTCTCCAGTCAACCCGGAGACGCTCTCGTCCATCGAGCGCTTGCGCAGCGGCACGCACATGGTGCCTGCCGGCGGCACGCTGATCCGCGAGCGCCAGCCCAACGCCCGGCTCTACACCGTGTATGCCGGCTGGGCGTTCCGCTACAAGACGCTGTCCGACGGGCGCCGGCAGATCCTGAACTTCCTGCTGCCCGGCGATCTGGCGGGCCTGCAACAGCAGTTCGGCGAGACCTCCCTGCACGGCGTGGACGCCATCAGCGACTGCCACTTCTGCGTGTTCGAGGAAGACACGCTCTGGAATCTCTACAAGGACCATTCACGCCTGGGTTACGACGTGACCTGGCTGGCCGCGCGGGAGGAAAGCCTGGTGGACGAGAACCTGCTGACCGCAGGCCGCCGCACCGCGCCCGAGCGCGTGGCCGTCCTGCTGCTGCAGCTGCACCGCCGGCTGGAGCGTCTGGGCATGCTCGATGCGGACGGCTCGGTGGCCTTCCCGCTCACCCAGCAGCACATCGCCGATGCGCTGGGCCTGTCGCTGGTGCACACCAACAAGACGCTGCGGCGGCTCGCGCAACTGGGGCTGCACGACCTGTCGGGAGGGCGGCTGCGCATCCTGAACGCACGGGTGCTGGCGCGCATCGCCGAGGTGTACGACACGGTGCCGCGGCCTGCGCCGTTGCTGTAGTCGGCAGCGCTGCGGGCGCGGCAGCGCTGGCTGCGCGCGTCCGGCTGGATAATCGCCGCAGACCCGTTTCCGCGTTCTGCGCCTTCTTCCACCGTCCCGCCATGACCGCTGCCTTTGCCTCCCCTTCCGCCCCGCTTGCCTCCCCCGCTTCAGATCCGACCTCCGGCGGCGATGCGCTGGACGTCGTCGTCATGGCGGCCGGCAAGGGCACCCGCATGAAGAGCCGCACGCCCAAGGTGCTGCAGCGCCTGGCCGGGCGGCCGCTGCTCTGGCATGTGCTGGACCAGGCGGTCAGCCTGGCCGCACGCCGCGTCGTCGTCGTCACGGGCCATGGTGCTGCGGAGGTTGAAGCCTCCACCGCAGGCGCGGCGGGCGCTGGCGGCGGTCTCGATCTGCAATTCGTGCGGCAGGAGCCGCAGCTGGGTACCGGCCACGCCGTGCAGCAGGCGGTGCCCGCGCTGGCCGGCGACGGCACCGTGGTGGTGCTGTCGGGCGACGTGCCGTTGACCCGGGCCGACACGCTGGCCGCGCTGGTCGCCGCCTCGCGTCCCGACCGGCTGGCCCTGCTGACCGTGACGCTGCCCGACCCCACCGGCTACGGCCGCATCGTGCGCGGCGCCGACGATGCGGTGCAGGGCATCGTCGAACACAAGGACGCGAGCGACGCCCAGCGCGCCATCGACGAGGTCTACAGCGGCATCATGGCCGTGCCGGCGCGCCTGCTGGCCGCCTGCCTGAGGCGCCTGTCCAACGACAACGCGCAGGGCGAGTACTACCTCACCGACATCGTCGCCATGGCCGTGGCCGACGGCGTGCCGGTGGTGGCCCACCGCATCGCCGACGCGCTGCAGGTGGCGGGCGTCAACAGCCCCCTGCAGCTGGCCGAGCTGGAGCGCGCCCACCAGCTGCGCCAGGCCCGTGCGCTGATGGAGCAGGGCGTGCGCCTGGCCGATCCGGCCCGCTTCGACGTGCGTGACGATCCGCGCAGCGGCGCGCGCGGCCAGCTGGTCTGCGGGCAGGACGTGGAGATCGACGTCAACTGCGTGTTCACCGGCCGGGTGGAGCTGGGCGAGGGCGTGCAGATCGGCGCGCATTGCTGCATCGCCAACGCAGCCATCGCTGCGGGTGCGGTGATCCATCCGTTCACCCACATCGACGGCGAGAAGGCCGGCGTGTCGGTCGGCGCAGGCGCGCTGATCGGCCCGTTCGCCCGGTTGCGGCCCGGCGCGCAGCTGGGCAGCGAAGTGCACATCGGCAACTTCGTCGAAGTGAAGAACTCCACGCTGGCCGACGGCGCCAAGGCCAACCACCTGGCCTACCTGGGCGACGCCACGGTGGGCGAGCGGGTGAACTACGGTGCGGGCAGCATCACCGCCAACTACGACGGCGCCAACAAGCACCGCACGGTCATCGAGGCGGACGTGCACATCGGCAGCAACTGCGTGCTCGTGGCACCCGTCACCATCGGCGCGGGCGGCACCGTGGGCGGCGGCTCGACCATCGCCAAGAGCACGCCGCCGGGCGCCCTGAGCGTGGCACGCGGCAAGCAGATCGTGAAGGAAAACTGGCAGCGCCCGGCCAAGCAGCCACGGGTGCCCGAGGCATGACGAACGCCGGGCACGCCGGTCGCGCCGCGCACGCCGGGCACGCCGGGCACGCCGGGCACGCCGGTAATGCGGGGCAGGGCGGGGCGCTTTCCGCCGGTGACCCGTACCACGCGCTGGATGCCCCCGCCCTGCGCACGCTGCTGGCCGCGCGCGACCAGGCCCTGTCCGATTCGGCTGCGGCGCAGGAAGAGTTCCTGCGCGCCGTCTCGCACGACCTGCGCGCGCCGCTGCGGCACATCACCTCCTACATCCCGCTGGTGCGGGAACTGGTCGAAGACGGAGAGCAGGGGCTACAAGGCGAAGCGCGGGCGGAGGCCGGCAGTTTCCTGGACACGCTGGACCAGGCCGCGCGCCGCATGGGAAAAATGCTCGACGGATTGCTTGCGCTCTCCCGCATCGCCCAGGCGCCGCTGCAGCCGGCGCCCGTGGATCTGAACGCCCTGCTGGCCGATGTGCAGCGCACTTGCGCCAGCGCCAGCGCCGGTGCCGCTGCGGGCCGCAACGTGGAATGGCTGGTGGCATCCGGCCTGCCCGCCGTGATGGGCGACGCCGCACTGCTGAGCCTGCTGATGGCCGAAGTGCTGGGCAATGCGGTCAAGTTCACGCGGGGCCGTACGCCCGCCCGCATCGAGGTGCGGGGAGGCGTGGCTGAGGACGGCAAAGCCTGGCTGTCGGTGCGGGACAACGGCACCGGCTTCGACCCCGCGCGCGCCGGCACGCTGTTCGGCGTGTTCCAGCGGCTGCACCGCGATGCCGAGTTCGAGGGCATGGGGGTCGGGCTGGCCAAGGCACGCGCCATCATGCAGCGCCACGGGGGCCACATCGGCATCACGGCGGTGCCTGGCGAAGGCTGCACGGTCGAACTGGTCTGGCCTGCAGCCGTTGCTGCCTGAGCGGCCCCCGGCCCCCGGCGCATCGGCGTGGACGGGCTTCGCCGCAGCAGGACTTCTTTCTTCAGGCAATGGATCGCGCCAGCGCGCCGGGCAGCGCACGGACTTCGCTCACCGTCCTGATCGCCTGGGCGGGCTCATGCCACCCGCGCGGGCGACGCAGCGGCCGGTAGCGGTGCGCCCGCCCTCCCGCTGCCCGGGTGAATGGAAATGCCATTGCGGCCGTCATGCTTGGTCTGGTAGAGCGCGGCGTCGGCGGCGTCCACCCAGTCACGCACGCGCTGGTGCGCCGGGTCGGTGGCGGCAATGCCGATGCTGCAGGTCAGGCGCAGCTCGGGCAGGCCGGGCAGCCGGGTCTCGAACGCCTGCGCGCGGATGCGCTCGGCCACCGCATGCGCTGCCGCCAGATCCTGCGCCGGCAGCACCACCGCGAATTCGTCGCCGCCATAGCGGCCCGCGCAGTCGGTGGCGCGCACGTTGGCCCGCACCAGCTGCGCCATCGAGCGGATCACTTCGTCGCCGACGCTGTGGCCCCACTGGTCGTTGATGTGCTTGAAGTGGTCGATGTCGAGCATCAGCAGGCTGGTGACGGTGCCCTCGGCCTGGAAGCGGGCCAGCGCCGCCTCCGCCTGTTCCTGCCAGTGATGGCGGCCGTAGAGTCCTGTCAGCGCATCGATGCGGCGCAACTCGTCGAGCTGCTGGTTCTGGTGCGACACCTTGCGGATCAGCCGGTAGCTGGTCACGCTCACTGCCAGCGAGTGCATCACCAGCACCGGCAGGCAGGCCACGGTGACCCAGAGCGACGACTCGGGCTCGAAGCCCGGGCGCAACAGCAGCGTGGCCGCCAGCCCGGCGGCCATCATGCCGGGCAGCGACCGGGCCCACAGCCCCTGGATGCCGGTGGTGATCTTGTCCTGCATGGTGAGCGTGCACAGCAGCACGCTGGGCAGCAGCGCGAAGTGCATGAGGGGCACCAGCACCGCCGTCAGGGCCGAATCGATCACCAGGTTGCGTATCTCGGCACGGTAAGGGTCGGCGCTGCGGCGGGCCAGCCAGAACGCCACTTGCGGCCACACCAGGCAGATCAGCACCAGCACGGTCCAGTCGACGGGGGAAACGCTGCGCTCCCACAGGACCACCCCCGTGACCACGCCCCCCAGACCCATGCCCAGCATGCGCAGCGGATAGATGCTGCGGTACATGTCGTGGGTGGGGTGGCGTTTCGGGCGGGGCATGGCGGTGTGGCAGGGTGGCGCGCGCGACTCTACCGCACGGCTGTTGGTTGCGCGATGCGTGCTTTCCCAGCGCCAGGCTGCGGCGTGGAGGCGGAGCGCTGCGCGGCACGTCGCGGGCGGGCCCGGGCCGGCCGGCGGATCACCGGCTTGGCGTGAGGGCGATGCGCGTATCGAACTTGGCGCGCTTGACCCCGAAAAAGGCCTTGACGTTGCGCACGTTCGCATCCGACGTGAAGAGCCGCTGCGTCAGGGCCAGATAGCCGGGCATGTCCCGCGCATGCACCGCCAGCATGAAGTCCGGCCCCGGCGCGACCCGCCAGCACTGCTGCACGGCGGGCTCGGCCACGGCGCGGTCCTCGAATGCCTGGAGCTGTTCCGCGCCCTGGCGGTCCAGGGTGACCTCGACGAACGCCGTGAGCCCATGGCCCTGCAGCTCGGCCAGCCGGTCGGGCCGCAGAATGGCCACTTGCCGCTCCACCAGCCCGGCATCGTGCAGCCGCTTGATGCGCCGCAAACACGTGGGCGGCGACACATGCACGGTGGCCGCCATCGCCTGGTTGCTCAGACTGGAGTCCGTCTGCAACAGCTCGAGCAAGCGCAAATCGATCAGATCAAGCTCATTTAATTCCATAAGCGGGCGGTATTTGAAATTTCATTTCGGCGGTCAGATTGAGTGAAAGATAAATCCACATTCTGGCTGAAATAGAAATGAAGTTTCGTTGACCTTTTTCTACCATGCCTCCTATTGTTCGGTACCCCTCTTCGACTTCTTGAAGGAATCTCCCCATGTGCGGCATCGTCGGCGCGGTCTCCACGCGCAACATCGTTCCCATCCTCGTGCAGGGCCTGCAGCGGCTGGAATACCGCGGCTACGACTCCTGCGGTGTGGCCGTGCACGAAGCCAGCCTGGGCAGCCCACCCGCAGGCGGCTTGCGGCGCGCGCGCAGCACGGCCCGTGTGGCCGAACTGCTGGAACAGGTGGCGGTGGACCATGTCGAAGGCGCGACGGGCATCGCCCACACCCGCTGGGCCACGCACGGCGCGCCTGTCGTGCACAACGCCCATCCGCATTTCAGCCATGGTGCCGGCGTCGGGGCCGACCCGGACGTGGGCGAGCCGCTGCGGCTGGGCCGCGTGGCGCTGGTGCACAACGGCATCATCGAAAACCATGAAGAGCTGCGCACGGCGCTGCAGGCGCGCGGCTACATCTTCACCAGCCAGACCGACACCGAGGTCATCGCGCACCTGGTGGAAAGCCTGTACGAAGGCGATCTCTTCCAGGCCGTGCAGGCGGCCGTGCGGCGCCTGCACGGCGCCTACGCCATCGCCGTGATCCACAAGGACGAGCCGCACCGGGTGGTGGGCGCGCGGGCCGGCTCGCCGCTGATCCTGGGGGTGGGGCAGAACGAGCACTTTCTGGCCAGCGATGCCATGGCCCTGGCCGGGGTGACCGACCAGATCGTCTACCTGGAAGAAGGCGACCTGGTGGATCTGCAGCTGGGCCGGTACTGGATCGCCAGCAAGAACGGCCAGCCGCTGGACGCCGCCGCGCGCCCGGTGCGCACCGTGCTGGCCCACAGCGGCGCTGCCGAACTGGGTCCGTATCGCCACTACATGCAAAAGGAAATCTTCGAGCAGCCCCGCGCCATTGCCGACACGCTGGAAGGCGTGCAGGGCATCGTGCCCGAGCTGTTCGACGGCCAGGGCCTGCACGGCGAGCCCGGCACAGCCGCCTGGCGCGTGTTCAAGGAGATCGACTCCGTCCTCATCCTCGCCTGCGGCACCAGCTACTACAGCGGCTGCGCTGCCAAGTACTGGCTCGAATCGATTGCGGGCATTGCCACACAGGTCGAAGTCGCCAGCGAATACCGCTACCGCACCAGCGTGCCCAACCCGCGCACGCTGGTCGTCACCATCAGCCAGTCCGGCGAAACCGCCGACACGCTGGCCGCCTTGAGGCACGCGCAGAGCCTGGGCATGCAGCAGACGCTGACCATCTGCAACGTCGCCACCAGCGCCATGGTGCGCGAATGCAAGCTGGCCTACATCACGCGGGCGGGCGTGGAGATCGGCGTGGCTTCCACCAAGGCCTTCACCACGCAACTGGCAGGCCTCTTCCTGCTGACCCTGGCGCTCGCGCAGGCCCGGGGACGCCTGAGCGAAGAGCAGGAAGCCGCCCACCTCAAGGCCATGCGCCATCTGCCGGTGGCCCTGCAGGCGGTGCTGGCGCTCGAACCGCAGGTCATCAGCTGGGCGGAGGACTTCGCCCGCATGGAAAACGCGCTGTTCCTGGGCCGTGGCCTGCACTACCCCATCGCCCTGGAAGGCGCGCTGAAGCTCAAGGAAATCAGCTACATCCATGCCGAGGCGTATCCGGCCGGCGAACTGAAGCACGGCCCGCTGGCCCTGGTCACCAGCAGCATGCCCATCGTCACCGTGGCGCCCAACGACACCCTGCTGGAAAAGCTCAAGAGCAACATGCAGGAAGTGCGCGCACGCGGCGGCATGCTCTACGTGCTGGCCGATGCCGACACCCGCATCGAAAGCAGCGAAGGCGTCAACGTCATCCGCATGCCGGAGCACTACGGCGCGCTGTCGCCGCTGCTGCACGTGGTGCCGCTGCAGCTGCTGGCCTATCACACGGCCTGCGCGCGGGGGACGGACGTGGACAAGCCGCGGAACCTGGCCAAGAGTGTGACGGTGGAGTGAAGCGGGGCGGAGCGGGGGCTGCGTGCGGTGGCAGCGGTGTTGACGACCGACCCGTGCGGCGTCGGCCGATCGGCGCAGCGCCCGCGTCGTCGCCCGGCGCTGCAGCGTCTCATCGAAGCGCGCCGTGTTCGCCACGGCGTGGCTTCGCAGCCTGCGGGCTAGCAGCGAAGCCGGTACTGCTCATCCCTTGCCGACTTGCGCTCGCGCCGGACCCAATCGAGGTCGTAGTGCAGGCTGCCCGCACGGCCCATGCTGTCCAGGCTTTTGACCCGCTCGTCCAGCGCCGCGCAAGCCTCGCGGCGGCCGGGCACGGGCGCGGGCTGGGGCGTTGGCGCGGTGTTGTACGTGACGGGGGGCGGCGCCAGCAGCGCCGCCGTGGCATCGCGCTGCGAGCGTGCGATGCGGACCTGCTCATCCCAGCCCAGGCCACTGGCACGGTTTCCGTCCGTTCGATCCACGCGTCGTGCTGGTGGCAGTGCTGTTGTGCCCAGAACTGCCCGCCGCCCTTGCTGCTGCAGAGATAGATCTTCTGCCTTCCCGGAGGCGATGCGCTGCCGTGGCTGGTCACCGGCGGCGCGGTGTCGATCACCCGGGCGCCCTTGCAAGGCTCTTGCGTGTAGGTATTGCCGCAGCGATAGACCTGCGCGGTGGCTGACGCCGCCGACCAGGAGAGGGCGCAGAGAAGTGCGGCGTGCGGAATGGGGGACATGCGCGCGATGGTAGGGGCGCACCCTTGCAGCGAGCTTGCGGCGCTGCGAGGTCGCTGGCGCAGGCTGTCTCCCAACCTCCCTATCGAAGCCGCGCCCGCATCCACTCCACGACGTCGGCCGTCACCTCGTCCCGGTTCGTCTCGTTCACGATCTCGTGGCGCGCGCCCGGGTAGAGCTTCACGGTCACATCGCGCAGCCCCGCGTCGCGGTAGCGCTGGCCCAGCACCCGCAGCCGCTCGCCGCCCGCTGCGAGCGGGTCGGCGTCGCCCGAGGCGATGAGCACCGGCAGGTCGCTGGGGATGCGCGCAAGCTCGGCCGGGTCGGCCAGGCGGTGGGCGGGGGCGAGCAGGGCGGGGAACACGTCGGCGGGCACTTCCCATCCGCACCACGGGTCGGCCATGTAGGCGTCCACCTCGGCCGCATCGCGCGACAGCCATTCGTAGCCCGTGCGGTGCGTGAAACCGGCGTTGAGTGCGGCCAGGCCCGCTGGCGCGCCGGCGGGCGGGTGGGCCAGGTCTGCCGCGAAAAGGTCGAGCGCGGTCGAGCCGGACAGCACCACGCCTGACCAGACCGCGGCGTGGTCGAGCAGGGCCGCCTGCGCTGCGAAGGAGCCCATCGAATGGGCGAACAGGAAGAGCGGCAGGCCCGGGTGCTGGGCGCGCAGCAGGGCGCCGAACTGGGCCACGTCGGCGATCAGCCCACCGAAGCCGGCAGCGCCGAAATCGCCCAGGCGTGGCCGGGCGGTGCGGCCGTGGCCGCGATGGTCCACGGCGTGAACGATGAAGCCGGCGGCATTCAACGCTTTGGCGAGACGGTCGTAGCGTTCTCCATGCTCGGCCAGGCCGTGGGCGATCTGCACCAGGCCGGCCGGTGCGCCGGCCACGTCGGACCAGGTGGAGGTGGCGATGCGGGTGCCGTCCGCGTCGGAGACGAAGGAGGAGGTGGAGGTGCTCATGCGTCCATTCTCACACCCGGGCGGCGGTGGATGCCAGCCCTGCCGGGGCCATGCCTGTGTGAACGATCTGCACCGGCGCCGCCCCCGGGCGGCATGCAGGGCACTCGCCCGCCCAAGGCATCTTCGCGTCAGTCACGGGGCAGCGCATCGCCGCCGTAGCGGCGCATGTGCTGCCGGCAACCTTCCGCCATGGCGGTCGCGCCGTCGTGCACCCTTGCCCCGTCCGCTTCCGCCATGCGCAACATGGTGGCGCAGACCTGCTCGAAGTGGCGGGCCGCCACCGTGGCGCGGGTGAAATGGTGCAGGTAGGAAGCGCGGTAGGCCCGCGCTTGGAGCGAGTCGTTCGCCAGGTCGTCGAGGAAGCTGGCGTAGTTCTGCGCGACAGGTGCATCGAGTTGCCGGTCGGTCCAGAAGCGGAAGGCCATCAGCAGGGCGGCCACGCCGAGAACGGCCGCCAATGGCGCGAGCCAGCGCCGGCGGAGGGCAGAGGGGGATGCAGGCGTGGGAGGCACGGGTCGAAGGGGTGGGCTGTGGGGACGAAGGTTCCAGCGAGCGCAGTGTAGAAGGGAGCGGGGTGGCCCCGGGCACGACGCAGGGCGGCTCGGGTGGCGGAAGGTGCGGCTGGCCCGGGGACTACCGATGCTTTATTTTGCGTTCACCTGCCCGGTTCCCCCCTTGCAATCCGTTTTTCACCATCCATATGGATGGTGTATGGATGTTTTTAAGGATCGCGCATGACGACTCCCACTACTGGCAACCGCCTCGCCAAGACGGGCGACTCCGAGAAGATCACGATCAACCTCGGCTATGTCGATCTCGGGCAGATCGATCTGCTCGTGGCCGAGAGCTTCTATGGCAACCGGACGGACTTCATCCGCACGGCGATCCGCAACCAACTGGCGGCGCACGCCGACGCGCTGAAGCAGGTAGTCGCTCGCAAGATGCTGGTGCTGGGCTTGCAGCATTTCAGCGCCGGCGATCTGGAAGCGGCCCGCTCGGCCGGCCAGCGCCTGCAGATCCGGGTGCTGGGGCTGGCCAGCATCGACCCGGCGGTCACTCCGGAACTGGCCCTCGCCACTATCGAATCCATCCACGTGCTGGGGGCCCTGCAGGCCAGCAGTGCCGTCAAAGCTGCGCTCGCCGGGCGCATCCACTGAACTTCAAGAAAGCCCCCGCATGAACGACCGCTTTTCCCAATGGATGGCTGACGCCGCCCAGTCCACCCACGCCGGCCGGCTGGCCGAGGCGACCGACACCATCCAGCGGGCCCTGCGCGACGCCGGGCTGGCCCCGACTCGCGCGCACTCCGGGCCCGGGCCTGCCCCCCGGGGGACGCCGCCTGGGCAGGCGGCGCCAGGCTGGGTGCTGGATGGGCTGACGCGCGTGATCGACGACGGGCCGCATCCGGCCGGTCGCCCAGCAGGTGCGGCGGCCGGCGACGGAGCATCCTGGGCGGGCGCTGCTGGCAGCGCGAACGCCGATGGGGCGGGCGAGCGCTGGCTGCGCGACAGCTTCAGCCACCGCGGCCGCACGCTGGCCTACCGTCTCTATCTGCCCCCGGAAACGGCAGGCACCGCCGTAGCGACGGCGGCGGGAGCGCCGCGGCCCCTGGTGGTCATGCTCCACGGCTGCACGCAGAACGCCGACGACTTTGCGGCCGGCACGCAGATGAACCGGCTGGCACGCGACCACGGCGTGGTCGTGCTCTACCCTGAACAGACGCAGCGCGACAACGCCCAGAAGTGCTGGAACTGGTTCAAGCCGCAGCACCAGCAGCGTGGGCGGGGCGAGCCCGCCGCCCTCGTGGCGCTGGTGCAGGCGGTGTGCGCCGCCCATGCCGTCGATCCCGCTCGCATCTATGTGGCAGGGCTTTCCGCCGGGGGCGCCATGGCCGACATCCTGGGCCAGTGCTACCCCGACGTGTTCGCCGCCGTGGGGGTGCATTCCGGCCTGCCGCAGGGCGCGGCGGCGGATGTGGCATCGGCGCTGGCCGTCATGCGCAACGGGCAGGCCGCCGCGCAGCCCAGGGGCGGTGCCGGACTGCCGCGTGCCGCCGTGCCCACCATCGTCTTCCATGGCGACGCCGACACCACGGTGCATGTGCGCAATGGGGCGGCCATCGCCCGTGCGGGCAGCCTGGCGGCCGATGCGGCGCAGGGGGCGGCGGGGCGGCAAGGGGCGTGCGAAGCCACCCAGGGCCGGTCGAGCCGGGGCGAGCGGCACACGCGCACCGTCTACACCGATGCCGGTGGCGGCGCCACGGTCGAGTACTGGACGCTGCATGGCGCCGGCCACGCCTGGTCCGGCGGCAGCGCTGCGGGTACCTATACCCACCCCGGCGGCGTGGATGCGAGTGCGGAAATGCTCCGGTTCTTCCTGCAGCATGCCCGCAAGGGGTAGCGGGCGCCCGTGCAGAGCCGCTCCAGGGCGGCGGTCTTTCACCCGGCGACTCCGCAGGCCGGCGAAGCGCCCGCCCGGCGACGGCTGGCGGCTGGCGGCTGGCGGCTGACAGCAGCTTCCAACTTGTCCGACAGGCGGGGGTGGGTGGGCCGGTTAACTTGTGGCTTCAGCTCCAGGAGAGAACGCCATGCCCACGACCAAACCCCTGTCCGGAACGGACGCCCCCGCCAGCGAAAAGCCCCATGCCGCCCAGACCAAACACCGCGCCCCCAGCATCGGGGTGATCGGCACGGCCGTGGCGGTGGCGGCCGTCGTCGTCGCGGCCGTCGCCTTCATGTGGCGCGACAAGATCTACGACCCGGCCAGCAGCTATGGCACCGAATCGCCCCACATCGCCGTCCCGGCGCAGTCGGAGCCACCAAAGCGCTGATGTCGGCTCAAGCCATGGGACGGCGCTGCCCTGCGTAGGGGCTGCGGCGTCCGTCCACACGGGATATCCGTCCCGCCCACCCCTGAAAACCGCCCTGCATGCCCCGCGACAACGACCGACCTCCCGCCTCTGAATTCGCTGCTGGCCAGGGCTTCATCGAGGTGCGCGGTGCGCGCGAGCACAACCTGCAGAACGTCGATGTACGCATCCCGCGCAACGCCCTCGTGGTCTTTACCGGCGTTTCCGGCTCGGGCAAGTCGTCGCTGGCGTTCGGCACGCTCTATGCCGAGGCCCAGCGGCGCTATTTCGAGTCCGTCGCCCCCTACGCCCGCCGGCTGATCGACCAGGTCGGCGTGCCGCAGGTCGATGCCATCGAGGGCCTCCCACCCGCCGTGGCGCTGCAGCAGAACCGCGGCACGCCCACGGCGCGCTCGTCGGTAGGCAGCGTCACCACCATCTCCAGCCTGGTGCGCATGCTGTATTCGCGGGCCGGCCACTACCCCGCCGACCAGCCCATGCTGTATGCGGAAGACTTCTCGCCCAACACGCCGCAGGGTGCGTGCCCGCACTGCCACGGGCTCGGCCGCGTCTACGAGGTGACCGAGGCCTCGATGGTGCCCGACGATTCGCTCACCATCCGCGAGCGGGCCGTCGCCGCCTGGCCCAGCGCATGGCAGGGGCAGAACCTGCGCGACATCCTCACCACCCTGGGCCACGACATCGACGTGCCCTGGCGCGACCTGCCGAAAAAAACGCGCGACTGGATCCTCTTCACCGACGAGCAGCCCACCGTGCCGGTCTATGCCGGCTTCACGCTGCAGGAAGCACGCCGCGCGCGGCGGGAGAAGCAGCAGCCCAGCTACATGGGCACGTTCACCGGCGCGCGTCGCTATGTCATGCACACCTTCGCGACCAGCCAGAGCGCGATGATGAAGCGCAAGGTTTCGCGCTTCATGGTCGGCACGCCGTGCCCGGTGTGCGCCGGCAAGCGGCTCAAGCCGGAGGCGCTGTCCGTCACCTTCCGGGGGCTGGACATCGGCGACTTCACGCACCTGCCGCTGGCGGCCCTGGCGGGGCTGCTGCAGCCGGTGGCCGAAGGGCAGGGCGACAGTGCCGCTTCGCCTGGCAACGACAAGCCGCTGCCCCGCGCTGCACGCGCCCGGGCCACCGCCGCCCGCGTGGCGGCAGGCGGCTCTGCCCATGCCGCCGCGCCCGACGTGCGGCGCACTGCGTCGCAATCGGCCGAAAAGCGGATCGCGGCCCAGCGCATCGCAGCCGAACTGCTGGGCCGCATCCGCGCCTTGACCGATCTGGGCCTGGGCTATCTTTCGCTCGACCGTGCCACCCCCACGCTGTCGCCGGGTGAACTGCAGCGCCTGCGGCTCGCCACCCAGCTGGCATCGCAGCTCTTCGGCGTGGTCTATGTGCTCGATGAACCCTCGGCCGGCCTGCACCCTGCCGATACCGCATCGCTGCTGGCGGCGCTGGAGCGCCTGAAGGCCGCCGGCAACTCCATCTTCGTGGTGGAACACGACGTGGCGACCATGCAGCGCGCCGACTGGCTGGTGGACGTGGGCCCCGAGGCGGGCGAGCGCGGCGGCCAGGTGCTCTACAGCGGCCCGCCGCCGGGGCTGGCCGGCGTGGCCGCTTCGCAGACGCGGCGCTACCTGTTCGGTGATGCCGCCGAGCGGCCGCGCCGCAGCCCGCGCCTGCCGCAATCCTGGCTGACGCTGGAGGACGTGCACCGGCACAACCTGCGCGGCGTCGATGCGGCCTTCCCCATTGGCTGCCTCACGGCCGTCACGGGCGTCTCCGGCTCGGGCAAGTCGAGCCTGGTCAGCCATGCGCTGCTGGACCTGGTGGGCGCGCGGCTGGGGCACGAGGGGGCGCTCGCCGACGGCGATGAACCACCCATGCCGGACGGCCCGCCCGATGCCGCAGCAGGCGACGACGACCCGGGCGCCGGCGGCATGCCCGCCACGGCGGCTGCGGTGACGGGGCGGCTGGGCGGTGCGGCCGGGCAGATCCACCGGCTGGTCTGCGTGGACCAGAAGCCCATCGGGCGCACGCCGCGGTCGAACCTCGCCACCTACACCGGCCTGTTCGACGCCGTGCGCAAGCTCTTCGCCGCCACGCCTGCGGCGCGCAGGAAGCGCTACGACGCCGGCCGGTTCTCGTTCAACGTCGCCAAGGGCCGCTGCCCGACCTGCGAGGGCGAAGGTTCCGTGAGCGTGGAACTGCTGTTCCTGCCCAGCGTCTACGCGCCCTGCCCGACCTGCCACGGCGCCCGCTACAACCCCGAGACGCTGGCCATCACCTGGAACGGGCTCACCATCGCCGACGTGCTGCAGCTCACCGTGGATGCGGCGTGCGACGCCTTCGCGCAGGAGCCCTCCGTGCTGCGGCCGCTGCAGGTGCTGCAGGCCATCGGCCTGGGCTACCTGCGGCTGGGGCAGCCGGCCACGGAGCTGTCGGGCGGCGAAGCCCAGCGCATCAAGCTCGCCACCGAGCTGCAGCGCACGCAGCGCGGCCACACGCTGTACGTGCTGGACGAGCCCACCACCGGGCTGCACCCGGCCGATGTGGACCGCTTGCTGGCGCAGCTGGACGCCCTGGTGCAGGCCGGTAACACGGTCGTCGTGGTGGAGCACGACATGCACTTCGCCGCATCGAGCGACTGGGTCATCGACATGGGGCCGGGCGCGGGCGACGAGGGCGGGCGCATCGTCGCCGCCGGCACGCCGCAGGCCGTGGCGCAGCATGCCGCGTCGCGCACCGCCCCCTATCTGGCCCGCGCCTTGCGGCCGGCTGCGGACGGCGGCGGCTCTGCGACGCCGGCGGCGCGGCCCCAGGCGGCATAGGACGAATTGCGCACCAGCTTGCGGTTCTCGTCCGGCGCGCCGTCCTTCCACCATACCGGGCCGCGCTCGCCCAGCGCCTCCTTGGTGCGTTGCACCGCGTCGCGTGCGGCGGCCCGGTCCTCTGCGGTGCCGGGCGCGCGCAGCGCGCGCCGGGCCGCCATCAGCTGGCGCACCAGCGCGCTGCGCTCGCCCTCGGCCAGGGCCGGGTCGGCCATGCGCCACAGCCGGCCGCGCACGACGAAATAGCGGCCGTCGGGCGTCACGGGATGGGACTGCGCGCTGCCTTGCGGCGGCGTGTCCGACGCGTCCATGCCCCGCCGCGTCACTCGTCCACCCGCCCCAGCCGGATGGGCCCGCCCGGCGCGGTGGCATCGACCGGCACCCCCTGCCGGGTCACCCGCAGGCGGCCGGCCAGGGCGAGGTTCCGTGCCACCTCGCGGATGTGCGGCATCCAGTCACGCCAGCGGTCGCCGGGCGCTGCGAGGGAGCGGGCTACCTCGGAGGGGCAGATGGTCGCCTGGGGTTGGCGCGCCGCCAGCAGGGAAAAGATGCGCGCTTCCACCGCCGCCTGCGGCAGGCTTTCCGGCGGGGCCGGGGCGTGAGCGGATCGGACGTCGGGCATGACGGTGCAGCGGCGGAGCGTCAGGACCTGGCTTTGGACTGGGACTTTGCTTTGGACTTGGACTTGGACTTGGACTTGGACTTGGACTTGGACTTGGACTTGGACTTGGACTTGGACTTGGACTTGGACTTGGAAGATTTTGCCGCCACGTGCATGTTGTCCACCAGGTTCGGATAGGGCCGGCCGGCCTTCTTCGCGCGGCGCTTGGCAGTGGCTTTCTGCGCAGGCGTCAGGCGCTTGCTGCGCTGGACGGACTTCGGGTTGCTCCTGTTCCAGGGGCTGGCGCGGCTGGTCTTCTTCTTTTTCCTGCGGTGCGAGGTGCTCATGCGGTCGTCTCCCAAGACGTGTTGACGTGACTTCGCATCACACCTCGCGGCGCACTGCGCGGGGGTGGGCGGCAGGCGGCGTGTGGTGTGGGACGGGATACCATCCGCCCATGGCCCGAGGCAAATCTTCTTCCGCCGCCGATGGCGGGCGCCCGCCGCATGCCGGCAACAAGGCGAACCTGCCCAGCAAGCTCTGCGCAGGCTGCGGCCTGCCCATGACCTGGCGGCGCAGCTGGGCGAAGAATTGGGAAGAAGTGAAGTACTGCTCGGAACGCTGCCGGCGCCACAAATGAACAAGGGCTGAAGCCCGGTCAGAATCCCGCCATGGCTCAAGGCAAACGTGTATCCGCAGACATTTCCGGCGAGACCCTCGCCGCCATCCGCGCGCTGGGCGCCGCGGCCCGGCAGGCGCGCCTGGCCGCAGGCGAGGGGCAGGCCGCAGCCGCCGCCCGTCTGGGCGTGCATGTGCAGACCATCGGGCGCGTCGAGGCGGGCGAGCCCGGCGTGGCGATCGGCCATGTGCTGGGGCTGCTGGCGCTGTACGGCGTCGAGGTGGCATGCCGCCCGCAAGCTGGCGGATCGCCGGCCGCCGCCAACGCCGCCAACAACGCCGCTTCCTGAGTTGTCGCTTCGCGCTCCGTGCTGCCGCACGGACCGGCGCGGCGTGACGGCGCGGACGACACGGTTCCGCCCCCGGGTTTCTGCGGGTGTCGATTTAGTTGACAACTAAACTATTGAGAACCAAACTGACCGCTTCTGGACTCGGCAAGGCGGCAGGTCATGAAGATCGTGTGCATCGGCGGGGGGCCCTCGGGGCTGTATTTCGCGCTGCTCATGAAGCTGCAGAACCCGGCCCACGACATCCGCGTCGTGGAGCGCAACCGTCCCTACGACACCTTCGGCTGGGGCGTGGTGTTCTCCGACCAGACGCTGGGCAACCTGCAGGCGGCCGATCCGGTCACCGCCGCGCAGATCCTCGATGCCTTCAACCACTGGGACGACATCGACGTCCACAGCCACGGCCAGACGGTGCGCTCGGGCGGCCACGGCTTTTGCGGCATCGGGCGCAAGCGGCTGCTCAACATCCTGCAGGCCCGCTGCGAGGAACTGGGGGTCGAGCTGGTGTTCGAGACCGACGTGCAGAGCGACGAGGACTACCCCGACGCCGACCTGGTGATCGCGGCCGACGGCCTCAACAGCCGTATCCGCACGAAGTACGCCGCCACCTACCAGCCCGACATCGACCTGCGCCTGTGCCGCTTCGTCTGGCTGGGCACGCACCAGCTGTTCGACGCCTTCACCTTCGCCTTCGAGAAGACCGAGCACGGCTGGTTCCAGGCGCATGCCTACCGCTTCGACGACAGCACCTCGACCTTCATCGTCGAAGCCCCTGAAAAGGTCTGGCGCGCCGCCGGGCTGGAGGCGATGGACAAGGAAGAGGCCATCGCCTTCTGCGAGCGGCTCTTCGCGCGCCACCTGGGCGGCCACCCGCTGATCTCCAACGCCAGCCACCTGCGCGGCTCGGCCCAGTGGATCCGCTTTCCGCGCGTGATCTGCAAGCGCTGGGTGCACCACAACGGCCATGCGCCGGTGGTGCTGATGGGCGATGCGGCCCATACCGCGCACTTCTCCATCGGCTCGGGCACCAAGCTGGCGCTGGAAGACGCGATCGAGCTGGCCCGCTGCATCGGCCGCCAGCCGGACGACCTGGCCGCTGCGCTGGCCGACTACGAAGCGGTGCGCGGCGTCGAAGTGCTGCGCATCCAGAACGCGGCCCGCAACTCCACCGAGTGGTTCGAGAACGTGGACCGCTACGCCAGCCTGCCGCCCGAGCAGTTCGCCTATTCGCTGCTCACGCGCAGCCAGCGCATCAGCCATGAAAACCTGCGCTTGCGCGACCGTGGCTACGTGGAGCGGTACGAAGACTGGATCGCCCAGCGCGCCGGCCTGCCGCAGCGCGGCGACGCGCAGCAGCCCCCGGTGCCGCCGATGTTCACGCCCTACGCCCTGCGCGGCCTGGTGCTCAAGAACCGCGTCGTCGTCTCGCCCATGGCGCAGTACTCCTGCACCGACGGCCTGCCCGCCGACTACCACCTGATGCACCTGGGCGCCCGCGCCCTGGGCGGGGCGGGCCTGGTCTTCGCCGAGATGACCTGCCCGTCGCCCGACGCACGCATCACCCCCGGCTGCCCGGGCCTGTGGAACGAGGCCCAGCGCGATGGCTGGAAGCGCATCGTCGATTTCGCGCATGCCCACAGCACCGCGAAGATGGCCCTCCAGCTCGGCCATGCTGGCGCCAAGGGCGCCACGCGCGTCGCCTGGGAGGGCATCGACCAGCCGCTGCCCGAAGGCGAGCGCTGGCCGCTGCTTTCCGCTTCGCCGCAGCAGTACCTGCAGGGCGTGAGCGACACCTCGCGCGCCATGACCCGGGCGGACATGGACCGCGTGCGCGACGCGTTCACCCAGTCCACGCGCTGGGCCCAGGAAGCCGGCTTCGACTGGCTCGAACTGCACTGCGCGCACGGCTACCTGCTCAGCAGCTTCATCTCGCCGCTCACCAACCAGCGCACCGACGACTACGGCGGCTCGCTGGAGAACCGGCTGCGCTACCCGCTGGAGGTGTTCGCCGCCATGCGCGCGGCGTGGCCGCAGGACAGGCCCATGTCGGTGCGCATTTCCGCCCACGACTGGGTGGAGGGCGGCATCACGCCCGATGACGCCATCGAGATCGCCCGCGCCTTCAAGGCGGCGGGCGCCGACATGATCGACTGCTCTTCCGGCCAGGTGAGCAAACTGGAAAAACCGGTCTACGGCCGCATGTTCCAGACGCCGTTCGCCGACCGCGTGCGCAACGAGGCCGGCATTCCGACCATGGCGGTGGGTGCGATCTCCGAGGCGGACCACGTCAACGGCATCATCGCCGCCGGCCGGGCCGACCTCTGCGCCGTCGCCCGCCCGCATCTGGCCAACCCGGCCTGGACGCTCAACGAGGCGGCGCGCATCGGTTACTTCGGTGCCGAGTGGCCCCGCCAGTACCAGGCCGGCAAGGTGCAGCTGGAGCGCAACCTGGAGCGTGAACGCGCCGTCGCCGCGCAGGCCGCTCTGTCGCCCCTGCAGCGCGCCCTGCAAGCGGAGGCGAACTGATGGCGTCCCTGCCAGGCCGCCATGCGGTCATCACCGGCGCGGGACGCGGCATCGGCGCGGCCATCGCCCGCCGGCTGGCGCAGGAGGGTGCCGTGCTGACCCTGCTGGGCCGCAACCTGGGCACCCTGCAGGCGCTGGCGGCCGAACTGCCGGCCTCCGCCCAGGCGCTGGCCGTGGCATGCGACATCACCTCGGACGCCAGCGTGGCGCAGGCCTTCGCCGCCGCGCGGGCTGCGGCCGGGCCGGTCGCCATCCTGGTCAACAACGCGGGCCAGGCCGAGAGCACGCCGTTCCACCGCATGGATGCCGCGCACTGGCAGCGCATGCTGGACGTGAACCTGACCGGCACCTTCCGCTGCACCCAGGCCGCCTTGCCCGACCTGCTGGCGGCCGCTGCCCCGGGCGCGGGCGGCACCCGGGGCCGCATCGTCAACATCGCCAGCACCGCCGGCCTGCGCGGCTATGCCTACGTTGCCGCCTACGCCGCCGCCAAGCACGGCGTGATCGGCCTGACGCGGTCCCTGGCCCTGGAGCTGGCCGGCAAGGGCATCACCGTGAACGCGGTGTGCCCGGGCTACACCGACACCGACATCGTGCGCGAGAGCGTGGAGCGCGTGGCCGCCAAGACGGGCCGCAGCGCCGAACAGGCGCAGGCCGAGTTCGTGCGCGGCAATCCGCAGGGGCGGCTGGTGTCGCCGGCCGAAGTGGCCGACACGGTGGCCTGGCTCTGCGGCGACGGCGCGGCGGCGGTCACCGGCCAGTCGATTTCCGTCTCGGGCGGCGAGGTGATGTGAGATGGCAAGCAGCCCTGTTCCTGTTCCTGTTCCTGGCCCATCGTCCGCGCCCATGCTGGCCGACGACTGCATCGGCCACGAGGCCCGCGCGGTGGCCGGCGACCACATCGACCTGAAGATCTGGCTGCGGCTGCTGGCCTGCAGCACGCAGATCGAGCAGCAGATCAGCCAGCGGCTGCGGGCGCGTTTCGCCACCACGCTGCCGCGCTTCGACTACCTGGCCCAACTGCAGCGCCACCCGGGCGGCCTGCGCATGAACGCGCTGTCGCGCTACCTGATGGTGACGGGCGGCAACATCACCGGCCTGACCGACCAGCTGGCCAAGGAGGGCCTGGTCACGCGGGTGGACGACCCGGAAGACCGCCGCTCCTGGCGCGTGGCGCTCACCCCCAAGGGCCGCAGCGACTTCGCCGCCATGGCCGCCGAGCACGAGACCTGGCTCACCGCCATGTTTGCGGGGCTGGGCGCCACCGACAAGGAACAGCTCTACGACCAGCTGGGCCGGCTGCGGGTGCAGCTGGCCGGGCGCCAGGCGGAGCACCAGGCAGGGTTGCCAGCGGCCCCGGCCCCGCCCCAGCTCAAGCCCACCGCATCCACCGGCGGCCGCGCCCGGCAAGCCTCAGCCGCCCGACCCGCCCCCTCTCGCAAGCCCAAGACCGCACCATGACCGACCGCATCGACCCCGCCCTCATCGCCGGCAACCGCACCCCGCTGGCGGGCTACGCCGCCACGCACTTCCTCTGGCAGGTGGAAGGCGGCGTGGGCACCATCACGCTGAACCGGCCCGAGCGCAAGAACCCGCTCACCTTCGACTCGTATGCCGAGCTGCGCGACCTGTTCCACCGCCTGCGCCAGGCCACCGACGTGCATGCCGTGGTGCTGCAGGGCGCGGGCGGCAACTTCTGCTCGGGCGGCGACGTGCATGAAATCATCGGCCCGCTGGTGCAGCTCAAGGCGCCCGAGCTGCTGATGTTCACCCGCATGACCGGCGCGCTGGTGTCCGAGATGCGGCACTGCCCGCAGCCCATCGTCGCGGCCATCGACGGCGTGTGCGCCGGGGCCGGCGCCATCATGGCCATGGCGTCGGACCTGCGCCTGGGCACGGCGCGCAGCAAGACGGCCTTCCTCTTCAACCGCGTGGGCCTGGCCGGCTGCGACATGGGCGCCTGCGCCATCCTGCCGCGCATCGTCGGCCAGGGGCGGGCGTCGGAGCTGCTCTACACCGGCCGTTCGCTGCCGGGAGACGAAGCCGAGCGATGGGGCTTCTTCAACCGGCTGTGCGAGCCCGACGCGCTGCTCGCCGAGGCGCAGAAGCTGGCCCATGACATCGTGGCCGGCCCCACCTTCGCCAACGGCATCACCAAGACCATGCTGCACCAGGAATGGGCCATGACGGTGGACCAGGCCATCGAGGCCGAAGCCCAGGCCCAGGCCCTCTGCATGCTGACCGGCGACTTCGAGCGCGCCTACCGCGCCTTCGTCGACAAGCGCCGGCCGGTGTTCGAGGGCCACTGAGCCCGCACTGGCTGCAGATGCTATGAAAATAATAGCTTCTGGCGCTTATGTAGCAAGCGCTGGAGCCTGATTCGATTCGGAAATTAGCCGTCCACATGGCGCGCGGCAAGGAAACCTCATGAGCGACACCCGCTATCTCGACTGGCCTTTCTTCGACGAGCGCCACCGCGATCTGGCCCGCGAGCTGGATGCTTGGGCCGTGCGGCACATCACCGACGCCCACGGCCGCGACGTGGACGACGCCTGCCGCGCGCTGGTGTGCAGCCTGGGCGCGGCCGGCTGGCTGCGGCACGCGGTGGCGGCCGGGGCGGGCGACGCCATCGACACCCGCGCGATCTGCCTGATCCGCGAGACGCTGGCGCGCCACGCCGGGCTGGCCGACTTCGCCTTCGCCATGCAGGGGCTGGGCTCGGGCGCCATCTCGCTGGCGGGCAGCGACGCACAGCGTGCCCGCTACCTGGGCCGCGTGGCGGCGGGCGATGCGATCGCCGCCTTCGCGCTGTCCGAGCCCGAGGCGGGATCGGACGTGGCGGCCATGGCCTGCACGGCGCGACAGGAGGAGGGCGCGGGGGAGGGCGGCGACTACCTCCTGGACGGCGAGAAGACCTGGATCTCGAACGGCGGCATCGCCGACTTCTACGTGGTCTTCGCCCGCACCGGCGAGGCCCCTGGAGCCAGAGGGATCAGCGCCTTCATCGTCGATGCCGGCACGCCCGGCTTCGAGATCGCCGAGCGCATCGAGGTGATCGCCCCGCACCCGCTGGCGCGCCTGCGCTTCACGCAGTGCCGCATTCCGGCCGCGCAGCGCATCGGCGCGGCGGGCGAGGGCTTCAAGATCGCCATGCGCACGCTCGACGTGTTCCGCACCTCGGTGGCCGCCGCCGCGCTGGGCTTCGCGCGCCGGGCGCTCGACGAAGCCCTGGCCCGTGCCACGCAGCGCCGCATGTTCGGCGGCGTGCTGGCCGACTTCCAGCTCACGCAGGCGAAGCTCGCCCAGATGGCCACCATGATCGACAGCGCCGCGCTGCTCACCTACCGCGCCGCCTGGATGCGCGACCAGGGCCACAACGTGACGCGCGAAGCCGCCATGGCCAAGCTCACCGCCACCGAGAACGCGCAGCAGGTGATCGACATGGCGGTGCAGATCTGGGGCGGCCTGGGCGTGGTGAGCGAACAGCCGGTGGAGCGCCTCTACCGCGAGATCCGGTCGTTGCGGATCTACGAGGGCGCCACCGAGGTGCAGCAGCTCATCATCGCGCGCGACCTGCTGCGCGCGTGGAACACGCCCGCCGGTGCGGCACCGGCCGGCTGACGCCGCTGGCTTGCCGATGGCTTGACTGCACAACGGATTCGGATCTTCGAAACGCGTCGCACCACAAGGGGTTTCCGCATGGCCAGCGCACACATCGACACCTTCGCCCGCGACCGGCTGCCGCCCGTCGCGATGCAGCCGGAATTTCTCTTCGAGCTGCCCGAGCTGCAGTTCCCCGAGCGCCTCAATTGCGGTGTCGAACTGCTCGACCGCGCGATCGACAGGGGCTGGGGCGACCGGCTCTGCGTGCAGGGCGCCGGCCTGCGCTGGACCTATGCGGACCTGCTGGCGCAGGCCAATCGCATCGCCCAGGTGCTGGTCGGCGACATGGGCCTGGTGCCCGGCAACCGCGTGCTGCTGCGCGCCCCCAACACGCCCATGCTCGCGGCCTGCTGGTTCGCGGTGATGAAGGCGGGGGGCATCGCAGTGGCCACCATGCCGCTGCTGCGCGCCAAGGAACTCCAGGCCATCATCGACAAGGGCCAGGTCAGCCACGCGCTCTGCGACCTGCGGCTGGCCGATGAGCTGCAGGTCGCTGCCCGGGCCTGTCCCGTGCTGCGGCAGGTGCGTTGCTTCAACGACCCCTCGCCCCAGGGGCTGGAGGCCGCGATGGCGGCGCGGCCCGCCACCTTCGACAACCTAGACACCGCGGCCGACGACACCTGCATCCTGGCCTTCACTTCCGGCACCACCGGCGTGCCCAAGGCCACCATGCACTTCCACCGCGACGTGATGGCCATCTGCGCCTGCTGGCCGGGCCACGTGCTGCGGCCCTCGGCCGATGACGTCTTCATCGGCAGCCCGCCCATGGCCTTCACCTTCGGGCTGGGCGGCCTGCTGCTGTTTCCGATGGCCGTGGGGGCATCGACCGTGCTGCTGGAAAAGGCATCGCCCGCCCAGCTGCTGGAGGGCATCCGCGACTATGGCGCCACCGTGCTGTTCACCGCGCCCACCTCGTACCGCACGCTGGCGGCCCACGGCGACGCGATCCGCGCCAGCACGCTCAGGCGGTGCGTGTCGGCCGGCGAGGCGCTGCCCGCCGCCACGCGGGCGCTCTGGAAGCAGGCCACCGGCATCGAGCTCATCGACGGCATCGGCGCCACCGAGCTGCTGCACATCTTCATCTCGGCCGACGAATCGCGCGCGCGGCCGGGCGCCACCGGCACGGCGGTGCCCGGCTACCGCGCCCGCGTGGTCGACGCCGAGGGCCGTCCGGTGCCGCCCGGCACCGTGGGCCGGCTGGCCGTGCAGGGCCCCACCGGCTGCCGCTACCTGGACGATGCCCGCCAGGCGCAGTACGTGCAGAACGGCTGGAACCTGACGGGCGACGCCTACCTGATGGACGAGGGCGGCTACTTCCACTACCAGTCCCGCACCGACGACATGATCGTCTCGGCCGGCTACAACATCGCCGCGCCCGAGGTGGAAGAGGCGCTGCTGCAGCACCCGGCGGTGGCCGAATGCGGCGTGATCGGCGTGCCCGACGAGGAGCGGGGCCAGATCGTCAAGGCCTTCGTGGTGCTGCGGCCCGGCCATGCCGAGGGGCCCGAGATGGCCCGCACGCTGCAGGAATTCGTCAAGCAGACGGTGGCTCCGTACAAATACCCACGCGCCGTGGCCTTCGCGACCTCCCTGCCGCGCACCGAAACAGGCAAACTCCAGCGGTTCCGCCTGGGCCAGGCCGGTGCCCCTGGCACGGCCGGCGCAGGCACCGACCACCGCCAAGCCACCCCTTCCACCGACAGAAAGGTTGCCCCATGAAGACCGTCTCCGCCGTCTCCGCCGCCTCCCCGCTCAAGCCCCTGGCAATCGCCGCGCTCGCCGCCCTGGCCTTCACGGCCCAGGCCGCCGACGCGGTCAAGGTCGGCCTGCTCAGCACCCTGTCCGGACCGGGCGCGGGCCTCGGCGTGGACATCCGCGACGGCTTTCAGCTGGCCGTCAAGCACGGCGGCGGCAAGCTCGGCGGCCTGCCTGCCGAGGTGGTGGTGGCAGACGACCAGCAGAGCCCGGACGTGGCCCGCCAGACGGCCGACCGGCTGATCAAGCGCGACAAGGTCGATTTCATGACCGGCGTGGTGTTCTCCAACGTGATGCTGGCGGTGGGCGCGCCCACCTTCGCCTCCAGGACGTTCTACATCAGCGCCAACGCGGGCCCTTCGCAGTACGCGGGCGAGCAGTGCAACCCGTATTTCTTCAGCGCCAGCTACCAGAACGACAACCTGCACGAAGCCGTCGGCAAGACGGTGCAGGACAAGGGGTTCAAGCGCGTCGCGCTGCTGGCGCCCAACTACCCCGCCGGCAAGGACGCGCTGGCCGGCTTCAAGCGCTTCTACAAGGGCGAGGTGCTGCTGGAGAGCTACACGCCGCTCAACCAGCTCGACTACGGCGCCGAGATCGCCAAGATGCGCGCCGCCAAGCCCGACGCGGTCTACATCTTCCTGCCGGGCGGCCTGGGCATCAACTTCATCAAGCAGTTCGTGGGCTCGGGCCTGTCCAAGGACATGACCCTCTTCGGCCCCGGCTTCTCTGCCGACGAAGACGTCATCAAGGCGGTGGGCGAGCCCATGCTCGGCATGTTCAACAGCTCCCTCTGGGCGCACGACCTGGACAACGCCGCCAACAAGAAGTTCGTGGCCGACTTCCAGAAGGAATACGGCCGCCTGCCCACGCTGTATGCGGCGCAGGGCTACGACGCGGCGCGGCTGATCGACGGCGCGGTGCGGGACGTCAAGGGCAACCTGGCCGACAAGGCCGCGGTGCGCCGTGCGCTGGAAGCCGCGCGCTTCGAATCGGTGCGCGGCCCGTTCAAGTTCAACACCAACCACTTCCCGATCCAGGACTACTACCTGCGCGTCATCACCAAGGACCCGCAGGGCCGCGTCACCAACCGCACGCTGGGCACCGTGTTCAAGAGCCACGCAGACGCCTACGTCGGCAGCTGCAAGATGCCGGCGGCATGACCGGCGCAGCGATCCCCATCGACGCCGTGAGCGGGGCCAGGCCATGACCGGGGTGCTGGTGCTGGAGCAGTCGCTGAACGGGCTGCAGTTCGGGCTGATGCTGTTCCTGCTGGCCGCCGGCCTCACGCTGGTGTTCGGCATCATGGACATGATCAACCTGGCGCATGGCTCGCTCTACATGGTGGGCGCCTACCTCATCGCCACCGCGGCGGCGGCCACCGGTTCGTTCTGGATCGGCCTCGCCGCCGGCATCGCGGGCACGGCGGTGATCGGCATGCTGCTGGAGGTGACGGTGCTGCGCCGGCTCTACCAGCGCGACCATCTCTCGCAGGTGCTGGGCACCTTCGCCATCCTGCTGATGGCCAACGAGGGGGTGCGCATGGTCTGGGGCTCGCAGCCCATCGCGCTCAACCCACCGGCCAGCCTGGCCGGCCCGGTGGAGCTGCTGCCCGGCTTCTTCTACCCGGCCTACCGGCTGCTCATCATCGGCGTGGGCCTGGGCGTGGCGCTGCTGCTCTACGTGCTGGTCACCCGCACCCGGCTGGGCATGCAGGTGCGCGCAGGCGCGTCCAACCGCGAGATGGCGCTGGCCATGGGCACCAACGTGCGCCGCCTGTTCACGGCGGTGTTCGGCCTGGGCGCGGCGCTGTGCGCGGTGGCGGGCGGTATGCTGGGCCCGCTGCTGGCGGTGCAGGTGGGCATGGGCGAGAGCATCCTGATCCTGGCCTTCGTGGTGATCGTGATCGGCGGCATCGGCTCCATCCGAGGCGCGCTGTTCGGCGCCCTGCTGGTGGGCCTGGTCGACACCGCCGGCCGCGCGCTGATTCCGCTGGCGTTCGGCCACTGGCTGGGCCCCGAGGCCGCCAGCGGCGCCGGCCCCGCGGTGGCGTCGATGCTGATCTACCTGTTGATGGCCGCCGTGCTGTTCTGGAAGCCGCGCGGGCTGTTCCCGGCGCACGGCTGACGCAATGGCCGAAAAATTCCTCCGCATGCACACCGCTTCTTCTTCCTCCTCCCATTCGCCGCCGCCGGCCGGGCCGCGGGCGGCATCGCCTGCCGGGGGGCCACCCGGGCTCTTCGACCATGCGCTGCACCTGCGGTGGACGCTGCCGCTGCTGGTGCTGCTGGCCGCGCTGCCGCTGGTGGCCTCGGCTCTGGGCGAGGCCTTCTACGTCGGGCTCTCCACGCGCATCCTGATCTTCGCGCTGGCCGCCACCAGCCTGAACCTGATCCTCGGCTTCGGCGGCATGGTCAGCTTCGGCCACGCCGCCTTCATCGGCATCGGCGCCTATGCGGTGGGCATCCTGATGCAGCAGGGCGTGGTGTCGGCCTGGATCGCCTGGCCCGCCGCCGTGCTGGCCAGCGCCCTGTTCGCCCTGGTGGTGGGCGCCATCAGCCTGCGCACGCGGGGCGTGTACTTCATCATGATCACGCTGGCCTTCGCGCAGATGCTGTTCTACCTGATGGTGTCGGTCAAAGCCTGGGGCGGCGAAGACGGGCTCACCCTGGCGGGGCGCTCGGTGCTGGGCGGGGGGTTCGACTTGGCGAGCGACACGCGCTTCTACTACGTGGTGCTGGTGCTCTTCGTGCTGGCGTTCCTGCTGATCCAGCGGCTGCTGAATGCCCGCTTCGGCCATGTGCTGCAGGCCATCCGCGAGAACGAAACCCGCATGCTCGCCATCGGTTTCCCGGTCTACCGCTATCAGCTCGCGGCGTTCACGCTGGCCGGCGGGCTGGCCGGCCTGGCGGGCGCGCTGCTGGCCAACCAGTCGAGCTTCGTCAGCCCGTCGCTGCTGCAGTGGAACCAGTCCGGCCTGCTGATGGTGATGGTGATCCTGGGCGGGGTCGGCCACCTCTGGGGCGGCTTCATCGGCGCTGTGGTGTTCCTGCTGCTGGAGGAAGTGCTCGCGGCCTACACCATCCACTGGCAGTTCATCCTGGGTGCCGTGCTGCTGCTGGTGGTGCTGGCCGCGCCGCGCGGGCTGGCCGGCCTGCTGCGGCGGGAGAAGCGTGCATGAGCGTTCAGCCCCTGCAAACCGAAAGCGCTGCTCCGCTGCTGCACGTGGACGGCCTCGTCAAGCGCTTCGGCGGCCTCACCGCCACCGACCATGCCGAGCTGCGCGTGCAGCCCGGTGAGCTGCATGCGCTGATCGGCCCCAACGGCGCGGGCAAGACCACGCTGATCCACCAGATCTCGGGCGCGCTCGCACCGGACGCGGGCCGCATCGTCTTCGGCGGTGACGACATCACCCGCCAGGCCATGCCCGAGCGCGTGTTGCGCGGCCTGGCCCGCTCCTACCAGATCACCAGCATCTTCAAGCGCCTGTCGGTGCTGGACAACGTGGCCCTGGCCGTGCAGGCGCGGCAGGGCAGCAGCATGCGCTTCTGGCAGGCGGCCCGCGCCGAGCGCGCCCGCTACGCGGAGGCCGCCGAGGTGGTCGAGCGGGTGGGCCTGGGCGCGCAGCTGCACGCGCTGGCCGGCGCGCTGGCCCATGGCGAGCAGCGCCAGCTGGAAGTGGGCCTGGCGCTGGCCACCGCGCCCCGGCTGCTGCTGCTGGACGAGCCCATGGCTGGCATGGGGCCGGACGAATCCGAGCGCATGGTGGCGCTGCTGCAATCGCTGCGCGGAAGCACCACGCTGTTGCTGGTCGAGCACGACATGGACGCCGTGTTCCGCCTGGCCGACCGCATCTCGGTGCTGGTGTTCGGGCGCGTCATCGCCTGCGGCACACCGGCCGAGATCCGCAACCACCCGGACGTGCGCCGTGCCTACCTGGGTGACGAACTGCCGGTGGAGGCCGAGGCATGACGCACGAGTCGCTCAATCCGCCGGCGGCTGCGCCGGCCGCTGCCCGCGCCGCTTCGGGGCGGCAGGTGCTGCTGGAGGTGGACGACCTGCAGACCGCCTACGGCAGCAGCCAGGTGCTGTTCGGCGTCGGCATGCGCATCGACGCGGGCGACGTCGCCACGCTGCTGGGCCGCAACGGCATGGGCAAGACGACGACCGTGCGGTCGCTGCTGGGCCTGGTGCGGGCGCGGGGCGGCACAGTGCGCTTCCGGGGCGAACGCATCGAGCGGCTGGAGCCCGACCGCATCGCCCGCATGGGCCTGGCGGTGGTGCCCGAAGGCCGGCAGATCTTCCCCAACCTGTCGGTGGCCGAGAACCTGCGCGCCTTCGCGGGCAACCGCAACCAGTCGCCCGACCCGTGGACGCTGGAACGTGTCTATGCGCTGTTCCCGAGGCTTGCCGAGCGGTCGCGCAACATGGGCAACCAGCTGTCGGGCGGCGAGCAGCAGATGCTCGCCATCGGCCGCGCGCTGATGACCAACCCCTACCTGCTGGTGCTGGACGAGGCCACCGAGGGCCTGGCCCCGCTGGTGCGCGAAGAGATCTGGCACTGCCTGGCGCAGCTGCGCGCGCAGGGCCAGAGCATCCTGGTCATCGACAAGTACGTGCAGCGGCTGATCCAGCTGGCCGACCGGCACACCATCGTGCAGCGCGGCCGCGTGGTCTGGCAGGGCGATTCGGCTGCGCTGGCCGCCGACCCGGGCCTCTGGCAGCAGTACATCGGCGTATGACCTCTTCGACTCTCCTCATGTCCTCTCCCGACTCTTCCGTCCCCTCGGCCACGCCATCGCCATCGCTATCGCCCGTGGTTTTCGAGCGGCCGCTGCGCATCCGCTTCGCCCACTGCGACCCGGCCGGCATCGTGTTCTTTCCGCAATACCTGGTCATGCTCAACGGGCTGGTCGAGGACTGGTTCAACGACTGCCTGGGCGTGTCGTATTCGGGGCTGCTTGGGCCGCGCCGCATCGGCATGCCCATCGTGCGGCTGGAGTGCGAGTTCCGCGCCGTCAGCCGCATGGGCGACGACGTGACCCTGGGCCTGGCGGTGGAGCGCGTGGGCAACAGCTCCATCACCCTGGCGCTGCACTGCCGCGCCGGCGACGAGGAGCGCATGCGCTCGCGCCAAGTGCTGGTGGCCACCGACCTCAAGACCCACAAGGCCCGCGCGCTGCCCGATGACGTGCGCGAGGCGCTGGCGCGGCTGCCGCGCTGACGGCACGCGACGGGGCGCCGCAGAATTCCCTTTTCCCGGAGACAAGCATGCAGACTCTTCTTCCCCCCGGCTGGCCCCGGCCCCGCGGCTACGCCAACGGCGTCGCGGCGCGCGGCCGCATGGTGTTCGTGGCCGGCATGATCGGCTGGGACGCCGAGGGCGTCTTCCACACCGACGACCTGGCCGGCCAGGTGCGCCAGGCGCTGCAGAACGTGGTCGCCGTGCTGGCCGAGGGCGGCGCGCGGCCCGAGCACATCGTGCGCATGACCTGGTACGTGACCGACCGCAAGGCCTACGTGGCGGCCTATCCCGAGATCGGGAAGGCCTTCCGCGAGATCGTCGGCAGCTTCAACGCCGCGATGACGGCGGTGGAGGTGTCGGGCCTGATCGAGGACCGCGCCAAGGTCGAGATCGAGGTCACGGCCGTCATTCCCGACTGACATGCTCTACCGCGACTTCGCCACGCAGGAGCAGATCGACGCGCAGTACGACACGGCCATTCCCGTGGCCGACCGCGCCGCCGAGATGCGCCACTACCAGGAGCGCAGCGCCCATGCGCGCGGGGCGCTGCGGTGCACGCTGGACGTGCCCTACGGCCCCACGCGGGCCGAGACGCTGGACATCTTCCCGGCAGACGTTCCGGGGGCGCCGGTCTTCGTCTTCATCCACGGCGGCTACTGGCGGGCGTTGTCGTCGAAGGAATTCAGCTGCGTGGCGCTGGGGCTGGTGCAGCGCGGCATCACCGTGGTGGTGCCCGACTACGCCCTGTGTCCGGCCGTCACCATCGATGAAATCGTGCGCCAGATGCGCGCGGCCTGCGCCTGGGTGCTGCGCCACATCGGCGAGCACGGCGGCGACCCGCAGCGCGTGGCCGTGGGCGGCAGCTCGGCGGGCGGGCATCTTGCGGCGATGTGCCTGCAGACGGAGTGGGCACGCGATTACGGCCTGCCGCAGGACCCCTTCAAGTGCGCGGCGATGGCCAGCGGCCTCTACGACCTGGCGCCGCTGCGTTACAGCTACCTGCAGCCCAGGATCCAGCTGACCGAGGAGACGGTGCGGCGCTGCTCCCCGGTGCTGCACGTGCGCCCCAGCCCCACGCCGGTGCTGCTGACCTGGGGCGGGCTGGAGCAGCCGGAATTCGCGCGCCAGACCATGGCCTGGCACGATGCCTGGCGCGCCGCGGGCAACCATGCCGAACTGCTGGACCAGCCGCAGGCCCACCATTTCAGCGCCATCCACGGCTTCGAGGATCCCGCCAGCGCACTGTGCGACTGGCTGGTCGCGGCCCTGTCCCGCCCCCGCTGACGGCGGCCGATCCCAGCCGCCGACATGGCGTTGCACGCGCTTCCTACAGGCGAGGCGCGCCATCCGGACGACCATCTCGGCTCAACTCAACGAGGACCTCTCCATGCGCAAGATGATTCTGATGGCTGTCGCCGGTTTTCTGTGGAAGAAATTCCAGGCCAAGCGCACCGGAACGCCGATGGCGGCCGGCTACCGTCGCCGCTGAGCTGGCACGCGTCCGCAGCGGCGGACGACCGATTGAGAAACTCCCCAGGCGGCGCGAGCCCCCTGGGGATTTTTTCGGGCGCGGGCTGGGGCGGGGGCCAGGTCGGGGCAGGTAAAGCTCTCCGTGGTGTCAGGGCCGCCGGAGCCTTTGCAGCGCGGGAACTTCGAGTCTCTGCTGGTAGGGCGCTGCCGGCAAGGCAAACGGCGCCGCCACCCGCTGGCCGGGCGCGTCGTGGCACTGGCTGAGTGCGGCCAGTTCGCCCCTTCCCGGTGCCGCGATGCGTCGCAGTGGCGCGAGATGCCTGTACCCAGCCGGGTCAGCGCCGGGTGGGTCGGAAGGGCCGGCCCACGCGCTGTTCAGCCCGCCACCTACAACCGCAACACTGCAGATGGACGAGGCTCTCGGAAGTGGTGCGCCTTGCGCCTGCTACCCCACGAGCCGCGGCGAAATGACCGCGACCACAACAACGGACGCCCCATGGACCCCAACGCCCACTTCCCCCTTTCGCGGCGCGACCTGCTCATCGCTGGCGCCACGTCGGCCGCCGCCACGGCGGTGCCTGCCGCGACACCCTCCCAACCCAAGCCCACCACCATGACAGCTGCCGCCGCACCCATGTCCGTCCGCTTGAGCGTCAATGGCGCTCCCCGCCAACTCGAGGTGGATCCCCGCACCACGCTGCTGGATGCGCTGCGCGAGAACATGCACCTCACCGGCACCAAGAAGGGCTGCGACCACGGCCAGTGCGGCGCCTGCACCGTGCTGGTGAACGGCCGGCGCGTCATATCCTGCCTCAGCCTGGCGGTGATGAACGAGGGTGCCAGCGTCACCACCATCGAAGGCCTGGGAACGCCCCAGGCGCCGCACGCGCTGCAGACCGCCTTCGTCAAGCACGACGGCTACCAGTGCGGCTACTGCACGCCCGGGCAGATCTGCTCCGCCGTGGGGGTCATCGACGAGATCAAGCGCGGCACGCCCAGCCATGTCAGCGCCGACCTGACGGCCCAGCCGATGCTGTCGGCCGAAGAGCTGCGTGAACGCATGAGCGGCAACATCTGCCGCTGCGGCGCCTATTCCAACATCGTCGACGCCATCACGGAAGTGGCGGGGGCCAAGGCATGAAATCCTTCACTTACGAACGCGTCACATCGTCGGCCCAGGCCGCAGCCGCCGTGGCGGGCAAGCCCGGCGCCAAATTCGTGGCGGGCGGCACCAATCTGCTCGATCTGATGAAGCTGCAGATCGAAACCCCCGCCCATCTGGTGGACGTGAACGGCATCGGCCTCGATACGGTCGAAGCCACGTCCCAGGGTGGGCTGCGCATCGGCGCGCTGGTGCGCAACAGCGACCTGGCGGCGCACCCCACGGTGCGGCGCGACTATGGCGTGCTGTCGCGCGCGCTGCTGGCCGGTGCTTCGGGCCAGTTGCGCAACATGGCCACCACGGCCGGCAACCTGCTGCAGCGCACCCGCTGCCCGTATTTCTACGACACCAACATGGCCTGCAACAAGCGCCAGCCGGGCAGCGGCTGCTCGGCCATCGGCGGCTACAGCCGGCAGCTGGCGGTGATCGGCAGCAGCGATGCCTGCATCGCCACCCATCCCAGCGACATGGCCGTGGCGATGCGCGTGCTGGACGCCACGGTGGAAACCGTGCGCGCCGACGGCGCCACCCGGGTGATCCCGATCGCCGACTTCCACCGCCTGCCCGAGAACACCCCGCACATCGAAACGCAGCTGCAGCCGGGCGAATTGATCACCTCGGTCACCCTGCCCGCGCCGGTCGGCGGCACGCACGTCTACCGCAAGGTGCGCGACCGCGCTTCCTACGCCTTCGCGCTGGTGTCGGTGGCTGCCATCGTGCAGCCAGGCGGCAGCGGCCGCGTGGCGGTGGGTGGCGTGGCCCACAAGCCCTGGCGCGTGGAAGCGGCGGAAGCCGACATGCCGCAAGGTGCCAAGGCCGTGGCCGCGCGCCTCTTCGCAGGCGCCCGCCCGACGCCCGAGAACGCTTTCAAACTGCCGCTGGCCGAGCGCACGCTGGCCGCCGCACTGAACCAGGCCAGGAGCTGAAGTCCATGAAATTCGATACCCCCGCAACCACCAATCCGATCGACCAGCTGAAGGTCGTCGGCCAGCCGGTGGACCGCATCGACGGCCTGCTCAAGACCACCGGCACCGCGCCCTATGCCTATGAACGGCACGACGTGGTGTCCAACCCGGCCTACGGCTACATCGTGGGTTCCGCCATCGCCAAGGGCCGCATCCGCAGCATCGACGGGGCCGAGGCCCGCAAGGCGCCCGGTGTGATCGCCATCGTGACGGCCGAAACCGCCGGCAAGCTGGGGCAGGGCAAGATGAACACCGCCCCGCTGCTGGCCGGACCGCAGGTGGACCACTACCACCAGGCCGTGGCGCTGGTGGTGGCCGAAAGCTTCGAGCAGGCCCGCGCCGCAGCGCAGCTGCTGCGCGTCGACTATGAAACGGCGGCCGGCAACTACGACCTGGCCAAGGCCAAGGACTCGGCCACCAAGCCCAGCGACATCAACGGCGACGCGCCCGATACCGCCGTGGGCGACTTCGCTGGTGCCTTCGCTGCCGCCCCGGTGCAGGTTGACGCCACCTACACCACCCCCGACCAGTCGCACGCCATGATGGAGCCGCACGCCACCATCGCTGCCTGGAAGGGCGACGAGCTCACGGTGTGGACCTCCAACCAGATGATCGCCTGGGGCCAGGGCGAGCTGGCCAAGACGCTCGGTATTCCCAAGGACAAGGTGCGGCTGGTGTCGCCCTTCATCGGCGGCGGTTTCGGCGGCAAGCTGTTCCTGCGCGCCGATGCGCTGATGGCGGCGCTGGGCGCCCGTGCGGCCAAGCGGCCCGTGAAGGTGACGCTGCAGCGTCCGCTGATGTTCAACAACACCACCCATCGGCCGGCGACCATCCAGCGCGTGCGCATCGGTGCGGACAAGGAAGGCAAGATCCTCGCCATCGGCCATGAATCCTGGTCGGGCGACCTGCCCAAGGGCCAGGCCGACGCAGCGGTGGACCAGACCCGGCGCCTCTACGCCGGTGCCCACCGCATGACCGCCACCCGGCTGGCCGAGCTGCACCTGCCCGAAGGCAACGCGATGCGCGCGCCGGGCGAAGCCACCGGCCACATGGCGCTGGAAGTGGCCATGGACGAGCTGGCCGAAAAACTGGGCATGGACCCGGTGGAGCTGCGCATTCGCAACGACACGCAGGTCGTGCCCGACACGACCGGCGAGAAGTCCTCTTCCGGCGACAAGGAAGAGGGCGGCAAGCGCCCGGAAAAGCGCTTCTCCCAGCGCGAACTGGTGCAGTGCCTGCGCCTGGGCGCGGAACGCTTCGGCTGGAACAAGCGCAGCGCCCAGCCTGCCCAGACCCGAGACGGCCGCTGGCTGGTGGGGCTGGGCGTGGCGTCGGCCTACCGCGGCGCCCCGGTGATGAAATCCGGCGCCCGCGTGCGGCTCGACGGGCGCGGCGTGGTCACGGTCGAGACCGACATGACCGACATCGGCACCGGCAGCTACACCATCATCGCGCAGACCGCTGCGGAAATGATGGGTGTGCCGCTCAACCGCGTGGTGGTGCGCCTGGGCGACTCCAAGTTCCCGGTGTCCGCGGGTTCTGGCGGGCAATGGGGCGCCGCCAGCTCCACCTCGGGCGTCTATGCCGCCTGCGTCAAGCTGCGGGAAGCCGTTGCCCAGAAGCTGGGCCTCGATGCCGCCAGCGCCCGCTTCGAAGGCGGCCAGGTTCTGGCCGGTGGCCGCAGCATGCCCCTGGCCGACGCGGCGCGCGGTGCCGATCTGACGGCCGAAGACAGCATCGAGTTCGGCGACAGCACCAAGAAGACGCAGCAATCCACCTTCGGCGCCCACTTCGTCGAAGTGGCCGTGGACGCCTTCACGGCGGAGGTGCGCGTGCGCCGCATGTTGGCAGTCTGCGCGGCCGGGCGCATCCTCAATCCGAAGTCGGCCCGCAGCCAGGTGATCGGCGCGATGACCATGGGCGTGGGCAGTGCGCTGATGGAGGAACTGGCGGTGGACACGCGCCGGGGCTTCTTCGTCAACCACGACCTGGCGGGCTACGAAGTGCCGGTGCATGCCGACATTCCGCACCAGGAGGTGATCTTCCTGGACGAAGTGGACCCGCTGGCTTCGCCGTTGAAGGCCAAGGGCGTGGGCGAGTTGGGCATCTGCGGTGTGAGCGCGGCCCTGGCCAATGCGATCTACAACGCCACCGGCGTGCGCGTGCGCGACTATCCTGTCACGCTCGACAAGCTGATCGAAGGCCTGCCGCTCGCGGCCTGATACCCCCTTGCACACCCACCGCATGAATGCCGTAGAAAGACACTGCCATGGATGACCTGGACAGCCGGGTACTGCGCACCGCGAGCGCATGGGTGGCGGCCGGCACGCCGGCCGCGCTGGTGACGGTGGTGCGCACCTGGGGGTCTGCGCCCAGGCCTCCGGGTTCGCTGATGGCGATCAATGCGCAAGGCGAGACGGTCGGTTCGGTCTCCGGCGGCTGCATCGAGGACGACCTGATAGCGCACATCCGCGAGGGCGGGCTGGCCACCGTCTGCGCGGGAGGGCTGCCCGCCGTGCTGCGCTACGGCATTTCCGCCGACCAGGCCCACCGCTTCGGGCTGCCCTGTGGCGGCACCATCGAACTGGTGGTGGAGCCGCTGTCGGCGCACAGCCGGCTGGACGACCTCCTGGACGCCTGCCTGCGCCGCCAGGCGACGGAGCGCGTGCTCGACCTGGCCACCGGCCAGGTGCGGCTGCGGCCTGGCGGACGCGACGGCGTGCCCCTGCTGGAAGGCGCGCGCCTGCGCAGCAGTTTCGGCCCGCGCGCCCGCATCATCGTGATCGGTGCCGGCGACCTGTCGGCCTTCCTGTGCCAGATCGCGCTGGGCCTGGGCTTCGAGGCCATCGTGTGCGACCCCCGCGCCGAGCACCGCGCCACCTGGTGCGTGCCAGGCGTGGAAGTCAGCCACGAAATGCCGGACGACCTGATCCTGCGCCTGCAGCCCGACGCCCGCACGGCGGTGGTGGCGCTGACGCACGACCCCAAGCTCGACGACCTGGCGCTGATCGACGCACTGCAGTCCAAGGCCTTCTACGTGGGCGCGATCGGCTCGCGGCGCAATGCCGCCACGCGGTCGGAGCGGCTGCAGGAACACTTCGGCCTCACGGCCGCCGACCTGGCCGCGCTGCATTCGCCGGCCGGCCTCTACATCGGCAGCAAGACGCCGGCCGAGATCGCGCTGTCGATCATGGCGGAGGTGGTGGCGGCCAAGAACGGCGTGCTCGTGCCGCAACAGGCGCAGGTCGCCACCGCCAAGCGGCTGCAGGAAGAAGAGGGCGCCGGCGCGGCGTCGGCGACCGGCCTGCTGGCGCCGACGTGCGCGCTCTGAGCCCTGGCGCGGCCGCAGCGCCCCAGCCGCCCGTTGCCCACCCCCCGGATGCCGCGCCTTGCGTCGGCGTGCTGGCAGCCGGCCTCGGCCGCCGCATGGGGAACTGCGCCAAGCCCGCGCTGGCGCTGGGCGGGATCAGCGTCCTGGAGCGGCTGACGGCGGCGTTTCGGTCTGCGGGATGCGAACACGTCAGCCTGGTGCTGGGGCCCTATCGGGACGCGTTGATGCCGCTGGCGGACCGTTGCCGGGCTCGCCCGCTGCTGCACACGCTGGCGGAGCCGACCCTGCCGGATTCGCAGCGGCTGGCGATCGAGGACCATGTGTCGTCCCACGCGGGCCGCGACCTCATGCTGGTGGTGGCAGACCTGCCGCTGCTCACCGCGTCGCATGTGCGGTCGCTGCTGGCCGCCTGGCAGCACCGGCCGGCCCCTGTCGATGCGCTGATACCCACCGTGGACGGCGCGCCCGGCCACCCGGTGGTGCTGTCGTGGCAGGCGGTGAGCGCCATCCGTGCGCAGCCCCCCTCGGCGGGCGTGCGCGACTGGATGGCCGCCCACGCGGCCAGCCTGTGGCGCTGGCCGTGTGCCGACGCGGCTTACGTCACCGACATCGACACGCCCGAGGACCTGGCGCGGGTCCGGGCCGCCTTCGCGCCGCCGGGCCCTGCTGCCCCGCCGCGGCAGCCGCAGAGCGGCTGAGCCTTGAAGGCGCAGGCACCCACCGCACCCATCTCAACGCCTCACCGCCTCACAGCGGTTCCACGACGAAGCTCTCCATCGCGGCGCCGGCGGACAGCCGTTCCTGGAAACGCTGCGCCGTGTCCAGGGCTTCCGCGATGGTGACGTGCATGTCGATGTAGCGGTAGGTGCCGAGCCGGCCGACGAAGGTCACGCCACGCTCCTGCCGCGCGCGCTCCACGTACCGGGCCAGCAAGGACTTTTCCTTGACCAGGCGGATGGGGTAGTAGGGTGTGTCCGTGCCTTCGCACAGGCGGCTGTATTCCTTGAAGACCACGGTGTCCGCATGCTGCTCCCACGGCGCGAAGTGCTTGTGTTCCGAGATCCGCGTCCAGGGCACCGAGGGGTCGCAGTAGTTGATGACGGCGTTGCCCTGGTAGTCGCCGCCATGGTCTTCCCGCACGAAGTCCAGCGTGCGGTACCCCAGGCGCCCCTCGTCGTAACCGAACCAGGCGTCGATGGGCCCGCTGCAGAAGACGTGGTCGTAGCGCGGCGCGTCCGATCGGTGGAAGGGCGTTTCCAGATGCACCGACACGGTCGGCAGATCGAGCAGGTTCTGCACGATGGCGGTGTAGCCGTCCCGCGGTATGCCCTGGTAGTGGCTGGCGTAGTAGTTGTCGTCGTAGTTGAACCGCACCGGCAGCCGCTTCAGGATGCTGGCCGGCAGGGCCGAGGGCGGCATGCCCCACTGCTTGGTGGTGTAGCCCGCGAAGAAGGCGTCATAGAGCGCGCGCCCCATCAAGCGCAGCGCCTGCTCCTCGAAGTTCTGCGGCTCGCCCTCGCCGGGCTCCCCGATCTGCGCGAAGAACGCTTCGGCTTCGCGTGGCGAAAAGGTCTTGCCGAAGAACTGGTTGATGGTCAGCAGGTTGAGCGGCAGGGAAAACACCCGGCCGCCGGTGAGGGCCTTCACCCGGTTGACGAAGGGCATGAACTCGCCGAACCGGCGGATGTAGTCCCATACGACCTGGTTGCTGGTGTGGAAGATGTGCGGGCCATAGGTGTGCAGCATCACGCCGGTGGCGTCGTCGCGGGCGGTGTGGCAGTTGCCGCCGACATGGGGGCGCGTGTCGAAGACGTCCACTTCATGGCCGGCGCGACCCAGTTCCTGGGCGAGCACGGCGCCGGAGAATCCGGCACCGACGATGGCGATGCGCTGCCTGCGCGCATCCGCCGGGCGGGCGTCGGCGGCAGGGGCGGGGTGGGACAGAGTGCTCATGTGGCGGAAGCCGTTTCTTCGGCGGGGGCGGCCTGCGGCGCGCGTAGGTGGTCCATTGCTCCGGCGGCGTCGTCGAAGCGCTCCAGCAGCCGCTGCATGGCGGCGGCCGTCAGGTCCCACGAGGTGGCGGCCACCTTCGCCCGGGCCTTGCGCTGGAAGTCGGCCCGCTCCTGGTCGCCCCAGCCCAGGATGCGCTCGCAGGCGGCGACGAACTCGGCATGGGACTGCGCGATGGGCACCACGCCTGCATAGTGCTGGCGCACGTCGTGGATGTCGGTGCTCACCGCGGGCTTGCCGGCAGCCAGATACTCGAGCGTCTTCGTCGGACTGATGAAGCGGGTGGAGGCATTGAGCGCGAAGGGCATGAGGCACACGTCCCAGCCCGACAGGAACGCGGGCAGCTCGTCGTAGCGGCGCTGGCCCATCCAGTGCAGGTTGGGCCGCTGGGGCAGGCTGGCGGGGTCGATCTTCACCACCGGGCCGACCATCACCCACTGCCAGTCGGGGTGCGCGTCGGCGGCGGCGGCCATCAAGGCCAGGTCGAGCCGCTCGTCGATCACGCCGTAGTAGCCCAGACGTGGGCGCGCCATGCCCGCCTGGTCGGGATGGTCCGGCACCCCGGTCTGGCCGAAGTGCGCGTGATCGACACTGCTCGGAAAGCAATGCACGTCGGCATGCCGGCCGCGTTTGGATTCGTAGAGGCTGCGGCCGCCGGTGAAGACCAGGTCGACGGAACGCAGCAGGGCTTCTTCCCGCGCAAGCAGCTCTTTGGGGGCGAAGTCGAACGCCGAGAGCTCATCCATGCAGTCGTACACGGACCCGCGCGGCGTCAGCTCCTCTGCCAGGGGCAGGGCCATGGGGGTGTAGAACCAGAGCACGTAGTCATGGATGTCGTGCTCCAGCAGGTGGCCGAGCAGCAGCGTGCGCATGCCGTCCATGTGCTGTGCGTCGAAGCCGTGGGCGGTGCCGGGCATGTGCATGCGCAGCACCTCCACGCCGGCGCAGGGGCTGTAGCGTTCCAGCCAGGGCCGGTCGGCGCCAGGCATGGGTTCTTCGACGAACAGCACGGGGTGCCGGGCCGCCAGGCGCGAAAGCAGCTGCTGTGGGCGCTGATAGACGAAGTCCCAACGGAGATGCGAGAAAACGATCAGATGGGTCATGGGAGTCTCCGGTGAGGGGTGAAGGAAAGCGCTGTGGGAGTCGGGTGCGGGCAGGGTGTGCTGCCAATGCCGGAGCCGGTCGGCATAGGGGGCGCAGAGGCGCCGGTCCAGCCCGCCCGACGGGGCGTCCGGCAGGTCCCAGAGACCGCTGTGGTGCCAGTGCTGCGGCTCCTGCCAGTCGGGGCGGTCGATGAGCGGGTACAGGCACATGCCCAGCAGCGGAATGCCGCGCGCCCTGCAGGCGACGGCCTCCGCTGCGATGTGATCCAGCCAGTCGCTGCGACCCACGCCGACGTGGCCCGTCTCCGACAGGCAGAGCGGCCGGCGGTACCGTTGCCATACGTCGGCGATCAGCTGCGAGGGCCGGCGCCTGCGGGTGTCGTTCAGGTGCCAGTGCAGCCGCGCGTGGCTGCCGTGTTCCCACTGGTTGTTGTGGTAGTAGTTCAAGCCGATCAGGTCGAGGTAGCGCGGCGCGCCGCCCAGCTCCGGCGCCGCGCGGCCGCACAGCATGTCCCAGGCCTCGAACTGGCCGGCATGCTCTTGCGCTGCATCGGCGCAGGCGCCGGGGCCTGCGCCGCACGGCGGCTCCACATGCATCACCGGGTCGGTGTGCAGCAGCCGGGCGAGGGGCGCCACGCTCCACACCGCGTCGGCACCGCGCAGCGCCGCGCGCACCAGCACGCGCTTGAAAGCCTGGCCCCGATGCGGGTCCGCACTCGGGGCGTGGGGCCAGATGAGGCCGGTCCGGGTGGCCGCCCAGGCCAGGAAGGAAATCTCGTTCACCGGCTGGTACACCGGAGCTGGGCCGGGAATGCCCTGCACCGTCTCGGCCACGCGGCGGCAATACGCCGCGAAGGCGTCGACGAACTCATCGGGCCGCTCGAATGGGTCGAGCCGGTCGGGCCAGCCGTAGTGCATCAGCGTCCAGACCACCTGGAGGCCATGGGCTGCGGCCAGATGGGCCTGCCGGGCCAGCGCCCGGAACCCTTCGTCGCCCGCCCGGTCGATCAATCGCCAGCCGATGCTTTCCCGCACGACGCGGATACCCAGCGGGCCGAGCGCGGCATAGTCCTCTACCAGCCGCGCGCCGTGTCCGTTGCGCACGTTCGCATCCAGCGGCATGCCCCAGCCGTTCACGTGGTCGGCGCCTTCGTAGCCGCCCATCCAGAAATCCTGGAAAGGGCTCGCTTCGTGGAAACCGGGGGGGATATGCCGGTGCGGCAGGCTGGTCGCCGGCGAGGAAGTTGCGCGGCGTAGCACGGGCATGTCGGGGGTCAAGATCGATAGAGCGGACGGGTGGGGAGGTTCCGACAGGCGGCACGGCGCTGTCTGAGAATCAGCCTGCGCCCCGCGCCACTCTGGCGTGTAGGGAAACAGCCCGCCTCGGCCTAGGAAGGGGCGCTGCATGGCGCTCCTGCGGCTGTAGGGTGGTATGCAAATGTTGACGGCGCCTTCTCCTACCCCGGCCAGAGGGGCCGCATGCAGGCTCGGGTGGCGGTGTGGGCCCGGAGGCAGTGAGGATGAGGCATGCCACCCAGACCCCCTGTGGATGGGCCGCACGGCCGAAAAGCTAAACCGCCGGTAATCGACCGCCGCGAGGAAGTGGCGTGCCCCGGTTTCCGCCGAGATCCCTTGGCAGCATGCAGTAACGACACCGTCCGTCCAACAGAACAAAAATCATGCAACAAGACACCTCAGCCGCCCTCAGCGCACGGGTCATTGCCAAAAGCCACCTTGCCTTCCCGATAGTGGGCATCGGTGCTTCCGCAGGCGGCCTCGAAGCCTTGCGCCGGCTGCTGGCGGAACTGCCTGCCGAGCCGGGGCTCGCCATGGTGGTCGTGATGCATCTGAGCCCGGAGCACGAAAGCGCGCTGGGCTCGATCCTGAGCCGGGTGGGCAAGCTGCCGGTGACGACCGTGACCCAGACCACTCGCATCGCCATCGACCACGTGTACGTGATTTCGCCGGCCCTGCGGCTGGTGATGAGCGATGGCGAGTTGCAGGTCTATCCTTTGACCACGCTCGAAGGCCGGCGCCGATCCGTCGACCTGTTCTTTCGCAGCCTGGCGCAGGCGCATGCCGAACACGCCGTCGGCATCGTGCTTTCGGGCACCGGCAGCGACGGTGCGCAAGGGCTGCGCCGCATCAAGGAGGCCGGCGGCTTGACAATGGTGCAGAGCCTGGAGGATGCCGAATACGACGGCATGCCGCGATCCGCCATCCAGACCCAGGCTGTGGATTTCGTGATGCCGGTAGAGGAGATGCCTGGCAAGCTGGTGCAGCTGCTGCAGAACGCCCGACGGATCGAAATGCCCAGCCCGCCCGATGAGCTCGACGTGCTGCAGTCCAGGGGCGAAGCCGCCGTGCTGGCCGAAGAGGCGTTGTTGTCCATCAAGGCGCTGCTGCGCGAACGCACCGGCCATGACTTTTCCCACTACAAGCGGGGCACGGTGCTGCGCCGCATCGAACGGCGCATGCAGGTCAACGGCATGCCGGACCTGCCCAGCTATCGCCGCCTGCTCGATTCCGAGCCGCGCGAGACGCCGGCCTTGCTGCAGGACATGCTCATCAGCGTGACCAATTTTTTCCGCGACCCGGACGCCTTCGACCTGCTGAAGCGATCGATCCAGCAGTTCCTGCGGGAGCGCCAGGCCAACGAGCCCTTCCGCGCCTGGGTCGCTGGCTGTGCCTCGGGCGAGGAGGCCTACTCCATCGCCATCCTGCTGCGCGAGGTACTGGGCGCACACGGCGTGCCGGTGCAGCTCTTCGCGTCGGACATCGACGAGCGGGCGGTGGCTGCCGCTCGCACCGGCGTGTTCCCGGCCTCCATCGGTGGCGACGTGGAGCCCGAACGCCTGCGCGACTTCTTCCTGACGGAAGCAGGAGGGCTGCGCATCGCCAAGAGCGTTCGCGATACGGTGGTCTTCTCCGTTCACAACGTGCTGAGCGACCCGCCCTTCACCCGCATGGATCTCATCTGCTGCCGCAACCTGCTGATCTATCTCGACCGGGTCGCGCAGCTGCAGGTGCTGCAGAGCTTCCATTTCTCCTTGAAGGCGGGCGGCCTGCTGTTCCTCGGCAGCTCGGAAACGGCCGACGTGGCGGACACGCTGTTCGACGAGGTGGACAAGACCCACCGCATCTACCGCGCCAGCCGCCAGACACAGCGCGCCCGCCCGTTGCCCCCCCTGCCGAGCCGCATCGCGGACCTGCCGGTGCCGCCACCGCGCACGGCCAGCGCTTCGCCGCCCAAGCCTCCGCTGGAGCTGCTGCACGAACGCATCGTGCGCAATTACTCTCCGCCCACGGTGCTGGTCGATGCCGACGACACCGTGCTGCACGTGAGCCATCGCGCCTCGCACCTGCTGCGGTTGCCGGAAGGCGTGCCGTCCAACAAGCTGCTGGCGCTGGCCCGGCCCGAATTGCGGGCCGAGCTGCGCGCGGCTCTCAGCCGGGCGGCCGAAACCGGCTTCACCGTGGCTTCGCCCAGCGTGCGGTTAACCATCAACGGCGTGCCTTCCACCGTCGTGATGACCGTGCGGCCCGCGGTGGACGAGACTCCCAAGGGCTTGATGCTGGTGGTGTTCGACGAAGCCCGCGAGAGCATGGGTCTGCCCGCCGAAGGAATGGATGGGCGCGACCCGGTCATCGAGTCGCTGGAGTCGGAGCTGCTGCTCACGCAGGAGCGGCTGCGCAACATGCTGGGCGAATCGACGGCGTCCACCGAGGAGTTGCGTGCCTCCAACGAGGAACTGCAGACCATCAACGAGGAGCTTCGCTCCACGACCGAGGAGCTGGAAACCAGCCGGGAGGAACTGCAGGCGGTGAACGAGGAGCTGACCACCGTCAATTCGGAGCTGACCCTGCGGATGGAGGACAGCTCCAAGCTCAGCGACGACCTGCAGAACCTGATGAATTCCGCCGAGATCGGCACCGTGTTCGTGGACCGGGAGATGAAGCTCAAGCGCTTCACGCCGCAGGCGGCGACGCTCTTCAACCTGCTGCCCACCGACACGGGCCGCCCACTGCTCGACATCACCCACCGGCTTCAATACGACGAGCTGGCCAGCGATGTCGCCGACGTGCTGCGCGACCTCAGGCGCATCGAGCGGGAGGTGCGCAGCCTGGACCACCGCTGGTTTCTCGCCCGGGTCGTGCCCTATCGCACCAGCGAGGACCGCATCGAGGGGGCGGTGCTCGCGTTCTTCGACATCACGTCGCGCCGCATGATCGAGGAGAAGCTGCGGCTGAGCGAGCAGCGCATGCGGCTGGTGGCCGAAAGCATGCGCGACTACGCCATCATCACCATGGATGAGAAAGGCGTCATCGCCACATGGAGCCCGGGCGCGGAAAAGATCTTCGGCCACAGCCTGGAGGAAGCCGTCGGCCAGCCGTTCGACATCCTCTTCGAGGCGAGCGACCGTGCCGCGGGCAAGCCCCGGATGGAACTGCAGAAGGCGCGGGATACCGGCCGGGCGGATGACAACCAGTGGCACGTCCGCAAGAACGGGGAACGCATCTTCTGCAGCGGCATCACGACCCCGCTGGGCGAGGGAGGTGTCATCGGCTTCGCGAAGATCTGCCGCAATTTCACGCAGGAGGAGTTTCGCGAGCGGCAGCGGGACGCGGCGCTGGAAACGGAGCGCGCCACCACCCACCGGCTGCACGAGGCGGGCGTGATGAAGGACGAATTCCTCGCGGTGGTGTCGCACGAACTGAAGAACCCGCTGTCTGTCATCCAGATGAACGCGCAGCTGCTCTCGCGTCTGCCCACCCTGCAGGGCGAAAGCCGGGCGCTGCGGGCTGCCCGGGCGATCCAGGGGGCAGTGGCCAGCCAGCTGCAGATCATCAACGACCTGCTGGAGCTTTCGCGTGCCAACATGGGCAAGCTGGTGCTCGCACCGAGCGTGTTCGATGTGGCGGACACGCTCCGCGGCATCGTCGACGCACTGGTCAGCAACGCGCAGGCCAAGCAACTGACGATCAACGTCGACGCGGTGCCGGCCAGGCTCTACGCCGACCCGGTGCGCATCGAGCAGGTGGTGTGGAACCTGATGACCAACGCGGTCAAGTTCACCCCCAGCGGTGGCAGCGTCCATGCCGCCTTGACCGTGGAGGCGGGCATGGCCGTGCTGACCGTGGCGGATTCGGGCATCGGGCTGCACCCGGCCGATCTGGCGGGGATCTTCGAGATGTTCCGGCAGGTCGATTCCGGTGCCAGCCGGCGCAGCGGAGGCCTGGGCATCGGGCTCGCCCTGGTCCGCCAGTTGGTCGAACTGCACGGCGGGCGCGTGGCCGCCCACTCGGAAGGACAAGGGCGGGGGGCGTGCTTCACCGTCTGGCTACCCCTGTGTCTGGCCGCATCGGAAGACGTCGAAGGGGCGCAGCCCCCGTGCAGCCTGGACGGCCTGCGCCTGTTGGTGGTGGACGACGAGCCCGACCTGTTGAACGCGTTCGGTGCGCTGCTGGAGGGCGAGGGCGCGCAGGTACGGCTCTGTACCGGCGCCGAGGAAGCCCTGGCGCAGGCGCATGCCGGTGCTTTCGACGCCGTGATCTCCGACATCGCCATGCCGGGGCGGGATGGCTACTGGCTTGCGCAGCAGCTGCGGGCGGACCCGACCACGCGGGCGCTGACGCTGGTGGCGGCCTCGGGCATGGCGCGGGAGGTGGACCGATCCCGCGCCCTGGCCGCAGGCTTCGATGCCCATCTCGGCAAGCCGGTCGACATCGATCTGCTCAACAACGTGTTGGTGGCCGCATTCAGACAGCGCCACCCGCAAGCCACGGACGATGCACGCCGCGGTGCATCGGCGGGAACGGGCAACAAATTGCCGCCGGCCACCGTCTGACCACCGGGCTGGCCGCGGGATCGCCCCGGCGGCGCCACTGCCCGCCCATCGATGCGATGGCGGGGGCGGCGGGCGCTCAGGCCGTTGCCACGGCCAGCGGCATGGCCGTCTCCAGCTTCGGGTCGTTGGCCGCCGTACGGCGCGGGGCGCGGCGCTTGACGGCCGGACGCACGAAATCCGGGTGGAAACAGCGCCGGCTGCCGTCGGCGAACGCCACGGTCACCGATTGCCCGTCTGCCGCGGCCACCGTACCCTGGCCGTATTTCTTCACCCGCACCACGGCACCGATCTCGAAGCGCGTGGGTGCCGGGGGGGCCGTGGGAAGGCCGGTGCGGTTCGCGGCCGTCGCGGTGGCCACCGGGCTCAGTTGCGGAGCCGAGGTGCCCCCGCCGCTGCGGCCCACCGTGGGCGAGCCGGGACGGGAGGCGGAGACCCGGACGGCCTCTCCCGCGCGCGCCGGAATCTGCTGCACGGTGGCGCTCTGGCGGCCCTCGGTGGCACGGTCCTGCGCCGCCTGCGCCTCGGCCATGCGCACGCAGTTGTCGCACACGCCGCAGGCCTCGGCGTCCTCGATCTGGTTCATGGTGCCCAGCAGCACCTGCCAGCGGCAGCGGCCCGTCTGCGCGTAGAACACCATGTGCTCCAAGCCGTCGTGGTCCAGCGTGCGCTTTTGCACGTAATCCTCGACCAGGGCGCCCAGCGCGGCTTCGTTCAAGCCGTTGCGCTGGAGCTTCACGTGGCCCCGCGCGTTCTGCACGGCGATGCGGCGGCGGCGCAGCAAGCCCAGCGCCACCTGCAGCTTGGCGCGCGGGCGGTCGAGCACACGCTGCAGGCTGTCCAGGTCCCAGGCGGTGGCGTCGCCGGGCGGCGGGTTCTGCAGCGCTTCGTAGAGCGCCGACAGGTCTTCCAGCGTGGGGTAGCGGCCCGCCAGGAAGAACTGCTGCACGGCCTTGTCCTTGCGCAGATAGAGCAGGGTGCAGTCGGCCGGCTGGCCATCGCGGCCGGCGCGGCCAGCCTCCTGGTAGTAGGCGTCCAGCCCGCCGGGCATCTGGTAGTGCACGACGAATCGCACGTCCTGCTTGTCGATACCGAGGCCGAAGGCGTTGGTGGCCACCATCACGCGGGTGTCGCCGCGCATGAAGCGGTCCTGCGCCGCGCTGCGCTCGGCGGACGGCATGCGGCCGTGGTAGAGCTCCACCGATTCGCCCTTGCCGGCCAGCAGGCCATGCACTTCCTCGGCGGCTTTCACGGTGGCGGCGTAGACGATGCCGGAGCCGGGCGCATCGCGCACCGTGCGCAGCAGGGCGTCGCGCTTTTCCGCCTCGGTGGCGACCTGCGTCGCATGGAAGCGCAGGTTGGGCCGGTAGGTGCCGGTGTCCAGCAGCCCAGCCGCCGCGATGCCCAGCTGGCGGCGGATGTCCTGCGCCACGGCGCCGGTGGCGGTGGCAGTCAGTGCCAGCACGGGTGGCTTGCCCAGGCGCGGCAGGGCGTGGGCGATGTCGAGAAAGGCGGGGCGGAAGTCGTGGCCCCATTGCGATATGCAATGCGCCTCGTCCACCACCAGCAGGCCGACGGGGCCGCTGTCGGCCAGCAGGTTCATGAAATCGGCATCGGCCAGCCGTTCGGGCGTGGTGAGGATGATGCGGGCGCTGCCGTCGCGAATGGCTTGTTCGGCCGCCTGCGTCTCGCCGCTCGATAGGGCGCTGTGCAGCTGCACTGCGGCCACGCCGCACTCGCGCAGGGAATCGCACTGGTCGCGCATCAGGGCGATCAGCGGCGACACCACCACGGTCCGGCCGGCGATCAGCACGGCGGGCAGCTGGTAGCACAGCGACTTGCCGGCACCGGTGGGCATCACCGCCAGGGTGTTCTCGCCGCGCAGCACCCGTTCGATCACCTCGCGCTGCCCGGAGCGCAGCGCCCGCAGACCGAACACGTCCTTCAGCACGGTCTGGATGCGCGCCTGGCCGGGGATGCGTGGGCGGCGGGTAGGGGTCTTGGGCGCCGACGTCGTGGAACGGGGCGCGCGGTGGCTGCGAGCAGCTGTGGAAGCAGGCATGGTAGGTGGTGCATCAAGGCCGCAGGGTGCGCAGCCATGGACTGAATGGTCCCGGCACCGGGTGGGCGCCCGCGTGGGACGGTGCTTACGCAGCCTGTCGTCCCCGGGCGCCAAGGGGGGCCCTACAACGCCGCACCCCCGGTGGGCGCCGTCAGCGCACGCACTCCAGCAGCTTGGCATTGAAGGCCGGCAGGTCGTCGGGCTTGCGGCTGCTCACCCAGCGGCCGTCCACCACCACCTCCTGGTCGACCCAGGTGGCTCCGGCATTGCGCAGGTCGGTGGCCAGGCTCGGCCAGCTGGTCAGCTTGCGGCCCTGCACCAGGCCGGCATCGATCAGCAGCCAGGCGCCGTGGCAGATGACGGCGATGGGCTTGCCCGCTTCGTCGAAGGCGCGCACGAAGGCCTGTGCCTGCTCGTCGGTGCGCAGCGTGTCTGCGTTGAGCACGCCGCCCGGCAGCACCAGCACGTCGAAATCCTCGGCGCGCGCCTGGGCCAGCGGCAGATCGACCGGGAAGGTGTCGGCCTTCACGTCGTGGTTGAAGCCCTGCACGCTGCCGTCCTTGGGCGAGACGATGCGGGGTTCGGCGCCGGCCTGGCGCAGCGCGTCGCGCGGGCTGGTCAGCTCGACCTGCTCGAAGCCGTCGGTGACGAGCAGGGCGACACGGCGGCCGGGCTGGGAGGAGGTGGGGGTGGTGCTCATGGATTCGGATTCCTGGAGTGGGGAGGGTTGGGATGAGGCACGGCGCCGTGGTCGGGCCGGCGCCGTGCCGGGCCGCACATCCTGGCGCCGTGCGCCCCCGGCCCCCGGTAGGAAAAGGGCGTGCGCCGCCGTCGCCCGCCGCTGAAGCTGCGGGACGGTGGGGCGGCCGGTCGCCATCGATGCGCGGCCCCCGCTGCGTGAACCGGCTGATGGGCCGCGCGCCGGCCGGCCTGGGCGTACAGGGCGTGCCGGGGGGGCGGGGCGGTGCCGGGGCCGGGCAGGGGCTGGGCAGGTGCCGGGCAGTGGCCGAGGCGGTGGAGCGGCGGGGGGTGAGCGGCCCTGCGGGCCCCGCAGTCGCCCGGAAGGCCAGCTAGGCGCGATGCAGCGCGGGCGGGTGCAGGCGCTGCAGTTCCTGCGGGGGCACGCCGCGGAGCAGGTCGAGCACCATCTCGGCCAGCTCGGCGCCCGTGGCGGCCGAGCTGGCCTGCCGCACGCAGAGCAGGCCGGCCGGGGCCATGCCATCCGGCCATTCGCCGTAGATGGCTACTTCCAGGTCGCGGCCCGGCTGCAGGCCTTGCTCCTTCAGCGCCTGCAGCGCGCCCTGGCCGGCCAGGTCGTTGTCCACCAGCACGGCCTGGGGGCGCTCGGCTGGCGGCAGCGCCAGCAGGTCCCGCAGGGCGCGATAGCCGGCCAGGGGGTCGAAGGCATCGCGCCGGACGGCGGCCTCGGGCAGCGCGGCGCCCGGGGCCGCCTGCAGGGCCGAGACGAACCCGGCGTGCCGTTGCGCTGCGAAGCTGTAGCCGGCGGGGGCACCGATGTAGCCCATGCGCCGCAGGCCGCCGGCCAGGAAGTGTTCGGCCGCCTGCCGCCCGCCCGCATGGTTGTCGAAGTCCAGCCACGCATGGGCGGGCAGCCGGCTCTGCTCCGCCCGGCCATACGCCAGGAAGGGCATGCCATGGCCGGCCAGCAACTGCAGCCGCTCGTCCTGCACGCGGGTGCGGGCGACCACGAAGGCATCGACGCGCCGCGCGGCGATGGCCCTTTCGTAGGCCTGCAGTTCCTGGTCCACGGGAGCGGAGACCAGCAGCAGGTCCACCCCGTCGCGTGCCAGCCGCTCGGTCATGGCAGCCGCCACGGTCAGGAACTGCACGTCGCTGGCGAGGTGGCCCGGAACGATGGGCAGCACCATGCCGACCGCGTCGGCCTTGCCCAGCGCCAGCCGCCGGGCCGTCGCGTTGGGCTGGTAGCCCATGCGCTGCGCGGCGGCCTGCACCAGCCGGCGCGTGCCCTCGGCCACCTCGGGGTAGTCGTTGAGGGCACGGCTGACGGTGGTCAGCGACAGATTGAGTTCGGCAGCGATCCGTTTGAGGGACATGGGGCGTGGCGCGTTTCGTCCTAGTAGAACTACTAAGACGGATTCAAAGCGCTTTGGAGAAAATTCAAAGCGCTTTGAGGTGGTGGATCAATAAAAAATTTAGGGGAGACGAATTCCATGTGCCCACGTCGATCGACGGTTCTGGCAGCGCGCGCATTCCGGGTTGTAGCAAGCGCTTCGATGATACTGGCGGCCCCCGTCGCGCGGGCCGCGGAACCCGCTGGGGAGTGGGAGTTCGGCGCCTACCTGCGCACCGGCGCTGCCCGGGCGTCGGTGGAGGGGGCCCGGCGCGGGGGCTACAGCCTCGGCCTGCCCGGCCAGAAATTCCGGCTGGGCAACGAGGGCGATTTCTATGGCGAGGCGCGGGTCGGCCGCAGCTTCGAACTGGGCTCGGGCGTCAAGCTGCGGGCCGTCTGGGGCGGTGCGCTCTACGACCCCACTCCCACGCCCGACCACCCGCGCTACACGCTCAAACAGGCCTTCGCCGAACTCCAGGGCCTGCCGGCGCTGCCGCCGCAGGCCGCCATCTGGTTCGGCCGGCGCGCCTGGCACCGCGAGCACCTGCACATCGTGGACACCGACTATCTGCTGCCCGACACCGGCCAGGGGGTGGGCATCCATGGCCTGCCGGTCGGCTCCGGCCTGCTGGGGGTGGCCTACTTCGCCAAGAGCATCGAGACGCTGGAGCAGGGCGTCCAGCGCGACGTGAACGCTTCACGGCTCAGCGTGGACTGGAGCGCCGTGCCCATGGGTTCCCAAGGCGCCCAAGGCGATCTGCGCGTGCAGGGCAGCCTGGTGCGCGGCCGCGCGGGCGCGACGGGCGAGCGCCATGGGCATTCGCTCTCGCTGCGTCACCGCAGCTCGGCCGACATGGAGTCGTACCGCCTGCGGCATCTCACCTGGCTGCAGTTCGCCTCGGGCCGGAGCGCGCTCGACAACGGATTCGGCTCCTTCGCGGGCGAGGGGGGCCGCACGGCCAGGCGGCTGGTGCACGCCGTGGAAGGCCAGTTCGGCGCCTGGGGCGGGCAGGCGCTGGTCGGCGTGGAGCGGGGCCGCAACGAAGGTGCGGCCCACCGCGACGACGGCTGGGTGGCCGGCGGCCGGCTCAGCTGGGACGTCGCCCCCCGGGCCAAGCTGCTGTTCGAGGCCGGCTTCAACGAGCGCCGGACGGGCGACGGCGGCCCGGTGCAGCACCTGAGCAAATTCACTTTCGCCCCCGCGCTCGCGGGCAAGCCCGGCATCCATGGCCGGCCCGAACTTCGCCTCTTCGTCACCCACGTCCGCATGAACGGCGCGGCCTCCTCCGCGCTGGCCATGCCCGGCGGCGCCCGCAGCGTCACGCTGGTGGGCCTGCAGCTGGAAACCTGGCTGTAGCTCCCTCCTTTTCTTCCCTTCGCTCCTTTTTTTGCCCTCGACGGCGCATTCCCATGAAAAACCAAGTCCAGCTCATCACCTACGCAGACCGCCTCGCGGGCCATTTCCCTGGCCTTGCCGACCTGTTGGCGGGCCCGCTGGCGCAGGCCATCGGCGGCGTGCACGTGCTGCCGTTCTTCGATCCCATCGACGGGGCGGATGCGGGCTTCGACCCCAGCGATCACACCGCCGTCGATCCGCGCCTGGGCACCTGGGACGACGTGCGTGCCCTGGGCGAGCGGGTCGAGCTGATGGCGGACCTGATCGTCAACCACGTGTCGGACGCGTCGCCACAGTTCCAGGACTTCCTGCGCCGGGGCGATGCCTCGCCCTATGCGGGCATGTTCCTCACGCTCGGCAGCGTGTTCCCCGGCGGGGCGACCGAAGCGGACCTGCTGCGCATCTACCGACCGCGCCCCGGCCTGCCGCTGACGGGCGTGACGCTGGAAGGCGGCGAGAAGCGCCTGTTGTGGACCACCTTCACGCCCCAACAGGTGGACATCGACGTGCAGCACCCCGAGGGCCAGGCCTACCTGAGCGCCATCCTGCAGCGCTTCCAGCAGGCCGGCGTGCGCGTGATCCGGCTCGACGCGGCGGGCTATGCCATCAAGAAGGCGGGCACCAGCTGCTTCATGATTCCCGAGACCTTCGACTTCATCGCCCGGCTGAGCGAGCAGGCGCGCGGCATGGGCATGGAGGTGCTGGTGGAGATCCACAGCTACTACCAAACGCAGATCGAGATCGCCCGGAAGGTGGACCGGGTGTATGACTTCGCGCTGCCGCCGCTGGTGCTGCACGCGCTGTTCCAGGCGGACGCCGCGCCGCTGGCGCACTGGCTTTCCATCAGCCCGCGCAACGCCGTCACGGTGCTGGATACGCACGACGGCATTGGCGTGATCGACGTGGGCGCCGACGCCGCCACCGGCCGGCCGGGCCTGCTGGAGCCCGACGCGATCGATGCGCTGGTGGAAACCATCCACGCCCGCAGCGGCGGCCAGAGCCGCCAGGCCACGGGCGCCGCGGCCTCCAACCTCGATCTCTACCAGGTCAACTGCACTTACTACGACGCCTTGGGCCGCGACGACGAAGCCTATCTGGCGGCCCGCGCCATCCAGTTCTTCGCGCCCGGCGTACCGCAGGTCTATTACGTGGGCCTGCTGGGCGGCGTGAACGACATGGACCTGCTGGAGCGCACCCACGTGGGCCGCGACATCAACCGCCACCACTACGCGGCAGGCGAGGTGCAGGCCTGCCTGCGCACGCCGCTGGTGCGCCGCCTGCTGGAACTGGCGGCCTGGCGCAACACGCACCCCGCCTTCGCGGGCGACTTCGCGGTGCTGCCGGCGGCGCCGGGCCACCTCTCGCTGGCCTGGACGCACGGCGCGGCCCACGCGCGGCTGGACGTCGACCTGGCCGCGCGCCGCGCCGTCATCACCCAGCAGGGCGGCGCCGATGGCCGTCCCGCCCGCTGGGCCGTGAGCGGCGCCGGACCGGCCCCCGCCCCGGCCCGGGCCGAGCCCGTGGCCCTCGACGCCCGCTGACCGGCTGACCAGCTGACCGGCACCGCAAGGCGCGCCCGCCAACACCATCCACACAGGAGACAACGCCATGCATTCCGCCTCCACCCTGCCCGCGCAGGCCCGCCAGCTGCGCTGGCTCACCTGCCTGATGTTCCTGATCTTCGCCATGACCACCGACGCCGTCGGCGTCATCCTGCCCGAGGTGATCCGCACCTACGGCCTGAGCATGGCGGCCGCCAGCGCGTTCCACTACGGCACCATGCTGGCGATCGCGCTGTCGGGCTTCCTGCTGGGCGGCCTGGCCGACCGCTGGGGGCGCAAGGCCACCATCCTGCTGGGCCTGTCCCTCTTCGCAGCGGCCAGCGGCCTGTTCGCGGTGGGCGACGGCTTCGGGTTCTTCCTCGCGCTGCTCATGCTCTCGGGCGTGGCCATCGGCATCTTCAAGACCGGAGCGCTGGCGCTGATCGGCGACATCTCCCGTTCCACCCGCGAGCACACCGCCACGATGAACACCGTGGAAGGCTTCTTCGCCATCGGCGCCATCATCGGCCCGGCCCTGGTGACCTGGCTGCTGCATGCCGGCCTGCCCTGGATGTGGCTCTACGTGTCCGCCGCCGTGCTGGCCCTGGTGCTGGTGGTGTCCGCCGCCAGCGTGCGCTATCCGCAGCGGCCCGCCACGGCAGCGGCCACCGCCGCGCCCGGCGCCAGCCTGGGCCAGTGCTTCGCGCTCATGCGCCAGCCCTACGTGCTGGGCTTCGCGGTCTCGCTCTTCCTCTATGTGGCGGTGGAATGCGCCATCTACGTCTGGCTGCCCACGCTGCTGCAGGGCTACCAGGGCCCGGCGGCCCTGCTCGCCGCCTATGCGCTGCCGGTGTTCTTCACGCTGCGCGCCATCGGCCGCTTCCTGGGTGGCTGGCTGCTGGAGCGGCTCGAATGGTCGCTGCTGACCTGTGCCATGGCGCTGTGCATTGCCCTGTGCTTCGCCGGCGCGCTCTGGGGCGGCGTGGCCTGGGCGGTGTACCTGCTGCCCGCTTCGGGTCTCTTCATGTCCGTGCTCTATCCCACGCTCAATTCCAAGGGCATCAGCTGCGCGCCGCGCTCCCAGCACGGCGCCGTGGCCGGCCTGAACCTGTTCTTCTCCTGCCTGGGCGCGGCGGCCGGCCCGTTCGCCATGGGCCTGGCGGCCGACGCCTTCGGCGGCATGCGCCACGGCTTCGCGCTGGCGGCCGGCTTCGCCGTGCTGCTGTTCGCCGGCCTGCTGTGGAACTGGCTGCGCCAGCCGGTGCGCGAGCACCTGGCGCGCTGCGACGAGCGCGACTATGCCGGCGCCTGAGGCCGGTGCATCACCGAAAGGAGCACCCATGTTCGTGGTCTGTGGCGAAGCGCTGATGGACGTCTACGTGCGCGACAGCACGCCCACCGGGCTGCTGCTCGATGCCCGCGTGGGCGGATCGCCCTTCAACATGGCCGTGGGACTGGCCCGCCTGGGCCAGCCGGTGCAGCTGCTGGCGGGCCTGTCGCAGGACGTGTATGGCGAGCGGCTGCTGCAGACGCTGCGCGACGAAGGCGTGGGCGCCTCGCTGGTCCTGCACAGCCCGGCGCCCACCACCCTCAGCGTGGTCAGCGTGAACCACGCGGGCGTGCCAAGCTACGCCTTCCACGGCCATGGCGCGGCCGACCGCCAGCTGCACCCGCACGACCTGCCGGCGCTGCCGGCCGGGGCGCGGGTGCTGCAGTTCGGCTCGTATGCGATGGTGGTGGAGCCGGTCGGCGCCACGCTGCGGGCGCTGGCGGCGGCCGAGCGCGGCAGCCGGCTCATCGCCTACGACCCCAACGTGCGGTTGAACGTCGAGCCCGACCTGGAACGCTGGCGGGCCGTGGCCAGCCAGATGGCGGGGCTGGCCGACCTGGTCAAGGTGAGCGACGAAGACCTGGGCCTGCTCCATCCGGACGAGTCTCCCGCCCATGTGGCGGAGCGCTGGCTGGCGGCCGGCGCCCGCCTGGTGGTCGTCACCCGGGGCGCCACCGGCAGCGAGGCCTGGAACCGCCGGGGGCATGCTGCCGCCCGGTCGCTGCTGGTCGACGTCGTGGACACCGTGGGCGCGGGCGATACCTTCCAGGCGGCGCTGCTCGCCTGGCTGGCCGAGCACGGTTTGCTGGACGCGGGTGCGCTGGACGCGCTGGACACCCACCAGCTCGGCGCGATGCTGCGCTTCGCTGCCCGGGCGGCTTCCATCACCTGCTCGCGGCGGGGCGCAGACATGCCCCGGCGGGCCGAGCTGCTGTAGGCAGGCCTGGCAGCGATGGCCGTGCCACGGCCCTTTGCAGATGCGGTCAGCCGGGGGGCGTCCCGACCCCGCCCAGGGGCCGCCGCACTCCGCTGTGCACGGGCCCACCGCACCCGTAGGCTTCGGCTGACATCGCGGTGCGGCGTCGCCCGCCGGCCACGGCCCGGGCGGCCTTCTACATTCCTTCCATGCAAGCGCAGACGGCACTGTTCACTACGTACACGGCATTGGTTCGTGAGGTCAGGCAGGGTGCTTCGGAGCGCTGCTCCCCATTCGGTTCCTCCTTCCTTCGGCGATGACGCCATGGCCCAAGGCAGCGGTTCCACCTCCGGCGACCTCGTCGTCGCCCGCCCCCAGGGCCTGTATTGCACGGCCGGCGATTTCTACATCGATCCGTGGCGGCCGGTAGACCGTGCCGTCATCACCCACGGCCATTCCGACCATGCCCGCATGGGCCACGCCCACTACCTGGCGCACACCGACAGCGAAGGCACGCTGCGCCAGCGCCTGGGGGCCGACATCCAGCTGCAGACGCTGCCCTATGGCGAGGTGATCGAGCACCACGGCGTCAAGCTGTCGCTGCATCCGGCGGGCCACGTGCTGGGTTCCGCGCAGGTGCGGCTGGAGCACGGCGGCCGGGTCTGGGTGGCCTCCGGCGACTACAAGACCGAAGCCGATGGCACCTGTGCGCCCTTCGAGCCGGTGCGCTGCGACACCTTCATCACGGAATCCACGTTCGGCCTGCCGATCTACCGCTGGCCCACCCAGCCGGTGCTGTTCGCCGACATCAACGCCTGGTGGCGCGCCAACGCGGCCGACGGGCGCCCGTCCGTGCTGCTCTGCTATGCCTTCGGCAAGGCGCAGCGCATCCTGCACGGGGTGGATCGCAGCATCGGGCCGATCGTGGTGCATGGCGCCGTGGAGCCCCTCAACGAGGTCTACCGCGCCGCCGGCGTGGATCTGCCGGAGACCCTGCGCGCCACCGATCCGCGCGTGACGCCCTCCCTGCTGAAGACGGCCCTGGTACTGGCGCCGCCCTCGGCCCAGGGCACGCCCTGGATGCGCCGCTTCCCCCGCCATTCCGACGCCTTTGCCAGCGGCTGGATGCAGCTGCGCGGCACGCGCCGCCGGCGCGGCGTGGACCGGGGCTTCATCATGTCCGATCACGCCGACTGGCCCGGGCTGCAGTCGGCCATTGGCGCGACCGGCGCGGAGCGCATCTTCGTCACCCACGGCAGCGTGGCCGTGCTGGTGCGGTGGCTGCGCGAGCAGGGGCTGGACGGCCAGTCCTTCCATACCGAATACGGCGACGAGGACGATCAGCCGGACGCGGCGCAGCACCCCGCCAGCGGCTCGACCACCGCAGCTGCGGAGGGCGCCGCAGGCGACGCCGAGCCGGAGCCGGCGCAGGAGCCGGCCGGCACATGAAGGACTTTGCGGCGCTCTACCGCGCGCTCGACTCCAGCACCTCCAACCTGGCCAAGCAGGCGGCACTGCGCGCCTATCTGGAAGCCGCTGCGCCCGAAGACGCCGCCTGGGCCGTGTATTTCCTGGCCGGCGGCAAGCCGCGCCAGCTGGTGCCCTCCAAGCTGCTGCGCAGCTTCGCGCGCGAGGCTGCGGGCCTGCCGGAGTGGCTGTTCGACGAAAGCTACGACGCCGTGGGCGATCTGGCCGAGACCATTTCGCTGCTGCTGCCTGCGCCCCTGCAGACCCACGAGCTGGGTCTGGCCGAGTGGATGGAGCATCACCTGTTGCCGCTGCGCGGCCAGCCGCCCGAGGTTCTGGAGCCCACCCTGCGGGCGCAGTGGAGTGCGCTCGCGCCCGATGAGCGGCTGGTGTATTTCAAGCTCATCACCGGCGCCTTCCGCGTGGGGGTGTCGCGCCTGCAGGTCACCCAGGCGCTGGCGGCGGTGAGCGGGGTGGATGCCAAGCGCGTGGCGCAGCGGCTGATGGGCTATACCCACATCGGCGCGCGCCCCGGTGCCGCCGACTACCTGCGGCTGGTGGCCGCGGCCGATGCCGGGGGCGACGAAGCCGCCGAGGGCGAAGTGCGGGGCCATCCGTATCCCTTCTTCCTGGCCCACCCGCTGCAGCTGCCGGTGGAGCAGTTCGACGCCGTGCTCGGCCCGCCCGACCGCTGGCAGGTCGAGTGGAAGTGGGACGGCATCCGCGCCCAGCTGGTGCGCCGCGCGGCAGCCGATGGATCTGCCGCCGGCACCTGGATCTGGTCGCGCGGCGAGGAGCTGGTGAGCGACCGCTTCCCCGAACTGCAGGCCCTCGGCGGCCAGTTGCCGCCCGGCACGGTGATCGACGGCGAGATCGTCGTCTGGCGCGCCGCCGAGGGCGACGTGCCGGCCCGCGTGCGCCCCTTCGCCGATCTGCAAAAGCGCATCGGCCGCAAGACGCTGGGCCCGAAGCTGCTGCGCGACCTGCCCGTGGTGCTGCTGGCCTATGACCTGCTGGAAGAGGGCGGCGAGGACCTGCGCGCGCTGCCGCAGCACGAGCGCCGCGCCCGGCTGGACGCGCTCGTCGCCCGCCACCCGCACCCGGCGCTGGTTCAGAGCCCGGTGCTGCAGGGCGACAGCTGGGCCGCGCTGGCCGAGCAGCGCAGCGAGGCCCGCGCCCTGGGCGTGGAGGGCATGATGCTCAAGGCCCACGATGCGCAGTATGGCGTGGGCCGCACCAAGGACGTGGGCACCTGGTGGAAGTGGAAGATCGATCCGCTCTCGGTCGATGCCGTGCTGATCTACGCCCAGCGGGGCCACGGCCGCCGTGCCACGCTCTACAGCGACTACACCTTCGCCGTGTGGGACGCCGAGCCCGGCGTGCCGGAGCGCCAGCTGGTGCCCTTCGCCAAGGCGTATTCGGGCCTGACCGATGCCGAGATGGCGCGGGTGGACGCCATCATCCGCCGCACCACCGTCGAGACCTTCGGCCCGGTGCGCAGCGTGCGCCCCACGCTGGTGTTCGAGCTGGGCTTCGAGGGCATCGCCCGCAGCAGCCGCCACAAGAGCGGCATCGCCGTGCGCTTTCCGCGCATGCTGCGCTGGCGGGAAGACAAGCCGGTGGAGGAGGCGGATTCGCTCGGCACGCTGGCCATGCTGCTGCCGGCGGCGGATGGCTGATACTACCAAATTGATAGCTACACAGCCTTGATCATCAAGCGCTGGAGGGCGATTTGACCTGAATTTCTCGGCGCCAGGGCCCGGGGCCGCCTCAGCCCGCGGCCTCCGGCGGGCGGTCGTTCTCGATCCACACCTTGGTGGCGTCGCCCACGCGCGAGAGCTGCATGTGGTACTCGTAGCGCTCGGGGTGGTAGAGGCCGGTCAGGAACTGCACCGGCCGGCCGCTCGCATCGACCGCCACGCGGGCGACGCGCAGCAGCGGCACGCCCGGCGCCACGCGCAGGGCCGCCGCCACGTGCAGGTCGGCCAGCGCCGCGCCCAGGGTCTGCTCGGCCGACACCACCTGCACGCCCGACTGCTCCAGCGCGACCAGCATGGGCACGTCCTGCAGGGTGGGCTTTTCCACCGCCGCTGCCAGGTCGGGCGGCAGGAACACCTCGGTGTATGCGATGGGCTGGCCCTTGAACTTGCGCACCCGCACCACCTTCAGCACCGGGCTGCCGGCCGGCAGCTGCAAGGCCTGGGCGACGTGCGAGGGCGCCGGCAGCAGCCTGTGCTCCAGCACCGTCACGCGCGTGCGCCGGCCCATGTTGACGATGTTGTCCAGCAGGCCGCCCCGCAGCCGCAGGTGCGCGGGCAACTCGTCCTGGGCTGCCGGCAGCGTGCCCTTGCCGCGCAGGCGCACCACCAGGCCCTCTTCTTCCAGCCGCGCCAGGGCCGAGCGGATGGTGACGCGCGCCACGCCGAACTCCTCGGCCAGCTGCCGTTCGCCCGGCAGCGGCAGGCCGCGTTCGTACTGGCCGGACTTGAGCCGCTCGCGCAGGATGAGCCGCACCTGGTGGAACCGCGGCAGGGCGGGCGAAGGGGAGGTGTCGAGCGGCTCGGTCATTGCAGCCACTGTAGGAGCCCGGTGGGCCGAGGGCAAGGCGCCGGCCCCGGCCGGTTCAGTCGTAGCGCTTGGCGCCCGCCAGCAGTTCGGGCGTTCCCAGCAGCTGGTTGAGCCCGTCGAACTGCAGCATCTGCGGCCAGTACGGCTCGGTCGTGCCGTGCCGGTGCAGGCTGGCCAGATAGCCTTGCAGCGCATGGCTCAGCGCGCGCACGGTGCCGCCGGGGAAGATCGCCAGCCGGTAGCCCAGCGCCTGCAGCTCGGCGGCCGGCAGGAGGGGCGTCTTGCCGCCTTCCACCATGTTGGCCAGCAGCGGCCCGCGCGGCGACAGCCGGGCCAGGGCGGCCGCCATGTCGTCCCGCGTGCGCAGGGCCTCCACGAAGAGCACGTCGGCGCCCGCGTCGGCATAGCGGTCCATGCGGTCGAGGGCGGCGTCCAGGCCCTCCACCGCCACGGCATCGGTGCGGGCCACGATGAGCGTGCCGGCGTCCCGCCGGGCATCGCAGGCGGCGCGGATCTTGCCGGCCATCTCGGCCGCGCCGATCAGCGTCTTGCCGTCCAGGTGGCCGCAGCGCTTGGGGCTGGTCTGGTCCTCCAGCTGGATGGCCGATGCGCCGGCGCGCTCCAGCAGGCGCACCGTGCGCTGCACGTTGATCGCGTTGCCGAAGCCGGTGTCGGCATCGACGATCAGGTGCAGCGCCTCGTTGCGCTCGCGGATGGCGGTGGTCACCTGGGCCACGTCGTCCAGCGACAGCAGGCCGATGTCGGGCCGGCCGAGCCGGGTGTAGGCGATGCTGGCGCCGGACAGGTAGGCGGCGTCGAAGCCGGCCTGCGCGACCAGCAGGGCCGAAAAGGCGTCGTACACGCCGGGCGCGGTGACGATGGCCGGCGACTGCAGGCGGGTCTTGAGGTCTGTGGTCATGGGTGGGGTGCGGGGGCGTGGCTGGCGCGCCGGGCGGCCAGGCGTTTTTCGAGGTGCGGCAGCAGACCGCCGTCCCGGATCATGGCGACCAGGTGCGCCGGAATGGGCTCGCAGGCCAGCACGCGGCCGGTGGCCAGGTCGTGCACGCGGGCCCGGTCCAGGTCGCAGGCCACCGGGGCGCCCGCGGCCACGGTGGGCGCGTCGAGGCACACCAGCAGCGGCAGGCCCAGGTTGAAGCCGTTGCGGTAGTAGATGCCCGAGAACGAGCGCGCCACCACGCAGGCCACGCCCAGGTGCCGCAGCACCTCGGCCGCCTGCTCGCGCGACGAGCCGGCGCCGAAGTTGCGCCCGGCGAAGACGATGTCGCCCGGCCGCACTTCGGCGGCGAAGCGCGCATCCACCGACTCCAGGCAATGGCGCGCGATCTTGGCGATGCCGAACTTCATGTAGGCGCCCGGGGCCAGCAGGTCGGTGTTCAGGTCGTCGCCGAACAGCCAGGCACGGCCCGTGGCGGGCAGGGTGTGCGCCGCGCTCATTGCAGCATCTCCCGCGGGTCGGCGACGCGACCGGCCACGGCCGATGCGGCCACCGTCCAGGGCGAGCCCAGGTAGATCTGCGCCTGGGGCGAGCCCATGCGGCCCTGGAAGTTGCGGGCCGTGGTGCTGATGGCCACCACGTCGGGCCCGAAGGTATGCGCGCCGTAGCCGGCGCAGGCGCCGCAGCTGGTGGGCAGCAGTTCGGCGCCGGCTTCCACCAGGGTGCCGAGCACGCCTTCCGCCTCGGCACGCTGCTGGTCCTGCAGGCTGGCCGGCGCCACCAGCAGGCGCACGCCGGCGGCCACCTTGCGGCCCTGCAGCACCTGGGCCGCCATGCGCAGGTCGTCCAGCTTGGCGCCGGTGCAGGCGCCCACGTAGGCCAGGTTGATGGCCACGCCGGCCAGGTCGGCCGCGTCGCGGCCATGGGCCGGGCTGTGCGGCTCGGCCACCTGCGGGGCGAGGGCGGCGGCATCGAAGACATGGTCGGCCAGCAGCGGCGCGCCTTCGTCGGTGTGCCAGTGCGCCAGGTCCACGTCGCCGGCGCCGGCGCGGGCCAGCCAGTCGCGGGTGACTTCGTCGGGCGCCACCAGGCCCGCCTGGGCGCCCAGTTCCGCCGTCATGTTGGAGAGCGTCATGCGCTCCTGCATCGACAGCGCCTGCACCGCCGGGCCGGCATATTCCACCGCCTGGTACTGCCCGCCGTCCATGCCGAAGCGGGTGCAGAGAAACAGCATCATGTCCTTGGCGGACACGCCCGGCGCCAGCCGGCCGTTCCAGGCCATGCGCAGGGTGTGCGGCACCTTGAGCCAGATCTCGCCGGTGACCAGCACGCCCAGCATCTCGGTCGCGCCCACGCCGAACATGTAGGCACCGAAGGCGCCGCCGGTGGGCGAATGGCTGTCGCCGCCCACGGCGAACATGCCGGGCCGCAGGTAGCCCTTTTGCGGCACCACCACATGGCAGATGCCTTCGCCGTCGTGGAAGCGCGCCACGCCCGCGCTCTTCACCCAGTCGCGGGCGATCTGCACGATGGCGCGGCTGTCGTCGTCGTAGGCCGGCACGTAATGGTCGGTGACCACCACCACCTTGTCCGGGTCCCACACCGTCGCGCCCAGGCGGTCGAGCATGGGCTTGACCCGGCGCGGCCCGCCCGAGTCGTGCATCATGGCCAGATCGACCCGGCAGGTGACGATCTCGCCCGGCGTGACGTGGCCGACGCCGGCAGCGCGGGCCACCAGCTTCTGCGCCAGGGTCTGCGGAGCGGCCCCAGCCGAAGGGGTCGCAGCAGCAGCAGCGGAAGGGAAGGCGGCGGCGCTCATTCCACGCTCGCGCCGGAGGCCTTGATGATCTTGGCCCAGTCCTGCACGTCCTGCGCCACGAACTTCGCGAACGCGGCGGGCGGCATGTCCACCGTGGTCGCCGCTTCGGTGCGCATGCGCTCCTGGTAGTCGGGCGACTCGATGGCCTTCTTCACGGCGGCATAGAGCTTCTGCGTCACGTCCGCCGGCATCTGCGCCGGGCCGAACAGGCCGAACCAGGCCATCGACTCGAAGCCCTTCACCGTCTGCGCGATCGGTGGCACGCCGGCGAACTGCGGCAGCGGCTCGCGGCTGCTCACGCCCAGCAGCTGGATGCTGCCGTTCTTCATGTGCGGCAGCACGTTGACCGTGCTGGCGAACATCAGGTCCACGGTGCCCGCCAGCACATCGGACAGCGCCGGGCCGGTGCCCTTGTAGGGCACGTTGACGATGTCGGTGCCGGTCAGCATCTTGAACTGCTCGCTGGCCAGGTGCAGCGACGAGCCCTGCGCGCCGATGGCGAAGTTCAGCTTGCCCGGGTTGGCCTTGGCATAGGCGATGAGCCCGCGCGTGTCGGAGAACGGGGCGCCCCGGCGCGCGATGAGCACGCTGGGCACCTTGGCCACCATGGTGATGGGCGTGAAGTCCTTCACCGGATCGAAACCCAGGTTTTTGTAGAGCGTGGCGTTGATGGTGTGGCCGGTGAAGCTCATCAGCAGCGTGGACCCGTCGGCCGGCGCCTTGGCCACATAGGCCGCGGCGATGTTGCCGCCGGCGCCGGCGCGGTTTTCCACGATCACCGGGCGGCCCAGGGTGTCGCCCATCATGCGGCCGATGACGCGGGCGAGCGTGTCCGTGGTGCCGCCGGAGGGACTGCCCACGATGAGGGTGATGGGCCTGCCGCCGTCCTGCGCCAGGGCGAATGAGGGTGCCAGCGCGGCGGGCAGGGCGCAGAGCGCGGCCAGCGCGCAGCGCCGGGTCAGGGCTGTGTTCATGTTGCTTGTCTCCGTCTTTCGTTTGTTCGTTCGTTCTCGTGGAAGGCCCATCCTAGGCAGCCTGGCTGCGGCTTTCAATGGAACCTGCTGGTCCCATCGGGCAGACCAGAGGGCGGCCGACCGGCGCAGACGGCGGGCGTGGCCTTTGGCCTACGCGGCTCGGCAGTGCGGCGCGGTGTAATCGCGGCCATGGAATCGAGCGACGCCGACACCCCGGGCTCCCGCCCGCCGCGCCGGGGCGCTGCGCAGCAAGCCGTGGCCCGGTGGATGGCGTTGCGCGGCTGGAAGCCCTTCGCCTTCCAGCGCGAGGTGTGGCGCGCACTGGCCCAAGGCCGCAGCGGCCTGCTGCATGCCACCACCGGCGCGGGCAAGACCTATGCGGTGTGGCTGGGCGCGCTGCAGGCCTTCGCCGACCAGCGCCCACCACTGAAATCCAAGTCAAAACAGGCTGTAGCGCTGGAATCACGGGCGCGGGTAGCTATCGAAACAATAGCGAAGACGCGCCGGCCCACGCCGGAGCCGCTGACCGTGCTGTGGCTCACGCCCATGCGCGCCCTGGCGGCCGACACGCTGCGCGCCCTGCAGACGCCGCTGGACGCGCTGGCGCCCGAGCACCCGGTGCTGGCCCGCTGGACGGCCGGCGCCCGCACCGGCGACACCGCCAGCGGCGAGCGCAGCGCGCAGTCGCGCCGCCTGCCGACCGTGCTGGTGACCACGCCCGAGAGCCTGTCGCTGCTGCTGGCGCGCGCCGATGCGCGCGAGACGCTGTCCACCGTGCAGCTGGTGGTGGCCGACGAATGGCACGAGCTGCTGGGCAACAAGCGCGGGGTGCAGGTGCAGCTGGCGATCGCCCGGCTGCGCGGCTGGAACCCGGCGCTGCGTATCTGGGGCATGTCGGCCACGCTGGGCAACCTGCCCGAGGCCATGCACACCCTGCTGGGCGACGGGCAGGCCGAGGGCGCGGGCGGCGCGGGCGTGCTGGTGCAGGGCAAGGTCGACAAGCGGCTGGTGGTGGACACGCTGCTGCCCGACCACCCGGAGCGCTTCTCGTGGGCCGGGCACCTGGGCCTGTCGATGCTGCCGGCGGTGGTGCGCGAGCTGGCCTCGTCCGGCACCACGCTGGTGTTCGTCAACGTCCGCTCGCAGGCCGAGGTCTGGTACAAGGCCATCCTCGATGCGCGGCCCGACTGGGCGGGCGAGCTGGCCATCCACCACGGCTCGCTGGACCGGGGCGTGCGCGAATGGGTGGAAGCGGGGCTCAAGGCCGGCCAGCTGCGCGCCGTGGTCTGCACCAGCAGTCTCGACCTGGGCGTGGACTTCCTGCCGGTCGAGCGGGTGCTGCAGATCGGCTCGCCCAAGGGCGTGGCGCGGCTGCTGCAGCGCGCCGGGCGTTCCGGCCACGCGCCGGGCCGGGCCTCGCGCATCACGCTGGTGCCCACCCACAGCCTGGAGCTGGTGGAAGCCGCCGGTGCCCGCGCGGCCGTGCAGGCCGGCCAGGTGGAGATGCGCGCCAGCCCGCGCCGGCCCATCGACGTGCTGGTGCAGCACCTGGTGACCGTGGCGCTGGGCGGCGGCTTCGAGCCCGAGGCGCTGTATGCGGAAGTGCGCGGCACCGCGGCCTACCGCGACCTGCCGCGCGACGTCTGGCAGTGGTGCCTGGACTTCGTGCACCGCGGCGGCCCGTCGCTCGCCGCCTATCCCGACTACCAGCGCGTGGCCCCCGACGAAGACGGCGTGTGGCGCGTGCCCAGCGCCCGGCTGGCGCGCCGGCACCGCGCCAACATCGGCACCATCGTGAGCGATGCGAGCATGGTCGTGCAGGTGCTGCACGGCGCGCGGCTGGGCACCATGGAGGAGAGCTTCCTCTCGCGCCTCTCGCCGGGCGACTGCTTCGTCTTTGCCGGCAACGTGCTGGAGATGGTCAAGATCGAGGACATGACGGCCTACGTGCGCCGGGCCGCGCGGGGCCGCCCCACGGTGCCGCGCTGGGGCGGCTCGCGCATGCCGCTTTCCACCGTGCTGGCCGACTTCGTGGTGCGCCAGCTGGCGCAGGCGGCCGAGGGCGACTACAGCGGCCCCGAGATGCGCTGCGTGCGCCCGCTGCTGGAAGTGCAGCAGCGCTGGTCCGCCTTGCCCACGCCCGGCACGCTGCTGGCCGAGACGCTGCGCACGCGCGAAGGCTGGCACCTCTTTCTCTACCCCTTCGCCGGCCGGCATGCCCACACCGGCCTGGCCAGCCTGTTCGCCTGGCGTGCGGCGCAGGGCGAGGCCGGTACCTTCTCCATCGCCGTCAACGACTACGGCCTGGAACTGCTGAGCGCCACCGAACGCGACTGGGCCGCGCTGCTGCCCGAGCTGTTGCGCGCCGACCCCGTCGATCCTGCCGCCGCGCCTGCGCCCGGCCTGCCCGCGGACGAGGCCCTGGCCATTCGCAATACCGCCAACGCCCCCGCCGAAGCGCCGGCCACCGACGCCGCGCGGCAGGCCCTGCTGCACGAACTGCTGGCCAGCCTCAACGCCACGGAGATGGCGCGGCGGCGCTTCCGCGAGATCGCCCGCGTCTCCGGCCTGATCTTCCAGAGCCATCCGGGCGAGCGCCGCAGCGCGCGCCAGCTGCAGGCGTCGTCACAGCTCTTCTTCGAGGTGTTCCGCAAGTACGACAACGCCAACATGCTGCTGCGCCAGGCCGACGAGGAGGTGCTGAGCCAGGAACTGGACGTGGCCCAGCTGCTGGCCGCGCTGCGCCGCATGCAGCACCAGCGCCTGGAAGTGCGCTCGCTGGTGCGGCCCAGCCCGTTCGCCTTTCCGCTGATGGTGGAGCGCTTCCGCGAAAAGCTCACCAACGAACACCTGGCCGACCGCATCGCCCGCATGCTGGCGCAGCTCGACAGCGCCGCCGACGCCCCCGCCGGCAAGGCGCAGGCCGCGCCGCCGCCGCAGGACGTGGTGCCGCCCGATCCGCCGCAACGTCCCGCGAAGCGCAAGCCGCGCGTCCAGGCGGCGCGCCCCGGATCGGCGCCCGACCCAGTGGCCCCGGAGCAGGGCGAGCCCACGGAGCTGCAGGCGGCTGCGGCCACGGTGCGGCGGATGCTCGATTTTTCGCTCACCAGCGCTGACGGGCCGGAAGCCGGCCGCAGCCAGCGCCAGCGCCGCGTGCGCAAGCCCTCGCGGCCTTTGCCGCCCCTCTGAGGGGCCTCTGCCCGACCGCTACCATCGCTGAATGCTTTTCGGATCCGAGACGTTGTCCCCCGCTGCGCTGATCGGCGCGCATGCCACCACCCTCGCCGGCGAGCCGGTCCATCTGCTGGCGGGCCATGCCGTGTGGTGGCCGGCGGGCGCCACCGTGTTCGTGGCCGACGTGCACCTGGGCAAGGCTGCCACCTTCCGGGCACGGGGCATTCCCGTGCCCGGAGGCACCACGCAGGACAACCTGGCGCGGCTGACGGCGCTGCTGCACGGCCTGCCGGCGCGGCGCCTGGTGGTGCTGGGCGACTTCCTCCACGCCGCCGAGGCGCACACGCCCACGCTGCGCGCGGCGCTTGCCGACTGGCGCGACCAGCACGCGGCGGTCGACATGGTGCTGGTGCGCGGCAACCACGACAGCCATGCGGGCGACCCGCCGCCGGGCCTGGGCATCGCGGTGGTGGACGAGCCCTGGTGCGCGGGCCCGTTCGCCTGCTGCCACCACCCGCAGTCGCACGCCACCCACCATGTGCTGGCAGGCCATGTGCATCCGGCCACGGTGCTGTGGGGCCCCGGGCGGGACGCCTTGCGCCTGCCGTGCTTCGCCGTCGCGCCACGGCTCACGCTGCTGCCCGCCTTCGGCAGCTTCACCGGCGCTGCCACGCTGCCGCCGCAGGCCGACCGCCGGCTCTTCGCCGTGGGCGGCGGGCGGGTCTGGCCCGTGCCGCCCGGGCGCTGAGCGCGCGGCCTTCCGCGTCCCTCCGCCGTCCTACAGGAGCCTGCGGGGCCGGGTGCTAATTTGCCCCTCGCAGCTTCTGGAGACACCCCATGGCAGACGACGACGGCAAGGCCCCCACATCGACCCGCACCCTCTGGAGGGGCGCCATCAGCTTCGGGCTGGTGCACGTGCCGGTGGGGCTCTATGCGGCCACGCAGAATTCCGGCATCGACTTCGACTGGCTCGACAAGCGTTCGATGGAGCCGGTGGGCTACAAGCGCATCAACAAGATCACCGGCAAGGAGATCACGGCCGCCAACATCGTCAAGGGCGTGGAATACGAAGACGGGCGCTATGTGGTGCTGTCGCCCGAGGAGATCGAGGCGGCCTTCCCCAAGACCACGCAGACTATCGAGATCGAGGCCTTCCTCGACGCCGACGAGATTCCGTTCGTCTACCTGGAGCGGCCCTACTACACGGCTCCGCTCAAGCGCGGCGAGAAGGTCTACGCGCTGCTGCGCGAGGCGCTGCGCAAGACCAACAAGGTGGGCGTGGCCAAGGTGGTCATCCAGACCAAGCAGCATCTGGCGGTGCTCATCCCCTGCGGCCGGGCGCTCATCCTGAACCTGCTGCGCTGGGGCGGCGAGATCCGCTCGTTCGAGCAGTTGAACCTTCCGCCCCTGGGCGCGAAGGCGGCCGGCATCCGCGATGCGGAGATGACCATGGCCACGCAGCTGATCGACGACATGACCCAGGGCTGGAACGCCGACCAGTTCCGCAATTCGTTCGCCGAGGAAATCCACAAGCTGGTGCAGACCAAGGCCGAGGCGGGCGACATCGCCGACGTGGTGAAGGCTGCCGCGCAGGAGACCGCGCCCGCCAGCGCCGACGTGCTCGATCTCACCGCGCTGCTCAGGCGCAGCCTGGAGGGCGGCAAGGGCAGGAAGGGCGGCGGCAGCGGCAAGGGCGCCGCGGACCCGGAGGCGGATGAAGACGCCGCAGCAAAAGAGGCCGGGAAGAAGACCGCCAGCCGGGGCGGCAAGTCCGCCTCGGTGACCGACCTGCCCCGCAAGGCCGCCGCCAAGAAGGCTGCGCCCGCGGCGAAGAAGGCCGCCGCTGCCAGGAAGGCTCCCGCCAAGAAGGCCGCTGGCGCTGCCAAGGCGAAGAGCCGCAGCCCCGCGCCAGCGAAGAAGCCCGCCCGCCGGGCGGCCTGAGGGGCAGGCGCGCCATGGCCCGAAAGACCCAGGACCCGACGAAGGCGACGAGCGGCACGAGCGCCACGAGCGCGAAAAAGAAGAAGGCCGCTCCCGCTCCCGCAGCCGACGCTGCGGCCGCACCCGACGCACCCGACGCACTCGCGGTCTACCGCGGCAAGCGCAACTTCGCGGTGACGCCGGAGCCCGCGGAGGGCGGCGAACCGGGCACGGAGGCGCTGCAGTACGTGATCCAGAAGCACTGGGCCAGCCGGCTGCATTACGACCTGCGGCTGGAGATCGGCGGCACCATGAAGAGCTGGGCGGTGCCCAAGGGCCCCAGCTTCGACCCGGCCGACAAGCGCATGGCGGTGCAGGTGGAGGATCACCCCATTTCGTACAACCGCTTCGAGGGGCAGATTCCGGCCAAGCAGTACGGCGCCGGCAAGGTGATCATCTGGGACAGCGGCTACTGGTCGCCGGTGGGCGACCCGGAAGCCGGCTGGCGCGAGGGCAAGCTCAAGTTCAGTCTGCACGGCCACAAGCTGGAAGGCCACTGGACGCTGGTGCGCATGCACGGACGCGGCAGCGAGAAGCAGCCGCCCTGGCTGCTCATCAAGGAGCGCGACGGACTGGAGCGCCCAGCCGCCGAGTTCGACGTGGTGGAGGCCATGCCCGACAGCGTGGCCGCGCTGCCCCCCGTGCCGGCACCGGGCGCGCAGGTGGCGCGTGCCGCTGCAGAACCCACGGTCAAGCACGCCGCCAAGGCTCGCCGGGCGGCGTTGCCGCAGGAGCTCAAGCCCCAGCTCGCCACGCTGGTGGACGGGCCGCCCGCCGATGCGCAGGACTGGCTGTGGGAGCTCAAGTTCGACGGCTACCGGCTGCTCGCCCGCATCGAACGCGGAGCGGTGCGGCTGATCACGCGCAACGGCAACGACTGGACGGAACGCATGCCGCGCCTGGCGAAGGCGGTGGCGCAGCTGCCGCTGAAATCCGGCTGGATCGATGGCGAGGTGCTGGTGATGGACGAACAGGGCGCGCCCGACTTCCAGGCGCTGCAGAACGCCTTCGACGCCCAGGCGACCAGCCACCTGGTGTATTACGTCTTCGACATGCCTTTCGCCGACGGACGCGACCTCAGGCCGCTGCCGCTGGACGAGCGACGCGAGCTGCTGCGGGCGGTGGTCGAACAGGCGCCCGAGGCTGCGGCCGATGCGGTGCGTTTCAGCGAGGCCTTCGAGGCGCGTGCCTCCGACCTGGTGCCTGCCGCCTGCCGGCTGGGGTTCGAGGGCGTGATCGGCAAGCGCCGTTCGGCTCCCTATGCATCGCGCCGCAATGCCGACTGGATCAAGCTCAAGTGCAGCCAGCGGCAGGAATTCGTCATCTGCGGCTTCACCGAACCCCAGGGCACGCGCACCGGCCTGGGCGCGCTGCTGCTGGGGGTGCACGGCGACGACGGCCAATTGCGCTATGCCGGCAGCGTGGGCACCGGCTTCAACGAGCGCACGCTGGCGGAACTGCGCGAGCGGCTGGAGGCGCTGCAAGCCGACGCCAGTCCGTTCGACCGGGCGCCCGCCATCGGCAAGAAGCCCCTCTGGGTCCGGCCCCGGCTGCTGGCCGAGGTGTCCTTTGCCGAGTGGACGCGCGAGGGCCGCATCCGCCACGCGGTGTTCCATGGCCTGCGCGAAGACAAGCCGGCCCGGGCCATCGTGCGCGAGCAACCGCAGCAGGCGCCGCGCCCCGCCACTGGCAAGGCGGCGGCGAAGAAGAAGGCAGAGAAAGCAGAGAAGGCGGGCCGCAAGAAGCAGGGCGCTGCCGCCGCTGCCCCGCAGGTGCCATCGTCTCTGCGCGTGACGCATCCGCAGCGGGTGATCGACCCCTCCACCGGCTTCACCAAGCTGGACCTGGTGCGCTATTACGCCCAGGTCGGCCCGCTGATGATGGAGCACCTGGAGCGGCGCCCGGTGGCGCTGGTGCGGGCGCCGGACGGCGTGGGCGGCGAGCTGTTCTTCCAGAAGCACATGGAGCGCACGGCGCTGGACGGCATCGCCCAGCTGGACCCGGCGCTGGATCCGGGCCACGGCCCCTTGATGGCGGTGGCCCGGCCGGAAGGGCTGCTGGCTGCGGCGCAGATGAACGTGCTGGAGTTCCACACCTGGAATGCCCGGCAGGACCGCATCGAAAAGCCCGACCGCCTGACCCTGGACCTGGACCCGGGTGAGGGCGTGCCATGGGGCCATGTGCAGGAAGCCGCCGAACTGGTGCGGGTGCTGCTCACCGAACTGGGCCTGCCTGCCTACCTGAAGACCAGCGGCGGCAAGGGGCTGCATGTGGTGGTACCCATCAAGCGCCTGCACGGCTGGGACACCGTCAAGGGCTTTTCGCAGGCGCTGGTGCAGCACCTGGCCCGCACCATTCCGCAACGCTTCGTCGCCAAGAGCGGGCCGAAGAACCGGGTGGGCAAGATCTTCGCCGACTATCTGCGCAATGGGCGGGGCGCCACCACGGTGAGTGCCTGGTCGGCACGCTCACGGCCCGGCATGGGGATTTCGGTGCCTGTGGGGTGGAACGAGCTGGAGAAGCTCACCAGTGGCGCGCACTGGACGGTGGCCACGGTCGACGAGCGGCTGCGGCTGGGCAACACGCCGTGGGAGGGTTACGCCGAGGCGGCGGTGTCGATCACGGCCGCCATGAAGCGTCTGGCAGCGCTAGGCGGGGGGTGACCGGGCGAGAAACGATCGGGTGGGTGGAGGGCGGGCGGCGGGCTGCGAGCCCTCAACCCAGCGCCTGGGGCTCGGAAAACGCGGAGTCGGCGAATTGCCGCTCCTCGGCGCGCCTGCGCCGCTCGCTGCCGTAGAGCGGCAGGTCGTCCGCCTGCTGGCGCTGGTGGCCGGGAAGGTCGGCCTCGCCCATCTGCCAGCGGGGCGCTTCGTCTTCGTCGAAATGGCTGTCGAACAGGAACATGGCTTGGTCTCCGCATGCCGGCGCGAGATGGCCAGCTTGACAGCCATTGGGCCGCTGTAATGGCAAGGCCGGGGTCGGCCCGGCGACGCAGTCGGTGTAGGCGCCCGCCGACGGCTGCGGAAGGTGTGACAAGCTGTGACAGGACTAGCCATGCAGGCTTCTCTAGAATCGCGCCCTTTGCCTGGCGCCAACGCGTCCGTCTTCCGTCTTCCGTCCCCACCATGCACATCGTCGTCAACGAAGAACTCAAGGCCTACATCGACCCCCTCACCCCCCAGGAATACGAAGCGCTGGAACGCAGCCTGCTGGCCGAGGGCTGCCGGGACGCCCTGGTGCTGTGGGGCGACGTGCTGGTGGACGGCCACAACCGTTACGGAATCTGCATGCGCCACGGCCTGCCGTTCCAGACCGTTCAGGCCACCCGGTTCGAGACGATGGAGGACGTGCATCTCTGGATGATCGACCAGCACCTGGGCCGGCGCAGCGTGTCCGACTTCCAGCGCGGTGTCCTGGCCCTGCGCAAGAAGGAGATCGTGCAGTCGCGCCTGGCGCGCAGCCAGGGCGCCAAGGCTCCGGATGGCGGCGAGCAGGGCAACAGGGATGGCGGCGCAACGGACGCCAGCACGCACGCCGGCGCCCAGGCCCCGTCCGATCCCACGGCCTCGCTCCCCGCGCCAGATGCGCTGGACAGCCGCGAAGCCATCGCACGGGCGGCGCGCATCAGCAGCAGCCAGGTGTTGATGATCGAGAAGATCCGCAAGCAGGCCGCGCCCGAAGTGGTGGCCGCCGTGAAGTCGGGGGCCATCTCGATCAACGCGGCCGCTGCGGTGGCGACGCTGCCGGCGCAAGAGCAGGTGGCGGCGGCCACCGGCGGCAAGGAAGAATTGCGCCAGGCGGCCAAGCGTGCCCGGGAGGCCAAGCGCAAGCCGCCGGCGGACGCGCCCTCGCAGGCGGCTCCGCAGGACGCGGCCGAATCGCCCCGGGCTGCGGAAGGCGATGAGCTGCAGGCCCTGCGCGACCGCGTGGCCGCCCTGACCGCCGAAAACGCCGCACTGCGGGCCCGGTTGCAGGCCCTGAGCGACAGCGACGCGGCGGCGCCCTTCTGACCCGGCGCGGAACGGCTGCGGTTGAAGGCCTCAGCCTACAAGCGAAAGGGTATGCGGCCCCTATCATCCGCGACCACTTCTTCCGCCACCCTACTCCGTGACCCTATCCATCGACGACGAGAAGCGGCGCCTAGAGCGCCCCACGATGCCCCTGCGCCTGTTCGTGGGCTTCATGCTGGCAGCGCTGGCCACGGTGGTCATCGCCCTGTTCACCTACCAGTCGAACCAGACCCGCGTCGCGGCAGTCACTCGCATCAATGCGGCTGTGGAGGTGATATCGCAAGTGCAGGCGGTGCTGTCCACGCTCAAGAATGCAGAAACCGGCCAGCGCGGCTTCCTGCTCACGGGCAAGGAGATCTACCTGGAGCCATTCCGCGCCTCGGAGGCTGCGCTGGGGCAGGAATTCGATGCGCTGCGCAAGCTGCTGGAAGACAGCCCTGACCAGCTTGCCCGACTGAACACCGTGCAGCGCATGGCGGGCCAGAAGATGGACGAGCTGCGCCGCACCATCGCCCTGCACCGCGCCGGCCAGCACGATCAGGCGCTGCTGCTGGTGCAGAGCGACGAAGGCTTCGTGCTGATGAACGACGTGCGCGCCACGCTGCGCGACATGCTCAATGCGGAGCGCCTGTCCCTGGAAGAGCGGCGGCGCACCTGGGAAGATGCAGCCACCTTCGGCGCCTACTTCACCTGGGGCAGCTCCTTGCTGTTGCTGGTGCTGATCTGCGCTTCGGCCGCCATGACCGCTGCCGACCACCGTGCCAAGGCCCGCGAGAACTGGATCAAGTCCGGGCTGGTGGCGCTGGGCTCGCGCCTGCAGGGCGACCACCGGCTCGATGAGCTGGGGCAGCGGGTGGTGGAGTTCCTGGCGCAGTGGCTGGGCGCCAGGGTGGGCGCGGCCTATGTGAGCGAGGGGCACGGCCTCTACCAGCGCATGGGCGGCTACGCCTTGGAGGACGGGCAGCTGAAGACCAAAGTGGTGAAGGGCGAGGGCCTGCTGGGCCAGACCGTCCAGTCGCGCGAGCTGCTGCACGTGCGGGACGTGCCGGAAGGCTATCTGCCCATCACGTCGGGGCTGGGCAGCGGCACGCCGCGGGAGGTGGCCCTCGTGCCGGCGCTGTTGCACGGCAAGGTGCACGGCGTGATCGAGCTAGGCTTCCTGCGCAGGCTCAGCGCCACCGATCTCGACTTCCTGCAGCGTGCCGCCGAGCAGGTGGCGCTGTCGGTGCGCTCGGCCATCGACCGCACCCAGCTCGAATCGCTGCTGGAGGAAACCCAGCGCCAGGCCGAGGAACTGCAGGCGCAGCAGGAAGAGCTGCGCGTGAGCAACGAGGAGCTGGAGCAGCAGAGCCGCGTGCTGCAGGAATCGCAGGCGCAGATGGAAGTGCAGCAGTCCGAGCTGGAGCAGAGCAATGCCCAGCTGGAGGAGCAGACCCAGCAGCTGGAGTACCAGAAGCAGCAACTGCTGCGCGCCCAGGACGCGCTGGGTTCCAAGGCGCGCGACCTGGAGATGGCGAGCCAGTACAAGAGCGAATTCCTCGCCAACATGAGCCACGAGCTGCGCACGCCGCTCAACTCCAGCCTGATCCTGGCCAAGCTGCTGGCCGACAACAAGCACGGCAACCTGACCGAAGAGCAGGTGCGCTATGCGCAGACCATCCATGGCGCAGGCAACGACCTGCTGGCGCTCATCAACGACATCCTCGATCTGGCCAAGATCGAGGCCGGGCAGGCGACCATCACGGTGGAAACGGTGCCCATCGCCCGCTCGGTGCAGGGCTGGGTCGAGCCGCTGCGCGCGCTGGCGGAGGACAAGGGCCTGCAGCTCAACGCCGTGGTGGAGCCTGAGGCACCCAACGCCATCGAAACCGACCCGCAGCGGCTGGGGCAGATCCTGAAGAACCTGCTGTCGAACGCGCTCAAATTCACCGAGAGGGGCCAGGTCACCCTGCATGTGCTGCCAAGGGAGCGCGGCGGCGTGGCCTTCGAGGTGCGCGACACCGGCATCGGCATTCCCGAGCACCAGCAGCAGCTGATCTTCGACGCCTTCCGGCAGGCCGACGGCAGCACCCACCGCAAGTACGGCGGCACGGGGCTGGGGCTGTCGATCTCGCGCGACCTGGCGCAGCTGCTGGGCGGCAGCATCAGCGTGCAGAGCGTGCCAGGGCAGGGGAGCACCTTCACCCTGGTGCTGCCGGCCGTGGCGCCCGAGCAGCCCGAAGCCGCCGCACCGGCCCAGGCCACCTCCGCCGCCGTGCCCGTCGCCGCACCCCGGCCCGCGCCCCTTCCGAGCGAACGCCGCGAGGCGCCCGTGCCGCCCCCGGTCGAGCCGCCTCCGCTGGTGCGCCGCTCCCAGGGCAACGGACCGGACGACCGCGACCGGCTGCAGCCCGGCCAGCGCACCATGCTGGTGGTGGAGGACGACCCCCGCTTCGCCCGCATCCTCTACGACCTGGCGCACGAGATGGGCTTCCAGTGCGTGCTGGCCGGCACCGGCAGCGAAGGGTTGGCGGCTGCGCTGGAACACCAGCCCAGTGCCGTGGTGCTGGACATGAATCTGCCGGACTTCTCCGGCCTGGGCGTGCTCGACCAGCTCAAGCGCAACCCGGCCACCCGGCACATCCCGGTGCATGTGGTGTCGGTGGCCGACTATTCGCAGGAAGCCCTAGGACGCGGCGCGGTGGGCTACGCCCTCAAGCCCGTCAAGCGCGACGAACTCAAGCAGGCGCTGGAGCGGATGGAGGCGAAGTTCACGCAGAGCCTGCGCCGCGTGCTGGTGGTGGAAGACGACGAACGCCAGCGCGAGAGCGTGGGCCATCTGCTGGCCAATGGCGACGTGGAGATCGTCGGTGCCGAGACGGCGGGCCGCGCACTGGAGTTGCTGCGTTCCACCACCTTCGACTGCATGGTGATGGACCTGAACCTGCCCGACCTCAGCGGCTACGAGCTGCTGGAGCAGATGGCCAGCCAGGAGGACGTGGCCTTCCCGCCCGTCATCGTCTACACCGGCCGCTCGCTCACCCGCGACGAAGAGCAGCAGCTACGGCGCTTTTCCAAGTCCATCATCATCAAGGATGCGCGGTCGCCCGAGCGGCTGCTGGACGAGGTGACGCTGTTCCTGCACCAGGTCGAATCGGCGCTGCCGATGGAGCGGCGCAAGATGCTGCAGGTGGCCCGCGACCGCGACGCGAGCTTCGAGGGCCGCACCATCCTGATCGTGGAGGACGACGTGCGCAACGTGTTCGCGCTCTCCAGCGTGCTGGAGCCCACCGGCGCCAAGGTCGAGATCGCGCGCAACGGCCGCGAGGCGCTGCAGGCGCTGGAGCGGGCCCAGTCCGCCAGCGGCAGTGCGGTGGACATGGTGCTGATGGACATCATGATGCCGGAGATGGACGGCTTCACCGCCATGGTGGAGATCCGCAAGCGCCCCGAATGGCGCCGCCTGCCCATCATCGCCCTGACGGCGAAGGCCATGAAGGACGACCAGGAAAAATGCCTGGCCGCCGGAGCCAACGACTACATCGCCAAGCCGCTCGACGTGGAGAAGCTGCTGTCGCTGGTGCGGGTCTGGATGCCCAAGTGATCCAGGACCGCCCCGTGCCGCTGCACTTCGAGGAGGCAAGCCCTCCGGAGCATTCGGTGTTGGTGTCGGCATCGGCGTCGGTATCGGCGCCGCACCGCAAGAAGACCTTCGATATCGAGCAGCAGTTGCTGGTCGAGGCGATCTACCACCGCTACCACTACGATTTCCGCGGCTATGCCCAGGCCTCGCTGAAGCGGCGGCTGCAGACGGCGCTGACGCGTTTCCAGTGCCGCACGCTGTCGCAGCTGCAGCATCTGGTGCTGCACGAACCCGAGGTGTTTCCGGCGATGCTGGAGTACCTCACCGTGCAGGTCAGCGAGATGTTCCGCGACCCGCCGTATTTCCGCGCCCTGCGCGAGACGGTGGTGCCCATCCTGCGCACCTATCCCTCGCTCAAGATCTGGGTCGCGGGCTGCAGCACCGGCGAGGAGGTGTATTCACTCGCGATCCTGCTGCGCGAGGAGGGGCTGCTGGAGCGCACCCTGATCTATGCCACCGACATCAACGCCACGGCGCTGCAGAAGGCCGAGGCGGGCGTGTACGACATCGACCGGGCGCGGGGCTTCACCGAGAACCACGCCCGCTCGGGTGGGCGGGGTTCGCTGTCGGATCACTACACGGCTGCGTACGGCCGCATGATGATCGACAAGACCCTGCGCCGGCACATCGTGTTCTCGGACCACAGCCTGGCGACCGACAGCGTCTTTGCCGAAGTGCACCTGGTGTCCTGCCGCAACGTGCTGATCTACTTCGACCGCGATCTGCAGAACCGGGCACTGTCGCTGTTTTGCGATGCGCTGTGCCACAAGGGCTTTCTCGGCCTGGGGTCCAAGGAGTCGCTGCGTTTTTCCACGCAGGCGCCGGCCTTCGACGAATTCGCGCCGGAAGAGCGCGTCTACCGCAAGAAGGCCGGGCTGTGATGGCACAGACAGGGACGCAGGCGCAGACAGGTACGCAGCCGCAGCCCGGGGCCTCGCGGCAGCGGCGGTTCGAGACGGTGGTGATCGGCGGGTCGGCGGGCAGCATCGACGCGCTGGCGGTGCTGCTGGAGGCCTTGCCGGCCAGCCTGCGGGCGGCCATCGTGGTGGTGGTGCATCTGCCCCGTGAAAAGCCCAGCCTGCTGCGCAGGATCTTCGAGCCGCGCTGCGCACTGGCGCTGCGCGACGCGCACGACAAGGAACCGCTGGAGCCGGGCACGGTGTATTTCGCGCCGCCCGACTACCACGTACTGCTGGACGCCGGGCCCACCCTCGCGCTGTCGGTGGATGACCCGGTGCATTTTTCGCGGCCGTCCATCGACGTGCTGTTCGAGTCGGCGGCCGACGCCTGTGGCGACCGGCTGCTGGCCATCCTGCTGTCGGGCGCCAATGCCGACGGTGCGCAGGGCCTGGCGGCCGTGCAGGCCGCCGGCGGCGCGACGCTGGTGCAATCGCCCGCCAGCTGCCTCATGTCCTTCATGCCCGAAGCCGCCCTGGCGCGGATGCAACCAGACCATGTCCTGCCGCCAGACGCCATGGCGGCGCTGTTGCAGCAATGGCATTCCGGGAGACAACTGTGATTCTTGCCCCTTCCTCTCCTCGAGGCGCGCCGCTGAACAGCTGCGTGAAGTGCCTCATCGTCGACGACGTCGAGGAGAACCTGATCGCGCTGGAGGCCTTGCTGCGCCGCGATGGCGTGGAGATCCTGCGCGCGGCCTCGGGGCCCGAGGCGCTGGAGCTGCTGCTGCAGCACACCGATGTGGCACTGGCGCTGCTGGACGTGCAGATGCCGGAGATGAATGGGTTCGAACTGGCCGAACTCATCCGCGGCAGCGAGCGCACCCGCCATGTCCCGCTCATCTTCATGACGGCCGGCTCGCGCGACCAGAACTGGCAGTTCAAGGGCTATGAATCCGGCGCGGTCGATTTCCTCTACAAGCCCATCGATCCGCACATGCTGATCAACAAGGCCAACGTGTTCTTCGAGCTGCAGCGGCAGAAGCAGGCGCTGGCCTTCGAGCTGCAGGAGCGGACCGAGGCGCTGCGCATCAACGACATGTTCATGGCCGTGCTGAGCCACGACCTGCGCGGGCCCCTGAGCGCCATCCTGGCCTCGGCCGTGGTGCTGCAGCGGTCCATCGACGCCGAAAAGGTGCCGCTGCTGGGCAGCAAGATCCAGGCAAGCGGCAGGCGCATGAGCCGCATGATCGAGGATCTGCTGGACGTGACCCGTGCGCGGCAGGCCGGCGGCCTGGTGATGCAGACCGGCACGCAAGCCGACCTGGCGGCCGCGGCCCAGCGCACGGTGCAGGAATTGCGCGACGCGCACCCGGCGCGCGTGATCGAGATGAGCCAGCAGGGCGACCTGCAGGGGTGGTGGGATATCGACCGGCTCTGCCAGGTGCTGGGCAACCTGCTGGGCAATGCGATCCACCACGGCACGCCCGACCAGCCGGTGCAGCTGTACCTGGACGGCACCGCACCCTGCGAAGTGGTGTTGAGCACGTCCAACGGCGGCAGCATCCCGGCCGCCCTGCTGCCCCATCTGTTCGATCCGTTCCGGGGCAGCACGCAGGCGGCGCCGGGCCAGCACAAGGGCCTTGGCCTGGGGCTCTACATCGTGCAGCAGATCGTGCACGGCCACGGCGGGCAGATCGAGGCGGCGTCCGAAGGGGGGCGCACCGTGTTCCAGGTGCGGCTGCCGCGCGGCGGCCCGCCTACGGAAGCTCCAGGCTTTTCAGAACTGCAAAAGTGAAGCAGGCTGGCCAGGGGCGGTGCATCCACCGCCCGCTGCGCCGAGGCGGGGCGTGTTCAGGAGAGGCGTGTGGCCTGTAGGCCGGCCTCTACTTCGTCCAGCAGCATTTCCAGCTCGTCCATGTCGAACGGCTTGAGCAGGGCGCGCACATTCGGTCCCAGGGCGGTGGCGCCTTCCTGGGCAAACTGATAGCCCGAGCACAGGACGAGCCACCGCGCGGGGTGCTTGCCCAGCAGGCAGCGCGCCAGATCGGTGCCCGTCATGCCGGGCAGGGTGACATCGGTGATCACCAGGTCGAAAGGCTCCCGCGCATCGTGCTGCAGCGCTTCTTCTGCGGTGGCGCACACGGTCACCTGGCGCTCGTCGCTCTCCAGCAGCATGCCCATGGCTTCCCGCAGTTCGCAGTTGTCCTCCACATAGAGGATGCGCAATGCGGACCTGCAGGGATGGAAGGCGATGGTGTCGGCGGCGTCGGTGGCGATCAGCGATGAAGTCAGGCGGTTGTCCTCGATAGGGGTGGAGAAAGGCGATGCGTTGGAAGCTTGCGCAGCCAGCAGGCGCGCATCCGCCGCACGAGCGGACGCCGAATGGTTATCGGCTTGCATGGGTTGTGGCCCGCTGAATGCTGAAAGGACCTGCCGTGCCAGAGAATCGCCCACGTCCGCAGGCCTTGGCCCGCAATGGGCGCGCAGGAGAGCAGTGGCGGGATGCCATGGCGACGGGCCTTCCGAGAAGAGGACGAATGAGAGGACGAATGTTCGGGGGGCAGGCAGCGGTGCCGCCGGCACCGAACGCACCGTCGATGTTTTCCGGCAGCCACGCTGGCTGGCTGAGGGTGCCGCGATCTTCTGCGTCTTCGTCCGATGGGCTTGTAGGACAACGGCGCTGAGCGCTTTCCTGCGGTGTCTGGCGGCTTGCGCTCGGGTGCGGTGTTTGCCGACAGCTTTCCCATGCCGTCGGCGTGATACTGACGTGAGGCCGTGGTGGCGTGCGTCTTGCATGGCCCCGGCGATGACTGAAAACGCTCGTCCCATGATCAGAATCAAACTGCAGGTCGATCTCGCCTACACCGTGAACGCTCCCGGCGGCGATTTCATTTTCAACTTCCATGCGGCGCACACCGGCCATCAGTCCGTGCAGGACGAGACGCTGTCGGTCACGCAGGGACGGGGCAATGGCGCCCCTCCCGTGGTGACGAATCTCTCGACCGACCCGACCACCGGCACCCGCTGCCTGCGGCTGAACGCCGAACCCGGCCCGCTGAACGTGGCCTATGCCGCCACCGTGGACATGCACCATGATGTCGCCGACCCGGCGCGCATTCCCGAGGTGCCTGTTTCCCAACTGCCCAACGAGACACTGCAGTACCTCTACCCCAGCCGTTACTGCCAGTCCGACCAGCTGGCCACGCTGGCCTTCCGCGAGTTCGGCCACCTGTGGCAGGGCTACAGCCGGGTACAGGCGATCCGCGACTGGGTTCACGCCCACGTGGAGTTCCGCTCCAACACCTCCAACTCCACCACCTCGGCGCTGGACACGTTCGTGCAACGCGTGGGCGTGTGCCGCGACTTCGCGCATCTCATGATCGCCCTGTGCCGCGCGCTGAACATTCCCGCGCGCTTCGTCACCGGTACCGACTACGGCGCCGATCCGGCCCTGGGCCCGCCGGACTTCCACGCTTACGTCGAAGCGTATCTGGGTGGCCGCTGGTATCTCTTCGATCCGTCCGGCACCGCCATCCCGATGGGCATGATCCGCATGGCCACCGGCCGCGATGCGGCCGACGTGGCGTTCGCCACCATCTTCGGCAACGTGGGCACCGAGGCGCCAAAGATCCGGGCCTGGGCCGTGCAGGACCCGGCACGCGGCTTCGAGCTGCCGCACCATTCCTCGCTGGCCCTGTCCACCGACGGCCCGTCGCCTCAGCAGGACCGGCGCCAGGCACAGTAACTGCGCCCCGGCGTGGCTTGGCCCGGGCGCTCCTGGATCAAGAGCGATCGGCCATCGCATGCAGGACTGCAGCAGCCCGCCTCACCCCGCCTCACCCCGCCTTGCGGAAGGTGAGGTTGATGCGGCAAGGCCCCGTGAGCGCGTGGGTGCCCTCCGCGACCGGCGCCACGCCGTGAAAGCGCAGCCGGTCTTCCCCTCCCCACACCACGACGTCGCCGTGCGCCAGCGGCACCCGCTGCACGGCATCGCCACGTGCATGGCCGCCCCAGAGAAAGGTGGCGGGAAGTCCCAGTGACACCGACACGATGGGTGCCCCCAGGTCCTGTTCGTCGCGGTCCTGGTGCAACGACAGGCGGATGCCCGGGGTGTAGCGGTTGATCGGGCAGGCGTCGGGAACGAAACCGCCGCCCAGCCCGGCTTCGGCCGCCGCTGCGGTGGCGAGCGCCGCAAAAGCCGCTGGCAGCGGCGACCAGGCTGCTCCGCTCAGGGGGTCGGTGGCTTGATAGCGGTAGCCGCGCCGGTCGCTCACCCAACCCAGGGCGCCGGCGTTGGTGGTCGCCACTCCCATGCGCCGTCCGCCGGGAGTTTCCATGTGGCGCCACGGCGCGGCTGCCGCGGCACGGTCCACGCCTTTCAGCAAGGCCGGCACGGCCGTGAGCGCGAACCCCCGGAGCAGGGTGGCATGCCGCCCCAGCGGCAGCGCCTGCGGGGCTTGCGGGTCGTTCGAGAACAGATCGTCAGTCATGCAATGTGGGTGAGCGGGGTGAGCGGGGTGAGCGGGGTGCTTGGGGCGGGCGGCGTGGTGCAGGTAGGTGTCATGCCGGAAGCGGGCCGCCGTCTGGAGATGGCAGTGCGGCCCACAGGGCCACGGCATTGCGCCTACCATGCCAGTTTCGCATTCACCTTTCACGACGTCTGCCATGACCGCTGCCAGCCCCTCTCAACCCGCCGCACCCCGATCGCTGAAGGTCGACTTCGTCTCCGACGTCTCCTGCCCCTGGTGCATCATCGGCCTGCAGGCGCTGGAGCAGGCGGCCGGCCGCCTGAAGGACGAAGTGGCGCTCGACCTGCACTTCCAGCCGTTCGAGCTGAACCCGCACATGGGCCCGGAGGGGCAGGACATCGGCGAACACCTGCAGGAAAAGTACGGCGCCACGCCCGAGCAGTCGCAGCAGAACCGCGACGCCATCACCCAGCGCGGCGCGGCGCTGGGTTTTCCGTTCCGCATGGACCAGCGCAGCCGCATCTACAACACCTTCGACGCGCATCGGCTGCTGCACTGGGCCGGGGAAGAGGGCGCCGCTGGAGCCCAGGCGGCGCTCAAGCACGCGCTGTTCACTGCGTATTTCACCGAAGGCCACAACCCTGGCGACCACGGCGTGCTGCTGCGGCTGGCAGGCACGGTGGGGCTGGACGTGGAGAGGGCGCGAGCGGTGCTGGCCTCCGATGAGTTCGCCGACGCCGTGCGCGAGCGCGAGGCGTTCTACCAGCAGCATGGCATCCACTCGGTGCCCGCCATCATCATCAACGAGCGCCATCTGATCCAGGGCGGCCAGCCGGTCGAGGTGTTCGAGCAGGCGCTGCGGCAGATCGCCGCACAGGGGTGAGCCGGACGGGGCTTGCCGCCTGGCAGGCCCTGGATACCATCGACGCCTGACAACGCATGCCTCGGTGCAGGCCGGAGGGCGCGCACGGGCGGCGACGACGCCTGCTGCTGCTCCCGCTTCCTGCGCCCCCCGGGCTCATGCGGGCACTGCAACAGAGGAGGAGCCAGGACATGAACGCAGCAACTACCGAAGAGCCCGGGCGATGCCTGTGCGGCGCCGTGCGCTTGCGCGCGACGATCCGCGCCCGCGAGATGGGCGCCTGCCATTGTTCGATGTGCCGCCGCTGGTCGGGCGGTGTGTTCCTCGCGGTGGAGTGCCAGGGCGTTGCCGTCGAGAACCCGGAGCACCTGGGCGTGTACCCATCCTCCGAATGGGGGGAGCGGTGCTTCTGCAGGCAGTGCGGCAGCACGCTGTTCTGGCGTTCGAAGGACGGTGCGCACCATGCCGTCTCGGTGCAGGCCTTCGACGACCCCTCGGCCTTCGCACTGGTGTCGCAGATTTTCGTGGACGAGAAACCCGCCAGCTACTCGTTTGCCGAACCGACCAGGAACATGACCGGCCCTGAGTTCATGGCGATGATCGCCTCAGCCGGGCCGTGAAGCGCCGGCCCCGCCGGCACCCCCTTATTTGCCCACCGGAATCGGCGTGGCCCGGTCCACCGGCACGGCGGTGACGCTGTTCTGTGGCGAACCGTCGATCAGCCGGTCGGAATAGCTCAGGTAGATCAACGTGTTGCGCGTCGAATCCACCATGCGCACCACGCGCAGCCGCTTGAACAGGATGGACGTGCGCTCGCTGAACACCTCCTCCTGCTTCTTGAGCGGCGCCTTGGCGAAGCCGAGCGGCCCGGTCTGGCGGCAGGCGATGGAGGCTTCGGACTTGTCTTCGGCCAGGCCCAGCGATCCCTTGATGCCGCCGGTGCGGGCGCGCGAGACATAGCAGGTCACGCCCTGCACGGCAGGATCGTCATACGCCTCCACGATGATGTCGTGGTCGCGGCCGAGCAGCTTGAAGGCCGTGTCCACGGTGCCGATGGTGTCCGCCGCGGCCTGGGCCGACAGCGCGGCGCCGGACAGGGCCAGCAGCACGCCGATGCGCCGCGTCGTGCGGAATGGGTCGCGGGTCATGGTGGTTGGGGGTGTCATGCGGGATGCCGGCCTGTCAAGCGGTTTCGGAGGGAGCTTCGGCACAGCGGCGGGCCAGGTGGGCCAGCGCTTCTTCGACCTGGTCCACCAGCACCAGGCACAGGTCGCCCGGCTGCAGGCGCTCCAGCGCGGTGTCGATGGCGACAAATTCGCCGCGGATCTCTTCCACGTGCGTGGTGCGCGCCGCGCCGGCCAGGCCTTCGCGCAGCAGCGCCATCACCTCGCCGTCGGCCCGGCCGCGCTGCGCGGCGTCCTGATAGAGCAGCACGTCGTCGAACGCCTGGCCCAGTATGGCGGTCTGTTCGCGGATGTCTTCGTCGCGCCGGTCGCCCGCGCCGCTGATGACCACGCTGCGGCGCTTGGCAGGCAGGGCCTCCACGGCCTGCACCAGGGCGCGCATGGCGTCGGGGTTGTGGCCGTAGTCGGCGATGACGGTGGCGCCGCGGAAGTCCATGATGTTGAAGCGGCCAGGCGCGTTGTCGCTGTCGTTCACGAAGCCCGACAGTCCGCGGCGGATGGTCTGCCACGGCAGGTTCACGCCCCAGGCAGCGGCCACGGCGGCCATCACGTTCTCGACCTGGAAGCCCAGCTTGCCGCCCTGCGTGATCGGCACGTCGCGCAGGTGGATGGTCTCGCGCCAGGAGCCTTCGGCCGCGACGATGGAGTCGCCGTCCACATACACCGAGCGGTGCCCCTGCGCGCGGTGCGTGGCCATCACCGGGTGGTGGCGGTCGCTGGCGAAGTAGATCACCTTGGCCGTGGTGGCCGAGGCCATGGCGGCAACCACCGGGTCGGTGGCGTTGAGCACGGCATAGCCGTCGGGCGCGACGTTCTGCACGATCACCCGCTTGACCAGGGCCAGGTCCTCCACGGTGTTGATGTAGTTCATGCCGAGGTGGTCGCCCGCGCCGATGTTGGTCACCACGGCCACCGAGCAGCGGTCGAAGCCCAGGCCCTCGCGCAGGATGCCGCCGCGCGCGGTCTCGAACACGGCCGCGTCCACCTCGGGGTGCAGCAGCACGTTGCGGGCGCTCTTGGGCCCGGAGCAGTCGCCGGAGTCGATCTGGTGGCCGTTGACGTAGACGCCATCGGTGTTGGTCATGCCGACCCGCAGGCCTTGGGCCGAGAACAGGTGGGCCATCAGGCGTGCCGTGGTGGTCTTGCCGTTGGTGCCGGTGATGGCGACGGTGGGAATGCGGCCGTCCTGGCCGTGCGCGTAGAGCTTGTCCACCATGGCCTGGCCCACGTTCCGGGGCTTGCCGTAGCTGGGCGTCAAGTGCATGCGCAGGCCGGGGGCGGCGTTGACCTCGACGAAGCCGCCGCCTTGCGTCTCCAGCGGCTGCAGCACGGTTTCGGCCACCATGTCCACGCCGCAGATGTGCAGGCCGACCATCTGGGCGGCCGCGATCGCACGGGCCGCCACGTCGGGGTGCACGTCGTCGGTCACGTCGGTGGCGGTGCCGCCGGTGGACAGGTTGGCGTTGTTGCGCAGGATGACGCGCTGTCCCTTGGCCGGCACCGATTCGGGCGTCAGGCCCTGCATGGCCAGGCGTGCGACGGCGATGTCGTCCAGCCGGATCTTGGTGAGCGAGGTGGCGTGGCCCTCGCCCCGGCGCGGGTCGAGGTTGACCAGGTGCACCAGGTCGCGCACCGACCGCTCGCCGTCGCCCAGCACCTGGGGCGGCTCGCGGCGGGCGGCCGCCACCAGCTGGTCGCCCACCACCAGCAGGCGGAAGTCGTGGCCGGGCAGGAAGCGCTCGACCATCACCGTGCCGTATTCGGCCGCCGTGCGAAAGGCTTCCTCCAGCTGCGCGCGGTCGGTGATGTTCACCGTCACGCCCTTGCCCTGGTTGCCGTCCTGCGGCTTGACGACCACCGGCAGGCCCACCTTCAGGGCGACTTCCCAGGCTTCGTCGGGGGTGTCCACCGGGGCGCCCAGCGGCACGGGAACACCGGCCGCGTGCAGCAGGCGCTTGGTCAGGTCCTTGTCCTGCGCGATGGATTCGGCCACGGCGCTGGTGGAGTCGATCTCCGCCGCCTGGATGCGGCGCTGCTTCGAGCCCCAGCCCAGCTGCACCAGGCTGCCGCGCGTCAGCCGCCGGTAGGGGATGCCTCGGGCCACGGCGGCATCGACGATGGAGCCGGTGCTGGGACCCAGCCGCTCGTCTTCGTCCAGCTCGCGCAGGCGCGCCACGGCGGCATCGGCGTCGAAATGGGTGCCGGCCAGCGCCGCGGCGATCAGCGCCTGGGCGTCCTCGAAGGCCTGTCTGCCCACCGCTTCCTCGCTGTATTCGACGACCACCTGGTACACGCCCGCATCGGTGGTGGCGGTGGTGCGGCTGAAACTCACCGGGCAGCCGGCCTGCGCCTGCAGCGCCAGCGCGGCGGCCTGCAGCACGTGCGCCAGGGAGATGTCGGCGTCGGTGTTCTCGGCATGCAGCGCGCCCACTGCCGGGAACAGCGCCCGCAGGCGGCTCTCGAAGCCGGCGATCTGGTGCATGGCGCGCTCGTTCTCGGCGCAGGTAACGATGGCCTCGATGGAGGTGTGGCGGCTCCAGAGGTTGGGGCCGCGCAGGGCCCGGGTGCGGGATACGTCCATGACGAATCGGTCTTTCTTGGGTTCGTTCGCGGTCGAAAAGTCGAAGGTGCGGTGGCGCCTGGCGCTCAGCGCGTGGCAGCCGCGGCGGTGCACGGCGTCTCGGGCTCGAAGGTCTTGATGCCGGCACCGATCAGATCGGGCGCGATGTCCATCGCCCAGGCCGTGGCGACGATGGCCAGCAGCGTGTCGGTGTCCGTGGCGACGGCGTTGCGGCCGAAGGTCAGGTCGGCCACCGCGCCCAGCGCGTGCTCGGCCGTGCCGGTCGCCAGCACCACCTGGCCGTTCTTCACGAACACGGCGCGGCCGGCGCTGTCGGCGCGGTGGGCAGCCAGCGCGGGCAGCGTGCCGTCCTGCGCATACAGCACCACGCTGCCGTCGCAGAGCTCGGCCAGTTCCAGCACCTGCGGCTCGGCGGCGTTGAGCACCGCGGCGCCGCCCGGCAGCACCACGTCCACCTGCGTGCGCAGCACCTTGTACATCTGCGACTGCTCATGCACGTCGAATTCGGCGAGCGTGTCCAGGCCGTCCATGTCGGTCACCACGCCCACCTGGCAGCGGTCGTAGGCCAGGCCGTCGCGCAGGATGGTGCGGGCATCGTTCTCGATCACCGCGGCCTGCACCATCTGGTTCATCAGCAGGCGGTGGGCGGCTTCCCAGTGGGCGCTGTCGCCGGTGTCCACGCAGCGGCGGTCCAGGTAGAGGCCTTCACGGCAGGCCAGACCCGTGTGGTGGCCGCCCAGGTGCATCAGCCAGCCCACCACGCGGGCGATGGTGCTGGTGCCGCGCGTGCCGGCCACGCCCACCAGGGGAATGCGTCCGGCGCTCTGGCGGCCGTCGTCGGCTTCGGCCGAGGGGAACAGGTGGTCGGCAATCGCCTGGCCCACCGGGCGCGGCGCGCCGATGGCGGGCTTCAGGTGCATCAGCAGGCCCGGGCCGGCGTTGACTTCAACGATGGCGCCGTTCTGCTCGCGCAGCGGGCGGGAGATGTCGGTCGCCACCATGTCGATGCCGGCGATGTCGAGCCCGACCACGCGCGCCGCCAGCTGGGCGATGTAGGCGACCTCGGGATGCACGTCGTCGGTGCAGTCCACCGCCACGTTGCCGTTGCGCTGCACCACGATCTGCCGGCCGGCGGCGGGCACGGAGTCGGCAGCGAGGTCCTGGCGCTTGAGTTCGAGCTGCACCTTGGCGTCGGTCGCCACGTCGATGATCTCGAGCGGATACTCTTCCTCGTAGCCGCGCCGGGGGTCGGAATTGAGCTGGCTGTCGATCAGTTCGCGCACCGTGGAGCGGCCGTTGCCAGTGATGCTGACCACCTCGCCCCGCGCCACTGCCACCACCTTGCCGCCCACCACCAGCACGCGGTGCTCGTCGCCGGGGATGAAGCGCTCGACCATCACGTCGCTGCCCTCGGGGTAGGCCACGTGGTAGGCGGCCTCGATGTCTTCCTTCTTGCGCAGGTCGAGCGTCACGCCGCGGCCATGGTTGCCGTCGGAGGGCTTGACCACCACCGGCAGGCCGATGTCCTCGGCCGCTTCCCAGGCTTCCTCGGGGCTGTTCACCACCCGGCCCTCGGGCACCGGCACGCCGCAGGAGCGCAGCAGGCTCTTGGTGAGGTCCTTGTCGCTGGCGATGCCTTCGGCGATGGCGCTGGTGAGTTCGCTCTCGGCCGTCCAGATGCGGCGCTGCGCAGCGCCGTAGCCCAGCTGCACCAGGTTGCCGTCGTTCAGGCGGATGTGCGGAATGCCGCGGTCGGTGGCGGCCGAGACGATGCACGCCGTGCTGGGGCCGAGGTACTGGTCGTCCACCTCGGTGCGCACCCGCGCCACGGCGGCCTGCACGTCGAAGGGTGTGTCGTTGATGGCGGCCATGATCAGGGCGTGGCCCTGTTCCAGCGCCACGCGGGCCACGCGCTCGTCGCGCGCCCGGAACACCATGCGGTAGACACCCGCCTGGCTGGTCGATCGCGTCTGGCCGAAGCCGGTGGGCATGCCCGCCAGGTTCAGCAGCTCGATCACGATGTGCTCCAGCACGTGGCCGCACCAGGTGCCGCCCTCCAGCCGCTCCAGGAACCCGCCGCGCTCGCCCACGCCGCAGTGGTGCTCGATCAGCGCCGGCAGCCAGGCCGTGAGCCGCTGGTTGAAGCCGGGCAGGGTGTTGGACGGGTATTCCTCCAGGGCGCCCAGGTCGAGCCAGACCTCGAGCACGGGACGGTACGTCCAGATGTTGGGGCCGCGCAGGTAGTTGATGCGCAGCAGTTGGATGTCTTTGAAGGTCGCCATGGATTGCAGCGGATTGGAATGCGGAGGGGCCCTGCGGCAGGGCCGGCGGACGGAGGGGTCGATGGGGAGATTGTGCGCCGACTCGGGGCGTCTTCCCCGGCTGTGTCAGCGCCTTGTAGGACGGGCGCGTTAGGCAGTGATCATGATGGCGCCGCCGGCAGGCGTCCTGAGACAATCGGATACAGGCCCTGTGGCCGAGACGGCGCGCCGGCGGGAGCGCAGGAAACCAACACAATGCAGCAACATCACCATCCTGTGGACGCCTCGGGTGTCATGACGGGCCCCGTGGGGGCCGAAGTGCGAGCCAGGCTCGCGCCTTCAGAAAACGTGCTCGCCGAGCTGGAGGTTGACCTGAGCGCTGCCCTGCGCTTCGAGCGGGGCCTGCTGCTGCTGACCAACGCCCGCCTGCTGGCACAGGACGCGCACGGCGCGGTGCAGGAATGGCCGCTGGAATCCGGCATGGGGCTGCGCCTGATCGACCATGCCGGCGTCGGCACGCTGGAGCTGCACGACGGCACCCGCCGCCTGGCCCTCTGGCGCTTCACCCTGGGCGCGCACACCGCCGCCCTGCGGTTGGTGCAGGCGTTCGAGCGGCAACTGGCCCGGGTGGCGCTGCCTGCCGGCGCGGCCGTCGGCCCGCGGGACGAGGAGGCCACCCTCTGCCAGGACTGCGGCGCCCCGCTGCCGCCCGATACCGAGGAATGCCCCGCCTGCGCCCGGGTGCAGGGTCCGCAGACCTCCACCTGGGTGCTGCTGCGCCTCTGGCGCTTCGCGCGCCCCTACCGCAAGCAGCTGGCGGCGGGCTTTGCCCTGACGGTGGCGTCCACCGCCGCCACGCTGGTACCGCCCTACATGACCATCCCGCTGGTCGACGACATCCTCATTCCCTATCAGAACGGCCAGGCCATCCCGGTCACGCTGGTGGCGATGTATTTGGGCGGCCTGCTCGCGGCGGCGCTGCTGGCCTGGGGCCTGGGCTGGGCGCGCACCTACACGCTGGCGCTGGTATCCGAGCGCATCGGCGCCGACCTGCGCACCACCACCTACGAGCACTTGCTGAAGCTGTCGCTCGACTACTTCGGCGGCAAGCGCACGGGCGACCTGATGGCCCGCATCGGCTCGGAGACCGACCGCATCAACGTCTTCCTGTCGCTGCACGCGCTCGACTTCGTCAACGACGTGCTGATGATCCTGATGACGGCGGCCATCCTGTTCTCGATCAACCCCTGGCTGGCCCTCGTCACCCTGGTGCCGCTGCCGTTCATCGCCTGGCTGATCCACAACGTGCGCGACCGGCTGCGCACCGGCTTCGAGAAGATCGACCGCGTCTGGTCCGAGGTGACCAACGTGCTGGCCGACACCATTCCCGGCATCCGCGTGGTCAAGGCCTTCGCCCAGGAAAAGCGGGAGGCCCAGCGCTTCCGCGACGCCAACCAGCACAACCTGGAGGTGAACGACCGCCTGAACCGCACCTGGTCGCTGTTCACCCCCACCGTGTCGCTGATGACCGAGATCGGCCTGCTGGTGGTCTGGGGCTTCGGCATCTGGCTGGTGGCGCACAACCAGATCACCGTCGGCGTGCTGACGGCCTTCATCGCCTACATCGGGCGGTTCTACACCCGGCTCGACTCGATGAGCCGCATCGTCTCGGTCACGCAGAAGGCGGCGGCGGGGGCCAAGCGCATCTTCGACATCCTGGACCACGTCAGCAACGTGCCCGACCCGGTGCAGCCCGCCCGGCTGGAGAAGGTGCAGGGCGCGCTCACCCTGCGCAACGTGGGCTTCCGCTACGGCAGCCGCTCGGTCATCAAGGGCCTGAACCTGGACATCCGCCCGGGCGAGATGATCGGCCTGGTGGGCCACAGCGGCTCGGGCAAGAGCACCCTGGTCAACCTGATCAGCCGGTTCTACGACGTGAGCGAGGGCTCCATCCTGGTCGACGGGGTGGACCTGCGCCGCCTGCGCGTGGCCGACTACCGCAGCCACATCGGCCTGGTGCTGCAGGAGCCGTTCCTGTTCTTCGGCACCATCGCCGAGAACATCGCCTATGGCAAGCCGAGCGCCACCCGCGCCGAGATCATCGCGGCGGCGCGGGCCGCGCATGCGCACGAATTCATTTTGCGGCTGCCGCATGGCTACGACTCGCTGGTGGGCGAGCGCGGCCAGGGGCTGTCGGGCGGCGAACGCCAGCGCATCAGCATCGCCCGCGCGCTCTTGATCGACCCGCGCATCCTGATCCTGGACGAGGCCACCTCGGCCGTGGACACGGAAACCGAAAAGGAAATCCAGAAAGCGCTGGACAACCTGGTGCAGGGCCGCACCACCATCGCCATCGCCCACCGCCTCTCCACGCTGCGCAAGGCCGACCGGCTGGTGGTGATGGACCGGGGCGAGGTGGTGGAGGTCGGGCCGCACGACGAGCTGATGGCCAAGGAAGGCGCCTACTGGCGTCTGTACGAAGCCCAGGCCCGTCGGGCGGAGGAAGACGCCCAGGCCGCCGGCGTGGTGATCGTGGAAAGCGGGCTGCTGCATCCGGCGCACCCCGCGGGCCAGTCCTGAGCCCTGTCTCCCACGAACCGAAAGCAGCTCCATGACGAACCATCCCACCTCCCTTCCCGACGCGGCGCCGGGTTTCACGCTGCGACGCAACGACTACGGCCGGCTGGTGCTGCGCCTGCCGGACGGCTCCGAGCATGCCGGCGTGGTGCCCGTGCGGGCCTTTCCCATCGCCGCGCCCGACGAAGGCGTGTCGCTGGTGGGGCTGGACGGCCACGAGCGCATCTGGATCGCCCGGCTCGATGCCCTGCCCGCCGCGCAGCGCCAGCTGATCGACGAGGAACTGGCCTCGCGGGAGTTCGTGCCCATCATCCAGGGCATCACGGCGGTTTCCAGCTTTTCCACGCCCAGCACCTGGACGGTCAATACCGACCGGGGCGAAGCACGTCTCGTGCTCAAGGCGGAAGACGACATCCGCCGCCTGGGCGTGCGCACCTCGCTGCTGATCGCCTCCAGCGACGGCGTGCAGTTCCGCGTGCCCGACGTGACGGCGCTCGACCGCCAGTCGCGGCGTCTGCTCGAACGGTTTTTGTAGCAGCCGCCCCAGGCCTGGCGCCGGGCCGAAGGCTTCCTGGACACCCAAGCGGGGGTGTCTGCGGGCGCTGTAGTGGAATCCGGAGATAGGGGTAAACCCTGGTTTTTGGCCTTAAAGGCAGAAAAGGGCTCAATTTCCCCTTTTGTTTGCCGTTATAGGGTACGACAAGGGGGTTACTCCGCCTGCGTCACCGCTGCCATGTTGAGGAGCCCGCTGCCATGTCCATCCCCTCTCTAGACCGATCGCCGAGCTGGCGCCCGCAGGGCGCCGACCTGTACCCCACCGGGGCTGCCGTCGCCATTCCGGCCGCGCGTGCCGGCGGCGGGAACGCGCCCGCGCCGGTGGAGTCGGCCGACCGGCTGGGGGAGGGCGCGAAGATGCGCGACCCGGACAAGCCCTCGGCCACGGCCGAGGCGACCAACCGGGACTGGACCGAGGCGAAGAAGGCGGAAAAAGCCAAGGAAGAAGAGCCGCCGAAGGAGCCCATCTCCAAGCTCCTGCTGGAATTCATCCAGTCGATGTGGCGTGCCAGCGGCAGCGCGGTGGAACTGGCACAGGAGATCAACAAGGCGTCGCAACAGGACCGGCAGGCCCAGCAGGAGCAGCAGACGCCCAAGACGCCGCTCACCTACGCCGATCCGAAGGTCAAGCGCACCAGCGGTCTGTGAGTGGAATGCGCTGCACGGCGGCCGGGTCGATTGCTATAAAAATAATAGCACAAAACCCTTGCTGAACGGGCGCAGAAGCCCGATTTGGCGCTGATCTGGCGTCAGGGTTTGGCCGGCGTGCCAGCGGCCGCCGCCTTGGCGCGGTCCCGCTCGGCGCGGTACTTCACGGCGAACGCGCGCACCTCGTCCAGGGTCACGAAGCCGTCGTGGTTGGTGTCGGCGTCGTCGAAGGCCCCCGCCAGGCGCGGCACCAGGGCGACCTCCTGGCGGCTGAGCTTGCCATCGCCGTTGAAGTCCAGCATCTTGAATTCGCGAATCGCCTTGGCTTCGCCCTTGCTCATGGGGGCGCTGGCCGGCGCCGCCGGCGCGGGTGCGGCAACAGCCGACCCGGCCGCGCTGGCGATGCCCGAGCCCCAGGCCAAAGACGCGGCGACGCAGCCCAGCAGGACTGCGCGGTGCCACGGGGCGACCGGGCTGGAGTCAGCGAAAGGGCGGGCGAGCGGTGGGCAGGGGAATGAAGGCATCACCGTGGGACCTCCACCGGTGCCTCGGGTGCCCGGCGGAGGGGGTTGGAGATGCCGGAGCGCACATGGCCGGCAGGCACGTGCCGCGCGGCGGAGTCCACATGGCCGGTCTGGTCGTCGAAGAAGAAATCGGGTTCGAACTCGCGCAGGAACGGGCCTTTTTCCAGCCCGCCCAAGAACATGGCTTCGTCCACCGCCAGGTTCCATTTCATCAGGGTGTTGATGGCGCGTTCGTGCGCCGGGGCGCTGCGGGCCGTCACCAGCGCGGTGCGCAGCCGCATGCCCGAGACGTCCGCCTGCTGCTGCAGCTGGTGCAGCGCCGCCAGCAGCGGCTTGAACGGCCCGCCGGACAGGGGCAGCGCCGCCTTGGTGATCTCGTGGGTCTGGAAGGCGGCCAGCCCTTCGGCCTGGTAGACCCGTTCGGCCTCGTCCGAGAACAGCACCGCGTCGCCGTCGAAGGCGATGCGCAGCTCGTCCGGATAGTTGTCGCCTGCCGCCACCGACTGGGTGAGCACCCGCGCGGCAGGAAAGCCCAGCGCCAGTGCCTCGCTCACATCGTCCTCGTTGGCCGACAGGAACAGGTGCGCGCCCAGCGGCCGCAGGTATTTGAACGGGTCGCGCCCCTGGGTGAACACGCCCCGCTCCAGCGGCAGGCCGGCGTCCTGCGCCGAATGGAAGATGCGCAGCGCACTCACCGGGTCGTTGCGCGAAAGGATCACCACCTCCACCCGCCGCGCCTGCGCCGTATTGAACGCCAGCAGCTTGCGCACCAGCGGAAAGGCCACGCCCGGCTTGGCCGGCACGTGCAGGCGCTCCTGCTGCAGCTGCATGTAGGGCAGCGGGTCCTTCGCGTCGAAGATGCGGTTCTCCTCCTCGAAGTCGAAGAGCGCGCGGGACGAGATCGCGACGACCAGCTTGTCGTTGAGGTGGAGGGCCATGGCGCTGAGAGCTGAAGACTGAGAAGGAAGGATGCGGCGCTTAGCCGGAGGGTTACTTGACGAACTGGTTGAGCTGGATGATGGGCATCAGCACCGCCAGCACGATCAGCATGACGATCAGGCCCATGGCCACGATCAGCAGCGGCTCCAGGATGGTGGCCAGCTGCATCGAGCGGCGCTGAACCTCGGCCGACAGCTGGATGGCCGCGCGCTGCAGCATCACGGGCAATTGGCCGGTCTGTTCGCCCAGCCGCGCGAACATCGCCACCAGCCCGGGGAAGCGCTTTTTCTGTGCCAGGGCGGATGCCAGCGGCGCACCCTCGCGCACCAGCACCAGCGCGTCCATGGCGTCGGCCCGCAGAGCGCGGTTGTTCAAGGTTTCGGCAGCGGCCTGCAGTGCCTTCAGGATCGGCACCCCCGCGCCCGCCAGCATGGCCAGCGTGCCGGCGAAGCGCGCCGCGTTGTAGCCGCGTGCCAGCCGGCCCACCACCGGCAGGGTCAGCCACCAGCCGTCGAACTGCTGGCGAAAAGCGGGCTGGGCCAAGGCGTAGCGGCCGCTGACTGCTATCAGGATCAGAGCGCCGAGCATCGCCCAGCCGTAATGCCGCACGGCGTCGCTCACGGCCAGCATCGCCACCGTGAGGAACGGCAGGGCGCGCTTGGTGCCGGCGAACACGCTGGCCACCTGCGGCACCACGTAGCCCACCAGGAACAGCACGATGACGATGGCCACCACCGTGACGATGGCCGGGTAGAGCGCCGCCCCGATCAGCTTGCCGCGCAGCGTCTGGCGCTCTTCCAGGTCATCCGCGAGCCGCTCCAGCACCAGGCCCAGGCTGCCGCTGGATTCACCCGCGCCCACCACGGCGCAGTAGATGTCGGAGAACTCGCGCGGATGGCCCGACAGCGCCCGCGCGAAGGTCGAGCCGGCGTTGACCTCGGCCCGCAGCGCGGCCACCAGATGCCGCTGGCGGTCGCCTTCGGCCTCGTCGGCCAGCGCAGTGAGTGCGCGCTCCAGCGGCAGGCCCGATGCCACCAGGCCCGAGAGCTGCCGCGTCCAGATCGCCAGGCCCGATGCGTTGAACACCGGGCGGGTGAGCAGCCGCTCGCCCAGGCCCGGCGCTGCGCCGCCGGGGGCCTGGGCCGACGAGGCCAGCGGCTCGACACCTAGCGGCACCAGCGCCTGCGCGCGCAACAGGCTGCGGGCCGCCTTGGGAGAGTCGGCCTCGATGGTGCCCTTGCGGGGCTGGCCCTGGGCGTCGATCGCTTCAAAGGAAAAGGCGGGCATGCGGGCGTGGAGGATGAGGGAAAGACACCCCGGGGTCCTGGACCGGACGGTTGGATGGGGTCGTCGGTGCGGCGGGCCACGGCGGGCCACGGCGGGCCTGGCCGGAGCCTCCGGCCAGTGCGAGACAGGTCAGGCCCCGCCCGCACGGTTGGCGAGGGCCTCCGACGCGCCAACACTCAGCACGGCGGCGGGCTCTCCACGCGCTTCGACGATCTTTCCAACTGAACGGCAGGGCCCCGTGGGCTGGCGATCAGCCTGCGATGGTAGCCGCTGCCGCCAGGCGCCCGTGTGACGGGCCGGTGCCGCCCGTCTTCCGCCCACCGTCCACCCGCCGTCCGGGATCAGGCCAGGGCCGCGGCCGCGGGTGCGCCCAGTGCGGCATGGGCCTGGGCGGCGATCTCCAGCGAGCGCAGGCGCAGGTCACCGTCGAACACGTCGCTCACCAGGATGAATTCGTCCGCCTCGGTGGCGCGCGCCAGCTCGGCGAAGCCCTCCCGCACCGTGTCGGGACCGCCCACCACGCCGGCTGCGAGGAAGTCGCCGATCGCGGCGCGCTCCTGCGGCTGCAGCGACTGGGCATAGCCCTGTACCGGCGGCCGCAGCAGGCCGCGCTGGCCGGTCAGGATGCCCAGCACGCGCTGGTAGGTGCTGCTGGCCAGGAACTCGGCTTCTTCATCGGTGGGCGCGGCGATCACCGGCACGCCGATGGCCACGTACGGCCGCTGCAGCGTGGCCGAGGGCTGGAACAGGCGGCGGTAGAGGTCGATGGCCGCGTGCATCAGGCGGGGCGCGAAGTGCGATGCGAAGGCGTAGGGCAGACCTTTCTCAGCCGCCAACTGCGCGGAAAAGAGGCTCGAGCCCAGCAGCCAGATCGGCACCTCGGTGCCCGCGCCCGGCACGGCCGTGATGCGCTGGCCGGGCTGGGCCGGGGCGAACAGGCGTTGCAGTTCGGCCACGTCGCGCGGAAAGTCGGCTTCCGTCTCCACCCGGTCGCGGCGCAGGGCGCGCATGGTCGGTCCGTCGGTGCCGGGCGCGCGGCCCAGGCCCAGGTCGATGCGGCCGGGGTACAGCTCGGCCAGCGTGCCGAAGGCCTCCGCCACCACCAGCGGCGCGTGGTTGGGCAGCATGATGCCGCCCGAGCCGACGCGGATGCTGCGGGTAGCACCCGCCACATGGCCGATCAGCACAGCCGTCGCGGAGCTGGCGATGCCCGGCATGTTGTGGTGCTCGGCCATCCAGTAGCGTCGAAAGCCCAGGCTCTCGACGTGCTGCGCAGTGCGCACGGCCAGCGCCAGCGCGTCGGCCACGGTGGCACCTTCGCGCACGGCCACCAGATCGAGCATGGACAGAGCGGGTTGTCGTGGGATGGAGTTCATGCAGCCATTGTGGGCGCCGGGTCATTTCCGTGCTGGGGTCAGGAATAAGCCCGTCTCGACCTCGCCCGGTCATCTGTCAACAAACGATAGCTATGATCAATGAAATCCCCAGAATTCATCGGCTCGGCCGAGAATTCCGCGTGCAGTGCTCGCGCGCCGCCCTCCCTTCCACCGTTCCTCTCCGCTCTACCTCCACCGCCATGGGATTCTTCAGCCGGCTCTTTCCGCCCCGCGACGACGGCCGCGCGGCGCCGGACGACTGGACTTCGTTGCCGCAGGGCGAGAGCAGCGCCCTGGCGTTGCCGGCCGGGGCCGCAGCCCAGTTGCTGACCAGCCTGGACATCGACCAGGCCATTGCCAGCCACGCGCGCTGGGTGCCCTGGCTCGAACAGGCGCTGCACGGCGTGGTCGATGCGCAGTTGCAGCCCGAGGTCATCGAGCGCGAGGATTGCTCCGAGCTGGGCCAGTGGCTGCGCGGCAGCGGCCAGCAGGCCCTGGGCCACCTGCCGGCCTTCGACATGCTGGTGCGCCGCAACCGCTTCTTTCACACCCAGGCGGCCGAGATGCTGACGCTGATCGCCGCTGACGAGCCCCGCCAGGCCGAGCAGGCCTTCAAGGCCTGCCGCCATGCGTCGACGCAGGTGGTGCTGCTGCTCAAGGAATTGCGGCGCGGCCTGGTGCGCAACTCCTGACCGCAGGACATGACGCCAAGGCGGGCTGCTTGCGCGACGCCTGCCTCTGGCCGGGGATGCCGGCCCGGGCTGGCTGGTCGTTCTTGTCCCCACACCCGCCCACGCGGACTGATGCAGGTCCCGAATAGCCCTTGGCGCCTGTGAACCAAGCGCTAGGCGCTATTTTTTTCTCAGCAAACGCCAGCGGCGCGCTGTCACTGGAGGCCGAGCTGCGCCTTCAGCGCCCCCCAGGCCGTGCCGTTGAGGCGTTGCGCGTAACTCAATACCTGATTCACGTCGGTGGCGGGCCGCTGCTGCCGGGTTTGGTAGACCGCGCCGTTGTATTCGGCATAACCTCGCGTGCTGTCCAGCGTGGTGGTCGGGAAGGCGGTGAACTTGAGCACGTTCACGCCGCCGATGACCTGGATGGTGAAAGCGCTCTGCGCGAGCGGCGTGCAGTTGCTGGAATCGGTGTAGTTCGGTGCCGTGGCGTCGCAGCGGTACAGCTGGGCGGTGCCGCCGTCGATGAACGCGGCCCGCAGGCTGTGGGTGGAGTCCACCAGGCCCAGCGGCAAGGTTCCGGCGGCAGTGGCCGGGTTGGCGGCGGCTACCGTGCGGGTGGCCACCAGGTTGGCCAGCGTGCCGTTGCCCAGGGAGTCGGTCGCCGTGTTGTTGATGCGGATCGGCCAGTTCAGCTGTGCGCTCACATTGGTGCGCAGCGTCGAGCCCGCGGGGAAGGTGGCGGTGCCCAGCGCGGTGGTGGACGCCATGGTGACCACCGGCGTGCGTGTCACGCCCTCGGCATTCAGCCGGCTGTCGCCCACCTGCATCTGCGCCACCACGTCGGCCATGGCGCGGCCCGACACGTCCTGCTCGACCAAGGTCGCGCTGTAGAAGCGGGTGGCACCGTCGCAGAACCGGGTGCGACTCGGCGAGCCCCGCGTGTTCAGGCGTGGCGGCGTGCCGTCGCAGCGGTTCCAGCCGTTGTCGGTGAGCTGTACGGATGCTGGCGTCGGGTAGAGCTGAGCGCCAGTGAGTGCGGTGCCTGCAGCCAGGCCGGCGCGGCGCTCGAACTGCTGCACGTTGCCGTTCGCATCCACCACGCCGTCTGTCTCCCGCACGGCATAGGTGTAGTTCTGCGCGTCGGTGTAGTTCAGCGATGCCAGCGTGGCGGCGGGCATGGCGGGGGCCGCGACGGCCACGGTGGTGGCAACGCCGCCCCATTCGAACACCGTGGCCGTGACCTGGGCGGCGGTGCGGGCCGTGTCGGGCAGCACGGCCGCGGAGGACAGCGGGTCGCCCTGGTAGTCGTAGAGCTTGGCCACCGGCACGGCCAGTTGCTGCGCCACGGCGGCTTCTGCGTCGGCCAGCGACAGGCCCTTGGCCACGGCGTTCTGCACCAGGGTGGTCAGGGGCGAGATCTGGGCCGCCTTGCCGGCGGGTGCCGCCAGCACGTATTCGCGCGTGGTGGCCGTCGAGTTGGGGTCGGCCGCATCCACTGCCGACGCGCCCACCACCGCCAGCACCGCTGCCGCCTGGAAGGCGCTGGCGGCCGCGACGTCGGTGGGCTGGTAGGTCAGCGTGTAGGCGCCGTCGGCACCGGTCGCGGCGGACAGGGGCTCGGAGGCATCGCAGGCCTGGTTGGCATTCAAGTCCACGCAGACCTTGGCGCCCCGGACCCCCTGATCGATGACGACCGTACCGGACAGCGTGATGGCGGCGGGTGCCGCCGGAGCGGGGGCTGGTGCTGGTGCTGGTGCGGGAGCAGGTGCGGGGCTTGGCGCGGGCGAGGCGGTGTCGTTGTCCCCCCCGCCACCTCCGCAGGCGGCGAGCAGGCTCAACACGCCGGCGGCCAACAGGCTCTTGTAGAGCGGCGGGAAGGCCACGCCCGTGTCGGCGCGGAAGGGAGAGGGGCAGGGGGAGGTGCGGCGTGTGGTCATGGCGTGATTTCTCGAAACGTGTGGAGATGACGCGCCGACGTTACGGTGATACGTTCGGAAACGACATGATGCAAATGCATCATGCGTTGCGACCCTGACGTGCTGCAACCTGGCATCGACACAACGACAACGCGACAGGGAGGGAGGGTGCATGGCTCAGACCCCAGGCATGGAAGACTTCAGCGATCTGCTGCTGCACGTGTATCGACTGGCGCACGAGCAGCCGCTGCACGCCTTTCAGGACGCATCGCTGGATGCGCTTCGCAGGGTGCTGCCCTTCGATTCATCGATGTGGGGTTCGGCGACCCCTGGAGTGGCGGGTATCGACATCCACACGCTGCACCTCGACCGCCAGCCCGCCGAGATGCTTTCGGCCTACGAGGCAGTCAAGCACCTGGACACCGCTGCCGCCCGGGTGATGCAGGCGCCACGCGCCACGCTCGGTTTCGATGCCGCGGCGCAGTTCGGCGCCCCGCATCAGAAGGCCATCAGCGCCTACGGCCGGCGATTCGGGCAGCGGCACTTCTTCATCACGTCGACCGCCAACCCGGCCAATGGCCTGACGCAGTGGATCACGCTGTTCCGGGCGCACGAAGGCGCATGTGGAACGGAGCGGGAGCGCACCCTGCTGGCGGCGGTGGCGCCGCACTTTCACCAGGCCGTTGGCTACAACCGGATGCGCCATCTGGAGGCTCTCGCGCCAGACCATGCGCCCGGCGGTGACGCACTGAAGCCCGCGCAGGGAGAGCGCGCCCAGGCCGTCGCGGACCTGCGCGGCACCGTCTATCACGCCACGCCTGCCTTCGATGCGATGCTGCGCACCGAGTGGAGTGCGCAGCCGGCCCGCCGCCTGCCGCCGCCGCTCCTGCAGCACTTCGCCAGCGGCAGCGCACGGTTCGCCGGCCACACGCTGGTGGTGCGCTGCCATGTGGAGCGCGATCTGATGTTCGTGAACGCCCGTCCCCGCTGCGCGGCCGACCAGTTGACGCCGCGCGAGTGGCAGATCGGCTGGCTTCTGGCACAGGGCCTGAGTCACAAGGAGATAGCGCGCCGGCTGGACCGCGCACCGGCCACGGTGCGCAACCACATCCAGACGATCTACCGGCGTCTGGACGTGGGCAGCGTCGCGGCCTTGATCGCCGAGCTGCATGCCGCGCTGGACTGATACGGATCTGCCTTCAGCCGGCTAACGCAAGTGGGTTCGCCTCGCCGTGCGACAGCGCTGTTTTCGGCTTACCGCCTGGTCATTTGATGGAAGACAAACCGTAGGGAGAGCACCGCCGGAACCCCCGCGCACCCCCGTACCCACCGTCGCGGCGCAGGGCCGCCAGAGCCGTCAATCGCGCGTGACGCGCAGCACCTCTTCGGGGCTGGTGATGCCGGCCTGCACCAGCCGCTCGCCGTCTTCCCGCATCAGGCGCATGCCGCGGGCCAGGGCGGCGGTGCGGATGTCGGCCTCCGCCGCCTGGTTGTGCACCTTCTCGCGGATGGCGTCGTCCACCACCAGCAGCTCGAACACGCCCGTGCGGCCGCGGTAGCCGCTCGGGTCTGCGGGATCGAGCTTGCGCACCAGGCGCTGGGCCAGCACGCCCAGCAGCGAGCTGGACAGGAGGAAGGGCTCCACGCCCATGTCGGTCAGGCGGGTGATGGCGCTGGCGGCGTCGTTGGTGTGCAGCGTGGCCAGCACCAGGTGGCCGGTGAGCGATGCCTGGATGGCGATCTGTGCGGTCTCGAAGTCGCGGATCTCCCCGATCATGATCACGTCCGGGTCCTGCCGCAGGATGGCGCGCAGGGCCTTGGCGAAGGTCAGGTCGATGCGGGCGTTCACCTGCGTCTGGCCCACGCCCGCCAGTTCGTACTCGATGGGGTCTTCCACCGTCATGATGTTGCCCTGCGTCGCGTCCATGCGCTGCAGCGCCGCGTAGAGCGTGGTGGACTTGCCCGAGCCCGTGGGCCCCGTCACCAGGATGATGCCGTGCGGCTGGGCAATGAGCTGCTCGAAGCGCGACAGCGTGTCGCCCTGCATGCCCACCGATTCGAGCGTGAGCTTGGTCTGCGTCTTGTCCAGCAGGCGCAGCACGGCGCGTTCGCCGTGGGCGCTGGGCAGGGTGGAGACGCGCACGTCGATGGCCCGGGTGCCCAGGCGCAGGCTGATGCGGCCGTCCTGCGGCAGGCGCTTTTCGGAGATGTCGAGGTCGGCCATGATCTTCAGGCGCGAGATCAGCGCGGCGTGCAGGGCGCGGTTGGGCTGCACCACTTCGCGCAGCGTGCCGTCCACCCGGAAGCGCACGCTGGAATGGCGCTCGTACGGCTCGATGTGGATGTCGCTCGCGCCGTCGCGCGCAGCCTGGGTCAGCAGCGCGTTCAGCATGCGGATGATGGGCGCGTCGCCGGCCGACTCCAGCAGGTCTTCCACGGCCGGCAGCTCCTGCATCATGCGCGAGAGGTCGGCGTCGCTTTCCACCTCGCTCACCACCATGGCGGCGCTGGATTCGTTCTGCGAATAGGCGGCGCTGATGCGCTGGGCCAGCGCGGTGGCGTCCAGCGGCATCAGCTGGCGTACGCCGGGGTGCTTGCGCAGCACTTCCGACAGCGCGCCGGCATCGGGCACCAGGCCGTGCCAGAGCACCAGGCTCTGGCCGTCGTCTTCCAGCAGCAGCTGCGCGGAGCGCGCGAACGCATAGGGCAGGGGGTGGCGCATGGGTGGCCGTGCCTTATTGCGGGCTGTAGGGCGACGGGTTGCCCGGCACATAGGCCGGGGCTGGCGCGGGCGCGGCGGGCTGCACCAGCGGCACTGGCTGCAGCGGCGCGATCAGCGGCGGCGGCGTGGGCGCGCGCGGCGCCACGGGCGCGCCGGGCTGCGTGGCGATGGGTTGCGCGGGCAGCGGCGGCAGCACCGGCGCGTCGGGCACGCTGCGCATCACCGTGCTGGGCGCGGGCTGCGTGGCCTGCTGCAGCGCGCGGATGGCCTCGTAGCGGTCCATCACCAGCGCGTCGCTGGTGGCGCCGTCGCGGATCACCACCGGGCGCAGGAACACCATCAGGTTGGTCTTGCGGCGCGAGCGGTTCTCGTTGCGAAACAGCGCGCCCACCACCGGCAGGTCGCCCACCACCGGCACCTTGTCCTGGCCCAGGGCATAGCGGTCTTCCAGCAGGCCGCCCAGCACGATCACGCTGCCGTCGCCCACCAGCACGGTGGATTCGATGGAGCGCTTGCTGGTGGTCGGGCCGTTGACCGAGTTGAGCGTGGAGGCGTCCACCTGCGACACCTCCTGGTAGAGCGTGAGCTTGACGGTGCCGTTCTCGTTGATCTGCGGGCGCACGCGCAGCATCAGGCCCACGTCCTTGCGCTCCACCGTGGTGAACGGGTTCACCGTGGAGCTGCCGGTGGTGTTGGCATAGGAGCCCGTGGGGAAGGGCACGTTGTTGCCGATGATGATCTGGGCCTCTTCGTTGTCCAGCGTCATCAGGTTGGGGGTGGAGAGCACGTTGGCGTCGCCCGTGTTCTCCAGGAAGTTGGCGAGCGCGCCCAGGTAGTAGTTGCCGTTGATGCGCGGCGCAACGGCGATGTTGAGGCCGTTGTTCAGGTTGGACGCGGCGCTGGCGATGGTGGTGGTATTGCCGGTGGCCGCAGCCAGCGCCAGGCTGAGGATGTTGGCCCCGCCCCCGGAACTGGACGCGCCGGAATTGGTGCCCAGCACGCCGACGGTGCCGTTGCCGTAGTTGCCCATCACGCCCTGCCACTGGATGCCGAATTCCGCCACTTTGTTGGCCGAGACCTCGACGATCAGGCTCTCCACCAGCACCTGCGCACGCCGGCCGTCGAGCTGGTCGATGACCGCACGCAGCTGGCGGAACTGCGGCTCGGGCGCCGAGATGATGAGCGAGTTGGTGGTCGGGTCGGCCTGGATCTGCCCGCCGGTCGAAGGCTGGTTGCTGTTGGCCGAATTCAGGCTGCCGGCGGCGCTGCCCAGGCCTCCGGCGCCGCTGCTGCCCGAGCCCATGGCGCCGGCGCCGCCGCCGAAGCTGCCGCCGGCCGTGCCGCCCGCCATGCCGCCGCCCGTCTGCGACAGGCCGCCCGTGGCGCTGCTGGTGGCGCCGCCGCTGGCGCTGCCGCCCGCAGCATTGCTGCCCATCGAGGCCGCCAGCGCGGCGCGGAGGGTGGTGGCTAGCTTCGTCGCGTCGGCGTTCTTCAGGTAGACCACGTGGATGTTGCCGTTTGCCGCACTGCTGCCGGGCGCGGCCGGCTGGTCGAGCTTGGCGACCAGCGTGCGCACCAGCGCCAGGCGCGCCGGGTTGGCTGCGCGCACGATCAGCGAATTGCTGCGCGGCTCGGCCAGCAGCGTGGTGCGAAAGCCCGTGTCCGACTGGCCGGCCGTGGGCGTGCCCTGGCCGGCGGCAGCCGTGGGGGCCGCGCTGCCCGACCCTTCGATCAGCCGCGACACCAGCGGTGCCAGCTCGCTCGCCACCGCGTTCTGCAGCGGGATGATCTCCACGTCGCTGGCATTGGACACATCCATCGCCGCCACGATGCGCGCGATGCGCTGCAGGTTGTCGGCGTAGTCGGTGATGACCAGCGAGTTGTTGCCCGGGTTCACGTTGATGGTGTTGTTGGGGCTGATGAGCGGGCGCAGCACCGGCACCAGGTTGGCTGCGTTCTCGAAATTCAGCTTGAATATCTGCGTGACGATCTGGCCGCCCGAAGGCGCGCGGCCCGAGCTGCCCTGCGTCACGCTCACCGAGCCGGCCTGCAGCTTGGCGTCGGCCTCGGGCACCACCTTGTAGAGCCCGGCCGCCTCCACCACGGTGAAGCCCTGCAGGCGCAGCGCCGCCAGGAACTGGTCGAACGCGGCGGCCGGCGTCACGGCCCGCTCGGTCACCAGGTTCAGCTGGCCCTTCACGCGCGGGTCCACCACCACGTTGCGGCCGGTGATGGTGGCCATGGTGCGGGCCAAGGCTTCGATGTCGGCACCGGCGAAGTTCAGCGTGACCGGCTCGCCCGCGCGCACGCTGCCGGTGCTGGTGGATACCGCAGTCTGCGCATGCAATGGGCCGCTGGCGCACGCCAGTAGGGCACAAGTAGCTATAAAATTAATAGCAAAATGCAGGCGCTGGGAAGGCAAGGAATTCATACGGTCAACCCACGGTGATGATGGAGCGCGCGCCGTTGCGCCGCCCGATGATGTTGAGAAGGTTCGCCAGCGCGGCTTCGCGGTCGGGCGCGGCGCTGGCCTCGCCGGTGAAGCGCAGGCGGTTGCCCACCCACTGGCCGCTGCCCTGCAGCAGCAGCGCGCCGCCCAGCGTGGTCAGCGTGAGCGTGGGGGCCGGGCCGCTGCCCTGCAGCGCCAGGCGGTAGCTGCCCATGGGGCGCAGGGTGGAAAGGCGGGAAGACATGTCGAGCGCATCGAGCTGCAGGCTGCCGCCCAGCTGCATGCGGCCGTCGGCCCACGACAGGGTCAGCGCCTGGGTGGACAGCTGCAGCTGGCCCTGCGGCTGCACGGTGTTCCAGGGCGTGCCCAGGCCGGCCAGCACCGCGGCGGGCCACTGGCTGCGGCCGTCGGCCAGCGCCACGTGCGCCGTGCCCCAGCCGGCGCGCAGCGCGACGCGCAGCGGCTCGGCGGCGCTGGTGCAGCAGTCGGCCCGCAACTCGGCCCGCACGCCGGCCCAGGCCGGGCGCAGCCGCCACTGCAGCCGGCCGGGCAGGGCGGCGCGGTCCTGGCTGCCGCCGCCGCCCGTGAGCAGCAGCTGCGCCGAGCCGTTCCAGACCGTGCCGCGCGGCTCGGCCAGCTGCACCTGGCCGGCGCTGGCACGGGCCACGCCCGCGGCCAGCCAGCGGGCGGGCGCGAACAGCGCCATCGCCGGCAGCACGCCCAGCAGCAGCCCGAGCACGGCCCAGCCCCACGGCGAGCGGGGCGCGGCAGTGGAGGACAGGTTGCGCGAGGAAGAACGGGCCACGGGGAAAAGCGGTGTGAAGGGTGCGGGATGGAGGAAAGAGTTGCCAGGAGGCAGCGGAATGCGGGTGTACGCCGGCGGACGCTGGGCGCTCAGGTGGGCGGCAGCACCAGCACCAGCGTGCCGTCCCAGCGGGGCGGGCCGCTCGGGCTGGCCGGGCCGGCAGCGGACGCCGGGGCCGCGCCGGGCAGGCCGGCTCCTGCGGCCGTGCCGGCTCGGGGCGCGCCGGGCGCAGCCGGCGCCGCCGTGGCGGTGGCCGACCGGGTCAGCCTGGCTTCCAGCGGCACGGCGCGGCTGGTGCTGCGCACCTGCGTGAGCCACTGCGCCAGGGCGTCGGCGGGCGTGCCCTTCAGGGTGACGGTCACCCGGTCGCCTGCTGCCGTCAGCTGCGCGCTGGCGCCCAGCTGCTGGGTGAGCGATGTCTGCAGGCTGCGCAGCGCATCGCTGCCGCGTGCGCGGGGCACGGCCTGCAATTGCAGCGCCTCGGCCTGCAGCGACTGCATGTGCTGCAGTTGCGCGTCGAGCGCGGCATGGCGGGCGGGGGCGGTGCGCAGCGTCTGCAGTGCCGGCGCCAGGGCCACCCACCACAGCAGGGCCAGTGCGACCACGCCGCCTGCGGCCAGCACCAGGGTCTGTTCGCGGCGCGCCATCGCCCTCCAGCGGGCCTGCAGCGCGGGGGCCAGCGGGGCGGCCGCGCCGCCGGGCGGGGCGCCGGCGCCGTGCTTCTTGCGCATGATGTTCATCGCTGCACCTCCAGCCGCACCTGCAGCAGGCCGTTCTGTTCACGCGCCAGGTAGCCGCGGGCCATCAGCCGCTGGTTCAGCGTGTCGATGGCGGCGGCGTCAAGGTCGAGCCCGCGCAGGCGCAGCTCGCCGCCTGCATATTCCAGCGATGCCGGCAGTTGTCCGTCCGGCAGCGCCGCGCCGGTGGCGGCCATGACCGGTTCCAGATCGGCGGGCGAGAGGCTGCCGGCGGCCTGGCGCAGCAGGGCCAGCTCGCGTTCCATCTGCACCGGCGCGTCCACGATGGCCCTGACTTGCGGGAAGGTCTGGGTGAGCGCGCTGCGCACGCCGGCTTCCTTGGCCGCCAGCGCCCGGCGTTCCTGCCAGGCCCACACGTTCAGTCCCACCACCTGTGCGACGAGCAGCACCCCGATGGCCCAGCGCGCGGCGCGCCACTGGGGGGCGCGCGCCAGCAGGCCGGCGGCGCTGCCGGCCTTGCGCAGGGCGCGGGTGCGGCCGCTGCTGGCCAGGTCGAACTGGGCCAGGTCCCAGTCGCCGCGGGCCGCTTGCAGGGCGCGCTGGCTGGCGGTGTGCAGTTCCACCGGGCGGCCCAGCAGGCGCTCGGCCAGGGTGGCCACCGCGGGTTCCGCCCGCAGCGGCTCGGGCGCGGCAGCGTCGCCGGCGGCCTGGGCGCTGGCGCCCAGCCAGTCGAGCGACGCGGGCGTGAGCGGCAGCATCACCACGGCCTGATCGGCGCCGTGGCCGGTGGCCACCAGCTGCGGGTCTTCCGGCGTGCCGACGGCGAAGAATTCGGCCGCGCCGCTGGCCGTCGGGCCGGGCGCGAATTCGGGCACCACGCGCGACACCGGCCGGCCGGCGGCCTCCAGCGTCTGCAGGGCCGCGCGCAGCCAGGCGCGGTCGCACACGGCGACCCAGGCGGGCTCGCCCGCACGCGCGCCGGGCTGCAGCGCGAAGTGCAGCAGCACGGTGTCGTCGAGCAGGCGCTCTTCCAGCAGGCCTTCCAGCACGGCGCGCAGGCGCGGCGCCTGGCCGCCCGTGCCCTGGGGCAGGGTCACCCGGTGCCAGGAAAGCAGGCGCGCGGGCACCACGGCCACCGTCTCTCCGGCGCGCCCGGGGTCGGGCAGCAGGGCGGCGGTGGCGCTGGCATGGCGGATGGCGGTGTGGCCGTCGGCGGTCAGCGTGTAGCTGTACTCGGCGGCGGGCCCCGGCGTGTCCGGGGACAGGGTCAGGATGAGGGTGCTCATGGATCGGTTCGGCGGGCCATTCTAGAGGCGGGCGATGACAGTGCCGCGCGCGGGACGGGGGCGGGGCCGCTGGCGGGACGCGAGGACGCTCAGCGGCGCAGGGCGTCGGCACTGTCGCGCACGAAGCTGCCGCGCTCGCGCCACAGGGTGCGCACCAGTCCCCGCTGCTTGAGCACCAGCGACCGTTCCTCCACCACCGCCGTGCCCAGCCGCAGCCGGCCGCGCACCTCGAAGTAGCTGGACGACACGGAATGCGTGGCCCCGGTCAGCTCGGCCTGGCTGCCGATCAGCCTGGCGGCGTCGGTCTCGGTCTTGAAGTAGTTGCCCTCGCGCGCCTGCACCAGCCGCTGCGCATCGGCCATGTCCAGCTTGTCGATGCTGGCCCACAGCACCACGGCGTCGGCCGTGTTCACGTTGACCCGGGTGGGCACGGGCAGCAGCGTGGCATAGGGCGCGAGTGCCGCGACGCTGGCCGCCGACAGGCCCCACCAGGTCAGTTGCGACACGGTCTGCGGCAGCAGCGGCGCCGCTGCGTTGCGGCTGGCACTGACCGCGCCACCGGTCCCACCGGCACCGATCGCGCCGGTCGGCACGCCGGAGCCGGTGCCCGAGCCGATGCCGCCGCTGCGCTGCACCTGGGCCTGCGCCATGCCCTGGCTCAGCAGCGTCAGCTCCTGCATCGGCAGGCCCAGGTATTCGAAGAGCCGGGTGAACTGGCGCAGCGCCACCGGGTTGACCTGCCCGTTGCTGGCCAGGTTGCGCAGGTTCAGGCGTGACTGCAGATCGGTGATCTGCCCCGAGAGAAAGGCGTTGGCCGTGTCGGTGCTGGCATCTTCCACCTGGGCCACGCCCCGCTGCGCGGCCAGGAAGGTGGAGAGGCGCGCCTCTTCCAGCGGCACCGCCCAGGGCTCCGTCAGGTTGTCGGTGCCGTCGCCGTTGCGTGCCAGCGAATCCTCCCGCAGGATCAGCCGCGACCAGTCCAGCGCGCCCACCAGAATCCAGGCGGACTGCACGCGCGCGCGCTCGGCGGTCTCCACTTCCACCGACCGCCACTGCTGCCACATCGCGGCGGAGGCGAACGCGGCCACCAGCGTCACCGTCAGCATGGCTGCCAGGAGCGCGGCGCCCCGCTGGGCAGCGCTGCGGCAGGGGGCTGCCGTCTGCAAGGTGCGGCGCCCGCTCATGACTTGTTGCCCCCTTGCAGCGGGTTGACCCAGTCGATCGTCATCTCGCCGGCCAGTGGGCCGCCCGCAGGCAGCAGCAACTGCAGGCGAATGCCGTCGGGAATGCTGGCCGCCTCGGGCGACAGACCGCCCGGCGTCTGCGGCGATGCCGAGGTGCCGGTACTGGACTGCGCGTTCGACCACGCGCCGCCCCGGTAATAGAACACCTGCCATTGCTGGACGGGCATCAGCACGGTTTCCGCGCGGCGCTCGGCCTCGCCCGGCGTGCGGGCCCACTGCGCCGCGCGCTGCCAGGCGTCCTCCCACTCGCCATGCGTGCGCAGCGGCGGCGACTGCCAGCGCAGCCACTGCGTCTGGCCATCCACCGCCCGGGACGCCCAGGCCACCACCAGCGCGCCCTCGTCGGGCAGCCGCGTGCCATGCCGCGTCAGCCGGAGCACCTGGCCGTCCCAGGCCAGGGGCTCCGTGCCCTCGATGGCCTGCAGCGCATCCAGGTCGGCCTTCCACTGCGCCAGTACCGTCTCCATGACCAGCAGGCCATCGGTGCGCTGGCGCGTCTGCTCCTGCGACCGCACCATCCCATCCAGCCCGCGCCAGCTCATGATGGCGATCAGCGCCATGACCGCGATGGCGACCATCAGCTCGATCAGGGTGAAGCCATGTGCGCTACGGCGATCAGCAAGCAGCCTCAATTGCCCGCTCCCCGTTGGTCGGCAGCGTCCACATGCCCCGAGCATCGCGCGGCGCTGAACTGACCGAAGGCCGCGGAGCAGGCCAAGCCAGCAGACGGCGGGGAGCTGGCTTGGCCAGGCCACTGCCGGCGCCCCTCTGCCCGACGTGCGCAGAACGTCGAGAGCGGGGGGAAGCGGCGGAGCCGCTCAGGGGGGAGGGCCATCAATACCTCCCCACGATGGTCGAAACCCGCAGCACGGAGTTGCCACCTTCCGACACCTGCGCATCGACGCGGCGGAACTGCGGGTTGGGCAGCGGCAGCACCGACACCAGCACGTCGTAGCGCCGCCCCGCCTGCTCGCACGTGAGCTGGGAATCGCCGATCGAGGGAATCTGGCTGGAAAGCCGCACCTTCACCAGCTCGTTTTCGGCGCACACATGCGCCAGCAGCACATCGGTCTGGCGTGCCGCGTTCCGCGTCAGGGCGGACGTGGCCTGCAGCCCCGCCAGCAGGGCGATGGCGACGATGGCCAAGGCCACCATCACCTCGACCAGCGTGAAGCCTCGCTGCTGGCCGGCGCAGCGGCGGGGGCGGGGGTGGCGGCGGATGCGGGCGTGTGCGCGCGTCATTGCAGGCCCTGCGCCGCAAAAGGCCGCAGCCCGTCGGTGGCCACCCGCACCGCGCGCTGCGGATACGCGCTGCTGACGATCACCACCTGCTGCGCGCCGATCAGCGGCTCCGGCCCCAGCCAAAGCACGGCCGGCCCGCGCACGCCGGTGGCGGCGTCCAGCCACTGCGTGGGCAACTGCGCGCCCTGCGGCAGCCCGTCGAAGCGGAACCCCTGCGGCCCACCCTGCCAGCGCACGGCCACGCCCGAGGTGCGCGACTGCACCCGCGCCGATTCCAGCAGCGCCGCCAGGCGCTCGCCCTCGCGCTGCAGCTGCGTGTCGCCGCTGTCGCGCAGCGCGAACCCCACGCCGACGGTGGCCAGGGCGATGATGGAGATCACGACCAGCAGCTCCAGCAAGGTGAAGCCGCGTGAAGGGGGACGAGAGGTCAAGGCTCACACCCGGGGTGGAGGACCCCAGGCCACAGGATCACTGCCAGCTGCCGATATCGGCATCCTTGCCTTCGCCGCCCGATTGGCCATCGGCGCCGAACGACATCACGTCGACCTCGCCCTTGATGCCCGGGCTGAGGTACTGGTAGGGCCGGCCCCAGGGGTCGTTGGGCAGCTTTTCCAGGTAAGGGCGCCAGTTGCCGGGCACCGGGCCGGTGGAGGGCTTGGCGATCAGCGCCTGCAGGCCCTGCTCGGCCGTGGGGTAGCGCTGGTTGTCCAGGCGGTAGAGCTTCAATGCCTGCACGATGTTGGTGATGTCGGTGCGGGCGGCGGTGCTGCGGGCGTCATCGGCGCGGTCGAGCACGTTGGGCACGATCAGCGCGGCCAGCACGCCGATGATGACCAGCACCACCATGAGCTCGATCAGGGTGAAGCCGGCTGCCACGCGGCGGCGGATGCGCTGGCCGAGCCGCCGCTGTCCGGTCGCGGCGGGCCCGCCAGGGGTGGCGGGGCCGGGCCGGGAAGCGGTGGCGATGGGCTGCATGGTGTCGATCAAACGCGTATGGGGGCTCGGATGGGACATATCCGGTCAATCATAATCCTGCGATGGTGACAAACACATACAGCCCCTGGGGCGTGCGGCTGGGCACGATGGCGCTCTGGGCTCTGGCGGGCGCAAGCACGGTGTACTGGGGCTTGAAGCTGTCCGCCCAGGCGCCGTCCCTGCCCGTCGCGGTGGCCGCGCCCGAGCCGGTGGCGCCGGACGCGCTGGCGCTGGCCCGCTTGCTGGGCGCAGGGCCGCCCACCCCGGTGGCGGCGCCGGCCGCAGCCAGCCGCTTCGCGCTGGTGGGCGTACTGGCCGGCACGTCCAGCGGCGGCGGTGCCGCGCTGATCGCCATCGATGGCAAGCCCGCGAGGCCGTACCGCGTCGGGGCCGAACTGGAGCCCGGGCTGGTGCTGCAGTCGCTGGGCCGCAACCAGGCGCGTCTGGGGCCGTCGATGGGCGGAGACACCAGCGTGGCGCTGGACATGCCGCTCCGGAAATAGCCACCCACGCCGGCCCCCTGGCCCGGGCTTCAGCCCAGCGGCACCGTGGCCCAGCCGCCGAATGCGGGGGCGGCGTCCGTCCATTCCTCCGACCGGGGCAGCCGCCCCCCATGCCGCTGCAGCCAAAGCACGCACCGCACCACGCCAGCGTGGGTGATCCAGAGCACGTCCGCACCCGGTGCCCGGGCGGCGGCCCGCCGGGCGTCGGCCAGCGCATCGGCCACGCGCAGCAGCATGGCCGACAGGCGCTCTCCGCCGCCGGGGGCGTGATCGGCGAAGGCATCGGTCCAGGCGTCGATGTCGGCGCGGGCGATGTCGTTCCAGCCGCGGGCCTCCCAGAGGCCAAAGTGCAGCTCGGTCAGGCGGTCATCTGCATCCAGGGTCATATCGGGCCGCAGCGCTTTGAGCTCCAGCGCGAGCTGCTCACATCTTTGGAGCGGTGAATGCCGGCACGCCACCAGCCGCCGAGGCAGGGCGGCCTGCAGCGTGGCCGCTGCCTGCGCGGTGGCGTGCGCATCGGCCGGGACGTCGTGGCGGCCATAGCAGATGCCCGGCCCGATCAGCGGTTGCGCATGGCGGGCCAGCCAGAGCCGGGGGCCGGGGGGCGGCGGGAGCGAGGGCGGGGGCGCAGTCACAGCGCGCGGGGTGCCAGCGCGATGGCGGCGCCCAGGTAGAAGGCGATCTCGCACACCTGCTGGGTGGCGCCCAGGCAATCGCCGGTGAAGCCCTGCAGCCGGCGCGCAAACCAGCGGCCCATGGCGGCGGCGGCCACGGCGCTGGCGGCCAGGCATGCTGCGAGAGTGAGAGCGCCCAGCGCCCATGCCACCAGCGCCAGCGGCAAGGCGCACCAGGCAGCTGCGGCCCCCAAGGCCGGCAGGGCGATCCGGTCGGCCAGCGGCTTGCTCTTGGAGGTGGCGGTGTCGCCCACATGCGGCAGGCAGCGGATCAGCAGCAGCGGCCAGCCGCGCGAGACGACGTGACCCGTCCAGAGCAGCAGCAGCGTGGGCGCCAGCCCGTGGCGGCCGAGCAGCGCCAGCAGCGCCACCTTGGCCAGCAGCGCCAGCACCAGCGCCATGGCGCCGAAAGCGCCAACCCGCGAGTCCTTCATGATCTCCAGCGCCCGCTCGCGTTGCGCGCTGCCGCCCAGGCCGTCGGCCACGTCGGCCAGGCCGTCTTCATGGAAGCCGCCCGTGGCGACCACGGTGGCGACGGTGCAGCCCACCGCGGCCACCAGCCACACGAGCGGCGTTCCGGCGTGGGCTGGCGCCAGCCCGCCGCCCAGCGCGGCGTGCAGCAGCCCGTACACGGCCACGGCCACACCGCCGACCAGCCAGCCGACGCCCGGAAAGTGTGCGGCGCTGGCCCGCAGCATGGCGGGGCTGTAGCCCACCCAGTCCGCCAGCCTGCCGGTCACTGGCAGCCGGGTGAAGAACTGCACCGCCAGCAGGTAGTGGCGCAACGCCTGCGGCAGGCGGAGCAGGGGTTTCATGGGTTTGCTATGAAAATAATAGCTATTAACGCTTATGAATAAAGCGCTGCAGGCCTATTTGGCTTGAAGAAACAGCTGGTAGGCCGGGTTGGCCGTCTCTTCGACCCAGGGGTAGTCGAGCGCCTGCAGGAAAGCATCGAACGCGGCCTTGTCCTCGGGCGGCACCTGCATGCCGACGAGGATGCGGCCGTAGTCGGCACCCTGGTTGCGGTAGTGGAACAGGCTGATGTTCCAGGTGGGCTGCATCAGGCTCAGGAACTTGAGCAGCGCGCCGGGCCGTTCGGGGAACGTGAAGCGCATCAGGCGCTCGTCCTGCGCCAGGGCCGAATGGCCGCCCACCAGGTGGCGCAAGTGTTCCTTGGCCAGCTCGTCGTGGGTCAGGTCCAGCGCCCGGAAGCCGTGCTGCTCGAAGGTGCCGGCGATCTGCGTGGATTCGCCCCGGCCCAGCGTGGTCAGGCCCACGAACACGTGGGCGCGGTCGGCGTCGCTGATGCGGTAGATGAATTCGGTCACGTTGCGCGGGCCGCCGGGCAGGGCGCCGACGACTTCGCAAAAGCGGCGGAAGCTGCCCCGCGCCTCGGGAATGGTCACGGCGAACAGGGCTTCGCGCTCCTCGCCCACCTCGGCCCGCTCGGCGACGAAGCGCAGGCGGTCGAAATTCATGTTGGCGCCGCAGAGGATGGCGGCATACGTCTCGCCCGAGGTGCCGCGCTCTGCCACGTACTGCTTGATGGCGGCCACGGCCAGCGCGCCGGCCGGCTCCACGATGCTGCGCGTGTCCACGAAGATGTCCTTGATCGCGGCGCAGACGGCGTCGGTGTCGACGGTGATGAATTCGTCCACCAGGCCGCTCGCGACGCGGAAGGTTTCCTCCCCCACCAGCTTGACGGCCGTGCCGTCGGAAAAGAGGCCCACGTCGGGCAGCGTCACCCGCTGGTGGGCGCGCACCGACTGGGCCATGGCGTCGGAATCGTTCATCTGCACGCCGATCACGCGGATGTCGGGCCGCACCGCCTTGATGTAGTTGGCCACGCCGCTCACCAGCCCGCCGCCGCCGATGGCGACGAAGACGGCGTCGAGCCGGCTGCTGCCCAGGCTCTGCAGCTGCCGCAGGATCTCCATGGCGATGGTACCCTGGCCTGCGATGACGTCGGGGTCGTCGAAGGGGTGCACGAAGGTCAGCCCCTGCTCCTGCTGCAGCCGCACGGCATGGCCGTAGGCGTCCGAATAGCTGTCGCCATGCAGCACCACGTCGCCGCCAAGCGTGCGGACGGCATCGATCTTCAGCTGGGGCGTGGTGGTGGGCATGACGACCACGGCCCGGGCGCCCAGCTTGCGCGCGCTCATCGCGACACCCTGGGCATGGTTGCCGGCGGACGCGCAGATGACGCCCTTTTGCAGCTGTTCGGCCGTCAGGTGCGCCATCTTGTTGTAGGCACCGCGCAGCTTGAAGCTGAACACCGGCTGCTGGTCTTCGCGCTTGAGCAACACCTGGTTGCCGAGCCGCTGGCTCAGGGCGCGGGCCGGCTGCAGATCGGACTCGACGGCCACGTCGTAGACGCGGGCAGTGAGGATCTTCTTCAGGTAATCGAAGGGGGTGAGAGGCTGGGTCATGGGCAAGGCGTCAGGAAGAGCCCGCCGCGGCAAGCGGCGGGGCCGTCATCATAGGCGCTTGCCTTCAGCGCCCGGACGGGGCGCCGACCGGGCAAAAAAAACGGCCCCGAACCGTGAGGTCCAGGGCCGAATCCATCCTTTGAGGAGATGGAGGAGACAATAGGTGCACTGATCAAATGAAGCAGCGCATGGGTCAAGTGTAGCGCAACGGATGCTGCGATGCAGCAAAATTGCATGACCGGCGGTCGGGCAGTCTGTACCGCCGATCCAACTTTGGGGAAAAAACAACATGGAATGCACCGTCAGCTGGACTGGAACCAGCGGAACCCGCTCTGGCATGGGCTTCATCGCGGAAACCGGCAGCGGCCACGTTCTGGCCATGGATGGCGCGCCCGACGCCGCCAACCCCGCCAACGGCGGCCAGAACCTGGCGCCGCGCCCGATGGAAACCGTGCTGGCGGGCACCGGAGGCTGCACCGCCTACGACGTGGTGCTGATCCTCAAGCGCGGCCGGCACGACGTGCGGGGCTGCAGCGTGAAGCTGACCTCCGAGCGCGCGCAAGTCGATCCCAAGGTGTTCACCAAGATCCACATGCAGTTCACGGTGACCGGGCGAGGCATTCCGGCGGCGGCCGTGGAGCGTGCCATCGCGATGAGCCACGACAAATACTGCTCGGCCAGCATCATGCTGGGCAAGACGGCCGAGATCACGACCGGTTTCGACATCGTCGAGGGTTGATGGCGCAGGCCCCGGGGCGCAGGGGCCGCAGCGCATGGCGTTGCAAGCGGCTCCGGTCCAGCCGGTGATGCGCCAGGGCGGGCCAGGCCCTTTCAAGCAGCGCGCCTCAGGGAGTCTCCTGGAGCCGCAGAAGGCCTTTTATAGATAGTGCGCCGTGGTCGTCATCACCTTGGCGGCTGCGCGCATGGCCCACCGTGCCGGCGCGGGAAGGGGCAGGGCGCCGGACGCCAGCGCATGGGCCGCATGGCGCTCCTCGTCCGCCTGCATGCGCACCACCACGGCGCGCGAGGCGTGGTCGGCGAGCGGCAGGCGGCTCAGGTGCCCCTTCAAATGCTGGGCCACCTGGCGCTCGGTTTCCACCACGAAGCCCAGGCTGGCGCGGTCGCTCACCTTCGCCGCCACCAGCCCGATCGTGAACGCCCCTGCGTACCAGAGCGGGTTCAGCAGGCTGGGACGGGCGCCCAGTGCGTCCAGCCGCTCCTGGGTCCATGCCAGGTGATCGGTTTCCTCGCGCGCCGCATCCAGCAGATCGCGGCGCAGTGCCGGGTCCCGCGTCACGCTCGCCTGTGCCGTGTAGAGCGCCTGTGCGCACACCTCCCCGACATGGTTCACACGCATCAACGCACCGGAAAGCCGTTTTTCTGGCGCGGAAAGTGCTTGTTGCCCTGTGCCGCGGGCGGGGGAGGCCTCCGAAGCCGAAGGCTTGGCGAACAGGGTCTTGAGCGCGGCATCCGCGGCAATCAGTAATTTGTCCATGGTGACGGCGAAAGTGAGGGAATCGGCCAGGGAATCAAGAGGAATCGGTGTAGGCGGGGACGACGCTGTTGCGAGGGTTTTCGTCGATTGCGCGGCCCTGTTGCAGCACTGCAACGGAATCCGCCTTCGCAATCGAATTGTGCGGGAATTCCTTTGCGAAACCCGCTGGCGTCTGTTGCAATACCCGTAACTTCCCCACCAGGAGGTTGGCCCGGGGAACCGGCGAGGGCTGCGCGTCTTTCGCAGCTCGGCCCTCTGAACCGGCGCCCTCTGTTTAACCTTGGAGTAACTCGCAATGAAAAAATCCCTGATTGCCCTGGCTGTGCTGGCTTCCTCCGGTGCTGCAATGGCTCAGTCGTCCGTGACGCTGTTCGGTATCGTCGACACCGGCGTGACCTACATCGACAACGCCAACCCAGCTGGCGACAACGTGTACGGCCTGACCACCAGCGGCAACGCGACGAGCCGCCTGGGCTTCCGCGGTACCGAAGATCTGGGTGGCGGCCTGAAGGCTGGCTTCTGGCTCGAAGGCGAAATCTTCGGTGACAACGGCAATGCTTCCGGTTTCAACTTCCAACGTCGTTCCACCATCAGCCTGATGGGCGGCTTCGGTGAAGTCCGTCTGGGCCGTGAACTGACCCCTGGCTACAGCAAGACCAGCGGCTACGACATCTTCGGTCAAACCGGTATCGGCCAATTCAACGGCTGGCAAAACTGGAACGGCAGCCCAACGGCTGACGCTGGCAACGTGCGTTCCAGCAACATGGTCAGCTACTACACGCCTAACTTCGGCGGCTTCACCGCTGGTCTGGGCTACGGCTTCGACGAGCAAACCGTCGGCAAGGCTGGCCGCTACGCTGGTGGCTTCGGCGCCTACGACAACGGCCCTCTGAGCGTTGCTGTGTCGTACGACCAACGTGACCTGGTGAACGCTGCTAACGCCGCTGTTTCCCGTGACACCCTGACGGTTGGCGCTTCGTACAACCTGAACGTTGCCAAGCTGAGCACGATCCTGCAACAGTCGAAGTACGACCGTCCAGGCCAATCCGATGCCAAGTTCAACGCATACGCTCTGGGCGCTTCCGTGCCAGTCGGCGCCGGCGAATTCAAGCTGCAATACGCTCTGTACGACCAAAAGGCCATCGACTCCAAGGCTCACCAGCTGGCTATCGGCTACGTGCACAACCTGTCGAAGCGCACCGCTGTCTACGGCACGTACGCATACCTGAAGAACAAGGATGCTTCGAACCAAGCTCTGCCAGGCACCAAGGGCCTGTCGATCACGGGTCCTGGCGCTGGCGAAAACCAATCCGGCGTGCAAGTCGGCGTGCGCCACTCCTTCTAATTCCTCGCTGGCATTCGCCAGCCTGGGTTAGCAAGACAAAAAAACCGCTGCATTCGTGCAGCGGTTTTTTTTTGTCGCATTGGTAACAGAAATCTAGGGAAAACGATTGTGGTTATGACGCGACCGGCCCTATCGATACGCAGTCTTGATTTCTAGAATGAAATCTTCCTCATCCTGCAGAAAGAGACAACACATGCGTACTTCGTCTGTGAAAAAAATGGTGGCGGTCACCGCCCTGGCAGTCGTGGGCCCCGTCGCATTTGCACAGCAGGCTGCCGTGAGCAGTGTGCAGCTGTACGGCATCGTGGACGTGGCGTACCGGCACACCAACAATGAAGGTGCCAACGCCAATGACTCGCTCAGCCAGCTGGTCGGCGGCGGCATGTCGCAAAGCCGCTGGGGCATCAACGTGAATGAGGAGCTGGGTGGCGGGCTCAAGGCCATCGCCAACCTGGAAAACCGCTTCGGCGCCGACACCGGCACCCCGACCACGCCGTACTTCCAACAGTCGTGGGTCGGTCTGCAAGGCGGTTTCGGCCGCCTGACGCTGGGTCGTCAATACAACATGCTGTTCGACCTGGTGACCTCCACCTATTCGTCCTTCCCCTATTCGCCCTACATGGAGGCCTACAAGCCCGAACTGGGCATGGCCATGGGCGCACGCGCCAACAACGCCATCAAGTACATGGCCGAAGTGGGCGGCCTGCGCGGTGCGCTGCAGTACTCCTTCGACGAAGGCAATACGGTCGACCAGCTGGGCACCTCGGTCAATCCAGCGGGCGCGATCCGCACCGCGGGTGGCTACCTGCGCTACGCCACCGGCGGCTGGGCCGGCGGTGTCGGTTACCTGAACACCCGCCTGCCGGGCGGCACCAAGGTCGATGCCTGGACGGCGGGCGGCTCCTACCGCACCGGCCCCTGGTACCTGAACCTGGGCTACGGCCTCAACAAGCGCCAGGATGACTATCCGCTGAGCGCTTCCGGCGTGGTGGACAGCGCCCTGATGGGTGCCTACTGGTCGGGCTCGTCCAATGGCGGTTTCCTTCCAGGCGCATCCGTCAACCCGGCGGCCCCCGCCACCTTGCTGGCCCTGCGCAACCACGCAGACAAGCGCCAGATGTACAAGGCCGGCTTCGGTTACCAGGCCACGCCCCAGATCAACGTGGGCCTGCATTACTTCCACGCCCGCCAGAGCGGCTCTGCCTCCGGTGCCTACAACGGCAAGGCCAACTTCCTGGTGTCCGTGCTGGACTACGCGCTTTCCAAGCGCACTGATGCGTATTTCGCGCTCGACCACACCCGCGTGAGCGGCGGCGCCGGCATGGCGCTGGACGCCAACGGCGCCCGTACCCGCACCGGCATCACGGTGGGCATGCGTCACCGCTTCTGATGGCGCCCGGGGCGGCGGCGCCCTGCGCCGTTGCCCGTGCGAGCGACCCACGGGGCCCGATGGTTCCTGGAATCAGCCAAGCCGACCGCCCGACCGGGTGGTCGGCTTCGTTTTTTCCAGCGGCTGCCCGCTCCTCCGCCATTCGCGGGTACGGCGGCGACGGGCGTTGCAGCGGCGCCCTCACGCCGTTGAGGCGACGGCCCGCGTGAGGTTGGCATCGGCCTTGCTCTGAACCCGCAGGGGCCGATGACCTGGTGCGCCAACGCACCATCGGTGGGAATGCGCGGGCGGCCGGAGCGCCATGCCCGCGCATCACCCGGCCCTGCTGCCAGCGAGCAGCGCACCGCGGCGTTGACCCATGACGCTTGCTGCCCGTTTGCAATCCCCGGATCCCTCCATCCTTCCTTCCACGTGGCCCTGCCGTTCATCCGCCCCGTCGCCCGTCCGGCGGTCCGCACCCTGCTGCCCCTTGGCCCGCACAGGCTTAGGTCCGATTCCGGCTGGCTCCCTGCTAGCATGCCCCGTCCAACTCCGGTTCTCTGAATGCTCGCCTTTATCCTGCGCCGCCTCATCCAGGCCGTGATCGTCATGGTCACCGTGGCCTTCATTTCCTTCATGCTCTTTCAGTATGTCGGCGACCCGGTCGTCTTCCTGCTGGGGCAGGACGCGACGCCCGAGCAGATCCGCGACATGCGCGCAGCGCTCGGGCTCGACAAGCCCTTCATCGTGCAGTTCTGGCATTTCCTGGTGAATGCGGCCCAGGGCGAATTCGGTCTCAGCCTGCGGCAGGGCGCCAAGGTGTCGCGGCTGATCGCCGAGCGGTTCCCGGCCACGCTCGAGCTGGCGCTGGTCGCCGCGTTGATGGCCCTGTTGATCGGCGTGCCGATGGGCGTCTATGCCGCGCTGCGCCGGGGCACCTTCACCAGCCAGCTCTTCATGACGCTGTCGCTGCTGGGCGTGTCGCTGCCCACCTTCCTGATCGGCATCCTGCTGATCCTGGTGTTCGCCGTGCACCTGGGCTGGTTCCCCAGCTTCGGACGGGGCGATGTGACGCAACTGGGCTGGTGGAGCACCGGCCTGCTGACCGCCAAGGGCTGGCACCACATCGTGCTGCCGGCGGTGACGCTGGCCATCTACCAGCTCACCCTCATCATGCGGCTGGTGCGTGCCGAGATGCTGGAGGTGCTGCGCGCCGACTACATCAAGTTCGCGCGTGCGCGGGGCCTCACCGACCGCGCCATCCACTTCGGCCATGCGCTCAAGAACACGCTGGTGCCCGTGATGACCATCACCGGCCTGCAGCTGGGTGGCCTGATCGCCTTCGCCATCATCACCGAGACGGTGTTCCAGTGGCCGGGCATGGGGCTCCTGTTCATCCAGGCCGTCACCTTTGCCGACATTCCCGTCATGGCCGCCTACCTGTGCCTGATCGCGCTGATCTTCGTCGTCATCAACCTGGTGGTGGACCTGCTGTATTTCGTGGTCGATCCGCGCCTGCGCGTCGGCAAGGCTGGAGGACATTGAGTGAGTCACCCCCCTGAGCGGCTTTGCCGCTCCGTGCCCCCGCCAGAGGCGCTGGCCCTTCGTGCACGTCCGAGCCTGCGCAGGCAGGCTTGGAGCCCCGGCACTCAGCCCCCGCTCTCGTCGCGCTGTGCGCTCCGGGCAGCAGGACGACGCCAGTGGCCTGGCAAAGCCAGTGCCACGGCGCCTGCTGGCATGGCCTGCTCCGCTGCCCCCGGACGGGTGAAGCCATGCCGGTTGGATGCGTTGTGGGCGACGCACAGCACCATGGACCACTGATATGAACCTTTCCTCCACCACCCCCACGCGGGCACAGCCACCGCGCCTGAAAGCCGGCGGCCGTGCCTTCGCGCAGATCGCGCAGTTCCACCCCGAACTCACCGCCTTCCGCCGCGACCTGCATGCGCATCCCGAGCTGGGCTTCGAGGAGGTCTACACCGGCGCGCGCGTCAAGGAAGCGCTCAAGGTCTGCGGCGTCGACGAGATCCACGACGGCATCGGGCGCACCGGCATCGTCGCGCTCATCCGCGGCCAGGGGCGGGGCAGCGGCAGCATGGTCGGCCTGCGCGCCGACATGGATGCCTTGCCGATGTCCGAGCAGGGCGAGGTGCCCTGGCGCTCCTGCAAGCCTGGCCTGATGCACGGCTGCGGCCACGACGGGCACACCGCCATGCTGGTGGGCGCGGCCCGCTACCTGGCCGCCACGCGCAACTTCGACGGCACGGCCGTGCTCATCTTCCAGCCCGGCGAGGAGGGCTTCGCCGGCGCGCGGGTGATGATCGAGGACGGCCTGTTCGAGCGCTTCCCGGTGCAGTCCGTCTTCGCCATGCACAACTGGCCGGCCATGAAGCCGGGCACGGTGGGCATCAACGACGGCGCCATGATGGCGGCGGCCGACCGCATCACCATCGAGATCAGCGGCCGCGGGGGCCACGGCGCGCACGCCTACCAGACGGTGGACGTGGTGCTGGTGGCGGCGCACATCATCACGGCGGTGCAGGGCATCGTCTCGCGCAATGTGCGGCCGCTCGACAGCGCCGTCATCAGCCTGTGCGCCGTGCAGGCGGGCGACCTGGGCGCCTTCAGCGTGCTGCCCGGCAGCGCCACCCTGGTGGGCACCGTGCGCAGCTTCGACCCCGCCGTGCAGGCGATGGTGGAGCGCCGCATCCAGGAGCTGTGCGCCGCCATCGCCCTCGGTTTCGGCGCCACGGCCACCGTGCGCTACGAGCGCATCTACCCGGCCACCATCAACACCGCCAGCCACGCCATCTTCGCGGGCGACGTGGCGCAGAGCCTGGTGGGTGCCGACAACGTGGTGCGCGACCTGGAGCCCAGCATGGGCGCCGAAGACTTCTCGTTCATGCTGCAGAGCCGCCCCGGCGCCTACCTGCGCATCGGACAGGGCATGGGGCCGGGCAACAGCGCGCTGCACAACAGCCGCTACGACTTCAACGACGACATCCTGCCGCTGGGCGCCGCGCTGCACGCCAGCCTGATCGAGCAGGCCATGCCGCTGGCCACGCTGTGAGGGCCGCCATGACTTCCGCCCCACCCGTGCCGCGTCTGAAAATCATGCGAAAACTGGCCTGGGCGCCCATGTTGATTGCGCTTCTTGCTATCACTACGGTAGCGTCGGCGCAAGTGGTTCGCGTGGCCAACCAGGGCGACGCGACTTCGCTCGACCCGCACTCGCTCAACGAGTCGCTGCAACTCAGCCTGCTCGGCAACGTGTACGAGCCGCTGATCACCCGCAACCGCGACCTGAGCCTGGCGCCCGCGCTCGCCACCGCCTGGCGGCAGACGGCGCCCACCGTATGGCGCTTCGAGCTGCGCCAAGGCGTGCGCTTCCACGACGGCACGCCGTTCACGGCCGACGACGCGGTGTTCTCGCTGGCCCGCACCCGCATGGACGGCTCCGACATGAAGAGCCACACCAACTACATCAAGGAGGCGCGCAAGCTGGACGACCACACGGTGGAGATCGAGACCACCGTGCCGTTTCCCGTGCTGCCGGACGTGCTCACCATGGTCTACATGATGAGCCGGCAGTGGTGCGAGGCCCAGCATGCCGAGGCGCCGGCCGACCGCCGCAGCGGCGCGGAGAACGCGGCTTCGTTCCAGGCCAACGGCACCGGCCCGTTCCGCGTGCGCGACCGCCAGCCCGGTGTGCGCACCGTGTTCGCGCGCCACACCGACTACTGGGCGCCACTCGATGGCAGCCCGGCCGAGGTCATCTTCACGCCCATCGGCAGCGACGCCACGCGCGTCGCCGCGCTGCTGTCGGGCCAGGTGGACGTGATGGAGCCGGTGCCGGTGCAGGATCTGGCCCGCGTCAACGCCGGCCCGGGCACCCGCGCGGTGACCGGCCCGGAATTGCGCACGCTCTTCCTGGGCATGGACCAGCAGCGCGATGAGCTGCTCCATTCCAGCGTGAAGGGCAGGAACCCGTTCAAGGACGTGCGCGTGCGCCGGGCCTTCTACCAGGCCATCGATATCGACGGCATCCAGAAGACGGTGATGCGCGGCGCCTCCAACCCGTCCGCGCTGCTGGTCGGCCCGGGCGTCAATGGCTTCCAGCCCGACATGAAGCGCCTGCCCTACGACGTGCGCGCGGCCCAGCGGCTGATGAACGAGGCCGGCTACGGCAGCGGCTTCGAGATCACGCTCAACTGCCCGAGCGACCGCTATGTGAACGACGCGCTCATCTGCCAGGCCGTGGCCGCCAACCTGGCGCGCATCCAGGTCAAGGTGCGGGTGCAGGCCGAACCCAAGGCCAGCTACTTCCCGAAGGTGCTGCGCCGCGATACCAGCTTCTATCTGCTGGGCTGGACGCCCGCCACCTACGACGCCTACAACGCCATGAACGCGCTGATGGCCTGCGTGGACGGCAAGGGCGCGGGCCAGTACAACCTGGGCAGCTACTGCAACCCGCGGGTGGACGAGCTGACGCGCCGCGTGCTGACCGAGCAGGACAAGGACCGCCGCAACGCCATGATCCGCGAAGCCTTCCAGCTGCACGCCGCCGACGTGGGCCACATACCGCTGCACCAGCAGGCGCTGGCCTGGGGCGTGTCCACCAAGGCCAGCGTGGTGCAGCTGGCCGACAACGCCATGCCCTTCAAGTGGATGAGCATCAGCCCGTAGCGCGGTGGCGCCGCCTGCCGACGACCCGTGCCCGGCGCCGCAGAGCGCACCGCACCGGCCGTCCAGGCGCCCAGGCGACCCCGCCTTTGTTTCTCCGTTTTTCCTGTTTTTTCCCTGTTCCCTGAGTCTCCCGAGAGCCCCACGATGAAGACAACCCTGTTCCGCTGGTACGACAGCGACGTCGGCCACAGTTTCCGCACCTCGCCGGTGGCCATCGGCGCGGCGCTGGTGGCGCTGGTGTGCGTCATCTGCGCGGTGTTCGCCGCCTGGGTGGCGCCGCACAACCCGTTCGACCTGACCACGCTGGAGCTGTCCGATGCACGCCTGCCGCCCGGCTGGAACAGCGAGGGCGGCGGCACCTGGAAGTACCCCCTGGGCACCGACGACCAGGGCCGCGACATCCTCTCAGCCGTGATCTACGGCGCGCGCATCTCGCTCATCGTCGGCTTCGCGTCGGTGATCCTGTCGGTGGTGGTGGGCGTGGCGCTGGGCCTGCTGGCCGGCTTCAAGGGCGGCTGGATCGACGGCGTGCTGATGCGCCTGTGCGACGTGATGCTGTCGTTCCCGGCCATCCTGGTGGCGCTGCTGATCGCGGGCGTCGGCCGGGCGGTGTTCCCGAACGCGGGCGAGTCGATGGCCTTCGGCGTGCTGATCCTGTCCATCTCGCTGACCGGCTGGGTGCAGTACGCCCGCACCGTGCGCGGCTCCACGCTGGTCGAGCGCAACAAGGAATACGTGCAGGCCGCGCGGGTCACGGGCGTGTCGTCCCTGTCGATCATGCGGCGCCATGTGCTGCCCAACGTGCTGGGCCCGGTCATGGTGCTGGCCACCATCCAGGTGGCGACGGCCATCATCACCGAGGCCACGCTGTCCTTTCTGGGCGTGGGCGCGCCACCCACCTCGCCCTCGCTGGGCACGCTGATCCGCATCGGCAACGACTACCTCTTTTCCGGCGAATGGTGGATCACCGTGTTCCCGGGCGTGATGCTGGTGCTGATCGCCATCTCGGTGAACCTGCTGGGCGACTGGCTGCGCGATGCGCTCAACCCCCGCCTGCGCTGAGCGCCCCCGGGCAGGAATTTGAATCAAATCGGCCGCAAGCGCTGGATATATAAGCGCATGCAGCTATTAAAAGTATAGCAACCATGATGAATCCGAAATCCGAAGGACGGGCCGATGTCGCTGCTTGAAGTCCAGAACCTCGTCGTCGAATTCCCGAACCGCCGCGGCACGCTGCGTGCGCTGGACGACATCTCCTTTTCCATCGCGCCGGGCGAGATCCTGGGCGTGGTGGGCGAATCGGGCGCCGGCAAGTCGCTCACGGGCGCGTCCATCATCGGCCTGCTGGAGCCGCCGGGGCGCATCGCCTCGGGCCAGATCCTGCTGGAAGGCGAGCGCATCGACAACCTGCCGGCGCACAAGATGCGGCAGGTGCGCGGCCGCCGCATCGGCGCCATCTTCCAGGACCCGCTCACCTCGTTGAATCCGCTCTACACCGTGGGCCAGCAGCTGATCGAGACCATCCGCACCCATCTGCCCATGGGCGCGGCCGAGGCCCGCCAGCGCGCCATCGACCTGCTCAAGGACACCGGCATTCCGGCGGCCGAGCAGCGTGTCGACCACTATCCGCACCAGTTCTCCGGCGGCATGCGCCAGCGCGTGGTCATCGCCCTGGCGCTGGCGGCGTCGCCGCAGCTCATCGTGGCCGACGAGCCCACCACGGCGCTCGACGTCTCCATCCAGGCGCAGATCATCCAGCTGCTGAAGAACATCTGCCGCTCGCGCGGCGCCGCCGTGATGCTGATCACCCACGACATGGGCGTGATCGCCGAGACCTGCGACCGCGTGGCCGTGATGTACGCCGGCCGCATCGCCGAGATCGGGCCGGTGCACCAGGTCATCAACCACCCGGCGCATCCCTACACGGCGGGCCTCATGGCGTCCATCCCCGACATGACGCAGGACCGCGAGCGCCTGAACCAGATCGACGGCGCCATGCCGCGCCTGAACGCCATCCCCAAGGGCTGCGCCTACAACCCGCGCTGCCCGCACACCTTCGACCGCTGCCGCACCGAGCGGCCCGAGCTGATGCCCGCCGGGGCCACCCGCGCCGCCTGCTGGCTGCACGACCCGGCTTCGGCGCGCGAGGCCGCTGCCGTCCACCTGCAAGGAGCCGCCGCATGACCACGCCCATCGCAAACACGACCGCCCAGCCCGACGCCCAGCCCCCTGCGCAGGCCTTGGTGCGCGCCCACGACCTGGCCCGCACCTTCGACGTGTCGGCGCCGTGGCTGAACCGCGTGCTGGAGCGCAAGCCGCGCACGCTGCTGCACGCGGTGGACGGCGTCAGCTTCGAGATCGAGCGCGGCAAGACGCTGGCGCTGGTGGGCGAATCGGGCTGCGGCAAGAGCACCGTCGCCCGGCTGCTGGTGGGCCTGTACGAGCCCACGCGCGGCGGCTTCACCTTCGACGGGCAGGACGCCCACGCCGCCTTCAAGGGCCGCGATGCCCGGGCCATGCGCCGCCGCATCCAGATGATCTTCCAGGACCCGTATGCCAGCCTGAACCCGCGCTGGCTGGTGGAAGACATCATCGGCGAGCCGCTCCGCGAGCACGGCCTGATCACCGACAAGGCCCAGCTCAAGACCCGCGTGGGCGAGCTGCTGCAGTCCGTGGGCCTGTCGCCGCTGGACATGGCCAAGTACCCACACCAGTTCTCCGGCGGGCAGCGCCAGCGCATCTCCATCGCCCGGGCGCTGGCCACCGAGCCGGAATTCCTGGTGTGCGACGAGCCCACGTCGGCGCTCGACGTCTCGGTGCAGGCGCAGGTGCTCAACATCATGAAGGACCTGCAGCGCGAGCGAAAGCTCACCTACCTCTTCATCAGCCACAACCTGGCCGTGGTGCGCCATGTGGCGGACCAGGTCGGCGTGATGTACCTGGGCCGGCTGGTGGAGGTGGCGGACAAGCAGCAGCTCTTTTCCGCGCCGCGCCACCCCTACACCCGCATGCTGCTGGACGCGATCCCGAAGATGCACGACACCGGCCGCGCCCGCACGCCGGTGCAGGGCGAGGTGCCCAACCCCTTGAACCCGCCGGCCGGCTGCGCCTTCAACCCGCGCTGCCCCTACGCCAATGACCGCTGCCGCACCGAACGGCCCGCGCTCATCGACGACGGCGGCACGCGCGTGGCCTGCCATGGGATCGAAGAGGGGCGCATTCCGCTCGGGGAGATGGTCGCTGCATGAAGGGGTGGGCAGCGAGCGAGCCTGTCCGCCGAGCTCAGATCCGAATCCGGATCCGACGGCAGGCCATTCCTCTCGCCACCGCTCGCCCTAGGGCCTGCCGCCGGGCCTGATCCGGCAGCGCGCCCATCGCGGTGGGGCCCGCCGCCACGGCCCGCCGCGCCGCAGGGTCAGTTGAACCGGCCGTACACGCCGCCCACGCTGTAGCGGCCTGCGCCCAGCAGCATCACCGCCAGGGCGCCGAACAGGTACAGGCCCTGCAGTTCCAGCGCCCAACCGCCTTGCTTGGTCAGCGCGAACAGGTCGGCCATGTGCACCAGTCCGAAGGCGACCAGCATGTTGACCACGATGATGGCCGCGCCCGCGCGGGTGAAGAGGCCCACGATCAGCAGCACCGGCGCGACGATCTCGCCCACATAGACGCCATAGGCCAGCACGCTCGGCAGCCCGGCCTTGTCCAGCATGCCGGCGATGAAGCCGACGCCCGCCTGCAGCTTGTAGATGCCGTGCAGCAGAACCAGCACGCCGATGGCCAGTCGCAGGATCAGCTTGCCGGCGTCGTCGGACGCTGGAACCGGGGCGACAGGGGTGATGCGGGTTGCGTTCATGGGAAAAACCTCTCGATGGGTGTTGTAGAAGCCGTTGGGGGAAGAAAACCGTGCGCCGCCATGGCGCCAGGACCGGAAGTGTGCGCAGGCCTGCCGACCCCGTCTGTGCGCCAGCGCACACCGCGCAGTATGTGGCGCGGGCGAGCGGCGCGCATCAGGGTCCGTGCTGAACGGCAGGCGGCCATGGCCAGGGGCGCGGGGTGAGGTTTCCGGGGATTCACGGGTCTGTCATCGCGGCTGGACAGCATGCCGTGCTGCGCTTCGACGCCGCCGGCGGCGACGGCTACGGGACCCTGGCCGCCGTGCCCGCCGTGCCCGGCTGGACATCGGCGTGCTGGATGCCAACGTGTTGTTCAGCTACATCGGCCAGCAGAGCCAGGATGCAGTAACGGGCCTGCCCGTGCTGCGCCGCCTTCCAGACGGTCTCTACAGCACCAGGGACTTCATGGCGCCTGCCCGCTGAGGTGGGGGAGGGGGCGGTAGCGATACCGCGAAACCGCTGCGGTCTGGAAGAGCGCTGGCGGGCCGAGACGGTCGGGCAGGTGGTCAACTGTCCCAGCGTGGCTTGTTCGAAGCGCTATTAAATAAATAGCATAAGACCCTGATTGGACGGGCGCGGGCGGGGCAAAAGACGGATATCGAGCCGCACCGGCCTGCCGATACCTGCCCGGACCTATCCACACCTGCCCCAACCTGCCCCAACCTGCCGCCTCAGGTATAGCGCTTGGCCCGCAGGTTGTCCTTCATCTGCTGCAGCCCGCGCTGCAGCGGCTCGCCGATGCGCAGCGCCACGCAGGTGGCCAGCACGTCGATGATCAGCAGGTGCAGCAACCGCGACACCATGGGGCTGTAGCGGTCGTAGCCCTCGGGGTGGTCGGCGGCCAGGTGGATCGGGCAGGCCAGCGCCAGGGGCGAGCCGCTGGCGGTGATGGCGATGGTCGTGGCGCCGTTGCGGCGGGCGATGTCGGCCGCGTCCATCAGGTCGCGCGTGCGGCCGGAGTTGGAGACGATGATCAGACAGTCGCCCGGACCCAGCAGCGTGGCGCTCATCACCTGCATGTGGCCGTCGCTGGTGCTGATGCTGGTGATGCCGAGGCGGAAGAACTTGTGCTGCGCATCCTGCGCGACGATGCCCGAGTTGCCGACGCCGTAGATCTCGATGCGGTGGCCCGTCTTCCAGGTCGCGGCGATGGCGTCCACCGCCCGCTCGATCGCGCCGCTGCTGGCGGCATTGCGGTACTGCAGAAACGCGGCCACCGCGTTGTCCACCACCTTCACCAGCACGTCGCCGGTCTTGTCGTCGGCGTCCACGCTGCGGTGGATGAAGGGCACGCCCTCGCTCACGCTGCCGGCCAGCTTCAGCTTGAAGTCGGCCAGCCCGTCGTAGCCCATGCTGCGGCAAAAGCGCACCACGGTGGGCTTGCTCACCCCGGCCCGCGCGGCCAGCTCGCGCACCGGCAGGCGCGCGAAGGCGCGCGCGTCCTGCAGCACCAGTTCGGCCACCCGCTGCTCGGCCGGCGCCAGGGAGGGCAGGGAGGCGGTGATTCGTTCAAGCATTCAGCGCTCCACGGCGTACCGCACCATGGACGGCAGCCTGGGCGTTCGCAGCGGCCTCCACCGTCGAAAGACCGCGGAGCAGGCCATGCCAGCAGGCGCCGCGGAACGGGCTTCGCCAGGCCGCTGGCGTCGTCCCCCTGCCCGACGTGCACGGCACGGCGAGAGCGGAGGGAAGCGGCGCAGCCGCTCGGGGGGGGGGATTCATGCTCAAGTCTCTTCCATCCAGCTGTGCCCCTCGCGCGCCACCATGGCGCTGGCGGCGGCCGGCCCCCAGGTGCCGGCGGCATAGGGCCGTGGGCCTTCGCTCGCGTCCTGCCAGGCCTGCATGATGGGTTCGACCCAGCGCCAGGCGGCTTCCTGTTCGTCGGCCCGCACGAAGAGGTTCAGGCGGCCGGCGATCACGTCCAGCAGCAGCCGCTCGTAGGCGCCCACGCGTTCCGTTCCGAAGCGCTGCTCGAAGTCCAGGTCCAGGTGCACCTGGGCCAGCGACTGGGCCTCGGCGCCGCGCGCGCTGCGTTTCTCCTGGCCGGCAGCGAACAGGTGCAGCGCCACGCCGTCGCGCGGCTGCAGGTGGATCACCAGCCGATTGGCCGTGCCCAGCGGCGTGCGGTAGATGGGGTGGGGCGTGGCGCGGAAGTTGATGGCGATATGCGCCTCGTGCGCGGCCAGCCGCTTGCCGGTGCGGATGTAGAAGGGCACGCCGGCCCAGCGCCAGTTGGCGATCTCGGTGCGCAGGGCGACGAAGGTCTCGGTGCGGCTGCCGGGCGGCACGCCGGTTTCCTCGGCATAGCCGGGCACGCGCTCGCCACCGGTGCTGCCAGCCGTGTACTGCCCGCGTATGACGTCGCGCGACAGGGTGGCGGGCGTCCAGGGCACCAGCGAGTGCAGCACCTTGAGCTTCTCGTCGCGGATGGCGTCGGCCGTGGCGTTGATGGGCGGCTCCATGGCGATGGCGCACAGCAGCTGCAGCGCGTGGTTCTGCACCATGTCGCGCAGCGCGCCCGTGCCGTCGTAGAAGGCGCCGCGCTTTTCCACGCCCAGCTTCTCGGCCATGGTGATCTCGATGCTGGCCACCATCTCGCGGCGCCAGAGCGGCTCGAACAGCACGTTGCCGAAGCGCAGCGCCAGCAGGTTCTGCACGGCCGGCTTGCCCAGGTAGTGGTCGATGCGGAAGATCTGCTCTTCGCGGAACACGCGGCGCACGGCGGCGTTGATGGCGCGGTTGGATTCGAGGTCGTGGCCCAGCGGCTTTTCCAGCACCACGCGCGTCTTAGGCGTGGCCAGGCCTGCGGCGCCCAGCTGCTCGCAGGCGGTGGTGAAGAGGCTGGGCGCGGTCGCCAGATACATCACCACGGTGTCGGCATTGCGCTCCTGCAGCCGGACTGCCAGCTCGGCATAGTCCTCGGGCCGGGAAAGGTCCACCCGCTGGTACTGCAGCAGCGCAGCGAAGCGTTCGAACTCCTCGGACGTGGGGCGCTTTTCCTGGATCACCGCGTCAAAGCGGCTGGCGATCAGCTCGCGGTATTCCGCATCCGTCATTTCGTCGCGCGCCACGCCGATGATGCGGCCGCCCTCGGGCAGCGAGCCGTGGCGGAACGCCTGGAAGAGGGCGGGGAGCAATTTGCGCCATGCAAGGTCGCCCGTGCCGCCAAACAGAACCAGATCGAAGCTCATCGTGCAGTGACTTTCCTGACTGAAAGGTTGAAGGGAAGGAAGCGGTAAGCCGGAGGCTGGAAAAAGCTGGCGGTATGTTACCGAGTTTCATGGTGGCGGTCACCGCTGACAGCAAAGTGCCGGCGCCGCGTCTTACACTGGCCGCTGGAAACTCCCGGTCGGGCGAGGCTTTCGCCTGCCCGACGGCTTACCCACCCGCCACTGCTTCAACCGACAGCACTTCCGCAGGAACAACCGCCATGAACCAACTAGACGCTCTCAAACAGTTCACCACCGTGGTGGCCGACACCGGCGACTTCCGCCAGCTGAGCGCCTTCCAGCCGCAGGACGCCACCACCAACCCCTCGCTCATCCTGAAGGCGGTGCAGAAACCCGATTACGCGCCGCTGCTGACCGAGGCCGTCGCGCGCTGGCGCGGCCGTCCGCTCGACGAGGTGATGGACCGGCTCATCGTGCGCTTCGGCTGCGAGATTCTTTCGCTGATTCCCGGCCGCGTCTCCACCGAGGTGGACGCACGCCTGTCGTTCGACACCGAGGCGACCATCACCCGTGGCGAACGCATCATCGAGCTGTACCAGGCCGAGGGCATTCCCACGGACCGCGTGCTCATCAAGATCGCGTCCACCTGGGAGGGCATCGAAGCGGCCCGCCGGCTGGAGGCGCGCGGCATCCACACCAACCTGACGCTGCTGTTCTCGTTCGCGCAGGCCGTCGCCTGCGGCCAGGCCAAGGTGCAGCTGATCTCGCCCTTCGTCGGGCGCATCTACGACTGGTACAAGAAGCAGGCGGGCGCCAGCTGGGACGAAGCCGCCATGGCCGGCGCCAACGACCCGGGCGTGCAGTCCGTGCGGCAGATCTACCAGCACTACAAGCATTTCGGCATCGCCACCGAGGTGATGGGTGCCAGCTTTCGCAACGTGGGCCAGATCGTCGCCCTGGCCGGCTGCGACCTGCTCACCATCGCGCCCGACCTGCTGGCCCAGCTGGCGCAAAGCGAGCTGCCGGTGCAGCGCGCGCTGGACGCTGACGCGGCGCGGGGGCTCGACCTGCCGGCCGTGAACTACGACGAGCCGGGCTTCCGCTATGCGCTCAACGCCGACGCCATGGCCACGGAAAAGCTGGCCGAGGGCATCCGCGCCTTCGCTGCTGATGCGGCCAAGCTCGAGCAGCTGATGCAGGCTGCTGCGTGATGGCGATCCGCCGCGCGCGGTAGTCGCGGTAGTCGCGGCGGCGAGTGTCTGCACCACCCGGCGGGGAGGGGTCGAACTCCGCCAGCGCCGCTACGCAGGCGTTCGGCTGACTGCGCTGCGGCGCATTTTCCGAACGCTTTCAAGTGCCATCTTGAAGTAAAAATGGGTCTTGGCGCTTGATATGCATAGATATTATGCTATTTAAATAATAGCATCTTCGTCAATCCGCTGTGTCAGGCATCTGCCATCGGCTCGCCTGCCCGCCACCCTCTCACCATCCATCCCCCGCCCACCATGCACCCACTGCGCCTGCTTGCCGACATCGGCGGCACCAACATCCGCCTGGCCTGGCAGGCATCGCCCTCCGGCGCGATGAACGACACGCGCGTGCTGCCCTGCGCGCAGTTCCCCACCGTCGATGCGGCGCTGTCGGCGTATTTGCGCGACGTGGGCATCGCAACGCCGCGCGAGGCCGCCTTCGGCATCGCGAACCCGGTGACCGGCGACGCCATCCGCATGACCAACCACAGCTGGAGCTTCTCGCAGCGCGCCGTGCAGGAGGCGTTCGGGTTCGAGCGGCTGGTGGTGATCAACGACTTCACCGCGTTGGCACTGTCGCTGCCGCTGCTTGAGCCCGACCTGCTGCGCCGTGTGGGCGGCGGTGACGGAGTGCCGGGCGCCGCCATCGCGCTGGTGGGGCCGGGCACCGGCCTGGGCGTGTCGGGTCTGGTGTTCCCGATGGGTTCGCGCCATGGCGTGCCGCTGTCGGGCGAAGGGGGCCATGTCTCGCTGGCCGCCCAGAACCCGCGCGAAACCGCCGTGCTGGCGATATTGCAGGAGCGCTACGGCCATGTGTCGGCCGAACGCGCCGTGTGCGGCGCCGGGCTGGTCGATCTGTACCACGCGGTGCGGCGCCTGGCGGGCGAGGGCGGCGCCGAGGTCGATTCGCCGGCCCAGGTGACCGAGCTGGCGCTCGAACGAGGCGATCCGCGGGCGCTGGAGGCGCTGGAGCTGTTCTGCGGCTTCCTGGGCAACGTGGCAGGCAACCTGGCGCTCACGCTGGGTGCGCGGGGCGGTGTCTTCATCGGCGGCGGGATCGTGCCGCGCCTGGGCGCCTGGTTCGACCAGTCTCCGTTCCGCGCGCGGTTCGAAGCCAAGGGGCGGTTCCAGAGCTACCTGGCGGGCATCCCGTGCTGGGTGATCGACGCGAGCGCCTCGCCCGCCTTGTATGGCGCCTCGCGAGCGTTGGACATGTAACCTCGTTACAACACCTCGTCGGTGTCGGCCTGTAGGAGAAAGCCGCGCAGTCAGAGGTTTGTGCATCCGTTGGCATTTTGCGCGCGCAGAACGCCGTAATCCAGTTACTCTTGCCGGGTTGCTGCCCGGAAGGCTTCCCGCGAGGAAGCAGCGGGCGTTTTTCCAGCATCCTTTCTGCTTTACCTGCCATGTCCCTTCGTTGCGACCAAACCCCCGAGTGGCCTCTGCTGAACACCGCTTTCGCCGATGGCGGCCGGGATCTGGACCTGCGGCAGGCCTTCGCTGCCGACGATCAGCGATTCGAGCGGTTCAGCCAGACGGCGCCGCACGTGTTTGCCGACCTGTCCAAGAACCTGTGGGACGCGGACACCGAAGCCCTGCTGCTGCGCATGGCCGAAGCGACCGGGCTGGAGCAGCACCGCGCCGCCATGTTCGGCGGCCAGCCGATCAACACCACCGAAGGCCGCGCCGTGCTGCACACGCTGCTGCGCCGCCCGGCCGGCCTGGCGCTGCCCGGGGATGAGGGCAGCGTCGCCGGCCAGCTGGCGCAGGTGCACGCCACGCTGGATGCGATGCTGGCCTTCGCCGACGCGGTCCGGGCGGACGAGGGCATCACCGACATCGTGAACATCGGCATCGGCGGCTCGGACCTCGGCCCGCACATGGCGGTGAAGGCGCTGGAAGAGCACCGCGCGCCGGGCAAGCGGCTGCACTTCGTCTCGAACGTGGACGGGCACGAACTGCACACCGTGCTGAAGTCGCTCAAGGCGCAGAGCACGCTGTTCCTGATCGCATCCAAGACATTCACCACCGCCGAAACCATGACCAATGCCCGCTCCGCGCTGGCCTGGTTCACCGGGCAGGGCGGCACGGATGTGTCGCGCCATTTCGCAGCGCTCACCACCAACATCGAGGGCGCGGGCGCACTGGGCATCACCACCACCTTCGGCTTCTGGGACTGGGTAGGCGGGCGGTATTCGCTGTGGTCGGCCATCGGCCTGCCGATCGCCATCGCCATCGGTTCCGCAGGCTTTCGCGAGCTGCTGGCCGGCGCACACGCCATGGACGAGCACTTCCGCACCGCGCCGCTGGGGCAGAACCTGCCGGTGCGGCTGGGGCTGCTCGACGTCTGGTATCGCAACTTCCACGGCTTCACCAGCCGCTGCATCGCGCCCTACCATGCGGCACTGGGCCGGCTGCCGGCCTATCTGCAGCAGCTGGAGATGGAGAGCAACGGCAAGCGCGTGGCGCTGGACGGCACGCCGCTGGCGCTGGCCACCTCGCCCGTGCTGTGGGGCGAGCCGGGCACCAACGGGCAGCATGCCTTTTTCCAGATGCTGCACCAGGGCACCGACGTGGTGCCGCTGGAGATCATCGCCGTGCGCCAGCCGACCCACCCGCTGCCGGGCCACCACGACAAGCTGCTGGCGAATGCGCTGGCCCAGGCCCAGGCCCTGATGGTGGGCCAGCACAGCGAGGACGGCCACCGGCACTTCCCCGGCAACCGGCCCAGCACCTTCCTGCTGCTGGAGGCGCTCAACCCGGCTTCGCTGGGCGCCCTGATCGCCCTGCAGGAACACCGTGTGTTCGTGAGCGGCAGCCTCTGGGGCATCAACAGCTTCGACCAGTGGGGTGTGGAGCTGGGCAAGGTGCTCGCCAAGAACATCGAGGCGCGGCTGGCGTCAGGCGACCTGGCGGGGCTGGACGGCTCGACGGCCGGCCTGCTGGAGCGCGTGCGCCGCAGCTGAAACGTACCCAACGCCGGGCCGCGCCACACCCGGGCAGGCAGGCTGGGCCCCGGCAGGCCCAGCCGCGAAGCGTTGTCTTGCTGCCACAACGCGGCCCAGTCCTGCGTCTGCTTCATAAAATGAGAATCGTTATCAATTCCATTTCTATTGAATCATGACGTTTCCAAAACGCGAAGTCGCTCTCTGCGCCGCCTTGTTGTGCAGTCTGTCCGGCGCAGCGCTGGCCCAGACACCCCAGGCCACCTTGTCCGAGGTACGGGTGGATGCCAGCGCGGAAAAGGAAAGCGCGACCGGCCCCGTCGTGGGCTACCGGGCGCGGAACGCCGCCACCGCCACCAAGACCGACACCCCGCTGAGCGAAACGCCCCAATCGGTGACCGTCATCACCCGCGACCAGATCGTGGACCAGGGGGCCACCAGCTTCCAGGGCGCGCTGCTCTATGCGGCCGGCGTGCGCAGCGACGCCTATGGGCTGGACAGCCGCTCGGACAGCATCCGGGTGCGCGGCAGCTACCCCGACATCTACCTGGACGGCCTGCGCCAGAGCTACAACTACTACACCAGCACCATCCCCGCCGACCCCTACACGCTGGAGCGACTGGAGGTGCTGCGCGGCCCGTCGGGCATGCTCTTCGGCGCGGGCACGGTGGCGGGGGTGGTCAACATGGTCAGCAAGCGGCCGCTGCAGGAAACCCAGCGCGAAGTGGGCGTGCAACTGGGCAGCTGGAACCGCAAGCAGTTGCAGGCCGACCTGAGCGGGCCGCTCACGGCCGATGGCCAGTGGTCGTATCGCCTGGTGGCGTTGGCACGCGATGCCGACACCCAGGTGGACCACGTGCCCGACGACCGCCGCCTGATTGCGCCTTCGCTGATGTGGCGGCCCAATGCGGCCACGTCGCTGCTGTTGCAGGCCCACTGGCAGCAGGACCGCGCCGGCAGCGTCGCGCAGTTCCTGCCCTGGTCGGGCACGCTGCTGCCCAACCGCAATGGCCGGCTGCCCACCAGCCGCTTCATCGGCGAGCCCGGCGACTACTACGACACCGATCGCGAAACGCTGGGCTACCAGTTCGAGCACCGCTTCAACGACGCCTGGACGGTGCGCCAGAACCTGCGTTGGGCGCGCAACGAAAACCGGGGTGCGTACCACTACGCAGACTTCTTCAAAGACCCCGGTGGTTTCGGCGCCGACCCGGTCAACCAGCGCGTGATCGGCCGCCTGTTCGGGCAGAACACCACCCGAACCCGCATGGCCACGGTGGATACCCACCTGCAGGGCCGCCTGAACACGGGCGGGCTGCAGCACCAGATGCTGCTGGGCGTGGACTGGAATCGCCAGACCGAGCGCAAGACCGATTCCGGCGATGCCTACAACCTGCCCATCGACGCCTTCGACCCGGTCTACACCGGCCGCCCGAACGTGAATCCGGTGGCCGTTCCAGGCAACCAGCAGCGCCAGACGGGCCTGTATGTGCAGGACCAGATGAAGTGGAACCGCTGGATCTTCGTCGCGGGGCTGCGGCATGACCGGGTGACGAGCGGCGTGGACGGCACGCCCGACGAGCGTTCGAGCGACACCACCAAGCGCCTGGGGGTGATGTATCAGCTCGACGGCGGCTGGACGCCCTACCTGAGCTATGCCGAATCGTTCACGCCCGTGAGCGGCACCAACGCATTCGGCGCCCGCTTCAAGCCCTTGGAGGGCGAGCAGGTGGAAGCCGGCGTGAAGTACATGCCCGAGGGCGGTGCCACCACCTTCACCGCATCGGTCTACCAGTTGAAGGAAAAGAACCAGCTGATCTCGGACCCCACCAACCCCGACAACCGCCTGCAGGCAGGCGAGACCAAGAACAAGGGCGTTGAACTGGAGGTGAAGACGCGCGTGTCGTCGGTGTTCGACCTGATCGCGCACTACAACTACACCGACGTGGACAAGACGCTGGAGGGTCTGCCGCGCAACCAGGCGGCAGTGTGGGGGCTGTACCGCTTCTCGTTGGGCGACGTGAAAGGCTTTTCCGTGGGAGCGGGCGCGCGCTACCTGTCCGGCTTCCGCGATGGCGCCGCGCCGCGTGTGCCCTCCGCCCTGGTGGGCGATGCGCTGCTGGCCTACGACAGCCAGAACTGGCGCTACGCCCTCAACGTCAACAACGTGGCCGACAAGCAATATCTGAGCATCTGCCTGGGGCGGGGCGACTGCTGGTGGGCTGCGCGCCGCAACGTGATGCTGACCGCGACCTACCGGTTCTGAGGCCGGGCGCTGGTACGGCCGGGCGGGCCTGCTGTGACGTGCTTGGCTGGACGGGCAGGGCGGGCGGGGCGGGCGGGACGGTTGGGGCGGGGCGGGCCCGCCAGCGTGAGTCCGCATAGTCGAGTCGCACGACGAGAGGCAGGCCAGGCTGGCCCTCTCCCTGCGCCGCTGTGGCTGCCGCAAGCCAGCGGCCGACGCAGCTGACCTGGACCCCACAGCAAAAAACCCCCGCAGGTCGTGCAACCTGCGGGGGTTTTTTGTGCCTGGTGCCGTGTGCGACAGGCGTTCAGTCGAACACCTGGCTGCCCACGGCCGGGCTTGCGCGCATTACATGCCCATGCCGCCCATGCCACCCATGCCGCCCATGTCGGGCATGCCGCCGGCAGGTGCGTCGTCCTTCGGTGCTTCGGCGACCATGGCTTCGGTCGTCAGCAGCAGCGATGCCACGGAAGCGGCGTTCTGCAGGGCAGCGCGCGTGACCTTCGTGGGGTCCAGGATGCCCAGCTCGAGCATGTCGCCGTAGGTGTCGTTGGCAGCGTTGAAGCCGAAGTTGCCCTTGCCTTCCAGCACCTTGTTCACCACCACCGAAGGCTCGCCGCCGGCGTTGTAGACGATCTCGCGCAGGGGCGCTTCGACGGCCTTCAGCACCAGCTTGATGCCGGCTTCCTGGTCGACGTTGTCACCCTTCAGGCTGTCGCCCACGGCTTGCTTGGCGCGCAGCAGGGCCACGCCGCCGCCGGCCACGATGCCTTCTTCCACGGCAGCGCGGGTGGCGTGCAGTGCGTCTTCCACACGTGCCTTCTTTTCCTTCATCTCGACTTCGGTGGCAGCGCCGACCTTGATCACGGCCACACCGCCGGCCAGCTTGGCCACGCGCTCTTGCAGCTTTTCACGGTCGTAGTCGCTGGACGCTTCTTCGATCTGGATGCGCACTTGCTTGACGCGGGCTTCGATGTCAGCAGCGGCGCCGGCGCCGTCGATGATGATCGTGTTTTCCTTGCCCACTTCGATCGTCTTGGCTTGGCCCAGGTCGGCCAGCGTGACCTTCTCGAGCGTCAGGCCCACTTCTTCGGCGATGACCTTGCCGCCCGTCAGGATGGCGATGTCTTCCAGCATGGCCTTGCGGCGGTCGCCGAAGCCAGGTGCCTTGACGGCCACGACCTTCAGGATGCCGCGGATCGTGTTCACCACCAGCGTCGCCAGGGCTTCGCCTTCGACTTCTTCGGCAATGATCAGCAGGGGACGGCCGGCCTTGGCGACTTGCTCCAGCGTGGGCAGCAGGTCACGGATGTTGCTGATCTTCTTGTCGAACAGCAGCACGAAGGGGTTGTCCAGAATCGCGGCTTGCTTTTCGGGGTTGTTGATGAAGTAGGGCGACAGGTAGCCGCGGTCGAACTGCATGCCTTCGACGACATCGAGTTCGTTGTCCAGGCTTTTGCCGTCTTCCACGGTGATCACGCCTTCCTTGCCGACCTTGTCCATCGCGTCGGCAATGATCTTGCCCACGGACTCGTCGGAGTTGGCGGAGATCGAACCCACTTGGGCGATTTCCTTGGAGGTCGTCGTGGCCTTGGAAGCCTTCTTCAGCTCTTCGACCAGGGCCACCACGGCCTTGTCGATGCCGCGCTTCAGGTCCATCGGGTTCAGGCCGGCGGCCACGTACTTGGAGCCTTCGCGCACGATGGCCTGAGCCAGCACGGTGGCGGTCGTGGTGCCGTCACCAGCGATGTCGTTGGTCTTGGAGGCCACTTCCTTCACGAGCTGGGCGCCCATGTTCTGCAGCTTGTCCTTGAGTTCGATTTCCTTGGCCACGGACACACCGTCCTTGGTCACGGTGGGGGCGCCGAACGAGCGCTCCAGCACCACGTTGCGGCCCTTGGGGCCCAGGGTGACCTTGACCGCGTTGGCCAGAACGTTCACGCCTTCAACCATGCGTGCGCGGGCTTCGCCGCCGAAAACTACGTCTTTTGCTGCCATGTTTGGCTCCTCGAAATTGGGTTCAAAACGGCTGCTGGCGCTTGTGTATCAAACGCGAGCAGCTATGGAAATGTGAGTGTCTGGCAAGAGGGAGAAGAATTACTTCTCGACCACTGCAAACAGGTCGTCTTCCTTCATCACGAGCAGCTCGTCGCCATGGACCTTGACGGTCTGGCCCGAATACTTGCCGAACAGAACGCGGTCGCCGACCTTCACGTTCAGGGCGACGACTTCGCCCTTGTCGTTCTTCTTGCCAGGGCCGACGGCCAGGACTTCGCCTTGATCGGGCTTTTCGGCAGCGTTGTCGGGGATCACGATGCCGGAAGCGGTCGTGGTTTCGCTTTCAATGCGCTTGACGATCACGCGATCGTGCAGGGGGCGAAGGTTCATGTGCATCTCTCCTGAGGTCAAAGAATGAGGAAGTCAACGAAGCTTCCGCAGGCTGCAGAGGCTCCGAAATCGACCGGGAGTGAACACAAAGCGGCTTGGACCACTGCGTTAGCACTCCTCGGCGTCGAGTGCTAATGATAGAGGCATCCCGCCGCTTTTCAAGAGGAAACAGGCGCGGAGCCAAGAGAAGATGTGTATCGCACACCGGTGACGGCGCGTCGGACAACGCCGCAGGCAGTGCGAAGCCTGGTAACAAAGCATCATCGCCTACACCCACGCCCGCTCGTGTCTGCCATGCCGAAAACCGACCCGCCTACAATGCCCGGTTGCTCAAGCAAGGAGGCGGGCCACTTGAGAGGGATGGTTCGTGAGCGCTGTCAGCGATGCGAGCCCAGGCTGATCCGCAATGCTGAGGAGCCCAGGCACGCCGGGGGCGGACAGGTCTGTGGAACAACCAAGAGAGGAAACACCAATCGCTATGGCAACCATGCAACTGACAACCGCCCTGTTGGGTGTTGGGCTGGCCGTGTTGATTCTCTATCTCATCCGGCGTGACCACCTGTACCTCATGCATGGGCTGTTCTGGGTTGTGGTCGCCGTATCGGCCGCTTTCCTCGGGGCGTGGCCCGGCCTCATCGACGTATTGGCGCGTTGGATCGGGTTCAGTTACCCACCAGCGCTTCTGCTGTTACTTGCCAGTATGGTGTTGTTCGTGAAGGCATTGCACGCAGACATGGTGAATACGCGCGTTGAGCGGGACGTGCGAAGGCTCAACCAGAGACTGGCCCTATTGGAAGCAGATATCGAAAGTGTGCGTTACTCAACCCGCACAGATTCCGACCAACAGCCGTAAACCATGCTGCTTCCAGTCATTTTATGTGGTGGTTCAGGTACGCGCTTGTGGCCGCTTTCACGCGAAAGCCATCCCAAACAGTTTTTAGCTCTGACCTCGGAGCAAACCATGCTGCAACAGACGGCACAAAGGGTGGTAGGCCTCTGTTCGTCAATTCAGCAAGCCCCCGGGCCCGTCCTCGTATGTAATGAGGCGCACCGGTTTCTAGCCGCAGCACAATTAACGGAATGCGGGATAAGCCCGACGGCGATTATCCTCGAGCATTCCGCGCGCAACACCGCCCCTGCTTTGACAATTGCAGCGCTGCAGGCAAGATCAGATGGAACCGATCCGGTCATTCTGGCTATGCCGGCTGATCATGTGATATCCGACCTTGCAGTATTCCAAAAAGCAGTGGCGGATGGGTATGAAGAGGCTACCCGTGGAACAATTGTGACATTTGGCGTGGCGCCTGAATATCCCGAGACCGGCTATGGCTACATTCATTACCATCCAGATTTTTCGGGGGCACTATTGCCTGTAAGGAGTTTTACTGAAAAGCCTAACCACGCCCTAGCCACTCAGTATGTAGAGTCCGGCAATTACTTGTGGAATAGTGGCATTTTCATGTTACGTGCGAGCATTTGGCTGAAAGCTGTAAAGAGAACGAGGCTTGACATCCACAGTGCCTGCGAGCTGGCCATGCAGAAGGCCCGTTATGACTTAGATTTCATTCGTCCCGACGCCGAGGCCTTTGAAAGCTGTCCTTCAGAATCGGTGGATTACGCAGTGCTGGAAACACTGGCGTCCCATCCGGAGTGGGGGGTTCCGATGGCTGTAGCCCCCATGCTTGCGGGATGGTCTGATGTTGGCGCCTGGGACGCACTTTGGCGTGTGAGCGATCAAGACGCCAATGGTAACGTCTTGAAGGGGACTGCTGTAGTAGAGCACGAGTGCTCGAATTCCTTGTTGATGTCAACCAGCCGATTAGTTGCAGGAGTGGGGCTGGAAAATCTCATCGTGGTGGAAACACCTGATGCTATTTTGGTTGTGAACAAGAACCATACTCAAGGAGTTAAACCTGTGGTAGCAAATTTGACACACAGGCGTGATTCATTGGTGCATCAACACCGGAAGGTGCACCGCCCATGGGGTTGGTATGACCGCCTCGATCAGGGGGAGGGGTTTCAAGTCAAGCGAATCGTTGTTAATCCCGGTTCCAGCCTTAGTTTACAAATGCATAAGCATCGTGCAGAGCACTGGGTAGTGGTTGAAGGAGTGGCTGATGTGACACGCGGTGACGATTCGTTCCAGCTCCAGGAAAACGAGTCCACGTACATAAAGGTCGGTCAAGTACATCGGTTGTCCAATCCCGGTGCGCGACCACTGGTAATTATAGAAATTCAGTCGGGCAGTTATCTGGGAGAAGACGATATAGTTCGGTTTGAAGATGCATATGGTCGTATGTCACCGTGAAAAGGTATTCGTGATCAAAGCACAAGTTCAGAAAGCGCAGACGGTAGCTGAAAGGCTGCGCCTTGAAGGGCGTGAGTCGCTCGGACTAGGGATTGGGGTGTTGGTAATCAACTACAACACAGCTGCGCAAACGTTGCGCTGCCTCGAGTCAATTCAACAATCGAGCACTCCGCCAGACTGGGTTTTTGTGTTGGACAACGCATCGGCTTCAGCTGACTACGAACGCTTAGTTCAGCACGCACGGTCTCCTGAAACCGGCACTTTCGCGATCTTTCGTTCAGAGACGAACTTGGGTTTTGCGCAGGGTAGTAACGTGCTAATCGATCTTCTGCTTCAAAATCCGGAATGCCACTACGTCATGTTGTTGAACAATGACGCCGTTGCAGAGCCTGCAATGCTTGCATTGTTGAAGGAAGCGTTAGAAAAAGCAGGAGATGACGCCGGCATTGCTGGTGGACGTATGCACAAGTTATCCCACCCTGAACAAGTCGACACGTTGGGCATCGCCCTCTATGCCAGTTTGATGCCCGCCGACCGGAAAACACTAGACGATGTGTTCCTCGGTCCCACTGGAGGATGCAGCATGCTTCAGAGAAAGTTGATCGAACGATTAAAGACAACTTTCGGGTATTGCTTTGACCCGCGTTATTTTTGCTATTGTGAAGATACAGACTTGGTGATCAGGACAGTTTTGCTAGGTTACAAGCCGATTTATTTGGATCGGCTGGTTGCCTTGCACGAGGGTCAGGCAAGCAGCGGCGGAACATACAATTCTTTCATAGCCTATCATGGTTTGCGGAATGCCATATGGATGCATGCCAAGCTAATTCCTGCAAATATACTGCTAAGAAAGTGTTTGTACCTGCTCACTGCGCATATGTTTATGTTCGCACGATACGCCGTTTCTGGTAACTTATTGTTAGTAATAAAAATATATCGAGATGTTTTAATAAAAATGCCTGAGTTTTTATCAGAAAGAAGGCGGTTAAAAGAATATCTTGCCGAGGGTGGGCCTAATTTGGGTGAAAGCATCACAAAACGCTTTTACAGGAAAGGTTACCTCCTGTCCTTGCTTAGAGGTGGCAAAGTATAAACGCCGCTGTAAAAATGGAATTGAGTGTTTTTGCTGTGATTCTATTTTTGCACTGTCGCTCGATGGCACTGGCCGCGCGTGGTCAGGTCCGTGTGTTTACAAGGCACATTTTGACTAGAAGGTTCGATAATGCAGGAATTTAGTGCTACACCTCGAGAAATGTTTTTGAGTATGTGGCGAAATCGGGATTTGATTGCGGCATCTGCAAAGCGAGAGATTTTGGGGCGCTATCGGGGTTCGGCGATGGGGATAATGTGGTCGCTGTTCAACCCAGTCTTCATGCTGGTCATATATACGTTCGTTTTCAGTGTGATTTTTAAAGCGCGTTGGACAGCTGGAGGGGAGTCAAAAACCGAATTCGCTTTGGTGTTGTTTGTGGGACTGATTATATTTAACATTTTTTCGGAATGTGTCAGTCGCGCTCCGACGTTCATATTATCCAATGTTAACTACGTAAAGAAGGTCGTCTTTCCGTTGGAGATATTGCCCTTTGTAGGGTTGCTAGCAGCGCTCTTCCACGGTGTTATTAGTATTGGAGTGTGGCTGGCGGCATATATAATATTTTTTGGGATTCCCCATGCCACCTTTTTCTATCTGCCGTTGATTTTGTTTCCTCTTGCTCTTTTCGTCGTGGGACTAAGCTGGCTGCTTTCGTCCTTAGGAGTCTACTTGCGAGATGTTGGGCAGTTCGTGGGTATTATCATAGCTGTTTTAATGTTTATGAGCCCCATCTTTTATCCTATTACGTCATTGCCAGAGAACTATCGGCATTTGCTTTATCTGAATCCGTTGACCGGTGTTATAGAACAAGCCCGTGCGATTCTATATTTTGGCAACAATCCTGACTTCAAGCTGCTTGCAGGATATTGGGGAGCGTCGTTTGCGTTGGCATGGATAGGCTTTGCTTGGTTTCAAAAGACGCGCAAAGGATTTTCCGATGTCCTCTGACAATTCAATTCACGTTGAGCGGTTGAGCAAATGTTTTCAAATATATGAGCAGCCGCGCGATCGACTCAAACAATTTATATATCCCAGATTGCGCAAGCTCGTTGGTGTCGAGGAAAAAAAATTCTACAGAGAGTTCTGGGCTCTTCGCGATATTAATTTTTCGATAGAGAAAGGCGAGACGGTTGGGATTATTGGGCGCAACGGAAGTGGTAAGTCAACACTCTTGCAAATCATATGCGGTACCTTAAGTGCAACGACCGGCGAAGTGAGTAAAAAAGGGCGGGTGGCTGCGTTGTTGGAGCTGGGCTCAGGCTTTAATCCAGAATTTACCGGTCGTGAAAACGTCTACATGAATGCAAGTGTACTTGGGTTGAATCGACGAGAGATCGAAGAAAGGTTTGACGACATTATTGGCTTTGCCGATATTGGGCAATTCATAGATCAGCCCGTAAAAACTTACTCTAGTGGAATGGTTGTGCGGCTCGCTTTCGCAGTTCAGTCCCAGATCGAGCCGGACATACTCATAGTAGACGAGGCACTATCGGTGGGCGATGCCAGATTTCAAGCAAAGTGTTTTGACAGACTTAAAAAGCTCAAAGATAGTGGAACAAGCATACTGTTGGTTACTCACTCAAGCGAACAGATTGTAACTCACTGCAATCGTGCGCTGTTAATAAACGATGGCATTTTGATAGAAACGGGTGAGCCCCGTCGGATTGTTAATCGTTACTTAGATCTTCTGTTTGGTCGGGAGCAAAAACTACCGCATCAAGCTGGCGGAGTTGTCGCGCACGTAAACGGATTGACTGACTTGGATAAATATCCTGTCAGTTCGACGGACGACTTATTCTCAACACGACCGAATTTCAATGTTGGTGAGTTTAGATGGGGTGATGGGTCCGGGCGCATCCTCGATTTCTTCTTGTCCGCAGATGAGGAGCTATACCCTTCATCGGTAATGACTGGCCAAAAGTTGATCCTTGCAGTTTCCCTCGAATTTCTAGCCCACATGGTACGTCCTATCCTCGGATTTACCGTTAAAACCAAAGAAGGCGTGACAGTTTACGGGACGAACTCAGAAATGCTAAATGTTGAGGGTTTTGAGTTTATCGGGCAGAAAGGCTCTACCGCAGTCGCAGAAATAAAGTTTCGTTGTGATCTCGCGCCAGGAGACTATTTTGTGTCATTAGGTTTAGCCAGTCGCGAGGGCGCAGATGTTGTGCCGCATGATCGCCGGTATGATTCCATTCATCTTCACATTTCCCACGAAACAAGTTTTCACGGGCTTGTAAATCTGCAAGCCAAAATAAGTCTGAGTTAATGCTATGAAAAGAATGCTGGAAAGTTTGGGTTATCAGCAACATCCGGAAACCGGTGTTTGGACTGCCTTAGGATACGGCGGTATCGCCTACAGTGATGGGGATGAGATTGAGCAGCGCATGGCGCAGGTCATGCTTGACGCAAAAGATTTAAGTGTTTTATCAGATAACTTAAAGGAATACATCACTGACTGGCCGTCGCTGTATCATCTAAGCAGCAGTCGAGCCAATCTACTTCGGCCCTTCGCCAACCGTCTGACAGGCGCAGCGGTTCTGGAGATCGGCGCTGGTTGTGGGGCCATTACCCGATATCTCGGAGAGAGCGGTGCTCACGTCTTGGCGCTGGAGGGGTCGCCGCGACGCGCGGCAATTGCACGTGCTAGGACACGTGAACTGCCGCATATCGAGGTGCTCGCAGAACGATTCGATCAGTTTACCTGTGAACAAAAGTTTGACGTAATAACTCTAATTGGCGTCCTTGAATACGCAAACCAATTTACTCCTGGGGAAAATCCAGCGTTGGAAATGTTGAGGCGTGCCCGTTCACTGCTCCAGCCTGGCGGGCTATTGATTATTGCCATTGAAAATCAGCTAGGCCTCAAATACTGGGCCGGTGCTCCAGAGGACCATTTGGGAGTGCCGATGTATGGAATCGAAGGTCGGTACCGATGTGACGAGCCCCAAACGTATGGCCGGAAGGTGTTGGCTGAAATGCTGTCCCGCGCAGGTTTCAACCGAGCTGATTTCCTGTCACCTTTGCCTGACTACAAGCTGCCGATATCGATTTTGACGCCTGGCGGAATGGCGAGTGATGATTTCGATGCAGCTGCTATTGCATCTCAAAGTGTGCGACTCGACCCACAATTACCGAAGGCGCCGACATTCTCGCCAGAACTGGCTTGGCCGAGTGTCATGCTAAACCAACTGGGTACTGACCTTGCTAATTCGTTTCTGATCGCCGCTGGCGACTCAGGGCGTCCGTTAGTGGAGTCGGGCGTGCTGGCATACCACTACAGCACCGGGCGCGCTCGCGGTCATTGTAAACAGACAATATTTCGGCGGTCTGAGAGCGGCGGCATTGATGTGTACTGCAATCTACTTGAGCCGGTTCCCACAGATGTGCAACCATGTCTCTTGTCATTACAACTGCCCGGACAGACTTCTTATGTTCACGGTCAACTGCTATCAAGCGAACTTACTCAACTGGTGACACGCGAAGACTGGTCCATAGATGCAGTGGGCAGCTTCCTAAAGCAATATCTCTCAATTGTCAGCGAGATCGCGTTTGCAGACCGCCGGATCCATCTGGTTGCCTCAGTGCATTCACTACTGCCGGGAAATTGTTTCGATTTAGTCCCACAGAACATCATCCGTGACACTCACGGGAGCTATCAAGCAATTGATCGTGAATGGATACTAGAGCATGAAATGCCGGTTGGTTGGCTGTTATTTCGCACACTACTTCTACTGACTCAAAATGTGACGCAGTTCGGCAAGCCGAAAATTAAATTTGGGAATACCCGGCGAGATTTTTTTCTGGCAGCTTTCCTCAGTGCAGGTTTTGAGGTGGATTCAGCGACGCTCGAGTCGTTCGCCCAACTGGAGAGCTCTGCACAGTCTGAAGCTACAGGCCGGACGGTAGCATCACTTGCCAATTGGTGGGCTGACTCACCGCTACCGATCAAGGGCGTTGCCGAGCCCAATCCGGAGAACGATAGCAGTGCGGATGCTCTGGCCTTAAAAATTACGTGCTTGGAAGAAGAAAAAGGGGATCTGCAATTTCGACTTGAGGGGCAAGCGCAATCCAAGCTAGATTTGGAATGGAAGATAGGTCAATTGAATGATCAAATAGCTCGCAAAAATCAAGATATTGCCGATTTGCAAAAATCTCTACAGGATATCCGAGCAAGCAAGATCTGGCGATTGACAAGTCCATTGCGCATGATGCCAACTGGTATCGGGGGAGAGGTAATTGAAGCCAAATTGCTGCCTGATGCCATTAAAATCGGTGGTGGCTTAATTCCCACGCTCCGTACAGCAATAAAGGTGTTGCGGAATGAAGGGATGGAGGGTATCCGCTGGCGTATGTCAAATGTCCGGCAATTGCAGCGTGGGGAAGAGGCGATTCAGTCTGCACTCATTCCCGAGACGCGGTTAAATGATATTCCTCAAATCATACCGTACTATCCTGACCCACGGTGGGATAACGAGCCGCGCGGGCAGTCGGAAAAGTCTTTACATTTCGCCCTGCACTGCTATCTCGGTGAACAGGTCGACGCCTTAACGGTGGTTCGACTATTAGAATCCATCCCTTTTGGATTCGATCTCTACGTTTCTGTTGCCGGTCATCAGGATGCAAACGTATTGCTTCGCACTCTGAAAGAATCATTGTCGCTTGCTGGGGTCATTCGCGTAGTAAAATTATCTGCTAGTGCCCGGCCTTTCGCTTCACTGATAAATTGCTTCGGGCGCGATTTAAGCAATTATCCTACGTTTGGTCATCTCAGCTTTGTCGGGGGCGATAATCACGCCCCGCAGAGCCTTATCGGTCCGCAAGGCTGCACCGGGGGTAGACTGAGTCACCTAGTTGCGTTGATGACTGATGAAGTCTCACTGATACTGGGTGAAAGACGCTTAGCTCAGTCTGAACCAAAATCGGTAGCCAAGAAGGACTGGGTTGAACGTCTAATCAAGGCTGGCAATATAAATATAGTTGCTGATTGTGGAAGCTGGCATCTACACGGTAATGACGCGTTTCTCGCAAAAAAAGCGGTTTTGCGTGAAATGCGTGAGGCTGTACAGCGCTTAGATCCTGAGGGTAATAATGCTGGTGACTCTGAGCAATATCTATCTGATGCATTGGATGCGGTACTCCCAGCCTTCGCTCATTCACCGTCTGGGAAGATCTTGCAGATTCAGTCCCGTGAGAGCGTAGCTGACTTCCCCTACTATGAGCCGCAAGTCAACTATGCGAGATCAATTGTGCATAAGGACGTGCGGGTGCTGTCCTATTACCTGCCACAGTTTCATCCTACGCCAGAAAACGACGAATGGCATGGCACAGGGTTTACCGAATGGACGAAGGTGCGAGCGGCAAATCCTCTATTTAAAGGTCACTATCAACAGCATATTCCGCACTCTGATATCGGATATTACTTGCTAGATTCGCCAGATGTCCTGCGCAGGCAAGTAAGTGAAATGCGCCGAGCTGGAGTGCATGGGCAGGTCTTTTATCACTACTGGTTCTCGGGGAGAATGATCTTAGAAAAGCCCGCTCAAATGCTGCTTTCTCACCCAGATATCGCTATGCCCTTCTGCTTTTGCTGGGCTAACGAAAACTGGACACGCCGGTGGGATGGAAATGAGCGCGAGATTTTGCTGGGCCAGACGTACTCGGCAGACGATGCCAAGGCTTTTATACGCTATTTGATTCCATACTTTAAAGACTCAAGATATATCCGGGTTGGTACGAGACCGGTGCTCATGGTGTACCGACCGTCATCGATACCAAATCCATCGGAATACATAGGCATTTGGGCCGAAGAGTGCGCGAGCGCAGGTGTCGACATCCCGTACGTAGTCGCAGTCCTCACCCGTGGAGCTACCAACCCAAATGATTTCCAGATGGATGCTGGCACAGAACGTGTTCTTCACGACTGGACAGACGGCAACGTAGAAGACCAGCGTTCATCGTTGCAAGCTTACTGGCCAATGACGGGGGGTGTGCTGTCCTACGATGATGTGCGAAATTTTTACACGGCACAGCGCGATCGCAAACCTTTCGATTACTTCCGTTCGACAGTACCCATGTGGGACAACACTGCGCGTTACGGTACTGGTGCCTTACTTTTACACGGTAGTACGCCTGAGAGCTTTCAGCGGTGGATGGAGGAGGCGATAGCTGACGCTGAGGCGAACCTCCCATCGGATCGTCGCTTTGTGATCGTGAACGCGTGGAATGAATGGGCGGAGGGCACCCATCTGGAGCCCGATGCCCGCTATGGATATAGTTATTTGAATTCGGTTGGGCGTGCGCTTTCTGGAATTTCCTTTGAAAGTCAATTGAATTACGATGCGGAGCTTCCTAAGGATCTGCGAGTACACATCGATTTGTCTCCTTCGGTCAAAGGACAAATCGACACAGACAGAGGTGTTCGGCGTAGACTGCTCTATAGCCTTAGAAAATCGACTATCTTCGGCAAATATCGCATTGGATGCGACGATTCTTCGCTTGAATATGAACTGCCCTCTGCTCAAGTAGAGAGCAGAAAGGAAGCAGACGTTGTCATTACTATCAACATAGCTTGCATCTTCAGTAAGCAAGTGCTCGAGAAGATGATTTCTACTGCTTGGGGTCTTAAATCTACCGTCGTTCCTAATTTTTACGGAGATAATTCTGACCTCGCCGCAGTGGCGAAAAATGGCGCAGTAGCAAATTCTGTTTTGCTGCAAGCTCCGATTAGGGTTGATCTGGGTAAGAATTTTATTGCGCGTCGTAACACTGCAGTGAGAATGCGGACGGACAGTTGGTGTTTTGAGATTAAACCAGACACCGTGCAGCCGGACCAGCTACCGATGGTTACTACCATCGTGAGAGTTCATGAAGATGCTGATCTGGATGAGTTAGAAAACGCTCTATCTTGCTTAAATGCAATGAGGAATTGTGCAGTGTTGCCGCTCATTGCGACGCAGAATTTCAACGATTTAAAAGCTGAGAAATTAACCGCTATTTTGGCGAACTTTCATTGGGCGGAAGGAGTTTGCCCGATGATTCACAGGTACGAGACCAGCAATGGTATTAGAGACCTTCGGTCAGTTATGCTAAACGAATCATTGAAGAAGGTTGCTACCCAGTACTGTGCATTTTTGGACTACGACGACCTACTATTCCCAAGTGCTTACGCCACACTTATCGATAGGATCAAGGCGTCTGGCAAGAGCGTGGCGTTCGGTCGGGTTTTTTCCACAAGTCGTGAGTCAGTCCAAAAAGTTCTCGTTAAACGCGAAAAGGCTTTCCAATATGGCTACTCGTATAAAGACTTTGTCGGGTGTAATCATGCTCCTCTACATAGTTTTTTGTTTGATATTAGCAAAATGGATTTATCTGGCTTGAAGTATTTTCCAGACCAGAAGTACATGGAGGATTATCTGCTAACTTTGCAGATTTTCAGTGAGCGCAATGCCGATTGGGATGGTCTTTCCATGAATATATATATTGGTGATTATATCCATAGTTCCGACCGGGAGCATACGCTGGCAATCAGCGATCCAGAATTCCGACAGCAGCTTTTCTCAAATGCAGAGTATTTGAGATGTGAGGGCAGGATAAAAGAGTTGCGAAAAAAATTGACTTCTTAATTTTGATTTTTTTAAAGTTGCGCTAGATATATCCGATTTTTATTTAAGGTGTCCTATAGGTGAACCGCTCAGAACCCAGCCCCTCTCTCTTTTACTGAGAACGCGTGAGTCCGCCGTAGCCATGACCACCCCCGGAGTGCCCTGAAGTTCGGCCTGTTTGCGGAGGCCTCGCGCCAGCACAAAAGGGATGAGTTGGGCGATCCGCTGGAGGTCATCGCGCGGCACAGTGACTTTGCGGAGTTAGCGCGGCTGGTGGGTGCGTTCATCGAGCGTGGCGACGGCGGTAAAGGCGGCCTGCCTGCGTACCCTTCCGAGGCGATGGTGCGCATCCTGCCCTTGAAGCGCCTGAATAACCTGTCGGACGAGCAGATGGTATATCCGTTGCAGGACCGGGCAACCTATCAGCGCTTTTGTCTGCTCCAAGACGCGTTGAACGTGTCGGACCGCAACATGATCTGGCGCTTCGGCGAGCGCCTGGGCGTGGATGGGGCGACGGCGTTGTTCCTGGGGGTGGATGCGCAAGTGAAGTGCCACGGCTACATCGCCCGGGGCGGAAATGCCATCAATGCCACGCTGGTGCCCGCGCCCCGCCAGCGCCTAAACAGTCCGCCCTGAACAACCCGTAAGCCATTGATCTGACTTGAAGTTCTTCGGCTTGCCATGCGCAGGATTTGCAAGGTATGGTTCTGCCAGCCCCTGTTTTCTTGCAAATTCCTCCGAGGATTCCGATGGGTCCGAAGCCTTCGCAGCCACAAACAGCCGAGTTGTTCCGTCCCAGGCTGGACGAGCAGATCAACATGCAGCACCCGCTGGTCAAGCTGGCCGCGCTGATCGACTGGAGCGAGATCGAGCGCACGTTCGCGGTGCCCTTCACCTCCGGGCGTGGCCGGCCCGCCTTGCCGCCCCGGCTGGTCGCCGGGCTGCTGTACCTGCAGCACACCTTCGATGCCTCCGACGAAGCCGTGGTGAATACCTGGGTGGAGAACCCGTACTGGCAGTTCTTCTGCGGCGAGACCTACCTGCAGACCGAGGCCCCCATCGACCCGTCCAGCCTCACGCGCTGGAGAAAGCGCATCGGCGAGGAAGGCGTGGAGACGCTGCTGGCGGCCAGCATCGATGCGGCCCGGCGGGGCGGTGTGATCCAGAAGGCCAGCGTGCAGCAGGTGATCGTGGACACCACCGTCATGCCCAAGGCCATCGCCCATCCCACCGACAGCCGCTTGCTGGACAGGAGCCGCCAGCACCTGGTCAAGGTGGCCGAGGAGAACGGGCTGCGGCTGCGCCAGAACTACAACCGGGTGGCCCCGCGCCTGGCCGCGCAGATCGGGCGATACGCGCACGCCAAACAATTCAAGCGCATGCGCCGCGCGGTGCGCACGCTGCGCACCCGTGTGGGCCGCGTGCACCACGAGGTGCAGCGCCAACTGCACGTACTGCCCGAAGCGGTTCAGGCCAAGGTTCAGGAACTGCTGCAACGCACCGGCCGCATCCTGACCCAACGCACGAAGGACAAGAACAAGTTGTACGCCCTGCATGCACCCGAGGTGGAATGCATCAGCAAGGGCAAAGCCCGAACCCCTTACGAATTCGGCGTGAAGGTCAGCATCGCCACCACGCTCAAGGAAGGGCTGGTGGTGGGCATGCGCTCCATGCCTGGCAACCCCTACGACGGCTACACGTTGGCCGAGACCTTGGAGCAAGTGGGCATCCTCACCGGCACGGACAAGCCGCCGGCCACGGCCATCGTGGACAAGGGCTACCAGGGCGTGGAGATCGAGGGCGTGCGCATCCTGCGCTCAGGGCAGAAGCGGGGCATCACCAAAACCCTCAAAGCCATGATCAAGCGACGAAGCGCCATCGAGCCGGCCATCGGGCACATGAAGATGGATGGGCGCCTCGCGCGCAACCCGCTCAAGGGGGCGCTGGGGGATGCGCTGCATGCGTTGATGTGCGGCGCGGGGCACAACCTGCGCCTGATCCTGGCCGCGCTGCGGCTTTTATGCGCCCGCTTCGGGCTGTCGATGCGGGTGGTCATTGCCGCGTTGAGCGCCCCTTCGCTCAACAACAGATCTGCCTACGGCTGAAAACCGAATTGTTCAGGGCGGACTATTTATCATGAGCTGTTGACGGGCGCAGTCCTTTTCTCTTAAAAGATGGAGCCTAGCAAAATTCGTCGGCACATGGAGGTGGCTTGGTCACCAATTGCTCCCATTCAGATAATTCCATTTATCAAGTTGATTGGCAAATGGTGTTTTTTGGGAGCGTCGGCGCGAACTGCAGGGCTAGTTATCTTAAGAAGAAATTTCCGATCTCGGTCTGGTTTTTCCGCTCTTTCTAAAATGTGCGATAGCTAATAAAGAAGAGAAAACCATATACCTCACGGCGTTGATCCACGACTTAAATATCTTTGATCTGGCTAAATTAGATGTGCGTAGGGTTAGGCCCACCTCGGCAATGTGAAGTCCCCCGCGTTGCATAAGCATAAGCATACCGAGATCTTGATAATCTAATAAGGTCGCTTCCACAGAGGCGGCAATTTTTATGGCCTGCCAGTTATAAACTCTAAAACTGGTTATAAATTCTCGGAGGTTTACGCCGGTAAGCCACCTCAGCCATATCCATGCGACAGTTCGTAGAAAACTATTTTTTTCTGGGAAATAACCCAAGGCAACGTCCGAATTTTTGCTCGAAGCCAGTAATTCCGGTAACTCCTCTACGTCGTAGAGATTATCGGTGTCAATAGTTACCACACAACCGAAGCCTCGACTTCGTGCGTATCTAAGGCCAGTTTGTAAATTTCCCCAACTGGTCATTTCGAGCAATGGCCGAAGTACCACTGCGCCACATTGTTGAGCTATGTGACCGGTGGCGTCCGTGCTGCGGCTATCAACAACCAACACTTTTGCGCCTACCGATCTGCGCACACTGTTGACAATGCGGGCAATGTCGCGCTCGTTATTACGCGCTGAAATCACTACAAGAATTTCGTTGCGTGCATCTGCATTGTAGATATTTGGAACCACGCCTCGATAGTGGCGAGTAATAGTTCTTGCGCAAGGCTCGATGCTGAATAGCTGACGGAGAGAGGCCGCACCGTTTCTCGCGAATTTGTGACGCAACTCCACGTCATGATGCAAGCGAGCAATGGAACTGCGCCATGCGGCAACATCCTCGAAAGGAACGTGCATGCCTCCCCGCGCCTGTGTAACCACCCATGGCATGCCAGAACCTGGCAAGTCTGTCACCAGGCACGCCCGACTGTGTTGCATGGCCTCCAGCAAGACGATTCCAAACGCTTCTGTGCGTTCGCGCGACGCCAGGCAGAAAAGGTCGCACCCTTCCAGCAGCGCGTGTTTCAGCGTCTCGTCCACAGCGCCCAGCAAATGCACGCGTGCGGGCTGCTGTCCCTGAGGTCGATGGCGTTCGATCAGCGCTTGCAACTCGTCGCGCAGCTCGCCATCACCCGCAATGAGCAATTCGACCCCCGGCAGTTCGCTCACGGCGTGAATCAGGGTCTCAAAGCCTTTGTAATATGTCAGGCGGCCTATAGATAGCAGTTTGAACTGTGTATCTGGTTGCCAGCTGGGGCTGGCAGGCGCACCCGGCGGGGCGTTAGACAGCGGGGCAGGGGCGGGCGCCTTCAGGTTGATTCCCAGCGGCACGACCTCACACTTGTCGCGCCACGGTCTGAGAGCAGGGCTGGCCTGCAGGTAGGGTGGGGAGGTGGCGAATATCTGTTGCGATCGCTCAAGCAGCGCCTGCTCGAATGGGCGGTAGACAAGGTATGCCAGGGCCACTGACCATTTGATGTTGGAAACCACCACATCGGAATGCCAGTGCACCACCCACGGCACCTTCCGCGCGCTCGGCAATGTCAGTGCCCACAAGGCCGAGTTGTTCGGCATGTGGATATGCAGCACATCTGGCTGGACGCGGTCAATCGCGCGACTCAGGGCGCGCCGGAAATTGAGCGCGATGGGTGCATAGCTCAGGTTGAATTGCACCGGCACCCGCTCTACCCAGGGTGGGTCCTCAGGCAGCGGGTCGCCGTGAACTAAGGCATGGGCGTCGATGCCCTGACGCCGCTGCTCCTGAAGCAGGTCGTCCAAAAAAACTTCCATGCCGCCCCGATAAGGGGGCAAGTATTTCCCGACATGCAATATGCGCAGAGCCATGGGTCTGCTGCTCCCGCTCAGGGCTTTTTGCCAGAATCGGCAATCTGCGCCCGCACCTGCGGGTACTGCGGGTTGCGCGGGTCGAGCGCTATCGCCCGGTCCATCGCTTTGACCGCATCGCTGCTGCGGCCTGCTCCGCGCAGCGCCATGGCACGTCCGTAATAGGCTACGGCGGCATTGGGGGTCTTCGCGATGATCTGGTCGAAGGTGGCCAGCGCGGCCTGGGTTTCCCCCTTGCCGACCTGCGCCATCCCCGTACCCAGCAACACGCGCTGGCTGAAGCCCTCGGTCTGGCGCAGCACGGCGAAGTCCTGCAGGGCTTCGTCGAAGCGATTGGCGCCAATGGCAGCTTCTGCGCGGCGCAGGCGCATGGCTTCGCGCATGCGCGTCACGTCGTCGCCAGTCACGCCTTCTGCCGATCGTTGCATGCCCCGGTTGAAGCTTTCATACGCTGCCGCGAACTGGCCGAGTGCGAACTCCGATTCGCCCCGGTGGTAGTACAGCGGCAGATCCTTGAAACCCTGTTTTTCTGCTTCGACCCAGGCCGCAATGGCTTCCGCGTGCTTTTTCTGCTGCTGCAGCGCAACGCCCACGTTGAACCGGGCGGCGCCGTTGAGTGCGCCCAGCGCGTCTGCCTTGAGGAGGTTGCGCTGCGCTTCGGCCACCAGGCCGCGGTCGAGCTGGTCGGCGCCCAGGTTCAGGAACGGGCGCCAGCGGCCCACGGCGTTGGGTGGCGCCGTCATGTCGATCTTCTCGGCCGCATCGCCCCATGCGGCGGCGTCGTCGCGCAAGGACATCACCCGCTCGAAGGCCAGCAGTCCGAGGCCGATACCGACTGCGATGCCCAGGATGTAGATGGTGCGAGGCTGCAGCCCGGTCAGGACGATGGACACCAGCACCGGGACGGCGATCGCCCACAGGTAGCTGCGGTAGAGCACGAAGGGGTCTTGCACCCAGACGGTGGCGAATTCCGTCACATAGAGCAGCAGCGGAAAGAGCAGTGCCACCCCGGCCAGACTCAGCACGCCCCGCCGGCGCATCACGCTCCAGATGGCGGCGCAGAGCAGTGCCAGGTACCCGACCACGCCCAGAATCTGGGGGAACGACCCATACGACAGGGGGAAAGCCGGCCGCAGGTCGACCGACATCCACATCACGTTCGGAATGAACCAGAGGAACCCATAGGCGAAGAACAGCGCGGCTTCGTTGATGATGCTCAGCGGGTACATGCGCTGGGTGATGCCCGGGCTGAGCTGTTCCAGCTGCCGCGCGAAATCGATTGAGCGCTGATCGAAGGCCTTGCCGATGAATTCGCCGTAAATGCCGAACAGCACGGCGGCGGCCAACAGAATCAGGGCGAACGAAGCACCACCGATGATGGCGACGGTTTTCCAGCTGGGCCGGCGCACATGGATATAGAGCGGCACCGCCATCGCGGCCACCATCACGGCGTGTTCCTTCGAGAGAACCGCAGCCACATAGCTGACGATGGCCGCGGCATACCAGCCCACAGCCCGCCCACGCTGCAGCCCGCAGACGAAGAACCAGCAGGCCAGCACCGCGAACAACGTCGCCATGAGAATGGAACGCTGGATCAGGTAGGCCACGGCGTAGACGGCCACCGGGTTCAGCGCGAAGACCGCAACGCCGACCTGCAGCGCCGCACGGCGCGATGAAAAGAAGTGAGGCTGGGCCTCGAATTCTTCCGGAAAGCGGGTGTGCGTCAGCAGCGCTCGCACCAGTCCATAGATCGCTGCCACCACCCCAAGATGCAGGGCGACGTTGACGGCGCGTTGCTTCCACCAGCCTTCGCCAAAAAGGTCCTGGCCCCAGACGAAGGTGCCATAGGAAAGCATCCGCTGCTTGAAGCGAAATAGGTCGCCGTATTCGTTGAAGATCAGGCCTTCGGTCAATCGAAGGTCGTCGAACAGCAGCTGGTTGTGCAGCCCGGGGAGATAGATCGCCAGCACGGCGGCAGTCAAGGCGATAGCGAAGATGTACGACGCTTTGGACGATTTGGCCATGGTCTTTAATGTTTGTGAGTCATTCACATTCCGCGCAAGCCCAACCCCCCGCAGATCGTGCGGCGGAGTTTACGGCATCGCGTCTCGCGTCCAGGCCCGTCCTCGGCCGACAGGGCCGGGTGGATATCCACTGTCCGGTTACACCAACCCCCCTTGGGTGGGGTGCCCGGGGGGTGCCGCGCCCGCTACCTTTCTGCGCTTTGCTTCACCGCCGCCCTGATTCCATGACGTCCACCTCACTGCCCGCTTCGTCCATCTCGTCCGCTTCGTCCGCATCGTCCGCCCGCTTCTGCGCCCGTCCTTCGTCCGGCAGCGCGCGACTCACCCTGCTGGCCACGGCCTGCGCCGCCACCCTGCTGCTGGCCGGCTGCGAGACMACCAACATGCGCATGGGCAGCCCCGACGCCAAGACCGTCGCCACCGGCGCTGCCGGCGGCGCCAGTGCCTCYGGCGAGAGCAGCGAGCTGCAAAAGTGCGCCGCCCCCCTCGGCACCGTCTCCCTCGTCGAGAACCAGGACGCCGGCTGGTACACCATCCTGCGCAACGAATACCGCCTGCCTCCCACCTCCAACCTGCTGCGCCCGGTCACCGCAATGCCCTTGTCCTTNCTGGTGAAACGCAGACCGAACGCACTCCGGCGAGAGCAGCGAGCTGCAAAAGTGCGCCGCCCCCCTCGGCACCGTCTCCCTCGTCGAGAACCAGGACGCCGGCTGGTACACCATCCTGCGCAACGAATACCGCCTGCCTCCCACCTCCAACCTGCTGCGCCTGCTGGTGCAGCAGTCCAACTGCTTCATCGTCGTGGAGCGCAGCGCCTCGGGCATGCGCGCCATGGACCGCGAGCGCCAGCTGATGGGCTCCGGCGAGATGCGCGGGGGCAGCAACTTCGGCCAGGGCCAGATGGTCGCCTCCGACTACGGCCTYTCGCCCGAGATCATCTTCTCCAATTCCGACGCGGGCGGCATCGGCGGRGCCCTCGGGGGCTTGCTGGGCGGCGGGCGCGGTGCGGCCATCGCCGCCATCGGCGGCAGCATGAAGACGCGCGAGGCGAGCGCCATGCTGACCCTGGTGGACAACCGCTCGGGCGTGCAGGTGTCGGCTTCCGAAGGCAGCGCGTCCAAGAGCGACTTCGCCGGATTCGGCGGCCTCTTTGGCGGCTCGGCGGGCGGCTCGCTCGGCGGCTACCAGAACACCGCCCAGGGCAAGGTGCTGACGGCCGCCTTCATGGACGCGTACAACCAGATGGTCGTGGCGCTGCGCAACTACAAGGCGCAGAGCGTGCAGGGCCAGGGCCTGGGCGGCGGCGGGCGCCTGTCGGTGGACGGGGCGGCTGCGCCCTCGCAGACCAAGGCCGGTGCCTCGATGTCCATGCGCCAGGCGCAGGAGCGCCTCTCCGCGCTGGGCTACAACGTGGGCACGCCGGATGGCGCGTCCGGCCCGCGCACGACCAAGGCGCTGCGCGAGTTCCAGAAGGACAAGGGCATTGCGGTGACCGGGCGCCTGGATACGGCGACGCAGGACGCGCTGTCGCGCTGACCGACCCTCCGGCGCGCAGCCATCGCTTGCGCGCCGGCTGCACCGAGCGGACCCGGCCCTGGCCGGGTCTT
>NZ_LMOV01000002.1 GCF_001424265.1 Acidovorax sp. Leaf160
CCGAAGTGCTCGGTGGACTGCATTTCCTGGTTTTCGCAGTGCTCATGTTGCCCGCTGCCGTACGGGTGCTGACTTCGGCGGGAAGTTCATAACACGCTCTAGAGCAGGATGAGTTCGCCCACCAGGGCATTGGTGGTGTCAGCTCCGCCGTCCACCACCAGCACGTGGCCGGGGCGCATCAACGTCAGCGCCTTGTAGATCAGCAGGTTGTCTCCGGGGCGCACCTTCACCGTGAGTGCCGTGCCGACGAGCCTGGTGCGGGTGTGAATGCGCCGCAGGTTGCACAGGCCCGACAGGCGCTGGAGGTTGTCGCTCAGATGCGAGACGGCGATCTCGCGGAACGACTCGGCCAGCGGGTGCGGGTCGGGAGTGGGCAGGACGGTGTAGGGGCTGGGGTTTGCGCTCATCGGTTGACTTCAATGCCATGTAACGAGCGCCCATTCTTCGATGTCCGGCAGTTTAAAAAAAGCGATATTTATCGATATTTTTCAATATCAGAACTTGATATATTGGCCGGGTAAATACCCCCTCCATCCATGTTTTCCTTCAAGCAACTCGAAGCGGTCTACTGGATCGACCGGGCCGGCAGTTTCGCTGGCGCCGCACTGCGGCTCAACACGTCCCAGGCGGCCATCTCCAAGCGCGTTCAGGAACTGGAGTCGGTGCTTTCCGCCGACATCTTCGATCGCAGCCAGCGCCAGGCCCGCCTGACCGAGAAAGGCGAGGAAGTGCTGCAGGCCGCCGTGCGGCTGCTGGAACAGCGCGATCAGGCGCTGGAAGCTCTGACCCGTCCCGAGGCGATGACCCGGCGCCTGCGCATCGGCGTCACCGAACTGACCGCCATGACCTGGCTGCCGCTGCTGCTGCAGCGCGTGCGCGCCGAATACCCGCGCGTCGCCATCCTGCCCGACGTGGATTCCGGCCTCAATCTGCGCGACAAATTGCTGGCCGATGAGATCGACGTGGCCATCGCTCCACAGGCCCTGGACGAACCCCGGTTCTCCACGCTGTCGCTGGGCCAGGTTCCGTTCGCCTGGATGTGCCAGGCCGGGGCGCTGCCTGCCGACCGGAAAGTGGCCGCCCACGAACTCGCCGGGCAGACCATCCTGGTACAGGGGCCGAAGTCGGTGCTGGGCACCTTGGTGGAGCGCTGGCTGCGCAGCCAGCAGGTGCACCGCGCGCAGTCCATCTCCACCGACAGCGTGCTGCCGCTGATCGGCCTGACCGTGGCCGGCATGGGCGTCAGCTACCTGCCGCGCGACTGTCTGGCGACCTGGATCGACAGCGGTGCGCTGCAGGTCTTCCACACGTCTCTGCCGGCGCCCGAGGTGCACTACGCCGTCTCGTGGCGGGCAGAGCGCCGCAGCGTGCTGGTGTCGTCGGTGACCCAGATCGCCAGGGAGTGCTGCGACTTTTCCAACTTGTTCCAGCGGTCGGCGCAGGAGCCTGCCGCGGGGCGCGCCTGAGAGCCGATACCCGCTTTGTCCGGTCTGGGACAGAAGTGTCTTGGACGTGCCTTCCACCGCCCCTAGAATGGAAAAGCACGATCGTTCGATTCGTCGCCCAGCGCGGCGTCCCGTTGTTTCCCATCCTTTCACTTCTGAGGAACCCCAGAGCATGACCGCTGCCTACGAAGTCCACGGCGACATTGCCGTGATCACGCTGAACAACCCACCCGTCAACGGGCTGGGCCATGCCACCCGCAAGGGCATCACCGACGGTCTGGAGCGTGCCAACGCCGATGCCGCCGTCAAGACCATCGTCATCACGGGCGCGGGGGGCGCGTTCTCGGGTGGGGCCGACATCAAGGAATTCGGCACCGACAAGGCGCTGCAGGAGCCCAACCTGCTGTCCGTCATCAGCACGGTCGAGAATTCCCCCAAGCCGGTCGTCGCCGCCATCCACACCGTCTGCATGGGCGGCGGCCTGGAACTCGCCCTCGGCTGCCACTACCGCATCGCCGCGCCCGGCTGCAACGTGGCCCTGCCGGAGGTGAAGCTCGGCATCCTGCCCGGTGCCGGCGGCACGCAGCGGCTGCCGCGCGTGGTGGGCGTGGAGCCGGCCCTGAACATGATCGTGAGCGGCGAGCCGGTCAAGAGCGAGCTGATCGGCTCCATGCCCGGCCAGAAGCTGTTCGACAAGATGGCCGCTTCGCCCGAATCGCTGGCCGAGGAAGCCCTGGCCTTCGCCCGCAGCGTGGCCGACGCGCGCCCGCTGCCGCTGGTGCGCAACCTGCCCTGCAAGCACCCCGAGGGCGATGCTTACTTCCAGTTCGCGCGCAACATGGTCAAGGGCATGGCCAAGAATCTGCCCGCGCCCGCCAAGTGCGTGGATGCGGTCGAGGCCGCCACCAAGCGCAAGTTCGCCGACGGCATGGCCTATGAGCGCGAACTGTTCATCAACCTGATGTGGACGCCCGAGTCGCGCGCACTGCGCCACATCTTCTTCTCCGAGCGCGCGGCCAGCAAGATTCCGGACGTGCCGTCCGACACGCCGCAGCGCGCCATCAAGACGGTGGGCGTGATCGGCGCCGGCACCATGGGCGGCGGCATCGCCATGAACTTCCTGAACGCCGGCATTCCCGTGATCATTTTGGAAACGAAGCAGGAAGCGCTGGACCGGGGCATCGCCACCATCAAGAAGAACTACGAAGCCCAGGTCAAGAAGGGCAAGCTGAAGGAAGACAAGTTCCAGCAGCGCATGGGCCTGCTGCAAACCACGCTGAGCTACGACGACCTGAAGGACGCCGACCTTGTCATCGAGGCCGTGTTCGAGGAAATGGGCGTCAAGGAAGCCGTGTTCAAGCAGCTCGACGCCGTGGCCAAGCCCGGCGCCATCCTGGCCTCCAACACCTCCACGCTGGACGTGGACCAGATCGCCTCCTTCACGAAGCGCCCGCAGGACGTGGTGGGCATGCACTTCTTCAGCCCCGCGAACGTGATGCGCCTGCTGGAAGTGGTGCGCGGCAAGGAAACCGCCAAGGACGTCCTGGCCACGGTGATGGCGATCGCCAAGAAGATCAAGAAGACGGCCGTGGTCTCTGGCGTGTGCGACGGCTTCATCGGCAACCGCATGATCGAGCGCTACAGCCAGCAGGCCGGCTTCCTGCTGGACGAAGGCGCCACGCCCCAGCAGGTGGACCGTGCCATCGAGAAGTTCGGGTTCGCGATGGGCCCGTTCCGCATGGGCGATCTGGCCGGCAACGACATCGGCTGGGCGATCCGCAAGCGCCGCGCCGTCGAGCGTCCGGACATGAAGTACAGCCGCACGGCCGACAAGCTCTGCGAGCTGGGCCGCTTCGGCCAGAAGACGGGTGCGGGCTGGTACGACTACCAGGCCGGCAAGCGCGACGCCATCCCGAGCGATCTGGTGAACAAGATGGTGGAAGACCACCGCAAGGAACTGGGCGTGACGCCGCGCAAGATCAGCGACGAGGAGATCGTGCAGCGGCTGGTGTTCGCGCTGGTGAACGAGGGCGCGAAGATCCTGGACGAAGGCATCGCCAGCAAGGCGGGCGACATCGACATGGTGTACCTCACCGGCTATGGCTTCCCCATCCACCGCGGCGGCCCCATGCACTACGCCAGCGAACTGGGCCTCTTCAATGTCGAGCAGTCGATGAAGCGATTCGCGCAGAACCCGCTGGACGACGCCTCCGCCTGGGAGCCCGCGCCGCTGCTCTCGCGCCTGGCCGCCGAAGGCAAGGCCTTCGCCTGAGCACGGCGCCTTCGCCGCTCCCGCTGACCGAACAAGGAATCTTGCACATGACCTCCGCAGTGATCGTCTCCACCGCCCGCACCCCGCTCGCCAAGAGCTGGAAGGGCTCGTTCAACATGACCCACGGCGCCACGCTGGGCGGCCACGCCGTGCAGCACGCCGTGCAGCGCGCCGGCATCGACGGCGCGCACGTCGATGACGTCATCATGGGCTGCGCCACGCCCGAAGGCGCGACCGGCAGCAACATCGCCCGCCAGATCGCGCTCAAGGCCGGCCTGCCCGTCACCACCTCGGGCATGACCATCAACCGCTTCTGCTCCTCGGGCCTGCAGACCATCGCCACCGCCGCCCAGCGCATCATCGCGGGCGAGGGCGACGTGTACGTGGCCGGCGGCGTGGAAAGCATCTCCTGCGTGCAGCAGGAAATGAATCTGCACATGATCCGCGACCTGGCGCTGGAAAAGCAGAAGCCCGAGATCTACTGGAACATGCTGCAGACGGCAGAGCAGGTCGCCAAGCGCTACGGCATCGGCCGCGAGGCGATGGACGAATACGGCGCCGCCAGCCAGCAGAAGGCCTGCGCCGCGCAGGCCGCCGGCCTGTTCGACGCCGAGATCGCGCCCATCACCGTCACGGCCGGCATCGCCGACAAGACGATGGGCCTGATCACGAAGCAGGTCACCGTCTCCAAGGACGAAGGCACGCGCGAAGGCACGACGGTCGAGGCCATCCGCGGCCTGCGCTCGGCGCTGCCGGGCGGCCTGGTGTCTGCCGGCAACGCCAGCCAGTTCAGCGACGGCGCGGGTGCCTGCGTAGTCACCAGCGAGGCCTACGCCAGCCAGCATGGACTCAAGCCCCTGGGCCGCTTCCTCGGCTTCGCGGTGGCCGGCTGCGAGCCCGACGAGATGGGCATCGGCCCCGTCTTCGCCGTGCCCAAGGTGCTGAAGAAACTCGGCCTCACGGTGCAGGACATCGACCTCTGGGAGCTGAACGAAGCCTTCGCCGTGCAGGTGCTCTACTGCCGCGACAAGCTGGGCATTCCGGCCGACCGCCTGAACGTCAACGGCGGCGCCATCGCCCTGGGCCACCCCTACGGCGTGAGCGGCCAGCGCCTGACGGGCCACGCGCTCATCGAAGGCAAGCGGCGCGGCGCCAAGCGCGTGTGCGTCACGATGTGCATCGGCGGCGGCATGGGGGCTGCGGGCATCTTCGAGGTGCTGTAAGTCGGGTGGCCATCCGCTGATGGCCCCGCTGTCCCGCTATCCCGCTGATCCAGCGACCCAGCCCCGTGCGGACGACCTGACCGCACGGGGCTTTTTCATTGCGCCACGGTGCCTGCGCCGGACGGCGCTGCCGCGGCGGCGGGGCGCCCCAGGCCATCGGAAAGCAGCGAGGCCATCGGCGGGACCGGCTTACCGGCTGCGGCCGACCATCGCCAGAATGGTCGCCCGCAATTCATCCCGCGCCTGCTCTTCGTCGATGTCTCCGGCCACCGCGGCCTGCGACAGCGCATCCGCCGCACCCAGCATCGCCCACAGGCCGGCCGGCGACACACCCTTGGGGCCTGCGAAGGGCGCGAAGATCGCCTCGCACTTTTCAATGAAGGCTTGCTGGTACTGCCGCTTCACCGCAGCCAGTTCCGGCGACCCGCCCAGGGCCGCAAGCACGTCCGGAATCTCGCGTCCCTGGGTCAGCACGCATGCGACGTAGCTGGCAGCGATGACGCCTGCTTTGTCCTCCAGCGTCGGCCGGCTGGCAGCGATGGCTGCGTCGATCACCGCCGTCTGACGGATGTCGAAGTCCTGATAGAGCGCAGCCAGCAGGCCGTTGCGCGTGCCGAAGTGGTCATAGACCACGGGCTTGGTGACGCCCGCGGCGTCGGCGAGTCGCCCCAAGGTCAGGGCATCCGTGCCTTCGTTTCCGATCAAGACCCAGGACACATCCAGCAGTTGGCGCAGCCGCTCGCCCTTGGGCAGGCGACGGCGGGGTGGATCCTGGGCGGTTTCAGGGGTTTTGTTTGCGCTTGACATCGCTATGTACCAAAGGTAACTTACCGTTTGTAGGTTACCTAAAGTATATAGCGCCCATTTCCGGGACGCCATCGGAACGCGCACGCAACGAGCCCAAGACCATGCCAAACCACACTCCATCGACAGCGCAACCCGCCGGCCGCAAAGCCTGGCTGGGCCTTCTCACCGTTCTTGCCCTCGTCCTGCTGGTGGCGATGGATGGTTCGGTGCTGTATCTCGCCATGCCGCGCGTCACGTCCTCGATCCGGCCTTCGGCGGAGCAGGCTCTTTGGATCCTCGATATCTATGGCTTCGTCGTGGGTTCGCTGCTGATCACCTTCGGCAACATCGGCGACCGCTATGGGCGGCTGAAACTGATCATGGCTGGGGCCGTCATCTTCGGCCTGGGATCCCTGGGCGTGGCGTACTCGACCACGCCGGAGGCCATGATCGCATTCCGTGCGCTGATGGGTCTGGGTGGAGCCACGCTGCTTCCTTCGGGGCTGGCCATCGTCAGCGCCTTGTTTGCCGACCCGCGCCAGCGTGCGCAGGCCATCGGCATCTTCGCGGCGACTTTTGCGGCGGGTTTCGCCATCGGACCGGTCATCGGCGGGCTGCTGCTGCAGCGCTTCGACTGGGGCGTGGTTTTCCTGATCAACGTTCCCGTGGTGCTGGCCTTTCTGCTGGCCGCACCCCTGCTGTTGCGCGAAGTACGGGCGACACGCTATGGCCGCATCGATGCGCCCAGCCTGCTCCTGTCCTTCGCCGGCATTCTGCTGCTCACGTACTCGATCAAGAGCGCAGCGGCCATGGGCTTCGGGATGCCCCAGATCGCCTTGAGCCTCTTGGGCATCCTGGCGCTGGCGATCTTCGTTCGCAGGCAGTCAAAGATCGAATTCCCGTTGCTGGACCTGGCTCTGTTCAAGGACCGCATCTTCCTGATCGCCATCCTGACCGGCCTGCTGTCACTGGTGGTCTGGTCCGCGGCGGGCTACTTGTCGGGTATCTATCTGCAATCGGTGCTGGGATTCGAGGTGTTCACCGCAGCCCTGCTGACGCTGCCTGGCGCCGTGGTGCTCACGCTCACCTGTATCGGCACCAGCCGCATCGTGGAGCGCACGGGCCGCAAGGCCGCGCTGGTCGCCACCCATTTTTTGATCAGCGCCGGCGTGTTCTTGCTGCTGTTCACGACGACAGGGGCAGGCGCCATCGCGTTTGTCGCTTCGACCGTCATTGCCGGGATGGGGTTCGGCCTGTCATTCAGCCTGGTGGCCGAAATTGCGGTGTCGGCCGTGCCGCCCGAGCGTGCGGGCGCAGCCGGCTCGATTGCAGAAACCAGTAATGAGATCGGCAATGCCCTGGGCATCACGCTGCTTGGATCCCTGGCGGCGCTGGTCTTCCGCCTGTCCGGGCCCGGTGTGGCCGGCACCTTGAACGAAACGCTGGACCACGCGGGTCTGTCCGACGCAGCAGTCATGCAGGCGAAGGAGGCTTTTATGGCGGGGCTGCACCTCGCGGTGGGCCTCGGTGGGCTTCTGACGCTGTTGGTGGGTATAGCCGCCTGGTTCTGGCTGCCGAGAAAGCTGCCGGACTAGGGAGCCGGGGGCGGAATTTCGGGCTTGCTGTCGCCCGTCCGAGCGCTAGTGCGGCGGCGATGAACGGTCACTCACCCGGCCGCCGTCGGGGCCGCGTTGGTCGTCCGGGCTCTGCGGCACGTCACGCAGCGGACATGCCGCAGCCTGCGCCCGCTCCCATAATTTCCCGCATGACCACCTCCCTGCGTTCCACCCTCGACTTCCTGCTCTACGACTGGCTGCAGGCCGAAGCGCTGCAGCAGCGCGAACGCTTTGCCGACCATGCACGCGAGACCTTCGATGCCGTGCTGGACACCAGCGAGCGCATCGCCCGCGAGAAGTTCGCGTCCTTCAATCGCCTGGTCGATACCGAAGAGCCGCGCACCGAAACCCAGCCCGGCGGCACGCTGCGCGTGGTGCTGCCCGAGGCCACGCATGCCGCGCGCCGCGCCTATGCCGAATCCGGCCTGCTGAGCGCCGCGCAGGACTACGCCATTGGCGGCATGCAGCTGCCCTACACGGTGGAGGCGGCGGCCAACAGTTTCTTCGCGGCGGCGTCGGTCAGCATCGGCTCCAACCTGCTCACTTCGGGCAATGCCAACCTGCTGATGGCGCACGGCACGCCGCTGCAAAAGCAGGTGTTCGCGCAGAACGAATTCGACGGCCGCTGGGCCGGCACCATGTGCCTGTCGGAGCCGCAGGCCGGCTCTTCGCTGTCCGACGTGGCCACGCGCGCGGTGCCCGATGGCGAAGGCTTCGAGGCCGACCCGCTCGGGCCGCGCTACCGCCTGACCGGCAACAAGATGTGGATCAGCTCGGGCGACCACGAGATGACCGAGAACATCGTGCACCTGGTGCTGGCGAAGATTCCCGCAGCGGACGGCAAGCTGGTGCCGGGCGTGCGCGGCATCTCGCTCTTCATCGTGCCCAAGCAGCTGGTGAACGCGGAAGGCCAGCTGACCGGGGAGCGCAATGACGTCGCCCTGGCGGGCCTGAACCACAAGCTGGGCTGGCGCGGCACCACCAACACGCTGCTGAACTTCGGCGAAGGCACCTACCCCGTGCGGGGCGGTGCCGGGGCCATCGGCTACCTCGTCGGCCAGCCGGGCGAGGGCCTGAAGTGCATGTTCCACATGATGAACGAGGCGCGCATCGGCATCGGCATGGCGGCCACCATGCTGGGGCTGGCCGGCTACTACGCCAGCCTGGACTACGCAAAGAACCGCCCCCAGGGCAGGCCCGTCGGCAAGGGCGGCAAGGACGCCGCCGCGCCCCAGGTGCGCCTGATCGAGCATGCCGACATCAAGCGCATGCTGCTGGCGCAAAAGAGCTATGGCGAAGGCGCTTTGGCGCTCAACCTGTACTGCGCGCGGCTGGTGGACGAGCAGCACACCGGCGATGCGGCCCAGGCCGACGAGGCGCGCCTCTTGCTGGAGGTGCTCACGCCCATCGCCAAGAGCTGGCCCAGCGAGTGGTGCCTGGAGGCCAATTCGCTCGCCATCCAGATCCACGGCGGCTATGGCTATACGCGCGACTTCCCCGTGGAGCAGTACTGGCGCGACAACCGCCTGAACATGATCCATGAAGGCACGCATGGCATCCAGGCCCTGGACCTGCTGGGCCGCAAGGTGCTGATGGAGGGCGGCCGGGGCCTGGCCCTGCTGGCCGCGCGCATCAACGCCACGGTGCAGCAGGCGATCCAGCAGCCCGAACTGGCGGCGCACGCCAACGCCCTGGCCGGCGCGCTGGGCGAAGTGGGCGCGGCCACCAAGGCCGCCTGGGCGACGGGCGAGCCCACCGAAGCGCTGGCCAACGCCGTGCCCTACATGCAGGCCTTCGGTCACACCGTGATGGCCTGGGTCTGGCTGGACCTGGCGCTCGCCACGCTGCGCTCTGATGCTACTACTTCGATAGCATCGAGCCAAGGCAGGTTGGGCGCTGCACGCTATTTCTTCCATTACGAGCTGCCCAAGATCGGCGCCTGGCTGAACGTGGTGAGGCAGCGGGACACCACCTGCGCAGCGCTGCCGGAAGACGCCTTCTGACCGTGCCCCGGTAGGGCCGCTCCGGCCGGTCAACGGCGCGACACGGCGCGCGCCGGGCGGCCCCCACAATGCTGCCCAGGGCCCCGGCCGCCCCAGCCATCCAGGCCGTCCAGGCCCGCCGCTGCGGGCTGGCCACGTCCCTTCCGCCATTCCAACGAGCCTTACCAGGAGACCTTCGACCATGAGCCGCACCGTCCAGCAACTCTTCGACCTTTCGGGCAAGACCGCCCTCGTCACCGGCGGCTCGCGCGGCCTGGGCCTGCAGATGGCGCATGCGCTGGGCGAAGCCGGCGCCCGCGTGCTGATCACCTCGCGCAAGGCGGCCGACCTGGAGGAGGCCACCGCCACGCTGCAGGCCGCCGGCATCGATGCGCGCTGGGTCGCGGCCGATTGCGGCCAGGAGGCCGACATCCAGCGGCTGGCGGCTGAGACGCTGCAGCGCCTGGGCGACGTGGACATCCTGGTCAACAACGCGGGCGCCAGCTGGGGCGCGCCGGCCGAGGACCACCCCACCGCCGCCTGGGACAAGGTGATGAACCTCAACGTGCGCGGCTACTTCCTGCTGTCGCAGGCGATTGCCAAGCAGAGCATGATCCCGCGCAAGAGCGGCCGCATCCTGAACGTGGCGTCGGTGGCGGGCCTGGGCGGCAACCCCATCGAGATGAAGACCATCGCCTACAACACGTCCAAGGGCGCGGTGATCAATTTCACGCGGGCGCTGGCGGCCGAGTGGGGCGTGCACGGCATCACGGTGAACGCCATCTGCCCGGGCTTCTTCAAGACCAAGATGGCGTCGGTGCTGATCGAGACGCTGGGCGAGGAGAAGATGGCCCAGCACGCGCCGCTGCGCCGCCTGGGCGACGACGAAGACCTGAAGGGCATCGCGCTGCTCTACGCCAGCGACGCGGGCAAGCACATCACCGGCCAGTGGATGGCGGTGGACGGCGGCGTGAGCGTGGTGACGGGCGGCTGATTGCGGTACAACCGCCTGCTGTCCTCCACGCCCAACGTCCGTCCTTGCATCCATCCATGTCCCCACACAACGATTCGCTGAGCTTCGGTGTCGAGATCCCGTTCGTCACCCACCTGGGTTTCACCCTGCACCACATGGAGGGCGGCGAATCCGAGCTGCGCTATGAGGCCGCCCCGGAACATCTGAATTCGTTCGATGTGACTCACGGCGGGGCCACCATGACGCTGCTGGACGTCACCCTGGCCACCGCAGCGCGCAGCGTCACGCCCGATTTCGGCGTGGTCACCATCGAGATGAAGACCAGCTTCATGCAGCCGGCCGTGGGGCCGCTGGTGGCCAAGGGGCGCCTGCTGCACCGCACCCGGTCCATCGCGTTCGTCGAAGGCACGGTGTATGACGCCCAGGGGCGGGCCTGCAGCCATGCGACCGGCACCTTCAAGTACGTGAAGCGGGCGCCGGCCGAAGGCGCGGCCGTGTCCACGGACTGACGCACGCACCCCGCAGGCCGCGCGGCAGGCGCTGACGGCTTGCAACTTCTGCATCCGATCGTGCTGCAGCGCTTGATTTACCGGCGCATGCAGCTATCGTAAAAATAGCAAAGGAGATTCCCGCATGCCACGCAACCAACAAGTTCTGCTCGACAACCGCCCGCAGGGCGAAGCCACCACCGGCAACTTCAAGCTCGTCACCACCGACACGCCCGCCTTGCAAGACGGCGAGGTGCTGGTGCGCCACCACTATCTGAGCCTCGACCCCTACATGCGCGGCCGCATGAACGAAAGCAAGAGCTACGCAGCCAGCCAGCCGCTGGGCGAACCCATGATCGGCGGCACGGTGGGCGAGGTGGTGGAAAGCCGCAACGCCAAGTACGCCGTGGGCGACAAGGTGGTCGGCATGGGCGGCTGGCAGGAATACAGCGTGGCCGACGGCAACGCGCCCGGCATGCTGCGCAAGGTCGATACGACCCACGTGCCGCTGCCTTCCTACCTGGGTGCCGTGGGCATGCCCGGGGTGACGGCCTGGTATGGCCTCGTCAAGATCATCGAGCCCAAGGCCGGCGAGACGGTGGTGGTGAGCGCCGCCACGGGCGCGGTGGGCAGCGCGTTCGCGGCCCTGGCCAAGGCGCGCGGCTGCCGCGTGGTGGGCATCGCCGGCGGGCCCGAGAAGTGCCGCTACGCCACCGAAGAGCTGGGCTTCGACGTCTGCATCGACCACCGCGAACACGGCGATCTGAAGGCCATGTCCAAGGCGCTCAAGGAAGCCTGCCCGAACGGCATCGACGGCTATTTCGAGAACGTGGGCGGCTACATCCTCGACGCGGTGCTGCTGCGCGCCAACGCCTTCGCCCGCGTGGCGGTGTGCGGAATGATCGCGGGCTACGACGGCCAGCCGCTGCCCCTGCAGAACCCGGCGCTCATCCTGGTCAACCGCATGAAGGTGCAGGGTTTCATCGTGAGCGAACACATGGATGTCTGGCCCGAGGCGCTGAAGGAACTGGGCGGGCTGGTCGGCTCCGGCAAGCTGCGCCCGCGCGAGACCATCGCCGAGGGGCTGGCCGCCGCGCCGGAAGCCTTCCTGGGCCTGCTCAAGGGCAAGAACTTCGGCAAGCAGCTGGTCAAGTTGGTCTGAATGGCCGCAGCCTCGACCGCAGCCTCTGCCTGGCACTGGACCTGGGCCCGATTCGACGACCTGGGCGTGCATGCGCTGCATGATGCCCTGGCGCTGCGCTGCCGCGTGTTCATCCTGGAGCAGGGGCCCTACCAGGACCCGGACGACGCCGACAAGACCGCCTGGCACCTCTTGGGCCGCGCCGCGCCGGGCGGCCCGCTGCTCGCCACCTTGCGGGTCGTGGACCCGGGGGTGAACTACCCCGAGGCCTCCATCGGCCGCGTGGTGACCGCCCCCGAGGCGCGCGGCACCGGCGCCGGCCGTGCGCTGGTGGCCGAGGGCCTGGCGCGCTGCCGCCAGGTGTGGCCGGGGCAGGCGGTGCGCATCAGCGCGCAGGCGCACCTGCAGCGCTTCTATGGCGACCACGGCTTTGCCACCGTGTCGCCCGAATACCTGGAAGACGGCATTCCCCACGTCGAAATGCTCTGCCCACCCGCCTGAGGGCGGTGCGGCAGCCAAGCCAAGGAGACTCCCATGACCACCGAACTGATCCTGCACCACTATCCCTCGTCGCCGTTCTCCGAAAAGATCCGGCTCGCGCTGGGCATGAAGCAGCTGGCGTGGAAGTCCGTCATCGTGCCCAGCGTGGCGCCCAAGCCGGACGTGGTCGCGCTCACCGGGGGCTACCGCCGCACGCCCTTCGTGCAGCTCGGGGCCGACATCTACTGCGACACCGCCCTGATCTGCGATGTGCTGGAGCATGTGCAGCCCGAGCCGCCGCTGCACCCGCCGCACCTCAAGGGCGTGGCGCGTGTCTTTGCCCAGTGGGCCGACACCACGCTGTTCTGGGCCGCCATGGCCTACAACCTGCAGCCCAGGGGCGCCAGCGTGCTGTTCGCCAATCTGCCGCAGGCGGCGCAGCAGGCTTTCGTGGCCGACCGGCGCGCCATGAACGGCGGCATGCAGCGGCTCGACCCCCGCGACGCGACGGCGGCCTACCGCTCGTACTTGCGCCGCATCGCCCACATGGCCGAAGAGCACGACTTCCTCTTCGGCGCCGAGCCCTGCGTGGCCGACCTGGCCGCCTACCACCCGCTGTGGTTCACGCGCCAGTGCGTGCCGGTCATGGCCGACATCTTCACGGCCACCCCGGCCGTCACCGAATGGATGGACCGCGTCGCCGCGCTGGGCCACGGCCGCATGGAGAAGTTCGACGCCGAGGGCGCCATCGCCGTGGCGGCCCGCTCGGAGCCGCTGCCGCTGGTGGGCGACGTCTTCCAGGACGAGCACGGCATACCGCTGGGCAGCGAGGTCACCATCACGGCGGAAACCTTCGGCCCCGAGCCCACGCAGGGCACGCTGGTGGCTGCCACCCGTACCCGCTACACCCTGCGCCGCACCGACCCGCGTGCTGGCACGGTGCATGTGCATTTCCCCCGCATCGGGTATGCATTGAAGCGATCCCCCTGAGGCGCTGCGCGCCTTCCCCCTTCTCTCGTCCCGCTGCGCGGTCCGGGAAGAGGGACGACGCCAGCGGAGTCCCGCGGCGTCTGCTGGCTTAGGCCGCGATGAGGCATACCCCGCCGACCGATTCACAGTCACGTAAAACCGTACGCAGGAGACACAAGATGATCGAAGACTTCCACGGCAAGACCGCCGTCATCACGGGCGCGGGCTCCGGCTTCGGGCTGGAATGCGCGCGCATCGGCGCGCAGCGCGGCATGAACCTGGTGCTGGTCGATGTGCAGCAGAACGCACTCGACGCCGCAGCGGCCGAGCTGCAGGCCGCCGGTGCCCAGGTGCTGGCACGGCGCGTGGACGTATCGGATGCAGGGCAGATGGAGCAGCTGGCCGCGGACGTGCAGGAGCGCTTCGGCGCCCCGCACCTGGTGTTCAACAACGCGGGCGTGGGTGCGGGCGGCCTGCTGTGGGAGAACACGGTGGCCGACTGGGAATGGGTGCTGGGCGTGAACCTCTGGGGCGTGGTGCACGGCGTGCGCCTCTTCACGCCGATGATGCTGCAAGCGGCGGCCCAAGACCCCGCCTGGCGCGGCCATATCGTCAACACCGCCAGCATGGCGGGGCTGCTGAACCCGCCCAACATGGGTGTCTACAACGTCAGCAAGCACGCCGTGGTGAGCCTGAGCGAGACGCTCTACCAAGACCTGTCGCTGGTCACCGACCAGATCGGCGCCAGCGTGCTGTGCCCTTACTTCGTGGCGACGGGCATCCACTCCAGCGAGCGCAACCGGCCCGGCACCCTGGCGGCAGGACAGCCCACCAAGAGCCAGCTGATCGGCCAGGCCATGACGGGCAAGGCCGTCAGCAGCGGCAAGGTGTCGGCTGCCGACGTGGCGGCCAAGGTGTTCGACGCCGTCGCCAGCAATCAGTTCTATATCTACAGCCACCCGAAGGCGCTGGGCCCCGTGCAGACCCGGCTGGAAGACGTGATGCAGCAGCGCAACCCGACCGACGCCTTCGCCGACAAGCCAGAACTCGGCGCCCAGCTGCGCGCGCAGCTGCGCGGGGCCTGAGCCCTCGGCTCACAGCCAGCCCAGCCACGTGCCCCAGACAAGCTGACCCATCGCCCGCTGCGGCAGCAGGGTGAAAAGCCCGGCGACGAGGCAGGCCCCCATATAGAGCCGCTGCATGCAGCGCCGGTGCCTGGGGATGTCGCCTCGCGCCAGGGCCCGGAACGCCGCGAACAGGTAAGCCGCCGTGACCACGACCAGCAGGTGGATCGGCGTGAACCCTGCGACGTTGGGCAGCCCGAAGTCGCGAATGAAGATGGCCGATGTGGCGGTGATGACCATCAGCACCACCCACGCATAGCCGAACATGCGGTGCAGTCGCGGACGGGTGATCCGCCCGTGGCGGGCCCACAGAGCCACCGGCCCGGTGAGCACGGCCAGCAGGGCAGCGGTCGCGTGAAGGGCGATGAGCGGTGTGAAGTGCATGGCGGCCTGACGGGGGGTGGTGCACGCACTGTGCCGGCGGCCCGCGCGGGCCGCCGTGCGCTTGCGACGGGCTGTGCCTGCCGCGCCGCGAGCGGTGCGGTGGCTGCGCGAACGGCGGCCCGAACGGCGGCCCGGTGGGCAATACCCGCCGGTGAATCGACGTCCGTTCGTGCCGGCCTGCCGAAGCCTGTGGACCGGACGGGCCCAGCCCTTTGGCAGGCGCACGGCGAGCGAGTCAACGGACTGCCACGAGGCCCAGGGGGCAGCGCCGCGCGGCGCGCAGCGCGGTCAACGCGTGTCTGTGTCCTGAGGGCCACCGGGTGCCACTGAGTTCCGCCGGGTGCCCACGGGTTCCGCCGGTCAGCGCGGCGGCCCCATGCCGGCCGCCGTGCAGCTCAGCCCGCCGGGGGCGCCACCGACGCGCCTTCGATGCCGTGCCGCGCCAGCGCCTGCGCCACGAACCCGCTCGCCTTGGCCTCTTCGACGAACGCGGCCAGAGCCTGCGCGGCCTCGGCGCCGCGCGACCTGGGCAGGCCCAGGGCCTGCTGGATCACCATGAAGCGGCCCGGCAGCAGGCGCAACCCCGGGTGGTGGGCGGCGTCGGACTGCAACTGCTGGCGCACCCCGGCTGCCACGTCGGCCTGCTCGGCCAGGAAGGTGGCGACCACCTCGGGTGACGTGGGCGCGCGCAGCAGCTCGGCGTGGCGTATCTCGCGCGAGAGGTGCAGGTCGTAGGCGCTGCCGCGGCCCACCACCAGCCGGTGGCCGGGCGCATCCACCTCGGCGTTGTCCTGCAGCGGGGAGTCGTAACGCACCAGGTAGCTGCCCTCGATCAGCACGTAGGGGGCTGAAAACGCGATGCCGGCGCCGCGCACCGGGTCCACTGCGAAGAAGCCGAAGTCGGCCCGCTCGTCCGTCACCGCTTCGACCGACTTGCCGGCGGCGTCGAAGACGCACAGCTGCAATGGCACGCCCAGCTGATCGGCCAGGCGCCGCGCCAGATCCACCGACACGCCTTCGGCGCCGCCGTCGCCGGCCGGCCGCGCGAGGATGGGGTTGCCGGTGTTGATCGCCGCGCGCAGGGTGCCTGCAGGGGCCAGAAGGGGGCGGAGAGCGCTGGACAGGGGCATGGAGCATCAGGCGGTGAAAGGCCTGCCGGTGGAGGAAGAAAAGAGACGATACGGCATACGCCGGTCTGCGAAGCCCTGTCGGCCGGAGCCGGGCGCCGGCGCACTGCCCAGGGCGTGCTTTGGCTTCGGCAGGCTCAGCCCGGCTAGGCTTTACTCGTGTCGACTCGATGGCATCGGCTTCACGGCGATTGCAGGGGGCGCGTCACCCGAGGATTCGGGCATGCCGTTCACGGCATCGGCCGCACGAGACGCACCGGCAGCCGCGTGCCTTTGCCGATGTTGCCGCGCGCCTCGCCGGTTTCCATGTCCACGGCCCAGCCCTGCTGCGCCTGCAGGCCGCTTTCGCCGCTGCCGCCGCGCGCCACGGTGCCGTAGTTGTAGGGGTTCACCGTGGCGGTGTTCACGCTCGCCGTGCCGGTCCAGTGCCATTCCATCGGCGTCGCCGGGAACAGCACCGGATCGACGATGGCCGGCTGGCGCGTGCGATCGACCAGCCGGCGCAATTCCGGCACGCGCGGTAGGCGCCAGCGCACGCCCTCAGCCTTCCAGCGCGCCTGGGCCAGCGCCTGGGCCTGCGAATAGGTGAAAAGACGCGCCTCGCCAGCGCAGCTGCGGCCCGTCCACTGCATGCCCTCGACGCAGCGGGGCCAGGCCAGCCGCGCGCGTTCGTCCAGCACCGAAGCACCGTCCGCAGACGGCGCCAGCACGGGCCGGCGGGACGGCGCCCCCTCGGGCTCGCCGGCGTCCTGCGCCGCTGCGCCGGCCGCGAAGGAAGGGGGCGGGAACACGGCGGCCGCAGCGCCCAGCGCCAGCAGGACGGCCGCCGCAGCGTGGGAGGCGGCATGGCCGTGGGACGGGAGCAGGGCGGTTGCAGGCATGGTCCCGGCATTCTCGCGCAAGCCCCTGCGCGGCGCGCGGGCCTGGCGGCCAGGGCGCTGCAGGGCGGCACAATGTCGTCCCCTTTCGTTTGGCATGCCGGTGCATGCCGGCCGTTCGCACACTTCCCGCCCGTATCGCTCGCCCATGTCCACCACGCTTTCTCCTGCAGGCAGTTCGACTGCGTCACGGCGCCTCGCTTCCATCGACGCCCTGCGCGGACTGGTGATCGTCTTCATGCTGCTGGACCATGTGCGCGAGACGTTCTTCCTGCACCACCAGGTGACCGATCCCATGGCGGTCGCCACCACGCTCCCCGAACTCTTCGGCAGCCGCCTGCTGGCCCACCTGTGCGCGCCGGTGTTCGTCTTCCTCACCGGGCTGTCGGCCTTTCTCTACGGCGCCCGGCAGGCGGATGGACGCGCCGCCACCGCTGTCTTCCTGGCCCAGCGCGGTCTGTTTCTGGTGCTGCTGGAGCTGACGTTGGTGAACTTCGCCTGGACGGCCCAGTTTCCGCCGCAGGTCATCTATCTGCAGGTGATCTGGGTCATCGGCCTCAGCATGCTGGCGCTGGCCGGCCTGCTGTGGTTGCCGCGCCCGGTGCTCGTGGCCCTGGGGCTGGTCATCGTGGCGGGCCACAATCTGCTGGACGGCCTGCACTTTCCGCCCGGCGACCCGCTGCACGTGCCCTGGGCGGTGCTGCACGATCGCGGCTGGCTGTCGTTCGGGGGAGAGGGCGGCGAAGCCGGCCTGCGGCTGCGCACCTCGTACCCGCTGCTGCCCTGGATCGGGGTGATCGCGCTGGGCTACGCTGCGGGGCCCTGGTTCGCGGCCAACGCCGACCCGGCCGCGCGCCGCCGGCGCCTGTGGGGCTGGGGCCTGGTGCTGCTGGCCGGTTTCGTGCTGTTGCGCGCGCTGAACGTGTATGGCGACCATCCGTGGGCCGCCGGCGAGTCCGGCCTGCGCACGGCGATGAGCTTCGTCAACATCACCAAGTACCCGCCGTCGCTGCTCTACGTGGCGCTGACGCTGGGCGTCGGCCTGCTGCTGCTGTGCGGGTTCGAGCGGATGAACCCCGACGGCGCGCTGGTGCGGGTGCTGACGGTGTATGGCGCGGCCCCCATGTTCTTCTACCTGCTGCACATCTACGTGCTGCGCTGCGCCTACATGGCGGCCGTCGCGCTGTGGGGGCCGAACCAGGGTGCGTATTTCGGCTTCGACAGCGTGGGGGCCGTCTGGCTGGCCTCGCTGGTGCTGGCCGTGGCGCTGTTCTGGCCGGTGCGCGCCTTCGGGCGCTTCAAGGCCCGCCGCAAGGACATCGCCTGGCTCAAGTACCTGTGAGCCGGGGCTGGCCGCCGCCGCCGACGTGCATGTTGCCGTGGCGTTGAATGCTATCAATATGATAGCTGAAGGCCTAGGCAGTATCAGCGGTTGAGGCTTGAAACGCTGCAGGTCTTGCCCCCACGGCGGCGCACTGCGGCGGGTAAGGCGACAATCGCCGGAATGCGTTCCCCGTCCGACTCTTCTCCTCCCGCCCATTCTTCCGCCCCACCTTCCGCTGGCCCCGCCGCCAGTTCCTCGCCGTCTGCCGCCGCCGCGCCTGCGGCTTCCACGACCCACTTCGTGGGGCTCGCGCTGGTGCTGGGCCTGCTGTCTGCCATCGGCCCGTTCGCCATCGACATGTACCTGCCGGCGCTGCCCGACATCGGCGCCAGCCTGCGCGCCGACGTGGGTGCCGTGCAGTGGAGCCTGACCGCCTTCTTCGTCGCGCTGGGGGTGGGTCAGCTGGTCTACGGCCCCGTCTCCGACCGGGTCGGCCGCAAGCCGCCGCTCTACTTCGGGCTGGCCTTGTTCGCCGTCACCAGCGTGGGCTGCGCGCTCGCCACCGACATCCAGACGCTGATCGCGCTGCGCTTCCTGCAGGGGCTGGGCGCCGCCGCCGGCATGGCGATTCCGCGCGCGGTGGTGCGCGACCTGCACACCGGCACCGAGGCCGCACGGCTGATGTCGCTGCTGATGCTGGTGTTCAGCGTGTCGCCGCTGCTGGCGCCGCTCGCGGGCAGCGGGGTGATCGCGCTCGCCGGATGGCGCGGCGTCTTCTGGGCCGTGGCGCTCGCCGCGGTCGCCGGCCTGGTCATGGTGAACCGTTCGCTCGAGGAAACGCTGCCCGCCGCGCGCCGGGCGCAGGGCCCGCAGGCCTCCTGGGGCCGGGCGTTGGCCGCGTACGGGGTGCTGCTGCGGGACGCGCACTACCTGGGGCTGGTGCTGATCGGTGGCTGTTCGATGGCCGGCTTCTTCGTCTACCTGGCCAGCTCGCCCTTCGTACTGATCAACCACTACGGCCTGTCCTCCGTGCAGTACAGCTTGGCGTTCTCGGTCAACGCGGCGGCCTTCTTCGCGGCGGCGCAGTTCACCGCCCGGCTGGGGCAGCGCTTCGGGCTGGTGCGGGTGGTGAAGGCTGCGGTCTCCGTGGCCGCCGCCGTCATGGCGGTGATGCTGGCCTACTACGCTTCGGGCGGCGACCGGCTGGGCGTGCTGCTCGGCCTCTACTTCCTGGCCAGCGCCGCGATGGGCCTGGTGATTCCCACCACCTCCGTGCTGGCCCTGGAAGAGCACGGCGCCATCGCCGGCACGGCATCGGCCCTGCTCGGCACGCTGCAGATGCTGGTGGGCGCGGCGGCGATGGGGGTGGTCGGCCTGTTCGCCAGCGGCAAGCCCTTGCCGATGGTGGTCGGCATGACGGCGGGCGCCCTGGTGGGCTTCGCGCTCACCTGGCTCACGCTGGGCGGCAAGCGCGCCCACCGCGTCGGCGGGGCGGGGCTTTGACGGGCCTGCCAGCGCCGGGCGCGGCCGCAGCCGATGGCCTGCCCCAGCCGGCGCGCACGCACGCCATGCTGGTCATCATCCTGGGCCTCACGCTGGCGGTGCTCGACAGCAGCATCGTCAACCTGGCGCTGCCGGGCATCGCGCGCGAGCTCGATGCCAACGCCTCGCAGGCCATCTGGGTGGTCAATGCCTACCAGATCGCCGCGCTGGTGCTGCTGCTTCCGCTGGCCGCGCTGGGCGACCGGCTGGGCTACCGGCGTGTCTACCTGGTCGGCATGGCCGTCTTCGTGCTGGCCTCGGTGGGCGCCATGCTGGCCTCGTCGCTGTCCGCGCTGATCGCTGCGCGGGCGGTGCAGGGCATCGGCGCGGCGGGCGTGATGAGCGTCAATGCGGCGCTGGTGCGGCTGATCTTTCCGCGCGCCATCCTGGGGCGCGGCGTGGCGCTCAACTCGCTGGTGGTGGCGGGCGCCACCATGGCCGGGCCTTCGGTGGCGGCGGCCATCCTCTCGGTGGCCAGCTGGCCCTGGCTGTTCGCCCTGAACCTGCCGCTCGGCGCCTTCACGCTCTGGCGCGGCCGGCAGGCGCTGCCCGGCAATCCGGTCAAGGCGGGCGGCGCGCCGATCTCGCTGACCGACGTGGCGCTCAACATCGCCATGTTCACGCTGATCTTCATCGGCGGGGAGCGCCTGGGCGTGCGAGCCGAGGCGGCAGGTGCTGCCGGTGCGGCAGGCCCTGCGGGCGTTTCCGGCGGGTGGCTGCTCGCGGCCGGCCTGGCGGTGGGCGTGGCGTTCCTGCGGCGGCAGTGGCGGCTGCAGGCCCCGCTCTTTCCGGTCGATTTGCTGCGCATTCCGGTGTTCGCGCTGTCGATGGCCTCGTCGGTAAGCGCCTTCTGCGCGCAGATGCTGGCCTTCCTGGCGCTGCCGTTCCTGCTGCTCGAAGTGCATGGCCGCTCGCACATCGAAGCGGGCCTGCTCATCACCGTGTGGCCGCTGGGCATCGTGCTCGTCGCCCCGATCGCCGGCCGGCTCATCGGCCGCTATGCCGACGGCGCGCTGGGCGGCATCGGGATGGCCGTGTTCGCCTGCGGCTTGCTGGCGCTGGCCTTCCTGCCCGTGCATGCCGGCAGCGCCGACATCGTCTGGCGCATGGCCCTCTGCGGCGCGGGTTTCGCGCTGTTCCAGTCGCCCAACAACCACACCATCGTCACGACGGCGCCGCTGCACCGCAGCGGCGCGGCCAGCGGCATGCTGGGCACCGCGCGCCTGACCGGCCAGACGCTGGGCGCCGTGCTGCTGGCAGGCATCTACGCGGTGTGGCACCAGCACGACGGGCGGGCCGAATCCATCGCCATGCTGCTGGCGGCCGGCAGCGCCGGGGTGGCGGGGGTGTGCAGCACATTGCGGGTGGGGCGTGCTCGGCAGTGACGGCCCAAGGCGCCCGCGTCTCGACCGGGCGGCGCGTGCCCCTCAGCCTTGCGCCACGATCCGTTCCGCCAGCGTGCGGATCGTGAGCGGCGCACACCCCTCGGCGTGGTTGCTGATCGTGACGTAGGCGTTCTGCCCCCGCGCCGTGATGCCGGCGACCGCGTGCGCGAGCTCGGCATGCAGGGCCGGGTCCGGGTGGTGGATGCGGTCGAACGGCTCATACAGCTTTTCGGCGTCTTCGTAGCCGTACATGCCGTGCACCGGGTTCAGGTTCCAGCGGCAGACCAAAGGGCCGGGCCAGAGCATCCGCAGCAGCGGCAACTGATCCTGCAGCGCCGGCATGCGCGCATGCAGGCCCAGGCAGTAGGTGGCGCCGCTGGCGCGCAGCACCTCGGCCAGGCGCGGCAGCACCGCCGCAGTCAGCCACTCGGGGTCGCGCACCTCTACGGCCAGCACCGCGTCCGGGGCGACGTCATGGAGCGGCGGCTGGGCGCGCAGCATCGCATCGAGCCGGTCCAGCACATCGGGCAGCCGGTGCAGCAACGGCGGCGGCAGCGGGCTGAGCTGGAACACGAGCGCCCCGGCCTTGGCGCCCAGCCCCTCCAGCACCGGTTGCACGAATTCCTGCAGCGCCAGCTCCGGGCTGAGGAAGGCGCTGTTGGCCTGCTTGCCGCGCCCGTCCTCGCTGCGCACCAGCGCATCGGTCACCAGACTCGGCGCCTTGACCACGAAACGGAAGTCGTCGGGCACCTGGGTCGCGTAGCGGGCGTATTGCTCGGCGGTCAGCGGGCGATAGAAGCTGCGGTCGATGCTCACGGTGCGCAGCAGCGGGTGCTGCGCATAGACCGCCAGGCCCTGTTTCGACAGCACCGCCTGGGAATGTTCGCCCTCCCAGACCAGCCCCTTCCAGCCCGGGTAGGTCCAGGAGGAAGTGCCCAGGCGCACGCGGCGCGGCAGCGCGGCGCCCAGGGCGCGCAGGGGTTCGTCCCAGTCGGCAGGCTGCACGCCGGCGGATCGGCGGGGCGGTGGTTGGGTTGCGGGCTCGGCCGCCGCCCGCCGGGCCCGGGGTGCGGCAGCAGACTTCGCCGCGCCCGTCTCGGGTTCGGGCGCGAGCGTGTCGGCAGGCAGGTCGCCGAACAGGTCGTCCTGCACGGCGCCTGACGCAGGGGCCTTGCTCACGCGGTGCCGGGGCCGAACAGCCCGTCTTCATCCAGCAGATCCCAGGCGATCTGCGGCCGCTGGTCCATGCTCTTCTTGATGGCGGCGGGTATGGCCTGCCGGGTTTTGCGGCAGAGGCCAGGCTGCTCGTGCACGAGGATGGTGATGCCGCGCAGCGTGCGCACTTCGTTGCCGCCTGCTGCGATCGAGAGGCGGACACCCAGTTGCTGGACGAGCCGCTCTTCCATCCGGCGCAGATCCGGCAGGTCCACCAGGTTTTCGAGCCGCTGCAGCAGCCGTTTCTCTTCCTCCCGGGTGAGCCGCAAGATCCGCATGTCCCCGTCGGGCTGGCCGATCAGCACGTCCCGCCCGCACACGCAGGCACCCGGCGGGCATTCGGTGCGGATCGGAAAGGGCAGGTGCGGCATCTTGGAAAGAAGAATCGGGCGCGGCCCGGGTGGGGGCCGCGCCCGCATTCTAAAAACGATTGCGCACCCCGCACGCAGGCGGGGTGCGCAGCCAGGGGCGCGGGCCCCGGCCTCAGCCCGCGTTCTTCAGCGACTTCTTGGCCTTGTTGGCGGAGTGTTCCGAGCGCTTCTTGTGGTAGCCGGCCTTGGTGTTGTTCACCGCCTTGCCGACCGGGCCGCTCTTTTGTGCTTCGTTCTCCGCACGCTTTTGTTCGATCTTGTGCTCTGCCGAGTCGGAGGCTTCGGCCGCCGCCTTGCCGACCTGGGCGGTTGCGGTGCCGGCGGCAGCCAGGAGCGACAGCGACGCGGCGATGGCGAGCAAAGTCTTGCGTTGCATGGAAGGCCTTTCTGGAGTGGGTTGTTGTTTGCACATGGTTGCAGTTGCGCCAGGCAGTCCGTGTCGGCCGGGGCCGAAACGTCCGTAGGCGCTATGGCAAACTGCCCGGTTTCGTTTTTCGTCTCATTCATCGGCAGAACATGCAGCAGATCATCCGGCAGTTGGCGGCAGAAATCAGGGTCAGTGAACATCAGGTGCGTTCGGCGGTCGAGTTGCTGGATGGCGGCGCCACGGTGCCGTTCATCGCGCGCTACCGCAAGGAAGTGACCGGCGGGCTGGACGACATCCAGCTGCGCGAGCTGGAGGCGCGGCTTTCGTACCTGCGCGAGCTGGAAGACCGGCGCGCCGCCGTGCTCAAGGCCATCGACGAGCAGGGCAAGCTGACCGATGCGCTGCGCGCGGCCATCGCCGCCGCGCCGACCAAGCAGGAGCTGGAGGACATCTACCTGCCGTTCAAGCAGAAGCGCCGCACCAAAGGGCAGATCGCCCGCGAGTTCGGCATCGAGCCACTGGCCGACAAGCTGTTTGCCGACCCCACGCTGGACCCGGCCGCCGAGGCCGCGGCCTTCACCCGTCCGCCCGAGGTGCTGGACGACGGCAAGCCCGGCGCCGACTTCTCCACCGTGCCGGCGGTGCTCGACGGCGTGCGCGACATCCTGTCCGAGCGCTGGGCCGAAGACCCGGCGCTGGTGCAGTCGCTGCGCGAATGGCTGTGGGCCGAGGGCCTGCTGCGCAGCAAGAAGGTCGATGGCAAGAACGAAGCCGACCCGGAGGTTTCCAAGTTCCGCGACTACTTCGAATACGACGAGCCCATCGGCCGGGTGCCGTCGCACCGCGCGCTGGCTGTCTTCCGCGGCCGGGCGCTCGAAATTCTGGAGGCCAAACTGGTGCTGCCGGTGGAGCCCGAACCCGGCAAGCCCAGCGTGGCCGAAGGCAAGATCGCCCTGCACCTGGGCTGGAGCCACGCCGGGCGCGCCGCCGACGACCTGCTGCGCAAATGCGTGGGCTGGACCTGGCGCGTCAAGCTCAGCCTGTCCACCGAGCGCGACCTGTTCGCCCGCCTGCGCGAAGAGGCCGAGAAGGTCGCCATCAAGGTCTTCGCCGACAACCTGCGCGACCTGCTGCTGGCCGCGCCGGCCGGCCCGCGCGTGGTGATGGGGCTGGACCCGGGCATCCGCACGGGCGTGAAGGTCGCGGTGGTCGATGCCACCGGCAAGCTGGTCGAAACCGCCACGGTCTATCCGCACGAGCCGCGCCGCGACTGGGAAGGCTCGTTGCACACGCTGGCCAAGCTGGCGGACAAGCACGGCGTGAACCTGATCGCCATCGGCAACGGCACGGCCAGCCGCGAGACCGACAAGCTGGCCGCCGACCTGATCAAGCTGGCGGCCAAGGCCGAGCGCGTGATCGAGAAGGTGGTGGTGAGCGAGGCCGGTGCGTCGGTCTATTCGGCGAGCGAGTACGCCAGCCAGGAAATGCCCGATGTGGACGTGAGCCTGCGCGGCGCGGCCTCCATCGCCCGCCGCCTGCAGGACCCGCTGGCCGAGCTGGTGAAGATCGACCCCAAGAGCATCGGCGTGGGCCAGTACCAGCACGACGTGAACCAGAGCGAGCTGGCGCGCACCCTCGGCACCGTGGTGGAGGACTGCGTGAACTCGGTCGGGGTGGACCTGAACACGGCCAGCGTGCCGCTGCTCTCGCGCGTCTCGGGCCTGTCGGGCAGCGTGGCCAAGGCCGTGGTGCGCTGGCGCGAAGCCAACGGCGCGTTCAAGAGCCGCCGGCAGCTGATGGACGTGAGCGGCCTGGGCGCGAAGACCTTCGAGCAGAGCGCGGGCTTCCTGCGCATCCGCGGTGGCGACAACCCGCTGGACATGACCGGCGTCCACCCGGAGACCTATCCGGTGGTCGAGCAGATCATGGAAAAGACGGGCAAGCCGGTGGCCGAGCTGATGGGCCGGGCCGACATGCTCAAGACCCTGAAGCCCGAACTCTTCGCCAACGAGAAGTTCGGCGTCATCACGGTCAAGGACATCCTGGGCGAGCTGGAAAAACCCGGCCGCGACCCGCGCCCGGACTTCAAGGTGGCGCGCTTCAACGACGGCGTGGAAGACATCAAGGACCTGAAGGAAGGCATGGTGCTGGAGGGCACGGTGAGCAACGTGGCCCAGTTCGGCGCCTTCGTCGACCTGGGGGTGCACCAGGACGGGCTGGTGCACGTGAGCCAGCTGAGCCACAAGTTCGTGAACGACGCCCGCGAGGTGGTGAAGACCGGCGACATCGTCAAGGTGAAGGTGATGGAGGTCGATGTGGAGCGCAAGCGCATCGGCCTGTCGATGAAGCTCGACGCCGTCCCCGCCCGTCGCGACGGGCCGCGCGACAACCGCTTCGAAGGCGCCAGCCGCAGCCAGCAGCATGCGCCCCGGCGCCAGGCCGAGCCGGCTGGGCAGTCGGCGATGGCCTCGGCGTTCGCCAAGCTGCAGCAGGGCAAGCGCTGACGGCTCGGGCGGCCGAGGGCCGGCGCGGGTCGCCCCGCCGGTCACGGGCGCGGGCACGTGCAGGGGCGGGGGAAGGGGCAGGGCGCATCGATGTCTGGTGGCGCCCCGAGCTGCGGCTTAGCTTGGATAATCCCTGGTCTGCCCGCCCCGTCGTCCCGAACCCCCGCCCCCCAACCCACCACCTTCCATGGAGCTGAACGCACTGCTGGCTGTCCCCATCGCGCTGCCGAGCCAGCCGAAGGCCGTGGCGTTGCTGATGAGCGAGCTGGCGTCGCCGGAGCCGAACCTGCGGCGGGTGAACCAGGTGTTCTGCACCGACCCCGCCATGGCGGCGCGGTTGCTGGAAGAGGCCAACTCGCCGGCCTTCGGCTCCGAAGGGCATATCGCCGGCATCCCTGAAGCGCTCGCCCTGCTCGGCCTGCGGCAGCTGCGCACGCTGGTGGCTTCGGCGCCGCTGGGCACCACCTCGCGCTCGGTGCCCGGGGTCAACCTGCAGCAGTTCTGGCGCTACAGCCTGCGCACGGCCAAGCTGGCCCGCTCGCTCGCGGGCATCGTCCACCAGAACCCGCTGGCGGCCTATACCGCCGGCCTGCTGCACGCCCTGGGCGAATTGGCCCTGCATCTGGCCGACCCGGAGCGCGCCCAGTCCATCAATGCCCTGATCGCCCCGCTGGAGCTGCGCCGCGCCAAGCTGGAGCAGCGTGTGATGGGCTACACCTATGCGCATGTCAGCGCCGGCCTGGCGCGCCGCTGGCAGCTGCCGCCGACGGTGGTCGATGCGCTGCAGCACCACTGCGCGCCGTTCGACAACGGTGTCTACGAACCCCTGGCGGGCGTACTGCACCTGTCGGCCTGGCGCGTGCGCGCGGGCGAGGCGGAGATGGGCGAGAGGGAGCTGGCGGTGAGCTTTCCCGACGAGGTCGGGGTGGCGCTGGGCCTGGACATCGACATGGTGCTGCAGCAAGACCCCATCGACTGGGCGCCGCGGGCGGACCCGGGCGACTGGGTGTGAAGGCGCTGCGCATCCACGCCGGGCCGGGCGCGCTGCGCCGGCTGTGCGAGCGTGGCGGCCTGCACCCGGCCGATGTGGGCGTGGTGCCAGCGGCTGCCGGTGGGCCGAAGGGGCTCGTGCTGGGCCCGCTCGACCGCTTCCTGTTCGGCGACTGGCTCGCCGCCTCAAGCCAGCCGGTGCATCTGGTCGGTGCCTCCATCGGTGCCTGGCGCATGGCCACGGCCTGCCTGCAGCAGGACGCGCCTGGCGCCTTCGACCGGCTGGAGCACGAATACCTCCACCAGACCTACGAGGTGCCGCCCGGCGCGCGCCGGCCGACCGCCGCGCATGTCAGCGAGCGCTTCGGCCAGACCCTGCGCGGGGTCTTTGGCGGTCGGGAGGCGGAGGTGCTGTCGCACCCACGCTGGCGGCTGCACATCGTCACCGCGCGCGGCCGGCATGTGCTGGCGCGGGAGCATCGCTTCGCCACGCCGCTGGGCTATCTGGGCGCCTTCGCCAGCAACGCCTTGCACCGGCAGGCGCTGGGCTGGTGGCTGGAGCGGGTGGTGTTCTCTTCGGGCGCGGGGCAGGGGGCGGGGCAGGGCGGCGGTCCGGCAGCGCTGCCCTTCGATGCGGGTGACCTGCCGACCCGGCAGGTGGCACTGTCGGCGGCCAACCTGCTGCCGGCGCTGCAGGCCAGCTGTTCGATTCCGTTCGTGCTGCAGGCGGTGCACGGCATTCCGGGCGCGCCACCAGGTGCCTATTGGGACGGCGGCCTCACCGATTACCACCTGCACCTGAGGTATGGCAAAGCAGATTCGAATGCTATAGATAATATAGCTGAAAACCCATATGCATCAAGCGCTGCAGGCCATTTTGATTCGAAAAACGCCGCGCGCCTGGTGCTCTACCCACATTTCCAGTCCAGCGTGGTGCCGGGCTGGCTGGACAAGCACCTGCGCTGGCGGCACCGCAGCACGCCCGCCCTCGACCCGGTGATCGTGCTTTCGCCCAGCGCGCAGTGGATTGCGGGCCTGCCTCTGGGCAAGCTGCCCGACCGCAACGACTTCATGCACTACGGCACCGACACGGCCGCCCGCGTGCGCGCGTGGAGCGCTGCGATTGCCGCCAGCCGTCGGTTGGCGGACGAATTCGCCGAGTGGCTGCGGCGCCCCGACCTGGATCGCGTGCAGCCGCTGTGACGCCCGGTAGCGGGCGGCCCGCTGCGGCCCGCCCGGGCGGAGCCTGTCGAAGCCAGGGCCAGCCGCCGGCGACTGGTCCGTCCGGCCAGGCTCCGCGTTGCCCGGCCCTCCTACATCGACGCGCGCAGCATCTCGCGGTAGTCCTCCACGCTGGCTTCGCGCGGATTGGTCTTGTGGCAGTGATCGGCCATGGCGCCGCGGATCACGTCGTCGAACATCTCCTCGGTCACGCCCAGGCCGGCCAGGCCCGTCGGCAGGCCCAGCCGGGCCGTCATGTCGCGCACGGCTTCGGGCACGTCGCTGGCGCTGGCCAGGCCCATGGCATGCGCCATGCGTTCCAGGCGCCGGCTTTGCTGCACGGCCGGGGCGCCCGCATTGAAGCGGATGACGGCGGGCAGGAAGACGGCGTTGAGCGTGCCGTGGTGCAGGCGCGGATCGACGCCGCCCAGGCTGTGGCTGAGCGAATGCACGCAGCCCAAACCCTTCTGGAAGGCCATGGCGCCCTGCATGCTGGCGCTCATCATGTTGAGCCGGGCCTCCTGGTCGGCGCCGTCGCGCGTGGCGCGCTCGATGTGGTGCCAGCCGCGCTCCAGCCCGTCCAGCGCGATGCCGTCGGCCGGCGGGTTGAAGGCCGACGACATGAAGGTTTCCATGCAGTGCGCGATGGCGTCCATGCCGGTGGCGGCGGTCAGGTGGGCCGGCAGGCCCAGCGTCAGTCCGGGGTCGCAGATGGCGGTGCGCGGCACGATGTGCCAGGAATGGAAGCCCAGCTTGCGGTGGTCGTCCACGATGATGATGGCGCCCCGGGCCACCTCGCTGCCGGTGCCGCTGGTGGTGGGCACGGCGATCAGCGGCGCGGCCTGGTCGGTGATGAGGCCGGAGCCGCCCTCGATGGTGGCGTAGCGCGTGAGCGGCCCCTCGTGCGTGGCGGCGATGGCGATGCCCTTGGCGCAGTCGATGGCCGAGCCTCCGCCCACGGCGATCAGGCCGTCGCAGCCCTGAGCGCGGTAGAGCGCCACCGCGTCGCGCACGGCCGCCTCGGTGGGGTTGGAAGGCGTCTGGTCGAACACGGCGTGGGGCAGGCCGCCCAGGGCATCCAGCGCGGTCTGCAGCACGCCGGCCGCCTTCACGCCCTGGTCCGTCACCACCAGCGGGCGGGTGATGCCGACGCGCGCGCATTCCTGCGGCAGCAGGCGCACGGCGCCGAATTCGAACTGGATCTGGGTGACGTAGTAGATGAAAGCCATGGTGCGCTGTTCGAGAGTCCTCATTACGATGCCCCACACCCTACAACCCGGAGACGTGCATGACCATGAAGCAAACCCTCATCGCCCCCATCGCCCTCATGGCCGTGGTCGCGTGCGCGACAACCACCGCCGCCCGGGCCGACTGCCTGAGCGATGCGCAGGTCGCCGAGTTGGCCGGCCACTATCTGGCCAAGACTCCCGCGCCGAATTTCCCGGCCCTGTCGGACGCCGATGGCGCCTGCAGCCGCGCCAAGCTGAATGCACAGCTCGCGCCCCGGCTCGGCAAGGTGATCGGCTACAAGGCAGGCCTCACCAACCCGGCGGTGCAAAAGCGGTTCAACACCGACAAGCCGGTCTGGGGCAAGCTCTATGAAGGCATGGTGCTGGCGAGCGGCGCCACGGTGGACGCTGCCTTCGGCGCACGCCCGCTCTATGAAGCCGACATGCTGGTGCGGGTGAAGAGCGCCGCCATCAACCACGCGCGCACTCCGCTGGAAGTGCTGCAGCACATCGACCAGGTGATCCCGTTCATCGAACTCCCCGACCTGGCCGTGCAGGCGCCGCCCCAGCTCAACGGCGCGGGCGTGGCCGCCATCAACGTGGGCGCGCGGCTCGGCGTCGCGGGCTCGCCCATCGCGGTGCCGGCGACGCGCGGCGAGCAATACGCGCTGCTCGACGCGCTGGAGCGCATGACGGTGACGCTGACCGACGGCCAGGGCTACCGGCTGGGCGGCGGCCAGGGGGCCGACATCCTGGGCCAGCCGCTGCAGGCGGTGGTGTGGCTGGCCGAAGCGCTGCAGCAGGAGAACATCGCGCTGCAGCCGGGGGATCTGGTCAGCCTCGGATCGTTCTCCGCGCTGCTGCCGCCCCGCGCCGGGCTGGCGGTGACGGCCACCTTCGACGGGCTGCCGGGCGCCCGGCCGGTGCGGGTGAACTTCAAATGACCGGCGCTGCGCCGCCGGCCGCCGGCTGCGCGGCCGTCTGCCGGTGCACCCAGTCCACCACGTCCTCGCTGGGCTGGTAGCCCGCCACCAGCCGCTGCAGCAGGGCGCGCACCGCCACCACGTCGTTGCCGTGCGCTGCGGCCCGCAGCGCGGCCAGCTGCGGCTCCAGCACCGGCCAGGGCAGGAAGTCCTCGTGCGCCTTCATGATGCGTTCGTGCGCCGTGGGCTGGGGGGCGTTGCCGATCAGCAGTTCCTCGTACAGCTTCTCGCCCGGCCGCAGGCCCACCACGCGGATGGGCACGTCGCCGTCGGGCCGCAGCTCGTCCTGCACCGACAGGCCCGACAGCTCGATCATCCGCCGCGCCAGGTCGGCGATGCGGATCGGCTGGCCCATGTCCAGCACGAACACGTCGCCCCCGCGCGCCATCGCACCGGCCTGGATCACCAGCTGCGCCGCTTCCGGGATGGTCATGAAATAGCGGGTGATGTCCGGATGCGTCAGCGTGACCGGCTCGCCCCGGCGGATCTGATCGCGAAAGAGCGGCACGACCGAACCGGACGAGTCGAGCACGTTGCCGAAGCGCACCATCGACAGGCGGGTCCGCCCGGCGGCCCCGGGCTGGTCCGACAGGGCCTGCAGCGTCATCTCGGCCAGCCGCTTGCTGGCGCCCATGATGTTGGTCGGGCGCACGGCCTTGTCGGTGCTGACCAGGACAAAGTCGGCCACGCCGTGGGCGATGGCGGCCCGCGCCGTCTGCAGCGTGCCGAACAGGTTGTTTTCCAGACCCTCGGCCGGATTGCGCTCCACGATGGGCACGTGCTTGTAGGCGGCTGCGTGGTAGACGGTGTCGGGCCGCCAGGCGCCCATGACGGTGTGCAGCCGATCGGCGTCGCGCACCGAGGCCAGCAGCGGCACCAGTTCGGTCGGCAGGCCGGCCTGGGTGCAGCGCTGGGCCAGGTCCAGGCTGATTTCGTGCAACGCCGCCTCGCTGTGCTCCACCAGCACCAGCGTGCTCGGCTGCGCCATCAGGATCTGCCGGCACAGCTCGCTGCCGATGGAGCCGCCCGCGCCCGTCACCAGCACCACCTTGCCGGTGATGTTGCGGCCGAGCAGCGCCGGGTCGGGCGGGATCGGGTCGCGCCCGAGCAGGTCCGACACGTCCACGTCGCGCAGTTGGCTCACCTGCACGCGGCCCTGGGCGATGTCGGTCACCGTGGGCAGGGTGCGCACGGCCAGGGCCGGCGCCACGGCGCGCACCGCCTGCACGATCTCGGCGCGGCGCTTGCGCGTGGCGCTGGGCAGGGCCAGCAGCAGTGCATCGACGCGCGTCTTGCGCAGCAGCTGCGGCAGGTCGGCGGGCGGCAGCACCGGCACGCCCTGCAGGTTGGAGCCATGCAGCCGCGCATCGTCGTCCACGAAGCCGACCAGCCACACCTTGCGGCCGTGGGCCAGGGCGCTGGCCAGCTGCTGGCCGGCGTTGCCTGCGCCGTAGATCAGCACGCGCGGCCACTTGTCGCGCAGCTTCAGGTCGCGGTGCAGGCCGCCCAGCCAGTAGCGTGCGACGGCGCGCGACGTCAGCACGAAGGTCAGGAACAGCACCGGCTGGATGATGCCCACCGTGCGCGGCACGCCCCCCACGCGCAGCAGCGTGAACACCGCCGCGTAGACCACGCCATAGACGGCGGTGGCCTTGACCACCTGGGCCAGCGCCGTCCAGCCGCTGAAGCGGAACACCTCGCGGTAGAGGCCGGCGGCCACGAAGATCGGCAGGAACAGCAGCAGCGCGCCGGCCAGGCCCGGCAGGTAGATGGCCTGGAAGACGTCGATGCGGTCCAGCCGCACCATGAGCGCCAGGGCGAAAGCGGCGGCGCAGAGGGCGGTGTCCAGCGACACGACCACCAGCCGCTTCACCGGCCGGGGCAGCTGGCGGATGCGCCGGGCGATGGGCTCGCGGCGCGCCCGGGCCGGGTCGGCGGCGGGGTGCGGAGTCACTGCGCCGTCGCCTCGGTCAACACGGCGCGCAGGGCGGCCACCGTGCAGTCGATGTCGCCCTGGCGCAGCGTGGGGTGCACCAGCAGCATGACGCTGGTCTCGCCCAGCTGCCGCGCCACCGGCAGGCGCTCGGCCGGTCGCCAGGGGGTGCCGTCGAACGCCCGCTCCAGGTACACCTCCGAGCACGAGCCCTGGAACGCCGGCACGCCGAGTTCCGTCAGCGCCTGCACGATGCGGTCGCGGTTCCAGCCCGGCGCCAGCCGCTCGGGGCGCAGGTAGAAATACGCCTTGTAGTTCGCGTGCCGGGTCTGTCCGCCATCGGCCGGGCAGCGGGGCACCCGGGCGCAGCCGTGCCGCGCCGCTTCGTCCAGGATCGCGTCTGCGTTGCGCTGTCGCAGCGCGCTCCACTCGGCCATGCGGCCCAGCTGGATGCGCCCGATGGCGGCCTGCATCTCCAGCATGCGCCAGTTGGTGCCGAAGCCGTCGATCACCCAGCGATAGCCGGGCGGGTGTTCGCGCTCGTACACCGCCTCCCAGGTCTTGCCATGGTCCTTGAAGGCCCACATGGCGGACCAGAGGGCGGCATCCTGCGTGGTGACCATGCCACCTTCGCCGCCCGTGGTCATGATCTTGTCCTGGCAGAAGCTCCAGGCGCCGACGTCGCCCAGCGTGCCCACGCTGCGGCCCTTGTAGCGGGCGCCGTGCGCCTGCGCGCAGTCCTCGATCACCTTGATGCCGTGCCGGCGTGCCAGGGCCAGGATCGGGTCCATGTCGGCGGGCCAGCCCGCCAGGTGCACCACGACGATGCAGCGGGTGCGCGGCGTGAGCACGCGCGCGATGGTCTCGGCCGTCAGGTTGCCGCTGTCGGCATCCACGTCGGCGAACACCGGCGTGGCCCCGGCATTCACCACACACGACACACTGGCCACGAAGGTGCGGGGCGTGACGATGACCTCGTCGCCCGCGCCCATGCCCAGCCCGCGCAGCGCCAGGTCCAGCGCCAGCGTGCCGTTGGCCACGGCGACGGCGTGGCGTGCGCCGCTCCATTGCGCAAACTCGCGCTCGAAGTCGCGGCCTTCGGTGCCCGTCCAGTAGTTCACTCGGTTGGACAGCAGCACCCGCTGCACGGCTTGCGCTTCCTCCGGCGTGAAGCTGGGCCAGGGGGCGAATCGGGTATTCAGCATGCGGATTCCTTTCGCGGCAGCGGCCGGGCCGGGTTGCCGGCCACCACGGCGCCGGGCGGCACGTCGCGCGTCACCACGGCGCCCATGCCGACCACGGCCCCCGCACCGATCACCAGCGGAGCGCCGGGCCTGCCCTGCCGGATGACCGCGCCGGCGCCGATGTAGGCATGGTCACCGATGACCACGTTGCCATTGCAGCGCACGCCGGGCGCGAAGGTCACGTAGTCGCCGATGACGCAGTCGTGCGAGACGTGGCTGTAGAGGTTGGCATGGAAGCAGCGGCCGATGCGCAGGTTGCACGTCAGCGCGGCGAACGGGCTGATGAGCGCGCCGGCGCCCAGTTGCACGTCGTCCATCAGCACGGCATTGGCGGCCTGCAGGCTCCAGAGCGCCACGGCGTGGGCCTCGCAGCGCAGCGCCAGCCGCTCGCGCACGCGGCTGCCGGCGATGGCGATGGCGGCGTGGCGGGAGGTGGCGTCCTGCTGCAGGAACGCCTCCCAGGTCAGCACGCGGTGGCCGTTGACCAGCGCGGCCGGGGGGGCGTCGTCGATGAACACCAGCCGGTCAGGCGGCAGCCCGTGGCTGGAGCACCAGCCGCGTGCCAGGGGCATGGTTTCGCGGCCGTGGCCACTGGCGCCGTACACGGCATAAAGCGGTAATGTCATGGCGTTTCGATTCTGTCGCAGGCGGGTGGGGCGCTGCCGGTGAAGGGCGCCACCGTGGCTTCGCCCGGCGCGTTGATGCCGTCGCGGCGCAGCACCTGCGCGACCGTCATCCACAGGATGCGCAGATCGAGCCGCAAGGAGCGATGGTCCACATACCAGACGTCGAAGGCGAACTTGTCTTCCCAGCGCAGCGCATTGCGCCCGTTCACCTGCGCCCAGCCGGTGATGCCCGGGCGCACGTCGTGGCGCCGCATCTGTTCCTTCGAATAGAGCGGCAGGTATTCCATCAGCAGCGGGCGCGGGCCGACCAGGCTCATGTCGCCGCGCAGCACGTTGATGAGCTCGGGCAGCTCGTCCAGGCTGGTGGAGCGCAGCCAGCGGCCGAAGGCGGTGAGCCGCTCGCCATCGGGCCGCAGCGCGCCCTGTGCGTCGCGTGCGTCGGTCATGGTGCGGAACTTGAACATCAGGAACGGCTGGCCGTGCAGGCCGGGCCGCTGCTGGCGGAACAGCACCGGGCTGCCGAGCCGGCGGCGCACGCGCCACGCCAGCCACAGCAGCGGCAGCGCCAGCAGCACCAGCGCCACCGTTGCGCACACGATGTCGAAGAGGCGCTTCACGATGGCAAGCCTTGCGCGGACACCGGCGCGGCCGGATCGGGCGGCAGGCCCATGGCCCGCAGCATGGCGTCGTTGACCAGATCCACGTCGTATTTCGCCAGCGCGATCTGCCGGGACCGCTCGCCCATCCGCTGCCGCTCTGCCGCGTCCGCCGCCAGCGCGGCCATGGCCTCGGCCAGCGCCTCGGCCGAGCGCACGGGCACCAGCAGCCCGTTGTCACCCGCGACCACCGTTTCCCGGCAGCCCGGCGCGTCGGTGGTGATGATGGCCCGGCCCATCGCCATGGCCTCCAGCACCGTGCGCGGCGTGCCTTCGCGGTAGGAGGGAAGCACGAAGACATTGCATTGCGCGATGGCAGGGCGCACGTCGGACAGCCGTCCCAGGTATTCGATGTCGCCGCGCTCGATCCAGCGCTCCAGTTCGTGCCGGGCGATGGCGTCCGGGTTGTCGCCGTCGATCCAGCCCACCAGCAGGCACCGCGTGCCCGGGTGCCGGCGGCGCACGCTCGACGCTGCCTCGGCGTATTCCCGCACGCCCTTGTCGCCCAGCAGCCGGGCGATCAGCAGGAAGCACGCCGGGCCGCCGGGCAGTGGCTCCGGCGCGAAATGCCGCACATCGACGCCCGAGCCCGCAACCACCACCGCCGCGGTGGGCGGGCGCACCAGTTTGCGCGACTGGAACAGCGCCAGGTCGTCCGGGTTCTGGAAGAACACGGTGTGCACCTTCGCCAGGGCCACGCGGTAGAGCGACTGCACGATGCGCCGCAGCAGGCCGCGCTGCCCCTCGCCCTGGAAGGCATAGCCCAGCCCGGTGATCAGCGCATGGCGGCGCGGCACGCCCGCCAGCCAGGCGGCGAGCGAGCCCCAGACCACCGGCTTGACGGTGTAGCCCAGCACGAAGTCGGGCCGGATGCGGCGCATCAGCCGCCATAGCGCGATGAGCGATCGCAGGTCGCCCAGGGGGTTGGTGCCCGTGCGGGCCAGCGGCACGCTGTGCACGGTCACGCCGCGCTCCTCCAGCGCCTGGCGGATGGGGTCCCCTGCGGCCAGGCCGGGCGCGGCCACATGCATCTGCACGCCGCGTGCCTGCATCGCGGCGATCAGCGGGCCGCGGAAGTTGATGAGCGAGTCGGCCCAGCCCGCAATCAGCAGTCCTTTCATAGCCGGCCCCCCTGGGCAGACTCCGCCGCCTGCCGGAGCAGCCGCGCCAGTCGCGGCGCGGTCACCTCCAGGCAGTAGCCTTGCTCCACCCGCGACCGACCCGCACCGCCCATGCGCTGGCGCAGTGCGGCGTCCTGCAGCAGGCGCGCCAGCGCCTCCACCCAGTCCTGCGGGCTGCGTGCCAGAAAGCCCGTGGTGCCATGCACCACGATGTCCCGGTTCGCGCCCACGTCGCTCGCCACCGTGGGCAGGGCGCACGCCATGTACTGGATGAGCTTGTAGCCGCACTTGCCGCGCTCCCAGGGTGAGTCGTGCAGCGGCATGATGCCGGCCGCCGCGCCCTGCAGCGACGGCACCTCGGTGGCCTCGCTCCACGCGACCGCTTCCGTCTGCACGCCGGGCAGCGGCACCTGGCCGCCACCGATCACGCGCAGCACGAAGGGCGTGCGGCGGGCCAGGTCGCGCAGCGGCTCGGCCACCGCCTGCAGGTAGCGCGCCGTGGAGGGCGAGCCGATCCAGGCGATGCGCGCGGGCTCCATCGGCGCGACGCAGGCTGGCGCGGCCAGGGGATAGCGCTCCAGGTCGACCACCGTGGGCACGATCTCGACCTGCCGCGCGCCTGCCTTCGCCGCCCGCTCCGCCAGATAGCCGTTGCCGGCGACCACCAGTGCCGCGCGGGCCATCAGCCCGTCCAGCTTGCGGCCGTAGAGCCGCCGCACGGCGGCAGCGCGGTGCAGGTCGTACTGGTGGAAGGTCGCGTCGTCGTAGTCGAGCACATAAGGCCGCCGCCGCAGCAGCGCCGCTTCCAGCGGCAAGGGCAGCCAGGCCAGCGCTTCCTTTTCGATCCAGAGCAGATCGAACGCCCCCGCGCCCAGCAAGTCGCGCAGCCGGCGGGTGTAGGCAAGCAGCAGTGCGGCCGGGCCGTAGCGCCCCCTGTCGTAGCGGGCCTGGAGCATGGCGTCGGGCACGAGCGGGTGCACGTCCAGCTGCACGCCGTGCTGCGCCAGCAGCGGCAGGTACTGCAGCGTGCGCATGCGCGACGAGGCGCCGAGCCGGCCGTATTTGGTGAGCGCGAGCACGCGCAGCGGTGCCGTCATGGCAGGGGCTCCCGCACAGCCGGGTTCAGCAGCCAGCGCCACAGCATCGCGTAGGCCGCGCCGGTCTCGCGTGCGGATGCCCAGGACCGCCGCACCAGCGCCTGCGCCAGCCGCGCCAGCGGTTCCGCCAGCAGCGTGGCGGCAGCGACGGCGGCCCAGCCCGGGACGCTGAAATGCTTGCGCGCGTAGAGCAGGCGGCTGCGCAGCGAATAGAAAAGCCGCCGGGCCTTGACCTGGCGCGACGTGCCGCCGCCCGCATGGAAGGCCCGCGCGGTCGCCACATACCAGCTGGCCCAGCCGGCATGGTGCGCACGGCGGGAGAAGTCCAGGTCTTCGAAATAGAGGAAGAACCGTTCGTCGAAACCGCCCAGCGCTTCGAACAGCGAGCGGCGCACCAGGTAGAAGGCACCGATCACATGGCCCACCTGGCGCGTGGCGTCGTGCGGCCATTCGGCCATGGCATAGCCCAGCCGCGGAAAGCGCCGCGTCAGCCCGGCGGCGTGCGCGGCCATGCGGGCGGCGGTGGGCAGGCGCGCGCAGCTGCGGGCCACATGGCCGCGTTCATCGACCAGCTGCACGCCGCAGATGCCGGTGCGTGCGTGGCCCGGGCTGCGCAGGGCGGCCAGCGCCTGCGAGAGCGCGTCGCCGCGCAGTTCGGCGTCGGGGTTGAGAAACAGGATGAACTCGGCCTGCCCCTGCCGGGCGCCCCGGTTGCAGGCCTTGCCGAAGCCCAGGTTGGCGCCGGCCCGCACGAAGGCCATGTCGCTGAACGCGGCTTCGGCGGTGTCGAGCGAGCCGTCGGTGGAACCGTTGTCGACCACCCGCACCGTGCAATGCGGCCACTGCCTGTCGGCGCGGATGGACTGCAGGCAGCGCATCAGCTGCTCGCTGGCGTTCCAGTTGACGATGACGATATCCACCGTCGCGTCGGCAGCGGTATCGGCGGCGGTATCGGCGGCGCTGGCGGCGTTCATGCGGCGGCCCTCCGCGGCCGGGTGCCGCCCAGCGCGAACCACGCCAGCAGCGCCGCGTCAGCCACCATGCGCAGGGTCCACGCCCAGGCGGCGCCGCGCAAGCCGTACTCCTGGATCAGCCCGGCCAGCAGCAGCAGGAAGACGGGCAGTTCCACCACATGCAGGCGCGCCGTGATGTCTGCGCGGCCCCTCGCATGCAGCAAGGCATAGAACAGGGTGCCGAGCGCGTTGGCGAACACGCCCAGGCACAGAATCTGCCCCACGGCGACCGACACCGGCTGCAGCTGCGGCCCGATCCAGGCGCGCAGCAGCAACGGCAGCAGCAGCGCGAGCAGGCCGCACACCAGCGCCATCAAGGCGGCCACGCGGCCCAGCCAGGTCATGAAATAGTGCCGCCAGCCCAGCGGGTCTTCCCGCAGCAGGCGGCTGAGGCCCGGGAACATCACCGACGACACCGCTCCCGTCAGCACCAGGCTCTGCACCACCACCTCGTAGGGCAGCACGTAGGCCGACACGGCGGCCGCCGACACCAGCGCGCCGATGGTGAAGCGGTCCGCCTGCACCAGCATCGGGCTGATGATGCTGCTCACCGTGACCCAGCGGCCGAAGGCGAAGAGTTCGCGCCCCGTGCGGGGCCGGTAGCGGCCGGGGGCGGTGGCGCCGCCCTGGCGCACGCAGCGCCACGCGAGCGCGCGGTAGATCGCCAGGCTCAGCAACCGGCTGGCCACCAGCGGCAGCACCAGCCAGCCCAGATGCGGGGTGAAGTGCGACACCAGCCACGGCCCTGCGAAGTTCACCACCCCCAGGCCCGCGCGCAGCAGGCTGATGCCGCGGAAGTTCAGGTACGCCTCGTTGAGCCCGCGGTAGGTCGCGCTCATGGCCTGGGCGGGCAGCGCCAGGGCCAGCAGCAGTACCGCTGCGGTGATCTCGCCGCGCGGCGTGCCTGCGGCATGCACCCAGCCGGCCGCCCCGGCGGGCACGGCCAGCAGCACCAGCACGCCGAAGCACAGCCCGGCGATCAGGGTGATGCGCCCGGCCGTCGCCAGCACGTCGGGCACGTCGTGTTCCTGCCCGGCGCCGCGCAGGCCGGCCACCCGCTGGGTGAGCGCGCGGCCCAGGCCCAGGTCCAGCCCGCTGGCATAGCCGATCAGGCCCCAGGCCAGCGCCAGCAGGCCGAACCGCTCGGGCCCGATGCGCGCCAGCAGCGGTGGCACGGTGAGCGCTGCCACGGCCAGCGGCACGGCCAGCCCGCCCAGGTTCCAAGCCACATGGGAGAGACGCACGGTCAGCCCGCGCCCTGCAGGTCGGCTGGTCCGCCAGCCTGCTCGCCGCGCGGCCCGCCGACGTGTTCGGCGTACCAGTCCACGCAGGCGTCCAGGCCCTGGGCCAGCGTATGCGAGGGCATGTAGCCCAGCAGCCGCTCGGCCTTGGCGATCTCGGCCTGGCTGTGGCGAATGTCGCCCGCACGGAAGTCGCGGTAGAGCGGCGCCGCCGCAGCCGGCACGCCGTGGCCGCTCAGCCGGTCGCGGATCAGCCCGAACAGCGCATTCAGGCTGGTGCGCTCGCCCACCGCCACGTTGTAGATCTGGTTGCGCGCCTCGTCGTTTGCCGTGGTGGCGGCCAGCAGATTGGCCTGCACCGCGTTGGCCACGTAGCAGAAGTCGCGGCTGGTCTCGCCGTCGCCGTTGATGTGGATCGGCTCGCCCTTCAGCAGCGACTGGGTCCACAGCGGAATCACCGCGGCATAGGCGCCGCCCGGGTCCTGCCGCTGCCCGAACACATTGAAGTAGCGCAGGCCTATCGAATGGAAGCCGTAGCTGCGGCTGAACACCTGCGCATACAGCTCGTTGACGTACTTGGTCACGGCGTAGGGCGACAGCGGCTTGCCGATGGCGTCCTCCACCTTGGGCAGGCCCGGATGGTCGCCATAGGTCGAGCTGGACGCCGCGTAGGTGAAGCTCTGCACGCCCGCGTCCCTGGCGGCCACCAGCATGTTGAGGAAGCCGTCGATGTTGGTGGCGTTGGTGGCGATGGGATCGTTGAGCGAGCGGGGGATGGAGCCCAGGGCGGCCTGGTGCAGCACGTGCTGCACGCCCTCGCACGCGCCCCGGCAGGCGGCCAGGTCGCGGATGTCGCCTTCGATGAACCGGAACGCCTGCCAGCGTGCCTCGCCCACCAGCGAACGCACCTCATGCAGGTTGCGCCGGTGGCCGGTGGCAAAGTTGTCCAACCCCACCACGCGCTGGTTCAACCGCAGCAGGGTTTCGAGCAAATGGCTGCCGATGAAGCCCGCCACACCGGTGACCAGCCAGGTGCGCGGGTCGCCGGCAAGCTGGGTCTGGAGGGCGGCGTAGGCGTGGGGCATGGGAAATGGGGATGGGGATGTGGGGCCGAAGGAAGGGGCGGTTGGCAGGGGTGGGCTGCAAGGGCGAAAGCCGCCTCACAGCCGGAGATCGGATTCTGCGGCGCCCAGCACGTACTTCAGGTCGAACAGTACATGCTCGGGCTTGCCCAGCGCGCGGATCGCGGCGGCGCCCATGGTGCGGAACTGCCCGTGCGCGACAGCCACGATGATCGCATCGTAGGCGCCCGCCGCGGGCGAAGGCACCAGCGCGATGCCGTATTCGTCCTCGGCCTCGCGCGCGCTCACCCAGGGGTCGTGCACGTCGGCCTGCACGTCGTACTGCGCCAGTTCGCGCACGATGTCCACCACGCGGGTGTTGCGCAGGTCGGGGCAGTTCTCCTTGAAGGCCAGCCCCATCACCAGCACGCGGGCGCCCTGCACGTGAATGCGCCGCTGGGTCATGGCCTTGACCAGCTGCGTGACCACGTAGGCGCCCATGCTGTCGTTCAGCCGCCGGCCCGCCAGGATGATCTCCGGGTGGTAGCCGATCGACTTGGCCTTGTGCGTCAGGTAGTACGGGTCCACGCCGATGCAGTGCCCACCCACCAGGCCGGGGCGGAACGGCTGGAAGTTCCACTTGGTGCCGGCCGCCTGCAGCACCGCCTCGGTGTCGAGCCCCAGGCGGTTGAAGATCAGCGCCAGCTCGTTCACCAGGGCGATGTTCACGTCGCGCTGGGTGTTCTCGATCACCTTGGCGGCTTCGGCGATGCGGATGCTGGCAGCGCGGTGGGTGCCGGCGGTGATGATCTCCGCATAGAGCGCATCGACCAGATCGGCCGCCTCGGGCGTGGAGCCGCTGGTGATCTTGACGATGCCGGTCAGCCGGTGCGCCTTGTCGCCCGGGTTGATGCGCTCGGGGCTGTAGCCGGCAAAGAAATCGCGGTTGAACCGCAGGCCGGAATGGCGCTCCAGCACGGGCACGCAGTCTTCCTCCGTCGCGCCCGGGTAGACGGTGGATTCGTACACCACCACGTCGCCCGGTTTCAGCAGCCGCCCGACCGTCTCGCTCGCGCGCATCAGCGGGCCCAGGTCGGGCTGCTGGTGTGCGTCGATCGGCGTCGGCACGGTGACGATGAAGACGTTGCACTGCGCCAGGTCGGCCGCCTGGGCGGTGAAGCGCAGGTGGGAGGCCTGGGCGAGTTCCTCGGCGCTCACTTCGAGCGTGTGGTCCTGGCCGGCCCGCAGCGCGGCGATGCGTTCTTCCCGGATGTCGAAGCCGACCACCGGCCGGTGCTTGCCGAATTCCACGGCCAGGGGCAGGCCCACGTAGCCCAGTCCGATGACGGCGATGTGAACGGAGGACAGGGTGGGCAGCATGCGGATGGGTGGGAGGAGGCCAGCGGCGGAAAGGGGCGGCTGCGGAATGCAGCCCGGCGGGCGTCGCGCAAAGCGCAAGGCAGGCGGGCGGGGCGCCGGTGATCCGCTATTGTGTCTGGCTGGCAGCGGCCCGTGGCGATGATGCGCTTTTGGCCTGGCCGTCCGCCGCTCATTTTTCAGGATCGTCCGCCCGTTTGTCTGTCCCTTCGCCTATGCCCCAGCCTGCCGTTTTTCTGACCCCCAAGATGCGCGACGTGCTCGACCGCATGGTTCGCGCCGGCCGCCCGCCGCTGCACACCCTGGGCCCGGTGCGCGCCCGCGCCGCGTACGAATCCGGCGCAGGCGTGCTGGAAGTGCCCAAGGCCCCGCTGGCCCGCGTGGAGGAGCTGGGCATTCCGGCGCGCGACGGGGCGGTGCTGCCCGCGCGGCTCTACGCCCCCGTGGCGGCCGGCGACTCCGCCGGCGCCGGCCTGCCGCTGCTGCTCTACCTGCACGGCGGCGGATTCACGGTCGGCAGCGTGCAGACCCACGACGTGCTGTGCCGCGAACTGGCGCGCCTGGCCGGCTGCATGGTGGTGTCGCTGGACTACCGGCTGGCGCCCGAGCATCGGTTCCCCACCGCATCGAACGACGCCTGGGACGCCCTGGCCTGGCTCGCCGCGCAGGCGGCTGCGCTGGGCGCGGACGCGACCCGGCTGGCCGTGGGCGGCGACAGCGCCGGCGGCACGCTGGCGGCTGTGAATGCCATCCTGGCGCGCGATGCGGGCCTGCCGCTGGCGCTGCAGCTGCTGTTCTACCCCGGCACGACGGCGCACCAGGACACGGAATCGCACCGCCGCTTCGCCCACGGCCTGGTGCTGGATGCGGAGGCCATCGACTGGTTCTTCAGCCAGTACATCGAGCACCCGCAAGACCGCGAGGACTGGCGCTTCGCACCGCTGCTGGCACCCGACGTGGACGGCGTCGCCCCCGCCTGGGTGGGCCTGGCCGAGTGCGACCCGCTGGTGGACGAAGGCGTGGCGTATGCCGACCGCCTGCGCGCCGCCGGCGTGCCGGTGGACCTGGAGATCTACCGGGGCGTCACACATGAATTCATCAAGATGGGCCGCGCCATTCCCGAAGCGCGCCAGGCGCATGCCGACGCCGCCCGCGCCCTGCGCAACGCCTTCGGACTGGAGCCATGACCCCATGACCGCGCCTTCCACTCCTTCCACCCCTTCCACGCTTTCCACGTCCTCGGCCCCGTCGACGCGTCCCGCCGCCCTGTCGGCCGACCGGCCCCGCCGCGCCCAGTTCCGCTGCCTGCACCGCCTGCGGGTGCGCTGGGCGGAGGTGGACATGCAGAAGATCGTCTTCAACGCCCACTACCTCATGTATGCCGACAACGCCATGGGCGAGTACTGGCGCCAGCTGGCCGTGCCGTACGAGGCTGGCATGCAGGCGCTCGGCGGCGAGCTGTACGTGAAGAAGGCGGAGGTGCAATACCACGCCTCCGCCCGGCTCGACGACGTGCTCGACGTGGGCCTGCGCTGCCTGCGCATCGGCCGCTCGTCGCTGCAGTTCGTGTTCGGCATCTTCTGCGGCGACCGGCTGCTGGTGTCGGGCGAGCTGATCTACGTGTTTGCCGACCCTGCGACCCAGACCTCGCGCCCGGTGCCGGAGGCGCTGCGCGCCATGATCGAACGCTTCGAGGCGGGCGAGCCGATGGTGGAAGTGCGGGTGGGTGACTGGGCGACCTGGGGCCCGGCTGCGTCCGCCCTGCGCACCGAGGTGTTCGTGGCGGAGCAGGGCATTGCGGCTGCCCTGGAGCAGGACGGCCGCGACGCCGACGCCGTGCATGCCGTGGCGTTCAACCGCCTGGGGCTGCCGGTGGCGACCGGCCGGCTGCTGCGCGGTGACGCCGGTGAAGGGCTCATCGGCCGCATGGCGGTGGACCGGGCCGTGCGCGGCCAGGGCTGGGGGCGCGAGGTGCTGGATGCGCTGGTGGATGCCGCTGCGCAGCGGGGCGACGGGCGGGTCACGCTGCATGCGCAGGCGACGGCCGAAGCGTTCTACCGGCGGGCCGGCTTCTCGGTGCGGGGCGAGCCGTACGAGGAAGCCGGCATTCCCCACGTCACCATGCAGCGCCAACTGTGCACTGCTATCGAATCAGGAGCTGCCTGCGCTTGATTCACCGGCGCTTCAAGCCATTTTTACCTGAAAGTATTGGCAGGGCGGGCGCAGGCAGCTATTGATTCGATAGCTTCCGCGCCCAGCGAGAAGGGCGCGCCTCAGATGTCTTCCAGCAGCGCGTAGGGCAGCGGCTGCAGCGTCAGCGCCGGGCCGTCCGCACTGGTTACGGTCAGCGCCGGGCCGTCGGCCGCGCTGATCTGCATGGAGACGATCAGGTCCACGCCGTCGCCGGGCGCCGGGGCGGCCTGCACCACGGTGCCCACCGGCTGCTCCGCGTCGCCGCCTGCGAACACTTCGCTGCCTACCGCCACGGTGGACGCCACATCCGGCGCGGCATCCGGCGCCACGTGCGCCAGGTACGCACGGCGCTTGAGCGTGCCGCGGAACTGGCTGCGCGCCACCACTTCCTGGCCGGGGTAGCAGCCCTTCTTGAAATTGACGCCGCCCACCGACTCGTAATTGAGCATCTGCGGAACGAAGGCCTCGACCACGGGCGCCGTCAGCGTCGCCACGCCGCTTTGCACTTCGCTCCACTGCCAGAGTGCCTCGCTCAGGCTGGCGCCGGCTGGCGCTGGCGTGCCTGCCGGCGCCACCCACAGCGCCCGCGGCTGGCCCTGCGCCGGGTAGAGGCGCACGGCGGTGGCGCCGTCCACGTCGCGCTTGGCCCAGGGAGCCTGCGCACCCTCCAGCAGCGCTTCGGCGGCGGACCCGGCCAGCCCGCAGAGGGCGAAGTCGCCCGTGGCGTCGGTTAGCCGGGCCTTGGCGCGCAGGACGAACATCGACAGGCGCTTGAGCGTGGGCGCCAGCAGGTCATGCGAGCAGATCAGCAGCACCTCGGTGGCACTGCGCTTGAAGCCGATGAAGCTCGCCTGCATGCGGCCCTTGGCCGACAGGAAGGCGGCCAGGCGGGCCTCCTGCAGGCCCAGCAGGGCGAAGTCCTGCGTCAGCTGGCCGTGCAGAAAGGCGGCGGCATCAGCGCCTTCGACGCGGATCACGCCGAGATGCGAGAGCGGCGCGACGCCGTCCAGAAGCGGGGGCTGGGAAGAAGTCATGCCTGAATTATGATGCCCGGTTCCTTTCATACAGGCAGCAGGGTCGTGCGTCGTTTCCTCGCATTGGTGTTGGTCATTCTTCTTGCGGCGGGCGCCACGGCGGCCTGGTGGCTGCACGCGCCCATGCCGGTGGCGCCCCGCACCGGCGTGGCGCCGGGCGATCCGCTGGAGCTGGCCATCGAGCCCGGCACCACCCCACGCGGCGTGGCCCAGGCCGTGGCCGCCGCGGGCGTGGCCATCGACCCCCGGCTGCTCTACGCCTGGTTCCGGGTGTCGGGGCAAGACCGCCTCATCAAGGCCGGCAACTACGAGATTCCGGTGGGCACCACCCCGCGCGAGCTGCTGCAAAAGCTGGTGCGCGGCGAGGAAGCCCTGCGCGCGGTCACGCTGGTGGAGGGCTGGACCTTCCGGCAGGTGCGCCAGGCGCTGTCGCGCGAGGAGCAATTGAAGCCCGAAACCGCCAACCTGCCCGAGGCCGAGATCATGCAGCGCCTGGGCCGCCCGGGCGTGGCGGCGGAAGGCCGGTTCTTCCCCGACACCTACACCTACGCCAAGGGCAGCAGCGACCTGGCGGTGCTGCGCCGCGCGCTGCACGCCATGGACAAGAAGCTGGAGGCCGCCTGGGCGCAACGCGCCGCCGATACGCCGTTGAAGTCGCCCGACGAGGCGCTGACGCTGGCCAGCATCGTCGAGAAGGAGACCGGCCGCGCCTCCGACCGCGCGCAGATCTCCGGCGTGTTCACCAACCGCCTGCGCATCGGCATGCTGCTGCAGACCGATCCGACGGTGATCTACGGCATGGGCGAGAAGTTCGACGGCAACCTGCGCCGCCGTGACCTGCAGACCGACACGCCCTGGAATACCTACACCCGCGCCGGCCTGCCGCCCACGCCCATCGCCATGCCCGGCAAGGCGGCGCTGCTGGCCGCCGTGCAGCCCGAGCGCACGCAGGCGCTGTATTTCGTCTCGCGCGGTGACGGCACCAGCCATTTCAGCCCGACGCTGGACGAACACAACCGCGCCGTGAACCGCTACCAGCGCGGCCAGCAGTGACCCCGCCCGGCATGGATGCACACACCTTGACCCCTGATCACGCAACGCCTGCGAAAGCCGGGCTCTTCATCACCTTCGAGGGGATCGACGGTGCGGGCAAGTCCTCGCACATCGATGCGCTGGCCGCCGCCCTGCGCGGGCAGGGCCGCCAGGTGGTGGTGACCCGCGAGCCCGGCGGCACCCCGCTGGCCGAGAAGCTGCGCACCCTGCTGCTGAACGATGCGATGGACCCGCTGACCGAGGCCCTGCTGGTCTTCGCCGGCCGGCGCGACCATCTCCGATGCGTGATCGAACCCGCCCTGGCGCGGGGCGACGTGGTGCTGTGCGACCGCTTCACCGACGCTACCTTTGCCTACCAGGGCGCGGGCCGGGGCTTCGACATTCGTCTGCTATCGATTCTGGAGCGCATGGCCCAGGCTGCATCTGCGCCGGAGGGCGATTTCATTCGTAATCCCGACCTCACGCTGTGGTTCGACCTGCCCCCCGCCGACGCCGCCGCCCGGCTGGCCGCGGCGCGCACGCCTGACCGGTTCGAGTCGCAGCCCGAGGACTTCTTCGCCCGCGTGGCCCAGGGCTATGCCGACCGCGCCGCGGGCGCGCCGGAACGATTCGTGCGGCTGGATGCGCGCCAGGAACGCAGCGCCGTCTGGGCGCAACTGGCGGCGGCGCTGGCCGCACGCGGCCATCTGCCCGCTGCGGCGGAGGGCTCGGCATGAGCCCGGCGCCGGTCACCGCCGACGGCGCGGCGCCAGTGCCCGTCGCGCCCTGGATCGCCCAGCAGCGGCAGTCCCTGCTGGCGCAGCGCGGCCATGCCTGGCTGCTGCAGGGCCCCTCGGGCCTCGGGCAGTACCCGTTGGCGCTGGAGCTGGTGCGCGCCTGGCTGTGCGATGCGCCCACGGCGGGCGGCGCCTGCGGCGTCTGCACGAGCTGCCATGCCATCGACGTGCGCGCCCATGCCGACCTGTGCGTGCTGATGCCCGAGACCCAGATGATGGAGCTGGGCTGGCCCCTGCCCGAGAAGGCGCAGGCCGACATCGACGACAAGAAACGCAAGCCCAGCCGCGAGATCCGCGTGGACGCGATGCGCGACGCGGTGGAATTCTGCCAGCGCACCTCCGCGCGCGGGCGCGGCAAGGCGGTGCTGGTGTATCCGGCCGAGCAGATGAACCACGTCACGGCCAACGCGCTGCTGAAGACGCTGGAGGAGCCGCCGGGCGACGTGCGCTTCGTGCTGGCGACGGAAGCGGCGCACCAGCTGCTGCCCACCATCCGCAGCCGCTGCCTGGGCCACACGATGGTCTGGCCGCAGGACGCCGCCATGCACGACTGGCTGGCAGGGCAGGGCGTCGCACCCGGCGCGGCCACCGCGTTCCTGCGGGCGGCGGGTGGCCGTCCCGACGACGCCCTGGCGCTGGCCCGCGCCGGCCGCAGCCCCGAGGCCTGGTCGCGCCTGCCCAAGGCGATGGCCCGTGGCGACGTGACCGCGCTGGCCGACTGCTCGCCTGCCCAGGCGGTCGATGCGCTGCAAAAGCTCTGCCACGACCTGCTGGCGCATCGCGTGGGCGCCGCGCCGCGCTATTTCGACGCGGCCGACCTGCCTGCGCCGCCGGGTATCGGCCCGCTCACCCGCTGGGGCCGCGCGCTGGCCCGGGAGGCCCGTACGGCGGAGCATCCGTTCAACGCCGGCCTGATGCTGGAGGCTCTGGCGGCCCAGGCGCGAAACGCCCTACACTCAAAACACTGATGAAGCCGTCCTCCACCGCCGCCACACGCCCATGAACAGCTCCCTCAACGCGCCGCGCCCCAGCGTCATGCAGCTGGCCATCAAGGAGAAGGCGGCCCTCTACGCGGCCTACATTCCGTTCTTCGCCGAGGGCGGCATCTTCGTTCCGACGGCCCGCGAATACCGCCTGGGTGACGACGTCTACGTGCTGCTGACGCTGCCCGAAGACACGCAGCGCTACCCCGTCGCCGGCAGGGTGGCATGGGTCACGCCCGCCCGTGCGGCGGGCAACCGCACGCAGGGCGTGGGCATCCAGTTTCCGAAAGACGAGAAGTCGCGCCAGCTGAAAGCGAAGATCGAGGAGATCCTCGGCTCGACCCTGGGCTCCGACCGGCCGACCCAGACGATCTGAGCCGCCCGGGCTCGCTGCGGCGCTCCCCATGCCGACCGTGCACCCCGGTCGGCATTTGTTTTTGTGGATACTGCCGGTGCTGCGCCGCCCGGGGCCGTGCGCCGCCCAGCCTGGCCCATCCGTTCCGTCATCTCGTACCGCATGTTCACCGACTCCCATTGCCACCTCAACTTTCCCGAGCTGCTCGAGCAGCTGCCACAGATCCGGCAGGCCATGGCCGAAGCCCGCGTGGACCGGGCGCTCTGCATCTGCACGACGATGGAGGAATTCGCCGGGGTCCATGCGCTTGCCACCGCGCATGACAACTTCTGGTCCACGGTGGGGGTGCACCCCGACAACGAGGGGGTGACCGAGCCGTCGCTGCAGGACCTGCTGGACGGGGCCGCGCTGCCCCGCGTGGTGGCGATCGGCGAAACCGGGCTCGACTACTACGGCATGGAAGACCGCAAGGGCGGCCGCTCGGTGGCCGATCTGGGATGGCAGCGCGAGCGCTTCCGCACCCACATCCGTGCCGGCCGGGCGGCGCGCAAGCCGCTGGTCATCCATACCCGCAGCGCATCGGACGACACCCTCGCCATCCTGCGGGAAGAGGGCGAGGACGGCGCCGGCAACCGGGCCGGCGGCGTCTTCCACTGCTTCACCGAAACGGCCGAGGTGGCGCGCGCGGCGCTCGACCTGGGCTACTACATCTCCTTTTCGGGCATCGTCACCTTCAAGAACGCGCAGCATCTGCGCGACGTGGCCGCCTTCGTGCCGATGGACCGGCTGCTGATCGAGACCGACAGTCCCTACCTGGCGCCGGTGCCCTATCGCGGCAAGACCAATAATCCCTCGTATGTGCCGTTCGTGGCGCAGCAGCTGGCGGCCGTCAAGGGCGTGACGGTCGAGGAAGTGGCCCACGCCACCAGCCGCAATTTCGACAACCTGTTCTTGAAAGGAGCGACGCCATGATCCACCGGCGGCATTGCATGACCTGGATGGCGCTGCTGGCGATGGGCGGCTGCGCCCATGCCGGCGCCTACGACGACTTCTTCACGGCGATCATCCGCGACGATGGCGGTGCCATCAACGCCCTGGTGCGCCGCGGCTTCGACCCCAACACCCGCGATCCCAAGGGCCAGGTCGGCCTGACGCTGGCGCTGCGCGAAGGCTCCATGAAGGCGTTCGACGCCTTGATGAAGGCCCCCGGCATCAAGGTGGAGGCGCGCAACGCGCAGGACGAAAGCCCGCTGATGATGGCTGCGATCAAGGGCAACCTGCCGGCTGCCCGCGCGCTCATCGCCAAGGATGCCGACGTCAACAAGACCGGCTGGGCGCCGCTGCACTACGCGGCTTCCTGCACCACCGACGATGCCGCGGCGATGACCAACCTGCTGCTGGAGAACCACGCCTACATCGACGCCGGCTCACCCAACGGCACCACGCCGCTGATGATGGCCGTGCGCTATGGCGCCGCCGACGTGGCCCGCGTGCTGCTGAAGGAGGGTGCGGACGTCACCATCAAGAACCAGCTCGGCATGACGGCGCATGACTTCGCGGTGGGGGCCGACCGCAAGGACATGGTGGAACTGATCGCCGAGGCCATGCGCCGCCGGCAGCCGCCGCGCCAGGGCAAGTGGTGAACCGCCGCTGAGGGCGGCAGGGGCGCCCTTGCCCCGGCCTGGGGCTCAGGCGGTTCAGGGCGTGTTGTGCCGTGACTGAAGCCGCGCGTAGAGCCCGCCCGTCGCCATCAGCTCGTCGTGGGAGCCTTGCTCGGCGATCCGGCCCCGCTCCATGACCACCACGCGGTCCGCGTGCTCGATGGTGGAGAGCCGGTGCGCGATCACCAGGGTCGTGCGGCCGCGCATCAGGCGCTGCAGGGCTTCCTGCACCAGGCGCTCCGATTCGGTGTCGAGCGCCGAGGTGGCTTCGTCCAGGATCAGGATGGGCGCGTCCTTGTAGAGCGCGCGTGCGATGGCCAGGCGCTGGCGCTGGCCGCCGGAGAGCTGCGTGGCGTTGTGCCCCACGAGCGTGTGAATCCCTTGCGGCAACGCCGAGACATGCTCGGCCAGATTGGCTGCGGCAAGGCAGGCCTGCACCCGGGCTTCGTCGATCTGGCCACCCAGCGCCACGTTGGCGGCCACGGTGTCGTTGAACATCACCACGTCCTGGCTGACCATGGCGAACTGGCTGCGCAGGGACTCCAGGTCCCATTGCGGCACCGGCACGCCATCGACCAGCACCTCGCCCGCCGTGGGCGCGATGAAGCGGGGCAGCAGGTTGACCAGGGTGGTCTTGCCCGCGCCCGATGGACCGACCAGGGCGACGATCTCGCCAGGCCGGATGTCCAGCGTCACGCGGTCGAGCGCCTGGGCATGGTCGGTGCCGAACGACACGGCCACGTCGCGCAGTGCGATGGCGCCGCTCGCGCGCTGCGCGCGGTGCGCGCCCCCGGTCTCGGCGGGCGAGCTTTCCAGCAGGGCCAGGCCGCGTTCCAGCGCCGCCACGCCGCGCGTGATGGGGTTGGCGACGTCCGCCAGCCGGCGGATGGGCGCGATCAGCATCAGCATGGCGGCGATGAACGAGGCGAAGCCGCCCACCGTGACGTCGCGCGTGCCGGCCGCCTGGGCCTGCCAGAGCGCGATGCAGATCACCGCCGACAGGGCGCCGGCCGCCAGCAGCTGGGTCAGCGGCGTCATGGCCGCCGAAGCGATGGTGGACTTGATGGCCAGCCCGCGCAGGCTCTGGCTCAACTGATGGAAGCGGCCGGCCTGCCCGGCCTGTGCGCCGTGCAGCCGCACCATGCGGTGCGCCAGCACGTTCTCTTCCACCACGTAGGCCAGATCGTCGGTGGCCTGCTGGCTGCTCTTGGTGAGCTTGTAGAGCCTGCGCGACAGGGTCTTCATGATCCACGCCACGCCCGGCACCAGCACGGCCACGATCAGGGTCAGCTGCCAGTTCAGGTAGATGAGATAGCCCAGCAGTGCGATCAGGGTGAAGCCGTCGCGCGACAGGCCCATCAGCGCCTGCACCAGCGACAGGAAGCCGGTCTGCACCTCGTACACCACGGTGTTGGATAGCGCGCTGGCCGACTGCCGGCCGAAAAGGCTCATGTCGGCAGCCAGCAGCCGGTCGAACAGCGCCTGGCGCAGCTTGAGCATGCCCTCGTTGGCGATGCGGGCCAGCGCGTATTGCCCGCAGAACTGCGCGAGTCCGCGGATCAGGAACACGCCCATGATGGTCACGGGCACCATCCACAACTGCAGCGTGCCCTCGGTGAACCCCTGGTCCAGCAGGGGTTTGAGCAGGGCCGGAATGAGCGGTTCGGTGATCGCGCCGACCAGCGTGGCGGCGATGGCGATGGCCCACAACATGCGCTGGTTGGCGAAGTAGGGATAGAGCCGTTTCAGCCGCGTGAACAGGGGCAGCGTCGTGGTTTTCCCGGTTGACTGGTCCTGCGTGGCGCTATGATTCGAAGGTTGCATGAGAGACGGATTCTAAGTTTTCAGCCTTGGCAGGTTGCACAGATTGTCACAGGCATCTGCAGGCGATGTGTAACATGGCTGGCTCTCCTGCCGGCACCCGCACGGTTACCCGATCGTTGACCCATCACCAATGACTACTGACCGAACCCCTTCTTCCCTCTCTCCTCTGGCGGCGCTGCCGCACATCTCCCGACGGCATGCGGTCGCTGCCCTCGCGGCATCTTCGGCGGTGCCGGCTCTGGCGCAGTTCCGGGTGGAAATCAAGGGTGTGGGCCTGACGCAGCGCCCCATTGCCATCGTCCCGTTCCGTGGCGAGGCGCAAGCCCCCCAGAAGATCTCGGCCATCGTGCAGGCCGACCTGGAGCGCAGCGGTGAGTTCCTCGGCATCGACGCGTCCGGCGTCGCGCTGGACGAATCCACCCGTCCGGATTTAGCGCAGTGGCGCGAGAAGAAGGCCGATTCGCTGGCCTCCGGCAGCATCACACGGCTGGGCGATGGGCGCTACGACATCCGTTTCCGCCTCTGGGATCTGGTCAACGGCCAGGACCTGGGCGGGCAGAGCTTCGTCGTCACCGAAGGCGACCTGCGGCTGGTCGCGCACCGGATCGCCGACTACATCTACCAGAAACTCACGGGTGAGCGGGGCATCTTTTCCACCCGCATCGCCTACGTCACCAAGGCCGGTACGCGCTTCAGCCTGTGGGTGGCCGACGCCGATGGCGAGAATGCCCAGTCGGCGCTCTCCAGCCCCGAGCCCATCATCTCGCCGGCCTGGTCGCCCACGGGCGGCCAGCTGGCCTACGTCTCGTTCGAGTCGCGCAAGCCCGTGGTGTACGTGCATGACGTATCCAGCGGCCGCCGCAGGCTGATCGCCAACTTCCGCGGCTCCAACAGCGCGCCCGCCTGGTCGCCCGACGGGCGCACCCTGGCCGTGACGCTCAGCCGTGACGGCGGCTCGCAGCTGTATCTGATCGACGCGGCGGGCGGCGAGCCCCGGCGGCTGATGCAGAGCAGCGGCATCGACACGGAGCCCACCTTCTCCAGCGATGGCCGCAGCATCTACTTCGTGAGCGACCGCGGCGGTGCACCGCAGATCTACCGCGTGCCGGCTTCGGGCGGCAATGCAGAGCGGGTGACGTTCACCGGCTCCTACAACATCTCTCCTGCCGTCAGCGCGGATGGCCAGTGGTTGGCCTACATCTCCCGCATAGGCGGCGCCTTCAAATTGCAGGTCATGGATCTCAAGTCTGGCAGCGTGACGGCTGTGACCGACACCTCTGCGGACGAGAACCCCAGTTTCGCGCCCAACAGCAAGCTGATCGTGTATGCGAGCCAGCAGCAGGGCCGGGAAGCCTTGATGACCACCACGCTGGACGGTCGCATCAAGGCGCGCCTGGCCGGCAAGAGCGGCGACATTCGGGAACCCGACTGGGGCCCGTTCCAGAAGCAGTGATTTTTGGTTAGTTTTTATTTGAAGCATCAGCCCGACAGGAGAAATTGAATGATGAATGCCAAGCTCAAACGCGTGTCCCTCGCCCTCGCCATCACCGCTTTGATGGCGGGTTGCAGCTCTGGCGTCAAGCTGGAAGACGCACCGGTCGAAGACCGCGGCGCAACTTCCACGCCCGGCAACGGCGGCACCACCGGCAATCCCAACATCAGCGGTGTGGCTCCTGTCAACCTCGATGGCTCTGCCCGTGACGGCGCAGGCCCCGTCGGCGTGGCCCGTATCGTGTACTTCGACTACGACAGCTACGTCATCAAGGGCGAATTCCAGTCGGTGCTCGACGCGCACGCACGCTTCATCAAGGCATCGCCCAACCGCAAGGTCATGATCGAAGGCCACACCGACGACCGCGGCGGCCGTGAATACAACCTGGCGCTGGGCCAGAAGCGTGCCGAGGCCGTGCGCCGCGCGCTGGGCCTGCTGGGCGTGCCGGACAGCCAGATGGAAGCCGTGAGCTTCGGCAAGGAAAAGCCTGCCGTGCAGGGCAGCACCGAAGACGCGCACGCGCAGAACCGCCGCGCTGAACTGTCCTACCGTTGATGGCTGCGCAGCGCATGAGCACCCGTTTCGGTGCGCTGGCTGCGCTGGCAGCTGCGATGTGGCTGGCGGCAGCGCCCGTCAGCCACGCCGCGCTGTTCGAGGACGACGAGGCACGCCGCGCCATCCTTGAGCTGCGCCAGCGCGTGGACGTTTTGCAGCAGGGCGGGCAGCGCGCAGGCGACGAAACTTCGCAGATGCGCCGCAGCCTGCTGGAACTGCAGACCCAGATCGAAACCCTGCGTTCCGAGCAGGCCAGCCTGCGGGGCCAGAACGAGCAACTGCTGCGCGACGTGGCCGACCTGCAGCGCCGGCAAAAGGAGATCGCCCAGGGCGTGGACGAGCGCCTGCGGCAGGTCGAGCCTGCCAAGGTGACCGTGGATGGCCGTGAGTTCCAGGCAGATCCGGCCGAGAAGCGCGACTTCGACGCGGCGCTCGCGGTCTTCCGCACCGGCAAGTTTGCCGATGCCGTGCCGCTCTTCACCAACTTCCTGCGCCAGTACCCTTCGGGCGGCTATGCACCGTCTGCGCGCTTCTGGCTGGGCAACGCCCAGTACGCCACGCGCGACTACAAGGAAGCGATCAACAACTTCAAGGCCCTGCTCGCGGTCGCTCCCGATCACGCCCGCGCACCTGAAGCCGCACTGTCCATCGCCAACTGCCAGGTCGAGCTGAAGGACACCCGCGCCGCCCGCAAGACGCTGGAAGACCTGATCAAGGCCTATCCGCAATCCGAAGCCGCCACGGCGGCCAAGGAACGCCTGGCGCGGCTGAAGTGACCCTTCCGGAGGCTGCGCTGCTCCCGGCCTCTCCCGCGTCCCTGGTGGATGCTGGGGGCGCCGACGCCGAGCGCCGATTCGGTGGACTGGCCAGGCTGTACGGCGTGGAAGGCGCTGCGCGCATTCGCGCCGCGCACGTGGTCGTGGTCGGCGTGGGCGGCGTGGGCTCCTGGACCGCCGAGGCCCTGGCCCGCAGCGGCGTCGCCCGGCTGACGCTGGTGGACATGGACCATGTCGCCGAGTCCAACATCAACCGCCAGATCCACGCGCTCAGCACGACGGTGGGCCAGTCCAAGATCGACGCGATGCGCGAGCGCATCGCGCTCATCCACCCGGGCTGCCAGGTGGACGTGATCGACGATTTCGTGTCGCCCGACAACTGCGACGCCTTATTGCCGCCATGCTGCGACGCGTTGGTGGACGCCTGTGACGACGTCAAGGCCAAGACCGCCATGGCGGCCTGGGCCATGACGCGTCGCGGCCTGCCATTCGTCAGCGTCGGCGCGGCGGGCGGCAAGCGACTGGCGCACCTCGTCGACATCGACGACCTGTCCAAGACCACGCACGACCCCTTGCTCGCGCAATTGCGCTATCGCCTCCGCAAGCAGCATGGCGCCGCGCGCGAGGGCAAGAAAATCGGCGTGGCCTGCGTTTTCAGCCGCGAAGCCGTCGCGCCGCCGCATCCCACATGCGAGGTCACCGCGGGGGATGGCAGCCTCAACTGCCACGGTTACGGCTCGGTGGTGGCCGTCACCGCCACTTTCGGCCAGTGTGCCGCTGGGTGGGTGCTGGATGCGTTGGCAAAGCCGGCGGCCGCCAAAAGCAAGCTATAATCCAGGGCTTTGCTGCAATGCAAGTTGCCGCAAGGGACGTTAGCTCAGTTGGTAGAGCAGCGGACTTTTAATCCGTTTGTCGTGGGTTCGACCCCCGCACGTCCCACCAATCTGAAAAAGCCGCTTTCAAGCGGCTTTTTTCTTGCCTGTTGGGCGGTGATCTTTGCCAGCCAACGCAACGGCGTTCCGCAACGGCTTCGTCGCCAGATGAGTTCTAGAAACGAGGCCGCCGTGACACCACCCTACGACCGCTCCAAGCTGTTCGCCACCTACCAACGGGCAGCCGCAGACGCAGCGCACAAGCAGTCGCTGGTCAAGGCCGCCGGCTCAAAGGGGCCGAAGGCGATTCAGGCAGCGCTCGAAACCTCAGCGAAAGCGGTCAAGCGGCGGGACTCGTATGCACAGAAGCTGGCCGATTTGGGCGTGAGCGTGGAGGGGTGAGGCTGGTCAGCTGTGTCCAGCGCCTTGCTGTGACCGCTTGCCCATGGGAACAGGAGCTATGTGCGGGCCTCAGACACCAGAAAGCCCGCATCGGCGGGCAAAAGCCAACCTGCACGCGGCCGGCTTCGTGGCATGGGAGAGAAGAGGGTCAGCCGTTCCCGGACCGGTCGCCGACCGGATCGTCCAGCTCGTCCTCTGCTTCGTCCAACGCGGGCGGGTGAGGCTTGGCGTGCACTTGGGCGTAGGGGTGTTGCTGGGCAACCGGGGGACGCTTGCTCTGCTGCCCTGGCACGGGGGCCTGCTGGTGGTCGATCTGTTGCTGCTTCGTTGGCTGGCTCGGAATCATCGCGGTCTCCTGTAGTCGGGCACGGTGCCCAGGGCCATTCGCCGGCAACCGGCTGGCGCAGGTCGTCGGGCTGGGCCGCTGTGTCTGGTAGGACGTGCTCCCAAGGGTGCCGGCGGTAGCGCAGGCCAGCACTGCGGGTCCGGCAGGCGCGGGGACTGCCCGGTTCTCGACAAGCACGGCTGCCGGGTACTCCCTCTGATCCGCTAGCGATTCGAGTTTGCGCAGCGCCCGATCACTCAGTGCCGAGCTGTACGGCGCTCAAGCGCAGCACGCTGCATCACGGTACACGCCCGCACCGTTGGCCCACTTGGCATCCGCGAGCGCGCGTCACCGAGAATATATACAATTCGTATATGTTTCATATAAGTCGTGTGTGATGGGTATCGTCAAAATTTCCGATGCGATGCATGACAACCTGCGTGTCGCAGGGGCGGCTCTCAGCCGGTCGATCAATGCGCAGGCGGAGCACTGGATGCGGGTCGGCATGCTGGCCGAACTGCATCCGGAACTCGACCACCGGGAGATCTGCCGGTTGCTGGTGCGTGCCGAACTGGCCGGTGGGCTGGACATTACTGCGGCTGTGGCGAAAGGCGGCGCGGGCCAGCCGAAGCTGCCGCAGATCGGCAAGCACTGATGGGCGACGGAATCTCTCTCCGGTCGGCCGATGAACTCGTCATGGCGCGGCGCGCTGCGGCCTTGGCGGCCGACGTGCTGTCCATGGTCGAGCGCCACGTGGTTCCGGGCGTGAGCACCGAAGCCCTCGACCGGCTCTGCCATGACTACATCGTCGATGTGCTGGGCGCCATACCCGCCAACGTCGGCTACAGCGGCTATCCCAAGACCATCCTGACATCGGTGAATCAGGTGGTGTGCCACGGAATCCCCTCGGCCGAAAAAATCCTGAAGAAAGGCGACATCGTCAACATCGACGTCGCAGTCAACAAGGATGGCTGGTTCGGGGATACCAGCCGGATGTTCTTCGTGGGTACGCCCAGCGTGTTGGCGCGGCGACTGGTGAACGCGACGTATGAGGCGATGGTCGCGGGCATACGGCAGGTCAGGCCGGGCGCGCGTCTGGGCGATATCGGGCATGCGATCCAGTCGGTGGCGCAGCGGGAGCGGTTCAGCGTGGTGCGGGAGTACTGCGGTCACGGCATCGGCAGGGTCTATCACGACGAGCCGCAGGTGCTGCACTACGGCCAGCCGGGCACGGGGCTGAAGCTGGAGGCCGGGATGGTGTTCACCATCGAACCGATGCTCAATGCGGGCCGGCGCGAAACCAGGAAGCTGGCCGACGGCTGGACGGTGGTGACCAAGGACCGGTCGCTTTCGGCGCAGTGGGAGCACATGGTGGCGGTCACGCCGGACGGCTATGAAGTGCTGACCGCATGGCCGGGTGGCACGGGCTAATACCCGGCGGTGTAGCACCCGCTGCTGGCCGCCGAGCGGCGGTGCGCGCCGGCTCGCGTTGCCTTGCGCGCGGGCCGTGCCGGCTCGATCACCCGTGGCGACACCCCGATCTCGACAAGGCACGCGCCAGCCCCGAAACTCGTCGGTACATCAACCGGCGCCGTGACTTCAGTGCGCCATGCGGAGAACGTTGTGACGACTGCAAGCAAAGACGTGAAGATGATGGCGGGACCCTCCGGCGCTGCGCCAGCGCAAGGGTCTGATTCCCCTCCACGGCCCAGACCGCTGGCGCGCGCCGACTACCCGGTCTTCCACACCATCACCACCCGCTGGGCGGACAACGATGCGTATGGCCATGTGAACAACGTCGTCTACTACAGCTGGTTCGACACCGCGGTGAATGCCTACCTGATCCGTCAAGGAGCGCTCGACATCCACCATGGCGAGACCATCGGCCTCGTCATCGAAACCCAGTGCAATTACTTCGCGCCGCTGGCTTTCCCTCAGACCGTGGAGGCGGGGATTCGTGTGGCCCGCATGGGCACCAGCAGCGTGCGGTACGAAGTGGGCCTGTTCGCCGAGGGCGCGGAGCAGACGGCCGCCTGCGGCCATTTCGTGCATGTCTATGTCGGGCGGGACGACCGCCGGCCGAAGGCGCTGCCAGAGGCTTTGCAGGCCGCCCTGGCCCCGCTGCTGGTGCGCGGCAGCCACTAACGACTAGGCCCGCCGCCGCCAGCCTGCCGCCATCGGCCGTGCAGGGCCGACGGTGGTGCAAGCAGAAGCACCCGGACTGGCCTGATCGGCTGCCAGCCCGGGGCTCCAGCCTCAGGGCTGGAAGGTGTCGCCCAGCACCACGCCTTCGCGGCGTGGGTCGGCGCCGCCCTGCAGCACGCTGGCGCCGTTGCGCTGCACGCGCATGATGGTGCTGGTGCCGCTCGATTGGGCGGACGTGGACACGGTGTGGCCCAGCGCGCGCAGACCGGTGACCAGCGGATCGTTCGCGCCGCCGTTGGCCGTGTCGACGTTGGGGTGCTCGCCACCGACCGACGTGGTGGCGCTGTTGCTGGCGCCGAAGTCGATCAGCGAGGTGGCCTGCTGCGCGTCCAGACCCCAGTCGAGCGCGCCGACGACCGTCTTCACCACGTACTGGATGATCGTGCCGCCGCCTGGCGAGCCCGTGCCCATGACGAAGTCACCCATGCCGCCATCGGCCGCCTTCTTGAACACCAGCGTGGGCGCCATCGAGCTGCGCGGCCGCTTGCCCGGCTCCACCCGGTTGGCGACCGGTGCGCCGGTGCTGTCCGTGGGCGTGGCCGAGAAGTCGGTCAACTGGTTGTTCAGCACGAAGCCCTGGGTCATGTGGAACGAGCCCAGGCTCGCTTCCACGGTGGTCGTCATGACCACCACGTTGCCCTGGCGGTCGACGATGGTGAAGTGCGTGGTGCCCTTCTCGTCGATCAGGCTGACGCCCTGGGGATTGGTGCCGAGCACGCCGGCCGTGGCCGTGCCCATGCTGCGGCTCGGGCTGATCAGGTCGGCGCGGCTGCGCAGGTACGGCTTGTTCAGCATCGTGTTCCACGTGCCGCCGGGCAGCGGCACGAAGTCCGTGTCGGCAACGTACTTGTCGCGGTCCGCATACGCCAGGCGCTCGGCTTCGCTGATCAGGTGCACGCCCATCACCGTGGGCTTGCCGCCTTCGAGGTCGATGGCGGTGGGCTTCTGCGCGGCGAGGTCGAAATTCTCCAGAATTCCCAGCGCCGAGGCCACGGCGATGCCGCCGGACGAGGGTGGCGACATGCCGCAGACCCAGTAGTCGCGGTAGGTCGTGCAGACGGGATCGCGGCGCTTGGCCTGGTAGTTGGCCAGGTCGCTCAGTTCCGTCAGGCCCGGGGTGATGGTCACGGCCGGATTGCCGCCGCTGGTGACCTTGATCTTGTCCACGATGCCCTGCGCCACCGGCCCGGTGTAGAACGCATTGGCACCGCCGTTCGCGAGGGTGGTCAGCGTGGTGGCATAGGCCGGGTTGCGGATGACCGTGCCCAGCGGCTTGGGGCTGCCGTCCGCGTTCAGGAAGTAGGCCGCCGCCTCGGCGTCGCGCGCCAGGCTGCTGGCCGACCCCGAGATGGCGCCGGCCATGCGGCCGCTGATCGGAAAGCCGTCCGTCGCCAGCTTCACGGCGCTGGGGAAGAGATCCTTCCACGCCAGCTTGCCGTGGTCGCGCTGCGCCATCTCCAGCATGCGCACGGCACCCGGCGTGCCGATCGAGCGGCCGCTGGCACGCGCGCCGCCGGGCTGCGGCTGGGTGCGGTCGGTGTCGCTCACCCAGCGCAGATAGTTCTGCGTGGCGGCTGCCGGTGCGGTTTCGCGGCCGTCATAGGCCTGCACCTTGCGCGTCGCCGCGTCGTAATGAAGCATGAATGCACCGCCGCCCAGGCCGGACGATTGCGGCTCCACCAGGCCCAGCACCATCTGCACGGCGACAGCGGCGTCAGCCGCCGTGCCGCCTTGCTTCAACACGTCGCAGCCCGCGCGCGACGCCAGCGGGTTGGCGGTCGACACCATGTAGTTCTTGGCATAGACGGCCGTCTTGCCGACGCGGTAGCCCGATGCGGGTTCCGGCGCGGCCGGGTCGCCCGGCAGGCCCGATCCCACGACGACCGAGCCGCCGCCGCTCACCGCCGTGCAGGCCGACGCCTCGGCCACCGGATCGCTGCCGCTGTCGTTGCTGCTGCTGCCGCCGCATGCGGACAGCAGCAGCAGGCAGGCCGTCAGCGTGGCGGACAGGCGCCACACGGAGTGCGTGCCATCGCCCTGGAGCGATGGCGTGGAAAGGGGCAGGGTGCGAGCGGCCATGGGCAGGTGCCTTTGCTTTCTTTGGAGGGGGGAAATAGGGAATGCGGGAACGTGCCGTCGTCTCACCGGCGCTTGCAGCTTAACCCTCGCCGGCGCCGGCGCAAGTGACGCACACCGCGCAGGGACTCACGCAATTTGCGTGCTCGCGGCGCATAAGTCCTTGGCCCGAAAGGCTTGGTGCCACAATGGCACCAGAGAGACAAGCCTGCACGGGCACCCTTGCCAGATTCGCGCTTTCCGCAGCGCGGAGTTCACATGATCATCACCAGCCTGCTCGACACCGACCTGTACAAGTTCACCATGATGCAGGTGGTGCTGCATCAGTTTCCCGGAGCGCAGGTGGAATACCGCTTCAAGTGCCGCAACCCTGGCGTGGCGCTGGCGCCTTATGCGAGCGAGATCCGCGATGAGATCCGCTCGCTGTGCAGCCTGCGGTTCCAGGACGCGGAGCTGGCCTACCTCCGCTCGCTGCGCTTCATCAAGAGCGACTTCGTCGACTTCCTGGCGCTGTTCCGGCTGAACGAAAAGTACATCTCCGTCACGGCGCAGCCCTCGGGCGAACTGGAGATCACCATTGCCGGGCCGTGGCTGCACACCATCCTGTTCGAGATTCCGGTGCTGGCCATCGTCAACGAGGTCTACTTCCGCAACACGCAGAAGGTGCCCGACTTCCCCGAAGGCCGGCGACGGCTCGACACCAAGATCGCGCAGCTGCAGGGGGAGGGTCTGGCGGAGCTCAAGATCGCCGACTACGGCACCCGGCGGCGCTTCAGCCGCGCGTGGCACGAAGAAGTGCTGCGGGTGCTGTGCGCGCGGCTGGGCACCGGCGACCGGCGGCCCGACCGCGCGGCAGGCCCCGGGCAGTTTGCGGGCACCAGCAACGTGCTCTATGCGATGAAGCTGGGCCTGACCCCGCTGGGCACCATGGCGCACGAGTACCTGCAGGCCTGCCAGGCGCTGGGCCCGCGCCTGCGGGACAGCCAGATCTACGGCTTCGAGATGTGGGCCCGTGAATACCGGGGCGACCTGGGCATCGCACTGTCCGATGTATACGGCATGAATGCCTTCCTGCGCGATTTCGATCTCTACTTCTGCAAGCTCTTCGATGGCGCCCGCCACGACAGCGGCGACCCGTTCGCCTGGGGCGAGCGCCTGCTGGACCACTACCGCAAGAACCGGGTGGACCCGCTCACCAAGACGCTCATCTTCAGCGACGCACTCACCGTGCCGCGCACCATCGCGCTCTACCGGCAGTTCAAGGGCCGTTGCCAGCTGGCCTTCGGCATCGGCACCAACCTCACCAACGACCTGGGCGACGCGCCCGTGCACGTGCCGCTGCAGATCGTCATCAAGATGACGCGCTGCAACGGCCAGCCGGTCGCCAAGCTGTCGGACACGCCGGGCAAGGGCATGTGCGACGACGAGGCCTATCTCGCCTACCTGCGGCAAGTGTTCGAGATTCCCGCCAACGCATGACCGGAGGGCGGCTGCACCTTCAGGCATTGCGGCTCGCGCTCGTAGCAGCGTGCGCGCTGCCCGCCGCGGCCAGCGCGGCTCAGCTGGACGGCGCCACCCTATCGACGGCCTGGGGTGTGCCGTTCGCCGGCCTGCTGCTGTCCATCGCCTTGCTGCCGCTGCTGGCGCCCGCGTTCTGGCACCGCCACTTCGGCAAGGTCACGGCGGCTTGGGCACTGGCCTTCCTGCTGCCGTTCGCCACCCGCTTCGGCCCGGGCGCGGCGGCAGCCGGTGTGATGCATGCGCTGCTGGCGGAGTACCTGCCGTTCGTGATTCTGCTCACCGCGCTCTACACCGTGGCGGGCGGCATCCACATCCGGGCCGACCTGCGCGGCACGCCGGCCGTCAACACCGCGCTGCTGGCCGTCGGCGCGGCCCTGGCAAGCGTGATGGGGACGACCGGCGCGTCGATGCTGCTCATCCGCCCGCTGCTGCGCGCCAACGCGCACCGCACGCACCGGGCGCATGTGGTGGTGTTCTTCATCTTCATCGTCTCCAACGCCGGTGGCGCGCTCACGCCGCTGGGCGATCCGCCGCTCTTCCTCGGGTTTCTCAAGGGGGTCGACTTTTTCTGGACCGTGACGCACATCGGTCCGCAGACGCTCTGGCTGGTCGGCATGCTGCTGGTGGTGTTCCATGCGCTCGACGCCTGGCAACTGCGGCGCGATCCTGCCGCCATGACGGCACCGGCACCGGCACCGGCACCGGCGCCGGCGTCTGCAGGCGCCACGCCGCGACGCGTGCGCATCGGCTTCGACGGGCGGATCAACTTCGTGCTGCTGGCGCTTGCCGTGTCGCTGGTGCTGACGAGCGGCGTGTGGAAGAGCCCGCTCGCCTGGAACGTGGCCGGAACCACCGTCGGTCTGCCCGGCCTGGTGCGTGACGTGGGCCTGGTCGGGGTCACGCTGCTCTCGCTCGCCCTGACGCCGCGCGGCGTGCATGCCGCCAACCAGTTCAGCTGGGCGCCGATGCAGGAGGTGGCCAAGCTCTTCGCCGGCATCTTCGTCACCATCGTGCCGGTCATCGCCATGCTGCAGGCGGGCGCGGCCGGGCCGTTCGGCGCCGTCCTCGCGGCGGTCACCCGGCCCGATGGCCTGCCCGATACGGCAGCCTACTTCTGGGCGACGGGGCTGCTCAGCTCGTTCCTGGACAACGCACCCACCTATCTGGTGTTCTTCAACACGGCCGGGGCTGACCCGGTGGCGCTGATGACCGTCATGGCACCCACGCTGGCGGCGATCTCGGCCGGCGCGGTGTTCATGGGCGCCAATACCTACATCGGCAACGCGCCCAACCTCATGGTCAAGGCCATCGCCGAGGACCGTGGTGTGAAGATGCCGAGCTTCTTCGGCTACATGCTGTGGTCGTTCGGCATCCTCGTGCCGCTCTTCGTCGCCATGACCTTCGTCTGGTTCCGCTGACTACCCACCCCAAGGACTTGTTCATCCCATGACCCCACCCCGCATCCTCGTCGCCCGCAACATCTTTCCCGAAGTGGTGGAGCGCCTGTCGCAGCACTTCGATGTCGAGTCCAATCCCGAGGACATCATCTGGACGCCGGCCGAGCTGGCCGAGCGCGTGAAAGACAAGGACGGCGTGCTGACCACCGGCAGCCAGCGCGTGGACGCCGCGCTGCTGGCCGCGGCGCCACGGCTGCGCATCGTCGCCAACATGGCGGTGGGCTACAACAACTTCGACGTGGATGCGATGACCGCCGCCGGCGTGCAGGGCACCAACACGCCCGACGTGCTGACCGAGACCACGGCCGACTTCGGCTTCGCGTTGCTGATGGCCACGGCCCGCCGGGTGACCGAGAGCGAGCACTATCTGCGCGCCGGGAAATGGAACCGCTGGAGCTACGACATGTTTGCCGGCAGCGACGTGCACGGCAGCACGCTGGGCATCCTGGGCATGGGCCGCATCGGCCAGGGCATCGCCCGGCGCGGGGCGCACGGCTTCGGCATGAACGTGATCTATCACAACCGTTCGCGCCTGTCGCCCGAGCTGGAAGCGGAGTGCAAGGCCCGCTACGTCAGCAAGGAAGAGCTGCTGCGCACCGCCGACCACCTGGTGCTGGTGCTGCCCTACACGCCCGAGTCGCACCATGCCATCGGCGCCGCCGAGATCGCGCAGATGAAGTCCACCGCCAACCTGATCAACATCGCGCGGGGCGGCATCGTGGACGATGCGGCCCTGGCCCAGGCCTTGAAGGACAAGCGCATCGCCGCCGCCGGACTGGACGTGTTCGAGGGCGAGCCCAAGGTGCACCCCGCGCTGCTGGAGGTGCCCAACGTCGTGCTGACGCCGCACATCGCCAGCGCCACCGTGCCCACGCGCCTGGCGATGGCCAACCTGGCGGCGGACAACCTCATCGCTTTCTTCGATGGGCGCGGCGCCCTGACGCCCGTGAACCGGCCTGCACCGAAGCGGGCTTGACGCGGTTTTTTGAGTCAAATCATGCGCCGGCGCTTGATGGTCCAGCGCATGATGCTATGAAAAAAATAGCAGTTTAATAACAACGAGAAAGTAAGCGACCGGATGACGATGGTGATGTGGGCAGCCCTGGGGCTGTTGCTGGTGACGACGGCGCTGCTGGTGGTGCTCCTGCTGCGCCGCCCGCAGGTGGAGGTGGAACTGCCGCCGGAATGGCTGCAACGGCTGCACGCGCTGGAGCGCGCGGTGCAGGCCACCCAGCTGTCGGTGGCCAAGAACGACGGCGCGCTGGACGGCATGGGCCAGCAGCTGCGCGGGTTCACGCACACCACGCAGGGCACGCTGGAGGGCCTGCGCGGCGCGGTGGACGAGCGCCTGGCCCAGGCCGTGGCCGAATCGCGCAACGGCCGCGCCGAGCTGCTGGCCGCCTTCGGCGCCTTCGAGGCGCAACTGGAGCAGCGCCTGGCGCGCGGCCAGGCCGAGGCCGCCCTGGCGCGCAAGGAGCTGGCCGAGGCGCTCGCGAGCTTCCGCGCCGAGCTGACGCACACCGCCCAGTCCCTGGTGGCCGACAGCGGCAAGTCGCGCGAAGCCATGGCGGAAGGCGCCAAGCGCTTCGAGGAGCGCATCCAGGAACGCTTCGAGGCGCTGACCCATGCGACGCGCGGCACGCTCGACTCGCTCAAGAGCGACATCCACGCGCAGCTCGGGGCCGTCTCCACTGCGCTGACACACCAGCTGGAGGCCAACGGCCAGCAGATCCGCAACCAGTTCGCGGTGCTGCAGGACGCCGTCTCGCAGCAGCTGGCGGGCATGGCGCAAGGCAGCCAGCACAACGCCGAGGCGCTGCGCGGCGCGCTGAACGAGCGGCTGGCCGCCATCCAGGCCGACAACACCGCCAAGCTCGAGGAGATGCGCCGCACGGTCGATGAGAAGCTGCATGCCACGCTGGAGCAGCGGCTGGGCGAGTCGTTCAAGCTGGTCAGCGACCGGCTGGAGCAGGTGCACAAGGGGCTGGGCGAGATGCAGACGCTGGCCGGCAGCGTGGGCGATCTGAAGCGCGTGATGACCAACGTGAAGACGCGCGGCACCTGGGGCGAGATGCAGCTGGGCGCGATCATCGAGAACGTGCTCACACCCGATCAGTTCGCGCGCAACGTCAAGGCCGTGCCGGGCAGCGACGACCTGGTCGAATTCGCCATCCGCCTGCCGGGCCGGGGCGACGAAAAGCCCGTGTGGCTGCCCATCGACTCCAAGTATCCCGTCGAGCAGTACCAGCGCCTGCTGGACGCGCAGGACGCGGCGGACAAGGCCGCCATCCTCTCGGCCGGCAATGCGTTCGAAACCTCCATCAAGCTCGAAGCGCGCAAGATCTTCAGCAAGTACGTGTCGCCGCCGCACACCACCGACTTCGCCGTGCTGTATCTGCCCACCGAGGGCCTGTTCGCCGAGGTGATCCGCCGGCCCGGGTTGGTGGAGGCGGTGCAGAACGACTGCCGCGTGATGATCACTGGCCCGGCCAACCTGGCGGCCATGCTCAGCAGCCTGCAGATGGGTTTCAAGACCCTCGCCATCGAGAAACGCTCGTCCGAGGTCTGGGGCGTGCTGGGCTCGGTGAAGACGGAGTTTTCCAAGTTCGGCGAGATCGTCGAATCCGCCAAGAAGTCCATCGACGCGGCGGCCAAGAAGTTCGACGACGTGGGCGTGCGCACCCGCGCCATCCAGCGCAAGCTGCGCGACGTACAGGAGCTGCCCGCGCCCGCGCCCGCAGCATCGGTAGAGGGGGGGACTGCGCTGCCCGGCGTGGCCGTGCAGGCCGGCCTGTCGCTCGATGGCGAGGACGACGAAGGCGGAGGCCTTTGACGTGAACTGGGCGCTGGCGCGGCTGATCCTCGGGCAGATCTGCATCCATGCGTGCATGGCCGGCATGCGCATGGCCACGCCGTTGCTGGCGCTGCGCGAAGGCTACAGCCCGGCGGCGGTCGGCGTGCTGCTGGCGCTGTTCTCACTCACGCAGGTGTTCCTGGCACTCCCCGCCGGCCGCTATGCCGACCGGCACGGGCTCAAGCGCCCGGTGCGCCATGCCGTGGTGTTCGCATCGGCGGGCGCGGGGCTGGCGGTGGCGTTCCCCGTGTTTCCGGTGCTGTGCCTTGCGGCGCTGATGACGGGCGGGGCTTCCGGCGCGGCCGTCATCGCGCTGCAGCGGCATGTGGGCCGTGCCGCCGAGGGCGCCACGCAGCTGCGGCAGGTGTTCAGCTGGCTGGCCATCGGGCCGGCGGTTTCCAACTTCCTCGGGCCCTTCACGGCCGGCCTGCTGATCGACCATGCGGGCGCGCTGGTGGGCGAAGGCGCCAGCAGCACGGCCGGCTACCGCGCCGCTTTCCTGCTGATGGCCGTGCTCCCGCTGGCGACCTGGTTCTGGGTGCGCGCCACGGTGGAGCTGCCCCCGGTCATCGCCGCAGCCGGCGGCCCGCGCGCCCGCGCGTGGGACTTGCTGGACGACCCGGCTTTCCGCCGCCTGCTGCTGGTGAACTGGCTGCTGTCTTCCTGCTGGGACGTGCACACCTTCGTCGTGCCGCTGCTGGGCCACGAGCGCGGCCTGTCGGCGTCGGTGATCGGCACCATCCTGGGCGGCTTCGCCATCGCGGCGGCCGTCATCCGCGTGCTGATGCCGTTCGTCGCATCGCGGCTGAAGGAGTCGGTGGTGGTGGCCGGCGCCATGGTGGCCTCGGCCGTGCTGTTCGGCATCTACCCGCTGATGCCGACCGCCCTGGCCCTGGGCATCTGCTCGGTGCTGCTCGGGCTGGCGCTGGGCTCCGTGCAGCCCATGGTGATGAGCCTGCTGCACCAGATCACCCCGCACCATCGGCACGGCGAAGCCCTGGGCCTGCGGCTGATGGCCATCAATGGATCGAGCGTGCTGATGCCGGTGCTGTTCGGCTCGGCCGGTGCGCTGATCGGCGTGGCGGGCCTTTTTTGGGTGGTGGGCGCCGCGGTGGGCGCAGGAGCGCGCCTGGCCTGGCGCATGGACGCCGGGCCGCGCGGGCATGGCTGACGTCCGTTCCGCGCGGATGAGGACCGAGCAGGCTGCGGCTGCGTCGCCCCTGCCTTCTGGCCGGGACACCCCGTGTGCCCCCGGCGGCGCGTCACCGGAGCGCCATCCTCACGCCCCGCTGGCCGCGAGGCGCGTCTTGGCCAGCTGCGTGCCTTCCGCCAGGGCCTTGAGCTTGCGCCACGCCACGTCGCGGCCCATCGGGGCCAGGCCGCAGTTGGTGCAGGGAAAGAGCCGCTCCTTGGGCACGAACTCCAGAGCGCGGCCGATCGTGTCGGCCACTTCCTCGGGCGTTTCGACCACGTCGCTCGCCACGTCGATCACCCCGACCATGACGTCCTTGCCCGCCAGCAGCTTCATCAGCTCAGGCGGCACGTGGGAATGGATGCATTCCAGGCTCACCTGGTCGATGCTGCTCTTGGCCAGGGCAGGGAACACCGTTTCGTACTGCCGCCATTCCTCGCCCAGGGTGCTCTTCCAGTCGGTATTGGCCTTGATGCCGTAGCCATAGCAGATGTGCACCGCGGTCGTGCAGGTCAGCCCCTGCGCCGCTCGCTCGAGGGCCTGCACGCCCCAGTCGGCAGCGTCCTTCATGTAGACGTTGAAGGCGGGCTCGTCGAACTGGATGATGTCCACGCCATCGGCCTGCAGTGCGAGCGCTTCCTGGTTGAGCAGTTCGGCGAACGCGAAGGCCATCTTGACCCGCCCTTCGGCATCGCCGCCGTAGAAGCGGTCCGCCACCGTGTCGACGATGGTCATGGGGCCGGGCAGGGTGAACTTCAGCTTCTTCTTCGTATGGGCGCGCGCCAGCTGTGCCTCGAACGCATGCACCCGGCCTTTGAGGCGAAGGTTCGACACCACCTGCGGCACCATCGCGTCGTAGCGGTTGTCGCGGATGCCCATCTTCACCTTGTGCTCGAAGTCGATCCCCTTGACCTGCTCGAGGAAACCGTGCACGAAGTGCTGGCGTGACTGTTCGCCATCGCACACGATGTCCAGTCCGGCATCTTCCTGGGCCTTGATCCAGAGCAGCGTGGCGTCGGCCTTGGCCTGGCGCAATGCATCGCCTTCGGCCATCCACTGCGGCCACAGCTTGTGGGTTTCTGCCAGCCAGGCGGGTTTCGGCAGACTGCCGGCGATGGAGGTTTCAAACATTGGGAGATTTCCTTTTCAGTCAAAGAGGGGAAAGCCGCGCGCCTGTCGATCGAGCCGCTGCAGGCGCATGGTGATGAGGAGCGGCGATGCGGGCCCCCGCGAGAGGTCAGCGCGCGCAGCCGGCAACCCATCGCTCCAGCACCTGTCCGTACGGTTCGATGAAATGCTCCTGCGCGAACCGGCCCTGCTTCACCGCCAGCTGGCTGCGCTCTTCGCGGTCGTAGACGATCTGGGTCAGCGAGTAGTCCTGGTTCTTCAGGCTCGGCCGATAGAGGGTGCCGGCGGCGGAGTTGGCGTTGTAGATCTCTGGGCGGTAGATCTTCTGGAAGGTTTCCATCGTGCTGATGGTGCCGATCAGTTCCAGATGCGTGTAGTCGTTCGGCAGGTCGCCGCGGAAGTAGAACGCCAGGGGCGCGACGCTGTCCGGCGGCATGAAGAAGCGAACCTGCATTCCCATCTTGGCGAAGTACTGGTCGGTCGAGGACGCCTCGTTCTGCTGGTACTCCACTCCCAGCACCGGATGCTGGTTGCCGGTTCGCCGGTAGGCCTTGCTGGTCGCCGCGCTGATGCAGATCACGGGCGGCTTGTGGAAGTGCTCGCGGTAGGCGTCGGAGCGGCTGAACTGCTGGAACAGCTGGCCGTGCAGGTCGCCAAAACCTTCTGGAATGCCGAACTCCGCCCGCCCGGCGTTGTAGCCCGGAAGCACCACGCTGAAGTCGTAATCGCGCAAATACGACGAGAAGTTGTTGCCCGCGATGCCGTCGATGCGCGTGTCCGTCGTCTTGTCGAGGATGACGGTCTTCAGGATTTCGATGAGCGGAACTGCGGCAGGGCTGTCGCCGCCACCGACGCGCATCTCGACGGAGATGATCTCCAGTTCGACGGCATACCGGTCTGCCTGAGGATTGTCCCAATGCGCCAGCGCATTGAAGCGGTTGTCGATCATCCGCAGCGTGTTGCGCAGGTTCTGCCGCCGGCTCGCCCCCCGGGCCAGGTTGGCGAAGTTGGTGGTGATGCGCGTGCTGTCCGATGGTTCGTAGTTCTCATCGAAACGGATGCGCTGCAGATGGAAGGTGGGTTGTGGATTCATCGCAGTCCGGTGGGCCAATGGGGAAGGGCCGATGCGGTGGGTGGTTGCCAGGCCGCTCATCGGTGATTCGAGGGTGGATGCTAAGCAGCCGGATCGATGAAGTAAAATGGTTTTATCTCACGTATCCATGAATGAGGCTCATTGAATGCTGGAGCGCATCCACCTCAGCATCGTCCAGCAGGTCGAAAGACAAGGTTCGTTGACGGCGGCAGCTGGCGTGTTGAACCTCACCCAGTCGGCCCTGAGCCACAGCATGAAGAAGCTGGAGCAGCAACTGGGCACCGCCATCTGGCTGCGGGAGGGCCGCAGCCTGCGGCTGACCCAGGCGGGTCACTACCTGCTCGCGGTGGCGAACCGCGTCCTGCCCCAGCTCGATCTGGCGGAAGAGCGGCTGGGACAGTTTGCCCAGGGCGAGCGCGGAGCGCTGCGCATCGGCATGGAATGCCACCCGTGCTACCAGTGGCTGCTGAAGGTGGTGTCGCCCTACCTGTCCGCGTGGCCCGACGTGGACGTGGATGTGAAGCAGAAATTCCAGTTCGGCGGCATCGGTGCGCTGTTCGGCTACGAGATCGACCTGCTCGTCACGCCGGACCCGCTGTTCAAGCCCGGGCTCAGGTTCGAGCCCGTGTTCGACTACGAACAGGTGCTGGTCGTGGGCAAGTCCCATCCGCTCGCACGGCAGGCCTACGTCAAGCCGGCGCAGTTGACCGGCGAGGTCCTCATCACCTACCCGGTGAGCCCGGAGCGGCTGGACGTCTACACCCAGTTCCTGACGCCTGCTGGCGTCAGCCCGCGCCGGCACAAGACCATCGAGACGACCGACATCATGTTGCAGATGGTGGCCAGCGGACGCGGCGTGGCCGCGCTGCCGCGCTGGCTGGTGCTGGAGTACGCCGAGAAGATGGATGTCGTGCCCGTCCGGCTGGGCCGCCACGGCATTGCCAAGCAGATCCACCTGGGCGCCCGCGAAAGCGACCTCGATACGGACTATCTGCGCGCCTTCGTGGAGTTTGCGCGAGGGACGGCGCAGTGGGCGCAGGTTGCCGGGCTACCGGGCTGAAAGGCGTTCCTGCCTGTGGAGGGTGGGGCCACGCCGGAAGGGGGCCGCCCATCAGGTATAGCGGTCCTCAAGGGCATCCCACTCGGGCTTTCCGACCAGCCGCTGCCGTTCCGCGAACGGCGCCACCAGGCCGCCTGACTCCAGCACCTGCTTGCTGTTGCGCAGCACGGTCAACGCCTGTTGCATGCCCATCAAGGCGCCTTGCAGCGCGGCATTGGCGTACAGCACGATGCCGTAGCCGAGTTGGGCCAGCTCATCGGCGTTGAAGATGGGCGTCTTCCCGCCGATCACCATGTTCATCAGCTGGGGCGTGGCAAGGCGTTGGGGGAGCGAGCGGACCTGTTCCGCCTGGGTCACGGCTTCCACGAAGAGGATGTCGGCGCCGGCTTCGGCAAAGCGCTGGGCGCGCTCCACCGCGGCTTCGAAGCCGTGCGTGGCCGCCGCATCGGTGCGGGCCATGATCATGAGGTCGCTGTCCCGGCGGGCATCGACGGCTGCCTTGATCTTGCTCACCGCTTCCTCGGTGGATATGACTTCCTTGCCGGAAAAGTGCCCGCAACGCTTCGGCGCCACCTGGTCTTCCAGTTGGATGCAGTCAGCGCCCGCGCGTTCGAGCGTGCGCACCGTGTGATAGACGTTGAGCGCATTGCCGAAGCCCGTGTCTGCGTCCACCAGCAGCGGCAGCTCCACCGCGTCGCGGATGCGCGCCGTGTGGTCGGCGATTTCGGCCAGGCCCATGAAGCCCTGGTCCGGCATGCCGAACCACATGTTGGTGACACCGGCGCCGGTGACGTAAATGGCCTCGAAGCCCAGGTCTTCGATCACCTTGGCGGACAGGGCGTTGAAGGCGCCGGGCACGAGCACGCCGCGGCGCGCGTGGGCCAGCGCCTTGAGGGTCTTGCGAGTGGACATGGGTCTTTTTTCCTGGGTTCTCGTTCTAGAAACAGTCGCCGGGTACGCGGACCCAGCCTTCCATCAACACGCGAGCGCTGCGGCTCATCAGCGCTTTCGTGACCTGCCACTGACCTTGCGCGCCCCGCTCGGCCTGCGCGCCCACGCGCAGCGTGCCCGAGGGGTGGCCGAAGCGCACGGCCTGGCGCTCGCCACCGCCCGCCGCCAGGTTGACAAGCGTGCCAGGAATGGCGGCGGCGGTGCCGATGGCCACGGCCGCCGTGCCCATCATGGCGTGGTGCAACCGGCCCATGGAGAGGGCGCGCACCAGCAGATCGACGTCGCCCGCCCGCACCCGCTTTCCGCTCGACGCGGTGTAGCTGGCCGGCGGCGCGACGAAGGCGATCTTGGGCGTGTGCTGGCGCGTGGCGGCTTCGCCGATGTGCTGGATCAGGCCCATCTTGACCGCGCCGTGGGCACGAATGGCTTCGAAGCGGGCGAGGGCCGCAGGGTCGCCATTGACCGCATCCTGCAGTTCCGTGCCCGCGTAGCCGAGGTCGGCCGCGTCGAGAAAGATGGTCGGTATGCCCGCGTTGATCAGCGTGGCGCGCAGCATGCCCACGCCGGGCACTTCCAGGTCATCGACTAACTGGCCGGTGAGGAACATGGCGCCACCGCCATGGCCATCTCCCTCGTCGGCGGGGTCGAGAAATTCCAGCGCCACCTCGGCCGCCGGAAAGGTGACCCCGTCGAGTTCGAATTCCCCCGTTTCCTGCACCTGGCCATCGGCAATGGGCACATGCGCCACGATGGTCTTGCCGATGTTGGCTTGCCAGATGCGCACGGTGCACAAGCCGTCTTGCGGAATACGCTCTGCCGGCAGCAATCCGTTGGCAATGGCGAAGGGACCGACAGCGGCCGAGAGATTGCCGCAGTTGCCCGACCAATCCACGAAGGCGCTATCGATGGATATCTGCCCGAACAGGTAATCAACGTCGTGGCCCGGCCGGGCCGATGGCGCGAGGATCACGGCCTTGGACGTGGACGAGGTGGCCCCGCCCATGCCATCGATCTGCTTGCCGTAGGGGTCCGGGCTGCCCATCACGCGCAGCAGCAGCGCATCACGGGCCGCGCCGGGCTGTCGGGCTGCGGCCGGCAGGTCTTGCAGGCGAAAGAACACGCCCTTGCTGGTGCCGCCGCGCAGGTAGCTGGCGGCGATCTTGATCTGAGGTGTGAATGGCATGGTGCTTCCTCAATCCCTTGCACTCTCGGCCAGGAAGTCCTGCGCGAAGCGCTGCAGCACGCCGCCCGCCTCATACACCGAAACTTCCTCGGCCGTATCCAGCCGGCAGGTGAGGGGCACCTGCAGCACGCTGCCGTCGCGGCGGCGCACCACCAGGGTCAGCGTGGCGCGCGGTGCGCGGTCGCCGGTCACATCGTAGGTCTCCGTACCGTCCAAGCCAAGAGTGATGCGGGTGGTGCCGGGCCGGAATTCCAGTGGCAGCACGCCCATGCCGATCAGGTTGGTGCGGTGGATGCGCTCGAAGCCTTCGGCCACCACCGTTTCCACACCGGCCAGGCGCACGCCCTTGGCCGCCCAGTCGCGCGAGGAGCCCTGGCCGTAGTCGGCGCCCGCGATGACGATCAGCGGCTGCTTGCGCTGGAGATAGGTTTCCATGGCCTCCCACATGCGCATCACCTGGCCTTCGGGCTCCACGCGGGCGAGGGAGCCGGCGCGCACGGTGCCGTCGCGGTTGCGCACCATCTCGTTCCTGAGCGTGGGGTTGGCGAAGGTGGCGCGCATGGCTGTGAGGTGGTCGCCCCGGTGGGTGGCGTAGGAATTGAAGTCTTCTTCCGGCACATCCATTCTGTGCAGGTATTCGCCTGCGGCGCTGTCCATCAGGATGGCGTTGGAGGGCGACAGGTGGTCGGTGGTGATGTTGTCGGGCAGCAGCGCCAGCGGCCGCATGCCGGCAAGCGTGCGGGGGCTGGCGGCCAGCGCGCCCACGCCCTCGGTATCCCAATAGGGCGGCCGGCGGATGTAGGTGGACTGCGGGCGCCAGGCGTACTGGGGCGACACCGTTTCGCCGCCGTCCACGCGGATGGCGAACATGGGCTCGTACACGGACCGGTACTGCTCGGGTTTGACGGCCGCCTGGACGACGGCGTCGATGGCCTCGTCGCTCGGCCAGATGTCCTTGAGGCGAATTTCCTGGCCATTCACCGTCGCCAGCACGTCGTTCTCGATGTCGAAGCGCATGGTGCCGGCGATCGCATAGGCCACCACCAGCGGCGGCGAGGCCAGGAAGGCCTGCCTGGCGTAGGGGTGGATGCGTCCATCGAAATTGCGGTTGCCCGAGAGCACGGCGGTGGCGTATAGATTGCGGTCGATGATCTCCTGCTGGATCTTCGGGTCCAGCGCGCCCGACATGCCGTTGCAGGTGGTGCAGGCGAAGGCCACGATGCCGAAGCCCAGCCTTTCGAGATCGGCGAGCAGCCCGCTTTCGGCCAGGTACAGCTCCACCGCCTTCGATCCCGGCGCCAGCGAGGTTTTGACCCAGGGCTTGCGCACCAGGCCCAGGCGGTTGGCGTTGCGCGCCAGCAGCGCTGCCGCGATCACGTTGCGCGGGTTGGAGGTATTGGTGCAGCTGGTGATGGCCGCGATGATCACCGCGCCATCGGGCAGAAGCCCTTGCGCCTCTTCGGCGCGGGCCTGCTCCAGCCCGGTGGCGATGCCGCGCTCCGCCAGCGCCGAGGTGGGCAGGCGGCGATGCGGGTTGGACGGACCCGCCATGTTGCGCACCACGGAAGACAGATCGAAACGCAGTACGCGCTGGTAGGCCGCATGCCGCAAGCTGTCCGCCCAGTAGCCGGCGGTCTTGGCGTAGTTCTCGATCAGCTGGATCTGCGCGTCCTCGCGGCCCGTGAGCCGCAGGTAGTCCAGGGTCTGCCCGTCGATGTAGAACAGTGCGGCCGTGGCGCCGTACTCCGGGCACATGTTGGAGATGGTGGCGCGGTCGCCAATGCTCAGCCCGCGTGTGCCGTCGCCAAAGAACTCCAGGTACGCGCCCACCACTTTCTGGTCGCGCAGGAACTCGGTCAGTGCCAGCACGATGTCGGTCGCGGTGATGCCCGGCTGGCGGCCGCCGGTGAGCTCGACGCCCACTATCTCCGGCAGGCGCATCCACGAGGCGCGCCCCAGCATCACGTTCTCGGCTTCGAGCCCGCCCACGCCGATGGCGATCACGCCCAGCGCGTCCACGTGCGGGGTGTGGCTGTCGGTGCCCACGCAGGTGTCGGGGAAGGCCACGCCGTCCTGCACGTACACCACGGGCGACATCTTCTCCAGGTTGATCTGGTGCATGATCCCGTTCCCCGCGGGGATCACGTCCACGTTGGCGAATGCCTTTTTCGTCCACTCGATGAAGTGGAAGCGGTCTTCGTTGCGCCGGTCTTCGATGGCGCGGTTCTTCGCGAAGGCATCGGGGTCGAAGCCGCCGCACTCCACCGCCAGCGAGTGGTCCACGATGAGCTGCACCGGCACCACGGGGTTCACCCGGGCCGGGTCGCCGCCTTCCTGGGCGATGGCGTCGCGCAGGCCGGCCAGGTCCACCAGGGCCGTCTGGCCCAGGATGTCGTGGCACACCACGCGCACGGGGTACCAGGGGAAGTCGCGGTCACGCCGGTTGTCGATGATCTGCAGCAGGCACTCGTCCAGGATGGCCGGGTCGCAGCGGCGCACCAGGTTCTCGGCGTGCACGCGGGCGGTGTAGCAGAGCCGGTTCCAGGCGCCGGGGCGCAAGGCCTCGACCGCAGCGCGCGCGTCGAAGTAGTCCAGCGTGCTGCCGGGCAGGCGTTTTCTGTGTTGCGTGTTCATGGGGCGACAAGGACTGTTCAGCCGCGCGAGTCGATCGGCACGAACGCGAGGTCTTCGGGACCGGTGTAGTGGGCACTGGGGCGAATGATCTTGTTGTCAACCCGCTGTTCGATCACATGGGCCGCCCAGCCGCTGGTGCGGGCGATGACGAACAGCGGCGTGAACATCGCTGTGGGCACGCCCATCATGTGGTAGCTCACCGCACTGAACCAGTCGAGATTGGGGAACATCTTCTTGACCTCCCACATCACCGCCTCCAGCCGCTCGGCAATGTCGTACATCTTGGTGGACCCGGCGGCATCGGAGAGGTGCCTGGCCACGCGCTTGATCACGATGTTGCGCGGGTCGCTCACGGTGTATACGGGGTGGCCGAAGCCGATCACCACTTCCTTGGCCTGCACGCGGCGGCGGATGTCGGCCTCGGCCTCGTCTGGGTTGTCGTAGCGCTTCTGGATCTCGAAGGCGACCTCGTTGGCGCCGCCGTGCTTGGGGCCGCGCAGGGCCCCGATGGCGCCGGCGATGGACGAGTACATGTCGCTGCCCGTGCCGGCGATCACCCGCGCCGTGAAGGTCGAGGCATTGAATTCGTGCTCGGCATACAGGTTGAGCGAGGTATGCATGGCGCGCACCCATTCGGCGCTGGGCTTTTCGCCGTGGAGCAGGTGCAGGAAATGCCCGCCGATGGAGTCGTCGTCGGTCTCCAGCTCGATGCGCTTGCCCTGCGTGCTCCAGTGGTACCAGTACAGCAGCATGGACCCCAGCGATGCCATCAGCCGGTCGGCGATGTCGCGCGCGCCGGGCAGGTTGTGGTCGTCCTTCTCGGGCAGGATGCAGCCCAGGGCGGAGGTGCCGGTGCGCATCACGTCCATGGGGTGGGCGCCGGCGGGCAGGTGTTCCAGCGCCTCCTTCACGCTGGCGGGAAGGCCGCGCAGGGCCCGCAACTTCGTTTTGTAAGCTTCGAGCTCCGCCTTCGTGGGCAGCTTTCCGTGCACCAGCAGGTGGGCGATTTCCTCGAATTCGCACACTTCGGCGATATCCAGGATGTCGTAGCCGCGGTAGTGCAGGTCGTTGCCCGTGCGGCCGACCGTGCACAGCGCGGTGTTGCCTGCGGTCACCCCGGAAAGGGCGACGGACTTCTTGGGCTCGAAGGCCGGCGTGGGCGCCGGGGCCTCGGTCATCGTCGTAGCGGTCATGGGGTGGTCTCCTGGTTCAGATAGGCGTGGTCGATGGCTGCGGGACGGCCTGCGGCGTCCACCGCGACCATTTCAAACACTCCCTTGAGGACTTCTTCGCTGGGCACGTTCGCCCTGACGGCAAGGCCGGCAACGCACACGGTCATGGAACTGCGGCCCACGCGGCTGACCCAGCCGCGCAGCGTGAGCTGGTAGCCAACGGGGATGGGTGCGGCGAATTCCACGCCCGTCACGCCGGCCATCACCACCTCGCGCCGTGCCAGCCCGCGAGCCGCCAGAAAGGCCGCCTTGGCCAGGAACTGCAGGCCGTGGCCTGCGAACAGGGTGCCGTGGTGGTTGGCATGCGCCGGCAGAACCAGTTCACGCAACTCGATAGTTGCCAAGGGTGTTGTCATGATTCGCAATTTACGCAAAATGCCGTGTGGCGAATAGAACTGAAAAGGCGAATTTCTGCGAATCACATCCGGCTGATTTGCGAATTTTGCAAATTGACAGGGGCATGCACGACGATGGCAAAGACATTCATGGGGGTCAAGCTGCGCAAGCTGCGCTCCGAACGCGGCATGTCGCAGATCGCCCTGGCGCAGGCGCTCAGCATTTCGCCGAGCTATCTGAACCAGGTCGAGCAGAACCAGAGGCCTCTCACGGTGGCCGTGTTGCTCAAGCTGAACCGGGCCTTGGGCGTCGACATTCAGCAGTTCTCGGAAGACGAGGAAGTGCGGCTCATCGCCGGCATGCGCGAGGCCCTGGCTGACGCCGCCGAGCCGATCAGCTTGCCCGAGCTGCAGGAGGTGGCGGTGCAGATGCCTGCGGTAGGCCGGGCCATCGTGGCCCTCTATCGCCGCAATGTGGAGGCCGCAACGCAGTTGGAGGCCATGGCGCTGCGCCTGGGGGACGACCGGGCCGAGTCCACGACGGTGCGGCCCGCTCCGTTCGAGGCCGTGCGCGACTTCTTCTTCGCCCACCAGAACTACTTCGATGCGCTGGACCGCGCCGCCGAGGCCATAGCCACCCAGGCCGGCGTCTCGGGAGCCGAGCTGGCGGGCTGGCTGCAGGAGCGGCTTGCCGGCCACCACGGCATCCAGGCCGTGCCGACGGAGGGTTACCGCGGCGGCAAGCGCGCGTACGATCCGCGCTCGAAATTCATCCGCATCGCGCGCGCCCTCGATGCAGGGCAGCGCGCTTTTCAGCTGGCCACCCAGCTGGCGTTATTGGAAGCGGGCGAGTTGCTCGACGCGCTGACACGCACCACACCCTTTGCGGACGACGCGCCGACGCTCCAGCTGGCCCGGATCGGCCTTGCCAACTACTTCGCCGGAGCGCTGCTGCTGCCTTACGGACAGTTCCTTGAAACGGCAGAGGCTCTGCGCTACGACATCGACCTGCTGGGGCAGCGCTTCGGAGTCGGGTTCGAAACCGTATGCCACCGCTTGAGCACGCTGCAGCGGCCTGCGGCGCCGGGCGTGCCCTTCTTTTTCGTGCGGGTGGACCGGGCAGGCAACATTTCCAAGCGCCAGTCGGCCACCCACTTCCACTTCAGCCGCACGGGCGGCACCTGCCCGCTGTGGAACGTGTATGAGGCTTTCGCGCAGCCCGAGCGCGTGGTGCCGCAGCTCGCGCGCATGCCTGACGGGCGGACTTACCTGTGGATCGCGCGCACGGTCACCAGCCATTCGCGGGGCTATGGCTTTCCGCGCAAAGTGTTCTCGATCGGCCTGGGCTGCGACGTGCGCCATGCGCCCAGACTCATATATGCCAAGGGCTTGGATCTGGCCGACCCCGAAGCGGCGACCCCGATTGGAATGGGCTGCAAGGTCTGCGAGCGCGAGGCCTGCCCGCAGCGGGCGTTTCCCTACGTGGGCAGGCCCCTGGATGTCGATGAAAACCAGAGCGGATTTTCACCGTATGGAGCGGTAGCGCAGCGCCAGGCGCACGCTGCGGACTAAGAGCGGCTTGCAAAATCCTTCTGGCGTCGTTGCCGTATCTTGTCGTACTACCCGTACTACCCGTACTACCCCTACTACCCGTACTACCCGTACTACCTGCGATGCAGCGCCTAGCCAGAACCGCTTCGCTGGGTTTTGTTAGCCGCTCTAAACGCGTACGTCAGCCGGACTGCTTCATCGCCGTCACTTCGATCTCGATCTTCATGCGCGGATCGAGCAGCCGGGCCGAGATCATCATGGCCGCCGGCCGCACGGCGCCGAAGTATTTCCGCAGCACCGGCCAGCAGGCCTCGAAGTCTTCGCCCCTCGGCAGCACGTAGGTCACGCGCACCACGTCGGCCAGGCTGGCGCCGGCCTGGGCCAGGGCGTGCTCGATGTTCTTCAAGCACTGCTCGGCCTACGCCGCGACGTCGTCCGCGATGGTCATCGTGCCGTAGTCGAAGCCCGTCGTGCCCGAGACGAACACGAACGGCCCCTGGGCGACCGCACGCGAGTAGCCGATCTGCTCCTCGAAGGTGGAGCCGGAGCCGATGAGTTGGCGTGACATAGGTGTGCCTGCGGGGGTTCAGAGCTTGTAGAACGCCTTGATGATGCTCCAGGCTTCCTGCGGGTCGTCGGTGTAGTGGAAGAGCTTCAGGTCGGCTTCGGAAATCGTGCCGTGTTCGACCAGCGCCTCGAAGTTCACCACCTTCTTCCAGAACGACGTGCCGAAGAGCACGATCGGCACCGGCTTGGCCTTGCCGGTCTGCACCAGCGTCAGCACCTCGAATAGTTCGTCCAGCGTGCCAAAGCCGCCCGGGAAGGCGACCAGCGCCTTGGCGCGCATCATGAAGTGCATCTTGCGCAGCGCGAAGTAGTGGAACTTGTAGCTGAGCGATGGCGAGATGAAGCGGTTGCCGCTCTGCTCGTGCGGCAGGGCGATGTTCAGGCCCACGTTCAAGGCGCCCACTTCGTGCGCGCCGCGGTTGGCGGCTTCCATGATGCCGGGGCCGCCGCCGGTGCAGACGTAGAGGCGCTCGGCCGGAGGCTTCGCTTCGCTGTGTTCGGCCACGATGCGGGTGAACTGCCGCGCCAGGTCGTAATAGACCGCGTTCTTCACGCCCAGCTTGGCCCGGGCGATGCGGGTGGCGTCGCCGCTGGCCTCGGCCGACTCCAGCTGCACCTGGGCTTCATCGGGCGCGACGAAGCGGGCGCTGCCATAGACCACCACGGTGTGCTCGATACCCTGCGCCGTCTGGCCCAGGTCGGGTTTGAGCATCTCCAGCTGAAAGCGGATGCCGCGGGTTTCGCGGCGCAGCAGGAATTCGGGGTCGGCGAAGGCCAGCCGGTAGGCATCGGCGTGCAGCGGGTTGCCTTCGACGGCATGGTTTTGCAGCGTGGCCCAAGCGTCGGCCAGGCTGCTTTCTTTCAGGTCGGTGGTGGTTTCCATGGACTTCGGAATGGAGGGAGTCTGAAGGTAGAACGGTTGTTTGCGCTCATGAATCAAGCGCATGCAGCTATTAAAATAATAGCATCATTGCATGGCTTCGCTCAGGCGCGCCAGTGGGGACACAGGGCCGCCACGGTCTGCAGGCCGGCCCAGGTCAGCAGCAGCGATCCGCACACATGGACGAGCGCGGTGCCGAAGGCCATCAGCCAGCGTTCGGCCATCAGCATGGTGACGACTTCGGCGGAGAAGCTGGAGAAGGTGGTCAGGCCGCCCAGAAAGCCGGTCACCAGCAGCAGCCGCCACATCGGGTCGAGCTGCGGCAGGTGCTGGAACACGCCCACGCACAAGCCGATGAGGTAGCCGCCGATGAGGTTGGCCGCCAGAGTGCCCCATGGGATCAGCACGTTGCCGGTGCTGAGCCAGAGGCCCAGCTGCCAGCGCAGCAGGGCCCCCAGGCTGGCACCGATGGAAATGGAAAGGACGGCAAGCATGTCTGCCAATGCTAGCGGCTTCGCGCCCCGCCGCGCAGGCTCAGAACACGTTATCGGCGCCCGCTGCCCGCACCGATGTCCTGCCAGGCGGCGACCGCAGCCAGCGTGGCGTGCATCTGCACGGTGTGGGCAAAGCGGAAGGCCTCGCCATGTACTGTCTCGTCCGGGAATTCGGTGATGAGGGTCACGGCTGCATCATGCGGCTGTTCCGCAACGACGTAGGGGAAGCCATGCAGCGTCTCAAACGGGATCGGGCCGGCATGCCGCTCGAAGAGCGCCAACTGGCGCGCGTTGAATTCGGCCAGGCCCGGCACGTCGTGCAAAGCCCTCGCCACCGCCTGCACGAGCGCCCGCGCCTGGTCGCCGCGGCCGGCGTGGTGCCGCAGGATCAGGAAGAAGCCCTTGGGCAGCATCCAGGTCTCGAAGCCGCGCGGTACGTAGCCGGTGAGAGGTCGCGTCCATTCATGCGCCGGATAGCCGTGCAGGTTGACGTGCAGGGCGGCGCCGGAAAGCGCCAGCGCTTCTTCGCGCGCCGCGCGCTCGTAGAGCGGCAGGGGCGCCGCGCGGTATTCGATGTCGTCGCCCAGCGCGCTGTAGCGCGCGGCATGCTGCATGTGGTGCGGGTGCTGCGCGCCCAGCTCTCGGTGCAGGGCGTAGCCGTCGGGGTTCTCCAGCGGGATCAGCGCGAAGTGCGCACGGCCTTTCTGCTGCTGCAGCGCCTGCGCGGCTCTCAGGGCCCCGACGACGCCGGATGTCTCGTTCGCATGCTGGCCCGCGCTGATGAGCACCGGCACGCCGCTGCCCGGCTGGTAGAGGCCGTGCACCGCGCGACCCTGGCGCGAGGTGGCGGAAAAGCACCGCGCGCCGGGCCCCGCGAGGGCCTTCAGTGCGTCCAGCGTCTGCACGATGCGCGCCGGCGCGGCGGCTTGCTGCAGCTCATGCAGCGGTTGGTCGGGTGCGTCGACCTCGGGCCATGCGGCGGCGTCCTGCGCCGCTACGTCGAAGGACTGCAGTGCGATGCGCAGGCGGGGCTGCGCGCCGTCGGCCAGGGGCCGCACGTCCGGCACGATCTGGCCGGGCTGAAGCCGGCGGTCGCCCGTGGGCCGGCCCGACTGCTGCTGGAAGTGTTCGAGCAGCGAGAAATACAGGTCTTCGTGCAGCGCCTCGTGCGTGCTCACGCGCTCGTCGCCCACGGGCAGGGCGTATTCCAGGCCGGGCGCATCGATGCGGATCTGCAGGCGCTCGAAACAGGGCGCCTGCAGGTTCCAGGGCTGTGTCTGCACGGTGTGCAGGGCGAGGCTGAAAAGCTGTTCGTAGTCGGTGAACTGGGGGCCGTCCAGCCGGTCGGCGGCGCCCGAAGAACTGCCGACGCGGAGCCAACCGGTGGGCGACAACTGCTGCTGGCCGATGGCGTCGAGATGCCGGCGGTTGGGCGCGAAGACGCGGGCGCGGTGCAGGCTGCCGTCCTTGAGCGTGACTTCCACCTCGTAATGCAGGGCGGACAGGTCGTCGCCACCGACCGCGAGGGGCTCGAACTGCAGGGCTCCGGGCGCTAGCAGGCCGGCGAGCGGATAGGCCTCCAGAATGAAGCGGCGCTCGGACGCGGGGGCAACTGCGGGGTAGCGCACCACCGCCTGCGCGATCTGCGCGACATCCCACGCCTCCAGAAAGTGGTGGAGCAGCGGCTTGTACGCGCTGTAGAAGCGGGCAGAAACGCCTGCCTGGGCCAGTGCTGCCTCGGCGGCCCGGCGCGTGGTTGCGTCTTCGAAGACCCAGCCCTGCACGTGAGCGCCTGCCCACTGCGACTGGCTGAACTGCAGGACCCAGGCTTGCAGCGTTCGAGGCACGGCGGCGTCGATCAGCCAGGAGGCCGGTGCGGCTGGCTTGGAGGCAGGGGCTTGGAGCATGTATGGGGTTCCAGTCGGAGCGCTGCGGTGGGACTGCAGGTGGCCCCGGGTAAGGGATTGCTGGAAGCGGAAAGCCGGAAGTGGGGCGTCGTCGGGAGGCTCAGGAATCACGCTCGTCGCTGGAGACGATGCGGCTCAGACTGCCGGGCACGTCCTTGCCGGAGCGGCGCGCACGGAAGAGCGCCGCGCGCATCAGGAAGATGGTGGTCACCGGCACCGTGATGGCGATGAAAAGCGCGATCAGCAGTGCATGGATGGCGAGCCCGCCGCCCTGCATGGAGAAGTACAGCAGCGTGCCGTGCATGATGCACCAGCAGCCCATGGTGGCAATCACCGAGGGCGCGTGGACCCGCTCGAAATACGTCTTGAGCCGCAGCAGGCCCAGCGAGCCCAGCAGCGCGATGATCGAGCCGGCCAGCACCAGCACGGCGATGGTGATTTCCGCCCAGAGCGGCAGCGTGCCTTCGGTCATTCGATCACCTCGCCGCGCAGCAGGAACTTGGCCATGGCGGTGGAACTGACGAAGCCCAGCAGCGCGATCAGCAGCGCGGCCTCGAAATAGTTCGTGCTGCCGTAGTAGATGCCCAGCACCAGCATCAGCAGCATGCCGTTCAGATAGGTGCAGTCCAGCGCCAGCACCCGGTCCTGCGCCGAGGGGCCGCGCAGCACGCGCAGCAAGCAGCAGCCCATGGCCAGGGCCAGGATGAAGAGCGCGATCGGCAGCGCCCACGAGAGAATCGGGCTGTTCATTCGAAGATCTCCATCAGGGGGCGCTCATAGCGCGTTTTGATGTGGTCGATCAGCTCCTGCGGGTCGCCCACCTCCAGCGCGTGCAGCAGCAGCACCGAGCGATCGAGCGACAGCTCCGCCCAGGACGTCCCCGGGGTGATGCAGACGATGACCGCCAGCACCGCCAGCGCATTGGGGTCGCGCAGTTCCAGCGGGATGTACACGAAGGCCGATGGATGGCGGCGCAGCGACTTGAAGGCCAGGAAGCGCGACACGGCGAAGTTGGAGACCGAGGTGTCGATCAGCACATTGAGGGCCAGCCGCAGCACGGTGCCGGGTTTGCGGATGCGCACCGGCAGCGGCCGCAGCCCGCGCGTCAGCACCGGAATGACCACGGCCACCAGCAGGGCCAGCACCAGATGGCCGGGGCTGACCGAGCTGTTCAGCAGCAGCCACATGCCGAAGAGAGCGACCGACAGCAGCGGTGCGGGGAAGATGCGCTTCATCATTGCGAGGCCCCTGGAATGCGCGTGGCTTCCGGCGTGGTGGCCGGCTGGCCGCTGGTGACGGGGCCGGGCACGGGCTTGGCCGACATCACGGCGCGCACGTAGTTGTCGGGTGCGTGCAGCGAGTGGGCGGTGGCCTGCATGAAGCGCATCACGCTGTCGGCCTGCACCGTCATCACGATGCAGGCGGCCAGCAGCACGGCGATCGGCACGCTCTCGGCCACGCGCAGCTGCGGGTTGGGCCGGTCGTGGCTGGCCCAGAAATGCGTGATGCCGGCGCGCGTGAGCGCGATGAGCGCAATGAGGCCGGTGGCGATCATCAGCGTGATCAGGGCCCAGCCGGGAACGCCCGGGGTATGGCCGGCGGACGACCCCAGTCCCAGCGGATTCAGCAGCGCGGTCAGCATGGCGAACTTGCCCACGAAGCCCGACAGCGGCGGCAGCCCCGCGATGACCAGGGTGCAGGTGAGAAAGGCCAGGCCCAGGAAGGCGGTGGCGGCAGGAATCACGCGGCCGATCAGCGCAGCTTCGTCTTCGTCCAGGTTGTGGGCGCTGGTCGGCAGCAATTGGGCGTTCAGGAACGGCGCGTCGCCATCGGTTTCATACGGCGCGAGGGTGGCGCCGTCGTTGCGCCAGCGGTCGATGAGATCGGCCAGCAGGAAGAGGGCGCTCACCGCCATCACGGAACTGGGCAGATAAAAGAGCAGGCCGGCGGTGAGCACGTTCTGGCCGAAGCCCAGGGCCGCGAGCAGCGTGCCGGACGAGAGCACCGCCGCGAAGCCCGCCAGGTGGGTGAGCCGCTGCGAGCCCATCATGCCGATCGCGCCGAACGCCATGGTGACCAGGCCGCCCGCGATGAGCCACATGCCGCCGAACAGGGCCGAGGCGCCGGCTTCGCTGCTGAACATCAGCGTCCAGAGCCGAAGCAGCGTGTAGATGCCGACCTTGGTCATGAGCGCGAAGAGCGCGCCGACGGGTGCGGTGGCGGCGCCGTAGGCCGGCACCAGCCAGAAGTTGAGCGGCCAGGCGGCTGCTTTAATGAGGAATGCGGTGGCCAGTATGCCGGCGGCCGCATGCAGCAGGCCGCGGTCGACCGCAGCCACCTGCGGAATGCTGCGCGCCAGGTCGGCCATGTTCAGCGTGCCGGTGATGCCGTAGAGCATCGATGCGCCGATGAGGAACAGCGACGACGCCGCCAGGTTGATGGCGATGTAGTGCAGGCCCGACTGGATGCGGGTGCGCCCGGAGCCATGCAGCAGCAGCCCGTAGGAGGCGGCCAGCATGATCTCGAAGAACACGAACAGGTTGAACAGGTCGGCCGTCAGGAAGGCGCCGGCCAGGCCCATCAGCTGGAACTGGAAGAGCGGGTGGTAATGGACGCCTGCCCGGTGCCAGCGGGTGGCGGAAAAGAGGATCGAGCACAGCGCGACCACGCCCGTCAGCACCAGCATGAGGGCCGAGAGCCGGTCAATCACCAGCACGATGCCGAAGGGCGCCGGCCAGTTGCCCGGCAGATAGACGCCCATCGAGGTCGGCGCGCCGGCCTTGTGCGTCCACTGCAGCAGGGCGATGGAGATGACCAGGCCGAGCAGGGTGGAGGCGATGTTGACGCCCAGCTTGAATCGCTGGCGCTCCTCGCGCAGCAGCAGCATCAGCGACGCCGTCAGCAGCGGCAGCATGATCGGCGCGAGCATCAGGTGCGGCATCAGCGACGCCGTGAGTGCGGACCAGCCCGTCATGGCATCTCCTGCAGGTCACGCGCGCGGCTGCCGTCCACATGGTCGGTGCCCGAGATGCCGCGCGAGGCGAGCAGCACCACCAGGAACAGCGCCGTCATGGCGAAGCCGATGACGATGGCCGTCAGCACCAGGGCCTGGGGCATGGGGTCGGCGTAATGCAGCAGATCCTGCGGCACGCCTTCGATCAGCACCGGTTCCCTGTCGATGGACAGGCCCAGCCGGCCCATGCTGAAGATGAACAGGTTGACGGCATACGACAGCAGCATCAGGCCCATGATGACCTGGAAGGTGCGCGGGCGCAGCAGCAGCCACACGCCGGAGCCGGTGAACACGCCGATGGCGATGGCGAGAACGATTTCCATCAGCGGGCTCCGTCAGGCAGGGGGTGTGTGGGAGAGGCGGGCGGCGCGGCCGAAGAGTGCGCTGCCGGCGAACCGCCCACCGTGACGGCCGCTGCTGCGGCGGCGACGGCAGCTTCCCGCTCGGCGCGCTCGTCGTCCTGCAGCCGCGCGTGGTAGCGGTGGCCGCGCACCGACTGGTGGGCGATGCCGGTCAGCATGAGCAGCGTGGAGCCCACCACCAGCGCGAACACGCCGATGTCGAAGAACATGGCGCTGGCGACATGGATCTCGCCGATCACCGGCAGCTCGAAATGCGCGGTATGGCTGGTGAGGAAGGGGTAGCCCAGCACGATGGCGGCCGCGCCGGTGGCCAGTGCGACCAGCAGGCCCGTGCCGATCCAGCGGCGCGGATAGAGCGGCAGGTGCGCCTCCACCCATTCCGTGCCGGAGATGATGTATTGCAGCAGCAGCCCGACCGACATCACCAGGCCCGCGACGAAACCGCCGCCCGGCTCGTTGTGGCCGCGCATGAAGAGGTAGAACGACACCAGCGTGGCAAAGGGCAGCAGCAGCCGCACCAGCACGGCGGGCACCATGAGGTAGCCGACGGCGGTGTCCGGCGCGTTGCGCGGGTTCAGCAGGTCGGTCTGCAGGTCGGCCGGCAGCGCGCGTTGCTGCTCGGGCAGGTCCATGGTCTCCCGCGCCGGGCGGAAGCGCCGCAGCAGCGCATAGACGGTGAGCGCGACGATGCCCAGCACGACGATTTCGCCGAAGGTATCGAAGCCGCGGAAGTCCACCAGCATCACGTTGACCACGTTGGTGCCACCGCCCTCGGTCAGCGCGCGTTCGAGGAAGAAGGTGGAAACGCTGTCGGCGAACGGCCGGCTCATCATGGCGTAGGCCAGCCAGGCCATGCCGGCGCCGGCCGCCACCGCGATCACCAGGTCGCGCAGCCGCCGCGCGCGGGCAATGGCCAGGCTCACGCCCGTGCCGCGCAGGCTCTCGTCGCGGCGCGGCAGCCAGCGCAGGCCGAGCAGCACCAGCACCGTGGTGACGACCTCCACCACCAGCTGGGTCAGGGCCAGATCGGGCGCGGAGAACCAGAGGAAGGTGATGCAGGTACACAGGCCCGCGCCGCCCAGCAGCGTGAGGGCCGCCAGCCGGTGGTACTTGGCCTGCCACGCGGCGGCGATGGCGCAGGCGATGCCCAGCACCCACAGCAGCACGAAGCTGGGTGAGAGGGGCAACGTGCCCCGGTCGCCGAGCTGCAGCCCTTGCGTCCAGAGCGGCAGGCTGCCAGCCACCAGCGTGGCCAGCACCAGCCAGAGCATCTGCCACTGCAACCGCTCGGTGGACAGCAGCGCCCGGCCGCTGCGCCCTGCTGCGGTGAGCCGCGCGAGCAGGCCCTCGAACGCCCGCTTGCCGCTGATGCGGTACATGAGCGGGGGCGCATCGACATGGCCTGCCTGCCGCTGCCAGCGCAGGAAGAGGTAGAGCGCGATGCCGCCCAGCATGGCGACGATGCTCATCACCAGCGGCGTGTTGAAGCCGTGCCAGACGGCCAGGCTGTATTCGGGCAGGGTACCGCCCACCACTGGCAACGCGGCTGCGGCCAGGAAGCGGCCGACCGACCAGGCAGGCAGCATGCCGACGACCAGGCAGGCCAGCACCAGCAACTCGACCGGCACGCGCATCCAGTGCGGCGGCTCGTGCGGCTCGCGGGGCAGGTCGGTGGCGCGCGGGCCGAAGAACACATCGACGATGAACCGCAGCGAATAGGCCACGCTGAACACGCCGGCGATGGTGGCGGCCACCGGCAGCGCCCACGCCACCAGCGGCGTGGCGTTGATGTACACCGTCTCGGCGAAGAACATTTCCTTGGACAGGAAGCCGTTGAGCAGCGGCACGCCGGCCATCGACGCGCTGGCCACCATGGCCAGCGTGGCGGTGACCGGCATCATGGTGCGCAGGCCGGACAGGCGGCGGATGTCGCGTGTGCCGGATTCATGGTCCACGATCCCGGCCGCCATGAAGAGCGACGCCTTGAACGTGGCGTGGTTCATGATGTGGAACACCGCTGCCACCGCCGCGAGCGGACTGTTGAGCCCCAGCAGCAGCGTGATGAGACCCAGATGGGAGATCGTCGAATACGCCAGCAGACCCTTGAGGTCGTGCTGGAACATGGCCGCGTAGCCGCCCACCAGCAGCGTGCACATGCCGGCGCCGCCCACCAGCCAGAACCAGGCTTCGGTGTCGCCCATCACCGGCCAGAACCGGGCCAGCAAAAAGACACCCGCCTTCACCATGGTGGCCGAGTGCAGGTACGCCGACACCGGCGTGGGCGCGGCCATGGCATTGGGCAGCCAGAAGTGGAAGGGGAACTGCGCGCTCTTGGTGAAGGCGCCCAGCAGCACCAGCACCAGCGCCGTCAGGTACAGCGGGTGGTTGCGGATCTGCTGGGCCGCCGCCAGCACGTGGTCCAGGTCGTAGCTGCCGACGATGTGGCCGATCACCAGCATGCCGGCCAGCATGCACAGCCCGCCCGTGCCCGTCACCGTCAGCGCCATGCGCGCGCCGCGCCGGGCGTCCTTGCGGTGGTGCCAGTAGCCGATCAGCAGGAACGAGAAAAGGCTGGTCAGCTCCCAGAAGAACGCCAGCTGGATGATGTTGCCGGACAGCACCACGCCGGTCATGGCGCCCATGAAGGCCAGGAAGAACGAGAAAAAGCGCGGCACCGGGTCTTCGGCGGACATGTAGTAGCGGGCGTACAGCACCACCAGCGAGCCGATGCCCAGCACCAGCATGCAGAACATCCACGCGAACCCGTCCATGCGGATGACCAGGTTCAGCCCGAGCGAGGGCAGCCAGGGGATTTCCTGCCGCAGCACGCCGCCCGCCGCCACCTCCGGAAAACACATCGCCACCTGCACGGTGCAGAACACCGCGATCACACCGGCCAGGGTGGACTCGGTGTTGCGCGCATTGGTGGGCAGCAGCGCCGCCAGCACGCTGCCGAGGAAGGGTAGAAGGATGAGGAGGACGAGGGGCATGCTTGAACCATTCTACGGGCGCCCCTCCCGCGCCGCTATGAAAACCCGAGCAGCGGACGGCGATTGGCTGCGTGCCCGCAGCGCTTATGCTGCAGTGCGGCAGATCGGGCAAAGCCGTGCCGCGCCCCTCGTCCGGCGTCAGCGCGAGGGGGTCGGCGCGGCGGGCTTGAAGGTGTCGCCGTTGACGGTCAGGCCCTCTGAGGAAAACTTGGCCGCCGAGCCCGGCCCGATGCCCTTGACGCGTTCCACCAGGTCCTGCCAGTCCTTGAACGGTGCCTTGGTGCGCTCCGCGAGAATGCGGCCCGACATGGCCGGCCCGATCCCCTTGATGGCATCGAGCTGTGCTTCGGTCGCGCGGTTGACGTCCACCGCGGCGAAGGCAGCGGCGGCCCACAGTGCGGCGGTGAGGGTGATGACGGTTTTGAACATGCGAAAGCTCCCTGTCTTGTGTGGATGCGCAGCGGTCTGCTGCCATGACAGGTTAGGCGCAAGCCGCGCATCTGCACACCCTGAGCGGGCGGCCTGCGTCGCAGTTGACCTTCATTGACGAACCAGGCCGTGCCACCGCGCGCAGCCGGGCAGCTATCCACCCGTTGCGCTAGAGCTCTTCGACGCGCCGGGCCGGATAGCTGTCCCAGGTCTGGCAGCCGGGGCACTGCCAGAAATGCTGGCGCGCCTCGAAGCCGCAGGCGGCGCAGCGGTAGCGCGTCAATGGTTTCACGGCCGCATCGAGCGCGCGCTGGATCTGCGGGTGGAATTCCTCGTGGCCCAGCGTTTCGGTCGCCAGCCATTTCGATGCCGCCACCAGCGACGGCTCCTTCTCCAGATGGCGCACATACCACTCGCGTCCGGGGCCGGCGGGGGCGTTGGGCGCCAGGTCGAGCGCCACGATGCCTTCCAGCAGATCGAGCGAGGGAAACTGCTCGTAGTGCCGCAGCAGCAGCGCCCGGATCTCGGCGGAGCGCCCCGTGGCGGTGGCCAGCTCGACCAGCAAGGCCGCGGCCAGGGGCAGCGCCGAGGGCGCGTCTTCCGCCAGCTTCAGCAGTGCGGCCAGCGCACCGGGCGCATCGCCCTGGCGCTGGAGCAGGCGGGCCAGCTCGATGGGCGCGCGCGCGGCGCCGGGGGCCGCTGCAATCGCCGATTCGAGCAGGCGCTGGGCGGCGGCGAGGTCGCCCTGGGCGGCCTGGGTGAGCGCCTGTTCGCACAGGTAGTGGGCCTGGCGCGGACTGAAGTCGCCCTGGTTGGAGCCCTGCATCTTGCGGGCAATGGCGGCGGCCTGCGGCCAGTCGCGCGAGCGCTCATAGATGGCCAGCAGCGCCATGCGGGCCTGGTTCTCGAAGGGCGTGCCCTCCAGCCGGCGCAGCGCGTCCTCCGCCCGGTCCAGCAGGCCCGCCTTGAGGAAATCGAGGGCCAGCGCGTGCTGCGCGCGCTCCCGGTCGCTGCGGCTCAGGTCGCCACGCGACAGCAGGTGTTCATGGACGCGCACGGCCCGGTTGTATTCGCCCCGGCGCCGGAACAGGTTGCCCAGCGCGAAGTGCAGCTCGGAAGTGTCGGGATCGTTCTGGACGGCCTCGATGAAGGCGTCGATGGCCTGATCCTGCTGTTCGTTCAGGAGGTAGTTGAGGCCCTTGAAGTAGGCCTTGGGAGCCCGGCGGTTTTCCTCGCGGAGCTGGCGCAGGTCGAAACGGGAGGCGAGCCAGCCCAGGCCGAAGGCCAGCGGAAAGCCGAGCAGGATCCAGCTGAGATCAAATTCCATGGAAGGGCGAGTGTGGTGTGGTCAGTTCGGCCGGCACCAGTGCGGCAGGAGCAGGCGCGTGCGGGTTCGCCGCATGGGCGGCTGGGCCTGCCACCACGCCGGCTTTGCGGGCAGCGCTGCGGTGCTTCCACCAGCGCGGCACCATGCCCAGCACGCCGACGACCAGCCCGGAGGCGAAGGCCGTCAGCACGACCAGCACCATCGGTGCCCGCCACTGCGTGCCGAAGAAGAAGTGCACGGTGGCGTCCTGCTGGTTGTTCAGCGCGAAGGCGAACAGGGTAAAAAAAATGGCTGCCTTGAGCAGCCACAGAAAATATTTCATGCGTCTCCCCGGTGGATCGTCGATTCTACGGTCGCACGGCAGGAGGCGCGGAGCCACGGGGCAGGGCCTTCGTCGACCCCCGCGCAGGAGCAGCGCAGGGCAGGAGCAGCGGCCGGGACGCTGGGCGGCGCGTCAAACCCTGCAAGCCCTTCGGAGGCCGGGGCTGGCACGTCAATTTCATGCCATTTTGACCGTCCGCGCTTGATATATATGGATATGATGCTATCAAATATATAGCATCAATCGTCCGAGGCGTCTTTCAGTTGCGCAGTGCGCTGGTCCACCGCCTCGCGCAGGGCCTTGCCTGGCTTGAAGTGGGGCACCCGCTTTTCCGGAATGGCCACCGCTTCGCCGCTGCGTGGGTTGCGGCCCATGCGGGGCGGGCGCCGGTTGACCGAAAAGCTGCCGAAACCGCGGATCTCGATCCGGTGCCCGCGCACCAGTGCGTCGCCCACCGCGTCCAGAATGGTCTTGACGGCCTGTTCGGCGTCGCGCTGGGTGAGCTGGCTGAATCGCGCAGCCAGGTCTTCGACGAGGTCTGATCGGGTCATGGAAGGCTTTGCAGGATCGGAAGGTGTCATCGGAAAAGAAGGCGGGCGCCCGAAGCGCCCGCCGTTGGTGCCTGCCGGGGCGAACCCCGGCGGTCAGTAGCCGATCTGGCTGGTGATGGCTTACTTGTCGGAGTTGTCCAGCTTGGCGCGCAGCAGGGCGCCCAGGCTGGTCGTGCCGGCGCTTTCGCGGCTCGATTGCTGCGACAGGCTGGCCATGGCGCCTTGCTCGTCGGCCATGTCCTTTTGCTTGATCGACAGCTGGATGTTGCGGGTCTTGCGATCCACGTTCACCACCACGGCCGTGACTTCGTCGCCTTCCTTCAGCACGTTGCGGGCATCTTCCACGCGGTCGCGGGAGATTTCCGAAGCGCGCAGGTAGCCCACGATGTCTTCGCCCAGGTCGATTTCAGCGCCACGGGCGTCCACGGTCTTGACCTTGCCGGTCACCGTCTGGCCCTTGTCGTTCACCGTCACGAAGGTGGTGAATGGGTCGCCGTCGAGCTGCTTGATGCCCAGCGAGATGCGTTCGCGGTCCACGTCCACGGCCAGCACGATGGCTTCGACTTCCTGGCCCTTCTTGTAGTTGCGGACAGCGGCTTCACCAGCCTCGTTCCACGACAGGTCGGACAGGTGCACCAGACCGTCGATGCCGGCAGCCAGGCCCACGAACACGCCGAAGTCGGTGATCGACTTGATCGGGCCCTTGACGCGGTCGCCACGCTTGGTGTTTTGCGCGAACTCTTGCCATGGGTTGGCCTTGCACTGCTTCATGCCCAGGCTGATGCGGCGCTTGTCTTCGTCGATCTCGAGGACCATGACTTCGACTTCGTCACCCAGCGACACGAGCTTGGAAGGAGCGATGTTCTTGTTCGTCCAGTCCATTTCGGACACGTGCACCAGGCCTTCGATGCCGGGTTCCAGCTCCACGAACGCGCCGTAGTCGGCAATGTTCGTGACCTTGCCGAACAGGCGGGTGCCCGAAGGATAGCGGCGCGAAACGCCCATCCATGGGTCGTCGCCCATCTGCTTCAGACCCAGCGAGACACGGTTCTTCTCGGTGTCGAACTTCAGGATCTTGGCCATGATTTCCTGGCCAGCCGTCACCACTTCGGAAGGGTGACGCACGCGGCGCCACGCCATGTCGGTGATGTGCAGTAGGCCGTCGATGCCGCCCAGGTCCACGAACGCACCGTATTCGGTGATGTTCTTGACCACGCCCTGCACGATGGAGCCTTCCTTCAGGGTTTCCATCAGCTTGGCGCGCTCTTCGCCCATGGAGGCTTCCACCACGGCGCGGCGGCTCAGCACCACGTTGTTGCGCTTGCGGTCGAGCTTGATGACCTTGAATTCCAGGGTCTTGTTTTCGTAAGGCGTCAGGTCCTTGATCGGACGCGTGTCGATCAGGGAGCCGGGCAGGAAGGCGCGGATGCCGTTGACCAGCACCGTCAGGCCGCCCTTGACCTTGCCGCTGGTCGTGCCGGTGACGAATTCGCCGGATTCCAGGGCCTTTTCCAGCGCCAGCCACGAGGCCAAGCGCTTGGCGGTGTCACGCGACAGGATGGTGTCGCCGTAACCGTTTTCGATCGAGCCGATGGCCACGGAGACGAAGTCACCGACTTGCACTTCGACTTCGCCCTTGTCGTTCTTGAACTCTTCCAGGGGCACGTAGGCTTCGGACTTGAGGCCTGCGTTCACCACGACGAAGTTGTGCTCGACGCGCACGACTTCAGCGGTGATGACTTCGCCTGGGCGCATTTCGGTGCGCGTCAACGACTCTTCAAAAAGGGCGGCAAAAGATTCAGACATGTATTTCCTAGCGCCGCAAACAGGTTTCCGACAGCACCATTGCCGTCGTTTCTAAGACTGCCTGCGGAAGGTTGTGCGGCGGAGGCCGCGGTTGGGTTGCGAACCACGCGAGCCGGGCGCTGGACGCGCGGCGGGGGCTCGGTGGGCCAGTGCGGGGCGGCTTTTCACCCCGCGGTGCTGGTCGGTCACTGCAAGGCAGCGAACGGCTGGCGTTCCTGCCACCAGGCAATGACCTGCTCGACGGCCTCATCGATCGTGAGCAGGGAATTGTCCAGCACCAGGGCATCCTGCGCGGGCTTGAGCGGCGCGACGCTGCGGGAGCTGTCCCGGGCATCGCGCGCCTCCAAGTCGGCGCGAAGGTCGGCTATGTTAGCCGAAATTCCCTTTGAAATCAACTGTTTATGGCGGCGCTCCGCCCGGCAGGCGGCACTGGCGGTGAGATACACCTTCAGGGGCGCGTTCGGGAAGATCACCGTGCCCATGTCGCGACCGTCGGCGACCAGGCCCGGCAGCTGCTGGAAGCTGTGCTGGAGCTCGACCAGTGCCTCGCGGACCTGGGGCAGGGCGGACACGCGCGAGGCGTTCATGCCGGCCTCTTCGGTGCGGATGGCTTCGGTCACATCGGCCTCGCCCAGCCACACGTGGCCGGCCTCGAAGCGCACCGGCAGCGCCCGGGCCAGCGCGGCGATGCGAGGTTCGTGGTCGGCATCGATCTGCAGTCCGGCCTGCACGGCGGCCAGGGCCGCGATGCGGTACATGGCGCCTGAGTCCAGGAAGCGATAGCCCAATCGCTTGGCCACGGCGGCAGCGACGGTGCCCTTGCCGGAGGCCGTGGGTCCGTCGATGCAGATCACCGGAATGCTTGCGACGGGCGCCTGAGCGACCGTGAAGAGCGCCTCGAAGTAGTCCGGGAAGGTCTTGGCCACGCATTGCGGATCGAGGATGCGCACCGGCAGCCCGGCGGGGTTGAACGCCGCGAGCGAAAAGCACATGGCGACCCGGTGGTCGTCATAGGTGTGGATGCTGGCAGCGCGCCAGTCGCCCGGGCGGGCGGGCGGGGTCACGCGGATGAAGTCGGCGCCTTCTTCCACGGTCGCGCCCAGCTTGCGCAGCTCTGCGGCCATCGCGGCGATGCGGTCGGTTTCCTTCACGCGCCAGCTGGCGATGTTGCGCAGCGTGGTGGTGCCGTCGGCATAGAGCGCCATCACGGCCAGCGTCATGGCGGCGTCAGGGATGTGGTTGCAGTCCATGTCGATGGCCTTGAGAGGCCATGCGCCTCGGCGGATCGTCAGCCAGTTCGGGCCGCTTTCGACCTGCGCGCCCATCGCCTGGGCCGCTTCGACGAAGCGGATGTCGCCCTGGATGGAATCCTGCCCCACACCCAGCACCTTCACGCCCTGCGTGCCCGCCGTGCCCGTGGCTAGCGCGCCCAGTGCGATGAAATAGCTGGCGGAAGAGGCGTCGGCCTCGACATGGATGCTGCCGGGCGAGCGGTACTGGCTGCCGGCCGGAATCGTGAAGCGCTGCCATGCGTCGTGGCGCACATCGATGCCGAAGCGCGCCAGCAGTTCCAGCGTGATGTGGATGTAGGGGCGCGAAATCAGTTCGCCCACCACCTCGATCACCACGTCCTGCGTGCGGGCCACCAGCGGCAGTGCCATCAGCAGCGCCGTGAGAAACTGGCTGGAGACGTCGCCGCGCACGCGGATCGGTTCGCTCAGCGACAGAGGCGGCACGCCGCCCTGGTGGGCGATGCGCAGCGGCGGAAAGCCTTCGTTGCCCAGGTAGTCGATATGGCAGCCCAGCTGGCGCAGCGCAGAGACCAGATCGCCAATCGGTCGCTCGTGCATGCGGGGCACGCCGGACAACTCGAACTCGCCGCCCAGCAGTGCGAGCGCAGCCGTCAGCGGCCGCATGGCCGTGCCGGCATTGCCGAGGAACAAGCGCGACGGGGACCGGGCCGCGTTTTCCCCCAGGCCGGTGATGCGCACGATGCTGCCCGATTCCTCCACCATGCAGCCGATCTGCCGCAGCGCGTCCAGCATCACCCGCGTGTCGTCCGATGCCAGCAGGTCATGAACCTCGGTGATGCCATGGCTCAGCGCCGCCAGCAACAGCACGCGGTTGGAAATGCTTTTGGAGCCGGGCAGCTGCACGCTGCCGCCGGCCGAGGCCAGCGCAGGGAGGTCGAGAAATGCGGTGGTGTACATCAGGAGACGTTCTTGTTCGTTCTTTGCGCGCCCATGCGCCAGTGCGTTCGCGTGGCGCTGGCCAGCGTGATGAGGTCTTCGACCGCCTGGCCGTCGTCCGCCTGCATGGCTCGCTCGAAGTCGCCCAGCGCCTGCTTGAAGAGGCGGGCCTGCAGCAGCAGCTCCTCGCGATTGGCGAGCAGGATGTCGCGCCACATCTTCGGGTCGCTGGCGGCGATGCGGGTGAAGTCCCTGAAGCCCGGGCCGCCCAGCGACAGGAAGGCGTCGCCCTCGGTTTGCGCCGTGATGCTGTTCATGATCGAGAAGGCCAGCATGTGCGGCAGATGGCTGACGGCCGCGAAGGCGGCATCGTGCGACTCCGGCGACATGCTCTGCACGTGGCAGCCCAACGCCTTCCACACCGCTTCGGCCCGCTGCAGGTGGGCGGTGAGGGTGCGCTCGGTCGGGGTCAGGATGACCTGCCGGCCGGTGTAGAGATCGACATCGGCATGCTCGACCCCGGAGACTTCGCGGCCGGTGATGGGATGCGCCGGCACGAAAGAGCCGACCTGGTCCCGCAGCGCCTGGCGCGCGGCCTGCACCACGTCGGTCTTGGTGGAGCCCACGTCCATGATCAGCATCTGCGGCGTGACCAGGTGCTTGATGGCTTTCAGCGTGGACTCGGTCGCAGCCACCGGCACGGCCAGCAGCACGATGTCGGCGCCGGCCACGGCCAGCAGCGCGGAGGGTGCTTCGACGTCGATCACGCCGAGCTGGCGCGCGCGGTCGGTGGTGGAGGGCGACTTGCTGTAGCCGACCACCCGCTTGACGAGCCCGGCCTGCTTGAGCGCCAGCGCGAACGAGCCGCCCATGAGTCCGCAGCCGATGAGGCCGAGCTGCTCAAACATGCCGGGCCTTCCGTCGCGGGGTGGGCGCTATCGCTGCGGCTGCACGGGGCCGCAAGCCGCTGTGGAGGCCGTCCATCGGCAAGCTGCTCGTGGGCCTGGTCATGGCGCGACCGGGTAGGAGCCCAGCACCTTGTAGAACGCGCACAGGCTGCGCAGTTCTTCCAGCGCCCGGGCCACGTGCGGCTGGCTGGGGTGGCCGTCCAGGTCGATGTAGAAGTAGTACTCCCACTGTCCGGTGCGGGCCGGGCGCGACTCGAAACGCGTCATCGACACGCCGTGCTTCTTGAGCGGCACCAGCAGGTCGTGCACCGCCCCCGGCTGGTTGGGCACGGAGATGACGAGGCTGGTGCAGTCCTTGGCCGATGCGGGCGGCGTCGGCAGGGTGTGCGGCAGGCAGATCACGGCGAAACGGGTGCGGTTGTACGCGTCGTCCTGGATCGCATGCGAGACGATGTGCAGGCCGAATTGCGATGCCGCGCGCTCGCTGGCGATGCCGGCCCATGCCGGGTTGGTGGCCGCCAGCCGCGCGCCTTCGGCGTTGCTGGACACCGGGCGGCGCTCCACATGCGGAAGGTGCTTGGACAGCCACGCCTGGCACTGTGCCAGTGCCTGCGGATGGGCCAGCACGGCTTCGATGCCTTCCAGGCTGTTGGACTGCCGCAGCAGGTTGTGCCGCACCAGCAGGCTGACTTCGCCCACCACATGGCAGGGCGTGTGCAGGAAGAGGTCGAGCGAGCGCGTGACCACGCCTTCGACGGAGTTCTCGACGCCGACCACGCCGTACTGCGCGCTGCCGGCAGCCGTGGCGTGGAACACTTCGTCGAAGTTGGCGCAGTACATCAGGTCGGCCGCGCCACCGAAGAATTCCACGGCCGCCTGCTCGCAGAACGTGCCGGCCGGGCCCAGGACCGCCACGCGCTGCGGGGCTTCGAGCGCCAGGCAGGCCGACATGATCTCGCGCCAGATGGCGGCCACGTGCGGGCCCTTGAGCGGGCCGGGGTTGGCGGTCTGGATCTTGTCGATCACCTGCGCCACCCGGTCGGGGCGGAAGAAAGGCGTGCCCTCGCGCTTCTTGACCTCACCCACCTGCTCGGCCACCAGTGCGCGCTGGTTGAGAAGGGTCAGCAACTGCTGATCGATGCTGTCGATCTGCACGCGCAGGCTGGCGAGATCGGAGGAGGCTTGCGGAGTGGACATCGGGGTGGGGTGTCTGAGAGGGTGGGGCGGTGACCGAAGGTGGATGGCTGCGGGTCAGGCGTGCTTCTGCTCGAAGTCCTGCATGTAGGCCACCAGCGCTTCGACGCCTTCGATGGGCATGGCGTTGTAGAGGCTGGCACGCATGCCGCCCACCGACTTGTGCCCCTTCAGCTGCAGCAGTCCGTGCTCCTTGGCCCCGGCCAGGAAGGCGTCGTTGCGCGATTCGTCGCGCAGCAGGAACGGGATGTTCATGCGCGAGCGCGCCGTCGGGGCCACCTTGTTGAAGTACAGCTGCGACTGGTCGATGTAGTCGTAGAGCCGGGCCGCCTTGGCCATGTTGCGCCGCTCCATCGCCTCGATGCCGGTGGCGCCGCCTTCGGTCTGGCTCTTGAGCCACTGGAAGGTCAGGCCGGCGATGTAGATGCTCCAGGTCGGCGGCGTGTTGTACATGGACTGGTTGTCCGCCACGATCTTGTAATCGAAGGCGCTGGGGCAGATCGGCAGAGCATGGCCCAGCAGGTCTTCCCGCACGACCACCAGCGTCAGGCCGGCAGGGCCCAGATTCTTCTGCGCACCACCGAAGGCCAAGCCCACCCGCGACCAGTCCACCGGGCGCGACGCCACATGCGAGGAGAAATCGATGACCAGGGGCGCATCGCTGCCCAGCGCCTTCAGGTCGGGCAACTGCTGGAATTCGACGCCGTGGATGGTTTCGTTGCTGCACAGATGCACGTAGCTGGCGCCGCGGCTCAGCTGCCAGGCGGCCGGGTCGGGCACGGTGGTGAAGCCGCTCTCTTCGCCAGACGCCACCACGCGGACTTCGGACGCGTAGCGCTTCGCTTCCTTTTGCGACTTCTGGCTCCAGCTGCCGGTCACCACGACATCGACCGTGCCAGCGCGGGACAGGTTCAGGGGCACGATGGCGTTTTCGGCCAAGCCTCCGCCCTGCATGAACAGAATCTTGAACTCGGGCGGCACCGCCAGCAGCTCGCGCAGGTCGGCTTCGGCCTGCTCGTAGATGGCGATGAATTCCTTGCCGCGATGGCTCATCTCCATCACACCCATGCCGCTGCCGTGCCAGTCCAGCATCTCCGCTGCGGCCTGCTGCAGCACTTCGGCGGGTATGGCGGCGGGGCCGGCAGAAAAGTTGTAGGGACGGTTCATGGCGGAATTCATGGGTCAAAAAGGCTCCCAGCGCTTATGCAATAAGCGCTGGTAGCTATTAAAACAATAGCAAATGCGGCCGCTGGGCCGGCCTCGCGGCTGCTGCGGGTCAGGTTTCGTTGGCTGGAGGCGCCGTGTCCGGGCCGGCGTCGTCGGAGCCCTCTGCCGGGAGGTCGCCCTCCGGCACGTTCGCGTCGTTCTCGACGATGCGTTGCAGGCCGCCCAGCTTCGCGCCTTCGTCCAGGGCGATCAGGGTCACGCCCTGGGTGGCACGGCCCAGTTCGCGGATCTCGGACACGCGGGTGCGCACCAGCACGCCCTTGTCGGTGATCAGCATGATCTCGTCATCGGCATGCACCAGCGTGGCCGCCACAACCTTGCCGTTGCGCTCGCTCTGCTGGATGGCGATCATGCCTTTGGTGCCGCGCCCATGGCGGGTGTATTCGACGATGCTGGTGCGCTTGCCGTAGCCGTTCTCGGTGGCCGTGAGCACGCTCTGCGTCTCGTCCTCGGCCACCAGCATGGCGATCACGCTCTGGCCTTCCTCGAGCATCATGCCGCGCACACCGCGCGCTGCACGGCCGAGCGGACGCACGTCGTTCTCGTCGAAACGCACGGCCTTGCCGCCGTCGGAGAACAGCATCACGTCGTGCTTGCCGTCCGTCAGGGCCGCGCCGATCAGGTAGTCACCGTCATCCAGGTTCACCGCGATGATGCCGCCCTTGCGCGGGTTGCTGAACTCGTCCAGCGCGGTCTTCTTGACCGTCCCCATGCTGGTCGACATGAAGACGAAACGGTCGGCCGGGAAGGTACGCATGTCGCCGGTCAGCGGCAGCACCACGTTGATCTTCTCGCCTTCCTGCAGCGGGAACATGTTCACGATGGGGCGGCCGCGCGAGCCGCGCGAGCCGGCCGGCACTTCCCACACCTTCAGCCAGTACAGCCGGCCACGGTTGGAGAAGCACAGGATGTAGTCGTGCGTGTTGGCGATGAAGAGCTGGTCGATCCAGTCGTCTTCCTTGGTCGCCGTGGCCTGCTTGCCGCGCCCGCCGCGCTTTTGCGCGCGGTATTCGGACAGCGGCTGGCTCTTGATGTAGCCGGTGTGGGAGAGCGTCACCACCATGTCGGTGGGCGTGATCAGGTCTTCGGTGGAGAGATCTTGCGCGCTGTATTCCACCACGCTGCGGCGTGCGCCCAGCTTGGACTGGCCGAACTCCTGCTTGATGTGGCCCAGCTCCTCGCCGATGATGACCGACACGCGTTCCGGCTTGGCCAGGATGTCCAGCAGGTCTTCGATCACCGACATCACCTCCTTGTATTCGGCGACGATCTTGTCCTGCTCCAGGCCGGTCAGGCGCTGCAGCCGCATCTGCAGGATTTCCTGCGCCTGCGTGTCCGACAGCCGGTAGAGGCCGTCCTGACCCATGCCGAATTCCCGCTCCAGGCCCTCGGGGCGGTAGTCGTCGGCATTGATCGCGCCGCCGTCTTCGCGGGTGCGGGTCAGCATCTCGCGCACCAGCTTGCTGTCCCAGGCGCGCGTCATCAGTTCGGCCTTGGCGACCGGCGGCGTGGGCGATTCGCGGATGATGCGGATGAACTCGTCGATGTTGGCCAGCGCCACGGCCAGGCCTTCCAGCACGTGGCCGCGGTCGCGCGCCTTGCGCAGCTCGAACACCGTGCGGCGCGTCACCACTTCGCGGCGGTGCTGCAGGAAGACGACGATCAGGTCCTTCAGGTTGCAAAGGCGGGGCTGGCCGTTGACCAGCGCCACCATGTTCATGCCGAAGGTGTCCTGCAGCTGGGTCTGCTTGTACAGGTTGTTCAGCACGACCTCGGGCACCTCGCCGCGCTTGAGCTCGATCACCAGGCGCATGCCCGATTTGTCGGATTCGTCCTGGATGTGGCTGATGCCTTCGATCTTCTTTTCGTGCACCAGTTCGGCCATGCGTTCCTGCAGCGTCTTCTTGTTGACCTGGTAGGGCAGCTCGTCGACGATGATGGCCTGGCGCTGGCCGCGGTCGATGTCCTCGAAATGGCAGCGCGCGCGCATGATGACCTTGCCGCGGCCCGTGCGATAGCCGTCCTTCACCCCGTTGATGCCGTAGATGATCCCCGCCGTGGGAAAGTCGGGCGCTGGAATGATCTCCATCAGCTCGTCGATGGTGGCTTCGGGGTTGCGCAGCATGTGCAGGCAAGCGTCCACCACCTCGTTCAGGTTGTGCGGCGGGATGTTGGTGGCCATGCCCACGGCAATGCCGGCCGATCCATTGACCAGCAGGTTGGGCAGCTTGCTGGGCAGCACCAGCGGCTCTTTTTCGCTGCCGTCGTAGTTGGGGCCGAAATCGACGGTCTCCTTGTCGATGTCGCCCAGCATCTCGTGGGCGATCTTCGCCAGCCGGATTTCGGTATACCGCATGGCTGCGGCGTTGTCGCCATCGACCGAGCCGAAGTTGCCCTGACCGTCCACCAGCATGTGGCGCAAGGAGAAGTCCTGCGCCATCCGAACGATGGTGTCGTACACCGCGCTGTCGCCGTGCGGGTGGTACTTGCCGATCACGTCGCCGACGATGCGGGCGGACTTCTTGTAGGGGCGGTTCCAGTCGTTGTTCAGCTCGTGCATGGCGAACAGAACCCGCCGGTGCACGGGCTTCAGTCCGTCGCGCGCATCGGGCAGCGCACGCCCTACGATCACGCTCATCGCGTAGTCGAGGTAACTGCGGCGCATTTCCTCTTCTAGGCTGATTGGCAGGGTTTCTTTGGCGAACTGGGTCATGGCAACAGAGGGACGACGGGGAGCGACAGGGAAGATTCATTTTAGTTCCAAGACTGTGTCGCGGGTTTGCAACATAACGGCGCCATCGCGCTTCTGTCCTACGGTGCACACCCCGCCAAAACCATCTTTGGGTTGTTACGTATGGCACAATCAAATCAACGTTTTTAGTGATGGTCACTGAGGACGTCCCTGATTCGCAGCGCGGCTGCGGCTTTTTCCCCAAGAGGAGAACCATGAAGAAACTGAACAAAGTGGCGATGTTGTTGGCCTCTGCCGTAATCGCGACGTCGGCTGGCGCCCAGGTCAAGGCAGCTGATGGCGGCAAGGTCATCGACAACTGGCAAAACGGCAGCGGCGAGTTGGTCTGGAAGAACGGCACCAACGAACTCTGCTGGCGCGACGCCAACTGGACCCCCGCCACGGCCGCTGTCGGCTGCGACGGCGCTCTGGTTGTTCAGGCTGCCGCTCCTGCTCCTGCAGCTGCTCCCGCTCCAGCCGCTGCTCCCGCACCGGCTCCAGCTCCCGCACCTGCAGTGGCTTCGAAGGTCACCTACGCTGCTGACGCGTTCTTCGACTTCGACAAGTCCGTGCTGAAGCCAGAAGGCAAGGCCAAGCTGGACGACCTGGTCTCCAAGGTCAAGGGCATCAACCTGGAAGTCATCATCGCCGTGGGTCACACCGACTCCATCGGTACCGATGCGTACAACCAGAAGCTGTCGGTCCGTCGTTCCGAAGCCGTGAAGGCGTATCTGGTGTCCAAGGGCATCGAACGCAACCGCGTCTACACCGAAGGCAAGGGCGAGAAGCAGCCTATCGCTGACAACAAGACGAAGGAAGGCCGCGCCAAGAACCGTCGCGTTGAAATCGAAGTGGTGGGCACCCGCGCCTCCAACTGATCGATCTTCGACCGATCCCAAAAAGAGCCCCGGAAACGGGGCTTTTTTTATGCGCGTCTTTTTCTTGGTGGGACAATCCAACGATGATCGAACACGTCAATGCCGACCCGGCCGAACTGGCCAAGTTTTCCGAACTGGCTCACCGCTGGTGGGATGTGGAAAGCGAATTCAAGCCTCTGCACCAGATCAACCCGCTGCGACTGGACTGGATTGACCAGCTGGTCGGACTGAAGGGGCAGGCGGTGCTGGACGTGGGTTGCGGCGGAGGCATTCTGGCCGACTCGATGGCGCGTCGCGGCGCGGACGTGTTGGGCATCGATCTGTCGACGAAAGCGTTGCGGGTGGCCCAGTTGCATGCGCTGGAGGCAGAGACCCCGCGCGTCCAGTACCGTGAAGTCAGCGTCGAAGCGCTAGCTGCCGAAAGGCCGGCTTCTTTCGACGTGGTGACCTGTATGGAAATGCTGGAACACGTCCCGCAACCGGAATCGGTCGTGAAAGCTTGTTCACAATTGGTGAAACCCGGTGGTTGGGTTTTCTTTTCAACGATTAATCGCAATCCCAAAGCGTTCTTATTGGCGATTGTCGGCGCCGAGTATGTGCTGAAAATGCTCCCGCGCGGCACGCATGAATTTGCCAAGTTTCTCAAGCCCAACGAATTGGCGCATGCCTGTCGCCAGGCGGGGCTGAACGTAACCCAGACCCGGGGTCTGGAGCACAACCCCCTGACCGGCCGCTACTGGCTGAGTGCGGATACCAGCGTCAATTACCTGTTCGCAACCCAGCGGCCGCCACAGTGAACCCAGCTATCTCCCCCCATTGCCAGGCCGTGCTTTTCGATCTGGACGGCACGCTGGTGGACAGCGCGCCCGATCTGGGCGCGGCGGCGGACAAGATGCGCGTCGACCGCGGTCTGCCGTCGTTGCCTTTGGCGGACTACCGCCCCATGGCCGGCGCTGGTGCCCGGGGCATGCTGGCTGTCGCCTTCGGAATGACGCCCGACCACGCCGACTTTGCCGCCATGCGCGAAGAATTCTTCGTCAACTACGAAGGCCGGCTTTTGCACGGGACATACGCTTTCGACGGGGTGCCTGAACTCATCGCCCAACTGCAGCGGCGCGGTCTTCCCTGGGGCGTGGTCACCAACAAGGCGGCCCGCTTCACGCAGCCTCTGGTGCAGGCGATGCCGCTGTTCGACTCCGCCCTGGCCGTGGTCAGCGGAGACACCACGCCCTTCTCGAAGCCGCATCCGGAGCCGCTGCTCGAAGCGGCGCGGCAGTTGGGAGTCGAGCCGCAGGCGTGCGTCTACGTCGGCGACGACGAACGGGACATCGTCGCGGGCCTGGCGGCAGGCATGAAAACCGTCGCTGCGACGTACGGGTACCTCGGCGCGGTGCCCATCGAGTCCTGGAAGGCCGATGCTGCGATTAAATCGCCGCTGGAGCTCTTGAAACTGCTGGGACTGGACTAAGATAGGAGTCTTGGGGCTGCCCTGGTTTCGACGTGGGTTCGGAATCGGTGTGGTGCATGTCGAGCTTGATTGGCGCTCGTAAATCTGCATTCAACAAACTAACTGCAAACGACGAACGTTTCGCACTCGCTGCTTAATTGCCAGTGAGCCTTGCAACAGTTGGCCGATGGGCTGGGCAAGGGGGTTCTGAGCAATCAGTGCCTCCCGGCTGCAAGGATAATTACATGGGCTGGCCTCGATCCGGGTACCTTGGGTCGAGGTGAGAAATTAGGGTGCTGGCCGCCGTTGTAGCGTGCGACTGCGCGACGACGGTAGCGAGATCCAAAACAGACCGCTAAACATGTAGATCTGCCCGATGAAGGCTTGCGGACGCGGGTTCAATTCCCGCCAGCTCCACCACTTTTATAACTCGTTGTTTTTAAAGGATTTTTTAGGGTACGGTTACACACCCACTGCGGGGAGACACGAAGGGGCACACTCGGAGTCCTTGAATGCTGTCCTCGTCGTACCTTCAAAAGTCCCGCAACGGCGTCTATTTCGCGCGGTTCGTCATACCTGCGCCTCAAAGAGCACCTGCCGATGGCAGGGACTTCAAGCTCTCTACCGGTACCAAAGACCCGCGCCACGCTAAGGCGGCGGCGCGATATTTGCGCGTTCTTTTCGACACGTTCTTGGTGGAAAATGCGACAGTCACGCGCGCTAGCGCGGTTGCATACCTTCAAGCGCGCATGAAAAAACCGACAGTACCGCCCATGCCCTTTGGGGTGAAGATAAAGGGGCAGGGGTTCGACATTGAACTGACCGACCTTGGCCCACAGGATGTGGGCAACATGGATGCGCTCATCGAGAACGTGACCCGAGGCGTCGCCAGGATTGCGCCTTCGACCATTGCGGTTTGGGAGCGGCCTTCCGACCAACCGACCGCGCCAGACCATGCCCCAGCCATCAACGAGCCCGGGCGCCTATCTCCCGTAGCAGCAAAGACCGTTGGCCGACTGGTCAAAGAGTATTTGAAGTACGAGGAAGACCGGGCCACCGAGAAGGAAATCGGCGTCAAGAAGGTGCCGCAGATTCGCACTCGATTGAAGCCGTTTATCGACCGTTTCAGCGCTCGCCATGTTGGCACCCTTACGCCTCTGGACTTGGAGCAGTACCGCAAGGACTTGGCGTACTACCCCAAGAACATCGACAAGCTGCCAGGGGCCGGGGCACTTCCTTTCGATACGCTCATCCAGCGGGTGCGTTCCAAGTCGCTTTTCCGGGCGAGTGGTCTGCAGGCACAGACCATCACGCAGAACACATTGGATGGCTATCTAACCGTCGCGGCCAACTTTCTAGAGTTTTGCAAACGGCAGTACGCCGTCAATCCAACCCTGTTGGAAGGATTCAAGGTGAAGACAACCCAGGCCCGCAAGGGCGCATCTCGACGCGCCTTCACCCAAAAGGAAATGCAGCAAATCTTTGGATCGGACTACTACCGGGATGGGGCCTACAACCGCTCCTATCAGTATTGGGTCATCCACTTGGCAGCCTTCACCGGGGCGCGTGTCAATGAGCTGTCGCAACTGACTACCGACGACGTTCGGCAGGACGATGAAGGGCTGTGGTTCCTGAACATCACCGCAGCGGAAGACGACGGCCAAAGCGTCAAGAACGAGGAGAGCCGCCGAGTCATTCCGGTGCACCAAAAACTCATCGACTTGGGGTTCATCGACTATTGCCAAAACAAGAAGGCTTCAGCTAAGGAGGGGGCGGTCAACCTGTTCGACCTAAACCGTGCCAAGGCTGACGGTTACGGCAAGGCTGCGAGCCAATGGTTCAACACGAAATACCTGCGGGACTATTTGAAGATTGAGGACCCTAACGTAGTGTTTCACTCGTTCCGCCATCGGTTCATCAGTTCGCTGGCCCAGGCCATCTTGGATGCCTCCGGCGTATCGGAAGAGACGGCCATCAAGGAGCGCATCCCCGAGGCCCTGATTCTTCGGCGCGTTGCCGGACATTCAGTGGCCCACGCCATGACAGCAGGCCGTGGACAGTTCGACGTTCACACGGATACCTATACCGGGGCCTTTTCGGTCAGGAGTATGAAGCGTGTCATAGACCGTTTAAATTATCCTGGCGTCGATTTTTTTACCTACATATCTCCGAGCACTTCTTCGCGAAAGAGAATTCGCAAAGGTGCTAATGAGCCGTTTGAGGTCTACTCGTTAGATGGCCTTGTTTAGCGGCTGAGTAATACTTACAAGCTCCGGTATTTGGGCATCTTCGAAGGCGCGGGGCTTGTCACCTTTAGCGGTCGCCCAGGCCTTTTTGAGAATGCTGTGAGCCTGAGGGTCATTAGCCGCCAGCTTAAGTAGAGCGCCTCCCAAAGCGTATTTTCTAGCGTCTGAATTTTTTCTGGCGGCGGTGGATACCTTTGCGAGGATTACAGCCTTCTCGGCATCGAGTTGGCTCAATCGCTTTTTCATGGCAATTATACTTGTCATGCTATAAATCTCCTTTTTATCCTATCAAATTACCACTTTCTTTTTGATTGTGCTAATTTAATAGGGTGAATATACCAAGCGCGTTAATCAGTCCCAGCCCCCAGGTAGCCCCCTGCAAGGGCTCACTTATGCAAACTCTACGAGTTTGCGTTCGCCATGGGCTGCGCCCCTGGACCCCGTTGCTTCGCAATCGCCTTCGGGGGTGCTGTGCCTAGTCTCGCCACTTGGTTTACTCCTTCGCTGCAAGTCTTGCAGCGCTCCAAAGGCCGTAACGCCGTCCAGGCGGCTGCGTACCGCTCCTGCACTCGGCTCAGCGAGGAGCAGCTAGGCGAGGTGCACGACTACCGCCCTAAGACTGGTCACGTCTGTACCGAGCTGTTCGGTGTTGCCGGTCTTGAAATGGGTATGGACGATATCGGCACCCTCTGGAATAGGGCGGAACGGTCGGAGACGCGAAAGAATTCGGCAGTCGCTCGCGAACTGATGGTGCCTTTACCGCACGAATGGACGGATGAGCAGCGCCGCCTTTGTGTACGTGGCTTGTCCGAAATGCTGGTAGCCCGCTACAGTGTCGCGGTGATGGCTTCCATCCATCGCCCAGCGAACGGCCAGAACGACCATGTCCATATTTTGTTCACCACCAGAGAGGTGGATTCGCAAATGACCTTCGGCAAGAAGACCCGCATCCTGGACGACATGAAGACCGGTGAAGTGAAGAACATGCGGGAGGAGGTTTGCCGCATCATGAACGAGCACGCCAAGGCCAACGGCGCCCATTGGTATGTGTATGCAGGAAAGTTTGCAGAGGTGGTCGAAGGACACATTCCCACGGCTCATATTCCGGTCAACGCCCCCCGCGAACTGCGCGAGGCTATGGAAGCGGAAAACCTGGCGATTGTCGAGGCCCGCCCCCTTCTCAAACGCATCATGGAAGAGTCGAGGGAGACGTTCGCGCAGGTCCAAGCAGCGTTGCAGGTTGCCGCAAGCGCAGCAACCCAAGAACACCAGATCGTCAAGGCGGAAGTGCCCCAAGAGCGTCCCTCACGTCTGCCGCCTGTTCCCAGCCCAAGCCCATTGGCCGAGGACGCTCAGCAGCGGATATCGCAACTCAACAATTCCCTAGACATTCAGCACGCATACCGCGAGGTGCTTCGCACTCACGCCAAGCGAAAAGAGGGGCGCGAAGTGGCGAAGAAATGGAAGGAGCATCTCCGAGCACTGGAAGCCGACCCGCCCGGCCCCCTTGTCTCCATCATGTCCAAGCTAGCTCGTGCCTTGGGCGTCCGGGACACCCTGGCGATTTACGAAGAGAAGGTAGCCAAAGCCCGAGCGACCATCGAGCAGTGCAGGAAGAACAACGCGGTCTTGACTGCGTACATCGAGGACCCAGAGCGCAGGCGCAAATATGAGGAGTGGAAGCAATGGCCCGAGCACCGCGAGCGCGTCAAGGCGCACGAGGCCACGTTGCCCGATGCTCTCCGTACCAATCCGGTACCCGGACCCGAAGACCACAGCGTAACCCCGTCCAACACTTGGCATGGCCCCTTCACTCTGACGCCGCACCAGACGCCGAAGGTGCCCGAGCCGTGGGGGTGAGTCCGTCATGGACAACGCCCCCCAGACTAAGTGCAAGCAGCAATCCGGTCTTGCCAGCAAAGGCCTTTCCTGATACCCTTCAACGCATGGTCACTCGGTTTGTCACCCATCTGGAATTGGTCGAAGGTCCAGTTCGTCAGCGCGAGCAAACGACTCCGCGTTCAGCAGACGTTCGTCCGCGTACGGGGCGTGCTGCCGAATTGGCTCGGTACTTTGAGACAAATCCTCGATACACACCTGCCGCCGCGCTGGCAGCGTTGCAAGCATCACTCGTTAGAGCTGGGCGCTAACGTCCCAGACACATAGCACATGAGCCCGCTTAGGCGGGCTTTTTGCTGTTTGTCATTCCTCCACCTTAAGTCCAAATTGACTGCTTATGAGTGTTCCTACCGTTGTGATTACGAAAGTGTTAAAAGACGCTTTGAGCGAGGATGGGTACGACGTCGCCGACTATTTGGTTCAGTTTCGCGACTGGAAGACCGACTGGAATCGGAGGGAGTACACTTTTTGGTTTTTTGGCAAAGACGGTGAAAATAAGTTTCCTTTACGCGATAAGAAAAAAGTACTAAGTCACGTGCATTTGCCACCTGAAATTGAAGCGAAATCAAGGGACTTTTGGGATAAGAAATTCGATGATAAAGGAAAAAAGACGAGCAACACTGTATTGTTTTACGCTGGCAGCGCAAAACTCAATCGTGACTTGTTACTATTTGTGGTGACGGAGCCGAATGGGCACGATGTTCAAGAAATGAATACGCCAGATGACAACAGACTTATGAATATGCTGGCAGATCAAGCAGCGGCATATATAGATACAGGAGAAATTTATCTGTAGCTTGGTTGCCTCGCCTCGCGGGGGCGACCTCATCTATGTTTTTGGATAAAAATGGATGAGGGCCACAAAGCAGAATTGATATCAGGCTGCCGACCTTGGGAAGAATGGGGATACTCCGACACATTGCTTCAAAACGATATCAGGAGTGCAGTTCCCCCGTCATCACTTGACCCCGCACCCCCTCACTTGATAAGTTGATTGGACAAAGAAAAAGGCCCGCACGGGGCGGGCCTTTTTTACTGCATCTTTCTTTTGCCGGGAAATGCAGTACAGGGAACAAGTCCATGATACTAATTCATCGTTCATTGTCAAGTAAACAAGTCGGCGCGAAAGCCGGCAATGTCGCTTGACCCAAAGAAACCATCGAAATCGAGCCCTAATAGGTCGTACATTCGCGTTTCAACCGCGTCGCGGCTAATGGCAGGCTACTACCACAAGAACGGCGAAAATCTGAGAGGTTCATCAGTTGTCGGCTGCGGTCGTTGGCGCGCTTTCGGATTCGACGCCACGCACGCGGAAATTGAGGTTGGCCCAGACGGTACGAAGCTCCATGGCCACTTCAAATGCGGCAACGTCTGGACCTGTGACCAGTGCGCCCGCGCCAGAGTCTCGCAGGCCCGGTCGTGGATTCGTGCTGCCTTGATTCCGGCATTGGAAGCCCATGGCTTGGGGGCTGCGATGATGACATTCACCATGGCGCACAGCTACGACGGCAACTGGAAGGATTCCATCGACCTCCTGCACGCTGCCTTCAAGCTCTTCGACAAGAACATGTCTAGGCGCTACAAGGCAATCGGCTGCATGGGCAAACTGAAAAGCTTGGAAGCGCCGGTAGGTGTCCATGGTATCCATGGGCACTTCCACATCCTTCTAACCCACCTTCTAGGGGCAGATTTGACCGCTTTCGAAGCCCTTGCCCGTGCCGAGTGGGAAAAGGCCGTGGCGCAGGTGGGCGGCAAGTGCAATGACCACGGCTTTGACGTGAAACTGAACGCCATGGCGGACTACCTCGCCAAACAGGAATTGGCTCACGAAATGTCCAACCACGACACTAAGAGAGCACGCAAAAAGGGGCTGTTGCTGGGGCAGTTGCTAGACCGCGCTGCCCGAGGCGATGCCAAGGCATCCGCCGAATGGCTGCGCGCCATCGAAGCACTGCAAGGCCGTAGCCGCTTCCACGCTGGCGACATTGCCAAAAAATTGGGCATTTCGACGTGCACAGCTTGGGAGGATGAGGAGCGGCAGGCGGAGAGGGAAATCCTCTCCGCTGACTTGCCCGAGCCGGTGCGCATTACGTATCCGATGCGCGACCACCTGACCGCGACACGTCCCGACTCCTCGCGCCCAGGCTTGGCGATGATTCTGCGCGCAGCGAGAGACGGCGACGCCGCGAAGGTGCTGCAGATGGTGGCAGCTCTGTGCCGAGAGGCGAGGGCGCGTGACCGGCGCACGCCGAACAGTGCCCCGCCGTCCTTCTGGGACTGGACGGACGACTACTTCGACCAGTTCAAAACATGCGTCACAAACTAGGCTTGACGCCCTTGTTCTGTTGGTCCTGGACTCGCTTGCGGGCATCGGCCTCGCTGCCCGCGCTCTTGCCGTCGATGGCTCGCAGGATGGTGGCGGAGTCAATGGCCCTCAGGGCTACTGCCTCCACCAGCCCGTCGCTATCGTGAGTCCATTCGGCGTAATACGCGCGGCTGCACGAGCGCTTGAACTCGGATGGCAGGATGATGGACATAGGTTCAGGAAGGAAGTTGTCCCCACCCGTGGGGTTGGACCCAATCCTCACGAGGTCGAACATCCGGCACGGTGCTGCCGGTATCGCAGCGCCCGTAATGGTCCGTCCCCCTTCGGAGTACGGGCCGAAATATTGCTTTCCGTCTTGGTCAAATTCCCGCCCAACCACTATGGCACCGAGCTTGTCGCCCATCTCACCCCTGATGAAGCTCTCTTTGCCGAATTTTTTCCGGACGGCTTCCAGCAGGACTTGGCGTGTGTACCGCGCAGTCTTTGGTAGGCGCTGATTTTTTTGCACGAACCAGATGCTGTCGGCGTGGCCCTTGAATGCCGTGAACTCATCGAGTGGCCCACTCCACGAGTTGTCGTAAAGACGCTCCCCTTGCCAAGCTGCAAGGCCGCTCTCAACCTTGTTGGTGTAGATCGGTATCACCTTCATCTGTGCAGGTCTACCAAAGGCTGTTTTTGCCTCTGCAACTGACATCCCTAGCTTCACGCCAGCAATGTCGGTGGCGTGCGCGCCGAAGCTAAGCAGCGCGAGGGCAACGCCAGTCACGAGGGCCGCACGTATTTTTTCGACGATAAAACGCATCTTGCCCCCTTAGTCCGCCATGCCGTTCGAGCCGGTTGCCCACGGAAGAGGCTGAACGTGTGATGCCGGGCCATGGCTGGCTTTCGGTGCGTTGGGGGTTGTGCAGCCTGACAAGGCTGCAAAGGCGAAGGCAAGGATTGCCAGTTTCATAAGCGATGACCTCCTGTTAACGATGGCGGCACCACGCCGCAACCAGGGCGGGACTGTAGCTCAAAAAGTCGTGTTACGACTATTCTGAAACGGACTAAACGATGTGAGGTATGTCTGCCTCTCTCTATCATGTTGACTACGAAGACTTGCGCAAGTTGCTGCGCGATGTGCGTGTGAAGGCCGGCTTGACCCAAGTGCAGATGGCCGAGGCGCTTGGGGTTGGTCAGTCATACGTCTCGAAGCTTGAACGAGGTGAAAATTTTGTGGACGTGTTGCTCTACGCTCGGTGGTGCCAAGCTTGCGGTTCAAGGCCCGGTGTAGTTTTGGACAAGTTATTCGATAAATCTATTTAGAGGAGGGAGTATGGTTTATTTCGATGGCGTCGATTACGACGCGATGTTTGGAAGTGACTCGGGAGAGTACGAACGCGACCAAGCGCTGAGAGAATATTTTGTTGAATTGCCACAATTTAAGAAATTTTTCAATGCTGATAACAAAATAGGATTTGTTCGGGCGCGGAAGGGTATGGGTAAATCGGCCATGTTGAAAGTTCTTTCTCTTCGAAGGAAGGAAGAGCGACCGGATGACCTCATTATTTTCACGACGGGTAACGAGCTGATGGGCATGGGGGACTTTACTGGAAAGAGCCAAGCCTACCTTGAAAATCATTGGAAGCAGGTGATATGTAAGCGCATTTGCATCGAAATTGGTCGGAAAATAGATTTTGCTGTTACTGATTTGGAAATGTCTTTCGTAGAAGCTGCGGAGTTAGAAGGCTATAAAGACCTGAATATCTTGTCGGCGCTTACTGAGCGAACTGGCGGGATGCTGCAAAAAGTGCTTAGTGCGGTGGGTGGCGCTAACATTATCGAAGGAACTAAGAAAAGAGGCGTTGAAAACGCTGAGCAGGCCTTGAAGAATTTCCAGAGCAAAGGTGAGCGAACCGTGTGGTTATTCATCGATGACATTGATGCAAAATATATTGATGATGACGATCATCAGCAGCGTGTAGGAGCCTTTTTCAGCGCACTACGAGCGCTCGCGTTTGGTGTGTCTGGGTTGCGTTTGCGAGCTAGCGTAAGAACTGATGTTTGGCGTAACCTCAGAAAGATGGAGGACCAAGATAAGCTGCGTGAATTCATTACGGATATATATTGGAATGACAACGCTCTTAGCTCGATATTTACCCGTAAAATACTGACATATTTGAGGAGGGAGAATTTTTTGCCTGCTTTTAAATGGAATGAGACGCAAAATTATCCTGACTTAATGGACCAGATTTTTCGAGGTCGATTCCATTGGTCGGGTTCTGCCGTTGACCCTTTTATTCCAATGAAGTTTCTTGCGGGTAGTCGGCCCAGATGGATGGGGCAGTTGGCAAAAATGGCGGGAGCGCATGCAGGAGCAAGACGTATCGATGAAAATAATGTCTATGCGGCAATGAGGGATTTTGGGCAAGAGAAAATTTCCGATATTCAAAAGGAGCATTCCCATCAATTTTTGCAGTTGGATAAGCTAATTCAGTCGTTTAGAGGTGGTAAGCGTGAATATAATCGCTATCAACTTTTAAAAGCCATATCCGAAAAATTTGTTGGCAAGATTGTTTCTGTCCCTGCTGTTAATGGCTTTCCATATCAGAATGTAGAACAATTGGCTGAATTTCTTTTTGAGATTGATTTTTTAGTTGCTCATCGCTCTGTCAATTCGGATTTCATCACTTACAGCAACGACCCGGACTTATTTTCTACTGAGGAAAATAATCAAAATAAAATTATGTGGACCGTGCATTCAAGCTATCGAAATTTTTTGGGAATAAATTGATAGATAGATTGCTATCTCTTGGCTTAATCGGAATTGAACCGGCGTCCGCAACCTTGGCCCGGTCCCTAGGGGCACACCGTGGGATACACTCCGGGGGCACACTTTTCAACGCCCTCGACGTGCCTAACGTAGTGGAGTTTTGTAGCTCAGCTCTAAGTTGTTGAAAACAATGGTTTTTTAGGTGGGGGAACACTCGGGACTTCGCTCCCGCCAGCTCCACCACTCAAGACACCGCCACACTCTGGAATCCCCGGGGCTGTGGCGGTTTTTCTTTGCTCCGGCCAGTGATTCGGTTTCAGGGAAGTCGCGCGCACAGCTCTTTCCTGCTCACAGGCCGTTTGCACCGCGCCCCGGCATCGGTTGCAGTCAGCAGCGACGGGAGTCAAGACACAGCCCTGAGCCTGACGGAGTTCACTTGGCGTTCTGGTGCACCGGACCGAGCCGGGCGCAGACGGATCCCGCCCTTCCAGCAAACCTGCAAGCCCTGCGGGCTCCGCATCACTGCGCTGCCACCCGCTCCAGTCGGGCCACGGCCTCCTGCGGCAGGGTCAGGCTGCCCGCCGCCAGGTTCTCATGCAGGTGCGCCCCCGAGGACGTTCCGGGAATCAGAAGGATGTTGGGCGATCGCTGGAGCAGCCAGGCCAAGGCCACTTGCATCGGGGTGGCCTCCAGTTGCTTCGCCACTTCCGACAATCCGGCGGACTGGAGCGGCGAGAAGCCGCCCAAGGGAAAGAAGGGCACATATGGCACCCCCTCGCTGGCCAAGCGGTCGATCAAGGCATCGTCCTCACGGTGAGCGATGTTGTACTGGTTCTGCACGCAAGCGATGCGGCATATGCGTTGGCCGTCGGCAATCTGCCTTGCAGTGACATTGCTAAGGCCGATATGCTTCACCAGGCCCTGCTGCTGCAACTCTGCGAGGGCGGTCAAAGGCGCCTCGAGCGAGCCCTCGGCGGGGCCATGTACATCGAACATGGCGCGCAGGTTCACCACCTCCAGCTTCTCCAGTCCGAGGTTGCGCAGATTGTCGTGCACCGCCTGGCGCACCTGATCGGGCGACAGCGCGGCATCCCATGAGCCGTCTGCGCCCCGCAGGCAACCGATCTTGGTCACGATCAACAGGTCATCCGGGTAGGGATGCAGGGCTTCACGGATGAGCTGGTTCGTGATGTGGGGCCCGTAGAAGTCGCTGGTGTCGATGTGGTTCACGCCAGCTTCAACGGCGGCCCGCAGCACGGCGACTGCGGCGGCACGGTCCTTGGGCGGGCCGAAAACGCCAGGCCCGGCCAGCTGCATGGCGCCGTATCCGATGCGGCGCACGCGGTGGTCGCCAAGAAGCAGGGTGGTGGGTGCGGCTGTCGCCAAGGTCATCGTGCAATCCGTGGGGTTGAGGTGAATGGCGTTCACTCTATTCGTCGATCGATTGCCTGATAAGGCGGCACAATCCGCACGGTCTGTGCAGGATTTGAAACAATGAACATCGACCTGGGTGACCTCAACGCGTTTATGGCGGTGGCGCGCATGCGGGGGTTCCGTGAAGGTGCCCGGTCCATCGGTAGCAGCGCTTCGGGCTTGAGCCTGGCAGTGCGCCGGTTGGAGTCTCAACTGGGGGTGCGGCTGTTGCACCGCACGACCCGGAGCGTGGTGCCCACGGAGGCCGGTCAGCGCCTGCTTGAGCGCCTGGGCCCGGCGTTGGGCGAAGTGGCAAGCGCGCTAGATGTGGTGAATGGCTTCCGGGACAAGCCGGCCGGAACACTCCGCCTGAACGTGCCTATGGGCGCATCCCGTCTGGTGCTGCCGGCCTTGGTGCCGGAGTTCTTGCAAGCCTTCCCCGACATCCAGTTGGACGTCGTCGTCGAAGACGGGTTCGTGGACCTGCTGGCCAGTGGTTGTGACGCGGGCATCCGCTACGACGACCGCCTGGAGCAGGATATGGTGGCCGTTCCAATCGGCCCGCGCGTGCAGCGCTTCGCGGCAGCCGCGTCGCCTGCCTACCTGGATCGCCGCGGGCGTCCAGCGCACCCCCGAGAGTTGCTGCAGCACGATTGCCTGCGGGGGCGTTTCGCCAGCGGCACCGTGCCGCCCTGGGACTTCGAGCGCGCGGGCGAATCGGTTCGTGTGGACCCCGTGCCGCGCATGGTGGTGCGACTGGGCGCGGCGGCCGACCTCGCGGTGGACGCCGCCGTGGGCGGCGCGGGTGTCATCTACATGTTCGAGGACTGGTTGCGGCCGTATCTCTCCAGTGGCCAGCTGGAGCCGGTACTGGCCGAATGGTGGCCGAGCTTCTCCGGGCCTTTCCTGTACTTCTCGGGCCGCACCTTGTTGCCAGCGCCCTTGCGGGCGTTCGTCGATTTTGTGCGAGAGCGGTCCACGCCGGATGGGGCAGTGTCTCTCGCCGTCGCCCGCCAGGCCGGCCGGCGCCCGCTGTGCTGACAACCCTCGGCCACGCGAGCCCGCACCAACGCATGCGGGCCTGGCAGAAACAGATCAGCCCACTGCAACGCGTGGGCTGATGGAATCGGGCGCACCGCCGGCCCGCCCTGGGCTGGCGCGGCGGGGTTACTGCGGGCCCAGCTTGTCGATCAATGCTTTGAGTTCTTCCATCTCCGAGGGCTTCAGATCGGACAGCGGCGCACGCACCGGACCGGCGTCACGGCCGACGATCTTGGCGCCGGCCTTGATGATGCTGACGCCGTAGCCTTCCACGCGGTTGCGGATGTCCAGATAGGGCATGAAGAACTCGCGCAGCAGGCGGTGCTGCGTCGCCATGTCGTCTGCAGCCACCGCCTTGTAGAACTCCATGGCGGTCTTCGGGATGAAGTTGAAGACGGCCGACGAATACACCGGCGTGCCCAGCGCTTTGTAGGCTGCCGCGTAGACCTCTGCGGTAGGCAGGCCGCCCAGGTAGGAGAAGCGGTCACCCATCTTCATGAAGATCGAAGACATCGTTTCGATGTTGCCCACGCCGTCCTTGAAGCCGATCAGGTTGGGGCAGCGGTCGGCCAGGATCGCCAGTGAGTTGGGCGTGAGCTTGGTGCGGTCGCGGTTGTAGACGATGACACCGAACTTGACGCTGTTGCACACCTGGGCGACGTGTTCGATCAAGCCAGCCTGGCCGGCTTCGGTCAGGTAGTGGGGCAGCAGCAGGATGCCGTGGGCGCCCAGGCGCTCGGCCTCCTGGGCATGGGCGATGGCGGTGCGGGTCGGGCCGCCCGCGCCCGCGATGATCGGCACCTTGCCGCGGCAGGTGTCCACCGCCGTCTTCACGACACGGCTGTACTCTTCTCCCGCAAGCGAAAAATACTCGCCGGTGCCACCTGCGGCGAACAGTGCGCTCGCGCCGTACGGAGCGAGCCATTCCAGGCGGGCCGCGTAAGACTTCGCGTTGAATTCGCCCTGCGCGTCAAAGTCGGTGACGGGGAAGGACAACAGGCCGGAGCCCATGATGGACTTGAGTTCTTGAGGTTGCATGGCTGCGCTCTGAGGGTGGGTGATATCTTGGGTGGAAAGCGACGGAAGGGGCGAGGGGCCGGGGCGGGCGGTCAGGGCCGGAGCCGTGCCCAGCGCGGCCGGTCCAGGCGCCTTTCGCGGAAAAATGGTCAGTCGAGTCGGATGTTGGCGGCCTGGACCACCGTCGCCCAGCGAGCGCGTTCCTTGGCGAAGAACTGGTCCTGCTCGGCAGGGGTCATCGTCACCACCTCGGCGCCCTGGCCGGCCAGGCGCGAGCGGATGTCGGCCGAGCGGATGACCGTGATGAGGGCCTTGTTCAGCTGCTGGACGACCGCATCGGGCGTGCCCTTCGGCGCGAGGATGCCTTGCCAGGTACCGGAATCGAAGCCGGTCACGCCCTGTTCGGCGATCGTCGGCACATTGCCGATGAGCGGCATGCGCGTGGCCTTCGACACGCCCAGCACTTTCAGCTTGCCGCTTTGCACATGCGGCAGGGTGGCCAGCATGCCGTTCATGAGGATCTGCGTCTGGCCCGCGACCGTGTCCTGGATGGCGGTCACGCCGCCCTTGTAGGGCACGTACTGCCACTTGGCGCCGCTGGCACGCTCCAGGGCCACGCCTGCCAGGTGGGGTGCGCTGCCGGTCGCCGTGACGGCGAAGTTCAGGTCCTCGGTCTTGGACAGCGCGATCAGCTCTTTCAGGTTGTTGGCCTTGACCGAGGGGTGCACGACCAGCAGGTGAGGCGAATACGCCAGCATGGTCACGCCGCGCAAGTCCGCCGAGGGATTGAACTGCAGCTTGGTGTAGACCGAGGGGCTGATCGCCAGCGCGCCGACATCGCAGAGCAGCAGGCTGTATCCGTCAGCCGGCGCCTTGGCCACGAAGTCCGCACCCAGGTTGCCGTTGGCACCTGGTTTGTTCTCCACGATCACCGGCTGCTTGAGCAGCTCCGACAGCGGCTGGCTGATGGAGCGGGCAATGATGTCCGAGCTGCCACCGGGCGGGTACGGAACGATGAGCCGGATCGGCTTGGAAGGCCAGGCGGCAGGCTGGGCGAATGCGGCGGTCGCGGACAGCAGGGCAGCGGCGCCCACCAGTGCCGAACGGCGGTTCAAAGTCATCGATGTCTCCTGGTTTATGTTGTAGGTCATCATACAACCAAAGATTTTGCAATGGCAAGGGGGTTTGTGGCTATGACTGGTGCGGAAGGGGCCAGGCGAAGGGGGGGGGGCGCTGGGTGCACGACATCAGGCCGTGGCGCCGCAGCGGCCTGGCCGTCGCGGAGAAGGTTGCCGGGTTTCGTCTGCCGAGGGCTTGCTTGCAGCGAAAGGTGATCGCTGGACTGGCGATGGGCGATGCGCGAAGACTGATTCAGTGCGTGCGTGCGTGCGTGCGGGCAGTTGCGGTCGCAGGGCGGCCGGCATTGCGATCGGCATCGCGGGCTGCGCGTTCTCGATGTGGCGGCGCATGCCTGCGGTGGACCATCCAGATCCAGCGCCTGCGCCCCGAAGGCGATGGGTTTTTGTGTCCGCCGCGCCCGGACGGTCAGACGGCTTTGGCGGCCTGCTGGGCCAGCCGCAGCCGTTCGCGGCTGTTGGTCAGGTGAATGCGCATGGCCGCGCGCGCCGACTCGGGGTCTTGCCGGGCAATGGCCATGAAGATCTCTTCGTGCTCGCGGTTGACGCGGTGCAGATAGGCGTCCTCGGGTGGTGCGTTGCGGATCGCCGCGATGCGTGTGCGCGGTATGAGCGTCGTACCGAGGTGGTTCATGATGTCGGCGAAGTAGGGGTTGCCCGTCGCCTGCGCGATCTGCAGATGAAAACGGAAGTCGTGCGTCACCGCATCGCCGCCTTCGGCCATGCTGCGGGCAAAGTCGTCCAGCGCGTTGCGCATCGCCGCCAGGTGCTCGTCGGTGCGGCGCTGCGCGGCCAGTCCGGCGGACTCGGTTTCAAGGCTGATGCGCAGCTCCAGCACGGCGAGCACATCGACCGACGCCGCCAGCTCCGAGGGGTCGAGCCGGAACACACCGCCGGCACGCGGGGGCAGCACGAAGGTGCCTATGCCGTGGCGGGTTTCCACCAGGCCCGCCGCCTGCAGCTTGGACAGGGCCTCGCGCACCACCGTCCGACTCACGTCATGCACGCGCATCAGCTCAGATTCGGTCGGCAGCTTGTCGCCCGGGCTCAAGACCCTGTCACGCACCTGGGCGCAGAAATGGTCCACCAGCACGTTGGCCAGGCCCCGAACGCGGCGGGGCGGCAGGGCGGCGGACGCCGTGGCGACAGCGTCGGGCGTGTATGCGGGTAATCCCTTTGGCAGCGTGCTCATCGTCTGATGATAATCCCCCTCACGTTGTACGACAACATATAACAAATCGCTGAAACTGTGCCATGAGCCAAAACCTTCGTGTCCACCGCCTCCTGTTGACCGGCGCCGCCGGCGGCCTGGGTTTTGTCCTGCGTGAGCGCCTGGGCGCCTTCGCGGACATCGTTCGCCTCTCCGACATCGCCCCCATCCCGCCCGCTGCCACCGACCGTCAGGCCGCCGAGGAGATCGTGCCCTGCAATCTGGCCGACAAGGCCGCGGTGGATGCGCTTGTGCAAGGGTGCGACGCCATCGTGCACCTGGGCGGCGTCTCCGTTGAACGCCCCTTTGAAGAGATCCTGGAGGCGAACATCAAGGGCGTCTTCCACATCTACGAGGCGGCCCGCCGGCACAACGTACGGCGGGTGGTGTTCGCCAGTTCCAACCACGTGATCGGTTTCTATCGGCAGACGGAGCGCATCGACGCGAATGCGCGCCGCCGGCCCGATGGCTACTACGGACTGTCCAAGTCGTTCGGCGAGGACATGGCCAGCTTCTATTTCGACCGCTACGGCATCGAAACCGTCAGCCTGCGTATCGGTTCCTCGTTCCCTGAACCGAAGGACCGCCGCATGATGAGCACCTGGCTGAGCTATGACGACCTGACCCAGCTGGTCGGCAAGGCGCTGTTCACGCCCAACGTGGGCCATACGGTGGTGTTCGGTGCATCCGACAACCGGGATGCCTGGTGGGACAACCATGCGGCCGCGCACCTCGGCTATCGGCCGCAGGACAGCTCCGAACGCTTCCGCGCCCAGGTCGAGTCCCGGCCCGCGCCTGCGGCCACCGACCCGGCTGCCATCTACCAGGGGGGTGCCTTCACCGCCCAGGGTCCCTTCGAGGGCTGAGGCGGCCATGTCGTCTTTCTCTGCCGCCGACGGCGCGGAACTGGTGCTCGATGCGCGTTGCGCCACGGGGGAGAGCCCGGTGTGGCGTGCGCAGGAGCAAGCGCTGTACTGGACCGATATTCCGGCGCGCGTGCTGCATCGCTGGGCGATGGGGCAGGGCGCCGCGCAGCGGGGTGCTGCACACCCGCTGTCGGTGGGCGCCGCGCCCGATGCGCAGCGCGCAGCTGCGCCGCACGACGCGCACCGGCAATGGCAGGCGCCCGAAATGGTGGCCTGCATGGCCGCAGTCGAAGGTGTACCCACCGGCCGCTGGATCGCGGGCCTGGAAACCGGGGTCTTCCTGCTGGAGCTGCCCGAGGACGCGGGCCTGGACACCCTGGCCGCGCAGCGTCTGGCTGCCGCTCCACATGCCCGGGACGGCATGCGTTTCAACGACGGCCGCTGCGACCGCCAGGGCCGCTTCATCGCCGGCACCATGCTGCAGGACATGGGCGCTGCAGCGCGCGTGGGCCGGGTGTACCGCTGGGGCCCGCAGGAGGTCGCCAGCGGCCGTCTGGCGGACCTGGAGCTCGGCGAGCTGATCGTGCCCAATGGCATCGCCTTCAGTCCGGACGGCCGCACCATGTACCTGTCGGACTCGCATCCGCAGGTGCAGGCCATCTGGGCCTTCGACTACGACACCGACACCGGCACGCCGCACGGCCGGCGGCTGCTTGCCGACATGACGGCGCTGCCGGGCCGGCCCGATGGCGCGGCGGTGGACGTGGACGGCGGCTACTGGATCTGCGGAAACGACGCCGGCCTGGTGCACCGCTTCACCCCCGACGGCCGGCTCGACCGATCGCTGGCCGTGCCGGTGAAAAAGCCCGCGATGTGTGCCTTCGGCGGCGCATCGATGGACACGCTTTACGTCACGTCCATCCGCCCTGGCGGCATCGACCTGGCCGACCAGCCGCTGGCCGGCGGCGTGTTCGCGCTGCGGCCGGGCGTGCAGGGCATGCCGGAGCCCGGGTTCCGCTTCGCTGGCTGATCTGCCGCAGGCGCCCCCGACCATCCAACCGTTTTCCTGAAGCCGAGCGGAGCACCTTTCCTTCTCACCGCGCGGACCGACGCACCCTTTTCCTTCTTCCAACGACTCCACAAGAGCAGAGGCAAACACCATGAAACCATCGACTTTCAAGGCCACGCTGGCAGCCATCGCCGCAAGCCTGTGCGCCCTCGGCGCCGGGGCCACCGAGTTCCGCTCGGCCGACATCCATCCGGACGACTACCCCACCGTCACCGCCGTGAAGTTCATGGGCGAGCGGCTCAAGGCGCTGTCGGGTGGCAAGCATTCCATCAAGGTGTTCAACAACAGCGCTCTGGGCAACGAGAAGGACACCATCGAGCAGGCCAAGATCGGCGCGCTGCAGATGGTGCGCGTGAACATCGCGCCAATGAACAACATCTGCGCAGAGACGCAGGTGCCGACGATGCCGTTCCTCTTCCGCTCGGTCGATCACCTGCACAAGGTGCTGGACGGCCCCATCGGCGAGGAGATTCTGAAGAGCTGCGAGAAGCAGGGCTTCGTCGGCCTGGCCTTCTATGACAGCGGCGCGCGCTCGATGTTCACGGCCAAGAAGCCGGTGCGCAGCTTTGCCGACATGAAGGGCCTGAAGGTGCGGGTGCAGCAGTCCGACCTGTGGGTGAGCATGATCGAGGCGATGGGCGCCAACGCCACGCCCATGCCCATGGGCGAGGTCTACACGGGCCTCAAGACCGGGCTGATCGACGCGGCCGAGAACAACTACCCGACCTACGAGAGCGCCCGCGCCTTCGAGGTCGCCAAGTACTACACCAAGACCGAGCATTCGATGGCGCCCGAGATGCTGCTCTTTTCCAAGCGTGCGTGGGACCGCCTCTCGCCAGAGGAGCAGGGCTGGATCCGCCAGGCCGCCAAGGAATCGGTGCCCTACATGCGCAAGCAGTGGGCGGAGCGCGAGATCAAGTCGCTGGCGACGGTGAAGGCCGGCGGCGCCGAGATCATCGAGATCGACAAGGCTCCGTTCCAGGCTGCGATGAAGCCGGTGTACGACAAGTTCATCACCGACGCCAAGTTGAAGGACCTGGTCAAGCGGGTGCAAGACACGAAGTGATCTCGCGGCGGCCCGGCGGCGCGTCTCCCGCAGACGCGTCGCCAGGCCGATTGCTCCTGGTTTCATAGCTGCAGGCGCTTGATACACGGGCGCTCGTGGCCTATTTCACCTCAAAATTATGTACACAAGACTGTGTCGCACGCTGGCGCGTGCGTGCATGTGGCTGGGCATCATCGGTCTCGTCGCCGTGATCTGCGCGGTCAGCTGGCAGGTGTTCGGCCGCTACGTGCTGAACAACACGCCGACCTGGGCGGAAAGCCTGGCTTTGCTGCTGGTGCTCTACGTCACGATGTTCGGAGTGGCCGTGGGCGTGCGCGACGCCGGCCACATCGGCCTCGAATCGTTCCTGGTGCTGGCGCCGGACTGGCTGCGGCTGAAGATGGAATACCTGATCCACGCGCTGATCCTGGTGTTCGGCGCCGTCATGGCCTGGAGCTGCGCGTCGCTCGCCGAATCGGTGTGGAGCTATCGCCTGCCCACGCTGTGGATCTCCGAAGGCTGGAAGTACGTGCCGGCAGCCATCGCCGGCGTCCTCATCGTGATGTTCTCCATCGAACACATCATCGCGCTGGCCCATGGCCGCGAAGTCGAACCCGCCTGGGGCTGAAGCGAAACAAGCCATGACCATTCCACTCCTGATCCTGAGCCTGTCCTTCACGGTCTTTCTGCTGCTGGGCGTGCCGGTCGCGTTCTCCATCGGCCTGTCGGCCCTGGCCACGCTGCTCTACGAAGGCCTGCCTCTGGAAGTCGGCTTCCAGCAGATGACGTCCGGCATGGGCATCTTCTCCTTTCTCGCGATTCCGTTCTTCATCTTTGCCGGCGAGCTGATGCTGTATGGCGGTATCGCCGACCGCATCGTCAACTTCGCGCGGGCCCTGATCGGCCACGTGCGTGGCGGCCTGGGCATGTCGAACGTGGTGGCCTGCACGCTGTTCGGCGGCGTCTCCGGCTCGCCGGTGGCCGACGTGTCGGCCATGGGCGCGGTGATGATCCCGATGATGAAGAAGGAGGGCTACCACGCCGACTACGCCGTCAACGTGACAACGCACGCGGCACTGGTCGGCGCACTCATGCCCACCAGCCACAACCTGATCATCTATGCGCTGGCGGCCGGCGGCAAAGTGTCGATCGCGGCGCTGATCCTGGCGGCCCTGGTGCCTGCACTGGTGCTCACCGTCAGCAACCTGGCGGCGGCCTACCTGGTGGCGGTCAAGCGCGGCTATCCGAAGGGCACCTTTCCCGGCTGGCACATCGTGGCCCGCTCGTTCGCAGCGGCGCTGCCGGGCCTGTTCATCGTCGTGCTGATCCTCGGGGGCATTCTCTCGGGCATCTTCACCGCGACCGAGTCCGCCGCCGTGGCGGTGCTCTACGCGCTGGGCCTGACGATCTTCCTCTACCGCACGCTGAAGTGGGAACACTTCATCAAGGCGGCGTCGAAGGCGGTGCGCACCACGGGCGTCATCCTGCTGCTGATCGGCATCTCCAGCACCTTCGGCTACCTCATCAGCCTCTACGGCGTGGCCGAATTGACGGGCAAGATGCTGGCGGAGGTGACCACCACCCCGTGGATGATCTTCCTGCTGATCAACGTCATCCTGTTCGTGCTGGGAACCTTCCTGGACATGGCGGCCACCATCCTGCTGTGCACGCCCATCTTCCTGCCGATCGCGCAGGAATACGGCATGACGGCGGTGCAGTTCGGCATCGTGATGTTGGTCAATTGCGCCCTGGGGCTGAATACGCCCCCGGTGGGCACCACCCAGTTCGTCGGCTGCGCGATCGGCGGGGTCTCGGTGGGCACGGTGATGCGCACGATCTGGCCGTTCTATGGCGCGCTGATCTTCGCGCTCGCGCTGGTGACCTTCGTGCCCACGTTCTCGACCTGGCTGCCCAGCCTGTTCATGGTCGTGAAATGATGTTTTAGTCCGGGCCGGCCCCTGGCGGCACAGCGCGCCAGGGGTGCCGGCCAGGCGCGCGAATGGCGCAGAAAAGAAGGGTGGGGCATCCCTGCGCCAGCACGCTGCGCGCGCTGTGAAGTCCATCCCCAAAGCACAAGGCCCAGTGAAGACTGGGCCTTGTGCTTTGGCGCTGCGGTGCCAGCGCTTCAGGTCGCCGCCGCCTGGACTCTCAGCGAGGAGGCATCCGTGGCCAGGGCATTCAGCGAACCGTCGCCGCCCATGCGGAAGTACGCGGCCGGGCTGTTGGCCGTCATGATGTACGCGCCCAGGCAACTGGCCGGCAGGGTCATCGTGCCGACGGCTTCGTCCTCACCGATGTGGAAGGTGGCAGCGGGCAGATCGGCTGCCAGCGTGAAGCCGATCAGCAGCACGGTCGCGCGCGTGGCGACGCGATTGCCGATGATCTCGATGCAACCGACCGCCTGGTTGAGCACGTACTCGCGGTCTGAATAAGTGGCGTGGCCGGACAGGGTGATGACGCGGACGCCACGCACCTTGATCACTTCGCCGTTGTCCCAGGTAGGAGACAGGTCAAGCGGGGTGAATTGCTGGAGCAGCCCCTTTTGCTGTCGGGTTCGCAGTGGATAATTTCCCATGGTGTTCGCATTCGTGAAGCCGAGGGCCTGTCCCGCCGTCAGCGTGCCTGAGAGGGACGGCAAGTCAACGGTATTGTGGGAGGCCATGGATGGAGATCCGTGGAAAGTTTTGAAAAGAACTGCCCCTTTGCAGCCCGTAAGTGAGTCTCGGTCCCGTGTCCGCGGCGGATCGTAAGAACCGTCTTACATGGGGGTCATCCAATGCCGATGTCTGCTTACAAAGTAAGCAATCGTGTATTTTTTGTCAATTCACGCCCGTGCGCAACCTCCTGCGACCGCCGCAGCTTGGGCCTCCTGCCAACCGTGGCAGCCCCCGCAATCACGCTGTAAGCAATCCACGGATCAGCCACCACGCCCGGCCGCGCGCTCAGGGTAATCCTTGCGCGGCGCGGTCCGGCGCAATCCCTAGAATGGCCCGGAGCGCAATTTGATGGGGCACGATGCCCGGAGGAGCCAGCTGTGCCAGAAGACAACCAATCCACCGCCGCCCCGGCAACCACCGCACAGCGACTGATCAAGAAGTATCCGAATCGCCGCCTCTACGACACCTCCACCTCCACCTACATCACCCTGTCGGAAGTCAAGCAGCTGGTGATGGAGGGCGAGCCCGTGGCGGTCCGCGATGCGAAGACGGGTGACGACCTGACGCGCAGCATCCTGCTGCAGATCATTCTGGAGGAAGAAGCCGGCGGCGCTCCCATGTTCACCGAAGCGGTACTGGCCAACATCATCCGGTTCTACGGCCATGCCATGCAGGGCTTCATGGGCAGCTACCTCGAGAAGAACGTACAGGCCTTCACCGAGATCCAGGCCCGCATGACCGAGCAGTCGCAGGTCATGACGCCCGAGATGTGGAGCAAGTACATGCATCTGCAGTCCCCGATGCTCCAGGGCATGATGGGCAGCTACGTGGAGCAGTCGCAGGCCGTCTTCACGCAGGTGCAGGAACAGATGCAGAAGCAGACCGAGCAGATGCTCGGCGCGTTTGGCATCAAGCGCTGAACTTTTGCTGCGGCCTGGCCGCGTTCTCCAGTCGAGCGGCGGTACCGGGCTCAGTCCGGCCGCTCGCCCGGCAGCAACTGCATGCCGGTCCTCTTCACCAGCTCGGCATAGCTGATCGGCCGGCCCACCTGCGCGCTCGGCGCGTTCTGTTGCCAATGCGCCCAGCTCCTGCCCGTCGATGGATCGAACACCAGCTTGAACAGGTGCGATGGCACCGCCACGCCGCCGGCCCCGATGCGCTGCGCGCCCGGCTCGAACACCGGTCCGGTGATGACGTAGACGTCGCCCTGCGCACGCATGGCGTAGCGGCGGGTGTCCGCCTCGATCTTGGCCCAGGCCCCGCCGTTCTGCTTCGGGTCCTGCGGGACCATGTTCGCCAGGCTGAAGCTCTGCGCCATGGCGCTGGGCGTGCCCATGTCCGCCGCGGGCGCCATATGTCCCCGTGACCAGCCGGAGCCCTTGTAGTCGGCCAGCTCGGCACGCTCGCCGCGCGGCAGGCGGGCATCGGCATAGAACTTGTCCGAGCGCTTCAGGCCGTCGCCTGCCTGCAGGATCTGCCGGTTCAGGCGTTCAGCCACGTAGACCGGGGTGCGCGTGGCGCCGCTGTGGAGCACGGCAAACGCGTCGAAGCACAGCTCGCGCAACTGAGGTGCATGCGGCGTGACAGGGGCCATCCAGCCCGCGAAGTGCTGGGGGCACGAGGCAAAGGCGGTGGAGGTGGATGTGGTGGATGTGGTGGATGTGGCTGAGGCGGCAGGGGCTGTGGACGTGGTGGGCGGGGCAGGTCGCCGGGCCTGCGCCGGTCCGAGTCCGGGTGTGATGCCGCAGCTGGTGGCCTGCAGTCCGACGACACCGAACGTGAACAAAGCCATCAGCCACCGCCTGGCGCGGCTGCTGGAGCGAGGAGTGAGGAGGGAGGTCGATGGTCTGGCCGGCTTGCGTTTGCGCGTTTTGCTCATACGCCGGCAGTCTAAATGTCAACCAACTGTCAAACTGAGGCGCAGGCCATTCTTTGGGTGGAAGCAGCCCTCTCGCGTGTTCCGGCCGAGCACGCGAATCTCCCCCGCCAGCCCGCCAGCCCGCCAGCCTTGGCCGAGCAACCCGTGCATGCTCTCCAGGGCCTCCCTGCGCCCGTGCCGGCGTAGCAACTCCCTGCAGGGCGGGCTTCACCCACGCAGGGCTTCCCGCTGCCGGCCGTGACGGCTGGGATGGCGGCATTTACAATCGGCGCCAGTTGCGCCCGGGCCTGGATCGGCTCGGCGCTTGAGAGCCGGTCCCGCCCCTCTACGACAAGCATCGATCCCGCTGCGAACCGTCCGGCCTCAATCCCCGACACGGCGTGTTGCAGTGGCCCGGCTGGCCTCGGTGCCTGGCGGCCTGCCGGCCGGCCTCGGCCCGGCATCGCGATGCTTGTCGTTCTGCCCCAGACCGGTGCCCCACTGCCCACTTCGTTGCGCATGTCCACTGACGCCATCGGCTGCGCACATTGCTCTGGCGCGGGTGAGGCAGACCCAGACAGCCACAGACAAGACCTTCCACGATCGACCCGTACATGACTGAAACCGTTGCACAACCGGCCCGCGCACCGCGCATTGGGATGGTGTCCCTTGGCTGCCCCAAGGCGCTGACCGACTCCGAACTCATCCTCACGCAGCTGAGCGCCGAGGGCTACGAAACCTCCAAGACCTTCCAGGGCGCTGACCTGGTGATCGTCAACACCTGCGGCTTCATCGACGACGCGGTGCGGGAAAGCCTGGACACCATCGGCGAGGCACTGGCGGAGAACGGCAAGGTGATCGTCACCGGCTGCCTGGGCGCGCGCGCGGGCGAGGGTGGCAGCAACATGGTGCGCGAGATGCATCCGAGCGTGCTGGCCGTCACCGGCCCCCACGCCACGCAGGAAGTGATGGACGCAGTCCACCTGAACCTGCCCAAGCCGCACGACCCCTTCCTCGACCTGGTGCCCGGTGGCTTCGGCGTGGCGGGCATCAAGCTGACGCCCAAGCACTACGCCTATCTGAAGATCAGCGAAGGCTGCAACCACCGCTGCACGTTCTGCATCATCCCTTCGATGCGGGGCGACCTCGTTTCGCGTCCGGTGGGCGATGTGCTGAACGAAGCCCGCGCACTGTTCGAAGGCGGCGTGAAGGAGCTGCTGGTCATCAGCCAGGACACGTCGGCCTACGGCGTGGACGTGAAGTACCGCACCGGTTTCTGGGACGGCAAGCCGGTGAAGACGCGCATGCTGGACCTGGTCGCGGCGCTGGGCGAGATCGCCGAGCCCTACGGTGCCTGGGTGCGGCTCCATTACGTCTACCCGTATCCCAGCGTGGACGAAGTCATCCCCTACATGGCCACCGGCAAGGTGCTGCCGTACCTGGACGTGCCGCTGCAGCACAGCCATCCGGACGTGCTCAAGCGCATGAAGCGGCCGGCCAGCGGCGAACGCAACCTGGAGCGCATTCAGCGCTGGCGCGAAGCCTGCCCGGAGCTGGTGATCCGCAGCACCTTCATTGCCGGTTTTCCGGGCGAGACGGAAGAAGAGTTCCAGCACTTGCTCGACTTCATGCGCGAAGCCCAGATCGACCGTGCCGGCTGCTTTGCCTACAGCGACGTGAATGGCGCCGCTGCCAACGAATTGCCGGGCATGCTGCCGATGGCCTTGCGCGAAGAGCGTCGCGCCCGCTTCATGGCGGTGGCCGAGGAAGTGTCCATCGCACGCCTGCAGCGCCTCGTGGGCGCGACCATGCAGGTGCTGGTGGACCACGCGCCGGCACTGGGCCGCAAGGGCGGCACCGGCCGCAGCTATGCCGATGCGCCCGAGATCGACGGCGTGGTGCACCTGCTGCCGCCCGAGAAGATCAGCAAGCAGTTGAAGGTCGGCGAGTTCACCCGCGCGCAGATCGTGGGCGTGCAGGGGCACGATCTGGTCGCCCGGCCGATCTGAGCGCCCGCTGGGTCGCGCCGGCTCCATCGCCTGCCAGCAGGGCGCTGGCAGCCTGGCGAGGCCGGACCCATCGCGTTGGCTGGTGCGGCCGGCTGTGGGCCCTGCGATCTGGGAGGCCCGAGCGGCTTCGTCCGCCACGTGCCGCTCCAGCGAGGCCGGGGCGACTGCCTGCCAGCCAGGCCACGAGACCTGGGAACACCGGATGCCAGGGGCTTTGGAAGCGTGGCCGCTATTCGCGCGATAGCCACGTTTGCCTCGCAAGGCCGTGCCATTTCCCTAAGATCGCGCGATGTTCTTCCCGCTGCCGCGCACCGCTACCGCACCGTTTTGCCCGTCCGAGGTCAAGGGCTCCGTCCGCATCGACCCCGGCCTGCCGTTTCACAGAAAGCTGCTGCGCTATGCCGGGCCGGGCCTGCTGGTGTCGGTGGGGTATATGGACCCGGGCAACTGGGCCACGGACATCGAGGCCGGTTCCCGGTTCGGCTACGGCCTGCTGTTCGTGGTGCTGCTCGCCAGCCTGGCCGCCATGCTGCTGCAGACGCTGTGCGTGCGTCTGGGGCTGGTAGCGCAGCGTGACCTGGCCCAACTGTGCCGCGAACGCTACGGGCCCGTGGCCAACCGGTTGCTGTGGGCGGGCGCCGAACTGGCGATCATCGCCTGTGACCTGGCCGAGGTGCTGGGAGGCGCGTTGGCGCTGCACCTGCTGTTCGGCGTGTCGATTCCCGTGGGCATCGGCATCACGGCGTTCGACACCCTGCTGGTGCTGGGGCTGCAGGGTGCGGGTTTCCGGCGCGTCGAGGCCATCGTGCTGGGCCTGGTGGGCACCATTGCGGCCTGCTTCGCCGTGGAGCTGGCGTTTGCCCAGCCCCTCTGGTCGCAAGTCGCCGTGGGGTTCGCGCCCAGCCTGGAGCGGCTGCAACAGCCCGGTGCCCTCTATCTGGCCATCGGCATCGTCGGCGCGACGGTGATGCCGCACAACCTGTACCTGCACTCATCCGTGGTGCAGACGCGGCTGGTGGAAGATACCGACGCCGGCCGCCGGGAGGCGATCCGCTTCTGCACGCTGGACGCCGTCATTTCCCTGTCCCTGGCCATGCTGGTGAATGCCGCCATCATGGTGCTGGCCGCCAGCGCTTTCCACGGCACAGGTCACCAGGACGTCGCCGATATCGCAGACGCCTACCGGCTCATCGAGCCGCTGGTGGGCAGCGCGCTGGCCGCCACGCTCTTCGGCGTCGCGCTGCTGGCCTCCGGTCAAAGCTCCACCTTTACCGGCACCATCGCCGGGCAGATCGTCATGGAAGGCTTTCTGAACCTGAAGATTCCCTGCTGGCAGCGCCGGCTCATCACCCGGGTGCTGGCCCTGGTGCCGGCGCTGGCGGGCGTCTGGTGGCTGGGCGACGACAGCATCGGCAAGATGCTGGTGCTGAGTCAGGTGGTCCTGAGCTTCCAGCTGCCCTTTGCTATGTGGCCGCTGATCCGTTTCACGAGCGACCGTGCGCTGATGGGGAGCTTCGCGAACGGACGCGCGTTGCGGGTGCTGGCCTGGGCGCTGTTCGCGGTGATCTCGGTGGCGAACGTCTGGCTCGTGGGAGTGGTGCTGGCGGGGTGAGAGCGGCTGCCACGACGCGTCTGGTGTCGTTGCCGCCATCCTGAGTGGATCGTGGGCGGGGCGGAGGTTCCCGGCCCTTGGGCGGGGCCATGACCCTGATCCACTGCTGACCGGCGCGCCACCAGTTGGCGCCCGGGCACTGCACGCGCTCGTCAACATGCGCAAAGCGGCGCTGCTCGATGCGCTGGATGCGGCGCGCATCGCGAAGCTGGGGATGGATTGGACGGCGGTCCGGCAGGGTTGCCGGACGAAGTGGACGGCGCGCACCCGCGTCTGCTGCCGCGATGACGACGCACTGCGGCGCTTACGCGTGTACGCGCTGCCGATCAGGCCGGCCAGCGTGCTGGTTCGTCGGCGCCTGCTCCGCTGCGGCCTCCGGCTCACACCCTGCGGCGCAGGCTGCCGATCCGCCAGCCGAAGTGGGTCCCCGCCACGGCCCAGAGGATCGCTGCCGCACCGGCTATCTGCACCGGACCCAGCCAGTGTCCGAAGGCCCAGGCATCGACCAGAATCGCCACGATGGGATAGATGAACGACAGCACGCCGATCGTGGACGTCGGCAGCTTCTGGATGGCGCTGTAGAGCAGCGTGGACATGAGTCCCGTATGGATGGCCCCGATCGCGGCCAGCAGGGCCCAGACGGCCGGAGACGAGGCGCCGGCGGGCAGGCCGGCGAACGGCAGCATCAGCACGCTGCCTACGACGAGCTGGATCAGTACGATCAGTCGGGCCGGCACATCGCGCAGCTTCTTGGTGAGGGCGGCCGCCAGCGCATAGAAGAATGCCGCCGCCAGCGCGAGGCCGAAACCGGCAAGGTAGGCAGGCGACGGCGTGCCGGCCGTCGCGCCGCCGATGACGATGAGCACCAGCCCGATGAATGCCAGGCCCAGCCATCCCCCTTGCGAAGGCGTCATCCGCTCGCCGAAGAGCATCGCACCCAGAGCCGCCAGCATGAACGGCTGGGTGTGGTAGGTGACGGTGGCAATCGCGATGGAGGCATGCGAAAAGGCTGCGAAGAGCAGAGTCCAGCTGGCGGCGAGCGCCACGCCGCCGACGGCCGCGATGCCGGCCTGCCGCAGGCCGATGCGGCGGACGCGCGCCTCGGGCGTGCCCAGGCAGATCGCCGCCAGAGCCGCGGCGCCGAACGCACAGCGCCAGAACACCACCGACGCCGCCGGCATTCCGGTCAGCAACACGCACCAGCCCACGGTGCCGGCAATGGCCATGGCCGTGCTCATCTGCAGCATGCCTGCCGTTCTGGGGTTCATCTGCGGGCTCCGTATGCTTTGCGCCGCAGCCGGCGTCAGCGCGAGGGAAGGAATATCCGTTGTTGTTCGTTAAAAAGAACGATTGAGCGATATGATGAATTTCTCTCGGTCGTTCGTCAAGTCGAACGATTGTTTGATTTGTTGGATAAGCCCCATGAATGTGTCCCCCGTCTCGTCTCCCATCGATCTGGTGGCCGCTGCCCTCCGCCGTGAACGGGAGCGATTGGGACTCTCTGTGTCGGAATTGGCCAAGCGCGCCCGGATCGCCAAATCCACGCTGTCGCAACTGGAGGCGGGCAGTGGCAACCCCAGCCTGGAAACGCTGTGGGCGTTGGCAACGGCATTGGGCGTGCAGGTGACGCGGCTGATCGCCGAGCCTGCAGGCCATGTGCACGTCATCCGGGCCAACGAAGGCGCCGCCCTGGCGTCCGCGCAGGCGAATTACGCCGCAACGCTGCTGGCGGTGTGTCCGGCCGGCATGCAGCGTGATCTCTACCGCCTGGCGGCGCAGCCCGGGCAAGCCCGGACATCGGACAGCCATCTGCCCGGTACCGTCGAGCACGTCGTGCTGTGCAGCGGCCGTGCCCTGGTCGGGCCTGCCGACCGGCCGGTGGAACTGGCCCCGGGGGACTACGCCCGTTATGCGGCGGATGCGAGGCATGTGTTCGAGGCGCTCGAGCCGCACACCACGGCAGTCCGGCTGATCGAGCATCCCTGAGGCTTTCGCACGCCGGCCCCGGGGAGCCAATGAAAAAGGCACCGGCCATGGGAATGGCGGGTGCCTTTTTCAGGGGAGAGCGAGGGGGCGCGCCGGTGGGCGCGCAGCCCGCTCAGACGCGCTTGCGGTATTCGCCGGTGCGGGTGTCGATTTCGATCTTGTCGCCTTGGCTGACGAACAGCGGCACGGGCACTTCGAACCCGGTGGCGATCTTGGCGGGCTTGAGCACCTTGCCGGACGTGTCGCCCTTGACGGCGGGTTCCGTCCAGGTGATTTCGCGCTCGACGCTGGTGGGCAGTTCGACCGAGATGGCCTTGCCGTCGTAGAACACCACTTCGAGGGCCATGCCGTCTTCCAGGTAGTTCAGCGCGTCGCCCATGTTTTCGGCTTCGACTTCGTACTGGTTGTATTCGGTGTCCATGCAGACGTACATCGGGTCGGCGAAGTACGAGTACGTGCATTCCTTCTTGTCGAGGATGACGTTGTCGATCTTGTCGTCGGCCTTGAACACGTTTTCTGTGCCGAAGTTGCCGATCAGGCTCTTGAGCTTCATGCGCACCGTGGCAGCGCCGCGGCCGCCGCGGGCGTATTCGGTCTTCAGGACGACCATGGGGTCCTTGCCGTGCATGATGACGTTGCCGGCGCGGATTTCTTGAGCGATTTTCATAGCAGATTGCTGGGGTTGAAGCCGCTCTACGTGCTGAGGCGCGCGGGGTGCCTGCATCCACCAGGCTTCAAATCATGGTGTTGCAGGCCCGGCGCCAGCACATGTTCCGCGGCGGGGTGCACCGGCTGGGCGCCCTGATCGTCTGACCAGGAGCTGCCGCCTTCAATTGGCGCAAAGCCGTGGATTTTAGCTTTTTTCGGCCACGAACCCCATCAGTTGCGTCAATAGATCGTCCTGCGCCAGCAGACGCGCCCGGGCGGCCTGCACGCAGGCCTGCCAGTCGGCCAGGGTGGCGGCGGTGATCGCGGGCAGCGCGACGTCGCTGCCTACGCCGTTCCATGCGGCGTGGAAGCGTCGCAGCGACTCGGGCGCGTCCAGCCAGTCGAGGAACGCCTGCAGCTTGGCGTGGTGGGCGTCGTCGTCCTGCGGGTAGATGTGCCACACGAACGGCCGCCCGGCCCAGAGGGCGCGCACCAGCGAATCCTCGCCACGCACGCAGTTGAGATCGCAGGCCCACAGCATTTCGTCGAAGGCCGGTTGGGGGCAGGGGGCGAGAAACTCCACTGTCAGCGTCGGATGCGCGGGCTGGAGGGCTTGCACCGCCGCCGCCGCGCGGCCCGGCGTGGCCAGCAGCCGTGCATTCCCGCGGGCTGCCAACTGCGCAACCAGGGCCGGCAGTCCGGCCGGCTCGTAGCAAAAGAGCGACACCGCCAGCTGTTCTGCGCCGATGCCGCGGCGGGCGCGCCATGCGGAACGGTCGAAGGCGGCCTGCCGCTGCAGCAGGTCCGCCTCGCGCAGCAGCCCGCCGGTGCGCGGAGTGAAGCCCGGGTAGAAGAACCAGCGGGTGCAGCCCGCCCCCGGGCCGCTGGACTGCAGGGAGGGCAACCGGTGGCTGCGCTCCACGAAGGGCTCGGCGGACAGGTATTCCAGGTTGATCCAGAGCGGTTTGGAGTGTTTTGAGCCTTCTGCGCCCATGGAATGGGCGATGGATGCTATGAAATCAGGAGCGATTTCGCAGCCGAAGGCTTCAACGACCACATCGCCCGGCCCGCCCGGCGGCGCCGAGGTCGGCCAGGGCAGCACCTGAACGTTGGGCGCTCCCGCGGGCGCCATCCACGCCAGGGCGCTGGCGTCATCGGTCCACAGTCGGACGCGCTCGCCCCGCGCCGCCAGCTGCGCGCACAGCCGCCAGCACACGCCGATGTCCCCGAAGTTGTCGATGACCTGGCAGAACACGTCCCAGAGGCGCGAGTGGGAAGAAGGGTGGGGCGTCACGCCACGGCCTCCTCGGGTTCGGGGGCAGGGCCGCGCAGGTGGTCCACCAGCAGCCGCGCCACGCTGGAGAGCGATTCGCCCGAACGCACGCACAGCGACAGCCGCCGTTGCGCCCAGGTCTCGCGCAGCGGCACCACCCGCACCGGGAGGGCGCCGCGGTAGAGCTGCGCGCTGCCGCGCGGCATCACGCCCACGCCCAGGCCGGCGGACACCATCAGGCAGAGCGCGTCGTAGCCCGTGACCTGGATGCGCAGGCGCAGCGGGCGCTCCAGCTCTGCGGCGGCCCGCGTGAGCACGTGGTTGATGGCGCTGCCCGGGTGCATGCCGACGAAGTCGCAGTCGATCGCGTCGGCCAGGCGCACCCCGCCGCGCCGCTTGGCCAGCGGGTGCCCGGCGGGCACGACCAGCACCAGTTTGTCCTGGCGATAGGGCAGCAGCGCCACGCGGTCGCCGTAGCTGCCGTGGTTGAGGATGCCGACGTCCGCCGCGTTCTCCGCCACCGACCGGGCGACGGCGGTGCTGATCTGTTCCTGCAGCTGCACCTGCACCTGCGGATGGGAGGCCATGAAGCGCTGCAGCTCGGTCGGCAGGAACTGGGTGATGGCCGAGATGTTGGCCACCACGCGCACCTGGCCGCGCACGCCCGCCCGGAAGTCGCTCATCTGCACGGCGATGCCGTCCAGGTCGTTGAGCACGCCGCGCGCCATGTCCAGCAGCGCGAAGGCAGCCGCCGTCGGTTCGGTGCCGCGGTTGCTGCGCGTGAAAAGCTCCACCCGCAGTGCGGCTTCCAGCTCGGCCAGGCGCCGGCTGGCCGCCGAAGGCGCGATGTGCTCGCGGGCGGCCGCGCGGGCGATTGCGCTTTCCTCCATCACGGCGACGAAGAGGCGCAGGGAGACCGGGTCGAGCTTCATGGCCGGGATGGTAGCGCCGCCATGCCGTTTTGCGATGGCAGCTTCGCGCATCAGCGTTATGCACCGCCCGCGCCGGGCGGCATCATCCGACGCAACTTCCAGGGGCAGAGCGAGACATGACGATGACGACGGATTCAGCGGCCACGGCCGATGGCATTTCCTCTGCGGCAGCCACGCCCGCGGCGCTGGGCGGCGTGCGTGTGATCGAGATGGGCCAGCTGATTGCCGGCCCTTTCTGTGGCAAGACGCTGGGTGAATTCGGTGCCGACGTGGTGAAGATCGAAGCCACCGGCGCTGGCGACCCGCTGCGCAACTGGCGCATGCTGCAGGACGGCACGTCGGTGTGGTGGCAGGTGCAGTCGCGCAACAAGCGCTCGGTGGCGCTCGATCTGCGCCAGCAGGAAGGGCAGGACATCGCGCGCCGGCTGATCGCCGAGGCCGACGTGCTGATCGAGAACTTCCGGCCAGGCACGCTGGAAGGCTGGGGCATGTCGCCCGACGAACTGCACGGCCTCAACCCGGGGCTCGTGATCTTGCGCATCTCAGGCTACGGCCAGACCGGCCCCTACCGCGATCTGCCGGGCTTCGGCGTGATCGGCGAAGCCATGGGCGGGCTGCGCCACCTGACCGGCGAGCCCGGCCGGGTGCCGGTCCGGGTGGGCGTGTCGATCGGTGACACGCTGGCCGCGCTGCACGGGGCCATCGGGGTGCTGACGGCGCTCTACCACCGCAAGGTGAGTGGCGGCAAGGGGCAGGTGATCGACGTGGCCCTGCACGAGGCCGTGTTCAACGTGATGGAGAGCCTGATTCCCGAATACAGCGCCTTCGGCGCGGTGCGTGGCGCCGCAGGCAGCGCGCTGCCGGGCATCGCACCCTCCAACGCCTACCCGTGCACGGACGGCTGGGTGCTGGTGGCGGGCAACGGCGACAGCATCTTCAAGCGGCTGATGGAGTCCATCGGCCGGCCCGACCTGGCCGCAGCGCCCGACCTGGGCGACAACGCGGGCCGGGTGGCCCGCGTGCAGGAGATCGACGCCGCCATCGGCGCCTGGACGCAGCAGCGCACGGTGGCCGAGGTGATGCAGACGCTTTCCGCGGCGCGCGTTCCGGCCGGCAAGGTCTACACCGCACAGGACATCGCCGAAGACCCGCACTACCGCGCCCGCGGCATGCTGCTGCCGCAGACCACCCGCGATGGCCACACGCTCGAAGTGCCGGGCATCGTGCCCAAGCTCTCGGCCACGCCCGGCACCATCCGCTCCAGCGCCCCGCGCCTGGGCGACGACACCGATGCGGTGCTGCGGGAGGCAGGCCTCAGCGAGGCGCAGATCGCGCTGCTGCGTGACAAGGGGGTAGTGCAATGAACGAAGACCAAGCTGCGGGCAACGTCTGGCACGGTGCGGGTCGCCGCATCCACATGCAGGAAGTCGGCACCCGCGACGGGCTGCAGATGGAGCAGGCCTTCGTGCCGACGGAAGACAAGATCGCGCTGGTGGACGCGCTGTCGGAGACGGGTCTGGCCAAGATCGAGGTGACGGCGTTCGTGTCACCCGCTGCCATTCCTGCGCTGCGCGACGCGGAGATCGTGCTGCGCGAGATCACCCGGCGCCCCGGCGTGGTCTACGCCGCGCTGGTGCCCAACGTGCGCGGCGCGGAGCGCGCGATCGAGGCGCGCACCGACGAGCTGAACCTGGTGATGTCCGTCAGCGAAACGCACAACCTCGCCAACCTGCGCATGACGCGCGCCCAGTCGTTCGCGTCGCTGGCCCAGGTGGTGGCGACGGCGCAGGCCGCGGGTGTGGCGGTGAACGTGTCGCTGTCCTGCGTGTTCGGCTGTCCGATGGAGGGCGACGTGCTGCAGGGCGACGTGTTCGCCTGGGTGCAGCGTTTCGCGGATCTGGGCGTGGGAGGCATCACGTTGTGCGACACGACGGGCATGGCGCACCCGGCGCAGGTCGCAACCCTGGTGGCCGCCGCGCGTGCGCGCTGGCCGGGCCTTGCGTTCACGCTGCATTTCCACAACACCCGCGGCATGGGGCTCGCCAACGTGCTGGCGGCCATCGGCGCCGGTGCCGACCGGTTCGATGCCTCGCTGGGCGGGCTGGGCGGCTGCCCTTACGCCCCGGGCGCTTCGGGCAACGTCTGCAGTGAAGAGGTCGTGCATGCGCTGGAGCTCATGGGCTACGACACGGGCGTCGATCTGGCGGCGCTGCTGGCGGCGGCCCGGCGCCTGCCCGCGCTCATCGGGCACGACATTCCGGGCCAGCTGGCCAAGGCGGGCAGGCGCCTCGACCTGCACCCGGTGCCCGCCGATTTCGAGGCCATCCGGGAGCGGGCCCTGGCGCGGTGAAGCGCAGCGCACACCGCCCGACACGATCTTCCCCATAACGACATCAGGAGACAAAAACCATGGACACGTTCGATCTTCAGGCCGGCCGGCTGCCGCGGCGCCGCGCGCTGCAGGCTCTGGCCGCCGGGCTCTGCACGCCCTCATTCGCGTGGGCGGAAGACCGCTACCCGTCCAAGCCCATCACGCTGGTGGTGCCGCAGGCGGCCGGGGGCGCCAACGACGCCATAGCGCGGGTGGTGGCGCAGCGCCTGTCGGAGCAGATGGGTCAGAGCGTGGTGGTGGACAACCGCGCCGGCGCGGGCGGCACGCTGGCCACTGCGGCCACGGCACGCGCCAAGCACGACGGCTACACGCTGCTGCTCACGGCCGACAGCGCGCACGTCATCGGCCCGGCGCTCTACCGCAACCCCGGCTTCGATCCGGTGAAGGATTTCGAGCCCGTGGCGCCGGTGGCCACGGCCGGCTATGTGCTGGTCGCGCACCCTTCGTTCCCCGCCAACGACATCGCCGGCCTCATTGCGCTCGCCAAGGCCAAGCCGGGCGAATACGCCATCGCCTCGGCAGGCAACGGCACCCTCAACCACCTGATCGGCGAGATGCTGCAGAAGGCTGCGGGCATCCGGCTGCAGCACGTGCCCTACAAGGGCTCGGCGGCAGCGGCGACGGATGTGGCCGGCGGTCAGGTGCCGTTGTCGGTGCAGAGCCTGCCTTCGTGCATCGCCTTCATCAAGGCCGGCAAGATGAAGGTGCTGGGCGTGGTCAACAGCCGGCCCGTGGCCGCGCTGCCCGGCGTGCCGACCATCGGCCAGACCCTGCCGGGCTTCGGCCAGTCGCCCTGGTATGCGCTCTTCGCGCCCGCCGGCACGCCCGCGCCCATCATTGCGCGCCTGCAGACGGAAGTGGCCCGGGCGCTGGAGCAAAAAGACGTGGTGGACAAGCTGGCCAACGTGGGCTGCGAGCCGTTCAAGGGCACGTCCGCCCAGCTGGGCGCGCTGGTGCAGGCCGAACTGCCGCAGTGGGCGCGCGTGGTGAAAGACACCGGAGCCACGGTGGACTGACGGCCCCGGCTGCGCGTGCCGCAGCGCCACGACACAGGCAACGACACAGACAACGACACAAACCAGGAGACAATGACATGCAACCATCCCTTCCTCGCCGGCTTGCGCTGGCCACCCTTGCAGCAGCGGCCTGTGCCGCGCTGCCGCTGGCCGCCGGGGCCCAGGCGGCCTATCCGGCCAAGCCGGTCACGCTCGTGGTGCCCACGGCTGCTGGCGGCACCACCGACCTGTCGGCGCGCATGCTTGCGCAAACCCTCGGGCCGGTGCTGGGGCAATCCGTGGTGGTCGACAACAAGGGCGGCGGCAACGGCAACATCGCCGCTGCGGCCGTGAAGCGCGCCGAACCGGATGGCTACACGCTGCTGATGCAGTACTCGGGCTACCACGTGATCTCTCCGCTGCTGACGGCGCAGAAGAGCTGGGACACGGCCGATTTCCAGCCGGTGGCGAACGTCCTCTCGGCCCCGCAGATCATCGTGGTGCGTGACGGCTTGCCGGTGAAGACCCTGGGAGAGCTGATCGCGTACGCGAAGGCCCACCCAGGCAAGCTCAACTACGCCTCGTCCGGCAACGGCTCGCTGCAGCACGTGACCGGCGCCATGCTGGAGCAGCAGGGCGGCGTGAAGATGGTGCACGTGCCCTACAAGGGCACCGGCCCCGCGCTGCAGGACCTGCTGGGCGGGCAGGTGGATCTGACCTTCGGCACGGCGCCGCCCTTCATGCCGCACATCCAGGGGGGCAAGCTGCGCGTGCTGGCCGTGACGGGCAAGGAGCGCCTGCCCAGCCTGCCCAACGTGCCGACCACGGCAGAGGCCGGCTATCCGCAGGTGAACGCCACCTCCTGGTTCGCGTTGTTTGCGCCTGCCAACACGCCCAAGCCGGTGATCGACAAGCTGGTGGCCGACGTACGCACCGTGGTGCAGAACCCTGCCTTCCAGCAGAAGGCGCAGGAGCAGGGCGCCACGGCCGACTACCAGGCCCCTCAGCAGCTCGCCGCCCGTGTCAAGACGGATCTGGCGGATTGGGCGCGGGTGATCAAGGCGGCGAACATCCAGGCCGACTGATGCGCCAAGCACGCCTCCTTATGCGGAATTGATACCAGCGATACGGGTTTTCCATATCAGTGAAAACCTAGGGATCGACCGGCCTCCATGCACCACATGGAGGCCTTTTTCATTGGAGAACGCACCATTTGGGTGCGGTTTTGAAAATGCTATCAATGATTGATTTTTTTCTTTAACATTGGTTCGTTGTAAATTCTTTGTCAACTTGACTGCGCTTTTCACGCTCTCCCTGTCGATGAAGACTGCCGCCGTCCGTCCCTCTTCCGCTTCCACCCCGCCGCCCGCCGCCCGTTACCGATGTCAGATCTTCCAGAACTCGCTTCCGATGCCGTATCCATTGCGATCCGCATCGGCCGCGCACGCCATCAGCTGACGCCTTCGCACCAGCAGATGGCGGACTACGTTCTGGCGCACCCGCTGCAGGCGGCCACCATGCCGATCGACGAGCTGGCCGGCGCGGTCGGGGTGTCGATCGCGACGGCCAACCGCTTTGCCCGGGCCATCGGTCTGGAGGGCTATCCCATGTTGCGGGCCGAGCTGGTCAAGGGGTTCGAGGCCATGCTGGCGCCCATCGAGAAGATGCGCATCAAACTGGAGAAGCCCACGTCCATCCAGGAGGTGTTCGCAGCCGCGCTGGAGGAAAGCCAGCGCAACATCGCCGCCACCCGCGACGCGCTCGACCCTGCTGCGTGCGAACAGGCGGTGCAGGCGCTGCTGGGCGCGCGCCGCATCTATCTGGCGGGCTACGGTGCCAGCGGCTGGCTGGCCGGCCTGCTGCAGCGTGGGCTCGACGCGTACTGCGACAACGTGCACCTGCTGGCCGGGGTGGGCGGTGCTTCTTACGGCGCACGGCTGCTGCCGCGCATGGGGGAGGGCGACGTTCTGGTGGCCATCAGCTACCCGCGCTACCTGACCGACACCGTGCTGCTGGCGCAGGGCGCGTTCGAGCGGGGCGTAAAAGTGCTGGCGCTGACCGATGGGCCGCATGCGCCCATCCTGCCGTTCGCCCACGTCTGCCTGTTCGCCCAGACCGAAAACCAATACGCGGCCAACTCCGAATCGTCGGCGCTGGCCTTGATCGAGGCGCTCACCAGCGCGGTCGCTCACCAGTCCAAGGAGTCGGTGCTGACCGCCGCCCGGATGACGGAGGCCGTGCTGCCGTGGCTGCACGACAGCGCCCGCAGCCGGCTGGCTTCCCGCTCCGCAGAGTCCGGCGGCAGGCGCTCGGAAGGGCGGGGCGGTGGGCGTTGAGCCACGCCGTGCGCCCTGCCAATCCTTTCACCGGCCGTGCCTGACCGCCCCGTTCATCTGCCGCGTTGTCTCGCGGCCCCGTGACTGACCCTTCCAGAGCCTTTCCCTGCTTCTTCCGCTTCCTTTGCATTTCCCGTTTCCCCTCGTGCCCGCATGACCGCCTTTCCCGCCCCTGCCTCTGATTCCCGTCCTGTCCCCGTGATTGCCATTCACGGCGGGGCCGGCACGCTGAGCCGCGCGACCATCAGCGTTGACCAGGAGCGGGCGTACGAAGCCGCGCTGCAGGACGTGCTGCGCGCCGGCCAGGCCGTGCTGGCCCAGGGTGGCAGCGCGGTGGATGCGGTCTGCGAAGCCGTCCGCCTGCTGGAGGAATGCCCGCTCTTCAATGCAGGCCACGGCGCGGTCTTCACGGCCGATGCCACGCATGAGCTGGATGCCGCGGTGATGGATGGCGCCCACCTCGCAGCAGGCGCGGTGGCGGGCGTGACGCATGTGCGCAACCCCGTGCTGGCTGCCCGCGCCGTGATGCTGCACGGCCAGCACGTGCTCATGGCAGGCGACGGCGCCGAGCGGATGGCGCGCGACGCAGGGCTGGAAATGGTCGAGCCCTCCCATTTCTCGACCGATGCACGCCGCGCGCAACTCGAAGCTGCGCGCGCAAGCCAGCGTGGCGCCGTGCTGGACCACGACGGTGCTGCGGCGCTGGCGGGCCGTGCGATCGACGAAGACCGCAAGATGGGCACGGTCGGCGCCGTCGCGCTGGACGCGCAGGGCCATTTGGCTGCCGCCACCTCCACCGGCGGCATGACCAACAAGCGCCCCGGCCGCGTGGGCGACAGCCCGCTGATCGGCGCGGGCACGTATGCAGACGACCGCACGGCGGCCATCTCCTGCACCGGCCACGGCGAGAGCTTCATCCGTGTCGTCGCCGCGCATGACATCTGCGCGCGCATGGAGCACGGTGGCGCTGCGCTGGCCGATGCGGCCGACGCCGTGGTGCACGGCACCCTCGCCGCCATCGGCGGCACCGGCGGCTTGATTGCCGTTGACCGCCACGGAAACGTGTGCCTGCCGTTCAACACCGAGGGCATGTACCGAGGCTTCGCCCGCGTGGGCGCATCACCCGAGACCTTCATCTACCGCTGAGCGCGCCGCACCGCCGCACCGCCGCTTCGTTGCGCCACGACCGAATCTTCTTCCCGCCTGCCATGAAATCCACCGCTGCTACCCCGTCCTCGACCCTCGCCCTGCCAGAGCAGCGCGTGCTGGCCGTGGACGATCTGACCATCCGCTTTGCCAACTCCGAGCGCACGGTGGATGCCGTGCGCAACCTGTCCTTCCACGTGGACCGTGGCGAAACCCTCGCCATCGTGGGCGAATCGGGCTCGGGCAAATCCGTCACCTCGCTGGCGCTGATGCGGCTGGTGGAGCACGGCGGCGGCCGCATCATCAACGGCTCGGTGGCGCTGCGCCGGCGCAACGGCCAGGTGCTGGAGGTCGCGCGGGCCAGCAACGCCGTGATGCGCAGCGTCCGCGGCGCCGACGTGGCCATGATCTTCCAGGAGCCGATGACCTCGCTCAACCCGGTGTTCACGGCGGGCGACCAGATCGCCGAATCGATCCGCGTGCACCAGGGCAAGGACCGCGCCGCTGCCCGCGCCGAAGCGCTGCGCATGCTGGAGCTGGTTCGCATTCCCGAGGCGCGCAACGTGCTGGACCGCTTTCCGCACCAGCTGTCCGGCGGCATGCGCCAGCGCGTGATGATCGCCATGGCGCTGTCGTGCAAGCCGCAGCTGCTGATCGCCGACGAACCCACCACCGCGCTGGACGTGACCATCCAGGCGCAGATCCTGCAGCTCATCCGGCAGCTGCAGGACGAGATGCACATGGGCGTCATCTTCATCACCCACGACATGGGCGTGGTGGCCGAGGTCGCCGACCGTGTGCTGGTGATGTACCGCGGCGACAAGGTGGAGGAGGGCCCGTCGGACCAGGTGTTCGCAGCGCCCCAGCATCCCTACACGCGCGCACTGCTCTCGGCCGTGCCCAAGCTGGGCGCCATGCAGGGCACGGACCTGCCGCGCCACTTCGAGCTGATCGGCGCCAGCGGCACGGCCGACGCCGAGGGGGTGCTCGAATCCACGCCGGCCGACACTCGCCCCGCTGGCGCCAAGCCCATCCTGCGCGTGAAGGATCTGGTGACGCGCTTTGACCTGCGTTCGGGCCTCTTCAACAGCGTGAAGCGCCGCGTGCATGCGGTGGAGCGCGTGAGCTTCGACCTCTATCCCGGAGAAACGCTGGCACTGGTGGGAGAGTCCGGCTGCGGCAAGTCCACCACCGGCCGGTCGCTGCTGCGCCTGGTCGATAGCCAGAGCGGCGCCATCGAGTTCGGTGGCCGCAACATCCTGGACTTGCCCACGTCCGAAGTGCAGGCCTTGCGCCGCGACATCCAGTTCATCTTCCAGGATCCGTTCGCCTCGCTCGACCCCCGCCTGACGGTGGGCTTCTCGATCATGGAGCCGCTGCTGGTGCACAAGATCGGAACCCGCGAGGAAGCGCAGGCCCGCGTGGACTGGCTGCTGGAGAAGGTGGGCCTGCCGCGCGAGCATGCGCAGCGCTACCCGCATGAATTCTCCGGCGGTCAGCGCCAGCGCATCGCCATCGCGCGGGCCCTGGCCCTCAATCCCAAGGTGGTGGTCGCCGATGAGTCGGTGTCGGCGCTCGACGTCTCCATCCAGGCGCAGATCGTCAACCTGATGCTCGACCTGCAGCGCGAGCTGGGCGTGGCCTTCCTCTTCATCTCGCACGACATGGCGGTGGTGGAGCGCATCAGCCACCGCGTGGCCGTGATGTTCCTGGGCCAGATTGTGGAGATCGGCCCGCGCCGCGCGATCTTCGAGAACCCGCAGCACGCCTACACCAAGAAGCTCATGGCCGCCGTGCCGATCGCCGACCCGGCGCGCCGCCACCTCAAGCGGGCGCTGCTGGGCGGAGAGATCCCGAGCCCCATCCGCGCCATCGGCGACGAGCCGGCGGTGCAGCCGCTGGTGGAGGTCGGCCCGGGGCATTTCGTCGCTCGCCACGCCATTGCCGATCTGTACTGACCCTGACGCGCCAGGGCCCGTCCGCCCCGGCCTTTTTTCCTGTTCCTTCCTGCCTTCGTTCCTTTTTCAACCGGAGTCCACCATGAAGAAAACCCTGCATTCCCGCCGTGTCGCAGCCGGCCTCCTGGCCCTTGTGGCCGTGGCCGCATCCGGCTCCGCGCTGGCCGCCGGCAACGCCGTGCTGGCCATCTACCAGCAGCCCGAGACGCTGGACCCGTACAACACCAACACGACCATCACCACGGCCGTCACCAAGACGTTCTATGAAGGCCTGTTCGGTTTCGACAAGGACATGAAGGTCAAGAACGTTCTGGCCGAGAGCTACGACGTCTCGAAGGACGGCCTGGTCTACACGTTCAAGCTGCGCTCGGGCGTGAAGTTCCATGACGGCACCGACTTCAATGCGGCCGCTGCCAAGGCCACGCTGGACCGCGTGATGGACCCCGCCAACCGCCTGCTGCGCGCCAACCAGTTCAACCGCGTTGCCAAGGTCGAGGCCGTGAATCCGCAGACGCTGCGCATCACGCTGAAGGAACCCTTCGGCCCCTTCATCAACGCGCTGGCGCACGCCTCCGCCGCGATGATCTCGCCCACCGCGCTGGCCAAGTGGGGCAGCAAGGACATCGCCTTCCACCCCGTGGGCACCGGTCCTTTCGAATTCGTCGAGTGGAAGCAGACCGAAGCCATCGTCGGCAAGAAGTTCGCCAACTACTGGAAGAAGGGCTACCCGAAGATCGACCAGGTCACCTGGAAGCCGGTCACCGAAAACAACACCCGCGCCGCCATGCTGCAGACGGGCGAGGCGGACTTCGCCTTCACGCTGCCCTATGAGCAGATCGCCACGCTGAAGAAGAGCGACAAGGTGGATGTGGTGACGGCGCCCTCCATCATCCAGCGCTTCCTGACGTTCAACATGCTGCAAAAGCCGTTCGACAACCCCAAGGTGCGCGAAGCCATCGGCTACGCCATCAACAAGGACGCGCTGTCCAAGGTCGCCTTCAGCGGCTACGCCTTCCCGGCCCAGGGCTTTGTGCCCCAGGGCGTGGAATACGCGGTGAAGATGCAGCCCATCCCCTACAACGTGGCCAAGGCCAAGGAACTGCTGAAGGAAGCCGGCTACCCTAACGGCTTCGAGAGCACGCTGTGGAGCGGCTACAACAACACCACCAGCCAGAAGGTGATCCAGTTCCTGCAGCAGCAATTGCAGCAGGTCGGCATCAAGGTGTCGGTGGAGGCACTGGAGCCCGGCAAGCGTGCCGAGCTGGTCGATGCCTGGCCCGACCCCAAGACCGCCAAGGCACGCCTCTACTACATCGGCTGGTCGTCCTCGACGGGTGAAGCCGATTGGGCGTTGCGTCCACTGTTCTCCACCGAGTCGTGGGCGCCGAAGCTGGCCAACTACGCCTTCTACAGCAACCCCGTGGTCGATGAATCCATCGCCAAGGCCCTGCTGACCACCGACGGATCCGAGCGCGCCACGCTGTACAAGACGGCGCAGGAGCAGATTGCCAAGGATCTGCCGCGCATTCCGCTGGTCACCGAAGAGGTGCTGTACGCCCACTCCAAGCGCCTGTCTGGCGTGTACGTCATGCCTGACGGCAACATCAACAGCGACGAAATCTCGCTGAAGTAAAGCCCTCCGGGCTTGAGGCCCCCGCCGCGTGCGGGGGCCCGGTTTTCCGTTTCCGTTCCGTGTCCGTTTCCCCATCGCTGCGCACTGCAGCGCCGCATCCATGCTGAACTATTTCCTCAAACGACTGCTGGGGCTTTTGCCGACGCTGCTGATCGTGGCGGTACTGGTGTTCCTCTTCGTCCACATGCTGCCGGGTGATCCCGCGCGTCTGGCCGCAGGGGTGGACGCCGACGAAGCCACCGTGCAGATCGTCCGCCAGGAGCTGGGCCTCGACAAGCCGCTGCCCGAGCAGTTCGTGCACTTCTTCTCGCGCATGGTGCAAGGGGATTTCGGCACGTCGATCCGCACCCGCCGCCCCGTCGCCGCCGAGATCGGCGAACGCTTCATGCCGACGCTGCTGCTCACCATGGCCGCCATGGCCTGGTCGGTGGTGCTGGGGATGGGCATCGGCATTCTCTCGGCCGTGTACCGCAACCGCTGGCCCGACCGGCTCGGCATGACGCTCGCGGTGTCCGGCATTTCCTTTCCCGCCTTCGCGCTGGGCATGACGCTGATGCAGGTGTTCTCGGTGGAGCTGGGCTGGCTGCCCACGGTGGGCGCCGACAGCTGGAAGCACTACATCCTGCCCTCCATCACCCTGGGCGCTGCGGTGGCCGCGGTGATGGCCCGCTTCACGCGCGCCTCCTTCGTCGAGGTGGTGCAGGAGGACTTCGTTCGCACGGCGCGCGCCAAGGGCCTCAACGAGCGGATCGTGGTGCTCAAGCATTGCCTGCGCAATGCGCTCATCCCGGTCGTCACCATGATGGGCCTGCAGTTCGGCTTTCTGCTGGGCGGCTCCATCGTGGTCGAAGCCGTCTTCAACTGGCCCGGCCTCGGCCGCCTGCTGGTGGACGCCGTGACCATGCGCGACTACCCCGTCATCCAGACGCTGGTGCTGCTTTTCTCGCTGGAGTTCATCCTCATCAACCTGGTGGTGGACATGCTCTACGGCTTCATCAACCCGACCATTCGCTACAAGTGAAGCGCACGGACCGGAACCACCCCACTGACGAAGACACGGTATGACGACCCCCTCCATTCCCACGCCGCCCGACGCCGCCCAGCTGGCCGCCGCCTCGGTGGCCGCGACTGTCAGCAACGCATCGGCGGTACGCACTCCCTGGCGCGAGTTCTGGCGCAAGTTCAAGAAGCAGCACGTCGCGGTGGCCGCGCTGGTGTTCGTCGTGCTGCTCGTCGCCGTGGCCGTGCTGGCCCCGGTGATCGTGCCGTTCGACGCGGAGAACTTCTTCGACTACGACCGGCTGAACGACGGCCCCTCGGCCATGCACTGGTTCGGTGTCGATCCACTCGGCCGCGACATCTTCAGCCGCATCCTGATGGGCGCGCGCATCTCGCTGGCCGCAGGCTTCCTGTCGGTGGCGATCGGCTGCCTGATCGGCACCACGCTGGGCCTGCTCGCCGGCTACTACGAAGGCTGGTGGGACCGCATCGTGATGCGCATCTCCGACGTGCTGTTCGCCTTTCCTGGCATCCTGCTGGCGCTAGGCGTGGTGGCCATCCTCGGCAGCAGCATGACCAACGTGGTGGTGGCCGTGGCGGTGTTCAGCGTTCCGGCCTTCGCGCGGCTGGTGCGCGGCAACACGCTGGTGCTCAAGCAGATGACCTACATCGAATCCGCGCGCAGCATCGGCGCATCGGACTGGACCATCATCGTGCGGCACATCCTGCCCGGCACCATCTCCTCCATCGTCGTCTACTTCACGATGCGCGTGGGCACCTCGATCATCACGGCCGCCAGCCTGTCGTTTCTCGGCATGGGCGCGCAGCCGCCGACGCCGGAGTGGGGCGCCATGCTGAACGAAGCGCGTGCCGACATGGTGAACGCACCGCACGTCGCGCTGTTCCCGAGCCTCGCCATCTTCCTGACCGTGCTGGCCTTCAACCTGCTGGGCGACGGCTTGCGCGATGCGCTGGACCCCAAGATCGACCGCCAGACATGACGCCCCCCCGCGCCTCTGCCGCCACTGCGCTGCCGCGCATCGGCCTGCTGGACGCAGGGCCGCTGGACGCCATCACGGACGTGGCGGGCGTCACCGTCGGGCACGTCACGCTGGCGGACGGCCCCGTGCAGACCGGCGTGACCGTCATCCACCCGCATGCGCTCGACCCGTACCGCAACAAGGTGCCGGCGGGTGCCGCCGTCATCAACGGCTTCGGCAAGAGCGTGGGCCTGGTGCAGCTGGAAGAACTCGGCCAGCTGGAGACGCCCATCGCGCTCACCAACACTTTCTCCGTGCCCGCCGTGGCGCAGGCGCAGATCCGCGAATGCGTGCGCGCCAACCCCGAGACAGGCCGCGCGCTGCCCACGGTCAATCCGCTGGTGCTGGAGTGCAACGACGGCTTCCTGAACGACATCCAGCGCATGGCGTTGGGGGACGACCACTACCGCGCCGCCTGCGACTGCGCGGGTGCCCAGGTGCCGCAGGGCGCCGTGGGTGCCGGCCGCGGCATGTCGAGCTTCCAGTTGAAAGGCGGCATCGGCACGGCGTCGCGCCGCGCGCCGGTGGGCGGCGCTCGTTACACCGTGGGTGCTCTGGTACTGGCCAATTACGGGCTGCTGCAGAACCTGGTGTGGGGCAGCGCGCCGATAGGGGCCTCGCTGTCGGCCGCCCTGGAGGCCGAAGCGCGCGCCGCTGCGGCCGGGCCTGAGAAGGGCTCCATCATCATGGTGTTGGCGACCGATGCACCGCTGGACGCCCGCCAGCTGGGTCGCCTGGCGCGGCGCGCCGCTGCGGGTTTGGCGCGTACCGGCTCGGTGTATGGCCACGGCAGCGGCGACATCGCCCTGGCGTTTTCCACCGCCTACACCCTCCCGCACCTGCCGGGCGCGGCCATGCCTGCCGTGGCGCTGGTGCACGAAACGCTGCTCGACGGCCTGTTCCAGGCAGCTGCGGACAGCGTCGAGCAGGCCATCGTGCACGCGCTCTGGCATGCGGAGACGGTCACCGGCAGGCAAGGCCATTGCCGCCGCGCCTTGCGCGACCTGCTGGCCCGCGCCGCCGGCTGATGGCCCCTTCGCAGGCCTGCCCTTCCGCGTTTTCTTCATCTGCGCTTCCGAGCTGACTGCGGCCTCCTATGAAAATCCTCATCTCCGTCGATATTGAAGGCGTGGCGGGCGTCTACCACCCGGAACAGGTCCGCGCCGGCAACCCCGAGTACGAGCGTGCGCGGCGCCTGATGGCCGCAGAAGCGAATGCAGCCGTCGCGGGCGCGTTCGAGGGCGGCGCCGCGGAGGTGTTCGTCAACGATTCGCACGGCGGCTTTCGCAACATGCCGCCCGACCTGCTCGATCCGCGTGCCCAGGTCATCCAGGGCAAACCCCGCTACCTGAGCATGGTTTCGGGCGTGGAGCTGGGCGTGGATGGCGCCTGCTTCATCGGCTACCACGCACGTTCGCGCGCCCACGGCATCCTGGCCCACACGATCAACAGCTTTGCTTTCGCTCGGGTGTCGCTCAATGGCCGCGAACTGGGCGAAGCCGGCATCTACGGCGCGTTGGCGGGAGAGTACGGCGTGCCGGTGATCGCTGCGTCGGGCGACGATGCCTTCATCGCCGAGACGCGCGATCTGTTCCCGCACGCGACCTTCGTGCAGACCAAGCGCGCCAGCGGCGCCAACTGCGGCATCAGCCTGTCGCCCGAGCGGGCCTGCGGCGCAATCCGGGAGGGAGTGGCCCAGGCCATGGCCCAGGTACGTACCGCCCGCCCATTCCGCATCGACGGGCCCGTGACGGTGGACCTGGTGGCCCAGTCGGTGGCACTCGCAGACCTGTTCTGTCAGTGGCCGACGCTCGAGCGTTCCGCGCCCGACGCGCTGCGCTTCACCGCAGAGAACACCGAATCGGCGGTCCGGATGATCAATGGCCTCTCGGCGATGTCCAGCATGTTGAGATAGAGCGCACCTCTCTGAGGTGCTGCGGGTCTTCCCCCCGCTCTTGCCGTGCTGCGCACGGCGTGCAGGGGGCGATGCTGGTGGCCCGGCGGAGCCGGTTCCACGGCGTCTGCTGGCGTGGCGTGCTGCGCGGCCTTCTGAGTGTTGCGCCAGCGCCGGGTGCCTGGATTGCGCACAATGCTGATGTTTCCTGAGTCAAAGAAATGAACGCACTTGAGAATTCGTCCGCGGCCGTCGTGCCCGCGATGACCGTCGGCATCGTGGCCGGTATGGGGCCTGCCGCCGGCGTGGATTTCGCGCGCCTGTTCGTGCGCGCCTCGGAGCAATGGTTGCGCGATCATGGCCATGCCGTGCGCGACCAGGCGTTCCCCGAGCATTGGATCGCGCAGGTGCCTGTGGCAGACCGTACCCAGGCGCTGCGAGACCCGGCGGCGCCCCAGCCGCTGGAAGGCCTGGTCTCGGCGCTGGAACGGCTGGTAGCCGTCGGCGCCCGCGCGGCCGCCATGTCTTGCAACACGGCCCATGCCTGGCATGCGGCGCTGCAAGAGCGCGTGCCCGGCGTCGAACTGCTGCACATCGCGGGCGAAACGGCCGCCGAACTCCAGCGCCGCGGGATCCGGCGCGCTGCGCTGCTGGCTACCCAGGGCACGTACGGCATGGGCCTCTACGACGAAGCGTTCGCCCGCCACGGCGTGGAATGCGTGCTGCCTTCCGCCGAGGCGAAGGAGTGGCTGATGGCTGGCATCTACGACGGTGTGAAGGCCGGCGACCTGGCGTTGGCGCGCCGCCGCTTCGCCGACGTGGGCGAGGCCGTGCGCGCGCAGCATGGCGACGTGCCGCTCGTCATGGCCTGCACCGAGATCCCTCTGGCACTGCCCGATGCGCCTGAGGCCGCGGGCTGGACGCTGGTCGATCCCTCCGAGATCCTTGCGAAGGCCCTGGTGCGCAGAGCCTACGGGCAGGGCTGACTAAGCCCGAGCGGGCAGGGTGCATTCGCCAGGCCGCCAACGGCGCCGCCGGTGCCCACCGGCCACAATACGCACATGTCCGATGTGCACTCCGCTGAATTGCTGGCCCAGGTGGCTGCCTTGCCTCCGCTTCCGGGCGTCTACCGCTATTTCGATGCCCAGGGGGGGCTGCTGTATGTGGGCAAGGCGCGCAACCTGAAGAAGCGGGTTTCCAGCTACTTCACCAAGACCCACGGCGGCACCCGTATCGGCCACATGGTGAGCAAGATCACGCGGCTGGACACGACGGTCGTGCGGTCGGAAGCCGAAGCGCTGCTGCTGGAAAACAACCTCATCAAGTCGCTGAACCCGCGCTACAACATCCTCTTTCGGGACGACAAGAGCTATCCCTATCTGAAGATCACCGGCGTGGCCGCGCGAGACGGCAGCGGTGACTATCCGGGCCAGCAGTTTCCGCGCATGGCGTACTACCGCGGCGGGGTGGACAAGCGCCACCGCTACTTCGGTCCCTATCCCGGCGCCTGGGCCGTCAAGGAAACCATCCTGCTGCTGCAGAAGGTGTTTCGGCTGCGAACCTGCGAGGACACTGTATTCGCCAACCGTACCCGTCCCTGCCTGCTCTATCAGATCAAACGCTGCAGCGGCCCCTGCGTGGATCTGATCTCGCCCCAGGCCTACGCCAGCGACGTCCACCATGCCGAGGCCATGCTGCGCGGCGAGACGCAGGAGCTGTTGCAGGCGATGGAGGCGCGCATGATGGAGCATTCCGGCAAGCTCGAATTCGAGCAGGCGGCCGACGTGCGCAACCAGATCTCGGCGCTCTCGCGCGTGCTGCACCAGCAGGCCATCGAAACCACGTCGGACAAGGACGTGGACATCCTCGCCGTCAAGGTGCTGGGAGGCCGGGCCTGCGTGAACCTGGCCATGGTGCGCGGCGGGCGCCACCTGGGGGACCGCGCGTATTTCCCCGTGCACGTCGAAGACGCGGTGGCGGTGTTTCAGGCGGAAGAGCCGCAGGAGCCGGATTCAGCGGACGGGGCAGGCGAGGGCGGTGCAGCGGCCGAGTCGGTGAATGCGGACGCGGCGGCCGACCAGGCTGGGTCCGCGCCCATGGCCGCCCGCTCGATCGAAGTGCAGGTGCTGGAGGCCTTCATCGCGCAGCACTACATCGGCGTTCCGGCACCCCCCGTGCTGGTGACCAGCCACCCCGTCGACCGCGCCCTGCTGGCGGCGCTGTCGCAACAGGTGGGTGTGCGCATGTCGGCGATCCACCAGCCCCGCGAGCAGCGCCGCGCCTGGCTGGAGATGGCGCAGAAGAACGCCGACATCCAGCTGGCCCGCCTGCTGGCGGAAGAAGGCTCGCAACAGGCGCGCACCCGGGCCCTGGCCGATGCGCTCGATCTGGAGGTGGACGACCTGGCGACCCTCACCATCGAGTGTTTCGACATCTCGCACACGGCGGGCGAATCCACGCAGGCGTCGTGCGTCGTCTTCCATCACCACAAGATGCAGAGCAGCGAATATCGCCGCTACAAGATCGAAGGCATCACGGGCGGGGACGACTATGCCGCCATGCGGCAAGTGCTCACGCGCCGCTACAGCAAGGTGGCAGAGGCCCAACGCGAGGCGGGCGGCGCCGACCCCTCCCCCGGGCAGGCACGCTTGCCCGATCTGGTGCTGGTGGACGGCGGCAAGGGTCAGGTCAGCATGGCGCGCGAAGTCTTCACCCAGCTCGGTCTCGACCTGACCCGGATCGTCGGGGTGGAGAAAGGGGAGGGTCGCAAGGTCGGGCTGGAAGAACTGGTCTTCGCCGACGGGCGCGATAAGGTTTACCTGGGCCGTGATTCCGCTGCGCTGATGCTGGTGGCGCAGATCCGCGACGAGGCCCATCGCTTCGCCATCACCGGGATGCGTGCCGCACGCGCCAAGGTGCGGGTCGGCGGCGGGCAGTTGGAAGAAATCGCAGGCGTGGGGCCGAAGAAGCGCGCCCGGCTCCTGCAACGCTTCGGCGGGGTGCGGGGCGTGGCAGCGGCGAGTGTGGAAGATCTGATCACCGTGGACGGCATCTCGCGCGACCTGGCCGAGGAAATCTACCGCGCGCTGCGCTGAGCGCGCCAGCCCGCGCGTGCAACAATCCGCCCCATGTTCTTCACCATCCCCACCATCATGACCTGGACGCGCATCGTCGCGATACCCTTGATCGTGGGGGTGTTCTATGCGCCGCTGGAGCCAGCCACCCGCAACCTCATCGCCACGGTCATGTTCGTGGTGTTCGCCGCGACCGACTGGCTCGACGGCTACCTGGCGCGCAAGCTCAACCAGACGTCGTCGTTCGGCGCCTTCCTCGATCCGGTCGCCGACAAGTTCCTCGTGTGCGCCTCGCTGCTGGTGCTGGTGCATCTGCAACGGGCCGATGTATTCGTTGCCCTCATCATCATCGGGCGCGAGATCGCCATCTCCGCCTTGCGCGAATGGATGGCGCAGATCGGCGCGAGCAAGAGCGTGGCGGTGCACATGCTGGGCAAGCTCAAGACGACCGTGCAGATGGTCGCCATTCCGTTCCTGCTCTATGACGGGCGTGTTTTCGGTGTCGTCGACACGGGCGTCTGGGGCACCTGGCTGATCTGGATCGCAGCGGTGCTGACGGTGTGGTCGATGGTGTATTACCTGCAGAAGGCACTGCCGGAAATCCGCGCGCGCGTGACGCGGTGAAGCGTCGCCTGCGGCACCCGAAACCGTGTGTAAATACGACTAGAATCGCCACCCGCGCCCCTGCAAAGCGACTGTCCTTATTGACACCCGCAAACCCGGTGGCTCTAATCCCAACAGCTTGAGCTGTTGTCGCTTTCACCCTCCCTCCGCACACTGCCCCTGGCGCCTCTGCCGCGTCCGGTGGCGCCGAGGCTGTGGTGAAGCCAGATTTGCCAAGACATTCCACCCACTCCTTTCCCGAGAGGCTTCTTGTGAATAAAACTGAACTGATCGAGCACATTGCCAACAACGCCGATATCTCCAAGGCCGCCGCTGCACGCGCGCTGGAGTCCACCATCGAAGCGGTCAAGAAGACCCTGAAGAAAGGTGGCACGGTGTCGCTCGTCGGATTCGGTACGTTCGCCGTGGGCAAGCGCGCAGCCCGTACGGGCCGCAATCCCCGCACCGGTGATACGATTAAGATCAAGGCTGCTAAAGTTCCGAAGTTCCGTCCAGGCAAGGCATTGAAGGATGCCCTGAACTGATGGGTAGTTTCCGGTGGGGTGCTTAGCTCAGTCGGTAGAGCGGCGCCCTTACAAGGCGTAGGTCGGCGGTTCGACCCCGTCAGCACCCACCACCACCCCTGAAAAGGCGAACGAAAGTTCGCCTTTTCTTTTGCCGCCATTGAAAGATCGATTATGTTCGAATCCATCCGCAAGCACTCCAAGATTGTGATGATCCTGCTGTTCTTGCTGATCATTCCTTCGTTTGTGCTTGTGGGTATCGACCACAACTACTTCTCCGAGAAGAGCCCGGTCGTCGCACGCGTGGACGGCCATGACATCACGCAAGCCGACTGGGACAATGCCCACCGGGCCGAGTCCGACCGCATCCGCGCGCAGTCGCCCCAGATCGACGGCAAGCTGCTCGACTCGCCCGCTGCGCGTTACGCAACGCTCGAGCGCATGGTCCGCGACCGGGTGTTGCAGACGGCGGCCAAGAAGCTGCACCTCGGCGCCAGCGATGCCCGCCTGGCCCGCGAACTGCAGAACATCCCTGCCATTGCCAGCCTCAAGCGACCGGACGGCAGCCTCGACGGCGAGGCCTATCGTGCATTGGTTGGTGCCCAAGGCCTGACGCCGGAAGGATTCGAAGCCCGCGTGCGCAACGACATCTCGGTGAACCAGGTGATGGGCCCGGTCATCTCGTCGTCTTTCGTCAGCAAGGCCGAGTCCCAGCTGGCGCTGGACTCCCTCTACCAGCGTAGAGAAGCCCAGGTGGTGCGGTTCAACCCGGCCGACTTTGCGGGCAAGGTGAGCCCGAGCGACAGCGATCTGCAGGCCTACTACCAGTCGCACACGGCGCGCTTTCAGCAGCCAGAGCAGGCAACGGCCGAGTACGTGGTGCTGGACCTCGACGCAGTCCGCGCCGGCGTCACGCTGAGCGAAGACGACCTGCGCACCTATTACAAGGAGAACCTGGCGCGTCTGGCCGGCAAGGAAGAACGCAAGGCCAGCCACATCCTGATCAATGCCCCCAAGGACGCGCCCGCCGCCGACCGCGAGAAGGCCAAGGCCCGTGCCACCGAGCTGCTGGCGCAGCTGCGCAAATCTCCCGGCAGCTTTGCCGAACTGGCCAAGAAGGAATCGCAGGATCCAGGGTCTGCGGCTTCGGGCGGTGATCTGGGCTTCTTCGGTCGCGGTGCGATGGTCAAGCCTTTCGAGGACGCCGCATTTGCGTTGAAGAAGGGCGAGATCAGCGACGTGGTGGAAAGCGACTTCGGCTACCACATCATCCAGTTGACCGATGTGAAAACACCGCGCCAGCCCACGTTTGAAGAGTCACGTCCCTCGCTGGAAGCCGAGCTGAAGCAGCAGCAAGCCCAGCGCAAGTTCGCCGAAGTCGCCGAGGCCTTCGCCAACGGTGTCTACGAGCAGTCCGACAGCCTGCAGCCCGTCGCCGACAAGCTGAAGCTGAAGGTGCAGACGGCCAGCGACGTGACCCGCACGCCCCAGCCGGGCGCCAAGGGCCCGCTCGCCAGCGCCCGATTCCTGGAAGCGCTGTTCCAGCCCGACTCGCTGCAGAACAAGCGCAACACCGAGGCCGTCGAGATCGCGCCGAGCACCATGGCTGCCGGCCGTATCACCGCCTATTCGCCCGCGCAGACACTGCCCTTCGACAAGGTGCGCAGCCAGGTGCGTGAGCAATACGTGGCGGAGAAATCGGCTGAACTGGCGCGCAAGGAAGGCGAGGCCAAGCTGGCGGCCTGGAAGGCTACGCCGTCGACGGCCACCGGCCTGACGCCGCCGCTCGTGTTCTCGCGGGACCAGCCGCAAGGGCAACCCCGTGCCCTGGTGGACGCCGTGCTGCACGCTCCGGTCGACCCGCTGCCTTCATGGTCCGGCGTGGATCTGGGCGCCTTGGGTTACGCCGTGGTGAAGCTCGATCGCGTGCTGGATCGCCCCCCTGTGGATGCCGCCACCGCCCAGCAACAGCACCAGCAGTTCCAGCAGTCGTGGGGCTCGGCAGAAGCGCTGGCGTACTACGAGTTCCTGAAGCAGCGGTTCGAGGTGCACATCAAGCCTCCACGGCCCGCCGCCGAATGAGTTTTTGAATAATGCGGCGATTTCCTGGAAGCGCCGTTTTTTCTGGCTATAATTCAAATCTACGGTGGCTGTAGCTCAGTTGGTAGAGTCCAGGATTGTGATTCCTGTTGTCGTGGGTTCGAGCCCCATCAGCCACCCCAAGTAAATCAAGGCGCCCCAGCTATCTTATTGATAGCGTGGGGCGTTTCTATTTCCCACGGTGGGAAATCACAGCGCTCTGCGACGGACTTCGCGGCTGCGCTCGTAGACCCCGGCGGTCGTCGCCGGGTCGGCGTGCAGTTCGGGCAGCTCGCCGAATCTCAACTTGAAGTAGGTCGTGTAGTGCGCTCGCAAGTCGTGGAAAGTGAAGCGCTCAGCCACAACTTTTTCAGCGATTGCTGACGCCATCAGGCGTGCCCACATGGCCTTAAACCCCGCCTCTGAGTACGGGTTATTAGTCCTCGGTGCTCGAAACACCGCGCCCATTGGGTTGTATCCAGGCAGGGCGCGCATCCGGTCCAAGACCTCGCGCAAGGCATCGCTGATGCCGACCAGTTCGCGCTTCGTGGCGTTGCCCCGTTGCTTGGCCCGCTGCAGCCGCACGATCTCATCGTCGACCTGCGGCCAATGCAGTTGCAGGAACTCAGCACGCCGGTTGCCGGTAAGGGCAGCGAACTGGGCCATGCTGACCAGTACCACTGCGCTTGGGCCTTGGAGCAGCGCCCACGCCACGAACGGCTCGAACTCGTGCACCTCGACCAATCGAGTGCGTGGTGCTTCACGGTTTCGGCGCACTTCCTTGCAGGGATTGCGGTCGATGTCACCGCGCTCGATGGCAAGGTTGAAAAGGTTCGACAGCACGGCCACCTCGCGGTTTGCGACGATGGGCGCCTCTGCACGGTAGACCCGGAGGTACTTGGCGATGTCCGCCGGCCGGATGGCTGCCACTACCCCGCGCTCCCAGACCTTGGCCAAGCGAGTCCAGTACTCGGCGTACTGCTTGCGCGTGAGTTCGGAGAGCCGCTTGAAGTCGGCAGTGTTGACGTACGCGCGCCAGAGCTCCCCCACCGTGCCGGCGTCGGTCGACCGGCCGTTCAGGTCCAGCACTTTGCGGATCGCATCAGCGCGGTCGGTTCCCAGGTTGATCGGTTTTCCTCGCAACGGGTGGTAGCGATAGGTGACCTTGCCGTCCTTGCGCGGCCGGGCCTCCATCAGCGGCAGCAGGCCGGTCGCCGATTGGCGGTCGCGCGGGCGGCTCATGCGGCGTGGCTCCAGTCAAGGCCGTTGGCAGCTGGGCGCGTCGTGGTCGGCGTGCCCTTGATGTCGTCGCGGATAACCAGCAGGGTGCCGTCGAGTCGCCGGCGGTAGGGTATCCCCACGGCGTCAAGTGCGCGGGCCTGGGCCGCCGGGCGCTCGCGATGGGTCAGTTCTCGCACCTCATCGTCGGCCAAGAAGGGGAGAGGGGTCGTGCTGCTCGCAGTTGCGGGGGGATGGACCGTGGTCATGGTGCTCATGCTGCCTCCAAAAATGAAAGCCCGCTCAAGGCGGGCTGTGGGTCTGTGGGGTTGGGAGCGCGGTGGGCGCGCGGGGCGGGGCGGCTTGGGGTGGCGGGTCGTGCTGCTGGCTGTCGGTGCGGCCGATCACCGTGGGCGACGACTGCAGGGCCAGGCCCAGGCCGTCGAATATGGCGGCGATGGAGAGGGATAGGACGTTCTTTTTCATGCTGCGCCCTCAAGCCGCACGCCGGCGACGCGGGGCTTCAGCCAATACTGGGTGCAGTAGTCGCCTTCGCAGCGTGCACAGTGGGCGCAGTCGCATTCGAGGTCCGTTTCCCACAGCCAGCAGCGGCCGTCTTGGGCAACGAACTCGTGGGGGCCGTCGTGTCCCTCGGGCAGCACGCACCCATACTTGTCTTCCGCAGCCGAATGACCGTCGCTGTGAATGATGGCGCAGGCGACCGCCGTCATGCTGTGCCTTTCTGGCTCTGGGCGGACATGGCGTCCCGGCATGCCTCGTCAGGCGTGTCACCCTGCCCGGACAGCAGCACCTTTCGATTAGGGCTGATGACCGGAGGCATGCACAGCGGCTTGTCCGTGATCCAGGCCATCCAGCCGGTGGCGCGGTGATACGCCAGCTCGAAATAGGCCGACTCATTGCCTTCAAGTTCCTCGGCGTGGCGGGCGATCAGGGCGCGGATCGCATCCGGGGCTGGCGCTTCCCCACCGGGGGTGGCGCCGATCTCGGGTAGGCCATCGGTCAATTCCTGCATCTTCTCCATCATCTGAGGCGTCCATGTCGGGTGACCGGCAAACCGGACGAGCAGGGCATAGGCCGCGTCGTAGACGTACTCTTTGAGGTCGGTCTGCCCCTCCTTGACGGTAAAGCCATGCTGCAGAAACACCTCGCGGATTTGGTCCCGCGTGGCCGGCGCCGCTTGCTCGGTGGTGGGGGCCGGGGCTGCGAGGGCTGCGACGAGTTTGCAGGCCCTTTCGGACGCGCGGCTTTTCACCGCCTCACTGCCTACCAGGGGCCACGCCGCAACGTGGTCAATGATGGCCTTCATATGGTCGTTCGGGGTGCCTTTCGCACCGGGCATGCCGAGGATGTAGCGCACCGTCGAAAAAGCCAAGTCGGCCTCTGCGGCCGCGCCGGGCGGCTCTGCCTGGGTGTGGGCTGGTGCTGCTGCATGGGTGGCGGCGCCATAGCCCAGGCGGATCAGACGGCATTCCTCATCGCTCGGGTTGCCGATCTGGAGAAGGTCGCAAATCTGTTCGTGGTTGGGCAGCGCCTCCGGCACGGCGGCGGGCGGCTGGGTGGGGGATGGGTTGGGGGCGTTCATGATGGTTCCTTGGCAATGAATCCGATACTTCCGTCCAGAATGGCCGCCTTGATGGCGTTGAGTTCGCGGCTATAGACCGTGGCGTCCACATAGACGCGGAGCCCTTCGCGGTAGTCGTGGCCCTTTCGCCGGATGAAGGCTTCGGCGGCATCTCTCGTGAAATGCTGGCAGACGAATTCCCAACGCTCTTCGGCGTGGTACAGGGTCGAGTCGGGGTGAAGGCGTTCGATGGCCTGGGCTGCGTCGTAGCCGTCTGCCTTGAGAAACTCGCCGTCTACGGCTTCGTTCAGTGCGGCCTGCTGATCGGACTCAAGGTCGTTGAAGAACTGGTCGAGCGGTTCGTCGTGCCCATCTGTGTAGATGCGCAGGATGTCGGAAAGCTCATCAGGAACCGTTTGCCACACGCGTTTTTGCACAAGAAACGCTGCATCGGCGGTGTAGTGCCGATCAACGCCTGCCCCCACGCAGTCATGCCTCAGCCGCGCGACGAAGTCGGCCCAAGTGTCAGCGGTCAGCGCTGCCCCGGTTGCCAATGAATCAGCCATTGCTGGCCTCCTTTCTTGCATTGAGGGTGGGAGGGACGGGAAGTGCGTGCATGTGCGTGTAGTCCCAAAGCCGCTTGTGACTCCACGCCTCATGCCAACCTCGACCTTCTGCATCGGGGTGATCCTCGTTCAGCCATACTGCGGCGACGACGCCGAAAGCGTGCTTAAACAGGAGCGCCTCGCCGTCATCGTCGTAGCCCAGCTCCTTGATCGGCACCCACCCATCAGCCAGCGCTGCATTGGGCTGGGGTGCATCCAGCGCAAAGTCCGCGCCGAGCGTGAACGCCTCCGCAAACAGGCGCTCCGATTCCGCGGTGCGCTGCAGGTGCCCGCGGTGGCCGAAGTAGGCGTCGCGCGATGAGGTGATCGCGTCGATCAGGTCTTGGGATGGGGTGGTGTCAGCCATTGGCGACCTCCGGCTTCGTGTAGCGCCCGCCGGGGTGCCGCACGGCGCCGATCCGGCGCAGCACGGGCACGATGGGCGCGCTGTTGTAGGCCCAGTCGCGGCGCACCCGGTATGCGATCTCCGTGGGGCCGATGGGCTCGCTGGCTGCGTTCAGCACAGCCAGCACCTGCTGGTTTCGTTCTTCGGTGGTTGCCATGCGGCCTCCAGAGGGTTTGTGCCCCGGGTGGGGCGGGGATCAGGCGGCGGCCATCCAGGCCGTCTCGTGGGAGAAGTTCGATCGCACCAGCGCTTCAGACATCGGAGGGCTGACGCTGTTGCCGCACATCCGCACCTGGGCGGTGGTGCTCAGCGGGATGCGCGGCACGGCCAGCGGCGAGTCCGTGGCCTGCTTGCCATCCGCGAAGAGCAGGGCAGGGTCGGGAATCTCCTGGAACTGGTAGCCGGCCGGAAAGCCCTGCGCCAGATACAGCTCGCGCGGCTTCAGCATGCGCAGCGTGATGTCCACCAGCACCCACCACTGGCCCGCGTGATGCATCAGCACCATGTCGGCCGGACTTGCGGGCGCGCTCGGCGTGCTCGGGCGCCAGCGCAGCGGCCGGCATCTGCACGGTCTGCACCAGGCCCAAGCGGTCCTTGCTGGTGATGGTGGATGCAGGGGCGTGAACCGTGTGGTGGTTCTCGCCCATGCCGTAGTACTTCACCATGTAGGCATTGATCAGCCGCTGGTTGCTGCCGGCGGCGGTGATCGTGGACATCGGCGCATCCGCCGCGCGGCCGTCGCCGTCGTAGAAGCCGCCGTTGGCCTGCTCCAGGCAGGCGGCCACCAGTGCGCTTGTGGCGCCGCTGGCCGTCACGGTGTTGAGCGGCATCTCGATGCTGCGGATGCCATGGCTGAAGCGCTTGGTGCCGCACTTGCCCTCGCCGTGGCCCATGTCCACCAGGTGGGCCGCTACCAGCGCCTGCTCGCCGCGGTGAGCGCCTGTCACGGTGCGCAGCGGCTCGCGCGGGTCGTGCCCGCTGCGCTCGCCGTGGTGAGTCAGGTGCGTCAAGTGAGCCGCCACGACCGCCGACTTCACGCCGCCTGCCACCACAGTGCCCAGCGGCTGCTCGATTGACTGCGCGCGCGGATCCTGGCCGGGCCTTTCGCCGTAGCCCACCGTCACGAGGTGCGCGCCTACGAGGCCCTGCGTGATACCGGTGCTGGGTCGCTTCGGCGCGCCGCCGGCCGTGATCGTCGGTAGCGGCGCATCCACCGCACTCCCCACGCTGCCGGTGTTGAACTTGGTGATGTGCGCCGCTACCAAGGCGTGGTGCGTGCCGCCGGCGGACACTGTGGACAGTGGCTGCTCCACGCTGTGCCCGATCAGGTGCTGCTCGGACGTGCCGCGCAGCGGGGCCAGCGTGGGAGCCACCACGGAGAAGTGGCCGCCCTTCACCTGCGCGCACTGTGTCCGCATGGGCTCATCGGCGGGCATCGTGCGCTGGTTGCTGGCGTTCGCGTGCTCGGTCAGGTAGGGCGTCAGGATCGGCTGGGCCACGCAGCTGTCGGCCTTGGCCGTGATGGTCTGCGCCGGGCTATTCACGCTGCGCGCTGGGCTCTGGCCCATCCGGCCGCCCACGCCCACGATGAACGGGCTGGCGCTGCTGAGCACATGGCGCATCAGGCCCTTCGCCACGCGGCGCATGGTGTTGTCCACCAGCGGGCGCTTGCGGCCGAACACGCTCTCTGCGGGCAGCTCGAAGTCGATGCACTCGGCCGCCGTGCGGTAGGGCGCCAGCTTGCCTNGTGTTGTCCACCAGCGGGCGCTTGCGGCCGAACACGCTCTCTGCGGGCAGCTCGAAGTCGATGCACTCGGCCGCCGTGCGGTAGGGCGCCAGCTTGCCTGCCAGTACGCGGCGGTCGGTGGGCTCGGCATGCGTCTGCTCAGGCCAGGCGATGGGCAGGCCGTCGCGGCGCGCGATCAGGAACAGGCGCTTGCGGATCGTGGGTGCGCCGTGGTCGCAGGCGCGCAGCTCGCGCCAGTCCACCGTGTAGCCGTGGCCGCGCAGCTGGCGCACGAATGACTGGAACGTTTGGCCCTTGCGCGCGGGGTCCGGGCGGGCCAGGCCGTCGGCGCCCACCAGCAGCGGGCCCCAGGTCTGGAATTCCTCGACGTTCTCGAGCATCAGCACGCGCGGCTTGCAGAGCGCCACCCAGCGCATTCCCACCCAGGCCAGGCCTCGGATGTGCTTCGCCACCGGCGTGCCGCCCTTGGCCTTGCTGAAGTGCTTGCAGTCGGGCGACAGCCACACCAGCGCCACCGGCTGGTTGCGGGTGACCTCGATGGGATCCACGTCCCAGACCGACTCGCACAGGTGCTGCGTGTGGGGGTGGTTCAGCGCGTGCATGGCCAGCGCCTCGGGGTCGTGGTTGATGGCGATGTCCACCGGGCGGCCGAATGCGCGCTCCAGACCGGTGCTGGTGCCTCCGCCGCCGGCGAAGTTGTCAACGATCAGCTCGCCGGGGAAGGCGAGGGGCAGGGTGAAGGCGTCACGCTTCATGCGGGCTCCTGAAATGAGAAAGCCCGCAATGCGGGCCGGGGGGGTGAGAAATCAATTCGCCGCCCCGACTGTCGGGGCGATACCATCGCGCCTTCACTACAGGGGCCGAAATGCTGGGGAATGTGATTTGCCGGAACGCGGCCGCTGTCGCGCTATCTGTCGCCTGCGCAGGAGCTGCGCACGCAGCAGTCGTCTATGACACTTCGGCCGCACCCGGCGCCATCAGCGGCTACACCGCGAGTGGAAATTTGCAACTCGCGGCTAAGATCACCCTCGACACAGCCGCGGTCGTGGATTTGTTGACTCTCCAGCTGTTTGAATTCGTCGTGCCTTCGGTGATCTCGGTGCGGGTTTGCGCCGACGGTCTCAACGGGGCTCAGCCTGATCTGACCAACTGCACAGCTTTCCGACAAATTGAGCCGCTGCCCCGAAGTGGCGGTAGCTATGGCCGGACGCGCTTCGTCGGCGAGCGGACTTTTTCTCCGGGTGTGCCCGGCTGGGTCGTCCTGAGCGCCTCTTCGGGCGGAGCAGCTTGGGCATTCACCTCGGTAGTGGCGCCGGGGAATGCTTATGTAACAGACCCATCTGGTTCGCCTGCCTGGCAGCCCAGGCCCGCGAACTTACTACTGCGCCTGGAGACGGACGCCGCAGCTGCCGCTTTGGCTTCACTGCGGCCGACACCGGTCCCAGGTATCGGCATGCCAGGCCTGTTGGCGTTGTCGGCCGCTCTGGCGCTTGCCGGCATCGCCGCTTCAAGGCGGCGCGCCTGAGCCTTCTTAGGCGTGGCTGGGAATGTTCCGAACCGCCCGCGCTGGGGCGGGTAGGTCAGGGGCTATCTGCCGGGGTGGGTTACAGCACCAGGTGTGCACCTCGGTAGCTGAGCGGGTCGCGGAAGGGAATGTCGCCCTCGTCCATGTCGTCAAATCCCGATGAGGCGCGCGGCGCCGGTGCTGGGGCTCGGGGCGCTGGAGCAGGCCGGCGTGCGGCAGGCGCCGTCGCCGGAGCGCGCTGCGAGTCGTCGGGCACGCCGCCGCGGGTGAACTCGATGTTCGCCACGCGGCCTACCAGCTTGACACCCTGGCCGCCGTCGCGCTTCTCGTAGGTCTCGACGTGCAGATCCTCGATGTGCATGAGGAACTGAGCGCCCTTGACCAGCCATTGCTGCAGCTTCGGCCCGCGGTCACCCCAGAGCGCGGCGTCGATCCACTGCGTGGGCTGCTTGCCGCTCTGGTCCTTGCGCCCGTAGTTGTAGGCCAGGGCCAATCCGGCTACGTCGTCGCCGCCTTGCGTGGCGCGCAACTCGGCGTCTCGACCCAGCGTGAAGAGTCCAATGAGGGTTGCCATGTGTCGTGATCCTTATGCGGCCTGCTTGGCCTGTTCGTCGTTGGTGGCCAGCGCGGCGCGCAGCGTGTCTTCGTAGCCCTTCACCAGCCGCGCGAACGCCAGCAGGTCGGCCTCGAGCGCCTCGATGGCGTCCTCGTCGCGCGTGATGCGCTTGATGACCATGTGGTTCAGGTCGGGCACCCACAGCACGAGATCCACCCACTGGCGGCCCAGCAGCCAGAGGTAGCCCAGGCACTGGTCCATGTACGCGGAGACATCGCCCTCGGCAACGGCGGTGAAAAGCGTGTCGCTGCTGACCATCGTCTTGATCTCCAGCACGCCGTCGTCATCGATCAGGCCATCCGGGCTCAGGCCGTAGAGGCCGTCTTCCGTGGTGAAGAAGCCCACCTCGTCCACCAGGTTGCCGGTGCGGCGCTCGTACGCCAACCGGGCCAGCGGCTCCTGCTCCGTGCCGGAACGCATTGCGGCGTTCTGGAACTTCGCCGGGGCGCGGCCGCCCACGCGCTCGCGCGCCGTGTCCATGGCGTAGGCCAGGCAGTTCTTCGATGGCCCGCCCTTCGCCAGCTTCTCGCGGCAGTCCTTGAAGCGCGACCCGGTGATGCAGCCCTTGCGCGCGGCCAGCCAGGCCTCGGAGCCCTGTTCGTGGTTGTGGTGGATCATTGCTTGGCTCCTTGCTGGTCGGCGGCCTTGGCAGCCTTCTTCAGGGCGTAGCTCTCGGGCTCAAGCGCTTCGCGGTCGGCAGGCGAGAGACTCTTGATGTGCGCGCTCAGGGAGGCCCAACCGCCCATGGCCGCCTCGCGCGCGGCGGTGATGAGCGCTAGGGGCACGGTGGCGGCGGGCGTGTTGCCGTCGGTGTCGTCTCCGCCTTCGGCCACGCCGCAGATGGCCTTGAGGGTGTAGCGCTCCAGGTAGCTCTTCGTGCTGGCCCGGGCCTGCAGCGGGTTCTTCGCGCCGCCCGCGTCCGGCGGACCGCCCATGCTGACCGTTTCGGAATGGCCGCCCACGTGCTTCAGCGTGCACGTCACCTCCAGCCAGTCCTTTTCGTCGCGTGTCAGCTTCCACGAGGTGCTGAGCCCGTGGCGAGAGAGGGCCGGCGTCACCGCGTCCACCACGTCGTGCAGTTCGGCGTATTCCTTGCCGCGCAGTGGGCCGTCCGTTACCTTGCGGCCCTTCACGATGCGCACGGCCTCGGCCTTGAAAGCGGCGAACGCAGAGTTGTAGGCCTTCTCGGCTTCCTTGCGCTCCCAGCGGTCCTGCAGGTCCATCATCTTCTCGACCTGCTCCAGGCTGGCGCCCTGGTTCATCGCGGCCATCATCATGGCGGCGGGGGAGTTGGCAGCCAGTGCGCCCTGGTGCTGAGTTGCCAGTGGCTGCGCAGCGCGCGGGGCCGTCTCAAGCTCCAGCACTTCGGTGTCGGTTGCTGTGGTCATGTGATCCTCAATGTGGTGGTGGCAGGAATGCGGTGATGACGCCGGCCGCGAAGCCAGCGGCGGCGAAGCAAGCGAGCGTCAAGGCTGCGAGCTGGATGGTGCGGAGGATGGTCAACGGGACAGCTCCGCGACTTGCTGCAGAAACTCCTGGCGGGCCTGCGCGCGGGCGGCGACAGGCGCAGCTTCGACTTCTTCCGCTACGGCCTGGGCAGTCTCCAGTTCGTCAGGGCCGTCCAGCAGGTGGCTTGTGCCCAGAAGGAGCGCCACGGCAAGTGCTGCGGACCAGAGCTTGATGTTCTCGATGGGTGGCATGTTCGATCCTTCAGGTGGTGGCCCGGAAGAGGGCGATGCGCGCCCGGAGCTGGGCGGCGGGTGTGTCGGTGCAGCCGGCGAGAGCGGCTTCGGCCTCTGCCAGCAGTGCGCGGGCGGCGTCGAGGCTCTTGGCCTCACGCTGCGCGCGCTGGCTGGCGCGGATGACTGCGGGCGACGGCAGCGACCAGGTGCGGCGGGTGACGTCGGCTGTCATCCGCCCATCCCAGGCTGCGCCGCAGCGCGGATCTGCAGGTTCAGCGCCACGCTGTCGCGGATGCCCTCGCGGTGCTGCATGTGCTCGATGTCGGCCTGCGCTCGGTGGTCTTCGTCTGCCGGTGTGCCAGGCGCGATCCACACGCGGTGCAGATCGGTGCGGCGGACGGTGGGGTGCTGGTTCATGGTTCTCCCTGCATGAAAAAAGCCACCTCGGTGGGCGGCCTGGTGGGTCAGTGGGATTCGTTCGCCGAGATGGCGTCGGGCCAGGGGATGCCTGACGCGACCGCTGTAGCGACTCGCTCACGCCCCATTGCCGTCATCGTTGGGTGCGTGTGGAGGCAGCAGTCCGCGGCTTCCTCGAAGGATTCAGCGCGCGCAAGACAGATAGGGCACTGCATCGGCTGACTGCCGCCGGCTGTCGGATGGCAATCTGCTGCGTCTGCCTCTTCGCGGTAGACGGACCGGCAGGCCGAGCATCGAAAGCGCTCGTAGACATCCGGCCTGCAGCAGCTCCTTGCGTCGTCCTCGTCGTCATGCGACTCATCGCATATGCTGCAGACCCAGACCATTTCGGTGGGGCCTTCGCAGGTCGCCAACATGTTCGGGCCGTCAGTGTTGAGCTGGGCCAACCGGGTGAAGAAGCCAGCAGAAGCCATTGCGCGCTCCAATGAAAAAGCCCGCATGCGGCGGGCTGGTGTGGTGTAGAAAGACCGCTGCCCCGAAGGGCAGCCGCCGCAGGGTTCGTGGTCCTGCAGCGGCGCGGTGAAGGGCGGCTCTAAGCGGAGACGCCGAAATAGGTGCAGGGCTTCCACCTGCTGCGCTCACGGCCAGGAACTCCCGACCCGCTCTTGATGGTGGCCGGTGCTGATCTCCGGCTTGCTTCCGCGTGCGGTGGGTCCGATCCCCGCGTGCGCCCGCCAAGGTTGATACGCACGTCGTTTGGCTGGGGGTTGCCTGTTTCCCGGTTTTTGATTGAAGGCCGGCACCTTCTTTGCCGTGGGCGGTGTCCCGCTGTGGCCGCTTCCAGTCCCCTAGACACTTGCGCATCAGCCTGCGCATTCACCATCACATCGGCACACTGCGAGACTCCCCGCCCTCGGTTGCTATCCGAGCCTGACGGTTCGACGCGGCATTGCTGCGCGCAGCTGATCAGGCTGCGCCAGTGGGCCGATGTGATGGCCCTCCAAAGAGGGCATTCATTCGCGAACTGATCCCGGCCCAGCTCGCTTGCTTGCCTCCACCCTCGGGCTAGATGGGCGTGCACCTCGGCGGGCACTCAGCTACGGGATTCCTTCGCTGCCATCAGTCGTTGCCGTCATCGCTTACCAGTCGGAGCTGGGGTGGCGATGGGTGAAGTTTAGCCATCACGCAACTAACAGTCAAGCGATCGCTAAACTGATTCGGTAAAATTTCTCCACGCCCCTTGGGCGAAGGAGCAACAATGGAACGAGCGGGCGAAAAAAATCCCACGCGGTGGTGGGCAGGGTGGGCAGGGTGGGCCGGACGCCGGGCGGAGCGCGTGCGGATGCGGCGGCTTTCGGAGCGTGGCGAGTGGGGCTACGTGCCGCCCGGCTGCGTCGTCATGTCGCGCCGCAGCTATCGCATCATCGGCGCGGGCCTCTGCGTGGTGCTGCTGACCAACATGGTCATCCTCGCCGGCCAGTGGCCGTCCGTGTGGGCCCCCTACTTGGCGACCCAGTCCAGGACCACGGGCACCGCTGCAATGACCCCGCCGACTGCAGCGACCAGCGCCACCCAGTAGTTCCGGTCCTTCCACCATGCGGGCCGTTCGAAGGCGGCGGCCTGCCGCCTGAGCAGTTCAGCGTTGATGGCCATCTTCGCGCCATCGTCAAGCACTCCGTCCTCAGGCATCTTCTCGCGCGTCAGGTAGCGCATCAGCTCGTCATCCGGCATTTGGCGAATCCGCTCGACCCTCAACGAGTAGATCTGCGGCGGAGCCGGCGGCGAAGGCGGGTGGACAAAAGCAGGTGGGCGCGGGAAGGAGAAGTCTTCCTCGGCGGCTTTCGCCCGGCGCGGGCGGTACTGCTCCGGAAGCTCGTCCGTGCCAGCCAAGTCAGCAAGCTGCTGGATGCTGAGCCGCTTCTGGGGTGTCTCGTTTGCCATCGATGCCTCCTGATGGGCATCGATTCTCGCAGGGCGGCTGCTTCAGAACGGCGCCTGCGACACGGTGACGCTGGCTGGCCCCAGCCCTGACCAGATCAGCGAGCCGCTCGAGCGCTCGCGCACCTCGAACCAGCCCGGCTGCACCTGGCGCAGCTCGTACTCGGCGGCCGGCAGCGGCAGGATCGCCACGGACGGGAATGGCCCGCCCCATGAGGGCATGGTGAGCAGGGTGGGGTGGTCTGGTGGGCAGTTCATGTCATCGCTTCCAGTCGGGAGCGTCCGGGTGGGCCGCCAGCCACTTGGCGCTGGAGGTCGGCTCGTCCGGCGAGCTTTCCTCGATGGGAAGCCGCCTCACCCACTTGGAGGGATCGAAGGGCGCCAGGGGCGGCGCGTCCATGCTCATGCAAGGGCGAACCAGCCAGAGCTGCTGGTATTCGGCGCAGCGCTTGTCCTCGGGTGTGGTCTTGATCACGTACCCCCTGAACAGGAGCGCGTCGCCCACGACATCCACGACCTCGGGGTCGAACAAGTGCAGCGTAGGCACGGGCGTGGTGCCCCAGTCCGTCAGAAGCTCAGCGCTCCGCATGGACCGCCGGGACGCCATGACCCGGCCCCCATGCTGCTCGAAGACCATCCGCCCGCGGATTGGCGCCGGCCATTCGCCGGGGCGCAGCCGGATGCCATCAAGGCGGAGGGTAGTGACTTCGCAGAACACTGTTCAAATATACAGTGTTTGCAGTCCGCGGGTCCTACCTTTCGCGTGACACGTCGGTTTTAGAGTGAGCCACCTACAGGAGTTGTCATGACCGACCAACCGGCAATCGCTCCGACCAGCCGCCCATGAGAGATCGGTCTCGACTGCCTGGATGAGGTTCGCTAATAGATGAGCGGCTTTAGCGCCGCGCGAAAAGATCTGCTGGTCGGGGTGCGGGCGCGGGCACATCGCGAGAGGCTATGAAGCGCTGAAAAACCCTAGGTGCGCGAAAACCGAGTTGCTCAAACTGTTGCCAAGAAACCCGTTTCAAATCTGTCGCGCTTGCAGATTGTCTCTTGACTCGGGCTAATTTCGCAGTGAGTTTGATGCCGTTCACTACGCACCGCTTGTTACTAAACGTTCAAGCTCAGCCAGAAATGTGGTCGTATCCAAAAAGTAGTTTGGGTATGCTCGTTCTAGTGATGCTATGGAGTCGACCGAAACTAGCACCGCTTCAGAACCTGGGGTGTTAGCGATGCGCGCTTCCTCACTAACATATTTTTCTGAAGCCTCAACAAGCTGTGTCTTTTTGAAGCCCGTCACGCGCATTTGATGTTTAGATGGCTCCAAGGTAAGCAAATAGTAATGGTCCCCCTTTTTGAGCCCATCTTTTGCCACTCGAATTGCCTGCTGGTACATCGTTAGGACGGACCTGACATTCAATCTCGCCTCAATGTCGCGGATCTCGGCATTCAAACTTTTTTCTTCAAGCGGCGTACCCGGCACCATTGCAGGGCATCTTTCTTTGATTGCAAAGGCGCTGCCCATCAAAGAGAAAAACCGAAGCCATTGAGCCTCACCCATGCTTGATTTCAAAGCCTGCTGAAGGAACGTTCCCACCGTTTCCACAGCGGTTGCCCAGGTGTGCTGAAGTCTCGTCCGAATCTGCATTTCTACGAAAAGTCCGTTATAAACTGACGGGCCTTCGCGGTCGCTGTTGTACCGATAGATCATATGCACGCCGCGGTAACCAGATTCTTTTGGGTTGTTGATGTAGTCGTCCAATGAATCCAGCTTGTGCTTGATATCGCTTGTTGTATATTTTTCTACCAACCGCTCCACGTTTTTAACACTGCTCAAAATCGCTCGACATCCGCCTATATCTTGCATTTGAGACATTCGCATGCGTGGAAATCGTGCTAATTTGGCTTCGATCGACGACATTCTCTTAATTCGCTGAGCAACCAACCGACTGCCGTCAATATCTTGAGATTTTTTTCGCAGTGTTACTTGGAAAGTGTTGAGCGGAAAATTATGTGCTGCACGCCAATTGTTTACAATCACCAAGGCGCTCGTGTCTCCACCACCATCGTTAGCGCCAGGATTGACGAGCATTTTTGCGGCTCGATCGATCTGACCTTTCGAATAGATTGGTTTTGCCCATTCCATAGCGGCTCCTCGGGATAAAAAAAATCCGCCAATCACAACGATGGGCGGATGATTCGCCGGGATTCCACCGGCGTCAGTGCTTAAGTCAAGCACCTACCAGCGATCATGCCTTAAAACAAGTTCGAAGGCAACAACTGTCAACGGCTGATAACACGTTGGACGGAGGAGAGACAGCTGGGCGGTAAGAAGACAGCGGTGGATTAGCCGCCGGACCGACGCTACGTTCCGTGCCTCCCAACTATTCCCCCTCCGCCACCTCGCACGCCCTCGCCAACAGCACCATTAGCGCCCCCGCTGCGCTCGCCCCCACGACCCACCTCACGCGATTCCTGTGCGCCACCTCGGCCGACTGCTTGGGCGTGGCCGGCGGCGGCGGGCGCCAGTCCGCACAGGCGCTCCGCACTTGGGGCACTCGTCCGCCAGCTCGTCCACGTCCGCTTCGCAGTTTGTGCAGGCGTAGGTGGCCATGAGTGGGCGGCGCTCAAGCGCAGGGGTGGGATTGGGCGGAGGTCAGCGCCTAGCGCCCACTCTCAGGCACTGGCCGTCAAGTGATTGCGGCGGCACTCGGGACGCGTCTTTTTTGATGGTGGAAAGCTTTTCGAAAGGCCTTCCAGGCCGGGTGCGGAGTTCCCGTGATTCATCCACGCCCAACCCGACCCAACTGCCGTCTTGGAGAGCGAAATGGTAGACGTCCAAGACTTTCATTGCCGGCCCTTCCGGGTTCAACACCAACGCTTGCGCCTCGGCTTCGGAGGCGGCCGTCGCCCCCAGCGTGAGGTACGAAACTCTGAGCACGCCTTCGAGCGGCGACACGAGGGAATCCGTCTTCTTGACGTCGAAGCTGGTTTGCAGATCGCTCCGAGAGGTTTTCCTCCAGTTCCCATCTGGCGACTGGGAGACGATGCCGTCTGTGGCAGGAAAGAGAGCGGAGCACCGCTCCACGATCACCTTGAAGGCTGCGAGCGCTTCGGCGTCGGAGGGGTTGCGGGCAGTTGCGGCCCCGGCAACGCCGGCAACCAGTACAGCCAACAGAATTTTCTTCATCTACCTCTCCTTCAAAGCTTCGCGCCCATCCACACGGCCTGGCCAATCACTTGGTGCCCGTTGCCAAAAGGGAAATCCGGGTATCTCTTCTTGTCTGTGTTGTCAGATCTGGCGATCCAGCGACCGTCCTCTTGAACCACTCGCTTGACGACAGGACCTTCGCCGTCCACAAACACGAAGATCTTATTCTTCACCGGGTCCTTGATCTTCGTGTTGACCAGCACGACGCTCCCGTCCCAGACAGAACAACCCATGCTCTCGCCGGTGACGTTGAGGATCACCCCCTCTTCGTTCTTGTAGATGCCACAGTCGCGTAGGAAGTCGCTTCGGAAGGACAGGCCGCCGATCGCCTCGACCTCGCCATGCGGTCGGCCCTCCCCGGCGGCAACGCGGACATCCAGCCAAGGGATCTCCATCGACTTTTCCCCAACGCCTGCAGAAAACTGGCTGCCAGCTTTCTGGTTCGTCGCGCCCGGGTAAGGCTGGTCTACAGGGATGCCAAGAGCCTTTGACTCTTTCGGAGTGGGCCAGGAGTTGTTGAACCAGGCGCGCGGCAGGCCAATCCGCTCAGCCCATTCGAAGCCTGCGTCTTCTGCGAATGGCTGCGAGCCGAGGACTTGCGACAAACGGCTCTTGGAAACCCATTCGTGGGCGTCCATGAACCGCTTGCGCTCGTCGCCGTAATCCGTCTTGATGAGGTGGGCCAGCCGGGCCTTGCGGTGGTCGTCGCGCATGTTTAGCGGAAGATAAACTATTGAGGTTTAGCGATCGCTTGACCTATGGTTGCGTGATGGCTAAACTAAGGCCATGAACTTCAAAACTTGGCTTGGACAAGAGCGGGGGCGGACCAAAGCGCTGTCCTCTCACCTCGGCGTGTCGCTCGCACGGGTGAGCCAGATGAGCGGCGATGGTGTGCCCGTGCATCACATGCCCGCAGTCCGGGATTTCACCAGTGGCGAAGTCTCCATCGAAGAGATGGTTGAAGAGCGCGCAAGCGCTCGCTCCGCCCCCGCCAAGGAGGTGAGCCATGGCTAAGGTCGAGACGTCCCGCATGTTTGCGCTGGCCCTCGCCGAGGCCTTGGGCCTGCAGACGGATCGGCTCATGAGCTTTTCCGTTGATGCAGGTGGCGAGACAGGGAGTCCGGTCGTTCTCATCCGGGCGGTGTATGTCGCACCTCGGGGCGCCGGCGAGGCCGCGGCGACCCATGTGCGCAGCTTCAATCTGATTCCTGGCCCGCAGACGTGCCAGGAAGGCGAGAACGTGGATAGATCAGAGTCCCTGAAGACGGGATTCGAAACGATCCATCGTCCAGCTTCTCCAGCTCTTCCTCGCCAAGCTGACACCACCGCGCAGACACCTGCCACTCCTCCCAGCCATTGCGGAGGCTGTGAATGCGGAACTCCTTCCTGAACGGCTTCACGGGGTACGTGTTGCCTTCCAAGTCGCTCATCACCACGGTCCCCCGCTGGACCGTTCTCGTCTCCGTATTGCTCATGTCTGCCCCTTTCGTTGGCGTGGTTGGTTGCACTTCCATTCTCCAGCGTCTGAGGGCAGGCACCCATCCCCACCGCCCGGCCTGAGGCCGCGCACCCCACCAACCCCAACCCCTCATCTCGAAAGCCCAAACCATGTACGCCGATCCGGCCCACATCCGCAACGAACGTGTGAACTGCAGCTTCAGCCAAACGGAGAAGCGCGCTCTGGACGCCATCGCGGAGCTGAACGGGTGCCAGCCATCCGCCTTCATGCGCAGGCTGTTTCGTGAGTACGTGGAGCGGACTGGTCATGAGCTGAATTCTTCCGCGCCTGTCTCCGCAATGCCAGGGACGCACTAGCCCCTGACGCGTTCCGACTGCGTTACTGAAGCCCCCTGTGAGCGATCACAAGCCTACCCCCACGCCTCTGGAGCTCAGCGCTGCAGACGCCGCCGTCGCCGACCAGTACGCGGCGAAGTGGGGCTGCACGCGCGACGAGGCCGTCACGCGGATGGTGGCCGAGCAGCTGCGCCACCTCTACGCCCAGCCGCGCCGCGCCCCCGCCCGCGTGCTCCCTTTCCCCAAGCGCTGACCGTTTCCGTAACGGAAAAAGCACGGAGTCGTCCATGAACACCGCCCATCTCGTGCGCGCCCACGATCCGCTCAGCAGCGTGCTGGCGGCCGAGCGCACCCCTCAATTTGCCGGTGGCCACTGCGCCCGCATTCTGGCCGCATTGCGCAGCCATCCCGCCACCGCCCATGAACTGCAGGCCACCACCGGATTGACCGTGGTGCAGATTGACCGCCGGCTGCCCGACCTGCTGAAGGCCGGCCAGGCCCGCGTGGTTCAGTTGGGCGGCGATGACCTGATGCGCGGCGGCGCGCGGGTGTGGGAGGCGGCGTGAGCGTCCGCGTCATGACAGCGGTGTTCGACCGCTACCCGAACGGCGGCGGCGAGATGCTGACCGCGCTGGCTCTGGCCGACCACGCCAGCGACGACGGCACCCGCGTGTTTCCTGGCATCAAGGCCCTGGCCGAGAAGACGCGCCAGTCCGAACGCACGATCCAGTACCAGCTGCGCCGCATGGAGGAATCTGGCTGGCTGATCCTTGTCAGCGCCGGCAACGGTGGCCGCTCGATGACCAGCGAGTACCGCATTTCGCTCGATTGGATAAAGGGTGCAGAAATTGCACCCATTCAAAAGGGTGCAAGTGACGACGAAAAGGGTGCAACCGGCGACACGAAAGGGTGCAAACCAGCGCAGGAAAGGGTGCAACCCGTTGCACCCGCAAATAACCGTCATAGAACCATCAGTGAACCATCACTGAATCGTCCCGCCGCTGCCGCGCCGGCCAAGCCAAGCCGCGGAACCACGGTGCCATCCGACTTCGCTCCAGACCAGACTGCCGTGGGCATCGCTGCCGAAACCGGTGTGGACCTGCAGGCTGAGCTGGCGAACTTCCTCGACCACCACGCCGCACGCGGCACGGTCTTCAAGGACTGGCAGGCGGGCTTCCGCACCTGGCTTCGCAACGCCGTGAAGTTCGGCCAGCAGCGGGGGCAGGGCGCAGCAGCCCAGCGCGGCCAACAGGGCCAGCACCGATACGCCGCCGCGGCGGCAACGATCTACAAAGGGGTGAACCTGTGAACGACGTCTCCACCCTGGCGCACGACGCCATCCACCAAGCCGGCCAGCAGCCGCGCGCACGCCGCGAGGCATCGTCCACCACCCGCAAGCTGTTCGTGCTGCTGCACGGCTCCTACGGCAACCTGTTCCTGTCGAAGTTCGCCACCGGCGAGAAGTCCGATGCCGGCGGCGACAAGGGCGTGGCCGCTGCAATGCTGGTGTGGGACGCGGCCCTGGCGAAGTTCGCGCCCGATGTGGTCGAGGCCGCCGCGCACCGCCTGATGGCCGAACACCTCGAGTTCGCGCCCAACCTGCCGCAGTTCGTGAAAACCTGCGAGGCCGCCACGCCGCGCAAGACCTACGCCGAAGAGAACAACCTGCCGCGCCTGCCGGCCCCGGTGGCCGCGCCGCGCGCGCCGGTGGACTTCGAGGCGAAGAGCGACTGCAAGAACTGGGCGCGCTCGATCATGGCCCGCGACCAGGCTGGCGAAAAGATCAAGCCCTTCACGCTGCAGGCCGCGCGCCAGGCGCTGGGCATGGAAGGAAAGATGAAATGGCACTGAGCGATGACATGTCAAACCTGCGCCCACTGGTCGCCCAAAGCCAACCCCGCCATGGCGCGGCACGGCCTCGCACCGTGTGCCCTGGGCAAGCACTGGACCACGCTGCCACCGCAGCACGCCTGCCCGAAGCACCGGCCTGCGCCGGCGGATGTGCAGGCTGCCCGCGTGACGTGGCTGGAAAGGCTGCGCTGATAGAGGTGGACGAGGACGGCCGGCCGCACCAGCGTCGCGCCGCCGCGTCTGAGGTCATTCACACCACCGAGCGCGAGTGGTTCAACGTGGGGGAGCGGGTATGAACTGCAAGCCTGGGGATCTGGCAGTAACGCACGGGATGCCAATGGATAACGGCCTGATCGTGGAGGTGCTGCAATCTGTCGACAACCGGGGGTGGGAATACCTCGGGCCATGCTGGATGGTGCGATCCCTGGGCTCGCCATTCCACATGACGCCGACCACGCGGTCTCAGAATGCGGCACTGCCCGACGCTTGCCTGCGCTCCATCCGCGACCCTGGCGGCAACGCCGTGGACGAAACCCTGCAGCGCCTGCCTGCGCCGAAGCGTGAAGAGGTTGCAGCGTGAAGCCCCGCATCCGAATGATCGCCGGGGTGTGGCACTGCGGCCTGCGCGGCGCGCGCGGCAAGCAGCTGGGCGTGGGCTTCACGCCGCTGCAGGCGTACCGCGACTGGTGCGGGGTGCGCAATGGCTGAGCGCATCACCCTCTCCATGCGGGAGCCCGTCCAGGCCCACAAGGCGCTGATGCACGCGTGGACGCACGCAAAGGCTTGGCTGATGGCTGGGCATCGCCTGGTGCTGGAGGTGCGACCAGAGACCCGGCGAGACGGTCACAACCGCCATTTCCACAGCCTGATCGGCCAGATCTCCCGGCAGCTGGGCGGCCAGTTGGCTGATGCAGAGGATGCCAAGCGCATCCTGATCTCGGCCTTCAAGATTGACACGCGCAACGATCCCGACCTGGCTGAAGACTGGGCCAAGTTCGGCGAGGTTCGCATGGGGCACGGTCTGCGCGGCGAGGTGGTGCTGATGGGCGTGCAGTCGCGCGACTTCACCATCAAGCTGGCCCGCGCCTTCATCGAATGGCTGTACGCATTCGGTGTGGAGCAGGGTGTCCAGTTCAAGGCCTGGGAGGGCGACCAGTGACCTTCCGCCGCACCCGCTGCCCGCACTGCAAGGGAAAGCTCGAAGCCGGCCAGCGCATCCACCCGGACTGCATCGACGGCTACGCCGAGGCCCAGGCCGCCAAGGCCGAGCGCGCCGAAGCGAAGAAGGCCCGCGCCGCCGCCAAGGTGGAGAGGGCGGAGACGCGCCGGCGCAAGGAGGCAGCAAAGCGTCAACCGCAACTCATGGCCGAGGCCCAGGCCGCATTCAACGCATTCATCCGCGCCCGGGACGAGGGAATGCCGTGCATCTGCTGTGGCAAGCCCTTCGAACCGATGAAGCCGGGCGGGTCGGTGGACGCAGGTCACTTCCGCAGCCGCGGCGCTGCTGGGCACCTCCGCTTCCATGAGGACAACTGCTTCGCCCAAAGAAAGAACTGCAATCGCCCGGGCGGCACGACCTACGCCGCTTTCCGGGCCGGCGTGGTCGCCCGCATCGGAGAAGGGCGAGTGCTGGCGCTGGAGCAAGACAACGGCGTCCACAAGTGGACGCACGACGAGCTGCGCGGCATCCGCGATCACTACCGGGCGGCGCTCAAGGAGCTGCGCGCATGACCCGCCCGCCGCGCTTCGTCCCGCCGCCCTGCAAGTTCTGCGGCGCTTGGACTGAGGTGCTGGAGACGCGCCGCTACCCCGATGGCACCGCCCGCCGCCGCATCCAGTGCGGCAACAACCACCGATTCACCCTGCCCGAAGAAGTAACGCGAAAGAAGAAACGACCATGCTGAACGAAACCCCCCGCACCGTGGAAGAGGCCTACATCAGCGCGGGCTCATCCACGAACCTCCGCGTCGAGGCCGACCGCATGGGCGACGCCGACATCCTGATCGCCGCCGGTTGGGCGCCTTGCATGCTGGGCGGCCAGCTCACCCGCTTGCGGCGCGAGTGGGACGGCTGCAGCAAGCCGCCGCTGTGCTCGGTGACCGACGCCAAGCTCGTGATGGGTAGCCTGAAATCGCTGGGCGGCGTGCTGGACGCGCTGACCGTCTGGGCCCAGGCCAAGCGCAACCCCGAGCCGGCGCGCTTCGCCCTGGCCATCACCTCGCACTGGCTGAGCGACACTTGCAATGCCTGCCAAGGCCGGGGCAATGAGTCGATCCCCGGCACGCCGAAGCTGGGACGGACTTGCAAGAAGTGCGGCGGGAGCGGTAAGGCGGCGGTGCCGATGGGGCAGGACGGGCGCAAGGCGCTCAACATGCTGGACCACTGCGTGACGCGCGCCGGGGCCTCGATGCGAAAACGCTTGCGCGCATCGATGGGCAGGCCAGCATGAGAAAGAACGCTTCGTTGGAATTGACCCAGGAGACTTTGCGGAGCCTTCTGGATTACGACGCTGGCACGGGGATCTTCCACTGGAAGGTTCGCCGACACAGCGTTGCCCCTGGCAGTGTCGCGGGGAGCAGCGATGACAAGGGGTATGTGCGTATCTGGGTCTGCCAGCGGGCGTAAAAGGCGCATCGATTGGCTTGGCTGTACGTGAACGGTGCGTGGCCTGACGGGCAGATTGATCACATCAACGGAAACAGGGCTGATAACCGTATCGCCAATCTGCGGGTGTGCTCGAACGCCGACAACGGCCAAAACCGAGGGGTGAACGCGAACAACCGCTCGGGCTCGCCTGGTGTTTCGTTCCACAGCAAGGCGCAGAAATGGCAGGCGCACATCGGTATCCAGGGCGTGCGACACGCACTCGGGTTTTTTGCCTCGAAAGAAGACGCTGCGGCTGCATACGTGGAGGCAAAGGCGCAGCTCCACCAGTTCAATCCGTCGATTCGTCTTGCATGAACCTCGGGCGTCGGTTTATACTGCAGCCGTCGATTGCACAGCCTGCTGAGGCTGTCGCCCGGCGACTCTCTGCTCGACACCCGAAGCCCCGCACGTAGCGCCTTCGGCAGGACTCGACGGAGAAGCTCGCCCAAAGATTTCAAAGCCACCCTTGCGGTGGCTTTCTGCTTTCTGGCTGCGGATAGATTGGCCCGCCGACAGGGGGCGCACACAAGGGCCGCCCTGTGGTGCGGAGGCTAGGACTTGACCGGAGCAGCAGGTTGGGCAAAACGCTGAAGCACAGCGATGTCCGTCCCCAGGGCATTCCGACTTCCATCCCCGCCGATTTGAAAGTAGGCGCCGCTCTGGGTTGCAACTTGCATGAAACCCGCGAAGCAATCAGCGGGAAGCGACATCGACCCCACTGCGGAATTGTCCGCAAGCTGAAACGATGGGCCCTGCAGCTCTGACGATGAGCTGAATCCGATGAAGAGGGATGTCTCTCTCTGTCCCTCGCGATGGCCGTTGAGCTCAATCACTCCAGTGGCTCGCGGTAGCGCATAGAAGGGCGAGAGGAAGGGCTGGCCGCCGCCGAGCGCCAAACACCGCGCCGACTTGACCCGGAACCGGACGTAGCTTCCCCACGCTGCGGACAGGTCCAGAGGGACCATTTGGGGCATGCCCGATGAGTAACCGGGGCGGCGATGTAGTGGGTGCATGGTCATGGGCCAGTATGCGCCATAGCGATCAAAGGTCGTTCGACGTGCTCCGAGCCGTAGCCCGATGAGAGCCAGAACATGACCAAGCCCCGCATCCCCGCTGCTGCCACCCGCATCCCCATGGCCCAGGCCACTCGGATGCAGCAGGCGCCGCGCATCGGGGCCACGCACCGGGACCGGGGCAGAGTCAGGCAGGAAGCCCGGCTGCGCATCTGGCTGAGGGACGGTCCCAACTGCAAGGGCTGCAACAAGCTGATCGACATCACGCCCGGCACACCTGACCCCTTCGAGCTGGACCACACCGTCCCGCTCTGGAAGGGTGGCAAGGACGCCGACCACAACCGCCAGTGCCTGTGCCCTGACTGCCATGACGCCAAGACGAGGGGCGAGGCAGCGGAGAGGGCGAGGGCTGGCCACCCCCGGGATTGAGGGCAACCCGGCTGCTCAGTCGAGGGGAGGCTGATCGGGATCCCGCAAGCTCGCCTGGAGCAGTGCAGTCTCGACTGCGCCCCGGTCCAGTAGTCGAACCATTCCATCTTTGTGCAGGGCGTAGCCGCCGGACGACCAGCTCTGCCCAAGCGCTCCGATGACGCCGCGATACTGGATCGTCCCGAGGAAGTCCCAGCCGGGTAGTGAGAACGGTTGGTAGGCCCGCCATCCAGGGCCTACTGTCACTGCAACAGACGATCGGTTGCCAGGGTGATCCTCGTAGGGCATCTGATGATTCTGCCTCAAGGTTATGACTCTTAGGTGGCGTCAGAGAGCCTCCACGGCCCGCCTAACCCGTCCCAGCGGCGTGCGTAGGGCTGAAGGGCCAGGGGCAGGGGGGTGGGTGAAAGGCTGAAAGGCTTTGCCCCGGATACCGCACTGTTCCGCACGGAGGGAAATTTTCTCCCGTATTCAAATTAATCAAATGGAGTAGGTCATGCCCGGAGTCAAAGGACGGAGCGGCGGCGCCCGTCCTGGGGCTGGCCGCCCGAAGAAGGACCCTGCCGACGATCTGACGATTGCCACGAATGGCAACCAGACGCCGGCCGAGTTCCTGACAGCTGTGTACAACGACAACATGGTGGCCGACAAGCTGCGGATCGACGCGGCGAAGGCCCTCCTGTCGGCTGAGGTGCGGCGCGCCGAGAACGGCGGCAAGAAGGAGCAGGCCAAGGCGGCGGCGAAGACGGCCGGCGCTGGTCGGTTCGCTTCGGCCGCCCCTCCGAAGCTGGCAGCCGCTGGCGGTAAGAGGGTCTGATGCCCGAATGGACAACCGCATGCCCAGACTGGGCGGATCGCCTGCGGGCGGGTCGGTCGATCATCCCGGCACCCATCTTCCCGGACGAGGCCGAGGCCGGCCTGTCCGTTATGCGCGAGCTGCGCATCGTGGACGCGCCCGGCAGCCCGAGGATCGGCGACGCCAGCGGCCAGTGGGTGTTCGACCTGGCGGCCTCGATCTTCGGCGCCTACGACGCAGAGAGCGGCCGGCGGCTGATCACGGAATGGTTCGTGATGCTGCCAAAGAAGAATTTCAAGTCCGGCCTGGCCGCTTCGATCATGCTCACCATGCTGATCCGCAACTGGCGGAAGTCGGCCGAGTTCACCATCCTGGCGCCCACCCTGGAGGTCGCGCACAACAGCTTCGGTCCCGCGAAGGACATGGTGACCTACGAGGAAGACGGCGACGACGGCGAGCTGGCCGATCTGGTGCATGTGCAGACGCACATCAAGACGCTGACGCACCGCGAGATGAACGCCACGCTGAAGGTGATCGCCGCTGATGCGAACACCGCGGCAGGCAAGAAGTCGGTGGGCGTGCTGGTCGAAGAGCTGTGGCTGTTCGGCAAGCAGGCCAACGCCAAGGACATGCTGCGGGAGGCCACCGGCGGCCTCGCATCGCGGCCCGAGGGCTTCACGATCTACATCACCACCCAGAGCGACGAGCCGCCGCAGGGGGTGTTCAAGGAAAAGCTGGAGTACGCGCGCGACGTGCGCGACGGCAAGATCATCGATCCCCAGTTCGTGCCCATCCTCTTCGAGCACCCGCCCGAGCTGGTGCGCAGCGGCGAGGCCCGGCTGCTGGAGAACCTGCCCATGGTGAACCCGAATCTCGGGTACTCCGTGGACCGGGCCTATCTGGAGCGCGAGTTCCGCAAGGCCGAAGCTGAGGGCGAGGCGTCGCTGAAGGGATTCCTGGCGAAGTACGGGAACGTCGAAGTCGGCCTGAACCTGCGCAGCGACCGCTGGCTGGGCGCCGACTTCTGGGAGGCCGCTGCTGTCCCGGTGTTCACGCTGGAAGAGCTGCTGGAGCGCTGCGAGGTGGCCACCATCGGCATCGACGGCGGCGGCCTGGACGACATGCTGGGACTGGCGGTGGTCGGGCGCGAGATCGGCACCGGCCGCTGGCTGGTCTGGACGCGCGCCTGGCTGCACCCGATTGCACTGGAGCGCCGCAAGTCGGAAGAATCGCGCTACCGCGACTTCGCCAAGCAGGGCGACCTGGTGCTGGCCGCGCAGGTGGGCAAGGACATCGCCGACGTGGTGGGCATCGTGTCGCAGGTCGTGGAATCTGGCCTGCTGGACAAGGTGGGCGTGGACCGGGCGGGGCTCGGTGGCATCTACGACGCGCTGGTGGGCACGGATGACAAGGCGGGCCCGGTCAAGGCCGACGAAGTGGTGGGCATCCCCCAGGGATGGCAGCTGCAGGGCGCGATCAAGACAGCCGAGCGCCACCTGGCGGCGAAGCGAATGGTGCACAGCGGCCAGCCGTTGATGGCTTGGTGCGTGGGAAACGCGAAGGTGGTGGCGGTTGGCAATGCCATCTCCATCACGAAGCAGGCCAGCGGATTCGCCAAGATCGACCCGCTCATGGCGCTCTTCGACGCCGTCTATCTCATGGCTCTGAACCCGGAGGCAAAAGGCGGCCTGGATGACTGGTTGAGCAACCCAATACGGACGGGCCGGGCATGAAACAACGACCAAAAACCGGCATCGTCAGCCGCGTGCGCGCGGCCATCGACGGCTGGGTGCGATCCTTCAGCCTGCGGGACAAGGATCTCTACACCGACCGCGAGATGGACAGCGAGGCGGGCGTCGATGTGACGCCCAAGGCTGTGATGCAGGTGGATGCCGTCTGGAGCTGCGTGCGGCTGATCTCCGAGACCATCGCGACGCTGCCGCTGTCGATGTACGAGCGCACGTCGGTGGGAAAGAAGATCGCCAGCCAGCACCCGCTGCACTTCATCATCCACGACCAGCCCAACAGCGACTCCACGGCGTCGGTGTTCTGGGAGGCGGTGGTGGCGTCGATGCTGCTGCGCGGCAACGGGCGCGCCGAGAAGCTCATGGTGGGCGGCCGGGTGGTCGGGCTCATGTTTCTGGACCCGAACAAGCTGGTCATCACGCGCAACGTCAACGGCAAGAAGATCTACCAGTACCCGCGAGCAGACGGCACGCCCCGCGAGATCCCCGTCGACCGCATCTGGAACATCCCGGGCTTCACCCTGGACGGCGAGACGGGTGTTTCGGTGATCGCGTACGGCGCCAAGGTCTTCGGGTCCGCAATGGCGGCAGAGCGCGCGGCGGCCCGCACGTTCCGCAACGGCCTGCTGCAGACCGTGTACTACAAGGTGTCCACCTTCCTGAAGCCTGACCAGCGGAAGATGTTCAAGGCCGAAATTGTGGGCTCGGCGGAGCGGGGCGAGACTCCGTTGCTGGAAGGTGGGACCGATGTGGGCACCATCGGCATCAAGCCCTCGGACGCCCAGCTGCTGGAGTCGCGCTCTTTCAGTGTGGAGGCGATCTGCCGCTGGTTCCGCGTGCCGCCTTGGATGGTGGGGCACACGGAGAAGTCGACCAGCTGGGGGACCGGCATCGAGCAGCAAATGATCGGCTTCCTGACTTTCACGCTGGCCCCCTGGCTCAAGCGGATTGAGCAGGCCATCAGCAAGGACCTGCTGACGCCGGCGGAGCGGGTGCGCTACTACCCCAAGTTCGCCGTCGAGGGCCTGCTGCGCGCCGACAGCGCCGGCCGTGCCGCTTTCTTCGGCGTGATGGTCGACAAGGGCATCTTCACCCGCGACGAGGTCCGCGAGCTGGAAGACATGCCCGCGATGGGCGGTAACGCCGCGGTGCTGACCGTGCAGTCGGCCATGACCACGCTGGACGCCCTGGGCCAAGACGGCGGGGCGGAACAGATCAATCAGGCCCGGGCCGCTATCCGCGCGCTCCTGGGATTCGAAGACGAGCCGAAGAAGGGCTGATCCATGAGCATCAAGAATTTGCCGGGCGCACCGATGGGCCGCCCGAGCGCCAGCGTGCGCAGCGAGATCCTGCCGCGCGCCCTCGACCGGTGGAATCCGGAGGTGCGCGCCGCTGACAAGGACGAGGAACGCACGATCAGCATCTACGACGCCATCGGCTACGACCCATGGACTGGCGAGGGCGTGACGGCCAAGCGCATCGCCAGCGCGCTGCGCAGCCTGGGCAAGGGTCCGGTGACGGTGAACCTGAACAGCCCGGGCGGCGACATGTTCGAGGGGTTGGCCATCTACAACCTGCTGCGCGAGCACGAGGGCGAGGTGAACGTGAAGGTGCTGGGCCTTGCGGCATCCGCCGGCTCGGTCATCGCGATGGCCGGCGACACAGTGCAAATCGCCCGTTCCGGCTTCCTCATGATCCACAACGCCTGGGTGGTGGCCGCCGGCAACCGCAACGACCTGCGCGAGATCGCGGCCTGGCTGGAGCCCTTCGACGCTGCGATGGGCGACATCTACGGCGCGCGCACCGGTCTGGAGTCCAAGGCCATCGCCAAGTTGATGGATTCCGAGTCCTGGATCGGCGGCAGCGCGGCCATCGAACAAGGCTTCGCCGACGAACTGCTCGCATCCGACCAGGTGGGCAAGGGCCAGGGCAGCGCCAGCGCCAGCGCCGTGCGCCGCATCGAGGCCGGGCTGCGCGCCAGCGGCATGCCGAAGAGCGAGGCCATGCGCCTCATCAGCGAAATCAAGTCCAGCGCGGGTGATCCCGCTGGCGGCGGTGAGGGCGATCCCACCGGACGAGTCGACCCCGGCTCTCTCAGTGCAACTGCGGCCCTGGCCGCTTCCCTCATCTCCATCCAATCCTGAAAGGCCCACCATGGCACTCGAACAAGACATCCAGACGATCAACGCAAGCCTGAAGGCGGTCGGCGATCAGCTCAAGGCGCAGGCCGAAGCCGCTGCCAAGGACGCCAACCTGACCACTGAAACCCGTGCGAAGGTGGACGACCTGCTGCTCAAGCAAGGCGAACTGCAGGCGAGCCTGCAAAGCACCCAGCAGGCGCTTGCCAAGCTGGAGAACAACGGCGCCGGCGGCGACGTGCAGCACCAATCCCTGGGCGCGCAGTTCGTGGCCAGCGACGACGTGAAGGCATTTCTGGGCAAGACGACGCCGCGCGGTCGCGTCGACATGACGGTGCAAGCCGCTATCACCAGCGTGACCACCGACACCGACGGCGCCGCTGGCGATCTGGTGCAGGTCACCCGCTTGGCTGGTGTGCAGGCGCTGCCGCAGCGCCGGATGACGGTGCGCGACCTGCTGACCCCCGGCCGCATGGACGGCAGCGCCCTGGAGTACGTGAAGGAAACGGGCTTCACGAACAACGCGGGCATGGTGGCGGAAATGGCCAAGAAGCCCGAGTCGACCATGAAGTTCGACCTGGTGAGCACCACCGCCAAGGTGATCGCGCACTACATGAAGGCCTCGCGCCAGATCCTGAGCGACTCGTCCCAGCTCGCCAGCCTGATCGATGGCCGTCTGCGTTACGGTCTGGCCTTCAAGGAAGAGCAACAGCTGCTGAACGGCGACGGCACCGGGCAGAACCTGCTGGGCATCATCCCGCAGGCCACCGCCTTCGCTGCGCCGTTCGACCCGGCCGGCACCGAGACGAACATCGACAACATCCGCCTCGCGTTCCTGCAGGCTGAGCTGGCCGAGTTCCCGTCGACCGGCGTGGTGATGAACCCCATCGACTGGGCGCGCATCGAGCTGACCAAGGACACGACGGGCCGCTACATCATCGGCAACCCGCAGGGCGTCATCGGCGCCACGCTGTGGAACCGCCCGGTGGTGACGACCCAGGCCATCGCCGTGGACAAATTCCTGGCCGGCGCCTTCAAGCTGGGCGCGCAGATCTTCGACCGCTGGCAAGCGCGGGTCGAGGTGGCGACCGAGAACGAGGACGATTTCGTGAAGAACATGGTCACGATCCTGGCGGAGGAGCGCCTGGCGCTGGCCGTGTACCGCCCCGAGTCGTTCATCTACGGCGACTTCGGCAACGTGACCTGATCGCCCGTCGGCACAAATGCAGGGCCCGCTTCGGCGGGCCTTTCTTATTCCCCGAAGGAGAACGACATGCTCATCAAGTTCAAGAAGCCGGACCCTCGCGCGGGCACCGTCGCCCAGATGGACAGCAGCCTCGGCCAGCACTTCATCGAGCGCGGCTACGCTGATCTGCACAAGGAGCAGGCTGCGGCGGCGCCTGATGTGGCTGCGCCAGCGGAGTCCGCTCCTCAGGCCGCTGACACGCCCAAGGCTGGGCGGGGCAAGAAGTGACCCTGGTCGACCTGCCGACCGCGCTGGCTCACCTGCGCATCGACGCCGGTGAAGAAGATGCTCTGGTCACGCTCTACCTGGGCGCGGCCGAGGCCTCCGCCGTCGAGTTCCTGAACCGGAACGTGTACGTCGACCAGGCGGCGCTGGAGGCTGCCGACGAGCCGCCCGAGACTCTGCCTATGGTGGCGAACGCGGCGGTGCAGGCCGCCATTCTGCTGATCCTGGGCCACCTGTACGCCAACCGCGAAGAGGTCGCGCCCGGCACGATGACGAAGGTGCCGTTCGGCGCGCACGCGCTGCTGCAGCCGTACCGCATCGGCCTGGGGGTGTGACATGCGCGCCGGAGACCTGAACCGCCGCATCACCATCCAGCGCAAGGGCGCAGGCACCGACGACTGGGGTACGCCCCTGCCGGAATCCTGGGACGAGGTGGCCAAGGCCTGGGCGAGCATCCGCAACCTGTCGGGCCTCGGCGCGATCAAGGCGGACGCCCAGGCGGCGGTCGTGAAGACCTCCATCCGCATCCGCTACCGCGCCGACGTGGCTGCCGGCATGCGCGTGCTGCACGGCACCACGGTCTACGACATCAAGGCGGTGCTACCGGATGAGGCGGGGCGCGAGCACGTGGATCTCGTCTGCGAGGTGGTGAGCTGATGACCACGAAGGTGAACGTCGATGGCTTCGTGCAGGGCCTGCGGGCGACCCGGGCCAAGATCCGGCGCGCGGCGCGCCCGGCGGCCCAGGCGGCGGCGGAGCACTGCTACTCCCTGGCGAGGCTCTACGTCCCCATCTCTGAAGAGGCGCACACCTTCTACGGCCGCCAGTCGAAAAAGACCGGCGTCACCTACCACTTCAGCCCAGGCACCCTGCGCGACGCGATCTACCAGGTCTATTCGAAGTCGAACAGCACCGCGGGGCGCGCGACTTATCACCTGTCGTGGAACCACACCAAGGCCCCGTACGGGTACATGGTCCACAACGGCACGAGCAGGGCGCCCGCCCACCCCTTCATCACGCGCGCCATGAACGCCGGCAAGCCGGACGCGCTCAAGATCATGAAGGCCGAATTCATCGCGAGGGTGCAGGAATGAGCATCGAAACCCTGGTCGTCGCGGCGCTGAAAGCCCGGTGCCCCAACGTGTATCTGGTCGTTGCGCCCAACGGCGCGCCGCCCCCCCGGCTGGTGATCCAGCACGCGGGCGGCCGCACCCTGCGCTACGCCGAGAACACTTCCAACCTGCGAAACATCCTCCTGCATGTCTCTGCCTGGGCGAAGAGCTCGCCCGCTGCCTTCGCGCTGATCCGCCAGGTCGAAGAGGACCTGTGCGCACACCCGACGCTGCAGGTGGATCCCCAGGGTGAGCCTGACGCCGGCATCGCCGACGGCGCAGACGCTGATTCGCTCTACGGCGCCACGCAGATCTTCTCCATCTTCGGCCCGCGCGACTGATCACCGGCCTCCGCGCCAAACCGCCCGCAAGGGCTTCCACCGACGCCCGCACATGCGGGCTTTTTTTCGTCCCAAGAAAGGCCCACCATGGCACGCACTCCCACCGGCACCATCCACTCGGTCGCCACCGCCCTCGCTGTTGCGAAAACCATCACCGGCATCTCGAATGCCGCCGAAGCCGTCGTCAGCTCTGTCGGCCACGGCTACAGCGTCGGCGACATCGTCCTGGTGACTTCCAACTGGGGCCGCCTGAACTTCCGCGCATTCCGTGTGAAGTCCGTTCTGGCCGACAGCTTCGTGCTGGAAGGCGCGAACACCACCAACACCGAATTCTTCGCCCCCGGCGGCGGTGGTGGCTCGGTGCGCAAGGTCGCCAACTGGGTGGATCTGGACCGCACCATGAACCACAACTCCAGCGGCGGCGACGCGAAGACCGTGAACGTGAAGTTCATCGAGTCCGACGTCGAGATCGCCCTGAACGACGGCTTCACGGCTGTCCAGCGCACCTTCGACATGGACGCCGACATGATCGGCACGCCTGCCTACAACGCGCTGAAGACGCTGTCTGAAACCGGAGCAGACACGGTGATCCGCCGCCGCACCCGCGCCGGCGCCGTCTCCCTGGTGCCCGCCACCGTGAGCTTCAACGAGGAAGAAACCCTCACCGAAGGCCAGATCGTGACCGTGAAGGGCACGTTCAACGCCCAGAACATCAGCACGCGCTACGCCGCCTGATTACCGGGCTCCGGCCCACCCTCGCACCGACTGCAGCTCGCTTCGCTCTTCGCAGGGCGGGCGGGCTGCGGCACGGGCTTCTGCAACCCTGCGAAAGACCACCATGGCAAAAGAGAAAACCGTTCCCGTCACCGTCCTGACCACCCTGGGCGACCAGGTGCCCACCTTCGAGATGCCCATCACGCTGAAGAAGCTCGACGGCTCCGACGTGCAGTTCAAGGTCACCTGCAAGGCCCTGCGCAAGACCGAATGGGCCGGCCACCGCGATGCGCGCCAGCGCGCCCTGTTCGAGGGCATGCAGGCCGCCAACAAGAAGGCCGAGGAACTGACCGCCGCCGGCGGCGACGCGCCTTCGTACATCGAGACGGCCATCGCCAACATCGAGACCTATGGCGCCGAGGCCGGCATCCGCGAGGGCATCACGCTGGACGCCGCGCTGATCCTCCAGTTCGCCGAGGGCTGGAGCCTGACCGAGCCCCTGACCGCCAAGACCCTCGAGCTCATGGAAGACAAGTTCGGCGGCTCGCTGGGCAACATCATCGGCGCCTACGACAAGGCCATCTACCAGGGCCGCCTGGGAAACTGAAGCTGATCGGCCGAGCTCTGCACGAGCCGCCGATCACCGAGGCCGAAGCCCGGGCGGACGGCTTCGAACTCGAAGACTACGAGGCCGAGATCACCGAGCTCGAGGTGTGGCCCGACAACGAGCTCGCGACCCGGCTCTTCCGCCAGGTGGGCACCCGCTGGCTGTTCCCTGCCATGGGCGGAGTGCCGGTGGGCCTGCGCTGGGAAGCCATCTATCCGCTGATGGACCGGGCGGGGCTCGATGACGACGAGTGGAATGACCTGCACGAATCGCTGCAGGTGCTGGAGAGCGCGGCCGTGGTGACCATGCACGAGTTCGCGCCGAAACCGGAAAAGTAGGAGCCGCTTCGGCGGCCCTTTCAACACACGAGCCCTGCCGCATCCGCCGCAGGGCTTTTTGCATTGGATGTCCGCATGGCCGACATGAAGGTTCAGGGCGAGTTCGAGATGGACACGACCAAGGGCGAAGATGCCCTTGCGCGTGTCGAATCTGGCGCTCGTCGGATGGCGAGCACCGTCAAGCAAGCGGGGGACAGCGCCGCCAATGCCCTGGGCGGCATGGGAGACAAGGCCGAGCAGAGCGCCAAGGGGATGGAGCGCGCCAATGCCGCGCTGGCCGCTGCCGCAAAGCGCGCCATCTCCGAATCGCAGCGGGCGATTGTCGAGGCCCAGGGCTACAACCTGAAGTCGGCGGAGGGCCTGGAGCGCCTCGCGCGGCTGCGCGGCGCCGACGTGGACGCGATCTCGGGGCAGCTCGGCGCGTTGCGCACGCTGCGCGCCGAGCAGGAGCGGCTGACCAAGACGCTGCAGGAACAACGCGACGTGGAAATGCGCGCGCGCCAGCAGAACGAATTCGTGAATTCGCTGCAGAGCCAGGTCACGGCCATCGGCAAGACGCGCTCCGAGCTGCTCGCGCTGCAGGCTGCGCAGCTGGGAGTCTCGGACAAGGCCGCGCCGATGATCGCCCGCCTGCGCGAGCAGGAGGCCGGCTTCGCCAAGCTGGGCACCAGCGCCGGCCAGACCCGCGCCGCGCTGGCGCAGCTCCCCATGCAGTTCAGCGACATCGTGGTGTCGCTGCAAGGGGGACAGGCGCCGCTGACGGTGTTCCTGCAGCAGGGCGCTCAGATCAAAGACAGCTTCGGTGGCGCCGGTGCGGCGCTGAAGGCCATGGGCGGCTATGTCCTGGGCCTGATCAATCCGCTGACGCTGGGCGCGGCCGCCGCCGCCGCGCTGGCGGTGGCTTACTACCAAGGATCGAAGGAGGCAGAAGGCTACCGCAACGCCCTGATCCTGACGGGCAATGCCGCCGGCACGACTTCGGGGCAGATGAAAGCCTACGCCCAGGACATCAGCGGCATCGTGGGCACGCAGGGCAAGGCCGCCGAGTCGCTGACGGCGCTTGCCGGCTCCGGCAAGGTGTCGGCGGAGGTGTTGCGCGATGCTGGCCTGGCCGCAGTGCAGTACGAGCGCGCTACGGGTCAGGCCGTCAGCAAGACGGCAGAGCAATTCGCCTCGCTGCGCAATGAGCCGCTCTCGGGCGTGCTGAAGCTCAACGAGGGGATGAACTTCCTCACGGAGAGCACGTACCGCCAGATCAAAAGCCTGGAAGACCAAGGGCGCATCGCGGATGCCGCGCGCGTGGCGCAGGAGGCGTACGCCAATGCGCTGAGCGGGCGCTCGGCCGAGGTTGAGCGCAACCTCGGCGGCCTTGAGCGAGCCTGGAGGTCAGTGGCGGACTCGGCGAAAAAAGCGTGGGACAACATGCTCGGGGTCGGGCGCGCCCAGACCACCCAGGACCGGCTCAAGCAAGTCCGCGACGAGATCGCCGCTGTCGAAAAGCAGCTGGACGGCGGCAAGGGCTTCGTCTCGACGGAGGGCGGTGCAGCCTATGGCAGCGGTCGTGGCGCGCTGAACGCCGCAGCCCAGCAACAGCTGCGCGACCGTCTCGCAGGGCTCGGCGCTCAGGCCGCGGCGCTGGAGGGCGTTACGTTTGCGGAGAAGGCCGCCGCCGACGCTGCGCGTGAACGTGCGGACCAGATGCGCGCCGCGCAGGCTTGGGACAAGGACGGGGCGAAGTACCTTTCCGATGCGGCCAAGCTGGAGCGCGACCTCACCCAGGCGCGCAACGAGGGCACCGCCGCGGGCAAGTCGCAGGCCGAGATCAACGAGCGCCTGGCGAAGATCCGCGAGGAATACGCCAAGAAGGGTGGTGGCGCGGCAGCGGCCAAGGCGGAGCAGAGTGCCTATGCCACGCTGATCGCGTCGGTGAAGGCGCGCCTGGAGCAGAACGAGCAGGAAATCGCCACCGGCGCCAAGTTGAACGAGGCGCAGAAGCTGCGCATTCAACTCGTCGCCCAACTGGAATCTGGCTCCCGCAAGATGACGGCCGCCCGGCAGGCAGAGACGAAGGCGTCGCTCGATGATCTCGATGCTTCCGAGCGCCGGCTGGCCGTGGCGCAGGCGCAGCGCAAGTTCGAGGGCGAGCGCGACAAGGAGGCTTCACGCATTGCCGAGCAAACGGCCAAGATCAACGAGAAGGCGCAGGCACTGGAAGACGAAGCGGCGGCGTACGGCAAGACCGCCGACGAGCTCCGCGCGCTGACCGTCGAGCGACTGAACGAGCAGAAGGCGATGCTGATGGGCTTCGACGGCTCTCAGCAGCGCATCGACCAGCTCAACGAAGAGATTGCCGCGGTCCAGCGCCTCGGCGCCGCAGAAACCAAGATCGCCGACCTGAAGCTCGGCAGCAGCTCGGACGAACTGCTGAACAACGCCCGTGAACAGGCGAAGCTGTACGAAGACGAGGTGCGCCTGATCGGCCTGTCGGCTGTCGAGCGTCAGAAGGTCGTGGCGCTCCGCCAGGTCGAACTGAAGTACGCCAAGGAGCTGGAGCGCATCAAAAAGTCCGGCGCCAGCGATGACGCCAAGGAGGCGGCCCGCATCAAGGCGCTCGAGGCAAAGCAGATCGAGAGCCAGGCCGCCGTCTCCAAGGTCGTGGAAGAGGACTGGAACAAGACCTCCCAGCTGATCGGCGACACCCTGGCCGACTACATCATGGGCGGCGGCAAGGACGCGGCGCAGTACCTGAAGCGGCTGTTCGCCACCCTGGTGCTGCAGCCCCTCGTGCAGATCGGCGTGGGCGGGGTGCTCGGGGCGCTCGGCCTGGGCGGTGGCGGCGCGGGCGGCGGCGGCGGCGCAGGGAGCATCCTCAACTTCGCCAGCAACGCGCGCTCGGCCTACAGCCTCTACCAGGGCGGATTCTCGGGCCTCACCGCACCGGGCAGTGCCTACTACGGCTTCGCCACGTCGGGCGTGGGCCAGAGCCTGGGCCTGAGCAACTCTGTGGCCATCGCAGGCAACAACCCCAGCGCCTATGCGCCGGTTGGCACCCAACTGGCCACGCCCGGGATGACTGGCTTTGCCGGAGCCGCTGGCTTCCTGGCCGCTGTCGCACTGGTGGCCAATGCCTTCGGTGCCTTCGCGTCCAACAAGATCGTGGGAGGCGGCCTCCAGGGCACGCTGGGCGGTGATGACCTGTCCGCCTACCAGCTGTGGCGCACCGGCGGCACGTTGTTCAACGGCCCGAGCTACCGCACGCAGGACCCCGCCAAGCAGATCAAGGAGTACGAGAAGGAGCTGGAAACCATCCGAGGCGCCGGCAACGGCTCTTCCTACCGGGCCACGTGGCTGCAGGACCAGATCAAGTTCCTCAACGAGCGCTACGGCCCCGACATCGCCCAGGGCAAGAAGCAGTCCGACGCGATCCAGGAAGCCTACAAGGCGATGCGCACCAACGTGGGCGACATGGCCGACGTGCTGGGCCTCGACTCCAGCAAGGTCCGCAAGTACACGATGGCCGTGGGCACCGATGTCATCCACCCCGACACGGGCGGCATGGGCATCAAGTTCGACGGGCTCGACGCGAACGGCATCCAGCAGAAGATTCAGGAGGCGCTCGCCAGCGCGAACAACGCCCTGGCCGAGCAGGTGATCGGCTCGTGGGTGACGACGACGGAGACGGTGCGCCGCACCATCGAGCTCAGCCGGCCATCCAGCGGCGACTCCACCGAGAACCTGCAGGGTGACTACCGGGAGGTGGAAGAGACCGTCACCCGGACGCACTACGTCGCCAGCGAGTTCGCCCGCGACGGCGAAAACGCCATCGCCACGCTGACGCGCCTGGCGACCAGCCTGACCACTGTGAATGGCGTCTTCGAGGACCTGGGAACGACCCTCTACGCCTCCAGCCTGGCCGGTGGCGACATGGCGAGCCAATTGATTGACCTGTTCGGCAACGCGGACAACTTCCGAGGCGCGGCGAGCACCTACCTGCAGAACTTCTACAGCCAGGATGAGCAGCGGGAAGCGGTGCGCCGCCAGCTCCAGAAGCAGCTGGACACGGTGGATCTGAAGCTGCCCGACATCAACGCCGCCGACGCGCGTGCGCAGTTCCGCTCGCTGGCCGAAGCGCAGGACCTCACCACCGAGTCGGGCCGCAAGGCCTACGCCATGCTGCTGCAGCTGGCTGGCAGCTTCGCTGCAGTGACCGACGGTGCCGCGGCGTCGCTGGAGGCTGAACGCCAGAAGAAAATCGCGGACACCCGCGCCGGCCTGGAAGAGCGCCTGCTGGCCGCCCAGGGCAAAGATCGGGCCGTGCTCGACCTGCGCCGCAAACAGGAATACGACGCGCTCTGGAAACTGGACCCCGAGCTGGCAAAGCTGGTCGCCAAGATCTACGAGCTGGAGGATGCATCCAAGGCCGCAGCTGACGCCGCCGCGCGCGCCGCCGAGATCGAGGCCAAGGGCTTCGACATCGAGCAGCGTCGCCTGATCGCGGAAGGCCGCGACCGTGAAGCGCTGGACCTGCGCCGCAAGCAGGAGTACGACGCGCTGTGGAAGCTCGACCCGGCGCTGGCGAAGGCCACCGCCAAGGTCTGGGAGCTGGAAGACGCCGCGGCCGCGCTGGCCGCCGCCGAGGAAGCGCGCGGCAACGCCATGCGCGACCTGGCCGACGCCATGGGCCGCCAGCGCGAAATGTGGGAAGGGCAGCTCGAGGCCATCGACACCCAGCGCCAGGTGCAGCAGGAGGCATTGGGCCTCATCACCGGCATCTTCGACCTGGTGCGCAGCAATGCGCGGGACCTCTACGGCGAGGTGCAATCCACCGCCGCCATGCAGGCCGCCCAGGGCAATGCGTTCATCGCGCAGGCCCTCTCCGCGGCTATGCGCACGGGCTACCTGCCGGAACAGGACGCCCTGCAGCAGGCCATCAGCGGCGCGCGCGCCGGGCTCGACAGCAGCCAGTACCAGAGCCAGGTGGACGCGGACTTCGCGCGTCTGGTGCTGGCCGGCCAACTGCGGGCCCTGGAAGAGATCGCAGGCCCGCAGAAGACGGCGGCCGAAAAGCAGATCGACGCGCTGGACAGCCAGACCGAGGCCCTCAACAAGCTGATCAAGGACCAGCAGAAGGAATACGACCTTATCCAGCGCCAGGTCGATATCGCGAACGGCACCTACAACGCGACCATCACCGTGGCGCAGGCGACGGCCAACATCTTCGCGCTGCTGTCGAGCAAGACGCCGGGCGCCACCGGCAGCGGCTCGGGTGCGGCTGCCGGCGGATCGACGGGCGCAGCGGGCGAGCCGGTCTGGGGAGGCACTGCCACGAGCAAGGGCACGGGCGTCACCCCCTACGTGCCCCCGGCCTACGTGGAGCCCTCGGGCGGCACGGCCTGGGGCGGCACCATGGGCCCGGGCTCGGCCAATCCGCTCAACGCGCTGTTCGTCGACGACGACGGCCGCGTGCACTACGCCGATGGCAGCGTGGGGCCACCGGCCGACGGCTGGGTGGACGAAACCGGGCATTGGGTCTGGGCGAAGAACAACCCCAACTACGGCCGGCGCGGGATGCTGTCCTTTGCCGTGGGCACGAACTACGTGCCGCGCGACATGGTCGCCAACATCCACGAGGGCGAGCGGATCATCCCGGCGGCTGACAACCGGGCGCTGATGGCAGCAGTGAACGCGGGCGGGCAGGGCAACACCGCGCGCCTGGAGCGGCTGGTGGAGGTGCTGGCCGAGAAGCTGGAGACGGTCACGCAGGAGCTGGCCGAGATCCGGGGCAACACGGGCCAGCACGCCGAGCAATTCGACAACTGGACGATGAGCGGCACCGGCGCGGCGCCCGTGAAGGTGTCCAACACCCCCACGGTGCGCGTGACAGAGGAGGCCACCGCGTGAGCCACTACATCGACCCCATCGCCATCTCGGCCGACCAGATCCTGGCGGGCACGAGCCTCGCGGAAGACCCGACGCCGGCCTGGGCCGCTGGCACCTACGCCATCGGCTACGAGTGTCACGTCGTGGACACGCACCGCGTCTACCGCCGCACGCTCAGCACCGCCAGCACGGTGCGGCCTGACCAGGACCCGTCCGGCTGGGTGGACGTGCGGCCGACCAACCGCTGGGCGCCGTTCGATGAGTACACCGACACGCCCGCCGAGTCGGCGAGCGACATCGTGTACGTCCTGCGCTCTCGGTTCGTCAACGCGCTCAACCTGCGCGGCCTGGTGGGCACGGGCGTCAAGGTCGTCATCAAGGACCAGACCGGCGGCGAGGTGCTCTTCCAGTACCCGGAGGGTGGCGGCCTCGCCCAGCTCAAGCGGCCGGCGCGAGGCTACTACGACTATGCCTTCGGGGACCGGAAGTACCAGACCACCCTGGTGCTGCGCAACCTGCCCATGCGTGCGAACGCCGAGATCACGATCACGGTGACCGCCAGCGCCGGCCAGCCGCGCGAGATCGGAATGATCGTGCGGGGCAAGTTCCGAACGCTGCAGGGCCTGGGCATCGGCGGCGTGCAGGAAGACGCCCAGGTGATTCCCAAGACCTACACCGAGCAGCAGGAGCAGCCCGATGGCCGCATGCGCACCACCGTTCGCGGCAGCTCCACCGACCTGAGTTTCTCCATCGTGATGGAGCGCGAGTACGCCGACCAGGCCGTGCAGGCGCTGCAGGACTTGCTGAGCAAGCCGGTCGCCTGGTTCGTCAGCACGCAGTCGGGATTCGCCGGCCTCTCCACCTTCGGCATTGCGCAGCGCTCGCCCGTGCGCTACCGCAACCGCCTCGCCTACATCGACATGCAAGTAAAGGGATACGTCTGATGGCAATCACCGCCCCCACCCCCATCACCGCGGCGCCGCCGGTGCCCGACTCGGGCCAGCCCGAGCCGACCTTCGACGCGCAGTACGAGGCCTTCAACACCTGGGAGCGCCAGCAGCTGGTGCCGGGCGCCAACGCCCTGGCGCAGGTCACCTACCAGAACGCGCTGGAGGCAAAGGCAGCGAAGGACGGCACTGACGGGGCCGTGCAGATCGCAATCGAAAAAGCCAGCCAGGCGGATCAATCCCGCTCTGCCGCGCAAGCTGCTGCCGTCGCGGCGGCCGAGCAAGTGACCCTCGCCGGCAATGCCGCCGGCCAGGCCGAGGCCAGCCGCATCGAGGCTTCGAAGATCAACCTGGGCGCCAAGGCCTCCGCGCCGACCGTGGACAACCAGGGCCAGGCGTTGCGCGTGGGCGCAACCTACTACGACACGACGCTGAACAAGCTGCGCGCATGGACGGGGACCACCTGGGCCGACTCGGTCAATGTGACGGCGGGGGTGAAGTCGCTCAATGGCGAATCGGGCGACCTGGTCAAAACTACGCTCGCCGGCTACGGGCTCACCGACGCCATGGCCAAGACCACGGCACTGGCAGCCGGGGCCAACCTTAACGCCGTGCTGACTCCAGGCTTTTATCTGCTGGGCTCCACCTACACCAACGGATTGGCCGGATTTGAAGGGGGACACCTCATTGTCTCGGCGTTTGGCTCTACGGCGATTCAGTTGCTGGTTTCCTCCTCCAATGGCAACTCCGCATCGCGCGGCGTTTCGGGTATCGGCGGCACAGCCGTTTTCACGCCCTGGCGCCGTGACCTGAAAACCAACTCGACCCCGGTCGCGATGACGGACTCGACCATCCGGACCGCGCTCGGCGACTATTTCACCGACACCGTCTCCGCGAACAAGAGCTACTCGTTCGACAACGGGCTGTCTGCCGCGTCTTTCGCAATTGAGATCACTCACACCGGCGGCGCGATCGCTTGGCCAGGCTTCGTGGTGTGGCGAAACGGGACTGCTCCATCTGGTCTGATGACCGGGCGCCGTCACCTGTTCTTCTTTCAACTGGCCGCAGACAACACGCGCTACTACGGCTCCTGCATCGAGAACTTGCCATGAGTACGCGCGGGATGATGTCGTCATCGGCGTCCTCGGGCGCCGCGCCAGGGCCATCCAACACGCTCAACATCCAGGGCAGCCAGATCGCCCCGGACCTGCGCAGCATGGCCATCGCATCCGGGTGGGACCAGGCATCGAAACTGTTCGTCAACATCACGGCGCCGTACATCAACCGCCTGGTGGTGTCGCAGTCCTTCCCCGCTGGCATCGAAATCACCATCGGCGCGAACACCATCGTGTCGAGCGATGGATCTTCAGCTGCACTCACTGCCAGCGTGCCGGTCTCCGTGCGCAACCTCGGCCAGGTCCTGGCGAGCGGCGGCAACGGGGGATATGGCGGACTGATCACGGTCTTCTACCAAAGCCAGGCAGTCAGCGGGTACGGCGGGGCAGGGGGTGCGGGGGCCGGATTCGCGCCCGGCAGCCTCGCCTACTCGTCCACTGGCGGCGGCGGAGCGTCGGGCAGTTCGCAAACCTACACCGGCCCAACCTTCCCCGGCGACGTGCCCGCAACCGCGCGGGGCGGCGATGGCGGCGGAGGCGGTGGGCACGGACAGGCCGGCCTGTCCGGCTTCCCCGGCAGTGCCTCCGGGACCTACACCTCATCGTCCAGCAGCCCACCAGGTGGTGTCGGCTCGCCGAGCAACGCCGTCACCGGCAATTCATACATCACCTGGCTCGCCACCGGCACGCGCACCGGCGCCATCACCTGAGAGGACTCTCCATGTACGTCAACACCGAAACCGGCGAGTACCCGGTCAGCGAGGCGCAGATCCGCGAGCGTCATCCCGAGTGGTGCTACCCGATCCCCTTCGAGCCCTGCGATGGGTACGCGCTGCCCGCGCCTGCCGAGCCGCCCGCATACAACCCTGCGACGCACCGGCTGGTCGAGTCGGCGATCAAGGACGGCGACGGGTGGCGCCAGAAGTGGACGGTGGTCAAGCTCAAGGCCGCCGAGTCCGCAGAGCTGCTGGCGACCGAGAAAGCGCGCCTGCTGACGGCTGTCACCGCTCGGCGCTGGGAGATCGAGACAGGCGGCGTGACCTTCCCGGACGGCACGCGCATCGGCAGCACGACCGAAGACCAGAACCGCATCACCACGGTGATCGCCAACGCGGCGCTGGCGGGCGTCAGCAGCGTGGACTTCAAGGCCGCATCGGGCTGGGTGTCGCTGACGCTAGCCGAGCTGCAGAGCGTGGCCGCCGCCATCGCGCTGCATGTGCAGGCCTGCTTCTCCGCCGAGCGCGCCCACCACGAGGCCATCGATGCGCTGACCACCCTGGCGCAGGCCCAGGCATACGACATCAACGGAGGCTGGCCAGCATGACCCGCACGACCCCAACCACCAACCCGCGCCGACTCATGAAATTCGATCCTACCGTCAGCACCGGGACCATCATCCAGACGCTGGTCTTCATCATTGGCGTGGCTACGGCCTACGGCGGCTACCGCGAGGACCAGGTCAAGCAGGACGGGCGCATTGCGATGGTCGAAGCGCTGGCCGACAAGGATCGCGACAGCACCAAGGAATCGCTGAAGAAAATTGAAGGCCAGGTGGCTGATCTTGCCAAGAGCAATCAGGACATCAAGGAATCCCTGGCCATCCTGCGCGGCCGCGCGGCGGAACCGGGGAGCCGTAAGTGACCACGGCGACCCACGACCCTATTGCGCTGGTCGAAGCCCTGACGCACGGCAACGTGCGCGCCTTCCTGCGCATGCTGCGCCACGGCGAGGGCACGGCCGGGGAGGATGGCTACCGCGTGATGTTCGGCGGCGGCCGCTTCGACAGCTTCGCTGACCACCCGCGACAGGCCATCACGCGCAAGCTCGGCGGCAACCCGATCACCAGCACGGCTGCCGGCGCCTACCAGTTCCTCTCGCGCACCTGGGACGGCCTGGTCAAGCAGTACGGCTTCGCCGACTTCAGCCCGAAGAATCAGGACCTGGGCGCTGTTGCGCTCATCACGGGACGCAAAGCCCTGGACGACGTGATCGCCGGCCGCTTCGAAGTCGCAGTGCGCAAGTGCGCGCGCGAGTGGGCCAGCCTGCCGGGCAGCCCGTACGGCCAGCCCGTGGTGACCATGGCCCGGGCCCGCCAGGAATACGAGGACGCAGGCGGCACGTACTCGGCGGAGTTGCCGGCCATCACCATCAATCCCATCGCATCGATCACCCCAACCACCCAGGAGGCTCCCGTGACCCCATTCGTCTCAGCCGTGCTGCCATCCCTCATCGACCTGGTGCCCAAGCTGGGCAAGATCTTCAGTTCCGGCTCCGATACGGCCGAGCGCAACATCAAGGCAGCCGAGGTGGTCGTGTCCGCCGCCAAGGAGGCCATCGGCGCGCGCAACGAGCAGGAGCTGATGGAAACCATCAAGGCGGATCCGGAGGCGGCGGCGCTGGTGCGCTCAGCCATCGAGGCGCAGTGGTTCCGCCTGGAAGAACTGGGCGGTGGCATCGCCGCAGCGCGGGAGGCCAACGCCGCCTACCTGCAGCCCAACGCGCCAGGCTTCTGGCTCAATCCCGCGTTCTGGGTGTCCGCAGGCTTCCTGCTGATGCCACTGATGATCCTTTTGGACATGCTCTTCGTCCACCCGGCGGTCTACAACGACACTTTGCGGATCCAGATCGTGACGGCCATCCTGGCGCTGCTGGGTGTGGTGGGTGCGTACTGGCTGGGCACCAGCTTCAGCAGCCAGCGAAAGAGCGACCCGCGGGTAGCAGGAGGGTAGGAAATTGATGAGTACGGAATGCACCCCGGGCGACCGCGCGATAGGTCAAGTCGGTCGTCACCCGGATGCAAAGCTCTCAGGGTTTTTTAAACTGAAGAGTGCTGTGTCATGTTCGCTGTCCCACACCTTTCGTACCTCTGCCGTTAGAAGAGCGTTAGTTCCATTCCCGTGTAACGCGTCACCACTGCTGACAGAACGAAGCTAGAGTTACCGCCTGTCGCAACCCTTCGAAGGTCGAAATGAGAATTCGAAACAGCTTCGTGTGCCTGACCCTGACGCTGACCGGTGCGGTCGGGTTCGCACAAGGTGCGGCCCCCGGCCTTTACGTGCCACCGGGCTCATCGTTTGACACTTCAGTTTTTGGTAGTTCTCTAGACCTCGGTTGCACTTCAGTCTTGGTGGAGGGTGCTTTAACGGTCGGCGGCTCCACAGTGCAGGGCGCAACGGATGTTCTCGTTAACGGCGGTAGTGTTGCCGGCGATACGGGCACCATTAGCCTCAGCGGCACCTTTAGCAATGCGGGCAGCTTCGACCCTGGCACCGGCACGGTGGCATTTGTGGACTCCTGTGGGGCTGGAGACGCGAAAATCGTCGGTCCGACGACTTTCACGAACCTTTCTTTCGCAAGCACCGCCGGCCGTAGGCTCGTGATTCCCACTGGCACTTCCATCACGGTAACGGGCACCTTGACGTTGCAGGGCACGCCAAGCGCGCCTGTTTCGATCGTCACAGCTGATGGCTCTCCTGCAATCATCAATGTCGCTCCTGGCGCAACGGTAGTGAGATCGAACGTCACCCTCCAGCCGGGTGTGACCATCGGAGCACCGGTCGTCGGAACTGCTTCACCCATCCCCACCTTGAGCGAATACGGCTTGATGGTGCTTTCAGCGCTCGTTGGAGTGTTGGCCTTCGCCAACCGCCGCCGCTTCAGTACAAAGGACTCAAATGCACCTGCTTAACCCATCCCTGGTCCGTTCATTGATCGCTGGCAGTGCGGTGCTGTCGACCGTCGCAATGGCAGCGGACATCACCGCTACAGTGCCGCAAGGCGGCGGCTTCGTAGTCAAGGGCGCAACAGCGAATCAGGAACGTTTCCGCGTCCAGGACAACGGCGATGTGTTTCTGCCGGCGATCGGCGGTGCTGCAACTGCCGCTACCCTGACTTGTTTCGACGCAGCTACCGGAAAGCTCGGTCCTTGCGCTGCGGGAGTCGGGGCAGGGCCCGCTGGTCCAGCGGGGCCTGCAGGCCCTACCGGCGCAGCGGGACCCGCTGGCCCACAGGGCCCGGCAGGTCCGATCGGCGCCGCGGGGGCTGCGGGAAGTTCAGGCATCCAGGGCCCAGCTGGACCGCAGGGGCCTCAGGGGGTGCAAGGGCCAGCAGGCCCCGCTGGACCAGCCGGGGCTGACGGCGCTCAGGGCCCACAGGGGGTGGCAGGCCCTGCTGGTCCTTCCGGCTCTGGCTCCAGCGCAAAACTGGTCGATGCCAACAACGTCGTGCTGGGGACCGTACTCACTGCAGCGCGAAACACCGTCGACATTCTCACGACAACTGGGAATGTGGTTTCGTTGCGGTGGACCGGGGCATATGCTCCCGCCCAGATCTACTACTCAGCATTTAGCGGTGGTACGTGTAGCGGCACCGCTTGGCTGAACTCTGGCAATAACGTTCCCGCTTACGAGTATGCGAAGTGGACTGTGTACTCCCTTAGCAAGAGCTCGCTGATGGTTCCTGTGGCGTCAAGCATTCAGCCGGATGGCTCTGCCGTTACGACCACGGTAGCTGCGCAGGGTATCGACAACGCTTCAACCGGCTGTACCGCCAGCTCAAGTACCCAGCAAGGTTGGGAGTTGACCCCTGTAACGCCTGCCTCGATTGGACTTCCAGCCCAAGTCGTTCCTCCGATACGCATTCAGCAGTAAATGCCTCAGCCCTGTGAGTTGAGCCTGCGCCGCACCACCCTTATGGCACGGCGAAGATTGAACGGCTACAGGGGTATGAGGGGGAGTTGCTGGCGGCGCTAGTCGCTTGTCAGCGTCCAATCACGTAGAGGGCCCGTGCTCTAACTGCAGATATGGACGGAACAAGTTGGCGAGCTGAAGATGCTGATCCTGCAGTGCAGCACCCATGTCGTTGAACTTCGTGTACTGCTGCATGTCCACCGGGTGCCCATTTACAAACACCAGCATCGCGCCTTCTAAGTGGTAAATCGCCACCTGCGGCAAAAGTTCACCGTACAACCAATCGGCAATCTTTTCGTCGAACAGCCACTTCACGGGAGCGAATCGCGGGATGTAGTCTCCCATACCGCCTCGTTCCGCTACAGATTCCGGAGACAGGTTGATGTACTCGGCAATCGCGTTGTAGACAGCCACCCGCTTATCGAACAAATCCAGCTTGAGTTTGTTCTGCGCAGTTCTGGCTTGCTGCCGAGCGATGTCTGCTTGGATGGAACCAAATCTCCATGCAATGAAACTGGCAGACATAGCGCCTATGAGCGCTACGGCGGGTGTCAGGTAAGGCTGGACGTCCATGAGCGTGAGACTGGGCATACGGAAATTATGAGCTTGCACTGTTCGCCGACGGCCGAAATCCGGGCCGCCTTCAATTCGTTCTTCAGATCACGGCGATTCCGTGGGATGCGATATCCCCTAAATTCCATATACCGTGATTCAGATGCATCGCAAATTTCCCACCAATCGGGCGCCAGGCCGCGCCAGCTCTACGTCGATGGATGAACTTGTGATTCCTGTTGTCGTGGGTTCGAGCCCCATCAGCCACCCCAAGTAAATGAAGCCGCTACAACTTTCAAGGTTGTAGCGGCTTTTCTGTTTTGTTCACACGGTGGAAGCATGTGCTCAAAGGGCCTCGCGTCTCACTCCGCGCGGACGGCCACAAACCTGGGCCTTGACTGCCGGGCTCGTGTGCATCTCCAGCAGCTGGCTGTGGCCAACTCGCGCACGAGATCGCCGCCGATCCAGAGCTGATGCAACCCCTCATTCCCGCCAGCGTGCGCCTCGTGTGCCACGGGCGGCCCCGAAAGTTGAAGGAACCGGCAGGCCGCACTCGGGGCGGTGTGTGGACCCTTCTCATCCAGCGGCAGCGCCGGCTGTTGGTTGCTTTGGCCGCAGCGTAAGACGCCGGAATTTCCAACGAACGCTCTGCCGAGATCAATAAGGCTGCGCAACCGGAGCACGGCTGCGCGGCTCTCGGCTGCATGGCGCCGTCCACATGCCCGGTTTCAAAACCGCAGGCAATCAGGTAGCCAACGTGCGCGCTGCGACGAGAGAAGGGGAGGCCTTCCATTCGCATCACTGATCACGGCCAGACCTGCTCTCGGACACTGGCCCGTCGGCGCGAGCTACGTGCGGGCCCGGCGTTCCGGTGTTTGGATTGAGCAGTTGCAGAACCAAGCCACCAGCGACGAACTGGTCAGCAAGCACATGCGGGTGGAGCACATCGCGGCCTTTCAGCCCGGATCCGCCGACGCACTTGCAGACTATCGGAATACCCGCAGCGCAGTGCGCCGCGTGGAGGGAGCAATGTCTCTACCGGCAGGGCGATGCCGGCGGCCGGTCGGCTCCTAGGGCGTGTCATCAAATCTGATGGATGCTCCGTTATCAGGAGCATGAGTCGCAGATATGCCCTGACAGATCGCCAATGGAGCCAAATCCAAGAGCTGCTGCCCGGCAGGGCCGGACACGTTGGAGCCCCCGCCAAGGACAACCGGCTGTTCGTCGATGCGGTGCTCTATCGCTACCGCGCCGGCATTGCCTGGCGCGACCTGCCCGAGCGCTTCGGCGATTTTCGCGTCGTGCATTTGCGCCATATGCGATGGAGCCGCAGCGGTGTGTGGCAGCGTGTTTACCAGGCCCTGGCCCAGGACGCGGACAACGAGTACGCCATGATCGACTCGACCATCGTGCGAGCGCACCAGCACGGCAGCGGTGCCAAAGGGGGGGCTCGGCACAAGCCATCGGCCGCAGCCGAGGAGGCCTGAGCACCAAGATCCACGCCACGGTGGATGCGTTGGGCAACCCCACGGGCTTTCTGCTCACGCCGGGGCAGGCCTCGGATCTGGACGGTGCGGACGTCCTGCTGCGGGGCATCAAGGCACGCATGGTCATCGCCGACAAGGCGTACGACGCCCAGCAGAGGGTGGTCGATCCCTTGCTCAAAGCTGGCAAGGCCGTGGTCATCCCCAGCATCCGCACGCGCAAGCAGCAGCGCGAGTACGACCAACATCTGTACAAGGCGAGCCACCTGATCGAGAACTTCTTCGCTCGGCTCAAGCAATACCGCGCCATTGCCACCCGCTACGACAAGACCGCTGCGGCCTTCCTGGGTGCCATCCATCTGGCTGCCGCTGTCGTCTGGCTCATTTGATGACACGCCCTAGCCTCATCAGCGATTACGCGGGTCGAAGCGCAAGGGTCGCAGGCAGGGGCCGCGCCGGGCTGGTCAGCGCCAACTTGTCAGCCGGGAGTTTGAAGACTTCCACCGCTTCCACCAAGGCCTTCGCTTGATGGCTCAGGCTTCCGGCTGCCGCTGCCATTTCCTCGACGAGCGCAGCGTTCTGCTGAGTCACCTGGTCCATCTGGGTGATGGCCTCTCCCACCTGGGTGACGCCCTGACCTTGCTCAGTGCTTGCGGTGCTGATCTCTCCCATGATCTCAGTCACGCTGCGGATGGAGGAAACCACTTGCAGCATGGTGGTGCCGGCCTTGTCGACCAGGGCCGAGCCCTGTTCCACCCTTTGCACGCTGGCGCTGATCAGTTCCTTGATTTCCTTTGCAGCAGTCGCACTGCGTTGGGCCAGACTGCGCACTTCAGTCGCCACGACCGCGAACCCTCGTCCTTGCTCGCCCGCTCTGGCCGCCTCCACTGCAGCATTCAAGGCCAGTATGTTTGTCTGGAAGGAGATGCCATCGATGACACCGATGATGTCGGCGATCTTCTTGCTGCTCTCGTTGATGCCCTTCATGGTTTCAACCACTTCCGCCACCACCTGCCCGCCCTGACCAGCAACGGTCGCCGCTTCGCGCGCGAGTGCATTGGCCCTGTGCGCATGGTCGGCGTTCTGCCGCACCGTGGAGCTGAGCTCCTCCATCGACGCGGCGGTCTGCTGCAGTGCGCTGGCTTGCTCTTCCGTGCGGCTGGAGAGGTCGGTGTTGCCTGCGGCGATCTGCGAACTCGCCGAGGAAACGCCCTGGGCGTTGCCACGCACGCCTGTGACGACGTCGGTCAGGTTGTCTCTCATCGAGGCCAAACCTGCCATCAGTCGGGCGATTTCGTCCTGGCCATTGACTGCAATCTCGGGAGTGAGATCGCCTCGAGCTACCGTTGCGGTGACCTGCACCGCCGCGTTCAACGAGCTCGAGATCTGGCGGATCATCGCGCCGCCGATGAGCGCAGCGAGCAGTACGGCAGTGACCAGCGAAACGAGGACGACGGCCCTGATGGTGTCATAGCTGGCAGCGGCCGCGTCGTATTCTGCTTTGGCTTGCGTCAGCTGGATGCTCATCAATTGAGACAGAACGTCTGCAGCGGGTCCATCGCGGGATACATGTCTTTCGCCGCGAAGGCTGCGACCCCGGCCAGATCATTCGACCGGAAGAGCTCCAGCAATCTATCGGTGGCTGCATCGGCCTTCACGCGCAACGGCTTCAGTTGGTCGGCTAGCCGCAATTCCTCAGGCAGCAACTTGGTCTGGAGGTAGGTTCCCCACTGGGTTTCGATGTCCTTGCGGGCCTCCTGAATCGACTGAACCCCTTGGGCTGCAGTCATAGAGCCATCGCGGACTTTGTGCGCGGCATCGACGATGCTGACCGCGTATCTGTCCGCCACGATCTTGATTTCGTTGAGCGGCACCACGCGATCTTCATAGACCGTTTTCAGGCCCTGGTTGGCACGGCTCAGGCCCGACAGTCCCATTGCGCCCACGATGGCTACGAACATGCAGAGGGTTGCGAGCAACGCCACCAAACGGGTCGAGATGTTGAACTTGTTCACGGAGTCACTCCAGCCGGGCGTAGCTGCCCCTATGTGTTGCGGTATCCCACAGCCTTGGTAGCCATCGCTATCGACTGCTGTCAACTCGGGGAGGGGTTGGACGGTAAGAGGTGAATAAAGAAAATTTGAACACTAGTTCACATTCATTCACATATTCTATCCTGCGGAAAGTGCTGAGCTTTAGAGCGCGCGCTCGAATCACACGGCGCGGTTGCATGCGGGATCGGCCATCTTCGACGCGCGGACCCCTGTTATTGCTTTGGGATCGCTTGGGTTTCCGCTTTGCGGCATCACCCGCACGCGCAATTCAGGCCCTCACTGGCGAAGTCAGAAAAGCTATCGAAGTTGTAGCTGTGTTGTCTTTCTGTACCAGTGCTGAGGCCCCCGTTGCGCGGCCATGTGTCCCGGTTGGTCTGACATGCCCTGCACCCGGGCTGCAACTGCCACGTCGTCTCCATCTCCGGCCGCCAGTGGCCGGGCCGGGTTGCAGAACCGGGTCCGTTCCGGCTGCGTCGATTCAGCGGGGTACCGTGACCAGTCGTGCCTGGCGATGTCGGGCCTGCCGTGCGGGCACGCTCACTTCTTGCGGGCTTCCGGCAGTTTGTATTCAGCCAGCAACGATGCGGTGCCGTCGTGCGCGATCATCTCCCCCGCGCTGGCCGGGCTCACCTCGATCGGCACGTCCATGAACGGGCTGCCGCGCGGTACCGGCTTCCCGGTGATCGCGAGGCCCAGCGCATCACGGGCGTCGTCCAGCGTTCTGGACTGATCGGGACTCAGAACGAACTTTTGCGGGTATGCGCTGGAGTGGGTCTTCCAGTGCGCCTGGAGCGCCTGGACGAGGTGTTCGTAGATGTGGTGGTCCATGCCGGTATTGTGGGGCTGCACTCGCGACCGGTCTGGATGCCATGCGAGTTCGTCGCCGCTCCGGATCTGCCAGCCTGCCGAGTGCCCGCTTGCTCGATCCCCGGGGTTCATCAGCGCAGCAGAGCCGGACCGACCCTGAGGTGGGTCTTTTCAGTGGGCCGACGCCGTGGTGCGCACCAACGCCGCGTACAGATCCACATACTGCCGAGCCGCGTTGCCCCAGCCGAAGTCGCGCTGCATCCCACGCCGCTGCAGAGTCTGCCAAGCGCGCGGATTGCCCCACAAACGCAGCAAGTGGTCCATCGCCTGGTCGAACGAAGCCTGGTCGGCCCGCGGCATGACGAAGCCCGTGCCATCGTCGGGAAACCGGGTCACATCTGCCACGGTGTCTGCCAAGCCTCCGGTGGCGGTCACCACCGGCGGTGTGCCGTAGGCCTGGCTGTACATCTGGTTCAAGCCGCAGGGCTCAAAACGGGAGGGCATCAGAAAACTGTCGGCGCCGGCCTCGATCTGGTGGGCCAGCGACTCGTCGAAACCCAGGGTCACGTGAACCTGGCGGGGATAGGCCGCAGCCAGCTGCAGCAGCGCATCTTCCAGGCGCGCATCGCCCTTGCCGAGCACGACGAGCTGGAAGCCCTTCGCAAGCAGTCGCGGTGCGCCAGCGATGATGAGATCCACGCCTTTTTGCTCCGTCAGGCGCCCGATCAGACCCAGCAGAGGCTGCTTGCTGTCAGGCAACCCTGCGCGTTTTCTCAGGGCAGCACGGTTCTTCGCTTTTCCTGCCAAGTCGTCCACGTCGTAGCGCTCGGCGATCAGCCCATCGGAGCAAGGGTTCCAGACCTCGGTGTCGATGCCGTTGAGCAAGCCGTGGAGTTGGTGGCTGCGTGCCCGCAGCACGCCATCCAGCCCGAAGCCGAGCGCAGGCTGCTGGATCTCTCGGGCATAGGTGGGGCTGACGGTGGTGATGGCGTCCGCTTGTTGCAGGCCGGCCTTCAACATCGACAGCTGGCCCCAGAACTCGACGCCTTCCACACCGCGGTAGGGCGGCGCCACATTTAGCAGGTCAGTGGCTTCGATGGGGAAGACGCCCTGGAACGCCAGGTTGTGGATGGTCATCACGCTGCGCGCAACCGAGCTACCACCCGCCGAACGTTCTGCCTGCAGGTAGAGCGGCGCCAGCCCGCAAGGCCAGTCATTGGCGTGCACGATTTCCGCCTGCCAGCCTGTGGGGCTGCGCTGCGTGCCGATGAGCGCTGCAACGTGAGACAGCAGGCCGAAGGGGACCGCCGCGTGGCCAGGTGCTCCTGCACCCGACGGACCATAAGGCGACTTCACGTCACCAAACGCATAGGGGCAGGACAGAAACAGAAAGTGTTCGCCACTCGGCTGCACGACCTCCAGCAGCTGGGCATCGGGCCAGCGGGCCGTGCGGGGGAGGGCGATGACGCGCTGCAAGGTTCCGCCCGGCTGCATGCCCCCGTAGGCCGGCATCAAGGTGACGACTTCATGGCCCAGCATGCGCAGAGCCTTGGGCAACGCGGCGGCGACGTCACCGAGGCCGCCGGTTTTGACGAGGGGAGCGCACTCGGGCGTGACGAACAGAATCTTCATGCTTCGCTTTGTACTGGAACCCAGACGGAGAACGGCAATGGAGCGCGTTCTGGGGTCTGCCCGAACAGCGACTGCAGCTTCCACGGGGCTCCATGGGAGTCGATCTCGTCTCCCGTCAGCCAGTTCATCCACCGATGAACGCGGGCCAGGGCGGGGTGGGCGGCCGCCACATCGATGCACGCCTCGCCCCAGCGGCCGTCGAACCGGCTCATGACCCGGGTGGTGATCACCACGAAGGCATCGGCATCGCGGATGCGGGCGAAAGCGAGCGCATGAGGGCCCGCTTCGTCATCTGCAGTCACCGGCAGCGGCAGGTATGTCGACTGCCGGCACAGCGCAGCATAACGATGGCGCAACTGCAGCAGGCGCCATGCGACGAGCTGTTTGGCCAGGGGAGGCATCGCGCTCTGCGTCCCGAGCACGTCGTTCCACTCTTGCTGTGTCGGGAAGCGGCCGGCGTACAGGGCCTGGGCCGACCGCAGCGATTCCGCCAGTGGCGCGTAGTCCACCGGACGGCGGTTGTCGGGATCGACCAGCGAAAAATTCCACGTCTCGCAGCCCTGGTAGATGTCCGGCACGCCGGGTACTGTCAGTTTCAGGGCAAGCTGGCACAGGCTGTTTCGGTAGCCCTGGGGTGCGACTTCTCGCACGAATGCTTCGAGCCGTGTGACGAACCGCTCGGTGGCCAGGCACTTTTCGATGTACTGCGCCACGGCGGCCTCGTAAGCCTCGTTCGGAAACAGCCAGTTCGTCGCCAGCTTGGCCTCCCGCATGGCCTTGACCATGTACTTTTGCAGTCGATCCAGCAAGGATTTCCGACTCTCCGCCTCGCACCCGTCCGCAGGCCAGATGCCCACCATCGCCTGGTAGAGGCTCCACAAGTCGTGCCGGCTGGGAGCCTCTGCGTCGTCGACCGTGCTGGTGAAGCGCGCCCCCAGGGCGTCCAGATCGTGCACCAGCGCTTTCCAGTCACCCGGCATTTCGGAGAGCACGTTCAGTCGCGCCCGGACATCTTCCGATCGCTTGCTGTCGTGGGTGGAGGTGCCCAGCATGCTGTGCGGAAGATGCTTCGCGCGCTGCAGGTTGGCTTGATGGAAGGCGGCGATGGACAGGCCGAAGCGCCGAGGCTCCGCGCCGACGTCGTTCAAGGACACGAGCCGCGTATAGCGATAGAACAGCGTGTCTTCGATGGACTTGGCCATCACGGGAGCGGTGAACTGCTGCCAACGGCGCACGAAATGCGCCCGCAGCTCGGGCTCCGGGCCCGGCTCCCCCAGCAGCACCGACTGCAGATACGCCAGCACGCCGCCTTCCGAAGTGCCGATGCGCCGCCGCGCGGCGCTGACGGCCCAGGCGATGTGGCGGCGGTCGGTTTCGCTGGGCGGCTTGGCGCCCGGCACCACGTAGGTGCGGTACACCGGGAAAAACGCGGCCACTTCCACCAGCGCCAGCCGAAGCTGGTTGCGGGTGAAGTCGCACACCATGCGGTCGACGCGGGTGATCTGGCTCAGCGTGTGAACCAGCCAGTTCAGATCGCACGCCAGGGCGCTCTGGATGATGAGCCGCTTGCACTCGTAGCCTGCTTCTTCGAATGCCTGGGTGTCGCCTGTGAACTCTGCGTAATGGGTGTCGAATTCGGCCTGGGCGTCCGCATCGACAAACAGCCCATTGACCAGGGTGCTGAAGCGGTAGCCGGTGCCGCCGTGCACGCGCCAATCGGCGGGCAGCGGCTCATGATCGGCCATGATCTTTTCGACCAGGACGTACAGGGCCCGCGGGGCCTCGACACCCTGGGACGCCTGGATGGACGCGTAGCGTTGCTGCAACTGCTCGAAGTAGCGGGCTGGGTCGGCCAGCCCGTCCGGGTGATCGATGCGCAGCCCGGTCAGCTTGCCCTCCGCCGCCCACCGCAGCGGCAGGGCATGCACGGCCTCGAAGACGGCCGGGTCTTCCATGCGGATCGCGGCGAGCGAATTCACGTCGAAGAAGCGCCGGTAATTGATGTCGTCGCCCGCGACTCGCCAGTCTGCCAGGCGGTAGGCCTGCGCCTGCAGCACCGCGTCGAGCGCGGCGTAGCTGTCCGGTTCGCCGGCCGTGCCGTTGATCTTCGAAAGGCAGCGCTCGACCCACTGCACCACCCAGTCATGGGCGATGGCCAGCCGGGCGAGCCGTTGGCAGAGCAGCGGGGCATCGCGCAGCCGGGCCGACTTCAGCTGCGCATCGCTGGTGGTTTGGGGCGGCAGCGACGCGAATGCGTGAATGATCGATTCGAGGTCGGACAGCACGGACGCGGACACCTCGGCACCGGCCACGGGCAGCGGCATGCCCCCCAGCACCGTGGCGAACGACCGTGGATCAAGAGGAAGCTGCCGTTCCCAGTAGGCGAGAACCAGCTTGCCGCTGCCTTCGTCGAAGCGGATCTGCAGCTCCCCGGCCTCCAGGACCTTGCCGTAGTGGTCGCCCAGCACCGGCAACAGCACGCGGTGCCCGGTCTGCGGTGTGGGCGGGTTCCACTCGATGTCGAAGGTGGCCGCATGCGCCGACGCCTGGCCGTGCTCCAGCACGTCGTGCCACCAGCAATTGCCGGGGTCGTCGATGCCCATGTGATTGGGCACGGTGTCCAGCAGATGGCCCATGCCGAGCGATTTCAGCGCCCCGCACATCGCCGCGTGCTCGGCATCCGTTCCGATCTCGCTGTTGATGCGCGCGGGGTCCACCACGTCGTAGCCGTGCGTGCTGCCCTTGGCCGCCTGCAGGTAGGGCGAGGTGTAGAGGTGGCTGATGCCCAGCGCATGCAGGTAGGGCAGCACCGCCGTCGCATCGTTGAAGGTGAAGCCGGCGTGCATCTGGACCCGGTAGGTTGCCAGCGGCACATCCGCGGAATCCAGGGGCGCCTCTGGCGCAAGCGCGGTGGGCGACGGCGAGACAGCCAGCGCACGTTCGGCGTGCAGCGCCTGGGTGATGGCGACGAAGTACGGGCTGGCGGCGAGCTGCTCCAGCGGAACGGCCATGCGCTGACGCCAGTTGGGGTGCATGTCTTCGGTGGTGCCGGGCACGTTCGGCTGGTGCAGCTGCCCGGTCAGATCCTCCAGCTGCACGCCCACCAGCTGGCTGGCCGTGGTCGCCAAGAAGCCATGCACCGCTGCCGAAAGCTCGGGCGTCATTTGCGGTGCGGACTGGGCGTCCATGGTGATGCCTTCGGGCAGCAGTCCGGCGTGGTGCAAGGCAGCCAGTAGCTGGGTGCGGTCCTGCGCTCGGGCGAGCAGCGCGCGCACCTGGTCGTCGCCCTCGCCCAGCCAACCCAGCCGCCGATGGGTGGCGATGTCATCCGCCGCCCAGAAGCCGGCCAGGGTGGGCAGGTCGTGGGTGGTGACGACGGCCAGGGCCTGCCGGCTCCATTCGCCGGGCGGCTTGAAGGCTCCCCCTTCCAGGCGCTCGAATATCAGCGGACGGTAGGAGAAAAGGTCATGGCGGGCCATGGCCTCACGCATGGCCGGCGCGACATTGCCCAGGTCTTCGCCGATCACCATGCAGCGATGGCGATGGCTTTCGACCCGCAGGACCGCCAGTTGCGCATCGAGCGGGTACTGCACGTAGGTGCCGCCGCCCTGGCCCTGCCAATACAGGCGCATCAAACCCATGACATGGTCCATGCGCACGGCACCGGCATCTCGCATCAGCGTGGCGATCAATTCGCGCAGCGGCAGGAAGTCGGCGTCCTGCAAAGCGACCGGATTGATGGGTGGCAAACCCCAGTCCTGCCCCTGCAGGCTGAGCGGGTCGGGCGGGGCGCCAATGTTCATGCCCCGTGCGTAGAGCCCCGGATGGATCCAGGTCTCCGATCCACCGTCGCTCGACCCGACCGCCAGGTCGCAGTAGAGCCCGAGCGGCATCACCGCGCGCGCCCGTCGTGCCGCATGCCCCAGTTGCTCATGGGCCACCCACTGCAGCCAGAGGCGCTGTGACACCAGCTGCGCATGGTCGGCGGCGAAGGCCTGGGCGGCGGCGCCCGACGGATCCTGCAGTTCGGCGGGCCAGGCAGGCCAGCCCCAGACCGCCGCATCGGCGGCGTGCAGCGTCAGCTGGATGGCCTCGAAGAGAGCGTGCAGCCCCAGCGTGTTCCGGTGCTTCTCGGCAAAGGTTTCAAAAGCGCGCCCGCGGTCGGTGCCAAGCAGGAGTTCCTGGCTGCGGAAGTCTTCCCAGAGCCGCGCCAGAGCGGCCTCCTTCAAGGCCGCCACCTCCGCATACAGCACCGTGCCGCTGGCCTGCACGGCGGTCAGCCGCTGCTGGAAGCTGCTGTCGTTGACCAGATCCTTCACCGCCTGGCTGCGGTGAAACCCCGGCACTGCGGTCACGTCGATATGCAGGACGTTCAGGGCCAGCCGGCTGCTGGGGCTGTAGGGGCTGGCGCGGTCCGGCGTGTCCGGCCGCAAGGCATGGATCGGGCTCACGCCGAGGAAGGCCGCGCCATGGGCTGCCGCCGTTCCCGCCAACGCCGCCAGGTCGGTGAAGTCGCCAATGCCCCAGCTCGTGGCGGAGCGCAGCGAATACATCTGGGCCGTCACGCCCCACCAGCGCTGGCCGTGCGCCAGTCCTTCCGGAATCCAGCAGGTTGCCGGCGCCACGATGACCAGGCGCGCCCCCGACGGGGTCCGCAAGTGGTAGTAGCCTGCGGCCAGTGTGTCCGGCAACTGCACTTGGTCACTGTGGCCGTGCGCCAGTTCGCTCTCCGGTCCACCGTCAGCCGCCATCAGGCTCCAGGGCTGCGAAGTATCGAGGACCAGCGTCGCGGGTGATCCTTCCGTCACGATCCAGGGCGAGGGTTTGCCGGGCACCGTGTGCGCACCCATGGAAGACAGTGCCTGCGCCAGCACCGCCTCCGGAACATGAACCGACGCCCCCCAGAAATCGGTGAAGGCTGTCGCGATGCCGGCGCGGCGGGCTTGCTGGATCAGGTCGTCGGGAGGTGATTGCATCAGAAGGTCAAATGATTCGAAACGGCAAGGCCGCCGTCAAGCGGCGGCGGAGATCAATGTCCATCGGGCGGACCACGGTGCCCAGACACTGTCATCGGACGGGCGCCGCAGCGCGAAGACTTCGGTACTTCGGCAGTCAGCGGGCAGGCCCACCGGCACCACATCGACCGGGTCTTCACCCAGGTTCAATTCCAGCCGCAGCGTGGTGCTGCCGGCGTAGTGCCACTGCACACGGAGGGCCTGTGGCGCCACCCGTTCTGAGGTGTGGCCACCCGTTTTCAGCTGGGACGCGAGCGGCACCAGCCACGAGCGTCGCGCCTGCAGCGCCTGCTGGAGCAGCCCGCTGCGCGCGGCGCCTTGCGGCTGGCCGGCTTCCTCCCATCGCAATTGGCTGGCGTGCAGCGAACTCACGGCGCAGGGATCTGGCAACTCCTCGCCCTCCGGCACCGCGTGGCTGAACTCCTTCTGGCGCCCGGCCCGCACCGCTGCGCGCAGCTCACCTTCCCAGTTCGCGAAATAGAGGAATGGCGTGGACGCATCGAATTCATCGCCCATGAACACCATGGGCGTGGCGGGGGTCAACAGCGAGAGCAGGAGCGCCACCTCGGCAGCAGGTGCTGGAATCAGGTGGGCCAGCCTCTCGCCGACCGCACGGTTGCCGATCTGGTCATGGTTGCCCATGAAGTTCACCATCGAAGACAGCACGACCGGCTGCGGCGATGGTGGACGTGCGGCGGGGTCCAGATCCGTGTCGGGGAATGCGAAGCCGTGGGTGAGCACGCGGGCGAGCAGCGCGACCGGATCGTTGCCGAACTTGGCGTAGTAGCCCTGGGTCTCGCCCGTCAACGTCACGTGCAGGGCGTGGTGGAAGTCGTCGTTCCACTGTCCGTCGTACTGCCCGGGCGCATGCTGGTCGGTGAGCCGGCTCGGCTGGTTGTGGTCGTTTTCCAGCATCAGGTGGACGTGCCGGCCCGCGCGCCGGGCGAATGCCCGAGCCTCGGTGCTGATGTGCTCCAGGATGTCCGGGCTGCTCTCGTCCACGATGGCATGGACGGCGTCGAGCCGAAGACCGTCGATCCGGAACTCCTCCAGCCAGTAAAGCGCGTTGTGCGTGAAGAACGACCGCACCATCTGGCTGCCCGCCTGGTCAAAGTTGATCGCGGAGCCCCAGGGGCTGTCGTGGATGCACGAAAAAAACGCCGGGGCGTAGGCGTTCAGATAGTTGCCGTCGGGCCCGAAGTGGTTGTAGACGACGTCGAGAAAGACGCTGAGACCCAGCGCGTGCGCGTCGTCCACGAACCGTTTCAGCTCGTCAGGCGTTCCGTATGCAGGGTGGGGGGCATAAGGCAGTACACCGTCGTAGCCCCAACCCCAGTCGCCACCGAAGGTGGCAAGCGGCATCACCTCGATCGCCGTGAAACCCAGGGCGGCCAGCCGGGGCAGGTGCCGGGCCGCGGCGGCATAGGTGCCTTCGGGGGTGAAGCTGCCCATATGCAGTTCGTAGAACACCAGCTCCGGCCACGGGCGGCCTTTCCAGTCGGCACAGCGCCAGGCATAGCCGTCCGGGTCGGTCACCCGGCTGGGCCGGTGCGGGCCGTGCGGGTTGTGGCGGGAGGCGGGATCCGGCACCGTCAGCGATCCGTCGATCTGCCATTGGTACGGGGTTCCTGCAGGCGACATCGGTGGGCGGGCATGCCACCAGCCGTCTGGCGCGCGCTGCGCGGGCATCGGCACGAGCGCAGGCTCCGCCTGGGCAAGGTCGTCGGAGGCCGGGTACAGCAAGGCAACGCTCCGTGCGGCAGGCGCCCAAAGGGAAAACAGCCTCTCGCCCGAAGCGAGAGGCCGTTCACCGAATGGCATGTCATGCCGCGTGGTCATCGAGCGTCCTGAGCGCTACCCGTGCCGTCTGTGTGTGCGGGAGCGCCGGTGAGCACCGCCATGGAGTGGGCCAGCAACGTCAACTGCCCTCCGGCATCGATGCGGCGCGCCTCGGTGGCGTCCTTCGCAGTGACGACGCCGTCGCGGGTGTCCAGCCGCACCTGCCACGAGCGACCCGCAGGTTCCGCAGGCAGCGTGAACGTGGTTTCGTCACCCGACGAGTTGAACAGGAGCATGACGGAATCCTCCTCGGCCACGCGACTCTCCATCACCGCTGCCACGCAGCGCACGGCCGGGTCGTTCCATTCTTCCGGACTCATGCTCAGGCCCCAGACGCTGCGCCATTCGATGGTGACCAGCGCGGGGGAGCCCACGCCGTGGTGGGGCCATTCGCTGAGCCGCACCACAGGCAGCGACCGCCGCAGCTCGATCAGCGCGGCCGTGAAGGCTTGCAGATCCTGCGCGAAAGGCTGCGTGGAGCGTTCCCAGTCGTACCACGACAGGGCGGAGTCCTGGCAGTAGCCATTGTTGTTGCCGCCTTGCGTGCGGGCCACCTCGTCCCCGCCCAGCAGCAGGGGGGTGCCGTGCGAGAGGAACAGTGTGGTCAGGAAGTTGCGCGTCTGGCGAGCCCGCAGAGCGATGATCTCCGGGTCGTCGGTATCACCTTCCGCCCCGCAGTTCCAGCCCCGGTTGTGGTTCTCGCCGTCGTTGCCACCTTCGCCGTTTGCGTCGTTGTGCTTCTCGTTGTAGCTCACCAGGTCGGCCAGGGTGAAGCCATCGTGCACCGTCACCAGGTTCACGCTGGCCGTGGGGCGGCGGCGGCGCGGCTCCAGCATGTCGGCCGAGCCGCAGATGCATGCGGCCAGCGCCGGCAGACTGGCGTCTGCGTTGGCCCAGTAGTCGCGCACGGCATCGCGGTAGCGGCCATTCCATTCCATCCAGCCGGTGGGGAAGCCCCCCAGCTGGTAGCCGTCCGGACCGAGATCCCAGGGCTCGGCAATCAGTTTCACGCGGGAGAGCACCGGGTCTTGTGCGATGGCGGCAAAGAAAGGAGCGCGCCACGTATAGGCGCCGACCGTGTCCCGCCCGAGCGCGGATGCCAGGTCGAAACGGAAGCCATCCACGTGCATTTCCGTCACCCAGTAGCGGAGGCTGTCCAGCACCAGGCGCAGGGCAGGGGGGCTGCTGGTGTCCACCGTGTTGCCGGTGCCGGTGTAGTCCACGCAGAAACGTGGGTCTTCCGACAGGCGGTAGTAGGCCGCGTTGTCGATGCCCTTGAGGCTCAGCGTAGGGCCGAGGTGGTTGCCTTCGCCGGTGTGGTTGTAGACCACGTCCAGGATCACTTCGATGCCTTCGGCGTGCAGCGCCTTTACCATCGCCTTGAATTCGTCGACGCCGCCGTCCGCTCCATTGGCGGCGTATCGCGGCTCGGGTGCGAAGAACCCGACCGTGTTGTAGCCCCAGTAGTTGGCCAGGCCGAGTTCGACGAGCCGCTGGTCGTCGATGAACGCCTGTACCGGCAGCAATTCGACGCTCGTCACGCCCACCTTCTTCAGATGCGCGATCGCCGGGGCAGACGCCAGTCCCGCGTAGGTACCGCGCAGCGCCTCGGGCACATCGGGCATCGTCTGCGTGAAGCCTTTGACGTGGACTTCGTAGAACACAGTGTCTTCCGGCGCGATGCGAGGCGGCTGGTCGTCGCCCCAGTCGAATCGTGAGCGCACGACCAGCGACTTCGCTGCCGTCGCGCCGTTGTCCACGTCGCCGATGACCAGGTCTTCCTCTTCCTGGCCCACCGCGTAACCGAACTGGTCGATCGCTCCCACCACCTTGCGGTCGAGGCCGCGGGCGTAAGGGTCCATCAACAGCTTGGCCGGGTTGCAACGCTGGCCTGCCTGCGGTGCATAGGGGCCATGCACACGCAGCCCGTATCGCTGGCCTGATTTCAAGCCGGGAACGAAGCCATGCCAGACATCGTCGATCAGCGCGGGCAGCACGATGCGCTGCAGCTCGCGGTCGTCGTCGCCGTACAGGCAGATTTCCACGCGGTCGGCAATGCTGGAGTACACGGCGAAGTTCACGCCGTTGCGGTCGGCGGTCGCGCCCAGCGGCCACGGGCGCCCGCGCTCCGCAACGTAGCGCGTGGTGCGCGTACGTCGGCTGCTCTTGCCTGGCGAGGAACTGGGGCTGAGGTCGGCTCTCATCATCAACGTGGTCATGCGGTCAGCTCCGCCACGGGCTTGACGGCCGCTGCTGCGGGGGCCATGTTCAGCTTGCCGTCTTCCGTGCCGTTTCCGGTCACCACGGCAGCGCCCCGCTTGGGCGGGAAGTAGGAACGGGGCACGACCACGATGCCGCTGGGCGTCACCGGGAAGCGCGCACGATCGGCCTCCAGGTCGAAGCCGATGCGCTCGTTCGGCGGAATGTCGTTGTCCTGGTCGATGATGGCGCGACGGATCTGCGCGCCGTGTCCGATGCGCGAACGCTCCATCACGATGCAGTGCTGCAGGCGTGCGTTGCGTTCGACCAGCACGGACCGTCGCAGCATCGCGTGGTCCAGCATGGCTCCGTCCACGATGCTGCCGGAACCCACCACCGAGCGGTGGATCACGCCGTCCTCGATCTGGGCCGACTCGGCCTGGTCCGGGCTGGCATAGATCGGCCACTGGCGGTTGGTCATGCGAAAGCGCGGCGTCGCGCCCAGCGTGTCGAAATGCGCGTCGAAGTAGGCGTCGATGGTGCCCACATCGCGCCAGTAGGCATGCTCTTCGTAGGGCTCGGTGCCAGGGATCTCGTTGGTGGTGAAGTCGTAGGCCATCAGGCGGTGCGACTGCAGCATGGTCGGCAGAATGTCGCGGCCGAAGTCGCTGTGACCGGTGGCATGCGCCTTCTTCAATTCTTCGAGCAGCACGTCCGCATTGAAGAGGTAGTTGCCCATCGATGCGAGCGCGTGTGTGGAGCTGCCGGGCATCGGCTCGGTCGTGGCAGGCTTCTCGACGAAGTTGCGGATGCGATGGTTCGAGTCGATGTCCACGATGCCGAACTGGTTCGTCTGCGAGAGGGGCACCGGCAGGGTGGCCACGCTGACATGGGCGTTGTTGGCAACGTGGAAATCCACCATCTGACGGACGTCCATCCGGTAGATGTGGTCCGCACCGAACACCGCCACGATGTCGGGCTGGAACGACTCGATCAGGTGGATGTTCTGGTAGACCGAGTCGGCCGTGCCTTGGAACCATTCCGGGCCGTTGCGCATCTGCGGGGGCACCACGGTCACGAAATGCTCGGGGATGAAGCGGGTCATCGTCCACGACTGGCGGATGTGCTCGATGAGCGACTGCGACTTGTACTGCACCAGCAGGTAGATCGAATAGATCTCGGAGTTCACCAGGTTGGACAGCACGAAATCGACGATGCGGTGCTTGCCGTTGAACGGCACCGCAGGCTTGCAGCGCTCTGCGGTCAGGGGGTGGAGACGGGACCCTTCGCCTCCGGCCATCACGATGGCGAGGACATTGCGTGTGCGAGACATGGGGAAACTCCGGTTGAATCAAGCCCGGGCGGGCAGGTTGGTGAACAAAAGGGTGGAAAGCGGGGGCAGCGTCACAGTGATGGCCCACGAATCGTTCGAGACTGCGGTGGCACGGACGCCGCCGGCGTTGCCCACCCCGCTGCCGCCGTAGCAGGCCGCGTCGCTGTTGAGGGCCTCGCGCCAGATGCCTGCGGTGGGCACCTGGACCTGCTGGCCGTGCAATGGGCGGGGGGTGAGGTTGTGGATGGCCAGCACCACCTCTTCGCCGCACTGGCGGAAGAAGGCGAGCACGGTTGCATCGGGCATCGACAGGCTGGCCCAGCGGAAGCCACCGCGGTCGAAGTCGGTGGCGTGGAGCGCAGGAGACTGCCGGTACAGCGCGTTGAGGTCCACCACCCAGCGCGCCAAGCCCGCATGGCGAGACTGCCCCCACAGGTGCCAGTCCAGCGTTCGCTCGTGGTGCCACTCCTCGATCTGGCCAAACTCGCCGCCCATGAAGAGCAGCTTCTTGCCGGGGTGGGACCACATCATTCCGTACAGGGTGCGCAAGCCGGCGAAGCGTTGCCACTCATCGCCGGGCTGCTTCATCAGCAGGCTGTGCTTGCCGTAGACCACCTCGTCGTGCGAAAGCGCGAGCACGAAGTTCTCGTCGAAGGCATAGACCGCGGAAAACCGGATGTCGTCGCCGTGCCAGCCGCGGTGGATGTGCTGCCGCTGCATGTAGCGCAGCGTGTCGTTCATCCAGCCCATGTTCCACTTCATGCCGAAGCCCAGGCCGCCGTCGTGTACCGGGCGGCAGACGCCCGCCCAGGCCGTCGATTCCTCGGCGATCACCTGCACGTCCGGAAACGCCGCATAGACCGTCTTGTTCAGATCCTGCAGGAAGCGCACGGCGTCCCAGTTCTGGTTGCCGCCATCCTGGTTGGGAATCCATTCGCCCGGCTTGCGAGAGAAGTCCAGGTACAGCATGGAGGACACCGCATCCACGCGGATCGCGTCGAAGTGGTACTTCTCCAGCCAGAAGAGCGCGTTGCCGATCAGGAAGTCGCGCACCTCGAAGCGGCCGTAGTTGAAGATCAGGCTGTTCCATTCGGGGTGGAAGCCTTGCCGGGGATCTTCGTGTTCGTACAGGGAGGTGCCGTCGAACCGCGCCAGCCCGTGGGCATCGGCGGGGAAGTGCGACGCCACCCAGTCCATCATCACGCCAATGCCATGCTGATGGAGCGTGTCCACCAGCTGCATCAGATCCTGCGGCTCGCCGTAGCGGGCAGTGGGCGAAAAATATCCCGTCGTCTGGTAGCCCCACGATCCGTAGAAGGGGTGCTCGGACACCGGCATCAACTCGACATGGGTGAAGCCCATGGCCTCGCAATGCGCCGCCAGTCGCTGACCGATGTCGCGGTAATTCAGAAAGCGCCCATCGTCATCGCGCTGCCACGAGCCCAGATGCACCTCATAGATGGAGATGGGCGCGGCGAGGGCTTGCCGTTCCGCGCGGGACTGCATCCAGGCGGAGTCGTTCCAGGAGTACTCCAGGTTCCAGATCTGCGACGCGGTGCCGGGCGCCAGCTCGGAGCGGGTGGCGTACGGGTCCGCCTTGTCCACGCACCGGCCATCGGCGCCGTGGACGCGGTACTTGTAGAAGTCGCCGTGGCGCGCATTGCTGACATGCGCCGTCCAGCGGCCGGACCCGTCGCCTGCACGTTGCATCGGCTGCGGCTGCCAGCGGCTGAAAGAGCCTATGAGTTCGACGTGGGTGGCGTTGGGCGCCCAGACTGCGAAGTCTGTGCCATGACCCGAACAATGGGCGCCGAGCTTTTCATACTGGCGAAGGTGTTCCGCCACGCCAGCAAGAGGCGGCGGAGCAGCAATGGTGGTGAGACTGTGGTCCAGCATGATGTGGATACCATCGTCTGCTGCACTGCACCATGGCCATGCAAGTGCTTGTCGCCACGGCGCGTAGGCGCCGGACTACGGCGCGTGTGGGCGCTCCGCAAGGTTCCCCCACGCCACGCTACGCCAAGCCAGGCCCTGCGCGCGAGAGATGGCTTCTCGCCCGCTCCACGATTCTCAAGGCTGCCAGATCGGCCGGTAGCTTGGGTCCAGTTGCCGGTCCAGAAAGTAAGCGGCGCTGATGAATGCCAAATGGCTGAGCGCCTGAGGAAAGTTGCCGAGCGGCAGGCCGCGCATATCGACCTCCTCGGCAAACAGTCCCAAGTGGTTGGCGTAGGCGAGGCCCTTTGCCAGATGCACGCGTGCTTCGTCCAGTCGGCCCGCCCGGGCGAGGCACTCCGTGTACCAGAACGTGCAGGTGGTGAACGCGCCTTCCTGCCCGCCCAGTCCGTCGTCGACGCGATAGCGGTAGACGAGGCCGTCGTCGCAGAGCTGCTCGCCAATGGCTTCCAGCGTCTTGAGCCAGACGGGGTCGGTGGAGGACACGAACCGGACCAGCGGCATCATCAGCAGCGCCGCGTCCAGCTCCGTGCCGCCGCGCTCCTGCACGAAGTAGCCGTGTTCCGGGTGGCGGAAGTTGGCCCAGATGTCGGCCACGATCTCATCGCGCGTCTCGGCCCAGGCCACCAACGGCGCGGGCAGCGAACGCTTCTTCGCCAGGCGGATCGCGCGGTCCAGCGCCACCCAGCACATCACCCGGGAATGCAGGAAGTGGCGCGGCTCCGAACGCATCTCCCAGATGCCCGCATCCGGCTCGTTCCAGTGCTCGATCACGTAGTCGACGATGGTGCGGACGTGCTGCCACCCTTGGTAGTGGATCGGATCGCCATACTTGTTCGAGAGGTAGGCGCTGTCGAGCAGCTCCCCGAAGATGTCGAGCTGCGTCTGCTTGTGCGCGGCGTTGCCGATCCGCACGGGCCGGCTGCCCGCATAGCCGGCCATGTGCGTCAGCTCCTGTTCCTCGGCCGTGGCCGACCCGTCGAGCGCATACATGATCTGCAACGGGTTGTCGCGGTCCGCGCCCACCACGCGTGCGCCCACCCAATGATTGAAGTGATTCGCTTCGTCGGTGAAGCCCAGGCGAAGAAACGCGTACACGGTGAAGGACGCGTCCCGGATCCAGGTGGCGCGGTAGTCCCAGTTGCGCTCCCAGCCTTCGGCTTCGGGCAGCGAGAAGGTCGCAGCGGCTGCAATCGACCCATGGCGGGCAGAGGTCAGCAGTTTCAACGTCAGCGCAGAGCGCAGCACCTGTTCGCGCCAGCGCCCGGTGTAGGTGGATGTGGCGTGCCACGCGCGCCAGGCATGGGTCGTGGCATCCAGCTGCTCTTGAATGGCATCGTCGTCAGGGCAGGGCATCGCCTGGTCGCCGATGACGAACCAGGCGCTCTGCCCCTTGCTCAGCGTGACTCGCGCGTGGGCGCTGCCCTCCTGCGCATCGAGTGCGAGCGACGAGAACAGGTTGAGCGCGATATCGCCAGCCCCAAAGCGCACACCTCCTTCGATCGCGTCGGCCTTCGGGATCTGCCGGGCGTAGTCGAAGCGAGGGGCGCAACGCACGTCGAAGGTCACCGTTCCGCTGGTCACCGTCAGGCGCCGGACCAGCCCGCGCGCGCAGTGGCCGCTGCGCTGGCGCGCTTCGGGCTGCGGCATCCAGTCCATCACTTCCGCGCTGCCCTCTGCGCCCATCCAGCGCGTGACCAGCACGTTGGTGTCGGGCACGTACAGCTGGAGGTGGCGTGGATCCGTCAGCTCAGGCTCGATCTCGAAAGCGCCACCCCGGCCTGGGTCCAGCAGGTCCGCGAAGACGGTGGGACTGTCCAGGGTTGGCCAGCAAAAATAGTCGATGGCGCCGTCGCGCGCGACCAGCGCCACCGTCTCCAGATCACCCACGATGCCGTGGTTTCCAATCGTGCGAAGCGCTTCGGTCATGCGTGGGGGCCTTGGTGTGGGAACGGGTGGGGAAGGGTTTGCGGGTCACGATCAACTCGGGCCCAACGCCCGCGGTGGTCGCGAGGCAAATCCTCGAACCTGTTAGGGGCGGACTCCGCCGGGCGCCGGATATCGAAGGTGGGGTCGGTATCGTGGTGGCCTGCTGCCAGGTCGCCACGCCGATGGTCGGAGCAGTGCTGGATGTGGACGAGCCTTCGTTCCCAGAGCGGGTCGTCGCTGCGCTCTGCCGGCTGCTCGCGCTCAGCAGCAAGCCTTTCGGCGCGACCCACGACAGCTCCAGTGCACCCAAATCCAAGTCCGCAACACCCATGGCGGGGGATGTTTTCATACGGGCAGCACGCTGTCCATCGTATGCGCTGCTTGCAGGTGAAACTGCGGCCCTGTCCCACACGGAAGCGTGGTTCCAAAGCCGTCTTGCTCAATGCCGCACTGCGCGGGTGCGCTTTGGCGGGCATCCTAGAATCGTCGCTCCAGGAAAGAACCGGCACGGCCCGCGCCATGAGAGGCTTTCATCCTTGCAACCAACTGTGGTGAAGATGAGCCAGCCCTTCGTTTCTTTGTGTCCGGAAATCACCCGCTCCGATGCCCTGCAGGTGATGCATTGGCTGGATAACGAGGCTGTCATCCGCTATTTGGCCGACTCCCGCGACGTCTCCGCGTCCATCGGGCGGGCGCTCAGCCGGGTACACCTGCCTATCCTCACCCACGTGTTCAATCACGGAGGCCGCTTCTTCATGGCCTTCGACAGGCGGGACAGGCCGGTGGGCTTCGTGCGACTCGTGAATGCGCCATCCCACTGCGAGATGGTGACGGTCATCGGCGACCGGGAAAACTGGGGCCGCCGCCTTGGCACCAGCGCGATCCATCAAGGCATGAAGCTGGCCTTCATGGAGATGCGGGTGAAAACGCTCATCGCGAAGATTCAGCCGGAAAACATCCGCTCTTTGAAAGCGTTTCTGGGATGCGGTTTTTCGCATGCCTGTGAAACGCCGTTGCTGACGTCGCTGTCAATGACAGCGGAGCGCTATCGCGCGCTTTTGGGGACCGGCATGTTCCTTGGGTCCTCGGAAATTTTCATTACCGAGATCGACAAGGGGCGGCTGACGGAACTCATGGAGGAGCACGAAGCCTCGGTGGTTGATCTCGAGTACGAGGTGGCGCGGGCCATCGTGGTGCGAAGTGAGAATGTCACGGCCGACGTGGTGACGCTCAATTCCAGAGCTTTAGTACAAATGGATGGTCAGAGCGTCGAGGTGGTGCTGGTGTACCCGGATGAGGAGGACCCGGCCACCGGCAAGCTATCGGTGTGTTCCGAAGTAGGCACAGCAATCCTCGGCTGCAAGGCTGGCGACTCCTTTGCGTGGCGGGTCGGCGGAAGGACGCGGCATATCTCGATCCTCCAGGTGCTGTATCAGCCCGAGGCGGCTGGGCACTTCCACCTGTAGATCGCGAGCCTTGCGCGCGTTCCGCACGAATGGATGCACCAATAAAAAAGCGCCCGGGAGGGCGCTTTTTTGCTTGCTTTGACCCGTCCTACCCAGAGTTGACACCTGGGCCTTGCACAAAGGGCAGGAGTCATGGAATCGAGTGTCAAACGGACGCAGCGCGACTACACGCTA
>NZ_LMOV01000003.1 GCF_001424265.1 Acidovorax sp. Leaf160
GGCTCGATCTCGGCGAACTTCGGCTCGATCTCGGCGAACTTCTCTCTGCTTATGTCGCTTGGGTAGGGCTTTCTTTTCACCAAGCAATTGTCGACTCTGAAAAGATCGTAAACAGGCTCTGAGAGCGGCCTGCAAGCCCCTCGCTGCGCCGGCCCCTGCCGGCAACGCAGTGCCTCACCAGCACCGCGCTGCCCGGTGACCTGAGACGCACCCCCAGGCCGCCACGGCCCAGGTGGCGCGCACAAGGCCCGGATCGATCCGGCCGGTGGCGCCAGCGCTCAGTTCCCCCGATATCTCGCGCCGGCCGCCCATGTCGCCCGCTGACGTCCGCACCGCGGCGTCAGAACGGAATCGTCGCCTTCACCAGAAGGCCGCCACCTTCGGCCCGGTTGCGCACGTTGAAATCTTTCTGCCACTTCACCGTGACCAGGAAACCCTTGTCGTTGGCGTAGCGGATCGCAGGGCCGAAGCCGATGGCGCGCGCCTTGCCCTGTGCGCTGCCGGGGCCGCTGTCATCGGTGACCTGGCGGAACACGTGCCCGCCCACGCCCACCACCCAGCCGTTGCCCAGGCCCCAGCCGGCTGCGTAGTCGGCATGCAGCGCCTGGCCGGAACGGGTGTCGGTGTCGCCATTGCGGCGGTTGATGTCGTACATGAGCTTCAGGTCGGCGTTGAAGCCCGAGGGCTGCATGTAGGTGACGGCGTAGACCGGCTGGAAGGCCCAGTAGTTGCGCCCCAGGCTGGAGGGATCGTTGGCGCGGTACTTGCCGGTGGGCGCGACGATGTCCAGCCCGACCACCTGGTGCAGCTGCGGCGACAGGTGGTAGCCCAGCGCCGCGCCGACCGTGATGTCGCCCAGGCCCGAGCTTTTGAACGTGGCGCCGCCCGCGCGGAACTTCACGTCCAGCAGCGGCACCACGGTGTGGAAGGCCAGCTGGCCGCCCGCGATCGTCTGCGGCGTGACCCACACGACGCGCGGTGCCAGCAGGTTCACGTCCACCTTGAAGTCCGGCACCAGCGAATGGCCATCGTTGCCGCGCAGCGTGTCGTAGCGGTAGCCGCCGCCGTACGCCATCATATGCACGCCGGGGGGCGGCAGTGCGCCGACGAAGTAGTTCTCCAGGCCGTCGGGGTAGACGCCCAGGCCGCCGTTTTCCGTGGCATGCGCCGCGCCCGTGGCAGCCAGGCCGGCGGCCACGCCCATCAGGCCTGCCAGGCCCCTCTTCTTGAATGCGGTCTTGCGCATGGTGTCGTCCTTCGTCGTCGGTGGGTGGTTGAAAAGATCGGTACGGTGGGAGAAAGAAAGAAAGAGAGAAAGAGGCCGCAGGGCGCGCAGCGCCATCAGCCGGGCGCCAGCCGCTGCGCGATCTGGTAGCCCGAGCCCGCGCCCAGGCCCGGCCCGGGGTGGGTGCTGGCGCCGATGTGGAACACGTTGGCGAGCGGCGTGCGGTGGCCGCGCGCGCCGTCCGCGCCCGCGAAGGGCCGCAGCCGGAAGAACTGGTCGGGCGAACACAGGCCGCCGTATGGGTCGCCGCCCACCAGGTTGCAGTTGAGGCGCTCCAGGTCGGCCGGCGAATACGCACGGCGCCCGACGATGCGCTCGGCCAGCCCGGGCATCACCTGCTCCAGCCGGGCCTGCACGCGGTCGGCGAAGGCTTCGCGCACGGCCTCGTTCCAGCGCCCGTCGGCGGGCACCGCGATCTCGCCCGCCGCATCGCCGCGCAGGTGGGAGGGCAACTCCTGCATCTGGATCCACAGGATCCAGCCGCCTTCGGGCGCGCGCGACGGGTCCGCCGCGGTCGGCTGCCCGATGCCGAGCGTGGGCCGGGCGGGCAGCAGGCCGTTGTTGGCCTCGGTGACGGACGTGCAGACCTGCTCCATGCCCTCCGTCAGGTGCACCAGCGGTACCTTGAGCAGCTCCGGCTCCTTCCACGCGGGCGGCGCATTCAGGGCGAAATGGATCTGCATGTCGCCGCGCCCATGCTGGAAGGCTTCGGCGCGCTCGCGCACCACGGGCGGCGCGTCGGGCAGCAGCCGGCCGTAGAGCTGCCCGGGCGCGACGCTGCAGACCACCGATTCGCTCGCAGCATGGCTGCGCCCGTCGGCCAGCCGCACGCCGGTGGCGCGGCGCTTGCGACCCTGGCCCTGCGTGTCGATGCGGTCCACCTGGGCGTTGCAGACCAGGTCTCCGCCGTGCTGGCGGATCACGGCGGCCAGCGCCTCCACCAGCCGGCTGCCGCCGCCCTGCACCACCGGCATGCCGCCGCTGACCACGGCCGCGAAGGTGAGTTTGCCGATCAGCGCCGAGGTGGCGTCGTCCGGCCCCAGGCCCGAATGCAGCGTCCATGGCGCCATCAGGGCGCGCGCCATGTCGGAGCGCAGCGTGCGGTGCGACCAGCGCCGGAAGTTCTCCATCGCGCCGCCCGCATAGGCCAGCAAGCCGTCGGTGCCGCGCTGGCGCCATTCGGACCACAGCAGCTTCATGAGCGGCCAGCCGTACGGATCGCCGCCCAGCAGGCCGAAGGTGAGCGCGGCATCGCGGCCGAACAGATCGGCGGCCATGGCCTGGATCGCCGTGCCGTCGCCCGGCGCCACGGCGTCGATGCGGCGCGCGGCGTCGTCCAGGTCCTGGCGCAGGGCGATGCCCCGGCCGTCCGGCGCGACCCAGCCGGTCGTGTAATCGGGCGTGAGAAACCGCAGCCCGGCTCGCTCCAGCGCGGGCTTCAGTTCGGCATAGCCCGGGCTGCCGGTGAAGAGCGGATACCACGAGGCCATGACCTCGTGCCGGTAGCCGGGAAACAGTTCTTCGGTGCGGATGCAGCCGCCGAAGCGGTCGTTGCGCTCCAGCACCAGCACGCGCTTGCCGCGCACGGCCAGCAGCGCCGCTCCCACCAGGGAGTTGATGCCGCTGCCGACGAAGATCACCTGGGGGACTGCGGCGCTGTCCATGGCCGTCACTCCACCAGCGCCAGCACGCGCAGCGGGCTGCCCGAGCCGCCTTCGATTTTCAAAGGCGCCGAGACGATCAGCGCGCCCTGCGGCAGCAGCTGGTCCAGGTTCTTCAGGCACTGCAGGCCGTAGCGGTTGGCACCGTGCATCAGCGTGTGGCACGGATACGGCACGGGCCAGGTGTACGACTGGCCCGCGTCGGTGTTGATGGTCTCCACGCCGAAGCCGTGCACCTGCCGCTGGTGGATCAGCCATTCCACCGCCTCCTGCGTGGGGCCGGGGGTGTGGGCGCCGTCGTCCTTCAGGTTGAGGAACGCGCCCGCGTCGTGGGCCTTGAGCGACCAGTCGGTGCGCAGCAGCACCCAGGCGCCGGCCGGGATGCGGCCATGGCGCGCCTCCCAGGCTTCGAGGAAGGGCACGGTGAGCAGCCAGTCGGCATCGGCCGCCACCTCGGCGCTGGCATCGACCACCACGGCCGGGGCGACGAAGTTCTCCGGCGCGATGGTGTCCACGCTGTTCTGGGGGTGCTCGCGCCCGGTGATCCAGTGGGCCGGCGCGTCGAAGTGCGTGCCGGTGTGCTCGCCGCAGGAAAAGTTGTTCCAGTACCAGCCCGGGCCGTTCTCGTCGTAGTGCGAGATGCGCTCGATCGTGAACGGCTTGACCTGCCCGAACTGCGGCGGCAGCTGCAGCGTCGGGAACGAGGGCGAAAGCGTCTGCGTCAGATCGACGACGCGGACGTGGCCGCCGGCCAGTTGCGCGGCCAGCGCAGCCAGGATGGACGATGGGGCGGAGGGGGCGGCAGAGGAGGAAGCGGGGGTGCTCATGGCAGGCTCCATCGAAAGGAAGGCGGGGGGCGCGGACCTGTGCTCCGGCCGGCAGCGTTCGCTCGGCCGGTGGGCGCAAAGGCAGGTCCGCAGTGCGGGCGGCGTGTCAGGCAGCGGCGGGCTGGGGCAGGTCCAGCGCCGTGAACCGGCCTGCGTGGAAGACCAGCGGCGTGCCCGGTGCGCTGTGCGTGCGGACCACGCGGCCGACCATCAGCAGGTGGTCGCCGGCATGGCGGCTGTGGTCGGCCTCGCTCGCGCACACCAGGGTGGTGACGGCGCCCTGCAGCACGGGCACGCCCTCGGGTGCGTCGACCACGTCCACGCCCGCGAACTTGTCGGGCACCGCAGGGCTGGCGAAGCGCTTGGCCAGTTCTTCGTGCTCGCGCGGCAGGATGTGGATGGCGAAGTGCGTGCAGTCGCGGAACGCCGCCAGGTTGGGCGAGTGGTTGACCAGGCTCCAGAGCACCAGCGGCGGGTCCAGCGAGAGCGAGGCGAAGGAGTTGATGGTCAGGCCCACGGAACGGCCGTCGGCCGTGCGCGTGGTCACGATGGCGACCCCGGTGGGGTAGCTGCCCAGCAGGTTGCGCAGGGTGCGCGGCTGCAGGTCCACGCAGCCCCAGGGGGCGTTGTCGCAGTCGCAGTCGGTGGCGTTGGCGGCGGGGCTGGCGGCTTGCACGGCCAGGGCTTCGGGGGCGAGGCAGGCGGACATGGCGGTCTCCTTGGGTGGTTGCATCAGGCGCGGTCGCTCAGGCCGCGACGGCCTCGGGCGCCTGGTGGCGGGCGATGAGCTGGTCGGCCTCGTCGGCGTCGGCCCACCAGGGGAAGTAGCTGGGCGGGTGGTTGAAGCCGTTGGCGATGGTGCGGGCCAGGGTGGGCATGGCGGCGGCCGTGCCCAGCAGCTTGAGGATGTGCGGCGGCGGGGGCGTGAGCAGCGAGTTGGTCCACTGCACCACCCACTGGGCGTAGTCCCAGAAGCGCTCGAAGGTCTGCTCCATCCAGGCGCGGGTGTAGGGCTGCCCGCCGTGCGCCACGATGGCGTCCAGGTACACCTTGGCGGCCTTGGTGGCGTTGTTGGAGCCCTGCCCGGTGATCGGGTCGTTGGTGGCCACGGCGTCGCCCAGGCCGAACACCAGCCGGCCCGAGGGCAGCGTGAGTACGGGCTTGCGCACGGTGGGTGCGAAGGCGCCGGCCAGGATGCCGTTGGCGTCGGTCAGCTCGGCACCACGGGCGCGCTCGCCTTCCCAGGGCAGGAAGGTGTCGAGGAAGCGCTTGCTGGTCGCCAGATGCTCTTCGGGCGTCTTCACCTCGCGCCAGCAGTCCAGCGGGCCGCCGGGCACGCCCTCGAACACCATGATGTCGCACGGCCCGCTGAGCGTGAGCGAGGGGAACACGAAGTATTCGCCCACGCCCGGAATCAGGTTGAACGACACGCGGGAGTAGTCCTTTGTGGGCTTCAGGCCATGCACGTAGGTCAGGGCCAGCGAACGCTGCGGCTTGTCGAATGGCGAGCGGGCAGCGTCGCGCTCGAAGAGGCGCACCACCTCGCCCTTGCCGGCCGCAAGGATCACCAGGTCGTGCGAGTCCGACAGCGCCTCCAGCTCGGCGATGCCGGCGTCCTGGATCAGCACCTTGCCGCCGCGCTTTTCCACGTTCTCCAGCCACACGGGCATCTTGAGGCGCTGGTCCACCGACTGCGCGGGCTGGTCCAGCCTCGCGCTCCAGTCGATCAGCTTGGCGCCGGCCTGCTCGGGGTTCGGCACGGCGAAGCCGATGCCTTCCACCGGGGGGCATTCGGCCTCCCAGTGGTTGATGCCCAGGTCGCGCTCCACCTGCAGCGCGGGGTCGAACATGCACTGGCTGGACATCACCTTGCCGGCGCGGATCTGGTCGGGCGTGCGGTTGGTCACCACGGTGACCTCGTAGCCCTTGTCCAGCAGACCGAAAGCCAGCGGCAGGCCAGCCTGGCCTCCGCCCACGATTGCAACTCGACGCATGGCAGTCTCCTTGGAAGAAACGAAAAAAAGAGGGGAAAGAAGGTGTCAGGGGAAAAACGCGCTCACGCCGCCAGTCGCGGGATGGCGGGACTGGCCTGCTCGGGGCCCATGGCGGAATAGCCGCCGTCCACCGCGTAGTCGGCGCCGGTCACGAACGAGGCGCGCTGCGAGAGCAGGAAGGCGACGACCTCGCCCACCTCTTCGGGGTTGCCCACGCGCCCCAGCAGGTGGTAGTCCGCCGCCACGCGGTCGGTCTTGGCGCGGTCGCCCTGCGTGAGCTCGTCCATCACCCGCGACCAGGTCCAGCCCGGCGACACGGAATTGACGCGGATGCCGTCCGCGGCGAAGTCCATGGCCATGTTGCGCGTGACCTGCACCAGCGCGGCCTTGGAGACGGGGTAGAGCCAGCGGCCGGTCTGCGCGACCTTGGAGGAAATGCTGGTGAAGTTGACGATGGCGCCGCCGCCGGCCGCCGCCAGATGCGGGCGCACCGCGCGGGCGGCCATCACGGCGCTGACCAGGTTCACGTCCAGCGCGCGCAGCCAGTCGGCGCGCTCGGAGGCGGCACCGTCGTCCAGGTAGGTGGCGGCCAGGTTCACCAGGCCGTCGATGCGGCCGAAGCGCGCGGCCACGTCGGCCACGCCGCTGGCCAGTTGCTCGTCGTCGGCGATGTCCACCGGCCAGAAGCGGATGTTGTCGGCGTCTTCGGCGGCGATGCGGGCGCCGCCCTCGGCGTCGATGTCGAAGAGGGCCACACGGGCGCCCTGGTCACGCAGCGTGCGGACCACGGCCGCGCCGATGAGCGTGGCGCCGCCGGTGACGATGGCGACCTTGCCTTGCAGATCTTTCATGGAGCTGTCTCCTTGCACATGGAACCGGCCGGTTGGGCGCCGCTCGGCGCTTCTTCCGGTGATTTCGCAGCCGTTCGCTGCTTGGGCTCCATGGTGCGGCGAAGACCCGCCGGCGCCTTATCCGGCACCCGCAACCGCTATCCAGCCTCTGCGGGTATCGCCCGCAGGCTTGATCCGGCTGCTTGCCCCTGCAAGGTTTCTCAGGGTTTACGTGGACACAACGCGGGCCTGCCTAGCCCGCCCGTGCGCCCCGCGCCTGCCGAAGCGCTTGCCGTGACGCATGCCCGGGCTTCGAGCGGCGCAGCCCGACCGGGGCTCGGCCAAGGCGGGTCCGAACCCGCTGAACCACCCCACGCCTCTGCCGCCCGCGTTCACGCGGCCAGCGCGGCCTCGATGTCCTTCGCCAGCGCCTCGGGCTTGTCGGTGGGCGCATACCGGCGGATGACCTCGCCGTCCCGGCCGATCAGGAACTTGGTGAAGTTCCACTTGATGGCCTTGGTGCCCAGGATGCCTGGCGCCTCTGCCGTGAGCCAGCGGTAGAGCGGCGTCGCCTCGGCGCCGTTCACGTCGATCTTGGCCATCATCGGGAAACTCACGCCGTAGTTCCGCTGGCAGAAGCCGGCGATCTCGTCGTTGCTGCCCGGGTCCTGCCGGCCGAACTGGTTGCAGGGAAAGCCCAGCACCACCAGCCCCCTGTCCGCGTACTGCTGGTGCAGCGCCTCCAGCCCCGCGAACTGGGGCGTGAAGCCGCAGGCGCTGGCGGTGTTGACGATGAGCAGTACCTTGCCTGCGTATTGGCTGAGCGGCACGGGCGCACCATCCACGGACTGGGCTTCGAAGTCGTAGACACAGGTCATCGCGGGTCTCCTGCAGTGGCGGGTCGGAACGCTGGATGCCGGGCCAGCGGAGGGGGGGTGAGGGACGAACGAAAGAAGAGAGTCGGACTCAGCAGGGGCGCAGCGGCTTGCCGCCCAGCGCCGGGCGCATCCGGTCGATGCGGCCGGCCATGCCCTCGGTCACGGCGGGCAGGCGCAGCACGTACTCGGTGGTGGAGCCGGTGCGTTCCTGCACGACCCGCGCGGTGCGCACGCCCTGGGTGCCAAGCGCCGCCAGCGCGCGTTCCGCGGCCTCTTCGGTGGCATACCGGCCCAGCGACAGGCCCGGCTCCAGCCCCGCGCCCGGGCGGTCGTAGGGGACGTTGCGCGCGCGCAGCTCCGACCGCTTCCGGGCCAGCGCCTCTTCGTCGGCGAAGCGGCCCATGTAGACCATCCAGCGGCTGGACACGGGTGTGCCTTCCAGGTTCCACGCGTCGGCTGGCAGGCCGGCAGCCGCCAGGGCGACGCGCAGCGTGTCGGCCTGGCGCTGGTCGAACGGGCCGGCTTGCAGGCAGGACGCGGTGGGCGTGGCCGCGCCCGCAGCCGCCGGGCCCAAAGCCGGCGCGCCGAGGCTGGGGTTGGCCACGGCCGCGGGCTGCCCGGGCGCCGGCAAGGCCGCAACGGGGGACTGAGCCTCGGTGCCCTGCGGCCGGTGGGCTGCCCCGCCGGCCCCGCCGCCCGCACCGGCCGCACTGCCCGGCGCCTGGGGGCCACCGCTGCCCGCGGTTGCGGCCGCCGGCTGGATGCGCAGCACCTCGGGGCGGATCTGCTGCTCGATGCGGTGCGGCTCGGCCGGATCGGCGGGCGCCAGCCCCCAGCTGCGCAGCCACCCGCCCGACCAGGCGTAGTAGCCGGCGTTGGCCAGCAGCAGGGCGATGAAGGCGATGCGCAGCATGGGCGGAGCGGCGAAGAAGAAAAAGGGCCGCGTCAGGCCGGCGGCAAAGCCCGGCCCGCCGGGCGCACGCTGATCTCGGCACTGGTCACCGACTGCATGCCGGCGGCGGTGAGCACCCGCAGCGCGCCGTCGTCGCCCACGCCGTGGGCCGTGCCGGCCTGCCCGTCGCTGAGGCGGACGGCGCGATCGCGCAGCACGTCGCGCGCGTCGAAGCGGGCCTGCACCGGCGCGAAGCCGAAGCCCTCGAACGACTGCAGCATGGCGACCAGCGGTGCGGCGATGCGGCCCAGCGCGGCGGGGGCGTCCAGGGATGCATCCACCTCGCCCAGGAAGGCCGGTGGGGTGTTCATGCCGTCGCCGGAGCGCGGCAGCAGGTTGATGCCGATGCCGATGACCACGTAGCGCGCCGCGCCCGTCAGCGCCGCCGGGCCAGCGGCACCCTGCGGCGCAACGAAGCTGGCGGTTTCGACCAGGATGCCGCCCAGCTTGCGGTCGCCGTCCAGCCACAGGTCGTTGGGCCATTTCAGGCCGATGCGCGGCGTAGGGCCGCCGGGCGCGGGCAGGCCGGGCTGCAGGCTCTCGGCCACGCTCACGCCCACCGCCAGCGACAGGCCCGACCAGTCGCGCGGCGCGAGTGGCAGGCCGAGGGAGAAGGTGAGGGACGGCAGCGCGCCGGGGCCTTCGGATGCCGCGTCGGTCGCCTGGCTCTGCCAGGGCCGCCCCAGCCGGCCGCGGCCGGCGGTCTGCGTTTCGGCGACCAGCAGCGTGGGCTCGGTGCGGCCCGCGCGGGCCCGGCGCATCAGCTCGGTGTTGGTGGAATCGATCTCCGGCAGGATCTCGACGGTGAAGCCGGGCAGCCGGGGCGCCACGGCCTCCCAGATGGCTTCGGCCTGCCAGCGCACGGGGGCGCGGGTCACCGGCGGGAGCCCCGGCGCCGGGACTGCGGCGCGGTGGTTTCGGTGGCCGGCGCGGTGGCTGCGGCCTGGGGCCGCTGCGGCAACCCGGGCGGCGCCCAGCCGCGCTTGGGGGCCAGCAGCGTGCCGCGGCACGTGGCGGCGCCGCACCAGCAGGGGTATTCGGCCTTGAGCTTCGGGGTATAGCGCTCTTCCACGATCAGGCCGTAGTCGTAGCTCAGCTCTTCGCCTGCGGCGATGTTGCGCAGCGCAGTGATGAAGATGCGGCCGCCCCGCTCGTCGGCGAAGCAGTTGGGCGCGCAGCTGTGGTTGATCCAGCGCGAGGAGTTGCCGCCGTAGTTGGCGTCGATCACGCGGTCTTCGTCGACGTGGAAGTAGAAGGTATGGTTGGGCTGCGCCGGGTCGTGCGGGTGCCGGTCCTGCGCTTCCTGCCAGCTGATGACCTCGCCCACGTATTCGACCAGCACCTCGCCCTCTGCGATGTCCTGCACGGCGAACACGCCCTTGCCATGCACGCCCGAGCGCCGGGTCTGGATGCGCCGGCCCGAGGCGACGGGGGCGGCGACGGGTGGGGCGATGCGGGGCATGGCAAAACTCTGTTAATTTGAATAGGCACACATGCGTGCGCGTGCGCGCATGAAGAAGCGGATTGTAGAAGCGCCTGAAATGGCGAGACCCACAAAATGACCAAGACACTGGTAATTGCAGAAAAACCCTCGGTGGCGCAGGACATCGTGCGTGCGCTCACGCCCATCGCCGGCAAGTTCGACAAGCACGAAGACCATTTCGAGAACGACCGCTACCTGGTCAGCAGCGCCGTGGGCCACCTGGTGGAGATCCAGGCGCCCGAGGAGTTCGACGTCAAGCGCGGCAAGTGGAGCTTCGCCCACCTGCCGGTGATCCCGCCGCACTTCGACTTGAAGCCCGTGGACAAGACCAAGAGCCGCCTGAACGCGGTGGTCAAGCTGGCCAAGCGCAAGGACGTGACCGAACTGGTGAACGCCTGCGACGCGGGCCGCGAGGGCGAGCTGATCTTCCGGCTGATCGAGCAGTACGCCGGCGGCGCCAAGGGCGGTCTGGGCAAGCCGGTCAAGCGCCTCTGGCTGCAGTCGATGACGCCGCAGGCCATCCGCGACGGGTTCGAGAACCTGCGCAGCGACCAGCAGATGCAGGGCCTGGCCAACGCCGCGCGCAGCCGCTCCGAGGCCGACTGGCTGGTGGGCATCAACGGCACGCGGGCGATGACGGCGTTCAATTCGCAAGGCGGCGGCTTCTTCCTGACGACCGTGGGCCGGGTGCAGACGCCCACGCTGTCGCTGGTGGTGGAGCGCGAGGAAAAGATCCGCAAGTTCATCAGCCGCGACTACTGGGAGATCCACGCCGGCTTCCATGCCGAGGCGGGCGAATACCTGGGCAAGTGGTTCGACCCGAAGTGGAAGAAGAACAGCGAAGACCCCGAGGCGCGCGCCGACCGGCTCTGGAACATCCACGACGCCCAGGCCATCGCCGAGGCCGTGCGCGGCAAGGCGGCCACCGTCACCGAGGAAAGCAAGCCCACCAGCCAGGCATCGCCCCTGCTGTTCGACCTGACCAGCCTGCAGCGCGAAGCCAACGGCAAGTTCGGCTTCTCGGCCAAGACCACGCTGGCGCTGGCGCAGAGCCTCTATGAACGCCACAAGGCGCTGACCTACCCGCGTACCGACTCGCGCGCGCTGCCGGAAGACTACCTGCCGGTCGCGAGGGACACCTTCGGCATGCTGGCCACCAGCGGCATGCGCCACCTGGCGCCCTTTGCGCAGCAGGCGCTGGACGGCAGCTACGTGCGCCCATCCAAGCGCATCTTCGACAACGCCAAGGTCAGCGATCACTTCGCCATCATCCCGACCACGCAGGCGCCCAGCGGCCTGTCGGAAGCCGAACAGAAGCTGTATGACCTGGTGGTGCGCCGCTTCATGGCGGTGTTCTTCCCCAGCGCCGAGCATCTGGTCACCACCCGCGTCAGCCAGGTGGTGGGCCACAGCTTCAAGACCGAGGGCAAGGTGCTGGTCAAGCCCGGCTGGCTGGCCATCTACGGCAAGGAAGCGGCCGGCGAGGTCGAGGACGGCAAGGCCGGCGACAAGGGCCAGCCGCTGGTGGCCGTGCAGCCCGGCGAGATGGTGCGCACCGAATTCGCCGAAGCCAAGGGCCTGAAGACCAAGCCGCCCGCACGCTATTCCGAAGCCACGCTGCTGGGCGCCATGGAAAGCGCCGGCAAGCAGATCGACGATGAGGAGCTGCGCTCGGCCATGCAGGAAAAGGGCCTGGGCACGCCAGCCACGCGCGCGGCCATCATCGAAGGCCTGCTGACCGAAAAATACATGCTGCGCGAAGGCCGCGAGCTGATCCCCACCGCCAAGGCCTTCCAGCTGATGACGCTGCTGCGTGGCCTGGAGGTCGACGAGCTCTGCCGCGCCGACCTGACCGGCGAATGGGAATACAAGCTGTCGCAGATGGAAAAGGGCCAGCTCAGCCGCGAGGCCTTCATGCAGCAGATCGCCGGCATGACCGAGCGCATGGTGAAGAAGGCCAAGGAATACGACCGCGACACCATTCCCGGCGACTACGCCACCCTCTCGGCCCCCTGCCCCAACTGCGGCGGCGTGGTGAAGGAGAACTACCGCCGCTACGCCTGCGTCGGCAAATCGGGCGACGGCAGCGATGCCTGCGGCTTCTCGTTCGGCAAGTCGCCTGCGGGTCGCACGTTCGAGACCGCCGAGGCCGACCAGCTGCTGCGCGACCGCCGCATCGGCCCGCTGGAGGGCTTCCGTTCCAAGGCGGGCTGGCCGTTCACGGCGGAAGTCGCCATCGTGCGGGACGAAGAGGCCGGCAATTTCAAGCTCGAATTCGACTTCGGCGACGACCGCGCTGCCGAGGAATCGGGCGAGCTGGTGGACTTCGGCGAGCAGGTCAGCCTGGGCCACTGCCCCATCTGCGGCGCGCCGGTGTTCGAGCACGGCGCCAACTACGTCTGCAGCAAGTCGGTGCCCACGGCCGCGCAGCCGACGCCCAGCTGCACTTTCAAGAGCGGCAAGGTCATCCTGCAGCAGCCGGTGGAGCGCTCGCAGATGAGCAAGCTGCTGGACACCGGCAAGACCGACCTGCTGGACAAGTTCGTCAGCATGCGCACCCGCCGCGCCTTCAAGGCGCACCTGGCCTGGGACGCGGAGGCGGGCAAGGTGAACTTCGAGTTCGCGCCCAGCAAGTTCCCGCCGCGCCCGGGCGCTGCTGCAAAAACCGCAGCAGCCAAGGCAGGAAAGACAAGTGCCGCCGCCAAGAAGACGGCCAAGCCTGCCGCCGCCAAGAAGGCCCCCGCCACCAAGACCGCCGCGGCCAAGGCTCCCCGCAAGGCGGCGGCCGGCAAGGCGCCCAGCGCGGCGCTGGCCGCCGTGATCGGCGCGGAGCCGGTCGCCCGGCCCGAGGCCGTCAAGAAGATGTGGGAATACATCAAGGCCCACAATCTGCAGGACCCCAAGGACAAGCGCACCATCGTCGCCGACGACAAGCTGCGCGCCGTGTTCGGCAAGGAGTCGGCCGGCATGTTCGAGCTGGCGGGCATCCTGGGCAAACACCTGCAAGGAGATGGCGAATGACGGTCGTGACCTCTTCGGCGCAGGCGCCACGGCGCCCACGCTTTGCCTTCTCCGTGGCAGGCGGTAGGGTGGCCCTTCTGGCCTGTGCCCTCGCCATGCTCGGCGGCTGCGGCACTTTGGCGCCGCGCCCTGCCAGTGATCCGGCCACGGGCACGGGCGCCCAGTCGGGCGCGAGCGGGGTCACGGTCTTCGGGACGATCGACATGGGCGCGGGAGCGGTGCGGTCGTCGCGCTGACCGCCCACCGTCGCGCCACCCGTACGTGAGCCGGCTGCGCCGGACTCGCGGCCGCGGCGGTGGCGGGCCCGGCGCTGGCATCGCCGCCCGCACTGCGGAAAGTCTCCATCTCGCGCCGCTGCGTCGCCCAAGTGTCATGTCCGCGCCACGACCCACTTCTAGAGTCGTCCGTCTTTCTACAGGAATGACGATGCTCATGAAAACCACCCTGATGGCCGCTGCGCTGTGCCTCTCCACCCTGGGCCTGGCCGCATGCGGCGGCAGCGACAACGCCGACGATGACGCGCGGCCCCAGGTGATCGCCCACCGCGGCGCCAGCGGCTACCTGCCCGAGCACACGCTGGGCGGCTATGAGCTGGCCATTCGCATGGGCGCGGACTTCATCGAGCCGGACCTGCAGATCACCCGGGACGGCGCGCTCATCGCCATGCACGACGACACGCTGAACCGCACCACCAACGTCGCTTCGCTGTTCGCACAGCGCAACGGCGGCTACAAGGTGGCGGATTTCACGCTCGCCGAAGTCAAGACGCTTACCGTGGTGCCCACCGGCACCGGCAAGACCAGCTACCCCGGCTTCACCCCCAGCGCGCCCAACCCCTACGGCGTGCCCACCTTCCAGGAGGTGGTGAGCTTCGCTCGCCAGCAGACCGGCACGGCCGGCCGTACGGTGGGCCTGTACCCCGAGGCCAAGCAGGCCGACCCGGCCATGGAAGACGGCATTCTGAAAACGCTGGGCGACAACGGCTTCGACGCCCGCAGCAAGCTCTTCATCCAGTCGTTCAGCGACGCCACGCTGCGCAGCCTGCGCGCCAAGCAGGTCGCCCAGAACAACAAGATGCCGCTGATCCTGCTGGGCGTGGCCGTGACGGCACCGGACGGCTCCCCGCGCGTGGGCATCGTTTCGGGCAGCACCGTGCGCACCCTGACGCTGGCCGAGGTGGCCGGATTCACCGAGGGCATCGGCCTTCTCATCAACAACACCACCTATCCGATCAGCAAGGGCTACATCGACCAGGCCCACGCCGCCGGCCTGAAGGTGCACGGCTGGACCTTCGCCCAGGCCGATGCGGCGAAGGCCGCGACCGAGTTCCGCAGCTATCTGGAGATGGGCATGGACGGCATGTTCGCCAACTACCCCGATCTGGCGGTGACGGCGCGGGATGCGTTTGTGAAGCGGTGAGCGGGCGGGCGCCCACAGGCGGCCGGCGCTTTCCGTTTGGCCTTCTCAGGTCATCGTGAATTGGCCGGGTCCGCCTCCGCCTCAGGCCACAGCTGCGGAAACATGAACCGCAGTGCGTGCTGCGGCAGGCCAAAGCGCACCCTCCCCTGCGGCGAGTCGGACTTGAGCAGGCCGCGTTTGACCAATGCACCTAGTACATCAGTTGCGCTGCGCTCACTCATGCCGAGCATGGCTTTGAATTCGCCGCGCGGCATTTCTTCGCCGCTCAGGAACAGGTAGTGCAAACCGCGCAGGGCTTCCTGACGGACGCCTTGTTTGAGCACATTGGCTTCGTACGCCAAGCAGGCCTCGATCCGGTTTTTGATGGCGCCGAAGTCCAGCAGGCCAGCCATGAAGCGGACCTGATCCAGGCAGATGTCCAGCACGTAGTGGGCCCACGCGATCAAGGCCTGCTCACTCAGATTGCCACGCCCGTCCAGGTCACCCCGGCGCGGGCTGTCGGCATCTGCCAGCAGCGCGTAGTAACGCTCGGTACTGCGGGCGAAGCCGCGCAGAGGCGACCAGAGTCCGCCGGTGTAGCCCATCGCCGTCAGCCAGGTGTGGGTGTGCAGCCGCATGACGCGGCCATTGCCATCCACGAAAGGGTGCACCCAGCCCAGTCGCTGGTGCGCGCAGGCCAGGGCCACCAAAGCCGCCTCGCCCCGGCGCACGCCGCCATAGAACGCCGCCCAGCGTTGCAGAAACAATGGCACAGAGGCATGCGTCGGAGCCACATGCTGGCCGACGCGCACTTCGCGCTCGCGGAGCGCACCGGCGACGATGGGCTCGCGCTCGGACGTGAGCAGATCGGTGGCGGGCAGGCGGGAAAACAAAGCATCGTGAATGTCCTGCACCGCCTCTGGCGTGTACAGCCGGGCAGCGCCCTCGGTTCCGGCGTAACGCTGCTCCAGCACCTGTTCAGCCTCGATATGCGCAATGGCCAGACGCTGCTTGGCAGCCAGCACGGAATCTTTGGAGAAGTCTTGCTGAAGGGCCTGCTCGATTTCGTGCGGTCGCGTGTGCTGCCCCTCGATGCGGTTGGTGTAGTACGAATTCATGCTGCGCAGCAGGCTGCGCAATTCCGGGGGCACACGCACGCCTGCCAGACCGGTGGCCAGCCGCGATAAGTCATGCGCCTTGGCAAGCAGGTCCTCCATCCGGACGTCGCTCGGAAGGAGTGGCTCGAACTGGTGAATGTCGGCATACATCCTGCTATTTTGCCAAGATTCAATAGCCTATAACCAATTGAAATAAAAAGACTTTTCCTAAAATTTTGAAATTAAGTGCCAAGTTAATTGCCAAATTAGTTGCCAAGTGGAACGCCGAGCGGACTGCGATATGAAACGACGGCCCGATGGGTCAGACCACCAGCCGCGAATGCCCCACGCCCCCGCCCTTGACCACCCGCACCCGCGCCGATGTGCGCCTTCGTCCCGAAGTCCCACTCGTTGCCTTTCTTGCTTTGGTGCATTTCCGGGGCGCGTGCCTTGCACTCGCTCTTGGTGAAGGTGGGCGCTGCGATGAGTGGGATCCACCACGGTGCCAGCCTTCAGCTGCAACCCCTTGGCTTGCAAGAGCGCATCGAACGTTGCCAGGATCTCATCGGCCAGCTGATGGCGCTCCAGCAGGTGTCGGAAGCGCAGGATGCTCGACTCGCCGGGGATCTGATCGTTTCAGTGGGACGGATCCGCGATGTCCCGGAAGACCGGCACATCGTGCAGCGCTTCTTCTATCGCCGGGACGCTGCGCTTGAACCATGGCTGCATGAAGTGGATGCTCGGCAGCGTGTGTACGGCAAAGGGCTGCTGGCCCTGCGCCCGCTCTCGGGGGCGTAGGGTTTTATCAGCGCCACCAGTTCAGCCCAGGGAACGACCAGTTCCATGGTGTCCAGGAATTCGCGCTTGCGGGTGCGCTTGACGGGGTTGCTCAGGCCCAGGCTGCTTTGCTTCATGGCTGTACTGTCTCGGCTTGCCTGTGCAACACACCGCAACACGTCTCAAACGCGGGTGCTGCCATCCATTTCGCTGCGTTTTGATGGCTGCTTGCGCTTACGGTATCAAGGCTAGCGGCTGATATGGCTCCCATTTTCCGCGGCTATTTGCCGAAAGCCGTCGGATATGCGCGCATCGGCGCTGGCGGCGGCCCAGAAGCTGCGGGCCAGGGCCAGCGCCTGCGGCCACTCGGGCAGGGTGGCTGCGGTGGGTTGCAGGGGGCGGGCGGCAAAGTCGCGCGGCACCAGCTCGCCGCCCACGGGGGCGTAGAGCATGGGCAGCATGTCGTAGGCGGGGGCCAGGGCCCAGTCGTCACCGTCCAGCAGCAATGAGATGTTGCCGTAGTGCCGATCGGTGTTGGCGATCAGCTCGCCATACGCCTCCAGCAGGCGCAGGGTGCATGCGTCGGCAGGGCGCAGCAGCCCACGCTCTTGCATGCGGTTGGCGGTAGCGGCCCAGTTGTCCATGGCGCCCACGTACTCGGCGTCGTACACCTTGAGCGACACCATGCCGATGCGTCCCAGGCCCTGCGGGTTGGCGGCGTTGATGGGGGTGCGGTCGAACCGCTCCACCTCCAGGAACACGCGGCCTGCGCCGGTACTGATGCGGCTGGGGGCGGCGGCAATGCCGGCACGGGCCAGGGTGTGCAGGGCCAAGTGTTCGCAGACCAGCAGGTCGCGGGTACGCTGGTCGGTGGGCGCATGGCCCGCAGGTGAAAACTTGACCAGCACATGGCGGGCGGCCTGGCCCGATCCATCACCCTCTGCGCTGCCCTCCACGATGGTGCAGAACTTGGGCTGCTCGCCCCCGGCGGACGAGCCGCCGATGCTGCCTTGCATGGCGGCGTCGGCCAGGGCCGGATAGTCGGCAGGCGACGCCGCTCGGCGGGCTCGCTGCGGCAGGGTGTGAAAACGCGCAAACGCGGCCTCGCCCACCACCAGGTTGCCGGGCAGGTCGTCGCCGCACAGGGCCAGGGCGCGCAGCACGTCGTCGTCGCTCCAGAAGCGGGGGTCGTTGGCCAGTTGCAGCTCGGGGTGGGTGGTGGCAAAGGTGCGGCCCATGAAACCCTGGGGGCGCATATCGTCCAGAAACCAGGGCAGGCCGTCGAAGCGCTTGGAGAGGCCGTCTTCTTCGTCCACCCACACGGCGCCGCCGGAGAGCGGCACCATGCGCGCAAACGGACTGGGCCGGCCCTGCGCGTCGATGCGCATCACCGGCACGCTGCGGCCCACGTCGCGCACGGTGCGGGGCAGCACATAGCGCTGTTTGCGGGCGGCCCCCACCTTTTGCACTGTGCCCGACTGAATGAGCGGGGCCAGCGCGCGCGACACGGTGGGCTGGCTCACCCGCAGCTGGTCTTGCAGCTCGGCGCTGCTCAATGCCCCGCCCTGGCGGCGCAGGGCCTGCACGATGCTGGCAGAGAGATCTGGAGAGGGCGGCATGAATGATTATATGAATAGATTAATTTTCACAAAAATCGATGCCGATCAATGACTTATCGTCACTCCTGAATAGATACAGAGCGCTGCTGCGGTGGCTGAGGCTGAGGCGGTGCAGGAACTACCGCCCGAGACCGAGGGATGACACCGCCCCCGGGAGCGCCCGCCCTGGGGCCTGCATGAGGCCCAACGACCGCCTGACTGCGGCCGGTGCGGGGAGGTTGCAGAGGCTTGCCGGTACGTTGCGCTCTGTCCGGGCAGTTATGCCGAAAACGCAGCCATCGCCACCGCTGACGATGGAGCATGGCGGCTGAATCGCACCTCAGGCTGCCTGCCCCGTCGCTGATGACAGCCCTACACCACCAACCGCGAGTGCCCCACGCCCCCGCCCTTGACCACGCGTACCTGCGCGGGAATGCGTTCCTTGAGCGCCTCCACGTGGCTGATGATCCCGATCATCTTGCCGCTGGCGTTGAGGGAGTCCAGCGCCGTCAGCGCGACCTCCAGCGTGTCGCCGTCCAGCGAGCCGAAGCCTTCGTCGAGGAACAGCGAGTCGATGGAGGTCTTGTGGCTCACCAGGTCCGACAGGGCAAGCGCCAGGGCCAGGCTGACCAGGAAGCCTTCGCCGCCCGACAGGGTGCGGGTGTCGCGGCAGCTGTCGCCCTGCCAGGCGTCGACGATCTCCAGTTCCAGCTCGCCCGTGGGTTTGCGGCGCAGCAGGAAGCGGCCGTGCAGGCGCGCCAGGTGCCGGTTGGCCAGCTGCAGCAGGTGGTCCAGCGTGAGCCCTTGCGCGAACTTGCGGAACTTGTCGCCCTTGGCCGAGCCGATCAGGCCGTCGAGCCGCTGCCACAGGTCGGACTCGGCGGTCTGGCGGGCGATCTGCTCCAGCAGCGCCTGCTGGTTCGCGCGCAACTGGGCGTCGCGGGCCAGCAGGGCGCGGTGGGCGCCGATCTGCTCGTTCAGCGCCGTGCGCCGGCCTTCGAGCTGCGCCAGCTGGTCGGCCAATGCCTCCAGGGACGGCATGGTGGGCGCCCGGGCCTGCAGCTCGGCGTGCCGGGCCTGGGCGGCCTGCCAGAGGGCGTCGGCGCGTTGGTGAGCGGTCTGCAGGGCACCCGCCAGCGCGGCCAGTCGCTGGCGCTCCGCTGGCGGCAGCAACGCGGCTTCGAAGGCCGGCAGGTCGGCAAAGGGGCTGGCCTGCAACGCGGCCTGCCAGGCCTGGGCGGCCGACTGCAGCGCGGCGGCCTGCTCGGCGCGCACGGCCTCTGCCTGCGCCTGGCGGCCTTCCAGCGCGGCCAGGGTGCGCTGCAGGGCGTCGATGGCGTCGGCGCTGGCCTGCAGCTGCGCGGCGGCGTCCTGCGCCGGCAGGTCGTCGATGCCGTCGATGCCGTCGATGCCGTCGATGTCGCCGGGCACGGCCGATGCTGCATCGCCCTCCGCCGCTCCCGCTCCCGCTCCCGCTCCTGCTGACACTGCGGCACTGCGCTGCGCCCACTGCGCGGCCTGGGCGTGCGCGGTGTCGCAGCGGGCCTGCAGGCGGGTGATGCCCTGGTCCAGCGCCTGCAATTCGGCTTGGGCGTGGCGCCAGCGCTGCCATTCGGCGTCGCGTGCCTGCAGCCAGGCGGTGGAGTCGGCCGGCTCGGCGGGGAGCGTGTAGCCGGCGTCCTCCACGTCAGCGCGCAGGTCGTGCCGCAGTGACTCCCACTCGCCCTGGGTGGTGGCGATCGCATCGCCCAGCGCGGCCAGCTGGCTCTGCGCGGCCTGGGCGGCCTGCTGCACCAGCGCCAGCTGGTGGGTGGCGCCCTGCAGCGCCTGGTCGCACCGGCTGGCGGCGGCTGCGGCCTGCTGGGTGCGGTGCTCGGCTGTCTCGGCTTGCTGCACCGCCTCGCCCCGCTGCGCCAGGGCCGTTTCGGCGGCCTGCTGGCCGGCGGCCAGCGCGGCTGCGTCCTGCCAGCTTTCGGCGGTCAGGGCGGCGAACGGCGGCGGCACGGCGGCGTCGCCGGCAGGCCGCAGGGCCGCGATGCCCTCCGCCCAGTGTTCCGCCCATTCGTGCGTGCGCTCGGCCGTGGCGGCTTGCTGCTCGCGCCGGTCGGCCAGCTGGGCCTGGCTGGCGGCCAGGGCCTGCGCTGCAGCCTGGCCCTGCTCGGCCAGCGCGTCCAGTTCGGCCTGCTTGCGCTGCAGCGCGGCTTCGGTGGCCGATACGTCGAGGGCCTGGTAGGCGTCGATGGCAGGATGCTCGGTGGCACCGCACAGCGGGCAGGCGTCGCCGGGCTGCAGGGCCTGGCGGTGCTGCTCCAGGCTCTGGATGCGGCGTTCCTGGTCCAGCAGCTTCTGCTTGTCGGCGACCTGCTCGCGGGCGGCGGCGTACTGCGCGCGCAGCGCCTGGCGCGCTGCCTCCTGCTGCGCCAGGGCGGCTTGCAGGCGCTGCACCTCGTCGCCCAGGGCTGCCTGCCGGGCCGCCAGTTCACGCCGCTGCCGGCCCAGGGGCACGATCTGCCGCCAGACGTTCACCTGGTGCTGCGCCTCGGCCAGTCGCTCGCGCAGCGCGGCCAGGGTGTCGCCGTTCAGGCGCCGGGCCAGCGCCGCCTGCGCGGCTTCCAGGGCCTGGGCGGCCGCGGCCTGGGCCTGCCGCTCGGTCTCGACCCGCGCCTGTTGCGCCACGGCCTGCTCGCCGTGCCGGGCGATGTCGGCCTGCAGCGTGTGCCCTGCCGTGCGCTGATCCGCCAGCCGGGCGTGCAGCGCCTGCAGTTGCGCGAACTGCTGCCGCCAGCCGCCCAGGCGCTCGCCCAGGTGGGCGTGTGGCGCATGGGCGCTGCAGTAGTCGGCATGGCGCTGCTGGGTGGCGCGGGCCTGCGCGAGTTCGGCGTCGGCCGCCTCGGCCACACGGCGGGCCAGCCGGGCGGCGCGCTGCTGGTGCCGGCGGTGCGATGCCGCTTCGTGCCGGTGCTGCTCCTGCAGCGTGGCGATCAGCGCATCGCTGCCCTGGCAGGCGGCTTGCGCCTGTTGCCAGGCGGCGTGCGGCGCGCGCAGGGCCTGGGCCGGCTCGCTGTCGGCCAGACGCTGCAGATCCGGGGCGGCGGCCTGCCAGGCTGCGGCGGCCTGTTGCAGTTGGCCCTGCGCCGCGTGCGCGGCCTGCGCGGCATCGGCCAGGTCGGCATGCCACTGGCGCTGGGCGGCGGCGCTGGCCCACGCGGCCTGCACCTGGGCCAGCTCGGCCGTCCACGCCTGCACCTCGGCCTGCATGGCGGCGCTGCGCTCGGCGGGCAGCAGTTCTACGCCGTCCGCGCGGGCACGCAGCTGGTCGAGCTGCTGGCGGGCGTCGCGGGCGCGCTCGAACACGCGGGCGGAGATCTCGCCGTAGATCTCGGTGCCGGTCAGCTCTTCCAGCAGTTCCGCCCGCTCGTTGGCGCTGGCATTCAGGAAGGCGGCGAACTGCCCCTGCGCCAGCAGCATCGAGCGGGTGAAGCGGCCGAAGTCCAGCCCGGTGATGGCCGCCACGCGGCGCAGCTTGTCGTGGCTCTGGCTGCTGAGGATGGTGCCCGCGCCGGTGGCGGGGTCGACCTGCGCCAGCTCCACCTTCGGGTCCTGCAGCGCGCCGTCCACCTTGTCGCGCGCGCGGCGCTGGCTCCAGAAGGCGCGGTAGGTGGCGCCCTTCACCTCGAATTCGACTTCGGCCAGGCAGTCGGCCGTGTGGCGCGTGATGATGTCGTTGGCCGACTTGGAGACGCTGGAGAGGCGCGGCGTCTGGTGGTAGAGCGCCAGGCAGATGGCGTCCAGCAGCGTGGACTTGCCCGCGCCCATGGGGCCGGTGATGGCGAAGAGGCTGTTGCCGGCGAAGGGCGGCTGGGTGAAGTCGATCGCCCAGTCGCCCTTGAGCGAATTGAGGTTCTTCAGGCGCAGTTTCAGGATCTTCATGCCGCGCCTTCGGCCAGGCTGCGTACGACCTCGCGGTAGCGCTCGTCCAGCGCGGCCTGCACGTCGGGCGGCAGGCTTTCCTGCGCCAGGCGGCGGGCGAACACGTCGGCCGGGGTCAATTCGTCCAGCGTCTCCAGCACATCGCGCGACAGCAGCACGGCTGCGCCGGCGCGCTGGCGGCGCACGCGCAGCACCTCCATCGGCAGGCCCTGGGTCAGCGCGCCGATGCGTGCGGGCAGGTCGCTCAGGTAGTCGTCCCCGGTCACGGTCACTTCCAGCCACACGGGCTGGGCGGGGCTGCCGGCGCCGGCTGCGGCCGTGATGAGCGGGCCCAGCGCCTGCAGGTCGCCGGTGACGGCCGCCATCGGCTGGAAACAGGGCACGGCCAGCGGCGTAACCGCCCTGAGGCCGGTGGCGTCCAGGTCCACCAGCAGCACCTGCTTGGCCTGCCGCGCCTCGTCGAAACCCAGTGGAATGGGCGAGCCGCTGTAGCGGATGTGCTCCAGCCCGCCCACCTTCTGCGGCTGGTGGATGTGCCCCAGCGCGAGGTAATCGACCGGCGGGAACGCGGCGGTCGGGAAGGCGTCCAGCGAGCCCACGTAGATCTCGCGCACCGATTCGCTGCTGCTGGCGCCGACCGTCGTCAGGTGGCCGGTGGCGATCAAGGGCACGGCATGGCCGCCTTCGCGCAGCAAGGCCGCCTGCCGGGCGACGCCGGCCGCGTGCACCGCCTGGTAGTGGCCCTGGATGGCGGCCTGCAGGGCCTGCTGCTTGTCTTGCGCGCTCTGCCCGGCCTGGCTCTGCAGCACGTCGCGCGGGCGCAGGAAGGGCACGGCGCACACCACGCAGCCAGGCACGCCCTGGCCGCCGCGCCGGGGCAGCACCACGACGTGATCGGCCGGGCTGCCGGCCCCATCGGCCACCACGGTGGCGCCCAGCAGGTGCAGCAGCGACCGGCTTTCGCCCAGCGTGGCGACGGAATCGTGGTTGCCGCCGATCAACAGCAGCGCCACGCCCGCGCGGTGGAGCTGGCCGACCAGGTCGGCATACAGCTCGCGGGCGTAGCTGGGCGGCGCGCCGGTGTCGAAGATGTCGCCCGCGATCAGCACCGCATCGACCGCCTGGTCATCGACTTCGGCCAGCATCCAGTCGATCAGGGCGCGGTGCTCCGCCTGCCGGCTCTTGCCCATGAAGTGCTGGCCCAGGTGCCAATCGGAGGTGTGGAGGATGCGCATGGGTGGGAGAGGTGGGAACGTGCGGCGGGGGGGTGAGGGTGGGCAGTGGGCGGTGGGGCTGCGCGAGGCGCCCGGACTCTTTTGCTTCACTATTGATAGCGCAATGTACCGATGGAACAAGCGCCACAGGCCATTCTGCTTCCATTCTAGGCGGCCGTGGCCCACCCGTCGGCGTGGGGTGAATGGCCGGTGCGGCAGGCAAGGGCATCTCGTCCCGCACCCCGGCCGCGACAGGCACGGCCCGAGCGGACGGTGGCATGCGGGGGCGCTTTTCCGGCGGCGCTCCGCTGCGACCCGCCGCCCTGCCACGCGGGTGCCTGCGCGACACCGCACCGCCCAGCGCGCGGCTAACATGGCCCCCGCGTTTTTTTCTCATCACCCCTCCCTGGAGAGAGACACCCGATGTTCAGCCATGTCATGGTCGGCGCGACCGACCTCGAAAAATCCCGCCAGTTCTACGACGCCCTGCTCGGCACCCTTGGCGTGGGGCCCGGCGTGGCCAACAAGAACCGGTATTTCTACCGCAGCCCCACCGGCGTGTTCGCCATCACCACGCCCCTCGACGGCGAGCCGGCGACGCATGGCAACGGCAGCACCCTGGGCTTTGCCGCGCAGTCGACCGAGCAGGCCGACGCCTTCCACGCGGCCGGCCTGGCCCATGGCGGCACCGACTGCGAAGACCCGCCCGGCTGGCGCGAAGGCCCCGGCGGCAAGCTGTACCTGGCCTATCTGCGCGACCCGGACGGCAACAAGATCTGCGCGTTGCACCGCCCTCCGAAAGCCTGATACGGCGAGCGGCCATTGGATGCTATTGTTTTAATAGCATAAAACGCCCTACAGACGGGCGCGCAACGGCATTTGCATTCTTATTCTGCCGCCATGCCGTCCAGGAAATCCGCCACCAGCGCCGCCACGGCGGCAGGCTGCTCGCGGTGGGGCGAATGCGCCCGCCCCGGCAGCAGGCGCACCTGCGCCGGGCCGGCCGCCCAGCGGGCGATGCGGGCGGGTTGCTCGGGGGAGCCGTACTCGTCGAGTTCGCCGTGCAGTGCCAGCACCGGGCAGGTGACGCGGGCCATGGCGGCCTCCAGCGACCAGCCGGCGAAGGCCGGGTCGAGCCAGCGATCCACCCAGGCGGACAGCACCCAGCGCGCCCGCTCCGGGCTGCCGCCGTGGTAGCGGGCCAGCCGGGCGATCTGCTCGGCGCTGCCGTCGAACTGGGCCTCGGCTTCGCGAATGCCCTGCAGCGTGCGCGCTTCCACGCAGGCTTGAGCGGCGATGGTCACCAGGGCCTCGCAGTCGCCGGGTGACGCCGCCGCACAGTGCGCCGCCATGCCGCCGCCCACGCTGTGCCCCAGCGCCACGAAATGCCCCACGCCCCACTGCGCACGCAGCGCGGGCAGGCTGCGCTCGGCTTCCTCGGCGACGAAGCCCGGGGACGGCAAGCCGGCGCGCGCATCCGAGCGGCCGAAGCCCAGCCGGTCGTAGGCGATGACGTCGCGGCCCGTGGCCTGGCACAGCGCGGCGGGGAAGTCGCGCCACAGGTCCACGCACCCGAGCGAATCGTGGAACAGCACGAAGGACGCGGGCGGGCTGGAAGGCACCGCCTCAGGTGCTGCGGCCGCCACGCTCCAGCGCCGGCTGAAGAGGCGGCCGGCGGGGGTGTCGATCCAGGCGTCCTGCTGCGTGGGGATGGCGGTGTCGTGGTCTTCCATGGCTGCCATTGTGGGCGCCGCCCCGCGCGGGCGAACGACTGCGGGATACTCCGGGCCTGTATTTTCCAGCGCCGTCGCTGCCTTTTCCACCCTCTTGCACCGCGAGGACCGCCTTTGCCATCCGCCAGCCCCAGCACCTTCGACGAGGCCTACTACCAGCGCTTTTATTTCGACAAGAAGACCAGCGTGGTGGACCCTGCCCACATGGAGCGGCTGGGCGCCTTCGTCTGCAGCTACCTGCACTACCTGCGGGTGCCGGTGCTGCGCGTGCTGGACGTGGGCTGCGGCATCGGCCTGTGGCAGGGCATCGTCGAAAAGCACCTGCCCGCCGCCCGCTACAAGGGCGTGGAATTCAGCCCCTACCTGTGCGAACGCTTCGGCTGGCAGCAGGGCTCGGTGGTCGACTTCGCCGCGCACGAGCCGTTCGACTTCGTCATCTGCCAGGGCGTGCTGCCCTATCTGAGCGAGCCCGACCTGGACGCGGCCCTGCGCAACCTGGGACGCCTCTGCCGGGGCGCGCTCTACCTGGAAGCCGTCTCGCGCGAAGACTTCGAGCGCGACATCGTCGACGAAGACCTGACCGATGGCCGCGTCTTCCGCCACAGCGCACAGCGGTACCGCCGCGGCCTGCGCGAGCATTTCGTCGAAATGGGCGGCGGCCTCTGGCTGAGCCGCGAGGCCGAGGTGCCGCTCTTCGAGCTGGAGCATGTGGGCGCATGAGGCAGCGGCATGAGGCAGCGGCATGAGGCAGCAGCATGAGGCAGCGGTTGCCTGCCACGGATGCACGCCCCCGCGCTGCCAGCCAGCGGCATCGGCCCGTCACCGCGAAAGCGCCCGGCCGTGACCGATAGATCCGATGGCCCCCGCCAGGCCGGCGCAGTCCCGCACGCCGTATCCCGCCTGCGCGCCGCCCGCCTGGCGCGCAGTGCCAAGCCCTTCCTGGCCCGGGGCGGGCCGCGGGGCGAGCGCTGCCCGGGCTGCCGCCTGGTGCCCAGCCACTGCCTGTGCGGCGTGCGCCCGCAGGTGTCCACGCGCGCCGGGGTGTGCCTGCTGATGGCCGACATCGAGCCGCTCAAGCCCAGCAACACGGGCTGGCTGATCGCCGACGTGGTGGCCGACACCTGGGCCTTCGGCTGGGCGCGCACGCAGGTGGACCCGGCCCTGCTGGCGCTGCTGCGCGATCCGCAATGGCAACCCTACGTGGTGTTTCCGGGCGAGTTCGTGGAGCCCGGGCGGGTGGTGACGCAGCTGCTGGCGGCAGCGCCGCGGGGCACGGCGCCATCCAGCGGCGCCGGGACGGCGCCCGCCCGGCGGCCGCTCTTCGTGCTGCTGGATGCGACCTGGCCCGAGGCGCGCAAGATGTTCCGCAAGAGCCCCTACCTGGACGCCCTGCCCGTGCTGAGCCTGCAGCCCGAGCAGCTGTCGCGCTACCGGCTGCGCCGCTCCACGCGGGGCGATCATTTCTGCACGGCGGAGGTGGCCGGGCTGTGCCTGGAGCTGGCGGGCGAAGCGCGCGCCGCACAGGTGCTGCAGGCGTACCTGGACGTGTTCACGCACCACTACCTGCAGGCCAAGCACCAGCTGCCGCCGCATGGGGACGGCGCCGAGCATGCGCAGCTGCGTGCGGCCTTGGCCGGCGACGATGCTGCCCATCCGCCCCCGACACCGCCGCCGCCAGGCGAAGCTGCGCCCCCGCCGGCGCCAGGCGACGCCGCGCCCCTTTCACCCGCGGCCGCGCCGGTCAACCCAGCCCGCGATTCCGCCCTGACCTGACGGGCCGCCGCGCCGCGCCCGCCCCTGCGAACGGCCGGCTCAGATAGCGCGACCCCTGCTCGCCGAAGCGCCAGGGCACGTCCGCCGCCTTGGAAATGCCGATGCGGGGCCCCACCGCCACCTCGGCAGCGGCGATGGAAATGGCGGCCGGAGCCCCGCCCCGCGCCGGCTCCAGCAGCTGGAACGGCGCCTGGGCCAGCGACTGCCCGTTGAGCCGCGCATCGATGCCCAGCGCCTGCGCCAGCCGGCCCGGGCCGGCGCACAAGAGGCGCGCGTCTTCCGCGTCATGCAGGCCGCGCCGCGCGCGCATCGCGTCCAGCCCGTGCGTGGGCTCCAGCGCGCGCAGCAGCACGCCGGCACCGTGGCCGGCCTCGCGGCAGACGGTGTTCAGGCACCAATGCAGGCCGTACGAGCGGTAGACGTAGGCGCAGCCCGGCGGCCCGAACATGGCCGCGTTGCGCGCCGTGGGGCCGCCGAAGGTGTGCGATGCCGCGTCGGCCTGGTCGTAGGCTTCCGTCTCCACGATGCGGCCGCCTACGCCGTCCACCAGCAGCGTCACGCCGATCAGGCGGCGCGCCACCTCGTGCGCGGGGGCGCCGAAGTCGATGTCGGCGGGCACCAGCTCCGGCGAGGCCGGGGCCGGGGCCGGCGGCAGCGGGGCTGCAGGGCGCGTCACGGCGACGTCAGCCCGCGCTGTGCGTGCCATTCGGCCAAGGAGGCTTTCGGATAGTTCTGGAACGCGTCGTCCTGCGCCTGGACGTGCGCTTCGACCCAGTCCGGCTTGGAGCCCAGCATCATGTGCGTGACCGACGGTGGCTGCGGCAAGGGCGTGTCCACCGCGCCGGCATGCGGATGCAGCAGCTCGGGCCAGCGCGGGTCGAACATCCAGAGCGCCGTGCCGCACTGGCGGCAGAAGTTGCGCTCGCCCTGGCTGTGCGAGCCGTCCGGCATGCGGGCGCGGTAGACGGTCAGGTGTTCTGCGCCCTCGACCTGGAGCGTGCGCCGGTCGGCACCCAGATTGATGGCGAAGCCGCCGCTCCCGGCCGTCTTGCGGCAGATGGAGCAATAGCAGCGCATGAACGGCACCGGTTCGTGCGCGGTGACGCTGAAGCGCACGGCGCCGCAGTGACAAGAGCCTTCGAGATGCATGGGGATGGTCCTTCCAGAGAGTTGCGCCGGCAGCCCCGCCCGGGCATCGGACGATGCGCCGGGCCCGCTGCGCCGGCCAGGGAGCATCCTGACCGGGCCGCCTCCGCCGCTGCGTCGGCGGATGGCGCTTGTGGTGCCTGTGGCGCGGACCGGTCCGCCCGGTGCGCGCAACCGGCCTGCCCGGCCGGGCCACGCCCCGCCGCAACCTCGCCCGGTCTGGGCGCAGCCGGCCTACAGCCCGCGTTCCACCATGGCCACCAGCCGGCGGGCCAAGGGCTGGATCTGCGCATCGTCCCGGCCTGCCAGCGGCCCGTCGAGCACCAGCAGGGCCATGCCGTGCACGGCGGACCACGCCAGAAACTCGGCGCCCGGCCGGCGCTCGGGCGGCAGCGCGCCCGCTGCCACCATGCCATCCAGCGCGGCGCACAGGTGCTGCAGCGGGTCCCTGGCGCCGGCCGCTTCGGCCGGGCTCTGGGGCGGCTCCGCCGTGCGGCGGCCGAAGCCCGGGCTGAACGCGGTGCGGAACAGCCCCGGCTCGGCCAGCGCGTACCGCAGATAGCCCAGCCCCACGGCCCGCAGATAGGCCCGCGCTCGATCGGCCGGCCCGTCCTGCGGGCGCTGGTCGCCGGGCGGCTGCTGCGCCAGCTCCTGCTGGATGGCGGCGGACATGGCCGCCAGCGCCGCGCGGCGCACGGCGTCCAGCAGGTCCTGCCGGCTGGCGAAGTGCCGGTAGGCGGCGTTGGGCGCCACGTCGGCCCGGCGGGTCGCCTCGCGCAGCACCACGGCGTCCGGGCCACCCTGCCGCGCCAGATCCATGGCCGCATCCAGCAACGCACGGTGCAGATCGCCGTGGCGATACGTCGTGCGACCTGCCGCCCGCGCCGGCGTGGCAGGGGAAGAGGCCGCATCGGGCAGCGGTGGCGGGGGCGAGACAGGCGGGGGCTGGACCATGCGTGCGAAGCGAATGAGCGTGAGGGAGGCAGGCCGTGAAGGCAGGACACAGCCTGGGGAAACTCCGATGTGGACACTGTCCATTCTCTCCGTTATCGTTTGTGGACAGTGTTCACAAATGAGCCTGCCTACCCTGACTGGAGCGTTTCCATGGTCGTTCAACCCTACCTGTTCTTCAATGGCCGCTGCGACGAGGCGCTGGCTTTCTACCAGGCCGCGCTGGGCGCGGAGGTCGCCTCGCTGATGCGGTTCCGGGACAACCCCGACCCCGCTGCCGGCGAAGGCTGTGCCGGCGGACCGCCGCCGTCCGGCGACCAGGTCATGCATGCCGAAATGCGCGTGGGCAGCAGCACGATCCTGATGTCCGACGGCATGGACCGGGGAACGCCCACCTTCCAGGGGTTTGCGCTGACGTTGCAGCTCGCATCGGTGGCGGAAGTGGAGCGCGTCTTCACCCGCCTGGCGGACGGGGGCACGGTGCAGATGCCGATCGGCGCCACTTTCTTCGCCACGTCCTTCGGCATGGTGGCCGACCGCTTCGGCGTCACCTGGACGGTGATCGCCCCGGCCTGAGGCATACCTGGGACACCTGGCACACCTGACACACCTGGCACGCCGCTCCCGCCGGACCACAACGGCTTACAGCGGCGGCAGGGGCACGGGGGTAGGATGGCCGCCCTCGCCCTTCGCCAAGGCGGCCCGCCCGCCCGCCCTCACGCCCTGCCATGCAACGTCGTTCCCTGCTGCTGACCCTTCCCTTCGCCCTCCTCGCCTCGGGCACTGGCGGCATGGCCGCAGCGGCCGGGCCGCGCTACAACGTCACGCGCGAGGAAATCGAGGCCGCGCTCGCGGAGCGCTTTCCGCGCCGCTTTCCGCTCGGCGGGTTGCTGGATCTGAACGTGCAGGCGCCGCGCATCAGCTTGAAGCCCGAGCGCAACCGGCTGGCGGCCGACATGGCGGTGGACGCCGGCGGCCCCTTGCTGCGGCGCAGCTACCCGGGCCGGCTGGACGTGGAGTTCGGCCTGCGCTATGAGCCCTCCGACCGCACGGTCCGGGCGCACGATCTGCAACTGAACGCGCTGGATTTCCCCGACCTGCGCCCCGACGCTGCCGCGCTGCTGTCGCAGTACGGCCCGCAACTGGCGCGGGAGTCGCTGCGCGAGGTGGTGCTGCACACCCTGCGCCCGCAAGACCTGGCGCTGCCCGACGGCCTGGGCCTGCAGCCCGGCGCCATCACCGTCACCCCGCGCGGCCTGGCGGTGGAGCTGGTGCCCAAGCCGCTGTCCTGACGGACGGCCCCGCCTGAGCTCCCGCCTCTATTTGCTATGTTTTTAATAGCAATAAGCCCAACAAAGACGGGCGCCAGCACCCCAAAAGGCCTGTGAATTCGGCGCAGGTGCCTGTCCAGGTGCACATCCGGGTGCGCTGTCGTCCTTCACGCGCATGGCGACGCTTCGGCCATGCTCGCGGAATGACCGCACCAGCCGAACATCCCACCGCTCCTTCCACCGCCGCTGCGCCCGCGCATGCGGACTCGCCCGCCGCTTCCGACACCGGCCACTCCGCTCCGGCCCCCGATGCGCGACTGGCCGGCCAGGTGGCACTCGTCACCGGCGGCGCCCAGGGCATCGGGCTGGGTGTGGCCGAGCGGCTGGCGCGCGAAGGCGCCCACATCGCCCTGCACGTGCGCAAGGAAGACGACCGTTCGGCCCAGGCCCGGCGCACGATCGAAGCGCATGGCGTGCGCTGCCAGGTCTTTGCCGGCGACCTGAGCGACGTGACCCGCATGCGGGCCGTGGTGGCTGAAGCCCAGGCGGCGTTCGGGCGGCTCGACGTGCTGGTCAACAACGCCGGGCTGGAGCTGCGCGCCGACTTCCTGGACACCACCGAGGAGGACTACGACACGGTGCTGGACGTGAACCTGAAGGGCGCGTTCTTCACCGCCCAGGCCTTCGCCCGTGCCCTGCGGGACGCCGGGCGGCCGGGCCGCATCATCCACATTAGCTCGGTGCACGAGGACCTGCCGTTCCCGCACTTCACCTCGTACTGCGCCAGCAAGGGCGGCCTGCGCATGATGATGCGCAACATGGCCATCGAACTGGCGCCCCTGGGCATCACCGTGAACAACGTGGCGCCGGGCGCCATCCGCACGCCCATCAACGACGACCTGCTCAAGCAGCCCGACAAGCTGGCGGCGCTGAAGGCCCAGATCCCGCTGGGCCGCATGGGCGAGCCGCGCGACGTGGCGGGCGCCGTGGCCTTCCTCGCCTCGCCCGACGCGGCCTACATCACCGGCGCCACGCTGGTGGTGGATGGCGGACTTTTGTGGAACTATGCGGAGCAGTGAGAACCGCATAGCAACATGAGCGCCACGATCGCACCGCCGTCCCCCCCTGCCGCTGCCGCTGCCGCCGCCCCGTCCGGCTCCAGCGCGCCGCGCACCACCGGCCGCCACCCGGCCTACCGCATCAACCTGTCGCGGGTACAGGCGCCCGGTGCGCCGCCCTGCGACCACTGCACGCCGGCCGACCGCTACCAGGAACTGTTCATCGCCGTGCAGAGCCAGCAGGTGTTTGCCGACAGCAAGACCTTCGTGGACTGCGCGCCCCGCGGCGAGCCGGAGGCGATCCTCGCGGCCTACCGCGCCGAGCATGCGCAGCCCGGGTTCGACCTGGGGGCCTTCGTGCTGGCGCATTTCTCGCCGCCCGAGATCGCCAACGACGACTATGTCGGCACGCCCGGCCTGTCGATGGCCGAGCACATCGAGAGCCTCTGGCCCGTGCTGACGCGGCGGCCCCAGGAACACCCCGAGCGCGGCACCGCGCTGCCTATGGCCCACGCCTACGTGGTGCCCGGGGGGCGCTTCGCCGAGCTGTACTACTGGGATTCGTACTTCACCATGCTGGGCCTGGCGGCCAGCGGCCGCAGCGAACTGCTGCACGGCATGACCGAGAACTTCGCCCGGCTGATCGACGCCTTCGGCTTCGTGCCCAACGGCACGCGCACCTATTACCTGAGCCGCTCGCAGCCTCCGCTCTTCGCGTCGATGGCGGAGCTGACCGCGCTGGCCGGCGGCCCGCCCGTGTCGCACTACCTGCCGCAGATGCTGAAGGAACATGCCTTCTGGATGGACGGCCTGCACGTGCTGCACCCGGGCGATGCGCGCCGCCGCGTGATGGCCCTGGCGGGCGGCGAGGTGCTGAACCGCTACTGGGACGACCGCGACACCCCGCGCGAGGAATCGTGGCGCGAGGACGTGGAAACCGCCTCGGGCGCCGACCGGCCCTCGCCCGAGGTCTACCGCGACCTGCGCGCGGCCTGCGAGTCGGGCTGGGACTTCTCCACGCGCTGGCTGCGCGCGCCCGACCCCGCCGACGAGGCCACGCTGCAGCTGTCGCAGATCTGCACCACCGACCTGGTGCCGGCGGACCTGAACGCGCTCCTCTACCGCATGGAGGTCTCCATCGCCAAGGCCAGCCAGGCCGCCGGCGACCTGCCCACGGCGCGCCATTTCCACGACCTGGCCGCCCACCGGCGCGAAGCCGTCAACCGGCTGCTGTGGAGCGAGTCGGAAGGCGCGTACTTCGACTACGACTGGAAGACCGGAACACTGCGCAGCTGCCTGACGGCCGCGACGGTGGTGCCGCTCTACGCCGGCATGGCGACCGACGCGCAGGCCGCCGCCGTGGCCCGCACGGTGCGCGCGCGCCTGCTGGCCCCGGGGGGCCTCGCCACCACCGAATGCGCCAGCGGCCAGCAGTGGGACCGGCCCAACGGCTGGGCGCCGCTGCAGTGGATGGCCGTGCGCGGGCTGGAGCGCTACGGCCACAAGGACCTGGCGCTGGAAGTGCGCCGCCGCTGGATCGACACCGTGCGCGCCGTCTACCAGCGCGAAGGCAAGCTGGTCGAGAAATACGCCCTGCGCGCCACCGAGCGCGACAAGCCGGCGGGCGGCGATGGCGGCGAATACCCGCTGCAGGACGGCTTCGGCTGGACCAACGGCGTGGTGCAGTGCTGGCTGGACCCGCGCTACGACACGGTGGCGGCCGCGCAGGCGGTGTATTACGGCCCGGCCGATGACAGCCTGGGCGAAGACGACCCGAACGAAGAGCTGCACGAACGCCCGCACCTACACCCGCTCCAGGACACGGCCGGCTGACCGCTGCTTCCAGGCGGGCAGACCGGCGCAGGCCACCGTCGGCCTCGGACTACGCCAGGCCCGCCCGGCCTTTTCTAGCATGGGGTGCACGGCCCGCGCCCACGGCGGGGCCGGCCCCGCCCGGCCCGCCCGACACCACCCACAGACGGATGGCTGGCCGGCCCGGGCACGATCTTCCGAACCCCCGCCAGCTCCGGGGTCGGCCAGGGTCGCAGCGGCTGGGGCCTGCCGCCCTGTCCATCCGCGACTTTGGCCGCCCCCCCCGCCTCGCAACCCCCTCACCCCCGAGAAAGGACCTCACCGCATGGATATCGCCTCCGCCAACGCCTGGCTGCACGCCGAAACCTTCTGGGGCATGTCGGCCGCCAGCCTGCTGATCGCCACTGTCGCCGCCGTCGTCACCTACCTGGTGCTGACGATGCTGCAGGGCTGGGCCGTCGCCCGCGCCCGACGTGCAGCGAGCGAGCACAGGCAGCGGGGGCCGGCGCAGCTGTTGATGGAGGTGCTCTCGGGCACCAGCCACCTGCTGATCGTGCTGGCGGCCCTGCTGGTGGGCGCCGGCATGCTCGATCTGCCCGGCCGCTGGCCCGCGCGGGTCGAGCAGCTGTGGTTCCTGGCGGTGGCGCTGCAGGTGGGCCTCTGGGGCACGCGGGCGACCGCGCTGGTGGTGGAGCGCTACCGCGTGCATCACGGCGGCACCAGTCCCACGCAGATCAGCGCGTCGGCCACGCTGATGTCGTGGGGGCTGCGCACGCTGCTCTGGGCCACCGTGCTGCTGGCCATCCTGTCGAACGTGGGGGTGAACATCACCGCCTTCGTCGCCAGCCTGGGCGTGGGTGGCATCGCCATCGCGCTGGCGGTGCAGAGCGTGCTGGGCGATCTGTTCGCCTCGGTCGCCATCGCGGTGGACAAGCCTTTCGAGGTGGGCGACTTCATCGTCGTGGGCGGCGTGGCCGGCACGGTGCAGCAGATCGGCGTGAAGACCACCCGCATCAGCGCCCTGAGCGGCGAGCAGGTGGTGATGAGCAACACCGACCTGCTGAAGCAGACCATCAACAACTACCGCTACATGCGCGAGCGGCGCATCGTCTTCCATTTCCGCGTGCCCTACGGCACCAGCGCCGAGGCGGCGGAGGCCATCTCCCAGGCCGTGCGCCGCATCATCGAGGCCGAGCCCAAGGCCCGTTTCGACCGCGCCCACCTGCAGTCGTTCGGCGAGACGGGCCTCACCTACGAGGTGGTCTACATCGTGCTGGACCCGGGCTACAACGTGTACATGGACCTGCAGCAGAAGATCAACCTGGCGCTGATGCGCGCGCTGCAGGCACTGGACGTGCCCTTCGCCGTGCCCGAGCGCCGCGTGCATGTGGCCGACCTGCCCGCCGCGTGGCAGCTGCAGACGCCGCCGCCCGCCGCCGGGCCGATGCCGGTGGGCACCACGGCATGAGTGCCCCGCGGCCGGGCCGGCACGGCGGGCGGGATGCTATCGATTGAGTAGCGCAGCGCGCCCGTAAAATAAGCGCTGCGGCCCTGTGGGGCTGCCATGTCTCCTTTCCCCCGCCCGCCGACCCATTCCCCACCCGCCCGGACCCCGCCATGCCCAAAGACACCGCACGCCAGAAAGAACTGAAGAAGATGGAGCTGTGCGAGCCTTGCGCCGGCATCCAGCGCAACTGGCGCAAGGCGCCCGGCCATGCCGAGCTGGTGCAGCGCGGCAACCGCAAGGAAGAGCGCGAGGACGGCAGGACGGTCACCATCACCCGCTACCTCTGCGACCGCTGCGGCACGGCGTGGGAGTACGAGAACGACAAGGCCGACCAGCACGTGGGCTGGTCCGTGGTGGGCCGCTGAGCGGCCGGGCCGTTCAAGCCTTCGACCCAGACCCGCTCAGGCCAGGCTGCCCGAAGCCGGGGCAGGCTGCGAACACGCACCCGGGGCGTTGAGCGGCCCCGGCAAGCGCCTGCGGCCGGTTTTCAGCCAGCGTCCTACGCCCGCGCTGCACGCCTGCGCCTACAACGCCGTATGCGATTTTTCAGCCCCCGCTCCGACGCATCCTCCCCCGCTCGCATCTCCGCCGACGCGCCTGCGGCCGTGCCTCTGCAACCCGCGCCGCCGCTGGTGGTGGTGATCACCGGCGCCTCCAGCGGCATCGGCCACGCCACCGCGCTGGCCTTCTCCCGGCAGGGCGCCAAGCTGGTGCTGGCGTCGCGCAGCGCCGACACGCTCTCGCCCGTTGCGCTGGCCTGCCGCGCGGCCGGCGGCACCGCCATCGGCGTGCCCACCGACGTGACCGATGCCGCCGCCGTGCAGGCCCTGGCGGACAAGGCCGTGCGCCACTTCGGCCACATCGACGTGTGGGTGAACGGCGTGGGCGTGGGCGCGATCGGCCGCTTCGATGACGTGCCCCTGGCCGCGCACCGCCGCGTGATCGAGTCCAACCTGCTGGGCCATCTGCATGGCGCGCATGCCGCGCTGCGCCACTTCCGCCAGCGCGGGCGCGGCCTGCTGGTGAACATGATCTCGGTCGGCGGCTGGCTGCCCGCGCCCTATGCGGCCGCGTACACGGCCAGCAAGTTCGGCCTGCGCGGCCTGTCGGAAAGCCTGCGCGCCGAAGTGGCCGACCTGCCCTGGGTGCATGTGTGCGACGTCGCGCCCACCTTCGTCGATTCCCCCGGCCTGGACCATGGCGCCAACTACACCGGCCGCACCATCAATCCCACGCTGCCGATGGTGGACCCGCACCGCGTGGCCCGCGCCATCGTCGGCCTCACCCAGGTGCCCCGTCCGCGCGACGTGACCTTCCTGGGCCTGGGCGCCCTGCCCGGCCGCATGGCGCATGCCGTGGCGCCTGGCGGCGTGGCCCGCGCCATGCGCTGGGTTGCCGACTGGGGCCTGGCGCGCGCCGAGCCCACGCAGCACAGCGAGGGCAATCTCTACGCGCCCTCCCAGGGGACCGATGTGGCCGGCGGCCGCCGCGAGCGCATGGCCAGCGGCGCGGCCCTGGTGGCGGCCCTGGGCGTGGCCGGCATCGCCTGGGGTTTCTGGGCGGGGCGGCGCAAGTCTTGAGGGGCGCCTGAAGCCGGGCGATCGGCGCCGAGGGGGGTGGCGCGTCGGTCCGGCAGCCCTCGCCTTTTCCTACACGGCGCACGCCGGCCGCTGCCTACGATGGCCCGGAGCGCCTCAGCCGCGCACACCGGTCTGCCCGCCTTCCACCCCAACGCACCCCAGGAGCCGCCATGTCCCGCCTGCCCTCCACCGGATCCGCCGCCGCGGCCGACGCCACCAGCATCCGCACCTCACCGGTACAGCCCGCCACGCCCTCGGCGGGCGCCACGCAGCCGCCCGGCCAGCCTTTCACGCTGTATGCATCGGCCGGCCGCGTGCTGTGCAGCAACAAGCGCGACAAGCTGGTGGATCTCGGCATTCTGGAGGCCGGTGGCGGCGAAGGCGCCGGCGAGGGAGCCTGGCGCTATCAGCTGGATGGCGACGACACCATCGCCGCCAGCGGCTTTCCTTCTGCCGATGAGGCACTGGCCGACCTGGCGGGCGCCATGACCTTCCTGTTCCTGGACGGGCAGTTCACCGCCCTGGCCGACGTGGGCGAAGGCGGCCGGCCGGAGCTGGCCGACGCCACGCAGATCCACATCACGCTCGACCCGCTGGGCCACGGATCGCCGGCCATCGCGGCGGACGTGTGACGCGCCCCCTTGGGCCGGGCTGACCCGGGGCGCCCTGGGCAACCCAGGCGCCCGACCCGCTTCCGTCAGCGCCGCGGCACCGGCTCCTGCAGCACGGTAGGGTCGGTGTGCACCAGCTCCAGCGGAAAGCGCTGGCCGGCCAGATAGTCGCGGATGCCTTCGAGCACCAGCGGGCTGCGCAGCCGGTCGGCGCAGCTTTCGATGTCCGCCAGCGTCATCCACACCGTGCGCACGATGCCGTCGTCCAGCGAGCGCCAGGCATGCGGCTCGCCCACGCTGCCGGTGAAGGCGAAGCGCAGGTAGGTGATGTCGTCGCCCGTGCGGGTGCGGGTGAAGCGGTTCAGGTACACGCCCACCAGCGCGGCCGGGGTGAAGTCGCGCGCGGTTTCCTCCAGCACTTCACGGATGCAGCCCTGCTGGGGCGACTCGCCCGGGTCGAGGTGGCCCGCGGGGTTGTTCAGGCGCAGGCCGTCGGCGGTGTCTTCTTCCACCAGCAGGAAGCGGCCATCCTGTTCGATGACGGCAGCGACGGTGACGTTGGGTTTCCAGCGGTGAGGCATGGCGGCATTATGACCAGCGCTCCCGCACCGCGCTGCACCGGCTTCAGGGACGCGGCGGCGGCGCCACAGGCCGCAGCACCAGCCACAGCGCACCGGCGATCAGCGCGCCCCCGGCGGCATGCGCCCAGGTGGCGGCCTCGCCCAGCACCAGCCAGCCCCAGGCCACGCCGAAGGGCGGAATCAGGAACGTGACGGTGAGGGCCTTGACCGGCCCCACGTCGGCGATCAGCCGGAAATAGAGCACATAGGCCCAGGCCGTGCAGAGCAGGCCCGTGGCCAGCAGCGCGGCCCAGACCACCGGCGGCGCGGCCAGCCACGCGCCAGGCAGGTCGGGCTGGCGCCAGACCTCCCAGGCCGCGAACGGGGCCAGCGCCAGCAGGGCGCCCCACTGGCTGCCCAGTGCGACCAGGCGGCTGTCGAGGCCGCCCCGTGCGCTGATCCAGCGGCGGGTGAGGAAACCCGCCGTGCCGTAGCAGGCGGTGGCGACCAGGCAGGCCCCGATGCCGCCCAGCGCCTCGGGCGTGAGCGCCACCGGCCCGGCCTGCGCCAGCACGGCCACGCCGGCCATGCCCAGCAGCACCCCGGCCAGGCGCGCGGCGGTGATGCGTTCGCCAAAGGCCAGCGCGCCGACCAGCACGCCCATCAGCGGGGTGGTCGCATTCAGGATGGCGCTGTAACCGGCGGGCAGCACGCGCGCCGCCAAGGCGAACATCAGGAACGGAATACCGGAATTCACCACCCCCAGCACCAGCGCCGCGCCCAGCTTGCCGTGAAAAGCCGGCCGCAGCCGCGCCACCGCCACCAGGGCCATCAGCCCCGCAGCCCCCAGCAACAGGCGGCCGAAGGTGGTGGGCACGGCACCCAGCACCGGCACCGTCATGCGCACGAAGAGGAAGCTGCCGCCCCAGAGGGCGGCCAGGGTGAAGAGACGGACGAGGCTGGCGGTGTTCATGGCGTTGCGGTGTGGGCAGGTGGGCAGGCAGGCGGACAGGCGGACGGGCAGGCAGGGCTTCGGACCGATGGATTGTGCGAAGCCGCGTAAGCCACCACAAACGATTTATCCTCTACAGCTGTTTAGCTTTTCTGAACACCCATGCGTTTGCCACCCCTGATCGCCGTCCGTTTCTTCGAGGCCGCGGCGCGCCATCTCAGCGTGCGCCGCGCCGCAGCCGAGCTGCACGTGACGCCCGGCGCCGTTTCGCAGCAGGTGCGCAAGCTGGAAGACTTCCTGGGCTGCGCCCTGTTCGAGCGGCAGGCGCGCGGCCTCGCGCTGACGGCCGCGGGGCGCGACTACCAGGCGGCCTGCGGCGAGGCGCTGGCGCGCATCGGCCAGGCCACGTCTCGCCTGCTGGCCGCGCACGAGCGGCGGGTGGTGCTGGTCAGCTGCACGCCCGGCTTCGCCGCCCAGTGGCTGGTGCCGCGCCTGCAGACCTTTCTGCAGCAGGCGCCGCTGCTGGACGTGCATGTCAGCACCACGCAGCGCCTGGTGGACCTGCAGGCCGAGGGCGTGCAGTTCGCGGTGCGCCATGGCCGCGGCCCCTACGCCGGGCTGCAGGCCGAGCGCCTGCTGGACGACGACCTGATCGCCGTCTGCAGCCCGCGCCTGGTGGCACCCCGCCGCACCGCCCGCCTGCAGGACATCACGGGCGAGCGGCTGCTGCACGACGGCCAGCGCGACGACTGGCGGCTGTGGTGCCAGGCGCAGGGCCTGACCGGCGTGCAAGGGGTAGATGCCGCCCAGGGCGTGGTGTTCGCCCATTCCAACGGCGCCGTGGAAGCCGCGCTGGCGGGCCAGGGATTCGCCCTGGTGCGGCGCACCCTGGTGGCGCGCGAGCTGGCCGCGCGGTCGCTGATCGGCGTGCAGGGCGACGCCGCGCTGCCGACGCCGCTGGCCTACCACCTGGTCTATCCGCCGGAAACGCTCATCGACCCGGCGCTGCGGCAATTCCGCGACTGGATCGTGGCGCAGGCGGCAGAACCGCTGGATGCGCCGGGCGCGCTAGCCTGAACCGTCGCGCACCATGTAGACGGCGCCCTCGCCATAGCCGGCCAGCCGCTGCCGCTGTGCGGCGCCGGGCAGGTCGCGCACGGCAAAGCCCTGCCGCGCCCAGAAGGCCTGGGTGCCCTGCACCGACACCAGCGCCGCCTGGTGCAGCCCTTCGGCGCGGGCCCCCTGCCAGGCGGCGGCCAGCAGCCGCTGCGCCAGGCCCCGGCCGTGGAACGCGGGCAGCACGGCCATGTCGTGCAGGTAGAGGATGTCGGAGGCGGAGTCGGCGTCGGAGGCGGGCGATCCACCGAAGTCGCCGTGCAGCGGCGTCACCTGGCCGAGCGTGCTGCGGTAGGCGGCCAGGTAGCCGAGCAGCGGCGAAGCGCCCGCCCCACCCGTGCCGGCCACCAGGGCAAGCGAGCGCTGCGCCGGGCTGGCCAGCCGCCGCGCATACACCGCATCGCTCTCGATCAGCCCGTCGCCATAGCAGGCCCGCTGCACCGCCAGCAGCACGGGGAGGTCGGCCGCGCACAGCGGGCGGAGGATCCAGGAGATCTCACGCGGCAGGAAGGAAAAATCCCGAGCGGATGCAGCCAGAGAGGACATGAGAACGAAAAGGCCCGCGCCATCCGACGCAGGGACACCAGACGAGTTGCTATTATTTATATAGCTACAAACCTTTGATGCACCAGCGCGGAATGGCAAAAACACCCTGAAAACTCGCCTGAACCCGAACCCGAACCCGAACGCGAACCCGAACCCGAACGCGAACTCGAACCCGAACCCGAGCCCACACCGGACGCACCCAGGTCCTCAGCGCGGCAGGGCCGGCGGCTGCACCAGGTCGTCGAGCGACAGGCCCTTTTCCTTCAGCAGCGCTTCCAGCACCGGGGTCAGGCGCCCCAGGCTTTCCTGCACGGCCTCGCGCACGGTATCGACCACCACCTGGGTGCTGCGCTCGATCTCGATATTGAGCGCATCGCCCACCCGCTTTCCCTCGAACACGGTGGCGCGGCGGGTCTCGGGAATCAGCCAGACCTCGAACCAGCCCTCCTGCCGGTTGACCTCGGCCACCGTCAGGCTGGCGCCGTGGATGGCGATGTAGCCCTTGGCGAAGACATAGCGGCGAAAGGCCTCGGGCACGGCCACGCGCCAGACCAGGTTGTTGTCGAACTCGCGCCGCTCGGCCAGCGTGCCGGTGAAGTCGATGTGGCCCGAGAGCGGATGGCCGCCGATCTCGGCGCCGTCCTTGGCGGCGCGCTCCACGTTCACCCGGTCGCCCTCGGCATAGCTGCCCAGCGTGGTGATGTTCAAGCTCTGCAGCATCACGTCGAAGTTGGCGCGCGTGGGCGAGACGATCTCGGTCACCGTCAGGCACACGCCGTCGGTGGCCACACTGGCGCCGATGGCGAGGTCTTCGCAGAAGCCCTCGGGGAAGTCGAGCGTGAAGGTGCGCAGGCCGGCGCGGTCGTGGATGGCGGCGATGCCGGCCGTGGCTTGGACGATGCCTGTGAACATGGGGCGCGGGCTTTCGGGTGAAGGGCGGGCGGGCGCAGCGCGAACGCAGCGAAAGCCGCGGATTCTGCCACCCGCCCCCCCCGGCCGCGCAGTCCCGCCCGCAGAGCCCGCAGCCGGGGCCGGGTCAGCGGGCGCGCAGGAAGTCGGCCTGTTGGGGGGCGCGGCTGACCAGCATGCTCGGCAACACACACCGCACCGAGCACCAGGACCCCGGATCAGTTCTGCTGCGCCACGCTGCCTGCGAATCACCGGCACCGTGAAGAACCGGGCTCCACTTGCCGCGGCCGATTCCGCGTTCCAACGGATGCGGCAACCTCAACCTCAACCTCTTCCTCAACCTCTTCCTCTTGGCCTCTGGCCTCAGGCCAACGCCGGAGTGCGGCTGCATCGACATCTCTCCCGTGCAGGGTGCCGTGCAGACCACCTCCAGCGGACGGCTGGAGTCAAACGTCGAAACGAACGCCCTGCGCCAGGGGAAGCGCGCCGCTGTAGTTGATCGTGTTGGTGGCGCGGCGCATGTAGCCTTTCCAGGCGTCAGATCCAGATTCGCGGCCACCGCCCGTTTCCTTCTCGCCACCGAAGGCGCCGCCGATCTCAGCACCGGAAGTGCCGATGTTCACGTTGGCGATGCCGCAGTCGCTGCCTGCGGGCGACATGAACCGCTCGGCGTCGGCCAAGCTGCCGGTGAAGATGGCCGATGACAGCCCCTGCGGGACGTCGTTCTGTATCGCGATGGCTTCTTCGGTGTCGCCGTCGTAGGTGACCGCATAGAGGATGGGCGCGAAGGTTTCGCTCTGCATCACCTTCGATGGCGCGGGCATGCGCACCAGGGCAGGACGAACATACCAGGCGTCGCTGCCCAGCTCTTCGCAGACACGTTCGCCACCCACCACCGTGCCGCCTTCGGAACGCGCATGGGCCAGGGCCTGCTGCATCGCGTCGAACGCGGCGCGGTCGATCAGCGGCCCCACCAACGTGCCTTCGGCCAGAGGGTCGCCGACGGAGACGCTGCCATAGATGTTCTCGAGACGCTGAAGCAGCGGATCGGCGACCGAACGGTGCACGATCAGCCGCCGCAAGGAGGTGCAGCGCTGCCCCGCCGTGCCCACCGCCGAGAAAGTGATGGCGCGCGCGGCCAGTTCCAGGTCCGCCGTCGGCGTGATGATCATCGCGTTGTTGCCGCCGAGCTCCAGGATCGAACGGCCGAAGCGCTGCGCGACCGCGACAGCGACCTGGCGCCCCATGTGCGTGGAGCCGGTCGCGCTCACCACCGCCACCCGGGGGCTGGCTGCCAACGCTTCACCCACCTCGCGCCCCCCGATCAGCAACGGGCAGATGCCGTGGGGCACGGTATCCGGGCGCTCCAGGTTGAATGCATCGATGGTCTGCTGCATCAGGTGCTGGCAGGCGATGGCCGTGAGCGGCGTCTTCTCCGACGGCTTCCAAACCACCGCGTTTCCACACACCAGGGCCAGCGCGGCATTCCACGCCCACACGGCAACCGGGAAATTGAACGCGGAGATGACGCCCACCACGCCCATCGGGTGCCAGGTTTCCATCATGCGATGGCCGGGCCGCTCGCTAGCGATGGTCAGGCCATGCAGTTGCCGCGACAGGCCGACGGCGAAGTCGCAAATGTCGATCATCTCCTGCACTTCGCCCAGGGCCTCGGAAACGATCTTGCCCGCCTCCAGCGACACCAGCTCGCCCAGGGCAGCTTTGTGCTGCCGCAAAACGGCGCCCAGCCTCCGCACCAGCTCGCCACGCACGGGTGCGGGCACGCTGCGCCAAGCGACATAGGCCCGCTGCGCGCCAGCGATCGCCTCGTGCGTCTCTTCGAGGCTGTGCGCGCGCAGGGTGGCGAGAGGCTGGCCATCTCGGGGCGCGTAGCTGGTCCACTCGCTGCCTTCGTGGGGTCGCAGGTCGAGGCCCAGCGCTTCCAGCACGGTGTGAAATCGTTGGCGGGAATCCGACGTCATGTGTGTCCTTGTTGATTGCATCTGTTTGGCGCTGACCGGGGGTGGAGCGCTCAGCGCTCCACCGTGCGGTTCCAGCGCTTGTTCCATTCGGGGCGCTCGGCATTGATGACGTCCCAGTCGAGGGTCGCGGCCGTCTTGAGGATTGCGTTCATGCGCGCCTGCTCATCCGCCGCTTTGCCTTTGAGCACCGTCTTGGGGTTGACCGGGTTGTAGGAGCCGTTCTCCATCGCCAGCGCCTGGGCGTCAGGGCTGATCAGGTAGTCCACGAGCTTGTGCGCCAGTTCCGCATCGGGGTTGTCCGCCAGCACGCACTGGGCTGTCAGCAGAACCACTGCACCTTCTTTGGGCCCGACGAACTCCATCGGCATGCCTTTGGACTTCATCAATTCAACCTGCGTGAGGGTGTAGGGGAACAGCGCGGCATCGCCAGCCTGCATCATCTCCACCACCTTGGACGAGTTGGGGATGTATTCGACGACGTTCGGGCCGATGCTGGTGGACCAGGCCTTGAAAGCGGGATCGACGTTCTTGTCGGTGCCGCCTTTAAGGCGGTTGAACATGAGAAATGCGCTCAGGCCGAAGGACGAGGCGGGCATCGACTGAACGACCACCTTGCCCTTGAACCGCGGATCGGCCAGGTCGCTCCAGGAGGTAGGGGCTGCCCAACCCTTTTCGGCGAAGATCTTGGTGCTGTAGCCCAGACCGATCAGGCCCATGGACAAGCCTACGGCGTGGTCATCCTTGAGGCGGGCGATGGGAGGCACGGCGGACAGGTTGGCAGAGGGCTTGAGCTTCTCGCACAGGCCCATGCCGATGGCGCGGACCATGATGCCGTCGTCCAGCACCATCGCATGCATCTGCGCCTTGCCCTTGGCGGCCTGCGCCTTGGCCAGGATGTCGGTCGACGTACCCGGCACGACCACGACCTTGACGTTGTTCGCCTTCTCGAACGGCGGGAAGACGAACTGCGTGTACGTGCGCTCCATGTTGCCACCGTTCATGCCGATGTAGAGCGTTTTGGTTTGCGCCTGCGCGGCCTGCGCAGTCATGAGGAGGGCGCAGGCTGTGGCGACGGCGAGCGTGGTAGTGGTGCGGTAGGACACGGGAACTCCTTGGAATGTCAGGTGGGTGCGGGGAGGAAACGACGGATGGCAAATGAATCGATCGGTGTCTCGGTGCGACCTTCGGCGACCAGCTCGGCCATCACGTCGCCGACGCCCGGCCCGAGCTGGAAACCGCCACCGGCGAAACCGAAGGCGTGGAACAGGCCGGGGCAGCGCGCACTGGCGCCCAGCACCGGCTGGTTGTCGGGCAGGTAGCCTTCGGTGCCGCTCCAGGTGCGGATCACATGGGCGGTCCGCAGCTGCGGAAGCAGCGCCACCAGCTGCGGCAGTTGCTCCAGGATGGCGACGTGGGACGAGCGCGCGCGCAAGCTGTCAAGCGTGTAACCGCGCCCGCCACCGAACACCACGTTGCCGCGGCGAACCTGGCGGCAGTAGACGCCGCCGCCCTCCACGCCGAGGCTCCAGGTCAGGAAGAAGGGCAGCGGCTCCGTCACTCCCATGGTGGGAGGCAAGGCCTGCAGCGGCACGGGCTCGTCCCACTGCGCGGCGAAAGGTGCTGCCCAGGCGCCAGCGCAGTTCACCAGCGCCGGAGACTTGATGCGGAGCGCCTGGCCGTTCTGGAGGAATTCGACGACGAAACGCGTGCCGTCGTGTTCGACCGCCTGTACGGGAGCGTGCTCGCGAACGTCGGCTCCCGCAGCCCGCGCAGCATGGGCGAAAGCCGGCGACAACAGCCGCGGGTTGGCCTGGCCATCCTCGGGGCACAGCGATCCGCCCACCGCATCAGCGCCGACGGCCGGAAAGAACTTGCGCAGCGCCGACCGTCCCTCGATCAGCTGCAGTCCCAAGCCGTGGTCCCTCGCCTGTTCGGCATAACGATTCAGGGATTCCATGTCGGTCAGGCTGCGCGCGATCTTGAAATGGCCGCTGCGCTCGTACTCGGCCTCTATGCCGATCAGCTCCTTCAGCCGGCCCCAGATCTGGTGAGAGCGCTGTGCGAGCGGCATCTGCGCCATCGGCCGGCCCTGGCGTCGCACGCCACCGAAGTTCACGCCGCTCGAACGGGAACCGCACAAGTCGCGCTCCAGCAGGGTGACGGTCAGCCCGCGCCGACGCAGAAACAGGGCCGTGGCGCTGCCCATGATGCCTCCGCCGATGACGACCACATCGCACGCTAGCGAGTCAGCCATGGGGCACCTCGTGCGTCGGTTGCACGGTGACGTCCACCGGCAAGGGCTTGAGCGGCGCCTGGGCGCGGAGCCGGCCCACGTCGGCCAGGGGAATCGATTGCACTTGCGCCAGGATTTCAGCCGCCGCGGTGCCGCACATGCGGCCCTGGCATCGGCCCATTCCGACCCGGCACAGGGCCTTGAGTCGACCCATGTCGCGCGCCCCCGTCTCCAGGGCGGTCTTGCGCAGCGTGCCTGCGCTGATGTTCTCGCAGCGGCACACCACCAGGTCGTCCTCCGCCTGCGCGGCCCAGTCGCGGGGAAAGGGGAAAGCGATTTCCAGGGCCTGCCGGAAGCGCTCGGTCTTGGCCAGCCGCCGCTGAAGCAGGGCGATCCGCGCCGCATCGACCGGTATCCGCCGATCCTGCAAGAGCGCCAGCGCCGCCAACTCGCCGGAGCTTTCGGCGGCATCTGCGCCCATGATTCCGGCACCGTCACCGGCCAGGTACACGCCCGCCACCGAACTGCGGCGCATGGCATCGGTGCGGGGCACGTGGCAGCGGTGCAGCGCGGAGAATTCGAATGCGCAATCCAGCAGATCAGCCAGCTGACTTTCCGGCCGCAAGGCATGGCCCAGTCCCAGCGCCGAGCAGGTGGTGTGCTGCACACGTCCGGCGCTGTCTTCCCACACCAGTCGCTCCAGCCCCGCAATGCCTTCCGCACGCAGCAGCCGAACCCCGTGATGCACGGGGGTGCCATGCAGCCGCAGCCGGGCGACGAGCGCCAGGCCCTTGGCCATGACCGCCGGCTGGCGCAGCATGCCGGGTGCCGCCTTGTAACGCTGGATGGCGGGCGCCGTGTCCAGAACCGCCGCCACATGGGCCCCGGCCCGGACGTATTGGCTGGCGACGAGATACAGCAAGGGCCCGGTACCTGCGAAGACCACGGCATCCCCGATGGCGCAGCCCTGGTATTTCAGCGCTACCTGGGATCCTCCCAGCGAATAGACGCCAGGCAGTGTCCAACCGGGGATCGGCAGCACCCGGTCGGTCGCGCCGGTCGCCACGATCACGTCGCGCCAGGCCAAGCTGCTCAGCGTGCGGGTCGGGGCATGCAGCAGGTCCAGAAGATCCGGCTGCGCGTTCCAGACCAGCGTCTGCGGGCGGTAATCGACGCGGTCGCAGATCGCGTCGAAGCTGTCGTGCACGTCTTGCGCACGCCCGGCTTCGGTGCCGTACAGCTCTGCGCCACTGCGGCGGAAGCCTTCGGGGGGACGGCGGTAGATCTGGCCACCCGCCCGTGGCGATTCGTCCAGCACCACCGGCCGCAGGCCATGGGCCAGCACGGTCTGCGCGGCGCGCACGCCGGCCGGGCCAGCACCCACGATGACGGGGGGAAGGTCCTGGCAGACCGCGCGTTGGGGAAGGGAGCCCTGCGTCATGGTGGGGCATCTCCCAGGGCGAAATCCTGCGTGCACACATGCATGCCGGGCTCGATCAGGGCCTGACAGGCCCGCAGCGAGTGGCCGTCCTCCAGGCGCACCCAGCAATCCTGGCAAGCTCCCATCATGCAGAAGCCGGCGCGGGGTTGGCGGCTGAATTCGTTGGTGCGCAACTGGCGCGCCTGCGTCAGCACCGCAGTCAGCACGGTGTCGCCCGCCAGGGCTTGCGCCGGACGGCCGTCCAGCACGAAAGCGACCACCGGGCGGTCACGCTCCTTGAGGCGGCGCAACTGCGCGCCGGAGACCTGCGCGGAAAGGTTGTTCATACGTTCTTGCCGATCAGGATGCGATCCAGGCCATACACCCGGTCCAGCAGCAGCATCAGCGCCAGCGTGAGGCACACGATGAGTGCAGAGACGGCAGCCATCATCGGATCGAGCGATTCGGTGGCATACATGTACATGCGGACCGGCAGCGTCACGGTGGACGGCGACACCACGAAGATCGACATCGTCAGTTCGTCGAAGCTGTTGATGAAGGCCAGCAGCCATCCGCCGGTGATGCCCGGCAGCATCAGCGGCAGCGTCATGCGGCGGAACACCGTGAGGCTGCCCGCCCCCAGCGAAGAGGCGGCCTGCTCGACGGTTCGGTCGAAGCCCACCAGCGCTGCCATCACCAGCCGCATGATGTACGGGGTCACGATCAGGGTATGGGCCAAGATCAGCCAGCCGAAGCTGCCCTGCCCGCCAACCAGCGAGAACATGCGCAGCAGTGCCACTCCCAGCACCAGATGCGGAATGATCAGCGGCGACAGGAACAGCCCCTGCAGGAACGCGCGCCCGGGCACCTCGTAGCGGACGATGGCCAGGGCGGCGGGCACCGCCAGGATCGTCGCGAGCGTCGCGGACACTGCGGCGAGGATGAAGCTGTTCCAGAACGACTGTACGAAATCCGGGTGGTGCAGCACGCGATCGAACCACCGCAGCGAGAACTGCGTCGTGGGCAGCGTCAACGTCTCCGAGGGCGTGAAGGCCACGATGCAGACGATGACCAAGGGCGCGAGCATGAAGGTGATCACGAGCGCGTTGAAGAGCAGGGCGAAGGGACCGTTCTTTTGCATGGCGCGGCCTCCTCAGCCCAGGGTCTTGCGATAGCGGCCCTCGACCATGCGGTTCCAGCCCAGCATGATCACCAAGTTGGCCGCCAGCAGGATGAAGGCGATGGCAGCCCCTAGCGGCCAGTTCAGTTCGTTGAGGTATTCGTCGTAGATCAACGTCGCGACCATCTTGACCCGGCGTCCGCCCAGCAGGCCCGGGATCGCGAAGGAGCTGGCCGACAGTCCGAAGACGATCAGGCTGCCCGACAGGATGCCGGGCATGACCTGCGGCAGCACCACGCGCCGCAGGGTGGTGAAGTGAGACGCCGACAGCGACAACGCGGCGTTCTCGACCCACGGATCGAGCTTCTGCAGCGAAGTCCACACCGGGATCACCATGAACGGCAGCATCACGTGCACCAGGGCGATCACGATGGCCGTTTCGTTGTAGAGCAGCTTGGCGGGCCCCAGGCCGACGAGCCGCAGCACCTCGTTGACCAGCCCCTCGGGGCCCAGCAGCATGCTCCAGCCGAAAGCGCGCACCACCACCGAAATCAGCAGGGGCGCCAGGATGATGAGCAGGAAAATGGAGCGCCAGGGCGATCCCATCCGGCTGAGGATGTAGGCCTCCGGTGCACCGACCAGGATGCATACCAGCGTCACCAGTGCCGAGACTCGCAGCGTGCGCCAGAAGATCTCGTAATAGTAGGAGTCCTGCGCCACATGCAGGTAGTGCCCCAGGGTGAAAGTGCCCGCGACCGGGCCCTTGTCCGCATCGAACGCGTTGAAGGACAGCAGGAACGTCAGCGCCAGAGGCGCCAGCAGCATGACGGCGAACAGGATCAGGGCGGGCGCCGCCAATCCCCAGGGCGCCCAGTTGACGCGCGCCTTCATGCCCGCTCCCCGGAGGAGACCACCCGCAGGTTGCTGTCGTGCCAGTCCATGCCCACCGACTGGCCGACCTCATGCGGGGCGCTGCCGTCGTTGACGGCCGAAACCAGCAGTTCACCCAGCGGGCTGCGCACGGTGTACATCCACTGGTTGCCCAGGAAGAAGCGCTGGTGCACCAACCCCTCGCAGCGACCGGAACCCGGGGCGGTGCAGTAAAGCTTCTCGGGCCGCAGCGCCAGTATCGCGTCGCCGCCGGCACAGGCACCCATCGGCACCGCCAGCTGCAATGGCCCCACCTTGGCAAACATCTGACCATCGGCGCCAGCCTCGACCGTGGCCTGCAACAGGTTGGCCTTGCCGACGAAGGTGGAGATGAAGGCGTTGCGCGGATGCTCGTACACCGACAGCGGTGCGTCCACCTGGGTGATGCGGCCAGCCTCCATGACGACCACGCGGTCGCTGATGGACATCGCTTCAGCCTGGTCGTGGGTGACCATGATGGTGGTGGTGCCGACCTGCCGCTGGATCTCGCGCAATTCGAACTGCATCTCTTCACGCAGCTTGGCGTCGAGGTTGGACAGGGGCTCGTCGAGCAGCAGCACCGGCGGCCGGATGACCAGCGCACGCGCCAGCGCCACCCGCTGCCGCTGGCCGCCCGAGAGTTCACGCGGGTAGCGATCGGCATGGCGTTCGAGATGCACCAGTGCGAGCGCGTGCGCCGTGCGATCGCGCCGCTCTGCAGCCGGGCACCTGCGCATCTCCAGTCCGAAAGCCACGTTCTCCTGCACGGTCATGTGCGGGAACAACGCGTACGTCTGGAACACGATGCCGAGTCCGCGCGCATTGGCTTTCGTACGCGTGATGTCCCGCCCTTCGAGTTCGATCACCCCCTCCGACACCTCCACGAAGCCCGCGATCATCTGCAAGGTAGTGGTCTTGCCGCAGCCGGACGGCCCCAGCAAGGACACGAACTCTCCTTTTGCGACTTCGAGGCTGAAGTCGTGGACCGCCCTGACGTTGCCGTAGGCCTTGGACACGTGCTGGAGACGCAGGAAGCTCATGGATCACCCCTGTCGGCGGAAACGCCGCCTGTTGGCTTGATGAAATAGATGCGGCGCTTTTTGCAATTGTTGTGCCCGAGGAAAATGCACCCCTAGGTAGAAACTCTGATTCTGGAATATTTCTACAATTTATTCCGCAAAACGGAATAACATGCCACTCATCAATTTTGTTATTCCAACCATGACAGCTGCCGCAGAAGACGACGCTCACCAACGTGGGGCCATGCACCGCACCTTTCAGATCCTGCGCACGCTGGCGGTGCACCAGCGCGAAGGCATGCGTGTCACCCATCTCGCCAAGACACTCGGAATGACGCCCCCCACCACGCATCGCCTACTGCAGGGCCTGGTGCAGGAATCGATGGTGGAGCAGGACGCGCAGAACAAGCTCTACCGTCTCAGCCTGGATCTGTTCTGCCTGGGGGCCCAGGCGGGCGCGGTGCACGATCTGCGAGCGCTGGCGCGGCCGGCGCTGCTGCGACTCAACGCCAGCCTGGGCGACACGGTGCTGCTCCTGGTGCGGTCCGGCTTCGATGCGGTCTGCCTGGACCGCGTCGAAGGGCAGTATCCGATCCGTACCTTCACCGGCGATGTGGGCGGACGGGTGGCGCTCGGCGTAGGCCAGGGGGCGCTGGTGATCCTCGCGCATCTCCCCCAGGCAGAAATGGAGGAGGTGCTGCGCTACAACCTGCCGCGCATCCAGCACTACAACGTCTACGACGAGGTGTACCTGCGCACCGAAGTCCAGCGCACCCGCGAGCTCGGCCATTGCGCGACCTCCAGCGGACTCCTGGAGGGCATGTCAGGCGTTGCGGTACCCGTCTTCGATCGCAACCGCAACGTGGTGGCGGCGCTGTCCGTCGGCACGCACACCAGCCGTCTGAACGAAGAAAGGCTTCCGATCGTGAGAGACATGCTCGCGCGCGAGGCGAAGCAACTTTCGCTGCAGATCAATCCGTTCGATCCGACCCTGCGACACCCCATGCATTCCCTGGTGGCCAGCACCGCCAGCCGTCCGCTGTGAAACCGATGCCGCTGCCTCCTGTCAACCTCGTGATCAAAAGCGGAGGTTCGGCCGCCATGGCGGAATGGCGCGACCTTTTCGCCGAAGCGGCGCCGCATGTGCAGGTGCATGACTGGAACGACCCGGCGCTCGTCGCCGACTGCATCGACTTCGCGCTCGTCTGGGAGCCAGAGGCGGGGAGACTGGCCCGCCTGCCGCGACTCAAGGCCGTTCTCAGCTCTGCGGCGGGCGTTGATCACATCCTGGCCGACCCGTTCCTGCCTGCGGGCTTGCCGGTCGTGCGCATGGTGACTGCGGAGACCCAGACCCGCATGGCCGAGTTCTGCACCATGGCTGCCTTGATGCTGCAAAAGGACATGCCGCGCGCTATCGCCCAGCAGCGGGAACGTCGGTGGCAGGAGTTCAGTCCGGCGACGACCGCCAGCGGGACGACGGTGGGCATCCTGGGTCTGGGCAGCCTCGGTGCGAACGTTGCCAAGATGCTGCAGGCGGTCGGGTTCAACGTGCTGGGCTGGTCGCGCAGTCGCAAGCGAATCGACGGCGTGGAGAGTCTTGCCGGCCCCGACGAACTGCCCTCGTTGCTGAAGCGCAGTCAGATCCTCATCTGCCTGCTGCCGGATACGCCCGATACGAAAGGCCTATTGGACGCCCGACTGTTCGGCCAGTTGCCTCCGGGAGCGCACTTGGTCAATGCCGGGCGTGGCGCGCAATTGTGCGCCGCGGACTTGCTGGCCGCGCTCGACAGCGGGCAACTGGGCAGCGCCTTGCTCGATGTGACCGATCCCGAGCCGCTGCCTGCCGATTCGCCGCTGTGGCGCCATCCACGCATCGTGGTCTCCCCGCACACCGCCGCCTCGGCCAGCCGACGCGCCAAGGCTCGGCAGGCCGCGTTCAGCATGGGCCAGTGGCAGCGCGGGGAGCCCCTGTCGAACATCTACCAGAGCGACCGGAGATATTGAGTACCGCATGGACTACCGCAGATCGCACGGAGGACGCCGGCCACCCGGGTGCGTGGAGCATGCGGCTCCCAGCGCATCTGCAAGGGCCTTCGAGAAGCCGAGTAGACAGTGTTCCGACAGCGATCCGACAGCGGTCCGGTTTGCCGTGAGAGCGCTTCAAGCCGTGGCTTGCCGTGCCGCCTCGGCCAGTCGGCGAACGGCCTCCTCGATCTGCCGCACATCGAATGCAGCGAATGAGAGTCGCAGAGCCCTGACCTCTCCGCCGTCAGGATAGAAGGCGCCGCCCGGCACGAACAGCACCTGCTGCGCCACGGCTGCGTCGAACAGTGCGCGCGGGCGGATGCCGGGCGATAAAGTCGCCCAGACGAACATGCCGCCCGAGGGCGGTTCGCAGTGGACACGGCCGCTCAGCGACGCGGTGATTCCGCGCACGAGCGCCTGCATCCGCCGCTGGTACTCGGTCCGCGCGTGGTGCACCGTCGCAGCGTAGCGACCGCCCTGCAGGTAACGGGCCGCCACCACCTGCGCGAGTGGGGAGGTGCACAGGTCCACTGTCTGCTTGGCGATGGTGCAGCGGCGCAGCAAGGCGCCATCTCCCACCATCCAGCCCACGCGCAAGGCGGGCGCCACGGTCTTCGACAGGCTGGAGAGATACACGACCGGATTGACGGCCGTTCCTGGCGCCTCGCCCAGGGCGCGCAAGTTGGCCGGCATCGGAGACGCGTCGCCATCCAGCCTGTCGAAGCGTAGCTCGCCGTAGGGGTCGTCTTCCACGATCCAGAAGCCGTATGTGCGCGCCAGCTGCACCAGCGCCGCGCGCCTGTCGGCAGAAAGGAGCGTGCCGCGCGGGTTGGAGAAATTGGGCACGGTGTACAGCAGCTTGGGCCTGCGTGCGGCGGGCAAGGTGCGCAGCAGTTCCGCCAGGGCCTCCGTCTGCAGTCCCTGCTCGTCCATGGGGACGGGGAGGATGCGAGCCTGCGCCAGGCGGAGCGCCTGCAATGCCGCTGGATAGGAGGGAACCTCCACCAGCACCGTGTCTCCAGGCTCGATGAGCACGCGCACGATCAGATCGAAGGCCTGCTGGGAACCAGTCGTCACGATCAGATCGTCGGCCTGCGCCTGCATGCCGCGCTCGCGTGTCAGGTCGGCCAGCAGTTCCCGCAGGGCCGGCAGCCCTTCGGTCGGACCGTACTGCAGGGCTTGCGCACCATCGGCCATGGCCTCAAGGGCGGCCTGCGCCAAACCTTCGGTATCGAAGAGGCTGGGTGACGGGTAGCCGCCTGCCAGCGAGATCATGCCTGGGCGCGACAAGTAGGGGAAAAGCTCGCGGATGGGAGATCCCGCCGGCTCGGCGAACATGGCGGCAAATGCGGGCGCGCCCGGGAAAGCAGTGGCGGTCGTCATGCGGTTGGCGCGGCCGGCACGCCTCGCAGAGCAGCGCGCACGCTGTCGACCGATCGCTGTTGCGCGGTTTCGTACAGTGCGAATTGATCGTGAACCGGCATGCCTAGCGCAGACTCGAATGCCTGCTGGGCTGCCGCGCCCTCGTATCGTCTCTGCTCTACGCCGCCGAGGTTGGATTGGAAAATGCCTGCCGCACTCACCGGCAGGAAATCCTCGTACGTGATCGGATCGGCCTGCACCCAGCCCATCGCCAGCAGTTCCTCCATGTCGGCCTCGGCGCGGGCTGCACGCAACGCGGCAGGCTGTGCCTCCATCTGCGCCGTCGGCTTGTAGCGGTAGAAGGCCAGCCCTTGCGTGCGCAGCGCTTCGTGGCTGTCCGGAAAGTCACGGAACACCTGAGCCAGCCGCAGGTCGTAGTCGGGCGCTGCACTGCCTGCAGCGTCCTTGTCACGCACCGCAGCCAGCAGCCGGTCATAGAGTGCAAGACCGGTGCGGGTGAGCGCGACCCCGCGTTGTTCGATCTCGCCGAACCGAGCAGTGTGGGCGCCAGCGCTGCGCCCCCCCTCGCCTCCCACGAAATGCACCGCCTCCTGCAACGCCTTGAAGCTGGTCTGGCGCAACAGGATCGGACAGGCGCGGCGCGGGGGGCCCTCGACGACTTCCTTGGCATCGATGCCGTGCGCGATCATCGCGGACTGCGCGGCATCGATGTCGAGCGTGCGCGGGGTCAGATGATTGATGTGCGGCCCTCGGAAACACACCACGTCGGCCACCAAACGATGGGCCGATTGGAGGGCGAGATAGGTCTGCGCATCCACTGTGGCGGTGTCGTGCCAACGGAATGTTTCCAGCGCCTCGGCCACGAAGATGTCCGCATCGGTTTCGCTGAGGCCGCCGTCGGTCTCGCTGCGGACGATCAGTTCCAACGCTCTCGCGGTGAACACCCGGCGCTGCGCCAGGGTGGCTGCAGCCCTCTCCCGCAGCTCCGTGTCGGCGATCAGTTCCAGACGCAATAGCGACGTGAACACGCGGAACGGGTTGGCCCGCAGTGCGTCGTCGGTCACCGGGCGGAAAGCGGTCGAATGCACCGGCACGCCGGCCACGGAAAGGTCGTAATAGCCGACGGGTTCCATCCCCATCACGGCGAACAGGCGGCGCAGGGTCGCCAGTTCGGCGGGGGTTCCCACCCGAATGGCGCCGTGGCGCTCCACATCCAGGCGCTCCAGTTCGCCGGCTTGGGCCCATCGCGCATGCAGCGCGGGCTGGGACGCCAGAGTGCGTGCATTGATGTCTGCCACCAGGTCGAGCAGTGCCCCGTACTGCGGCACCTCCTCGCGGTACATCGCAGACATGGCCCGCGAGAAACGGGCGCGAATCGCATCCGGTGCGATGAAATCGGGGTGATCGAGGTTGTTCTTGTCACGCATGGTGAATGGCATTGCAAGGGAGTGAGAGCACCGCCGATGCTAGGAATGCCCTCCCCTGCGGTCAAACGACCATTCGGTCTTCGGTCATTCCGTCGGAGAATGACGTGCCGGCCACCTCGGCTTTGATCGATAGCCTCATGTTCCCGATTCGCCGACTCCTGCCCCCCATGTCGCTGCTGTGCGCGTTCGAGGCGGCTGCACGCCATCGGAGCTTTACCGCCGCTGCCGCCGAACTCCATCTCACGCAAAGTGCGGTCAGCCGCCAGATCCGCGCGCTGGAGCAGAAGCTGGAGACCGAGTTGTTCATACGCGAACGCCAGACCGTTCGACTCAGTGCGGCGGGCGAGGCCTATGTGGAGGAAATTCGTGCCGCCCTGGTTCGCATTTCGAATTCCACGCTGGTGTGCCGCTCGAACTCACAGGGCGGCAACCTGAATCTGGCCATCCTCCCCACCTTCGGTACCCGATGGCTTGCGCCGCGCCTCCCCCGGTTCTTCGCGGAGCACCCGGGCGTCACCGTCAATCTCACGACCAAGCTGTCGCAGTTCGATTTCCGGAGCGAGGATGTGGATGCGGCCATCCACTTCGGTTCCGCGCATTGGCCCGGTGCGGACATGGTCCCGCTGATGCGCGAAACCCTGGTGCCGGTGTGCAGTCCCGCGCTGCAGGCACGTTACGGGTTCACCACGCCAGCGGATCTACTGAAAGCGCCATTGCTCCACCTCGCCTCCCGGCAGAACGCATGGTCGGATTGGCTGTCGAGCCATGGGGTGGAGAGTGAAGGTTTTCCACGGGGCATGGTTTTCGACCAGTTCGCAACGGCTGCCCAGGCAGCGATCGTCGGCCTGGGTATTGCTCTGCTCCCGCGATTCCTGATCACGCATGAATTGCAGACGGGCGACCTGCGGAATGTGGTCCCGACGGTGGCAGACTTTGAAGGCGTCGATCTCTACTACCTGGCATGGCCGAACGCCAAAGCCGGCCATGTACCGCTCCAGGCTTTTCGCTCGTGGCTGCTGGGGGAGGTGGAAGCCTTCGTTCGCGAGTCGGCTGCACTGCCGAACCACGGCGTCGGACCCCAGAGTGGCTGAAGATATCTCCCAACGACCCGCAGGCAGGTGATGGCGCTGGCTGCCGAGCTGGACCCTGGTCGGTCGGGCTGAAGCCTGTTTCCTCCCCCCTTCTCCCCGGGAGCGCGATATGCCCGCGCCGACGATGCTCGCACGAGCAGTCATCGGGCCACCGCGTCCTGGCACGACAAAGATGACAGAGGCTGTGCTGCGGCGCCGTCTCACCATCCCTCCCTCACCCCGCCCGGCCCCGAGCGCCACCAGCGGGTCGTGCAGGCGAAAAAAAACCGGCCCCAGGGAGCCGGTTCGCACAGCGCAAGAAGCGCGGGCGCAGATCAGTAGCGACCGCCGCCGAAGCCGCCGTTGCCGTAGCCGACATCGGCGCGGCCGCTGGCGCGGTAGCCGTCGCCGCCGCCCGTGTTGGCTTCGCGGGGGCGGGCCAGGTTCACGACGATGGAGCGGCCGTCCACGGACATGCCGTTCAGGCCGGTGATGGCGGCCTGGGCGACCTCGGCCGAGACCATTTCCACGAAGCCGAAGCCCTTGGAACGGCCGGTTTCGCGGTCGATCATGACCTTGGCGGAAGAAACGCCGCCGAATTCGGAGAAGTTGCTGCGCAGGGCGTCGTCGTCAACGGAATAGGGCAGGTTGCCCACGTAGATTTTGGTGCTCATGGTGGAGTCTTTCTAAAGATGGTGCGCAACGCGGCGCGCCGTTGGAAACCGGCTGGCGGATGGCCCGCATGCCCCTGCCGAAGCAGGTGCGGTGCGGGCGCCGCAGCCCGTGGTGAAAGCGAAGGCCGGTGCTGTCAGGTGTTTCAGCACGCAGGCGGGTGGGCCATCGAGGTCTGCAGCCAGCCCTGGGTGACGGCGAAGAGCCGGGCGGCTTCGCGCGAGGCGAAGAATTTGTCGAAACGAAAGATGCGGCAGTAGCTGCCGTTGCCTTGGGATCGCTGGACCGAGAAGGAGGCGCGGAAGCGTCCGCAGTCGGTCGGGTGTGTCGTGGGCGAAACGACGTATCGGCCCATGGAGATGGCGAGAGAGGAAATCAGGGGCAATCAGGAGTCGCAGGCCGTTGGTGGCGAGCCGGCGTGAGCATCGAACAACTCGGCGGGCTGCAGCTCGGCAGTCCCGCAAGGCGGCCTGGGGCCGCGAAAAAGGCGTGGGGTGAAAGCCGGCGGGTCATCCCGCAAGGCCGCTCCACGCGGTAACGGCTGCGATCGCGTCGCTGCCGTCTGGGGCGGATTATATCACCCAGCAGAATTTAAGTCACCATCTATATACCGCATGGTTTTAATAGCGGCCTGGCATGGTGGCTCTGCCAGGAAGATCAGGCCGGCTTGTTCTTCAGTTTCCCCTTTGGCAGAACGGACGTCGTCGGCGGGGTGGGACGCGACGAGCCGGAAGACGCGCCAGGCAGCGCTGCGGGCAGGCTGGTGCCCTTCTTCGGTTTCTTGGTCATCTTGTTGCTGCGTTGATCGCCCTTGGCCATGGCTTGCTCCTGATGCGGGTGGTGGTGATCCCGGGAGTATGCGGGCTCGGCAGCGGGTGTGGCGGCTTCAGGCCTGTTGCGGCGCTGCCTGCCGCCGCCACAGCCGCCAGCCCAGGTAGGCCACCACGGCCGCATTGAGCAGCACCACGGCGCTGGCCGCCCAGGTCGGCCGGTGCAGCCAGTGCCACAGCTCGAACGGTATGTAGAGCCCGCCGGACAGGGCGCCCAGCCATTCGCCCCAGGCCTTGTCGCGCCAGAGCCCGTAGGCCTCGGCAAACCGCAGCGCCGCATAGGCGGTGGCCATGGCGGTCAGCAGCTGCCAGTCGCCATGGCCGGACCAGCGGTCGATGCCGGCCAGCAGCAGCGCCGGGTAGTGGGCGCCGGGGCTCAGGCCCACGTGGCCAATCAGGGCGGTGGCGATCTGGTGCAGGTCGCGGTGCAGCAGCCCCAGCACGCCCACGCCTGCGATCAGCGCGAGGCTGCCCTTGAGCGCCTCGAAAACGGCGATGGTGCGCAGCGTGCGGCGGGCGGCCGGCGTGTCGGTGGGTGCCGGGTCGGGACGGGCGGCGGTGGAGAGCATGGTTTCTTCGGCCGGAAAGGATGGAGCGCGGTTGGTGCTGGGGCGCAGTATCCACCGACTCCTGTGCCCCGCCGCGCCACGGCGCACCCAGACACCCTGGGCCCTGGCGTGCGCCGCTGGCGTCAGGCCCGCCCTTTGCGGCCGGTCAGCCAGAGCGTGCTGGCGACGATGAGCGCGCCCCCCAGCCATCCCGCGCTGCCCAGCGTTTCGCCCAGCCACAGCGTGGCGAAAAGCGCACCCCAGACGGGCTCGGTGCCCATCAACAGGCTGACCCGGCTGGGCGAGTGCAGCCGCAAGGCCCAGTTCTGCACGGCGAAGGCCAGCGCCGAGCAGCCCAGCACCAGGAACAGCGTGGCGCCCCAGAAAGCCGGTGCGCGCGGCAGCGGCGGCAAGTCCTGTATGGCGGCGGCCCAGGCCAGGCAACCCAGCCCCACGACGGCGGCCTGCACCGCCGTCAGGTGCAGCGTGGGCACCTGCGCATGGCGCCGGGTGAGCCGGCTGGTCACGCACACCATCATGGCGCGCAGCCCGGCGGCCGCCAGCATCAGCCATTCACCCAGGCCCCATCCCAGCCCGCCTGCGGCCCATTCGGAGGGCCAGCCGCCGGTCAGCAACGCTGCCCCCGCCAGCGACACGCCCGCAAAGCCGAACACCGCGCGCGCCGGGCGGCGGCCCAGCAGCAGCCATTCGGCGAACGGGGTGAACACCACGCAGAGGCTGATGAGCAGGGCCGCACGGCCCGCCGGCGTGTGCGCCACCCCATAGGTTTCGCAGACGAAGATCGCCATCAGCAGCCCGCCCAGCGGCAGGCCGACCGCCAGCGCCGCCGCCCACTGCGCCCGGCTGGCACCGCAGCAGGCCGGCGCCAGCAAGACCGCAGTCAGCAGAAAGCGCACCGCCAGGAACGCCAGTACCGGGTAGTAGGCCAGCGCGGACTGGGCCACGCCGTAGCTGGCGCCCCAGCAGGCGGCCACCAGCAGCAGGGCCGCATCGGCGGACGGGGCAAAGCGGGCGGCGGGCATGGCATGGGTGGTCATGAAGGGCAGTGTCCACTTGCGCTGGCCGATTGATAATCCGCCGCATGCGCACATCATCTGTTCCGCAATTGCACGAATGAACGACGCGTTGGACAGCCTGCACGACATGGCCCTGTTCGCCCGGGTGGTGGCCGCCGGCAGCTTTTCGGCGGCCGCGCGCGGCCTGGGCCTCACCCCCTCGGCCGTCAGCCGCCAGATCGCACGGCTGGAGGCGCGGCTGGGCGTGCGCCTGCTGGAGCGCACCACGCGCCAGCTGCGCCTGACCGCCGCCGGCCATGCCGCGCATGCGCGCTGCCAGGCGCTGGAAGCCGCTGCGCGCGAGGTGCTGCAGCTGGCGCAGGCGCACCGCCCCGGCGCCGAGCCCCGCGGCCGCGTGCGCATGAGCGTGCTGAAGGCCTACGGCGTGCAGCGCGTGCAGCCGCTGGTGGCGCCGTTCCTGGCCGCGCACCCCGGGGTGCAGCTGCAGCTGGTGGTGACCGACCGGGTGGTGGACCTGTTTGCCGAAGACATCGACCTGGCCCTGCGCGTGACGGATACGCCGCCGCCCGGCCTGGCCGCGCGCCCGCTGGAGGTGGTGGAGCACATCGTGTGCGCCAGCCCGGCCTACCTGGCCGAGCGGGGCGCGCCCACGGCGCCGGACGATCTGGCGCGCCACGACTGCCTGTGGCTGGGCGAGCATCCGCAGGACGCCCGCTGGCGCTTCACGCGGGGCCGGGGCGCGCAGGCCGAGGCGGTGACCGTTCCGGTGAACGGCCGCTACGCCGTGAACCACAGCGGCATGCGGTGCGAGGCGGCGCTGGCGGGGCTGGGCGTCGCCAGCCTGCCGGGCTTCATGGCCGATGAGGCCCTGTCGTGCGGCAGGCTGGTGCGCGTGCTGGCCGACTGGCGGCACGAGACGGCCTACTCGGGCACGGCCTGGCTGCTGTACCCGGCGCAGCGCTTTCTGCCGGCGGCGGTGCGGGCGTGGATCGACCATCTGGCCAGGGGGCTGGCGGGGGCCTGAGCCTGCGCTCCGCGCCAGCGACCCGCGCGCGCCCGCCTCCTGGCGGCCCCCGCCTGGATCAGTCCTCGTGCGTGTCGTGCGTGGCCGCGCTGCCCCGGCGCCAGTAGCCCGAGGCGCGGATCCATTTCGGGTGCACGCCGCGCTCGCCCACCAGGTGGGTGCGCAGCGCCTTGGCCACGGCCGATTCGCACGCCACCCAGGCGTGGATGTCGCCGGCGGGCAGCTCCAGCGGCCTCAGCGCGTCGAGCAGGACGGACGCCGTGCCGGGTTCGGCGCACTGGCGGTGCACCCAGTGGATGCGGGCATCGGCGGCAGTGGGCAGGGGCTGCTCGTCGGCCGGGCCGTCCACCTCGGCCAGTACCAGCACGGGCGTGCCGGCGGGCAGCTCGGCCAGCCGGCGCGCGATGGCGGGCAGCGCGGTGTCGTCGCCCACCAGCACATAGCCGTCGAAGGCCAGCGGAACGACCATGGAGCCGCGCGGGCCGGCCACGCCGATGGGCTGGCCAGGCGCGGCCTGCAGCGCCCAGGCGGTGGCGGGGCCGGCGTCGTGCAGGGCGAAGTCGATGACCAGCGTGCCGGCGGCTGCGTCGTAGGCCCGCGGCGTGTAGTCGCGCATCGTGGGGCGCGGCGCGGTGGGCGCCGGAGCGCCCGCTTCGTCCGCGCCGCCCGCTTCGCCAGGCCGCGAAAACGCGATGGCGCCGTCGGCGCCGGGCAGCACCAGCTTGACGTGGTCGTCGAAGCCGGCGCTGGTGAAGCCGTCCAGCTCGGCGCCTTCGAGCGTGACGCGGAGGCAATGCGGGGTGGCGCGCTCGGCGCTGCGCACGGTGAGCGTGCGCAGGCGCAACTCGTGCCGCACGCGCTGCGGTGCACGGGCGGCGAGCTGCTCGGCGGTGGGCGACGGCGTGGCGGCGGAATCGGGGAGGGAAGTCATGGCAAAAGGCTTTCTGCCGGCGCGGGCCGGCGGTGACGGAGCGACGTGGAGAGGTCGTGGGGCGTGCTCCGGAAAGGTCGGTGTGCGCCGGGCGGGTCAGAAGGTGTGAATCAATCCGGCACGCCCGAGCGGGCCGCACAAACGCGGCCCATCCAGGCGCAGAGCGCAGCCATGGCGCAGGCTATGGCGGGCACTGGCAGGGCAGAGGGGGCGCGTTTGTGCGGTGCGATCAGGCATGGCGGGTTCTCTCGCACCTTCTCAGATCCGCTCGATCTGCCGCGCCGCCGCATCGAGCGCATCGGCGATGGCGTGGATCTGTTCGGTCTGCAGCGGCTCGCCGGCCAGCCGCAGGTGCAGCGCATGGCGCAGGTTGTGCACCGCGCGTTCGATGGGCGCGGGACGCGTGGGGCGCGGTGCGGCCCCTTGCGCGGCGCGGGCGAGCAGCGCATCGACCTCGCCCTGGCGCTCCCGCAGGTGCGCGTGGCCGGCGTCGGTGGCGGTGTGCAGCTTGCGCCCGCCCTCGGCAGTGACGGTGACGTAGCCCAGCTCTTCCAGCAGGGTGAGCGCCGGGTAGATCACACCCGGGCTGGGGCTGTAGCTGCCGCCCAGCTGTTCCTCGATGGCCTTGATGAGTTCGTAGCCGTGGCGGGGTTTGCCGGCGATGAGGCGCAGCAGCACCAGCCGCAGGCCGCCATGGCCGAAGATGCGGGCGCCGCCGCCCCGGCGGTGACCGGGTGCGGGGTCGCGGGGTTCCCAGGAGTCGGTATCATTCATGCGATTTAGATATATCTGAATCGCCAAAGATATATCTTTTGCGGTCGGCGCTCTGGGGGTGGGCGAGAAGCCCATGCCGCCGACAGGGTCGGCGCTGCGTCAGGCGACGGCCAGCCCTGCGGCGTGCCCGCGCGTGAAGGCCTCCTCGAACACGGAGTAGCCCGACCAGTCGGCATGCGCGAAAGCCAGCCGGGAGGTGGCGGGCGTGGGCAGCGGCACCACGCGCTCTCCGTTGGATAGCACCCTGCGCTGGTCGGACAAGCGCTGGAGGCCGATTTGGCTCAAAAAAGCCTGCAAGCCCGGCGTGGGAATGGCCATGGCGTGCCCGTACCGCGTGATGTCCATCCGCGTGGCGCGCTCGGCAATGTCCGGGTGCGGCACGGCCAGGCTCTGCAGGATGCGGTCGCGCCACTGCGCCCACGGCTGCTCGGCCAGCTGGCGGCGGCCGTCCGGCACGTCGCCCAGCGCCTGGTAGTAGCTCAGCACCGTGGGCGCGGGGCGCGGGTCCAGCCGCTGGTGGCCGGCATCCACGTAGCCCAGGCCACCAGGGGTGGGGTCGGCGTAGAGCACGTTGTCCCAGGCGGGCGCTGCGCCTTCGCGGTCGGCCAGCGGCGCGTCGATGTGGAGGTTGGCGACCAGCCAGGGCGCCCACGTCAGGCGCTCGGCCGCGTTCCGCAGGAAGTCCGGCAGCGGCTGCACCACGCGCGCCGCCATGAACACGGGCAGCGCCACCACGCAGCGCCGGGCCTGCCAGCGCTCCACGCTGTCGCTGGCATGGTGGAACACGTCCACCTCCACGCCGTGCCGCGTCTCGGCGATGCGCAGCACGCTGCTGCCGGTGCGCAGCTGCCCGCCCTGGGCGAGCGGCGCGGCCAGTTGCTGCGTGAGCCAGCCATTGCCCTGGGGCCAGGTCAGCACGCCCTCGCGGTCGTCGGCGCCGCCCCCGCCGCCGCCGCTGGCGTCTCCCGGCGCATGGAAGCCGTGGCGGCTGGCGAAGTAGTGGATGCCGGCCCATGCCGAGACGCGCGCCAGGCCGGCGCCATAGTCGTCGCGGCAGCAGTAGTCCAGGTACCAGCGCAGATGGGCATCGTCCAGGCCCTCCTGGCGCAGCCATTCATCAAAAACCATAGCATCCAGCGCTTGATGGATGGGCGCGAGAGGCTGATTTCGCTTCCAAACGCTGAGCGCCGGCATGGCAAAGGGCGCCGCGCGCGACAGCTCGGCCACCCGGGCGGCGAAGCGGCGGTACTGCGCCAGCGTGGCATCGCCCACGCCCTGGGTGGGCAAGAGCCCTTCCTGCCAGGCACCCTGGAAGTACAGCCGCTCCTGCGGGCTGTGGCACAGGTGCCGCTCGTCGTAGCGCCAGCGGCCGGCCTCGCGCCGCCGCAGGCCCAGCTCTTCCAGCAGGTCCTGCACGGCGCGGGCATGGTCGCCCGGCACCGGCAGGTAGTGCGCGCCCAGCGGGCAGGCGATGCCGTTGACCTCGCCGCCCCGGCTGTTGCCGCCGGCCGTGTCCTCCATTTCCAGCACCACGCAGTCGTCGATGCCGGCCAGGCGCAGCGACCGCGCCGCCGCCAGCCCGGCCACGCCGCCCCCGGCAATGACGACCTGGGTGCGCCGCACCACGCTGGGCGCCAGCGCGTCGCCGCCGCGCGCCAGCCGATCGCGCAGCGCGTGGCCGCGCGCCATGTCGATGCCGGTGAAGCCGCCCGCCGCGCCCGGCGGCGGCTGGCAGCCGGCGGTGAGCAGGCCGCCCGCCGCGCCCAGCACGAAGCTGCGGCGGTTCAGGGACCGGTGGAGGGGGTCGGAAAGGAACGGATGGGACACGGGGCGACGCCAGGCGGAAGGCGGAAGGCGGAAGGCGGAAGGCGGAAGGCGCCCCGACTCTACGCCACTGCCTGCCGCGCACCGCGGGGCGCTGCCGGTGCTCGGTTCAATCGGCCCAGCGGGCCTGGATTGCCAGAATCTGCGGCTTCAGCGCCAGGAAAGGCGCGACCAGCGACGGATCGAAGTGCCGGCCGGACTGCGTGCGCAGGTAGTCGAACGCCTCTTCCAGGCTCCACGCCTGCTTGTACGGGCGCCGCGTGGTGAGCGCATCGAACACGTCGGCGATGGCGACGATGCGTGCCTCCAGCGGAATCGCCTCGCCGGCCAGCCCGAACGGGTAGCCGCTGCCGTCCCACTTCTCGTGATGCGCCAGCGCGATGGTGTGGGCGGTGCGCAGCAGGCCCGGGGGATGCTCGCCGATGATCTCGGCGCCGATCATGGGGTGCTTCTTCATCACCTCCCACTCGTCGGGGTCGAGCTTGCCGGGCTTGCGCAGCACAGCGTCGGGCACGCCGATCTTGCCCACGTCGTGCATCGGCGCGGCGTGCAGCAGCTCCTCGGCCCAGGCCTCGCCCATGCCCAGGGCCCGCGCCAGCATCTGCGCGTAGAGGCTCATGCGAATGACGTGCTTGCCGGTCTCGTCGTCCTTGTACTCGGCCGCCCGGCCCAGGCGCTGCACGATCTGCAGGCGCGACTCGCGCAGTGCCTCGGTGCGCACCAGCGACAGGTGGTTGCGCACGCGCGCGCGCACCACGGGCGCGCTCACGGGCTTGGTGATGTAGTCCACCGCACCCACCTCGAAGCCCTGGGTCTCGTCCACCACGTCGTTCAGCGCCGACACGAAGATCACCGGCATGCAGGCCAGCAGCGGATCGGCCTTGAGCTGGCGGCAGACGCTGTAGCCGTCCATGTCCGGCATCATCACGTCGAGCAGCACCAGGTCGGGCCGCTGCTGGCGGGCGATCTCGATCGCCTGGGCCCCGGCCGTGGTGAAAAGCAGGCGGTAGTCGTCCTGCAGCACCTGGCGCAGCACCTGCAGGTTGGTGGGTTCGTCGTCCACCAGCAGCAGGCGCGGGCGGCGGTCTTCGTGGGGCGAGGGAGTCATGGCTCGGCCGTTTCCTGGCGGGCGTGGGCAGCGCGCAGGTCCTGCAGGCAGGCGCGCGCCGCGACGAAGTCGAAGCGATTGAGGATGTCCTGCAGGCGGTCGGCGTCGGCGGCGGGCAGGGCCGCCAGCAACTGGCTGAGCGGCGCTTGCGCGATCTCGAACCGGGCGAGCGACTGCTCCAGCGCGTCGATCGCTTCTGCGGTCTGCGCCGGGTCGGCCGCCGCCGTGCGGGTTGGTGCGGCGTTGTCGGGCACTGCGGGCGGCAGCGCCTCGCGCACCGACTCCAGGGCGGGCGCGATGGCGGCGAGCGCATCGCGCGCCAGCTCCGCATCGCCGCTCTGCGCGGCCCGCTCCAGGCCCTCGGCCGCGGCCTGCAGGCGCACCAGGGCCAGGTTGGCGGCAGCACCGCGCAGCCGGTGGGCGACGGCGCTCAGCCGCGGCCAGTCGCCGGCCCGGTCGGCGGCCTGCAAGTCGGCAACGCCGTTCCAGGCGTCGGGCAGGAACCGGTCGATCGCCTGGCGCAGGGCCTGCGGCTGGGTCCACAGCCGCAGGCCGCGTTGCCAGTCGATGGCTGGCGCAGGGGTGGCGAGCGACAGGGGCCCCAGCGAGGGCAGCGACAGGGGCAGCGGCGGCGGCAACACGGGCGCCAGCGCCAGGGCCGCCGGCAGGGCCGAGCCGCCCGGTGGCCCCTCGGCCAGGCTCAGGACGCGCGCCATCTCCTGCAGCAGCCGCGGCGGCTCGACCGGCTTGCCGGCGAAGCCTTCCATGCCGGCGGCGCGCGCGTTGCGGCGGTCCTGGTCGAGCACGCTGGCCGACAGCGCGATCACCGGGGTGGGCCGCAGCCCGCGCTCCACGTCCTGGGCATGCAGCCGGCGGGTGGTTTCCAGGCCATCCATCTCGGGCATCTGCAGGTCCATGAGGGCGATGTCGAAGCGCTGCCGCGCGGCGGCCTGCAGCGCCTCGGCGCCGCTCGCCGCGCAGGTGACGGTGTGCCCGCCCTGGGCGAAAACGACCTGCAGCAGTTCGAGGTTGGCGGGCACGTCGTCCACCGCCAGGATGCGCAGCGCGGGCAGCTCCACCACCTCCTGGGTCAGCTGCACTTCCACGGCCGCGGTGGTGGCCTGCGCCAGCGGCAGCCGTACCGTGAACACGCTGCCCTGCCCCGGCGTGCTCTGCACGGCGATGCTGCCGCCCATGAGTTCGGCCAGCTGCCGCGCGATGGTGGTGCCCAGCCCCGAGCCGCCGTAGCGCCGCGTGGTCGAGGCATCGGCCTGCGCGAAGGGGTCGAAGATGTGGCTCAGCCGGTCCGCGTCGATGCCGATGCCGGTGTCCACCACCGCCAGCTCGACGCAGCCGTCGGCCTGCCGCACGCGCAGCGTCACGCCGCCCTGGTGGGTGAACTTGAGCGCGTTGCCGAGCAGGTTGAGCAGGATCTGCTGCACCCGGAAGGCGTCGCCATGCCAGAACTCGGGCACGTAGGGCGGATAGTCCGTGCGGAGCGCCAGCTGCTTTTGCTCCGCCTGGATGCGCAGCGAGCCGACGATCTGATCGCACAGCGCCCGCAGGCTGAAGTCGCTCTGCTCGAGCAGCACGGCGCCCTTTTCGAGCTTGGCGGTGTCCAGGATGTCGTTGAGCAGCCGCAGCATGGAACGGGCGGCGCGGTGCACGGTGGCCAGGTGGCGGCGCTGGGTGGCCTCCAGCGGGGTGTCGAGCAGCGCCTCGGTGAAGCCGATGATGGCGTTCATGGGCGTGCGGATCTCGTGGCTCATGTTGGCCAGGAAGGTCGCGCGCGCGAGGGCCGCCGCTTCGGCGGCTTCCTTGGCGGCGCGCAAGTCCTGCTCCATCGCCCGCCGCCCGGTCAGGTCGGTGGCGAACTTGACGATCTTGATGGTGCGGCCCTGCGCATCCAGGATGGGGTTGTACGTGGCCTGGATCCACACCTCGCGGCCGCTCTTGCCCACGCGCTGGTATTCGCCGGCATCCAGCTCGCCGCGCGCCAGGCGGTCCCACAGCGCGACATACGCGGGGTCCTGCACGTATTCCGGCGTGCAAAAGAGGGCGTGGTGCCGGCCCTGCACCTCCTCCAGCGTGTAGCCGAACAAGGTCAGGAAGTTGGCGTTCGCGGTGATCAGGCAGCCGCAGAGGTCGAATTCAGCTACGGCCTGTGCGCGGTCCAGCGCCCGCACCACGCCGGCGAATTCGGCATTGCGGGTCTTCAGCTCGGACACATTCATCACCACGCCATCGATGTAGTCCACCCGGCCCGGCGTGTCCGAGCCGCCGCGCCCGGTTTCCGACACCCACACCACCGCCCCGGAGCGTGCGATGAGGCGGTATTCGATCTGGTAGCTGCGGTTCTCGTGCATGGCGGCGGACACCTCGCTCCACACGTTGCCTGCGTCTTCCGGGTGGATCAGGCTGCCGAAGGTGGTGGGGCCGCTGACCAGTTCGTCCGCCGTCCAGCCGGTGAGGCTTTCCACCGCCTCGCTGATGAACAGCATGGCCCAGTCGCTCTGGAAACGGCAGCGGAAGGCGACGCCCGGAATGTTGCGCACCAGCGAGCGCAGCTGCGCCTCGCGCTGATGCCGCTCGGCCTCCAGCGCCCGGCGCTCGGTCAGATCGACCAGGAAGCCCACGTAGAGCGGCATGCCCGGCTGCTCCACGCGGCCCACGGCCAGGCGGATCATCACGGGGCTGCCGTCCTTGCGCTGCGCCTCCACCTCGCGGCTGCTGCCGGTCATGCGGCTGAAGGCCGTCTCGCCATGGCGTCGCCGGTACGCCTCGTGGTCCGCGCGGTAGGCCGGCGAAACGATCATGACGACGTCGCGCCCCAGGACCTCGTCCTCCCGCCATCCCAGCAGGCGCTCGGCGGCCTTGTTGTAGGAGCGGATCACGCCGTCCGCCCCGATGGTGATGATGCCGTCCACCGCGGTTTCCAGCACCGCGCGCAACCGCGATTCGTTGGCCATGGCCCGCCGGTACAGCAGCCGGTGGCGCAGCGCGGTGTTGGCGACGCCGACCACCACCATCAGCAGCACGGACACGGCCGCGATGGCGAGCGACAGGCGCCCCTTGAACGCAGCGATGTCGTGCGACGGCGCAGTGACCGCCCCGACCAGGCGCACCGCGTCGACGCTGATGTAGTGCATGCCGGCAATCGCCACCCCCAGAACGGCGCCGCCCGCCACGTCGGCCAGCCAGATGGACAGCCCGCGGCGCTGCTGCAGCCAGAGCCGCGCATGCAGCGCCGCCACGGACAGCACCAGCGCATACCCCAGCGACAGCAGGAAGCCCCAGACGTCGTAGCGGATCACCGGCGCCAGGGTGGAAGCGGACATGCCCAGGTAGTGCATGAGCCCGATACCCGACCCCATGAGCAAGCCGCCGAGCGTGGCGCCGCGTCGCCCGGTGCCGGGGCGCGCCATCACCGACAGCGCGACCCAGGCGGCCAGCACGCTGGGCACGATCGACAGCGCCGTCCTGCCGGAATGGAACGCCCCCTGCGAGCAGAACGCCGATGCCAGCATGCCGACGAAATGCATCGCCCATACGCCGCCGCCCAGCGCCAGGGCCGCCGACGCCACGGTCGCCCGGCGACCGAGGGTGGTGGACGCCATGCGCGCCAGGCCGGCCAGGTGCACCGCCATGACCGACGCCAGCACCGCCAGCCCCACCGACAGCGCGACCAGCCAAGCGTCATGGCCCCAGGCCACGTGGGGGTCTCGCGCCACCCCCACGACGAAATACGGATCGAACATTTATTAACGAAAAGTCATTTTTCGTTGCCAATTCTGCCTGACGGGCTCTTTTTGCGTGCGAGCGTGCGGTAGTGTCCTGCGGCGTCCAATGGCTTGGGCGGCAGCGTGCGGCAAGCAGCGCTCCCGTCCGAAAAAAGCAGGGCGCCCGTCGCAGCCGGCGGCTCAGTGCGCCACCCGGCCCCATTCCTGTTCGTAGGTGTGTACCAGCACCTGGTTGGACAGCCGGTTCACCTCGGCCGGCACCCGCGCCATGTCGAGCGGGAAGTCGAACAGCAACGGCAGCGTGGGTGCCGAGAGAAAGCGCAGCCCAGCAGGCAGCGCGCCGGGCAGCCGCCACGGCCGGCGGCTGGCGATGACGAAGCCCCATTCGCCGAAGCTGGGCACATGCGCGTGGTAGGGCGCCGCGGAAAGGCCCACCGATTCGATGGTCTGCACCACCGTCCAGAAGCTCTGGCGCGCCACCAGCGGCGAGGTGGTCTGCACCACCGCATAGCCGCTGGCCGCGAGCCGCTGGTCCAGCAGCGCGTAGAAGCTGTTGGTGTAGAGCTTGCCGATGGCGAAGTTGGTGGGGTCGGGAAAGTCCACCACGATCACGTCGAAGGTGTCCTTCCCCTGCTGCAGCCACTGGAAGGCGTCGGTGTTGACGATGTGCACACGCGGGTCAGCCAGCGCGTGGCCGTTGAGCTGCGTCAGCGTGGGGTTCTGGCTGAACAGCTGCGTCATGGCCGGGTCCAGCTCCACCAGCGTGACCGACTCGACCGACGGGTATTTCAGGATTTCGCGCACCGCCATGCCGTCGCCACCGCCCAGCACCGCCACCCGCTTCGGCGCGCCCTGCGCGGCCATCGCCGGGTGCACCAGCGCCTCGTGATAGCGATATTCGTCGCGCTCGGCGAACTGCAGGTTGCCGTTCAAGTACAGCCGGTGCCCCGCCTTGCCCTGCGTGACGACGATGCGCTGGTAGGGCGACGCGCTGCTCATCACGATGCGGTCCTGGTAGAACTTGTCTTCGGCAAAGCGCGTAATGTGCTCCGCGCCTGCCAGCCCTGCCAGCAGCGCGCCGGTGACCGCTGCGCAGGCGACGGCATGCGCCCGCCAGCGCCGCAGCTCATGCCGGAAGAGCCACAGCGCCCACACGGCCACGGCCGCGTTCATCACGCCGAACAGCAGCCCCGTGCGCACCAGCCCCAGATGCGGCACCAGCAGCAGCGGAAACGCCAGCGACACCGCCAGCGCGCCCAGGTAGTCGAAGGTGAGCACCTGGGAGACCAGGTCCTTGAGCTGGGCGTTGCGCTTCAGGATGCGCATGACCAGCGGAATCTCCAGCCCCACCAGCGTGCCCACGGCGAACACCATGCCGTAGAGCAGCACGCGGAACGCGCCGGGCACGTAGGCGTTCGCTACGAAAAGAATCGCAGGAAGCGCCCCACCGATCAGCGCCACCAGCAGTTCTATCCGCAGGAAGTGCGCCGGCAGCTGGCGCTCGAAGTACCGCGACAGCCACGAGCCCACGCCCATCGCGAACAGGTAGGTGCCGATGACGGTGCTGAACTGCAGCACCGAGTCGCCCAGCACATACGACGCCAGCGCCCCCGCCGCCAGTTCGTAGAGCAGCCCGCAGGCGGCGATGACGAAGACGCTGGCGAGCAGGGCGATGTCGATGGGGCGGGGGGTGGGGGCCGGCGCAGGGGAATGCAATGGAGCCGTCATGCTGTCCTCACCCTCTCAAACATAGTTGGTTCATGCCACCGGCCTCAGGGCGTTCCCGTCCTGTAAGCCTGCTGCTCATGGGTTGGGCGCGAGGGAAACGCCAGCTCCAGCACACCACTGCGCACCATGGGGCTGATGTGCGACTGGCGCAGCGCATCGGGGCTGCGGCCCAGGAGTTTGGCCAGCACGGCACGGGTGACATAGTGGCCCTGGCACACGGCGCAAATGACCTGCTGCATGCGATCGGCTCCCAAACGCCCGGATCGCGCCGGTGCGGCGAGCACCTGCAAATGCGCAAGGAAGTCTGGTGTGAGCACGCCCAAGTCGTCGATCACAGGTGCGTCGAGCAGGTTCGAAAGCAATCGCCCTTGGGCATCGCGCCGCCCCTGCTGCCGCTGCGAATGTTCGGAGCTGGGCTCCGAAGGTTCGGTGCCGAGCTCCGAAGGTTCAGCACGTCGCTGACTGGCAGCCCAGGTAAACGAAGGGAAGCGCCCGCGTTCGGGTATAGCGCTTTGCGGTTTGGCAGGCAGAAGCGGGCCGCTGAACACATCCTCGGGCGTCGGAAGGGCAGCGCCCGCCAGGTAGTACACCGTTCCCCTGGCTCGCCCGTCGGAAACCAGCATGCCCTGGCGCACCAGACGGGCCAGCAGGACGCTCAGGTCATGGGAATGGGCATCGCACAACTCCAGCAAACGGCTATGGCTGACGGTGCGCTCCATGGCGGCGGTCGCCAACACCAGGCGAGAGTGCGCATCGAGGGCATCGAAGCGCTCGCCCCACTGCGCACGGAGGCCTTGCACAACCTCGTCCGGCAGCAGATCCGCCATGTGCAGCGCCAACAGGGTTTGCTCAGGTTCCGACTTCTCGGACAGCAAGGGCGGCCGCCAATGCTGGCTGCGCCAGCCGCCATAAATACGAGGCATGCCGGAGCCACCCCGCTCACCCAGGCCGATGAGCAGGAACATCTGGTGCAGGATGCGGTTACGGCAGTCGCTCTCCCCACCACGAATCACCTGTTCGATGGGCAGGCGCAGGCCGCCCGGGTTGCGGAACCCGAACATGTCGGGCCGCTTGACCACCAGCACCGACACCCGGCCTGTGTAATCGGCGTGCACCAAGGCATTCACCAGCGCCTCGCGCAAGGCCTTGTGCACGGGGGTGTCGTCCTGTCGCTGCCCGTCTTTCACGGAAAAGGGCACTTTGAGATCCGCCACCAGCTTGCGGTAGACCCTTCGATAGAACTCGAACAGATTGCCAGTCCAGGAGCCATCGGGCACCAGCCGGTCCATCCAGGTGGGTTCTGCCCGGGCTTCGGGCCGCTCCTGGTAATCCAGAAAATAATGCGGCGCAGTCTCCTGAATGGCGGCCCATGTGCCGAACATCAGCAGGCCGGCCAACGTCAATCCTTCGCTGTCCGTCTGGCGGTCACGCCGCCAGCCGCGCAGGCTGGTCAAGAACTCGAAATCCTCCTGCTCCAGATAGGGATGCCCCGGCCGCTCGTCCTTGAGCATTTGCCGGTAGATGCGCAGGCTCTCGCCATCGATGTCGTCCATGCCGAAGCCCGGCAGGACGCGGGCGTCGCGTTCATCTTCCACCTGCTCGGCCAGCATGCGCTTGACGGTTTTTTCATCGCAAAGCCGGTCACCGTCGTTGAGCCGCCTGTAGGTGTGTCCCAGCGGCTGGCCGTTCAAGAACACCGGCCGTTGCTTGCGCGTGGCCTGCGGAATGCGCACCCGCAGCACCGTGCAGTCTTGCAGCACCAGTTCCTGCACGTCTGCATCGGTCAGCAGGTTGGCGCTGACCTTGCCGGGATTGTTCAGGGTGTTGAAGAGATCGGCCCGCACCTTTGCCGGATGGGGAATGCCCGCTACGGCGAACACGCCGTTCTTCTCTCGCACCCCCAGCAGCACCACGCCGCCGTAGGCATTGGCCATGGCGGAATAGATAGGCCAAAAATCCTTGGGTACCTCGCCCTGGCCATTTTGGCCGTGGGCCAGCTTGCACTCCAACTCCACCGTTTCGCGCAGCAGCGCCAAGTCTTCCAGAGAGGTGGGTAAAGCCATTGCACAGGTCCCGGAGCGGTTGGGGGGAAATTGAACACCAGCGCTTTACTTACACACAAACGCAGTCAGCTATGAACAACAGAGCATTCATCCCTGCGAAGAGCCGCGCCGAACGGTGTCGATGCTGGCTTTCACTCGGGCAGGCATACCTGGCCGGAAACCGAACGGGGAGCACCGGGCGACCCGCATCGGCAAGGGCCATGGGATATATAAAGCCCGCCATTGTGCCGCCTACTCGCGCGGCGCAGTGGCCTCTCGTCGCGGCGGCGCGGCAGCCACGACGCACGCCGCTGACGCTGTCGTCCGCCGCCGCGATGGAGCTGTCAGAACTGGTAGTTCGCACTCAGCAAGAAGCTGCGCGGCGCGCCGGGCATGGCGTTGGAGCGCCAGTACTCCTTGTCCAGCAGGTTCGACACGGCCAGCGTCACCGTCCACGGTGCGGCACGCCAGCCGACCAGGGCGTCCCAGCGGGTGTAGCCGGGGACGGTGGCGGTGTTGAGTGCATTGGTGTAGCGGCGGCTGGTGTGGGTGACCCCGACTTCGCCATACCAGGCGCCCGCCGGAGCGTAGCGCAGGAACAGGTTGCCGTTGCGCTTGGCGGTATTGGGCAGGTACTTGCCCACGTTGGCGGGCACGCTCGCGTCTTCGGTGACCTGGGCGCTCATCAGGCCGACGCCGCCGCGCACGTACCACGATGGCGCTACGCGGCCGGCGGCGCTGAATTCGAGCCCGCGGGAGCGCTCCTTGCCGCGCATGGCAAAGCGGTAGGGGTCCAGGTCGGGTTCCGGGCGGTAGCGGATGTTGTAGTGCTCCAGTTCGTAGACCGCCAGCTGGGTGGACAAGGCGCCGTCCAGCCAGTCGCTCTTGACGCCCAGCTCGATCTGGCGCGAGTGCTGCGGCGCTTCGTCCAGAACGGCGGCGGCGCTGGTATCCACGCTGAGTACGCCCCGGCCGCCGTAGGGCGAGAAGCTCTTGTTCCACGACGCGTAGAGGCTGTGGTCGCGCACCGGCTGCCACACCACGCCCACGCGCGGGCTGACGGAGTGGCCGTCGGTGTCGCGCTGAAAGCCGTTCAGGCGGTTGGTGCTCTCGAAGGTGTAGCTGTCGTAGCGCACGCCCAGCAGCGCCTTCCACTGCGGGGCGAGGTGGATCAGGTCCTGCGCGTAGAGGGCGTTGCCCTTGCCGATGTGCAGGTTGTGCTGGGTAGGAGCGCCCTGCGCGGGCCGCACGGCGTTGAACACCGGGTTGAACGGATCGACGTAGCCGTTGCTGGTGGCGGTGGAAAAAAGGCGCGGCGCGCGTTCTTCCTCGCTGTGTTCCACCCCGACCAGCAGCTCGTGCTGCATCCCGGCGACATGGACGCGGCCGGTCAGGTCCACCGTGTTGGAGGTGGTCTTGTTGGCCGTCTGCTGCCAGGCGTAGCTCTGGCGCACCTGGCCCCGGTAGCTGCAGGCGGCGCCCGCGGAGGTGCGGCCCTGGGCGTTGCAATAGGTGCCCAGGTAGTAGTGGTCGAAGTCCTGGTCGGCCTCACGGCGGCTGGCGACCCAGCGCACGCTCCAGGCGGAATTGAAGTCATAGCTCAGATCGGAGCGCCAGACGCGCAGGCGGTCTTCGACATAGTCGCCGGGCTGGGCGAAGCCCTGGCGGATCGACACGCCCGCCGGCATCTGGTCGTAAGCAGGGCTGCGGTCGGGCACGCGCCAGACGTTGTCATGGGTGTACTGCCCGGTCCAGCGCAGGCCCTGGCGGTTGTCCACCAAGATGCTGGGCGAGATCATCTCGTTCTTGTTGCGGATGCCGCTGCGGAAGCTGTGGGCCTGTTCGCGGTCGGCTGTCAGGCGCACGGCGACGTTGGAATTGATGACCTTGTTGATGTCGATGGTGCCGCCCACGTTGTCCCAGGAGCCGCCGCGCAGCGTGACGCTGCTCTTGGCGTCGAACCGCGCCTGCTTGCTGACGAGGTTGACGACGCCGCCGCCGGCGCTGCGGCCGTAGAGCACCGAGGCGGGGCCCTTGAGGATCTCGATGCGCTCCACATTGGCGGTGCTGCGGCGCACCTGGCCGCTTTCACGCACGCCGTCGCGGTAGATGTCGCCCGCGTCGGCCTGGAAGCCCCGGATCATCACGCCCTCCCCGCGCATGTCGTAGCTGGTGTTCACGCCCGGCACGCCGTCGAGCATGGTGGCCAGGTCGTTGATGCCGTAGCTCTTGTACTTGTTGACTTCCAGCGTATCGATGGTCTGCGGTATGTCCCTGGGTGCCATGTAGGTCTTGGTGGCGGTGGTCACCCCCTCGGGCCGCACGTCGTCGGGGTCGTACTGGCTACCGGAGACATGGACGGTCGGCATCACCTGGGCGGATACCGGGGTGGTCGCCGGGGCCGCAGCCGCCGGGTCTGCAGCCGGGACAGGTGGGGCGTCGGCCGCGGTGGCCGCGGCGGCCGCGGCGGCGCAGGCCAGCCCCGCCAGCAACGCCGTGGCGCGGGACACGGCCCGCAGTGGCACGGTGTGCGGTGCCGTCGGTAATAGGTTGTTGTTGCTCAAGATGCGCTCCTGCAAGTGCAACGGGCCGCTCAAGAGGAGCAGCCCGTATCAGAAAGCGCAGAATTGTAACTGCTAACGAGAACTATTCTTATTCATTTTCCTGTCTCGATCGGATGAGATGGAGCCGGCGCGGCGGTGTGCCGTGCGGCGGGCGAGGCCTCGGCCCTACCCGCCGTGGATCGCCGCCGCCACGATCACGCTGATGCCCAGGCACATGGCGGCCACCACCATCGCCAGCGCCTTGTTCTGCTTGACGACGATCTCGGCCCAGAGGTCGTAGGGGGTGATCTTGTCGATGATGATGAAGCTGATCCAGAACACCAGCACGCCGACCAGCGCGAACAGGATGGAGCCGAAAAACGCGGCGGGCCGCAGCCATTCAAGAGCCATGGTGGAAACCTCCTTCAGGTGAAGACGAACACAAAGACAGATGCCGACGCCGGCCCAGGCGCAGGCGCAGACAAAGAGGCACGCAGAGGCACGGCGCTGCCGGCAGGCCGCGGTGCCGGGGCGCGGTCACTTGTGCCCCCCGCCGCTGGAATAGCCACCGAACGAGCCGCCCGAGCTGCGGTAGCCGCCGCCCGATGAGCCCGAGCAGTTGCTCATGAGAACCAGCACGATGATCAGGATGACGGCGATGACGATGATGGTGCCGCAGCCGATGCCGCTGGCCGCGGCCAGGGGCGCCGCGTCGTCCCGGTCGAAGGCAGCCTTCTGGCCGTCCTGCTTGAAGGCCTGCGCCACGGTGGCGGCGTCGAGCTTGTTGCCGACCGACCAGGTGATCTCGCGCGGGGTTTGCTCCATCGACAGCACGCCGCGGCCGCTGCTGGCGAAATCGCGGTTGAACGTCTGCTGGCCGCGCTCGACCGGCCAGTAGAACTCGCCCAGCACATAGGTGGTTTCGGCGTTGTAGCCGTATTGCTGGTGGTAGGCGGTGCCCAGGTAGGTGGCGGTCTGCCCGCCCTGCGACAGCTGCGGCGCGCCGGTGGCGGGCCGCACCAGGCTCCAGCCGTCGGTCGCGTCGACCAGGAAGGCAAAGCCCCGCTTCTGGTGGTAGAGCAGGTATTCGCTCCAGCCGAAGTGTTCGTCATCGCCCGGCTCGACGCCCATGCGGTGCTGAAAGCCCACCACCTGCCAGTGCACGCCTTCGAGCTGGCCCACGCTGCCCAGAGGGATCAACAGGCGCACGGGCTCGTCCTGCTCGGCATGGCGCAGTTCGCCGCCGATGCCGCTCGTCAGGTCGATCAGGCTGCGGCAGGCCGGACAGGTGATGCTTTGGGTGGAGTCCAGCTTCACGCTCACCGGGGAGCCGCAATTCGGGCAGTTGAACTGCCGGCCCTGCTCGTTCCTGGCCGACTCGTCCTTCAGCCCCTGGAGCTGGAGGTCTTCCAGCCGCAAGGACCGGCCCCGCTCCACCCTGGGCGGCTGGCTGCCGTAGTCGATCGACAGCACCTCGCCGTCGTCGCTGCGCAGCTCGACCACGGTGAAGCCCTGGCCCAGCGGCGGCAGCTTGGGCAGCTCGCCCTGCGCCGAAACCAGCTGCGCCTGCACGTTGGCCGCCACGCTGAAGGGCTTGCCGGCGACGGCGGTGGTCATGCCGACGCGGAATTGATCGGCCGCCGGCACCTCACGTTCCAGATCGGCCGGGCGGGTGAACACATACGCGCCGTTGTCTTCGCCCAGCGTGGCCGTGGTGCCGTCTTCGAGCAACGCGTTCCACTCGGTCCAGGTGCCGGCGTCGCCACGATACTGCAGCCGGCCGATCAGCGTGAAGGGCAGCGTGGCGCCGCCCAGCGCCACACGGCCGGTGGCCATCAGCTGCAGCGGGCTGTGGTCGTCGAACAGCTCCGCCATCTTGCCGATGCGCGTCAGCACCTCGCCGCTGCGTACCACCGTGCTTTGGCAGTACGGGCAGACGGCGTAGGGGGACTGCGCGCTCTTGAATTCAACCGGCGCGCCGCAGCCCGGGCAAGGGGCGCGGTAGTGCCGCTGGGTGCCGCTTTCGGCCATGCGGAGAGGGTTCTTTGAAGTGTTTTGGCCTCTAGCGCCCGTGAATCAAGCGCCTTCAGCTATGTTTTTAATAGCAGACCGTGAGAGGGGTCAGACGAGCTTCTTGAGCAGCTCGGCTTTCTTGGCGTCGAACTCTTCCTGCGTGAGGATGCCCTTGGCCTTGAGTTCGCCCAGCTTTTCCAGCGTGGCCATCACGTCTTCGGGCTTGACGCCCTGCGCAGGCGCGCCGGCCAGGGCCGCGGCCTGCGCGCCTGCGGCTGGCTGACCCTGCAGGCCCTGCTGCAGGTTCTGCGCCAGCACCTGGCCCAGCGCCACGCCGGCGCCCAGGCCCATGGCGTCGCCCGCGATGCCGCTGCCGCCATTCGCCGAGCCTTCGGCGAACTTCGGAATGGCCTGCGCCGTCTGGTACTGCATGAACTTGCCCATGTCGCCCCCGACCATGCCCATGCCGATCTTCTGGTCCAGCACCTTCTGCAGCTCTTCGGGCAGCGAGACGTTCTGCACCGTCATGCTTTCCAGCTTCAGGCCGATCTTGGCGAAGGCCGGCTGCAGCTCCTGGGCCAGCGCATTGGCGAACATGACCTGGTTGGCCGCCAGGTCGAGGAACGGCAGCCCGCTGCCCGCGATGGCGTTGCTGATGTTCTGCAGCACCAGGCCGCGCAGCTGGCCGTCCAGGTCGGAGACGGGGTAGGACGCGCGCGTGCCCGAGATCTCGGTGTGGAACAGCTTGGGGTCTGCGACGCGGTAGGCGTAGTTGCCGAAGGCGCGCAGCCGCACGGCGCCAAAGTCCTTGTCGCGGATGGTGATGGGCTGGGGCGTGCCCCACTTCTGGTCGACCTGCTGGCGCGTGCTGAAGAAGTACACGTCGCTCTTGAACGGGGACTGGAAGAGCTTGTCCCAGTTCTTCAGGTAGGTCAGCACCGGCAGCGTCTGCGTGGTGAGCTTGTAGGTGCCGGGGCCGAACACGTCGGCCACCTGGCCTTCGTTGACGAAGATGGCCATCTGCGACTCGCGCACCACCAGCGTGCCGCCGTTCTGGATTTCCATGTCGGCCATCGGGAAGCGCCAGGCCAGCGTGCCGTCGCCCTCCTCCGTCCACTGGATGATGTCGATGAACTGCTTCTTGATGAAGTCCATGAGGGCCATGTGAACGCTCCCGGTCGTTGCGTGGATGGATGAAAAGAGGGGTGAGGCGGCAGAACCGGCAGCCATCATAGCGAGCCGGGTGGCGCGCCAGGGGGCCTCGCTATCGCGGCGTTGCAGGCAATCAATTGGCCGGATCAGATGCGAATCACTAGCATTCATCCATCTGTTTCACGCACCCATGATCTTGCCGGAGAGCCCCACGATGTCCCGCCTGCGCACCGCCACCCTCCAGAACCTGCCGACCCTGATGAAGACCGGCAGCTACTACCTCATCCACATCTGCGTGGCCGCGCTGGTGGCCTATGCGGTCACCGGCAACCTGGTCGCCTCGCTGACCCTCAGCCTGCTGGAGCCCACGGTGCAGGCCGTGGCGTATTTCTTCCATGAAAAGGCCTGGGCCCGGGCGGCGGAACGGCGGAACGGCGGCGTTCGGCACAGGCTGGCGCCCTGCCCGCCTGAGCCGGAGGTCAGGCCATGTCCTTCGGCCATTGGTTGATGGAACGGCTGGCCCGGCTGGCGAGCGCGGGCTGAGCGGCCCACCGCGCTGCCGCCGCGGGCGGGCGGGCTGGCTGGCTGGTCGCGCGCCCTTCGCTGTGGCCCCTCAGGCGCGCTCGTCCAGCAGCGCGCCTTTCATGCGGTCGTCGGTGCGCAGCACCTGCAGGCTGGCCTTGAACGCATAGGTCGCGGCGATCTGCTCCACCGCTTCGGCCTCCATCGACACACCGGGTTGCGCGGCACGCCCGATGCGGGCCGCCACCCCGCCCTGGCCGTCCACGGCTTCCGTGGTCACCGTCTGGCGCTGGAAACCGGGCGTGTTCAGGTTGGCGGTGTTGTGGGCTGCGGTGTCCATGCGCAACTGCGCCGCGCGCAGGCCGGAAGAGGCGACGCCGGTGACGGCGGTGATTGCGGTGACGGCAGGCATGGTGGAAATCCGCTGAAAAAGGAGCGAAGACGCAGGATTATGCGCAGAGCCTCGCACGTCCACGCGTCTGGCGTATCAGGTCGACTGAGCCCACCGCCGCATGAAGGCCAGCGCCACACCCGGCAGCCAGCCATGTTCCCAGCCCTGCACGTTGCGGCTGCAGATTTCCGCTCACCCCGGGCAGCTGGGCGGATAACGGCCGGATCGCGACGGATCGCGACGGCTCGCACGCACCAGAGCCACTAACGTGCAGTAACATCCTCACCATAAAAGATACAGGGGAGAGGGATGTGATGAGGAAATACGCTTTCCGAAGCGCCGCTGCGCGCGCCGAACGGGCTTCACAACGCAAACAGCGCGCCGGCACCGTGCTGTTCACCGCCGCGCTGCTGGTGACGGCGACAGGCTGCCAGACAACGCAGGGCGGCGGCGGCCTGCTCAAGGACACTTTCGCCAGCGACGATCCGTGCGCCAACAACGCTCGCAACATCGGGCTCATCGCCGGCACGCTCATCGGCGGCATCGTCGGGCACAAGATCGACAAGCGAGCCGGCACGCTGATCGGCGCAGCCGCAGGTGGATTGATCGGCGGGACGATCGGCCATGACATGGATCGCAGGCGCTGCGAGCTGGCTACCATCGCCAGAAACAACCGCCTCGATCTCGTCGTCCAGAACATTGCGGCCTCTCAGGTCGCCGCCACCCCCGAGTCCAGCGCCCAGGCGCGCGACAACACCGAAGCGGTGGGGATGAGCGTGACCGTCATCGACCGCGGCGAACAGTTCACGAGTGGCGCCGCCCGGCCGACCGCAGCCGGCATCAAGGCCTTCGGGGAAATGGCAGACGCCTACGGCCGCATCGAAGCCGGCCAGACGGCCGGCGAGTCTCGCAAGCGCCGTGATGCCATGCGCATCTTGCTGGTCGGTCACACCGATGACACCGGCTCATCGGCAGGCAATGCCGAGCTGTCCGAAGCACGGGCCCGGGAAGTCGCCCGCATCTTCGAAAGCAAGGGATTCTCCAGCGCCCAGATTTTCTATCAGGGCGCTGGGGAAACCTTGCCGATCGCGGACAACAAGGACGACGCCGGGCGAGCGAAGAATCGCCGCGTCGAAATCATCGACCTCAGCGATGACGCTGCGTTGGCGGCGTATCTGGCGAACCGGCGCCCCAACATGGCGTTCTACCGCCCGGCCGACGCCCCAGCCGGCTCCGCCGCCGTGGCGCACGCTCCTGCGGCATCGGACAAGCCAGTGCCCCCCTCGACCTCGGCCCGGCCGGCCAGCGGGCCAGTGCCAAAGAGCCAGGGCCGAAGCACCAGCAGCCCACCACCCGCCGCGCCGACGGCCCCGGCGGTCGCCTCGTCCGCACGAGCCATCACGGCCGACGCGGCCCCGGTCGCCAAGCCCGCTGCGGTGACCAGCCAGCGGGGCCCCGTGCTGAATTTCGGCGGCTCGCCGGTGACGAACCAAGCGATGCAGGTGGATATCGGAGGCATGAAGAAGGCAGCCTCGCCGCTGTCGTTGATTTCGAGCGCCTATGCCAACGACACGGCGCCACTGGGAAGCTGCCTGCAGGATCGCCCGCGGGTCGCCAACGGGGTGAAGTCGCTCAGCACCCAGCAATTGGCCAGCCTGCGCACTTCGGACTATCTACCCGGGGTCTACGACTCCAGTTGGACCGCATTCGTCAACGGCCATCTGGTGGCATTGAACAACGTCGCCGTATTGCGCGACGGCGGCTCGCCGGCTCGGAAACCCGATCTGCTGATCTACCAGGATTACAAGGGGGATGCCAAGGCCAAGGCTGACTTCAGGGCCAACCCCGACGTCAATACCTATCAAGGGGACAAGGCGCTTCTTTATCGGGTGTTTGTCGGCGGCCCGGTCCAGTGCATGGACATCGTCATTCCCAAAGACGCCCCGCGTGCGGCCCCGCAATCCAATCTGATCTACGTGCGCGCAGGCGACTATTACCAAGTGGCTTTTGCGCCCACTTTGGCCAAGTAAGCAAAACAGAATCAACACACAGAGAGAGGGGTGCACGATGGAATCCATCACCGAATTCGCAACAGCCAACCTGCAGATCATTGCCGGAATCATTGCCATCGCGGCACTGTGGTCTGCCTATATTTCAAACTACCGATTCCGACTCTGGCTGCGCGACTTCTGGGTGACCTTCCCGCTGATCGGCAGCATTGCGCGCCTGTCCAAGGACAGGACGCAGGGTTCAGCCGGCTGGCTGCGGGCAGAGGAAAAACTCTGCGGCATCTACAAGCCGTTCGTCGCGCTCATGAAGAGCGACATGTTCGATCAACGCATCGAATATCTGCGCAAGGCCGCCGACCTGGGCCGCACTCCGACTCCGATGTGGGTGTGGTTTCTGCTGATCGTGCTGGTGATTGCAGAGGGTCTCGGCTTTTCCTACCTTCTGGGTTCGTGGATGGCCCGCGAAGGCAGCGCCAACACACACACCCTGCTGATGTTCGCCATCGTGCTGGTGCTGTGCGTGATCCTCGTGGCCCTGACCCACTACGCTGGGCACCAGTACTACCGCACGTCGCTGCTGCGATCGTGCTTTGCGCGGTTCAAGGAAAAGGGCAGCCAGGAATACGCCGTAGAAACCATCTCGCTCAACAACAAGAACCAAGGACAGGACGACGGCTCGCCTGATTTCAAGCAGACCATCAACCGGGTCGCCAAGCATTCCCACGACGTCGGCAGCTACGCCGCCGGCATCATCGCCATCATCGCCATCGCATTCATCGCCATCGTTTCCACCTATATGCGGGTCAAGAACATGGAAGGCGAGATGATCCGCGAGTCCGCCACGCTCGAGCAGCCCGCCGCAGGCAACCCCTTCGCCCAGCCTGTTCTGCCGGACGAAGTCGCTGCGGCACAGGGCAAGGCAGACCGCAAGGCCAAGACGGAAGCCACCCAGGCCATGACGGACGAAGGGCTTGCCGCATTCGCCATGCTGGGCTTCATCTTCGTCGTGACCCAGATCGTCGGCATGGGCGCCGGCTACAAGTATGGTTTCGCGGGGCGAGAGTCCGGCGCGGCGCACAAGTCCCTCGGCGGTTTCTCCACCTACGAGGACTACCTCGCGTATTTCCAGCCCCTGCGCGACCTGGTCAACGGGCGCATGAAAGATCTCCAGCAGCGGTTGGAAAGGAATTCCCACACCAAGCTGGAGCTGCACAAGACCTTCGACGACTACCTGCTGGAACAGCAAGATCAGACCGGCCAGCTGATCCGCGGCATCAACACAGCGGTGGCGCCTCCTGCCAGCGCCGCCGTGAGCGCACCCGTCGCCATGCCCAGGCCCGAGGCCCCCACGCCCACGCAGGCGCTTGCGGCCGAACCCGCAGTGCCCGCAGCACCTGCAGCACCTGCAGCACCTGTGGTGCAAAGCCTGAGCACGGTGAAGGCAGAGTTCGAAAGGCTGGACGACGCGGAGGCGGAAAAGCAGTACTTCCTGTCGCTGCCCGCCGCCCTCAGAAGCGATGCGGGATTGCAGGCGTGGCTCAAGGACCGCAAGGCGCAGAGGGCCGCGGCGGCAACAGTCGCTGTCGACGAATTGTTTTGAGGAACGTACCCATGGCGAAATGGCTGCAATCGTGCGTGGCGGTCGCGGGGCTCTGCCTGGCCTCGGCGGCCATGGCGGGTGTGTCCAACGACATCCCCAGCTGCTATGGCTCCATCAAGGTCGGGGTCCCGGCCCCGCCCCTGTCCACCGAGCTTTTCGTGTTGATCGATCAGACGACACCGCTCGACGCCACCTTGAAAAACACGGTCCGGGAGAACGTCGGGCGCCTGGTCCAACCTGGCACGGCATTCGTCGTCGCGACTTTCTCGTCATTCGGCCAGGGCCGCTATCTGGAGGTGCTCAGCGCCGGAACGCTGGAGCCCGCGCTGCCCGCCAAGGTGCGCGACGACATCGGGGTCAAGCTTCTGCACAGCTTCGATGCCTGCCTGGCGAAGCAACGCGATTTCGGCCGCAATGCGGCGGCGGTGGCGTTGAACAAGGCTTTGTCCGGCATCAGCCCGGAATACGCGAAATCCGACGTCATGGGCAGCATGCGTGAGCTGTCCTACCGCATCCGGCAATCCGCAGCCCAGGACAAGATCCTCTTTCTGGTGTCCGACATGCTGGAGAACTCGGGCATCAGCAGCTTCTATGGCCATCGGAACGTCCGCCAACTGGACGTGCCGGCAGAAATCAAGAAGGCTGAAGCGGGGCAGATGCTCGCAGACTTGGGAGGCGCCCGGGTGTTCGTGCTGGGCGCCGGTCTGGTCCAGGAAAACTCCTCGGGCGCGGCCAAGGACAGTGGGGTGTACCGCGATCCGAAGACGATGACCGCCTTGCGTCAATTCTGGGAGCAGTACATAGCGCGCAGCCAGGGCAGGCTCATCGAATTCGGTGCACCCGCGCTGGTGGTGCCGGTGCAGTGAAGTGAAGTGAAGTGCAGCGAACTGAGTCAGGGCGGCCCGGGAGCAGATCGATCGGCTCACGGGGCAACGCCGTGCGCTTCGGCCAGGCTGCGCGCCACGGCCAGTGCCGCCCGCGTCGGCGCCGGTGACCGCCGCACCAGGCTGACGAACTGGCACCGATAGAAGAACGCCTCGGGCCGCACGGCCTGCAGGCGGCCGGTGCGCTCGAAGGCTTCGGCATAGTGGTCGGGCAGGAAGCCCAGGTAGCGGCCGGACAGCACCAGCGTGGCGATGGATTCCTGGTCGAACGCGGTGGCCGCGCGGGTCAGGTGGGCCTGGTGGCTCAGTTCCATGTTGGGCGAGTGGTAGCCCAGGCCGGCGAAAGGGTGCGTTCGCAGCGCGTCCCAGTCCAGGGCCGAATGGTCGGCGCCGAACAGCGGGTGGCCGGCGCCGCAATAGAGCAGCATGGTTTCGCCGAAGAGGTCGGTGTAGCGCAGGCTCTGCGATGCGCGGTGCGCCGGGATGATGCCGACCTGGTAGGTGCCGTCGATCACGCCGCGCTCGATGGCGTTGATCGAGGCGACGTGCATCTGCAAATGCACGTCGGGCGCCTGCCGGGTGAAAGCGGCGATGGCTTCGCTGATGCGGGCGGCCGGGTTGCTGGCCGTCTTGTCGAACACGGCCACGGCGAGTTGCCCGCCCATGCGCGAGTGGATGCCGTCCACGCTGTCGCGAAAGCCCTGCACGGCGGCCAGCAGGCACAGTGTTTCGTCATAGACCCGCTGGCCCTCGGGCGTCAGGGCGAAGCCGGCGCGGCCCCGGCGGCAGAGCGTCAGGCCCAGGCGCGTTTCCAGGTCTTTCACATGGCGGCTGACGGTGCTGGTGCCGATGTTCAGCTCCAGCTCGGCCGCGGCCATGCCGCCGCACTCCACCACGGCCTTGAACACCTGCAGCAGGCGCAGGTCCATGTCGGCGATCTGGCCCAGCACGGCGCGCTGGCGGGTAGAGGAAGGAGACGGGGCATTCACTTGCATGAAACCGCAAGTAAGCGGTGATATTGCTGCATTGGAAGCATTATCGGCCGCGCGAACAATAGGACACCGCTCGCCCTGGGTTGTGCCAGGGTGTTGGTTCGTCTGGCTCGTCCAGCCGGATTCGTTGCATGCTTTTCTCTCCCGCCCTCTCCCCTGTCTGTTTCGCTCCGGAGGTTCCATGAGTTTCGTATCCCTCGACACCCCCACGGCCGACGCGGCCGACGCCCCCCGCATGGATGCGGCCTGGCTCGACGCGCACTGGATGCCCTTCACGGCCAACCGGCAGTTCAAGGCGCAGCCGCGCATGATCGTCTCGGGCCAGGGCGCCTACTACACCGACGCGGAAGGCCGCAAGATCTTCGACGGCCTCTCGGGTCTGTGGTGCGCGGGCCTGGGCCATGGCCGGCGCGACATCGCCGAGGCGATCGGCCGTGCCGCCGCCACGCTGGACTACGCGCCGGCCTTCCAGTTCGGCCACCCGGCCTCGTTCGCGCTGGCCAACAAGGTCAAGGAACTGACGCCCGCCGGCCTCGACTACGTGTTCTTCACCGGCTCGGGTTCCGAGTCGGCCGACACCTCGCTGAAGATGGCGCGGGCGTACTGGCGCGCCAAGGGCCAGGGCAGCAAGACGCGCCTCATCGGCCGCGAGAAGGGCTACCACGGCGTGAATTTCGGCGGCATTTCGGTGGGCGGCATGGTGGGCAACCGCAAGACCTTCGGCCAGGGGATCGAGGCCGACCACCTGCCGCACACGCAGCCAGCGATGGGCTCGTTCGTGCGCGGCATGGCCGAGGACGGCGGCCGCGCGCTGGCCGACAAGCTGCTGGACGTGATCGCGCTGCACGACGCGAGCAACATCGCGGCGGTGATCGTGGAGCCGTTCTCGGGCTCGGCCGGCGTGGTCATTCCCCCGAAGGGCTACCTGGAGCGCATCCGCGAGATCTGCACGCAGAACAACATCCTGCTGATCTTCGACGAGGTCATCACCGGCTTCGGCCGCTGCGGCGCCTGGACGGGCGCGGAGGCCTTCGGCGTCACGCCGGACATCCTGAATTTCGCCAAGCAGGTCACCAACGGCGCGCAGCCGCTGGGCGGCGTGGTTGCAGCCAAGGAGATCTACGACACCTTCATGGCGCAGGGCGGGCCGGAATACATGCTCGAATTCCCGCACGGCTACACCTATTCGGCCCACCCGGTGGCCTGCGCGGCCGGACTGGCGGTGCTCGACATCCTGGAGAAGGAAGACATGCCCGGCCGCTCCAGGGCGATGGCGCCGTATTTCGAAAAAGCCGTGCATGGCCTCAAGGGCGCCAAGCATGTGCTGGACATCCGCAACTACGGCATGGCGGCGGGCTTCACCATCGCGCCGCTGCCGGGCGAGCCGGCACGCCGGCCTTACGAAGTCGCCATGAGCTGCTGGAAGAAGGGCTTCTACGTGCGCTACGGCGGCGACACGGTGCAGCTGGCGCCGCCCTTCATCAGCACGGAAGCCGAGATCGACCGGCTGGTGAGCGCCCTGGGCGACGCGCTGCACGAGACGGCCTGATCGCCGGGCAACGGTTCAGGGCGGGGCGCGCGAGGCACCCGCGCCCTGGCCCTGATCCCGGTCCTGGCCCGTTCATAGGCCGGCCGCGCTGGCGGGGCATGAAAGCTCCGCATGTCCGGCTCTCTTCATTCGCTATATATTTGATAGCTAACTGCGTAATATCCATCAGCGCCAGTGGCACTTTTCATTCATAAAACCATGCACAACGACAAGTCCGTCACCTCCACCGTCGGCCACCTGATCGACGGCCAGATCGTGGCCGATACGGCCCGCACCCAGCCGGTCTTCAACCCCGCCACGGGCCAGTCCACCACCAGCGTGGCGCTGGCGCCGCAGGCCACCGTGGAGCAGGCCATCGCCTCGGCCGAGGCGGCCTTCCCGGCCTGGCGCAACACGCCGCCGCTCAAGCGCGCGCGGGTGATGGGCAAGCTCAAGGTGCTGCTGGAAGAGCATGCCGACGAGATCGCAGCGCTCATCACCGCCGAGCACGGCAAGGTGCTGAGCGACGCGCACGGCGAGCTGCAGCGCGGCATCGAGAACGTGGAGTACGCCAGCTACGCGCCCGAGCTGCTCAAGGGCGAGCACAGCCGCAACGTGGGCCCGAACATCGACAGCTGGAGCGAGTTCCAGGCGCTGGGCGTCACCGCCGGCATCACGCCGTTCAACTTCCCGGCGATGGTGCCGCTCTGGATGTGGCCTATGGCCGTGGCCTGCGGCAACACCTTCGTGCTCAAGCCCTCCGAGCGCGACCCGAGCAGCACGCTCTTCATCGCCCAGCTGGCGCTGGAAGCCGGCCTGCCGCCCGGCGTGCTGAACGTGGTCAACGGCGACAAGACGGCGGTGGACACGCTGCTGCGCGACCCCCGCGTGAAGGCGGTGAGCTTCGTCGGCTCCACACCCATCGCCGAATACATCTACAGCGAAGGCTGCAAGCATGGCAAGCGCGTGCAGGCCCTGGGCGGCGCCAAGAACCATGCCGTGCTGATGCCCGACGCAGACGTGGGCAACGCCGTCAGCGCGCTGATGGGCGCGGCGTATGGCTCGTGCGGCGAACGCTGCATGGCCATCCCGCTGCTGGTGGCCGTGGGCGACGAAGTGGGCGACGCGGTGATCGCCGGCCTGCAGGCCGAGATCGCCAAGATGAAGGTCGGCCCTGGAACGGACAACGGCAACGACATGGGTCCGCTGGTCACCCGGCAGCACTTCGAGAAGGTGAAGGCCTACGTGGACAGCGGCGTGGCCGAAGGCGCCACGCTGGTGGTGGATGGCCGCACGGTCCAGGTCGCAGGACATGAAGAAGGCTACTTCCTCGGCGCCTGCCTGTTCGACAACGTGGAGCCCGGCATGAAGATCTACCAGGAAGAGATCTTCGGCCCCGTGCTGGGCGTGGTGCGCGTGAAGACGCTGCAGGAAGCCATGCAGCTCATCAACGACCACGAATACGGCAACGGCACCTGCATCTTCACGCGCGACGGCGAGGCGGCGCGCTACTTCACCGACCACATCCAGGTCGGCATGGTGGGCGTGAACGTGCCCCTGCCGGTGCCGGTGGCCTACCACTCGTTCGGTGGCTGGAAGCGCAGCCTGTTCGGCGACCTGCACGCCTACGGCCCCGATGCCGTGCGCTTCTACACCAAGCGCAAGACCATCACGCAGCGCTGGCCCTCGGCCGGCGTGCGCGAGGGCGCGGTGTTCGCCTTCCCCAGCAGCCGCTGAAGACTGGCCACGGCCGGCCGGCATGCCCCGGGCAGCCGGGTCGGCCCGGCCTGCGCCGTTCGGGCTGCGCCTGTCGAGGCCAGGGCGCGCCTGAACGCGCTCCGGGCGCTCCCAGCGGGAGCCTCAGCGCTTGGCAGCCGGGCGCGGCGCGGCCGCTGGCGCCGCCGCCTTGGCGGGTGCGGGTGCGGGCGCAGGCGCCTCGGTCCGCGCGCCTTCGGCCGTCTGCGGCAGCACCGTCACCGCCTCGCGTGCTTCCTCGGTGCTGTATTTCACGCGCAGGTTCTGCGCTGGCACGCCCCGCGCCACCAGCTCCTTGCGCACGGCCAGCGCGCGGGCCAGCGCCACCTCGCGCGCCGTCTTGTTCACCTGGCGCTCGCTGTAGCCCTTGATCTCCCAGCGCGCGCGCTTGTCCTGCGCCAGCTGGTCCAGCAACGCGGCCGTGGCGGCTGGCAGCTGGGTGGCAGTGCCCACGAAGCGGGCGACCGTGCCGTCGGCGGGCACCGTGGGCGCTGGCGCGACGGGCGGGGCCGGCGGTGCGGCGGGGGCGGCTGCGGGCATGACCGCCGGGGCGGTGGCGAAGGCGGGCGGCGCTGGCTCCTCCGCCGCAGGGCTGGCGCACCCAGCCACCAGCGCCGCGGCGCCCAGCCAGGCCAGCAGGGGCTTGGCGGCGAGAGACGCTGCGGGCCGCACAGGATGGACCGACCCGGGGCCCGCCGTCGAAAACGATGAGAAGGAAGTGTCAGCAGCACGTGCAGGGCACGGCGAAAGAGCGCGGTCTGAACGCATGGTCGTCGGATCGGATGGGTGGAACGGAAGGAAGAGGGATGCCGGCGTCGGCAGGGGCCGGACGGGCCGGATGCGGCCGAAGCCGTGGCCCAAAAGGGGAGATTGTGCGCCGATCGTCAACGGCCTGTACATCCTGCCGGCGCGGTGGAAAAAAAACCCGGGCCTGCTGCTAAAGTGACCCGGCCCGCCCGCCCGCCCGCCCGCCCGCCCGCCCGCCGCCTCCCCGCTCGCCCGTATTCTTGCTGCCGCCGATGTCCGCCCCCGTATCCGACGATTCCGTCGCCGCCACCGCCGCCACCGCCGGCCGTCCGCAGCGCTCGGTGCACTGGCTGGTGCGCATGAACTGGCGCAACCGCACTTCCTTCTACGCCATGCTGGGACTGGCCGTGGCCTCGCACCTGGGGTTCACGGGGACCGGCCCGTGGGCCTTCGCGCTGGTGGCGGTGCAGTTCCTTGGCTTCCCGCACATCGCCTACTGGCGCGCCCTGCGCTCGCCACGCCAGCGCCACACCGAGATGCAGAACCTCTGGCTCGACGTCGTGTTCGGTGGCCTTTGGGCCGGCGGGCTGGGCCTGCCCCTGTGGCTGACCTTCTCGCTGATGATCGGCAACTGCATCAACATGGTCGTGTTCTACGACCTGCGCGGCCTGCCCCGGCTGCTGCTGGCCGGGGGCGGTGGCGTCGCGGCCTCTGCGGCGGGCTGGCTGGCGGCCACCGGCCGCTGGCCGCTGAACCTCGAAACGCACAACGTGACCGCGTTGCTCTGCATTGCCGCGCTGACGGTGTATTTCGTCGCCTTCGCCCACGACGGCTACATGCGGGCCATGGCGCAGCACCGCACCAACGAAAAGCTTCGCCAGCAGTTCGACGAGATCCAGTCGCTGCAGACCCGGCTGCGCGACCAGGCCCTGCGCGACCCCCTCACCGGCCTCTTCAATCGCCGCCAGCTCGACGCGGTGCTGGCCGCCGAACTGCAGCGCAGCCAGGCGCAGCACCAGCCGCTTTCGCTGCTGATGATCGACATCGACCACTTCAAGCGCATCAACGACACGCACGGCCATGCCGCCGGGGACGCCGTGCTGCAGTCGCTGGCGCAGCTGCTGCAGCGCCATGTGCGCCCGCAGGACCTGGCCTGCCGCCATGGCGGCGAGGAATTCGTGCTGCTGCTGGCGGAGACGCCCCTGGCCACGGCCAGCGAAAGGGCCGAGGCGCTGCGCCGGGCGTTCGAGTCGGTGCTGGTGGAGTTCGAGGGCGAGGTGCTGTCGGCCACCCTGTCATGCGGGGTGGCGGCCTTTCCGCAGCATGCCGACCAGCCCCACACGCTCACGGCCTGCGCGGACCAGGCGCTCTACGCCGCCAAGCTGCAGGGCCGCAACCGGGTGAAGGTGTTCGGGCCGGAACAGCGGGCGGCCGCAGCGGCGGAGCCTGCCTGAGCAGCCTGCGGCCGGTCGTCCGGCCGTCCGGCCGTCCGGCGCGATGACGCAGCCTAGGGTCGCCCGCGCACGGGCGCAGCGCGCGGCCCCCGCAGCGTCTCGGCATCCAGGATCAGCCGGCCCTGGATGCGTCCCTTCATGCGCTTGACGCTGCTGGCGGCGTCCAGCATGTGCCGCGCCATCAGGTCACGCACCAGAGCCGCGTCGCGCGCCCGCGCGGCCTGCACGATCTCGCGGTGGAACTGCGCGTTGGTCTCGCCGAACCGGCGGTGTTCGGACTTCGGCGTGCGGTTGCCGTAGACGATGAGCTGGCGCAGCATCTCGTTGATCAGCTCGCAGGTGAAGCGCAGGAACGGGTTGGGGTTGGCCGCCGCCAGGATGTCGTGGAAGTTCACGTCCTCGCGGCGCTGGGAGAGCAGGTCTTCGCTGCTGGAATGCGGGTCGCAGCAGGCGATGCTGTGCTCCAGCGCCTCGAAGTCGGCGTCCGTCAGGTGCGGCACGGCGCCAGCGGCCAGCTCCGGCTCCAGGAACTGCCGCACGGCGTAGATGTTGTCGATGGTGACGTCCTGGAAGAACAGGTAGTTCTGCAAGAACTGCAGCGTGCGGTCCAGCGGCACTTCGGCGATGGTGCCGCCGCCCGACGGGCCGGTGGAGATGGTCACCAGCCCCTGCACCTCCAGCGACTTGAGCGCCTCGCGGATGGTGCCCTTGCTTACGCCGAACTGCGCCTGCAGCTCGACCTCGCGCGGCAGGCGGTCGCCCGGGCTCAGGTTCTTTTCGGTGATGAGCCGCTTGATTTCCTGCGCCACCAGGTCGGGGCGCTTGAGGGTCTTGATCGGCTTGCCGGCGGGCGGTTTCGTGGCCATGGTGCGTTGCGGTTGAAAACAGGGGGAGCGCGGCGGGTTGCAGGGCCGCACGGACTGGCGCTCCGGGACGCAGTGTATGCACCAGCAGCGGGCGCTGCGGTGCCATGCAGGGTTTACGTGCACTGCATTTGTTCTATTTATCACTATAAATAGAACAAACACGTGGCACGCCATGTGCTTTGCATATCGCTGTGCCAGGCCCCCATGGCCAGCCGAACCACCCCCACAGGAGCTTCCCCATGCAACGTCGTCACCTCTTGCAACTCTCCGCCCTGGGCGCCCTGCCCGCGTCGCTGGGCCTCGCGCGCAGCGCCTGGGCACAGTCCACGGGCGCGATCCAGTTCGGCTGCCCCGTGCCCATGTCGGGGGCCTTCGCTGCGAACGGCAAGTTCGCCGACCTGGGCATGAAGCTGGCCATCGAGCAGTACGGCAAGGCGCTGGGCCGCCCGCTGGCCTACACCGTGCTGGACACCGAAGGCAAGCCCGCGACTGCGGTGCGCAAGGTGCAGGAGGCATCGCAGCAGCAGGGCACGCGCTTCTTCGCGGGCGGCATCCTGTCGTCCGAATCGCTGGCCATGGGCAAGGAAGCCGAGAAGGCCGGCGGCATCTTCATCACCACCGCGGGCGCGGACGAGATCACCGGCAAGGACTGCAACGCCGCCACGTTCCGCTGGTCGGTACCCACCTTCGGCGCGATCGAGCAGACCGTGCGCCCGCTGGCCGAGGCGCTGCCCAAGGCCAAGCGCTGGTACACCATCACGCCGCAATACGTGTTCGGCGACGGCCTGCTGTCGGCGGCCAAGAACGTCTTCAAGGAAAAAGGCCTGGAGCACGTGGGCAACAGCTACCACTCGCTCACCGAGAAGGAATTCAGCGGCTACCTCACCAACGCCATGGCCGCCAAGCCCGACGTGCTGCTGCTGCTCAACTTCGGCTCCCAGTCGTCGGACGCGCTGCGCCAGGCCGTGAGCTTCGGCATGCACAAGAACATGACCATCCTGATCGCCTGGGCCTCGGGGCTGGAGCAGTTCGAGTCGCTGGGCGCGGACCTGTGCGACGGCATCTACTTCGGCGCGCAGTACTGGCACACCGTGGACGCGCCGCTGAACCTGGAGCTGGTCAGGCGCAGCCAGGAGAAGTTCAAGTCCAACCCCAACTACAGCCTGGCGGGCTCCTACATCTGCACCAAGCTCATGATCGACGGGATCATCAAGGCCGGCACGGTGGAGCCGAAGGCGGTGGTCGCGGCGATGGAGGGCATGAAGTACGCGGGACTCACGGGCGAGGAGGAAGTCCGCCGTGGCGACCACCAGGTGCTCAAGAACTACTACCTGCTCAAGGGCAAGCCCAAGGCCAAGATGGCCAACAAGGACGACTACGTGGACGTGATCAGCTCCGGCAAGTCGTTCCTGCCGGTGGACCAGACCGGCTGCAAGCTCGGCTGACCCGCTCCGGCTTTCGCGCCTTCGCACCTTCCCGCCCCGCACGTCCGTGCCGGGGCCTTCCCCCTTCATGCGTCCTGCCTCCACTCCATGAGCATCTACCTGCTACAGGTCATCAACGGGATCGGCATCGGCATGCTGTATTTCCTGCTGGCCGTGGGCCTGTCCATCGTGTTCGGCCTGCTGCGCTTCGTGAACTTCGCGCACGGCGCCTTCTACCTGCTGGGCGCGTATTTCTGCTACCAGCTGACGCGCTGGGGCCTGAGCTTCTGGCTCACCCTGGTGGTGGTGCCGCTGGTGGTGGGCGCCCTGGGCTGGCTCACCGAAAAGCTGGTGCTGCGCCACGTGTATGCCAAGCCGCACGAGTTCCACATCCTCGTCACCGTGGGCCTGGCGCTCGCGGTGCAGGAACTGGTGATCCTGCAGTGGGGGCCGCTGGGCGACAGCGTGGCCGTGCCCGATCTGCTGCAGGGCGTGGTGATGTGGGGCAGCTTCGTCTACCCCAAGTACCGGCTCTTCGTGATCGGCTTCACCGCCGTGCTGGCCGTGGGCCTGTGGTGGGTGCTCGAAGGCACGCGCCTGGGCAGCGCGGTGCGCGCGGGCAGCGAATCGACCGAGATGGTGTCGCTGCTGGGCATCAACGTGTTCCGCATCTTCAGCCTGGTGTTCGCGCTGGGTGCGGCCACCGCCGCCATCGCGGGCGTGCTGGCCGCGCCCATCCGCGGCGCCGAGCCCTTCATGGGCATCGAGGCGCTGGGCGTGGCCTTCGTGGTCGTCGTGGTGGGCGGCATGGGCAGCTTCGGTGGTGCGCTGGTCGGGGGGCTCTTGATCGGCATCGTGCAGAGCGTGATGAGCACCGTCTGGCCCGAAGGGGCACGCCTGATGATCTACGTCGCCATGGCCGCCGTGCTGCTGCTGCGCCCGCATGGCCTGCTGGGCCGCAAAGGATGAACACCGCCATGACGACGATCTTGCGCAAACACTTCCACCTGCTGCTGGCGCTGGCCTTCGTGCTGGCGATGCCGCTCACCATGCAGTCCGGCTCCCTCGCCAGCGAGGTGCTGATCTACGGCCTCGCGGCTATGGGTTGCAACCTGCTGCTGGGGCACACGGGGCTGCTCTCCTTCGGCCAGGGCATCTTCTTCGGGCTGGGCAGCTACACCATCGCCCTTACGCTCACGCGCTGGCCCCTGCCGATGCCGCTGGCCCTGGCGCTCGCCGTGGTGGCGGGCGCGGTGGGCGCGGCGCTGGTGGGCTGGGTCGCCATCCGGCAGCGCGGCACCTACTTCGTGATGCTGACGCTCGCCTTCGCGCAGATGTTCTACTTTCTCGCCTATTCGATGCCCGGCCTCACGGGCGGCGACAACGGCCTGATGGACATCCCGCGCCCGTCCCTGGCCGTGGGCGGGTTCACGCTCTGGCCGCTCACCTCGCCCTGGCAGTACTACGGCTTCGTCGCCGTGGTGTTCCTGGTGGCCTTCTGGCTGCTGCAGAAGGTGTCGGCCTCCGTCTTCGGCCGCACCCTGCTGGCCGTGCGCGACAACGAGGAGCGCGCGGGTGCCATCGGCTACGACCTGAAGCTGCTGAAGCTGCAGGCCTTCGTGATCTCCGGCGCCGTCACGGGCCTGGCCGGCGCGCTGCACGCCATGATGACCGGCATCGCCCCGCTGGCGAACGCCGAATACCACACGAGCGAGATGATCCTTGTGATGACCGTGATCGGCGGCACCGGCAACCTGCTGGCCTCGCTGCTGGGCTCGGCCTTCTACCTGATCGTGGGCGACTGGCTTTCCACCCTCTGGCCGCGTTGGCTGCTGCTGCTGGGCGTGGTGCTGATGGTCATCAGCTTAGGCATGCAGCGCGGCCTCTGGGGCCTGTTCGAATCGGTCTGGGACCGCCTGCGCGGCGCCAAGCACGCGAAGCACGCCACGGACGCCACCCCTGCCGGCACGGGAGACAAAGCATGAGCACGGCATCACCCATCCTGCTGGAAGCCGTCGGCGTCGAGAAGCGCTACGACAAGTTCGCCGCGCTCTCGGGCGTCGACCTGAAGGTGCGCGCCAACACCGTGCATTCGGTGATCGGCCCCAACGGCGCAGGCAAGACCACGCTGTTCCACATGCTCACCGGCACCAAGGCGGTGAGCGGCGGGCGCATCGTGTTCGACGGCCACGACGTGACCCGCGAGCCGGACCACCGCCGCGTGCAGCGCGGCATGGCGCGCTCGTTCCAGGTGACCAGCCTGTTCCTCACGCTGCCGGTGCGCGAGAACCTGCGGCTGGCCGCGCAGGGCACGGCGCCCGCGCAGGCGCTCAACTGCTGGAGCCCGCCCGTGGGCGCCCGCTCCCGCGCCGACGTGGTGGCGCGCGTGCTGGCCCGGCTGGGCCTGGAGCGCCATGCCGACACGCCCGTCGGCAACCTCTCGCACGGCCAGCAGCGCCGGCTGGAAGTGGGCATGGCGCTGGCGGCGGGCCCGAAGGCGATCTTCCTGGACGAGCCCACTTCGGGCATGGGCATCGACGACCTGGACGACATGAAGCGGCTGATCCAGGGGCTGAAGGACGAGCACACCGTGGTGCTCATCGAGCACAACATGAACATCGTGATGGACATCTCCGACACCGTCACCGTCATGCAGCAGGGCCGCGTGCTGGCCGAAGGCCATCCGCACGCGATCCGCAGCGACGAGCGCGTGCGCAGCGCCTACCTGGGCAACATGATCACCGGAGGCAAGGCATGACGAGCATCCTGCAGATCGAGGGGCTGCACGCCCACTACGGCAAGAGCCACGTGCTGCAGGGCGTGGACCTGCACGTGGACGACGGCGAACTGGTCACGCTGCTCGGGCGCAACGGCGCGGGCAAGACCACCACGCTCAAGAGCATCTGCGGCGTGGTGCAGCCCAGCGCGGGGCGCGTGCGCTTCCAGGGCGACGACGTGCAGGGCCTGCCCGCGCACCGCATCGCCCAGCGCGGCGTGTGCCTGGTGCCCGAGCACCGCGGCATCTTCCGGCTGCTCACGGTAGAAGAGAACCTGCTGCTGGGCCAGCGCAAGCAGTCGCCCTGGCAACTGGCCGACATCTACCGCATCTTCCCGCGGCTGAAGGAGCGCCGCAGCAACGGCGGCGGGCAGCTCTCGGGCGGCGAGCAGCAGATGCTGGCCATCGGCCGCGCGCTGATGAACGCACCGCGCCTGCTCATGCTGGACGAGCCCGTGGAGGGCCTCGCGCCCGTGATCGTCGAGGAGATCGTGTCCCAGCTGCAGGCGATCAAGGCCGCGGGCGTGGCCATTTTGCTGGTGGAGCAGAACCTCGAAGTCTGCACCCAGCTGGCCGACCGCCACTACATCATCGAGCAGGGCGCGGTCGTGCACGAGGCCCGCAACGACGCCTTCCTGGCCGATGAGGCGACCAAGGACCGCTACCTCGGCGTCGGCCTGGCATGACACCCCCACCCCATTCAGGATCACCCACCGTGGACATGAAGACTTCCCCCTCTGCGCTGCAGGCCCGCGTGAACGGCGCGCGCCTCTGGCAATCGCTAATGGACCTGGCGCGCATCGGCGCCACGCCGAAAGGCGGCGTGTGCCGGCTGGCGCTCACCGCGCTGGACGGCGAGGGCCGCGACCTGTTCGTGCGCTGGGCGCGCGAGGCCGGCTGCAGCGTGCGCATCGACGCCATCGGCAACATCTTCGCGCGCCGCGCCGGGCGCGACGACAGCCTGCCGCCCGTCATGACCGGCAGCCACATCGACACCCAGCCCACGGGCGGCAAGTTCGACGGCAACTACGGCGTGCTGGCCGGCCTGGAGGTGGTGCGCAGCCTGAACGACGCGGGCATCGAGACGGAGGCCCCGATCGAGGTCGCGGTGTGGACCAACGAGGAAGGCTCGCGTTTCGTGCCCGTGATGATGGGATCGGGCGTGTTCGCCGGGGCCTTCACGCTGGAGCATGCGCTGCAGCAGCGCGACAGCCAGGGCACCTGCGTGGCCGAGGCGCTCGCCGCCATCGGCTATGCCGGCGAGGCTGTCCCCACGCCTGCGGTGGGCGCGTATTTCGAGGCGCACATCGAACAGGGCCCGGTGCTGGAGGCCAACGGCTGCGTGATCGGCGTGGTGCAGGGCGCCCTCGGCCAGCGTTGGTACGACGTGACCGTGCAGGGCATGGAAGCCCACGCCGGCCCGACGCCCATGGACCTGCGCCGCGATGCGCTGCTGGCGGCGAGCAGCCTGGTGGAAGAAGTGAACCGCATCGCGCTGGAACACGCGCCGCACGCCCGCGGCACCGTGGGCGTGCTGGAGGTGTTCCCCAGTTCCCGCAACGTGATTCCCGGCAGCGTGCGCATGACGGTGGACCTGCGCGCCGCCGACGACGCGGTACTGCTACAGATGGACGCCGCCCTGCGCGCGGCCTGCGAACGCATCGGCACGGCGCGCCGCACGCCCATGGCGGTGGAGCAGGTGGTGTACTTCCCGCCGCAGCCCTTCACCCCCGAACTGGTGGAAGGCGTGCGCAGCGACGCGGCCACGCTGGGCTACAGCGCCATGGACGTGGTGAGCGGCGCCGGGCACGACGCCGTGTACCTGGCACGCCTGGCGCCCACGGCCATGGTCTTCGTGCCGTGCGCGGACGGCATCAGCCACAACGAGATCGAAGACGCCGAGCCCGAGCACCTGGAGGCCGGCTGCAACGTACTGCTGCACGCCATGCTGCGCAGCGCGGGGGTGGCGGCATGACCATGAAGTTCCTGATCGCCCGGCTCAACCACGAGACCAACACCTTCTCGCCGGTGCCCACACCGCTGGGAGCCTTCTCGCCCCGCTACGGGCAGGAGGCGCTGCAGGACAACCTGGGCATGCGCACCGCCATGGCGGCGTTCATCGACCTGGCCCGCAGCCTGAACGCCGAGATGGTGACGCCCGTGTCGGCCATGGCCAACCCCAGCGGCCCGGTGCATGCCGCTGCCTACGACGAGCTCACCCGCCGCATCGTGGAGGCCGCGCCCGGCTGCGACGCCATCCTGCTGGACCTGCACGGCGCCATGGTGGCCGAGAACAGCCCCGACGGCGAAGGCGACCTGCTGGAGCGCGTGCGCGCCGCCGCGCCGGGCGTGCCCGTGGCCGTGGCGCTGGACCTGCACGGCAACATCTCGCCCAAGATGGTCGCCCACGCCGACGTGATGGTGGGCTTCAAGACCTATCCGCACATCGACATGTACGAAACCGGCGAGCACGCCGGCCGCCTGCTGCTGGACATGCTGCAGGGCCGGGCGCGCTACACCGTGCGCTGGCATCCGCTGCCGATGATGGGCCACACGCTGCGCAGCACCACGCTGCAGGGCGCGATGCTGCGCGCGGTGGACGCGGCGCGTGCGGCCGAGGCCGAAGGCATTCCCGCCGCCACGGTGTTCGCGGGCTTCTCGCTCGCCGACATCGAGGCGCCGTGCATGAGCGTGGTCGTCACCGCCGATGCCGACGACCCCGCGCCGGCCCAGGCCGCCGCCGACCGCATCGCCGCCGCCATGTGGAAGGAGCGCACGGAGTTCGTCTACGACAGCGAGCCGCTGGACGCCTCCCTGCGGCGCGCCCAGGCGCTGGCCCAGGGCGCAGGCCGCCCGGTGCTGCTGCTGGACCACAGCGACAACTGCATGTCCGGCGGCACCTGCGACTCCATGGACGTGCTGCAGGCCGCCCTGGCCGAAGGCCTGGAAGACATCGCCGTGGGCCCGCTGTGCGACCCGGAGGCCGTCGCCGCACTGATTGCGGCCGGCAGGGGTGCCCGCGCCACCGTGCGCCTGGGCAACAAGGTGCCGCTCACTCAGCTCGGCGTGGCCAAGGAACCGGTGCCCGTCGAAGGCACCGTGGTGGCCATCAGCGACGGCGAATACACCGTCACCGGCCCCATCTACACCGGCCAGCGATGCGCCATGGGCCGCACGGTGCTGTTCGACACGGGCCGGGCGCGCATCGTGGTCACCGAGCGCACGCACGAGCCCTGGGACCTGGGCGTGTTCTCCTGCGTGGGCATGGACCCGACGGCCCACCGCTTCGTGCTGCTCAAGTCGCGCATGTACTGCCGGCCGGTGTTCGTGCCGCTCTCGCATGCGCTGGTCGAGTGCGACAGCCCGACCGGGGTGACGAGCTCCAACTACGCGCTGTTCCCCTTCAGGAACGTGCGAAGGCCGGTGTTCCCGCTGGATCCGGCTTAAAAACTTCCGCTGTCAAATTTTTCATGCAAATTGGCGTTGGCCTGACAGCCAAAACGGGTCACCGGAAACGCCTTTGATTTGCTGGGCGAAAGACACCTCGGACAATCGGATACATCCACGAGCGCATCAAGCTCCGGCTGCAGGGGCTCAGCCCGGTGGGGTGCCGGCTGACAAGCACCTCCTGATCGGCGGAATCGTGACCGTCCAACTTCTGGGGGTCAGGCCATTTTGAGGAGGCTCAACACTCTGAGAGGATTGAGCCATGAGCAAGTCGAATAAGTTCTCACCCGAAGTGAGCGAGCTCGCGGTGAAGATGGTGTAAGAACATCCGCGCCAGCAGATTGCCCAGGTCCAGCGACGTGACTGAAAGACTTTTCGCGATGTCCCCTTTCTCCCTCCGCATCTTCGTAGCCGACGGCGACCCCGACGGCCTGCGCATCGTCGAAAAATCCAACTGGATCGGCAAGACGCTGGTGTTCCCGCGTGCGCTGTTGCCACAGGTTAAAGCCCGGCTTGAGCTGGCGCAGACCGGCGTCTATCTTTTGATAGGGCCGCGCCCGGACGGCGAGGGCGACATGCTCTACGTGGGCGAGGGCGACCCCATCCGCCCTCGGCTGGAGAGCCACTATGCGCAAAAGGATTTCTGGACCCGCGCCATTGGCTTCACCACCACAACAGCCGGGCAGCTCAACAAGGCGCACGTGCAGTTTCTGGAGTCGCGTCTCATCGCCTTGGCCCGCGCCGCCAAACGTGTGCCGCTGGACAACGCAAACCTGCCCGCCGAGCCCAGCCTGAGCGAGGCTGACCGGGCCGACATGGAAGTTTTTTTGGGCCACATGCTGGGCATGCTGCCGGTGCTGGGTGTGCATGCGTTTGAGAAAGCGCAGCGTTTTGCTGTTGCACCGGCATTTGAAACCCTCGCCTCGCCCGCACTTGAACCAGCCGAACTCTCGACTCCGAATGCACCATTCGTTGCGACCCCAGTCGAGCTGGTTTGCCAAGGGAAAGGCTATGAAGCCCACGGCAGCGACACCGCACAAGGCTTCTTGGTATTTGCCGGTTCAACTGCTACGAATGAAATTGGTAGCTCACTCTCCTTCAGCCAACGGAAGCTACGAGAAGACCTGCTGACGAATGGCGTCATAAAGGTCGATGGCGCTGTGCTTCGTTTTAACTTGGACTACGTCTTTTCTTCACCGAGCACGGCGGCTAGTCTGATCCACGGCAGAAGCGCTAACGGGCGAATCGAATGGAAAGACAGCAACGGTAAAACTCTCAAGGCGCGGCAGGAGGCCGAAGCGGCTCAGTGATCAATTAACTACAAATTTGATAGCTGCTTATGCTTGATACACGGGAGGTATGAGCCATTTTCACTCCAACTCATATCCTTCGCGCTATTTCTACACCACTCACTCGACTTAAAAACCCATTTTGGGCATTAAAATACCCAAAATGGGCACGCAGTCAACACCCCCCGTCAAAATACAGCGCACCAGCTTGGCTGGTGCGCTGTTTTCTGGCACGCAGCAGCGTGTGCTGGGCCTGCTGTTCGGGCAGCCGGACCGCAGCTTCTACGCCACCGAGCTGATCAACCTGGCAGGCGTAGGCTCGGGAGCGGTGCAGCGGGAGTTGGCGCGCTTGGCCCAAACTGGCCTGGTCAAGGTCAGACCCGTGGGCAACCAGAAGCACTACCAAGCCAACCCGGATTCGCCCATCTACGACGAGCTGTGCAGCCTGGTGCGCAAGACAGTGGGCATGGCCGAACCCTTGCGCGCTACGCTGGCGCCGCTGGCGGCACAGATCAAGGTGGCGTTTGTGTATGGCTCCATCGCCAAGCAACAAGATACGGCACGCAGCGATATTGACCTGCTGCTGGTGAGCGACACCCTGACCTATGGCGACGCCATTCTGGCGCTGCAAGACTTGAGCGCGCAGTTGGGGCGCGAGGTCAACCCCAACATTTTTACGCCACAAGACTTCGCCCAGCGGCTGCGGGAAGGTGGCGCTTTTGTGTCGCGGGTCATGGCGCAACCCAAGGTCTGGCTGATTGGAGGACCGGATGACCTCGCCCTTTGACAACCTGGCTGGGCCGGGCAAGGCCCTGCGCGCAGAGTCGCCCGATGCGAATGAATTTGCCGGCCTGCAGCGCATGGGGCTGGCTCGCCTTCAAGACGCCCAAAAGCCAGACCTGGCGATTGAGAGCCGGTTTGACCTGGCCTACAACGCTGCGCACGCGCTATGCCTCGCGGCGTTGCGCTGGCATGGCTACCGCTCGGCCAACCGATTCATTGTTTTTCAACTGCTGCCCCACACGCTGGGCCTGGGCCCCGAGGTGTGGCGCGTTCTGTCCAAGTGCCATGACGCCCGCAACCTGGGCGAGTACGAAGGCATGCTCGAAGTCGATACACGACTCGTCACCGACCTGATTACGGCCTGCGAACGGGTAGCAGCCAAGCTTGGCGCCTTGCCGCCTATCACGCCCACATGAAACGCTCCCTCGTCCAGAAGCCCTGGAACTACCGCAACGTGCTGCGCGACGACGGCACGAGCCATGGCGACTACGTGGAGCATCTGACCTACCTGCCGTTCCTGAAGATGGCTGACGAGCGCCCTCGGCCACCGTACAACCAGCCCACTCGTCTAGGCGTAGCTGCAAGCCAAGGATGGCGACGAGTCGTTTGCCTGCACCAGCACCGAAAAAAACATCTCGAGCGCCAAGACTTCTGGGCCACACCAGTAACAAGCAGCTTAACTTTGTACAGGCCATTAAACAGCGCCAGGCGACTTGGTCACCAGAAAATCCAGATGGTGGCTAGCGCGCGTACCGGTACGCGCAGTTTCCGTTCAGGAACGTGCGGCGGCCGGTGTTTCCGCTCGATCCGGCTTGAACGGCTGGCGGGGCGGTGGGTGTCTGGAGGTCAGGGGTGCTTCGCTTGGATTAAGACGAATTACTTACCAGGGTTTCTACTGCGGGCTGACTACAATCGCACTCCCCCAAGACCCCGACCCGCCCTGGAGCGCTCTGTTGGCGCGGTCTGGCAGACTTTCACAGAGCTGGAGACCCCTTGATGTCCGATAACTCCCCGGTCAGCGCCACGCCAGACAAACGCGCCCTGCTGCGCCAAGCAGCCCTCGAATACCACGAGTTTCCAAAGCCGGGAAAGATCGCCATCGCGGCCACCAAGCAGATGGTCAACCAGCACGATCTGGCGCTGGCCTACTCGCCGGGCGTGGCCGCTCCGTGCGAGGAGATCGTCAAGGACCCCGCCGCCGCCTTCCGCTACACCTCGCGCGGCAACCTGGTGGGCGTGATCTCCAACGGCACGGCCGTGCTGGGCCTGGGCGACATCGGTGCGCTGGCCTCCAAGCCGGTCATGGAAGGCAAGGCGGTTCTGTTCAAGAAGTTCGCCGGCGTCGACGTGTTCGACATCGAGATCAACGAGAAGGACCCGGCCAAGCTGGTCGAGGTCATTGCCGCGCTGGAGCCCACCTTCGGCGCCATCAACCTGGAAGACATCAAGGCGCCCGAGTGCTTCTACGTCGAGCGCGAGCTGCGCAAGCGCCTGAACATTCCGGTGTTCCACGACGACCAGCACGGCACCGCCATCACGGTGGCCGCCGCCATGCTCAACGCCCTGAAGGTGGTGAACAAGGACATCGGCTCCGTGCGCCTGGTGGCCTCCGGTGCGGGCGCTGCCGCCCTCGCCTGCCTGAACCTGCTGCTGAAGGTGGGCCTGAAGCGCGAGAACGTGTTCGTCACCGACCTGGCCGGCGTGGTCTATGAGGGCCGCACCGAACTAATGGACGAGGACAAGATCCAGTTCGCCCAGAAGACCGACCTGCGCACCCTGGGCGAGGTCATCGAAGGCGCCGACGTGTTCCTGGGCCTGTCGGCCGGCGGCGTGCTCAAGCCCGCCATGGTGGCCAAGATGGCCGCGCGCCCCGTCATCTTCGCGCTGGCCAACCCCAACCCCGAGATCACCCCCGAGGACGCCCATGCCGTGCGCGGCGACGTGGTGATGGCCACCGGCCGCACCGACTACCCGAACCAGGTCAACAACGTCCTGTGCTTCCCGTACATCTTCCGCGGTGCGCTCGATTGCGGCGCGACGACCATCACGCTGGAGATGGAGATCGCCGCGGTGCACGCCATCGCCGAGCTGGCCCAGGCCGAGCAGAGCGAAGTGGTGGCCGCCGCCTACGTGGGCGAGCCGCTGGCCTTCGGCCCCGAATACCTGATCCCCAAGCCGTTCGATCCGCGCCTGATGATCAAGATCGCGCCGGCGGTGGCCCAGGCCGCCGCCGACAGCGGCGTGGCCCAGCGCCCGATCGCCGACATGGACGCCTACCGCGACCACCTGCAGACCTTCGTCTATGCCTCCGGCACGATGATGAAGCCCATCGTCAGCGCCGCCAAGCTGGCTTCCAAGAAGCGCGTGGCCTATGCCGAGGGCGAGGAAGAACGCGTGCTGCGCGCCGCGCAGATCGTGGTGGACGAGAAGATCGCCCGCCCGACGCTGATCGGCCGCCCCGCCATCATCGCCCAGCGCGTCGAGAAGTTCGGCCTGCGCCTGAAGGAAGGCGTCGACTACGACGTGGTGAACGTCGAGAACGACCACCGCTACCGCGACTTCTGGCAGACCTACCACCGCATGACCGAGCGCAAGGGCATCACCGTGCCCATCGCCAAGATCGAGATGCGCCGCCGCCTGGCGCTGATCGCCGCCATGCTGCTGCACAAGGGCGAAGTGGACGGCATGATCTGCGGCACCTGGGGCCACACCGCGCACCACCTGAACTACATCGACCAGGTGATCGGCAAGCGCGCGGGCGTGAACACCTACGCCTGCATGAACGGCCTGCTGCTGCCCGACCGCCAGGTGTTCCTGGTGGACACGCACGTCAACTACGACCCCACGGCCGAGCAGCTGGCGGAGATCACCGTGATGGCGGCCGAGGAAATGATGCGCTTCGGCATCAAGCCCAAGGCCGCGCTGCTGTCGCATTCCAACTTCGGCTCCAGCAACCAGCCCAGCGCCGTGAAGATGCGCCAGACCCTGGACCTGCTGCGCGTGCAGGCCCCCTGGCTGGAAGTGGACGGCGAGATGCACGGCGACGTGGCCCTGGATGCCGCGCTGCGCACCCAGGTCATGCCGCACAGCACGCTGGCCGGCAGCGCCAACCTGCTGGTGCTGCCCAACATCGACGCGGCCAACATCTCCTACAACCTGCTGAAGACGGCGGCCGGCGGCGGCATCGCCATCGGCCCGGTGCTGCTGGGCGCGGCCGAACCGGTGCACGTGCTGACGGCCAGCGCCACCGTGCGCCGCATCGTCAACATGACGGCGTTGACCGTGGCCGACGCCAACGTGGCGCGATAAGCGCCTTCCGCCGAGCAAGCGCTAACTTTTATCCACCTTTGAACCGCCGAGCGCCTGCCCAATCTTTGGGCAGGCGCTTGCTTTTTGGGCACCTTTCCGTCACACTTGCGGCTCGAAATTTCGGGTTAACCCGTAGTTTCTGAAAGGTGTCGTTGATGTTGAAGGCTGTCGCCCTGCAGGCGTACAAAGCAAGTTGCAAGGCAGTTTGGGGAAGCGCACTGGGCCTGGCGTTGACGCTGTCGCCCCTGGCGGCATCGGCCCGCAATGCCCCCGAAGCCACCGTCTCTCCCCCGATCGCGCTGGCCGAATTGCCGCCGCAGGGCCGCAGCACCTACGCGCTGATCCGTGAAGGCGGCCCCTTCCCCCATGACAAGGACGGAACGGTGTTCGGCAACCGGGAACGTTTGCTGCCCGCCAACCGGCGCGGTTACTACCGCGAATACACCGTCAGGACACCGGGTGCCCGCAATCGGGGCGCCAGGCGCATCGTCTGCGGAGGCCCGCCCCGCACGCCGGACGCCTGTTTCTATACCGCCGACCACTACGCGAGCTTCCGTGAGATCAAGGAATGACGGAATGACTCGGCGATGAACGCCCACCGGCGTTCACGGTTGCGCCACGGCGCACCGAGCGTGGATGAATGGGATTTTTTCCTCCGTCAGATCCTCCCACCGGTCTTGCGGAACTTCTTTTTTGTAGACATCTGAATGAAAGAGCGCGGAGATGGAAACGCCACTTCGTAGAGACCAGGACAACCCCTTGCGCGGTGTGCGCGGCAATATCGTGCAGTCGATCCGGGCCTTCCGGGTGCAGGACCTGCAGAATGCCGCCAGCACCCTGGGGCAGCATTTCCTGTATGCCAACCTGGCCCATGCACAGACCAAGCAGGACGTGCTCGACCTGATTGCCGCGCAGTTCACCTTCCCGGCGCACTTCGGCAAGAACTTCGACGCGCTGTACGACTGCATGACGGACCCGTTGCACAAATCGGGCCCGCAGCCAGGCTTTATCGTGGTGCTGGAACAGATTCCCGCCACCGTGAAGTTCGACAAGGAAGCGCGCGAACAACTGCTCGACATCTTCCGCGACGCCGCCGACTACTGGGGCGACCGCAAGATCCCGTTCCGCTGTTTCTATTCTTTTCTGTAGCCCGTTCTGCAACCACCGGCCAGGCAGAACGGGCCAGCGAGGCTAGCGACACCGCCGCAGTCTCGGCACCGGCCATCGGTATCGTGATCGAGCCCGCCACGGGCGAGAAGATGCCCACCGACAAGCTGGTGGACGTCTCTCCGCTGGCGCTGCGGATGAGCAGTCCGTTCAACGCCGGCTACTGGCTGGCGGCGGCGTAGCATTCGGCACTACCCCCTGAGGCGCTTACGCGCCTTCCCCCTTCTCTCCACGCGCTTCGCGCTACGGGAAGGGGGACGACACCAGCGCGGCGGGGCGGCCCTTGCGCTGTGTCCCTGGCCCGGGCCGTGGTCGGTTCGAGCGCAGTGACGGCATCTTGCTGCGGAGTCAGGTGAACAAAGTACAGTTCAGCTCCCCCGCTGCCTCTGATGGGATGGCTTGCTCAGGCATGCCGGTTCAGTGGCAAATCCTCTGCCCGGATGCGATTGGCAGGCAACGGCAGCAACGTTCTACGTGTTCCGTTCAGGCCCCACTCAGCAGCACGCCTGTGCCAGCGCCACATATTCGGCGACCGGCACTTCCTCGGCGCGGCGCTGGGTGTCGAAGGTGCCGGCGAACTGGCGTGCCTCCAGCCAGCGGCCCAGGGTGTGGCGCAGCAGCTTGCGGCGCTGGCTGAAGGCCACCTGCACCAGTTCTTCCAGCAGCTTGGGCTCCAGCGGGGCGGGCTCGGCGCGGGGCACCATGCGCACGACGGCGCTGTCCACGCGCGGGGGCGGGTCGAAGCTTTCCGGCGGCACGAACAGCACGTCTTCCATGGCGTAGCGCCACTGCAGCATCACCGACAGGCGGCCGTAGTCGTTGGTGGCGGGCGATGCGACCATGCGGTCGATCACCTCTTTTTGCAGCATGAAGTGCTGGTCTTCGATCACATCCACAGACTCCAGCAAGTGGAACAGGATGGGCGTGGAGATGTTGTAGGGCAGATTGCCCACCACTCTGATTTTCGGAGCAGCCAACCCTTGTGCCACCTGCGCGAAGTCCACTTTCAGCACGTCGGATTCGATCACGTCCAGCTGGCCGTGCTGACGCAGGCGCACGGCCAGGTCGCGGTCCAGCTCGATGACGGTGAGCCGCCCGAGGCGCTCGACCAGCGGCTGGGTGAGCGCCGCCAGGCCCGGGCCGATTTCCACCATGGGCTGGCCGGGGCGCGGATCGATGGCGCGGACGATGGCATCGATGATGCCGCCGTCGCTCAGGAAATGCTGGCCGAAGCGCTTGCGCGCGATGTGTTTGCCGCCGCCGCTCATTGGGGAGGGTCGCGGAATTCGACGTAGGCGCGGCCCCGGATCTCCTGCAGCCAGTTGGCGTAGGCTTCGTCGAGCTTCTTCTCGCGCACCACGTCGCGCACTGCATCGCGCTGTTCGCGCTGCGTGAGCTTGGCTTCGCGACGGTCCAGCAGCTGGATCAGGTGGACGCCGAAGCGCGACACCACCGGCTGGCTGATCTCGCCGGGCTTGAGGTTGTTGAGGGCCTCTTCGAATTCCGGCACGTAGCGGCCGGGGCCGGCCCAGCCCAGGTCGCCGCCCTCCTTGGCGCTGCCGTCCTGCGAATGTTCGCGCGCCAGCGTGGCGAAGTCGGCGGTGCCGGCCTGGATGCGGCTGCGGTAGTCGGCCAGGCGCTCTGCGGCGGCCGCCTCGGACAGCTGCGGGCTGGCGCGCAGCAGGATGTGGCGGGCGTGCGTCTGGATGGCCGTGGCGGCCACGCCAGGGCGCGTCTTCTCGATCACCTTGAGCACGTGGAAGCCGGCCGGCGAGCGCACCGGCCCGACGACGCCGCCCACCGCCGTGCGGGCCGTGGCGTTGAGGAACAGCTCGGGGTAGCGGTCGGCCGGGCGCAGGCCCAGCTCGCCGCCCGTCGCGCCCTCCGGAGCTTCCGACACGTCGCGCGCGACCTTGGCGAAGTCTTCGCCGGCCCGCACGCGGTCAGCCGCAGCCTGGGCGCGCGCCCGGCGCTGCTCCGCCACCTCGGGAGTGGAGCCTTCGGGCACGACCACCAGGATGTGGCCCAGGTTGATCTCGAACTTGGACGGATCGGCGCTGCCTTGCTGGTCCCGCAGGTACTGGTCGATTTCCAGGTCGCTCACCTTGACGCGGGATTCGACCTCGCGCTCGCGCAGGCGCTGCATCAGCAGCTGGCTGCGCAGCTCCTGCATGAAGCGGTCGCGGCTGATGCCGTCCTGCGCCAGGCGGCGGTACATCTCGTCGGTGCTGACGTTGTTCTGGCGCGCGACCGACTGCGCGGCCTGCGTCACGGCGAGATCGTCCACCTTGATGCCGCCCTCGGCCGCCAGCTGCAGCTGGATCTTCTCGAGCACCAGGCGGTCCATCACCTCTTTGGCGATGCGCGCCTGCGAAGGCCGCTCGCCGCCCTGGGCGGCGAGCTGCGCCTCCATGCGGGCCTGGCGGGTGCGCACTTCGTTGTTGGTGATGGGCTCGGAATTGACCACGGCCACGATGTAGTCGGCCTGGCGCGGCAGTGCGCCGGCGTTGCCGCCGCCCCCCGGCGCCGGCAGGGTGACGGCCGGCGTGCTGCGCGGAAAGCCGCCCGCGCCGGAACCCGCGGAGCCGGCGCTCAGGCCGGTGCCGGAAGAAGGCCGCAGGCCCTGCGCTTGGACGGCCGGTGGCACGGTGCCTGCCACGGCGGTCAGGCAGGCCAGGCCGAAGGTGATGGCGCGTTGTTTCATGGCGTGTTCAGAGTGTGAAGGCGGGAAGGCGGTTCCCATCGGCCCGCCGGCGCCAGCGCGCGGCGTGCGGGACCGGGGGCATCAATCGTAGTTGGAGAAGCGGCTGGGCACCGTGGTGTTCTGTTGCAGCACCTGGTAGCCAGGCACGTTCTTCTGCAGGCTGGTCAGCGGGTTGGCGCCGAGCGACAGGCGCGAGAAGCCGGAGAACTCGATCTGGAACAGCAGGCGCGTGTTGGCGGAGGTGATCGTGTTCTGCAGGCGCTCCAGCACCACGCGGCCGATCCAGCAGCAGCCCTGGTATTCCACGCCCACCACGGTGTCCACCAGGCGGCGGTCCTTCAGGCTGTAGTTGAGCCGGCCCACGCTGTACCAGCGGCCCCCGTCGCGGCCGGCGGCCGGGTCGGCGCTGACGCTGCCGCCCCAGGGCAGGGCCAGCGGCCACTGCCAGCCGAAGTCCATCTGTTCGCTGGGTTCGGTGATCACGTCGGTCACGCGCTGCAGGCGGTATGCGGCGGTGAGGGTGCGGTACTTGCCCGGCATGTAGCGCGCTCCCACGGTGGTGCGCAGCGAGCGGCCGGTCTTGGGGTTGTACTGCACCAGCGAATCGAGCGCCCACTCCCGCGTCCAGTTGATGCCGGCACCCAGCAGCACGTCCGACAGCCGGTCGCTCACGGGTGTGCCGCCCGGCATGGTCACGTCCTGGTCGGAAAAGCGCAGGCGCTGGGCGATGCCGGCGCGCACGACCTCGGCGCCGGTGTCGGGGTCGAGCAGGCGGCTGGTGACGCCCAGCGTCAGCAGGTTGTTGTCGGCCAGGCGGTCGTTGCCGCCGAATGCGTTCTCCGTGTAGATGGAGGCGAAGTTGAAGTCGTTGGGCGCGGTGTCGTACACCGGCAGCATGCTCTGGTCGCGGAAGGGCGTGTAGGTGTAGAAGGCGCGCGGCTCCAGCGTCTGCAGGAAGTTGCGGCCGAAGAACTGGGTGTCGCGTTCGAACACCAGGCCGCTGTCCAGACTGAAGGTGGGCAGCGTGCGCTGGTAGCTGCGCTGGCCATTGGCGAGCGGCGCGTCGAATTCATACTGCGACGTGTGCAGCTGCACGCGCGGGGTGATGAAGCCGGCCGGCGCCAGGAAGGGCCGGCTGATCTGCGCCATGGCATAGCTGCGCCGTGCGTTGGGCTGTCCGGTGAGCGCCCGGTCGGCATGGAAGTCGGTGTAGTCGGCGTCCACGCTGGCGTCGAAGCCGCCCGCCAGCTGCACGGGCGAGTAGCGCCAGTGCAGCTGCGGCAGCCGGTCATAGGGCGGCAGGATGGGCGAATCGACGTCCTGCAGCGTCTGCCACTTGACGATGCGCGCACTCAGCGAATGGTCGCCGCCGGCCCACGACAGCGAGGCCTCGCCGGGCAGCAGGCGCTGGTTCAGCCGATCGGCGGCGGTGGTGCCGCCCGCGCCGCGCAGGCTGAAGTCGCGCCAGTACTGGTCGTCGCTCACGCGTCGCAGGTTCACGTTCAGCCCCAGCCCGCCGATGGGGCTGTCGATGGTGCCGCGGTGCTTGATGCCGTAGGCCCAGCGGTCGCGGTCGCGCAGGCGGTCGGCGGGCAGGTAGTCGCCGAACAGCTCGCCGCTGTAGGTGGGCTCCAGGTAGCGGAATTCGCCAGCCAGGTTCACGCCGCGCTTGCTCAGCACGGTGGGAGTGATGGTGGCGTCGCGGTTCGGCGCGATGTTCCAGTAGTAAGGCTGCGAATACTCGATGCCGCTCACGCTGTCGATGCCGATGGTGGGCGGCAGCAGGCCGGACTTGCGGCGGTCGGACAGCGGGAAGCTGATGCGCGGCACGGGCAGGATCGGCACGCCCTTGAATTCGAGCACGGCGTTCTCGGCGGTGCCCACGTCCTCGGACTTGTCCAGCCGGATGGTGCGTGCCCGCAGGATCCAGTCCGGCTGCCAGGTGGCTTCGTCGGTGCGCTGGCAGGTGGTGTAGTTGCCGCCATGCACCACGGTGCGGTCGCGGTCGATGAAGTCCACCCGCGTGGCCTCGCCATGGGCGGAATTGGCCAGCAGCCGGTAGTTGACGTCGTCGAAGTACCCATTGAACGCGTCGACCCGCAGCTGCAGCTGCGAGCCCTGGTACACGTTGCCCGCACTGTTGATGCGCACGTTGCCGGTGCCGGTGGCCAGGTCCTCCGGCATGTCGTAGTCCATGCGGTCGGCGCGGATGACGGTGTCGGCGCGGCGCAGTTCGGCGTGGCCGTCCAGCGTGGCCTTGATGTCGGGCTGAACGACCAGCTGGTCGCCCATCAGGAAGGTGGGCAGCTGGCTGCGCGTGCCTTCGGGAATGGTTTCCTGCAGCACCGGGCTGTTGCGCAGCTGCGGTGCGGGGCCGGCGGGGCTGTCGGTGGCGGACTGCAGGGGGGCCGCAGCCGGTGCGGCTGGCGGCGCCCCATCGCCCGGGGCGATTTGCGCCAGCACGCTGAGCGGCACGCCGCAGAGCATCCAGGCGGCGAGCTGGGCCAACCGGCGGCGCTCGAAGCGCGGCGCATCGGCGCGGCGCCGCCGCGCTGCCTTGAGAGGCGACGGCGATGCAGTGGCAGCGGTCGGCAGGGAAGTCGGCGGTGAAAGCAGGTCGGGCAAGGCGAGGCGGTCCATGGAATCAGCCGTTCGGCGGGGCGGCGCGGGCGCAGCGGGCCACCCGGCGGGGGGCGGGCCGGGTTCTAAAATCGGATTATCCATGAGCCACCCACCCTCTACCCCAGCCCTGGGCGCGGCCGCGCCCGCACCCGGCACCGCCGCCGCCACCGGCACCGCCGCCGTCGCCTGGGCCGACCCGGCCCGCCACGCCGCCTTCGACGCCTGGCTGGCGCCCCTGGCCGCCGCGCACGGCGTGCTGCCGCAGACGCTGCGCCCTGCCTCCGCCGATGCCAGCTTTCGCCGCTACCTGCGGCTGGACCGCGCTGGCGGCGGCAGCTGCATCGTCATGGACGCTCCGCCGGACAAGGAAGACTGCCGCCCTTTCGCCCACGTGCAGGGGCTGATGCAGGCCGCGGGCATGCGCGTGCCGGACATCCTGGCCTGGGACGAGGCGCATGGTTTCATGCTGCTGAGCGACCTGGGGCACCAGACGGTGATCGAGCGGCTGGACCCGGCCCGGCCGGACGCTGCCCACGCCTGGTACATGCAGGCGGCCGACACGCTGCTGCAGTGGCAGCTGGCTTCCCGGCCCGGCGTGCTGCCGGCCTACGACGAGCCGCTGCTGCGCCGTGAGCTGGCCCTCTTCCCCGACTGGTACGTGGCGCGCCACCGCGGCGGCGTGGTGCTGGACGACACGCAGCAGGCCACGCTCCAGCGCGCGTTCGATGCCATCGTGCGGGAGAACCTTTCGGCCCCGCAGGTGTTCGTGCACCGCGACTTCATGACCCGCAACCTGATGGCCCACCCCGATGGCGATCGCGCACCGCTCGGCGTGCTCGACTTCCAGGACGCGGTCTACGGCCCCATCACCTACGACGTCGCCAGCCTGCTGCGCGACGCCTTCATCTCCTGGGACGAGGAATTCGTCATCGACATTACCGTGCGTTACTGGGAGAAGGCGCGCCGTGCCGGCCTGCTGGGCGCGGGCAGCGCCAGCGGCTGGGGCGACGACTTCGGCGAGTTCTACCGCGGCGTGGAATGGATGGGCCTGCAGCGCCACCTGAAGGTGGCCGGCATCTTCGCGCGCCTGACCCTGCGCGACGGCAAGCCGCGCTACCTGGCCGACGCGCCCCGGTTCATCGGCTACATCCGCTCGACGGCCGACCGCTACCGCGAGCTGGGGCCGCTGCTCAAGGTGATCGACCACATCGAAGGCATGCACACCCCCACGGGCTACGCCTTCGGCCGGGTCTGAGCGTCGGCACATCCAGAATCACAGCCAAATCGGCCGCCAGCGCTCTATTTATCATCGCATGCAGCTATCAAATCAATAGTAATGCCTCGTTTCCACTGCCCCTTGCCGCTGGCGCCTGGCGCCGCCATCGCGCTGCCCCCCACCGCTGCCCGCCATGTGCAGGTGCTGCGACTGCAGCCGGGCGACGCCATCACCCTGTTCGACGGGCGCGGCGGCGAGCACGCCGCCACGGTGACGCGCATGGGGCGCTCCGACGTCGAGGTGGAAGTGGGCGCGCACGACCCCGTCGAGCGGGAGGCGGCGCGCCCGGTGCATCTGCTGGTGGGCATGCCCGCCAACGAGCGCATGGACTGGCTGGTCGAGAAGGCGACCGAACTGGGCGCCGCCAGCATCCAGCCCGTGGCCGCCGCCCGCAGCGTGCTCAAGCTCTCGGGCGAGCGCGCCACCAAGCGCCAGGCGCACTGGCAGGCGATCGCCGTGGCCGCCTGCGAGCAATGCGGCCGCAACCGCGTGCCGCTGGTGCATCCGCCCCTGCCATTGGCCGACGCGCTGCGCGGCGCGCAGGGCGCCACCGGGGCTGGGCCGGCAGCGCGGCTGGTGCTGTCGCTGCGCCCGGGCACGAGGCCGTTGCGGGACGCCGCTGGCACGGGAGACGCGCCCGTGTGGGTGCTGCATGGCCCCGAGGGCGGTTTGACATCGCAGGAGGAAGATGCCGCGCTCGCCGCCGGCTTCCTGCCCGCCAGCCTGGGCGCGCGCGTGCTGCGGGCCGAAACAGCGTCGGTGGCGGCCCTGGCGCAACTGGTGTTCGGCTGACCGGCCCCGACCCCGGCCCCCCCGCACGAGCGCGACGCCGCGCCGCCCGGCGGCAGCCAGCGGAGGCGCTGACGCCGGGGCCCCACGCACGGGCCGGACCAGGGCGTGATACCGGCTGGCGGCACGCCGCTGACTGCCGGCATTCACCTACGCGGTGGCCCGCGCAGGCCCGCCACGATGTTGCCGACTACCCCCCGCAGCCTGCGCTCTACTGCCGCCCACTCGCCGCCCATCGTCCACAGGTGCGGACCGGCGACACCTGAGAGCGGCACTTGGCGGAATGCGGCGGGAAGCAGGGTTTGCTCTGCGTGGGCGGGGCTGACGCCGCGGCGTCGCCGAACCTAGAATGCGCCCCACGGCCCCCCCGATGCAGCAGCCCCGCCGAGGCCCACATTCTGATGAAAGGACGCTGCTTGCACGAGGCCGATTCGCCCGCCGCCTGGCACCCCGGCCAGGCCCAGGACCAGCACCATGGCGAAGACTGTGCGCTGGCCAGCGGGCATGCATCCCCCCGACACCGGAGCTTTCGGCAGCGCCTGCACGACTGGGTGCTGACCGACGACCGGCGCCAGCGCCAGCGGCTGACCATGGCCGGCCTGGCGGCGCTGCTGATGCTCTGCTGCATGCTGTCCATGCACATCGTGGCGGCGGTCGGGCTGGCGGATGCGCGGCTGGTGAATGCCTGGACGGTGATGTGCGTGGCCGGCCTGCTGATCGTGTATGCGCTGATCCGCAGCGGCTATTCGCTGCGCTTCCCCGACCCGTCGCTCACCCATGCGCAGATCCTCTACGCCATCGCCTGCAACGCGGTGGCCTACGTCATCGCCGGGCCGGCGCGCGGCATTGCGCTGCCCATCCTCGCGGTGGTGATGATGTTCGGCATGTTCGGGCTCACCCCGCGCCAGATGATCGGCGTGATGGTCTACGCGCTGGTCATGTTCGGCATTGCCGGCGCGGTGGTCGAATGGCGCAGCGAGCCGGGCCATTCGCAGGCGCTGTCGCTGGCCTACGCGGTGATGATCGTGGTGGTGCTGCTCAGCTCCACCTTCCTCACCCGGCGGGTGCAGGCCACGCGGGAGCACCTGCGCCGCCAGCGCTACGAGCTGGCCCAGGCCGTCGAGCAGGTGCGCAAGCTGGCCACGCACGACGAGCTGACCGGCCTGCCCAACCGCCGCTACATGCTGGAGGTGCTGCGCCTGGAAGTGCTGCGCGCGCAGCGCTCCGGCCAGCCGTTGCTGGTGGCGCAGCTGGACATCGACCATTTCAAGACCGTCAACGACACCCACGGCCACGCCATGGGCGACCGGGCGCTGCAGGTGTTCGCCCGCACCGTGCGCGCCAGCGTGCGGGCGAGCGACGTGCTGGCCCGCTGGGGCGGAGAGGAATTCATATTGCTGCTGTGCAACACCCCGCTGGCGCCGGCCGATGACCTGCTGGAGCGCGTGCGCCACGCGGTCGCGGCCCAGCGGCTGGAACGCCCGGGCAGCCCGCCGCTGCAGATGACGGTGTCGATCGGCGTGACCTGCCTGCGCCCGGGCGAGGCGCTGGAAGAAGCCCTGGAGCGGGCCGACCGCGCGCTCTACAGCGCCAAGGCGGCGGGCCGCAACCGGGTGGCCTGGATGACGTGAGCGCATGCGCCCTGCCGCACGACTGCCCGATTGCCCGATTGCCCGATTGCTATCGATTCGATAGCTGCAGGCGCTGATCCAACAAGCGGCAGAGGCACTTTTTGCCTGGGCCGGAGCGTCTGGCGGGTACCATCCGTCGCATGACGATCCGCTACGACGCCCTCACCACCCCCGACGCCTACCCCGACGTCTTCAAGGTGCCCGCCCCCGCCGAGCTGGGCGAGCGCCGCATCAAGCCGCGCAAGCCGGGCTACATGATCCGCCTGGCCCCGCAGGCGGCCATGGAAGGTGCAGCGGCCGAATCGGCCGGCCTGGCCGCCACCGCTGGCGACACCGCCACGCCAGAGCGCGAGCGCGAACGCGAACTGCTGCAGGTGCAGTGGGGCCTGGTGCCGCACTGGGTCAAGTCCGCCTCCGACGGCCGGCTGCGCGCGCCCAAGCTGGTCAACGCCCGCTCCGAAACCGTCACCACGTCCACCCCCTTCCGCGACGCCTGGCTGCAAGGGCAGCGCTGCATCGTGCCCATGCAGGCGTTCTACGTGGACGACCTGCGCAGCGGCAAGCCGGTCGCCACGCGCATCGCCCGCATCGACGGCGCCACGCTGGGCGTGGCGGGCCTCTGGGCGCGGTGGACGGGGCCGGACGGCGACACGCTGCTGAGCTTCACCCTGCTCACCGTCAACGCCAACAGCCACGCGCTGCTGCACCGCTACGGCCAGCCCGGCAGTGAAAAGCGCATGCCCGCCATCCTGAGCGAGGGCACCCACGCCGCCTGGCTCGCCGCGCCCGTCGCCAAGGCGGGTGAATTCATGCGCGCCTTCGCGGCGCAGTCGCTCACGGCGAACCCGGTGGAGACCAAAGCGGACAAGGTGCGAGATCGACTGGTTTGATCCGCCGTGCCGCCAAGCGTCTGACCCCGAATGGGTAAATACCGGCCCTGATATTCGGGCTGTGAGTTGCGCGGCCATCGACTAATTAAAAATACTGAACGGGGAGCCGTTCCCCCGGGCAATCTGCACACGCCCTCCCCGCCTGAAATAGCACCTCCCACTGGCCGGCGCAACATAACTTGAAATCGGAGATCGGCGGACTCAGAAGCCGCATTCCCAGGCATTTGCGTGATGCGTCCATTGGGAAGTTTCACGCTTCAGCTGCGAATCAGCCTCGACACGCAGTTCTGCTGCCGGATCGAAGGCTCTAGAACGGCCTACCCGATAAAAGCAGGGGCATACGGCGCCATCCCGCGCGCCTCGGGCTGGGGCCAGGATTTGCAGCGCAATACCTTCCACTCGCATTGCAAAGGTTAACAATCTTCAAACGCACGGCAAAACGGAACAATCTGTAAATGGGCGAATTAGGATGCAACCCCGATTAACCCATGCGCATCCAGGAAAATCACATGCCATTCCATTTCAGCGGGCACAAGGTTTCAGGCCGCGATATCCTGTCCACCCGCCGCTGGCAGATGATCCTCTCCTTCGCCCTGGCATGGTGCGTGCTGCCAGCGCAGGCGGCCACGACCATCACGGGGTCGACGGGCACCCTGGCAACGGTGCCCGCCGCAACGGGGCGATTCACCTCGGACAATATCGCCGGCAACTGCCATGAATCCTTCATGGACACCGATCCGGTCACCCAGGCGGCGTATTTCATCGTCGAACCCAGAACGGCGACCGCACGGTGCAGCATGTCGGTCACCGATGACAATTCCAAGGTCCTCGTCGATCTGACCACGGTAGGCGTTCCCGCAGTCGCGTACTTGGCAAGGCCCGGGGAATACACCGTGTCCGTGATGGATCTGGACAGCAACGCCGTCGCCTCGACGACGACGACGTTCGGCGGCACACCCCGGCTTCCGGCCCTCGGCAGCGGCGCCAACACCGCCGCAGGCTGCAGCACCGACCTGCAGCGCCGTTCGGTCATCGGAGCCATTTCCAGCTACACCAACGGCTGGAACATCGTCTCCCACCAAGGGGCGGCCAATTGCCCCCATACGGTCGGAACAGCCACCGTGGCGACGGATCTGGTGCAGGTGGCGATCCAGGACCCGTTCGATCTGAGCATCGTCAAGTCGGTGACCGTGCCCGACACGCCCAGCGCCGGGCAAAGTGTCGCCTACAGCTTTCTGATCACGAACGGAGGCGGCGTCCCCTGGACCCTGAGCCTGGCAGACCCCTTGCCCGGTCTTTCTGCGATCGACTGCCCTGTGAACCCCCTGCCCGCCAACCGCACGACCACCTGCACTGCAAGCTACACCATCACGGACGCGGATGTGCAGGCAGGCACCGTCAGCAACAGCGCCAACGTCACCGGCCGGGACGACACGCGGGCTGATGCAACGGGCGCCTCCGTGACGACGAGCGACAGCGCGGTGGCGTTCACCCCGGCCAGTGCTGTGCCGCCGGCAGAAACCCGGAAAGCGGTACCGACGCTGAGCGCTGCCGCACTGGCCGCGCTCGCAGCCTTGGTGGCCTTGGGCGCCTGCGTCATCAGCCGCCGCCACCCCCGCGGCTTTTGAGGCGGCCCGGACGCCGAATGCTGGGGCTGGGGCTGGGGCTGGCGCAAGGCGGCGCTGGCCGCGCTCAGGCAGGGCAGCGGGCCGCCAGCCATTCCTCCAGCCGCTGGAAGACCGGACCGGCATCCCGCTCGTTGAAGATCTCGTGGAACAGCGCCTCGAAGCACTGCGCCTGCACCCGGCCCGACGGGGCGGCGGCGGCGGCGAAGGCAGCGCTGCCGGCCGGGCGCACCAGCCGGTCCCGTCCGGCCCAGAGCAGCAGCGTGGGCACGGGCCAGTCGGCTGCGCGGGCCCGTACGGCCGGGCCGCTCTCGGCGATGAAGCGGGCCAGCCGGGCGCTGATGCGGTCGTGGCAGAGCGGGTCGGCGCGGTAGGCGGCGGCCACGGCCGGGTCGTGCGAGAGCGCGTCCACGTCGAGCCCGTTGCCGACGCGCAGGTCGGGCGCGATGCGCGGCAGCGTGGCCAGCAGCAGGCGCTGCAGCCGGTTCAGGCCGGCATCCAGCGCGGGCGACGACAACACCAGGGCATCGACGGGCGGCCACCCTTTCGCTGACGATTCCGCCACGAAACGCGCTGCCACCAGCCCGCCCAGGCTGTGGCCCAGCAGCACCAGGGGCTGGCCGGCGGGCAGGCGGGCGCGGGTGGCCTGGACCAGATCGGCCAGGTCGTCCAGCAGGCGGGTGTCCGATGTGAGTCCGCCGCGCGGGCCCGCCGATTCGCCATGGCCATACTGGTCATAGCCCCGAACGGCGAAGCCCCAGCCGTTGAGCCGGCGCGCCAGCGCGTCATACCGGCCGGCATGTTCACCCAGGCCGTGCACCAGCAGCACGGTGCCGCGCCTCGCGCCGCCCTGCACCGGCCAGTCCTGCACGGCGAGGTTTTCGCCGTCGCTGGCCGTATAGGGGCTCAGCGTGGCGGGCGCGGGCTCGGGCATGGCGGCGGACGGCACACGCGTCAGGCAGCGGCGGCGGCCGGGGCCTCGGCGTCGGCCGCTCCTGCGGGCGGCAGGCTGGCGATGACCTGCGCCACGGCGGCGGTGAGCTTCTTGGCGTAGGGCACGTGCAGGAACTCGTTGGGCCCGTGCGCGTTGCTCTTGGGGCCTAGCACGCCGCAGACCATCATCTGCGCCTTGGGGAAGCCCTGGCTCAGCAGGTTCATCAGCGGAATGGTGCCGCCCTGGCCGATGTAGCCGCACGATGCGCCGAACTGCGCCCGGCTGGCGGCGTTCAGCGCGTCCTCGAACCAGGGGGCGGTGTCGGGCGCGTTCCAGCCGGTGGCGGCGCCGGCCGAGTCGAACGTGACCTTCGCCTGGTAGGGCGCGCTGTCTTCCAGGAGCGCCTTCATCTCCTGCACGCAGCGGGCGGCGTCCACCAGCGGCGGCAGGCGCAGGCTGAGCTTGAAGGCGGTGTAGGGCCGCAGCACGTTGCCGGCGTCCTGCAGCGCCGGGAAGCCTTCGGCGCCGGTGACGCTGAGCGTGGGCTCCCAGGTGCGCTTGAGCAGCGCCTCGACCGGCTCGGTGGTGGTGGGCAGCGCGAAGGTGGTGGAGCCGCCGCAGTCGTAGTGCGCCCACGGGAAGCGCCGGTAGATCTCGTCGCCCAGGATGGCGGCGGTGGCGCGGGCCTGCGCCAGCCGCTCGGCGGGCACGGTGCAGTGGAAGCTGGCGGGCAGCAGGCGGCCGGTGGCGGAGTCCTCCAGCCGGTCGAGCACCTGCCGCATGATGCGGAACGACGAGGGCACCAGGCCCGAGGCGTCGCCTGAATGCACGCCTTCGGTGAGGATCTCCACCTTCAGCGTGCCGCTGGCCATGCCGCGCAGGCTGGTGGTGAGCCAGAGCTGGTCGTAGTTGCCGGCGCCGGAATCGAGGCAGATCACCAGCGCCACGTCGCCCAGACGCGGGCGCAGCTGTTCGATGTAGGGCAGCAGGTCGCGCGAGCCGCTTTCCTCGCAGGTCTCGATCAGGCCGACGATGCGCGGATGGGGCACGTTCTGGCGCTTCAATTCCTGCACCGCGGCGATGCTGGCATAGACGGCGTAGCCGTCGTCCGCGCTGCCCCGCCCGTAGAGCTTGCCGTCCTCGTACTTGGGCGTCCAGGGGCCCAGGTCGGCGCGCCAGCCGTCGAACTCGGGCTGCTTGTCGAGGTGGCCGTACATCAGCACGGTGGGGCCGCTGGCGGCCTGCGGCTGGGTGCCGTCCACCTCGAAGAACAGCACCGGCGTGCGGCCGGGCATGCGCACGATCTCGAGTTTCAGGCCCGGCACCTTCTGCGCCAGGGCCCATTCGGCGGCGTTGCGCAGCACGCGGTCGAGCAGGCCCAGCTGCTCCCAGTCGGGCGCGAAGCCGGGCGACTTGGCGGGGATGGCGATGTAGTCGGTCAGCTGCGGCAGGATGCCTTCGTCCCAGCGCTGGCTGAGTTGCGACAGGGCCTGGTCGGGCTGGAAGGCGGAGGCGGGGATGCGGGCGTTCATGGGCGGCTCTTCTTTCGTGCGGAGGACGGGCGGCGCCGGCGGCCCCGGCAACCGGGTGCGGACAACCGCCGCGCCAGACGGACGATTGTGCTACCGACTCTGCCCCGCGCGCTGGCGCAGGGTCTGCGAAGGCGCTTCGCCGAAGAGGGATTTGTAGTCCTGCGAGAAATGGCCCATGTGGAAGAAGCCCCAGCGCGCGGCCGTGTCCTGCACGGTGTCGCCCGGCGCGGCCGAGCGCAGCGCCCGCCGGCAGGCGTTGAGCCGCACGGCCTTCAGGAAGTCGGCGGGCGACTGGCCCAGCACCGCATGGAAGTGGTTCTGCAGCGTGCGCCGGGTGACGTGCAGCTGCTGGCACAGCGCCGGCACATCGCGGGCCTCGTCCCCCCGGCACGGCTGGCTGGCCCAGGCACGCGCGGCCATCACCAGCGTGAAGCGGCGCTGGGCCGCGCTGGGCGGGCTCTGCCTGCCTCGGTCCGCAGCGGCGGGTTCGCTGCACAGCAGGCGCAGCAGTTGCCGCGTCAGGGCCTCGTGCTGCGCCAGGCTGGCGGGTTCCGGGCCGGCGTCAAGGCCCAGCAGCGCCTCGATCGTGCCGCACAGGGCGGCGTGAGCGCGCCCCGCCAGCGGCACGGCATGCGCCGGGCTCGCCCACAGGGCTGCCGCGCCGCGCAGCCCCAGGGCGTCGGCCTGGGCACGCAGCCATTCCTGGTCCATGACCACGCCGTAGATGCCGAAGTCTTCCGGCGTGAGCAGCGTGAAGCCGTCGCTGGCGCGCGCCCGCAGGACGAAGCGCTGCGCGTCGGTGCGCCGCTCGCCGCCGCAGAAATGCAGGGGCCGGGCGCAGCGCATGTCGGGCAGGCCGAACCAGACCGACCCCGGCCACGGCGCGCATTGCTGGCTGGTGGGCTGGGAGGTGTATTCGTGGAAGACCTGCAGGCGCGGGCCGCTCAGCCACAACTCGCGCACCCGCCCGGCGAAGCGGCCGCCGCGCAGCTGGTCGTATTCCTGCGACCAGTCGGAGAGCTGGTCGGCATGTTCGTTCACGTCTTCGCTGGCGCGCGTCCGCCAGCGCAGGGGGCCGGAGGGCACCAGGGCGGAGGGGGCGGAAAGCGCGGCGGCCATGTCGTGGAGCGTTCGGGCGGTGGATTGCCGAATTTGATGCAAGAAAGACGCCAGCCAGTGCGCGAAAACCCTGGCGCCCTATCCCGGATCGGAAAAAAACGCCGCCGGGCGACGCTTTGCCCAATCGGGATAGGCAGGGCAGGCCTGGCATGGGTGCAATGGGCCTGCCGTTCCTTTCGTCGCCACCATCCCCAAAGCCAAGGCCCACCCCATGCAAAGACAGGCAACTTCAACGACCCCAGGCACCCACGCGCCGCACCTGAAGAAGGTGCTGGGCAGCTTCCAGCTCTGGGGCATCGCCGTCGGGCTGGTGATCTCGGGCGAATACTTCGGCTGGAGCTACGGCTGGGCCAGCGCCGGCACGCTGGGCTTCCTGGTCGCCACGGTGCTGGTGGCCGCCATGTACACCAGCTTCATCTTCAGCTTCACCGAGCTGACCACGGCCATTCCGCACGCGGGCGGCCCCTTCGCCTATGCGCGCCGCGCCTTCGGGCCGGCGGGCGGGTTCGTGGCGGGCTATGCCACGCTGGTGGAATTCGTCTTCGCGCCGCCGGCCATCGCGCTGGCCATCGGCGCCTACCTGAACGTGCAGTTCCCGGCCATCAACGCCAAGACCATCGCCCTGGGCGCCTACGCCGTGTTCATCGCGCTGAACTGGGTGGGCGTGGGCATCGCGGCCACGTTCGAGCTGATCGTCACGCTGCTGGCCATCTTCGAGCTGCTGGTGTTCATGGGCGTGGTCAGCCCCGGCTGGTCGTGGGCGCAGTTCGCCCATCTGGGCTGGGCCGGCAGCGACACCTTCAGCGGCGCCACCGTGGCGGGCATCTTCGCGTCCATCCCGTTCGCGATCTGGTTCTTCCTGGCGATCGAAGGCGCGGCCATGGCCGCCGAGGAAGCCCGCGACCCGCAGCGCACCATTCCGCGCGCCTACATCGCCGGCATCCTGACGCTGGTGACGCTGGCCTTCGGGGTGATGATCATGGCCGGCGGCGTGACCGACTGGCGCACGCTCTCCAACATCAACGACCCGCTGCCCCAGGCCATGAAGGCGCTGCTGGGCGCGGACAGCGGCTGGCTGCACATGATGGTCTGGATCGGCCTCTTCGGGCTGGTGGCCTCGTTCCACGGGATCATCATGGGCTATTCGCGCCAGATCTTCGCGCTGGCCCGCGCCGGCTACCTGCCCCGCGCCTTCGCCGAGCTCAGCCCCCGCTTCAACACGCCGCACCGCGCCCTGCTGGCGGGCGGCGTGGTGGGCGTGCTGGCGATCTTCAGCGACGAATGGGTGCAGTTCGGCGGCCAGACGCTCACCGCCAACATCGTGACCATGGCGGTCTTCGGCGCCATCGTGATGTACATCGTCTCCATGGCCGCGCTGCTGCGCCTGCGCCGCACCGAGCCCGGCATGCACCGGCCGTACCGCGCGCCGCTCTATCCGTTCTTCCCCGTGCTGGCGCTGGCGCTGGCGCTGGGCGTGGTGTGCCTGATCGCCATGGTGTGGTTCAACACCGTGCTGGCAGCGGTGTTTCTCGCACTGATGGCGCTGGCCTGGGTGTATTACGCTGCGACCGCCAGCCGCCGCGCCGAGGCCGCGCCCGACGCCCTGCTGGATGCATCCACCCGCTGAAGGAAGGAGCTTGCGCCATGCGCTACCACGCCACCCTGGGCGGCCAGGGCCATGCCTTCGACGACCTGCGACAGGTGATGGCGCATGCCAGCCCGGCGCGCTCGGGCGACTACCTGGCCGGCGTGGGCGCGGCCACCGCGCAGCAGCGCATGGCGGCGCGCCACGTGCTGGCCGACTTGCCGCTTTCCACCTTTTTGAACGAGGCATTGGTGCCCTATGAAGACGACGCCATCACCCGCCTCGTCATCGACGGCCACGACGCCGCCGCCTTCGCGCCCATCCGCCACATGACGGTGGGCGAATGGCGCAACTGGCTGCTGGGCGACGCGGCGACGCCCGAGGCGCTGGCGGCGCTGGCGCCCGGCCTTACCCCCGAGATGGTGTCGGCGGTGAGCAAGCTCATGCGCAACCAGGACCTGATCGCCGTGGCGCGCAAGTGCCGCGTGGTCACGCGCTTTCGCAACACGCTGGGGCTGGCCGGCCGCATCGCCGTGCGGCTGCAGCCCAACCACCCCACCGACGACCTGCGCGGCGTGGCCGCCTCGGTGCTGGACGGGCTCATGCTGGGCGCGGGCGACGCGGTGATCGGCATCAACCCGGTGTCCGACAGCATGGCCACGCTGGAAGGCCTGTGCCGCATGTTCGACGCGCTGATCCAGGGCCTGGAGATCCCCACCCAGGCCTGCGTGCTGACCCACGTCACCAACACGCTGCAGCTGATGAACGCGGGCGTACCGGTGGACCTGGTGTTCCAGTCCATCGGCGGCACCGAGAAGACCAACAGCGGCTTCGGTGTGAGCATTTCCGTGCTGGACGAGGCCTACGACGCCGCCCTGCAGCTGCGGCGCGGCACCGTGGGCGACAACGTGATGTACTTCGAGACCGGCCAGGGCAGCGCCCTGTCGGCCGGCGGCCACCACGGCGTGGACCAGCAGACCTGCGAGGTCCGCGCCTATGCGCTGGCGCGCCGCTACCACCCGCTGCTGGTGAACACGGTGGTGGGCTTCATCGGCCCCGAATACCTCTACGACGGCAAGCAGATCATCCGCGCCGGGCTGGAAGACCATTTCTGCGGCAAGCTGATGGGTCTGCCGATGGGCTGCGACATCTGCTACACCAACCATGCCGAGGCCGACCAGGACGACATGGACACGCTGCTGGTGCTGCTGGCCACCGCCGGGCTGAACTTCCTCATCGGCGTGCCGGGGGCGGACGACATCATGCTGAACTACCAGAGCACCTCGTTCCACGACGCGCTCTTTCTGCGCGACACGCTGGGCCTGCAGCGCGCGCCCGAATTCGAGGCCTGGCTGCAGCGCCAGGGCCTGACCACGGCCCAGGGCCGGCTGCGCGATGGCGCCGCGCCGCTGGCGCTGGCGAGCGTGTTGGGCACGCAGGCGCGCTGACCGGCTCCAACCGACCCCGGCCGCACCGACACGCACCGACACGCACGGATCGACATGGAAGACTCCCGCCGCGACGACCGCACCGCCGATGCAGCGCCTGCACCCCTGCCGGCGGCCGCAGGCTCGCCCCCCTCCGCTTCTGCGGTCACCGCCATGCCCTGGCAAAGCTGGCGCCGGGCCACCCCGGCACGCATCGCGCTCGGCCGCGCCGGTGCCGCCATTCCCACCGACGAGGCACTGCGCTTCGGCTGGGCGCACGCCATGGCGCGCGACGCCATCCATGCGCCGCTGGACGCAGAGGCCCTGGCCGCCGCGCTGCGCGATGCCGGCCACGAAGTGCTGCAGGCCCGCAGCCGCGCCGAAGACCGCACCACCTACCTGCGCCGCCCCGACCTGGGCCGCCAGCTGCACCCGGAAGACGCCCTGGCGCTGCAGGCGCATGCCGCGAATGCCGCCCAGGCCGGCACGCCGAAACCCACGCTGTGCGTGGTGGTGGGCGACGGCCTCTCGTCGCTCGCCGTGCAGCGCCATGCGGTGCCGCTGCTGCAGGCGCTGGCTCCGCTGCTGCCGCCGCAAGCCACCCTGGCGCCGGTGGTGGTGGTGCGCCAGGCCCGCGTGGCGGTGGCCGACGAGGTGGGCGAACTGCTGGGCGCGGGCCTGAGCGCCATGCTGATCGGCGAGCGGCCCGGCCTGAGCTCACCCGACAGCCTGGGCATCTACCTCACGCAGGCCCCCCGGCGCGGCCGCAGCGACGCGGAGCGCAACTGCATCTCCAACGTGCGCACGGAGGGGCTGGGATATGCCGCGGCGGCCTTCAAGCTGGCCTGGCTGATGCGGCAGGCCGCCCGGCTGGGCGCGACCGGCGTGGCGCTCAAGGACGACAGCGATGCCGAGTGGGCCATTGCACAGGGGCAGGGGCCGGCCGCCCGGCTGGAGCGTGACGGCGGGCCCTGACGGTGGGGCCCATCACCCCTGAGCCCACCTGCCGACCTCCACCCGGTTGCGCCCGGCGCGCTTGGCGCGGTACATCGCTGCGTCGGCCGCGTCGATGAGGCACTCCCAGCGGTCGCCGGGCTGCACCCTGGCGCTGACCGCCCCGACGCTGATGGTGACGGGCAGCTCCCGCCCGGCGTGGCGGAAGCGGGCCTGCTCCACGGCAGTGCAGAGCTTGCGGGCCAGCTCCACCGCGCCGGCCGCGGGGGTGCGGGGCAGCAACACCAGGAACTCCTCGCCGCCGTAGCGGCCGATGAAGTCCTGCGCCCGAAGCTGCGCGCACAGCACATCGACGACGCCGCACAGCACACGGTCGCCTGCCAGGTGCCCCAGGTCGTCGTTGATGCTCTTGAAGTGATCGACATCCACCATCAGCAGCGCCAGCGGATGCCCATCCTGCAGCGACTGCGCCGCCCCAGCCTCGAGCGCCGCAATGGTCGCGCGCCGGTTGGGCACGCCGGTCAGCGGATCCTGCGCGGCCAGGCGGCGGCTGGCGGCATCGGCGCGCTCCAGGGCCATCAGCACGTAGCCGAACGAGGAGGACTGCACCGTGACGAAGGCCAGCAGGAAGGTCAGGTGCTGAACCAGGCCGCCTTCCATCACGCCACCCCCGGGCATCAGGCCCAGCGCGGTCATCACCGCCCGCACCACCAGCATCAGCGACTGCAGCAGCAGACCGAGGAAGACGAGCCATGCGCCGCGGCCACTGCGCAGGGCGCCGGAGCGCCACAGCGCCAGCAGCGGCATCAGCAGCTGCAGCGGATAGATCACGCCCGTGAGCACCAGCCGCATGGGGTAGTCGTCCAGGAACGCCGTGAACAGCACCCCGGTGATGGCCACCGGCACCAGCATGCGGGCCCACGGCATCGACCGGCCGAGGAACTGGTACACCCCGCCCAGCAGACAGGCGAAGACGCCCGACGTGAGCATGTTGGCCACGATGATGCTGATGACGTCGGGCAGTTGCCCCCGGCCGGCGAGCAGCACGTAGGCCAGCGCGTGCAGCAGCAGCCCGAGGGCCCACCAACCCAGGCCCTCGCGGCGCCGGTTCGCGCCGACCACCAGCAGCCCTGCGGCCACAAGCACCGACGCGACGATGGTGACGAAGAGCAGCGTGGGGACGTGGAGCGAAATCATGGAAAACGGAAGCGCCCCACCGGCTGGGCGCGCTGGTGCCGCCGGGCTTGCCGGCTGCACACGGGCGCAGCGGTCGGGCGGCTCGGTGTCAGGCCAGTGCCGGCACTGCGCGGCGGGGGTCCACCTTCGTGGAATCGGAAGCGCCAGGCGCAGTGGAGGGCTGCGCGGCGGCGAGCCGGAAGAAGGCCACCGCTGCGGCCAGCCGCGCGCTCTGGTCGCGCAGGCTCTGTGCCGCGGCAGCGGATTCCTCCACCAGGGCGGCATTTTGCTGGGTCATCTGGTCCAGCTGGCTGACGGATGCGTTGACCTCGCCGATGCCGCTCGCCTGCTCGGAGGCCGCAGCGGCGATCTCGCCCACGATGTCGCCCATCCGGCGCACGGAGCCGACGATCTCCTCCATGGTGCTGCCCGCGGCGCGTACGCGCAGCGCGCCGGCCTCGGCCTGCTCGACCGAGGCCTCGATCAGCGCCTTGATCTCGCGCGCGGCCTCGGCGGAGCGGCCGGCCAGCCCCCGCACCTCGCTGGCGACCACCGCAAACCCACGGCCCTGCTCGCCGGCGCGGGCGGCCTCCACCGCGGCGTTCAACGCCAGGATGTTGGTCTGGAACGCGATGGAGTCGATCACGCCGATGATGTCGGCGATCTTGCGGCTCGCGCCCTGGATGTCGCCCATGGTGGACACCACCTCGCCCACCACCCGCCCGCCGCGTTCGGCGACCTCGCCGGCCGAAGTAGACAGCTGGTGCGCCGTGCGCGCCGCATCGGCCGACTGGTGCACGGTGGCCGTGAGCTGTTCCATGCTCTGGGCGGTGCCTGCCAGGCTGGCGGCGGCGGTCTCGGTGCGGGACGACAGGTCCTGGTTGCCGGTGGCGATCTCGGCACTGGCGTTCGAGATGCTGTCCACCGCCGTGCGCACCTGCAGCAACATCTGCACGTAGCGCTGGCGCATGCCTTCGACCTCACGGACGAGACCGCCCATCTCGTCGCGCCGCACGGTGGTGAACGCCTGGGTCAGATCGCCCTGGGCGACCTTGGTGACCGCCTGCGTCAGCTCGTGCAGGGGCCGGCTGATGCCGCGGCGCAGCACCAGGAAGAGGCCCACGCCCAGCACCGCCAGGGCGCCCGCGATGATGGCCCACACGCCCCAGAGCGCAGTGCGCTGCTCGTCCAGCGCCTCTTCGTCGGACACCTCGGCCACCACCCACCAGCCGGACTCGCTCTTGCTGCGCACGGCCCACGGATGGGCGCCCTGCCCGGGCAGCAGGGCCGGCGCGGGGTTGACGAATTTCTCGTCCTGCAGCGCCCGCAGGAATTCGCGCGCCTGGGGAAATGCCGCCAGCACCTTCTTGCCGTTTTCGCTGGGATGCGCGATGAACACCGCTTCCTCCGGCGACCCGCGCGGGTCGATCACGTAGCCACCACCGTGGTCGAAGAACTTCAGCGCGGCGATCTGCTTCTGGATCTGCTCGCGGAAGACGCTCAGGTCGGAGCCCACGAACAGCACGGCCACCACCTTGCCGGATGCGTCGCGCTGGGGCTCGTAGTGCGCCATGTAGGGCTTGCCGAAGAGCGCGGTGCGGCCGGTATACGCCTCGCCCCGGGCCACCTTGGCATAGGCGGGGCTGCTGCGGTCGAGCACCGTGCCGACAGCCCGCTCGCCCCGTTCGTTCTGCAGCGAAGTGGTGATGCGCACGAAGTCGTCGCCCTTGCGGGAAAACACGGTGGCCACGCCGCCCGTGGCGCTGGCGAAGCCGTCGACCAGTTCGTTTCTGCCGTTGATCAATTCGTCGTTGCTGCGCAGCTCGCCCGTGCCTTCGTCCCACTCCAGGCCGCTGGCGAACTGGCGGGCGAAGGTCGCGGCATGCCGGCGCACCGTGAGCACGTTGGCCTGGCTCATGGCGTCGAGCGAAGCGGCCACGGCGTCGATTCCGTTGGTGACGCCTTCGATGGCCTGTTCCCGTGCCGACCGCGTCGTGACGTCCGCAATGGCCAGGCTGACCGCCAGCAGCACGGCTGCGAGCAGGCCCACCGCCAACAGCGTGATGCGGCGGGCCACCGAACGGTTGGCCTGGGAAGCCGCTGGCGAATCGGCGATGCTTAAACTCATAACCCGTTAACCCCTTTTATTAGTAACGCCCCTCAATTATCGAGGAGCATGTTTTTTTGTGTAATCAATGTCGTGAAAGCCCGCGCGTCTCGTGTGCCGGCGCGTGATTCCGTGCGCCCCGCCATGCGGGCAGGAAGCGCCCCCAGGCGTCGGAACGGACGTGACCGTGCGACCCGCGTACCGTGAGAACGGCGCTGGGTTGAGTGCCATATCGGCAAAACGCGCCGAGGCTTGAGCCACCGGTGCGCTCGACGGCCGCTGCCCCCTGGTCAGGCGGCAGGCGCCAATGGCGGGAGATGCCCGCAAGAGGCGGGTGCTGCAGACCCCGGCACGGGCTGGGCAGGGCAGGGTTCAGCGGTGACCTCGGGCAGGCCAGACCGGGCGCCCGGCGGCCACTGCAGGCCGCTCGCGTTTCAGTCGTGCTCGAAGTGGAACACCGCCGTGCCGGCGAGTGCGTTGGGCAGGCGGCGCACTTCGCGGCCATCCTGCAGGCCGAAGGCGTCGAGGATGCGCAGCCGGTTCCGGGTCGCCAGCACTTCGAAGTCCTTGAACGTGCCCACGCGGATGTTGGGCGTGTCGTACCACTGGTAGGGCAGACGCCGGGTGACGGGCATGCGGCCGCGCAACACCGAGAGTCGATTGGGCCAGTGGGCGAAGTTGGGAAAGGCGACGATGCCGCTCTTGCCCACGCGCGCGGTCTCGCGCAGCATGACTTCGGCGTTGCGCAGGTGCTGCAAGGTGTCGATCTGCAGCACCACGTCGAAGGCGTTGTCGCCGAAGAGGGCCAGGCCTTCCTCCAGGTTCAGCTGCACCACGTTGACGCCCTGCCGCACGCAGGCCAGCACGTTGGCGTCGTCGATCTCCACGCCGTAGCCGGTGCAGCCGCGCTCGCGCTGCAGATGGGCCAGCAGGCTGCCGTCGCCGCAGCCCAGGTCGAGCACGCGCGCGCCGTGCGGCACCCGGCTGGCGATGGCGTGCATGGTGTGTCGGTCGCTCATGGTGCGGTCTCCGGGGCGGCCAGCTCCTGGGCGATGCGCTGGAAGTACGAGGCGATGACGCCGTGATAGCGGACGTCGTCGAGAAGGAAGGCGTCGTGGCCGTGCGGTGCGTCGATCTCGGCGTAGCTCACGTCGCGGCGGTTGTCGAGCAGCGCCTTGACGATCTCGCGGCTGCGCCCGGGCGAGAACCGCCAGTCGGTGGTGAAGCTGACCAACAGGAACCGGGCCGTGGCGCGCGCCAGGGCCAGCGTGAGGTTGCCGCCGTGTGCGAGCGCCGGGTCGAAGTAGTCGAGCGCGCGCGTGATCAGCAGGTAGGTGTTGGCGTCGAAGTAGTCGCTGAACTTGTCGCCCTGGTAGCGCAGGTAGCTCTCGATCTGGAACTCGATGTCCTGCGTGCTGTACTTGGGCGCCAGGCCCTCGCGCAGCTGGCGACCGAACTTCTCGTTCATCACGTCGTCGCTCAGGTAGGTGATGTGCCCGATCATGCGGGCGATGCGCAGGCCCCGCTTGGGAACGACGCCATGGCGGTAGAAGTGGCCGCCGTGAAAGTCGGGGTCGGTCACGATGGCGCGGCGGGCCACCTCGTTGAAGGCGATGTTCTCTGCCGTGAGGTTGGGCGCACTGGCCACCACCACGGCGTGGCGCACACGGTCGGGGTGCTGCAGCGTCCACGACAGCGCCTGCATTCCGCCAAGACTGCCGCCGAGCACGGCGGCGAGCTGCCGCACACCCAGCCGGTCGAGCAGCCGGGCCTGGGCATTCACCCAGTCCTCCACCGTCACGACCGGGAAGTCGGCGCCGTAGATCTCGCCGGTATCGGGGTGCGTGTGCATCGGGCCGGTCGAGCCGAAGCACGAGCCGAGGTTGTTCACGCCGATGACGAAGAACCGGTTCGTGTCGACAGGTTTGCCCGGGCCGATCAGGTTGTCCCACCAGCCCTCGCTGCGCGGCTGACCTTCATAGACGCCGGCCACATGGTGCGACGCGTTCAGCGCGTGGCAGACCAGCACGGCGTTGGAGCCGTCGGCATCGAGCGTTCCGTAGGTTTCGTAGGCGAGCGTGTAGTCGCGGATCGACCCACCTCCGGTGAGGGGCAGCGGGTCCGCGAAATGCAGGAACTGGGGCGTGGCGATGAAGGACATGAAAAAACCCGGCATCGCTAAAAACGAGGCCGGGTCGGTGGATGTCTGTGCCATGCATTTCTGCACGCATCCCTTCGCGGACGGGTCTTTAGCTGAACTTATAAAGCGCCCGCAAGCTGAAGCAAATCGGCGCGACAGGCACTATACCAAAGCGGCGCCTGTCCCGCAGCGCCCGCTCAGGCCACCGGAGCCAGCAGCGCGATGCCGCCGAGCACCAGGAAGATGAGCGCGGAAACCACGTGCACCGCGCGGATGGGCACGCGCCGGGTGATGCGCTCGCCCAGCCACACCACGGGGGCGTTGGCCAGCATCATGCCCAGCGTGGTGCCGGCGACGACGGCGACATAGGCGCTGTACTGGGCGGCCAGCATGACCGTTGCGACCTGGGTCTTGTCGCCCATTTCGGCCAGGAAGAAGGCCACCAGCGTGGTGCCGAACACGCCCCAGCGCGGCGCCTTGGGGGACTCGTCGTCGTCCAGCTTGTCGGGGATGAGCATCCAGACCGCCATGGCGATGAACGACAGCCCCAGGCCCCAGCGCAGCACCTGCGGCCCCACCACCGTGGTCACCCATGCGCCCACGGCACCGGCGAGTGCGTGATTGGCCAGCGTGGCCACGAAGATGCCGAGCACGATGGGCCAGGGCTTGCGGAACCGGGCCGCCAGAACGAGAGAGAGGAGTTGGGTTTTGTCGCCCATCTCGGCAAGGGCGACGATGGCGGTCGAAACGAAGAAGGCTTCCATGGGTGAGATGTCGTTATCCGGCCGGAAAAACGGTAAGACAGCATTGACTGCGCCCCGACTCCGGCTCTTGGATCGGTGCGCAGTCAATGGTCTCGCTCAGCCGCCCTGCATGAATGAATGAATGCATGGCTGCCGCACACACCATGGACCGCGGAGGTCCAAGTTTGTTGATGCGTGCCCCCCTGGCGCCGAAGCGCGGGACGAGCTACTCCCCAAAGACTGCCCGCATTGTAGGGGCGGGCGACGGGTCAACCCCGGGTAAATACGCAGCAAAAGTGCGGGAGTGCTGCAAAAAGTTCACCACAAGGCCGGAAACTATGGTTGATAATGGTTCCTGCCTTTCTGCCTTGCAGGAATGCAAGCTGCGGTGTTTGGTCGGTTTCGCGTCTTTGAAGTCGTCACAGGTTTGTTGATTGCGTAAGGCTCATCGCGTTTTATTGGTTTTTTGTAGGAGTCCTTCATGGGCAACAAACTTTACGTGGGCAACCTGCCCTATTCCTTCCGCGACAGCGACCTCGAGCAAACCTTCAGCCAATTCGGCGCCGTGAACAGCGCCAAGGTCATGATGGAGCGCGACACCGGCCGTTCGAAGGGCTTCGGCTTCGTCGAAATGGGCAGCGATGCAGAAGCCCAGGCTGCAATCCAGGCCGTGCACGGCCAAAACTTCGGCGGCCGTGACCTGGTGGTCAACGAAGCCCGTCCGATGGAACCTCGTCCTCCCCGTAGCGGTGGCTTCGGCGGCGGCAACGGCGGCGGCGGCTACGGCGGCGGTGGCCGCAGCGGCGGCTTCGGCGGTGGCAATGGCGGCGGCGGCGGCTACGGTGGTGGCAACGGCGGCGGCGGCTACGGCGGCGGTCGCGGCGGCTACTAAGCCCCTCATACCGATCGGCCCAGCGCCTTTTGCGCTGGGGTTCCGTATCGCCCAAAGGCCCTTTCGAGGGCCTTTTTTCATGCCCGCGCGAACGGCGTCATTCCACGTTTCCACGCGGTAGAACACCCCTGGCAGGCAGGCCTAAACCCTTGTGTTTTCACAAATTTTGTGGCGCATAATGTTTCTTGCAGCTTAGCTGCGCCGAGGTCTGCGGTGATTCCTTCCATTTCGCGCATAGGGCATCTTTCGTGATTCACTGGCTGCGTTTCCGGGACTCCATCGCTTCATCAATGTGTGTTTTTGAGGAGTCCCTCAATGGGCAACAAACTGTACGTCGGCAACCTGCCGTATTCCGTCCGTGACAGCGATCTGGAACAGGCTTTCGGCCAGTTCGGCGCCGTCAACAGCGCCAAGGTCATGATGGAACGCGACACGGGCCGGTCCAAGGGCTTCGGCTTTGTCGAGATGGCCAGTGACGAAGAAGCGCAGTCCGCCATCCAGGGCATGAACGGCCAGTCTCTGGGCGGCCGCAGCATCGTGGTGAACGAAGCCCGTCCCATGGAAGCACGCCCACCCCGCAGCGGCGGGTTCGGTGGCGGCGGTGGCGGCTTCGGCGGCGGTGGCCGCAGCGGTGGCGGTGGTTACGGCGGTGGCGGTGGCGGTGGCTACGGTGGCGGCGGTGGCGGTGGCTACGGTGGCGGCAGCCGTGAAGGCGGCGGCGGCGGTGGTTATGGCGGAGGTGGCCGTGAAGGCGGCGGTGGTGGTGGCTACGGCGGCGGCGGCGGACGCAGCGACGGCGGCTTCCGCAGCCCCTATGGCTCCGGCTCGCGCAACGGTGGCGGCGGCGGTCGCAGTGGTGGCGGCGGCTACGGCGGTGGCGGCTACTGAGACTGACCCTCTACAGCCAGCCGACAAGGCAACAAGGCTCCTTCGGGAGCCTTTTTCGTTTCTGCCACCCGATTGCGGGCGCCGGCCCATGCGTGAGAGCGATGGCGTGTCAGAGAGTGGGTACGGCCCGCGCCTTCCACGGCGGCGGGCTGCCAGGGGCGCATGTGCAGGCGCTACAGGTGCGTACCCGGTCGCAAGCCAGCTTCGTTGGGAGCGCGCAGATGGGGAGCGATGACCCCGATCGCCATGGTCGGTCGGGCGTGCGGGCAGCCCCGGCTTGCAGGCGGGAGGGCGGCTGGAGTGGCGGACGGGCGAGATCCGCCCAGCACTCCGGTCGCTCGTGACAGCTTTCGGGCGATCAGCCCGGCGCGCGGTAGATGCGCGCGCCGCGGGCCGAGCCTTGCCCGGTTCCGTTGCCGTAGGTGACCACGCCCTGCGCAGGCGGAAGCAAAGACGCGGCCTGCCGTTCCGTCAACGCCAGCAGGCGGGCAAGCTGGTCGCGCAGCGTGGGGAGCCGCGCGGCTATGGCGCGAATGCGCCGCGCCTGCTCGTCAGTCGGGGAAAGCGGGGTGCCGGCCTGGCCAGCCAGCGCCTGGGACAGCGTCATGGCCGCGCTGCGCAGTTGCGTGGCGGCTGGTTCGAGAGCGAGCGGATCGGTGGCCAGCAGTGCCTCCTGCACGTCCTGCAGTTGCGTTTCGACGGTGGAGAGCGTGGCTTCGAGGGACATGGGAGGGGGTATTCAGGGGCGCCTGGCCTGGCGGCTTCCAGCCTGAGGGTGGACGGGCCCTCCCCGGGCGTTCAACCGCGGAAGCGGGAGAAGGTTTCTTCGGCGTTGGACAGCAGCTTGTCGGCGATGGCCTCTGCGTTCACCGTGAACGTGCCCTGGTCGATGGCAGCCTTCACCGCCTTGACCTTGCCGGCGTCGAACTCGGCGCCGCTGCGGGCCGTGGAATCCACACCCCGGGCAGTACTGGAGAAAGTGACGGGCACACCGGCGGCGGCCGTGGATACGGTCTGGGCGACGGCTTGCGCCGTGGCTGCGGGGGCCTTGGCCTGTTGCTGCTTGACAGCAGCCTGCGATACCGCGTTCGCAATGTCTGGGTTCTGACCTATCTTCATCGCTCTCTCCACCACCCCGTCCGATGTGGGGCACAGTACCTTTCTTTTCGGCGGGTTCGGGAACGACTTGAGGCCTTAATTGAATTCAAGACGTTACAAGGCCGCCGCTATCGTTCCATCCTCGGCGACGATGCCACCGATCACCCGCCCATTGGCCATGCGGACGCGGATATTCTGGCCGACGGCGCCAGCGCTCATGGCCTGACCCGATGAGGTGACTGCAAAGCCCGGGCCCTGCGCCACGACCTTGACCTGGGCCCCCGCCTTGAACACGTCGGGGGCGCGGACCATATTCTGGCGCAAGGTCTGTCCCGCGACCAGCGCACGGGTGGCGGTGAGGCCCACCCACGATTCCTGGCTCGCGGCGACCGGCGCCTGGTCGGCCGCCCAGTCGACTTCGGATTCCGCCGCATCGGCCGCGGTCAGCAAGGCGCCGGAGGCGACGTTGTTGGTCAGCACGAAGGCGGGGCCGAAAGCCTTGACGGTCACCGGCAGGAAGACGTTCCAGCGAGTGGCCCCATCCAGGCAGCGCAGGCCCAGCCGTGTGCGGCCCCAGAGGCGTGCGCCGGTGGGCAGATAGGGCTCGACGCGGCTGCAGGGCGCCAGGCGCAGGCGCGGATCGAGCGCGCCCACGCTCACTTCCATGCGCAGCGGCAGGCCGGCAGTGGCGCCGTTGGCCTGGGCCGCCTGCACCGCGTCATTGAGCCAGCGCGCGGAGAGCGCACCCAGCTCGCCGTCCGGTGACGTGTCCGCCTGTCCCTGCATCGGCGCCTGCATCGACACCTGCATCGGCATCTGCGTCTGTGCCACAGCGCCCAGCGACACCGCCAGGCCGAGCATCACGCTCCCGACGGCGCGGCGCACGCGCGGGCGAGAGGCTGCAGCGGGCATGGGGGATGAGGGCGGATTGCGGAACATGGAACACCTCCTGGAAAGACGACGGCGGCAAAAGCGGGGAAGCGGGCAAGCAGGCGAGCGAGCACATGGGCAGACGGGCGAACGTCCGATGTCCGCTCGCCGCCGCGCGATGGGCCCCTGCCCCGCCGGGCCACCGCAGTGAACTGTAGGCGCGCCGCTGTCCGGCGATGGGCCGAACTGCCCGCCGTTTCCTGTGTTCTTCCCGCTTTAGGAAAACCGGCCGAATTTCACAATCGCTGCACGCCAGGAATCCGTGTGGACTCCTGATTCCACCCACCCGAGAGCGAGGACCGCATGCTCGACAAGTTGACCGACCGACTGGACTTCCACGGCAACGCGCTGCTGCTGCGTTCCGAGCGCCAGCGCGCCATCGCGAGCAACATTGCCAATGCGGACACGCCCGGCTTCGTGGCGCGGGACTTCAAGTTCTCGGACGCGTTGCGGGAGGTCAGCGAGGCGTCGTCGTCCGCCAACCGTCCCTGGGCCGCCACGCTGCAGGGCGGCACGGCGCGCCAATACGGCACCACCGACCCGCGCCACATCCCGCTGCCAGCCGCGCCCGGCCTTGGCAGCAATGGCAGCGGCGGCCTGTCGGTCAGTACCCTGGGCTACGCCGTGCAGGCGCAGCCGAACATGGACAGCAACACGGTGGACATGGACCGCGAACGTGCCGCCTTCATGGACAACGCCGTGCGCTACGAAGCCACGCTGCGCTTCATCAACGGCAACGCCAAGACCATGCTGAGCGCCATCCAGGGCCAGTGACGGACCGCGCCCCGCCTGACAGCCCCCACCCACCAGACACCGCCTTCGGGAAAGCGACGCCGCCATGTCCATGTTCTCCATCTTCAACGTCTCGTCGAGCGCGATCAGCGCGCAGTCGCAGCGGCTGAACGTCGTGGCCAGCAACCTGGCCAACGTGGAGGCCGTGGCCGGCCCGGACGGCCAGGCCTACAAGGCGCGCCAGGTGGTCTTCCAGACCGCGCCGATGGGCTCCGACAGCTCTGCCGGCGTGCGGGTCAGCTCGATCCAGGAAAGCCAGGTGCCCGGCCGCCGCGTGCACGACCCCAACCATCCTTCGGCCGACGCCGAAGGCTATGTCTCCCATTCCAACGTGAACGCGGTGGAGGAAATGGTCAACATGATTTCCGCCTCGCGCTCCTACCAGAACAACGTCGAGGTGATGAACACCGCCAAGACGCTGCTGCTCAAGACCCTGCAGATGGGCCAGTGAGCCCGCTGCCACTCCTCTTCGCCTGAAAGACGCCGCCATGATCCTCAACCCCGTCGGTTCGACCGCCACCACGGCCAACACCTCCGGCAAGTCCACTTCCGCTGCGACCGACCCGAACGCGGTGCAGGACCGGTTCCTGAAGCTGCTGGTCGCGCAGCTGAACAACCAGGACCCGATGAACCCGCTGGACAACGCGCAGATGACCTCGCAGATGGCGCAGATCAACACCGTGACCGGCATCCAGACGCTGAACCTGACCATGCAGACCATGGCCGAGCAGTTCTCGACCATGCAGACCCTGCAGGGCACGCAGATGATCGGCCGCTCGGTGCTCGCCGAAGGCGACAAGCTGTCCACCTCGGACGGCGTGAGCAAGGGCCAGTTCGAGCTGGCCGGCACGGCCACCGACACGCGCGTGGAGATCGTCACGCCCGGCGGCGTGGTGGTCGGCACGGTGGAGATGGGCGCCCAGGACAAGGGCCGCCACGACTTCTCCTGGGACTCCAGCAAATACGCCGGCAACACCAGCGACCTGAAGTTCCGCGTGGTCGCCACCACCAAGGACGGCGCCGTGGAATCCACGCCGCTGGTCACCTCGCGCGTGACCGGCACCGGCTCCGCCAACGGCGCACTCACCCTGACGCTCGACTCCGGCGCGACGGTGAACTACGGCCAGATCCGCGCCGTGCTCTGACCCTCCAGCCACCCCTCCCCACACCCACCCTCTTCCCCTCCCCCAGGAGCACACCATGAGTTTTCAGCAAGGCCTCTCCGGACTGAACGCCGCCAGCAAGAATCTGGACGTGATCGGCCACAACATCGCCAACTCCGGCACGACCGGCTTCAAGGCCTCGCGCGCCGAGTTCGCTGAACTGGTGGCCAGCGCCATCGGCTCGTCCGGCGGCAGCAACGCCGGCATCGGGGTGGAGGTCGGTGCGGTCTCGCAGCAGTTCAACCAGGGCAACATCTCGGTCACCGGCAACACGCTGGACGTGGCCATCAACGGCAACGGCTTCTTCACGCTGCAGCAACCCGACGGCTCGCGTGCCTACACCCGCGCCGGCAACTTCAAGCTCGACTCTTCGGGCAGTGTGGTGACCAACAGCGGCGCCAAGGTCATGGGCTACGCCATCGACCCGATCACCGGCGCACGCACGGCCAGCAGCGCCGTGCCGCTGCAGTTCCCGACCTCCGCACCCATTCCGGCGCGCCAGACGACCAAGGTGACCGCGTCGTTCAACCTCGATGCGCGCGCCGCCGACGCCGCCGGCAACCCCACCGCCACGCCGCCCGTGGCCGCCACGCCGCGCTCCACCTACGGCACCTCCATCAACGTGTACGACAGCCAGGGCGTGGCCAAGCCGGTCAGCCTCTACTTCTCCAAGAACGGCTCCAACACCTGGGACGTGTACGACTCGCTGGACCCCGCCGCCACGGCCGTGGGCCAGCTCACCTTCGACAACAACGGCGTGCTCACCGGCCCCGCGGCCACGCCGCCCGCCAGCGGCTTCCAACTGCCGCTGACCATCACGCCCACGCCGCCGAACCCGAACGCCCTGCCGACCTACACCGTGCAGGTGCAGCTCGACAAGGTCACGCAGAGCGGCAAGGCGTTTTCGGTGTCCGACCTCTCGCAGGACGGCTACACCTCGGGCGACCTGACCGGCATCAACATCGAGAACAACGGCATGGTCATGACGCGCTATTCCAACGGCGTGACACGCGCCGAGGGGCAGGTGGCGCTGGCCAGCTTCCGCAACACCCAGGGCCTCTCCGCCGCGGGCAACAACAACTGGGTGGAGACCTTCGAGTCGGGCCAGGCCGTGACCGGCACGCCCGGCGAGGGCAACTTCGGCGCCCTGCGCTCCGGTGCGCTGGAAGAGTCGAACGTGGACCTCACCGCCGAGCTGGTCAACATGATGACCGCGCAGCGCGCCTACCAGGCCAACGCGCAGACCATCAAGACGCAGGACCAGATCATGTCCACGCTGGTGAACCTGCGCTGACGCGCACGGCCGCCACCGCCTGAACTGAACCACGGAGCCCTCCATGGACCGCATGATCTACACCTCCATGACCGGCGCCAGCGCGTCCTCGCAGCGGCAGGCGGTGCTGGCCAACAACCTGGCCAATGTGTCCACCAACGGGTTCCGGGCAGAGATGTCCACCTTCCGGTCGGTGCCGGTGCAGGGCACCGGCTCGTCCACCCGCGTGTTCGCGCTGGAGGCCACCTCGGGCTTCGTGGACACCCCCGGCCCCGTGCAGCGCACCAGCCGCAACCTGGACGCGATGGCGATGGGCAATGCCTGGTTCGCCGTGCAGGGCCTGGACGGCACCGAGGGCTACACCCGCGCCGGTTCGTTCGAGGTGACGCAGGCCGGCCAGCTGGTCAGCGCCAGCAGCGGCCTGCCGGTGCTCTCCGACGGCGGCGGCGCGATCGACGTGCCGCCCGGCGCCGACGTGGCGCTGGGTGCCGACGGCACGCTGACGGCCACCGTCGCCGGCCAGCGGCCCCAGGCCATCGGCCGCATCAAGCTGGCCACGCCCACGCCGGAAGACCCGCTCAAGCGTGGCGACGACGGGCTGTTCCGCGCCGCCTCGGGCGAGCCGCTGCCCAGCGACGTGAACGCCCGGCTGCTGTCGGGCGCCATCGAAGGCTCCAACGTCAACGCCGTGGAATGCATGGTCGGAATGATCGCGGCGTCGCGCCAGTTCGAGCAGCAGATGCGCCTGCTGCAGACCGCCGAGAACGACGACAAGACCGCCGCGCAGCTGCTGAGCATGAACGGCTGACGCCGCCCCCTGTCGCCCCCCGCCCACCCGCGCCCCCGACTTCCCACCAGGACCCGCCATGATCAATTCCCTCTGGATCGCCAAGACCGGCATGAGCGCCCAGCAAACGCAGCTGGACGTGATCTCCCACAACCTGGCCAACGTCTCCACCACCGGCTACAAGCGCAACAACGCGGTGTTCGAAGACCTGATCTACCAGAACCTGCGCCAGGTCGGCTCGCAGACCACCGAGCAGAACCAGCTGCCCACCGGCCTGCACCTGGGCCTGGGTGTGCGCACCGTCGCCACCAGCCGCAACTTCACGCAGGGCAGCCTGCAGCAGTCGGGCAACCGGCTGGACGTGGCCATCAACGGCAACGGCTTCTTCGAAGTGACGATGCCCGACGGCACCACCGGCTACACGCGGGACGGCTCGTTCCAGCTCGACTCGCAGGGCCGCATCGTCACCTCCAACGGCCTGCCGGTGGCCAACGGCATCACCGTGCCCGGCAACGCCACCAGCGTCGGCATCAGCGAGGAAGGCGTGGTCACCGCCACCCTGCCGGGCAACACGCAGCCCCAGCAGATCGGCACCATCGCCATGGCCAGCTTCATCAATTCGGCCGGCCTGGAGCCCACCGGCCAGAACATGTACAAGGAATCGGCCGCGTCCGGCCCGCCGCAGCAGGGCACGCCCGGCACCAACGGCCTGGGCGTGATCCGCCAGGGCTTCCTGGAAACGTCGAACGTCAACGTGGTGGAAGAGCTGGTCAGCATGATCCAGACCCAGCGCGCCTACGAAATGAATTCCAAGGCCATCCAGACCTCCGACCAGATGCTGGCCAAGCTCGCGCAGCTGTGATGCGCGCCCCCGTCACACCCGCCTCCTCCAGGATGCTCGCCATGTCGCTCACCGCCTTCCCGACCGCCCTTCCCGCCACGCTCACGCGGATCGCCGCACTGGGCACCCTGCTCGCGGCCACCGGCTGCGCCACGCTCAGCCCGCCGCCGCCGGTCGAGCTGGTCTCCACCGCGCCGCCGCCGGTCGCCGCCATGCCCCGGCCCACGGGGCCGGCCACCGGCAGCCTGTTCCACGCGGCCAGCTACCGGCCGGTGTTCGAGGACCGCCGCGCGCGGCTGGTGGGCGACGTGGTCACCATCCAGATCGTCGAGAACGTGTCGGCCAAGCAGAATTCCACCTCCACGGTGGACCGCAGCTCGGGCACCAAGGGCGGCATCACGGCGCTGCCGTTCTTCGGCGGCGAGTCGCTCGCCAAGCTGAACGTGGGCGCCAGCACCAGCAATGCCTTCTCGGGCAAGGGCGGCACGGAAAGCTCCAACACGTTCACCGGCTCCATCACCACCACGGTGGTGGAAGTACTGCCCAACGGGCACCTGGTGGTGGCCGGCGAAAAGCAGATCGGCGTGAACGAGAACGTGGACGTGCTGCGCTTCTCGGGCACGGTGGACCCGCGCTCGCTGCAGCCCGGCAGCACCGTCAGCTCGACCCTGGTGGCCAACGCCCGCGTGCAGTCGCGCGGGCGCGGCGCGCAGAGCGAGGCGCAAGCCATGGGCTGGCTGTCGCGGGCATTCAATTCCGTCTCGCCTTTCTGAGCCACTGGCTGCGGGAAACCGCCCCACCATTGCTATTACTTTAATAGCTGTTGGCGCTTGTATGACAAGCGCTGACGGCTGTTTTCGCTTGTTTTTTCCGCTGCGGGACGTTTCGGGTCCTTGGCCGGCAAATAGCGGGTGAACCGGCGTCTTTTTGGCGATTCCCGAAACCGGGCAGCTTTCACAATCGGTGGCATGAAAGCCCTGCCTGCCCCCTTCACGTCCGTCGCCACCCGCAAAGCCTGCGTTCTGCTGGCGGTGCTGGGGTCGCTGCTCGCCGCCCTGCCCGCGCACGCGCTGCGCATCAAGGAAGTGGCCGCCGTGCAGGGCGTGCGCAGCAACCAGCTGACCGGCTACGGGCTGGTGGTGGGGCTGGACGGCACGGGCGACCAGACCACGCAGATGCCCTTCACGGCACAGGCGCTGTCCAACTACCTGCAGCAGATGGGCATCAGCCTGCCGCCCGGCACCACCGCGCCGCAGCTCAAGAACGTGGCGACGGTGATCGTCACGGCGCAGCTGCCCGCCTTTGCCCAGCCGGGCCAGGCCATCGACGTGAGCGTGTCCTCCATGGGCAACGCCAAGTCGCTCAAGGGCGGCACGCTGATCGCCACGCCGCTGCGCGGCGCCGACGGCGAGATCTACGCGCTGGCCCAGGGCAACCTGGTGGTGGGCGGCGCCGGCGCTGCCGCGGGCGGCAGCAAGGTGCAGATCAACCACCTGAGCGCCGGCCGCATTCCCGACGGCGCCCAGGTCGAGCGTGCCGTGCCCACCCCGCTGCACGACGGCGACACCATCAACCTGGGCCTGAACGCGTCGGACTTCCAGACCGCCCGCAAGGTGGCCCAGACCATCAACACCCGCCTGGGCCAGGGCACCGCCACCGCGCTGGACGGCCGCACGGTGCAGGTGCGCGCCCCGCAGGACCCGGGCGGCCGCGTCAACTTCATCGCCGAGCTGGAAGAGCTGGCGATTCCCGATTCCGTGCCGTCGGCCAAGGTGGTCATCAACGCCCGCACCGGCTCCATCGTGCTGAACCAGGCCGTGACGCTGGGCGCCTGCGCCATCGCCCACGGCAACCTGTCGATCACCATCAGCTCCACCCCGGTCATCAGCCAGCCCGCGCCGCTGTCGCAGGGCCAGACGGTGGTAGCGCAAAAGAGCGACATCCAGGTGCAGCAGGAAGGCGGCAAGGTGCTGCAGCTGCCCGCTTCGCCGCAGCTGGCCGACGTGGTGCGCGCGCTCAACACGCTGGGCGCCACGCCGGGCGACCTGCTGGCCATCCTGCAGGCCATCAAGGCGGCCGGCGCGCTGAACGCCGAGCTGGAGGTGATCTGACCATGAGCCCTTGCGCCACCACCGCAACCCGCGCCCCCCGTCCGGCGCACCGCCGCTGACGAGCCAGGAAAGGAGCGCGCCATGTCCCTGTCATTGACGTCCTCGGCCACCGTGTCCGCATCGTCCAGCCAGCAGCTGGCGGTGGACGCGCGCTCGCTGAACGCGCTGAAGCTGCAGGCGGGGCAGAACACGCCCGAGGCCGCGAAGGAAGCGGCCAAGCAGTTCGAATCGCTCTTCATGCGCGAGATGATCAAGAGCATGCGCGAGGCCACCATGAAGGCCGGCCTGCTGGACGGCGCCGAGGGCAACATGGCCAACGACATGTTCGACCAGCAGCTGTCGGTGCAGATGTCGGGGCGGCCGGGCGGGCTCTCCGAAGCCATCCAGCGCCAGCTCACCAAGCAGATGGGCGGCGACGCCGAAGCGGCGCTCGTGCCCGGCTCGACCCTGGGCCTGGATGCGAGCAGCCGCTTTCGCGCCGGCGCGGCCTCCGGCGCCAGCGCCAGCCGCGCCGTCAGCGACGCCAGCGCGCCCGCTCCCAAGGGCCGGGAGAACTTCGTGCAGCACCACCGCGCCGCCGCCGAGCGCGTGGCGCAGGAAAGCGGCATTCCCGCCAGCTTCATGCTGGGCCAGGCCGGCCACGAGACCGGCTGGGGCAAGAGCGAGATCCGCAGCAAGGAGACCGGCAACTCGTTCAACCTGTTCGGCATCAAGGCCGGCCGGGGCTGGACGGGCAAGGTCGCCGAGATCACCACCACCGAATACGTGGGCGGCGTGCCGCGCAAGGTGACGGCCAAGTTCCGCGCGTACGACTCCTACGAGGATTCCTTCAAGGACTACGCCAAGCTCATCAACGACAACCCGCGCTATGAAAAGGCGCGCGGCAAGACGCATTCCGCGGTGGCCTACGCGGCCGAGCTGCAGAAGGCCGGCTACGCCACCGACCCGCAGTACGCCAGCAAGCTGAGCCGCGCCATCCAGAGCACGGTGGGCGTGGCGCCGACCAGCGTGGCGCGCAATGCGTCGAATACGCAGGCATGAACGCCGGCCTGAGGACTGACCCATGAGCCTGCTCAACGTCGGAGGCCGCGCACTGCTGGCCAACCAGGTGGCCCTGCAGACCGCCGGCAACAACATCGCCAACGTCAACACGCCGGGCTACTCGCGCCAGACGGTGTCGCTGCAGACCGTGCAGGGCCAGTTCACCGGCGGCGGCTACATCGGCCAGGGCGTGGACGTGCAGACCATCCTGCGCAACCACAACGAGCTGCTGACCCGCCAGGCCGCTGCGGCCGGCGCGGTGCAGGCGGCGGACTCCACGCGCGCGCAGCGGCTGTCGCAGGTGCAGGACATCTTCCCTGGCGGCACTAAGGGGCTGGGCGCCTCCATCACCGACATGATGAATTCGCTGGCCGACGTGGTGGCCTCGCCGAGCGACATCACGGCCCGCACCGTCACCCTGACCCGGGTGAGCGAAATGGCCGGGCGCATGCGCTCGGCCGCCGAACAGCTGGGCGAGGTGGCCTATTCGGTGACCGAACAGCTGGGCGGGCTGACGGACAAGATCAACAGCCTGGCCCAGAGCGTGGCCCAGGTGAACGACCAGATCGCCCGCACCAAGGGCAACGGCCAGGTGCCGAATGACCTGCTGGACCGGCGCGAGCAGCTGATCCGCGAGCTGAACCAGTACGTGCAGACCACCCAGATTCCAGCGACCGACGGCACCGTGGGCCTGTTCGTGGCCGGCAGCCAGCCGCTGGTGCTGGGCACCACCGCCACGCCGGTATCGGTGCAGGAAGCGGGGCAGTTCCCCGGCAGCGGGCAGATGCGGCTGATGTTCAACCCGCCAGGCGCCACCCCGATCGAGCTGGACGAGAACCTGCTCGGCGGTGGCGAGGCCGCGGGCCTGCTGCGCTTCGCCAACACCGACCTGGCCGAGGCGCGCAACCTGCTGGGGCGCATGGCGCAGGCCATCGGCATGACGATGAACGCGCAGCAGAAGCTCGGGCTGACGCTGGACGGCACCCAGGGCAAGGACCTGTTCGCGGTGGAAACCAGCGCGCAGGGCTTTTCCAGCGGCACGGCCGTGGGCACCGCCAGCTACAGCGACCCCGCGCGGTTCGCCGCGTCGGACTACGAAGTGCGCTTCACCACCCCGCCGGCCGGCCAGGTGGTGCGCCTGTCCGACGGCAAGGCCACCCCCTTCACCGATCTGGCCAACCTCTCCGGCCAGCAGATCGACGGCCTGCAATTCAACCTGACGTCGGCTGGCGCCCCGGGCGAGCGCATGCTGTTCAAGCCGTTCGCCGCGCCGGCCGCCAACATCCAGGCCACGGTGTATTCGCCGCGCGACCTGGCGGTGGCCAACCCGATCAATGCATCGATGGGCAAGACCAATGGCGGCACGCTGCAGCTGGCCGCGCTGCAAGCCACGGGCAAGCCCACGCCGCTCGTGCTGCCCGGCAATGCCAATCCGACCGCCACGCCGGCGATTGCCGGCGGCGTGCAGCTGCAGTTCAACGCCACCACCCCGGTGACTTTCGATGCGGTGGACCGCAGCACCAACCCGCCGACCACGCTGGCCGCCGGGCAGACCTACGTGTCGGGCCAGCCGATCTCGATCAACGGCTGGTCGATCACGCTGCAGGGCACGCCCAAGGCGGGCGACACGGTCACGGTCGGCAACGCGCTGGACCCGCAATACGGCGACGCCTACACCCGCAACGCCGGCAACGGCACGGCGCTGATGAACCTGCGCGACGCGAAGCTGTTCGACGAATCGACCATGAGCGACGGCTATGCCGGCCTGATGGCGCAGGTCGGCACGCGCACGCAGTCGGCGCAGTACGCGGCCGACCTGTCCACGTCCATCGCCAAGAACCTGGAATCGGACCGCACGGCGGTGTCCGGCGTGAACCTGGACGAGGAAGCGGGCAAGCTGATCCAGTACCAGCAGGCCTACCAGGCCTCGGCCAAGATGCTGCAGATCGCGCAGAGCATCTTCGACAGCCTGATCCAGACCATGGGCCGCTAAAGCAGCCCCCGGCAACGCACGGAGCATTCCATGACCAATTTCTACCGCGTCGGCACCGCCAACATGTACGACAGCACGCTGCGCAACCTGAGCGGTCGGCAGGCCACGCTGGTCGACCTGCAGGAAAAGCTCACCGCCGGCAAGCGCGTGGTGCGGGCCAGTGACGACCCGGTCGGTGCGGCGCAGGCCGAGCGCTCGCTCACCCGCATCACCCGCATCCAGACCGAGCAGCGCGCGCTGGAAGTGCAGCGCAACGCGGTGGCGCAGGCCGAATCGACGCTGGGCGACGCCGTCGGGCTGGTGCAGGAGATCCGCCAGCTGATGGTGGCGGCCGGCAATGGCGGCATCAAGGCCGAGGACCGGACCACCTACGCCAACCAGATCAACAGCCTGCGCGAGCAGCTCACCGAAGTCGCCAACCGCAAGGACACCAACGGCATGCCGCTGCTGGGCGCCCTGGGCAGCGCGCTGGCGCCGTTCCTCGGCCCGCAGAGCAGCAGCCCCAGCTATGCATTCGCCGGCCAGCCGGGCCAGGCCGCCAGCACGGGCAATGGCCTGACCAGCACGCTGGACGGCCATTCGGCCTTCATGTTCGAGCCGCAGCGCGACGGCGTCTACACGGCCGACGTGAGCACCATTCCCAATGGCCGCACGCTGACCACCGACGCCGCGCGCGCCACCGACCTGAGCCAGGTCACCGGCGACAAATACCAGATCACCTTCACCGCCGTGGGCGCGGGCGCCACGCCCGGCACCAGCTCGGCCACCTACACGGTGACCAACCTGACCACCAACGTCACCAGCGCGCCGGTGACGGTGCCCGACTACCCCTCGGACAAGCCCGTGTCCATCGCCGTGAGCGGCGTGCCCGGCCTGGCGCTGTCCATCAACGGCACGCCGGCGGCGAACGACACCGTGAGCCTGCAGCCCAGCGACAGCCTGTTCGGCAGCATCGACGCAGCCGTCAAGGGCATCGGCGGCGCCATCAACAACAACGCCGCCACGCAGGCCGTGGGCCAGGCGCTGGCCGCGGTGGACAAGGGCCTGGAGCGGCTGCACAACCTGCGCGGCTATGCCGGCGAGCTGCTCAACCGCGCCGACCGCATCACCGGCGACCAGAGCAGCCGCGCCATCCAGCTGGAGGCCGACCGCTCGCGCGCCGAAGACCTGGACATGGTGCAGGGCATCTCCGACTTCCAGACCGCCCAGGTGGGCTACGAGGCCGCGCTCAAGTCGTATGCGCAGGTGCAGAAGCTCTCGCTCTTCAACTTCATCGGCTAGGGGTTCCCCAGGCAAGGGCCTGCGGGGTTTCTGCCCGCTCCCGCCGGGCGCGCCGTCTCCGACAATGGGGGCTTCTTCGACCTGGCTCATCGCACCTATCCATGGCCCAATCCGTTCTCGGCAGTCTGGTTCTCGGTTATCGCCCCCTGTGGAATGCAGAGCGGCGGCTGGCGGGCGTGCAGCTCTACGTGCAGAGCCAGGGCACCCATGCGGTCGATGCGCCGCACCTGCTGCGCACGCTACTGGAGCTGTGGACTGCTGCATCCCCGCGCCTGCTGCTGTCGCCGCAGAACCGCGAGCTGCTGGGCGAGTTGCTGGAACACGCCCCCGCCGGCAGCCCCTGGATCGAGGTGCGCGGCGCCTGGCTGGACGATGCCGCCTTGCTGGTGCGCGTGCAGGCGGCCCACCAGCGCGGCCTGAAGCTGGTGTGGCGCGGCGAGCTGCAGCACCTGCCCGACGCCGCCGTGGCCCGCTTCTTCGACAACAGCCTGCTGAGCCTGTCGCCCGCCGATGCCGCCAGCGCCCTGCAGACCCGCGCGGCGGCGACGGCCCAGCGCCAGGGCACGCCGGTGCCCCAGGCCGCGCGCCGCGCCAGCAGCCCCGTCATCGCCGGGCAGCTGTATGAGAACGTGGCCAGCCGCGCGCTGCTGGAGCATTGCCTGGACGAACACCATGCGCTGGCGGTGGCCGGCTGGCCGCTGGAAGACGTGCTCTACAGCCTGCGCCACCAGCCGCTGCAGCCGGCGCGCGAGACGGTGCATGCGCTGATGAAATCCATCGACGCGGAGCAGTCGCTGGAGGCCTTCGAGCACATCCTGGGCCAGGACCCGCTGCTGGCCTGGCGCTTCATGACCTACACCAACTCGGCCGCGCTGGGCCTGCGCACGGGGGTCGATTCGCTGCGCCGTGGGCTGGTGATGATGGGCTACGGATCGCTGCAGCGCTGGCTGTCGGACCAGCTGCCGCACTGCGCCACCGAACCGAACCTGCGCCCGATCCGCGAGTCGATGGTGCTGCGTGCCCGGCTGACCGAACGCCTGCTGGATGCCGGCGTGGAGAACGACCTGCGCCGGGAGGTCTACCTCTGCGGCCTGCTGTCGCAGATGGACGAGCTGCTGGGCGAACCCCTGGGCGCCATCTTGCGGCGGCTGCCCCTGTCGGAGCGGCTCTACGACGCCATCGTGCTGCACACCGGCCCCTATGCCGCCAGCCTGGAGATGGCCTGCGCGCTGGAGACCGACGACATGGCCGGCATCCGCCAGCTGTGCGAGACGCACGAGATGAGTTTGGAAGAGGTCAACCGGGCGCTGCTGCGCATGCTGGCGGAGCTGGGCGCGGGCTGACCCGCATCGCGGCCATTTCCACCACGGGACGCGGCGTCAGCGCACGCTGTCCGCCACGCGCTTCCAGGTCTTCCAGAACGCCACGTCCTGCGTGGTGGTGAAGTTGATGCGCATCAGCGTGCAGGGCTGGCGCGTGGCGTGGAACAGTGCGCCGGGGGCGATCAGGTAGCCCTCGTCCAGCATGCGCTGGGCCAGCATGTCGGTGTCCACCCCCGTCTCCACCCAGCCGAACAGGCCTGCCGGCTCCGCCGCGAAGGTGCAGCCCGCGTCCAGCGCCAGCTGCACGCTGCGCGCCCGGGCCTGCGCCAGCCGCAGCCGCATGCGGTCGGCATGGCGGCGCAGCTGGCCCTGTTCGATGCAGAGGGCCAGCGCCTTCTCCAGCAGCGAGGGCGTGGTCAGCGTGGACAGCAGCTTGGTGTCGAGCAGGCGCTCGACCAGCGGGGGCGGCGCGACCAGGTAGCCCACCCGCCAGTTGGGCGCCAGGATCTTGGCGAAGCCGTTGACGTAGACGGTGCGGCGCAAGCCGTCGAGCGCGGCCAGGCGCGTGGCGTGGTCGGGCGCGATGTGGCCGTAGGTGTCGTCCTCGACGATGTGGAAGTCATGCTGCCCGGCCAGCTGCAGCACCTGGTGCGCGCTGCCAGGCGACAGGCTGTAGCCGGTCGGGTTGTGCAGCACGCTCACGCTCACGAAGAGCTTGGGCGCATGCGCCTCGCAATAGCGCGCCATGACGGCCAGGTCGGGGCCGTCGGGGCCGCGCGGCACGGGCAGCACGCGCATGCCGAGCGCATCGAGCCGCGCGAATTCCACCGACCAGCCGGGTTCTTCCACCATCACCGGGTCGCCCGCCTTCAGCAGCGTGCGGCTGACGATGTCCAGCGCCTGCGTGGCGCCCACAGTGGTGATGATCTGCTCGGGCTGCGCATGCACGTTGATGGCCGAGAGCCGGCGCGCCAACGCCTGCCGCAGGCCGGCATCGCCCATGGGCTCGCCATAGCTCAGCGAGCCGTCCTGCAGCGCGCGGCTGCCGGTGATCTTGCGCACGGCGGCCGGCACGAAGCGCGCTTCCTCCAGCCAGTCGGGCGGGAACACGCCCGTGCCCGGCTGCGGCTTGGAAGATGCCTGGTGGAACATGCCCCGGATCAACGCGGTGGCGTTGATGTGCGAGCCCGACACGCGCATGCCGATGCTGCCGAGTGGTGATGGCCTGTCGCCATTTGCTATCTTATTAATAGCATCATCCCCAGAAGATTCAGGCGCTCCAGGCACTTTTTGCAGGTAATCGCGCACGTAGAAGCCGCGCTGGCGGCGCGCCTCGACCAGCCCCTGCGCCAGCAGCTGGTCATAGGCGGCGACCACGGTGTGCGGGCTCACGCCCTGCTGGCGGGCGCATTCGCGCACCGACGGCAGGCGGGCACCGGCAGGCAGCAGCCGCGAGCGGATGCGCTCGGCGAAACGGTCGGCCAGCTGTTCGGTCAGCGTGCGGTCGGAGGAACGGGTAAGCATGTGCGGCGGTAATGGCGTTGGCGGCGGTGGCGGCGTGGGGAGCGTCGGAAACTGTGCCGGCATCTGAACCGATACAGATGATGTATTTGTGAATCTGTCTGTACTGCAACTGTAATGGAATCGATCCTACAGTGAATGCCGGAATGCCGATACCGGCGCCCACCCCTTCACCGCATCGCCTGCCGCTCCATGCCGCTTCTCGAATTCACCGCTTTGCTCATCCTGGCCACGGCCATGAGCTTCTCGCCCGGCCCGAACACCACGCTCTCCACGGCGCTGGCGGCCAACCGCGGCCTGCCGGCGGCGATGCGTTTCGTCTGCGCCGTGCCGGTGGGCTGGACCCTGCTGCTGCTGCTGTGCGCGGGCGGCGTCGGCGCCATGGTGGCGGCCGTGCCCGCGCTGCAGTGGGCCATCAAGGCGATGGGCATCGGCTACCTGCTGTACCTGGCGTTCAAGCTGGCGCGCAGCGCGCGGCTGGCGCAGGCCGATGCGGCGCGCCTGGACGTCGGCTTCTGGCAGGGCGTGGCGCTGCAGTTCGTGAACATCAAGGCCTGGCTGCTGGCGCTGACCATCGTGGGCAGCTGGGTGGCCGGCCGGCCCGACGTGCTGCCCCGCCTGGCCGTGGTGGTGCCGGTGATGCTGTTCTTCGCCTTCGCCAGCAACCTGCTCTACGCCGCCACCGGCGCCCTGCTGCGCCACTGGCTGGCGCAGGGCGCACGCCTGCTGTGGTTCAACCGTGCGATGGCCGCCGTGCTGGTGCTGACGGCGGCCTGGATGGTGAACGCCTGATCCACCCGCTTTCACCCGTTTCCACCCGTTTCCCCCCCGTTTTTTCTCACCGACTGCTCACCACGCCATGTCTTCTGCCAGCACCTCCACCGGCGCCCACGACGCGCCCCGCCGCGCGATGTCGGCCGACGCCCGCGGGCTCTGGCTCGGCCTGCTGGGCGTGGCCATCTTCGCCCTCACGCTGCCGATGACGCGGCTGGCCGTGGGCTCGCCCGAGGCGCCGCAAATGAACGGCCTCTTCATCGCCATGGGCCGCGCCGTGGTGGCGGGCCTGCTGTCGGCCGCGCTGCTGCTGGTGCGCCGGGCGCCCTGGCCCGCGCGTGCCGACTGGGCGCCGTTGGCGCTGACGGCGGCGGGCGTGGTGTTCGGCTTTCCGCTGCTGACCTCGCTGGCCATGCGGCATGTGGAGGCGGTGCACGCCAGCGTCATCGTGGGCCTGCTGCCGCTGGCCACCGCCGCCGTCGGCGCGCTGCTGCACCGCCAGCGCCCGTCGGCCGGCTTCTGGCTGTGCGCCACGGCCGGCACCGCCCTGGTGGTCGTGTTCGCCGTGCTGCGCTCGGGCGCGGGCGGGCTGTCGCTGCACCCGGCCGACCTGCTGCTGATGGCCGCCATGCTGTGCGCTGCCGTGGGCTACGCCTGGGGGGCGCGCCTCTCGCAGCGCATGCGGGCCGATGCGGTGATCTGCTGGGCGCTGGTGATTTCGCTGCCGATCAGCGTGCCGCTGGCCTTGGCATCGTGGCCGCAGGCGCCGCTGCCGGCGTCGGCCTGGGGCGCCTTCGCCTATGTGTCGGTCTTCTCGATGTGGCTCGGCTTTTTCGCCTGGTACCGCGGCCTGGCCCTGGGCGGCACCGTGCGGGTGAGCCAGGTGCAGCTGGTGCAGCCCTTCCTCGGCATGCTGGCCGCCGTGCCGCTGCTGGGCGAACGGCTCGACGCGGTGAGCATCGGCTTCGGCCTGGCGGTGCTGGCCACCGTGGCGCTGGGCCGGCGCATGCCGGTGCGCCCACCGGAAAGGACGCCCCGCCCCACCCCCTGAAACCCCGCTGGCGCGGGCGCTGCAGGCGGTTAAGCTCCCCTGCGGCTTCACCCGCAAAGCCGAACCGGCCGCACGACGGCCCCCTGGCAACAACGACATACAGCGCCCTTGTCGAGCGCTCACGGAGATCAACGGATATGACGAACTGGACCCTGGCCGCACGCGCCGCAAAGATGAACCCCTCGGTGATCCGCGAGATCCTGAAGGTGACTGAGAAGCCCGGCATCATCAGCCTGGCGGGCGGCCTGCCCTCGCCCAAGACCTTCCCCATCAGCGCTTTTGCCGACGCCTGCGCCGCCGTGCTTCAGCACGACGGCCCGGCCGCCCTGCAGTACGCCGCCAGCGAGGGCTACCTGCCGCTGCGCGAAGCCGTCGCCGCCATGCTGCCCTGGGAGGTGGACCCGGACCAGGTGCTGATCACCACCGGATCGCAGCAGGGCCTGGACCTGGTGGCCAAGGTGCTGATCGACGCGGGCAGCCGCATTTTGGTGGAGACACCCACCTACCTGGGCGCGCTGCAGGCGTTTTCGCCCATGGAGCCCACGGTGGTGAGCGTGGCGAGCGACGACCACGGCGTGCTGGTGGACGACCTGGCCGACAAGGTGGGCACGGGCGCCGACCGCGCCCGCTTCCTCTACGTGCTGCCCAACTTCCAGAACCCCACCGGCCGCACGATGGACGAGGCACGCCGCGCCGCCTTGGTGGCCCGCGCGGCCGAGCTGAACCTGCCGCTGATCGAAGACAACCCCTACGGCGACCTGTGGTTCGACACGCCGCCCGCGCTGCCGCTGACCGCGCGCAACCCCGAGGGCTGCATCTACCTGGGCTCGTTCTCCAAGGTGCTGGCGCCCGGCCTGCGGCTGGGCTTCATGGTGGCGCCCCGCGCCATGTACCCCAAGCTGCTGCAGGCCAAGCAGGCGGCCGACCTGCACAGCCCGAGCTTCAACCAGCGCATGGTGGCCGAGGTGATGCAGGGCGGCTTCCTGGACCGGCACGTGCCGACCATCCGCCAGCTCTACAAGAGCCAGCGCGATGCCATGCTGACCGCGCTGGACCGCGAAATGGCGGGCCTGTCGGTGGAGTGGAACCGCCCGGCCGGCGGCATGTTCCTCTGGGTGCGCCTGCCCGAGGGCCTGAGCGCCATCGAACTGCTGCCCGAGGCGGTGGAGCGCAACGTGGCCTTCGTGCCCGGTGCGGCCTTCTATGCCGACGATGCCGATCCGCGCACGCTGCGTCTGTCGTTCGTGACGGCCAGCGCCCAGCAGATCGACATCGGCATCGCCGCCCTGGCGGCGACCATCCGCGCACGCCTGGCGCGCCCGGCACCGGCGGGCGCCACGAACCCCGCCACCACCGCCCCCGTGGCGGCCTGACGATCATGCTGCGCCTCTGGGGACGGACCACGTCCATCAATGTCCGCAAGGTCGTCTGGACCGCGCAGGAGCTGGGCCTGACCGTGCAGCGTACCGACGCTGGCGGCCATTTCGGCCTGGTGCGCGAGCCCGAATACCTGCGTCAGAACCCCAACGGCATGGTGCCGCTGATCGAGGACGACGGCTATCTGCTGTGGGAATCGAACGTCATCGTGCGCTATCTGTGCGCACGGCACTCCCCGGCCGACCTGTACCCGGAAAGCCTGTCGGCCCGCTTCATCGCCGAACAGTGGATGGACTGGCAGCAGACCACCCTGAACCCGGCCGGCCGCGATGCCTTCGTGCAATGGATCCGCACGCCGGCGGCCGAACGCGACGAGGCGCGCATCGCCCAGTCGGTGGCGGCGACCGAGCCGCTCTGGGACCTGCTCGACGATCACCTGTCGCACCAGCCTTTCGTGGGCGGCGACCGGTTCACCATGGCCGACATCCCGGTCGGCTGCGAAATGCACCGCTGGTGCGGCCTGCCCCGCGAACGCACCGCCCGCCCGCATCTGGACCGCTGGTACCAGACGCTGTGCGACCGGCCCGGCGTGCGCGGCGTGCTGGACCAGCCCCTGGCCTGACGGGCCAGCCGCCCCAGCCGATCACTGCGCTGCCCAGGCGCCGCCCGCCCGCACGCGGCGGCGCCCAGGGCGGAGCCTTGCCCGGCCCGGACCGATCCGCCCCATTCCACCCGATCCTTCGTTTCCGCAACCCATCGAAAGAAAGCGAACCATGCGCCAACGCCCCTTCAAGCAAGTCGACGTGTTCACCGACCAGCCCTACCTGGGCAACCCGCTGGCCGTGGTGCTGGATGGCGAGGGCCTGACCACCGAGGCCATGCAGCAGTTCACGAACTGGACCAATCTGTCGGAAGCGACCTTTCTGCTGCCGCCCACCGAGGCCGGAGCGGCGGCTGGCGCCGACTACCGCGTGCGCATCTTCTGCCCGGGGCGGGAGCTGCCTTTTGCCGGCCACCCCACGCTGGGCAGCTGCCATGCCTGGCTGCAGGCGGGCGGCCGGCCGCGCACGCCGGGCCGCGTGGTGCAGGAATGCGGCGTCGGCCTGGTGACCCTGCGGCAGGACGGCGAGCGGCTGGCGTTCGCCGCGCCGCCCCTGCTGCGCAGCGGTCCGCTGGACGAGGCCGATGTGGCGCTGATCGCTCGCGGCCTGGGCGTGGAGCGGGGCGACATCCTCGCGCACGCCTGGTGCCACAACGGACCGAACTGGCGCGGCGTGATGCTGGCCAGCGCCGAGCAGGTGCTGGCGCTGCGGCCTGACGCGGCGGTGCTGGGCGCGCTGGATATCGGCGTCGTCGGGCCCCGCGGCAAGGTCGGCGTCATCGGCGCCCATGGCTCCCATGGCACGCCCGGCAATCAGGGCGCCAGCGCCACCAGCGTGGACGACGACGGCGATGGTGTCGCCTTCGAGGTGCGGGCGTTCTTCCCCGGCAACAACGGTCTTGCGGAAGACCCGGTCACCGGCAGCCTGAATGCCGGCCTGGCGCAGTGGCTCATCGGCGCGCAGCTGGCGCCGACGAAGTACATCGCCGCGCAGGGCACGGCGCTGGGCCGCGCGGGACGGGTGCATGTCGAGCAGGAGGGCGACACCATCTGGGTGGGCGGCGGCTCCGTCACCTGCGTGGACGGGCAGGTGCTGCTATGAGCCCGGACGGTCTGCACCGCTGCGCCATCGACCACCTGGTGGTGATGGCCGACACGCTGCACGCGGGCGAGGCCTGGTGCCAGCGCACGCTGGGCGTGGCCCCGGCTGCCGGCGGGGAACACCCGCTGATGGGCACCCACAACCGGCTGATCAATGTGTCGAGCGAGTCCCATCCACGCGCCTATCTCGAGATCATCGCCATCCACCCGGGTGCGAAATGCGCCCGCCCCCTGGGCGCTGCGCGGTGGTTCGACATGGATGAGGCCGGTCTGCAGCAGCAGGTGCGGCAACAGGGGCCGCAGCTGATCCACTGGGTCGCCTCCCTGCCGGACGTGGCCGCCGGGCACCGGGCGCTGGCCGGGCTGGGCATCGATCGGGGCGAGATCCTCGAAGCCAGCCGGCCGACACCGCTGGGCCCGCTGCAGTGGCAGATCACCGTGCGCCATGACGGGCAGCGGCTGATGGACGGGCAACTGCCCACGCTGATCCAGTGGGCCGATCGGCATCCTTGCTACAGCCTGCCGGCCAGCGGCGTGGCACTGCGCTCGCTGCACCTGGAACACCCCGAGGCGCCGCTGCTGGCCAGCGCGTGCACCGCCGTCGGCCTGGGCGCGCGCGTGTCCATCCGCCATTCCGCCGCGCCGCGCATGCAGGCGACCTTCGGCACACCCCGGGGCACCGTCGTGCTGCAGGACGGACAGCCGGCGTGACAAGGCCGGCAACCCCTCCTCCCCAATTCCTGGCTCATCAGCCCGCACCTCTTTCCAGCGATTGCCCACCATGACGCACCCCCTGCCCGCCGGTCCTGCCCTGTCGGCCCTGCCCACCCTGGCCGACATCGAAGCCGCCTCCAAAGTCGTCTACGCAGACTTCCCCGCCACGCCGCAGTACCGTTGGCCGCTGCTGGGTGAACGGCTCGGCACGGAGTGCTGGCTCAAGCACGAGAACCACACACCGGTCGGCGCCTTCAAGATCCGCGGCGGGCTGACCTATTTCGACCAGCTGGCACGCCGTGGCCCGCTGCCGCGCGAGGTCATCAGCGCGACGCGCGGCAACCACGGCCAGAGCATGGGCTGGGCGGCCCGGCGACACGGCGTGGCCTGCACCATCGTGGTACCGCACGGCAATTCGGTCGAGAAGAACGCCGCCATGCGGGCGCTGGGTGTCCAGCTGATCGAGCACGGCGACGATTTCCAGGAAGCGCGCGAGCACGCCATGCAGCTGGCCCAGGAGCGCGGCGCCCATATGGTGCCGAGCTTCCATGCAGATCTGCTGCGGGGCGTCGCGACCTACTGGTGGGAGTTTCTGCGCGCCGTACCGCAGATGGATGTCGCCTATGTCCCCATCGGGCAGGGATCGGGCGCCTGTGCGGCCATCGCCGCCAAGCGCGCGCTGGGTCATCCGGTGCGCATCGTGGGCGTCGTCAGCGCCCATGCCACGACCTATGCGGATTCCATCGCCGCGGGCAGCGTCGTGGAAGCGCCCGTCACCACCGTGCTGGCGGACGGCATGGCTTGCCGGGTGGCGGATGCCGGCGCCCTCGACATCCTCAAAGCCCATCTCGACGACCTGGTCCAGGTCACCGACGCCGAGGTGGCAGACGCCATGCGCGCGCTGTTCGTCGACACCCACAACGTGGCCGAGGGGGCCGGCGCCGCAGCACTGGCGGCCGCGATGCAACGCCATGCTGGCACAGACCGTTCGGCCGGGTCCAGCCGCACCTGTATCGGTCTGGCCCTGACGGGCGGGAACGTGGACGCCTCCGCGTTCGCCAGGGCACTGCAACAGGGCCAGCCGTGATGCTATCTTTTTCATAGCTAACGTCGCCCTTGCGACAAGCGCTGGCGGGCGATCGGCTCAAGAATCACCGCCATGGGAACGCTCTACCTCGTCCGCCACGGACAGGCGTCATTCGGCGCCGACGATTACGACCAACTCAGCCCGCGCGGCCTCGAACAGGCCGTGCGGCTGGGCGAGTTCTGGCGCGGCCGCGGGGTGCAATTCGATGCGGTCATCACGGGTACCTTGAGACGCCAGGTGCAGACGCTTGCAGGCATCGGCACCGGCTTGCCGGGCCTGCCGCCGGCGCTGGAGTTTCCGGGCCTGAACGAGTACGACAGCGCGGCGCTCATCAGCGCCATCCACCCAGGTCCGTTGCCCAAGGCGGACACGCCCGCGCTCTACAAGCATCATTTCCGACTGCTGTGTGACGCGCTGGCGCAGTGGATGGGCGGCACCATCAGCCCCGCGGGCATGCCCAGCTGGCAGGAATTTTCTGCGGGCGTGCATGCGGTGCTCGACCATGTCCGCCGGCACCATGCAGGCCACAACGTGCTGCTTGTTTCCAGCGGCGGGCCCATCTCCACTGCGATCGGCCAGGTGTTGAGCACGCCACCGGAAGTCACCATCGCGTTGAACATGCGCATCCGCAACAGCGCAGTGACCGAATTCAGCATCAGCCCGAAGCGCCTGATGATGCAGACGTTCAATACGCTGCCTCACCTGGAGTCGGCCGAGCATCTGAGCTGGATCACGCACGCGTGACCTGTGGGTCGATGGCAGAGAGGGGGCCTGAGCCTGGATTGCAGCGGTAAAAGTACTACCGACGATCGTCGCAAACAGCGTGGGTTTGCGCATGGCTCAGTGACGACCCAACGCCCGTTCACCGTTAAACGTCACCCAGAGGCTTTCAGCGACGGCCGTGGGATACACGGACGTGCGCCAGCATGCGCTTCGGCGACTTCGTGTGACTTCGAGTGACTTGTGAACGACTCGCGGGCAGCACCCAGCTGACGTCTCAGGCGTCGTTCGCTCGCCTGTAGGGGACACGCGCCATGGAGCCGACTGCGACACGCCCGCACACCCGGGAATATCCAAAAAAATGAGCGCGCGCCACCTCAGATGTAAGGCAGTGGCAATTCACATCCGCGCGCTATACGTGCTTTCCAAATCCCCAAAGCAATACGCCCCGGGCACATGGAGTGCACGGGGCGGATTGGGCTGTAAGAGCCTGACGATGACCTACTTTCACACGGGAACCCGCACTATCATCGGCGCGAAGTCGTTTCACTGTCCTGTTCGGGATGGGAAGGAGTG
>NZ_LMOV01000004.1 GCF_001424265.1 Acidovorax sp. Leaf160
TCGTTGCGCAGGATGGTGTACCAGCCGGCGTCCTGGTTCTCGACGAGGGTCGTTGCGCAGGATGGTGTACCAGCCGGCGTCCTGGTTCTCGACGAGGGAGACGGTGCCGAGGGGGGCGGCGCACTTTTGCAGCTCGCTGCTCTCGCCGGAGGCACTGGCGCCGCCGGCAGCGCCGGTGGCGACGGTCTTGGCGTCGGGGCTGCCCATGCGCATGTTGGTGGTCTCGCAGCCGGCCAGCAGCAGGGTGGCGGCGCAGGCCGTGGCCAGCAGGGTGAAGGTGTGCGTCTTCCGGGTCATGATCGATTCCTCTGATGGTGTTGGAATGTCTTGGTGAAAAGGTAGGCCGGCAGCCGCCGGGGCCTGCGGTCAGGCCGGGCGCGGCGGCATCATAGCCCTGGGCCGGGGCCACTCCCCCGTCGGCCCGGGCCGGCAGCAGCCTGGCCGACGCGGTACAGCCAGACGCGTTTGGCGCCGGGCCCGCCCTGCAGACAGGCGTCCGCCACCCGGCCGGGCACCTCGAACTCCAGGCTGACCAGCCAGCTTCCGGACGCCATTTCGGCCTCGGCCTTGGTAGCAGCGCGTTTCATGCTTTCCGGCCGTTGGAACAGATAGACGAGCGCATAGCCGCTCCAGCCGGCCGCCCAGATGTCGCCGCGCCGCACGCGCGCCCAGGGGCAGCGCAGCGCGCACAGGGCCCGCAGCGGCCAGCTCCATTCCAGCCCGTGCAGGCGTGCCTGCGGATAGGCCCTGCGCAGCGCGATCAGCCCGTCGCCCAGGCCGCAGCCGGCGTCCAGCACGGGCGCATCGGGCGGCAGGGGCGCCAGCGCGGCCAGGCCCTGCAGCGCCCCGCGCGGGGTGGGAAAGAGCGGCGCGTCGCGCCAGGCATTGAGGGGATAGACCAGCAGCAGCAGGGCCAGCGGCACCAGCCAGGCCCAGGCCGGCACGCCGGCGGCAGCGCCGGTCAGCGCGAGCGACAGCGGAAACCCCGCCGCGATCAGCCCGCGCCGCCACCAGCCCTGCCCCAGCAGGCTGGCCGCCGTGCCCAGGGCGCAGGCCAGCGCCAGCGCGAAGGCGGCGGGCAGCCAACGCTGCAGGCCGGCGTAGGCCAGCCAGGCGGCACCCCAGGCCAGCAGGGCCGGCAAGGGCCAGGGCAGCCAGCGGGTCATGGCCGGGGGTTTCCGGGCAGGCGCAAGGGCATGGGTAGGGGGCGGTCGCGGTGGAGGCGCATTTCCAGTGACCGGTCAGCTGATCGCTCGGCAGGTGCTTCGGTGCGCTGCATTCTAGTGAGGAGGAGTCTGGCATTTCGCCGCGAGGTTCTGGTGCGGTTGTCCGCTTCATCAGGGGCCTGCCTGTTTCCAGGACGAGCCATAGAAAATGTGCTGCATCCCTCAATCCGGCTTCGACTTGAACATCCTCCCAACGTTGTCATCGATAAATGGCAGCGCGAGAGCAACCCCCCAACTCGCGGTGGCAATAAGCGTCAAAGCCTGAGCCCAGGACGAACTGATAAATACTATTTGACTGCTTAATATGAAAGCCAGAAAACAAGCAGCGGTAATGAGATTGAGCATCGGCGCCCACGATAAAAATCTCATGGATCCGTAGAGCCCTGCGATCGCGCCCAAGATCGTGAGGACAAGAAAAAGGATCGTTTCGCCGTCGAGCGGAGCGGGGTGTCTTCCGCTGTAAGGGTACGCAAGCAGACCGAAAATCGAATCAATCCGAGCCGAAAGATGAAAAAGGATGAAAGACATGGCAACGAGTATCCGGTAGCGGTTTTTTGTCATGTCTTCCCCTGCTCTTGTGCAATTTGCAGGCAACCTTAACGGGGTTGTACAGCGATCATGCCGGATGAGCTGCGGATTATTGATGCCATGACAAATCACCACATTTGTGGAGGATGGCGGAGCACCCCAGCAGCGTCCGGGGGCAAAGCAGAAGCAGCGTGGAAACGGTCGCGGGGGAATAGCCTTGCAACGATCGTTCATGCCACAGGCTGAACCGGTTCTTCAAAGCGGCTCAAAGCACCGGGCAATGCGGTTCGGGCGTGCGCGTACCGCCCGATCCGGCGAGTCACGCCAGAAGGATGGTCTGAGCCGCCCTTGGCGCGGTGCATTCCAAAGCCGGCTTCTTGCTGACAGGCTGCGGCGCGGCTGTCCGCCCCGGTGTACGCGCCGCTCCGCCCACAATCGACCGCATAGCCACCGGACCGCCTCTGTGCCCCACCCCCTCCTTTGCCCCACCTTGCCGATGCCTCGCTCGCACCGCAGGCTCCGCATGCGGGCGTTCCGGGTGCCGGCTGCGTCGTGCCCCGTGCATGACTGACCCCGCCGTTCGATCCGCAAGAGGAGTCGGCCGCCTGTTCGGCGCGGCGCTCTTCAGCCTCGCCTGCGGCCTGATCGTCGGCTACCTGGGCGGCTGGGTGCCCGTACCGCCGCGTTGGGACCCGTTGGCGGCGCTGGACGTGACCGAGACGCCGAATATGCTGACCCCGTTCAAGATGCGCCGCACGCGCGCCGACCCCGACCAGTGCCTGGCCGCGCTGCGTGTGTCCGGCCTGCGCTTTTCTGCCGTGCCCGACCGTGCGCCGGTGCAGGGCTGCGGCTTCACGAACGCGGTGCGGCTGGAGGCCGGCCACCGCGTGCAGTTGAGCCGTGCCACGGTGCTCAGCTGCCGCGCCGCGCTGTCGTTCGCGCTCTGGGAGCGGCACGACCTGCAGGACGCCGCCCGTGCCGAGCTGGGCCAGGAGGTGCGCCGCATCGACCACCTGGGCAGCTACGCCTGCCGCGACGTGAACACCGGCGACGGGCGCGGCACCGGCCGACGCAGCCGCCATGCCACGGCCGATGCGCTGGACGTGAGTGGGTTCACGCTGTCCAATGGCCGGCGCATCCAGCTGCTGAGAGATGCGCCCCAGCCGTGGGAAGACGCCCAGGCGCTGCAGCGCGACCCGGTCGCCCGGTTTCTGCACGCCGCGCATGCGGGCGCCTGCCGCCGCTTCGACGGCACGCTGGGCCCGGGCTACAACCGGGTGCACCGCGACCATTTCCACCTGGAAGCGGGCGGCTGGCCCATTTGCCGCTGAGCCGATTGCGGCGTCGGCCGACTTGGCGGGCGCGGCGCCCTGCTCCACCATGCAGGCGATCCGTTCGCATCTCCTTCCCTCCACCTCCCTCATCGGAACACCATGGACTTCAAGGATTACTACAGCGCCTTGGGCGTGGACCGCAAGGCGTCGGCCGACGAAGTGCGCAAGGCCTATCGCAAGCTGGCCCGCAAGTACCACCCCGACGTCAGCCAGGAGGCCGATGCCGAGGCGAAGATGAAGGAGGTCAACGAGGCCTACGAGGTGCTGCACGACGCCGAAAAGCGTGCCGCCTACGACGCCCTGGCCGATCGCGTGGCCAGCGGCGCTGCGCACGGCTCAGCAGGCCGATCGGGCGGCACGCAGGGCTTCACGCCGCCGCCCGGCTGGGACGAGGGCTTCGACTTCAGCCGCGCCCGCCATGGCGGCACCGCCGGCCCGGCCGACGATGCGGACTTCAGCGATTTCTTTTCCTCCCTGTTCGGCGCGGCCCAGCGCCGCCAGGCACAGCAGCGCCAGCCGCGCATGCGGGGCGACGACCAGCATGCGGCCATCGAGGTGGACCTGCCCACCAGCCTGCGCGGCGGCGAACATACCTTGCAACTGCAGGCGATGGAGCTGGACGACGACGGCCAGCCGCAGCTGGTGCAGCGCACGCTGCAGGTGAAGATTCCGCCCGGCGTGCGGCCGGGCCAGCTGATCCGGCTGGCCGGCCAGGGCCTGCCCGGGCACGGCGGCGAGCCGGCGGGCGACTTGTTCCTGGAGCTGCGCCTCACGCCCGATGCGCGCTGGCGGGTCGAGGGGCACGATGTGACGATGAAGCTGCCGGTGACGCCCAGCGAGGCCGCCCTGGGCGCGCAGGTGCGGGTGCCGCTGCCCAATGGCGACGAGGTGGAGGTCACCGTGCCGCCCGGCTCCCGCCCCGGGCGCCGGCTGCGGCTGAAGGAACGCGGTTTTCCGGGCGCGACGCCCGGCCACCTGTACCTGGAACTGGAGCTGGCGCTGCCGCCCGCCGATTCCGACGCGGCCCGCGCGGCCTATGAGGCGCTGGCCCGCGCCAGCGCAGCCTTCAACCCCCGCAGCGCACTGGGAGCCTCCGCATGACCGCCACGACCTATGTTCGCCACACCAGCGTCACCATCACGCAAGCCCACCCGGTGGATGATGCCCACCCGCTGGGCACGATCGAACTGGCCCGCGCGGCGGGCGACCGCGAGGAATGGGTGGTCGCGCTGGTCGAAGCCGGCCTGATCGCGCCCGCCGTGCCCGGCGCGCCGCAGGCGCAATGGGTGTTCGACGGCGAGGCCCTGCGCTGCGCGCTGCAGGCGCGGCGGCTGCAGCGGGACTTCGACGTCGGGCTGGATGCGGCAGCGCTGATCATCGACCTGCAGCGCGAGGTGCGGCGGCTGCGGGCGCTGGTGGGGACTCGGCAGACGCCTTGAGCCCCATCGGCGCGGCGGGGGCCCTACCGGTCCGGGAAGAAAAGTCCGTCCCGGCTGGGCTGATCGAAGCCAAGGCGGGCAGCGGGCAGAGCCCTTCGGCCAGGCTCAGCGCAATCGCGGTTGAGCGGCTGAGCGGCTGACGCCCTATTTCCGCAGCCGGTCGATCAACCCGTTCAGCGCTTCCAGCGAACCGAACTGGATCGCCAGCTCGCCCATCTCCTCGGTCTGGCCGCCACGCTTGACGCGCTTCTTGATGCGCACTTCTACCTCGGCCATGAGCAGGTCGGACAGCTCTTCTTCCACGCGCTTCACGTCGCCCGACTTGGCGGCGGCATCCTTCTTGCCGGCGGCGCCGGAGGGCGCCAGGCCGAAGTCGGCGCCCAGCTTCTTCACCAGCGCTTCGGATTCACGCACCGACAGCTTGCGCGCGGCGATCTGGTTGCCGGCGGTGATCTGGGCGGCGCGGTCCAGCGCCAGCAGGGCGCGGGCGTGGCCCATGTCCAGGTCGCCGGCCATCAGCATGGACTGCACCGGCTCGGCCAGGTTCAAGAGGCGCAGCAGGTTGCTGGCGGCGCTGCGCGAGCGGCCCACGGCCTGCGCGGCCTGCTCGTGGGTCAGGCCGAATTCGCGGGTCAGGCGTGCCAGGCCCTGGGCCTCTTCCAGCGGGTTCAGGTCTTCGCGCTGGATGTTCTCGATGAGCGCCATGGCGGCGGCGGACTCGTCGGGCACGTCGCGCACCAGCACCGGCACCTCGGCCAGGCCCGCCAGGCGCGAGGCGCGGAACCGCCGCTCGCCGGCGATGATTTCGTACTGGCCGGCGTTTTCGCCCGTCGTCAGGCGCCGCACCAGGATGGGCTGCATGATGCCTTGGGCCTTGATGGACTCGGCCAGCTCGTAGAGCGCGCCTTCGTCCATGCGGGTGCGGGGCTGGTAGATGCCGGGCACCAGCGCGCTCAGGGGCAGCGTGGTGGGCGTGCTGCTGTTGGCGGCGGGCGCGTCGGGCGTGGCGGCGTTGGCGGCCGGCGCCGGCAGGGCGTCGGCGACCTTGGGGCCGAGCAGGGCTTCGAGTCCGCGGCCGAGGCCCTTGGGTTTCTTGGTGACCATGGTGGTTGTTGTCGTCGTCTTCAATTCGGAGGGTTGTTCTTCAATTGCGCGTCCGGGGCGTCCAGGGCTTGCAGCAGCTCCAGCCCCTCGGCCCAGTCGCCCAGGCCCGATTCGGCGTTCAGATGGCCGCGTGCGCCGGCGTCGTGCAGCCGTGCGCCCCAGGCGTCGGCCAGGGTCTGCGCGCGGTCGAAGCGGCAGTAGGGGTCGTCACGGCTGGCCACCAGCACGGCCGGGAAGGGCAGCGGCTGGCGGGCGATGGGGCTCCAGCCCGGCAGCAGCGGCGCGACCTCGGGGCTTTCGACGTCGCCGGGAGCGACCAGCAGCGCGCCCCGCACCCGGTGCGCATTGCGCGAATGCGCGGCCCACCAGGCGGTGAGGATGCAGCCCAGGCTGTGCGCGACCAGCACGACCGGGCCATCGGCATCGACCACGGTCTCTTCGAGCCGCGCCGACCAGTCGCCACGCAGGGGGCGCATCCAGTCGTGCTGTTCCACGCGGTGAAAGCCGTGCAGGGCCTCCCAGCGGGTCTGCCAATGGCCTTCGCCAGAATTCTGCCAACCGGGCAGGATCAACACACGGGACGGCTCCATCATGGTCATATGCTCACTTATTGATAGCTATAGGTGCTTATTTTTCAAGCGCTGGGGGCTGTTTTGGCATTCAATCCGGCCTGCACCCGCCGCACCATTTCGCGTGCGAACTCCACGAAGGCCTGGCTGCCACGGGCGTTGGGGTCGAACACCACGCCGGGCAGGCCGTAGCTGGGCGCTTCGGCCAGGCGCACGTTGCGCGGGATGACGGTGTCGAACACCTTGTCGCCGAAATGGTCCTTGAGCTGGGCGCTGACCTGCGCCTGCAGCGTGATGCGCGGGTCGAACATCACGCGCAGGAGGCCGATGATCTGCAGGTCGCGGTTGAGGTTGGCATGCACCTGCTTGATGGTGTTGACCAGATCGGTGAGCCCTTCGAGCGCGAAGTACTCGCACTGCATGGGCACGACCACGCCATGGGCGCTGCACAGGCCGTTCAGCGTGAGCATCGACAGGCTGGGCGGGCAGTCGATGAGCACGAAGTCGTAGTCGCCGTCCACTTCGGCCAGGGCGGCCTTCAGGCGGCGCTCGCGGTGTTCCAGGGTGACCAGCTCCACCTCGGCCCCGGCCAGTTCGCGGTTGGCGCCCAGCACGTGGTAGCCGCACTGTTCGGCATTCACGGCGGCTTCCTGGATGGACGCCGACTCGAGCAGCACGTCGTACACCGTCAACTCCAGCGCGCGCTTGTCCACGCCCGACCCCATGGTGGCGTTGCCCTGCGGATCCAGGTCGACCAGCAGCACGCGCTGGCCTACCTTGGCCAGCCCGGCGGCCAGGTTGACGGAGGTGGTCGTCTTGCCGACGCCGCCCTTTTGGTTCGCGATGCAGAAGATCTGGGCCATGGCTTGCGGGTGCTTTTCAGGAGAGAGTGCGAAAACGGGAAACGCGAGAGAAAAAAACGAAAACTACTTGGACAACGCCAGCTTCAGGCCGAAGCCGATCAGGAACACTCCTGCCGTCTTCTCCAGCGCCCGGGCCACCGCCGGGTGCGCGCGCATGCGGGCCGCCAGGTGGTGGGTGAGCAGGACGACGACGAGGCCGTAGAGGAACGTCAACGTGGCGATGGTGGCAGCCATCACGCCGAAGGTCAGCAGGCCCTGGTGCTGGACCGGGTCCACGAACAGTGGAAAGAAGGCCATGTAGAACACGATGGCCTTGGGGTTCAGCAGCGTGATGAAGGCGCTCTGGCGGAAGTACTGGCGCGGCTGGATGGTGATGGCGGGCGCATCGCCCGGCTTGGCGGTGAGCAGCTTGTAGCCCAGCCAGGCCAAGTAGGCCGCGCCCAGCCACTGCACCGCGTGGAACGCCGCCGGGTAGGCTGCAAGCAGCGCCGCCACGCCGGCAACCGCCAGCCACATCAGCACCTGGTCGCCCGCGATCACGCCCATGGTGGCGGCCAGGCCGGCGCGAATGCCGCCCTTGCCCGTGGAGGTGATCAGTGCAAGGTTGCCGGGCCCGGGAATGGCGAGGAACAGGACGATGGCCGCGACGAAAGCCCCGTAATCAGCAATACCGAACATCGAACACCCCCGGAGCGCAAAAGGATGCCGAGTTTACGCGACCGCCCTTCCGAAGCGACCCGGTGCGTCGTTTGCGCTGGTCAAGCGGCGGTAACAGGGCGCATCCAGACGATGCAGCGTTCGGCGTCCAGGCCCGGGACGGCCAACGGTTCCACGTGAAACACCGACACGCCGGCAGGCAGCGCGGCCAACTCATCGGCCGGATGCTTGCCCTTCATCGCCAGCCACACGCCGTCGTGCGACAGGGCCGCGCCGGACCAGGTGGTGAAATCCGCCAATGACGCGAAAGCGCGGCAGCTGACCACGTCGAAGGCCTGTGTCAGGCTCTCCACCCGGGCATGCAGGCCATGCAGATTCGGCAGGCGCAGCGTAGCCGCCGTCTGCTGGATGAAGGCCGCTTTCTTGGCAACGGTATCGACGCAGCTCACATCCAGCTCCGGGCAGCAAATGGCGAACACGACGCCGGGCAGGCCGCCGCCGGAACCCACATCCAGCAGCCGCAGACCGCCGCCCTGCCCTGGCCCCTGCATGCGCTGTTCCAGATGGCGCTGCAGGGGTCCTACGGCCGCCAGGCTGTCGAGCAAGTGGTGGGTCAGCATCTCCCCAGGATCGCGCACCGAGGTCAGGTTGTAGACCTTGTTCCACTTCTGCAGCAGTGCCAGAAAATCGAGCAACTGGCCGTGCTGTGCGTCGGTCAGATCCAGGCCCAGCGTTTGGATGCCCTGCTCGAGCGGTGCCCGTAGCAACGCGTGGGCGCTCATGCCGCCGCCTCGGTCGCATCGGCCGTGGCTTCGGCCGCCTGCCCGGCGAAGCCCTTGAAGCCACTCTTCTTCAAATACACCAGCAGCAGCGAGATGGCAGCGGGCGTGACGCCCGAGATACGGGAGGCTTGGCCGAGCGTCTCGGGGCGGTGCTTTTGCAGTTTCTGCCGCACCTCGATGGACAAGGCGGGCACCTGCAGGTAGTCGAGTGCGGACGGCAGGCGCAGCGTTTCGTAATACGCCGCACGCTGGACCTCGTCCTTCTGGCGATCGATGTAGCCGGCGTATTTGGCAGCAATCTCCACCTGCTCCAAAACGGGGGCAGTCAGGTCGCCAAGTGTTTCACGTGAAACGTCGGGCGAGCGGTACTTGCCCTCATCCAGAGTCATCAGGCTTTGGTAGGCCACGTCCGGACGGCGCAGCAGGTCGAACAGGTTGTATTCATGCTCGATGGCCTTGCCCAGCACGCGTACGGATTCGGTAGAAGGGAGGTTGCGTGGGTTGACCCAGGTGCTTTTCAGGCGCTCTGTTTCACGTGAAACAGCGTCGCGCTTGCGGCTGAACGCGTCCCAGCGTGCGTCATCCACCAGGCCCATGCGGCGCCCTGCTTCGGTCAGGCGCATGTCGGCATTGTCTTCACGCAGCTGCAGGCGGAACTCCGCGCGGCTGGTGAACATGCGGTAGGGCTCGGTCACGCCCTTGGTGATGAGGTCGTCCACCAGCACGCCCAGGTAGGCCTCGTCGCGGAGCGGCAACCAGGCGTCTTCGCCCCGGCATTGCAGCGCAGCGTTGATGCCGGCGAACAAGCCCTGGGCCGCAGCCTCTTCGTAACCGGTCGTGCCATTGATCTGGCCGGCAAAAAACAGGCCGTTGATCTGGCGCGTCTCGAAGCTGCTCTTGAGCGAGCGCGGGTCGAAATAGTCGTATTCGATGGCGTAGCCCGGCCGCAGGATGTGCGCGTTTTCCAAACCGCGCATGGACCGCACCAGGTCGTACTGCACATCGAACGGCAGGCTGGTGGAGATGCCGTTGGGGTAGAACTCGTGCGTGGTCAGGCCCTCGGGTTCCAGGAAGATCTGGTGGCTGTCCTTGTCGGCGAAGCGGTTGATCTTGTCTTCGACGCTCGGGCAGTAGCGCGGGCCCACGCCCTCGATCTTGCCGGTGAACATGGGGCTGCGGTCGAAGCCGGAGCGGATGATCTCGTGCGTGCGCTCGTTGGTGTGGGTGGTCCAGCACGGTACCTGGCGCGGGTGCATGGCCGCATTGCCCATGAAGCTGAACACGGGCACCGTGCCCTCGTTCACGCCGCCGGGCATGCCGTCACCGGGCTGTTCTTCCAGCTGGCTAAAGTCGATGCTGCGGCCATCGATGCGCGGTGGCGTGCCGGTCTTCAGGCGTCCTTGCGGCAACTGCAGTTCCTTCAGGCGCGCCGACAGGCTCACGGCGGGCGGGTCGCCTGCGCGGCCGGCGGCATAGTTGTTCAATCCCACATGGATCTTGCCGTCCAGGAAGGTGCCGGCCGTCAGCACCACGGTGCGGGAGCGGAAGGCAATGCCGACCTGCGTCACCGCGCCCACAACCCGGTCGCCCTCCACCAGCAGGTCATCGACGGCCTGCTGGAACAGCCACAGGTTCGGCTGGTTTTCCAGCATGCGGCGGATGGCGGCCTTGTAGAGCACGCGGTCAGCCTGGGCGCGCGTGGCGCGCACGGCCGGGCCCTTGGAGCCATTGAGAATGCGAAATTGAATGCCGCCTTCATCCGTGGCCAGGGCCATGGCGCCGCCCAGGGCATCCACCTCCTTCACCAGATGGCCCTTGCCGATGCCGCCGATGCTGGGGTTGCAGCTCATCTGTCCCAGCGTTTCGATGTTGTGCGTGAGCAGCAGCGTCTTGCTGCCCATGCGGGCGGCAGCGAGCGCGGCCTCGGTGCCGGCATGGCCTCCGCCGACGACGATGACATCAAATTCCTGGGGGTACAACATGCAACTGCTCCGAAACCTTGAACACGGGGAGCGGCCCGATGGCGGAAAGAGCGCACGCCGGGCCGCCAGCGGGCGCCTTGCCCGCCGGGCCGGCAGCATGCCGGTGACAGGTCGGGACAATGGGATCTGAAAAGGGGAAGGCCGGGATTTTCCCATGCCTGCCCTTGGCGCGCCACCTGCGCGCACCATCCCCTGCCCTGGGGGAGGGACAGGACTGCGCAGGCGATCCAGCACGTCGGCTCCCGCCGTTTGTTTCACGTGGAACACTGGCTGGCCACCACCGGTGGCCCTCACCTTCCGCGGCATCCTGGCCGACAGCGCCGGTCGGTGCTTCGCTAGTAGCATGGCAGGCTTGTTCCACTGTCTTCCGACCTGACCATGAAGCTCTACTACAGCCCTGGCGCCTGCTCGCTGTCGCCGCACATCGCCCTGCACGAAGCCGGCCTGGCGTTCACCCCCGTGCTTGCGAGCACCAAGAGCCACAAGCTGCAGGATGGCACGGACTTCTACGAGATCAACCCGCTGGGCTACGTGCCCGTGCTGGAACTCGACGACGGCACGCGCCTGCGCGAAGGCCCGGCCATCGTGCAGTACATCGCCGACCAGGCTCCGCACAAGAACCTGGCCCCGGCCAACGGTACGCTGGCGCGCTACCGCCTGCAGGAGTGGCTGAACTTCATCGGCACCGAATTGCACAAGGGCCACAGCCCGCTGTTCCAACCCAGCACGCCGGATGCCTACAAGTCGATCGTGCGCGAGAAGCTGATGTCGCGTTTCCAGTGGCTGGACGGCCAGCTCGAAGACAAGGACTACCTGCTGGGTGAACACTACTCGGTGGCGGATGGCTACCTGTTCACCGTGTGCAGCTGGGGCAAGCACGTGGGCGTGGACACCTCGGGCCTGCCGAACCTGCAGGCCTATCTGGCCCGCGTGGGCGCGCGCCCGGCCGTGCAGGCGGCGCTCAAGGCCGAGGGCCTGCAGAAGTAAGTCCCTTCCTGGGCTTCGGTCAGAAACGGCGGGCCTGCCTGGGTTTCAGGCCCGGCCCTTCCAGGGCACCGCGCGGGCTTCGATCCAGCGCAGGCCGGCATCGAACGCCCAGGCCACCAGGCCGATGACGAGGATGCCGGCCACCACCAGGTCGGTGCGCAGGAAGTTGGAGGCATTGAGCACCATCTGCCCGATGCCCACCGTCGCCGCCACCATTTCGGCCGCGACCAGCGTGGTCCACCCGAACCCAATGGCGATGCGCAAGCCGACCAGGATCTCCGGCAGCGCGGCCGGCAGGATCACGTGCCGCACCAGCTGCCAGCGGCCCGCTCCCAGCGACAGCGCCGCATGGATTTGCTCCACGCTTGCACTGCGCACGCCGGCCCGGGCGGCGAGCGCGATCGGGGCGAAACACGCCAGGTAGATCAGCAGGATCTTCGCCGTCTCGTCGATGCCGAACCAGATCACGATGAGCGGCAGATACGCCAGTGGTGGCAGCGGCCGGTAGAACTCGATGGGCGGATCGAACACGCCGCGCGCCACGCGGCTCACGCCCATCGCGATGCCCACGGGCACCGCCGTGGCGGCCGCGAGCGCGAACGCGCCGAAGACCCGGATGGTGCTCCACTGCAGATGCCGCCAGAGTGGCTCCCCGCCCTGGATATTTCCCTCCCAGGCATCGCGCAGGGCATGCAGCACGGCCTCGGGCGCAGGCAGGAAGAGCGGCTTGACCCACTGCTGCTGCGTGGCCAGCCACCAGAGCAGCGCCAGCGCGACGATACAGGCCACGCTCAGGCCCCGGCTCGGCCCCTGGCCCGGCAGGCGGTACGGCGCCACGGCGCGCAGGGACGGTGATGGCGACAGGGACGGTGACGGCGACGGCAAGGCCCGTGCGGGTGCCTGCGTCGAAGCAGTCCCGCTCTCTCGCCGCGGCTGCGCAGCCAACCGGTGGGGCGATGGCATCAAGGCTTCATCCGGCATGGTCGTGCTCCGGCAGCCGGGCTGCGGGTGACCAGGGCACGGGCGGCGCCACGGCATCCAGTACCCGCTCGCGCCAGCCGATGAACGCGGGGCTGGACTTCACGGCCCGGGCAGGCTGGCCTGCCAGGAACTGCCGGTTGAAATCCAGCGCATGCTGCTGCGCGATGCGGCCGGGGCGCGGTGTCATCACGATCAGGCGTGAGGCGAGGAACAGCGCCTCTTCCACGTCGTGGGTGATGAAGAAGATCGTTTTGCCGGTGCTTTGCCAGAGCCGCAGCACCAGCTCCTGCAGCGATTCGCGCGTGAAGGCGTCGAGCGCACTGAAAGGCTCGTCCATGAGCAGCACCTGCGGGTCGCTGGCCAGGGCACGGGCAATGCCCACGCGCTGCTGCATCCCGCCAGAGAGCTGCCAGACGGACGCCTGGGCAAAGCCTTCCAGCCCCACCTGCGCCAGCCGTTCGCCGGCCAGCCGCAGACGTGTTTCACGTGAAACACCGCGCAGCCGCAGGCCCAGCGCCACGTTGTCGATCACGTTCAGCCAGGGCATGAGCGCATGCTTCTGGAAGACCACGCCGCGCTCGGCACCCGGCCCCGTCACCGGCCGGCCATCGAGCGTGAGGGTGCCGGCGGAGGGCTCGGTGAAGCCGGCCATGCAATTCAGCAGCGTGGTCTTGCCACAGCCAGAGGCCCCCAGCGCCACGACCAATTCACCCGCGTCAATGTCGAGGTCGACGCCCTGCAGCGCCGGATGATCGGTGCCTTCGTAGCGCACGCTTACGCCGCGCAGAGACAATGCGCCGCCACCCGCGCAGCCACTGCTTCCTGCACGGCCGGCATGGCTGCCAGCGGCGTTCGCGCCCTGCTCAGCGTGCACGCTGCACCCATGTGGGATTCACGCCCACTGCGTAGTCGGGCAGCACGGACTGCACCGTCCCCTGCTCCTTCAGGAAGGCGGCCGTCGCGGCCAGCGACTTCGCCACGCCCGAATCCTGGGCCCCGCCCAGCCACTGGCCGCCGGCCTGCTCGGCCGGCGGCACGAAGGCGTAGAGCGCCAGGCTGGCGGGCACCGCCTGGGCTTCGGCGCCGGACCATTTCGCGATCGACTTCACGGGGGCGGCATCCGCCGTCCACGCGGCCTTGTCTGCGGCATAGGCCTTGTCGGCGTCGGCCAGCACCTGCACGAACTGCGTGAGGAAGGCATCGTGCGTGCGTGCGAATTCCTTGTTCACGGCCAGCGCGTCGAACGTGGCCTTGCCCGTTCTGGCCGCGATCTGGCCGGAGGTGGCGAGCACCTTGCCGCTCTGCTTGACCTTGGCGAGCACCGGGTCCCAGACGAAGGTGGCGTCGATGTCGCCCCGCTCCCAGGCGGCCAGGATCTCCGGAGGCCGCAGGTTGACGATGCGCACCGCCTTGGGATCGATGCCTGCATCCTGCAGCGCCACCAGCGCATGGAAGTGCGTGGTGGAGACGAAAGGCAGGCCGATCTTCTTGCCCTTCAGGTCGGCCAGCGACTGCACGCCCGAGCCGTTGCGCGCGACCAGCGCTTCCGCATCGTGGATGTTGTCCAGCACCCAGAAGACCTCGATCGGCACGCCCTGCGACAGCGCCGCCGCGACCGGGGACGAGCCCGCTTCGCCGATCTGGATCGCGCCGGAGGCCAGCGCGCGCACCACCTCGGCCCCGCTGCCGAGCTTGCGGTAGGTCACCTGGTAGCCGGTGCGCCGCTCGACCTCCTTCGTCTCCTGCGCATGGCGCCAGGGCACGACCATGTCCTGGTAGCCGATCACCACTTCCTTCCTGGCCTGCGCCAGGGCAGCGGTACTGCACAGCAGGCTGCCGGCAAGCATCAAGGCAGCGCCCTGCAACGTACGGCGGCGGGTGGACGGTGCGCTCTGGTCCGGCGGAAATGGCATCTGGATGACCCCTTTGTGGGATGGTTGTGGAGGAGTGGTGGTGCAGAAGGAAAAGCCAACCCGACGGGGGCCGGGCCGAGCCATCTTAGGAAGCGCCTTTCCGGCGGCGAAGTGCCGTTTGCGCGCATGACCATGCGGAAAACAGATAAGCCAAAAGCTGCGAGAGGACGGCCGCACGCCATCGGCTGCTGCGATTTCGCTAGCACGGCTCGCATATCCCGTCGCGGCGCAGTCCCACTGCAGGAAATCGGCAAACGCGGTAACGTCGCTTCCTGCCGTGAAAGGGCCCGGTCCGGGCCCTTGACCCACCCCCGTTTTGCCAAAGAGGTACTTCCCTTGTCCACTACGCTTTTCGATCCCGTCCAGGCCGGTGACCTGCAGCTCGCCAACCGCATCGCCATGGCGCCGCTCACGCGCAACCGCTCGCCGAATGCCGTGCCGAAGGACATCACCGCCACCTATTACGCCCAGCGCGCCACTGCAGGCCTGCTCATCACCGAAGCCACCGCCATCAGCCACCAGGGTCAGGGCTATGCCGACGTGCCGGGCCTGTACGGCAGCGATCAGCTCGATGGCTGGAAGAAGGTGACGGCCGCGGTGCATGAGCGCGGCGGCAAGATCGTCACCCAGCTCTGGCATGTGGGCCGCATCTCGCACGTGGACCTGCAGCCGGAGGGCGGCCAGCCCGTGGCGCCGTCGGCCATCACGGCCAAGGCCAAGACGTATCTCGTGGACCGCGACAGCGGCAAGGGCCAGTTCGTGGCCACCTCCGAGCCCCGTGCGCTGGATGCGTCCGAGTTGCCCGGCATCGTTCACACCTACGCCGCAGCAGCCCGCAACGCCGTGGAAACCGCTGGCTTCGACGGCGTGGAGATCCACGGCGCCAACGGCTACCTGCTGGACCAGTTTCTCAAGACCGGCGCCAACCAGCGCACCGACGACTACGGCGGCAGCATCGAGAACCGCGCCCGCCTGCTGCTGGAAGCGACCCGCGCCGTGGTGGACGCCATCGGTGGCGGCAAGGTCGGCATCCGCCTCTCGCCCGTCACGCCGGCCAACGACATCAGCGACGCCGATCCGCAGCCGCTCTTCGACTACGTGATTCGCCAGCTGGCGCCGCTGGGCCTGGCGTATGTCCACGTGATCGAAGGCGCCACGGGTGGACCGCGCGAAGTGGACGGCCGTCCGTTCGACTACGAGGCCATCAAGGCGGCCTACCGCGAAGCCGGTGGCCAGGGTGCCTGGATGGTGAACAACGCCTACGACCGCGCGCTGGCCATGGAGGCGGTCGAAAGCGGCCGTGCCGACATCGTCGCCTTCGGCAAGGCCTACATCTCCAACCCCGACCTGGTCGAGCGCCTGCGCAAGGATGCTCCGCTGAACGAGTGGGACCAGTCCACGTTCTACGGCGGCGGCGAGAAGGGCTACACCGACTACCCGACGTTGCAGCAGTCGAAGCAGGGCTGATGCCCGACACGGGGGGCCCCCACGAGGCGCCGCCCGATCCCCCAAGCCAGGCGGGCGACTGCCTGGCTTTTTTCATGGATCGGAATCCAGGGGTATGTGGGCCGTCAGCCATTGATCCGACTGGGTAGATTGCTATCGAAAAATGAGCAAATCGCCGCGAATGCTCCGATACGGGCTCAGGCTGGCTGCCGCACCCATACCATCCCGGCGCGCAGCCCCTGCCCGCCCGGCCCCGGGCCCAGCATCAGCCGGGCACCCAGCAGTTCCGCGTAGCGCGCCATGATGGCCAGGCCCAGGCCGGCGCCCTGCCCTAGGCGCTCGCCCTCGCGGCCCTGGGCCCAGCGCTGCATCAGATCCGCACGCTGGGTACGGGCGATGCCGGGGCCGTTGTCCACCACCGCCAGCGTCACGTTGCCCGCGCCGGGGGCGCCGTCGTCGTCTTCTTGGGTGATCTCCACCGTGATGCGCGGCGGCGGGCCGCCTTCGGCCGGGCGGCCGTAGCGCAGCGCGTTGTCGATCAGGTTGCCCAGCACGCCTTCGATCAGCAGCGCCTGGCCCTGCACCACCACGGGGTGTTCCAGTCCGCGGGCGCCCAGATCCACCCCGGCGGCATCGGCGCGTGGCAGGAAGCGCAGCACGGCTTCGCGCGCCAGCTCGTCCAGCGCGACCGGCTCGCGCGGCACCGCACCGCGCATCTCGTCGGCCAGCGCCAGCGCCAGCAGCTGGTCCACCAGGTGGCTCGCCCGCGCCTCGCTGGCGGCCACGCCTGCCAGCTGCTCGTGCCACACCGCCGGGTCCTTGTGCGAGAGGCCATATGCCGCCAGCGCCCGGATGCCTGCCAGCGGCGTGCGCAGCTCGTGCGCCACGTTGCCGGCGAATTCGCGCTGCGCCCGGACGCTCTCGGCCACGCGCGCCAGCAGGCCGTTGACGGCACCTTCCAGGCGTTGCAGGTCCCGCGTGGAAGCCTGCAGCGCGACCGGCTCCAGCCCGCGCGCATCGCGCTCGGCCAGCGCGGCCTGGAACGCCGCAAGCGGCTGCAGGTCGGCCTGGATGGCGCGCCGCAGCCACCAGGCCAGCGCGCCCAGCAAGACCAGCTGGGACACCACCGAATACAGCAGCACGCTGCGCAGCATGGCGCTGCGCGCATGCACCGTCTGCGCGGTGATGACCTCGAAGACCTGCGGCTCGCTCACCTGCACCCGTACCGCGCGCAGCGCACGCCCCCGGAAGTTGATGTCCGAGAACCGGTAGGCCTCTCCCTCCCGCGGTGGCGGCGCCGGCAGGCTGGCATTGCCCGACAGCACCGACCCGTCCGGCAGCACCACGGCGAAGTACACCGTCTCCACCTGATCGAACAGCACCGACTTCAGCTCGCGCGATGTCAGCGCCAGATCGAGTGCCCCGCCCTTCAGCCGCACATTCGCCGCGATGGCGTAGGCGTCGTCCAGCAGGGCGCGGTCGAAGGCGCGTTGGGTGAAGCCGTTGGCCACCAGCACCGAGATCGCCGTGCCCGCGAACCAGGTGAGGGCCAGCGGCACCAGCACGTGGCGCAGCAGGCGGGCGCGCAGCGACGGCGGCTCGGCAGGTGGCGATGCCGCAGCGCCCGGCGCGCGCGGGCTGTGCTCCGGCGCGGCGGCAGGCCGGCCGGGGTTCATGCGGACTCCTGCGGCGCGTCGCCGCCAGGGGCTTCGCTGCCCGCCTCCTCCAGCATGTAGCCCAGGCCGCGCAGCGTGCGGATGCCCGCCCCGCTGCCCTGCAGCTTCTTGCGCAAGCGCGAGATGAAGGCCTCCAGCGCGTTGTCGCCCAGCGTGTCGTCGAAGTCCGAGAGCTTGTCCGACAGCGTCCGCTTGCTGACCACGCGGCCCGGCGGGGTCATCAGCTCCCAGAGCACCTCGAATTCGCGTGCGGGCAGCTCGAACGGCAGGCCGTGCATGGTGAAACGGCGCGCCCGCCGGTCCAGCACCAGGGTGCCTGCGCGGGTGCGGTCGTCCGTGCCCTGCGTGCGGCGCACCAGGGCGCGCAGCCGGGCTTCCACCTCGGCCAGGTCGAACGGCTTGCCCAGGTAGTCGTCCGCGCCCGCGTCCAGGCCGGCGATGCGCTCCTCGGTGCGGTCGCGGGCGGTGAGCACCAGCACCGGCGTGCGGTCGCCCCGCGCGCGGGCCGCGCGCAGCACCGTGAGGCCGCTGCCCAGCGGGCTCGCCGCACCCGCGTCCTGCGGCAGGTTCAGGTCCAGCAGCACGGCGTCGAACGGCTGCACCTTCCAGAAATGGTCGGCCTCGGCCAGCGTGGCGGCCGCGTCCACGCGGTGGCCGGCATCGGCCAGGCTGCGCTGCATGACGCCGCGCAGCACGGCATCGTCTTCGACTACGAGGATGCGCATGGGCAGGGAGCGAAAAGCGGTGAAGAAATGAAGACAAGCACAGCGCCGGAGAGGCGCGGCCGGCGGCATCCGCCGCACCGTGGCGCGGACACCGCATTGTGTCTCGGCCGGGGCGCCCGCAGGCTCGGCGGTCAGGCCGTGGTCAGGCCGTGGTCAGGCTGGGCGGCGGATAAACATGCCATGCGCTCCCATCCTCCCTTTTCCACCCGGCGTGCCGGTGCCGTGCAGCGCCCGGCCGCCTCCCGCATCGCGGCAACCCTGCTGGCCTGCGGCGGTGTCTTCGCCGCCTGGCCGGCCGCACAGGCCCAGCCGGCCGCGCCCGCCGCCCTTGCGCTGCCCGTGCCCACGTCATCCGCGCAGCGCGGCGCCGCCTGGACGCTTGCCCAGGCGCTGGCCGCCGCACGCGACAACAGCGAGGTCAGCCAGGCCCGCCAGGAACTGGCCGGTGCGCGCGCCGACGTGCTGAGCGCCGACCATGCCCCCCTGCCCTCGCTGACCACCAAGGCCAGCTCCATCGACCTGCAGCACGGCCCCGGGCCGGGCAACGTATTCACGCGCAAGCGCATCGACAAGTCCATCGGCATCGACTGGACCTGGGAGCGCGGCGACAAGCGCGCGCTGCGCAAGAAGGCGGCGGAGAGCACGGCCAACGCCGCCGAGGCCGATGTGGCGGACACCCAGGTGCAGCAGCTGCAGGCCGCGCTTTCGGCCTACTACGACCTGCTGGCCGCGCAGGAGCGCCTGACCGAGGTGGCCGCCATCGAACGCAGCCTGGGGCAAGTGGCGGGCATGGCCGACCGGCGCGTGAAGGCGGGCGACCTGTCGGCGCAGGACGCTTCGCGCACCCGCATCGAGGCCGAGCGCGCCCGTGCCGACACGCGCGCGGCCGAGCAGGCGCGGGACGATGCCGCGCTGGCCCTGGCGCAGGTCACGGGCAGCACCGGCAGCCGCCTGGAGGCGGTGGACACGCCCTGGCCGGCCCTGGACGGCGACCGCCCCGCCACCGACGCCCACCTGGCGGACTGGGCCGAGAACCGCGCCGACGTGCGGGCCGCCCTGGCCCGTGCCCAGGCCGCCCAGGCGGCGCTGGACGGTGCCAACGCGCTGCGGAAATCCGACTGGACGGTGGGCGCCTCGGTCGATCACTACCCCGGCACCTCCACCCGCCAGGTCGAGCTGCGCGTGCAGATCCCGCTGCAATGGGGCTACCAGTACCAGGGCGAGATCGGCCGCGCGCAGGCCGACTACGCCCGCGCCCAGGACGCGCTGGAGAACACCCGCCGCCTCGCCCTGCTGGACCTGCAGCGGCTGCGCCAGACGATGGACAACGCCGCGCGCCGCGCCACCGACTACGACCAGGGCGTGCTGCCCCGCGCGCGCCAGGTGGCCGACAACGCCGAGCTGGCCTACCGCAAGGGCGCCATCGCCCTCACCGACCTGCTGGATGCGCAGCGCACCCTGCGCGCCACCGTGCTCGACGCCCTGGCCGCCCGCGCCGACTACGCCAAGGCGCGCGGCGCCTGGCTGCTGCGCACGCAGCCGCAGCTGCTCACCGGCATGCCGTGAGCGCGGGCCGCGCCGCCGCAGCAGTCCCCTCCGCACTCGCCTTTTTCCGACCCCGTATGCCTTCCCGGACCTTCCCGACCATGATGGTGCAACACCCCTCCCCTTCCACGCGGCGCCGCGCCGTGCGCGGCCTGGTGGCCGTCGCTGCCCTGGGCGCCGCCTGCGCCCTGCTGCCCGGCTGCGGCAAATCCGGCGCCGATGCCGCCGCCGCACCGCCCGAACCGGCACCGCCGGTCATCCAGTCGGGCCAGCTGCGCTTTCCCTCCGGCCATCCGCAGCTCGCCCTGCTGGGCACGGTGGACGCCCACGCCGCCAAGGACATGGCGGTGGACCTGCCCGCCCGGCTGGTCTGGAACGAGGAGCGCACCCAGCGCATCTATCCGGCCTTCGCCGGCCGCATCACCAGCATCCAGGCCGACCTGGGCCAGCCGGTCAAGGCCGGCGCACCGCTGGCCCTGCTGGCCTCGCCCGATTTCGGCCAGGCCCAGGCCGACACCGCCAAGGCGCAGGCCGGCCAGTCGCTGGCGCAGCAATCGCTCAAGCGCCAGCGCGAGCTGTTCGAGGCCGGCATCATCGCCCGCAAGGACCTGGAGCAGGCCCAGGCCGATGCGGCAGGCGCCCAAGCCGAAGTGGCCCGCGCCGCGGCCCGCACGCGCCTCTACGGCAGCGCCAGCGGCGTGAACCAGCAGCTGGCCCTCTCGGCCGGCATGGGCGGCGTGGTGGTGGAGCGCAACCTCAACCCCGGCCAGGAAGTGCGGCCCGACCAGTCCGGCCCCGCGCTCTTCGTGGTGACCGACCCGACCTCGCTCTGGGTGCAGATCGACGCGCGCGAAAGCGACCTGGCCTCGCTGCGCCCCGGCGACCCGATCGCGCTGCAGGTGCCGGCCTACCCCGGCGCCACGTTCACCGGCAAGGTCACGGCCACGGCCGATGCCATCGACCCCGGCACGCGCACGATCAAGGTGCGCGGCGTGGTGCCCAACCCCGACCGCCGGCTGAAGGCCGAGATGCTGGCCACCGCGCGCGTGCAGGAAAGCCGTGCCGGCGGCGTGATGGTGCCCGCCACCGCCATCGTGCTCGACGGTGTCCAGCACGTGGTCTACGTGCGCCGCGAGCCCGGCGTGTTCGAGCCGCGCAAGGTCGAGCTGGCCCAGGAAGGCCCGGCCGAGGTCATCGTGGCCAGCGGCCTGCAGCCCGGCGATGCCGTGGTGAACCAGAACGCGCTGCTGCTGTCCCGGCAGTTCCAGTCCATGACCGAAGACGCCGCCGCCGCGAAGAAGACGACCCCATGAAGCGCCTGATCCATTACGCGCTGCACCAGCCGCTCTTCATCGTGCTGGGCACGCTGCTGTTCGCGCTGGCCGGCGTCATCGCCTTCAAGAACCTGTCGGTGGAAGCCTTCCCCGACGTGACCGACACGCAGGTCACCGTGATCGCGCTCTTTCCCGGCCGCGCGCCGGAAGAAGTCGAAAAGCAGGTCACGCTGCCCATCGAGACCGCGCTGGCCGGCCTGCCCAACTCCATCCGCGTGTTCTCGCACACGCAGTTCGGGCTGTCGTTCACCGTGGTCACGTATGACGACGCGGCCAACGTGAACATCGTGCGCCAGCAGGTGGCCGAGCGGCTCTCCACCATCGACCTGCCGCAGGGCGTGCAGGCCGAGATCGCGCCCAACGCCACGCCGGTGGGCGAGATCATGCGCTACCGCCTGAAGGGCGACGGCCTCACCACCACCGATATCCGCACCCTAGAAGACTGGACGGTGGAGCGCGCGCTGCGCCAGGTGCCCGGCGTGGCCGACGTGGTCGCCATGGGCGGCGCGATCAAGCAGTACGAAGTGCAGCCCGACATGGACAAGCTGCGCGCGTACAAGGTGAGCTTCCAGAACCTGCTGGACGTGCTGGGCCGCGGCAACGCCAACGCGGGCGGCAGCTACGTGGCGCAGGGCGCGCAGCAGTACACCATCCGCGGCCTGGGCCTGCTGCGCTCGGCCGAGGACATCGGCCGCATCGTCGTGGCATCGCGCAACGGCACGCCGGTGCTGATCCGCGACATCGCCCAGGTGCGCATCGGCGCCGTGCCCCAGCTCGGCGTGGTGGGCCAGGACCAGGACGACGACATCGTCACCGGCATCGTGGTGATGCGCAAAGGCGAGAACCCGAGCGTGGTGCTCAAGGGCGTGAAGGACAAGATCGCCCAGCTGAACGAACGCGGCCTGCCGCCGGGCGTGAAGATCGTGCCCTTCTACGACCGCACTTGGCTCATGGACAAGACCCTCACCACCGTGTTCCACAACCTGGTGGAAGGCGCGCTGCTGGTGTCGCTGGTGCTCTACATCTTTTTGTCGAACCTGCGCGCCAGCCTGGCCGTGGTGGTCATCATCCCGCTCGCGCTGCTCTCCACCTTCATGGGCCTGAAGATCATGGGCGTGCCGGCCAACCTGCTGAGCCTGGGCGCGATGGACTTCGGCATCATCGTGGACGGCGCGGTGATCGTGATCGAGAACATCATGCACCGCCTGGCCGAGCGCGGCGAGAACATGGACGAGCGCGACCGGCGCGACACCATCATCGAAGCGGCCGGCGAAGTGGGCCGGCCCACGCTCTTTTCGATGCTCATCATCATCGCGGCGCACATCCCCATCTTCGCGCTGCAGCGGCACGAAGGCCGCATCTTCCAGCCCATGGCGCTGTCGGTCACCACGGCCCTCATCGGCTCGCTGATCTTCTCGCTCACGCTGGTGCCGCTGCTGGCCTACTGGCTGCTGCGCCGCAAGCTACCCCACGGCGACAACCGCGTGGTGACGCGCGCCAAGCGCATCTACGCCCCGGTGCTCGACTGGGCGCTGGAGCGCCGCCGCACGGTGGTCGTCATCGCGCTGGCCGTGTTCGGCCTGGCCATGGTGGCGGCCGCGCGCCTGGGCTCGGAATTCCTGCCCGAGCTCGACGAAGGCACGACCTGGGTGAACTTCAGCCTCTCGCCCAACGTCTCCACCGCCGAGGCCTCGCGCATCCTGCGCATGGCGCGCAAGGCGCTGCTGTCGGTGCCCGAGGTGCGCACCACCGTCTCCAAGGCCGGCCAGCCCGAGGACGGCACCGACCCCAAGACCATCTCCATGGCCGAAATCTTCGTGGACCTCAAACCCGAGGACCAGTGGCGCGCCGGCATGACGCGCGCGAAGATCACCGAGGAAATGGGCCGCGCGCTCTCCGCCATCCCCGGCATCGACCCGGCGTTCTCGCAGCCCATCCGCGACAACGTGCTCGAATCGATCTCCCAGATCAAGGGGCAGATCGTGATCAAGCTCGCGGGTGACGACCTGGTGGAAATGAAGCGCATCACGGAAGAGATCGCCCGCGAGGTCAAGCAGGTGCAGGGCGTGGCCCGCGCCGAGATCGACCGCGAAGGCCAGGTGCCGCAGCTGCTGATCGACATCGACCGCGACCGCGCTGCGCGCTACGGCCTCAACGTGAGCGACATCCAGGACGTGATCGAGGCGGCCCTGGCCGGCAAGGCCGCCACCAACCTCTGGGAAGGCGAGCGCAAGTTCGCCGTGGCCGTGCGCCTGCCCTCGGACGAGCGCACCATCGCCAACCTGCCGCGCACGCCCATCGCCACGCCGGACGGCGGCTATGTGCAGCTGGGCGATGTCGCGAAGATCCGCGAAAGCTCGGGCGCCATGAACATCGCCCGCGAGGCCGGCCGCCGCACCACGGCCATCGGCATCTTCATCGCCGGGCGCGACATGGGCTCCGTCGTGGCCGACATGAAGTCGCGCGTCGAGAAGAACGTGAAGATCCCGGACAACTACCAGGTCAACTGGTCGGGCGAGTTCGAGAACCAGGAACGCGCCATGAAGCGCCTCTCGGTGGTCGTGCCCATCTCGCTGCTCTTGATCTTCGTGCTGCTGTTCGACGCCTTCAAGTCGGTGAAGATGGCCTCGCTCATCCTGCTGAACGTGCCCCTGGCGCTCATCGGCGGCTTCGTGGCGCTCTGGATCTTCGGCATCCCGCTGTCGGTGTCCGCCGCCATCGGCTTCATCGCGCTCTCGGGCCAGGCCGTGCTCAACGGCGTGGTGATGCTCTCGGTCTTCCAGCAGCTGCAGGCCGGCGGCGCCAGCGTGGTCGAGGCCGTGCGCCAGGGCTCCATGCAGCGCCTGCGCACGGTGCTCATGACGGCGATGCTGGCCATGCTCGGCCTCCTGCCCATGGCGCTCTCGCACGAGATCGGGTCGGAGACGCAGCGGCCCCTGGCCATCGTGGTCATCGGCGGGCTGGTGACGGCCACCATGCTCACGCTGGTGGTGCTGCCGGCGCTCTACGTGGCCTGGTTCGGGCCCAGGAAAGGGCAGGCGCCCGACCCGGTGGCGCCCGGCGTCGGCGTGGCCTGAGCCCCGGCGTTCATCGCCCTAACGCCCGGACCGATCCGATCGGTCCGGGCGTTTTTCTTTGGCACGGCGCGCGGCCGTCGAGGCTGCCTTCGCCTTTGCCTTCGTCCGGCGGCAGCCCTGGCTGGCGGCCCGCGCGGGGGCCTGACCCCACATGGCAGCAGCTTGATGTCACTTCCAGGGCGTGTTCGCACCCCTGTGGGGCCATTCGCACGGGCGCGGTGCATGCAGCTCACTCGCTTGTCACAGAACCGAATGGGCCGCTAGGCATGGTTTACGCTGATGCCTCCGCAGAATACTGTAAATATATTAGTGGCTGAGGCCAGGGCGTTCCAGCCGCACGGTCTGGCATCCAACTTGCTTTCGGCAATACCACAAATATATCCACCGTATCTTCAAACGGACGAACCGCACCATCGCATGCCGCCCATGGAAGCCTCCGACAGCCCATCTCCCACCACCCCGCCGCACCTTGTGGTGCGCTGGGTCCTCGATGCCTCCGGCGCGCTGCTCGGCCTGGAGCGGTGGCTCATCGCCGGCCTGATGACACTGCTCACCGTGCTGGTGCTGCTCAACGTGGTCACGCGCTATTCCGGCATGCCGCTCTACTGGGTGGACGAGGCCTCGGTCTACGCGGTGGTCTGGCTCACCTTCGTGGGCGCTTCGGCGATGACGCGGCTGCGCATGGACTTCGCGGTCACCATGCTCACCGACAAGCTGGGCCCGCGCAGCGCCCGCGTCGCCAAGGTGATGGCGACCTCCGGCGTGCTGCTCTTCGCGCTGGCGCTGCTGGCCATGTGCTGGATCTGGATGGACCCGATCGGCATCGCGCGCAAGGGCTTCGACGCCAAGGAATACGCGGCCGAGTCCTTCAACTTCCTCTACACCGAGCACACGCAGACGCTGGAATGGCCGATGTGGGTGCTGCAGCTGATCATGCCGATCTTCGCGCTCTGCATGAGCCTGCACGCCCTGGCCAACCTGCTGGAAGACTTGCGCCTGGCGCCGCAACGCAAACACCCGGCCTTCGACGCCGCCAATCCGGAAGCGGTGAACTGACATGATGACCTCGCTCTTCTTCGTGGCCATCATGCTGGTCGGCGTGCCGATCGGCCTGTGCCTGTGCCTCTCCGGCATCTTCTACATCTACAGCATCGAGAACCCGGTGCTGCTGCAGTCCTACGCGACGCAGATGTTCGCGGGCGTCGACAGCTACGGGCTGATCGCGATCCCCCTCTTCATCCTGATCGGCGAGGTGATGAACAGCGGCGGCATCACGCGCCGGCTGGTCGACCTGTCGATGGCCTTCGTCGGCTCGGTCAAGGGCGGCCTCGCCTACGTCAACATCCTGGCCAACATGCTGGTGTCGTCGATCATCGGCTCGGCCACCGCGCAGGTCGCGATCATGGCGCAGGTGATGGTGCCCGAGATGGAGAAGCAGGGCTACGACAAGACGTTCGCCGCAGGCCTGACGGTCTACGGCGGCATGCTGGGCCCGATCATCCCGCCCTCGGTGATGTTCGTGGTCTACAGCGTGCTGGCGCAGGTGGCGGTGGGCGACATGCTGATCGCGGGCATCCTGCCCGGCGTCCTGCTGACGGTACTGTTCTTCGTGGTGATCGCCGGCATGGGCTTCATCTACAACTACCCGCGCAGCCCCAGGCGCACGCTGCGCCAGCGTGCCCACACCGTGCTGGTGTCGAGCCCGACGCTGTTGATCCCGCTGGTGATCGTGGGCTCGATCCTGACCGGCCTGGCCAACCCCACCGAGGCCGCCGCCGTGGGCGCGGTGAGCGCGGTGCTGGTGGGCCGCTACGTGACCCGCGAATTCAGGCTCGGCGACCTGGGCGCGATCATGCTGCGCTCGGGCATCTATTCCGCCATCGTGCTGTTCCTGGTGGCCGCCGCGTCGGTGTTCTCGTGGCTGCTGATCTACGGCAAGGTGCCGCAGGTGGTCGCCGAATGGATCCAGACCGTGGCCAAGGACCCGATCACCTTCCTGCTGCTGGTCAATGTGATCCTGCTGGTGATCGGCACCGTGATCGACGGCATCCCGGGCCTCATCATGACCGCGCCGATCCTGCTGCCGATCGCGACCGAGGTCTACCACATCGACCCGCGCCACTTCGGTGTGGTGATCGTGATCAACCTGGTGCTGGGGCTGATGACGCCGCCGGTGGGGCTGAGCTTCTTCGTCGCCTCCGCGGTGACCGGCGCCAAGCCCGGGAAGATGTTCATCGTCACCCTGCCCTTCTTCATCATCAGCTGCGTCGCGCTGGTGATGCTCTCGCTGTTCCCGAGCCTGTCGCTCGGCCTGCTGAAGTAGGCCCGCCCTCTGCGCTCGCCCGTTTTCGTTTCCGATTTCGTTCCCCCATCGTCATCCCGGAGCACGCCATGCCCTTGAACCGCCGCCATTTCCTCCAGGCCTCGGCCGCCGCCGCCGCGCCCCTGGCGTTCGTGACCCCGTCTCGCGCCGCCGCCCCCAAGGAATTCCGCCTGGGCGTGATCACGCCGGCGGGTCACTCCTGGAACCGCGCCGCGCTGCAGTTCGGCAACGAACTCAAGAAGGCCACCGATGGCCGGCTGACGGTCACCGTGTTCCACTCGGGCCAGCTCGGCAACGAGTCGGTGATGATGCAGCAGATGCAGTCCGGCGCCCTCGACATGGGCTGGATCCAGGCCGCCGAATTGGGCACCCGAGTGCCCAGCGTGGCCTCGATCAATGCGCCCTACCTGGTGCGCTCCACGGCCGCTGCCGGCAAGCTGGTCAAGATGCCCGCGGCGCTCAAGTTGCTGGAAGTGCTGCCGCGCGAGACCGGCTGCGTCGGCCTCGGCTGGGGCATCACCGGCATGCGGGTGGTGTTCTCCACCAAGGACATCAAGACGCCCAACGACCTGAAGGGCCTGAAGCTGCGCATCAATCCCACGCCGGTCTACCGCGACTTCTACCAGTACTTCGGCGCGGCACCCACGCCGATCCCGACCCCGGCGGTGTTCGACGCGATGACCAACGGCCAGGTCGACGGTCTGGAAGCCGACGTCGAGTTCTCGTGGAACCAGCGTTTCGACAAGGTCTCCAAGGTCATGATGCCGATGAACGCGCTGTTCATGCCCTTCGCGCCGCTGTTCTCCGGCCGCGTCTGGCAGACGCTCGACGCCAAGGACCGGGACCTGATCCGCCAACTGACGGCCCAGGTGCTGGATGCGCAGATCAGCGACATCGTCATGACCGAGGCGGGCCTGCTGGAGAAGCTGCGCAAGGAGCCGATCGCGATCCGCGAACTGAGCAACTTCGACACCACGCCGGCCATCGAGGCGTTCGACAAGCTCTGGCTGCCCAAGGCGCCGCAGATCGCCGAACTGCGGGCGGTGGGCGCCAAGCTCTGACGCTCGGGCCGCATCCGCCGCAGAGCCCCAGAAAGCGCCTCGCCTCACCACCTCCACCACCGGATGTGCCAGGGTCCGGGGCGCCGCCCCTTCTCTCACTGCTCAGGAATTGATGATGCGGTGCGTGAAGCGAGCCAGATAGCGCATCAATTGCTCGGCGCCCTCCTCGGCGGCGGCGGCGTCGCTGGAGGCGATCGCTTCGGCCATCGCGAGGTGGGCCTGCGCGCCTTCGCTGATCTCGCCCTCGTGCTGGTAGGCATACCAGAAGCGTCGGCACTGCACCACCAGCGGCAGCACCGCACCGACCGCCGATGCGTTGCCGCAGGCAGCATGGTTGATGTGGTCGAGCTCCTGGTCGGCCTGCATGTAGGCATCGAGGTTGTCCTTCTCGGCCGCCTTCATCATCTTCTGCGCCGCCGCCACCAGTGCCTTGCGCTGCTCGGGTGTGGCCCGGCGGGCCGAGGCCGAGGCGATCAGCCGCTCCAGCACGCGGCGCGTCTCGACCACGTCGAGATGGTCGGACACGTCGATGCTGGAGACCACCAGGCCACGCCGCGGCTGCTGCGCGACCAGCCCGATCGACACCATGCGCATCAGCGCCTCGCGCACCGGAGTCCGGCCCAGGCCGGTCATCTCGGCAATGTCGGCCTCCACGACTGGTGTGCCCGGGGCGATCTCCAGCCGAGCGATGAGCGACTCGATCTTGTCGTAGGCGATGTCGGCGGCCCGGCGCTTGGGCGTCGGCTTGGCGGAGAGCTTCTTCTTGCCGGGGGAGGACATGGGGATGAACGTGGGGGTCGGTGGAATCGGGCAGGCAGGTGCTGCAGCAATATATCGCGAATCTATTCCGGCGCGTTCGCCACCGTTGCGCGCTCGGTGCTTGTGCAAAAAGCGCGCAGACCCTATGCTCGGTTCCGGCATATCGCTAATATATTTACAGCCTATTAAAAGGCAGTCAATTTTCCCGGCCCGTGGGCCGATCCGATTGTTTCAACTGGCAGAACCTTATGACCGACAACATCTTCACCGGCACCATCCCCGCGCTCATGACCCCGTGCACGCCCGACCGCCAGCCCGACTACGACGCCCTGGTGGCGCAGGGCCGCGCGCTGATCGATGCCGGCATGAGCGCCGTCGTCTATTGCGGCTCCATGGGCGACTGGCCCCTCCTGAGCGAAGCGCAGCGGCAGGAAGGTGTAGCCCGCCTGGTGGCCGCCGGCGTCCCCACCATCGTCGGCACCGGTGCGGTCAATTCGCGCGAAGCGGTGTCGCATGCCGCGCATGCGGCCGAGGTCGGCGCGCACGGCTTGATGGTGATTCCCCGGGTACTGTCGCGTGGCAGTTCCGCCACCGCGCAGAAGGCGCACTTCTCGGCCATCCTCGCGGCTGCGCCGCAACTGCCGGCCGTGATCTACAACAGCCCCTACTACGGCTTCGCCACGCGCGCCGACCTGTTCTTCGAGTTGCGCGCCGCCCACCCGAACCTGATCGGCTTCAAGGAATTCGGCGGCGCCGCCGACCTGCGCTACGCGGCGGAAAACATCACCTCGCAGGACGAGAACGTGACGCTGATGGTGGGCGTGGACACGCAGGTGTTCCACGGCTTCGTCAATTGCGGCGCCACCGGCGCGATCACCGGCATCGGCAACGCCCTGCCGCGCGAGGTGCTGCAGCTGGTGGACCTGTGCAAGAAGGCCGCGAAGGGCGACGTGGTGGCGCGCCGCCAGGCCCGCGAGCTGGAAGCCGCCCTGGCCGTGCTCTCCTCCTTCGACGAGGGCTCCGACCTGGTGCTCTACTACAAGTACCTGCTGGTGCTCAACGGCCAACAGGAATACACGCTGCACTTCAACGAGACCGACGTGCTGACCGACGCGCAGCGCCATTACGCCCAGAACCAGTACCAGCTGTTCCGCGACTGGTATGCGGGCTGGTCGCAGGAACTGGCTGGCTGACAAGCCTTCGGCGCATCGCCCGCAGGCGATGCCGGCGCCGCGCCGGATGCATGAAGCGTGCTCCTGGCGCTCCGCCAACAAAAAACGCCCGGACCGATCGCATCGGTCCGGGCGTTGTGCTTTGCAGGTGGAGCAGCGGCCACCCGGGCCGCTGGCGCCTTCAGGCCGGCAGCAGCGCCGGCTCGCGGCCCGCGCCGGCCAGCACGCGGCTGGCGGGCTGGGGCACTGCGTGGGCGGTGCTGCCGCTGTCGCCCAGGTGGAACTGCTGCACGATCTGCGAGAGCCGGGCGGCCTGCTCGCGCAGCGATTCGGCTGCGGCGGCGGATTCTTCCACCAGGGCCGCGTTCTGTTGCGTCATGCGGTCGATCTCGCCCACCGAGCCGTTGACCTGGCCGATGCCGCCCGCCTGCTCGGTGGCGGCCGCGTTGATCTCGCCGATGATGTCGGAGACGCGCTGCACGCTGTCCACGATCTCGGTCATGGCCCGGCCGGCGTCTTCCACGTGGCGCACGCCGCCGTTCACCGCCGTCACGCTGGAGCCGATCAGGCTCTTGATCTCCTTGGCCGCCTCGGCGCTGCGCTGCGCCAGGCTGCGCACCTCGCCCGCCACCACCGCGAAGCCCCGGCCCTGCTCGCCGGCCCGCGCCGCTTCCACGGCGGCGTTCAGCGCCAGGATGTTGGTCTGGAAAGCAATGCCGTCGATCACGCCGATGATGTCGCCGATCTTGCGGCTGGAGGTCGAGATCTCGTGCATGCTGGAAATGGCCTGCTGCACCACCGAGCCGCTGCGCGTGGCGATGCCGGAGGCCGAACTGACCAGCTGGTTGGCCACCTGCGACGACGACGCCGTCTGCTGCACCGTGGCGGTGAGCTGCGAGAGCGAGCCCACGGCTTCCTGCGCGTTGCTGGCCGTCTGCTCGGTGCGGGAGGACAGATCCTGGTTGCCGGTGGCGATCTCGGCGCTGGCGGTGGCGATGTTGCCGCTCGCGTCGCGCACCTGCCCGACCAGCGCGGCCAGGCGGTTCTGCATGTCCACCAGCGAGCGCTGCAGGTCGGCCACTTCGTCCTGGCCTTCCACCTGCAGGCGCTGCGACAGGTCGCCGCTGGCGATCGACTGGGCCAGGCTGCGCGCGGTGACCATGGGGCGCACGATGGACACCATGTTCAGCAGCGTGAGCGGGACCACCACCAGCACGGTGATCAGCACCGCCAGCAGGAACAGCCACTTGGTCTGGGCGGAAATGCCGTTCTGCTGGTCGATCACTCCCTGCACGTCGGCCCGCAGGCTGGCATCCAGCGCGGCGAGCTGCTTGTCCGCCTCGGCGAATTCGGCGATGGCCTTGCCGCTCATGCGATAGGCGATGGTGGCGGTGTCGTAGCCGCCCGCTTCCAGCTGGCGCGCCACATGGGCGAACTGGTCGCGGTAGCTGTCCAGCCGCTTGGCGATGCCGGCGGCCACGTCGTCCCGGGCCCCTGCCGAGGTCTGCTGCAGCCCGGCCGTGATCTTCTTGGCCCGCTCCAGCGCGCCCATCCATTGCGCGTGGGCCGCCTTCACGCCCTCGGGCTTTTCGTACTGGATGATCATGTCCTTCTCGTTCTGGCGAATGGCACCCATCTCGCCCCGCAGCTGCGCCAGATGGCCGATGGCCGTGTACTCGTTGGCGATGAACTCCTCGCTCATGTCGTGGATGCGGAACATGCCGAGCATGCCCGCGCCCCCCAGCAGCCCCAGCAACACCAGTACGACCGCTATGGCACCGATCATGCGGAAACGGATGGTGAAACGCCTCATGAGGCTGAAGAAATTCATGACTGTCGTCCTGTAGGGTGATGGGTGGGCCGGCGATGCGGGCGTGCCGATGCCGTGTCAAGCACCAAGAAGTGCTATTGACATTTAGTTGCAGTTTGCCAGACAAGACGCCCGTCGGGGCAATGTAACTATCAAACGCGCCAGCGCTTCAATAGCAATGCGTTCGCCATCACACTCAGCGAACTCAGCGCCATGGCCGCCCCCGCCATCACCGGGCTCAGATAGCCCAGGGCCGCCAGGGGAATGCCGGCCACGTTGTAGATGAAGGCCCAGAACAGGTTCTGGCGGATCTTCGCCACCGTGCGCGCCGAGATGTCCAGAGCCGCCGCCACCAGCCGCGGGTCGCCGCGCATCAGGGTGATGCCGGCCGCGTGCATCGCCACGTCGGTGCCGTTGCCCATGGCCAGGCCCACGTCGGCCGCCGCCAGCGCCGGTGCGTCATTGACGCCATCGCCCACCATGGCGACGATGCGGCGGGGGGAGGCCGAGGCGCTGGCACCCTGCCCCATCGCTGGTTCGGCTGGTTCGGCCGTGTCGGCGGTGTTGGCCGGGGCGCCCAGGGTGCCCAGGGCGCGCGAAACCGTGCCGCCAGCCGGGCCCGCAGCGCCGCGCTGCAACCCGGCCACGGCGGCGGCCTTCCCTTCGGGCAGCACCTCGGCCAGCACTTCTCCCGCCTCCGGGTCCAGCCCCAGGCGGCGGGCCATCGCTTCGGCCGCGCCCCGGTTGTCGCCCGAAATCATCACCGTGCGCAGCCCGCGTGCGCGCAGCGCAGCCAGCGCCTCGCGGGCGCCCGGCTTGGGTTCGTCGCCGAAGGCCAGCAGCGCGCGCACCATCCAGGCGCTGCGGCCCGCCGCGTCCTGCCGGGCCACGGCCGATACCGTGGCGCCCTCCCCCTGCAGCGCGGCGGCGCGGTCCGCCAGCGGGCCGAGCGGCGCGCCCAGCTCCTGCATCCAGCGCAGGCTGCCGACCACCCACCGCTCGCCGTGCACCGTGCCTTCGGTGCCCCGGCCGGGCACGGCGGCCACTGCCGTCACCGCGTCGCCCGGGGGCGGGGTCACGCCGCGGCTGCGGGCGGCTTCGAGGGCGGCACGGGCCAGCGGGTGCTCGCTGCCGGCCTGCACGCCCGCCACGGCAGCCAGCACGGCGGCTTCGCCTGCTGCGGCCGTGGGGGCCGGGGCCCCTTCCGGCGCGAGAACCATCGCCGTCAGCCGTGGCCGGCCCGCAGTCAGCGTGCCGGTCTTGTCGAAGGCCACCGTATCGACCCGGTGGGCACGCTCCAGCGCCTCGGCGTCCTTGATCAGGATGCCTTCGCGCGCGGCTGCGCCCGTGCCGGCCATGATGGCGGCCGGCGTGGCCAGCCCCAGCGCGCAGGGGCAGGCGATCACCAGCACCGCCACGGCATGCACCAGCGCGGCCTCGGCGCCCGCGCCGGCCGCCAGCCAGCCCAGCAGCGTCAGCAGGGCGATCACCAGCACCACCGGCACGAAGACGGCCGCCACCTTGTCCACCAGCCGCTGGATGGGCGCCTTGGCGGCCTGGGCGTCTTCCACCAGCCGGATGATGCGGGCCAGCACCGTCTCTGCCCCGACGGCCGTCACCTGCAGCAGCACGCGTCCGTCGCCGTTGACCGAGCCGCCGGTGAGCGCATCGCCCGCCGCACGCGCCACCGGCAGGGGCTCGCCGGTCAGCATCGACTCGTCCACCTGCGTGGCGCCTTCCTGCACCACGCCGTCCACCGGCACGCGCTCGCCCGGCCGTACCACGATGCGGTCGCCCGCCATCACCTCGGCCACGGGCACGTCCACCTCGCCGTCCCGCCCCAGCAGGTGCGCCACGTCGGGCCGCAGGGCGTGCAGCGCGCGGATGGCGGCGGTCGTCTGCCGCTTGGCGCGGGCCTCCAGCCATTTGCCCAGCAGCACCAGCGTGATGACCACGGCCGACGCCTCGAAGTAGAGGTGCGGCGCATGCCCGGGCGCGGCGGTGAGCCACAGCGACAGGCCGAAGCCGGCGCTGGTGCCCAGCGCCACCAGCAGGTCCATGTTGCCCGACAGCGCCCGCGCCGCATGCCAGCCCGCCCGGTAGAAGCGCGCGCCCAGCACGAACTGCACCGGTGCCGCCAGCGCGAACTGCAGCCAGGGCGGCAGCAGGGCATGCGCGCTGCCGGTCATTCCCGTCAGGCTGGCGGGCAGCAGGTCCAGCACCATCGGCAGCACCAGCGGCGCCGACAGCAGCAGGCCCGCCGCCACCGGGCCGAAGCCTGCCCAGGGCGATGCATCGCCCTCGGCCGCATCGGCCGCCTGGTCCTGCAGCGACCGCGGCTCGTAGCCCGCGTTGCGCACCGCGCGGCGCAGCACGGCGCCCATGTCCGCGCCAGCGCCGGCGCCCGCGTCGCCGGAGGGCGCGACGTAGGCGATGTGGGCGCGCTCGGTCGCCAGGTTCACGGTGGCGTCCTGCACGCCGGGCACCTTGCGCAAGGCCCGCTCGACGCGGCCCACGCAGCTGGCGCAGGTCATGCCGGCAATGCCCAGGTCCAGCGTGGCGGGTGTCGTCGCGGAGAGGGGCTGGACGGGCGCGGGGATGGGGGAGGAGGCAGCAGTCATGGCGGCATCTTGAACCTTGACGCCATGGCAAGGTCAAGGGCCACCCGAGGCCCTGTCCGGCAAGCCGCGCGGCTTGACTTTGACATGATGGCAAGGTTGACACTCGCCCATCCGCCACTTTTCAGGAGACCTCCATGCAACACACCTTCCAAGTCCAGGGCATGACCTGCGGCCACTGCGAGCGCGCCGTGGTCCATGCGGTGCGCCAGGTCGACACCGATGCCAGCGTGCAGGTCGATCTGCCCACCGGCCGCGTCGCGGTGGAGAGCGACCACCCGCGCAAGGCGCTGGCCGCCGCCATCACCGAAGAGGGCTACACCGTCGCGGCATGAGCGCCGCTCCGCCCGCCGAGCGCAGCAGGCGCAGCGGCCGCCGCGCCGAGGCCACCGCGACGTCGACCCCCACCTCCGCCTTCGGCTGGCCGGTGCCCATCAGCACCGCCGCCGAGCGCGCCGGCGTGTCGCCGCGCATGCTGCGCCACTATGAGTCGCTGGGCCTGTTGGCCGGCGTGGCCCGCACCGACAGCGGCTACCGGCAGTACACCGAGTCCGACGTCCACACCCTGCGCTTCATCCGCCGCGCGCGCGACCTGGGCTTTTCCATCCAGGAGATCGCCACCCTGCTCGGCCTCTGGCAGGACCAGCACCGCGCCAGCGCCCAGGTCAAGCAGATCGCGCAGGCCCACATCGACGACCTGGGCCAGCGCATCGCCGCCATGCAGGCCATGCAGCGCTCGCTGCAGGCGCTGGTGGGCTGCTGCCAGGGGGATGGGCGGCCGGAGTGCCCGATCCTCGATGACCTGGCCGGGCCGCCACGGGCTTGACGCTATTGTTTTGATAGCTGCCTGCGCTGGTGCAGTCAGCGCAGAGGCCTGAAAAGAGCGTGAACCCGGGGGCAGGTTCGTCCAGCGCCCCGGTGCCGGTGGCGCCCTAAGGGGTCGGGTGCCGCAGAACGCCGGCCAGCAGCGTCGCGATGCATTTTTCCGCCACCTCGTCGGCGCTGTATTCGCCGCCAGGCTGGTACCAGCGGCCGATCCAGCTCAGCGCCCCGGCAATGACGAAGGCCGTCATCTTCGGGTCGCACTCCGCCACCGACCCTTCCTGCACGCCCGCCGCCACCAGGCGCCGGAACTCCTGGTCGATGGACGACTTCAGCCGGCGCAGCTCCTTGCGGCTTTCGGCCGGCACCTGCTCGTCGCCCACGCGGATGAGGCACATGCCGAAGTCCATGGTGACGATGCGCGCATAGACGCGCATGCACGCCTGCAACTGGTCGATGGCCTTGCCACCCGCCTGCCGCGAGGCCTCGATGCCCTCCAGCGTCATGGTGAGCCCGCGCCGCACGCACTGCAGCAGGATCTCGTCCTTGTTCTTGACGTAGTAATAGAGCGTGGGCTTGCTGACGTGCAGCCGCGCCGCGATGTCGTCGAGCGACGTGGCATGAAAACCGCGCTCGTTGAAGAGCTGCGCAGCGGTGGACAGCACGGCATCGCGCTTGGCTTCGCGCTGCTCGGCACGCGCCGGGGCATCGGCCCAGGGCGAGGCCACCGGGGTGGCGGAGGCCACTCGTTTCTTCTTTCTGGCAGATGGCGTCATGCGTCAGTGTCAGCGGGAAAGTACCAATGTCGCATGGTGGGGTGCACTCCAGAATCTACTCACAAGTAAGAAGTCTACGTACCAGTAGACCCCCGTCCGGTTCGCAAAAACCCGTAGAGGAAGCCGATGGAGACGAGACAACAGGCTGGAGGCGCCCAAGGCGACGCATCGCCCGACCCCTTGCTGCAGGTGGACGGTGTGACGCTGGCCTTCGGTGGCGTGAAGGCGCTCACGGGCGTCAGCTTCGGCGTGCAGCCGGGCTCGATCACTGCCGTGATCGGCCCGAACGGCGCGGGCAAGACATCGCTGTTCAACACCATCTCGGGCTTCTACCGTCCCACGGCCGGGCAGATCCGCTTCCAGGGCGAAGACATCACCGGCGTGCCCGCGCCGCAGCGCGCCAGGCGCGGCCTGGGCCGCAGCTTCCAAAACATCGCGCTCTTTCGCGGCATGACGGTGCTGGACAACATCAAGCTCGGCCGCCACGCCCACCTCAAGAGCAACGTGCTCGACGCGCTCTTCTACCTCGGCCGCGCCCGCCGCGAGGAGGCCGCGCTGCGTGCCGACATCGAGGAGCGGATCATCGACTTCCTCGAGATCGACCACATCCGCCACGCGCCGGTGGCGGCCCTGCCCTACGGTCTGCAGAAGCGGGTGGAAATGGCCCGCGCGCTGGCCATGCAGCCGAAGATCCTCATGCTGGACGAACCCGTCGCCGGCATGAACCGGGAGGAAACCGAGGACATGGCGCGGTTCATCCTCGACGTGCGCGAGGAGTGGGGCGTCACGGTGCTCATGGTGGAGCACGACATGGGCATGGTGATGGACCTGTCGGACCACGTGGTGGTGCTCAACTTCGGCCAGGTCATCGCCCAGGGCACGCCGGCTGCCGTGCAGGCCGACCCCGAGGTGATCCGCGCCTACCTGGGCTCGGGCGACGTGGGCGACCTGCGCGCCCGGCTGCACGGCGGCCATGCCGCCGCGCCCGTGCTGCAGGGGGCGGTGTGATGGACTGGGCCTATCTCTTCGAGATCAGCCTCACCGGGATGGCGGGTGGCGGGCTGTATGCGCTGGCGGCGCTGGCCTTCGTCATGGTCTACAAGGCCACCCGCGTGGTGAACATCGCCATCGGCGAGCTCCTGATGGTGGGCGCCTACCTGTTCTTCACCTTCGCCTCGATGTTCGCGCTGCCGCTGTGGATTGCCATTCCCGCGGCGGTGATCGGCACCGGGCTGCTGGGCGCGCTGATCGAGCGCACCATGATCCGGCCGCTGCTCGGCGAGCCGCCCATCTCCGTCTTCATGGTCACCGTCGGGCTGGCGTCCGTGCTGGTGGGGCTGGTGGAGATGATCTGGACGGCCGACCAGCGCCGCCTGATCGACTTCATGCCCACCCGGCCCATCGTCATCGGCGACGCCTTCCTGGCGCCCAAGGTCGCCTGGGGCGCGGTGGTGGCCGTGGTGTTCATCGCCGCCGTGCTGCTGGTGTTCCGCTTCTGGCGCGGCGGCGTGGCGCTGCGGGCCACGGCCAGCGACCAGGCGGCGGCGTATTCGGTGGGCATCAACGTGCCGCGCGTCTTCTCGCTCGCCTGGGTGGTGTCCGCCATGATCGCGGCCGTCTCCGGAATCATCGTCGGCTCCATCGGCGGCATCTCGTCGAGCATGGGCGTGTTCGGCCTGTCGGTGCTGGTGGTGGTGATCGTGGGCGGGCTCGACAGCGTGCTGGGCGCCCTGGTCGGCGGCCTGCTCATCGGCCTGATCGAAGCGCTCGCTGGCGCCTACCTGGGCGGCGAATACAAGTTGCTGGCCACCTTCATCGTGCTCGTGGCCGTGCTGCTGGTGCGGCCCTACGGCCTGTTCGGCACCCACGAGATCGAAAGGCTTTGAAACCATGCGTGCCCACGGTCGTCACTTCGTCCATTCACCCACCTCCGGGCAGGCGCCGGCCGCCCCCGGCGTGTCGCGGCAGGAGGCCTGATGCGCATCGGCACCCTGAAGGAGTCCTACGTCGCCGATGCGGCGCTGTTCGACTCGCGCACGCAGAAGGTCTGGCTGGCCGTGGCGGCCGCCCTGCTGCTGCTGTTTCCCTTCATGGCCAGCGACTACTGGCTGTACCTGGCGTGCCTGGTCAGCATCAACGTCGCCAGCGCCACCGGGCTCAACATCCTGACCGGCTACACCGGCCTGGTGAGCCTGGGGCAGGCCGCATTCATGGGCCTGGGCGCCTACACCGTGGCCGTGCTGGAAACGCGCCTGGGCACGCCCTTCCTGCTCAACCTGCTGGCCGGCGGCATCGTCGCCATGCTGGGCGGCATCGTGGTGGGCATTCCCTCGCTGCGCGTGAAGGGGCTGTACCTGGCCATCGCCACCATCGCCGCGTCGTTCATCGCGCATTTCATCTTCGCCAACTGGAAGTTCACCGGCGGCACGGCCGGCCTGAGCGTTCCACCGGCCCGGCTCTTCGGCCTGCCGCTCGACACCTCGTTCCGCCTCTACTGGGTGATCGTGCCGGTCACCGTGCTGATGCTGCTGGGCGCGGCCAACCTGTTCCGCACGCGCGTGGGCCGGGCCTTCATCGCCATCCGTGACCGCGACATCTCGGCCGAGGTGCTGGGCATTCCGCTCTTGCGCTACAAGCTGCTGTCGTTCGGCCTGTCGTCGTTCTACGCCGGCGTGGCGGGCGGGCTGTGGGCGTATTTCTTCCGTGTCGTCACGCCCGAGAGCTTTCCGCTGCTGATGTCGATCTTCTTTCTCGCGGCCATCATCGTCGGCGGCATGGGCTCGATCCTGGGCGGCATCCTGGGTGCCGTCTTCATGACCATGGTGCCCGAGCTGCTCAAGCTGGTGGTCGACCTGCTGCCCGGCGGCAACGAGCTGACCGTCTTCCTCTCGCCGGTGCGCACCGTCATCTTCGGCCTGCTGATCATCGGCTTTCTCGTCTTCGAGCCCCACGGCCTGGCCGAAGTGTGGCGGCGCATCCGCCGTTTCTTCCATCTCTGGCCTTTCCGCAACTGACAACACTCCAGGAGACAGACAACCATGGAACAGCAAGGCACTTTCCCGCAGCAGCCGACCTCCCCGCAGCGCCGCAGCCTCGTGCTCGGTGCGGCGGCGGCCGCCGCACTGGCGCACCCGCTGTCGGTGCTGGCACAGGCCGGAGACGACATCGTCATCGGCGGCTCCATCCCCATGACGGGCGTGTTTGCCTTCGCCGGCGTGGGCATCAATGCCGGCATCCAGGACTACGTGAAGATCGTCAACGACGCGGGCGGCATCAAGGGCCGCAAGGTCCGCTACGTGCCAGAGGATACGGGCTACAAGGTCGATGTGTCGGTGGCTGCGTTCAAGAAGATCACCAGCCAGAACAAGGTCAACCTCTACTACGGCGATTCCACCGGCTTCGCCAAGACCATCAACCCCGAGCTGGACCGCAACGGCGCGATCCTGATGGGGGGCGCCTCGTTCGCCTCCGAACTGAACGACCCGAAGAAGTACCCGAACCAATTCCTCGTGGGGCCCGACTACACGGAGATGTTCGGCATCCTGCTCAAGCACATCGCCAAGGAAAAGCCCGGCGCCAAGGTCGCCTTCGTCTATTCGGACTCCGAGTTCGGCCGCGACCCCATCGAGCGCAGCGAGGCCGCCGCCAAGGCGCTCGGCCTGTCGGTGCCGATCAAGATCATGACCCCCGCGGGCAGCGTGGACGTCTCGGGCGAGGTCATCAAGCTGCGCCGCGCAGCGCCCGACTACACCATCTTCCACGGCTACATCCTCGCGCCCATTCCGGAGTTCATCACCCAGGGCCGGCAGCAGGGCATGACCAGCCAATGGATGGGCACCTTCTGGACGATGGACAGCTCCACCGTCATGAAGATGGGCGAGGCCGCCGACGGCTTCATGGGCGTGATGCCCTACCGCTACTACTACGACACCGAGAAGGCGCCCATGCTGGAGAAGATCCGCCAGATGCGCCCGGATTACCAGAGCACGGCCTACACGCAGGGCTTTCTCGCCGCGATGCTGTTCGTCGAATCCGCCAGGCGATGCCTGGATGCGGGCAAGCCGCTCGACGGCAAGAACCTCAAGGCCGCGCTCAACAGCATCAAGGACTTCGACACCGGCGGCCTGATCGGCGTGCCGATCACCATCGCCGGCAACTCCATCCCGGTGGGGCGGGTCTATCGCGCCGACATGAAGGCGCAGAAGATGGTCGCGGCCTCGGACTGGATCAAGCTCTGATGCGGACCATCCCCCTGAGCGGCTTCGCCGCTTTTCCCTTCTCCCGCACCGCTCCGCGCTGCGGGAAGGGGGGCGGCACCCTCGCAGCGGGGCGGCCCTTGCCCGGTGCCCCGCGCGCTGGCCGTGCAACCAACGCAGCCGGCTCGACGTGCGCAACGACCTGTCGGTAGTGCCCATGACAAACGCCGACCCCACCCACATCCTCGAAGTCAACAACATCGAGGTCATCTACAACAAGGTGGTGCAGGCGCTGCGCGGCCTGTCGCTGGCCGTGCCGCGCGGGCAGATCGTGGCCTTGCTGGGCAGCAACGGCGCGGGCAAGAGCACCACGCTCAAGGCCGTCTCGGGCCTGCTCGCGCTGGAGGACGGCGCGCTGGAGTCCGGCAGCATCCGGTTCAACGGCGAGGACACGGCGGCCCTGGCGCCGCAGAACCTGGTGCGCAGCGGCCTCAGCCACGTCATGGAGGGCCGCCGCGTCTTCGAGGACCTGACGGTGGAGGAGAACCTGATCGCCTCCACCTACGCCCTCACCGGCCGGGGCCAGGTGGCGCCGGACTTCGACCTCGTCTACAGCTACTTCCCACGCCTGCACGAGCGCCGCAAGGGCCTGGCCGGCTATCTGTCGGGTGGCGAGCAGCAGATGCTGGCCATCGGCCGCGCGCTCATCGCGCAGCCCCAGCTGATCCTGCTGGACGAGCCCTCGCTGGGCCTCAGCCCCAAGCTGGTGGAGGACATCTTCACCATCATCGCCCGCATCAACGCCGAGCGCGGCACCAGCATGCTGCTGGTGGAGCAGAACGCCACCGTGGCGCTGGCCGTGGCGCACCGCGGCTACATCATGGAGAACGGCAAGATCGTGATCGATGGCAGCGCCCAGCGGCTGGCGAACGACCCCGACGTGCGCGAGTTCTACCTCGGCATGGGCGGCGGCGGCGAAGCGAAGAGCTTCAAGGACATCAAGCACTACAAGCGCAGGAAACGCTGGTTGTCATGAAGAGCATCGCCCTGAGGCCCTGCGTGCCCTCCCCCCTTCTCTCGCCCGCTGCGCGGTGCGGGAAGGGAGACGCAGCCGGTGCGGCCGGTCGGCCCGGGCACGGCGGCCCCGGCCCGGACAGCGCCTGCAGCCCAGGCCGTGCCGATGGACGGCACAGCGCAACGGACGACGCACATGACCCTCACTGACCTCACCCTGCCCCAGATGCTGCGCGAGCGCGCCCGCACCGATGGCGAGCGCGTCGCCATCCGGCAAAAGGACTTCGGCATCTGGAAGCCCGTCACCTGGGCGCGCTATCACGAGCGTGCCTGCCGGTTCGGCCTGGGCCTGCGCGCGCTCGGCCTGCCGGCCGGCGGACATGTGGGCGTGATCGCGGAAAACCGCATCGAATGGGTCGTCGCCCAGATGGGCGCGGGCCTGGTGGGTGCCGTCACCGTCGGGGTGTACCCCACCAGCCCGACCAGCGAGGTGGCCTACGTGGTGGGCCATGCGGACATCGAGATCATGGTCTGCGAAGACCAGGAGCAGACCGACAAGCTGCTCGCCGCGCTGCCCCAGCTGCCGCGCATCAGGAAGATCGTCGTGATGGAGACCAAGGGCCTGCGCAGTTACGCGCCCGAGGTGCGCCAGTGCATCGCCACCTTCGACGAAGTGGAACAGCTGGGCGCCGCGTCCGGCGCGCAGGGACTGATCGACGAGGCCCTGGCCCGCCAGACGCTCGACGACGTGGGGCTGATGATCTACACCTCCGGCTCCACCGGCAAGCCCAAGGGGGCGATGATCAGCTACCGCAACATCCGGGGCGTGGTGCCGGGCATCGTGGACCGGCTGCAGCTCGGCCGCGGCACCACCCACCTGTCGTACCTGCCCCTCTGCCACGTGGCCGAGCAGATGCTGACCAGCTTCGTGCCGGTGTACCTGGGCTCGCAGGTGAACTTCGGCGAATCGATCCGCACCGTGCAGGAAGACCTGCGCGAGGTGGCGCCCAGCATGTTCCTGGGCGTTCCGCGCATCTGGGAGAAGCTGCACGCCGCCATCAGCATCAAGGTGCAGGAAACGGGCGGCCTGCGCCGCGCGCTGTTCCAGCGTGCCTTCCAGGCCTGCCTGCCACTGGCCGAAAAGCCGCGCAGCCAGTGGAGCGTGGGCGAGCGCCTGGCCTTCGCCGCCAGCTACTGGACGGTGTTCCGCGCCCTGCAGAACTTCATCGGCCTGCGCAACGCACGCGTGGCGCTCACGGGGGCAGCGCCCATTCCGCCCGACGTGGTGCGCTTCTTCCGCGTGCTGGGCGTGCCGCTGATCGAGGTCTATGGCCTGACCGAATCCACCGGCATGGTCACCGGCCACCGGCTGGACGACGTGGCCGTGGGCACCGTGGGCGTGCCGACGGTCGGGGTGGCGCACCGCATCGGCGAGAGCGGCGAGCTGCAGCTGCGCGGCGACATGGTGTTCCTCGGCTACTACAAGAACCCAGAAGCCACGGCGCAGACCCTCCAGGACGGCTGGCTGCACACGGGCGACGTGGTGCGCGAAGAGCGCGGCCAGCTGAAGATCGTCGACCGGCTGAAGGACATCATGATCACCGCCGGCGGCAAGAACCTCACGCCGTCCGAGATCGAGAACACGATGAAGGGCAGCCCCTACATCAAGGAATGCATCATCGTGGCCGAGGGCCGCAGGTTCGTCGGCGCGCTGGTGCAGATCGACTACGAAACCGTGGGCCAGTGGGCCGAGGCGCGGCGCATCGCGTTCACGCATTTCCGCTCGCTCGCCGAGCACCCCGAGGTGCGCGGCCTCATCGACGCCGAGATCGCGCAGGGGAACGCGCGCCTGGCGCAGGTCTCGCAGATCCGCCGGTTCCACCTGCTGACCAAGGAGCTGGACCACGACGACGGCGAGGTGACGGCCACCATGAAGGTGCGGCGTTCGTCCATCTACAAAACCTATGCGGCAGAGATCGAAGCGCTCTACGCCTGAGCGCGGTGTCTGCCATTTCACTATCAAAACCATAGCTGCCTGCGCTCATTCTGCCAACGCGTGCGGGCCCTTCGTGCTGCAAGTCCAGTCAACACAAGCGCAAGCCGCTACTGAATTCGGAGCAAACGGATGTCCAGCCCCTCGTCCCCCGGTGCCGACCCTGCCACGGCGGGCCTCAACGCCAGCCCACTGATCAGCCCACTGATCGTGGAGCGCGACGGCCCCATCGTCACGCTGCAGTTCCACCGCCCCGACGCGCTCAACGCCGTCGACGTGCCCATGGCCGCCGCCCTGCGCGATGCCGCCCGCCAGATCGCCGCCGACCGCAGCGTGCGCGCGGTGGTGCTGCGCGGCGCGGGCAAGGGCTTCATGGCGGGGGGCGACCTGGCCACGCTGCGGGCGAGCCCCGCGCAGGGCGCGGCCGACCTGCTCGGGCCGCTGAACGAGGCGGTGGTGCTGCTCTCGTCCATCGACGCGCCGGTGATCGCGCAGGTGCACGGCGTGGCGGCCGGGGCCGGCATGAGCCTGATGCTGCTGGCCGACTTCATCCTGCTGGCCGAGGGCACGCGGCTGAACCTGGCCTACATCAACCTGGGCACCAGCTGCGACGTGGGCGCCTCATGGGCGCTGCCGCGCCAGGTGGGCCTGCGCCGGGCCCTGGAGATCGCGCTGCTGGGCGACACGCTCACGGCGGCCGACGCCCTGCGCCTGGGCCTCGTCAACCGCGTGCTGCCGGCGGACGAGCTGGACGGCGCCGTGCGCGAACTAGCCCAGCGCCTGGCCGCCGGCCCCACCGTGGCGCTGGGCCACATGCGCCGCCTGATGCGCGCCAGCTTCGACCGCGACCTGCCCGCGCAGCTGGTGGCCGAGGCGCAGGCCTTCAACGCCTGCGCGCAGACGGCCGACCTGCCCGCCGGCATCGAGGCCTTCTTCGCCAAGCGACCCCCCGCCTTCCAGGGCCGCTGACACCCACGCGCCAGCCCTGGGGCGCCGGCGGGCCTACGATGGATGGCCTGGCGCCGCCCGCACGCCGTGCCCACATTTTTTCTTCCTTCACGCATTCTCGAAAGACCTGCAGCCATGACCACCCGCGACGTCTTCATCGCCAGCATCGCCCGCACCGCCATCGGCACCTTCGGCGGATCGCTGAAAGAGATTCCCAACACCCAGCTCGCCACCACCGCCGTGCGCGCCGCCATCGAGCGCAGCGGCATCGCGGCCGACGCCGTGGGCCATGTGGTGATGGGCAACGTCATTCCCACCGACACGAAGGACGCCTACCTCTCGCGCGTGGCCGCCATCGACGCGGGCTGCCCCATCGAGACGCCCGCCTTCAACGTCAACCGCCTGTGCGGCTCGGGCCTGCAGGCCATCGTGTCGGCGGCGCAGGCCATCGCCCTGGGCGACTGCGACGTGGCCATCGGCGGGGGCAGCGAATCGATGAGCCGGGGCCCCTACTTCGACACCGCCGCGCGTTGGGGCGCGCGCATGGGCGATGCCAAGAGCATCGACTACATGCTGGGCATCCTGCACGACCCGTGGCAGAAGATGCACATGGGCATCACCGCCGAAAACGTGGCCGAGCGCTACCGCATCAGCCGCGAGCAGCAGGACCAGCTGGCCGCCGAAAGCCAGCGCCGCGCCGCTGCCGCCATCGAGGCGGGGTATTTCAAGGAGCAGATCGTCCCGGTCGAGATTCCCGGCCGCAAGGGCAGCGTGACGCAGTTCGACACCGACGAGCACGTGCGCGCCGCCACCACGGCCGAGGCGCTGGCCGGCATGAAGCCCGCGTTCAAGAAGGACGGCGGCACGGTCACCGCCGGCAACGCCTCGGGCATCAACGACGGCGCCGCCGCCGTGGTGCTGGTGGCGGGCGAGCGCGTCGCCGGGCTGGGCGCGAAGCCGCTGGCGCGCCTGGTGGGCTACGCGCATGCGGGCGTGGACCCGGCCTACATGGGCATCGGCCCGGTGCCCGCCACGCGCGCGGTGCTGCAGCGCACGGGCCTCAGCATCCAGGACATGGACGTGATCGAAGCCAACGAAGCCTTCGCCGCGCAGGCCTGCGCCGTGATCCAGGAGCTGGGTATGGACCCGGCGAAAGTGAACCCGAACGGCTCGGGCATCTCGCTGGGCCACCCGGTGGGCGCCACCGGCGCCATCATCACCGCCAAGGCCGTGGCGGAGCTGCACCGCACCGGCGGGCGCTACGCGCTGGTGACGATGTGCATCGGCGGCGGGCAGGGGATCGCGGCGGTGTTCGAGCGGGTGTGAGGGTGGGGCCGCGCGCAGCGCGGCGGTGCGATCTTCTGGCCTGCGGAGGCCAGGTTGACTCGCGTTCGCGCCCTGGCTTCGACAGGCTCAGCCCGAACGGACGGTCCGTGTCGATCCGCCAGCGCGCACGGGCACTCACTTGTAGAACGCTTCCACCGTCCCCTTGAGCGTGATCATCAGCGGCCGGCCCTTGCGGTCCAGCGTCTTGCCGGCCGGCACCTTGATGAAGCCTTCGCTCACGCAGTATTCCTCGACGTCGAAGCGCTCCTTGCCGTTGAAGCGAATGCCGATGTCGTGCTCGAACACGGCGGGAACATGGAACTTGCTGCGCGGATCGACGGAGAGGTGGTCGGGCAGTTCGGGGCGTTGCGTGGCGTCGGTCACAGGGTGTCTTCTCTCTACTACGGGTGGAACATCAAAAGGGCAAAAGGGCAACAGGGCGACAGGGCAAAACGGGTGCGGCAGGCGGGGCGCCGCTCAGAGATTCGGCGCCAGCAGCCGCGCCAGCGCGGCTTCTTCCATGCCGCGCCGCCGGGCCATGTCGTGCAGCTGGTCTTCGCCGATCTTGCCGACGTTGAAGTAGGCGCTCTCCGGGTGGCCCAGGTAGAAGCCGCTCACGCTGGCGGCCGGCATCATGGCCAGGCTTTCCGTCAGCGTCATGCCGATCTCATCGCACTGCAGCACGCGGAACAGCTCCGTCTTGGCGCTGTGGTCGGGGCAGGCCGGGTAGCCCGGCGCGGGGCGGATGCCGCTGTAGCGCTCGGCGATCATCTCGTCGTTGGTGAGCGATTCGCCCGCCGCATAGCCCCAGAGGTCGGTGCGCACGCGCTGGTGCAGGCATTCGGCAAAGGCTTCGGCCAGGCGGTCGGCCAGGCTCTTGAACAGGATGGCCGAATAGTCGTCCAGCGCGTCGATGAAGGCTTTTTCCTTCTTCTCCACGCCCAGGCCGGCGGTCACGGCGAAGAGGCCCGCGTAGTCGGCGATGCCGCTTTCCTTGGGCGCGACGAAGTCGGCCAGGCACCGGCTCGGGCGCGTCACGCCGTCGATGGTGTGCTTCTCGGCCTGCTGGCGCAGGCCATACCAGGTCATGGCGACTTCGGTGCGCGTCTCGTCGGTGTAGAACTCGATGTCGTCGTCGTTCACGGTGTTGGCAGGCAGCAGCGCCATCACGCCGCTCGCCGTGAGCCAGCGGCCCTCGATGATCTTCTTCAGCATGGCCTGGCCGTCGGCGAACACGCGCGTGGCTTCCACGCCCACCACTTCGTCGGTCAGGATGGCGGGGTACGGGCCGGCCAGGTCCCAGGTCTGGAAGAACGGGCCCCAGTCGATGTAGCGGGCCAGCTCGGCCAGGTCGAAGTTCCTGAACACGCGACGGCCCAGCGCACGCGGCACGGTGGGCTGGAAGGCCGCCCAGTCGACGGGCGTCTTGTTGGCGCGCACCTTGGCCAGCGGCCAGAGCGGGGTCTGCTTCTTGTTGGCGTGCTGGGTGCGCACCTTGTCGTAGTCGGCGTTCAGCTCCTGCACGTAGCTGTCCACGCCGTCGCCCAGCAGGCTCTGCGCCACGCTCACGCTGCGCGAGGCATCGGGCACGTAGACGACGGGGCCTTCGTAGTGCGGCGCGATCTTGACGGCGGTGTGCACGCGCGAGCAGGTGGCGCCGCCGATCAGCAGCGGAATCTTCTTGATGCGGAAGTGCTCGTCCTTCTGCATCTCGCCGGCCACGTACTGCATCTCTTCGAGGCTGGGCGTGATCAGGCCCGACAGGCCCACGATGTCCGCGCCCTCGACCTTGGCGCGCGCCAAAATTTCGTGGCAGGGCACCATCACGCCCATGTTCACCACCTCGAAGTTGTTGCACTGCAGCACCACGGTGACGATGTTCTTGCCGATGTCGTGCACGTCGCCCTTCACGGTGGCGATGACGATCTTGCCCTTGCTGCGCACGTCGCGGCCAGCGAGTTCGTCCTGGCGCTTTTCTTCCTCGATGTAGGGGATCAGGTGCGCCACGGCGGACTTCATCACCCGCGCGCTCTTCACCACCTGCGGCAGGAACATCTTGCCCGCGCCGAACAAATCGCCCACCACGTTCATGCCGTCCATCAGCGGGCCTTCAATCACGTGCAGCGGGCGGCCGCCCTTGGCCAGGATCTCCTGGTAGGCCTCTTCCGTGTCTTCCACGATGAAGTCGGTGATGCCGTGCACCAGCGCGTGCGAGAGGCGCTCGCCCACGGTCTTCGGGTGCTCGGGCGTGCCGCGCCATTCGAGCTTCTTGCTCTCGTCCTTGGCGCCGCTCCTGGCCGTCTCGGCGATCTCCACCAGCCGCTCGCCGGCGTCGGGGCGGCGGTTCAGCACCACGTCTTCGACGCGCTCGCGCAAGGTGGGCTCCAGGTCGTCGTACACGCCCACCATGCCGGCGTTGACGATGCCCATGTCCATGCCCGCCTTGATGGCGTGGTAGAGGAATACGGTGTGGATGGCTTCGCGCACCGGGTCGTTGCCGCGGAAGCTGAAGGAGACGTTCGACACCCCGCCCGACACCTTGGCGCCCGGCAGGTTCTGCTTGATCCAGCGCGTGGCCTCGATGAAATCGACCGCGTAGTTGTTGTGTTCCTCGATGCCCGTCGCCACCGCGAAGATGTTCGGGTCGAAGATGATGTCCTCGGGCGGAAAGCCCACCTCGTCGACCAGCACGCGGTAGGCGCGCTCGCAGATCTCGATCTTGCGGGCGTACGTGTCGGCCTGACCGACCTCGTCGAAGGCCATCACCACGGCGGCGGCGCCATAGCGCTTCACGAGGCGCGCCTCGTGCTTGAACTTCTCCACGCCCTCTTTCATGCTGATGGAGTTGACGATGCCCTTGCCCTGGATGCAGCGCAGCCCGGCCTCGATCACGTCCCACTTGGAGCTGTCCACCATGATCGGCACGCGCGCGATGTCGGGCTCCGAGGCGATCAGCTGCAGGAAGCGCACCATGGCCGCACGGCTGTCGAGCATGGCCTCGTCCATGTTGATGTCGATCACCTGGGCGCCGTTCTCCACCTGCTGGCGCGCCACGGCCAAGGCCTCTTCGTACTGGCCGTTGAGGATCATGCGCGCGAAGGCCTTGGAGCCGGTGACGTTGGTGCGCTCGCCGATGTTGACGAACAGCGTGCCCTCGCCGATGGAGACGGGCTCCAGGCCGGACAGCTTCATGGGGGGGACGGAAACAGCGGACATCAGGCTCACCTGTGCAATCGGTTCGGGAATGGGAACAACAAACAGGTGAGCGTCGTTGGGGGGCGGTGCCAGCTCCAGCCCGAGCCTGACGCCGCCGCGTCCGGCGGAACACGGGACGGGGCGGGCGCTGCAACGCTCCTCGGGGGGAAGGCGGAATTTTAAGTGAAGCCGCAGGGCGCGATGCCGCGCCGTGCGGGCCGCCGGTGCCGGGCTCAGCGCACCGGCAGGAACTGCAGGAAGGTGCCGCCCACCAGCCCCTGCACGTAGCTGATGGCCGCGCGGCGCAGCTTCTCGGCCACCACGCCGGCCAGCAGGTCGAGGCGGGCGATGATCTTGCCGAACTCGCGCTCGAAGCTCAGGTTGCGGCCGTCGGGCCCGATCTCGTCGGCCAGCAGCAGCGGGCGGCCGTCGGCGCCCCGCCGCTGGGCGATCAGCCACACGGCGCTTTCCACGTTGCGCGCGGCGTTGTAGAGGTGCTGCGCATCCAGGCTGTCGATCAGGAAGAATTCGGTCTTGCCGCCGTGCGCGGTGATGAGCATGTCGGCCGTGGCGCAGGTCACCGCCGCCACCCGGTCGCCGGTGAATTCGGGGCTGAGCGCCAGCGCCAGGGCGGCGATGTCGCGCCGGCCCTGCAGCGCCGGCCAGGGCGTGCGCTGCTCGACGGCGTCGCGCACGCGCTGCCCCGCCAGGATGCGCCCCGGCAGCTGGCCGGGCTCCAGCCCCTTGCGCCATTCGGCCGGGTTGCGGCGGTAGAGCTTGTCCATCAGCAGGTAGAGGCTGTCGAGGTTGGCGCGCATGGCGATGGTCGCCATGCGGTTCACGTCGGACTGGGCCAGCTCGGTGGGCGAGATCGCGGCCGCCTGCACCTCGCCGCGGCTGGTGGTCGCGGGCGTGCCGCAGCCGGCCAGCAGCGGGCCGGCCAGCACGCAGCCCGGCCACAGCAGGCATCGGCGGCGGGACAGCAGGGGTGGCGTGGACGACATGAGCGCCGCATTATCGGCAGGTGCCTGGGGCGGGCCGCGCCCCGGGGCCGGGCGGCTAAGAATCGTTGAATAATTTGCCGGTGCGGTGACGCGCTGCCTGCAACCACCACGCTCCTGGCCCGGCGTGCGGCCGGCCGACTGGGCGGCGCCACCGCCCGCATTGCCGCCTTGTCCGGTTCACCATTCGTTCGGAGGCTCCTGCATGACCGGTATCCCCTTCGCCACCGCCGCCGCTTCGTCCCCTGCGCCGGCCAGGGCAGATCAGCGCCGCCAGGCCGTCGCTGCCGTGCTGGCCGACGTGCGCCGCCTGACGGCCACCGCCACTGTGCCCTACCGCGCCACGCTTGCGGCCATCGCGGCCCGGCTGGAGCAACTGGCCGCCCGCGACGACCTGTTCACCCACGCCGACTTTCCCCCGCCCGCCGTGACCGAAGGCGTGGGCGCTTCCACCCGCTACCGCCTCAACCCCGAGGACGGCGATGCGGGCCTGGCGCTCTATCTCAATGCCATCAACCCCGGCAAGACCACCGCGCCGCACAACCACACCACCTGGGCCGTGATCGTGGCGGTGCGGGGCCAGGAAGTGAACCGCCTGTATGAGCGCACCGACGACCGCAGCGACCCGGCCCGCGCGCGGATCCAGCTGGCGAGCGAAGTGACCGTGCAGCCCGGCACGCCCATCGCCTTCCTGGGCGACGACATCCACAGCATCGCGGTGGTGGGCACCGAGCCCACGCTGCACTTCCACCTGTACGGCCAGCCGCTGGAGACGCTGACCGAACGCCTGGCCTTCGACCCGGACACGGGGGCGGTGAAGAACTACAACGCCGCGTACTTTCGCCCCAGCCAGCCGGTGGCCTGAAGCGGGGTCGGCGGGCGCGGCAGGCATCATGCTATTAAAATAATAGCATGATGCCCTTATTGCACCAGCGCTGAAGCCCGATTCGATTCAAAAACAGGCGCCCCTCGCTGCGCCTGTACGATCTCCTCGGTCACCCGCAGGAAGGCGTCCACGTCGCCGGCCGTGTGGCAGTGCAACGGCGACACGCGCACCGCGCCGGTCAGCCCGAACGAATCGAGCATGCGCCGCGAATAGAGGCTCGCCACGCTGCGCTCATACACCGTCACGCCGCGCAGGCCGTATGCGTGCACGGCCTGCGTGCAATCCACGCCGTCGATGCCGATGGCGATGATCAGATCGCGCAGCGTCAGGTCGGGATGGTCCAGGAACACCTGCACGCCGGGCATGCCGCGCAGGCCGGGGCGGGCGGCGCCGTCGCCCTCCAACAGGCGCGCCAGCAGGGCGCGCTCGTGCAGCATGATGCGTTCGATGCCGGCCGCGAAGAGGGCCCGGCGCGAGGGCTCGGCGGCACCGTCAGGCTGCAGGGCAGCGGCCAGCTCCGGCAGCTCCCGCAGCGCCTCCCGGCCCAGCCAGCAGACGTAGTCGGCGATCTCGGTCACCACGGCGAACTGCCAGGGCGAGGAGCTGCCCAGGTCCCAGAAGCCTTCCGGCTTGGCCGACAGCTTGTGGTGCGGCAGCGCGGCGGCACGCCGAGACAGCCACGCCAGGCCCGAGCCCCGGCAGCCGAAGAACTTGTAGGGCGCGATGTTGATGCCGTCCACCGGCGTCTTCTGCAGGTCGATCAGGCCGTGCGGTGCGTGCTGCACGGCGTCCACCACGATGTAGAGGTCGGGCTTGATGGCGCGGGCCGCGGCCACGATGCGCTCCAGGTCCAGCTTGGCGCCCGAGATGTTGGAGGCGTAGATCACGTTCAGCAGCGTGGTGTCCGCATCCACCAGCCGCACCACGGCGTCCACGTCCACGCCGCCCGTGGCCGGGTTGCTGGGCGCCACGCGCAGCTCGCGCCCGGTCTCGGCAGCGTAGCGCTCCATCGCGTCGTACGACGAGGGGTGCTCCAGCACCGTGGTGACCAGGTTGGTGCCCGGCACGTTCAGCGCGATGGCGCGCACCATCTCGAACATGGCGCCCGAGGCCGTGAGCGCCGCATGCACGCTGCCGCCCTGGGCGTTGAGCATCATGCGCAGGTCGTCGGAGCCGGCGGCCTGGATGGCCTGCAGCTCGCGCGCCACCGGGTGGATGCGCTCGGTGTTGTCGGGCACGGCGTCGATCTGCGCGAAGCGCTCCACCGCCGCCTTCAGGCGGAACGAGCCGCCCGCGTTGTCGAAGTACATGCGCGGCCGCCCCGCATGGTTGTGGTCCACCTGCAGGAAGCGTTCGCGCACCTGGCGCATCACCGCTTCGGGGAACAGCAGGCCCTGCGGGTAGCGGGCCGCGATCGCGTCGTCGTGGCCGGCCATCACACGCCCTTCTTGCTGGGGTTGCGGAAGGCCTCGCGCACGGCGTCCGTCATGGGGAAGTTCAGGTTCACGTTGGCCGGCGGGATGGGCTGGGTGAACCAGCGGGCGTAGAGGCGGTCCATCTCGCCGCTCTTCATCAGCTGCGTGACGGCCTCGTCCACCACGGCCTCGAACTGCGGGTCGTTCTTGCGCATCATGATGCCGTAGGGCTCCTGGCGCAGCACCACGTCGCGCAGCATGCGGTAGTCGCCCGGGTTGGGCGAGGTGGCGATCAGGCCGGCCAGCTGCACGTCGTCCAGCACGTAGGCGTCGGCGCGGCCGTTGGCCAGCAGCAGGAAGGCGTCGGCCGTGTCCTTGCCGGTGATCTCGCGCACGTCCACCGCCTCGGCCCGCTTGAAGGTGCGCAGCAGCTGCACCGAGGTGCTGCCCGACACCGTGGCCACCGTCTTGCCGGAGAGGTCGGCCAGCGTGTTGATGCCCGAATCCTTCTTCACCGCCACGGTGATGCCCGCCACGAAATGGCTGGGCGCGAACGCCACCTGCTGCTGGCGCACCACCGAATTGGTGGTGGTGGCGCAGTCCAGGTCCACCGTGCCGTTCTGCATCAGCGGAATGCGGTTGAGCGAATTGAGCAGCGTGTACTGCACCCGCAAGGCCGGCAGGCCCAGCCTGGCCTTGATCGCATCGACCACCTTCAGGCAGATGTCGTTGGAGAAACCCACCGGCTCGCTGCCGCCCTTGGGGGTGTACGAAAACGGAATCGAGCTGTCGCGGCTGCCGATGGTGATGACACCGGTCTGCTTGATGCGCGCCAGGGTGTCGATGTCTTGCGGCTGCGCGGCGGCGGGGCCCAGCAGGCAGGCGCCCAGCAGGGCGGCCAGGGCGGAGGAAGCGAGGCGGCGGGAGGTCATGGGACGAAGCTCCGGTAGGGGCCCGCGATGGGGACGGTGCGGCCGGCGGGCCCGGTGGCGTGAAGGCCGTGCGCCGCAGGGGGCGCGAGCACGGGATGGATGCAGCCCATTGTGGAAGTCGCCCAACGTTTCAAAAAGCGATTTTTTGTGCTCGAATCGCATGAGTAAAAGCGATCGTTTGAACCCGCCATGATGACCTACAAGCAGCTCGAAGCCCTCTACTGGATCGCCCAGCTGGGCGGCTTCGCGCCGGCGGCGCGCAAGCTGCACACCACGCAGTCCGCCATCTCCAAGCGCGTGCACGAGCTGGAGCAGAGCTTCGACACCGCCCTCTTCGACCGCAGCCAGCGCACCGCCCGGCTCACCGAAAAGGGCGAGGAAATGTTCATGCTGGCGCGCAAGCTGCTGCGCGAGCGCGACGCGGCGGTGGAGCAGTTCGGCAAGCCCGAGGTGATCGAGCGGCGCCTGCGCATTGGCGTGACCGAACTCACCGCCATGACCTGGCTGCCGCGCCTGGTGGGGCTGGTGCGCGAACACTATCCCAAGGTCACGCTGGAGCCCGACGTGGACGGCAGCCTGCCCCTGCGCGACAAGCTGCTGGCCGACGCGCTCGACCTGATCATCGTGCCCGACGCCTTCACCGACGGCCGCCTGTCCACCCAGCCCGTCGGCCAGGTCGAAAGCGCCTGGATGTGCCGCCCCGGCCTGGTGCCCGTGCCGCCCAGGCGCCGGCCCGTGCGCCTGCACGACCTGGCCGCCCATCGCCTGCTGGTGCAGGGCAACGCCTCCGGCACCGGCCGCCTCTACGACGCCTGGCTGCGCGAACGCGGCGTGGAGCCGGCCGACACCCTGGTGGTCAGCAACCTGATCGCCCTGGCCGGGCTGACCGTGTCCGGCCTGGGCGTGAGCTACCTGCCCCGCCACTGCCTGGCTCCCCTGGTCGCCGCCGGCATGCTGGCCGAGATCGACGTGCACCCGCCCCTGCCGCCCGTGCCCTATGTGGCCATGGTGCGGGGCGACCAGCGCAGCGCGCTGGCGGGGTCGGTCATCATGCTGGCGCAGTCGTGCTGCGATTTCACGCGGGTGTTCCAGGTGGGGCTGGAGGGGGTGGGGTCATGACGGCGCGGCTGTCTGCAGCGGGCCGGGCTGCCGGGCCAGCAGATCGGACAGCCTGCCAAGAGCCGCCCGCAGGCGTTCGCGGTGCTGCACGCTGCCCAGCGAGATCCGGATGGCGTTCGACGCCCCGCCCGCGCTGCCGGCCTTGAACGCCTCCGCCGGCATGACGGCAATGCCCTCCTCGCGGCAGGCCTGCGCCAGCTGCGAAGGACTCCAGTACCCCGGCAACTCCAGCCACGCATGCAGGCCGTCGCCGCCGCCGCTATAGCGCCCCGCCAGCACGTCGCCCGCCATGCGGTGGCGCAGGCGCGCCTCCTGGCGCACACCCGCCACCAGCCGGGCGGCCGAACCATCCAGGATCCACTGCGTCGCCAGGGCGGCGGTCAACGGCGTGGCCATCAGCGCGAAGGACCTGAGCGCGGCGAGGAAGCGGCTGCGCTCTTGCGGGTCGCGCAGCAGCACGAAGGCCACGCGCAGGCCCGGCGTCAGGCACTTCGACAGGGTCGAGAGATACACCGCTTGGTCCGGCGCCAGCGCGGCGATGGGCGGGGGAGGGGCCTCGGCGAGCAGCCAGTACGGGTCGTCCTCGACGATGCGGACCTGGCAGCGCCGGGCGATGCCCGCGAGCGCCTGGCGCCGGTCTTGCGGCATGGTGGCGGCGGTCGGGTTCTGCAGCGTCGGGTTCAGGTACAGCAGCCGCGGCCGGTGCTGGCGGCAGGCCTGCTCCAGCCGGTCGGGCAGCATGCCGTGCGCGTCTGCGGGCACCGGCTCGACACGGCGGCCCAGCTGGGCCGCTGCGGCCATCAGGCCGGGGTAGCCGAAGGGCTCCGCCAGGATCACGTCGCCCGGCTCCGTCAGCGCCAGCATCAGCGCGGCAATGGCCGCCTGCGCACCGGGGCAGACGACCACCTCGCCTTCATCCACCGTGCCCAGCATGGGGCGCAGCCACTGCGCGCCGGCGCGGCGGTCGGCCTCGCTGCCGCCGCCCAGCTGGTAGGTCATCAGCAGGGCGCTGTCGGCTCCCAGCAGCACCTGCGACAGGCCCTGCCGCACCAGCCCGTCGAAGTCCACGCCCTCCGGCGGTGGCGGAATGTTCATGCTCAGGTCCAGCAGCAGGCCCCGCTCGAACCGGGGCGCGGCGACGTAGCTGCCGTGGGCGCCCCGCCCTTCCAGCAGCTGGCGGCGCCGGGCCTCGTCGTAGGCGCGGGTGATGGTCGTCAGGTCCACGCCCAGCTGCAGCGCCAGCTGGCGCTGCGGCGGCAGCCGGTCGCCCGGCCGCAGCGCCCCGATTTCCACGGCCGCCTGCAACGCATCGGCGATCTGCAGGAAGCGGGGGCCGCCGTGCGCGGCCAGTGTCGGCAACCAGAGGGGCGGGCGGTCGTCTTGCATGGGGGGGGGTGGGCGGATGGGTGGCTGGCGTCGTTGTCTGGCAATGTATGGATCTTGCCTCTCCGTACCATGTCACGAAACCGCAGCGGCGCTGGCCCGCTGGGGCATTCCCGCCCTCACGGCGTCCCCTTCCCCGCTGCCCACCTCACAGAGCCTCGCATCCCATGATCGACTGGATCCCGGTAGTTTTCGTGACGTTCAAGGTGCTCGTCTTCGGCACCTGCATGTTCTTCGCCGTCAAATGGCATTACGACCAGGACAAGAAGAAGACGGACAAGCGCGCACTGCTCATCACCGCCGCCAAGCTGGGCGTGGCCTTCCTGGTGGCGCTCGCGCTGCTGCTGTGGCTGGCGTTCGCGCTGGCCAGGCATCTGGGGATGGATCTGAGCCTGCCGTGACGGCAGGGCCGGCGCCGGCCGAAGGCCCTGCGACGCGGGCCTACACCTTGCTCACTTCCACCCTCATCGCCGTGATCTCCAGCGGCCGCTTGCCGTAGTCGGAGATGAACGCCACATCGGCCGCGTCCCGTCCGTAGGCCAGCACGATGCGCCCCGCCTTCGGCTGGGGCTGCGTCGCGTCGAAGGTGTACCAGCGGTTGCCCACATAGGCCTCGAACCAGGCATGCATGTCCATCGGGTCCAGCTCGTGCAGGTAGCCCACCACCATGCGCGCCGGAATCTTCAGCGCCCGGCACAGCGAAATGCCCAGGTGCGAGAAGTCGCGGCAGACGCCCGTGCGGTCGGCCAGGGTGTCGCAGGCGTCGGTGGTAGAGGTGCTCGTTCCGTACGCATAGCGGATGTTCTCGTGGATCCAGGCGCGGATGGCCTCCACCTGGCGGTAGCCGCTCGGCTGGTCGCCCACGATCTCCCAGGCCTTCTCCTCCATCTTGTCGCTGGGGCAGTAGCGGCTGGGCAGCAGGTAGGCCAGCGCTTCGTCGGGCAATTCGGACACGGGCACCCAGGCGGCTTCCTCATCCACCGCCAGCTGGTCTTCGACCATGACGGTCATCTCCACGCCGACCTGGATGCCCTCGGGCGCGACGATGAAGCGCTGGCAGAGATTGCCGAACGCGTCCACGAATTCGGAGCACGGGACCCAGGGCTCCAGGCTGTACTTCTCGTGTTCGAGCCACTGGGCGGTGCCGCTGCGCGGCCGGAGGATGGCCACAACGGGCGTGGGATGCGACACGCGCAGGGTGAGGGTGCAGGAGGCTCGTAATTTCATCCGGCGGAGTGTCGGCGCCGCACGGCTGCGCGCGCATCGGAGGGGGGCTCTCCCGCTTGTCGGACAGCCCACCGGGGCCGGCGCCAGGCGCTCCCGCCCACGCCCGCCCCCGCTCAATCCATGCGGATGTTGCGTTCCTTGATCAGCTTGCCCCAGCGCGCCATTTCCTTGTCCACATGGGCGGCCAGCTCGGCGGGCGTGCTGCCGATGGGCTGGGCGCCGATGGCGTCGAAGCGGGCCTGGGTGTCGGGCTGCTTCATCGCGTCCAGCAGGGCGGTGTTGAGCTTCTGCACGATGGGCGCGGGCGTGCCGGCCGGGGCGAACACCGCGAACCAGGGCGAGACTTCGTAGCCCGGCACGCCCGCTTCGGCGATGGTCGGGACGCCCGGCAGCGTGGCCGACCGCCTGGCGCTGGTCACGCCCAGCGCGCGCAGCTTGCCGGACTGGATGTGCGGTGCGGCCGAGGTGATGCTGTCGAACATCAGGTCCACCTGCCCGCCCAGCATGTCGGTGACGGCCGGACCGCTCCCCTTGTACGGCACGTGCAGCAGGTTCAGCCCGGCCATGGACGCGAACACCTCGCCCGCCAGGTGGATGGATGTGCCGTTGCCGGCCGAGGCGTAGGTGAGCTTGCCCGGATCGCGCCTGGCGTGCGCGATCACGTCGGCCACCGTCTTGTCGGGGCTGTTGGCATTCACCACCAGCACGTTGGGCACCACGGCCAGCAGGCTGATGGGCGCGAAGTCCTTCACCGGGTCGTAGCTGAGCTTGGCGTAGAGCGCCTTGTTGGTCGCCATGCCGATGGAGGTGATCATGATGGTGTAGCCGTCGGCCGGCGACTTGGCCACGGCGTCCGCGCCGATGTTGCCGCCCGCGCCGGGGCGGTTCTCGATCACGAAGGGCTGTCCCAGGGCGCGGCCGGCGCGCTCGCCCAGGGTGCGGGCGATCACGTCCATGGCGCCGCCGGGCGGAAAGGGCACGACCCAGCGGATGGGCTTGGCGGGCCAGGCCGCCGCGTCCGCCGGCTGTGCGTGGACCGGGGCGGGCAGGAAGGCTGCCGCAGCGACGGTGGCGACCGCGCCGGCTGCGAAAGCCAGGGTGCGGCGGCGGCTGGGCCGGGAATCGGGGGTGATGAACGGGGCCATGGTGCTTGTCTCCAGAGGGATGGGTCGTTGATTTGTTTTGCAGGGGGGGCGCGGCTGCCGTGCCGCCGGCCCTCAGTTCGTGGGTGCGTGGGCCGGGGTCGGGGCCGGGGCCGGGGCCGGGCCGGCCGGCGCCGGGGCGCCCGCGGTGTGGCGGCCCATGTCCACGTGCACCGCGGCCAGCCCTTCGCGGGCGCGGTCGAAGCGCTGCAGCGCTTCGGGCAGCACTTCCACGCCGAAGCCGGGGCCGTCGGGCAGCTGCAGTGCGAAGTCGCGCACCTCCATGGGCGCGGCGACGATGTCGTCGACCAGCAGCTGGGGGCCGAACAGCTCGCAGTTGTGGTGCGTGCCGGCCAGGGTGGCGAAGACGTGGGCCGACGCGGCGCTGCCGAGCGAGGTCTCCAGCATGGTGCCGCCGTACCAGCCGATGTCGGCCGCCTCGGCCACCGCGGCGACGGCGCGGGTGCGCAGCAGGCCGCCATGCTTGGCCACCTTCAGCGAGAAGACGTGGCAGGCGCCCTGCCGGGCCAGCAGCATCGCGTCCTGCGGCGTGCAGACGGTCTCGTCGGCCATCACCAGCGCGCCGGCGGGCAGGCCGGCGGTGAGCTGGCGCAGCGCCTCCACGTTCCACTGCGCGACGGGCTGCTCGATCAGGCTCACGCCTGCGTCGATGAGCTGCGGCACGTAGCGGCGCGCGGTGTTGCCGTCCCAGGCCTGGTTGATGTCCACCGTCATGTCGGCGCGCCCGTCCAGGCCGCGCGCGATGCGCGTGACGTGGGCCACGTCGTCCGCCGGTGCACGCGCGCCGATCTTGAGCTTGAAGATGCGGTGGCGGCGCGCGGCCAGCATGCGCTCGGCCTCGTCCACGTCGCGGGCCGAATCGCCGCTGGCGAGCGTCCAGGCCAGCGGCAGGCTCTCGCGCTGCTTGCCGCCCAGCAGCTGCCAGGCGGGCAGGCCCAGCGAACGCGCCACGGCGTCGATGGCAGCCATCTCCACCGCGCTCTTGGCGAAGCGGTTGCCCTTGCAGACCGCGTCCATGCGCGCCAGCAACTGCTCGAAGCGGCCCGCGTCCTGCCCGGCCACGGCGGGGCCCAGGTACTGCGTGATGGCGTGCAGGATGGATTCGGGCGATTCCTCGTTCCACGACGGGCCGCCGATGGTGGCGGCCTCGCCGAAGCCGCAGGCGCCGCCCGCCAGCCACAGCTGCACCACCACCGGGCTCTGGCGGTGGATGGCGCCGAACGAGAACTTGTGCGGCCGGATGGTGGGGATGTCGAGGATGCGGGCCTCGATGCGCTCGATGCGCAGGCCGGCAGGAAGCGAGGTGGTCATGGTGGGTCACCTTATCGCCAGGCCACCCCGTGTTCCAATGATATATATGGGACGCATCGTTCGATGGCATCGAATGGTGGACGCTCCACCCATTTCCCCCATCAGGAGGCTTGCATGGAACTGCGCCAGCTGCGCTATTTCCTGAACGTGGCCGAGACCGAGCACCTCACCTAGTCGGCCGACGCGCTCTTCGTCACCCAGTCCACCCTGTCGCACGGCCTGCGGCAGCTGGAGGCCGAACTCGGCCTGCCGCTCTTCGACCGGCTGGGGCGGGGGCTGAAGCTCTCGCAGGCCGGCATGGCCTTCCGCAGCCACGCGGCGCGCGCGCTGCAGGAGCTGGAAGCCGGCCGCATGGCGCTGGCCGACATGGCGGGGCTGCAGGCCGGCACGCTCACGGTGGGCGTCATTCCCACCTTCCTCACGCACCTGGTGCCCGACGCGGTGGCCGCCTTCAGCGCGGCCTACCCCGGCGTGCAGGTGGTGGTGCGCGATCTGCGGGGCGGCCCGATCGAAGAGCAGCTCATCGCCGGCCGGCTCGACGTGGGCATCTCCTTCCACCCCGCGCACCGCAGCGAGATCGAGGCCGAACCGCTGTTCGACGAGCGGCTGCAGCTGGTGGTGCACGACGGCCACCCCCTGGCGCGCCGCCGCAGCCTGCGCCTGCGCGAACTGGCCGGCGTGCCGCTGGCGCTGCTGCCGCAGAGCTTCGCCACGCGGCGCATGATCGACGCGGCCTTCGCGCAGGCCGGCATCGCGCCGCTGGTGCGGGTGGAGATGGAATCGGTGGACGCGCTGCTGCATGCCTGCCGCAGCGGGCCGCTGGCCACCATCGCGGCCGAGCGGGCTGCCGGCCAGGCCGGCCCGGGCATGCGCGCCATCGCGCTGACCGACCCCGCCACCGTGCGCCGCGCGGGCGTGCTGTGGCGCCGGGGCGCTTCGCGCAGCGCGGCGGCGCGGGAGTTCGTGGCGCGGCTGCGGCCCGCCGTGGGTGCCGCCGCCGCCACGGCGGCCGCCGGGGCCGGGGCCGTCAGCCGCCCGCCAGCAGCATCCGCCAGCCCACGCCGGCCAGCCCCGCCAGCGCCAGCACCGGCAGCACGCCCCACTTCAGCCGCATCAGCGCCACGCCGGCCAGCACGCCGATGACGGCGCTGGCCGTGTCGAAGCGCCCGCCCAGGCCCTGCGGCCACAGCACATGCACGGCGAAGAACACGGCCAGGTTGACGATCACGCCTACCACGGCGGCGGTGATGGCCGTGAGCGGCGCCGCGAAGCGCAGCTGGCCATGGGTGGATTCGATGAACGGCCCGCCCAGCAGGATGAACACGAACGAGGGCAGGAAGGTGAAGAAGGTCACCACGATGGCGGCCGCCGCGCCGGCCAGCGGCAGGGCGCCCGGGCCGAACACGGCGCTCGTCCAGCCGCCCACGTAGGCCACGAAGGCCACCACCATGATCAGCGGGCCGGGCGTGCTTTCGCCCAGCGCCAGCCCGTCCATCATCTGCGTGGCGGTGAGCCAGTGGAAGTGCTCCACCGCACCCTGATGGACATAGGGCAGCACGGCATACGCGCCGCCGAAGGTCAGCAGCGCGGCCTTGGTGAAGAACCAGCCCATCTGCGTCAGCGTGCCCTGCCAGCCCTGCAGCGCCACCAGTGCGGCCATGGCCGCCAGCCACAGGCCGCCGCCCAACAGCAGCACGGCGCGGCAACGCGGCCAGCTGAAGCGCGCGTGCGGCGGCGTGGGGGTGTCGTCGTCGATGAGGGCGGGAAGCGCTGCAGGAGCGCCCTGCCCCGCGCCGCCGCCGCCGCCACTGCTGCCGCTGCCCGCCATGAACGATCGCGGCGCGAACCTGCCGCCCAGGTGCCCGATCAGCGCGGCGCCCAGCACGATCAGCGGGAACGGCAGCTCCAGCGCGAAGAGGGCGACGAAGGCCGCCACGGCGATGCCCCAGAGCCAGCCGTTCTTCAGCGTGCGCCCGCCCACCCGCCAGGCGGCCTGCACCACCAGCGCGGTGACGGCGGGCTTGATGCCGTAGAACACGCCCGCGACCACCGGCACGTCGCCATGCGCCATGTAGAGCCACGACAGGCCGATGAGCAGCACCAGCGAGGGCAGCACGAACAGCGCCCCGGCCACGATGCCGCCCCCGGTGCGGTGCAGCAGCCAGCCGATGTAGGTGGCCAGCTGCTGCGCCTCGGGGCCGGGCAGCAGCATGCAGTAGTTGAGCGCGTGCAGGAAGCGCCGCTCCGAGATCCAGCGCCGCCGCTCCACCAGCTCCTCGTGCATCAGCGCGATCTGCCCGGCCGGCCCGCCGAAGCTGATGCAGCCGAGCTTGAGCCAGAAGCGCCAGGCCTGCGCGAGTGGCGGGAACGGCGGGGGCTCCTGCGCCAGCGCAGTGGCGGCTGCGGACGGCGGCGGAGGGGGCGTGGCGGGGCGCCGGGCGGGGTCGCACGCGGTGTCGCCACCGGGGCGTGGGGGAGGTTGGGACATGGCCGGGGCGAAGGCAATTGCAGGAGGGGGACTCGGGCGGGCGCATGGTGCCACAGTGCGTAACCGCGGGTGACCACCCCAAATCAAGCGTCCAATCGGGCTCCTGCGCTTGATAAATAAGGCGATATAGCTATCAAAATAATAGCAGAATGCCGGATCGCTCGGGGCGGGGATTCCGTGCAGCAGGCTGACGCGTGTGGGCGCGGCCAGTTGTCGTACAACTACCTAGAATGCTCCTACTCCGGGCCTGTGCGCCCGGCCGAAAGCGCCTGCCTGTGTCCTCTTCCGTCGCCCCTGCCCCGCCCTCGTCACCGGCCCCTGCCGCCGCCGCCACCGCCGCTGCTGCCGCTTCCACGGTCTTCACCCGGCGCGGCACGGTGTTTCTGCTGGCCCTTTTGTGCTGCCTGCTGTGGGGCAGCTCGTTCCCGGCCATCAAGTCGGGCTATGCCCTGCTGGGCATCGCGGGGGACGACATCCCGTCCAAGCTGGTGTTCGCCGGCTGGCGCTTCCTGGCCGCGGGCCTGATGCTGCTGGCCTGGGGCGCGGCCACCGGCCGGCGGCTGGGCGGCTGGCCGCCTTCGGTGTGGCGCCAGCTCGTCGTGCTGGGCCTGCTGCAGACCAGCGTGCAATACGTGTTCTTCTACATCGGCCTCGCGCACACCACCGGCGTCAAGGCCTCGATCATGAACGCCACCAGCACGTTTTTCAGCGTGCTGATGGCGCACTGGCTCTATCACAACGACCGCCTCACCTGGCGCAAGTCGCTGGGCTGCGCCGCAGGGTTCGTGGGGGTGATGGTGGTCAACCTGGGCGGCCTGGGGGGCGGCTGGGCGGGCGCGCTCACGGGCGTGGAATTCACGCTGCTGGGCGAAGGCTTCGTGGTCATCGCGGCGCTGGTGCTGGCCGTGGGCGGCATCTACGGCAAGGGCATCTCGCAGCACATGGACCCGGTCGCCATGACCGGCTGGCAACTGGTGGTGGGCGGCGGCGTGCTGCTGGCGGCGGGCTACGCGCTGGGCGGCTCGCTCGGGCACGTCACGCCGGCCTCGTCGGCGCTGCTGGTCTACATGGCGGTGCTGTCGGCGCTGGCGATCTCGATCTGGAGCCTGCTGCTCAAGCACAACCGCGTGAGCCTCATCACCGCGTTCAACTTCATGATCCCGGTGTTCGGCGCCCTGCTGTCGGCCCTCTTCCTGGGCGAAAGCATCCTGGAATGGCGCAACGCCATCGCGCTGGTGCTGGTGTGCTGGGGCATCTGGCTGGTGACGCAGGCGCCTGCGGCGGGCCGGCCAGGCCGGGGCTGAGGCCGACGGGGCGGCCGGCCCCCGTGCCGGACAATCGGGCGATGAACGATTCCACCCTGCCATCCGCCGACGAGGCGGCACACGACACCCCTGGCGACGCACCCATCCAGGAAGCGCGCCTCTGGCGCGACGAGCGCTGGACGGCCGAAGTGATCAAGAACGAAGACGACGACGGCTGGGCCGTGTCCATGACGCTGCGCGGCGAATCCGAGCCGGCGCTGGTCGGCCCCTGGACGATGGGCCGCGACAAGAAGAACCCCAAGCCGCTGGACGTGGCGGCCTTCCACACGCTGGTCAAGACCGCGTCGGAAGTGCTGCGCCGCCACGAGCAGCAGCTGCATGCGCAGCTGCACAAGGCGGTGACGGTGGGCGCGGGCGACGAGCTCGTGCGCGTGGCGCTGCGCATCGTGCCCGACGAGGAATATCCGTACGCCGTGCTCACGGCCCACGACGACGCCGGCCAGCTGCTGGGCGAGGCGCGCGTGGAAGCGAACTACAAGCTCAGCCAGGCCAGCGCGCTGGCCTGGGTCGAGAGCGATTATTCGCCCCGGGGGCGGTAGGCGCGGGAAATGCGCCCGGTCTATTCCTCGCCGTGGGGAATGCCGTCGACAGGGCATTGCGCCGTGCCCACGGCAGCGCGCGTGACGGCCTCGGCCGTGCGGCGCGCGGCCGCCGGGTCGGTCACCCACTGGCGGTAGAAGCCGTAGGGGCAGTCCGCCACGCCCTGCTCGCCCTCGCCCGAATTCAGCACGCCGGTATAGCCCCGGTGCAGCAGCTTGAAGAGGTGGTTCTCGCTCTGGCCGTGCCGGCGGAAGTCGCGGATCAGGTGCTTGGAGAGCGCTGCGTACTGCACGCCCATTTCCTCCTCGCCGCATTCGCCCAGCGTGCGGCCGTCGAAGCCGATCAGCGCGCTGTGGCCGAAGTAGCTGTAGACGCCGTCGAAGCCGGCCGCATTCGCCACCGCCACGTAGCTGTTGTTGGCGAAGGCCATGGCCTTGCTCATCAGGATCTGCTGCTCCTTGGCCGGGTACATGTAGCCCTGGCAGCGCACGATCAGCTCGGCCCCCTGCATGGCGCAGTCGCGCCAGATCTCGGGGTAGTTGCCGTCGTCGCAGATGATGAGGCTGATCTTCAGGCCCTTGGGGCCGTCGGTGACGTAGGTGCGGTCGCCGGGGTACCAGCCCTCGATGGGCGTCCACGGCATGATCTTGCGGTACTTCTGCACGATCTCGCCCTGGTCGTTCATGAGGATGAGCGTGTTGTAGGGCACCTTGCGCGGGTGCTCTTCATGCCGCTCGCCGGTGAGCGAGAACACGCCCCACACCTTGGCCTTGCGGCAGGCGGCGGCGAAGATCTCCGTTGCCTCGCCAGGGATGGTGGCGGCCGTGTCCATCATCTCCTGCCGGTCGTACATGATCCCGTGGGTGCTGTACTCGGGAAAGATGACCAGGTCCATGCCCGGCAGGCCGGTCTTCATGCCGACCAGCATGTCGGCGATCTTGCGGGCGTTGTCCAGCACCTCGGCCTGGGTGTGCAGCCGGGGCATCTTGTAGTTGACGACCGCGACGCCGACGGTGTCGTCGCTGCTCGAAATATCGCCGTGGATCATGGCGTGGGCTCCAGGGGAAGAGGGGTCGGTGGACGAAAGGGTGGCTCGGGCCCGGTGCTCAGTGGCTGATCATCCAGGGCCGCTTCGACGGGAAGGCCTTGGCGCCGTTGGGCGCGGTGACGGTGGCGCTGCGCTTGCCGCCACCCCCGCCGCTGCAGCAGCCGCAGCCCGCGGGGTGGCGCAGGCGGCCGTAGCTGCCGGCCTCGGTGTCGCGCGAGGAGCGGGGCGCGTGGCGCGCGCGCTCGTTGGTGTCGTGGGCCCGGCGCTGCTCCGGGCTCACGCACGCGAGGTGCGGCGCGCTCGCGAAGACGCGCGGCGAGGCCGCGCTGCACACCGGGCAGGCGGCGGGCTCGTTGCGCTGCGCCAGGCTGCGCAGCGCGTCGAAGCCGCCGCAGGCGGGGCACTGGTAGTCGTAGGTCGGCATGGGCGCGGCGCTTTCAGGCGAGGTCGGGCGACAGCGGCATGTCGATGCTGCCGTCCAGCATCTTCTGCGGGCCGGCGGCCGTGGGGTTGATGTCGAAGTCGAAGATCTGCGTGGGCAGCCAGAGCGTGGCGCAGGCGTTGGGCACGTCCACCACGCCGCTGATGTGGCCCTGCACCGGCGCCGTGCCCAGGATGGAATAGGCCTGCGCGCCGCTGTAGCCGAACTTCTTCAGGTATTCGATGGCGTTCAGGCAGGCCTGGCGGTAGGCCACGTTCACGTCCAGGTAGTACTGCTTGCCGGCCTCGTCCACCGAGATGCCCTCGAAGATCAGGTAGTCGTTGTAGGTGGGCACGATGGGGCTGGGCTTGAAGATCGGGTTCTTGATGCCGTACTTGGCCATGCCGCCCTTGATGAGCGTGACCTTCATGTGCACCCAGCCGGCCATCTCGATGGCGCCGCAGAAGGTGATCTCGCCGTCGCCCTGGCTGAAGTGCAGGTCGCCCACGCTCAGGCCCGCGCCGTCCACATAGACCGGAAAGTACACCTTCGATCCGCGCGACAGGTCCTTGATGTCGCAGTTGCCGCCATGCTCGCGTGGGGGCACGGTGCGGGCGGCCTCGGCGGCGGCCTTGTCGCGCGCCTCGCCGGTCATCTTGCCCATGTGGGCCGTGCCGGGCGACGGCGGGTTGGCCAGGCCCGCGGTCGGGTCGCTGTCGATCAGTGCCTGCTCGCGGGCGTTCCACTGGTCGAGCATGGCCTTGTCGGGCAGGCAGCCGATCAGGCCGGGGTGGATGAGACCCGCGAAGTTCACGCCCGGAATGTGCCGCGAGCTGGTGAACATGCCCTTGAAGTCCCAGATCGACTTCTGCGCCTCGGGGAAGTGCTCGGTCAGGAAGCCGCCGCCGTTCTTCTTCGAGAAGAAGCCGTTGAAGCCCCAGAGGCTGTCCTGCTTGGCGCCGATGTCCAGCAGGTCCACGACGAGCAGGTCGCCGGGCTCGGCACCCTTCACTCCCACCGGGCCGGAGAGGTAGTGCACGGTGGTCAGGTCGATGTCGCGCACGTCGTCGGCGCTGTCGTTGTTCTTGATGAAGCCGCCGGTCCAGTCGAAGGTCTCCAGGATGAAGTCGTCGCCCGGGTTGACCCAGCAGGCCATGGGAATGTCCGGGTGCCAGCGGTTGTGGATGTTCTCGTTCTCGGTGGGCGACTTGGTGAGGTCAACTTTGATGAGGGTGTCGGTCATGGCAGGCTCCTTCGTTGGTGGGTCAGACAGAGAGGTAGGACTTGATGCGCTGCTGGTCGGTGTCGGCGCGGGTGGTCTCGTGCACCAGCCGGCCGCCTTCGATGACGAAGAGCCGGTCGGCCACGTCCATCGCGAAGCTCAGCACCTGTTCGGACACGACGATGGTGAGCTGGCGCATCTTCCGAATCTCGTTGAGCGCCTTCGCGATGTCCTTGATGATCGAAGGCTGGATGCCTTCGGTGGGCTCGTCGAGCAGCAGCACCTTGGGGTCGGTGACGAGGGCGCGGGCGATGGCCAGCTGCTGCTGCTGGCCGCCGGAGAGGTTGCCGCCCTTGCGGCGGCGCATGTCCCAGAGCACGGGGAAGAGCGCGTAGATTTCGTCCGGGATGCGCTTGTCCTTGGCGTTCTCCAGGCCGGTCTGGATGTTCTCCTCCACCGTGAGGGTGGGGAAGATCATGCGGCCCTGGGGCACGTAGGCGATGCCCTTGGCGACGCGACGGAAGCTTTCGTCGCGCGTGACGTCCTGGTCCGCCACGCGGATGCTGCCGCTCTTGGTGGGCAGCACGCCCATCAGGCTCTTGAACAGCGTGGTCTTGCCCATGCCGTTGCGGCCCATGATGGCGACGGTCTCGTTGGCATGGCCTTCGAACGAGATGCCGTGCAGCGCCTCGCTCTGGCCGTAGGCGACGTGCAGGTCGGTGACTTTCAGCATGGGATGGCTCCTGGGACGTCCGTTGGCTTCATGGCGTTCGTGGTGGCGGGTGCAAAGGCTGAGGGGGTAGACAGGCGCGAGGTCTGCGCACGGGCCGGGACCGCCGGGTGGCCCCTTCCGCGAATGTCCCCCGGCTTCGCCTCCTCCTTGACTTCGCTGCAGGGGCTACCCGGCACTCCCGGCCGGTTCAGCGCTCTGCCGTGCCGGGCCTGGGACTGGCAGGGGGCCTGCCGCCGCTCTGGATCAGGTTCGCGCCGCATGGTCAATGCCCCAGATAGACGTCGATGACCTTGGGGTCGGCCTGCACCTTGTCCATCGGCCCCTCGGCCAGGATCTTTCCCTGGTGCATCACCGTCACCTTGTGCGCAATGCGCTTGACGAACTCCATGTCGTGCTCGATCACGATCACCGCGCGGTTGCGGCAGATGCGCTCCAGCAGTTCGGCCGTCAGCTCCCGTTCGCGGGCGCTCATGCCGGCGATGGGCTCGTCCAGCATCAGCAGCTCGGGCTCCTGCATCAGCAGCATGCCGATCTCCAGCCACTGCTTCTGGCCGTGCGACAGCAGCCCGGCCTCGGTCTCCAGGCGGTCGGCCAGGCCGATGTCCTGCGCCACGGCCTGCACGCGCTCCTTCACCGCATCGGTGCAGCGGAAGGCCAGCGCGCCGAACACCGTGCGGCCGGTGGGGTAGGACACCTCCAGGTTCTGGAAGACCGACAGGTTCTCGTAGATCGACGGCGTCTGGAACTTGCGGCCGATGCCCAGGCGCACGCGCTTGTGCTCGGCCATGCGGGTCAGCTCCTCGTTCTTGAACTTGATGCTGCCGCCCGTGGCGCGGGTCTTGCCGCAGATGAGGTCGAGCAGCGTGGTCTTGCCGGCGCCGTTGGGGCCGATGATCACGCGCAGCTCGTTCCTGTCCACGTACAGCGTCAGGTTGTCGATGGCCTTGAAGCCGTCGAAGGAGACGGTGAGGTCTTCCACGGCCAGGGCGAAGTCGGTGTTGCTCATGAAGGGGCTCCTGCGCGGTGTGCGTGTTCAGACGCCCTGCTGGCGCGTGCCTGGCGGCAGCGGCGCGGCGGGGTGCGACGGGGCGGTGGCGGGCGCTGGCGGCTGCGCATCGGCGGCGGCGTTGGGCCAGGGCACGGGCGGCGGCACGGCGGCGCGGCGCAGGGCCTCGCGGCGGCCCTTCCACCAGGGCACGATGCGCTCTTCCCAGAGGCCGGCCAGCCCCATCGGGAAGGCCATGGTCACGCCGATGAAGAGCGCCGCCATGAGGAACAGCCACAGGTCCGGGAAGCTCTCGGAAAAGTACGTCTTGCCCGCATTCACCAGCAGCGCGCCGTAGACCGCGCCCACCAGGCTCATGCGCCCGCCCACGGCGGCATAGATCACCATCTCGATCGACGGCACGATGCCCACGAAGCTCGGCGACATGAAGCCCACCTGCAGCGTGAACAGCGCGCCGCCGATGCCCGAGAGCGCCGCCGCCAGGCAGAAGGTGAAGACCTTGAAGTTGGCCACGTCGTAGCCCGAGAAGCGCACGCGGTCTTCCTTGTCGCGCATGGCCAGCAGCAGCGTGCCCAGCTTGCTGGTCTGGATGTAGCGGCACAGCACGATGGACGCCACCAGCAGCGCCACGCAGACGTAGTAGAGGATGACCTTGGCGCTGTCGGTGCGCGTGTCCCAGCCCCAGAGGGTCTTCAGGTCGGTCATGCCGTTCACGCCGCCCGTGTAGCCCTGCTGGCCGATGATGAGCACCGTGCAGATCAGCGCCACCGCCTGCGTGATGATGGCGAAATAGACGCCGCCCACGCGGCGCTTGAACATGGCGAAGCTCACGATCCAGGCCAGCAGCGTGGGCACCACCACCACCGCCGCCAGCGCGAACGGCAGGCTCTTGAACGGCACCCAGAACGCGGGCAGCGCCGTGATCTGGTTCCAGTCCATGAAGTCCGGGATGCCGGGGGTGGACTGGATCTTGGTGCTGATGGGGTCGGAGGCCTCGAGCTTCAGGAACATGGCCATCGCGTAGCCGCCCAGGCCGAAGAACACGCCCTGGCCCAGGCTCAGCACGCCGCCGTAGCCCCACACCATCACCAGGCCGATGGCCACGAAGGCGTAGGTCAGGTACTTGCCCACCAGGTTCAGGCGGAAGACGTCGAGGGCCAGCGGCAGCACCACGGCCAGCAGCACGGTGAGCAGCACCAGGCTGGCGAGCTGGTAGCGCTGGACCCAGGCTTTGAGGGCGTTCATGGGAAGACTCCGGTAGGGGCGAAAGGATCGGAAGCGCCGCGGTTCAGCGGCGTACCTTGGAGGCGAACAGGCCCTGCGGCCGCACCATGAGGATCAGCACGATCAGCGAGAGCGTGATGACCTTGGCCATGGAGCCGGCCAGGAAGAACTCGGTGATCGACTGCGTCTGCGCGATGCCGAAGGCCGACACCACCGTGCCCAGCAGGCTGGCCGCGCCGCCGAAGGTCACGACGAGGAAGGCGTCGACGATGTAGAGCGAGCCCGAGGTCGGCCCCGTGGAGCCGATGGTGGTGAAGGCCGCGCCCGCCACGCCGGCGATGCCGCAGCCGATGGCGAAGGTGAGGCGGTCGGTCTTCTTGGTGTCGATGCCGATGGCGTTGGCCATCACGCGGTTGCTCACGGTGGCGCGCACCCGCAGGCCCCAGCGGCTCCTGTGCAGCGCGATCAGCACGCCGGCCGTCACCACCACGGTGAGCGCCAGCACGAACAGGCCGTTGATGGGAATGTCCAGCCCTTCGGCCGGCGCCCAGGAGCCCATCAGCCAGTCGGGCAGCGTGGGGCTGACTTCCTTGGGGCCGATGAAGGTGCGAAAGCACTGCTGCAGCGCCAGGCTCACGCCCCAGGTGGCCAGCAGCGTGTCCAGCGGGCGCTTGTAGAGGTGGCGGATCAGGCTCCACTCCACCAGCCAGCCCGCCACGAAGGCAAAGCCGAATGCGGCCACGATGGCCAGCGGGAAGTAGAACGGCATGAAGTCGGGCGCGTACTGCGCCGTCAGCGTCGAGCCCAGGTAGATGGTGTAGGCGCCGATGGTCATGAACTCGCCATGCGCCATGTTGATCACGCCCATCTGGCCGAAGATGATCGCCAGGCCCAGGCCCATGAGCAGCAGCACCGCGAACAGGCTCAGGCCCGCGAAGCCCTGCATCAGGCCGATGTTCATCATTTCGGAGAAAGTCATGGTGCAGCTCCTGCGTGCAAGACCATCGGGGAAGAGGGAAACGGTGCATGCAGCGGCCCGCCCGCCGGGGCGGCAGGCCGCTGCGCATCACCTGCCTGATCGGGGCAGGACTTACTGATAACCCTTGGGGAATGGATCGGGCTTGATGAGTTCGGGCGATTCGGAAACCACCTTGAACGTGCCGTCCGGCTGGCCGACCGCGATGCGCGACTTGCTCCAGAGGTGGTGGTTGGCGTCCACCTTCACGTAGCCCTCGGGCGCGGTCTTGAGCTCGATGCCGGGCGATGCCGCCACCACCTTGTCCACGTCGAAGCTCTTGGCCTTTTCCACCGCGGCCTTCCAGAGCCAGGGGCCCAGGTAGCCCGCCTGCGTCACGTCGCCGATGACGGCGTTGGGGCCGTACTTGGCCTTGAAGGCGGCCACGAACTTCTTGTTGTTCTCGTTGTCCAGCGACTGGAAGTACTTCATCGACGAATAGAAGCCCGCGAAGTTCTCGCCGCCCACGCCGGTCATCTCGTCCTCGGTGACCGACAGCGTCACCAGCAGCTGCTTGTCGCCGGTGATGCCGGCGGCCTTCAGCGCCTTGTAGAAGGCCACGTTGGAGCCGCCCACCACGGCCACGAAGATGCAGTCGGGCTTTTGCAGCTTGATCTTGTTCATCAGCGAGCCGAAGTTGGTGCTGCCCAGCGGGTAGTACTCCTCGCCGACGACCTTGCCCTTCTGGAAGTTCTCGATGTGCTTGCGGGCGATCTTCATCGAGGTGCGCGGCCAGATGTAGTCCGAGCCGATCAGGAAGAAGGTCTTGGCCTTCTTTTCCTTCTGCGCCCAGTCCAGGCTGTAGAGGATCTGCTGCGTGGCTTCCTGGCCGGTGTAGATCACGTTCTTGGACTGCTCCAGGCCTTCGTAGAACGTGGGGTAGTAGAGCAGGCCGTTTTCCTTCTCGAACACCGGCAGCACGGCCTTGCGCGAGGCGCTGGTCCAGCAGCCGAACACGGCGGCGCAGTGGTCGTTGATGAGCAGCTTCTTGGCCTTCTCTGCGAAGGTGGGCCAATCGGAGGCGCCGTCTTCCTTGATGACCTTGATCTTGCGGCCCAGCACGCCGCCCATGGCGTTGATCTGGTCGATGGCCAGCTGCTCGGCCTGGATGGAGCCGGTCTCCGAGATCGCCATGGTGCCGGTGGCCGAGTGCGTCACCGCCAGCTTGGTGGTGTTGACCTGCGCAGTCGGCTGCGCGAAGCCCCAGGCCGGCAGGCCGGCGACGGACGCAGCGCCCATGGCTTGCAGCAGGCGGCGCCGGCCCGCGTCGGCGGTGACGGGGGCGGCAGAAGGGTTGCGGGGGTCGAGAGGGTGCTTCATGAAGGCGCTCCTTGCGTCTGGCGGGGGATGAACGGCGACGGATCTGTCGTCCGGGCAGCGGGATGGCCGCGCTGGAATGAAGATTAGGGAGAACCCTGGGCGAAGCCCATACGTCAATTAACGTAGAGCGTTCGCCTTCGCCTTCGCGCTTGCCGCTGCCGCTGCCGCTGCCGCTGCCGCTGCCGCTGCCGCTGCCGCTGCCGCTGCCGCTGCCGCTGCCGCTGCCGCTGCCGCTGCCGCTGCCGCTGCACTGCTGCATGCGCTCCGGGCCATGCCTTCGTCCCCCGACGCCCCCGCCGCAACGCAGACGATCTTTCGCTTCCGCCGCGAATACAACACCTGGGTGGCCGACGAGACCATGGAGGACTACGCCCTGCGCTACACGCCCAAGGCCTTCCGCCGCTGGAGCGAATGGCGGGTGGCCAACACGGCGTTCGGCGCGCTGTCGTTCCTGGCGCTCGAAGCCATCGGCGGCGCCATCGCGCTCAACTACGGCTTCGCCAACGCCCTGTGGGCGATCCTGGCCGTGGGCGTGGTGATCTTCCTCACCGGCCTGCCCATCGCCTATTACGCGGCGCGGTACGGGCTCGACATGGACCTGCTCACGCGCGGCGCCGGCTTCGGGTACCTGGGCTCCACCATCACCTCGCTGATCTACGCGGTGTTCACCTTCATCTTCTTCGCGCTGGAGGCAGCCATCATGGCGCTGGCCCTGCAGCTGGTGGTGGACTGGCCGCTGCAGTGGTGCTATGTGCTCTCGTCCATCGTCATCCTGCCCTTGGCGATGCGCGGCATCACGCTCATCTCGCGCCTGCAGGCCTGGACGCAGCCGCTCTGGCTCTTCCTGCTGCTGCTGCCCTTCGTCTGGATCGCTCTTGCGCAGCCGCAGCTCTACCGCGACTTCGCCAGCCTCTCGGGCCTGCGCAGCGGCAGCAGCGCCTTCGACGGCCTCATGTTCGGCGCGGCCTGCGCGGTCATCTTCTCGCTGGTGGTGCAGATCGGCGAGCAGGTGGACTTCCTGCGCTTCCTGCCGGAGCGCACCGCCGCCAACCGCTGGCGCTGGTGGGGCGCGGTGCTGGTCGCCGGGCCGGGCTGGATCGTGATGGGCATGCTGAAGATGGCGGGCGGCGCCTTCCTCGCCTTCGCGGCGCTGCAGTTCGAGGTCGGCACGCACCGCGCGGCCGAGCCCACGCAGATGTTCCTGGCGGGCTTCCAGCAGGTCATGCAGGCCTTCGGGCTGCCCGGCCTGGCCGTGGCCGTCACCGTGGTGTTCGTGGTCGTCTCCCAGGTCAAGATCAACGTCACCAACGCCTATGCCGGCTCGCTGGCCTGGTCCAATTTCTTCGCCCGCGTCACCCGCAGCCATCCGGGGCGGGTGGTGTGGCTGGTGTTCAACGTGGGCATCGCCACGCTGCTCATGACGCTGGGCGTGTTCGGCGCGCTCGAACAGGTGCTGGCCATCTACAGCAGCGTGGCCATCGCCTGGGTGGGCGCGCTGGTGGCAGACCTGGTCATCAACAAGCCGCTGGGCCTGTCGCCCCAGGGCATCGAGTTCCGGCGCGCGCACCTGTACGACTTCAATCCCGTGGGGCTGGGCGCCATGCTGCTGGCCGCCGGCGTGGCCAGTTGCGCGCATGCCGGGCTGCTGGGCGACGCGGCGGCCGCGTTCTCGCCCTTCATCGCCCTGGCGATGTCGATGGCCCTGTCGCCGCTGCTGGCCTGGGCCACGGGCGGCCGCTACTACCTGGCCCGCCCGCCCGACGCGCAATGGCGGCCGGGCGAGGTGGTGCGCTGCGCCGTGTGCGAGAACGCCTTCGAGTCGGAGGACATGGCCCGCTGCCCGGCCTACGGCGCCGCCATCTGCTCGCTGTGCTGCTCGCTCGAATCGCGCTGCCACGACCGCTGCAAGACCGGCTCGCGCGCGGGCGAGCAGCTGCGGGCGCTGGCCGCGCTGATGTTGCCCCGCGCCTGGGCGCTGCGCGTGAACGTGCGGCTGGGCCACTACCTGATGGTCTGGGTGTCGCTCTGCGCCGTGATCGCCTTCCTGGTGGGCGTGGTCTACGCGCAGGAGGCGCTGGACACGCCCGCGCAGTTCCTGCGCATGCCGTTCCTGAAGATCTGCGCCCTGCTGGCGCTGCTGGCGGCCGTGTGCGCCTGGTGGGTGGTGCTGAGCACCGACAGCCGGCGCATCGCGCAGGACGAGTCGGAGCGCCAGACCCAGCTGCTGCTGCAGGAAATCGAAGCCCACAAGCGCACCGATGCCGAGCTGCAGGCCGCCCGCGACCGGGCCGAGTCCGCCAACATGGCCAAGACCCGCTACGTCGCCGGCATGACGCACGAGCTGCGCTCGCCGCTCAACAGCATCCTGGGCTACACGCAGATCCTGCTGAGGAACCCGCCCGATGCCGCCGCGCTGCGCGACGCGCTCTCCACCATGGAGCACAGCGGCCGCCACATGCACGCGCTGATCGACGACTCGCTGGAGCTGGCCCGCATCGAGGCCGGCCGGCTGCGGCAGGACCTGGCGCCCCTGCCGCTGGCCGAGCTGGTGCGCGACGTGGAAGGCATGCTCCGGCCGCAGGCCGAGGCCAAGGGCCTGGCCTTCGCGGTGGAGGTGCTGGGCTCCATGCCCGCATGGATCCGCACCGACGCCAAGCGGCTGCGGCAGATCCTCATCAACCTGCTCTCCAACGCCGTGCGCTTCACCCAGCGCGGCGAGGTGCGGCTGCGGCTGGACTTCCGCGCCCACGTGGCCCGCATCGAGGTACAGGACACCGGCATCGGCATCGAGCCGCAGGACCTGGAGCGCATCTTCCTGCCCTTCGAGCGCGGCAGCGCTGGCCGCCGCGCCAGCGAGATCGGCACCGGCCTGGGCCTGACCATCACCCACCTGCTGACCGAGCTGATGGGCGGCCAGCTCAGCGTGCGCAGCACCGCCGGCCAGGGCAGCACCTTCACCGTGCGCCTGTACCTGCCCGGCATCGCGCCCGACCCGGCCTGGAGGCCGGCGCAGGCCGTGGCGCTGCGCCCGGTGGTGGGCTTTCTGCCGCCGCACCGCACGCTGCTGGTGGTGGACGACCAGCCCCTGCAGCGCCAGCTGCTGGCGGGCCTGCTGGTGCCGCTGGGCTTCACCGTGCAGGAGGCCGCCAGCGGCCGGGAATGCCTGGAGATCGTGCGCCAGTCGCCGCCCGACCTGGTGCTGCTGGACATCAGCATGGACGATATCGACGGCTGGCAGACCGCCACCCTGCTGCGCGCCCGCCTGCCCGCCGCCGAGCTGCCCATCGTGTTCGTGTCGGCCAACCAGTTCGACGCCGACCCCGCCCGCGTGGCCGCCCACGGCTGCCAGGGCTTCGTGGGCAAGCCGGTCGTCGAGTCGGAACTGCTGCAGGCGCTGCAGTCCGCGCTGGGGCTGCAGTGGGTACACCACGTGGCGCCCGCGGCGGCGGCCGATGCCCGCGCCGATGCCGCTACCGCACCGGCATCGCACGCCGCAAGGCCTGCGCCCGAGGGCCTGCTGCCGGAGGCCTTGCGCAGCGAGCTGCATGCGCTCGCCCGCTCGGGGCAGGCCGCCGCGCTGCGCGAACGCCTGCGCCACGCGCGCGCGGCAGGGCCGGCGCACGAGACCCCGCTGATGCGCCTGCAGACCCTGGCTGACGCGCTCGACTTCGACGAGTTGACGCGGCTGCTGCGCGAACCCGAACCCGATGTCGATACCGATGAGCTCCACTGAACCTTCCCCTGCCCTTGGCCCGCATCCGGCGCAGCGCGTCATCCTGGTGGTGGACGACGACCTCGCCACGCTGCGCATGCTGGGCGATGCGCTCACAGCCGAGGGCTACGCCGTGCTGGCCGCGCGCGATGCCGACGAGGCGCTGCGGCGGCTCGACCTGTCCGTGCCCGACGGACTGCTGCTGGACGCCGTCATGCCCGGCATCGACGGTTTCACGCTGTGCGAACGCATCAAGGCCACACCGCCCTGGTCGCACATTCCGGTGGTGTTCATGACGGGGCTGTCGGAAACCGAGCAGATCGTGCGCGGCTTCGCCGCCGGCGGGGTGGACTACGTGGTCAAGCCGCTGCGCCTGCCCGAGGTGCTGGCGCGCCTGGCCACGCACATCGCCAACGCCCGCGCCGCCCGCCTGGCCCGCGATGCGGTGGACGTGGCCGGCATGGGCGTGGTGGTGCTGGACGGGCAGGACCGCATCGCCTGGCGTTCTCCCCAGGCCACCCGCTGGCTGGAGGCCGCCTTCGCCGCCGACCCGGCGCCGGCGCGCGCCATGGCCCGCTGGCTGGCCGAGGCGCAGCGCCAGCAGGGCGAGGGCGCCGTGCCGCTGCTGGAAGGCCAGCGTCTGTCGGCGCGGCCGCTGGGCGCCAGCGGCCTCGGGGAAACCATGCTGCTGCTGTCGGTGGACGCCGCCGGAGCCCAGGCGGCCGGTCGCGCGCCCCCCACCCCGCTCACGCCGCGTGAAACCGAGGTGCTGTCGTGGATCGCCAAGGGCAAGACGAACCGCGACATCGCGGAGATCCTGGGCATGAGCCCCCGCACCGTGAACAAGCACCTGGAGCACATCTTCGAGAAGCTGGGCGTGGAGACGCGCACCGCCGCGGCGGCGCTGGCGGGGCAGCTGCTGCAGGACTGACTGGGGAGTACGAACGCGGCGTGTGCGCCCGTTCGCCCTTGCGGGCGGTGCAGGGCGGGGTCAGGACGTGCCGGATGGCGCGCCCATTTCCTGCCTTTTGCGCCTCCAGCGCCCATCCTGCAAGCGCGGGCAGCTATCATTTTTGATTTTGCCTTCTCCGGCAGGGCGGGGCGCAGAAGCCCCTGCCAAAACCGGCTGCCCTGCCGATCGCCGAAAATGCCGGGTTGTGCCAGGGGCTGCGGTCCCGATCCGGCGGCAGAGGGGAACCACGGCAAGGTCATGGAGCCTGGCGGCTCGCCACACAGCTCGCCCGTGCTGCTTCATCCATCGACCATGGTTCTCGACCCCTTCACCCTCCTCGTCCTCACCGCGGCCATGGCCAGCGCCTCCGCGCTCTACCTGGCCGTGGAGTGGAGCCATGTGCGCGAACGCTCCCTGCTGCTGTGGGGCGTGGGGTTCGCCATCGTCGCGGTGGGCAGCCTGATGGCGCTGCTGCGTTCCGGCGGCCATGTGCTGGTCGGGATCTGGTTGCCCAACGGCCTGCTGATCGCCGCCCACTGGCTGTTCCTGGCGGGCGTGGCCCGTTTCACCCGCACCCGGCTGCCCCGCACCTGGTGGCTGCTGGCCGTCGCCTGGCTGGCGATGCTGCTGCTGCCCGACGGGCCCGCGTGGTCCCGCGCGATGCTCGGCATCCAGTCGCTGCTGATCGCCATCGTCACCCTGGGCGCCGGGCTGCTGCTGCGCCCGCACGACGGCGCGCTGAACGTGGGCGCCGCCCAGCTGCGCGCCGTGCTGCTGGCGCACGGCCTGTTCTACCTGGCCAAGGCCGGCTCGGCCGTGATGCTGGGCGCTTTCGTCAACCTGGCCAATTTCCGGGGCACGGTCATCCTGGTGTCGCTGGTGGAAGGGGCCATCGCCATCATGCTGCTGGCCATGTCCATGATCGGCACCGAGCGGCATCGCCGCGAGCAACGCATCGCGCAGATCGCCGCCCGCGACCCGCTGACCTCGCTGGACAACCGCCGCGCGCTCTATCTGCGCGCGCCGGAACTGCTGGCACAGGCTTCTGCCGCCCAACCCGGCGCGCTGCTGCTTATCGACATCGACCATTTCAAGCAGGTCAACGACCTGTACGGCCACGATGCCGGTGACCGCCTGCTGCTGGCCCTGAGCGACTTCGTGCGCAGCGCGCTGCCCGCCGGCGCGCTCGCGGCGCGTCTGGGCGGGGACGAGTTCGTCATCCTGCTGCGCAACGCACCGGGCGCGGCCGCGCAAGCGCTGGGCCAGAGCCTGCGCGAGACATTCGCCCTGCACGCACGGACGATGTTTCCCACGCCGGACCCCGTGTCCCTGAGCATGGGCGTGATCTTGTTCGACCAGCCCGGCCTGGAGCTGTCGCACTGCCTCAAGCGCGCCGACGACGCCCTCTACGCATCCAAGCGCAACGGGCGGGACCGGATGGAAATCGTCTCTTGACCTTGCTGTGACGTTGCCGCGTGACGTTGCCGTGACGTGCGCTGGCCGCGCGCTTAGGCTCCAGCGCGCCATCCCGCAGCGGTCACGCTGCCAGCCGCTGCGCCAGGAAGTCGATGAAGCTGCGCAGCTTCAGCGGCATCTGGCGCCGGCTGGCGTACACCGCGTGCAGCGTGCGGGCGCCGCCGGTATCCACCGGCAGGCGCAGCAGCCGGCCGTGGGCCAGGTCGTCCTCCACCAGCCAGGCAGGCATGAAGGCCGCGCCGATGCCCGCCTGCGCGGCGTGGTAGCTGAGCGTGGTGTCGCTCGACTGCATCACCGCCTCGATGCGCCGGCCGAGCGCCTGCTGCAGCCCGGCGGTCAGCCGGTCTGGCGACACGTAGTTGGGCAGGATGACCGGCAGGGGCGGCGGTGCAGCAGCAGCAGAGGCCGCCGCAGAGGCAGCAGGCACCGCAGGGGCCGCGGTGCCGCCCGGGATGCCGGCGGCGGGCAGGCCCTGCAGCAGCCCGGGCACCGCGACCCAGTGGAACGCCATGGCGCAGAGCGGCCGCGCGATGAGCTGCGGCGCCGGCTCGGCAGTCATGCGCAGCGCCACGTCGAACCCGCCGGACACCAGGTCCACCATGTGGTTGTCCAGGTGCAGGTCGAGTCGCACCGCGGGGCAGGCGCGCCGGTAGTCCGCCAGCAAGGCGGCGAAGCGCGGCGTGGCGCACCACACCGGCGCGCTGATGCGCAGCTCGCCCTGGGGCTGCTGCTGGCCCTGGCCGACCGAGACGGTGGCGGCATCCAGCAGCTCCAGCGCCTGCCGGCTTTGCTCGTGGAAGGCGGTTCCTGCCTCGGTCAGGCGCATGCTGCGGCTGGTGCGGTGCAGCAAACGCGCGCCCAGCGCGCGCTCCAGCCGCGCCATGTGCTTGCTGACCATGGGCGGGGCCATGCCCAGCCGGTCGGCAGCGGCGGCGAAGCTGCCGGCTTCGACGATCGCATGGAACACGCGCATGCTGGTCAGATCGATCTCGGGTGCGGTCATGGTTGCCTGCATGGGAAACATTGCCATCACTCTACCGTCATCGATTTCCCGCGCGGGAAACCTTAAATTGGAGGCAACCCTTCCGACAACCCGCTGCACCCTGCGGCATCTGCTGGAGCCCTCCCGTGAACGCACCGTCCCCCTCCGCGACCACCCTCCCGGCGTCTTCCGCTGCTTCGGCGCCGTTGCCCACCTACTTCATCTCGCACGGCGGCGGGCCCTGGCCCTACGTGCCGGAAATGCGCCGCAGCCTGCATGCGCTGGAGTTGTCGCTGCAGGACATTCCCCGCCAGATCGGGCAGCGCCCGCGCGCCGTGCTGGTCATCTCGGGCCATTGGGAAGACGACGTCTTCGCGGTCATGGCGCACCCGCAGCCGCCCATGGTGTACGACTACTCCGGCTTTCCGCCCCACACCTACGAGGTGCGCTACGCCGCGCCGGGCGCGCCCGCGCTGGCCGACCGGGTGGCCGCGCTGATCGCCGCCGCCGGCCTGCCCACGCGGCTGGACGCCGAGCGCGGCTTCGACCATGGCACCTTCTCGCCGCTGGAGGTGATCTATCCCGAAGCCGATGTGCCGGTGCTGCAGGTATCGCTGCAGCGCGGGCTGGACCCGGCCCTGCACCTGGCGCTGGGCCGCGCCCTCGCCCCGCTGCGCAGCGAAGGCGTGCTGATCCTGGGCAGCGGGCTCAGCTATCACAACCTGCGCCGCTTTGGCGACGCGGGGCGCGCGCCCTCGGCCGCGTTCGACCAGTGGCTGCAGGACGCGCTGGTGCATGCGGCCCCCTCCGAGCGCCCCGCCCGCCTGCTGGAGTGGGCCGGCGCGCCCGCCGCGCGGCTCGCCCATCCGCGCGAAGACCATCTGATTCCGCTGATGGTGGCGGCCGGCGCAGCCGAGGGCGAGCGCGCCGACTGCGTGTATCACGAGGTGGGGGTGTATGGCGGCGTCACCGCCTCCAGCTTCCGCTTCGGCGCCGCTGCGGGCGCCTGAGCGGAAGAAAGAAGAGAGAAGGAAAGAAGGAACGAACGGCCGGCCGGCGACCGGCCGGCCCGCTTCGGCAGCGCGGTCAGGCGGCGGCGGGCGTCGCGCCCTCGGGCGCGGCCAGCGCCGATGCGGGCAGGCCGAACACACGGTCGAAGCCCCAGTTGAAGACGAAGGTGTAGACCAGGAAAAACACCAGGAGGCCGAGGTCCATCAGCAACGCCTGCCACAGGCTGACGCCGAACCACCAGGCCAGCACCGGCACCAGAACGCAGGCCAGGCCGCCCTCGAAGCCGATGGCATGGACCACCCGGCGGCCCACGGTGCGATGGCGCGATGCCTGGCGCGACTCCCAGCGCTCGAATGCCCAGTTGAAGGCCACGTTCCAGACGATGGCGATGGCCGACGCCATCACCGACACCACGCCCGCATGCCCGGCGCTCTGGCCGGTGAACACCGACAGCCCGAGGGTCGCCACGGCGATGGCGATGGCCTCGTACAGCGCGACGTAGACCACGCGGCGGCGAACGCCCTGCAGGCCGGGCGCGGCAGGAGGGGACACAGGGGAGGAGGATGCAGAAGGAACAGCCATGGGGCGCACTGTATGTGTCTGCGGCTGACATATAAAGTCAGCTTGTTTCAGTTTTTCTGATAGACGGACCCCATGGCTTTCTCTTCCGACAACGTGCACGTCTTTCTGGCGGTGCTCGACCACGGCTCGTTTTCCGCCGCCGCGCGGGCGTTGTCGCGCGTGCCCTCGGCCGTGAGCATGACCATCGCGCACCTGGAGGCCGAACTCGCCGTGCAGCTCTTCGACCGCGCCGGCCGCGAGCCGCGCCCCACGCCCGCCGCCCGGGCGCTGGAGCCCCAGGCCCGGCTCCTGGCGGGGCAGCTGCTGCAGCTCAACGCGCAGGCGCTGGCCCTGACGCAGGGCCTGGAAGAGCGCCTGACCATTGCCATCGCACCCGAGCTGCTGGCCGGGCACTGGACGGGGCCGCTGGCCGCGCTGGCTGCCGACCATCCCCTGCTGCAGGTCGAGGTGCTGGCCGCACCGCAGGCCGACGCCGTGGCCCTGCTGCACGCGGGCCGCGCCCAGCTGGCGCTGGTGTTCGAGCGCCCCAGCATCGACGGCCGCGAAGGCTTCCACGAAGTGGGCAGCGAGACGCTGGTGGCCGTCATCGCCCCGCAGCACCCGGTGATGCAGGCGGCGGGCGGCACGGCGTTGAGCGAGGTGCACCTGACGACCACCCGCCAGATCGTGGTGGCCAGCCGCGACCTGGCGCAGACCGACCCGCGCTTCGTCTTCGCGCGCCACCACTGGCGCACCGACAACCACCTGGCCGCGCTCGGTCTCATCGAGGCCGGCCTGGGCTGGGGCTGGCAGCCCCGCGCGCTGGTGGAGCCGCGCATCCAGGCCGGCACGCTGGTCGAGATGCCGTTCACCAACCTCAGCAACGGCGTGGCGCTGTGGGTGGACGTGGTGTGGTCCAAGGAGCGGCCGCAGGGGCTGGGCGCGCGGCGCTTCGTCGAGCTGATGGGGCGCGTGGCCGGCAACGGCTGACGAGCGGGTCGGCGCTGCGGTGCCGCCGGCGGCCCCCGGGGCGCGGGCCAGGGCGCGTCCCGGGGCGCGTGCGGGGATGGGCGCAGGGACTGTGGTTTTCCTGCATCAGGCAATGCGAGTATTTCTCATTTGCAACTTACAATTCCGCCCCGTCCGTTCCCTCACCTTCCACCACTCCAACCCTCTGCCACGCGCAGGCGCCTTGCGCCGCTGCGCATACGTCCATGTCCGTCCTCTCCGCTTTCCGCGCCCCCCAGGCCGCGCGCACGCCCTGCGTTTCCTTCACCCACACCGCGCAGGCCGCGTTCGTGCTCTGCGCCGGCTGGGCCGCCCTGGCCGCCCAGGCCGCAGAACCCGCCGCCGACGCGGCCACCGCCACCCTGCAGGAAGTGCGGGTGCAGGACGCCACCGATGCCGGCAGCTACCAGGGCGCGCAGCGCAACACCGCCGCCACCCGCACCGACACGCCCCTGATCGAAACGCCGCAGGCCGTGCGCGTGGTGTCCCGCCAGCTGATCGAGGACCTGGGCGCCAACCGGCTGGCCGACACGGTGGACTACGTGAGCGGCGTCACCCGCCTGAACGACTTCGGCGGCACCTGGGACAACTACGCCATCCGCGGCTTCAGCAACACCGACGGCGGCTCGCTGCTCAACGGCTTCGCCTCGGGCCGCGGCTACGGCCCCATGCGCGACATGGCCACAGTGGAGCGGGTCGAGTTCCTCAAGGGCCCGGCGGCCGCGCTCTACGGCAGCAGCGAGCCCGGCGGCACGCTCAACATCGTCACCAAGAAGCCGCAGTTCACCGCCGCGCACAAGGCCGGCCTGGAGATCGGCACGCTGGGCATGCGCCGCGCCACGCTGGACACCACCGGCCCCATCACCCAGAACCTGGCGTACCGCCTGAACGTGGCCGCCGAGGACGGCGCCAGCCGCACCAGTCTGGTGGACAGCCACAAGTACGTGGTCGCCCCGTCGTTCGCCTGGACGCTGAACGCCGACACCGTGCTGCAGTACGAGGCGGAATTCATCCGCATCCGCACGCCGCTGGACCGCGGCACCATCCAGATCGGCGGCAACGCCCTGGCGCTGCCCGGCGACCGCTTCCTGGGGGAACCCAACCGCGGCAAGCTGCATGTGACGGGCGACACGCACCAGCTCACGCTGGACCACGATCTGGGCCAGGGCTGGCGCACCCGCCTGGGCGCGTCGTACCGTGAAACCGAGTTCTACGGCGACGCGATCGACCTCAACAGCACCCTGCTGGCCGACAACCGCACGCTGCGCCGGCGCGACAGCTGGCGCACCCTGCCTTCGCGCGACGTGTCGCTGCAGGCCGAGGTGGAAGGCAAGGTCACCACCGGCAGCCTGCGCCACACGCTGCTGGCGGGGGTGGAGTCGTGGCGGCTCTTCGCCGGCCAGTACGGCATCTATTCCAACCCGGCCACCGCGCCCTACGCCATCGACGTCTATCAGCCCACCTATGGCGTGGGCCGCACGGCGCCGCTCGCGCCGCTCTTCGACACGGTGGACCACCAGCGCGCAACGGGCCTGTTCCTGCAGGACCAGATCGATCTGACCGAGCGCTGGAAGCTGCTGGCCGGGGTGCGCTTCGACCGCTTCCACCAAAGCCTGGACGACCGCCTGGCGCGGACGAACACCTCGCAGCAGCACTCGTCCACCTCGCCGCGCGTGGGGCTGAGCTATCTCTTCACGCCCGACACCTCGGTCTACGTCTCCTACGGCCGCTCGTTCCGTCCCAACGCCGGCGGCGACGCGGCCGGCAACGCCTTCGCGCCCACCGAAGGCAAGGCGCTGGAAGCGGGCGCCAAGTGGCAGTCGGCCGACCAGCGCCTGAGCGCATCGACGGCGGTGTTCGACATCCGCAAGACCAACGTGCTCACGCGCGACCCGAACAACGCCAACTTCAGCGTGGCGGCCGGCGAGGTGCGCAGCCGCGGCATCGAGGCCGACGTGTCCGGCAAGCTGGACGCGCACTGGCGCCTGACGGCCAATGCCGCCTACACGGACACCGAAGTGCTGCGCGACAACAACCCCGCGCTGCTGGGCAGGCGCCTGCTGGGCATTCCCCGCGTGAGCGGCGGCGTCTTCGCCATCCGGGAAGACCGCCTCGCCTCCGGCGGCCGCTACGGTGTGGGCGGGGGCCTGGTGCATGTGGGCGAGCGCACCGCCACGGCCACCGACACCTACCGCCTGCCGGCCTACACCACCGCCCGCCTCACGGCCTATTGGCAGATCGACCCGCGCACGCGGCTCACGCTGGACGTGCACAACCTGTTCGACAAGCACTACGCCGCTTCGTCCTGGGGCGCACTCACCGTCATGCCGGGCCTGGGCCGGCAGGTGGTGGCGGGGCTGCAGTACAGCTTCTGACGTACGGGCGGACAGACGGGCGGGCGGGCGGTTGGGGCGAAATCACCCGCTTGCGCCCGCCATCAAAGGGTCGTGTGCTATATATCTAATAGCATGTGGCCGCGTCCGTGGCGCTACCGCTGCCGGCCCGCGCCGACAGCGCATCGCCCCCGGCCCGCGCCACAATGGCCGGCATGAAAAAAGCCGCTTCCGCCTCCTCACCGTCGCCTTCCCCGTCGCCTTCCCCCCAGCTGTTCCCCGCGTTCGCGCTGCCCGATGACGCCCTGGCGCAGCGCTGGCGCGACTGGCAGCCGGGCCGCCCGGGCGCGGTGGACGGCGACTTCGACCTCTCCGCCTTCGACCCCTCCGCCAAGCCCTTCTCGCAGGGCGCCAAGGCCGGCGACAAGGCGGCGGTGCTGGACCTGGCGGATGCGCTCGACGGCCTGCAGAACCTGTTCTACGCCGACCGGCGCTTCAAGCTGCTGGTGCTGCTGCAGGGCACCGACACCTCCGGCAAGGACGGCACGGTGCGCGGTGTGTTCGGCCGCACCAGCCCGCTGGGCGTGCGCGTGGTCGGCTGGAAGGCGCCCACCGAGGTCGAGCGCGCGCACGACTACCTCTGGCGCATCCACGCGCAGATGCCGGCGGCCGGCGAGATGGTGGTCTTCAACCGCAGCCACTACGAAGACGTGCTGGTGCCCGTGGTGCAGGAATGGATCACCCCGCAGCAGCACGCCCAGCGGCTGGCGCACATCAACGACTTCGAACGCATGCTGGCCGAGACCGGCACCATCATCCTCAAGTTCATGCTGCACATCGGCAAGGACGAGCAGCGCGAGCGCCTGCAGGCGCGGCTGGACGACCCCGCCAAGCACTGGAAGTTCGAGATGGGCGACATCGCCGCACGCAAGCAGTGGGACGGCTACCAGCGCGCCTACCAGACGCTGCTGGCCGCCACGCACACGCCCTGGGCGCCCTGGACCATCGTGCCCGCCAACTCCAAGACCCACCGCAACCTGATGATCGCCACCGTGCTGCACGCGGTGCTGGACAACCTGGGCCTGCGCTACCCCGACGGTGACCCGGCACTGGCGGATTTCAAGGTGGAGTGAGGGCGCAGCGGCCCGGCACCGGCGTCGCCCCGGGGCGCGGCGGTAACGCCCTGCCGCGGCGCACGGCCCTGCCGCGGGGCGGCCACGCCCGCGCGGCGCAGAATGGCAGGCCTGCCCCTGTCCCTGTTCCGAGGAGCCTCCGCCATGCCCTTTTTTCCGCGTGCCCTCTCGCTGCCCGCCGTCGCCATCGTCGCCTGCGCCGCGCTCGCCCTACCGGCGGCGGCGCAACTGCCCAGCTTCGGCATCAAGCCGCTGCTGGGCCAGGCGTCCGACGCCGCACTCGACAAGCTGGCGCAGCCCGGCGCCTTTTCGTCCGACGCCGCCATCCGCATCGCCCTGCCCGCCGCCGGCCACAAGAACGTCGGCAAGCTGCTGGAACTGGCCCAGCAGTCGGGCCTGTCGGCCAACCTCGACGCCGCCCTGAACCGCGCCGCCGAACAGGCCGCCGCGCAAGCCAAGCCCATCTTCCGCGCCGCCATCGACTGCGCCACCCTGAACGATGCCATCGACATCGCCCGGGGCGGCGCCACCGGCGCCACCGACTATCTGCGCAAGAGCACCGGCCCGCAGATCGCCGCCCAGCTGCAGCCGCTGGTGCGCAGCGCGCTGCAGGGCAGCGGCGTGCTGCAAAAAACGGCGCAGCTCTCGGCCCTGGGCTTCGACGAGGCGCGGCTGACCGACTACGTGGCCGGCAAGACGGCCGACGGCATCTTCACCTACGTCGGGCGCGAGGAAACCCGGCTGCGGCAGGACCCTATCGGCGCGGGCACGCAGTTGCTCAAGGGGTTGAAGTTCTGAGACGGCCGGCTCCGCGTCATGCGCCACTGCGTGGGCAGCAGCGGATGGCGGATGGCAGAGGCCGGATGGTGGATACGGGGGCGTCACGAACAGCCCTCTGCGATCAGCGCCTCGCCACGCGACCGCAGCAGCGTCACCAATCGCCGCGCGGCAGGCGAGAGGTAGCCTCCCCGGCGGTGGGTGACCCCCAGTGTGCGAATCAGCGTGGTGGCAGCAAGCGGCACCTCGCGCAGCGCACCGTGGCGGGCTTCCGCCAGCGTGCGGCGTGACACGAAGCTCAGCAGCCCCGTGCGCGCAATCAGCGCCGGAAGCAAGGGAATCGAGTTGGCGCTGACTTGCACGCGGGGGGCGGCCAGGCCGTGCGCCTGGAACACCGCCTCCAGCCACTGGCGGCTCGGAATGCCCGCCGCCGGCAGAGCCCAGGGGTAGTCCAGCAACGCGGCCAGCGTCACCTCCGGCAAGGCGAACACCGGGTGGCCGGGGTGGCTCGCCACCACGACCGCGTCCTCAAAAATGGGGTGCGTCTCGAAATGGGTGTCGGACAGGGGCACTAGGCCAATCAGCAAATCGATGCCGCCTTCGGCGAGGCGCTGGCGCAGCTCCATGCTCGGTCCCACGGCGATGTCGATGGTGGTGCGCGGCGCTTCCTGCAGCAGCAGCTGGCAGAGCGCGGGCAGCACCCGGTCGGCGGCGATGGGGCCGCTGCCGATGCGCACGTGGCCCGCGTTGCCCTGGGCGAAATCGGTCACCTCGCGCAGGGCCTCGTCACTGGCACTGCGCAGCACACGGGCGCGCGCCTGCAGCACCTCCCCCACGGCCGTCAGGCGAATGCCTCGCCCGGCGCGTTCGAACAGCGGCGCGCCGAAGGCCGCTTCCAGCCGCTGGATGGATTTGGTGAGGGCCGGTTGCGTGCGGCCCAGGCGATCGGCCGCCTGGCCCAGATGGCCCAGTTCTGCCACTACCTCGAAGTAGCTCAGATCGCGCAGGTTCACGGCCATGGGATTCATCACCAAAAAGAATGGGTGCATGAATCTTATCCAATGGACGGGAATGAATCGCCCTTCCAGAATGCGCCGCACAACCAACCACCAACGGAGACAACCGCCATGGCCATCCAACGCCGCGCCTTTCTCGGCGCATCTGCCGCCCTGCTGGGCGCCAGCGCCGCCACACCGTGGCCCGCATGGGCGCAGCCTGCCGCAACGGGCGCCTGGCCGCAGCGCCCCATCCGCCTGATCGTTCCCTTTCCTCCGGGCGGCAGTGCCGACTTCCTGGGGCGCCTGGTGGCCGACCGTCTGAACATCACCGCCGGCTGGACCGTGGTGGTGGACAACCGCGCGGGCGCTGCGGGCAACATCGGGCTGGACGCGGTGGCCCGCTCGGCGCCCGACGGCTATACGCTGGGCATCGGTCAGACGGCCAACCTGGCCATCAACCCATCGCTCTACGCCAGGATGCCGTTCGACCCGCTGAAGGACCTGGTGCCGGTGGCCCTCGTCGCGTCGCAGCCGATGGTGGTGACCGTCAAGGCCGATTCGCCCCACCGCACGCTGGCCGCGTTGCTGGCCGCGGCGAAGGCGGGCAGCGAGCCGCCCCGTGTGGCTTTCGCCGGCAATGGAACGGTGGCGCACCTGACTATCGAGCTGATCGAGCGCCGCGCGGGCGTGCGCTTGGTGAACGTGCCGTACAAGGGTGCCGGCCCGGCGGTGAACGACCTGCGTGCCGGGCATGTGGACTTTTTCATCGGCAACACCGTGGCCGTGCTCGGGCCGATCCAGGGTGGCAGCCTGCGGGCGCTGGCGGTCACCTCACCCGCGCGGCTGAAGACGCTGGCCGACGTGCCCACCATGGCCGAGTCCGGCTTCCCCGGCTTCGACGCGCAGACCTGGTCGGGCGTGGTGGCGCCGGTCGGCGTGCCTCCCGCCATTCTGGAGCGCGTGCATGCGGAGGTGAACCGCGTCATCACGCAGCCAGAGGTACTGGCCAAGTTCGCTGCAGAGGGCAGCACGCCGGCAGCCGGGCAGAGCATGCAGCAGTTCGCCGCGCTGGTGCGCGAGCAGCACCGCACCTGGGGCGACCTGGTGCGCCAGGCGAAGATCCAGATCGAATGATGGACGGCGCCTCTCATTCCACCCCGACGCGTGCCTTCACGGTGCTGGTGACCGCGCCAGCGCTGGCGCCTTCGGGCGCCGCACTGCTGGCCGATGCTGGCTGCCACGTGCTGTACCTGTCCGCGGATGGCGAGGCTGGCGATGCCGATCTCACCCGCCTGCTGGCGACCGTGGCGGTCGATGCCATCATCTCCCGCACCGCCATGCTCACGGCCGCGCAGCTGGGCTCCTGCCCCACGCTGCGCGTCGTCTGCAAGCATGGCGTGGGGGTGAGCAATATCGATGTGGCGGCCGCCAGTGCGCTGGGCATTCCGGTGTGCGTGACGCCCGGTGCCAACGCGCAGTCGGTTGCGGAGCTGACGTGGGGGCTGATCTTTGCCGCGGCGCGCCGCATCGCCTGGATGGATGGCGAGTTGCGTGCGGGCCGCTGGTCGCGCGCGCAGGACGGCCTGCAGCTGCAGGGGCGCACGCTGGGTCTGGTGGGCCTGGGAGACGTAGGCCAGCGTGTGGCGCGCGTGGCACTGGCGCTGGGCATGCCGGTCGTCGCCTTCGACCCGGCTCGGCGCACCCTGCCTGCCGGACTCGAGGGCGTGCACCTGCTTGCGGCGATCGACGACGTGGTACGGGCAGCCGATGTGCTGAGCCTGCATGTGCCCTTGAACGCGGCCACGCGCGGGTTGATGCATGCGGAACGCATCGGCCGCATGCCCAGGGGCGCCGTGCTCATCAACACCGCCCGCGGCGAGGTGGTGGACGAGCCCGCCCTGATCGCTGCGTTGCAAAGCGGCCACCTGTTCGCCGCCGGGCTGGACACGATGGCCACCGAACCCTTGCCTGCGCACAGCCCGCTGCTGTCGCTGCCGCAGGTCGTGCTGTCTCCGCACGTGGGCGGCTCCACGCCTGCCGCGCTGGATGCGATGGCCAGCGGCGCGGCGCGCACGGTGCTGGCCGCATTGACCCAGGGCCGCATCGATCCTGCCTGCTGCGTCAACCCACAGGTCCTTTCCCTATCCTCTTGCCGAGCCATGCCATGACGACCCGATCCATCGCCTCCTCTGCCTCCATCGCCCCCACTGCGCCCGGCGCCTCGACGGGTGACTGGCCGCCCGGCTACCGCATCGGCCCCAGGGCACCCCGCCTGCCGGACGAGCTGATCGCGGCTTTCAGAACCATCCCGGTCGCCGTCGCCGGGGACTGCATGGGCCGCAGCGTGGGCGCCACCGGACTGCATGGCTATCACGAAGACCTGGGTGCCGTGCTGTGCGGGCCGGCTGTCACCGTGCGTGTGCGCCCGGGCGACAACCTGATGATCCACAAGGCGCTGATGCTGGTGCAGCCGGGCGACGTGCTGGTCATCGACGGCGGCGGCGACGTGACCCAGGCGTTGATGGGAGGGCTGATGCGCACGACCTGCCTGGTCAAGCAGCTCGGTGGACTGGTGATCGACGGCGCCCTGCGCGACCGTCTGGAATGGGCCGAGGGTGGCCTGCCCGTGTTCGCGCGTGGCCACACGCACCGCGGGCCTGCAAAGGAAGGGCCGGGCGAGATCAATGTGCCCGTGGCCTGCGCGGGCCTGTCCGTGCTGCCAGGCGATCTGGTGCTGGGCGACGCCGACGGGGTGATCGCGATTCCTGCTGCCGATGCAGCACTGGTACTGCAGCGCGCCCGGCTCCACCTGGAAAAGGAAGCGAGCATCCGCGCTGCCAACCTCGCCGGCACGTCAGACCCGGAACGATTCGACGCCGCGCTGCGCGCCAAGGGGCTGCCGGTCTGAGGACGGAGAGCCGCTGGCAAGTCGCCTGCAGCAGGCCACGAACGCCCGCCCCGCCATCACTCGGTGCTATCAAGTTGCAGCGCTGGGCCGGCTGGCCGACCGCCGGATGGGAAGTCGCAGGGTTATGCGTCAGGTGCATAACCCTGTAACACTCCGGCCTTGGACAGGGTGAAACGGCAGGCATACAGTCCCTCCCACCACAACCTCCGATCCGCAAGGAACCCATGTCGAACACCCCCGACACCCTGGACCAACACCCCGTGCCCTCCTACCTTCAGGCCGACCATCTCGGCCCCTGGGGCAACTACCTGCAGCAGGTGGATCGCGTCACGCCGTACCTCGGCAGCCTGGCGCGTTGGGTGGAAACGCTGAAGCGCCCGAAGCGCATCCTGATCGTCGACGTGCCCATCGAACTGGACAACGGCACCATCGCCCACTACGAAGGCTACCGGGTGCAGCACAACCTGAGCCGCGGCCCCGGCAAGGGCGGCGTGCGTTTCCACCAGGACGTGACGCTGTCCGAAGTGATGGCCCTGTCGGCCTGGATGTCGGTGAAGAACGCCGCCGTGAACGTGCCGTACGGCGGCGCCAAGGGCGGCATCCGCGTCGATCCCAAGAAGCTCTCGCGCGGCGAGCTGGAGCGCCTGACGCGCCGCTACACCAGCGAGATCGGCCTGCTGATCGGCCCCTCCAAGGACATTCCCGCTCCTGACGTGAACACCAACGGCCAGGTCATGGCCTGGATGATGGACACGTACTCGATGAACGTGGGCGCCACCGCCACTGGCGTGGTCACCGGCAAGCCGGTGGACCTGGGCGGCTCGCTCGGCCGCGTGGAAGCCACCGGCCGCGGTGTCTATACCGTGGGCGTGGAAGCCGCCAAGCTCACCGGCCTGCCCATCGACGGTGCGCGCGTGGCCGTGCAGGGCTTCGGCAACGTGGGCGGCATCGCGGGCAAGCTGTTCGCCGAGGCGGGCGCCAAGGTCGTCGCCGTGCAGGACCACACCGGCACCATCCTCAACCAGGGCGGCATGGACGTGCCCGCGCTGCTGGAGCATGTGAAGAAGACCGGCGGCGTGGGCGGTTTCGCTGGTGCCGAGGCCATGGCCAAGGAAGACTTCTGGGGCGTTCCGTGCGAGATTCTCATCCCCGCCGCGCTGGAGAACCAGATCACCAAGGACAACGCGGGCCAGATCAAGGCCAAGCTGGTGATCGAAGGCGCCAACGGCCCCACCACCACCGAGGCCGACGACATCCTGGCCGACAAGGGCGTGCTGGTGCTGCCCGACGTGATCGCCAACGCCGGCGGCGTGACCGTGAGCTACTTCGAGTGGGTGCAGGATTTCTCCAGCTTCTTCTGGAGCGAGGACGAGATCAACGCCCGCCTGGTGCGCATCATGCAGGAGGCCTTCGCCGGCATCTGGCACGTTGCCCAGGAGCACAAGGTGACGCTGCGCACCGCCACCTTCATCGTGGCCTGCCAGCGCATCCTGCACGCGCGGGAGATGCGCGGCCTGTATCCATGATTCCCTGATTCCCTGATTTCCCGATCCGTGGACGCCGCCGGTGTCGATGTCTCCATCGACACTGCGGCGCAGGTCGCCAGGCAAGCCGCGCAGGCTTCGCCCGGTGCATCGACCGCCAGCGCCTTGCCAGGCCTGGCGGTTTTTTTCTGGCCCACACCCTGCGGCATGCCGCAAGGCGGGGCTGGGATTCAAGGCGAGCGGGTCGGCGGGTTTTCCAGCCGCTGCACTTCACCCGCAGGCGCCACGCGCATCGCGAGGCAGAAGGGCTGCAGGCACGCCGCCCGGCCGGCATAGGGGCAGCCGGGGGCGTCGCAGTTTTCGGCGCGGCGGCCCGGGTCGTCGTCGCCCTCGGGCGGGCGCCAGCCGCCGGCCTGCAGCGCGGCCATCTGCAGCCAGGGGTCGGCCAGGCGCGGGTCGCGTCCGTAGACGGTGGCGGCCTGGCTGGCGAGCCAGGGGGCGAAGTCGACCGACAGCAGCGCGCTGGTCGCGGCGTTCGGACTGCCGCGCCCTGCTGCAGCGTCGGCCGACTGCAGCACCAGGGCATACAGGCCCGAGGTGAGCGCCTGGGGCCGGCCGGCGAAGGCTGCGGTCAGCCCGCCCTGCGGGGCCGCAGCAGCGCCGCCGCCACTGCTGCCGCTACCGGGGGCTGCGGCCATGCGCGCATCGTTCCCGGGGGCCGCAGGCGCCCGCGTAGCGGCCTGGGATTCCGCCCAGGCGGCCGGTACGCGCAATGCCAGGGAAAAGGCCCGCGAGCCTTCTGCCGTGTGCACCGCGCCCTGCCCCACCAGCCAGGTGCGCAGCGGCGGCAGGCCAGCAGGGTCGTCCGCCAGCCACTCCGGCAGGCCTGCCGGCCAGGGCTGCGCGGCCACGATCCGCTGCGCCGGGCCGGTCGCGGTCAGCTGACGCACCAGTGCGTCCAGCATCTGGCGCACCGGCGCGGCGACGCCCGCCGTGGGCCACCCGGCGCCACGCAGAGCGGCGGTTGGCAGGCCGGCGGCGCCCGGCGTGACGGAACTGCGGTCCGCCCCTCCGGTCGACGGCGCGGCACGCCGGCCGGCCGATCCGCCCGATCCACGTGCGGCAGCGTCGCCAATGGTGATGGAAGGCAAGGCCGAAGCGGTCATCGTCATGCCGCTGCGGGGCTGCCCGGGCAGGCCCGCCTGCCGGGCCTCCTCATCCCGCAGGCTTCCCTGTGCCTGCGCTGACAGGCTGACGCGGTCGGCCTGCGCGGGCACCGGCAAGGGGGGCGGCACGGCAGCCGTCGCCACCGACGGTGTCGGCGCGCCCTGCGGCAGCGCGGTGAAGGCAGGCTCCGCGGCTCCCGCCTGCGCGCCTTGGCCTGCGCCGCCGGAACGCTGCGCAAGCAACAGGGTCTGCCGCTGCAGCGCGGCTTCGGCCAGCGCCAGGGCGGCCGGCGCAGCGGGCGTGCGGGGTGGGTCGATGGAAGAGGCCATGCGGTTCGGTAGGCGGCGCGGACGACGACGGGTCGGGGCAGCAGCCCCTACCATGCCTGGCGCCGCCCTGCGCCGCAAGCCCTGCCGCGCAGTCAGGCGGCGAGGCCCTCCCGCAACCGGCCCCCAAGAGGCCGGGGACGGGTGCGTTACTGGACGATCCCGAACTGCGCCAGGTAGCTGATGTGGTCCAGCAGCGCAGCCGGGTTGCCAGGCTCTGCGTCGGCATCCTTGTAGACGATCCCGGTGCCCTTGCCGCCGGGCGTGGTGATTCGGCGCACCGACAGCATCTGTTGCGTGCTGCTCGAAGACGCCACCGAGTAACCCTCGCCCTCGTTGACGCTGTAGACCATCAGATAGGAGCGCAGCAGCGTGCCCGCGCTGCTCACCTTCACGCACAGCACGCTGCCTGCCAGGCTGCCGCTCACCTGGTGCTCGCAGCCGAAGCGGCCCGCCGAGTCCGCCATGAGGCCGTTGCCGGTATCGGTGCGCCGCAGCGGAACCCGCAGCTCGACAAAATCGGTCTGCAGCCCCTCGGAGCCCATGGAGTTGAACGTCCAGAGGCCACGCAGGCTTTCCTGAACCGCGCCGTAGCCGAAGTTGAAGCGGCTGATGGCGACTTCCCGCTCGCCTGGGAACGTGATGAAGCCGGTGATGCCCGAGGTGAACCGCACGGTGACGTTGCCCGGGCTGCCGGTCTGCACGCCGGAACGCGCGCCGCTGCCGAAGGAACGGCCGTTGCGGTACTGGTTCAGCGGCGCGGTGACCGTGTCGTTCACCATGTCGCCGACGGCCAGATAGAAGGTGGGCTGACCCGAGGCTTCATAGGCGTACATCTGCATGACGAACGTGTTGCTCTGCACGTCGATGCTGAGGCCCCGGCCAGGCTCGCCATTCAGTTCGGAACTGACCACCCAGGTTCCGGCCTGCGGCGCGAACGCCTGAGCCACACCTGCAAAAGCCAACAGCGCTGCAGCGCCCATTTTTTTTGAAATCACATCTTCTCCTTGTTAAGCCTCCCTACGAGGCACAACATTTATACCGGAGGATTTCATTTTGTTGCAATCGGGATTTGCGGTCGATTGGCCGGGCCTATGGCCGGGTCTAGGACTGGATCTATGGCTGGGCCATGAACGAGTCGGTGTCGGAGCGCCATCTGGTGGATGCGGCGGATGCGGCGGACGGATCCCCGGCGGTCCGACGACCGCTCAATCCCGCCCGGGCAGCATGCGCACCAGCACGTCGTCGCGCCGCACCCGGTGGTGGTAGAGCGCTGCGGCCACATGCAGCAACACCACGGCCCAGGCCACGTACTGGCCGATGAAGTGGTGTACGGCGTCGACAGGCGCCTCGAACGTTTCCCAGTCCATTCCCCAGGTGCGGCTGATCCAGCCGAAGAGGGCGGTGTCATTGAAGCCGGTCACGGTGAAGAGGCCGAAGTCGGTCGGTGCGCCGGTGCCGATATAGCCGGTGAGCGGCATCACGATCAGCAGGCCGTACAGCCCCAAGTGCGCGGCATGAGCCAGGGCGTGTTCCAGCGGCGGCCCGGGCGGGTCCTGCGGCTGGGTGTCCCACAGCCGCCAGAACAGCCGCGGCAGCACCAGGAAGCCGACCAGCAGGCCCAGCACCCAGTGGATGTTGAGCACCGGCAGCGAGGCGTCCGACGTGTCGTCCATGAACCAGATCACGTAATAGACCACGGCGTAGGCGCCGATGAAGGCCGCCGCGCTGGTCCAGTGGAAGAATTTTGCAAGCGTCCCGAAGCGGGTCGCGGTATTGCGCAACGGCATGGCGGTGTGTTCCTGGGGGAAGAAAAAAAGGTGAAGGAATGCGGTCCGCGCCGATGCGGGCGCCCTCAGCGGGCCAGCAGCCCGCCCAGCAGTCGGTCGAGCCCATCGAGCGACTGGGCCAGGCGCACGGCCGGATCGCCGTCGGGCTCGGCGATCCAGAAAGACGCCTCGGTCACCGCGCCGTACAGCATCCGGGCCGTCACCCCCGCGTGCACGGGGGCCACGGTGCCTGCCGCCACCAAACCCTGGATCGCATCTTCCAGCGCCGCGATGGCGACCGACTGCGCGACCTGCGGCACGTCGCCAAAGACGGCGCGGGCATCCTGCAGGATGATCCGCCGGATCTCGGGCACCAGCGCCAGTTCCAGGTAAGTGCGGCAGCGGCGGCGCAAGCCTTCCCACGGGCTCGGCGCCGCATCGGACACCGCGCGCAGCCGCTCGCCCACCTCGGCCTCGATCTGCTCGATGACCGCCGCGAGCAGGCCCTGCTTGCTGCCGAAGTGGTGATAGAGGGCGCCGCGGGTGAAGCCGGCCTCCCCTGTGAAATCGTCCATGGAGGTCGCGGCATAGCCGCGCTCTGCGAACGCCCGGCGTGCTGCGGCCACCAGGCTGGCGCGCGTCTCCGCCATCGTCTCGGCGCGCTTGCGGCGCTGGGGCTTCAAGGGGGTCGCGACGGAGGGCAGTGCATCTGGCATACGGTTCGTATGTTAATTCACATACGCAGCGTATGCCAGATCATTCGGGAGGTAGCCCGTGCATTCACTCCCACACCCCCGACCTTCGGCGCGTTTCTCCATCAGGCGGAGCGCTTGGCTACTTGAAGTTGAAGTCGCGCGCGATCAGCACGCCCTGCGGCAGCACGATGTAGAGGTGACCGTCCACACCGTATTTGAGATGTTGCACCGTAGGCAGTCGATACTTCGAAGGCTCGTTCAGAAAGTCTCCCGGCGTGGCGGCGGTAGCAGTGCCCGTGAGACGTGTTACCACGCCGCTGCTAGTCACCCGATAGAGGATGCTTTCGGTTGCCATCCAATCACGCATGGCTAGGACGATATCGTCGCCGACGACCGTGAAGGTTTCGATGGTCTTGGGGACTCCAGGAAACGTGTAGTCAACAAGCCCGAAATCTACTTTTTTGCCATCGGCCAGCCTGTGCCATGTGGGAACCTCTCAAAACCCTGCCACTCCCTTGTTCACCGACAAGACCTGAGCCGTCCTCCTTGCCATGATCTCTCCTCGCAGCGCCTTGAAGTTCGATCG
>NZ_LMOV01000005.1 GCF_001424265.1 Acidovorax sp. Leaf160
GCCGTTTCCAGCAATCCGTCTCATCAGCGAAGCCTTGAATTCTACACCGGTTTTTCAACCTGCCGCAACTCAAAACCGAAATCTTTTTTCCCGACTCCCCAGAACTTCCGGAGAAGATCTGCAGCGCCAAGCCCACGAGTATATGACGGTTTTGGCTGCTGTGCCAAAGATCCGCCAACTTTTTGCGCTTCTGTCCGTCAGCTGATCGGGCGAGCGGCCCACATGGGAGGGGGGCCACCCGCAGGGGACTGGACACCCCCAAGGATAATGGCGCATGGCTCTTATCACTCTTATCAACGCGCAACTTGCGTTCGGGCATGTCGCCCTCCTCGATCACGCCGGCTTCTCCCTGGAGGTGGGCGAGCGGGTCGGGCTGATCGGCCGCAACGGCGCCGGCAAGTCATCGCTGCTCAAGATCCTGGGCGGCATTGCCAAGCCCGACGATGGGGCGTTGCAGACCCAGCAGGGCATCCGCATCACCTATGTAGCGCAGGAACCGGACCTGGATCCTGCCTCCTCTGTCTTTACTGCGGCGTCCCAGGGCCTGGGCGCGGTCATCGAGCTGCGTGAGCAGTATCTTTCCGGCGCCGACGGCATCGACCTCGACGCTTTGCAGACCCAGATCGAGGCCTACGACGCCTGGAACTGGGAGCAGCGGGTCGAGGAAACCCTGCAGCGCCTGCATCTGGATGGCGACGCGCTGGTGGGGTCGCTTTCCGGGGGGACGAAGAAGCGTGTGGCCTTGGCACAGGCCCTGGTGGCCCGCCCCGACGTGCTGCTACTGGACGAGCCGACCAACCACCTGGATCTCGATTCCATCGAGTGGCTCGAAGAGCTGCTGATCGACTTCAAGGGCAGCGTGGTCACGATCACCCACGACCGTGCGTTCCTGGACCGCGTTGCCACGCGCATCGTGGAGCTGGATCGGGGGCAACTGCGCTCCTACCCCGGCAACTTCGCTCAGTACGTCACGCAGAAGGAAGAGCAGCTGGCGCAGGAAGCGGTGATCTCCGCGAAAGCGGACAAGCTGCTCGCACAGGAGGAGGTCTGGGTACACCGCGGGGTCGAGGCCCGCCGCACCCGCAGCCAGAGCCGTATCGGGCGACTGGAAGAACTGCGCACCCAGCGGGCCGCACGGCGCGAAGCCTTGGGCAGCGTGCGGATGGATGTGGCGTCCGGCAGCCAGAGCGGCTACCAGGGCAAGATCGTGGCCGAGCTGACCGATGTGAGCAAGGCTTTCGGCGACAAGACCATCGTCACCGGCTTCACCGGCACCATCCTGCGCGGTGACAAGGTCGGCCTGATCGGCCCGAACGGCGCGGGCAAGACCACGCTGCTGAAGATGATCCTTGGAGAATTGGCGCCGGACGCCGGCACCATTCGCCGTGGTGCCAATCTGCAGGTGGCGTACTTCGACCAGATGCGGCATGCGGTCGATCTCGACGCCACGCTGGAGGACTTCATCAGCCCGGGCAGCGAGTGGATCGAGATCGGCAATCAACGCAAGCACGTCAAGAGCTACCTGAGCGACTTCCTCTTCTCTCCCGCTCGCGCGCGCTCTCCCGTCCGCTCCCTCTCGGGCGGCGAGCGCAACCGGCTGCTGCTGGCCCGGCTCTTCGCCCGCCCGGCGAACGTTTTGGTGCTGGACGAGCCCACCAACGACCTGGACATCGACACGCTGGATCTGCTGGAAGAGCTGCTTCAGGGATACGACGGCACCGTGTTCCTGGTGAGCCATGACCGCACCTTCCTGGACAACGTCGTGACCAGCACGCTGGCCTACGAGGGCGCCGGCCACTGGCGCGAGTACGAAGGCAGCGTGCAGGACTGGCTGACCCAGTCCCGCCGAGCGCGCTCGATCGCGGCAGCGCAAGCGCCCGCCCCGGCCGCCGCGCCGACGGCCGCCAAGGCAACAGCCGCCCCGGCCAACGAACCCAGCCGCGAGTCGCCGTCGAAAAAGAAACTGAGCTACAAGGAACAGCGCGAACTCGACCAGCTCCCGGACCTGATCGCCCGGCTGGAGGCCGAACAAAAGCAGGTGCAGGAAGCGCTAGCGGACGGCAGCCTCTACACCCAGGACGCCGCCCGCGCGGCGCAGCTGCACGCACGCGAAGCCGCCATCGAGGCGGAGCTGATGAGCAGCCTGGAGCGTTGGGAGATCCTCTCCGCCTGATCCACTGGCTCTTGCCCGATCCGCCCCATCTCCCCGATCTCCCCGCCGGCGCACGTCGGCCGGGGCAGGCTGGCGCGGAGGGCGCTGCCCGTCTCAGATCCGGTGATGCAGCCGGTCGGTCGTGCCCCGCAGCCGGGCAATCAGGGCCGGTGCGATCTGGGTGAGCGGCAGCACCTCGTCTGCCGCACCGTGCGCGATGGCTTCGCGGGGCATGCCGAAGACGATGCAGCTGGCCTCGTCCTGCACATAGTTGTAGCTGCCGGCGTTCTTCATCTCGCGCATGGCCACGGCGCCGTCGTTGCCCATGCCCGTCAGCATGATGCCGTAGGCGTTGCGGCCCACCACGGCGGCGGCGGACTTGAAGAGCACTTCCACGGACGGCTTGTGCCGGTTCACCGGCGGGCCGTCGTCCACCACGGCCAGGTAGTTCGCCCCGCTGCGGGCCACATGGAACTGGGTGCCGCCCGGGGCGATATAGGCATGGCCCGGAAGAATGCGTTCGCCATGCACCGCTTCCTTCACGGTGATGCGGCAAAGGCCGTTCAGCCGGGCCGCGAAACTGGTGGTGAAGCCGGCCGGCATGTGCTGGGTGATGACGATGGCGGGGGAATCCGCCGGCATCTGCATCAGCACTTCGCGGATGGCTTCGGTGCCGCCGGTGGACGCGCCGATGCAGATCAGCTTCTCGGTCGACAGCCGGCCCAGCAGCGTCGCGGACGACACCGGCGGGGGGGCGCTGCTCGCCGCACCAGGGGCGGGCGCACCGGCATGCGTCGGCCGGGCCGACTCGGCCGTGGGCGCGCGCCGGACGTGCGCCACCGCTGCCACGCGGATCTTCTCGACGATCTGCGCGGCCAGCTCGTTGAGTCCGTTGGCCAGGCCGATGCGCGGCTTCGCCACGAAATCGACCGCCCCCAGCTCCAGTGCGCGCATGGTGACCTCGGCACCGCGCTCGGTCAGCGTGGAGATCATCACCACCGGCATGGGGCGCAGGCGCATCAGCCGGCCGAGAAAGTCGATGCCGTCCATGCGCGGCATCTCGACGTCGAGGGTGATGACGTCGGGATTCGTCTCGCGGATCAGTTCCCGTGCGATGAGGGGGTCGTTGGCCGTGCCGATGCACTCCATGTCGGCCTGGCGGTTGATGATCTCGGCCAACAGGCTGCGCACCAGCGCGGAGTCGTCCACCACGACGACCCGGATCTTCTTGCTCATTGCGTCCAACCTTCGTTCTGCATGCTCAAAACAAGTCTACCGATCCGCCCGCCGTGGCCTTGGCCACCGTCACCACATTGCCCCGCACTTCCTGCTCGACGGACGCATCCGGGTGCGCGTGGGCCAGCCGCTTGACCATGGCCTTGCCCGTCACCGGGAAGAAGACGACCTTGCGCGGATAGATGTCGAGCACGTCTTCCGACACGACCGGAATGCGCTCGGTCTGCAGATAGCTGAGCACGAACTGGGTATTGCGCTCGCCCACGTTCATGGTGGTGAAGTTGTGCATGACCTGGGCGCCGCCGAAGATCTTGGCCTGCATGGTCTCGCGGCGCGCGCCGCGCTTGAGCATTTCGTTGATCAGCAGTTCCATGGCGTAGGAGCCGTAGCGCCCGGACACGTCATTGGAGTCGCCGTCGGGCAGCATGAAGTGGTTCATGCCGCCGATGCGTGCCCGGCTGTCCCAGAGGCAGGCCGCGATGCACGAGCCCAGCACCGTCATGATGACCATGCTCTCGTCGGCGACGAAGTATTCGCCGGGCAGCACCTTGACCGCGTTGTGCTGGAAGTGATGGTCCAGGAAGAAGAACGAAGCCTCGCCCGGCTTGCGCGGGGCGGCCTTCAGTTCCTGCAGCGACGACTCCTTGGCCGTGGACGCCCCCGCGCCGGGCACATGGATGTCGGCGCTGAGCGGCGCGATGCGCGGGGCACGGCGCCGCTCCACGGCGGCAAAGGGCTGCGCAGCCGGCGCGGAAGAAAAGCCTGGGCGGTTGGTGGTCATTCGAACGTCTTCTGGCTACGGGACTGGGTGGGATTCATCGGCGCTCGTAAACGGTCTTGCCGCGCAGCGTGAAGAGGTCGCGCGACTCGCTGAAATTCTCTGCATGCCCCACGAACAGCATGCCGCCCGGCTTCAGCACGCGGTGGATGCGCTCCAGCACGCGCCGCTGCGTCGGCCCGTCGAAATAGATCATCACGTTGCGGCAGAACACCACGTCGAACGGCTCGCGGAACGGCCAGTCGTCACGGATGAGGTTGACGCTCAGGAAGTCGATGGCACGGCGCAGCTCCGGCTTGACCCGCGCCAGCCCGGCGTTCGACGCCTTGCCGCGCAGGAAGAACCGCTGCATCCGTTCCTGGCTGAGGCCCTTGACGCTGTCGAGCCGGTAGATGCCCTCGGCCGCCGTGGCCAGCACGCGCGAATCGATGTCGCTGGCGGTGAGCTTGAAGGACGCGCTGGCGCCCAGCGACTCGTGCGCGGTCATGACGATGGAGTAAGGCTCCTCGCCCGTGGAGGCCGCGTTGCACCACACATGCCACGGGCCCGAGGGACGCGTGCGCAGGTGTGCGGAAAAAATCTCGAAGTGGTGCTGTTCGCGGAAGAACGCCGTGAGGTTGGTGGTCAGGGCGTTGATGAACTCCTGCCACTCGGGGCCGTCGTGCGTTTCCAGCCAGCCCAGGTAGTCGTGGAAGCTCGTGTGGCCGGTCTCGCGCAGCCGGCGCGACAGGCGGCTGTACACCATGGCGTGCTTGCCGTCGTGCAGGCTGATGCCGGCACGCTGGTAGATCAGCGCCTGTACGCGCGAGAAATCGGCGTTGGTCCAGACGAATTCACGGCCCTGCGCCAGCGGGCCGGTCGATGCCGCGGCCGCCGGATCTGCACTCCGGGTCGGACTGTGGGGGGGGTGCATTCGAGGCGACTCCGCAGAAAAGGATGGGTGCGGCGGATGGCGGCACCGACGCGGGGTGCGGGTCAGCGCGGCACGGGCGGCATGCCCACGCCGCGCCGGCCACGTCAGTCGTTGTCGGACATGAGGCCCATGTCCACGTTCGACATCAGCTTTTCGATGTCCAGCAGGATCAGCATGCGCTCGTTGACCGAGCCCAGCCCCAGGATGCAGCTGTTGTCGATGGCGCTGTCGATGTCCGGCGCCGAGCGGATGTTCTCCGCAGCCAGCTCCATCACGTCGCTCACCGAATCGACCACGATGCCCACGACCCGGTTGCGCAGGTTCAGGATGATGACCACCGTGAAGCTGTTGTAGTCGGCCCGCGAGCAATTGAACTTCAGCCGCATGTCCACGATGGGAACGATGGTGCCGCGCAGGTTGGTCACGCCCTTGATGAACTCGGGCGCGTTGGCGATGCGGGTCGGCGGCTCGTAGCCGCGGATCTCCTGCACCTTCAGGATGTCGATCCCGTACTCTTCCTGGTCGAGCCGGAAGGTCAGGTATTCCCGCGCGCCGGCGACCGCGCTCTCAGCTGTCTTTTCCATCACATTCATGCCGACACTCCTTGTTGCTCCACGCTGCGTTCCTCGATCTCTCAGTGGCGGGCACGGCGCACCAGCGCGCCCGTGTCCAGGATGAGCGCCACGGTGCCGTCGCCCAGGATGGTGGCGCCCGACACGTTGGGCACCTTGCGGTAGTTGGTCTCGAGGTTCTTGACCACCACCTGGTGCTGGCCCAGCAGCTCGTCCACCAGCAGCGCCACGCGGTTCCCGTCGGCTTCCACCACGACCATGATATTGCTCGACTTGCCGCTGTCGCCGCGCGGCACCTGGAAAGCGCGCTCCAGCGAGATCACCGGCATGTATTCGTCGCGCACCTTCACCAGCTGCGAGCCCTGCGCCACGGTGTTCACGTCGTCCGGGTTCACCTGGAACGACTCCACCACCGACGACAGCGGCAGGATGTAGACCTCTTCGCCCACGCCCACCGACATGCCGTCCATGATGGCCAGCGTGAGCGGCAGCCGCACCGACACGCGCATGCCGTAGCCTTCGGCGGAATCGATCTCCACCGAGCCGTTCAGGGCGGCGATGTTCTTCTTGACCACGTCCATGCCCACGCCGCGGCCGGACACGTCGGTCACCACGTCGGCCGTGGAGAAGCCGGGCGCGAAGATCAGCCCCCACACGTCCTGGTCGGTCATCTGGTCGGAGACGTCGAGCCCGCGCTCCTTGGCCTTGCGCAAGATCTTCTCGCGCGACAGGCCCTTGCCGTCGTCGCGCACCTCGATGACGATGGAGCCGCCCTGGTGCGACGCCGACAGCGTGATGGTGCCGTGCTCGGGCTTGCCCGCGGCCAGCCGCTCGGCCGGCATCTCGATACCGTGGTCGCAGCTGTTGCGCACCAGGTGGGTCAGCGGGTCGGTGATCTTCTCGACCAGGCTCTTGTCCAGTTCGGTGGCCTCGCCCATCGTGACGAAGTCCACCTTCTTGCCCAGCTTGTTGGCCAGGTCGCGCAGCATGCGGGGGAAGCGGTTGAACACGATCGACATCGGAATCATCCGGATCGACATGACCGATTCCTGCAGGTCGCGCGTGTTGCGGTCCAGATCCGCCAGGCCCGCCAGCAGCTGCTGGTAGACGCCGCCGTCCAGGCCGCGGCTGTTCTGCGCCAGCATGGCCTGGGTGATGACCAGCTCGCCCACCAGGTTGATGAGCTGATCGACCTTGTTGACCGCCACGCGGATGGTGGTGGACTCCATCTGCGCCTGGGTCACGGCCTTGGGCTCGGCCGAGGCGGCCACGCGCGTGGCCACCACGGCCGGTTGTGCCGCTGGCGCGGCCGCTGCGGCCTGGGCGCCCTCGGCGGGCAGGCCGGGCGAATCGGTGAAGAAGCCATAGGCGGCCTCGCCGTGGTCGCCCGCTGGCGCCTCGGTCGGCTCGGCGGGTTCGGCCTCGGGCTCGGGCGCGCCGGCCGCGCGGATGCGAACCTGCTCCTTCGACACGTGGAAGGCGAACAGGTCCAGCAGATCGTCGTCGGTGGACGTGGTTTCGACCGCGAAGGAACGCATGCCCTCGGCGGATGCCTCCAGGTCGCTGATCGTGCCCAGGCCAGGGATGTCGCGGAACAGTTCCTTGATCGCGTCGGCCTGGGCGGCACGCTCCAGCGGGCCGATGTCGATGCGCAGCGAGCGCGTGCCACCCGAAGCAGCAGCAGCAGCGGGCGCTGGCGACGGTGCCGGGGCGGGTGCCGCGACCGGCGCCGGAGCGGGCACGGGAGCCGGGGCCGGCTTGGGCGCAGGAGCCGGCGCGGCGGGCACGGCGCCGGAGGCCAGTTCGCTGATGCGGCGCACCAGCTCGGTCGTCGACACGGCTTCGCCCTGGCCGCCCGCCTGGTGGCGCGCCAGCAGGCTGCGCGAGGCGTCGGCCGACTCCAGCAGCACGTCCACCATCTGCGGGATCGGCTGCAGTTCGTGGCGGCGCAGGCGGTCGAGCAGCGACTCCATCTGGTGCGTCAGCTCGGCCACGTCGGAAAAGCCGAAGGTCGCCGAGCCGCCCTTGATGGAGTGGGCGCAGCGGAAGATGCCGTTCAGCTCTTCGTCGTTGGCGTTGGTCAGGTCCAGGTCGAGCAGCATCTGCTCCATCTGGTCCAGGTTCTCGCCGGCTTCCTCGAAGAAGATCTGATAGAACTGACTGAGGTCGAAGTCGGCGCCGGCGCCTTCTTGGTAGCTGTCCGCCATTATGGGTGGCTCCTGTGTGCGGGAATCGTCGTGAGAAGGCTGCGCAAGGGCACGCCGTGTCCGCTCAGCGGATCACTTTCTGGATCACCTCGATGAGGCGGTTGGGATCGAAGGGCTTGACCAGCCAGCCGGTCGCTCCGGCGCTGCGGCCGGCCTGCTTCATCTGGTCGCTGGACTCGGTGGTGAGGATGAGGATGGGCACCGTCTTGAAACGGGGCAGCTCGCGCAGCCGGCGCGTGAGGCCAATGCCGTCCAGGCGCGGCATGTTCTGGTCGGCCAGCACCAGATGGATGTCGTGGGTCTCCGCCTTTTCCAGAGCGTCCTGGCCGTCCACCGCCTCCACCACGTGGTAGCCGGCGCCCGTCAGGGTGAAGGCCACCATTTTCCGCATGGACGGAGAGTCATCAACGGCAAGAATCGATTGCATGTAGGGCTCCAACAAACTTGAAAAGGGGGTGGACCGGGGCTGCTCAGCCCTCAGAAAAGGTCGATCGAGCCGGCATCCATCTCGCTCTGGGTCACCGGATTGGGGCGGTCGGGCGCCATCTCGGCGAAGGGCGCCGCCTCTTCGCCGTCTTCCTCGCCCATCGCTGCAGACGCCAGGCGGAACGCGCAGCCCTGCAGCACCTTGGTGGTGTGCCAGATCAGCTGGGAAGCCATGTCCTGGAACTGCAGCTCGGTCACGGCACTGCGCAGCGCGGTGCGCAACGCCGCGAGCTGGGCGGAATCGCCCACCACCTCGTCGGTGAGCGCATGATTGGCCTCGCCGAACCGTTCCAGCAGATTGTCGGTGGCATGGCTCAGCAATCCTTCGAGGCGGTGCAGGTCGTGCATCACCACCAGCAGCGAATCCTGCAGCTCGGCGGCCACCATCACGGGGACCTGTACGCCTGGCTCGTCAGGCGGTGTTAGCGTAGATTGCACTGTTTCTCCGTCGCTGCAGGCGGCTGCAAGGCACGCAATGGGGCCCATCGGGCAAACCGGCGGCGGGAGACTCCAACCGTCCAGATCCTAGTTCGGCATTTCGCCACCGCTCCTGAAGACCGTTACCAGGAGCGCTCGGCCTTATTTGTTCCAATATGTATCCTATGATACCGACTCCCATGGATTCTGGTGCACCGAATAAGCCCTTGCGGATCCTTCATCTCGAAGATTCTGACGTCGATCATGAGCTGGCCTGCCACACCCTGCGGCGCGCCGGGGTGCTGTGTGTGATCCGCCACGCGGATTCTCTGGAAACTCTGGTCCGCTGGCTCGACAGCGAACCCTTCGACCTCATCCTGGCCGACTACCGCCTGCCCGGCTTCACTGCCCTCGATGCCTGGCGCGTCGTCGGTCAGCGCGGCGCCGGGCAGCCGCCCTTCGTGCTGCTGTCGGGCGCCATCGGCGAGGCGGCGGCGGTGGACGCGATCCGCCTGGGCATCGCCGACTACCTGCTCAAGGACGACATGGCCCGGCTGCCGCACGTGATCGCCCGGGCCATCGAGGTGGCCGAGGCCCGCCGCGCCCGCGAGCAGGCCGCGGCCGAGCTTGCCGATTCCGAGCGCCGTCTGGCCGCGCTCACCGAGCACCTGCAGACCTCGATCGAGCAGGAACGCGCCGCCATCGCCCGCGAGATCCACGACGACATCGGCGGCGCCCTGACGGCGGTGAAGTTCGACCTGGCGTGGATCGGCCGGCACACCGAGTCGGACGCCATGCGCGAGCACACGGGCGCGGCGGTGGACATGCTGCAGCACGCCATCGACGCCAGCCAGCGCATCATGATGAATCTGCGGCCGCCCATCCTCGACCAGGGCTTGGTGGCGGCCGTGCAGTGGCTGGCCGAGAGCTTCGAGCGGCGCACCGGCGTGCCGACCCGGGTGGCCGCCGCACCGGCGACGGCCGAGGTGCCCGCCGCCGTCGAGCTGGTGGCCTACCGCACCGCGCAGGAGGCGCTGACCAATGTGTCGAAGTACGCCGAGGCCTCGCAGGTGCGCATCGACCTGGGCGACACCGAAGGCGTGCTGACGCTGGAAGTGACCGACAACGGCCGCGGCATGGACCTGGCCGCGAGCCGCGCCAAGCCGAAGTCGTTCGGGCTGCGCGGGCTGCAGGAGCGCGCGCGCACCGTGGGCGGCTGGCTGGACGTGAGCAGCCAGCCCGGGCGCGGCACGTCCATCATCCTGTCGGTTCCACTGGCGCAGCCGCTACCATCGGGCGGACCGGCGGACCCGGAAGAAGGAGACGCGCAGTGATTCATGTGGTGCTTTGTGACGATCACGCGGTGCTGCGGCGGGGCATCCGCGACACGCTGACGGAGGCTCCCGACATCCGCGTGACGGGCGAGGCCGGCAGCTACGCGGAACTGCGCGACGTGCTGCGCAGCGCGCCCTGCGACGTGCTGCTGCTCGACCTGAACCTGCCGGGCCGCAGCGGACTGGAAGTGCTGGCCAGCGTGAAGGAAACGCATGCGGCGCTGAAGGTGCTGATCGTCTCGATGTACCCGGAAGACCAGTACGCGCTGCGCTGCCTGCGGGCTGGCGCGCAGGGCTACGCCAACAAGGCGGGCGACCCGGTCGAGCTGATCGCCGCGGTGCGCACCGTGGTGCAGGGCCGCAAGTACCTGACGGCGGAGGTGGCGCAGATGCTGGCCGACAGCCTGGCCCAGCCGAGCGCCGAGATGCCGCATGAGGCGCTGTCGGAGCGCGAGCTGCAGACGCTGGTCAAGATCGCTTCCGGCCGGCGGCTCTCGGACATCGCCGAGGAGCTGATGCTCAGCCCCAAGACAGTCAGCGTCTACCGCGCCCGGGTGCTGGAGAAGCTCAAGCTCACCAACAACGCCGAGTTGACGGTGTATGCCATCCGCAACCAGCTGGTGTAGGGCACCGCTGAGGCTCCACAGGCGCTACGCTCTTGTTTTCATAGCTGCTTGCGCTGGCCGCATCAGCGGTTGCATGCCCCAGGACGTTCAACACCCCTTCCGACGGGCGCACTGCGCTATTCAAATGGTAGCAAAACACCCTGCGGGACGGACTCAGCGCTGCGTGGCGAACAGGTCGATCGACTGCTGCATCAGCGCCATCACCGGCTGCTCCAGCATGGGCAGCGTGGCCGCGATGCCGAGCATGCCCACGGTCAGCGTGACGGGAAAGCCCACCGCGTAGATGTTCATCTGCGGCGCCACGCGGGAGATGATGCCCAGCGCCAGGTTCACGAACATCAGCAGGGCCACCATGGGCAGCGCGATCCAGAGCGCGCTGGCGAAGAGCGATGCGCCCAGCTCGTAGACCTTCATCTGGCCCAGCGCCTGCATGAAGCTGCCGTCCGCCGGAAACCGCTCGAAGCTCTTCACCACCGCCATCAGCAGCAGCAGGTGGCCGTTGATGACGATGAAGAGCAGCGTCGCCATGTGGCCGAAGAAGCGCGCCACGGCGCTGATCTGGCCGTTGGAGGTGGGGTCGAAGAACGACGCGAAGTTCAGCCCCATCTGCAGGCCGATCACCTCGCCGGCCAGCTCCACCGTGGCGAACACCAGCCGCACGGCGAAGCCGATCGCCAGCCCCACCACCACCTGCTGCGCCACGGCGCCCAGGGCGGCGCGGCCGTTGAGGTCGATCACCGGCGCCTCGGGCAGCACGCCCTGCGCGGACAGCGCCACCAGGAAAGCCAGCCCGATCTTGGCGCGCATGGGGATGGCACGCATGGAGAACACCGGCGCCACGGCGAACATGGCCAGCACCCGCAGGAACGGCCACAGCACCGGCGTGAGCCACGCCATGATCTGCGCCTCGGTGAACGTGATCACGCGCGCGGCCCGGTGAGCGGCGAAGGGAGCGGCAGGTGAGCCGGCGGGCGGCTCAGCCCACCACCGAGGGGATGGATTCGATGGTGCGCCGCAGGTAGTCCACCAGCGTGGAGACCATCCACGGCCCGGCGATGGCGAACACCACCACGGCGGCGATCAGCTTGGGCACGAAGGCGAGCGTTGCCTCGTTGATCTGGGTGACGGCCTGGAAGACGCTGACCAGCAGCCCCACCGCCATCACCACGCCCAGCAGCGGCATCGAGATCATCAGCAGCAGGGTGAGCGCCTCGCGGCCGATGGTGAGGGCGAATTGGGGGGTCATGGCGGCGGCGCTCCACGAAAAGACAGGGAAGGGTAAGAAAGCTCAGGTGGCGAAGCTCGCGGCGAGCGAGCCGATCAGCAGGTTCCAGCCGTCCGCCAGCACGAACAGCATCAGCTTGAACGGCAGCGCGACCAGCACCGGCGAAAGCATCATCATGCCCAGCGACATCAGGATGGACGACACCACCATGTCGATCACCAGGAACGGGATGAAGATCATGAAGCCGATCTGGAAGGCCGACTTCAGCTCGCTGGTGACGAAGGCCGGCACCAGCACCCGCAGCGGGGCGGTTTCCGCGGTGGTGTCGGCCGGCAGCTTGGCCAGGCGCGAGAACAGCGCGAAGTCGGACTGCCGCGTCTGCTTGAGCATGAAGGCGCGCATCGGCGCCTCGCCGCGCTCCAGCGCCTGCTCGAAGGTGATGGCGTTCGTCGTGTAGGGCACGTAAGCTTCCTGGTACACGCGGTCGAAGGTCGGCCCCATGACGAAGAAGGTGAGAAAGAGCGACAGCCCGACGATCACCTGGTTGGGCGGCGCAGACTGCGTGCCTAGCGCCTGCCGCAGCAGCGACAGCACGATGACGATGCGGGTGAAGCCCGTCATCATCAGCAGCACCGCCGGCAGGAACGACAGCGCCGTGAAGAACAGCAGCGTCTGGATCGGCACCGAATAGCTGTTGTTGCCCGACCCCGAGCCGATCAGCACCGGCAGCGTGCCGGCGTTCTGCGCGAAGGCCGCCGGCGCCGCGACCAGGCCGGCGCCCAGCGTGGCCCAGCCCAGGGCGCGCTGCCAGCGAGGCGCCTCAGCCATGGGCCGCGCCCGCTTCCTGCCGCGCGGAGGCGGCCGCCATCGCGCCGGCAAAGCCGGGCTCCGCCGCTGCGGGCGCCGCGGCGGGGTACGAAGCGCCGCCCACGGCGGAAGGCGCCGGCAGCACGTGCAGGCAGTTGATCTGCTGGGCCGTGACGCCCAGCACCAGCACCGTGCGCTGGTGGTCCGGCCCGACCTCCACGGTCACCACCCGCTGCTGCGGGCCCACGGCCACGGCCGAGAGCACCCGCGACGCCGCCACGCCGGCCGCGCCGGACACCCGGGCGGCGTTGTGCTGCTGCAGCCGCCGCACCAGCCACGGCAGCGTGGCCACGGCGGCGACGAACAGCACCACCACCAGCAGCGTCTGGGTCATGCTGCCGCTATCCCCGGCTGACACGGCGCAGGCGCTCCGACGGGGTGACCACGTCGGTCAGGCGGATACCGAACTTGTCGTTCACCACCACCACCTCGCCCTGGGCGATGAGGTAGCCGTTGACCAGCACGTCCATCGGCTCACCGGCCAGCGCATCCAGCTCGACCACCGAGCCCTGGGCCAGCTGCAGGATGTACTTGATCGGCACCTTGGTGCGGCCCAGCTCGACCGACAGCTGGACGGGGATGTCCAGCACCATGTTGATGTCGTTGACCGGCGAGTCATTGCCGGACGCGGAGAACGGCCGCACCGGCTCGCCCGCCAGCGGGCCGCCCTGCTCGGCGTCGCCCGCGCCGCCGTCCGCCGTCTTCTGCTCTTCGAGCGCCTCGGCCCAGCCCGCGAACGGGTCGTCGCCGCTTTCCTTGTTGTCTTCAGAGGACATCTTTTTCTCCCAGCCAGCTCGCGTCGGAGCTGCGCAGACATTCTTCAATGCGGATCGCGTACTTGGCGTTGTGCGTTCCGTACTGGCATTCAAAAATCGGCACGCCGCCGATGGAGGCGCGGATGCGGGGTTCGCGGTCCAGCTCGATGAAATCGCCCGGCTTCATGGCCAGCAGCTGCTCGACCGTCGCGTCGGCGCGGGCCAGCTCGGCCACCAGCGTCACCTCGGCCGCCTGGATCTCGCGCGTCAGCACCCGCACCCAGCGGCGGTCCACCTCGATGGAGTCGCCCTGCGTGGAGGAATACAGCACGTCGCGGATCGGCTCCAGCGTGGCATAGGGCATGCAGATGTGGATGGCGCCCGACAGATCGCCGATCTCCAGCTGGAACGCGGTGGACACCACGATCTCGCTGGGGGTGGCGATGTTGGCGAACTGGGGCTGCATTTCCGAGCGCTGGTATTCCAGCTCCAGCGGGTAGATGCCGTGCCAGGCCTTCTTGTACTCGGCGCAGATCACGTCCACCAGGCGGTTGATCACGCGCTGCTCGGTGGGGGAGAAATCCCGCCCCTCGATCCGCGTCTGGAACTTGCCGACGCCGCCGTAGAGCGTGTCGATGATGCCAAACACCAGCGAGGGCTCGCACACGATCAGGCCGCTGCCGCGCAAGGGCCGGATGGCGACGATGTTGAAGTTGGTGGGCACCGCCAGTTCGCGCAGGAAGGCGCTGTAGCGCTGCACGGACACCGTGCCCACCGAGATCTCGGGGCTGCGGCGAATGAAGTTGAACAGGCCGATGCGGAAGTTGCGCGCGAACCGCTCGTTGACGATTTCCATCGTCGGCATGCGGCCACGGACGATGCGCTCCTGGCTGGAGATGTCGTAGTTGCGGACGGCGCCCGCATCGACCTCTTCCTGGGCGGTCTTCTGGCTCTCGCCGGTGACGCCTTCCAGAAGGGCATCGACCTCTTCCTGCGACAGAAATGAATCACTCATGGCTTGCGTCTCCCGCCCGGCTCACTGGATGATGAAACTGGAAAAGAGCACCGCCCGCACCGGGTTGTTGTCGGGGCGCGGGCGTGGTGGCGGTTCATCGTCGCCGTCCTCGGCATCGCGGGCCGCAGGCGCCTTGCGCGGCTTGGGCACGGTGAAGCCCAGCGGCTTGGACACTTCGCGCCGCACGTCCACCGCCAGCTTTTCCTTGCCATCGCGCGACAGCAGCTCTTCGGAGGTGCGCTGCGACACCAGCAGCAGGATGGCGCTGCGGATGCTGGGCAGGTACTGCTTGATCGACGCCTCGGTCTTCGCGTCGGCCAGCTCCAGCGTGATGCCGATCTGCGCGAAACGGTCGCCGCCCGGGTCGGCCAGATTGACGACCATGTTGTCCATGGGCAGGAAAGTGGGGGGCGTCTTGGGCGATGCCGCCTGGCTTTGTTCGGCGTGCGCTTCGCCGCCTTCCTCGTCGGTGGCGGCATGGCGCTTGGAGAGCATGAACCACGCCGCGGCGCCGCCCACCGCGACCAGCAGCACGACGACGGCAAGGATGATGACCATCTTCTTGCTCTTGGCAGGAGCAGCGGGAGCGGCGGGGGAGGCGGACACGTTGGGGTTCCTTCGCGCAACGGATGCGGATCAGCGGGGTGGCAGTGGCACCCGGGCGAAGGGCGCACAGGCTGCGGCAGAGCCCATTATTGGGCAGGGGCGCGATCCATGATAGCCAGAATAAAAGCCCAAAAACAGCGCTTTCGCCCCGCTCCCCAGCCGGGTTCGGGGCCGTTGCGCACCTGGCAGGCCGATCGGCACCCCCGCCTTTCGTACCCCATGGCCCCGCCGACCCCGCGCCGGGCGCCACCGGCCCGGCGGGCCCTCGGCCCGGGCCGGTGGCGCGGCAGCGCGTGCGCGGCGGGGAACCGCAGGGTTCAGACGAAGATGTCCACCGCCCGCTCGCCGCCGCCCTGGCGGGACCGCCCGGCGGCGCCTGCCGGCGCGCTGGCCTGCACCAGGGCCTGGCGTGCGCCCTGGCGCTGGCGGTCGCCGCCCGCGCCCGAGCCGCCCCCGTCCCGTGCGCCCGACTCACCGGACGTGCCCACCGTCACCCCCGTCAGCTGCAGCCCCTCGGCCTGCAGCAGCTCGCGCAGCTGGGCCACGCTGCCGTCCAGCAGGTCGCGTGTGCCGGCCTGGTCGCTGCGGAAGGCGATGTGCGCTTCGCTGCCGGAGAGCGACACGGTGACCTGCACCGGCTGGCCGTCGCGGTCCAGCGTCATTTCGGCGTTCTGCGTGTTCTGGTGCACCCAGTAGGCGACCTGCTCGGCCAGGGCGTCTTCCGCCGCGCGCTGGGCCGCATCGGCCGACGCGCCCGACAGCTCGGCCGCGAACGCGTCGGCGCCGGCCAGCTCGCGGGTGGCCTCGCCCAGCGCCGCGCCGGCTGCCCCGGCGGCGGTGCTCGTGAAACCGTCTGCGCCCCGACCGGACGGCGAACGGCCGTCGCCGGCAGTCTCGGGCTGCGCCGTGAACAGCGCGGCCGGCAGGCCCGCCAGCGTGTCACCCGCAGCGCGGTGCGCGCCAGCGCCACCCGCCAGGAGGGCGGAATCCCGGTGCTCCGCAGCGCCTGCCAGCGGGACCGTGCTGGCGGCGGCAGCCAGCGCCGCGGTGGAGTCCGGCGCGCCGGCCCGGGCCGAATCCGCAGCCCCGGCGCGCAACGCAGCGGCGCCGGCCGGGGCGACGGCTGCCTCCGCGCCCCCCGCCCCCAAGCCCGCCGCGGCCCATGCGGCCTGGAAACGCCCGCCCATGCCGCGCATCGGGGCCGAAACGCCCGCGCCCGCACCCGGCACGCCGTTGAGGGCAGCCGCTTCGGTGGCCCCGTCCAGCAGGGCGGTCTGGCCTACCAGGCTGTCCACGCCGGCCTTGCCCGCACCCCTCGACCAGAGCCCGTCCGATCCGCCCACGGCCGCGAAGCCGAAACGGCCCTCTGCGAGCGAGCCGGAGGAGAAGGAGGCGCCCTGCCGGGGGTCGGCCAGGCCCGCCGCACCGGCAGCACCGGCCGCGGCCGACAGTGCGGCGGCAGCCTGGGCGGATGGCAAAAGGGAGGGATCGAACCCCAGGGCCCCGAGCGCCGACAGCGCGGCAGCCGGGTCGCCGTCCTGCGCGTCCCCCACCAGCGCGTCCACGCCCTCCTCGCTCGCGCCCAGGCCGGCAGTGGCCCCCTCGCCCAGCGCCGCCAGCAGCAGCGAGAAGCCGTCCTGCGGCGCCTGCCCGGCGCCGGCCTCGGCCATCTTGCCGGGGGCGCGGGTGCCCTGGGCCTCTTGCGCCTTGGGGCGCTGGGCCGCGCTGGTGTGGGCGGAGGGGCTGTTGCTGCTGCTGCGGGTGGCTTCCATCGTCAAGACTCCTGCCCCGAGGGGCTTCTTTCGGCGCGGGCGGACTGGATCGCAGCCCGCTCGTCGGTTTCCTTCTGCTCGCGCCGCGTCTGCAGCAGCGCGATGTCGCGCTGGCGCTTTTCCAGCACCTTGCGCAGGCTCGCCAGCCGGAGTTCGGCCTGCAGCAGCGCCTGGGCGGCGGCCTGGGCCCGGCCGGCGTGGCCGTCGATCACGCCGCCCTGCATGCCGATGGCGTGCGACAGGCGGTCCATGAACTGGTAGTGGTGGTACATCACTTCCGGCTTGATGGTGGCGTCCGCGCTCACACCCCAGCGGCCCTGGGTTTCTGCGGCATACCCTTCCAGCTGGTCGAGCTGCTGCTGGGCCGCGTGGCGGGCGCGTTCCACGTCCTGCACCGCCTGGCGGGCGGCGTCGCGCTGGCGCTCGGCCATCTCGACGGCGATCTGGAAGGCTTTGAGGGACGACATGGCGATGGCGCGGAGGGTGGCGGCGGCGGCGTGCTCACTGGCCCAGCACGCCGGCCATGGCCGTCAGGCTCTGGTCCAGCGATGCGGCCTCGAACATGTCCTGCTGCAGGAAGTCGGCCATGGCCGGCTGCAGGCGGATGGCTTCGTCGAGCTGCGGGTCGGAGCCGCTCATGTAGGCCCCCACCTGGATCAGGTCGCGGCTCTTCTGGTAGCGCGAATACACGGCGCGAAAGCGGCGCGCCATCTCGAAGTGCTCGCGCGAAACCACGTTGTGCATCACCCGCGAGGCCGACTGCTCGATGTCGATTGCCGGGAAGTGGCCGGTTTCGGCCAGCGCGCGCGACAGCACGAAGTGGCCGTCCAAAATGGCGCGGGCCGAGTCGGCGATCGGGTCCTGCTGGTCGTCGCCCTCGGACAGCACGGTATAGAACGCGGTGATGGAGCCCACGCCGTGCAGGCCGTTGCCGCTGCGCTCGACCAGCGCCGGCAGCTTGGCGAAGCAGCTGGGCGGATAGCCCTTGGTGGCCGGCGGCTCGCCGATGGCGAGGGCGATCTCGCGCTGGGCCATGGCGTAGCGGGTGAGCGAATCCATCAGCAGCAGCACGTGCTGGCCCTTGTCGCGGAAGTGCTCGGCAATGGCCGTGGCATACGAGGCGCCCTGCATGCGCAACAGGGGCGGCGCGTCGGCGGGCGCCGCCACCACCACGGCGCGGCTGCGGTCGCCCGCGCCCAGGATGTCTTCGACGAATTCCTTGACCTCGCGGCCCCGCTCGCCGATCAGGCCCACGACGATCACGTCGGCCTGGGTGTAGCGGGCCATCATGCCCAGCAGCACGCTCTTGCCGACGCCGGAGCCGGCGAAGAGGCCCAGCCGCTGGCCGCGCCCCACCGTCAGCAGGGTGTTGATGGCGCGCACGCCGGTGTCCAACGTTTCGCGCACCGGGTCGCGGTCCATCGCGTTGATGGGCCGGCGGTCCATGGGTTCGGACGTGACCGACGTGAGCGGGCCGGCATGGTCCAGCGGGATGCCCTGCGAATCGATCACCCGGCCCAGCAGGCCGTCGCCCATGGGCAGCCGCAGCATGCCGACGCCGCTGGCGGGCGTCGCGGCGCCGGGGCCCTCGCCTTCCGGCGCGCCCAGGCGCGGCGCCGGCACGAAGGGCGCGGCGGGCGTCACGCTGGCGCCGCTCGACAGGCCGTGGATGTCGCCTGCCGGCATGAGAAACGCCTTGTCGGCGGAAAACCCCACCACCTCGGCCAGCACGGGGGTGTGGGCCGGCATCTGCACTAGGCACTGCGAACCCACGGGCACGCGGATGCCGGCGGCCTCCAGCACCAGCCCGGTCAGCCGGGTCAGGGTGCCCCGGCTCTCCAGCGGGGCGGGCGCGGCCACGCGGGCGCGGGCGTCGGCCATGAAGCGGGTCCAGGCGGCGGAGTCATGCGGCATCGCGCGCTCCAGGTGGGGCGGTGTCGCCGGATTCGGCTGCCGCCGGGGTGGCGGCGGACTCCAGGCCCGGTTCGGCTGCGGTGGCCGGGCCCTGCCAGGCCGAGGCCAGGCCCAGCGACGCGACCGCCCGCTGCCAGCGCTTGTCCAGCGAGCCATCGACCACGGTGCCGGCCGATTCCACCAGGCAGTCGCCCGGCAGCACGTTCGCGTCGGCCACCCAGTGCACCTTGGCGCCCGCGAATTCCTCGCGCAGCGGGCGTTCCAGCAGCGTCCAGTCCTGCGGGTTCATGCGCACCGTGGCCGGGCGGCCTTCGCCCACCAGCAGGGCCAGCGCCTCGCGCACCACGGGCAGCACGGCCTCGCGGTCGATGGACAGTTCGCGGCGCACCACCTGGCGGGCCAGGTCGCAGGCCAGCGCCAGCAGCTCCTGGGCCATGCCCTGCTGCAGGCCGTCGAGGCCGGCATCGACCGCGCCGGCCAGCTGGCCCAGGCGCTCGGCGGCGTCGCGGCCCTGGCCGGCGACGTAGTCGTCCATGCGCTGTTGCCACTCCAGCGCGGCCTCGGCACGGCCCTGTTCCACGCCCTGGGCATGGGCCTGGGCGCAGGCCTGCTCCAGCAGGGCCAGGTGTTCCGATTCGTCGATGACCACCGGCGGCGGCGGTGCGTCGGCCTGGGCCGGGTCCACCGGGGCTGGTGGCGGAATCAGCCCGGCGGCGTTCACGGCGCCGAACTGCCAGGGGGTGGCGCCCGCGACCTCCTCGCTCGGGATGAACCGCGAGTAATGCCGGTTATATGAGTGCGTCATCGCCACCGCCGCCGATCACGATCTGGCCTTCGTCGGACAGGCGCCGCACCGTCTTCAGGATTTCCTTCTGCTGCGCCTCGACTTCCGACAGCCGCATGGGGCCGCGCGATTCCAGGTCTTCGCGCATCGAATCGGCAGCGCGGGAGGACATGTTCGACAGGAACTTCTCGCGCAGCTCGGGCTGCGCGCCCTTCAGCGCCACCACCAGGGTTTCGGACGCCACTTCGCGCAGCACGGTCTGGATGGCGCGGTCGTCGAGTTTCATGACGTCGTCGAACACGAACATCTTGTCCATGATCTTTTGCGCCAGGTCGGCGTCGTAGCCGCGGATGGATTCGAGCACCGTCGCGTCCATGCCGGAGCCCAGCAGGTTGATGATCTCGGCGGCCGACTTCACGCCGCCCAGCGAGCTCTTGCGGATCTTGTCGCCGCCGGCCAGCACCTTGAACAGCACTTCGTTCAGGTCCTTCAGGGCGGTCGGCTGGATGCCTTCGAGCGTGGCGATGCGCAGCAGCACCTCGCCGCGCTGGCGGTCGCTCAGCTGCATCAGGATGGCGGAGGACTGGTCCGGGTCCAGGTGCACCAGGATGGCGGCAACGATCTGCGGGTGCTCGTTGCGCAGCAGCTCGGCCACCGAGAGCGGGTCCATCCACTTCAGGCTTTCGATGCCCGACACGTCGCCGCCCTGCAGGATGCGGTCGATCAGCAGCGCGGCCTTGTCGTCTCCCAGCGCGCGCTTGAGCACCGAGCGCACGTAGTTGCTGGTGTCCGACACCAGCAGGCTCTGCGCCGCTGCGTCGTTGGAGAACCGGTTGATGACCGAGTCGACCTTCTCGCGCGACACCGACTTCATGCGGGCGATGGTTTCGCCCAGTTTCTGCACTTCCTTGGGCGAGAGGTGCTTGAATACCTCCGCCGCCTCCTCCTCGCCCAGCGACATCAGCATGATCGCGGCGTCGTTCAGTCCTTGCTCATCCATGGGGGGCTCGCTCGGGGTGGCGGCGCGTCATTCGCCGTTGACCCAGGTTTTGATGATGTTGGCCACGGCGACCGGGTTTTCCTTGGCCAGCGTGCGGGCCTCGTCCAGGCGCAGTTGCTCTGGCGTGGCCGGCATATTCTCCACCCGCATGGGCGTCGGCACGGGCGTGGGGGCCGGCAGCGCCGGGCGCTCCAGAGCTTCCGACTCGAGCGCGTCCAGCTGAATGCCTGGCCCGGCGTTGGCGGCCAGAGCAGGCGCCGACTTGGGCGCGTTCAGCCCCTTGATGGCCGGGCGCACCAGGCCCAGCAGGATGAGCGCGGCGAACAGCGACATGCCCACCGGCCAGCCCAGGCTGCGGGCCAGCTCGATCATTTCCGGCTGCTTCCAGAGCGGGAGATCCACCGCGGTCGTGGCATCGACCAGGAAGGGCGTGTTCATCAGGTTGACCGAGTCGCCCCGTTCCTTGTTGAAGCCGATGGTCTCGCGCACCAGGGCGGTCATCTGTTCCAGCTGCTGCGGGGTCAGGGCCTTGCCGCCCGGGGCGGACTTGCTGTCGCCTTCCGCGGCCGGCTGGTAGTTGACCACCACGGCTGCGCTGACCCGCTTGATGGCGCCACTGCCGCCGCGCGTGACGCGGGTGGTCTTGTCGACTTCATAGTTGGTGACCGACTCGCGCTTGGTCTGCGCCGGCTGGCCGTTCTGCTGGCCTGCGGCGACCGGCGCCGGGTTGGCACCGTTGACGGGCGCCGTCGTGCCCTGGGGCGGCTGGTTGGTCACCGCGCCCGGCACGCCGGTGGGCAGCTGCGAGCCGCCGCCCTGGCCGGAGCTTTCCACCACCTGCTGGCTGCGCACGGCGCTGCTGTCGGGCGTCTGGTTGGGGCGGTGCTGCTCGGAGGTGGATTCGGTCTGGCTGAAGTCCACGTCGGCCGTGACCTGCGCCTTCACGTTGTTCTTGCCCACCACCGGCTCGAGGATGTCCAGGATGCGGCGGGTGTACTGCTGTTCGATCTGCTGCACGTAGCTCAGCTGCTGGCCGTCCACGGCGGCACCGGCGGCCGAATCGGGCGACTGCGACAGCAGCTTGCCGCTGTCGTCCAGCACGCTGACGGCGCTGGGCGCCATCTCGGGCACGCTGGAGGACACCAGGTGCACGATGCCGGCGAGCTGGGTGCGGTCCAGGAAGCGGCCGGGGTAGAGGCTCACCAGCACCGAGGCGGAAGGCTTCTGCTGTTCGCGGAAGAAGCCGTTCTGGTTGGGCAGCGCCAGGTGCACGCGGGCGCTCTGGATGGACGACAGCGCCTGGATCGAGCGCGTCAGCTCGCCTTCCAGGCCGCGCTGGAAGTTCAGCCGTTCCTGGAACTGCGTGACGCCGAAGCGGCTGGTTTCCATCAGCTCGAAGCCGGTGACCGAACCCTTGGGCAGGCCCTGCGTGGCCAGGCGCAGGCGCACGTCGTGCACGCGCTCGGCCGGAATCATGATGGCGCCGCCGCCCTCGGCGTACTTGTAGGGCACGTTCATGGTGGACAGCTGCGCCACGATGGCGCCGCCGTCCTTGTCGCTCAGGTTGGAGAACAGCACCCGGTAGTCGGGCTGGCGGCTGAACACCACCGCAGCCAGCACGCCGCCCACCAGCAACACCAGTCCCAGCCCCAGGCGCAGGCGGGCCGACCGGTCGAGTGCGGCCAGGCGCTGCATCCACGACGGGGTGCCGGCGGATGGGAGTTGGGGGAGTTCGGCGACTGCGGACATCGTGCTTTCCAGTATGTCAGTCCAGGGCGGGGCTCTGGCGGTGTGGCGATTATTCGGCACCCCCCTGTCCGACGTTCGCTGGATAAAGCGCGCCTTTGACCATCATTTCCACACGATGGCCGGGCGCCGCCCGCCTACGATCACCCCATTCTTCCCGCGGACCGCATGGCGATCCGCACCTGCCGCCCACCCTCCGAGCACACCGCCATGGACCTTCGCATCTCTCCCGGCACCGCCCCGCTGTCAGGCACCGGCCTGGCTCGCCGCGCCACGGCCCCTCAGGACGGCGCGGCCCAGGACGTCGGCTTCTCCAGCGCGCTCAAGGGCGCCCTGCAGTCGGTAAGCGCCGCGCAGAACCGTTCGAGCGATCTGCAGCGCGAAGTGCAGTTCGAGAACCCGAACGTGAGCATCGAAGAGACCATGGTGTCCATGCAGAAGGCCCAGGTCGGCTTCCAGGCCACGCTGCACGTGCGCAACCGCATGGTGCAGGCCTACAGCGACATCATGAACATGCAGGTGTGAGCGAGACACCCGCCGCCGCAGACCGACGCGAATGCCATTAAATTAATAGCACAATGTGCTTTATCCATCAGCGCTGGAAGCTGATTTGACCGCAAACATGTGACCGCAGACTCTCGTCCATGACCCGCTGACGCCCTCCGCCTCGTCCGGCGGTGCGATCGCGTCAAGCCGCGCCGGCACGCCGTTCCCCCAGTCAAAACGCCTCGCTCCTGTTCAAGGAGCGAGGCGTTTTTCATGGACCACCGTCCGCAGGCAGAGACGGCCCGGGGCGGCGGGCGGGAGTCCGGCGCACCGACCACTGCCTGGCAGGGGTGGGTCTAGGCGCCGGGGCACGCGCAATGTCAGTGCATCACCACCGGCTGGCGTTCGAACAGGTGTTCGAACTGCGACAGCCAGGGTTCCGCCAGGCAGCGGATCTCCGCATCGTTGCGCAGGATGCGCTGCATGATGCGCGTCTTCTCGCGGCGGTGCTCGGGCAGCAGCTCCTGGGCCTGGGCCTCGTAGCGCAGGCGCTCGATCAGCACGGCGCAGGTGCCTTCGTAGCGTACGACGCCGTCCCAGTCCTTCAACTTGGCGGCTTCCAGCATCTTGGCGCTGCTGTCTTCGATGGCTTTGTAGTAGTCGATCAACATTTCAGGCATTTCTCAAGCCTCCGCCATCACGGTCTGTGCGGGGTCATTCGCGGCCTTGGCGTTCGCCGTGCCGGCTTTCTTCATTTCGTTCCAGCCCTGTGCCAGTGGCTCGATCAGCTGGGCCACCTCGGCCAAGAGGGCGTCGTCGTTGCGCGCATTGGCCAGGATGAGCCGGCGCAGGGCGTAGTCGTAGAGAGCGTCCAGGTTGCTGGCCAGCGTGCCGCCGGCTTCCCGGTCGAGCGCGGTGCGCAGGCCCTCTTCCAGGATGCGCACCGCGCGGCTGATGCCGTTGCACTTGCCGGCCACGTCGCCCCGGGCCATCGCGCCGCGGGCGGTGGCGATGGAATTGAGCACCCCCGCGTACAGCAGGCTGACCAGCTGGTGCTGGTCGATGGTGTGCATGCTGGTCTCGACGTTGATGCGCTGGTAGGCGGAGGCGGCACGGGGGGAGGCGCTGAACATGGCGGGCTACTTTCCTGGACTGGTTATTCAATTTATCGGCGCTCGGCCGGAAAACTGAAGCCTTTCAGCGCGACTTATTCCAGGTCGTGACCTGCTGGCTGATGTAGCTGTTGAGCGCGTTCAGCCCGGCCATCTTGGTGTCCAGCGCGGTGTAGCGGTCGGTCAGGTTCTTCTGCATGCGGTCGGCACGGTCGGTGATGGTCTCGGTGTCCTTCTCGTTGCGCTTGATCGCAGCGTCATAGGTCTTGGTCTTGGTGGCGAAGAAGCCGTCGCTGTCCAGCAGCTTGGAGGTCACGCCCTTGAACTTCTCGGCGAAGCCATCGGTCGCCGTCCCGTCGTCGGGGCCACGGAAGAACGCCTTGACGGCATCCGGGTCGGCCATGGCCTTGTCGAACTTGGTCGTGTCCAGGCGCAGGTTGCCGTTGGGCGTGACGTTGCCGGAGCCGCCATCGATCACCACGCCGACGTCCGACAGCGTGCGCAGTGCGCCGTTGCCCGTCACGCTCTGCAGCGCCATGCGCAGCGTGTTCTGCAGCGTGATGGCGGAAGAGTCGCCCTGCAGCAGCGCCCCGCTCTTGCTGGACTGGTCGTAGGCCGTGGCTTCGTTCAGCGCACTGTTGAGGGCGTTGTACGCAGTGATGAACGCCTGCACGTTGGCTTTCACCGCCGAGGTGTCCTTGGCGACCGTGATGGTGACCGGGTCGGTGGTCGTCGCCTTGGCGGTGAAGGTCACGCCTGCCACCGTATCGGCGAAGGCGTCGGTCGGCGAAGTGACTGCAATGCCGTTCACCGTGGCGTTCGCGTTCTGCGCGAATTCGGTGGTGGAACCCGTGACCAGGCGGGACAGGCCGGTGTTGTCGCCCTGCGTGCCGTCGGCGTCCGTCACCGACAGCTGGTAGCCGGCCGCTTCGCCGGTGCTCTTGCTGCGCAGCATCAGGCGCTCGCCGCTCGCGTCGTTGAGGATGGTCGCCGTGACGTTGGCGCCCGAGCCGTTGATCTTGCCGGCGATGTCCGCCAGGGTGTCGGTGGCCGAGACTGCGATGTTGATCGCATCGGCCTTGCCGGCCGTGAAGGTCTTGGGCGTGCCGGCCCAGGTGCCGACCTCGAGCTTGATCGTGCCGGCACCCACCGGGTCCTTGGCGGGCTGCAGCGAGGCCGAGGTGGAAGATTGCGCCTTGGCCAGGTTCTGCACCTGCACCGAGAAAGAAGTGGCCGATGCGCCGCCGACGGCGCTGACCGTGACCAGGTCGCTCTTGGAAGACGTGGCGCTCACGCCGTTCCACCCCGTGACGCTGGTCAGCTTGCCCAGGGAATCCGACAGGGTGGACACCATGGATTTGAACTGCCCGAAGGCCGACACCTTGGCCTTGGTGAGGGCCGCCTGCTGCGCGAGGCCGCCCGTTTTGGTGATGGGCAGCTTGACCGCATCGACAGACGCCTTGATCAGGCCATTGACATCGACGTTGCCACCGAGACCGATTCCCAGGGATGAAAAGCTAGCCATGGTCCGTTTCCTCTCAGCGCATCAAATTGCATCAACGCAGATTATGGAAGCACGCCCACCGCCGCATCGGGCCGATAAGACCGGAAGAATCCACCCAATCCGGCGGCTACCGCGCATCGGCCCCAGCGACAAAGCGGTGGCGAACGCATCGCCACCGCCTGGGACAGCCGGGCAGGCCGCCAGGGCCCGCCACGCCTGAGAACGCTGCTTCGATTAACGCAGCAGGGACAGCACGCCCTGGGGCAGCTGGTTGGCCTGGGCGACCATGGCGGTACCGGCCTGCTGCAGGATCTGCGAGCGCGACAGGTTGGCGGTTTCCGAGGCGAAGTCGGCGTCTTGAATACGGCCACGCGAAGCGGACATGTTCTCGGCCGTGCTCTGCAGGTTGTTCACCGTGGTTTCGAAGCGGGACTGCAGGGCACCGAAGCTGGCGCGCTGGCCGTTCACTGCCGAGAGCGCTGCGTCGATGATCTTCAAAGCCTTGGTCGAACCGTCCACCGTGGACACGTCGATATCGCTCACCTTGGTCAGCGTAGAGCTGGTGGCAGCGGTGCTCGTCATGGTGCCGCCCGTGCCGCTCACGGTGTAGCCCTTGTCGGAGTTGTATTCCACCGTGCCGCGCGAGGCGACGGTCACACCCGTGCCCGCCGCAGTGGCGCTGGTGAAGGACATCGTGCCGGACGATTGCGTCGTGACGGCGTCCTGCGAAGCCAGGGTGATACCTGCGGCGCTGCTGCCGCCGTTGGCGATGTTGATGTCCTTGCCCGACTCGTTGGTCAGGATCAGGCCCGAGGAGTCGCTGTTGAGCTTGGCGGTGATGCCAGTCTGCGAAGACACGTCGTTCACGGCCTTCACGGCTTCGGCGAGGCCTGCAGCCGTGCTGGTGGCCGAGACGTTGAACGTCACGTTGGCTGCGGTGGTGTTGTCGCCCTTGACAGCCAGGGTGAAGGAGCCGGTGCCAGCGAACTTGAGCTCCGAAACGTTGCGGGCCGAAGCCGACACGCCGGTGGAGTCGGCAGCAGCATTGACGGCCGCAGCGATATCGGCCGCCGTGCCGGAAGCGGCGACGTTGACCGTCTTGGTCTGCAGGCCGGCGATCACCACCGTGCCGGCGGCGGCGCCTGCCGAGCCCGCCGAGGCGCCGGTGGTGGCCGCTCCCGTAGCGGACGCCGTCAGCTGCGCACCGTAGTTGCCGGTACGGAAATTGCCCGTGGTGGCGGTAATGGTCTGGTTGGCGTTGGCGCCCACCTGGAAAGTGGCCGAGCCGAACGAACCGTCGAGCAGCTTCTGGCCGTTGAATTCCGTGGTACCGGCGATACGGTCCATTTCCGACAGCAACTGGCCGACTTCGGCCTGGATGGCCTTGCGGTCACCGGCGCTGTTGGTGGCGTTGGCCGACTGCACGGCCAGTTCGCGCACCCGTTGCAGGATGTCGCCGGAGCTCTTCAGAGCGCCTTCGGCCGTCTGCGCCAGCGAGATGCCGTCGTTGGCATTGCGCACAGCCTGGTTCAGGCCGCGGATCTGGGAGGTGAAGCGCTCCGAAATGGCCAGGCCGGCGGCGTCGTCCTTGGCGCTGTTGATGCGCAGGCCCGACGACAGGCGCTGGATCGAGGTGTTGAGCGACGCCTGGCTCATGCCCAGGTTGCGCTGGGCCGTCATCGAAGCGAGGTTGGTGTTGATGGTGGATGCCATTTGCAAATCTCCTGAAAAGAACTGACTGATCTGGCGTTACCGCCAACTGGGCCCAGAACCTTCTGGCCGCAGGGTTCACAGCGCCAGGGGCCTCTGTTGAACGGCGGGCTTGCCAACTGTTGCTTCGTGTTCGCACGTCCCGTTGGAATGGTTTTCGGGCAGTCCTTGGAAAACTTTAGGAACAAACGCACGGATTGAGCGGTTTTTCTGCGTCTTATCGGATCAACGCTCCGGCGCCCGCTGGCCAGAATCCTTCCATCGTTCCCATAAAGACGCCGGAGGGGGTGATGCTTGAACCGGCAGAAATCTTCACTGTTTCCCGCCATCCAGGAGTTCCACCATGGCCTCGACCATCAACACCAACATCAGCTCCCTGACCGCCCAGCGCAATCTGGGCACCAGCCAGGCATCCCTGAACACCTCCATCCAGCGCCTGTCGTCGGGTCTGCGCATCAACAGCGCCAAGGACGACGCCGCCGGCCTGGCCATTTCGGAGCGCTTCACCTCCCAGATCCGCGGCCTGAACCAGGCCGTTCGCAATGCGAACGACGGGATTTCCCTCTCCCAGGTGGCCGAAGGCGCCCTGGCGGGTTCCGGCAACATCCTGCAGCGGGTGCGCGAGCTGTCCGTGCAGTCGGCCAACGCCACCAACAGCGCCAGCGACCGCAAGGCCATCCAGGCCGAAGTCGGCCAGCTGCTGTCGGAACTCGACCGCATTTCGCTCACGACCGAATTCAACGGCCAGAAGCTGCTGGACGGCTCGTTCGGCTCGGCCACCTTCCAGGTGGGCGCCAACGCCAACCAGACGATCACGGCCACCACGGGTAACTTCCGCACCTCCAACTACGGCGTGAACCTGACGTCGTCGGCCAGTGGCGCTGCCACCACGGGCGCCACCGCCGGATCCGCAGGCGCCGCTGCGGGCACCGTCACCATCGCCGGCCTGCAGACCAAGACGATCAACGTGGCCGCATCAGGCACCGCGGCCGACATCGCCTCGGCTGTGAATGCCGCCGCCGATGCCACGGGCGTGACCGCCGTGGCCCGCAACGTGTCGGAACTGAAGTTCGGCACTTCCGGCTCCTTCAGCCTGGCGATCAAGGGTGACAACTCCACAGCCACCAACGTGACCTTCAACGTGCCGGCGGCCAACACCCCGGCCGGGCTGGCCGACGCCATGAAGGCGATCAACGATTCCGCCTCGCAGACCGGCATCACCGCCAAGCTCAACAGCAACAACGACGGCCTGGTGCTGACCAACGAAAGCGGCAAGGACATCAACATCGCCAACGGCTCGGGCAGCGCCGGCAGCATCAGCCTGGCCTCGCAGGATGCCTCGGCCACACTGTCGTCGAGCACCAATACCCTGACCTTCACGACGGCGACCACCGCCGCCACGGGTGTGACGGTGGCTTCGCGGGGCACGGTGGAATACAGCTCCGACAAGGGTTACACGGTGGGGGGCACCGGCGACACGATGACCTCTGCGACGGCCACCGCCTCCACGCAGAAAGCCGTGAACTCCATCGACGTGTCGACGGCTGAAGGCGCGACGCGCGCGCTCAAGGTGATCGATTCGGCCCTGGCGGCAGTGAACGGCCAGCGGGCCAGTTTCGGTGCCTTGCAGTCCCGGTTCGAGACCACCATCGCCAACCTGAACACCTCGTCCGAGAACATGTCCGCCTCGCGCGGCCGCATCCAGGACGCAGACTTCGCGGCGGAAACCGCCAACCTGTCGCGTGCGCAGATCCTGCAGCAGGCAGGCACCGCCATGGTGGCCCAGGCCAACCAGATTCCGCAGGGCGTGCTGTCGCTGTTGAAGTAATCAGGCCGGGGCATCGCCAGCCTGACAGAGCCTTCGCATCGGCCGGTGGACGTCCTGAGCAGCGCAGGCGCGGACAGGCCGTCCGGCAGGCGCTGCGGGCGCGCCATACTCGGCGATGCAGACCACCCCTGCTCGCCAGCATGCCCACAGGCTCACGGCAGCCTGCCGCGCACGCAACGGCAGCGGGATGCACCTGCGCATTGGGCCTCATGTTGCGGCTTCTGTAGAGAAAAAGGGAATCCCAGATGTCGGAACGGCAGCCAGAAAGCCCGGTGTTCGTCACGCAGCCGTATCTTCCGCCGCTGGAGGAATTTCTTCCCTATCTGAAGGACATCTGGGACCGCAAGATCCTGACCAACAACGGCCCCTGCCATCAGGAACTCGAATCCCGGCTCCAGGACTACCTGGGCTTGCAACACGTCTCGCTGTTCGCCAACGGGACGATCGCGCTGGTGACGGCGCTGCAGGCGCTGCGCATCACGGGGGAGGTCATCACCACGCCGTACAGCTTCGTGGCCACTGCCCACTCTCTGCTCTGGAACGGCATCAAGCCCGTTTTCGTGGACATCGACCCGGTCACACTGAACCTGGACCCGGCGAAGGTGGAGGCGGCCATCACGCCCCAGACCACGGCGATCCTGCCGGTGCACTGCTACGGCCACCCCTGTGATGTGGCCGCCATCCAGAACATCGCCGACAACTATGGCCTGCGGGTGATCTATGACGCAGCCCATGCCTTCGGCGTGCGTGACGAAGGTGGCAGCCTGTTGCGGCATGGCGACCTGTCCGTGCTGAGCTTCCATGCCACCAAGGTCTTCAACACCTTTGAGGGGGGCGCCATTGTCAGCCCCGACGCGCGCACCAAGCGGCGCATCGACCACCTGAAGAATTTCGGCTTCGTCGATGAAGTGACGGTGGTGGCACCAGGCATCAACGGAAAGATGAGCGAGATCAACGCGGCCTTCGGGCTGCTGCAGTTGCAGCACATCGACAAGGTGATCGCCCGCAGGGCGGAAATTCACGGGCTCTACACGCAGCTGCTTTCCGGAATCCCGGGTATTTCGCTCGTCCAGAGCCTCGCTGCCCGGCACAACCATGCCTATTTTCCCGTCCTGGTGGACGACGCCTATCCCATTTCGCGGGATGAGTTGTACGACCACCTGAAGCTGCATGGCATTCACGGCCGGCGGTACTTCCATCCGCCCATCAGCAGTTTTCCCATGTACAAGGCGCTGCCGTCCGCTCAGGCGCAAAACCTGCCGAACGCGCACCGCGCTTCGGCCTCCATCCTCTGTCTGCCCATCTACCCGGCGCTTGAAGACACCACGGTAGAGCGGGTGGCCAAGCTGATCAGGGACGTGCGGGCCGGCGCGGCAGTGGCCTAGACCGGCCGCCGCTTGCGCAGCCTGCACCCGTCAGCGCCCCCCCCACATCAGCGCACCATGGCAAGCCACAGCGGAATGCACGAACGGAAGGTTCTCATCTTTCCTGCCGGCACGGAAATCGGCCTTGAGATGTTCGCGGCGCTCAAGGGCTGCCGCAACATGCGACTTTTTGCCGCAGGCGAAGACATTTCCAACCACGCCCGGCACCTCTACCCGGAATATCACGTGCTGCCGCACGTGAGTCACCCGACGTTCGCACCAGCAATGGCCGATCTCTGCCGACGGCTGGGCATCAGCCATATTCTCCCGGCGCACGATGACGCACTGACGGCGCTGACCACACTGCGCGAACGGCTGCCCGCCATGGTCGTGGCGCCGTCTGCCGAAACCTGCGCCACGACGCGATCCAAACGCGCTACGTACCTCAAGCTCGCAGGCGCCGTCCGCACGCCACGGGTTTTCGGCGATCTGGATGCCATCGACCACTTCCCCGTTTTCGTCAAGCCCGACCGGGGCCAGGGTTCGCTGAATGCCATGCGCGCGGATGATGCGCGGCAGCTGGCACACGCCGTGCAAACGGCTCAGGATCCGCTGGTCTGCGAATACCTTCCTGGCGAGGAGTACACCGTGGACTGCTTTTCCTCGCCCCAGCAGGGACTGCTCTTTTGCCACGCCCGTCGCCGGGACCGCGTGCGCAGCGGAATATCCAACTGCACCGTCACCGTCGATCTGCCCGGCATCGACGCCATGGCATCCGCCATCTCAACAAGTCTGGACATGCGGGGGGCCTGGTTCTTTCAGGTGAAGCGCTCATCGACGGGGGACCTGGCCTTGCTGGAGGTAGCACCGCGCATCGCGGGTGCCATGGCCGCCCACCGCGTGCAGGGCATCAACTTTCCCCTGCTCAGTTTGATGGAGCAAGAAGGACTTGAGCTTCGGATCCAGTGGAATCCAGGGGTTGTGGAGCTGGACCGCAGCCTGCGCAACCGGTATCGACACGATATTCGATTCGACCGGCTCTACATCGACCTGGACGACACACTGATTTTCAACGGCGAAGTACAGCTGGATGCCTTGAAGCTGATCTTCCAGTGCATCAACGCACGCAAGCAGGTCATCCTGCTCACCCGCCACGCCTCGAGTCTGGTGCAAACCTTGAAGCAGCATCGGCTGCATGGCCTCTTCGATGCCGTCGTGCACATCACCGACGGCAGCAGGAAGTCGGAGCACATTCGCCCCGAAGGTCGGCCGATCTTCGTTGACGACAGCTTTTCGGAGCGTCAGGACGTGCAGCGAGTCCTGGGCATCCCCACCTTTGACCTGAGCATGATCGAAATCCTGACCGAGCAGAGTGTCGCATCGCGCGGAACAGACGCCCCCGAACAGGAGCCGCGGCATGGATGAACAGACCTTCCTGGAGAGCCTGGCCGCAACCTACACCACGGCCGACAGCCCCCAGGACGCGGCGATCCGGTCCATGGCGCTGCGCACCTTCATGCCGTATTTCGAGCCGGACAGCCATGCCCTGGAGATGGGCTGCGATTCTGGCTACATGACCCGCTTGCTCGCCCCGCAGTTCCGGAGCCTCACCGTGGTGGACGGCTCCTCCATCTTCCTCGACAAGGCGCGGTCACACGGCATTCCCAATGCCACCTTCGTTCAGTCGCTCTTCGAGGAATTCCAGTCAGCGCAGACCTATGACCATATCTTTCTGAGCTATGTGCTGGAACATGTTCTGGATCCCCGGGCGCTGCTGAACAAAGTGCGCGAGCTGCTCGCCCCGCGGGGGAAGGTGTATATCGTCGTGCCCAACGAACGCGCGCTCTCCCGGCAGATGGCCCGGCACATGGGGCTGATCGACACGCTGGATGCGATGACCGACAACGACCGGCGGCACGGGCACCGGCGGACTTACGACCGTGTCAAGCTCGACAGGGACATCGCGGCCGCCGGACTCGTCAGCATGCATTCGGGAGGCTTGATGCTCAAACCATTCGCCGACTTCCAAATGAATGCCATGCACACGCATGCCATTCTGGGCGCCGCCCAAGTGGAAGGCCTCTACCAGCTGGGACTCGAATACCCCGACCTTGCTGGCTCCCTCTTTTCCGTGTGCCGCGCCGCGGCCTGACGGCGAACATCCGAACCATCCACCATGGCCCCAGTCCCACTCATTCCTTTTACCTGCCCGGTCTGCGGAAGCGGCGTGGAGCACTTCCTCCCCGTACCAGAGCATTACGCTTCATCCCTGAAGAAGCACCGGGCGGCATTCTCGCTCGAGGACTTCGAGACGCTGAACACCGAGCACTACAGCTGCCCGGCATGCATGGCATCGGACCGCGACCGCCTGTATGCCTACTTCATCCGACGCCACTTGCTGCGTCCCAGCTTGCCGCCACTGCGAATCCTGGACATCGCGCCAGCGCCGGCACTCTCAGCCATGCTGCGCGGGCTGGGCGGGCGCAACTACCGCTCTGCAGACCTGTATTCACCCCTGGCCGACGACCGGGTGGACATCACAGACATGCAGGCATACGCAGACGGCTCGTTCGATCTCATCATCTGCTCACACGTGCTGGAACACGTGGGGGACGATCGGGCGGCGATGCGGGAACTGCACCGGGTTCTCGCCCCCGGCGGCTGTGCGATTCTGATGGTACCGCTGTTGACCACGGCCACGGCGACCGATGAGGACCCGGAGGAAGCCCGCGTTGAAGAACGTTGGCGCCGGTTCGGGCAGGACGACCATATCCGCCTTTATGCGAAAGCCGATTTTGTCCAGCGCCTGCAGCAGGCCGGATTCGCGATGGAAACGCTGGGCCTGGCGGAGTTTGGCGCCGCCGCACTGACCGAGCACGGAATCAGCGCCGGCTCGGTTCTGCACGTCGGGCGCAAGCCGGTCGAGGCCGGTGGCAGCCGTCCCAGCTGGCTGGTGCCGCAATCGCCCCCGCTTGCCCACGAGCCGTCGGACGGGGCACCCGTGCATGTCACGGTGGCCATCCCCGCCTACAAGGCGAATTACCTCGACGCGGCGCTGTGCAGCGCACTCACGCAGGAGTTCGACTCGTTCGAGGTCGTGATTTGCGATGACAGTTCCAGCGACGCCGTGGAAAGCGTGGTGGCCCGGTACCTGGACGGTGGCCTCGCGCTGCGGCCATCGCCGGTCGCCGTGCGCTACTTCCGCAATCACAACCCGCTGGGTGAGGAAGGCAATGTCGGTCGATGCATCCAGCTGGCCCGCGGAAGTTACATCAAGTTCCTCTACGACGACGACACGCTGCTGCCGGGTTGCCTGCAAGCGCTCGCAGACGTGCTGGACAGCCACCCTGACGTTTCGCTCGTCTCGACGCGCCGGACGGTGATAGACGAGCATGGCCATCGACAGACCGACATCGCTGCGACGCAGCCCCCCTTCACGCAGGACGTACTGATCGAAGGAACCGATGTGGTTTCAGTCATGGCGGAGTGGACCCTGAATTTCATCGGCGAGCCCAGCACCGTCATGGTCCGCCGTGCCGATGTGCTGCCCCTTGCGGGCCGGCAGTTTTCCCTCGACAACGAACCCGTCTACTGGCTGGGTGACTTGACCATGCACGTCCAGCTGCTGCGGCAGGGGCACCTCGCGCTACTGCACGCTCCGCTGTCCTGTCTGCGGATTTCCCAGGAGCAGACCAGCCATCTCGGCCGGCTTCACGCTCAGATAGGGCGGGAACGCTATGCCTTCTTTCAGCGCACGCTGAGGCAGCGCGGTTGGGTCAGACCCCACAACAACCAGTTCGCCCGCGTGACCCCGCTGAACGCCCCTGGGGCGTTCGATACGGTCGATCTGGGCGCACGCCTGGAGCGCATGTCCCGCGGCGAACCGCCCCTGCTGGACACGCTGGGGCCGTGGCTCGCCGCACGGCAACCCAACGCCGTGCAGGTGGCACAGATGAGGCACAAGCTGCAGGCGGCGGCCGCACCGCTGTCCGTGCGCGTCTTCGTGCGCGATGCACAGGGCGACAGCGCCCAGGTAGCGGCCACGCTGGCCAGCCTGAAGGCGTTGCAGACGCCAGGGCTGTCGTTGCAGACCGTGGTGCTCACACCCGCTCCAGGGCTCGCAGAGGATGGCGTCGAGCATGTCCCGATGCCCGCGCAGGCACACTGGCCGACAGTGGTCAACCGGCAGGTCGCGGCCGAATCCTTCGATTGGCTGCTGCTCCTGGACGCGGGAGAAACGTTCACCGCCCACGGCCTTTGGACTCTGCTGCTGGAGGCTGGAGATGTGGTCGAATGCCGCGCGGTCTACGCGGACGAGTGGGTGGACACGGGTAACGGCGGCTGGGGCACCCTGTTTCGCCCTGACTTCAATCTCGACATGCTGCTGTCGTGCCCACAGGCTATGGCCCGGCACTGGATGTTCCGACGTGACGCTGTTCTGCAGACCGGCGGATTCGACCTCGATGCCGCCGACGCTGCGGAGCTGGATCTGTTGCTGCGTTGGATCGCCGCCGACGGCATCGGCGGCCTCGGCCACGTGAGCGAGCCGCTGCTCGTCTCCTCCCTGCCGCATCTGACCAGCCGTCCCGCCGAAGTGAACGCGATAGCCAAGCACCTGCATCACCGTGGCTACGTTCAAGCCAGCGTGGACTCCAGCCTCCCCGGCCGCTACCGCATCCATTACGGCCACGAGGCATCGCCCTCCGTCTCCATCATCATCCCCACCAAGGACCAGTTCGCCATGGTGGAGCGCTGCGTCAGCTCCCTGCTGGAGAAGACCACCTATCAGAACTACGAGATCATCCTCGTGGACAACCAGAGCACGGAGCCCGCGGCCTGTGCCTGGCTGGACGGGCTGGAGGCCATGGACGACCCGCGTATCCGGGTTCTGCGCTACCCGCATCCGTTCAACTATTCCGCCATCAACAACGCGGCCGCGCGGACGGCCCGGGGGGAATACCTCGTTCTGCTGAACAACGATACCGCCACGCTGCGCGGCGACTGGCTGGACGCCCTGCTCAACCATGCGCAGCGACCCGAAGTAGGCATCGTCGGCGCCAAGCTGCTGCATGCGGACGGCACCATCCAGCACGCGGGGGTGGTGCTCGGGTTGCGCGGTCCGGCGGAGCACCCGTTCATCGGCCTGCCGGCGGATGCGCCCGGCTACATGCACCGCCTGGAGGTAGACCAAAACTACAGCGCCGTGACAGCGGCCTGCATGATGGTGCGGCGTTCGGTCTTCGAGGGGGTGGGGGGGCTGGACGAAGAGGCGTTCAAGGTGTCCTACAACGACGTGGACCTGTGCCTCAAGGTGCGCCAGGCCGGCTACCTCATCGTCTGGACGCCACACGCCGTGATGCTGCATGAAGGCAGCGTGAGCCAGAACGCGGTCGATCCCGCCAAGCAGGAGGCCAAGCGGGAGCGCTTCATCGCAGAGCAGGATGCGATGTACCGGAAATGGCTGCCGGTCATCGCCCGCGATGGCGCCTACAACCCCAACCTGTCGCTGTTCGGCACCGGTTTCGACGTCGAAACCGACGCCACCGTGAACCGCCGGCCCCTGCCCTGGCGTCCCCAGCCCGTGGTGCTGGCCCTTGCGGCCGACAGTTCCGGCTGCGGGCACTACCGGGTGATGGAGCCGGTACGCGCCATGCATGAAAGCGGCATCGCCGACGCCCGCTTCAGCGGTCGCTATTTCACCCTGGAAGAACTGGAGCGGCTGCAGCCCGACACGCTGGTGCTGCAGCGCCAGGTGACCGAGCTGCAGATCGGGCTGATCCAGCGCATCCAGCGGCTGCGGCCGACCTTCATGGTGGCCGAGCTGGACGACTACCTGCCGAACCTGCCGATCAAGAACACGCACCGCAGCGAAATGCCCAAGGACGTGCTGCGACTGCTGCGGCGCTCCGTGGGACTGATGGACCGCTTCGTGGTTTCCACGCCCGCGCTGGCCGAGGCCTTCGCCGGCATGCACGGCGATCTGCGCGTGGTGCAGAACCGCCTGCCCCCGCGCTGGTGGCGCGGCCTGCAGAGCACCCGGCGCGCTGGCGCCCGCCCGCGCGTGGGCTGGGCCGGGGGCATCAGCCACCAGGGCGATCTGGAATTGATCGTCGATGTGGTGAAGGCGCTCCACCAGGAAGTGGACTGGGTTTTCTTCGGCATGGCGCCAGAGGCGATCCGGCCTTATCTGCGCGAATTCCATGGGCCGGTTTCCATTGAACGCTATCCACGCGCCCTGGCCAACCTGAACCTCGACCTGGCGCTGGCACCCCTGGAGCAGAACCTCTTCAACGAGTGCAAGAGCAACCTGCGGCTGCTGGAGTACGGCGCCTGCGGCTACCCGGTGGTGTGCAGCGACGTGAGGCCCTACCAGGGCGCGCTGCCGGTCACGCGCGTCAAGAACCGGTTCAAGGACTGGGTGGACGCCATCCGAGCGCATGTGCACGACCTGGATGCGGCCGCTGCGGCGGGCGATCGGCTGAAGGCGGCCGTCGAGGCCGACTGGATGCTGGAGGGCGATCACCTCCAGTCGTGGCTGCGCGCCTGGCTGCCCGGCAACGGACAAGCCGCGAATTAAGGGCCATTCGCCGCTCAAGTGCGCAGACTACATACCGATACCCTTGTTAGCATCGGTATCCAGGCGCGGGCGTCTGTCATCGGCGCCCGTCCCCTTTCGCCTGCCTGAGCCCCTCAAGACCCCTCCATGTTCGTCATCCTCGGTTACCTCGTCTGCCTCGGCTGCATCTTCGGTGTGTACATCGCCCACGGCGGGAACATCTCCGTGATCCTGCACGCGCTGCCGTTCGAGATCATCACCATCCTGGGCGGGGCGCTGGGTGCGTTCGTGGTCAACAACCAGCCCAAGGTGATGAAGGCCACGCTGAAGGCGCTGCCGATGGCGATGAAGGGCTCCAAGTACACCAAGGCGCGGTACATGGAACTGATGGCGATGCTGTTCGACATCCTGCAAAAAGCCCGAAAGGAAGGGCTGATGGCGATCGAAAAGGACGTGGAGTCGCCCCACGAGTCCGAGATCTTCAAGAAATACCCCACGGTGGGCAGCGATCACCATGTCATCGAATTCACCACCGACTACCTGCGGATGATGGTGTCCGGCAACCTCAACGCGCACGAGATCGAATCCCTCATGGACAGCGAGATCGACACCCACCACCAGGAGGCGCACGCCCCCGTGGCGGCGCTGGCGCGGCTGGCGGGCGCGCTGCCGGCCTTCGGGATCGTGGCGGCCGTGCTGGGCGTGGTGAACACCATGGGCTCGGTGGGCCAGCCGCCGTCGGTGCTCGGCGGCATGATCGGCTCGGCCCTGGTGGGCACGTTCCTGGGCATCTTGCTGGCCTACGGGGTGGTCGAGCCCTTGGGCGGCCTGGTCGAGCAGAAGACCGAGGACGCGGCCAAGGAGCTGCAGTGCATCAAGTCCACCCTGCTGGCCAGCATGCAGGGCTACAACCCGTCCACGGCGGTGGAATTCGGCCGCAAGGTGCTGTTCTCGGGCGACCGGCCCAGCTTCAGCGAGCTGGAAGCGCACCTGAAGGGCAAGAAGTAGGCGAATAAGTAAGCAAGCGCTCCCGGCGGCAGCAGCAGTTGCTGCTGCTGCGACCTTGCAATCGACACCATGGCGGAAAAGAAGCTCCAACCGATCATCATCAAGCGCGTGAAGAAGGGTGGCCACGCCGTGCACGGCGGCGCCTGGAAGATCGCGTACGCCGACTTCGTGACGGCCATGATGGCGTTCTTTCTGCTGATGTGGCTGCTGGGCTCTACCGCCAAGGGCGAGCTGCAGGGCATTGCCGCCTATTTCTCTTCGCCGATGAAGGTCGCCATGCAGGGCGGCGACGGCTCGGGCAACAGCTCCAGCATCCTGCCGGGCGGCGGCAGCGACCTGGCGAAGGTGCACGGCCAGGTCAAGCGGGCGGATTCCGATTCCACGACGTCGAGCCGGCGCATGACGGTGGAGAGCGGCAAGGCCGAGCAGGCTCGGCAGGCCAAGGCCGAGCAGGCGCGCCAGGACCAGATGCGCATCAAGGCGCTGCAGGCCAAGATCGATGCGGTGATCACCGAGAACGCCCGTTTGAAGGAATTCCGCTCGCAGATCCGCATCGACCTGACGCCCGATGGGCTGCAGATCCAGATCGTGGACGACCAGAACCGCCCGATGTTCGACAGCGGCAGCGCGTTGGTGAAACCTTACATGCGCGACATCCTTCGCGAAATCGGCACCGCCCTCGGCGGGGTCGAAAACCGCATCAGCCTGGCCGGCCACACCGACGCCGCGCCGTACGGCAATGGCGACCGGGGCTACAGCAACTGGGAACTTTCCGCAGACCGGGCCAATGCCTCGCGGCGCGAACTGGTGGCGGCCGGCATGCCCGATTCCAAGCTCGGCCGGGTGGTTGGCCTGGCGGCCAGCGACCTGCTGGAGCCCGCCAGCCCCCGAGCGCCCATCAACCGGCGCATTACCATCACGGTTTTGACGCGCGAAGCCGAAGAACGGCTGCTGGGCAAGGGGGGCACATCGGCGCCCGCAGCCGCTGCCAGGACGGTGCCTGCCGAAAAGCAGGAAAATCCCCCACCCGCCGAGCAGCAGTAACAGCTTGTCACAGACGCGCCGGCCCACGACAATCCCATACAGTAATTTCCGACCGAAAGGGTCCCCGTGACCACTGCCCTTCGTTTTTTGATCGTTGACGACTTTTCCACCATGCGCCGCATCGTCCGCAACCTCCTCAAGGAGAGCGGCTTCACCGATGCCGACGAGGCGGAAGACGGCGTCGTGGCGCTCAACAAGCTGCGCAACAGCAAGTTCGACTTCGTCGTGACCGACATCAACATGCCGAACATGAACGGCTTCCAGTTGCTGGGCGAGATCAAGAAGGACGACAAGCTCAAGCACCTGCCCGTGCTGATGGTGACCGCCGAAGCGCGCAAGGAAGACATCGTCGCTGCCGCCCAGGGCGGTGCCGCCGGCTACATCGTCAAGCCGTTCACCAAAGCCACGCTCGAAGAGAAGGTGACTTTGATCCTCAAGAAAATGGGGCTTTGAACCATGGAAACACCGGGCAATGCCGCGGCGGACGCGGGAGGCGACGACGTCCATCAGAAGATCGGCCTGCTCACGCGGCAGCTGCACGATTCGCTCAATGAACTGGGCTACGCCGACAAATTGCGCGGCTCCATGGGCGAGCTGCCCGACGCGCAGAGCCGCCTGTCGTACATCGCCCGGCTGACGGGCGAGGCCGCCGAGAAGGTGCTGAGCCGCGTCGAGCAGGCCAAGGCGCAGCACGACTTCATCGCCGCCGAGACGCGCCGCGTGGTGAATTCGCTGGTCGCCGACCCGGTGGCGGCGGTCGCCAAGGGCGAGATCTTCAACTTCCTGACCGACGTCGAGCGCGTCACCAAGGAAGCGGACGTGCATCTCACCGAGATCATGATGGCGCAGGACTTCCACGACCTGACCGGCCAGGTGATCGCGCGGGTGGTGAACCTGGCCAGCACCATCGAGCAGCAGCTGGTGCAGCTGCTGATCCAGACCGCGCCGCCCGAGATGCAGGCCGCCGTGGCCGCCGTCGAGCCCGTGCGCGAGCCGCTGCAGGGACCGGTGGTCGATCCGGAAAACACCGCCAACGTGGTGTCCAACCAGTCCGAAGTGGACGATCTGCTGGCCAGCCTGGGCTTCTGACGGCTCGGGCAGCCCCGCTGCGGCTGCCCTGCTCCCAAAACAGGAGCGGCCTGCGCTGGCGTTTGGCGCATTTCAGGGGGTTTCATGCCTGGAACGCTGATGGCACCAGCGCAGGCAGCTATTGAAACAATAGCAAAATGCAGTAAAAGGCGTCCCAGCCGTGCATGCCGGCCAGTACGGGATTGGCACGCCCTTCGACACGACCAGGGCGGGCGGGGTGACGGCTGGCATCGGGCGCAGCCCCGGGGCTGAGGCCTGCGCCGACCGGGCCGGCAGCGCGCCGGCACGGCGTTGCGCGCCCGAATAGCGGCGCTTCGCTCCCGCTATTCGGCCTTTAGTTTCCGGGGCCGCTCACGACAATCGCATGACCGAAGCCGTCATGCCGTCATGAGTTCCAGCCAAGACAAATCCCTACCCGCTACCGAGCAGAAGCTGCGCCAGGCCCGCAAGGACGGCCAGGTGTCGCGCTCGCGCGACCTGTCGCACCTGGCGATCCTGGGCATGGGCGCGGCGGCGGTGCTGATGCTGATGCCGTCGCTGGTCGAGCACCTGCAGCACGCCCTCGCGCGGCAGCTCACCTTCAACGCGGCCACGGTGCATGCCTCGGGTACGATGGTCCAGCGGCTCTCGGAGATGGCCGGCATCGGCCTGGTGGCGAGCGGCGCCTTCGCCGCGCTGACCATCCTCGCCGCCGTGGGCAGCGCCATCGGCTCGGGCGGCTGGATCTTCTCGTTCAAGCCCATCACCCCGCAGTTCAGCCGGTTGAACCCGATCTCGGGCTTCACGAATCTGTTTTCCAAGCAGCAGCTGGTCACCGTCTCCAAGATGGTGCTGATGACGGGCATCCTGGCCGTGGTGGCCTGGAATTTCCTCAGCTCCAGCATCGAGAAGGTCGCGATGCTGGTGCTGCAGCCCTCGCCCGTCGCCATCCGCCAGGCCGCCGACTGGGTGACCTCCGGCATGGTGCTGCTGCTGCTGGTGGTGTTCATCGCCGCCGTGATCGACGTGCCGCTGCAGGCCTTCTTCTTCAAGTCCAAGCAGAAGATGTCCCACGAGGAAGTGAAGCAGGAACACAAGCAGTCCGAGGGCAGCCCCGAAGTGAAGGGCCGCATGCGGCAGAAGGCGCGCGAGATCGCCAACGGCGCCAGCCTGGCGAACGTGCCCAAGGCCGACTTCGTGGTGATGAACCCGACCCACTATGCCGTGGCCCTGAAGTACGACGAGGCGACGATGAGCGCGCCCCAGGTCATCTCCAAGGGCACCGACCTGCTGGCCTTCCGCATCCGCGAGCTGGCCAACCAGCATGCGGTGCCGGTGCTGCAGTCGCCCATGCTGGCCCGCGCGCTCTATGCCAACGCCGAGCTGGAGCAGCCCATTCCGGCACAGCTCTTTTCCGCCGTGGCGCAGGTGCTGGCCTATGTGTACCGCCTGAAGGCGGCGCTGCGCGGCGAAGGCCGCATGCCCGACCAGCAGCCCGACCCCTTCGTTCCGCCCGAACTCGATCCGCACCACACGCGGGGCACCGCCCCGGCAGGTAACGCGCCATGAAAACGCCTTCGATGAACTCGGTTCGCCAGTGGGGCTCCGCCCTGCAGGGCATGGCCGCCCCGCTGCTGGTGGTGGCCATCCTCGGGCTGATGGTGCTGCCCATTCCGGCCTGGCTGCTGGACACCTTCTTCACGCTGAACATCGCCGTCGCGCTAATGGTGATGATGGTGGCGGCGTACATGATCCGCCCGCTGGACTTCGCCGCCTTCCCCACGGTGCTGCTGCTCACCACCCTGATGCGCCTGTCGCTGAACGTGGCCTCCACCCGCGTGGTGCTGCTGGAAGGCCACACCGGCCCGGGCGCGGCCGGCGCGGTGATCGAGGCCTTCGGCCACTTCCTGATCGGCGGCAATTTCGCCGTCGGCCTGATCGTGTTCGCCATCCTGGTGGTCATCAACTTCGTGGTGGTGACCAAGGGCGCCGAGCGGATCGCCGAAGTCTCGGCCCGCTTCACGCTGGACGCCATGCCCGGCAAGCAGATGGCGGTGGACGCCGACCTGAACGCCGGCCTGATCGACGAGAAGGAAGCCCGCCGCCGCCGCGCGGAAGTGGCGGAAGAGGCCAACTTCTTCGGCTCGATGGACGGCGCCTCGAAGTTCGTGCGCGGCGACGCGGTCGCCGGCATCCTGATCCTGGTGATCAACATCGTCGGCGGCTTCGCCATCGGCATGCTGCAGCACGACCTGTCGGCCGGCCAGGCCGCCAACAGCTACATCCTGCTGGCGGTGGGCGATGCGCTGGTGGCGCAGATCCCCGGGCTGCTGATTTCCGTGGCCGCCGCCATGGTGATCTCGCGCGTGGGCAAGGAAGAGGACATGGGCCGCCAGATCGTGCAGCAGCTCTTCATGTCGCCGCGCGTGCTGGGCATCACCGCCGGCATCCTGATCCTGCTGGGCGTCATTCCCGGCATGCCGCATGCCGTCTTCCTCATCATGGGCGCGGGCTTCGGCTACGGCGCCTGGGTGCTGATGCAGCGCGCCAAGCGCCCCGCCCCCGTCGAGGAAGCCCCTGCGCCGGTGAGCGACGGCGAGGCCTCGTGGGACGACCTGCAGCCCGTGGACCTGCTGGGCCTGGAGCTGGGCTACCGCCTGATCGCGCTGGTGGACAAGACCCGGCAAGGCGACCTGCTGACCCGCATCAAGGGCGTGCGCCGCAAGTTCGCCCAGGAGGTGGGCTTTTTGCCGCCCGCCGTGCACGTGCGCGACAACCTGGAACTCAAGCCCAGCGCCTACCGCATCACCCTGCGCGGCGTGATGGTGGGCGACGGCGAGGCCTTCCCCGGCATGTTCCTGGCGATCAACCCCGGCGGCATCACCACGCCGCTGATCGGAACGGCCACCACCGACCCGGCCTTCGGCCTGCCGGCGCACTGGATCGACGAACACCAGAAGGAAGCGGCACAAATGGCCGGTTTTACGGTCGTTGATTCGGAAACCGTGATGGCGACCCATTTGTCACACTTGATGCAAGTGCAAGCCGCCAAGCTGCTCAGCCGTACTGAGACGCAGCAACTGGTGGAACACGTCACCCGCCTGGCCCCCAAGCTCATCGAAGAAGTCGTTCCGAAAATGGTTTCCATCGCCACGTTCCAGAAAGTTCTCCAGCTGCTGCTGGAGGAGTCTGTGCACATCCGCGATATCCGCACCATCGTCGAAACGCTGGCCGAGCACGCCGGCAGCATCAGCGACCCGGTGGAACTGGCGCGCCGCGTGCGCATCGCCCTCTCGCCGGCCATCGTGCAGCAGATCTACGGCCCGACGCGCGAACTCAACGTCATCGCCATCGAACCCGGCCTGGAACGCCTGCTGGTGCAGGCCCTGGGCAACGCCGGCGGCCCGTCGCTGGACCCGGGCGTGGCCGACATCCTGACGCAGAAGGCGGCGGAAGTGGCCATGAAGCAGGAAGAGATGGGCCTGCCGGCCTGCCTGCTGGTGCCCGACCCGATCCGCAACGCCATCGCCCGCCTGGTGCGCCGCGTGGCCCCCCGCCTGCAGGTGCTCGCCCACAGCGAGATCCCTGAAACCCACACCATCCGCATCGGCCCGATCCTCAGAGGTGCATCCGCATGAACATCAAACGCTTCAACGCTCCCACCTCGCGGGAGGCCCTGGCCAAGGCGCGCATGGCTTTTGGTGAAGGCACGCTCATCCTGTCGAACCGCCCCACGGCCAACGGCGTGGAAGTGGTGGCGACGGCGGAAGACACGCTCTCCAGCAGCCTGGACGCGGCCCCCGCCTCGATGCCCGCGCCGCTGGCGCCCGCCCAGCCCGCGTCCCGTGCCCCGGCCGCCGCGCCTGGCGGCCGGCTGCAGGACCGGGCATCGGACATGGCCGCCGAAACCCGTGCCCGCATGCCGTCCCGCCCCCAGCAGGGCAGCGGCCGCGAAGTGGTCGAGCAGGACACCGAACAGCTGGCGATGAGCACGCTGTCGTTCCAGGACTATGTGCGCGAGCGCATGCTGCGCCGCCGCCACGAGGCGCTGAACGACGGCGGCGCGCCCGCCCTGCCGGAACGCGCACCCGCCCACTCGGCCCATGCATTGCACGCGGCCGAACTCACCGCGCCCCGTGAGCACCGCATGCCCGCCGCCCAGCCCGTGCCGGTGGCGCGCCACAACCCGGTGCGCGCCATCCCGATGGATCTGCCCGAGCCGCCGCCTGCCCGCCGCAGCGTGGCCGCCGCGCCTTCGCTGGCCCAGGCCGCGGCGCCTCAGGGCCTGATGAACGAGCTGCAGTCGATGCGCGAGCTGATCGAGGACCGTTTCAACACGCTCGCCTGGCTGGGCCAGGCCAAGCAGGACCCGATCCAGTCCAACCTGATGCTCAAGCTGATCCGCGCAGGCTATTCGCCGGCCCTGGCACGCGGCATTCTCGAACGCATGCCCGAAGACCTGTCGGCCGGCAATGCCGTGCGCTGGCTGATGGAAGTGCTGGAGCGCAACCTGCGCACCGATTCGCATGCCCGCCCGCTGTATGAAGAAGGCGGCATCTTCGCCATGGTGGGCTCCACCGGCGTCGGCAAGACCACCACCACCGCCAAGCTGGCCGCGCTCTGCGCACGCATCCACGGCCCCGGCAGCGTAGGCCTGATCACGCTCGACACCTACCGCGTGGGCGCCCACGAACAGCTGCGCACCTATGGCCGCATGCTCGGCATCGTCGCCCACCTGGCGCACGACCGCGCCGCCCTGCAGGACCTGCTGGGCCTGCTGAGCGGCAAGAAGATGGTGCTGATCGACACCACCGGCGTGGCGCCGCGCGATCCGCGCAAGCGCGACATGCTGGACGTGCTGGACCTGCCCCACGTGAACCGCCTGCTGGTGCTGAACGCCGGCTGCCACGGCGACACGCTCGACGACGTGCTGGGCGCGTTCAAGACGGCAGGCTCGCAGCAGGCCATCCTCTCCAAGGTGGACGAGGCCGTGAAGCTCGGCCCTTCCATCGATGCGCTGATCCGCCACCAGATGGTGCTGCGCGGCGTGACCAACGGCCAGCGGGTGCCCGAGGACTGGGAAGCGGCCGACGCGCACAAGCTGGTGAGCGCCTCCATGCGTTCGCCGGTCAAGTCGGCTTTCGATCCGAAGGCGTCCGATTTGAATTTCTTCTTCTCGCAGTCGCCGGACATGTCCGCCGAACGGGGGCTGGCCGATGTTGCTTGATACCGGACTGCATCAGGGTTTCAGCCTGTCGAGCGTCACGCCGCAGGCCGAACTGCGCTGGCTGGCCGTGCTGAGCCAGCCCGACGCCACCATGGGCCTGGAGACGCTCTGGCAGGTCTGCTCCAGCCTGCAGCGGCTGGGCTACCCGGTGGTGGTGCTGGACGGCACCGCGCGGGAAACCGGCGACGCCCCCGGGCTGGAGCAGCTGCTGGCCTCGCCCGACTGGCAGGGCGGCAGCCTCTCGCGCGGCGCGTCCACTTCCACCTCGCTGGCGGTGGTGCCCGCGGCCTATGGCCTGCTGTGCCTGGCCGAGCGCGCCAGCCGCGGTGAGGCGGCCGTGATGCAGCGCCTGCATCCGATCTTCCGCGCCTATTCGCTGGTGGTGGTCTATGCCCAGCACCCGTTGATGGCACCGCTGCTGCGCGGCACCCCGGCCCTGCCGCTGGTGATGACCTCGCCGGACGCCCCCGGGGTGGAGCAGAGCTACCGCCAGCTCAAGCACATGGCCGTGCATGCCGGCGTGCAGTGCACCGTGGCGTCGGTCGTGGCCCCCGGCCCGGCAGAGCCCCGGCGCACCCAGGCGGCCCGCGGCGCGCTGGAAACGCTGCAACGCTGCGCCGCCGAACACCTGGGCCACACGCCGAGCACCACCGTCGTGCGCGCCGGCAGCCCGCAGGATGTGCAGCGCCTGGCCTTGCAGCTGCTCGAAAACGCGTGCACCATGGACAACGGCATGCCCGGCCTGCCCACGAACCGACTGACCGCCGAGCCCCCTGCGCACTTCGTTCGGAGCCATTGATTCCCATGTACACCGCCAAAGGCCAGCTTGATCGCGATGCCCAGATCCGCCAGCACGTGCCCCTGGTGCGGCGGATCGCGCACCACATGATCGCCAAGCTCCCGCCCAACGTGGAGCTGGACGACCTGATCCAGGTCGGCATGATGGGCCTGTCCGAGGCCCTCACGCGCTACGAAGCCGCCCAGGGCGTGCAGTTCGAGACCTTCGCCAGCCAGCGCATCCGCGGCGCGATGCTGGACGAGCTGCGCGAGGGCGACTGGATGTCGCGCAGCTCGCGCAAGAGCCAGAAGGACATCGAGCATGCCGTGCAGCGCATCGAGCAGAAGCTGGGCCGCAGCCCGCTCGAATCGGAAATCGCCCAGGAGCTGGGCATGTCGCTGGACGACTACCAGTCGCTGCTGGGCAAGGTGCGCGGCACGCAGCTGGTCTACCTGGAGGACATGAGCCGGGGCGATGACGACGACGACAGCTTCCTGGACCGCCATGTGGCCGACAGCGAGGCCGACCCGATGGCCGTGCTGCGCGACCAGCGGCTCAAGGCGTCCCTGGTCGCCGCCATCAAGACACTGCCGGAGCGTGAGCAGTACATCATGGGCATGTACTACGAGCACGACATGAACCTCAAGGAGATCGCCGCCGTGCTGGGCGTGACCGAATCGCGGGTGTGCCAACTGCACAGCCAGTCCATCGCGCGGTTGCGCGCCAAGATGCGGTCGCACTGAAGAAGCCAGGCGGCCACCGGCCGGCACGGAGCTGCGATCGACGCAGATGAAAGCAAAAGGCCGACGTTTGTCGGCCTTTTGCTTTGGTAGCCCCGGTCGGACTACCGAGAGGTTCCGCAGGGGCGGGAGATCCCCAGCCGGGCCGCTCAGCTCGCCGAACCGGCGCCCCCGCCCTGCCGGTGCTTGCGCGGCCGGCCGGCCAGCAGCCGGTCGAACCAGCCATTGGGCAGCAGGCGCAGCAACTTGGCGACCACGCCCATCTGCCAGGGGATGACGCGGTAGCTCGCCCCGGCACGGATGGCGCGGTAGGCGCGGTCGGCGAAGTCCTCCGGCTGCATGAGGAACGGCATGCCGTAGCGGTTCTGCCGCGTGAGGGGCGTGTCGATGTAGCCGGGGCAGAGCGTCACCACCCGCACGCCGGCCGGGCGCAGCTCGCCCCGCAGGCTCTCGCAGTAGCTGATCACCGCCGCCTTGCTGGAGCAATACGCCCCGTGGCCCGGCAGACCGCGGATGCCGGCCACGCTGCCGATGCCGACCAGCGCCCCGCTGCCGCGCTGCACCATGCCCGCCACGAAGGGCTGGAAGGTGGCGGCCATGCCGAGGTTGTTGGTGGCGAAGGTGCGCGCCATGACCTCCAGGTCCTCGCGCACGGCCGTGTCCATGCCCACGCTGATGCCGGCATTGGCGATGACCACGTCCGGCAGGCCCTGGGCCTGCAGGCAGGCCTGGCCGGCGGCGACGATGCTGTCGGGCAGCGACACGTCTGCGCTATAGATTTGATAGCTACCCGCTTTGATTCCACGGGCGCCCGCCCATGATCTGACTTCATCCGTACGCCGTGCCACCAGCGCCAGGCGCCAGCCGGCCTGGTGGAAGCGCCAGGCCAGCGCCTGGCCGATGCCGCTGGAAGCACCGGTGATGAAGACCAGCGGGGACGACGGGTTCATGCGGTGCGCTCCAGGCAGGACAAAGGCGGCGATGGCGATGGCGATGGCGGCGGCGGGGCGGGACCCTGGGTGGGCGCATCAGCGCCGGTTGGCCGCGCCCGGCGCCGGCTGCAGGGTGCCGCGCACGCGGCCCTGCAGCTGGACGATCTGGTCGAGGTTGTCGTAGTCCATCCGGTCGGCGGTGAACTGGTCGCTGCCGCGCGTGAGGGTGACCGGCTGGTCCGACTGCACCTTCTCGGAATTGACCCAGATGTGCAGGAATTCGCCCCGGAACTCCAGTTTCGGCTGCGGCGCCACGCCCTTGCGGGGCAGCGACTCGCGCGTGACGATGGCATTGCCGAAGAGCTGCACCTCCGAGCCGTCGGCGTTGGACAGGGCCCGGTTGGCGGTGGCCACGGTGACGCGGCCTTCCGGCGTGACCGAGCGCATGTGCACCTTGTCCACCTCCAGCGTGTCGGTGTCTTCGTAGTGGCGCGCCACGTCGCCGCGCATGTCGCTCTCCAGCCGGCCGGTGGCGTCGAAGGTCTTGACCGAGAAGCCGCGCATGAAATAGTCGGGTTCGTGCGTGGGCACGCGGACCTGCTGGGTCTGCGGCGGCTTGGGGGCGTTGCGCACCAGCCACCAGGTGCCCAGCGCCAGCAGCCCCATCAGCAGCGCGGGCAGGTAAAGGGACACCCGGTCCCAGCTCAGGCGCATGCGGCGTGCGACGGTCATGCGTAGTCCGCCAGCAGCGCGGCATAGCGGCCGCTGGCCACCAGCAGCAGGTCGCAGAATTCGCGCGCCGCACCGGCGCCGCCCGGCGCTTCGGTGACGTAGTGGGCCACGGCGCGGGCTTCGATGTGGCCGTGCGCCGGGGCGCAGGCGATGGCGGAGCGGCGCATGACCGGCAGGTCGGGCCAGTCGTCGCCCATGGCGGCGGCCTGGCTCCAGTCCAGCCCCAGCTCGCCCAGGATGGCCTCGGCCGCGGGGCGCTTGTCTTCGGTGCCGAAGCGGGCATGCACCACGCCCAGCGCCTGCAGGCGCAGGCGCAGCGCGGGGGCGTCGCGCCCGGTGATCACGGCCGGCACGATGCCGGCGCGCTGCAGCAGCTTGATGCCGTGGCCGTCCAGCGTGTGAAAGCGCTTGAGCGTCTCGCCTGCTTCCGAGAAGTAGAGGCTGCCATCGGTCAGCACGCCGTCGACGTCGAAGAACGCCACGCGCACGCCCTGCGCCTTCAGCAGCAGCTCGGGGTCGTGCTGCAGGGCCGGGCGCAGCGGGGGCAGATCGGGGGTGGGGAGCGCGGGTGCGGCAGCGGCCATCAGATCACCTTCGCGCGCATCAGGTCGCCGATGTGGACCACGCCCACCAGCAGGCCGGCGGTGTCGGTCACCAGCACGCTGGTGATGCCGTGGCGCTCCATGGCGGCAGCGGCGTCCACCGCCAGGGCGTCGGCCGCGATGGTGCGCGGGCCGGCATGCATGACCTCGCCGGCGGTCGCGCCGCGCAGGTCGGCGCCGGCCTCGATGCGGCGGCGCAAGTCGCCATCGGTGAACACGCCCAGCAGCCGGCCTTCGGGGCTGACCACGGCGGACGTGCCCAGCCGCTTGGCGCTCATCTCGCGCATGAGTTCGCTGAACGAGGCCTGCGGCCCCACGCGCGGCACCTCGTCGCCCGCGCGCATGACGTCGGCCACATGCGTGAGCAGCTTGCGGCCCAGGGCGCCGCCGGGGTGCGACCGGGCGAAGTCCTCGGGCCGGAAGCCCCGGGCGTCCAGCAGCGCGACGGCCAGCGCGTCGCCCATGGCCAGCTGGGCCGTGGTGCTGGTGGTGGGCGCCAGGTTGAGCGGGCAGGCCTCGCGCTCCACGCTGCAGTCCAGCACCGTATCGGCATGGCGCGCCAGGGTCGACTGCAGGCCGCCGGTCATGGCGATCAGCGCGGCGCCCAGGCGCCTGAGCACCGGCAGCAGCACGGTGAGTTCGTTGCTTTCGCCGCTGTTGGAGATGGCCAGCACCAGGTCGCCCTGCGTGACCATGCCCAGGTCGCCGTGGCTGGCCTCGGCCGGGTGCACGAAGAAGGCGGGCGTGCCGGTGGAGGCCAGCGTGGCGGCGATCTTGCGGCCCACGTGGCCGCTCTTGCCCATGCCCATCACGACCACGCGGCCCGGCGTGCCCAGGATGCGGCGCACCGCGTCGACGAAGGGCTCGCCCAGGCGGGCGGCCATGCTGCCCAGCGCGGCGGCTTCGATGGCGAAGGTTTCACGGGCCAGGCGGAGGGTCTCGGCGGGGTCGAACGGCGGCACGGCGGCGGGGGCGGATGACATGGTGGCCGATTCTATCGACCGGCCCCCGACCGGCGCTGGCGCTGGGCTAGCATCGGGCATGTCCTCGCTCGCGCTCACCCTGCTCTACCTTCTGGCTGCCGTGCTGGGGGTGGTGGTGTGCCGCAGCCTGAAGCTGCCGCCCATGCTGGGCTACTTGGCGGCGGGCATCCTGATCGGGCCGCATGCGCTGGCCCTGGCGCAGGATTCGGAGGGAGTGCGGCACCTGGGCGAATTCGGCGTGGTGTTCCTGATGTTCGCCATCGGGCTGGAATTCAGCCTCTCCAAGCTGCGCGCCATGCGGCGCTACGTGTTCGGCCTGGGGCTGATGCAGGTGGCCCTCACCATGGCGCTGGGCATGGCCGGCATGCTGCTTTTGGCCCGCTGGGTGGGCGGCGTGTGGAACATCGGCTGGCAGACCGCGCTGGCGCTGGGCGGCACGCTGGTGATGAGCAGCACGGCCATCGTGGTCAAGCTGATGGCCGAGCGCGCCGAGCTGGAGAGCGAGCACGGGCGCCGGGTGCTGGGCATCCTGCTGTTCCAGGACCTGGCGGTGGTGCCGCTGCTGGTGCTGATTCCGGCGCTGGGCTCGTCGCCCGAGCGGCTGATGGTGGAGATGGGCCTGGCGCTGCTCAAGGCCACGGTGCTGGTGGGCGTGCTGCTGGCCGGCGGCCAGCATGTGATGCGCTGGTGGCTGACCCTGGTGGCCCGGCGCAAGAGCGAAGAGCTGTTCATGCTCAACCTGCTGCTCATCACGCTGGGCCTGGCCTGGCTGACCGAGCTGGCCGGGCTGTCCCTGGCGCTGGGCGCGTTCATCGCCGGGGTGCTGGTGTCCGAGACAGAATACCGCCACCAGGTGGGCACCGACATCCGCCCGTTCCACGACGTGCTGCTGGGCCTTTTCTTCGTGACCGTGGGGATGATGCTGGACTGGCACATCCTGCTGGAGCGCTGGGCCCTGGTGCTGGCGCTGCTGGCGGTGCCGCTGCTGCTGAAGATGGGCGTGATCCTGGTGCTGGCGCGCGGCATGGGCGCGACCACGGGCGTGTCGCTGCGCACCGGGCTCTATCTCGCCCAGGCGGGCGAGTTCGGCTTCGTGCTGCTGTCGCTGACGCAGGAACACGGCCTGGTGCCGGCCGCGCTGATGAACCCCATCCTCGCGGCGATGGTGCTGTCGATGCTGGCCACGCCCTTCCTCATCCTGCACAGCAACCGCATCGTGATGAAGCTGGTGGCCAGCGACTGGCTGCAGCAGTCGCTGCAGATGACCACCATCGCCCGCACGTCCATCAACACCGACCGCCACGTGCTGATCTGCGGCTACGGCCGCTGCGGCCAGAACCTGGCCCGCATGCTCGAGCGCGAGAACATTCCCTACCTGGCGCTGGACCTGGACCCGGACCGCGTGCGCCAGGCCGCCGCCGCGGGCGACTCGGTGGTGTATGGCGACGCCACCCGGCTGCAGGCCCTGGTGGCGGCGGGCCTGGCGCGGGCCAGCGCCGTGGCCGTGACCTACCTGGACATTCCCGCCACGCTCAAGGTGCTGGCGCACACCAGCAGCCACGCCGCCCACGTGCCGGTGGTGGTGCGCACGCAGGACGACCAGTACCTGGACCGGCTGCAGGCCGCCGGCGCGACCGAAGTGGTGCCCGAGGCCATCGAGGGCTCGCTGATGCTGGCCAGCCACGCCATGGCGCTGGTGGGCGTGCCGATGCGGCGCGTGCTGCGGCGGGTGCAGGAGCAGCGCGACGCCCGCTACAACCTGCTGCGCGGCTACTTCCACGGCGCCGACGACGACACCGGCTCGGAACGCGACCAGGCGCGGCTCGCCTCCATCACCCTGCCGCCCGGCAGCGCGGCGCTGGGACGCCCGCTGGGCCAGCTGGCCTTGCAGGAGGTGGGCGCCCAGGTGGTCAGCCTGCGCCGCGGCAGCGGCCGCATGTCGGCCGCCGACCCGGGCACGCCGCTGGCCGAGGGCGACACGCTGGTGGTGTCCGGCCACCCGACGGCCCTGGCGCTGGCCGAAGACCGCCTGCTGCGCGGCTGACGCCGCGCCCTTCAGCCGCCCGGCGCGAGCGCGGCCACCAGCTGCTCGGCGGGCGCGGGCCGGCCGAACAGGTAGCCCTGGAACCGGCTGCAGCCGTTGCGCAGCAGGAATTTGCGCTGGCCCTCGGTTTCCACGCCCTCGGCCACCACGTCCAGCCCCAGGCTCTGCGCCAGGGCGACGATGGTGCAGGCAATGGCCGCGTCGTTCGGGTCGGTGAGCACGTCGCGCACGAAGCTCTGGTCGATCTTCAGCTGGTCGAGCGGCAGGCGCTTGAGATAACCCAGCGACGAATACCCGGTGCCGAAGTCGTCCAGCGAAAAGCCCACGCCCTGCCGGCGCAGCACCTGCATCTTGGCGATGGTGTCCTCCACGTCGTGCAGCAACAGGCTTTCGGTCAGCTCGATCTTCAGGCGGCGCGGGCTGGCACCGCTGGCCTGCAGCGCCGCCACCACCTGCTGCACGAAGTCGACATGGCGGAATTCATGCGCGCTGACGTTGACCGACACCGTCCACTGGGCCGTGACGGGCTGCCCGGCCCACTGCGCCAGCTGGTCGCAGGCGGCGCGCAGCATCAGCCGGCCCAGGGGCATGATGAGCCCGGTGTCCTCCGCCACGGCGATAAATTCGCCCGGCGGCACCATGCCGCGCTGCGGATGCCGCCAGCGCACCAGCGCCTCGGCGCCCAGCACGCGGCCGTCGGCATCGACCACCGGCTGGTAGTGCGGGAAGAATTCGGCCCGCTGCAGGCCCACGCGCAAGTCGGCTTCCAGCACCGAGCGGGCGGTGGCCGCCGCCTGCATGGCCGGATCGAAGAAGCACAGCATGTTGCGCCCCTGTGCCTTGGCCTGGTACATGGCCAGATCGGCCCGCTGCAGCAACTCGTTCAGGTTCTGTCCGCGCCCGAGGAACAGGGCCGCGCCGATGCTCGGGCTGTTGTGCACTTCCCGGCTGCCCAGCCGGTAGGGCTGGTTCAGCAGGGTGAGCAGGAACTGCCCGACCTTGCGGGCTTCGCGGGCGGCGCTCGCCTCCTGCGCGTGCAGCTTGGGCAGCACGACCAGGAATTCGTCGCCACCCAGCCGCGCCACCGTGTCGCTGGCGCGCAGGCCGGCGGACAGCCGCTGCGCCACCTGCACCAGCAACGCATCGCCCCACTCATGGCCGAGCGTGTCGTTGACGTGCTTGAAGTTGTCCAGGTCGAGGAACAGCAGCGCGCCGAAGCGGCCCGACGCCTCGCCGAGGGCGCAGGCCTGCTCCAGCCGGTCCAGCAGCATGCGGCGGTTGGGCAGGCCCGTGAGTTCGTCGAAGAACGCCAGCCGGTGGATCTCGGCTTCGGCCTGCTTGCGCTCGGTGATGTCCCGGCCCACGCCGCGATAGCCCAGGAACTCCCCCTCGGCGTCATAGAACGGCTCGCCGCTGATCGACACCCAGGCGAAGCCGCCATCGATGCTGCCGTACTGCAGCTGCAGGTCGAGGAACACCTCGCGCGCCTGCAGCCTGGCCTGGTGGTCCTGCCACTGCGAAGGCGTCAGCCCTTGGCTGGGCAGCTCCCAGCGGGTCTTGCCCAGCAGCTCCTCGGGCCGGGTCGCGATGTCAAGCCGGTGCGCGCCCTCCACGCGGGTGAAGCGGAATTCGGCGTTCTGCTCCCAGTACCAGTCGGACGACAGCTGCGTGAGGCTGCGCCAGCGCGACTCGCTGACCCGCAGCGCTTCCTGCGTGGCCACGTAGTCGGTCACGTCGGTGAACGTGCGCACCCGGCCGCCGCCGGGCAGGGGCCGGGTGCGGATCTCCAGGTGGCGGCCCGCGCGCGTCTTGCGCAGGTAGACCTCCGGCATCTGCAGGCGGCCGCCATGCGCTGCGTACTCATCGCGCACGTAGCTGCGCGCGCCGGGCTCGATGTAGCGGAAGGCATCGCCGAAGTCCCCGCGCTCGGCCTGGAAGCGCACCACGTCTTCCACCCGGGGGGCGCCCTGCAGCAGCGATTCGGGCAGATCCAGCAACTCGAGGTAGCGCTGGTTGTGCACCCGGATGCGGCCTTGTCCATCGACGTTGGTGATGCCCTGCGCCACCGCCGCCAGCGTGCCTTCCAGCGCCTGGGTCTGCTCGCGCAGCTGCTCGGTGGCGCGCGCCAGCTGCGCTTCCACGGCACGGCGGGCGGCTTCCGCGCGCAGCGGTATTTCCATCTGCACCAGCGTGCCCAAGAGCGGCTGCAGGCCGCGGAGCGCGTCCTGCGAATAGCCGCCGGGGCGGCCCGACAGCAGCAGCAGCAGGACCGGCTCGCCCGATGCGGAGAGGGCCTGCGCTGCGCACGGCTGGGCCGGCAAGGCGGCCTCCAGCCCCTGGCCGGCGAGGCCCGCGACGGGGGCGTGGGCAGCGGCCATCGCCGTGCCCGCCAGCGCCCGGGCCAGCAGCCCCGGCCCGGGTCCGGCGGTGTCCGGCACCGGCCAGGCGCTGCCTTCGGCGGGAGCGGTCTGGCCCGCTGGCCAGGGCCCGGTCACGCAGACCAGCCGCATCGTTCGTGCGGCCGCAGGCGTGCGGGCCGCGTCGGCTGCGCCGTCCGCGACGGCGGCCTCGTGCGCCGTTGCGGCCGGCTCGACATGCGCGAGGAAGCCGCAGGTGCTCTGGGTGTGCACCAGCAGCTCCTGCAGCAGCAAGGTGAAGGCGGCCGTGGCATCGCCGCCGATGAAGAAGGACTGCGCCCGGGAAATGGCATTGAGCAGCCGGTGCTGGCGCGCCTGCAGGGTCTGCGCCGCCTCTCGCACGCGGGCTGCGCTGCACTGCTCGTGCACCGATTCGATCTGCGCCGGCACCGTGAGCAGGTAGGCGTGCGCGGCGTCGCGCACGACGAAGTCGCTGAAACCGTGCCGCAGGGCGGGCCCGGCCCGGCCCACGCCGTCTTCGGGCAGCGCGATCACCACGGGCACGCCGCGGGCCATTTCCAGCACGTCGTAGGCGCCGCCGTCGGGCAGGTGTTCGGCCGCCACGATCACGTCGCAGCGCACGGCAGCGAGATAGCCCCAGGCATCGGCCACCGTGGGCGCCACATCGACCCGCCAGCCCAGCCAGGCGTCGGCCAGCGCGCGCACCAGGGCCTGCGCATGGGCCGCATCACCGTCGACGAGCAGTATGGAAAGAGACATGGACGTCGGGCTTCATCGAGAAAGGCCTGGCAGGCCGCGGAGGCGGGGCGTGTCGGAGCCGACGCGGCCATTATGCGACGGCGCCCGGACGCTGTTTACACTGGCGCACCGGCCGCTGGCGCCCCCGGCGCCGGCCTGCCGCGCCGGCACCCGCAGCGGGCCTCCCGGCCGCTTTCCCCACCCCAACCCCGACAGTCCGCCCCATGCAGCATTTCAGCGTCAACGACTACCTGCGCCAGCACATCCGCACCGTGCCCGACTGGCCGGCGCCGGGCGTGCAGTTCCGCGACATCACGCCGCTGCTGCAGGACCCGAAGGTGTTCCGCGTGATGATCGATGCCTTCGTGCACCGCTACATGGACCGGGCGCTGCGCCCCGACGTGGTGGCCGGCCTGGACGCGCGCGGCTTCATCCTGGGCGCCGTGGTGGCCTACGAACTGAACGTGGGGTTCGTGCCGATCCGCAAGAAGGGCAAGCTGCCTTTCACGACGGTCGAGGAAACCTACGAACTCGAATACGGCAGCGCCACCGTCGAGCTGCATGCCGACGCCGTGAAGCCGGGCGACCGCGTGCTGCTGATCGACGACCTGATCGCCACCGGCGGCACCATGATGGCCGGCAAGAACCTGCTGGAAAAGCTCGGCGCCACCGTGACCGAGGGCGCTGCCATCGTCGACCTGCCGGAGCTGGGCGGTTCACGCCGCCTGACGCAGGCCGGGCTGTCGCTGTTCACGCTGGTGGATTTCAGCGGCCACTGAACCCCTGGCCGCGCGCCGGGCGGCGGGCGGGCTGGCCCGCCCTGCCCCCGCTACAGCTGGCCGAATTGGGTGTTGCTGAGTTCGTGCGGACGGGTGTCCGGCGCGGGCAGCTCGGTGTCTTCGAAACCCGTGCGGCCCGACAGGGCCGGCCCCACCGGGCCGGTGCGCACCGATTCGCCCGGCAGCATGGCCGGCGCGGGCGACATGCCCGCCGCTGCCGATGCCGGAACCGGTGCCGATGCGACCAGCGCACCCTGGCGGCTGGCGGCGGCGTCCAGCAGGGCGCGCTTGAATGCGGCCACCTCGTCGTCCTGGATCGGATCGGTGCGGCCGGCGATGTGCGACCCCGTCCCCGTCCCCATCGCAGTTCCTCCTGCGGCGACTGCCACCGCCGGGCCCCTGACGCTGCCGACGCTGCCGACGGGTGCCGGGCGGCTGTGCGCCGGCGCCTCGGCCTCCTGAGGGGACGCAGCGGCGGCCCGGGGCGGGCGCACCACCGGCGCCACCACCACCAGCGGCGGCGTGACCGGCGCCATGGACGGCGCGCAGGCGTAGGCCGGCGCGACCGCGGAGGCGGCATGGGCGGGGACGCCGGCATGGGCCGGCACCTGGTCGCTGATGCGCCAGTACACCGCCGTCACCTCGATGTCGAAACGGGTCTTCGCGGTCTGCACGATCAGCGCTTCGATCTCGCTCAGCCGCACGGTTTCGCCGCCGTATTCGCGCGCCAGATCGACCATCGCCAGAAAGCGCTGGCCGCGCTGGTCGAGCGACAGCACCTTGAACTTATAGCCGGCGGAGAGCACTCCCGCGCGGACCATGGCGTCGCGCACCACGGCATAGAGCAGCTCACGCCGCTCCATGCGCTCGGTGCGGCGCCCGGCGGCATCGGCGGGCGGCTGCAGGTGGGGCTCCACCAGCCCCGCTCCGGGCACGGCGGGCCGCGCCATGCGGCCGTTCCGCTGGGCCGGCGCAGACGCCCCGGAACGGGACGGCCTGGGTTCGCGGAACAACCAACTGAGCAGAGACATGCCGTACTTTCGCAAGAGCGCAGGAAAAGATGCGAATCAGTTTAGCCGGCGTCCCGGGCGGCCTTTGTACGCAGACTGCCCGATTCCACGGCAGCGCCGGACGCGGCGGCGCCCGGGGCTGGTCGGCGGCATCTGTGCCGGCACGCACCGGGCAAAGCGGGCACGGCGGCCGCGGCGTGCGCGCTCAGGTCGCGGCGATGCGGCGGCGGCGGTTGGCCAGGCGCCGGGCGAGCACGGCGCCGGCCGCCATCGCCAGCTGCAAGGCGGCGGCGGGCTGGCGGTTGGAAAGCTCGGCAAAGCGCATCGCCGTCAGGCTCCACAGCACGCAGGGGGCGCCGGCCTGCACCGTGGCGCTGCGCGGGCGATGGGAAAAGAAACCGCCCTCGCCGACGATGGAGCCCGGCCCGACGATGGCCAGGCGCAGGCGGGCCTTCTCGTCCTCGGAGTGCACGCTGAGGGTGCCGCTTTCGACCAGGTAGAGCGTGCGGTCCGGCTCGCCCTGGCGGAACAGCACCTGCCCGGCCGGCAGCGACACCGGCAGCAGGTAGGGCGCGAGCGCCTCCCACTGCTCGGGATTCAGCACGTTGTCCAGGCCGTCGTCGGAAGCGGTGGCCGATTGCACGGCCTGCAGCAGGCCGCGCAGGTCGGGGCGGGAGGGGGTGGAATGCAGGGCAGCGCTCATCGGCGGCGACCGTAACCGCGATCGGGCGCCGGCACAAGGGGGGCGTGCGACGGCGGCTACTTGCCGATGCAGAAGCTGGAGAAGATCACGCCCAGCAGGTCGTCGGACGTGAATTCGCCGGTGATGGCGTTGAGCGCCTGCTGCGCCAGCCGCAGTTCCTCGGCCAGCAGGTCGAGCGCCGGCCCGGCGGCGTGCAACTGGGCCGCCGCCTCCATCAGGTGGCCATCGACCGCCTGCAGCGCGGCGATGTGGCGGGCGCGGGCGATGTAGAGCCCTTCGGGCGCGGCCTGCCAGCCGGCCACTTCCAGCAGCAGGCGCCGCAGCGCGTCGAGCCCGGCGCCGGTGCGCGCCGAGAGCCGCACCGAGGGCCGGGGCGCCCCGCCCTGCCCTGGCTCCGCGCCGGCCGGCTCCGCCATGTCCGGCAGCGCCACCACGTCGCCGTCCACGCGGTCGAGCTTGTTCCAGACGTCGATGACGGGCACGTTGCCCGGCACCTTCCGGGCGATGGCGCCCGCGATATCGGCCTCTGCGGCCATGTACTCGGCAGCGTTCGCGCGACTCAGGTCGTGCAGGAACAGCACGGCGTCGGCCGCGGCGATCTCGTCCCAGGCGCGGGCGATGCCGATCTTCTCGACCTCGTCGTCGCTCTCGCGCAGGCCGGCGGTGTCGATCACGTGCAGCGGCACGCCTTCGATCTGGATGGTCTGCTGCACCTTGTCGCGCGTGGTGCCGGCGATGGGGGTCACGATGGCCAGTTCCGCCCCGGCCAGCGCGTTCAGCAGCGAGCTCTTGCCCGCATTCGGCTGGCCGGCGATGACGACCTTGATGCCCTCGCGCAGCAGCGCGCCCTGGCTGGCGCGGCGCATCACCTCCGCCAGGGAGTGCTGCAGTTTCGATAGCTGCCCTGCCGCGTCCGCCTTGCGCAGGAAGTCGATTTCCTCTTCCGGAAAGTCGAGCGTGGCCTCCACCAGCATGCGCAGGTGCACCAGCGCGTCGCGCAGGGCGTGGATCTCCTGCGAGAAGGCGCCCGCCAGCGACCGGCTGGCACTGCGTGCCGCGGCCTCGGTGCTGGCGTCGATCAGGTCGGCGATGGCTTCGGCCTGGGCCAGGTCGATCTTGTCGTTGAGGAAGGCGCGCTCGGTGAATTCGCCCGGCTGGGCCAGCCGCAGGCCGGCCAGCAAGGGAGCGCCGCCCTCGCCCGCCGGCGCTGCTGCTGTCGCCGCCGCCGCCTCCAGGCAGCGCGCCAGCAGCAACTGCAGCACCACCGGCCCGCCGTGGGCCTGCAGCTCCAGCACGTCTTCGCCGGTGTAGCTGTGCGGTGCGGGAAAGTAGAGCGCCAGCCCCTGGTCGATGGGCTGGCCGGCCGCATCGCGGAATGGCAGGTAGGTCGCTTCGCGGGGTTTCAGCGCCCGGCCGCAGAGCGCGTGCACCAGCCCGCCCAGGCCCCTGCCCGACACGCGCACGATGCCGACCGCGCCGCGCCCGGGGGCGGTGGCGATGGCGGCGATGGGATCGGTGTGGCGGGGCAGCATGGGCGCGAGGACTCCGGCGGGACGGGCAACAAGGGGAGCGCGATGATAGCCCTGCCGTCGCCACGGCGTTCCCCACGGGCCGGCGCCGGAGGGGCCCGCGCCCGCGCTATCAAAAAAATAGCTGCCTGCGCTGGATTCTTGGGCACCTGCAATGGTTTTGCCATTCCAGGGCCCGTGCAATCAGCGCAGGCAGCTATGGTTTGAATAGCACCCGGGGGCGCCCCGGGGTACGGGGCGGCGGGCCGGGCGCGGGGGGCCGGCTTACTTGATGGTCGTCCAGACGGGCATGGGGCGATCATCCGCGCGGTGCTGCGTCTCGACGCCCTTGCGCATCGCCCAGGGGCGGATCTGGTGGTGCAGCGGCAGGTAGTAGTACTCGTCCTTGACCAGCTTCAGCGCGCTGCCAATCAGGGCGTCGCGCTTGGGCGCATCCATCTCCACCTTGATCTGGCTGATCATCTCGTCGAGCTTGGGGTCACTGAAGCGGCCGCCGTTGTAGACGCCCGCCGCCGTCTTGCCCTGCTTGGTGGACATCAGCGAGTCGAGCGAATAGAGCGCGTCGAACGTGGCCACGCCCCAGCCGAACAGGTAGGCGCTGACGTCGTTGTTCATCACGCGGCTGACGAACTGCGCCATGGGCGCGGCCTGCAGCGTGGTCTTCACGCCGATGCGCGTCCACATCGCCGTGACGGCCTGGCAGATGGCTTCGTCGTTGACGTAGCGGTCATTCGGGCAGTCGAGCTTGAGCGCGAAGCCGTTCGGGTAGCCGGCGTCGGCCAGCAGCTTCTTGGCGGCTTCCACGTCGTACCTGGCGGCGCGTTCGTCCAGGCTCTTGCTCCAGCCGTTGACCATGGGCGCGACCATGGTGCCGGCGGGCACCGACAGGTTGCGCATGGTGCGGCTGTGGATGCCGGCCGAGTCGATGGCCTGGTAGAGCGCCTGGCGCACGCGCTTGTCCTTGAGCGGGTTCTTGCCGGGCGTGCCGGCGCCGGGCAGCTCGTCGCGGAACTGGTCCAGACCCAGGTAGATGGTGCGGTTCTCGGCGCCTTCGATGAGCTTCAGGTCGGGGCTGGCCTTCATGCGGGCCAGGTCCTGCGGAGGCGGATCGACGACGAAATCGACCTGGCCGGAGATCAGCGCGGCCGAGCGCGTGGCCGCCGACTTGATGGGCGTGAACACCACTTCGTCGATGTTGCCGGTGGGCTTGTCCCACCAGGCGTCGTTCTTCTTGAGCGTGATCTTCACGTCGGGCTGCCAGCTGACCAGGCTGAAGGGGCCGGTGCCGTTGGCGTTGCGCGAGGCGAAGTTCTCTTCCTTGCCGGCGTAGTCCTGCGCCTTGGTCGAGTTGTTCTTCTCGGCCCAGGCCTTGTTCATGATGCGCGCCTCGGTCAGCTCGCGCAGCAGCACCGGGTTGGGGCCCTTGAGGATCAGCTCGACGGTGAAGTCGTCGATCTTCTTGACCTCTTTCAGGCTCTGCACGGACGACTGCATGTTGGAGGGCGGAGTCATCGCGCGGGTCAGCGAGAACACCACGTCGTCGGCGGTGAAGGGCGAGCCGTCGTGGAATTTGACGCCCTTGCGCAATTCGAAGCGCACCTGGGTCGGGGAGACCTGGGTCCACTGCGTGGCCAGCGCGGGCTGGATCTGGTACTTCTGGTCGTAGCGCACCAGGCTTTCATAGACCTGCTGCAGGAAGGCATGCGTCGTCTGATGGTTCTGGGCGTGGGGGTCCGCAGTCAGGATGTCGTTGGCGCCCGCCCACCGCATGGTGGCCGCACCCGCCGAGCCGGCGGCCAGAAAGGCCGCAAGCGCCACGGTGCCGAGGGTCCGGTTCATCAGTTTCAAACGCTGTTGTTTCATCAACGAGCCTCCAGAAAGAAAACAATTGAGGGAAGCAGACAGCCTAGCAATGAACGTACCGAAAAGACAGCGGCCGCCCGAAGGCGGCCGTTGGGGATTGCCCGAATGGCGCTGCGCGTGGTCGGCGCACCAGTTCGGGGCAGGGGGTCGGGCTAGCGGAACTTCGGCAGGTTGAACTGCGGCGGCACGCCCATGCGGGTGTTGATGATCCACTGCTGCGCGATCGACAGAATGTTGTTCGTCAGCCAGTACAGCACCAGGCCGGCCGGGAAGAAGAAGAACATCACGCTGAAGATCAGCGGCATGAACCACATCATCTTGGCTTGCAGCGGATCCGGCGGCGCGGGGTTGAGCGCGGTCTGCAGCAGCGAGCTGGCCGTCATCAAGAGCGGCAGGATGAAGTACGGGTCGGGCGATGACAGATCGCGGATCCAGCCGATCCAGGGCGCGTTGCGCATTTCCACGCTGGACAGCAGCACCCAGTAGAGCGCAATGAACACCGGGATCTGGATCATGATGGGGAAACAGCCGCCCATCGGGTTGACCTTCTCCTCGCGGTAGATGCGCATCATCTCCTGCTGCATCTGCTGCGGCTTGTCCTTCAGACGCTCGCGCATCTCCGTGATCTTGGGGTTGATGGCCTTCATCTTGGCCATCGACGCATAGGCCTTGGCATTGAGCCAGTAGAAGGCGATCTTCAGCAGCAGCACCAGGGCGACGATGGACCAGCCCCAGTTGTTCAGCAGCTTGTGCAGCTGGTCGAGCAGCCAGTAGAGCGGCTTGGACAGGATGGTGAGCCAGCCGTAGTCCTTGACCAGCTCCAGGCCCGGGTAGAGCTTTTCCATCATGGTCTCGATCTGCGGGCCGGCGAAGAGGCGCGCATCGACGGCCTTGGACTGGCCCGGGGCGATCTCGCCGACCTTCATGATCATGCCGACCGAGTACAGGTTGGTGTCCACCTTGCGCACGAACAGGTCGCGCTGGATGCCGTCGGCCAACAGCCAGGCCGCGGCGAAATAGTGCTGCACCATGGCCACGTAGCCGTTGGGCGACGCCTTGTCGATCTCGGCCTTGCCGCTCTCGATGTCCTTGAATTCGACCTTGTGGTACTTCTTGGCTTCGGTGTAGACGGCCGGGCCGGTGAAGGTGGAATAGAACGATGACTCGCCTGGCGGCTTGTTGCCGTCGCGCACCAGCTGCAGGTAGAGCTGGGGCGACACGGGGGCCGTGCCGGTGTTGACGATCTCGTGCTTGACCGAGATGTCGTAGGCGCCGCGCTTGGCGGTCCAGGTCTTGACCAGCTTCACGCCGCCCATGTCGGCCGACTCGAAACGAACGCTCAGCTCGTTCTCGTTGTCACCCAGCGTGCGCGAGCCGGGCACCAGCGTCATCGGCGTCTTGTGGGTGGGGAAGTTGCCGCCGATCAGGCCGGTCTGCGCCAGGTAGACGCGCTGCGCGCTCTCGTCGAGCAGCACGAAGGGCTTGGACTTGTCGGCCATGTCGGCGTACTGCAGCAGCTCGCCATGCACCAGGGTGCCGCCTTCGCTGTCGAAGCCCAGGCGCAGCACGTCGGTGGTGACGGTGACGCGCTCGCGCGCTGCCGCCTGCACCGGTGGCACGGCGCCGCCGGGCACCTGCTGTGCGCCGGCCGTGCCGGTGGCCGCAGGCGCGGTCGGCACGCTGTTGGCGCCGGTGGCGGCAGCGGGTGCCGACGAGGCGGAGGCGGCCGGCGCATTGGCCGGCGCGGACTCGGTCTGCGCGACCGGTGCCGGGAAGAAGGTGGCCTTGTTGCCGTTGTGGATCTGCCATTTGTCCCAGAGCAGGACCATGGAGAAGCCAAAGATCACCCACAGGATGGTGCGGCGAATGTCGTTCATGAAGTCTTCTTAGGTGAGGACGAAGAGGAGGCGGAGGGCATCAGCCGCGAGAACAGGCGCGCCGCCCGGGGCGGCTCGTCCGGCACGGGGTCGAGCCCGCCGTCGCACCACGGATGGCACCGCGCCAGCCGGCGCACGGTGAGGTAGCTGCCCACCGTGGCGCCATGGTGTTCCAGCGCCTGCAGCGAATACGCCGAGCAGGTGGGCTCGAACCGGCAGGCCGAACCCAGCCAGGGACTGAGCAGCAGGCGGTAGGCGCGCACGATGCCCATGAGCAGCGCGCGCATCATGCCGCGACCCCGCCCGGTGCCGGTTGCAGCGATGGCGCGGCGGCAGGAGGTAAGGTGGCAGGAGGTGCGGCGGACGGTTCGGTGCGCGCGGCGCCGGAGCGCCGCACGGCATGGCCGAACAGCTGCAGCAACTCGGCACGCACGGCACGCTTGAGTTCGTCGGACGTGGCGCTCAGGAACTGCTTGCGGTCGAAAGTGGCCCGCAGCCGCACCACGTGCGCCGCCACGGGCAGCTGCGCCTCGAAGGTGGCCGCCACCGCATGGATCTGCCGCTTGATGGCATTGCGCGTCACCGCGCGGCGCGCCCACCGCTTGGGCACCATCGCGCCCATCCACGGCCCCTGGCGTTCTCCGCGCACCACGGCAAACAGGGCCTGCGGCCCCTGCGTCGTCGGCAAGGAACCGGGCCCTGTGGGAGGCGATGCCGCCGCAGCCGCCGAGGCGGCAGCAGGAGCGCCCCCGCCTTCCTGCAGACCCAGCCGGTGCAACGCGAAGTGCGCGGTGCGGGAAACAGTTCCGCCGGCCATGGCGGCCTGGAACTGCGGGCGGGTCTTCAGCCGGTGCATGGCAGCGATGTCCCGGTCGGGGACGTGGCAGCGCAAGGCAGCAAGCGGGAAAGGCGGTGGGCCGAAAGCCGGACGGCCTGCGCGCTTAGACGGCCAGGCGCTTGCGGCCCTTGGCGCGGCGGGCGTTGATGACGGCGCGGCCGCCACGGGTCTTCATGCGCACGAGGAAACCGTGGGTGCGGGCGCGGCGGGTCTTGGAAGGCTGGTAAGTACGTTTCATGATCGATCCTTGGGGGTCAGTTACGGGCCGGCCCGGTCAAGGGCATGCGCCGCCGAGCAACTTCCCACGAAAAGGAGAAAAAGGCCGCCCGGGCTTCATCACCCTGAACACATTCAGGGAAACCCGAGATTATTGCAGGCTTGGCGGCGGCTGGCAATCCACTGCCGGATCAACGCGATTTCCCGGCCACCGTGGCGGCCGGCGCGCGAAGGCCCGCACAGCGGCCGGGACAAGGCGCGGCAGGTTGTGGATAACTCCTTGACAAGCTAGAATCGCGCCCCTTCATTCGTTCCTCCTATCCACACAAAAAGAAGCCGCAGCAATGACCGAGGAACTCTCCCACGACCCGATGAACGAGCCCGGCGGCGACGCCGGCCAGGGGTTGTGGCAAGCCTGCGTGGAACAGCTGGCCCAAGACCTGCCCGAGCAGCAGTTCAACACCTGGATCAAGCCCCTCGCGGCCCAGGTGGCGCCCGATTTCACCAAGGTCACCGTGCTGGTGGCCAACCGTTTCAAGCTCGACTGGATCCGCGCCCAGTACGCCGGCCGCATCGCCGCGCTGCTGGAAGGCCTCTACGGCCAGCCGGTCACGCTGGAGTTAGCGCTCGCTCAGCGGGAAAGCGTGGTGCGCACGTATGTCCGCCCTGCCGCCGCCGAGCCCGCACCGCACAGCGAGGCCCTGCCGCCTGCGGGCGATGACGCCGCGCCTGGCGCGGGCGCGTTCCGCCATCGGCTCAACAGCGCACTCACTTTCGAGACGCTGGTGGAGGGCACCGCCAACCGCATGGCACGGTCCGCCGCCATGCACGTGGCGGGCTCGCCCGGCCATCTCTACAACCCGCTCTTCATCTACGGCGGCGTGGGCCTGGGCAAGACCCACCTGATGCATGCCGTGGGCAACCGCCTGCTGCAGGACAAGGCCGATGCCAAAGTTCTCTACATCCATGCGGAACAGTTCGTCTCGGATGTGGTTAAGGCCTACCAGCGGCGCACCTTCGACGAGTTCAAGGAGCGTTACCACTCGCTCGATCTGCTGCTGATCGACGATGTGCAGTTCTTCGCCAACAAGGACCGCACGCAGGAAGAGTTCTTCAACGCGTTCGAGGCCCTGCTGACCAAGAAGAGCCACATCGTGATGACGTCGGACACCTATCCCAAGGGCCTGACCAACATCCACGACCGGCTGGTGTCGCGTTTCGACTCGGGCCTGACGGTGGCGCTGGAGCCGCCCGAGCTGGAGATGCGCGTGGCCATCCTGATCAACAAGGCCCGCGCCGAAAGCGCCGACATGCCCGAAGAGGTCGCCTTCTTCGTCGCCAAGAACGTGCGCTCCAACGTGCGCGAACTGGAAGGCGCGCTGCGCAAGATCCTGGCGTATTCGCGCTTCAACCAGAAGGAAGTCTCGATCCAGCTGGCGCGCGAAGCCCTGCGCGACCTGCTGTCGATCCAGAACCGGCAGATCAGCGTGGAGAACATCCAGAAGACGGTGGCCGACTACTACAAGATCAAGGTTGCCGACATGTACAGCAAGAAGCGGCCGGCCTCGATCGCGCGGCCGCGCCAGATCGCCATGTACCTGGCCAAGGAGCTGACGCAAAAGAGCCTGCCCGAGATCGGCGAGCTGTTCGGCGGCCGCGACCACACCACGGTGCTGCACGCGGTGCGCAAGATCTCTGGCGAGCGCCAGCAACTGACCGAGCTGAACCAGCAACTGCACGTGCTGGAGCAGACGCTCAAGGGCTAGCCGGTGGCGCGCCCTGGCCCGATGGAGCCCACCCGCGTCCACGCCCGCTTTCAAAGGCAAAATGCCGTGTTGGGCGGCCCGAGGGGGGTTTGCGGCTTCCTGCCAGCGAAGCTGCCGTCCACGCACGTTTTCCCAAATCACCGAAAGTTGACGACATGATTGTCCTCAAGGCAACACAAGACAAGGTTCTCGCGGTTCTGCAATCGGTGTCCGGCATCGTCGAGCGCCGGCACACGCTGCCCATCCTGGCCAACGTGCTGATCCGCAAGACGGGCAACGCGCTCCAGCTCACCACCAGCGACCTGGAAATCCAGATCCGCACGACGGCCGAGCTGGGCGGCGACACGGGCGACTTCACCACCACCGTGGGCGCGCGCAAGCTGATCGACATCCTGAAGACCATGCCCGGCGACCAGACGGTGAGCCTGGAATCGCAAGCCTCCAAGCTGGTGCTCAAGGGCGGCAAGAGCCGCTTCACGCTGCAGTCGCTGCCAGCCGAGGACTTTCCGCTGGTGCAGGAATCGGCCGCCTTCGGCCCGGCGTTCAGCGTGCCGCAGAAGGTGCTGAAGGACCTGCTGGGCCAGGTGTCGTTCGCCATGGCGGTGCAGGACATCCGCTACTACCTGAACGGCATTTTGTTCGTGGCCGAGGGCAAGACGCTGAGCCTGGTCGCCACCGACGGCCACCGCCTGGCCTTCGCCAGCGCCACGCTGGATGTCGAAGTGCCCAAGCAGGAAGTCATCCTGCCGCGCAAGACGGTGCTGGAGTTGCAGCGCCTGCTGTCCGATGCCGGCGGCGAGAACCAGCCGCACATCGAGATGCAGTTCGCCAACAACCAGGCGAAGTTCACCTTCGGCGGCATGGAGTTCGTCACCAAGCTGGTGGAAGGCAAGTTCCCGGACTACAACCGCGTGATTCCGAAGGGCCACAAGAACGGCCTGACGCTGGGCCGCGCGCCCCTGCTGGCCAGCCTGCAGCGCACGGCCATCATGACGAGCGACAAGTTCAAGGGCGTGCGCCTGAACCTGGAACCCGGCACCCTGCGCGTGGCGTCGAACAACGCCGAGCAGGAAGAGGCGGTGGACGAGCTGGACATCGACTACGGCGGCGACACCATCGAAATCGGCTTCAACGTCACCTACCTGATCGACGCCCTGGCCAACATGGGCCAGGACATGGTGAAGGTGGAACTGGCCGACGGCAACAGCTCGGCGCTGATCACCATCCCCGAGAACGAGAGCTTCAAGTACGTCGTGATGCCGATGCGCATCTGACGCACTGCGGACGGGTTCCGGCGCCGATCCTGCCTTTTGCTATTATATTTATAGCAAAAGGTGTAGGTATATCAAGCGCTGGAGCCCTTTTTGATATCGAATTGACAATGGGAAACCCTGCGTTTCCACGGACCCCGAGGCTAGCCATCCATGACCGCTGAGAACCACCTGCCCGCACCTTCCGAGAACGGCGCGGGCGACGACGCGCAGCCCACGCCCGTGCCCACGCACAAGATCGACACGCAGCAAGCCGGTGCGAGCGAGGGCTACGGCGAAGGCGCGATCCAGATCCTGGAAGGCCTGGAGGCCGTGCGCAAGCGTCCCGGCATGTACATCGGCGACACGTCGGACGGCACCGGCCTGCACCACCTGGTGTTTGAGGTGGTGGACAACTCCATCGACGAGGCGTTGGCCGGGCACTGCGACGACATCGTCGTCACCATCCACAGCGACAACTCCATCAGCGTGACCGACAACGGCCGCGGCATTCCGACCGGCGTGAAGATGGACGACAAGCACGAGCCCAAGCGCTCGGCGGCCGAGATCGCCCTGACCGAACTGCACGCGGGCGGCAAGTTCAACCAGAACAGCTACAAGGTGTCGGGCGGCCTGCACGGCGTGGGCGTGAGCTGCGTGAACGCGCTCAGCAAGATGCTGCGCCTGACGGTGCGCCGCGACGGCAAGGTGCACGTGCTGGAATTCAGCCAGGGCTTCGTGCAGAACCGCCTGCTGGAGACGGTGAACGGCGTCGAGGTCTCGCCCATGCGCATCACCGGCGAAACCGACAAGCGCGGCACGGAAGTGCATTTCCTGCCCGACACCGAGATCTTCAAGGAAAACAACGACTTCCACTACGAGATCCTGGCCAAGCGCCTGCGCGAGCTTTCCTTCCTGAACAACGGCGTGCGCATCCGCCTGAAGGACGAGCGCGACGGCCGCGAAGACGACTTCTCCGGCGCCGGCGGCGTGAAGGGCTTCGTCGACTTCATCAACGCCAGCAAGAAGGTGCTGCACCCCACCGCCTTCCACGCCACGGGCGCGCGCCCGGCCGAAACCTACGGCGGCATCCCCGGCACCGAGATCGGCGTCGAAGTGGCCATGCAGTGGAACGACGGCTACAGCGAGCAGGTGCTCTGCTTCACCAACAACATCCCGCAGCGCGACGGCGGCACCCACCTGACCGGCCTGCGCGCCGCCATGACGCGGGTGATCGGCAAATACATCGAAACCAACGAGCTGGCCAAGAAGGCCAAGGTCGAGGTGAGCGGCGACGACATGCGCGAAGGCCTGTGCTGCGTGCTGAGCGTGAAGGTGCCCGAGCCCAAGTTCAGCAGCCAGACCAAGGACAAGCTGGTGTCGAGCGAAGTGCGCGCGCCGGTGGAAGACATCGTCGCCAAGACGCTGACCGACTACCTGGAAGAGCGCCCGAACGACGCCAAGATCCTGTGCGGCAAGATCATCGAAGCCGCCCGCGCCCGCGAAGCCGCGCGCAAGGCCCGCGAGATGACGCGCCGCAAGGGCGTGCTGGACGGCATGGGCCTGCCCGGCAAGCTGGCCGACTGCCAGGAGAAGGACCCGTCGCTGTGCGAGATCTACATCGTCGAGGGTGACTCCGCCGGCGGCTCCGCCAAGCAGGGCCGCGACCGGAAGTTCCAGGCCATCCTGCCGCTGCGCGGCAAGATCCTGAACGTGGAGAAGGCGCGCTACGAGAAGCTGCTGACCTCCAACGAAATCCTGACGCTCATCACGGCGCTCGGCACCGGCATCGGCAAGGCCGGCGGCGCGGTGGACGGCAAGAGCGGCGCCGACGACTTCAACGTCGACAAGCTGCGCTACCACCGCATCATCATCATGACCGACGCCGACGTGGACGGCGCGCACATCCGCACGCTGCTGCTGACGTTCTTCTACCGCCAGATGCCCGAGCTGGTCGAGCGCGGCCACATCTACATCGCGCAGCCGCCGCTCTACAAAGTGAAGAACGGCAAGGAAGAGCTGTACCTGAAGGACGCCCCGGCGCTCGACACCTTCCTGCTGCGCGTGGCCCTGCGCGACGCCAGCGTGACCACCGGCGGCGCCAACGCCCAGACCCTGTCGGGCGACACCCTGGCCGAACTGGCGCGCAAGCACCAGCTGGCCGAACACGTCATCGACCGCCTCTCGGCCTTCATGGACCAGGAAGCCCTGCGTGCGATTGCCGACAGCGTGAGCCTGAACCTTGACACCGCCCGGGACGCCGAAGCCAGCGCCGTGGCGCTGCAGGCCAAGCTGCGCGAGCTGTCCACCAACGGCATCCCCGCCGAAGTGGCCAGCGAATTCGACGCCCGCACCGACAAGCCCATCCTGCGCATCAGCCGCCGCCACCACGGCAACGTCAAGAGCAGCATCATCACGCAGGACTTCGTGCACGGCGCCGACTACGCCGCCCTGTCCGAAGCCGCCAACACCTTCCGCGGCCTCATCGGCGAAGGTGCCCGCGCCCTGCGCGGCGAAGGCGAGAAGCAAAAGGAAGAAAAGATCGGCGACTTCCGCCAGGCCATGGCCTGGCTCATCAGCGAAGCCGAACGTACCACCGCCCGCCAGCGCTACAAGGGCCTGGGCGAGATGAACCCCGAGCAGCTGTGGGAAACGACGATGGACCCCGAAGTGCGCCGCCTGCTGCGCGTGCAGATCGACGATGCGATCGAGGCGGACCGGGTGTTCACCATGCTGATGGGAGACGAGGTGGAGCCGCGGCGGGATTTCATCGAGACGAATGCGTTGCGGGCGGGGAATATCGACGTGTAACGATGCTGTCGACGAGCGCAAAGTTTTGCCGAACTTGATGCAAAGTTCTGCCGTTTTTTCCGGACGACTGGCGTCGAGCGAGTTGAAACGCGTTTGAGCGCGTCAGTCCCCCGACCGCCGCGTTTAAGGAAGCGCCTGCCCGATTCCGGCCGTATAGGGTATTGGCCGGCAAAGTACACCCGTAACAGAAAGTAGGTGAGAGGGATATGGTTGTTCTCGGCGTCATGCTCAAGGGAAACGTTGCCCGTCTGGTCGCCCTCTCGGGAAGGCAATCAGCCCACACCGTCGTGAAAAGCCGGGTCAACAAGCTCGAGCTACCCAAGAATCCAACGAAGGACGACGTAGACACGTTCGTTCAGGCCTTCAAATCGTTCTGTGCCGTAAACGCAGTCGACCTCGTTGCAATCAACCGGCGCGCCACTTCTGGTCAAGGTGCGGGCGGCGCAGGCACATTCATCGCAGAAGGTGTCCTCCTCGCGTCATCACCCTGTCCGGTTGAGTTCTTCCATCCCGCAACGATCAAAGCAACTGATCGAAAAAAGGCGGCGCTGAAGACCTCGCGCCCCGATACCGCGGACCTGGGCAATGCCTATGACTTGGGCTTTGAACGCATGCCGGAGTGAAGCATGGCGCTTGACCTCAACGCGCTACCTCACGAGGCCCGCGAACTTTTGTTGAAATTTCCAGAGTTCGAGCCCAATCATTTCAACGACTCTGGCGCCAACGGCTTTGTACTGCTCGGACGGCACAACGTGCTCCAGCGAGACGTCGCGCTGAAAATCTACTTCCACGCGCCCAACGAGGTAGACCAGGAGCCCGCAATGGTGGCGGCGCTCAACCATCCGAATGTCATGAAGGTCCTGGATGCGCGGAACCTGCGACCAGATTGCTCCTTCTTCATGACCCCTTTCGCCAACTATGGCGACCTCAGCACTTACCTCCGAGAGAACCACATCTCTTTGCCCCTGGCGTTTCGGCTGCTTGTGCAGCTGTTATCCGGGCTGTCCGCGCTTCATGCTGATCCCAACCGGCTTCTCCATCGCGACCTGAAGCCGCAGAACCTGCTGGTTCATGACGACACGATCCTCATCGCCGACTTCGGTTCGGTGCGCCATATTGCCGGTGGAAAAGACTCCGTGCCGGCCTCCAAACATAGCGTGCTCTATCGGCCACCCGAGGCGTTTGGCGACGACGGGTACTTTGACTTTTCGTCGGACTGCTATCAAGCCGGCATAGTCGGTTATCTGCTCTTTGGTGGGGCACTAAGTGAAGAACTTCCCAGCCACCTCAAGCGCTCGGAAACACGCCGCCTTGCCGAGCTGAAGTTTCAGAATGTGCCCTGGTATCAGGAGTGCGAGTTCGTCGATCAATGCATTCGCGCAAAGGTCGAAAAGGGGACATTGCTGGACTGGGACTCAATCCCGGAGTTTGTTCCTCGACGAATCGTCCGCGCGCTCAAACGGGCGACTGCGACGGCGAACCGATTTGGCGATGCAAGTGAGTTCCTGGCTCAGCTCGCCTCGCCCAAACCATTGCCGGACTGGATCCGTGAGGACAGCCACACTTGCAGCCTTCGCTCGTGGAAGGGGCTCGACTACCAAGTGACTGAGCGCGACGGTCAGGTTTTCGTTCTAAAACGGCGTGTCGGCGCCGCCAGGTTCATCAACGACAACGCCCTTTCTGGCGGGACATGGTCACAAACCATGGAACGGCTTACCGAAAAGCTGGGGCTGCCTTGAGAGGTGGTGGCAAGCCTGTTCTGCTTCAAGCTGATTCCTGACCGGCGTCTTTACGTTCAAGCCTGGTAGGCGGCCGAACGTTTCAAGTTGTCAGTTGATTATTGATTAACCGCGACCTGTCGCACCTTCTCGACAGCCGCCAAGGAAGTTCGCGGCAAAAGGCGCATCGTCGGGGACCGATAGTCGACGAGACTTCAGGCAAAACGGCAGCGCCCAGAGTCGCAGTCCCTCCGGCTTGGGAAACTCGAACACCGACAGCGGTCGGTCGAACGTGCTGGTCTTCGGGTAGACCAGCACAACGTCACCAAGTCCATCTAAGTAGCTGTGGCCATAAGCCTGCAGTTGGTAAAAGTCTCCCTGCGAGAGACCGTATTTGTCAGATCCATTCGACTTCAATCCGTCCAACAGCTTCCACTTGGTGTCCAGCACAAGGGCGTCGCGGCCGCCGTCTCGAATCAGCAGATCGGGCTTCAGCCGAAACCAGTTCTGCCCGCGGTGACGAACCAGATGATGGCTGCGCGCCTGGGTCTTCAAGATCAGTGGCCGCGTCAGCTGTCTGGCTAGGTGCTTGGCAGCGAACGCTTCGAAGACCGCCTCCATTGGGAATAGCAGAGAAGGTGCATGGTGGTTGCCCGTTCCGGTCAATGGCGACGCCTCGTCAAGGATCAGCCGAGCCCACGCCAGCGCGTCGGTGTAGTACCCCATACCTCGATCCAGCCGCACCCGCTGAAAGTCGATCCTGGGCTGCACCGACGCGGGCACGTCCGCGAACACAAACTTCAGCTCGCGTGCCAATCGCTGATTGGCTTGGGACGCAGTCAGCACCAACACCCTTCGCAGCGCGGCGTGCAACAACCGGTTCTCCGGTCGGTCGGTAGTGAACTCGTCATGCTCGGTGAAGAATCTGTCGGCTCGATACAGGTTCTGCCGCATATGCGGTGCCACCAGCAGCTTTCCTCGCAATGCGAAGAGGTTGTCTTGCCGACTTGAATAGTCGCTGCGAAGCCCGCTCTTAACGATGCGCTCGACCGCGCGCAGATACTCCGCAATGAAGACCTCCAGCAGCGGTATGCGCGCTGCAGAGATCTTGGCGCTGTCTGTTTGAACGTGGCGGAAGCCCTGGAGACAGCAGAGCATCTCGATTAGCAACTGGCGCGCCTCTTTGGCACCGCCGCCAATGGCCTTTCCGACCTTCGGCAGCACCTCGATCTGGAATCCATCCGGTGCGCGGAGCACGCCGACGAAGCTGGTCACCTGAACGGCGCGTCGCCCCCGGCGCTGCGTGAGGCGCAGCCAAGCAGCATCCCCTGCTTCGGCGGATCGGAGGCACTGATCCTCCAGCCAGCCGTAGACCCTGTCTGGGACACGATGTAGATTCTCAGCATCGCCGGAATCCGACGCCGCTGCAATCAGCGCGTCGAACTCGTAGATCGTGATGCCATTCACAGGGCTTCCGGCCTTCAAGTCGACAAGGTCTGGTAGATGCCGATATAGGCATCAGGATTGGAGAACGCGGCATCCTGCACCGAGTAGCGCCGCTTCGTCGCATAGCTGTCCAGGCCGTGGTCGCCACCGAACAGGCGCGCCAGATTGTCCTCGTGATCGGTACACTCCCGAACGAACTGAGCACCCTCCGGTTTCTGGTTATCGGCCAGTACGAGGCGGACCTTCTGCCAGTCCTCGAAGAAATACTCTTCGAGCAGAGGCAGGATGCGGGTACTGAACACCTGCTGCAAAGCGACCAGTCGTTCGTCGCCATCGGGCACCTTGGCCAGCGGAGTGAAGTACGCATGGCCGATGCAATGGTCGCGGTCGTACAGCGCCTCGACACGCTGGTTGAGCGCATCGAGCAGGCGGGGAACGTCGATCACCTGCTCGCCTGAACAGACCCGCAATCCCGCGAGAGGAGCGCCCGGGTCATCTCTGGCATCTGGCATCACCGGTACGAACTCGAAACGTCGGCGTAGCGCAGTGTCCAGCAGCGCCAGGGATCGGTCTGCGGTGTTCATCGTGCCGATGATGTCGACGTTACCCGGCACTGAAAAACTCTCACCCGAGTACGGCAGCGCCACCGACACGGCGTTCTCGGCACCTTCGCGCTTGTCAGCTTCGATCAATGTGATAAGTTCGCCGAAAATCTTGCTGATGTTGCCCCGGTTGATCTCATCGATCACCATTGCAAATCGCTGCTCCGGCGCTGAGCGGGCACGGCGGCACAGATCTTTGAATGCGCCCGACCTAATTTCATACTGGATCTCGCCTTCCTCGGCATCGTCGCCAAGTACCGGCCGCAGCCCTTCGACGAACTCCTCGTAACCGTAGGACTGGTGGAACGTAACAAAGCTGTAGCGCTTGATGCTCGCGCTCGCGGGCGGTCCAGCCTGGTAGGCTGCAACGATCGCTCTCAAGTCGCCGCCAACCTGTTCCCACTCACCAGCAAAGGACCACGACGAGTCTTCGTTTTTATTAAACACAGCAGGCGCCATGCGCTTGCTCATCTTGACCATCTTTGATTCCGCAATCGTGTGGTACTGAAGAGCACCCCACACCGTGTTGCGCGTGGTCTTGTTCGCGGTCTTGGTCGCCGCAATCGCCTGCATAAACGGATGCTCGAGCATCGCATCGACGTCCGCCCTGCCGCCGAGATCAAACAAGGTTGCTGCAGCTCCCTCCCACCAGGTGAGGCCGGCAACTCTTTCCACGACGAACTGATTGCGCCATTCTTCGGTGGAAACCAAGTTCATCGCCTGCTCATACTCCCGTTTGAGCAGCTTCGACAGCTCATAGGTCTTCCCTGTTCCGGGCGGGCCGTAATAGATGCGGTTGACAGGCTGTCGCGCGTCACTGATATCGGACGCCTCCTCATCGTCCATGTCTTCACTTGGATCGAGCGGGTCGTCCCGCAGTTGATCTGGCCACAAGCCTGGCCGCTCGGTTTCGAGCACAAGCCACTCGTCCAGTGACTCGCGCTCGGCCGAGAGAGCCGTTTCGATCCGTGCAACCAGGTCCTCGGTCAGGGGCTCTCTGTTGAGCTTGGCAACCGCACCCACGGGTCGAGTCCAGCTGATTTTGCGAGCCCTGGTTCCTCGGACAACGCCAAGTACGCCCACCGCGCGTTCGCTACCGGGGTTCTTGCGACCGAAGCGCACCTGGATGTTCTTGCCCATGTGCCACCAGTCCAGGCCGGCAGCGTGCACGGCCCGGGCCAAGCGGCAAAAAAGCGCCTTGTCCTGCGGCGACCACGAAGCCCTAAACGTCTGGAACGCCGGCTTGCCGTCAAAGTGTTTGAGCAAATCCTCGTCACTGAGTGACCTGCCCATGGTCAGCTTTGCCACCACTTCTTCGTAGCGCTGCTTGAAGGCGCGGATCGCCTCTACGCTCCATGCCGTCAACTGGTCCAGCGACTTTTCTAGCCCATCGGCAGCTGGTAGCTTGGCAACGAAGGGCGCTGTGTTGTCGTAGGCACCGCGCAGTTCAAGGTACGCGCGCCGCGTGGCGCTCGACTCGTCGAGTCCCACCGTGTCGATCTTCACGACGAAGCCGTCATCGGCGCCAATTCCGACGGTGTAAGCCAACTCTTTCGGCGCTTCGGACGATGGGTAAATCTTGGCCCAGTTGTAGCTCGCGAAGTTGTTGCCCTGATTTGTCGGACGCTTTCGGATCTCGACGTGGCCCATCGGGAACATGGCTTCCTTGACCTTGTCCGCCCACGCCTCGGTCACCTCGTATGCCTTCTTGAGGTCTTCGTAAGCACGATTTTGTTCGGGATTAGACTCGTCGCGCTTCTGCCCCTTCCATCGGTTCAGCAGCTTGAAGTGGTCACTGGTGAAATAGTCAGCCATGTTCTTCTATATCCCCTCAACATCGATTCCGTGTTCGGCCAGCCAGGCCCTTCGCTGCGCATAGTCGGGCATTGCGCGCTCAACGCGTAGCCAGAATGCAGGGGTGTGGTGTGGCTCGTGCAGGTGGGCAATCTCGTGCACCACCACATATTCCGCGATACGGGCTGGCAGCAAGATCGTTTTCCAGTGGAAGTACAGCCAGTCGCCCTTGCCACAAGAACCCCAGCGATAGCCGAGGTCCTGCACCTTCACGCCAGCCGGTGCCACCTCCATGCGTGACTGGTAGTCGGCCACCCTGCCCGACAGCCAGACCCGAGCCCTTTCGCTATACCAGCGGATGAAGTGCTCCCGTGCGCCTGCCTGCACATCGTGGCGCAGCGCAAAGCGGCCATTCACCAGCTTCAAGGGGGAGTCTTGGTCATCGACCAACTTCAGCCGATGGCTGCGCCCCAGATACAGGAAGCCCTCGCCAGCCACAAATTCCTTACGCGGCACCTGGCGTTGCAGCCGATTCTTCTCGGCCAGCTTGGTGTAGATCCAGAAGCGCTTCTCGCTGACAAATTCTCGGAGTTGGTCGATGCCCACCTCGGGCGGCGCGCTCAGAATCAGTTCCCCTGTTCTCTCCACCGTGATTTGCATCGTCCGGCGCCGGGCACTGCGCCGTATCGTGAAATGCAAGTCGTCCACCTGGATGCAAGCCTCTGCCTCGGTCGCAGAGCTGTCCGCGTGGTGGTGGGTAGATTTCAGGGGCGCCAGCATGGCTTTACACCTGCACCAGCTTGTCGTGACTGGCGCGTGCCTGCTCCATCAACTTGTCTGCGAGCACGCCGGCCTTGTCGGTGTTTACCAAGGGTGGCCGCAGGCGCATCAAGTGCTCGAACAATTGCGTGTTCAGGTCTTCCTGCGCCGCGCGTTTATGGGGGCTCCAGATATCACGGTTGCCTTGCAGCTCCTGCACCAGCAGGTCCACCAGCTCCACGGTCACATCCTTCAGTCGCAGCAACTCGGCTGCGGTTGGCGTCTGGCCAGCACACACCACATCCAGTACGGTGCGCAGGAACGGCGCGCAATGCTCGGGCAAGTCGCTTGGCGCATCGGCCATGCCTGCCTTACCCGTGCGCAGCTCGTCGATGATCTTCTGCAGTTGCGAGATCACCTCGTTCCACTTTTCGCCCAGCGTTTTGAGAATGTCGTTCAAGTGCTCCGAGAGCTTGCGGTACAGCACCGGGTCTTCATCGGTGTGCTTGCGGATGTGCGAGCGAATTGCGTGCTCCATTTCGGACGCCTTGGCGCGGTCGTTCGCGGCCCGGGCCACGTGCGTGTCGAACTGGCCATCGGTCAGCTGGATCGGCGGGATCTTGGGGTCGATGCCCAGCGAGATCACATGGTCGTCGATCAGCTTGCGCACCTTGGCGCCGACATCCTTGCCCAGTACCGGCGTGTCCTTGTAGCGATTGCGGGCTCGGGCGTAGATGTAGGCCAGGCGCTTGGCATCGCCGGAATAGGGCAAACCTTCCGGTCGCGGCAGCACCGTGTCCAGTGATCCCAAGAAAGCCTTGAGCTTGACGGCAAACTCGGCGCGCAACTTCTCGCTGCCCAATGCTTCGACGCAGGCCTCGGTGTCCTCCAGCGAGTCAATGCCACGCTGGCGGAACAGATCCACCACGCGCAGATGCCGGTCGCGCAGCACCGGCACCTCATCTTTCAGGCTGGCCAGCGCGCCTTCCACGTCCTCATCGGCGTAAGCGGCCAGCGCCTCCTTCAAATGCTGGGCCACGCCGTAGTAGTCCACCACGATGCCGCAGCGTTTGCCGAAGCCAGTGCGGTTAACGCGGGCGATGGCCTGCAGCAACTCCGCCTCGCGGATCGGGCGGTCGAGGTACATCACACCCTCGATTGGCGCGTCAAAGCCGGTGAGCAGCATCGATTTCACCACCAAGAAGGCCAGGGGGTCGGTCTTCTCGGGTTTGGCATGGAACAGTGGCTTCTTGAAGCGCTTGATCAGCTGCTCGTGTGCCGTGCCGTCGGTCCACTGCTTCCAGGCCGGGTCGTCGTTGTTGCTGCCCGAAATGATGGGCGCGAATTCAATGCGCGCCAGCGTGTCGCGGTAGCGCCAGGCTTGCACCACCGCCTGCACGCTCACAGGACGCTGACACAGCGCCTCGTCATCCAGTGCCTTGTCCTCGGGCGAGAGCGCGTTGGCCTCGGCCAGCAACTCATCGCGGGCTGATCGCAAGGCTTCGAAATAACGAATCGCGGCCAACCGGCTATACGCCACCACCTGCGCCTTGTAGCCATTGGGCAGGATGTTGGTCACGTAGTGGCGAAGGATGTCGCGGGCCTTGTCGGCGATCAGCGCCGGGGCGTCAAAGATGTGGCCCTTGGTGGCGTACTTTTTCTTGATCGCCTCCAGCTCCTCCGGCGAGTGCTGGCGAAACAGGTCTTCGAACAGCTCGTCCAGGCTTGCGCCGTCCTTGATTGCGCCATTGGCCGTGCGGCCCTCGTAGAGCACCGGCACCGTAGCACCGTCGGCCTCGGCTTCCTTGATGGTGTAGCGGTCGATGAACTCGCCAAAAATTTCATGGGTGCGCTTCTTGTCGCCCATGATAATTGGCGTGCCGGTAAAGCCGATGCGCGCGCAGTTGGGCAGGCCTGCCAGCAGGTTGGCGTGCAGGTCGCCCGCCTGGGTGCGGTGCGCCTCGTCCACCAGTACGAGGATGCTGTCGTCCTCGTTCAGCACCTCAAACTTTTCGTCGGCTTTGTAGGTGGCCTTCGGCTCTTCCACCTTCGGCAAATCGTCTTCCGTCAACGGCGCATCACCCGCGCTGTCCGAGTCGCGGTATTTCTGGATCGTGGCAAAGATCAGCCCCGGCCCTTTGCGCCGTGCCAGCGCTTTCACGCCCGCCGTGCTTTCGGCCACGTCCACCACCTCGCCGGTCAGTGTGGCGGTCACAGACAACTGGCCCTGCAGGTCCTTGCGGTCGGTGACGACGATGACCTTGAAGCGCCGCAGTTCTGCATCCGCGCGCATCTTGCGCACCAGGAACACCATGGTCAGGCTCTTGCCCGAGCCCTGGGTGTGCCAGATGATGCCGCCACGCTTGTCGTGTTCGCCATGCTGCAGCCGCGTCTGGCCGGTCTTGAGGCGTGCAATTGCCCGGTTCACCGCCCGGTACTGCTGGTAGCGGCACACCGTCTTGATGGTCTGGCTGCCGGTCTGCATGAACAACATGAAGTTCTTCACCACATCCAGCAAATGCGCGGGGGTAAGCAGCCCGGCGATCAAGCGCTCCTGCTCGGAAATGGCCGCCTTGCCCAGCGCCTGCGCCACCTCAATCTCGCTACCTGAACCCTCCGGGCCGACCACCGTCTTCCACTGCGCGTAGTGCTCAAAGGCCGCGCCCACGCAGCCCACGCGTGCCTCGTCGAAGCTACTGGCCACCAGCAACTGGTTGGTAGCAAACAGGGTCTCGTTGCCCTCGTTGTCGTCCACCTCAAAGGCCGCCTTACGCTGGTTGCTGTAGCGCCGCAGTTGGTCAACGGCCTCCGCAAGCGGCTCAGGGACGGACGGGCTCTTGCACTCCACCACTACCAGCGGGATGCCATTCACCAACAGCACCAGATCGGGCACGATGAAGGCCTTGCTGCTGTTGAAGCCAGGCGGGCAATCCACACGGTACTGGTTGATCACCGTGAAGCGGTTGTTGGCCGGGGAGTCCCAGTCGATGTAGCGGATGGTTTGTCCGCGCCCGCCGTCCCAGCCGGGCAGCCCCTCCACCGTCAAACCACGGATCATCAGGTTGGTGGCCTTCTCGTTGGCTTCCATCAGCTTGTGCGTGCCCAGACGGGTGATAGCGGCCACGGCTTCAGACAGCCGCGCCTCGTCCATCCAGGGCGCACCGTCCGGCCCAAGGTTCAGCGCGCGTAGTTGATCGCGCAGCAACCCCTCCTGAATTACCTCGGAAAAACTGGCCCGCCCCGTGACCGCCGGGTCGTCGAGACTGCCCGCGTTATAGGCCCAACCGAGGGCCTGCAACTGGGCTACGAACGGTTTTTCGACGTCATCGAGTTCCCAGCCCATCAGACGCTTCCTTGTAGTTGTGTGGCTTCGGCCAGCAGTGGCGTGACGCGGACACGGCCAGTGAGCAGGTCGTCCATCAGGCCAGCCTTGAGCTCTCGCAGCTTGGCGGATTCGGCCGCCGCGTTCTGTATGCGGTTATCGATTTCATCCAAGCGTGCGGCAATCTGATCCTGTTCGGAACGAAGCGGCTTTGCCGTAAGCAAACCCCGGATCGTCGGCAGGTTCAGGCCCGCTTTTGCCCCCGCATCGTTCAGTTTGCTGATGTAGGTTTGTGCAACTGGCCCGGCCAGGTAATGGCCAACGAATCGCGAATTGACCGCCTCAAGGTCTGGGCGCACCAGTGCAATGTGCTGGTTGATGTAGGCCTCGCCCAACCCATCTGGAACTACGCCGATGATGCCCAGATCGGCCGTAATGGAAATCAGGATATCGCCAGACTCTAGCCGTGTCCGCTGCCCGTCCGCGTTCCGGGGCGGGCGCACGTACATTGTCGATTCGTAACGGAAGTTGATGTGCTCGCGCGTCAAATTGCCAATACGAACGAATAGCGCACCGCTGTCCGCATAAAAGCGCGCCCAATCTCGCGAACCGCTGGTCACCGTCTTGGACACCGACTCCAACGTGACGACATCCCACTCTTGCGGAATCCACCCCAGCGGCGACGCCTTGTAGAGATGCGGTGCCTCGGCCTGGGGCGGGCGCAGTTCGCCGTTGGCGTCGATGCCGCCTGTCAGCAGGTCGTGCAGCAGCCCCTGCTTGACGGCCTTGAGCTTGGCGATGATCGCCTCGGTTTCGTGGATGGCGGTGTCGAGGGTGTCGATAACCAGCCCCATTGCCCGCTGATCGTCGATATCAGGCGTTGGTAGACGACTCACACGCAACGGTGTGCGGCTCAACTCAAGTTGATTTGTTGAGCCAGCAAAGCAGTACCGTTCGAGATGCCTCTGAAACGACGGCGTGCGGAGCACGGAGTTCAGCCACCGACTATCAGCAAGCTCGGCCCTTGGCCGCATCACAGTGACGTGCCCATCAACAATGAAAGCACCGGGTGCATTGAATACAACGGATCGACCAATGGTCCCGGTGCCCGTCGAATTCAGAAGGACATCGCCAAATTCTGGTTGAAGCACATTGCGCATCGCGCGATGCGAATGGGGTCGTGCAAAGTCAGGGGCGAACTCTGTGGGAGTAACACAGCGCTGGCCAATCGCTAAGACTTCGCTATGCTCGACGTAGACAGGTGCCGTTCCGCGCGAAATCAAACTACAGAGGCTGTCGACCGACTGAATCGACCAACCAGCCTCATTTGGGATGTCGACGTTCAGTTCGGCCTCAGACATACCCGAGCCCCTTCAAAAAGCCCTGCAGCGCCTTCGCCGCTTCATCGCGCTTGCCCTCAATCTCGCTCAGCGTCATCCGGTATTTGTCCCACCAGTTCTCGAATGCGGCCACGATCTGCTTGCGCTGCGCGGCCATGTAGCGCTCAACAATGGCTTGCATGTCGTTGTGCAGGATGGTCAGCAGCAATTCGGCGGCGGCTTCCGGCGTCAGCCCTTCCACTGCTACGCCGATGTGCTGCTTGAAGCTGTCGTTCATGGCCTTGAGTTGCTTCTTGACGGCGGTGAGCTCCTTTTTCCACGCTTTGAGCTGGGCTTCGTCCACGGCATTTTCTTCGTCCGCATCGTCCTCTGCTGCCTCGGCGGCTTCACCATCCTCGCCCTCGGCATCTTTCGGGCTAGCGGCCTTGATCTGGCTGTCCAGTTCGGCCTTCTTGGCTTCCAGCTCGGTGATGGCCTCGACGAAATCACTCATCAGGAACTTGACCAGCTTGTGCTCCAGCGGACTCTCCTTGCTGGCCTTGTCTTCCAGGGCGGTGACGATGCTGGTGCGCCAGGCGTCGGCCACGCCCTTGGCACCGCGCGCCATCAGGGTGAGGAAATCGTACTTGGTCTGGTACCAGAAACCGGCCACGATGCCTCGTACCTGGAAGGGGTCGAGCAGGCCAATGGCCTCTAGGCTCTGGCTGAAGCTGGCCAGCAGGTCGTTGCGCAGGGCCACCAGGCTGGCGGCGTTGTCCATCTGCCCCGAGAGTGCCGTGATACGGGCGCTGTGGTCTTGCCACCATTGCTCGAAGGCGGCGCGGATGGCCGCTTCCTTGGCGACCAGACCGGCATTGGTTTCGATGGTCGGCTTGAGGGCCTGCCGTTTGTCGAGGACTGGCGCGAAGTCGAAATACTTGGCGTCCCTTTCCACCAGCAGGTCCATTGGGTTCAGGCCGTGGGCGCTGAATAAGCTGGCCTTGTCGGCCACCTCGGCCTTGGGGATGCCGCCCACCAGATGGGCGCGCACGTCGTGCGGCTCGGGCGGCGGGGCGTTGTCGGCGTAGCGGCGGATGTTGAGGTTGTAGGCGTTGGCCTTGAGCATGGCGTTGTCGACGATGGCCGAGAAGCCGTCGATGGCGCGGAATTCGTCGAAAGTGGTGACGATTTTTTCAATGTGCTCGGGCAGCAGGTAGTTCTGCGCGCGGCCTTCGAAGAACTCGCGGTCGGCATTGATGAACAACACCTTGCCCTGGCGCTCGGCAGGCTTGCCGCTGACGCGGTTGGCACCGTTCTGCACCCGCTGGCGCAGCACCAGAATGCAGGCCGGAATGCCGGTGCCGTAGAACAGGTTGGGTGCGACGCCGATGACGGCTTCCAGCAGGTCATCCTCGATGATGCCGGCGCGGATGGTTTTCTCCTCGCCGCCCCGGAACAGCACACCATGGGGCAGAACGGTGGCCACTATGCCGCCGTCGCGCGTGACGGCCAGCATGTGCTGCAGGAACATCAGATCGGCTTTCTTGGCACCGAGCGGCACCTGGCCGTAGGGAAAGCGCTCAGCCTCGAACTTGGGCTTCCAGGCGGCATTGCCGTCGGCATCCTTCTCGGTATTGCCCCAGTGGATGGAAAACGGCGGATTGGTGAGCACGCGGTCGAAGTGCATCAACTCACCGCCCTCGACGTGCTGCGGCTCGGCCAGGGTGTCCTCGTTTTGTAGGTTCGCGGTGCTGATGCCGTGCAGCAGCATGTTCATCTTGGCGATGGACCACACCGTGCCATTGAACTCCTGCCCGAACAGGTTGGCCTTGCGGCCGTCTTGACCGTGTTCGTCGATGTATTCCTTGGCGGCGATCAGCATGCCGCCGGAGCCACAGCAGGGGTCGTAGATGTCGTGCTGGAGCTCAGGCTTGATGAGCCGCACCATCATCCGCACCACCGAGCGCGGCGTATAGAACTCGCCGCCTTTCTTGCCCGCCGAATCGGCGAACTCGCCGATCAGGTATTCGTAGGCGGCGCCCAGCAGGTCGGGGAACTCGAAATCTTCGTTGCGCAGGCGGTGCAGACTGAAATGGGTGATGAGCTGCTGCAGCTTGATGTCGGGGATCTTGCTCTGGCCGATCTTGCGGGTGAAGTCGATGTGCTCCAGCACGTCATACAGGCTGACGTTGTCACCTTCAATCCCGGCGAGCGCCTTGCTCAGCAGGCTGCCGACGTTGGCCTGACGCGAGTTGTCGACCAGGTAGCTGTAGCGCGACTCCTTCGGCACCCAGTAATAGCCGTCCTTTTTGTACCAACGCTTGTTCTCGGCCGAGGTCTCTCCTTCGGCGGGCGTCTTGCCCGCATCGATTTCGAGTTGGATCACCTCGGCACGGCGCTGTTCGAACACGTCGGAGCAGCGCTTGAGGAACAGCATCCCGAAGATGTATTCCTTGAACTCGGAGGCATCCATCTTGCCGCGCAGGATGTCGGCGGCTTTGAAGAGGTGGCGTTCAAGCTGTGGCAGGGTTAAGGGCATTAGCTATGCTTTCAATTTTGTTATGAATTCGTAAGTGCAGGCGCGCTGCATCGGCACCTTGGGCACTGGACGCAGCCCCAGCATCGAGAGGCCTAGAAGCGTTTCGCCCGAAAGTTCAACTCCACGGATACGTACTCAGCTGGCGCGACGGAGTGAGCACTCTTTAGCCACCAGAGGTATTCGTCACCTCGAAGGCGATGACCCCTTGTTGAGTCCACGCGCATTCCCTGCAGCCAGGCATCGATCAGCGCCTCTCGAACTTCTACGCGCCATGATGTAAGGCTCTGCTCGGCTGCGGCTACCAAGCACTCCGGATGCGCGACGTTGTCTGGATGAGGCACAAGTTCGAGGGTCCGTATCGTGTGCCACGCCGAGTCGTCCTGACTGCGCTCGTGCCCGCGGATCTCGTCGATAACGAGCGTTGCGTCTTGGATCCAGCTCAAGCGCAGTGAGTTGAAATCCCCGATCGACCGATCAAAGACCCGCAACAGCCAGTTCCCTTGTATGTCTGCCAACGCATGAGGAACAACCGATCGACTGCTCGTTCCTTCAATAGGAGAACGATAGGCCAACGACAGGCTGGTACCAGATTTAATTGCTCGAGTGATTGCTGCCACAGTGTCTGGCGACAGCTCCTTCTCGGCCAACGGCCGCTCGACATGCAGGCGCACCTCTGAATCGAGCAGGCCTGTCTCACTCTTGGCCGGCGACAGCCAAGCAAGAGCATCAGCCGACGTTACGGTGTCATAAAGCGGCTTGAACTTCTCACCCCTGACATACGACTTGGTCTTTGAGACAAAAACCAAGTTGTCCGGCTTCTCCCAACGGTACAGCGCCAAGTCGCGCGTTGCTGCTGCCGTCTGAATCCCAAATCGCTGAATCAAGTCCTGCCGGCGTACTTCCCCGAGGAACCGCAGCTTCATGTCTATGTAGAGAAGCCGTTCCTGTTGTGCGATCGGCAATCGATTAGGAGGTAGATAAGACACGATTTCTTGGCCAAGTCGAGCACGACTGTGCCACAGCCTCATGCCCCTTCCGGATCTTTTTGATCTTACTCGCATGTTGCGTTGTTGCGACAAGCGGTGCTTAATGCGATCTTTTTGATCTCATCCCAGCAAGGTTCATTTCTACGATTCGTGGAATTCAACTGCCGGAAAGGGCCAAAGATGCCAATGCCGACCCACCACCTCGCGGGTCAGAAAACGCCCCCTCAGGAGCAACGTGCTTCTTTGTGGGAAGCTGCCCTTGTTGGCCCGCCAAAGCGAGACCGGCCCCTGCGGCCGCTCCTTGTAGCCCTTGCCCTGGCTCTGAGAAAGCCTCGCAGGCACGATCTTTCGACCCCATTCAACTGCAGCGGTCGCGACAGCGGCCCTGAGGTGAGCCCCTACGAGCTGCGTCGCCGGCGTGCTCAGGAGCCAGGTGCAAAGTCGGTCAACTACAGCGATTCGGAAAAATGAGCATGTCCTCATCAAAGAAGGCAGCTCGTCCGCTGGGCGTTCGTGGTCACCAAAAGCGAAGCCATTTGGTTGCCAGCTACAAAGCCGGCGGCGAGATGTTCGTCGAGACGGCTGATGAGAGCACCACGATGCTCGCTATCGACATCGACCCGCGAGCAGTCAGCATCAGTCCGCAGCCCTTCACCGTTCGGTTGGACCTCGAGAAAATCTTCGCAACAAAAGCCGAAGCGCTCAAGGCTACACCCCGTGCCCGCCCTGAGCGAATCGATGGCGAGCCACCTCTAGAGCGCATCTACACGCCGGACTTTCTCGTCGGCCGCACCAATCCTGTCCCCTTGGTGGTCGAAGCAAAGTCTGCCGCTGAAGTGGCGAGGATCGGCGAAGCACTCGCCCGGCGTGGCCGGGTCCTGAACAACCTCGGCTTTCACTATCTGGTGGTGCCCAGTACCGAGATTGAGCATCGTGGACTACATGCCAATCTGGTTCATATGCGCGACGCCATGAAATACCGACGAGACAACGATGAGCGGCCATTTCTGGACGACTTGATCAAGCAAGTTGATGGCCAAGACGGAAAATTCTTGCTGGGTGATATCAAAGGTGCGGTATCCGACCTGTGTATTTACCTTGGGCTTGTCTCGGGGGTCATCGCGTGCGATCTGCGTAGCGGAAACTTCAATGTGAATACGGTGCTTTGGCAAGCCCATGGCGACCTAAGCCACCTTCAATTGCTTCAATTGGGGCTGTAAATGGCGCAAATGGTTCAGGCCGGATTGCAGATCTGCCGACATGGCAAGAACGCATACGTCGGTCAACTTCGGCAGTTGCACCAAAAGCTGGAAATCCATTCCGACGATGGTGACATTTTCATCCTCACGCCGGAAGAATTCCGACGGGAGGTGGTGGACGGCGACATCCGCCTACTTGTCCCTGATGGGAATGGAATGCTTCGTCCTGTCTCGACCAGCTGGCGTGAAAACGAGCGCGATTCTGCTGCGCGCGAACGTCAGAGGCGCACAGAGATTTTGAGCTATGTCAATCGCGAGCGTGAGCAAGGATTGCAGATCAAAGACATCGTCTCGAAATTACCTGAATTTTGCAAAGAGTACGGACTAGGCCGCGCGCCCGGCGACCGCTGCCTGCGAGATTGGCGAAGATCGGCGCAGGGTCATGAATCCATGCTTTCACCAGCATGGAATCGGTGCGGCAATCGCTTCCAAGGGCCGGATGAGATCTTGCTTGAAGTTATGCAGGAAGTCGTCAATGTTGCGGTAATGGGTACAGACCGTTTTACCCTGACGGCGACGTGGGAACTCGTCGAAGCTCGATTCGATGAAGAATGGAAGAAGCGTAAGGGAGACGTTGACCCTCCTCGCCATTCCATCAAGAAGCTACGCAACTTCTTGCGAGCCATGCCATGGGCCGATCTGATGCGGATTCGCATGGATGGCCGAACGGCACGCTCGATTACCCGGAGAGCAGTTCGGGCTCACGATACCGGAATCTTCTGGGAGTGCGTTGAAATGGACGCGACTGTCCTGGACATTATGGTCCGGGACGAAGACGACCGAGAAATCGGTCGTCACGTTCTTTATGTAGCCATCGATGTTGCTACGGGTTATATCGTTGGACTACACCTCACAATTCAGAAGGCATCCACACTGCCGTTCGTGGAAGCCCTGCGCTTCATGTACTTCCCGAAGCCTTCAGACTTCGACAAAAAGTACCACATCAAAAACAGGATTGAGGTGTACGGCAAGCCTATCACGCTGCGCGTCGACAACGGGTCCGAATTCATCGGCAAGGCTGCCACTGAATTGGTTCGACAGCTATTCGGAGACAGCGCTCGGTGTCAACCCTATAAGCCGGAAGAGAAGCCGTACGTAGAGCGGTTTAACGGAATCCTGAAGCGCTACATCTTGACGTTGGCAGGAGCAACTACATCATCTGTAAACGGCGAGCAACGTGCCGTGAAGTCTGGCGAAAAGTTATTTACCCTGGAGGAACTCCGGGGAAAGATTTATCGATTTGTCTATGACAAATACTCATTGCGCGGCAACGATCTCAGGTCAATCCGTTGCCGCAAGGCCGTCGCCCCAGTCGACATCTGGAATGAGATGCGGGAAACATTTACTCAACCTGTGCCTGTCAATCGAGATGAGTTCGAAAAATCGTTGTGCTTTAAGCGCGAGACCCGCGCACTCGGACACGACGGCATCCATTTCGACGGCTGGAATTATCACTCTGACGAGCTCTCTTCACTATATCTGCTGCACGGACCAGGCAGGTATGAGTTCCTGCACACCGACCTGGATGCAGTCACCATCTACGTCGTAGCACCCGGCGGCGGTGAGCACGTCGCAGCTCACGAAAAACTTCTTGACGGGACCAGTGTAGACCGCGCCTCCGCGAAGGCCATCAAGGCGCTAATTGCCAAGCAAAAGAAGGCCTTGGACCGCAGAACCTTCGCCCAAACGTTGGTCGAGTACAGAGAGCTCAAAGGAAAGGGGAATTCCAGCCGCAGCCGTTCTATGCAGGCACGCATTGACGACATGCTGATCAAGGCCTCGGAGCATACCAAGCTGACCATGCCAAAAACGCCTCCCACAACCGCATTCAAACCACCACTTCCCACGATTGGCAACTCAACCAATCCGCCACGTGGACGACAAATGGGAGCTGCCCGTTGACCAAAACTATTTTCGACGGATGGATCTTCGAGCACGTCCAGTACAAAGCGGCCTTCGACGCCTTGGTTGAGGAAATCGAGCGGGTGCTTGATGGCGCGACCCCCATCATCTTCCCGCTTTTGGGAGACTCCCGCGCGGGCAAGACCGCATTGCTGAAAGATCTCGACGCGCACTTTGCCAACCGTATTAGCGAGTCTGGACACAGGAAAATCATCCTGGTTCCCATGCCGTCTACAGCATCCAACGAAGCGCTGGCCATTCAGATCATCACCACGATTCTTGGCGACATCCCCGTGAAAGGCAAGTCGCATGAAATCATCAAGCAAGCCCGGAAAACGATGGAGACCGCCGGCGTTCTGGTGTTGTTGATCGACGAAACCAATCACCTCGTTGAAAAAAGATCAAGTGAACGCGCTCAAACTAAGGAAAATCGCCACGCAGCTGACTTCTTCAAAGAGCTGGCCGATTTGTCAGGTATTTCCGTTGTGGTTGCGGGACTATCTCACGTGATCCGCATGTACGCAGATAACGATCAACTTGAAAACCGCGGCTTGGTCGGGGCCCGTATTGAGCCATACGCTTGGAGCGTCATTGAGGATCGACTTCAGTTTCAAAGCATGGTTCTGGCCGGCATCACGCATCTACAAGACCATGGCTGGAAAATCGATGTTGAGACGGAGTTTCTAACGCGCGCAGCTTATCTCGGGGGCGGCGGCTATATCGGAAAAGCAAGGGATTTCTTAGTGCGAATTGAGGAGGTGGGGCACAAGCGCAAATGCTTGGATCATGAACTTCTCTCTCGGGCATACAAAGACAAGTACAAACGCAATCCCAAAGACAAAGCCGACCCCCTCGCTCAAAGGACGATTGACGATGTCCAGCTCAATGGCGCGCATCGTGATGCATTGGAGCGCGCTCTGCGCAGTGGCCGAGGCATGCACTAATGACGAAGCGCAACGCCCAGAAAAGAATTCAGTGGCTTCGACATCTAACGCCGCACCGTGACGAGTCCCTGGCGGGATTTCTTGGTCGCTGGGCGCGGGAAAATGTGATGGCATCGCGCATCAATCTTCTCAACACGCTCGGAATCTCGCGCGCGATCCGCCTGCCTGCCGTCGAGTTGCCGCAGCTGGCATCATTTCTTCAGTTGGAAGCGACCGTACTGGCTTCAATCGCGCCAGCGACTGAACCAATGCGTGCTGTTCTGCGCAGAAGTTTTACCCGACCTGATTCCGAAGCGGTGTGCCCTCAATGCTTGGCGGAAACGTCGTACTCACGGCAACTCTGGTCCCATTGCCTTGCCACGGCCTGTGCCGTACATGGGGCGCGCTTATTGGACCACTGTCACCAGTGTGGCGACTCGATCCGCCACACGAGACCTTTGCCACACCTATGCGATTGCGGTGCAGATTTGCGTGTGCAAACGACAACGCAGGCTTCCAGCACTGAGCTTGATTTTTCATCGCTTCTCATGGGTGAGCATCCCAAAGGCTCGAGCTTCCCTTTATTTATGGGCGGGGGTGTCCCGGCCGAGATCGACTTGTATGTTTTGGGGCTTGCGAACCACTTCTGTGCGTCGGACGGTAAGCTGCTTGCCAAGGCGGGCAAGTTACCCCTGCCCAAGTCTGTTGAGCAAGCGGTGGAGCGGCTCGACCCACTTTTCGAATTGCTCAGTGACTGGCCACACCGATTTGACGCTCGGTTGAAAAAGATGATTGAGGCCGTACCGGTGGTCGCGACCACGGGGGCGGCGGCAAGGCACGGGCGCTGGTTTTTCTTCCTGTTCCGGAAATATACCCAGGACGCGTTTCACCCAGTGCGCGTGGCTGCAGCGAACCGAATCACTGCATCGCATGATGGGCAGCTTAATGCGCGATCAAACAGCATCCAAAGTATCGCCACCGTTGAAAAGCAATGGTTCTCTGTCAAAGAAGCAGCGATCGAATTACGGGTGAGCACTGAGCGCATCAATGATGGCATCGACAGCTATCTGATCTCGGCGAGTATTCACGATGAGGCCGTGCACTATCGTCAGCGATTCTTATCGCGTGAAGAGATCCAGCGCCTCAAGCAAGTTCAGTTCGAGCACATCACTGATACGGATGCACGGAACATCCTGAACGTTCCCAAGTCCGTTTACAGCTTGATGTGTGAGGCTGGATGGATCATGCACTCCGATCCCAGTGACACAGCCCCCGTTGTGTCTGGCCACGTCCAACACGTTCCGCTGCTTGGCTTGATTGAACGCCTTCGAAGGTTCGCCCGGGACAACAAGGATCGCAAGATCGTCGCATCTATCCCTATGCGAGAACTTAGCTTCCGACGCACGACGAACAGGCCGCGCCTGATTGGCCTTTTCCGCGCGATCGCGGCCGGTGAACTCACGCCGGTTGACCACGACGAGCACTTGAGCATCGGTGAGCTGATGTTCGCGCAAGATGAGGTTGACCAGCGTATCGCTTCGTGGTTCGTCGAACGAGGGCTTACTTTGCAACAGGTCAGCGCCATGATGGGAGCTCACTACGATGCGGTCAAAAGTTGGGTTGACCTGGGCGTCCTTCCCGCAAGCCGGGAGCCGCTAGAACAAGGCGAACCTTGGGTGGTTGATGTGCGTGACCTGGTCGAGTTCTTGCAAACATACGCGCCCCTGGCGAGGCAAGCGAAATCCTGCCGTTCATCCAGCCGTGGCTTGATGTCGCGGTTAGAAAGCCTGGGCGTTACGCCGGTCGCGTCCGAAGACGGAGGGCGGGGACAGCTGGTCAAGCTGAGCGATATGTTCACAGCATTGAAGGCCGTGAAAGTCAATGACGGGGCTTGAACTTGGGACGAGGAGTGCGCCAACTGACTAGGCCATTGGATCAACGAGATCTGGATGTCGCTGAGGCGTGAGCGTTCAGTCCATGAGCTTTGCAGGGCGATCGCAAGCCTCAGCTGTCAGTCCTGGCTGGGTGTCGCCCCCCTGCGTCGTCGACGGCGTCGTCATCGACACGAACTCTGTCAGCGAGATGTCCACTTCTTGCACTGGTTCAGTCCGGACACGTGATGAGCGCTGCGCAGATCTCGTAAGCTGGCCCGTCGTAGAACTGCAGGGCTCTTCCGATGCGATCTTTTGCAGCCCGCGCTGCAATGCATCGAAGAAATCGATCTCCGGCATGGTCACGCTTTGCGTCAGTCGTCCAAATGTTCTTTGGGCGATTCAGCGGCTCTGCGGCGCCTGATCTCCAACAGGGCGTTCATTGCGGAAGAAAGTGTCGAAGGCCTCGCCGCGCGTGTAGCTAGGAGGTGCTGATGCAGCGAAACGTTCAAGAGCACCGGCTGACGAGCATCATTGCCGTTGACCGATTCCGTTGGTTGAGATGCTGCTGAATGATCCTGTTTCTCGCAGACTTTGTCCGCGGGGCCGCCTGGGGTGACGGTCTTGGAGTCAATGAGCCGTCTCAGCGATGCCATGCGACCAGCGTAAACGAAGTCGAGCAGATCGCCTACTTCCATGACCGGCAGCAAGAAGTCTTCTGCAAGTCGTTGTGGCATATGCCGTTTTTGAAACGTACACGTCTAGAAATTTAGGTTGCCGCGGAGGGCTTCTCGCACCATCGCTGGGGATTCCGGGTAGGTTCCTCGCAACCTGGGGGAGGCCGATATGACGACTGCCTACGAACGTTTTTGTGCTCTGCGAACGGCCCGCGAGCTGCTGCGCCAGATGCAAGCCGACGGGCTCTTGTCGTCGACGCTCCGCGGGCGTGCCGCCGCTGCTCTCTCCCACTATCCGAACGACCATCGCTTCGACCATTTGATCGTGGAGAACGCAATTGGTCTGCCCGACGATGTCGCAGACGCTTTGGCAGACTGTTCATTGCTAGTCCATGCTGTCGCCCACGAGGTGCAGAGACATGGATCGCCCGAGACGGTGAGGCGCGTGATCTTGGTGACAAGGCATTTTCCCGATGTCGGCGAGATCGAGCACCTGCGCAACCTGCATATCAAGGCGCATTTGGTCGCGCACTACGCAAATGGCATCTCCAACTGGATCGTGCAGGAGCCGGCCACTCTGGCGTCCAGTGCCTCGGTGCGGGAATTGGGTGACCCCACCAGCCCGCTTCAGGGCTAGTGATGGAGCCCCCAGGCCGCGACTTCCGTAGCCTGGCGCTGCATCTATTGGCGGCGCAGAAAATTCGTCGCCAGCCGGCGCTGTTCAACCGGTTGCAGGAGACGCTCGATCGCTGGCGATTGCTGAGCCATGATCCGCGGCCGGATCTTGTGGCATGGCAGCGAGTGCTCGATAGCGGCATGGAACCAACGCTTGCCGCAGCCACGGACCGTTCGGAGGCCGGACGCGCTTTGCGAAGGGCATCGATTTTCGTCTCGATCCTGACGGACGAGGAGCGTGCCGCAGTCCTTCTTTCCAGGTCATGACCCAACAGATTGCAGAAATTCTTGAACTGGACGACGGAGCTCCGACTCTTCCAGCCTAGTCGCTCTATGGTGTTTTCACTGGCGCTGTCGATGCGCCAGTGCAGAGAAAGTCATACCGGGCGGTTTCTATAGTGAAGTGCAACACCTGAATCCAACCGGACTGAAGACACTTCATGAGCAAGACCTACCGACAGCTGAGCGAGCAGGATCGAGAGACGATCATGG
>NZ_LMOV01000006.1 GCF_001424265.1 Acidovorax sp. Leaf160
GCACAGCAGGGTCGCCCTTTCTTTGGTGACTTTCTTTCGGCGAGACGAAAGAAAGTTACTCGCCCGCCGGGGCGAAATCCCGGCCCCGGGAAGCAAAGGCCCAGCACCCGCCAGCACCGCCCCGGCAGCACGCCCAGGCTTCGCCAAGCTAACCCCGAAGGGTCTGTTTCCTCGGTCGCTACAAGCAAGACTTCACCAACAAACCGAGATCCGTAGTAGCAAGCGCCCACCCACAGGGCGCAAAGGCGGAAAACAAAAAAAAACGCCCGGGAACCCCGGGCACCCGCCAACCGCCAACCGCCAGCCAACGCGAAAGCAAGTCAATTCATTGCGGTACAGGGCAGGAAGGGAAAGGCGGATCAGCTTCACACCCCACCCTTCCTCACCCCGCTCAAACCCTGAGCGCCTCTCTCAACCGCTCACCCGCCCACCCCTGGGCCTCCCGAGCCTTCTCCAACACTGCAGCCGCCCCAAAGAATTCGTGCGCAACCCCTTCGTAATCGCGCCGCTCCACAGGCACACCGGCCTCCTGCAGCGCATCTTCCAGCTTCGCCCCGTCACCCCGCAGCGGATCGATGCGGGCATTGATGATCGTGACCGGGGGCAGGCCCTTCAGGTCCGCGTCGACCAGGCTCAGGCGCGGGTCCTTCAGGTCGTCCTCCGAGTGGATCAGGTGGTCCACGAACCACTTCACCATGGCGCGGTTCAGCGGTTTCGCGATGGCGTTCTCAAGATATGACTCGGTATTCAAGCTGGTCTGCGCGACCGGGTAGACGCTGAGCACATGGCGTGGCGCGGGCAGGCCGGCGTCACGCGCGGCGACGGCCGTGGCCACGGCCAGGTTGCCGCCCGCGCTTTCGCCGGCCAGGGCCAGGCGGTGCTTGTCACCGCCCAGGGTGTCGGCATGGGTCGTCAGCCAGCGGTAGGCCGCCAGGGCATCGTCCCACGCTGCGGGGAACCGGTGTTCGGGCGCTTGCCGGTAGTCCACCGACACGACGATGGCATGCGCCTGCTGGGCCAGGCCTCGCGCGCCGCCGTCGTACACCTTGCGGTCGGCGATCACCCAGCCTCCGCCGTGGAAATACAGCACCACGGGCAGGGGGCCGACGGAGCCGCCTTCGGGCGTGTAGACCGTCGCAGGCAGCGACCCTGCGGCACCGTCCACCATGATCTCCCGCGTCGTCACGCCCGGAACGAGTTGCGTGGGGTCCGTGGAGCGGCCCTGTTCACGCAGCAGGTGGTTCACCGCGTCAGCCACGGTGGGCTGACGGCGGGCCTCGGCCACTTCCAGCTTTTCAATGGCCTTGGGCTCCAGCGCTTCATGCGCCTTCGCCAGGGCCAGCTGGTCGTCGTCCGCGCGGAGAGCGGCCACGGCGTTGGACACGGCGTTGAGAATGGGGTTCGGCTTGCCTTGGTCGTTGTCGCTCATGGGCGTCCTTGATGGGTGAAGCGGTGGGTCGGGGGGATGCAAAAAGGTGGCAAAAAAGCCATCGCAGCAAGCTGCTCGCTGCACTGCACCCACACTATAGAAACCACCCTGACGCCTCTCTGTGGGACGCCGGCCTCGCCGGCCGTGGTCGGCCGACCTGCTGCCGCGAGGGCGTTGCCTGACAAGGGGGGCCATGCGCCCGGCTGTCAACTTGATGACCCGCCCATGGCCCAGCCCCGGCGATACGCGCCGTGAACGCATGCGCCGGAAAGCCCGCGAACAGCATCCCTGCCAGCCAGCGCCATCTCGTTGGCGGGGTGAAATCACCGTCCACCCGGTGTCCCGCGCATCGCGTTCTGCGGCACTGATGGTCGGGCGGAATGGTTTGGGATGCTGGGCGCAGGCAGGCGCCTGAGTGACATCGGGCACTGGCGTGCCGGAAGGGGAGGCTGTGGTCCCCTCAGCAGGAATCGAACCTGCATCTAGCGCTTAGGAGGCACTCGTTCTATCCATTGAACTATGAGGAGGACAGCCCGGCATTGTACGGGCGCCGACAAGAGCCTTCTGGCAGCCCGATGGTGCTGCGCCCTGGCTCCTGCTGCCGCGAGAAAGTGGAGCTCCAGAGCGTGGCGACAAGGGCTGCCAGCCGTTCGCGGTTCAGGTGAAAGCACGGTGGCTGACCGCGCAGATGCAGCCGCGGCGGTGGAAAAAATGCGCCAGCTGCCGTGCCGCCTTTCACACTCTGCAGGTGAGCACGCCCAGGCTCAAAGGACCAGCAGGGCCGTGGCGGCAACGGCGGTGGGCAGCAGCGCACCCAGCAGCAGGGCGCCCACGCTGACGGTGCCATCCTGGAAGCCGGCCTTGAGCAGGGCCACGCCGGCCGGATTGGGCGCGTTGGCGATGACGGTGAGACCGCCACCGGCCACCGCGCCGGCCACCAGCATGTACTTGGCCGGGTCGGAAATGCCGTCGATCAGCGAGCCCAGATAGGTCAACGCGGCGTTGTCGGTGATGGCTGTCAGGCCCAGCGCGCCGAAGAAGAGCATCAGCGGTTCCATGCCTTCGACCATCGGCCGCAGCCACCATTGCTGCATGCCGCCCAGCACCACCAGCCCGCCGAGAAAGAACCCGACGAGCAGGGCTTCCCTGAGAATCAACCGGCTCTGGTGCTGCGGGTAGGCCTGCGCCATGCCCAGGAAGAGCAGGAACAGACCCAGGAAGATCACCGGGTGGTGCGCGCTTGCGATGACCGCTGCCAGCAGCGCGACGTGCAGGGCCACCAGGGCGAGTGGCGTGCGGTCGGCTGCCGCGTCTGCGTCTGCCCGCGTGGTGTGGGTGAGATGCTTGCGCAACACGAAGGTTGCGACGGTGGCATTGATGGCTACCGCCAGCGCGGACTTCCAGCCGAAGTGCGTCAGCATGAACCACGAATCCCAGCCCCAGGTGGCGGCGACCATCAGGACCGGTGGCGCTGCGTACGACGTGAGCGTGCCGCCGATCGACACGTTCACGAACAGCACGCCAAGCGCCAGGTACTTCACGCGCTCGGGCACGTCCTTGCGGAACATCTGGCCGGCCAGCATGAGGGCGGCCAGGGTCATGGCGGCCGGCTCGGTGATGAGCGAGCCGAGCAGGGGAACGACGGCCAGGCCCAGCCATGCCGCCGCCACGGGCGTGCGCACCGGCATGCGCCGGGCAGTCCAGTCCAGCAGCCGTCCGATGGTCTGCACGATGGGCCTGGACGCCGCCATGACCATCACCACGAACACGAACAAGGGTTCGGTGTAGTTGCGGGATTCGGCGTAAGCAATGGCTTCGGCGCCGCCCATGACGGCGGCCATCACGGCGACGAGCACGATGGCCCACAGCCCGAAGACCACTTCCACCTCACCCAGGAAATGGAACACACCGGAATGCCGGGGGAAGCGATGGGCGAGGCGTTCGAACTGCCTGGCAGTGAACGTGTGCACCACGGCCAATGCGAAGAGAAGAGCCGCAATGGACTCCATGGGAAGAGCGGGCATGGGAAGGGTCGACAGAGTTCCGCGAGGCGGCCCGACCTTCGCTCTACCTGCCGCACCCCATGTGACGACACCCTGCGCAGGATTCTAGCGACGCCATCCCCTGCGGCGCGTGGGGAATGCCGCCGGCCGCAGCAGTGGCCAGCGGGTGTGCGCCACCTCGCCCCGGCGCCGGCGCCAGGGCAGGACGTTGCCGACCGCATGCGGGGCGCGGCGCGCTCTGCCACGCAGCCGCGCACGCCCATTTGGTCAGTCGTAGCGCAGCGTGTAGATCAGGTCCACCGCGCTTTGCGCGCCCGTCTGGCCGCGCAGCGTCAGGCGCTGCGACAGGTCATAGAAGATGTAGAGCGTGCCCAGTGCGCCCGACAGGCTGCGCTCATAGGTCACGTACAGGTCCTTGGACAGGCGCTTGCCGAAAGTGAGGGCGGCGGCGCTGGCGTCTTCGCCGCTGCCCGGGCCACGGAAGCCGATCTCGTCCAGGCCGACGCGGCGCGCGAAGTTGCCCGATCCGCCGTCGCCGTTGCCGCCCAGCAGCGCCAGCGCGGCCTGCTGCAGCAATGCGGCTTCGGCCCCGCCGGCGGCGGCACTGCGGCCCAGCACCACCCACGACAGCTTCTCGGCGTCGGGCAGGTCGGGGTCGGAATAGAGCCGCACGCGCGGCGCCTTCGCCGAGCCGGTGACCTGCACGCCCGCGCGCACGCTGATGTTCGGCCGGATGGCCAGGATGTCGAGCGCCGGGTTGTCGTACGGGCCGTTGAAGCGAATCAGGCCGTTCTCGACGTCCAGCGACTGGCCCCAGGCGCGGTAGCGGCCCTGGTCGGTGCGGATCTCGCCCGTCACGCGGGGCGGCGCGGTGGCCGAGCCGGCGCTGCGGATCTCCAGCTCGCCCGTCAGGCGGGTGGTGATGCCATAGCCCTGCAGCGCGAAGTCGTTGCCCAGGTTGAGAGTGACGGCGATGTCGGGCGGCCGGGCGGTTTCGACCTTGGCCGAGGCGGTGGCCGCCTTCTGCGCCTGCTGCATCGCTTCCCGGTCCTTGGCGGCAGAGCGCACGACCACGTCGGAGCCGAGCGTCGGGGCGCCGGCTTCGGGCAGGATGATGGTGGCGCGGTCGGTGGTGAGCCGGCCCCGCAGCGTGAACTGCCCGCCTTGCAGCCGCGCCTGCAGGTTGCCCGACACGCTGACCTGCCGGTCGGCGCGCACCAGCACCTGCAGCGCGTTGGCCTGTGCATTGAAGTCCATCGCGATGCCGGAGCCGCCGCCAGTGCCAGCTCCGGCGGAGCCCACGCCGGCCCAGGACACGTTGCCCGAGCCCGTCAGCGTGCCGCCGGAGCGCGGTGCGTTGGTGCGGTTGCCGCTGAAGCCCGCGATCCGCGCATTGCTGCCGCTGCCGCCGTTCACGCGGAATTCGGTGATCTCCAAACGGTCGCCGCGCAGCACGGCGCGCAGCCGGCCGTCCTGCAGATCCACACCGTCGAGCAGGGAGCGCACGGCCAGCTGGTCGGCGCCGAGCGTGCCGCTCCAGCGTGGTGCGCTGCGGGTGCCCGACAGCGCGGCGTCGGCCTGCAGCGTGCCCTTCACGCGCCAGCCCGGCGGCGCCAGCGCCGACCACACGCCCACGTCCGGCATCTGCGCCTTCACCGTGGCGGCCAGCGGCGCGTCCTCGGGCCACAGCCAGCCGCCGTCTGCGCCACGCGCCAGACGGGTGTTGCCGTCGGCCTGCAAGCGGCCGGCCCGTTCGCTGTCCCACATCACGCGGGCGCGCACCGTCTCGCCTTCGGCATCCAGCCGGACCTCGGCCTGGCGGATGCCGGCGGGCGTGCCCGGCCCCTCGGCTGCCTGCGGGGCGCCGCTGCCGGTACCCTGGCCGCTGCTGCGCACCACGGTGGTGGTGGGCATGCTGTCGCCGGCCAGCACGCGCAGGTCGCCGCTGGCCCGGCGCACACTGGCGCTGGCACGCAAGGTGTCGCCCAGGTCGATGTTCCAGTCGCCATTCAGCACCAGGTTGCCGCCCAGGCCCAGGCGCTGCAGCAGCGGCTGGTCGCCCTGCGCGAAGGCATCGGCCCAGCTGGTGGGCAGGCCCTGCAGCGCGCCCTGCGTGCGCAGGCGCATGTGGCCCTGCGCGGTCTGTTCATACCGCACCGGTTCCCAGCGCAGGCGCACGTCGCCCGGCACGGGGCCGGTCACCGTGGCCTGGCCGGCAGAGGTCTCCACCAGCAGCGTGGGCGCCTGCCGCGCCGTCACTCCCAGAGGCTGGGTCAGCTGCACCGTCCATGGGCCGGGTTGGCCTGCGGGCGATGCGACCACGCGCAGGTCGGCGATCTGCGCACGCCATTGGCCGGCTGCGCCCGTGTTGCCGCCCTCGGCGCGCAGGCGCACGCTGGCGCGCTGCTCGCCCTGGCGCACCTGCCCCTCCAGCGACAGGTTGAGCTGCGGCACGGAGCCCGCCAGCGTGGACTGCAGGTCGGTGAGCTGCAGCGTCTGCGGGCCGGTGTTGGTGCCCGGGCGGGGTGGCAGGTCGGCTTTCAATCGCGGCACGGCGAGCTGTGCCTGCAAGGTGAAGGTGCTGTTGCCGGCGCCTGCAGCCACGGCCGGGCCGCCCAGCAGGCCGGCCACCTGCAGCTGGCGCTGCAGCGTCTGCCAGCCACCGTTCCAGCGTGCGGCCAGGGTGGCGCTGCCTTCCAGCACGGCACCCTGCAGCAGGCCGGCGGCGCCGGGCACGGTGTTCAGCCAGCGCTGCAGTCGCTGGGCGTCCGCCACGCGCAGGTCCAGCGTGCCGGCCCCGGTGCGGGCCGCCATGGCGCCGTTCAATTGCGCGCTGGCGCCCGGCAGCGTGGCCTGCAGCTGGCCTTTGGCGGAGGACTCGGCCAGGTTCACCTGCACCTGCCGGGCACTCACCTGCGCCTGCAGCGCATCGAGCTGCAGGCGCGTCAGGTCGAGCCGGTCGGTGCGCCAGGTGCCCTCGGCCGCCAGGCGGTCGATGCGCAGGGGTGCAGTACGTGCGGCCGTGGCCGTGGTCTTGTTGCGCGCAGCGCTTCTTACCGCGCCCGTCGCGCCTGCGGAAGCCGCACCTGCGGCGCCGCCGCGAATGTCCGCCGTGAAGCGGATCACGCCGTTCTGCTCCCCATCGGCGCTGGCGGTGCCGCTCAGGGGTGTCGCGTCCAGCCGGCTGTCGATCGCGTCGGGGCGCAGGTTGCGCAGTTGCGCCTTGCCTTCCAGCGCACCGGTGGCGGGCGTGTAAGCGCCTTCCGCCTGCAGGCTGCCGGTGCCGACGGTGACCGTGGCCTGCGGCACCGTCCAGCGCGCGCCGTCGAAGGCGGCCTGCGCTTGCAGGGCGCTGACGGGCAGGCGCTGCCGGTCCCAGGGGCCGGGCAGGGCGTTCTGCAGCTGGGCGGCGATGTTCCAGCCCGTGGGTGCCGATGGGGCGGCCGTGCTGTTCGCTGCGGCCTGGCCCGCCGATGCCGCCGCCGTGGGGGCCGTAGCGACAGAGCCCGGAGCCGCGCCTGCCGCAGCCGCAGTGGCCGACGGTTCCACGCGCACGTCGCCGCTCAGCCGGGTGACCGGCGCCTGCGGCCACAGCGCGGCCAGGTCGAGCGCGCGCAGTGCGGCCTGGGCCTGCAGCAGTGGCTGCGGCGCCCAGGGGGCGACCTGTACCTGCACGTCCGCTTCCATGAGCTCGGGCGGCGGGGCCTTGCTGGCGGCCCGCGCGGTGGCGGCGGGCTTGCCCGTGCTTTTGCTGCGGGCGCTTGCCTTGGGCTGCGGCGCGCTGGAGGCGGCCACGGCGCTGGCCGGGGCCGCCGGTGCCGACGCGGTCGCGGCCCCTTCGGCAGCTTCCGCCACCGCCCCGCGCAGCTGCGCTGCCACCTGCAGCCGCGCGGCCTCGGTCGCGAGCGTGCCCTGCACCGTGGCGTGGGCGTTGGCCTGCAGCTCGGGGCCGCCGCCGGGCGGGGCGGTGCGCGCGCTGCCGTCCAGCGTCAGGTCCAGCGGCATGGGGGCTTCGGCGCCCAGCGTGCCCCGCGCCACATACCGGCCTTGCGCGAACTCGACGTTGTCCACCACCAGTTCGTGGCGCGTGCCGTCGTAGCCATAGCGGCCCTGCAATTGGCGGATCGTGACCGGGTCTGCGGCGGGCGGCGCCCACACCACCTCGTCCAGTTGGAAGGGCAGGTCCACCTGCACCGGCAGCGCCAGGCGTTGCAGCGGCTGCGTGGGTTCGGCGGGCTTGTCGATCGGCTGGGGGGTGATGACCACCCGCGCGGCATGCACCTGGCCCAACTGCACCTTGCGCTGCAGCAGCGGCGCCAGGCGCCAGCCGATGTCGGCGTCGTTCACCTCCACCGCCATGCCAGGGCCGCTCCAGCGCAGCCAGCCGATGCGGCCACCGCCGCGCACCGAGCCGGTGACGTCGCGGCTCTCCAGCGTCTGGCCGGCAGGCAGATACCGGGCGACGCGGTTGAGCGTGGCGGCCAGCGACGAGTCGCCGCCGGTCCACCACCATGCCGCGCCCAGCAGCACGGCGACCAGCGCCAGCAAGCCCAGCAGGCTCCATGCGGCGATCAGCCAGCCGTTGCGGCGGCGCGGGTGGGGCTGGGGCGCCGCGGCGGCGGCGTAGGGGTTCTTGGGGGTCTGTGGGATGGCCATGCGAAGAGCGGCGCGCACGCCTTCCGGAAATTGATTAGAAACTGAAGCCCAGCCGCAGGTGCAACCGCACCGCCTGCGACTTCACGCCATAGGCCACATCGGCCTGCAGCGGCCCGACCGGGCTGCGCCAGCGCAGGCCCGCGCCCACGCCCACGCGCGGTTCCAGGTCGCCCGCCTTGTCCGCGACCGCACCGGCGTCGATGAAGACGGCGCTTTCGAAATCGGTGCGGTTGCCGCGCAGCACGATGGGGCGCTGCCATTCGGCGCTGCCCACCGCCAGATAGCGGCCGCCGTAGAGCGTGTCGTTGTCCGTGCGCGCGCCGATCTTGCGATAGCCATAGCCACGCACCGTGGTGTCGCCGCCCGTCAGGAAGAGCTGGGTGACGGGAATGTTGGCGCCTTCGCGCGCCAGCACCGCGCCGCCTTCGGCGCGCAGCGCCAGCCGGCTGTCGCGGCGGATGCCTTCGCCCAGGTCGACCGGCCCGAGCGGCACGTAGCCCTGCCAGCGCAGCAGCGCCCGCACGAACGGGTCGCGCTCGGGCGTCAGCGTGGTGCCGACCCCGATCTCGGAGGCCACGCCCCAGCCGCGGGTGGGGGCGGTGTTGTTGTTGAAGTAGCGGCCCGTCCACGCATAGTTGGCGGTGATGGACGAGCTCGATGGCGGCGCGGCTTCGCCCTGGCTCTTGGCCATGTCGTATTGCAGGAAGTAGCTGCGGTCGATGTGGTCGCTGTTCTTGGTGCGCCCGCCGCGCACGCGCCCGCTGTTGACCTCGTAGCTGCCGGTGGTCTCGCGCTGCAGTTGCGCGCCGGTGAACCAGCGCCAGCCGTTTTCTTCCGGCAGCGCCGTCCATTCGGTGGACGCCAGCTTGTTCTTGCGGTCCACCGACAGCTTGCTGACGGCGCGCCAGCCCAGCCCCGGCATGCGGTTGTGGATGTGGTCCAGGCTCAGCCGCGGGCCGCTGTCGGTCGACAGGCCCACGCCGAACACCACCTTCTTGAGCGGCGCTTCCCGGACCTGGGCGACCACCGGGGCGGCCTGCGGGTCGGTGCCGTCGGTGTCGACGGACAGGAACACCGCGTCGTAGTAGCCGCTGCTGGCCAGCCGTTGCTGGGCGTCGAGCAGCGCGGTTTCGCTGTACTCGTCGCCCTCGGGCAGGCGGGCGATGCGGCGCGCGCCATCGGGGTCGTAGCGCTCGCTGCCCGACACGCGCAGCGCGCCGAACCGATAGGGCGGACCGGGCGCGTAGGTGACGGCGAGCTTGGCTTCATTCTTGTCGGCGTCGATCTCGGCACGGCTGCTGTCGATGCGCGCGGTGGGGTAGCGGCGCGTCTGCAGCTGCCGCAGGCCCTGCGATTTGGCGCTGTCCCAGGCGGACTGGGTGAACGGCTGGCCCGGCTGCAGCGACCAGTCGCGCTGGATGCCGGCCCTGCGCTCGGCGAAACCCGGTGACTCGGCCTCGTCGCCCGTGAAGGCCACGTCGGCGTCGCGCACCACCGTGCGGGGACCGGGCTCCACGGTCACGACGACCACGCGCGGCGGCCGGCCGGGTTCGGAAACTTCGCGCATCTCGATGGTGAGCGTGGGGCTGAAATAGCCCATGGTGCCCAGCAGGTCGCGCGCATTCGCGTCGGCCGCGCCCAGCAGGCGCGACAGCTCGGCGGCCTGCAGATCGGGCAGCTTGCGAAAGCGCTGCAGCTCCATGTGGCGCTCCAGCTGCTCGCGGATGGCGTCGGGCGCCTGTACCTGCAGGGCGAAGGCATCGGGCGCGTTCTTGTCGCCGATGGTCTGCACCGCATCTTCGGCATCAGCGTCGGCATTGCCCTTCTTGGCGCCGGGCAACAGGCTGCAGCCCTGCAGTACCAGCACGCTGCACAGCAGCAGGGCGGACCAGGGGACTTGGCAGGACGGAGGAGACGCGGTGCGGGGGGAAGCTTTCAAGAAACGGAGCCCGGAAGTGGTGGCAAGAGGGTGTCAGAGCGACGGATGGCACCGCGCCCTCATGCGCCCCGACCCTCCGTAGGACTATTTTGACAAAAGCCGCATCGTCTCTTCCAAACCCTTGAGCGACAGCGGATACATGCGGTGGCCCAGGATCTGCTGGATGACGCCGATGCTCTGGCGGTACTGCCAGACGCCCTGCGGCTCCGGGTTGATCCAGGCATGGTGCGGGAAGGCGTGCAGCAGCCGCGTGAGCCACTCGGCGCCGGCCTCCTCGTTGTTGTATTCCACGCTACCGCCGGGCTGCAGGATCTCGTAGGGGCTCATCGTCGCGTCGCCGACGAAGATGAGCTTGTAGTCCTTGTTGTACTTGCGGATGATGTCCCAGGTAGGGAATTTCTCGGCGAAGCGGCGGCGGTTGTTCTTCCACATGAAGTCGTAGACGCAGTTGTGGAAGTAGTAGAACTCCAGGTGCTTGAACTCGCTCTTGACGGCCGAGAACAGCTCTTCCACCCGCTGCACGTGTTCGTCCATGGTGCCGCCCACGTCCATCAGCAGCAGCAGCTTCACGTTGTTGTGGCGCTCGGGCACCATCTTGATGTCGAGGTAGCCGGCGTTGGCCGCCGTGCTGCGGATGGTGCCGTCCAGGTCCAGTTCCAGTTCGTTGCCCTCGCGGGCGAACTTGCGCAGGCGGCGCAGGGCCATCTTGATGTTGCGCGTGCCCAGCTCCTGCGTGTCGTCGTAGTCGCGGTAGGCGCGCTGGTCCCACACCTTCACCGCGCTCTTGTTCTTGCCGGCGCCGCCGATGCGCACGCCCTGCGGGTTGTAGCCACCATGGCCGAAGGGGCTGGTGCCGCCGGTGCCGATCCACTTGCTGCCGCCCTCGTGGCGCTCCTTCTGCTCTTCGAGACGCTTCTTCAGCGTCTCCATCAGCTCGTCCCAATCCATCTTCTCGATGGCGGCCTTCTGCTCGGGCGTCAGTTCGCGCTCCAGCACCTGGCGCAGCCAGTCGGCAGGGATCTCCTTGCGGAAGTCGGCCACCATTTCCACGCCCTTGAAATAGGCGCCGAAGGCCCGGTCGAACTTGTCGAAGTGCTTTTCGTCCTTGACCAGCACCGTGCGGGCCAGGTGGTAGAAGTCGTCGATGCTCCAGCCGTCCTCCGACTTCGGGCCGACCACGCCGGCCTGGAGCGCTTCCAGCAGCGACAGATACTCCTTCACCGACACAGGCAACTGGCCGGCGCGCAGGGTGTAGAAGAAGTCGATCAGCATGCCGTGCTTTCAGTGGGTTTCAAGGTCGAAAGTGCCTGTGGCGCTCATGCCGCCTGGGCTCTTTGCTGCAAAAGATATAGCAGCTGGGCCCGCGCCTCGGGCCATTCGCCCGCGCGCATGCTGTACATCACCGTGTCGCGGATCGTGCCGTCGCGGCGCAGGGCATGGCCGCGCAGCACGCCGTCCTTCTTCGCGCCCAGCCGCTCGATGGCACGCTGCGACGCGAAGTTGAAGTTGTCGGTGCGCCAGCCCACCACGTGGCAGCCCAGCGTGTCGAAGGCATGCGTGAGCAGCAGCAGCTTGGCCGTGGTGTTGACATGGGTGCGCTGAACGCGCTTGGCATACCAGGTCCAGCCGATCTCCACGCGCCGTATGGCCGGCACGATGTCGTGGTAGCTGGTGGTGCCGACCACCTCGCCGCTGGCCTCGTCGATCACCGCGAAGGCGAAGCGGTGCCCTTCGCGGCGCGCCTGCAAGGCGGCCTCGATGTAGGCCCGTGTCTGGTCGGGCTCGGGCACCGACGTGATGCGCAACTGCCAGAGCCGGCCATCGGTCGCCGCGGCGGCCAGGCCCGCTTCATGGGACAGCTCCAGCGGCTCGAGGCGCACGCCGCGATCCTGCAAGGTGACGGGTTCTACAAAGGCCATGGCGTTCCGTGGGCAGAGGGGGGAGGAAAAAGGGGGGAAGACCGTGCCGCTGCGTCAGCGCGGTTCGCTGCGCCGCCGGCGCCAGCGGCGCGCCGCATGCAGGCCCAGCCCGCCGCCCAGGCCCACCAGCGCGATCGCCAGCAGGCTGGCCGTACCGTAGCCCGGCGCGAACAGATCCAGGCCGAGCAGCCGTCCGAGCCAGTAGCCCGCCAGCGCACCGAGGGTGAAGCCCACGGCATCCGAGATGCCTTCGATCAGCAGACGGCGCGCTTCGCTCATGGGCCGGGCTCCAGTCCTTGCGCTAGGCGCACATCAGCGGTTGCGCTGGTTCATGAACACCAGCTTTTCGAACAGGCTCACGTCCTGCTCGTTCTTCAACAGCGCACCCACCAGCGGGGGCACCGACACCTTCTGGTCCGCGCTCTGCAGCGCCGCGAGCGGAATGTCTTCGGCCACCAGCAGTTTCAGCCAGTCGATCAGCTCGCTGGTCGACGGCTTCTTCTTCAGGCCCGGCAGGCCGCGCACGTCGTAGAACGTCTTCATCGCGGCAGACAGCAGATCGCCCTTGAGCGTGGGGAAATGCACCGCCACGATCTGCCGCATGGTGTCGGCTTCCGGGAACTTGATGTAGTGGAAAAAGCAGCGGCGCAGAAACGCGTCCGGCAGTTCCTTTTCATTGTTCGAGGTAATGAACACCAGCGGCCGGTGCTTGGCGCGGATCAATTCCCGCGTTTCATAGCAATAGAACTCCATGCGGTCGATTTCCCGCAACAGGTCGTTCGGGAATTCGATATCGGCCTTGTCGATCTCGTCGATGAGCAGCGCCACCGGCGCATCGGCCGTGAAGGCCTGCCACAGCACGCCCTGCACGATGTAGTTGCGGATGTCCTTGACGCGCTCGCTGCTCTCTGCGTCGCCCAGCTGGCTGTCTCGCAGCCGGCTCACCGCGTCGTATTCGTAGAGGCCCTGCTGTGCCTTGGTGGTGGACTTGACGTGCCACTGCAGCAGCGGCAGCCCGAGCTCGCGCGCGACTTCCTCGGCCAGCATGGTCTTGCCCGTGCCCGGCTCGCCCTTGACCAGCAGGGGCCGTTGCAAGGTGATGGCGGCATTCACCGCCAATTTCAGGTCTTGCGTGGCAACGTAACTCTCGGAACCTTGGAATTTCATGGGCCGTGAATAGGGTAATCGTTGATGAAGGAAGCGGCGGGCCCCCTCCTATAATTCTTCATATTAGAGAGACAACCACCACGGGATTGTGCGCGCAAAATGAACAAAATACGGACCACGGTATTGGGCATGCTTGTCGCTTGTGCGACCGGTGCGGCGTTCGCGCAGGAGATCAAGGGCGACGCCCAGGCCGGTGAGAAGAAGATCGCCATGTGCATCGGCTGCCACGGCATTCCAGGCTATCAGGCCAGCTTTCCCGAAGTCCACCGCGTGCCCATGATCTCCGGCCAGAGCGCACGCTATCTCTCCTCGGCGCTCGACGCCTACAAGAAGGGCGACCGCCGCCACCCCACCATGCGCGGCGTGGCCGATTCGCTCACCGAGCAGGACATCGCCGACGTCTCCGCCTACTACGCCGCGCACCGCGCTCCGGGCGCCGCGCCGGAGGTTCCTTCCAAGCCCCGCCGCGAGCCCAGCGTGCAGGTGGCCGCCCTGCTGCAAAAGGGTGCCTGCGTCTCCTGCCACGGCGACAACTTCGCCAAGCCCATCGACCCGTCCTACCCCAAGATCGCCGGCCAGCATGCCGACTATCTTTATGTGGCGCTCAAGTCGTACAAGGCCGAGAAGAACCCCAACCTGGGCCGCTCCAACGCCATCATGGCGGGCGTCGCCAAGCAATTTACCAATGCCGAATTGAAGGCGATGGCGGGCTACATCGGTTCGCTCGACGGCGATCTGCAGGTCGTGCGGCAGTCGCCGTTCCGCTGACGCTGATGGCGCAGGGCGTCGCGCACGCCCCCATTCGTTCACTCACTCCCTTTCCCACTCGCTCTCCAGGCCCGGACCTCCGGGCCTTTTTCATGCCTGCCCGTCGTTCGGCGCGGCCGCGGGGGCCGTTGCTGCGGTGCGGGGCGCGGGGTCTTCTGCAGACGGCGCCCCCTCATCGGCGAGGCCGATCGTGCGCACCGACAGATCCAGTTCGGGCAGCGGCACCGGATGGCCGAAGCAGAACCCCTGCGCCGCATCGCACTGCAGCGCGCGCAGCCGGCTGGCCTGGGCCTGCGTTTCCACGCCTTCGGCCACCACCGTGACGCCGAGGCCCCGCGCCAGGCTCAGCACCGACTCCACGATGGCGGCGTCGCGCGGCGTCTGCAGCAGCGACCGCACAAAGCGCTGGTCCATCTTCAGGGAGTCGAAGGGCAGATCGGTCAGGTAGGTGAGCGACGAATAGCCCGTGCCGAAATCGTCGATGGCGATCTTCACGCCCAGGGCGCGCAGGGCCGTGAGCCGCGCCCGCGTGCCGCTGTCCCCGTCGCTGATGCGCTGCGACTCGGTCAGCTCCAGCGTCAGCTGCCCCGGCGGCAGCCCGCTGGTGCGCAGCGCCTGCCGCACGCGGGTGGTGAAGTCGGACTGGATCAGCTGCCGCACCGACACGTTCACGTGCAGGTTGAAATCGGGCGGCAGCGAGCCCAGGCGTTCGGCCACGGCCTGCGTTGCCGTGCGCAGCACCCATTCGCCCAGGGGCAGGATCAACCCCGATTCCTCTGCCGCCGGAATGAATGCCGCGGGCGACACCAGCCCGCGCAGCGGATGGTTCCACCGCACCAGGGCTTCGGCGCCGGTGACCCGGCCGCTCGCCAGGTCGATCAGCGGTTGGTAGTGCAGCACCAGCTGCTGCCGGTCCAGCGCCTGCCGCAACTCCGTCACCAGCCGGCCCCGCTGGAGGGACAGCTCCATCATCGGAGCGTCGAACACCACGCACTGGTCGCGGCCGGCCTGCTTGGCCTCGCCCAGCGCCACGCTGGCCTGGCGCAGCCATTCGGGCAGATCGGCGCCCCGCAGCGTGCCGCCGACCACCCCGACCGAGGCGCTCAGCAGCAGTTCGTCCTCGCCTGCGGAGAACGGGGTGGCAAAGAGCTTTTGCACCGCCTTGCCGATCGCCTGCTGCGACAGTCCGTCCACGCCCAGGTGCAGGATGGCGAACTCGTCGCCGGACACCCGCGCGATCAGCAGCGGCTCGGGCAGGCGCGCGCTCAGGCGTGCGGCGACGGCGTGCAGCAGCTGGTTGGCGGTGGCAAAGCCCACGCCGTGGTTGACGGAGCGGAACGCATCCAGCCCGACCAGCGTGAGGGCTGCGGCCCGCTCGTCCGGCCAGTCGGCGCGCTCCAGCAGCCCGCGGCGGGTCAGCACGCCGGTCAGCGGGTCGGTGCGCAGCTGGTCCTGCAGCTGCTCGAACGAGTGCCGCAATTGGGCCGCCATGCGCTGGAAGGCGCGCGACAGCACGGCGGTTTCGCGCAACCCCTCGTGCGGCCGGGCCAGCAGCTCGGAGGCGGTCGACCAGTCGCCCTGGGCCAGCCGGTCGGCGGCCTGCGCGGTCTGCAGGATGGGGCGCGACACCCGCTGCACCGCCCAGAGCGCCGCCAGCAGCGCGATCAGCGCGCCCAGCACTGCGGCGAGCGTCCAGTGGCCCAGCCGCTCCCGCGCGTCGCCCAGCAGGTCGGCCTCGGGCAGCAGCACGACGATGCGCCAGTCCAGGCCCGGCCCGGCGGTGAAGGCCGACACGCGGCCGAAGTAGAGCGCGTTGCCCTGCACCAGACGGAAGCTGTGGCCTTCGGCACCGACCGGGTCCAGGTGCGTGGCCGCCGCCCGCACCAGCGGATCGGCGCTTTGATGGGCATGCAGGCGGGTGCGGGGCGACAGCTGCGAGCTGCCGCCGCGCTCGCCCACGATGGGCGACGGGTGGCTCTGCGCGACCAGTGTGCCGTCGGCCTCGGCGATGAACAGGCTGCCGTGGCCGCGCAGGGGTTCGGCGTGCAGGAACCGCTGCAGCGAGTCGAGCCGGACGTCGGCGCCCACCACCCCGACCGTCTCGCCATCGACCACCACCGGCGTGGCGGCCGAGATGATGACGTCGCCCTGCCGGCTGGCGGAGGTGTAGATGGGCGACCAGGCCGTCTTCCCCGCGTGCAGGGCGGCGGTGTACCACGGCCGCTGGCTGGGCTGGAAGCCGGCCAGCGCACTGGTGACGGCGGTGGTGGTCTCCAGGCCTTCGTGGATGTGCATCAGCCCGCCGGTGGAGCGGTCCTGCAGGATGAGCCGGAAGGCGTCGTCGCGCCGCACGGCGGCATAGGCGTCGTCGCGGCCGCCGAATCCGAGCAGGCCGATCTGTGCGAATTCGCTGTAGCGCCCCGGGAACACGCTGCGCAGATAGGCCGCCACGGCGCTCGCATCGCCAGGCCGCTGGAGCCGCTGGCGGCTGATGGTGTCGGCCAGCGTGCGCTGCACCTGGTAGGGCGTCTCCAGATAGGCCGCCAGCCGGATCTGCGAAGACGCTGTGATGGCGCTCAGCAGCCGAGCGCCTTCCTGGTCGATGAGGTCGTTGATCTGCCGGTGCTGGCTGAGCGCCAGCAGGGCCACGGTGACGCCGAACAGCAGCGCCAGCGGCACCGCGATGGCCGCGCGCAGGGAAGGCTGCCAGCGGCGCGGCATTCAGCGGCGGTCGGCGCCCGGGCACGGGGGCGTCTGGACCAGTGGGAAAGCGCAGAGAATTTGAGTCAAATACGCCTCCGGCGCTCTATCTGTAAGGACATTATGCTATAAATATAATAGCAATTGACTCAGTGGAATGCCGGGGCTGGCGTCAGTCCCGGGTGGCGCGCCGCTGCACGCAGGCGACGTAGGCCTCGCCGTCCGGCGGGCGGCCCGAACGCTGGCTCTGCCAGAGCATCTCGCCCAGGCAGTCCATCACGGCATGGTGGGCGTCGTGCAGCGAATCGAGCCGTGCGGCCAGCAGCTCCACCGCCTGGCGGATGCCGCGCGGCTGGTCGATGCTGCACTGCTCGCTGATGGACAGGTGCATCGACAGGTGCAGGAAGGGGTTGGTCTGGCCCGGTGTCTCGTCGTAGTTGCGCGCCAGGGCGGCATTCACGTCCGCCAGGTCGGCGTGGTATTCCGGGTGTTCGGCGATCCACAGGCTGGCCAGGGTCTCGATGGCCTCCATCGGTGCGCCGGCCTGGCTCTTGGCGTGCACCGCGCAGAAGAAGCGCCGTACGTCGGCTTGGGAAGGGTTGAACATGGATCGATGAGCGTAGCACGCGGGTTGCGCGAACCCAGGCGACTCTTCCGGCGGGCCGGCCATTGCGTCAACAATAACGTCCCGATTCCAGAAACCTGCCGATCCATGTCGCTTTCTCCCCACTTCCGCCTCGCCCTGGGCCTGGCCGCCGCGCTGTGCCTGCCCCTCGCCGCGCAGGCCGACAGCTTCGCCTCGTCCGCCTCCAGCGCGGGGTCTGCCTCCAGCGGCAGCGCTTCCGACTCGCTCAAGGGCTCCAGCAACAGCTCGAGCGGCGGCGACCGCAAGAGCGCCGACGCCGACTACCGCATCACCGACGTGGCCGAAGCGCCCGGCCGCGCCGGCTTCGTGCGCGTGACCATGGAGGCCGCGCCCGCCCAGCGCCTGGTGCTGGAGTTGCCGGCCGCCGTGTTCACGCCCCAGCGCCTGGCCCCGGGCGATGCCATCCACGCCGCCGAGCGCGACTGGGGCATGGAATTCGCCCGCGCCGATACGCGCGAGGCGTTCTTCCTGGTGCTGGCGGACGACTGGCACCGCGAACTGGAGCCGCGCCGGGTGGACCGCGCCTCGTGAGCGGGGCGCGATGCGGCCTCTGGCGCCGTGCAGGCCGCTGGGCCGCAGCGCTGGGCGTCGCGGTCTGCGCGGCGCTGTCGGCCCCGGCCCAGGCCGGCGGCCCGGCCTTTTGCGGCCGCAGCCAGCCGCTGACGGCGCCCGAGCAGGCCCGGCTGCTGCAGTTCACCGGCGTGGTGCGCGCCGCGCTGGCCGGGACGGCGGCGCCGGTGGTGCTCATCAGCCGGGCGGGGCTCGACCTGTCCCGGTTCGGCATCCGCTATTCGCACGCGGCCCTGGCCTGGCGGGACGAGCAGGGCGCCTGGCAGGCGCGCCAGCTCTACTACGCCTGCGACGAAGGTCGCCCGCGCCTGTATGACCAGGGCCTGGCCGGTTTCGTCATGGGCGTGGACGACCCTTCCCAAGGCTACGTCTCCCTGGTGCCCCTGACGGGGGAAACCGCGGCCCAGGTGCGCGCCGCGCTGCTGGACACGCCCCGCGCGCTGCGGCTGCTGTCGGCCCGCTACAGCGCCAACGCCTACGCCTTCGGGCAGGACTACCAGAACTGCAACCAGTGGGTGGCCGAAATGCTGGTGACCGCCTGGGGCGATCTGCCGGACGGGGACGACCTGCGCGCCCGGGCGCAGCAGTGGTTGCGCACCGCAGGCTATGCGCCGGCCCCCGTGCCCGTCGATTCGCACTGGCTGATGTTCGCCGCCGGCTTCGTGCCGCTGATCCATCTGCGCGACCATCCGGAAGAAGACCGCTATGCAATGCAGCTGCACGTGAGCCTGCCCGCCAGCCTGGAAGCCTTCGTGCGCCAGCGGCTGCCCGGGGCCGAGCGCACCGAGTTCTGCCACGACGGCCGGCAGGTGGTGGTGCGGCGCGGCTGGACGCCCATCGCGGAGGGCTGCGTGCCAGCGGCGGGCGACCGGGTTCTGCCGATCGACGGCTGAGAGGCAGCCAGCGCAGCCAGCGCAGCCGGGGCAGGGAGGTGCGGCAGGCCCCGCCAGCGCTACCGCCGCCGCGTGCCCAGCGTGCGCGAGATCGCCTGCGAGGCCTCCAGCAGCGCAGGCAGCAGCTGCTCCTGCATCATCTGCGCGCTGGTGCGGTTGGCCTGGCCGCTGATGTTGAGCGCCGCCACCGTGTGGCCTGCGCGGTTCTTCAGCGGCGCGGCGATGGAGATCAGCCCCTCTTCCAGTTCCTGGTTGACCAGGCACCAGCCCTGTTGGCGTGCCTCGGCGATGCGCGCCAGCAGGGTCGCGTCGTCCAGCGCCGTGTGGGGCGTGAACGCGTGGCGGGGCACCTGCGCCAGCCGGGCGCGCATGTCGTCCTCGGGCAGGGCCGCCAGCAGCACGCGGCCGAGCGACGTCCAGAACGCCGGCAGGCGCGAGCCCACGCCCAGGTTGGTGCTCATGATCTTGTGGGTGTGCACGCGCAGCACGTAGACGATCTCGTGGCCGTCCAGCACCGCGGCCGAGCACGACTCGTGCACCCGGTCCACCAGCGCTTCCATCACCGGCTCGGCCAGGTCCCAGATCGGCATCGACGACAGGTAGGCGAAACCCAGGTCGAGGATGCGCGGCGTGAGGCAGAACAGCCGGCCGTCGCTTTCCACGTAGCCCAGCGTCTGCAGCGTGAGCAGGATGCGCCGCGCGCCGGCGCGCGTGAGGCCGGTGGCTGCGGCCACCTCGCTCAGGGTCTGCTGCGGCGCGGCGGCGCTGAAGGAGCGGATCACCTCCAGCCCACGCGCGAACGACTGCACATAGCTGTCGCCCGGCTTCGGGTTAACACTGAGATCAGAGGGGGTGTCATCCATGGCGATCCATTCTAAAATTCTTTATGCGAACATTTGTTCTATATGCGAACAAATTCTTTCGGGGCAGCAGTGTTGCAGGCCCCGGATTTTCACTTCCAGTCGGGCAGGCACATGATCAACAAGATTGCGGATTCGATAGCAGAGGCGCTGGCAGGCATCCGGGATGGCTCCACGGTGCTGATCGGCGGCTTCGGCACCTCGGGCATTCCGGGTGAACTCATCGACGGCCTGATCGCCCACGGCGCGCGCGATCTGACGGTGGTCAACAACAACGCCGGCAATGGCGACACGGGCCTGGCCGCGCTGCTCAAGGCCGGCCAGGTGCGCAAGATCATCTGCAGCTTTCCGCGCCAGGCCGACAGCTGGGTGTTCGACGAGCTCTACCGCAGCGGCAAGCTGGAGCTGGAACTCGTGCCCCAGGGCAACCTGGCCGAGCGCATGCGCGCCGCCGGTGCCGGCATCGGCGCGTTCTTCTGCCCCACGGCCTATGGCACCGACCTGGCCCAGGGCAAGGAAACGCGCGAGATCAACGGGCGCCACTATGTGCTGGAGTACCCCATCCACGGCGACGTAGCACTGATCAAGGCCGAGCGCGGCGACCGCTGGGGCAACCTCACCTACCGCAAGTCGGCGCGCAACTTCGGCCCGGTGATGGCCACTGCGGCGCGGCGCACCATCGCCACCGTCCACGAGATCGTGGAGCTGGGCGGGCTGGACCCCGAGGCCATCGTCACGCCGGGCATCCACGTCAGCCAGATCGTGCGCATCGAGCGCACGGCGACCCAGGCGGCCGGCTTCAAGAAAGCCGCCTGAAGCCTCGCCCGCACCCGGAAATCACAGTCAAAATGGCCTCCAGCGCCCAAGGAGTCAGCGTGAGCAGCTATCAAAAGAGAAGCAAGGACGACGTGGCCCGCCGCGTTGCGCAAGACATCCACGAGGGGGCCTACGTCAACCTGGGCATCGGCCAGCCGACCCTGGTGGCCAACCACATCCCGGCCGACCGCGAGGTGATCCTGCACAGCGAGAACGGCATCCTGGGCATGGGCCCGGCGCCGGCCGCGGGCGATGAGGACTACGACCTGACGAACGCCGGCAAGCAGCCGGTCACGCTGCTGGCGGGCGGCGCCTACTTCCACCATGCCGACAGCTTCGCCATGATGCGCGGCGGCCATCTGGACATCTGCGTGCTGGGCGCCTTCCAGGTCAGTGCCACGGGCGACCTGGCCAACTGGAGCACGGGCGAGCCCGGCGCCATTCCCGCCGTGGGCGGCGCGATGGACCTGGCCATCGGCGCCAAGCAGACCTGGGTGATGATGGACCTGCTGACCAAGCAGGGCCAGTCCAAGGTCGTGGCGCAGTGCTCCTATCCGCTGACCGGCATCGGCTGCGTCAAGCGCATCTACAGTGACCTGGCCACCCTGGCCTGCACGCCGGACGGCCTGGTGCTGATCGACACCGTACCGGGGCTAGAGCATGCCGAACTCGAACGCCTCGTCGGCCTGCCCATCGGCCGCGTCTGAAACCCACCGGAGACTCCCAATGACCCCCAACGCATCCCAAGCCTTCATCTGCGACGCCATCCGCACGCCCTTCGGCCGCTATGGCGGCGCGCTGTCCAGCGTGCGTACCGACGACCTGGGCGCCATCCCCATCAAGGCGCTGATGGACCGCAACCCCGGCGTGGACTGGGCGGCCGTGACCGACGTGCTCTACGGCTGCGCCAACCAGGCCGGCGAAGACAACCGCAACGTGGCCCGCATGAGCGCGCTGCTGGCCGGCCTGCCCATCGACGTGCCCGGCGCCACCATCAACCGCCTGTGCGGCTCGGGCCTGGACGCGGTGGGCACGGCGGCGCGTGCCATCAAGGCGGGCGAGGCCGGCCTGATGATCGCGGGCGGCGTGGAAAGCATGAGCCGCGCACCGTTCGTCATGCCGAAGGCGGAAACGGCCTTCAGCCGCAACAACGCGGTGTACGACACCACCATCGGCTGGCGCTTCATCAACAAGCTGATGAAGGCGCAGTACGGCGTCGATTCGATGCCCGAGACGGCCGAGAACGTGGCCACCGACTTCGGCATCGAGCGCGAGGCGCAGGACCGCATGGCTCTCGCCAGCCAGCTCAACGCCGTGGCGGCCATCGAGGCCGGCCATCTGGCGCGCGAGATCGTGCCCGTCACCATCCCGCAGAAGAAGGGCGACGCCATCGTGGTGAGCCAGGACGAGCACCCGCGCTCGACCAGCCTGGAGGCGCTGGCCAAGCTCAAGGGCGTGGTGCGGCCGGACGGCACGGTGACCGCCGGCAATGCCAGCGGCGTGAACGACGGCGCCTGCGCGCTGCTGCTGGCCGATGAAGCCAACGCCGCCAGATACGGCCTGAAGCCCCGTGCCCGCGTGGTGGGCATGGCCACGGCTGGCGTGGCGCCGCGCATCATGGGCTTCGGCCCCACGCCCGCCACCCAGAAGGTGCTGGCGCAGACGGGGCTGACCATCGACCACGTGGACGTGATCGAGCTGAACGAAGCCTTCGCCGCGCAGGGCCTGGCCGTGCTGCGCGCATTGGGCCTGAAGGACGACGACGCCCGGGTCAACGCCTGGGGCGGCGCCATCGCCCTGGGCCACCCGCTGGGCGCCAGCGGCGCCCGGTTGGTGACCACCGCCGTCAACCGGCTGCACGAACATGCCGGCCGCTACGCGCTCTGCACCATGTGCATCGGCGTGGGGCAGGGCATCGCCGTGATCCTCGAGCGCGTCTGACCGCGCCGCCTGCCAACCAGAAGGAAAGCCTGTGTCCACCACGACCCTCCAGACCCCGGGTGGCGCGTTCTGCGTGCGCCTGGACGGCCCCGCCGACGCACCGGTGCTGGTGCTGTCCAACTCGCTCGGCACCACGCTCGAGATGTGGGACGCGCAGGCCGCGCGCTTCGCCCAGACCCATCGCGTGCTGCGCTACGACACGCGCGGCCACGGCGGCAGCGTGGTGTCGCCCGGCCCCTACACCTTCGACCAACTGGGCGGCGACGTGCTGGCGCTGCTGGATGCGCTGGGCATCGAGCGCGCGAGCTTCTGCGGTATCTCGATGGGCGGCTTCACCGGCCTCTGGCTGGGTGTGCATGCACCCGGACGGCTGAACCATCTCGTGGTGGCGAACAGCGCAGCCAAGATCGGCACGGCAGAGGGCTGGACGTCGCGGGCCGCCCTGGTGCGCGACACGGGCGCGGCCGGCATGGCCGAACTGGCGGCATCGTCGCCGGGCCGCTGGTTCACGGCCGCCTTCGCCGCGGCGCAGCCCGCTGTGGTGCAGCGTGCGCAGGGCTGGATCGCCGGCATTGCGCCCGAAGGCTACGCCGCCTGCTGCGAAGCCCTGGCGCAGGCCGACCTGCGCAGCGCCATCGGGGGCATCACCGTGCCCACGCTGCTGATCGCCGGCAGCGCCGATCCGGTCACCACCGTGGCCGATGCGCAGGCCATGCAGGCTGCCATCGCGGGCGCGCAGCTGGCCGAAGTGCCGGCCTCGCACCTGTCCAACCTCGAGGCGCCCGAAGCCTTCGACGCCGCGCTGGCGCGGTTCGTGGCGCCTGTCTAGGAACGTGCCCATGGAACAACCTCCACACACCCAACCCCGCTGGAAGCACCGCCCGGCAGGTTCCACCTGGGGCGACTTCGGTCCGGACGACCAGCTGGGCCGCCTGAACCTGCTGACGCCCGAGAAGGTGCGCCAGGGCGTGGCCGAAGTGCGCGAGGGCTTGAGCTTCGCGCTCAGCCTGCCGCTGGACTACCCCGGCGGCAGCGCGCTCAACCCGGCGCGCCATCCGCCCGTGCTGCGGCCCACGGTGCGCAGGGGGCTGGTCAACTTCAACTGCCTGCTGGCCGAACTGGACGCGGGGCGCACCGACGTCATGTCGGACGACCTGGCCATCCTGTACCTGCAGTACTCCACGCAGTGGGACAGTCTGGCGCATGCCGGCTCGATGTTCGACGCCAACGGCGACGGCCTGCCCGAGGCCCTTTACTACAACGGCTATGCGGCCGGGCGCCACGTGGTCGGGCCGCAGCACCTGGACGATACGGGTGTGCCCGCCACGCCGGGCGCGGCCGGCGCCAGCACCTCGGCCGCGCATGCGCTGGGCATCGAGAACATGGCCCGCACCGGCGTGCAAGGCCGCGGCGTGATGATCGACCTGCGCGCCCACCTGGGCGATTCGCGCACGCTGGTGGGCTACGACACGCTGATGCGCGTGCTGGAGGCTGACGGCGTGGCGGTGGAGCCGGGCGACATCGTCTGCCTGCACACGGGCTTTGCCGACGTGGTGCTGGGCATGCGCCGCCACCCTGACCCGGCCGTGCTGCAGAACGCCTGCGCGGTGCTGGACGGCCGCGACGAGCGGCTGCTGCAATGGATCACCGACAGCCAGCTCGCCGCCATCGCGGCCGACAACTACGCCGTCGAAGGGCTGCCTGCGCGCCCGGGGCCCGCGTGCTGCGCGGCGCTGCCGCTGCACGAGCACTGCCTCTTCAAGCTGGGCGTGCACCTGGGCGAGCTGTGGCACCTCACGCCGCTGGCCGAATGGCTGCGCGCCCAGGGCCGCCATCGCTTTTTGCTGACCGCGCCACCGCTGAACCTGCCCGGCGCCGTGGGTTCGCCCGTGACGCCCGTCGCCACGGTCTGAGCCGTTTCTTTTTTTGCCGTCGTGACGCAGCGAGCCGGCCTCGGGGGATGCCCCGGGTCGTCGGCCTGCTGCGCCGTGTGTTCCTCTCCTTTCTGAAGGCCACGCCATGCCCTACATCATCGAAACCTTCGACAAGCCCGGCCACCAGCACGTGCGCCAGGCCCACCGCGCCGCACACCTCGAATTCCTGAATCGGCACAAGGAGTTGCTGCTGGCCTGCGGCGCCAAGCTGGACGACGACGGCACAGACCTGGGCGGCGGCCTCTACGTGGTGGCGCTGGATTCCCGCGAGGAGGCGCAGCGGTTCATCGAAGCCGACCCGTTCCATGCCGCTGGTCTGTTCGAGCGCGTGACGCTCACGCGCTGGCGCAAGGCCTATGTGGCCGGCCAGTGCTATCTGTGAACGCCTTCTCCAACCCCTCGATCGACGGACCCTCACCATGACCCAGGCATCTGCACGCGAACGCGTCCTCATCACCGGCGGAGGCGCCGGCATCGGCGCGGCCACGGCCGAGCGCTGCCGCGCCGACGGCTACGAGCCAGTCGTCATCGACCGCAGCGTGGACCATGTTCCCGGCGGCATCCAGGCGGATCTGTCCAACCCTGCGGAAACCGCCCGCGCGCTGCAGCAGGCGCTGGCCGGCGGCCCGATCACGCGGCTGGTCAACAACGTCGGCATCGTCGTGCCGGCCGAGGCGGCCGAGCAGACGCTGGAGCAGTTCGACCTGGCCGTGGCGCTGAACCTGCGCTGCAGCCTGCAGTGCATGCAGGCGCTGCTGCCCGGCATGCAGGCGGCGGGCTTCGGCCGCATCGTGAACATGTCCTCCCGCGCCGCACTGGGCAAGGAACTGCGCACGGCGTATTCGGCCACCAAGGCGGGCCTGATCGGCATGACTCGCGTGTGGGCGCTGGAGCTGGGGCGCCACGGCATCACCGCCAACGCCATCGGCCCGGGGCCCATCCGCACCGAGCTGTTCGATCGCGCCAACCCGCCCGATGCGCCGCGCACGCAGGCCATCATCGATGCGGTGCCGGTCAAGCGCGTGGGCACGCCAGATGACGTGGCGCATGCCGTTTCCTATCTGCTCGATGCGCGCAGCGGCTTCGTCACGGGTCAGGTGCTGTACGTGTGTGGCGGCATGACCGTTGGTGTCGCCGGGGTCTGACGGCCGCCTTTTCCCGCTCTCTCTTTCTCAAAAACTCACAACACCAAAGAGACAAGTCACATGTCGAAAATCACCGCCTTCTTCACCGAACTGATGCGGCGCTACCTGCCCGATCCGTTCGTCTTCGCGATCCTGCTCACGCTGCTGACCATGGCGCTCGCCTTCGGTGTGGAAAGCCGCCCCATCGATGCCGTGGTGCAGGACTGGGGCAAGGGTTTCTGGAGCCTGCTGGCCTTCACCACGCAGATGGCCGTCATCCTGGTGATGGGCTACGTGCTGGCGGCCGCGCCCATCGTGGACCGGTCCCTCGACCGCATCGCGGCGCGGGTCAGCACGCCGCGCCAGGCCATCATCGTCGCGACGATCGTGGGCTGCGTGGGCAGCTACCTCAACTGGGGCTTCGGTCTCGTGATCGGCGGCATCATGGCGCGCAAGCTGGCGTTGAAAGTGAAGGGCGTGCACTACCCGCTCATCATCGCGGCGGCCTATACCGGCTTCACCATGTACAGCCTGGGCTTCTCGGCGACGATCCCCGTGCTCATCTCCACCAAGGGCCATGCCTTCGAGGGCACGATGGGGCTGATCCCGCTCACGCAGACGATCTTCTCCGCCCCCATTTTGCTGACCAGCCTGGCCGTGCTGATCGCGCTGCCGCTGCTGAACGCCACCATGCACCCCAAGGCCGGCGAGAAGGTCGTCGAGCTGGACCCGGCCACCGTGGCCGATGCGAAGCCCGCCGCCAGCGCCGAAGGGTTGCTGGGCGACGAGAAGACGCTGGCTTGGCGCCTGAACAACAGCCGCGTGCTGAGCCTCTTGATCGGCCTGTGCGGCATGGCGTACGTGGCCATGCACTTCATGAAAGGCGGCAACCTCGACCTGAACATGATCAACTTCTTCATCCTGTTCCTTGGCGTGCTGCTGCTGGGCACGCCGATGAAGTACGTGGAGAAGGTCAACGAGGGCGTGAAGACCATCGGCGGGATCATCCTGCAGTTCCCGTTCTACGCCGGGATCATGGCGATCATGCATGGCTCGGGGCTGGTGGAATCGATTGCCCATGTCTTCGTGAACATCTCCACCGCCGCCACGCTGCCGCTCTGGGGCCTGGTCAGCTCCTTCGTCATCAACTTCTTCGCGCCCTCGGGCGGCGGCCACTGGGTGCTGCAGGGCCCGTTCATGATCAACGCGGCCACCACGCTCGGCGCCTCGCAGGCGCAGACGGCCATGTCGGTGATGCTGGGCAACGGCTGGAACGATTTGGTGCAGCCGTTCTGGATCCTGCCGGCGCTGGCGCTGTCCAAGCTCAAGCTCAAGGACATCATGGGCTACACGGTGGTGTCGATGCTGCTGGTGGGCGCCATCTACGCCGTGACCATGCTGGTCTGGCCGCTTCTCTGACCGCGTTCCCGTTTCCATCCTCGCCTTCTTCACCACTTTCTCTTTTCCAAGGAGCAAACCATGCTGTTCATGGCTGAAATGACCGTCCGCATCCCGTCCACGCTGGCCCCCGAAGTGGCCGACGAGATCAAGCGCAAGGAAAAGGAATATGCGCAGCAACTGCAGCGCAACGGCCAATGGCGCCACCTGTGGCGCGTCGTCGGCGAATACGCCAACGTGAGCATCTTCGACGTGTCCGGCAACGACGAGCTGCACACCATCCTGAGCGGTCTGCCGCTGTTCCCGTACATGGAGATCAAGGTGACGCCGCTGGCCAACCACCCGTCGTCCATCGTGCAGGAATGAGGCGGCGGCAGCGCCTCCACCTCATTCACCATCCATCAGAGACCTGAGGAGACAACCATGACCATCGCCCATTTCACATCCCGCCGCGGCCTGCTGGCCGCCGCTGCCGCCTGCGCCCTGTGGCCCGCGCTTGCAGCCGCCCAGGCTTTCCCCACCAAGCCGATCACCATCATCGTGCCCTTCGCGGCCGGCGGCACCACCGACATCCTGGCGCGCATCATCGCCCAGGGCCTCACGGCCGAACTGGGCCAGTCGGTGGTGGTGGACAACCGTGCCGGCGCGGGCGGCAACATCGGCGGGCAGGCGGCGGCGCGCTCTGCGGCCGACGGCTATACGCTCTTCATGGGCACGGTGGGCACGCACGCCATCAACGCGGCGCTCTACAAGAAGATGCCGTTCGATCCGGTCAAGGACTTCGCGCCGCTGACCCGCGTGGCCAACGTGCCCAACCTGCTCGTCGCCAACCCCGCTCAGCCCTTCAAGACGGTGCAGGAGCTGATCGCCTATGCCAAGGCCAACCCGGGCAAGATCAATTTCGGCTCCTCGGGCAGCGGCAGCTCCATCCACCTGTCGGGCGAGCTGTTCAAGAGCATGGCCAAGGTGGACATGCAGCATGTGCCCTACAAGGGCAGCGCGCCGGCCGTGACCGACCTGCTGGGCAACCAGATCGCGATCATGTTCGACAACATGCCCTCGGCCATCCAGCACGTGCGCTCGGGCAAGCTGCGCGCCATCGCCGTCACCACCGCCAAGCGCTCGCCCGAGCTGCCCGACGTGCCGACCATCGCCGAGGCCGGCGTGCCCGGCTACGAAGCCACCTCGTGGTTCGGCATGTTCGCGCCCGCCGCCACTCCGGCGCCTGTGGTCGGCCAATTGAACAAGGCCCTGGTGAAGGTGCTGGCACAGCCCGACATCAAGAAGAAGATCAATGAGCAGGGCGCCGAGACGGCCGGCGAAACGCCCGAGCAGTTCGCCGCGTTCATCCAGCAGGAATCGGTCAAGTGGGGCAAGGTGGTGCGGGAGTCCGGCGCCAGCGTGGACTGAGCGGCTGGGGCTTGCGGATCGCGGATCGCGGATCGCGCGCCGGCGCGCCTGCCCTGGCCGGGCCTTTCGCCCGCCCCGCTCCAAGCAACAAGCCCCGCGGCACCGAGCGCTCTGCTCGCGTTGCCGCGGGGCTTGTTGCTTTTCAGGGCAGGGGCCCGGCTGGGCGCCCTGTACCGTCAATCAATACTTGGTGGCCTTGATGTCGGCCTTGGCCTTCTCGTGGTCAGCCTTCGCCTGCTTTTCGCAAGCATTCTTGGCATCGCCGGACTGGTCGTCGCACTTTTCCTTGGCGACGTCGTACATGCCTTCTGCACGCACTTCGGCCACCTTGCGGGCGTGGGATGCGCTGGGCTTGTACTGCTGTTCCAGTTCGGCCTTGGCCAGCTTTTCCTTGGCTTCGGCCTGCTTTTCGCACACGTCCTTGGCGTTGTCCTTTAGGGTGTCGCACTGCGCCTTGTCCGACTTGTAGGTCGCTTCGATCTGGGCCTTGGAGGCCTTGTGCTGATCGCCCGTCATGCCTTGGGCCTGGGCGCCGGCACCCAGGAGAAAGCTGGAAGCGAAGAGGGCTGCGATGACTTGGGTCTTCATGGGAACGTCCTTGGATGAAATGGAGACAGTGCACTGTCGCTTTCCCCGCACCGTGGCACTGTAGGCGGGCGGCAGACATGGCTGTCGGCCGCAGCCTGCGAAATGCCCAAGTGCTTCTGCAGCCCTTCGCGTCGCCGCTCTCTATGGCTTCGCGAACCGATAGCGCCTGCACGGCTTGCCCTCGGCGCGGTTCGCACCACACGATATCGAAGCCGACACCCAGGGCGATCTGGCCCTCGTGGAACGCCGTATCGCCCGCACCGAGGACGACAGGGCGGGCAGCGGGCGCGAAGCAGGCTACGAAGCGCTCGGCGTCGCAGTGCGGAGCGGTGCACTGCGGCGCCTGGCGCAGAAGCGCACCGCCGACGGTCAGAAGCCGTGTGCGCTCCACACAGCGCCGCCGGGCGCAGGGTTCGAGCAGCTCGGGCAGCCTGTGCGCGCCACGGTCACCAGCCAGGCGGGAGTGCCAGCCTGCAGCCATTCGTTCGCCGTGCGGAGTACCAGGCTGTCGAGATCAGTGGACTCCACCGTCAGCCGTGGAGTACGGCGCGCACGGCTTCCGGTGTGAACGGGGCCTGGTAGAAGCGCCGACCTGTGGCGTCAAACAGCGCGTTGGCCAGCGCAGCGGGGCCCGGCACCGACGCGGATTCGCCGGCACCCATGGGCGGCTCGTCCTGGCGCGGCATCAGCACGACTTCGATGGGCGGTACGTCGCGAAAGCCGAGGATGGGATAGCCGCCCCATTCGCGGCTGGCCACACCTTGGTCGTCGAAGGCGACGCGTTCCAGCAGGCTGCGGCTCAGGGTCTGGATGACGTTGCCGTGGATCTGGTGGCGCACGCCGTCGGGGTTGACCATCATGCCCGTGTCCTGGCCGACGACGATGCGCCCCACGGCGATGCGGCCGCTCGCCGGATCGACCTCGATATCGACGACCCACGCGGCCCAGGCCGCGCCGAAGCCGGGAAAGCGGCTGTGCACATAGCGCGCATAGGCCACGCCGCGCCCGTGCAGCAGGCCATGGGCGCCGGGCCGGCCCCGGCTGCCCGGCTGCCCGCGCTGCCAGCCGGCATGGCGGGCCGTGGCGTCGATCAGCGCGATGGCGCGCGGGTCGTCCAGGTGGCGGATGCGGTAGTCCACCGGGTCGGCACCGGCCGCCTGAGCCAGCTCGTCAATCATGCAATCGTGGGCGAAGGAATTGGGCAGGGCGGACACGCCGCGCAGCCACGAGGAGCGCACCAGCGGCGCCATGTCGTGGCAGGCGATGCGGCGGCGCGCGTAGCGGTAGGGTGGCACGGCGGTGCGGTCGCCCATCTCCAGCGTGCGCGGTTGGCCCGGCACGCGGCCGGTGAGCAGCAGGGCCAGCAGGGGCGCGTCGTTGGAGGGATAGCGCACGGCGAAGTCATAGGCCTGCAGGCTGCCATCGTGGCCGATGGCCGCGCGCACGTCCATCAGCTGGCCCGTGCCCTTGGGCTCCCACTGGTGTTCCTGCTCGCGCGTGAGCTGCACGCGCACCGGCGCGCCCACGGCCATGGCGAGCAGGGCGGCGTCGGCGCACACGTCGTCGGCGCAGTTGCGGCCGTAGCAACCCGCGGCCTCCAGGCGCACGATGTCGATACAGTCCTCGCCCAGCCGCAGCAGCCGGTCCAGGTCGGTGCGCAGCATGTGCGGGTTCTGCGTGCCGGACCACACGGTGAGCCGCACGCCATCAAAGTCGGCCACCGCGCAGGAGGGGCCGATGGAGGCATGCATCTGGTAGGGCCAGACGTAGCTGCGCTGCAGCACCACGGCGGTGTGGGCGCCAGCGAAGGCGGCGTCCACGTCGCCCTCGTCCACCAGCGCGCGGCGCCGCGCGGGGTTCGCGCGGATCGCGCCGGCCACGTCGCGCAGATCGGGCGCGGGCGGTACGGGCCGCCATTGCACGCGTAGCGCGCGCAGGGCGGCGATGGCCTGTTCTTCGCGGTCGGCCACCACGCCGACGAAGTCGCCCTCGGTGACCACCTGCACGTTGCCCGGCAGGTGGGCAACGGAGGCATGGTCCACCGCGACGAGGCAGTGGCCGATGAAATCGCCGCCGTCGCGGCCCGGGTGCGGCGGGCGCACGACGCGGCCGTGGCGCATGCCGGGCACGCGGACGTCATGCACGAAGCTCAGCTCGCCGGTGGCCTTGGCGGGAATGTCCACGCGCGCAGCCCCCCGGCCCACCAGCCGGTATTCGCTCGCGGGCTTGAGCTTCACCGGCTGCTCGGGCGGCGCCAGCGGCAGGTGCAGGCGCTGTCCCTGGAGCCCCTGCAATAGTTGGCCGTAAGGGAGCGTGCGCGCATCGCTGCCATCCGTGAAACGCACGAGGCCATCGCGTGCGTGCAGGCTCCCGGCATCCACGCCCCATTGCGCGGCGGCGAGCGCCAGCAGCTGCTCGCGTGCCTGGGCGGCCGCGCGGCGCAGCGGCACGGCGGAAATCTGGATGCTCGCGCTGGCGATGGTCGGCCCCTGGTTGGGCGATGCGGCCGTGTGGCCCAGCACCATCTCTAGGCGGGCGAGAGGCACTTCCAGTTCTTCCGCCACGATCTGCGCGAGCGCGGTGCGGATGCCCGTGCCCAGGTCCACGTGGCCGTTGAAGGCCAGGGCGCGCCAGCCCGCTTCCGCGTCCGGGTCTGCCAGCACGGCCACAAAGATCTCCGGCGTGGCCTGGACGTAGTCGGTGCCCGAGCCCGGCTGCCCCGGTGCCGGTTTCGGAGGCGCCACGGGCTGGCGCACGACCAGCAGGGTGTCGGGGCGATCCAGCAGCGGGGCGTGCAGGTCGTGGGGCTGGAGCAGGGTCATGGAGCGGCGTTCCTCACTGGCACGCGATCATGCATGCCCGGCATGGCGGAAAGTGTCAGCGCGCGAGCGCGTCGGTGGCGGCCAGGGCCTGGTCGAGGGGCATCACGGCCGCGTACTTCTGCGCCATGTCGAACAGGTTGGCCTCGTGCGGGCCCAGGGCGCGGTCGCCGCAGCAGTCGGCCACCACCAGCGGGCGGAAGCCCGACTGCATGGCATCGACCACGCTGGCGCGCACGCAGCCGCTGGTCACGCAACCGGCCACCAGCAGCGTCTGCACGCCGCGCTGGGCCAGCCAGGGCGAGAGCATGGTGCCGAAGAAAGCCGAAGGCGTGCTCTTGCGCACCACGTATTCGCCCGGGGCAGGGGCCAGCTCGGGAACGATGGCGCTGGCGGGGCTGTCCTCCTTCAGCGTCAGCATGCCGGGCACCTTCAGGCAGAAGATGTTGCTGTCCGCGTCGTCGTCGGAGAAAACGATGCGGCTGTGCGCCACGGGCCAGCCGTGCTCGCGCGCATGGGCCAGCAGGCCGCGCGTGCGGGCGATCGCCTCGGGAATGTTGCCGCCGCCGAACACGGCCGGGTCGGCGAAGCCGTTGACGAAGTCGATGATCAGCAGCCCGAAGGGCGCCTTGAGCGGCAGCGGCGTGCCGAAGCCCTGGCGGGCGTAGGCGGAGATATCGCCCTGCACGGCCCCGGCGGGGATGTGCTGGGCTCCGGCGGTGGTGCTGGTGGTGCTGGTGGTGCTGGTGGTGCTGGTGGTGCTGGTGGTGGGATTCGTCATGCGGTGTCCTTGCCTTGCGGCGATCTTTTGGCGGCGCGCGCCAGCCCTGCTTCGTCCTGCACCACGCCTTCGATCAACACGGGTGTGCCGTCCAGCGCCACCGTGCAGTGGCGCATGGGAATGTCGATGTGGCAGGCGGTGGTGCGGCTGCCGCCGGCCTCGTTGTTGGGCCCCATGGACCAGAGGAAGTTGCCCTCGAAGGCGCGCGCGTCCATGCCGATGTGGGTTTCCTTGTTGTAGTGCGCCAGCATCGACCAGTGGGCGCGCGGCTGCAGGCCCCATCCCACGTGCGAGACGGCATAGGCCTCCGGGTCCTCGTAGGAGGCCATGTACTCCTTGAGAATCTCGGCCTGCAGGCCGCCGCTGATGCGCGTCACGTAGCCCCGCTCGATCGTGAGCTCGATGGGATCGGTCACGTAGTCCTTCATGGGCAGCAGGATGTCGCCGCGGTCCAGCACCACGCGGCCGTAACTTCCGCCTTCATCGGGCCAGGTCAGCACGAAGCCGCTCGGCCAGTGGTCCCAACGGCCAGGCTCGTCCACGAAGCCGTATTCGCAGATGGCGGGGAACTCGCCCAAGGCACAGCGCAGGTCGGTGCCGGCTGCGGAGGTGATGTGCATCTGCTTGGCCGCCTCGATGCGCTTCGATGCGGCCCGCACGCGCGCGCGGTCGGCCTCGGTGGGCACCAGGCGGCACAGCACCTCGGGCGGCTCCACGGCCAGCAGGATCTTGGTGCCGGTCTGCAGGATCTCGTGCTGTTCGGGCGAGAACAGCAGGGTCATGAGATCGAGCACCAGGTCGCTGGCCTTGAGCGCGGCGATGGCGGCGGGGTTGCCGGTCAACGGCGTGGTGCCCAGGTAGGCCAGGGAATCGCGGCTGAGCGATTTCTCGGCGTTGACGGGCGGAAGGTCCAGCCGGTTGACGCGCGCGCCCAAGTCGCTGGAAGCCGCGATCGCGCAGCGCAGCGTCTGCGGATGCGTGTCGGCACCGGTGAGCACGGTGACCGTCTGGCCCGGCTCGAGCCGGGACAGCGTGAGCACCTGCTTCCAGGCGTGGATCAGATCGTTGTCGCTGACGGACATGCGGGGCTCCTTGGCGGTGTGGTGGCGGGGAAGTGGCGGCAGGCGGGCATTCAGTCGACCTTGGCGCCGAGGAAGTCACCGAGCGCTTCGTAGAACCCGGCCTCGTTGTCCCAGGGGATCATGTGACCGGCGCCGGGCACGCGCACGTGCTGTGTCTGGGGCGCGAGGCCCTGCCACTCGGCCACGTCCGCGTCGCGCACCACGTCCCCGCGCTCGGCGGTGACGAGCAGCAGCGGCTGTGCGATGTGCGGCAGGTCGGCGTGGATGTCGTCGCGGCCGAAATCCTCGAAGCTCTGCACGATGGCAGGTTCATGGCAGGTGTGCAGCCATTGCGCGCGCAGCTGGCGCTGCTCCTCCGTCCAGGTGGGGCAGAAGGCGCGCATGGCCTCGGCATCCATGCCCTGCGTGGCCTGGCGGATCGAATCCACGTACCAGGGCAGGGCGGCGGGGTAGGCGCGGCGACCGGGGCCGGAGACGGGTGGATCCAAGACGACCAGGCGCGTGAGCCCGGCCGGCTGGCCACGGGCCGCCCGCACGGCGATGCGCCCGCCCATGGAGTGGCCGATCAGGGCCCAGCGCTGCAGCCCGAGGGCCTGCGCCAGCGCGACCACGTCGGCGGCCTGGGCGTCGAGCCCATAGTTCAGCCCGGGGCCGGACGACGACAGCCCGCGGCCCCGCACGTCCAGCACGTAGGTGTCGAACTGGCGGCCCAGGTGCTCCGCGACGAAGCCCCAGGTCACGGCCGGGCTGGTGATGCCGGGGATCAGGATGACGGCATCGCGCCCTGCGCGCTCGCCTTCGGCGCCGCCGTAGCGAAGGTAGTGCTGGCGGATGCCGTTGGCATGGACGTGGCCGCCGTAGCGGAAGTTGCTCGGGGTGCTGGCGTGGTCGCTCATGCAATGCTCCTCAGGCCTGGGCCGCAGCGCCGTACGGATAGACGCCCGACAGCAGCGCGCCCGCGCCCGGCACCACCGGATCCAGTCCCAGTTCCTTCAGGATGGCGTAGGTGGTGGCGATCGATGCCGTGAGCACGGGCTTGCCCGTGGCCGCTTCCACCTGCGCGACCGCCGGCAGCGAGGGCATCTGCACGCACGCCGACAGCACGATCACGTCGGCATCGGCGTAGTCCATGCCGGCGACGATGCCTGGCAGCCTGGCGGGGTCGTGGCGGCCCACCTCGAGGTTGTCGGGAATCTCCAGCGCGCGCCAGTCCACGATCTCGAAACCCTCGGCGGCGATGTAGTCCATCACCAGCTGGGTGAGCGGAATCATGTAGGGCGCCACCAGGGCGATCTTCTTCGCGCCCATCACTTTCAGCGCGTCGACCAGTGCGCCCGCGCTGGTGATGACCGGTGCCGTGGCACCGTTGCTGGCCGTGCGTTCCGTCAGGCGCTGCTGCGACACGCGGTGGTAGCCCTTGCCCATCGCCATGATGGCCACGAGGCAGGCATAGCCCAGCACGTCCACGCGCGCATCGCTCAGCTCCAGCGCGCAGCGGTCGCTCTCGGCATCCATGGCGGCCAGCTCTTCCTTCTGCACTTTCTTCATACGCATGCGGCTGGAGTGGAAAGTGAAGCGGTCCTGCGGACGCAGCGCGGAATGGGCCTGCAGCATGGCTGGCACCTCGGTCTCCATCGTGGTGTTGGAGCTGGGAACGATCTGGCCGATGCGGTATGTCTGGGTCATGGAGTGCCTTGTTCGCGCCATGCGCGTTTGATGAAGATCAGATGGGTGTGTACGCTTCATTTTTGCAAAACCCGTGCCGTATGGCAAACGCTGATTTCATCGGGGTTTGCACCTATGTTGTGCAAGAAATGCACCAAAAAATGCCATGGCAGCTTTATCCTTGCATGCCGTGGTGCACTTGATTTGTCTCAATAAATAGAGTGCATACACCTGAATTGGCTCGGTTTCTTGCATGGCATGGATAGTGCTTTTCACCCTGGCAAGAGCCAGCCGCAGCGACGGCCGTCCACCCGACTCAACACCATTCCCGCAAGGAGAGAAACCATGTCACGATCCCCCCGTATCGCCGTCGTCGGCGCCGGCCTGGGTGGCGCCGCCGCCGCCAAGCTGCTGCTGCAGGAAGGCTTCGATGTCCGCGTCTACGAACAGGCGCCCAGCTTCTCGCGCCTGGGGGCCGGCATTCACGTCGGGCCCAACGTGATGAAGATCCTGCGCCGCATCGGCATCGAGGACGCGCTCAACGCGCAGGGATCGCATCCCGACTACTGGTACAGCCGCCACTGGCAGACCGGCGACGTGCTCGCGCAGATCCCGCTGGGCGACTACGCCGTGAAAGAGTACGGCGCCAGCTACCTCACGGTGCACCGCGGCGATTTCCATGCACTGCTGATCGATGCGCTGCCGGGCAGCGTGATGGCCTACGGCAAGAACCTGACGAAGGTCGAGGACCGGGGCGATGTCGTGGTGATGCACTTCGCCGACGGCACGACGGAAGAGGCCGACATCGTGATCGGCGCGGATGGCGTGAACTCCCGCATTCGCGAGGAGCTGCTCGGGCCCGAGCTGCCGAAGTACGCGGGCTACCTGGCCCACCGCGCCGTGTTTCCCACGCCCGAGGTCAAGGCCGGCATGCTGCCCTTCGACGCCTGCGTGAAGTGGTGGAGCGAGGACCGCCACATGATGACCTACTTCGTCACCGGCAAGCAGGACGAGCTCTACTACGTGACCGGCGTGCCCGTCGAGCAGTGGGATCTGAACGACCGCTGGCTGCCCAGCAGCAAGGACGAGATGCGCGAAGCCTTCTCGGGCTGGCATCCCACGGTGCAGGCGCTGATCGACGCGACGGTGGAAGTGACCAAGTGGTCGCTGCTGGAGCGCGATCCGCTGCCCCTCTGGAGCCGCGGCCGCCTGGTGTTGCTGGGCGATGCCTGCCACCCGATGAAGCCCCACATGGCGCAGGGCGCGGCGATGGCGATCGAGGACGGCGCCATGCTGGCGCGCTGCCTGAAGGAGGTCGGCGCGCATAACCACGAACTCGCCTTCTCACTGTACGAGGCCAACCGCGCAGAGCGCGCGAGCAAGGTGCAGCGCATCTCGCACGACAACACCTGGCTGCGCACGAACGAGGACCCGTCGTGGTGCTTCGGCTACGACGTGTTCAATATCCCCCTGGTGGAACCGAAGGTCGTCGCCCCGGCCTGATACTCGCTGCCGCAGCCGAAACGCACCCATGGGACACCCCCTTCAATCCAGCAACGCGGCCCCCGGCCTCCGTCTGCGGGTCAACGGCCACGTCTGCGACGTGCCCGCCGCGCCCGGCACGGCGCTGCTGCACGTGCTGCGCAACGACCTGGAGCTGAATGGCCCGAAGTATGGCTGCGGCCTGGGCGAGTGCGGTGCCTGCACGGTGCTGATCGACGGCGTGGCCGCGCGCTCCTGCGTGATCCCCGTGCAGGCCGCCGTGGGCCGCGAGGTGACCACGCTTGAAGGGCTCGGCTCGCGCGCATGCCCGGGCCCCACGCAGCAGGCCTTCATCGACTGCCAGGCGGCCCAGTGTGGCTACTGCCTGAACGGCATGGTCATGACCGTCGAGGCGCTGCTGCGCCGCAATCCCGATCCGTCGGAGCAAGAAGTGCGCAGCGAACTGCACCACAACCTCTGCCGCTGCGGCACCCATGTGGAGATTTTGCAGGCTGCGCTGCGCGCCGCGCGGTTGCGCTTGGGCGGCGCGGGCGGCACGGGTGCGGATGGCGAACCTGCGGCACTGGAGGTGCGGCCATGAACCTGCCCGACCGCTCCATAGCGGCGCCCGCTCCGGCCTCTGCATCCTCAGTGGCAGGAACGCCCGCGGACCTGCTGCATGGCCTGGCGGTCCGCCCGCCGCGCATGGGCTGGGACGGGCTGCGCTACCAGGGCGACGCACTGGCCGATGCCCGGTTGGACGCGGTGCGCGCCATGGCCGGCGTGGTGTCCGTGGTGCGCCAGGCCAACTTCCTGGGCGTGGTCGCCATGGCACCGGTCCATGCGCAGCAGGCGGCTGCGGCCCTGGTGCCGGTGTGGAACGGGATGGCTGGCGATGCCGGTGCGCGAACACCGCTGACCGATTCGCCGGCAGGCGATGCGTTCGTCTGGCATGCGTCCCCTGCCGACGCGCCGGCCGGCGCGCGCGCCATCGCTTGGTGCGTGGACGGTCATGCCAGTCTCTGGTTGCCCGCTTGCCCGCCGGAGGTGCAAGCCCTGATCGCCGGCGAAATCGCCGCGCTGCTGCAGCTGCCGGTGCAAGCCGTGCGCCTGTTGCTGCTGGATGGCCTCGCGCCGCACGCCCTGGCATTGATGGATGCGGCGGCCGACGCGGCGCTGCTGTCGCGGGCCGTGGCCCGGCCCGTGGGCGTGCCTTGCCGGATGGCCGGCGAACCGCATCCTCTGGTGCTGCGTGCCGTGCAGGAGCAGCCCATCGCGCCCGGCGATGCGTTGCGGCCAGCGGATGGCTCTGGTGCCGATGCTGCCGTGACCGCGCCCGCGTCTCTTGGTTTTTCCTCGCCGCTGCCCTGGGCCGTGCGGCCCAGCTGCGCGCGCCTGCTCGGCCAGCCCGGCGCGGCGCACGCCGCGGCCTGGCCCAGCGTGCGCGGCGCCGGCACCGTGCACCCCGGGCGCCATGCCTGCGCTCTCGCACAGGCCGGGGTGGACGACTTCAACGCCGCCCAGGTGTTCGCCAGCGAAAGCCTGTGGCACGAGCAGGCCCTGGCGCAGGGACACGATCCGCTGGACTGGCGCCTGCGGCACCTGCCCGAAGGCCCGGCGCGCGACTTGGCCGCGCGTGTGGCGAAGAGCGCGCAGTGGCCGGGCGACTTGCCGCAAGCCGATGGACGCCTGCACGGCAAGGGCTTCGCAACCGCCTGCGTGCAGAGCCTCGATCCCGAAGGCCAGGACCGCGTGGTCTGGAGCGCGTGGGTGGCCGAGGTCGCCGTCCATCCGCAGACGGGCGAGATCGAGGTCACCCGCGTGGTCGCGGGTCACGACAGCCAGCACCTGCAACCAGCGCAGGGCGCCAGCGTGCATGCACAGACTGTGGAGCAGGACGCGCACTGGCTGGCCGGAGCGCGCCGGCTGCTGGGCGCGCCGCCCGCGTTCGATGACTGGCGCAGTCCTGCAGGCGCTGCCGCCACCGGTGCGCCAGCCGCAGCCGGCGCGCTCGTCGCCGGCGGTCCGGAAGACGGCACCCTCGTGCGCCAGGGCCAGCTGGGCCTGGACGGCGTGGCTACCTTGCCCGCCGCCGCCGCGATCGCCAATGCCATCCGCCATGCCACGGGCGTGCGCCTGCGCGAGGTACCGTTCCAGACCGAGCCGCTGCGCCTCGCGCTGGCCGGCGAGTCGGATGCGGGCGCACAGTCCGCGCGCAGCATGCTGCGCCGCAGCCTGGGCTGGCTCGCGGCCGCTGCCGCCGGCATCGCGGGCCTGGCCGCAGTGGCTTGGCCCATGAAGCCGGCCTTGCCGCTCACCGACGGGCCCGATGCGTCGCTCTATTCCCCGCAGGCGATCGAGCGGGGGCGGCTGGTCGCGGCGGCCGGCGATTGCGTCGTCTGCCACACCGCGCCGGGCGGCGCCCCCAATGCGGGTGGACTGGGCCTGGAGACGCCGTTCGGCACCATCTACACGACCAACATCACACCCGACACGGACATCGGCATCGGCCGGTGGTCGTATGCGGCCTTCGAGCGCGCCATGCGCCAGGGCATCCACCAGGACGGACGGCAGCTCTACCCGGCTTTCCCTTACACGGCCTTCGCCAAGCTCAGCGACGGCGACCTGCAGGCGCTGTACGGCTACCTGATGTCACAGCCCGCCGTGAAGGCTCGGCCGACCGAGACACAACTCGCCTTTCCCTACAGCCTGCGCCCCGCCCTGGCGGGCTGGAACCTGCTGTTCCACGATGCCACGCCATTCAAAGCAGACCCATCGCGCAGCCCCGAATGGAATCGGGGGGCCTATCTGGTGGAGGGGGCGGGCCACTGCGCGGCCTGCCATTCGCCGCGCAACGCGCTGGGTGCCGAAAAAACGGGCCTTCACTATCTGGACGGTGGCGAGGCGGAGGGTTGGAGCGCCCCGGCGCTGAACCGGCTGGCCGCCGGCAAGCTGCCCTGGAATCGCGAAGAGCTGTACCAATACCTGCGGACCGGCTTCTCCGCACGCCACGGCGTGGCTGCGGGGCCCATGGCTCCCGTGATCCACGGCCTGGCCGAGTTGCCAGATGCCGATGTGCGCGCCATGGCCACCTATCTGATGGAGCTGCCGGGCCAGACCCCGCTGGAAGCGGCTGTTCCCATCACCGCCGCCGCGTCGCCCCGGATGCCGGAGCCAGCGCCCTCGGCGAGCCCGGATCGCCATGTCAACGGCGAGCGCATTTACCAGAACGCTTGTGCGGTCTGCCATGAGGCCGGCAGCGGCCCGACCCTCTTCGGCATCAAGCCGCTGCTGGAGCTCAACACCAATCTGCATGCCGCGACGCCGGACAACCTGGTCCAGATCATCCTCAACGGCATACAGACACCCGCCGACGACGCCCTGGGCTACATGCCGGGCTTCAGGCACAGCCTGGACGACCGGCAGGTCGCTGATCTGCTGGGCTATCTACGCACGAGATTTGCACCGGAGGAAAAAGCGTGGCCAGACGACACGACGACCATTAGACGGCTGCGTGCTGCGGCACATGCGGCGCCGTGAGCCCGTGGGGCCCGGCAGCGGCGGCCGGCCAGCGGCGCGGCGCAGCAGCGGCCTCCGCCTGATGCCGCTCTGACGCCGGAACCGGCCGGGCGTCACGGCGGCGAGCGGGCGCGGGACAGCAGTGGCGATATGCGGTTTCTCTTGAACGACCCTCCCAGAGGGCCGGCGGGACCGCTTGCGCCAGAGACTTTCGGGCAGGGCGTGCCGGAATGCCCTGCCGGAACGAGGAATCAACGGGTACGCGATGAACAACCAAGGAGTTTCCATGTCATCTTCATTTGTTTCGGTGGAAAAAGGCATCCAGCTAGCGGGTGTCGGCCGGTTCCAGTACCGGCTGTTCGTGATCTTCGGCCTGGTCTGGCTGGCCGACGCCATGCAGGTGCTGTCCATCGGCTTCAGCGCGCCGTCCATCGCCAAGACCTTCGGCAAGACGGTGCCCGAGGCGCTGCAGACCGGTACCTTCTTCTTCATCGGCATGCTGATCGGCGCCTTCGTCTTCGGTCGCCTGGCCGACCGCATCGGGCGCCGCCCGGTGCTGATGATGGCGGTGGTGATCGATGCCTGCGCCGGGGTGGCTTCGGCGTTCGCGCCCGAATTCGCCTGGCTGCTGGTGCTGCGTTTCATCACCGGCATCGGCGTGGGCGGCACGCTGCCCGTCGACTACACCATGATGGCCGAGTTCCTGCCCAGCGACCGCCGCGGCCGCTGGCTGGTGCTGCTGGAATCGTTCTGGGCTGTGGGCACCATCTTCCTGGCCATCCTGGCGCTGGTCGCCGTCTCCTGGGACAACGACGCCTGGCGCGTGATCTTCTTCGTGACCGGCATCCCGGCGCTGATCGGTGTGGTGCTGCGGTTCTACATCCCCGAGTCGCCGATGTTCCTGAACCGCAACGGCAAGACCGACCAGGCCCGCGAAGTGCTGGAGCGCGTTGCCAAGGTCAACGGCAACACCACGCCGATCCCGCCGCTGCAGCCCGAGAAGCAGGAGCGCAAGTCCCTGTTCTCGCTGTTCTCGGCCGAACTGCGCCGCCGCAGCCTGGCGCTGTTCCTGGCCTGGGCGCTGATCTCCATCGCCTACTACGGCGTCTTCGTCTACCTGCCCGTCAAGCTCAGCAGCGAGGGCTTCGCCTTCATGCGCGGCCAGGTCTTCCTGGTGGTGCTGGCGCTGGTGCAACTGCCTGGCTTCGCCCTGTCGGCCTACGGCGTGGAGCGCTGGGGCCGCAAGCCCACGCTGATCGGCTTCCTGCTGCTGAGCGCCGTGGGCTGCATGCTCTACAGCCTGGGCTCATCGCCATTCGTGGTGATCGGCTCGACCCTGCTCATGAGCTTCTCGCTGCTGGGCACCTGGGGCGCGCTCTACGCCTTCACGCCCGAGGTGTACCCCACCGATCTGCGCGCCAGCGGCATGGGCATGGCGGGCGCCGTCGCGCGCTTCGGCGGTCTGTTCGCGCCAGCCATCATCGCGCCGATCATGGCCACCCATTTCACGCTGGCCCTGGCCGTGCTGTCCGCCATGCTGGTGGGCGGCGCGCTGTCGATATGGGCGGTGGACGTGGAGTCCCGCAACCGCGCGCTCGACTGAATGAGCCCCCCGTCGCGAGCAGGCCGCCGGGCCCGCGAACGGGGGGGCAAGCCCGCCCACCCACAGCGGTCGTTAATCAAAGGGGAGCGCACGCTTGCGGCCGGCGGGTCGAACCGCGCAACCCGCTCGGAACCCGGTTCCGAAGGACGCCGTGACGGGCCCTCCACGCAGGGCCCAGCCATGGCCGCTACCTACAATGGATGCATGCCAAACAAGACCGATAGCCAGGAAGAGGGTTATGTGTTCTCCGAACAGGTGGGGCACTTGCTTCGCCGCGTCTATCAGCGGCATACGGCGCTCTTCCAGGAGTACATCCCGGATTCCCAGCTGACGGCAGCGCAGTTCGTGGTGCTCTGCTCTCTGCACGACCAAGGCAGCAGTTCGCTGGCCGAGGTGGTCAAGGCGACGGTGATCGATCAGGCCACCATCCGGGGCGTGGTCGACCGGCTCAAGCAACGCGGGCTGATCAGCGTGGATCACGACCGCGTGGACCGGCGCAAGGTCGTGATCGAGCTGACCAGCGAGGGCCGACATCTGGTGCGCGAGATGCAGCCGTTCGCCCGCGCGATCACCCAGAGCACCTACGGCAAGCTCAACCCGGCCGAGCGCCTGGCGCTGGATTACCTGCTGCGCAAAATGCTGGAGAGCAGCGAGGACGAGTAGGCAGAACGGCACCTCGTGGTCGCCACCATGCGCCGCCGCGGTTGGCCTGATGGTTTCCAAGGCTTCGCGACCGGCAGGCCGGCGCTCACTGCATTGCACGCATGCGCCGCCGGAAATCCGGATCGACCGTCCGAACGCGTCAGGCGCAGTTGCGTGAACCGGCGGTGCAGGTCGATGGTGGCGCAGTTCAGGGCCGAAGCCGTTCACGCACCCTGTGCCAACTGCGCGGCGTGGCCGAGTCTGGGTGGAAGACTCACGCTCCGTGGCAAGCGTGCGGGGCGTGGCGGGGGCGGCAGGTGCCTGCTAGCCGGATGGGGCCAGGAGATTTGCCATGTTTCCTGGCCCACGCGATTCCTTGGTGGGATGCCGGCCGCTGCAGGCTCAGAAGAAATACGTCAGCCCGACACTGAAGCTGCGCGGCATCGCGGGCGACACCACGTTCGCATTGATCGCGCCGTCGTAGTAGGCCCGGTCGAACACGTTCTTCACGCCCGCAGTGATGCGGTAGTTGGAGCCGGCATAACCCACCGACAGGTCGGCCACGGTATAGGCCGGCAGGGTGAACGGATAGGAGCCGATTTGCTCGCTGACGTGGCGGGCGCCTGCGCCCAAGGTGATCTGCGGCATTTGCGGCAGCTTGTACGTGGCCCACAACGCCAGCGTGTGGCGCGGCGTCAGGTTCAGCGGCAGCCCCACGATGGCGGTGTTGTTGTCGCGGGTGACCTTCGTGTCGGTGTACGTGTAGGCGCCGGTCAGCTTCAGGTTCCGGCGCAGTTCGGCGCCGACCTCCAGCTCCAGGCCGCGGGATCGCTGCTCACCCGTCTGCACGCTGAAACCCGTGTTGGCGGGGTCGGCCGTGGTGACGTTGCTGCGCTTCAGGTCGTAGAGCGCGAGCGAGCCGGTCAGGCCGCCGCCGGGCTGCTCGTACTTCAGCCCGGCCTCCCACTGCTTGCCGGTTTCGGGTCGGAAGGGCGATCCGCCGAACGCAGCGCCCGATACCGGCAGGAACGACTCGCCGTAGCTGGTGTAGGCCGCCCAGCCGGGCGTGAACTCGTACACCAGACCGGCGGACAGCGTGGTGGCCGCATCCTTCTGGCGGGTCTGAACGCGGGTCAGGCGGTTGTCGATCTCGCTGGTGGACCAGTCGCGGCGCAGGCCGACCAGTGCCGTCCACTGCGGGCCGAGCTTGATCTGGTCCTGGGCGTAGAGGCCCAGCACGTCGAGCTTTTCCGGCGCGTCGGCGGTCAGGTTGACGGGGCAGTTGGCTGCCACGCCATACACCGGGTTGAACAGGTTGATCGCGCCGATGCTGCAGCGGCGCTGCCCTTGGTAGCTGTGGCTGCGCTGCACGTCGAGCCCGGTCACCAGGCGGTGCTGCACGCCCAGGGCCGCGAACTGCGACAGCAGCGACGTGTCGGCCGCCAGCATGTCGTCGTCCAGGTACTGGCGGGTGGCCTGCCGGTTCTGCAGGCGCTGGTTGGGCTGCAGCGCCAGGTTGGAGACGAAGTTGCCGTCACCTTTTTCGGATTCGTAGCGCACGTTCTGGCGCAGCGTCAGCGCTGGCGAGAAGCGGTGCTCCAGCGCGTAGCCTACCGAGGTGCTTTGCACGTCGTAGTGACCGAAGCTGGGGTCGCCGGTGTAGAGCGTGGTCGCCACCGTGCCGTTGCGGTTGGGCAGCACCGTGCCGTAGGGCGTGATGCCCTGCTGGCGCATCCAGTTGCTCTGGCTGTAGGTGGCGAACAGCACCAGGTCGGTCTGTGCGCCCAGGTCGAGCGACAGCGACGGCGCGATCCAGCGGTCACGGCGGTAGACGAAGTCGGTCGGATCGTCGCTGTTGGAAACCTGCGCGTTGATGCGTAAGGCCGCCTTGCCCGATTCGTTCAGCGGCCGGTTGATGTCGGCCTGCAGCGTGCGCTGCCCGTAGCTGCCCACTTCGACGCCCACTTCGTTCAGCGCGTCGCGCTTGGGCCGCTTGCTCACCGCGTTGACGATGCCGCCGGGCTGCACCTGCCCGTAGAGCACCGACGCCGCGCCTTTGAGCACCTCGAAGCGCTCGTAGCCATAGGGCGTGAGCCGGGTCCACATGCCGGGGCTCTGCACCAGGCCGTCGATGAGGATCGATTCGGTCGAGCGAAATCCGCGGATGTTGATGTCGTCGAAGCCGCGCCGGCCGAAGTTCACCGGGCTGACGCCCGCCACTGTCTGCAGCGCCTGCTGCAGGTTGGCGATCTGGCGCGACTCCATCTGCTCGCGCGTCACCACGCTGACCGACTGCGGCGTCTCCAGCCGGCGCATGGGTGCCTTGCCGGCGGTCTGCGCTTCCACGGGCGCGAAGCCCACGTCCTTTTCCGTGCTGGCGTTGATGCGCACTTCCTGCAGTTGCGGGGCGGCATCGGGCGCCGGCTGGGCCAGCGCGGCTTGCGACAGGCAGAGCGCCAGCGGGCTCAAGGCCCAGAGCGCAGGAGCCGGCTTGCGGCGGGCCGGCGATGCCGCTCCGGTGCAGGTGGAGGGGCACACGCGGGCGGGCAGGGCGGGCAGGGCGCGCAGGGCGCGAGAAGGCGAAGCAGAGGTCATGGACGGAATCGGGCAGCGGGCGGGGGAGGAGGGAGCGCCGGCTCGTTGCCGTCCTGGGGAGTGGTCAGCAGGTCGAACGCGGTACGGGCAGCATTCTAATGAGAATCATTTTCATCTCTGTTGCTTTTCCGCCCGGTGGAAGGAACGGTCTCGCCAGCCCCGTTGCCGGCAGGGCGCCGTCCCGGGGCTGGCTGCAACGTGCCCGTTCAGTGAGGTTCTGCGCTGACGGACGGTGCAGGCGCCGCCGTCTGCTGCGGTGCTTGGCCTGCCGCCTGCGCGCGTGCGGCTTCCTCCTCCTGCCGCTCCTTGGCCATCTGCTCCACCAGCTGCTGGCGCCCCTGCCGCGCCACGGCGATGAATTTCTCCTGGTCCTTGTGGTGCGGATACATGCGGTTGGCCAGCGAGATATTGTGTTCGCGGAAGCGGTCGGCCACCCGCTGCGCGTCTTCCGGCGCGAAGCCCATCAGCTCCAGCACGGTGCGCGCCGTCTTCAGGCTGGACTCGAACACCTCGCGCTCGACATGCTCCACGCCCAGGTCGCGCAGCGCGTTCCAGTGCGTCACGTTGCGGGCGCGGGCGACGATCCGCAGGTCGGGGAAATGTTCGCGCGCCAGCCCGGCGATCTTGAGCGACTGGTCGGCGTCGTCCACCGCGATGACCAGGATGCGCGCCTGCGCCGCCCCGGCGATGCGCAGCAACTCCAGCCGCGTGGCGTCGCCGTAGAACACGCGGTAGCCGAAGGTGTGTGCCACCTCCAGCATTTCGACGCTGTGGTCCAGCACCGTGGTCGGCACGCCCTGCAGCAGCATGGTCCGCGCGACGATCTGGCCGTAGCGGCCGAAGCCCGCGATGATGACCGGCGCCTCCTGCGGCTCCGACAGCTTGTCGGCGTCCGGCACCTCGGTCTTGAGCTGGGCGTAGCGGCGCAGCAGCACCCGGTCTAGCAGCACCAGCAGCAACGGCGACAGCAGCATCGACAGCGCCACCGCGCCGATCAGCAGCGACGCCGTCTCGCCGGGCAGCGCCCCGGCCGTGGCTGCCGCCTGGAACACCACGAAGGCGAACTCGCCGCCCTGCGCCAGCAGCAGCGTGAACACCGGCCGCTCCTGATAGGGCGTGCCCGTCACCCGCGCGAGCAGGTAGATCACCACGCCCTTGATGACCAGCAGGCCCACCAGCACCAGCGCCATCAGGCCCGGCGAACGCATCAGCACGCCGAAGTCGATGGACATGCCCACGGCGATGAAAAAGAGGCCCAGCAGCAGGCCCTTGAACGGCTCGATGTCGGCTTCCAGCTCGCGGCGGTATTCGCTGTCGGCCAGCAGCACGCCGGCCAGGAAGGCGCCCAGCGCCATCGACAGGCCCACCAGCACCATCAGATAGGCGATGCCCACCACCAGCAGCAGCGAGGCGGCGGTGAAGATCTCGGGCGTTCTGCTGCGGGCGATCCAGCGCAGCAGCGGGCGCAGCGCCAGCCGGCCGCCCAGCACGATGGCCGCCACCACGCCGACGATCTTGCCCGCCTCCAGCGCCATCTCGGCAGGGGTGTGGTGGGGCGCCGCGCCGCTGCCGCCGTCGCCCATGGCCGCCGCGCCCAGCAGCGGCAGCAGCGCCAGGATGGGGATGGCCGCCACGTCCTGGAAGAGCAGGATGGAAAAGGCTTTCCGACCGCTGTCGGTACGCATCAGATTGCGCTCGGCCAGCGTCTGCAGCGCGATCGCCGTGGAGGAGAGCGCCAGCCCCAGCGCGGCCACCAGCGCGGTCGACCATGCCACGCCGCAGGCCCAGGCGGCCAGCCACAGCAGCGCGGTGCAGCCCAGCACCTGGGCGGAGCCAAGCCCGAAGATGGGCCGGCGCAGCGCCCAGAGCCGGCTGGGCTGCAGTTCCAGCCCGACCAGGAACAGCATCAGCACCACGCCGAATTCGGCGAAATGCAGGATGTCCTGCACGTTGCTCACCAGCCCCAGCCCCCACGGCCCGATGGCGATGCCCGCTGCCAGGTAGCCGATGATGGCGCCCAGCCCCAGCGCGCGGGCGATGGGCACGGCCACCACGGCGGCGGCGAGATACAGAAATCCGTAATTGAGCCAGGCGGGGACGTGTTCCATGGAAGAGCAGGTGGTGGCGTGGGTGGCGATCCGCCGGGCAGGCGTCGGGACGGGTGTCGAATCAGGCGGTGGTACGCGGCCGGCGACCGACGACCGACGACCGGCAGAGCAGGGCGCAAAGCGCTTGAATCACGCCATTTTATGCTATAAATATAATAGCATTATGTGCTTGATTCACGGGCGCTGGAGCCCTATTTTGCATGGAATCGCGGCGGGCTGCGCCCACGGGCTGCAATCCTGGCCGTATCGGGCTGCCGGGGCGCCGCCAGGCCAGCGCGCCGGCCGCCCCTAGAATTCCCCTCGCCCGATCTCCGTCGCCCATTCCTTTCGCTCGACCCCCCCATGGACCTGCATACCTGGATCGCCTTTCTCGCCGCATCGTGCCTCATCGCCGTGTCTCCCGGTTCGGGCGCCGTGCTGTCCATGAGCCACGGCCTGTCCTACGGCGTGCGCAAGACCAGCGCCACCATCGCCGGCCTGCAGCTGGGGCTGCTGCTCATTCTGGTGATCGCCGGCGCCGGTGTGGGCTCGCTGCTGATCGCGTCCGAAATGGCCTTCAGCGCGGTCAAGGTGCTGGGCGCCTGCTATCTCATCTATCTGGGCTTCAGCCAGTGGCGCGCAGGAGGCAAGGCGGCCCTGGCCGGCCCGGAAGAAGCCGCGCCGGTGGCTGCCGGCTCCTGGCAGCGCCGGGCGCTGACCGGTTTCCTCACCAACGCCACCAACCCGAAGGGCATCATCTTCATGGTGGCCGTGCTGCCGCAGTTCATGACCGACGCCCGCCCGCTCTGGACGCAGTTGCTCGTCATGGCGGCGACCACCGTCGCGGTGGACCTGGCGGTGATGCATGGCTATGCCGCCAGTGCCAGCGCGCTGCGCCGCTGGATGCGCAGCCCGCGCGCCGCCCGCAACCAGAACCGCGTCTTCGGCGGCCTGCTGATGGCGGTGGGCGCGGGGCTCTTCTTCGTCAAGCGCGGCGGGCAGCACGCCAGCTGATTTGCTATGAAAAAGATAGCGTCTTGCGCTGGATGGGTGGGCGCAAGGGCTTGATGTGACCCGGATTCCCATGCCGGCCTCCCGGACTGTCACCGCCCGGCGCTACCATCGCCTTGCAGCCGCCGAGGGCTGCGCTCCCCGTGGTGGCTGCCACGCTTAGTTCCCAGGAGGTCCGCATGCCGGTGGTCGTTGTCGCCAATCCCAAGGGCGGCGTGGGCAAGTCCACGCTGTCGACGCAGATCGCCGGCCATTACGCCAGCCAGGGGCACGTCGTGATCCTGGGCGACGCCGACCGGCAGCGGTCGTCCCACCTTTGGCTCGGGCAGCGCCCGCCGCAGGCCCGGCCGATCGGGAAATGGGACGTGTCGCACGACCTCATCACCCGCCCGCCGCACGGCACCACCCACGCGGTGCTGGATACGCCCGCCGGCCTGCACGGCTGGCGGCTGAAGGACGTGCTCAAGCTGGCCGACAAGATCGTCGTGCCGCTGCAGCCCAGCGTGTTCGACATCTTCGCCACGCGCGACTTTCTGGACGAACTGGCCGGCCATCGCTACGGCGGACAGGCGCAGGTGGGCATCGTCGGCATGCGGGTGGACGCGCGCACGCTGGCGGCCGACCGGCTGCAGGAATTCGTGAGCGGGCTGGGCCTGCCGGTGCTGGGCTATTTGCGCGACACGCAGAACTACGTGCATCTGGCCGCGCACGGGCTCAGCTTGTTCGACGTGGCGCCCGGCCGCGTGGTGCGCGACCTGGAGCAGTGGCGGCCGATCTGCGACTGGCTGGACGCCGCGTAGCTGCGGCGCGGCGGGCGAGGCCAGGCCACCTGCCTTGTCGCCGGCTGGACACCGCCCGGCGCCGCCACGGCGCTAGAGTGGCCGCATGAAAACCTTCCAGAGCTATTCCGAGCTGGCCGCCTGCGTGGGCCAGGAAGTGGCCGTGACCGACTGGATCACGGTGACGCAACAGCAGATCGACCTGTTCGCCGAAGCGACCGGCGACCACCAGTGGATCCACGTGGACCCGCAGCGCGCTGCGCAGGGCCCGTTCGGCACCACCATCGCCCACGGGTTCCTCACGCTCTCGCTCATCCCGCGCTTCTTCGAGGCGGCCTTCACCATCGCCGGGGCCCGCATGGGCGTGAACTACGGCCTCAACCGAGTGCGCTTCATGGCGCCGGTGCCGGCCGGCAGCCGGGTGCGGGCCCGGCTGATGCTGATGGCGCTGGAACCCGCCGCGCCCGACGGTGTGCAGATGACCTGGCAGGTCACCATGGAGCGGGAAGGCGGCGACAAGCCGGTGTGCGTGGCCGAGTCGCTGGCGCGCAACTACGGCGCGGCGCCCTGAAAACCGCCGGGGCAGGGCCGCCCAAGGCGGAGGCTGCCTTCTGGATGGCGCTCAGGCGCCGTCGGCAGGCGCCACCGGGTTCTGCAGGAAACTGTTCTGCCGCCAGGCCTCGAACACCGTCACCGCCACGGCGTTGGACAGGTTCAGGCTGCGCTGGCCCGGCACCATGGGCAGCCGCAGGCGCTGCGCCGGCGGAAAGGTCTCGCGCAGCTCCGGCGGCAGCCCGCGCGTTTCGGCGCCGAACACCAGCCAGTCGCCCGCCCGGAAGCCCGTGTCGTAGACCGATTGCGAGGCGTGGGTCGTCATGGCGAACATGCGCGACAGATCGGGCTCTTCGTCGCGCAGCAGAGACGTCCAGCCGGCATGCCGGCGCACGGGCGTGTACTCGTGATAGTCGAGGCCTGCCCGTCGCATCAGCCGGTCTTCCATCGAAAAGCCCAGCGGCTCCACCAGATGCAGCGTGCAGCCCGTGTTGGCCGCCAGGCGGATCACATTGCCGGTGTTCGGCGGAATTTCGGGCTCGACGAGGACGATGTGGAACATGGCGCCATTCTCGGGCGCCGGCAGGCAGCGTGGCGGCGAAGGGGCTCATGTTAGGCAACAAAACGTTTCGCGGCGGGGAGTGCCGGGTCTCGCAGCCAGCGCGGCGCCGCCGAACCGGCATGGACGCGGTGCGCCATAACCCATCACCGCATCACCCCATCACCCCATCACCCCATCACCGCATCACCGCATCACCGCATCACCGCATCACCGCATCACCGCATCACCGCATCACCGCATCACCCGGTTCCAGCATGCACCATCACGCCGTGCGCGCCAGGACCAATCCGGTGATGTGCGCCACGCCCGCCTGCCTGAGCACCAGCGCCGCCGTCTGCAGCGTGGCCCCGGTGGTCATCACGTCGTCCAGCAGCACCACGCGCCGGCCGGCCAGTTGAGCGGCTGCCATCGGGTCCAGCGCGAAAGCGCCGCGCAGGTTGCGCAGGCGCTGGGCACGGGTCAGGCTGCTCTGGGCCTCGGTGGCGCGCAGCCGCAGCAGCCAGTCGCTGCGGGTGCGGGCCCGGTCCAGTTGCCGGGCCAGCAGCAGCGCTTGATTGAAGCCGCGTTCCCTCAGCCGCTCGGCCGACAGCGGGACGGGCAGCAGCCAGTCGGCCGCCTGCAGAGCCTGCTCCACACCCGGCGCGGACCGCAACCGGGCGGCCAGCGGCGCGGCCCAGCCCGGGTCGTGCTGGAACTTGAATTGCGCCAGCAGACCGGCCCACGGATAGCTGTAGTCCACCGCAGCCAGGCAGGCATCGAGCGGGGGCGAGTGGCGGATACAGCGGCCGCACTGCACGGCCTCCGGAGGCAGCGGCAGGGCGCAGTTGCGGCATCGGTGACGGGGCAGGGCGAAGCGGGCCACGCAGTCGCCGCAGAGGCGCTCGGCCGGCCACGCGTGGCAGACGGCGCACTGGCTCGGCACCGCAGGAATGCGCCGCGCCTGCAACGCCAGCCACGCCAAGGCCTGGCGCCAGCCGGCGCGGGCCTGGCATATCCCTTGGGGCAGCGAAGGGGGCATCGGCTCAATATACTCGCGCCCACCGGCCGCAACGGCCTGGGTCCGCCCTCCGGCTTCACGCCCCGTCCTCTGCGCCAGCGCTTTCATGTCCGACTCTCTGCCCCCCACCATCGACCCGGTTGCCGCGGCCCGCTGGCACGCTGACGCGCCGACCGAGTCTCCCTGGCTGCACGAGGAGATCGCCCGCCGCATGGACGACCGGCTGCAGTGGATTACCCGCCCGCCCGCATCCTGGTGCGACTGGGATCCGATGCGCGGCGGCCTGCAGGGCCATGCCCTGGTGCGCCAGCGCTATCCGCAGGCGCAGTGCCACATCGCCGAGACGTCCTCTCCGCGCGGCCGGGCGCTGGCCGAAGCGCATTTCGCCACACCCTGGTGGAACCCGTCGCGCTGGACGGGCCAAGCCCCCCGCCTGGGCGTGCCTGCCGATGGCAGCGTGCAGATGCTGTGGGCCAACATGGCGCTGCACATGGCGGCCGACCCGCAGGCGCTGATCGCCCGCTGGCACCGCGCCCTGGCGGTCGATGGCTACCTGATGTTCTCCTGCCTCGGGCCCGACACGGTCCAGGAACTGCACCGCGTCTACGCTGCCCTGGGCTGGCCGCCCGCCGGCCACGCCATGACCGATATGCACGACTGGGGCGACATGCTGGTGCAGGCCGGCTTCGCCGAGCCGGTGATGGACATGGAGCGCGTCACGCTCACCTTCGCCACGCCCGAGCGGCTGCTCGAAGAGCTGCGCGGCCTGGGCTGTAACCTGCACCCGCAGCGGTTTCCCGCCCTGCGCGGGCGCGGCTGGCGACGGCGGCTGGAACAGGCCCTGGCCGACCAGCTGGCCGATCCGGCCCAGGGGGGGCAGCTCGCATTGACCTTCGAGATCGTCTACGGCCATGCTTTCAAGCCGGCGCCGCGCGTGCGCATGAGCGACAGCAGCGCCGTGTCGCTGCAGGACATGCGCGCCATGCTGCACAGCGGCCGCGGCCCGGGCGGCTGAGGCGCCGCCCCGGGCCCCCGGGGCGCTCGCCCGGCACCGCGGCGGCGCGCGAAAGCCGGGCGGGCTACAATTTTGGCTTTTCCGCGCGCGTGGCGAGGGCCGCCCTGTTCATCTCCTGCGGGTCTCGACGGGGTGGGGATGCGCTCTTTCGCTCTCCCTCTCTTTGTCTGCGCGCCAGCGCATCACCAGCCGCCCGGTGGCATCGCGCCCCCGGGCGTTCCTACGTCGCCGCCACGCCACTGTCCCCGGGCTATTGCGTATTGCATTAGTCAGCGCGGGTGGGCATGCTCGCCCTCGGATGGAGACAAGCCGGTTTCATGTGGAGCCGGGCTCCCGGTGGGCGCAGCCAGCGGCCGCGCACCGGGTGTCGGCACGAGACGTTCGCATGGCCTTGCACGCAGCCTGACCCCACGCAGGCGCGGCAGGCAAGGGTCCAAATTGAGGCAGGGAAGTTAAGTGAGAACTATGAAGAGCATTTCCAAAACGCTGGCTTCTTTGCTGCTGGTGTCCACGGCGGGCCTGGGTGCCCTGGCCCATGCGGTGCAGGACCTGCCTGGCGGGCCTGCCGTGCGTCAGCTCAACCTGGCGCCGCCGGTCACGCGCATTGCCGAGGAGCAGCACTACCTGCACTGGATGATGCTCATCATCTGCACGGTGATCTTCGTGGGCGTGTTCGCGGTGATGTTCTATTCCATCTGGAAGCACCGCAAGTCGCGTGGCGCCCGCCCCGCGAACTTCCATGAATCGGTGGCGGTCGAGGTGGCGTGGACCATCGTGCCCTTCATCATCGTGATCCTCATGGCGCTGCCCGCCACCAAGGTGCTGGTGGCCCAGAAGGACACCACCAACGCCGACCTCACCATCAAGGCCACCGGCTACCAGTGGAAGTGGGGCTACGACTACATCACCGGCGAAGGCGAGGGCCTGGCCTTCATCTCCACCCTGGACAGCAGCCATCGCCAGATGTCCGACAGCGGCAAGGTGGCCGATGCGCCTCCCGACTACCTCCTCAAGGTGGACAACCCGCTGGTGGTTCCGGTGGGCAAGAAGATCCGCGTCATCACCACCGCCAACGACGTGATCCATGCCTTCATGGTGCCGGCCTTCGGCATCAAGCAGGACGCCATCCCCGGCTTCGTGCGCGACACCTGGTTCCGCGCCGAAAAGGTGGGCGACTACTACGGCCAGTGCGCCGAGCTGTGCGGCAAGGAGCACGCCTACATGCCGATCCATGTGAAGGTCGTCTCCGCTGCCGACTACACCCAATGGGTGGCGGACGAGAAGAAGAAGGCCGCCGCCAAGCTGGACGACCCCACCAAGGTCTGGACGCTGGAGGCCATGCTGCCGCGCGGCGAGAAGGTCTATGCCGCCAACTGCGCCGCCTGCCACCAGGCGAACGGCAAGGGCGCCGGCCCGATCAAGCCGCTGGACGGCTCGGCCATCGTCAAGGACGAAGACCACAGCAAGCAGATCCAGATCCTGCTCAAGGGCGCGGCTGGCGGTGCCATGCCGTCCTGGGCGCAGCTGAGCGACACCGATCTGGCGGCCGTGGCCACCTATACGAAGAACGCATGGTCCAACAAGACCGGCCAGCTGGTGCAGCCCGCCGAAGTCCTGGCCCAGCGCGGCAAGTGAGCCGAGCGCCCACGCCCCCAGCATTGAGGAAAACAAGATGAGCGCAGTTATCGACAACCATGCACCCGTGGGCGGCCACGTCCATGGCACGCACGACGCCGGCCATGACGACCACCATCACCATGCCACGCCCACCGGCTGGCGGCGCTGGGTGTTCGCCACCAACCACAAGGACATCGGCACGCTGTACCTGCTGTTCTCGTTCACCATGCTGATGGTGGGCGGGGTGCTGGCGCTGATGATCCGCGCGGAGCTGTTCCAGCCCGGCCTGCAGATCGTCAACCCCGAGCTCTTCAACCAGCTCACCACCATGCACGGCCTGATCATGGTGTTCGGCGCCATCATGCCGGCCTTCGTGGGCTTCGCGAACTGGATGATCCCGCTGCAGATCGGCGCGTCCGACATGGCTTTCGCGCGCATGAACAACTTCAGCTTCTGGCTGATGATTCCCGCGGCGATCACGCTGGTGTCGTCCTTCTTCATGCCCGGCGGCGCACCGGCCGCGGGCTGGACGCTCTATGCCCCGCTCACGCTGCAGATGGGCCCCTCGATGGACGCCGGCATCTTCGCCATGCACATCCTGGGCGCCTCGTCGATCATGGGGTCGATCAACATCATCGTCACCATCCTGAACATGCGCGCGCCCGGCATGACGCTGATGAAGATGCCCATGTTCGTCTGGACCTGGCTCATCACCGCGTACCTGCTGATCGCCGTCATGCCTGTGCTGGCCGGCGCCATCACCATGACGCTGACCGACCGCCACTTCGGCACCAGCTTCTTCAACCCCGCCGGCGGCGGCGATCCGGTGATGTACCAGCACATCTTCTGGTTCTTCGGCCACCCCGAGGTCTACATCATGATCCTGCCGGCCTTCGGCATCATCAGCCAGATCGTGCCGGCGTTCAGCCGCAAGAAGCTCTTCGGCTACGCCTCCATGGTGTATGCCACCTCGTCCATCGCCATCCTGTCGTTCATCGTGTGGGCGCACCACATGTTCACCACGGGCATGCCGGTCACGGGCCAGCTGTTCTTCATGTACGCGACCATGCTGATCTCGGTGCCCACGGCCGTGAAGATCTTCAACTGGATCGCCACCATGTGGCGCGGCTCCATGACCTTCGAGACGCCCATGCTGTTCGCCGTGGGCTTCATCTTCGTGTTCACCATGGGCGGCTTCACCGGGCTGATCCTGTCGATGGCGCCCATCGACATCCAGCTGCAGGACACCTACTACGTGGTGGCCCACTTCCACTACGTGCTGGTGGCGGGCTCGCTCTTTTCCATGTTCGCGGCCTACTACTACTGGGCGCCGAAGTGGACGGGCGTGATGTATTCCGAGCGCCGGGGCCAGATCCACTTCTGGGGCTCGCTCATCACCTTCAACATCACCTTCTTCCCGATGCACTTCCTGGGCCTGGCCGGCATGCCCCGCCGCTATGCCGACTACCCCATGCAGTTCGCCGACTTCAACATGGTGGCCTCCATCGGCGCGTTCGGCTTCGGCTTCATGCAGGTCTATTTCTTCCTGGCCGTCGTGCTGCCCGCCATGCGCGGCAAGGGCGTGCCCGCGCCGCAGCGTCCCTGGGAAGCGGCCGAGGGCCTGGAGTGGGAAGTGCCATCGCCCGCTCCGTTCCACACGTACGAGACGCCGCCCAAGCTCGACTCCTCGGCCACGCGGGTCATCGGCTGATCGCGGGAGTGATGCACATGGCCACGCCCGAGCAGAAGAAGTCCAACCTGCGCATGGGTCTCATCCTGGCGTCGATAGCGCTCGCGTTCTTCATCGGCTTCATGGTCAAGATGACGTGGTTGCAATGACGCACCCCCTGAGTCGCTGCGCGCCTTCCCCCTGCAGGGGGACGACGCCCGTGGCCCGGCGAAGCCGGTTCCACGGCGTCTGCTGGCGTGGCCTGCTCCGCGGCCGTCGCACGCAGGAGGCTGCGTGGGTGCCCCTGACGGTTTCCCTCGCGTGCGAAGAAGGGGCGATTCGGTGAGCCTGCGCCGCGAGAACTTCAAGATGGTGGGCAAGCTGGCCGTGATCTCGGCCGGCATGTTCGCCTTCGGCTACGTGCTGATCCCGATCTACAAGCACATCTGCGAGATGACCGGCATCAACATCCTGTCGCTGTCCGAGCGGCAGGTGCCGGGCAACGGCGTGGCGGGGCGCGATGTGAAGGTGCCCACCAACAGCCAGGTGGACACCAGCCGCACGATCACCGTGGAGTTCGACGCCAACGCGCGCGGCCCGTGGGACTTCAAGCCCGCGCAGCGGTCGATCCAGGTCCATCCGGGCGAGCTGACCACCGTGATGTACGAGTTCCAGAACATCCAGAACCGCCGCATGGCGGCCCAGGCCATTCCCAGCTATGCGCCGCGCCAGGCGGCTGCGCATTTCAACAAGCTGGAGTGCTTCTGCTTCAACCAGTACACGCTGGAGCCGGGCGAGAAAAAGGAGTGGCCGGTGGCCTTCGTCATCGACCCCAAGCTCTCCAAGGACGTGACCACCATCACGCTGTCCTACACCTTCTTCGAGGTGGGCGGCAAGACGCCACCCGCCCCGGAGTCCACCGCGGCCCTGCCCGCGACGGCCTTGCCGGCGGGTTCGTGAGCGATGCGCAATGAACGAGCAGCGCCCGCCGCCTCCCCCCGTCGGCCCCACACGCCGCAGCGGCTCGCTGCCGCGCACCATCCGCGCGGTGGCGTGGTCGCTCATCGGGCTGCGCAAGGGCGCCGAGTACGAACAGGACCTGCAGAAGATCAACCCCGTGCATCTCTTCATCGTCGGCCTGTTGGCGGTGTTCCTGCTGGTGGGGCTGCTGATTTTGCTGGTCAACTGGGTGGTGCGGGCATGACGGTGGCTGGCCATTTCGCCGGGGGCCGACAGGCTGGCCACCCGGCCCGCATCTTCCAGAAGACCTGTGGCAGGTCCAACAACAACGATTCGAGACTGAGGAGCTGACATGAGCGCATCCACCCACGGCACCACGCCCGCGACGCCCGCCACGCCGTATTACTACGTCCCCGCCGAGTCGCGCCACCCGGTGCTGGCGGCGGCGGGGCTGTTCTTCGTGATCCTGGGCGCGGCCCAGTGGATCAACGGCCACGACTGGGGCAAGTATTCGCTGGCGCTCGGGCTGGTCTGGTGGCTCTTCGTGCTCTACCAGTGGTTCCGCGATTCGGTGCACGAGAGCGAAGCCGGCCTCTACGGGCACAAGATCGATCTGTCGTACCGCTGGAGCATGAGCTGGTTCATCTTCTCGGAAGTGATGTTCTTCGGCGCGTTCTTCACCGCCCTCTGGTGGGCACGCGCGCATTCGATTCCGGCGCTGGGCAGCCTGGACAACGCCTTGCTCTGGCCCGACTTCAAGGCGGTCTGGCCCAGCATGGCAGCCGGCGCCACCGCCTCGCCCGCCGGCATCGTCGAGCCGTTCCAGACCGTGGGTCCGTTCTGGCTGCCCACCATCAACACCGCGCTGCTGCTGACCTCCGGCGTGACGCTGACCATCGCCCACCACGCGCTGCGGGAAGGCCACCGCGCCCGCACCGTCGCCTTCATGTGGGCCACCGTGCTGCTCGGCTTCGTGTTCCTGTGCGTGCAGGGCTACGAGTACTACCACCTCTACAACGACCTGAACCTGAAGCTCAACTCGGGCGTGTTCGGCTCCACCTTCTTCATGCTGACCGGCTTCCACGGCTTCCACGTGTTCATCGGCATGCTGATGCTGCTGTTCATCACGCTGCGGCTGCAAAAGGGCCACTTCACGGCAGAACGCCACTTCGGTTTCGAGGGGGCCGCCTGGTACTGGCACTTCGTGGACGTGGTGTGGCTGGGCCTTTACGTGCTGGTGTACTGGTTCTGAGCGACCCTTTCTCCCATGAAACAAGCGCCTTCAGGCGCTTTTTTCATGGGCGAGAGAAAACGAACGGTGCGGGCCTGGCCGCCGGCCCGCCTCAGCGGGGCGACGCCGGCAGGCCGGTGGGCTGCATGTAGCCCAGCTTCCACGCCGCGATCAGGCTGAGGAAGAGCACAATCGACAGCGCCACGCGCAGCGCCAGCGCTCCGGCCATGCGGCCACCGCGCGTCTTGTCGTCCCGGCCGTTGCGCATCATGAAGAACAACGCGGAACCGAGACTCGCCAGAATGCCGAGAAAAGCCAGCACCACTACGTATCGCATGCAGGGCATTATCCAGTGAACGTCGCCCAACGCACAGGGGGCGCACGGCTCGGCGCCCGTTTCTGGATCATCGCCGTGGCAGCCCTCGCCGCCGTGGTGCTGACCGCGTCACTCGGCCGGTGGCAGCTGTCCCGTGCGGCGCAGAAAGAGGCGCTGCAGGCCGCCATGGACGAGCGGGCCGCCCAACCGCCCGTGGGCGGGTCGGCCATCGCTGCCGCGGCCGGGGCTGCCACGGCGCCTGCCGGGCCCCCCGAGGCTGCCGCTGCCACGGCGGACCGCGTCCAGCCGCTGCTGCACCGCACTGCCGTGCTGCGTGGCCACTGGGTCACCGATGCCACCGTGTTCCTCGACAACCGCCAGCTGCAGGGCCGCCCCGGTTTCTTCGTGCTGACGCCACTGCGGCTGTCGGCCGACCCCGCCATCGCCGTGGTCGTGCAGCGCGGCTGGGTGCCGCGCGATTTCCAGGACCGGACCCGCTTGCCCCAGGTTGCCACGCCCGCCGGCGAGGTGAAGGTCACCGGGCGCATCGCGCCGCCGCCGTCCCGCCTTTACGAGCCCGGTGGAGCCGGCGCGGCCGAGGGGTCTTCCCGCATCCGGCAAAATCTGGACCTGGCCGCCTATGGTGCCGAACACCGCTTGGTGCTGGCGCCGCTTTCGCTGTGGCAGACCGGCGATGGCGGCGGCGACGATGCCGGCCCGCAGGGGCTGCGGCGCGACTGGCCCGCCATCGACAGCGGCGTCGCCAAGCATTACGGCTACGCATTCCAATGGTTCGGGCTCAGCGGCCTGGTGGTGATCCTCTATGTCTGGTTCCAAATCGTCCGACGCTTCCTTCGCCCACGCGGCGAGCCATCCGCCTGCCCCTGAGGCGGCGGGCGAAGCGCACCCGCTCGGGCTGACCGTGCACAGCCTGCCAGGCACGGCGGCGGCGCTGGACGAGGCCGAGCAGTCGCGCAAGGGCCGCTGGAAGATGATCGGCGTGATGCTGGTCTGCGCGGCGCCTGTCGTCGCCTCGTACTTCACCTACTACGTGCTGCGCCCCGAGGGCCGCCGCAACTACGGCGAACTGATCGAACCGCAGCGCGCCGTGCCGGAGCAGTCCCCCGTCACCGCGCTGGACGGCCGCCCCGCTGGCGTGCTGGGCCAGCTCAAGGGGCAGTGGCTGATCGTGAGCGTGGCGCCAGGCGCCTGTGCCGAGGCCTGTCGCAACCATCTTTACCTGCAGCGCCAGCTGCGCGAGAGCCTGGGCAAGGAAAAGGCCCGCATGGACTGGGTCTGGCTGGTGTCCGATACCGCTCCCGCGCCGGCCGACATCGCCCCCGGTCTGCAGACCGCGACGGTGCTGCGCGCCGACCCGGCCGCGCTGGCGCAGTGGCTGGCGCCCGCGCCGGGCCAGGCGCTGGCCGACCACCTCTACGTGGTCGACCCCATGGGCCACTGGATGATGCGCTTTCCCGCCGGCATGGACCGTGCCGGCGCCGCCAAGGCCAAGCGCGACATCGACCGCCTGCTGCGGGCATCGTCGTCCTGGGACCAGGCCGGCCGCGCGGAGGCGACCCGCCCATGACCGATGCCCAGCCGCTTTACGACCTGGCGCCGCTCTTGCGCCTGATGCTCCTGGGCGCTGTCATCGCCCTGGGGCCGCTCGCCTGGGTGTGGCTGCGCAACCGCCGCAGCACGCCGCTGCGCCGGCTGCAGGCGCTCACCGTGCTGACGCTGTTCCTCACTTTCGATCTGGTGCTGTTCGGCGCCTTCACCCGCTTGACCGATTCCGGCCTGGGCTGCCCCGACTGGCCGGGCTGCTACGGCAATGCGAGCCCCGTGGGGGCGCATGCGGAAATCTCGGCCGCCCAGCAGGCCATGCCCACCGGCCCGGTCACCCACGGCAAGGCCTGGGTGGAGATGATCCACCGCTACCTCGCCACCGGGGTCGGCGTGCTCATCATCGTGCTCACCGTCGGGGCCTGGCGGCAGCAGCGCGCCGCCCGCCGTGCGAACGGCCCGCCGCCGCCGCCGCTCAGCGCCTGGTGGCCCACCGCCACGCTCGTCTGGGTCTGCCTGCAGGGCGCGTTCGGCGCGCTCACCGTCACGATGAAGCTGTTTCCAGCCATCGTCACGCTGCATCTGATCGGGGGCCTGGTGCTGCTGGCCCTGCTGTGCGTGCAGGCCGTGCGGCAGACGCAGGCGGCGCTGGGCACGTCGCCCGCGCCGCTGCGGCCTGTGCTGCGCCGCCTGCTGTGGGCCACGCTGGCGCTGGTGACGCTGCAGGTGGTGCTGGGCGGCTGGGTGAGCACCAACTACGCCGTGCTGGCCTGCACCACCTTCCCCACCTGCCAGGGCAGCTGGTGGCCCGACATGGACTTTGCGCACGCGTTCCAGGTCTGGCGTCCACTGGGGCTGCTGCAGGACGGCTCCAGCATCAGCTTCGCCGGGCTCACCGCCATCCATTACATCCACCGGCTGGCGGCCTATGTCGTGCTGGCCACGCTGGCCTGGCTGGTCTGGCGCCTGCGCCGCGACCAGGTGCTGCGGGCGCCGGCCCGCTGGCTGGCGGCGCTGGCGCTGCTGCAATTCGCCACGGGCCTGTCCAACGTGGTGCTGGACTGGCCCCTGGTGGCCGCCGTACTCCACACCGGCGGCGCCGCCGCGCTGATCGTGGTGCTGACCTGGGCGCTGAGCGCCAGCCGCACCCAGGGCGCCTGGGCCACCGGTCTTCCTTCACCCTCCGGCGCGGACACCGCGCCCGGGCGGACCACAACGTCCACCCACGCCCCGAGAGCTTCCGCATGAGTGCAGCCCCCGCCCCCGCGCCCGCCGCGCCGCCGGCGATCACCCTGACGTCGCGCTGGTCGCAGTTCTACGCGCTGACCAAGCCGCGCGTCGTGCAGCTGATTGTCTTTTGTGCCTTCATCGGCATGGTGCTGGCCGTGCCCGGCCTGCCGGACGCCGGCCAGTGGACACGCATGGCGCTGGCCTCGGCCGGCATCTGGCTGGTGGCGGGCGCCGCCGCGGCGTTCAATTGCGTGGTGGAGCAGGGCATCGACGCACGCATGAAGCGCACCGCCTGGCGGCCCACCGCCAAGGGGGAGCTGTCGAACACGCAGACGCTGCTGTTCTCCGCGGCGCTGTGCGCGGCGGGCTCGGCGCTGCTCTACGTGATGGTCAACCCGCTGACCATGTGGCTCACCTTCGCCACCTTCGTGGGCTACGCAGTGATCTACACCGTGGTGCTCAAGCCGCTCACGCCGCAGAACATCGTCATCGGCGGCGCCTCCGGCGCCATGCCGCCGGTGCTGGGCTGGGCCGCGATGACGGGCGAGGTCAGCCCGGAAGCGCTGATCCTCTTTCTCATCATCTTCCTGTGGACGCCGCCGCATTTCTGGGCGCTGGCGCTCTACCGGGTGGAGGACTACCGCCGCGCCGGCCTGCCCATGCTGCCCGTCACGCACGGCAACGAATTCACGCGCCTGCAGGTGTTCCTCTACACGCTGATCCTTTTCGCGGGCTGCCTGATGCCCTTCGTTTACGGCATGAGTTCCTGGATCTACCTGGCTGCCGCCGTGGTGCTGGGCCTGGGCTTCTGCGGCTACGGCTTCGCGCTGTGGCGCAACTACTCCGACGCGCTGGCGCGCAAGACCTTCCGTTTCTCGCTGATCCACCTGAGCCTGCTGTTCGCGGCGCTGCTGGTGGACCACTACGTGCTCTAAGAACGTGTTTACGATCCCCTGCGAGATCGTAAACACGTTCTAAGAAGCTGTGAACGAACCCGTCATGGCTTCTCGTACCGCAAAAAAACGCCCCTTCGGCGTTGCAAATGCTCGCCATAGCCCGAGCTATGGCTGCGTTTTGCGCCTTGACGGGACGCGTTTGTGCGGCCCGCTCGGGCGCGCCGGATTCACTCACACCTTCTGACCCATGAAAAAACGCAATGCTCTTCGACTGATAGCGGCCGGCGCCCTGTACATGGGGGCTGGCGGCCTGCTGGCCGCCTGCTCCAAGCCGGAGCCGAAAACCGTGTTCCGGGGCGTGGACGTCACCGGCGCCGAATACGCCCGCGACTTCCAGCTGCCCGACCAGAACGGCCAGGTCCGCAGCCTGAAGGACTTCGCCGGCAAGGTGGTGGTGGTGTTCTTCGGCTACACGCAATGCCCTGACGTGTGCCCCACCTCGATGGTGGAGCTGGCCGAGGTCAAGCGATCGCTGGGCGCCCAGGGCGAGCGCCTGCAGGGCATCTTCATCACGGTCGATCCGGAGCGGGACACGCCCGAGGTGCTGCGCGCCTACATGGCCAATTTCGACCCCGGATTCCTGGCGCTGCGCGGCTCGCCCGAGCAGCTGGCCGCCGTCGCCAAGGACTTCAAGGTCTACTACAAGAAGGTCGATGGCCAGACCCCCACCAGCTACACGCTGGACCATTCCGCCGGCAGCTACGTGTACGACCCGCAGGGCCGGCTGCGCGTGTACAACCGCTACGGCAGCGGTGCGCAGGCGCTCGCGGCCGACGTGCAGGCACTGCTGAACGAGCCCGCCAAGCCGGCCTGACGGGCTGGAGCGGTCGAGGCGGTGGCGGCGGCGGCAGCGGTCGGGCCTGCCGCAGCCTGCCCCGCGCCGTGGCCGGGCTGCTGCCCTCGCGCCAGCTCGGTCAGCCGGTTGCGCACGATTTCGCCGTGCCACCGGTCGTGCCGCACCAGCCCGCCTTCGCGCGTGAGCAGTGCCACCCCGCGCGCGACGGTTTCGCGGGTGGTGAAGAGCAGCGCCGCCAGCACCGAATGGCTGGGCAGGCGCACCAGGCTGCTGCGCTGCAGATCCGCGATCAGCAGCAGGGCACCCGCCAGCTGCCCGGCCGAACCACGGATGTGCAGAATGCGCGCCCAGTCGGCCAACAGGGCCTGGCCCTTCCACTGGTCGATCGCCAGTTCGCGGAAGAAGTCGTTGCCCAGCAGCCCGTTGCGCTGCAGCCGCGCCACGTCGATCTCGCAGACCCGCCCGGGCGCAACCGCCACGCACGACAGATCGGCCGGCCGCTGCAGCAGCGCCGACGTACCCATGGCCTGGCCGCAGCCCGCCATGCCCACCGGGCGATCGACGCCGTCTGCCGCCCGGCGCTGCAGCAGCACCGTGCCCACTTTCAACACCTGGGTCGTGGCCGGCACATGGCCCTGCCGCTGCAGCACCTCGCCCTTGCGGAACCGGCGCTCGCGCACATGGGGCTCCCAGGCGGCGCGCACCGCCTCGTCCTGCCGGCCCAACAGGCAGCGCGTGCGGCAGGCGCAGTCGGGGCAGGCCTTGCGGTCCAGGGTCGTCAAGGGCGCGGCGGAAAGCGTTTCAAGGGTCAAATCGGCCTCTGGCGCCCGTATATCAAGGGCATGGTGCTATAAATATAATAGCAATTGCTGGCGTGTGTGCCCTGGCGTGCGGCGAACGCTGCGGGGCGGCCGGCACGCAGGCGCGGGGCGCGATGGCGCCCGCCCACGGCGCGAGTCTGCCGCCCACCGCGCGCCAACGCCTTGACCTGCATCAACGCGCGGCGGCGGCGCGAGCCACCACCACCACCACCAGGGCCTGCAGCCATCGGGCGGGGATCATTCCGCGCGGATACCTTGTTCGCGGATCACGCGGCCCAGCGTGGCAGTGTCGGCGTCGATGCGGTTGGCCAGACCTTCGGGCGACGAGCCCACCGTCTGCCACCCCTGCTGGAACAGCTTGGCCCGGACGTCGGGCGACCGGGCGATGTCGGCCAGCACGCCCGCCAGCCGCGCGCGCACCGGTGCCGCCATGCCGGCAGGCGCAGCGAAGGCGTTCCAGATTTCCAGGTTGAAATCCTTCACGCCCACCTCGGCCATGCTGGCCACGCCAGGCGCCAGCGCGCTGCGGCCTGCGGAGGTGACGCCGATCAGCCGGAGCTTGCCCGTGCGCTCCTGCGCCAGCGCCAGGGCGGGCGGCAGCAACGCCATCTGCAACTGCCCACCCAGCATGCCGGTGGCCACCTGCGGGTAGCCGGGGTAGGGCACGTGCACCGGGGCGATGCCGGCGCGGGCCTTGAGCAGCTCGGTGCCCAGGTGGCCGACCGTGCCCACGCCTGGCGTGCCGTAGCTCCAGCGGTCGCCCGCACGGCGTGCGGCGTCGAGGAAGGCCCGGCCGTTGGCCCCGGCCGGCACGTCGGGCTGGCTGGCGGGAGCCGTCAGCACCAGCGGCGACACCCCGATGAGGCTCAGCGGCGCCAGATCCTTGCGCGGGTCGTAGGGCAGTTGCGGGTTGATCAGGCGCGCGATGGTCAGGTTGCCGTTGATGAAGAGACCGATGGTGTGGCCGTCGGTGGCCTTGGCGACCGCATCGGCGCCGATGTTGCCGCCCGCGCCGACCTTGTTTTCCACGATCACCGGCTGGCCCAGGGCCTGCGACAGCGGTTCGGAGAAGGTGCGCGCCGTCAGGTCGGGCGACGAGCCCGGCGGAAAGCCCACGATGATGCGCAGCGGTTTGGCGGGCCAGCCGGGGGTGGCGATGGCCGTCTGGGCCATGGCGCTGCCGGCGAAGCAAAAGGGCAGGGCCACTGCGGCCAGGCTGGCGGCAAGCCAGGCCCGGCGGGCGGGGTCGGGGCGAGTCATAGGTGCTGATTCCGTTCGGTTCAAGGGGCGCCGCGCGTCCGCCAGGGACGCTGGCGGGGGTGCGCGGGCGGCGGCAGCGGACTGCAATGCAGTGCTTGCCGTTGCGCCATTTTTAACCAAACGTTATGCGGCCGTTAAAGGTTCGTTGTTGCGAACCCGGCGCACGGGGCTGCGGCGGCCGTTTTTCGAGGCGCCTGGGCGGTGCTGGCAGACGGATCTTGGGACGAGCGGTGCGGGCGCTGCGTCACCTGTCACCACGGCGCGGAACCAAGGCTGCGGCCGGTATCAGGCCGGGAGCCGATGCGAACCTGCGGCGGACGTACTGATGGGCCGCTGAGGGCTCGATGGGGCTCCCGGAGTTCTGGTGGCTGGCCGCAGGGCTAGACCCTGCACCGGCGCGGCCGTCCTCGCGCGCGGCTTGGGGACAGATCGCTTGCGCGGCCGGGCGTCAGGGAGTGTGCGGGCGGCTGCGTTGGCCGTCCACCGCCACCGGCACGTCGCCCATCACCGTGACCCGCTGCATCACGCGCAGCCGGTCGCCGTAGTCGTTGATGGCGTAGTGCTGAGTGGCCCGGTTGTCCCACAGGGCCAGGTCACCCGAGGCCCAGCGCCAGCGGATCGTGTTCTCCAGCCGGGTGATGTGCGCCTGGAAGATCTCGTAGAGGCGGTCGGAGTCGTGGGTGTTGAAATGGACGAAACGCTGCGCATAGTGGCCCAGCAGCAGGCTTCGCTCGCCCGTTTCCGGATGCACGCGCACGACAGGGTGCTCGTGCTTGATGATCTGGGCGGCATAGTTGCGGCGGTATTCCCGGGCTGCGCTGTCGTGCAGCAACTCGACCCGGCTGGCGGCATAGTCGAAGTCGTTGCCGTGCACCGCCCAGAGCTGGTCAGCCAGAGCCCGCAGCGCCACCGGCAGGTGCTGGTAGGCGGCCACCGTGTTGGCCCACACCGTGTCTCCGCCCAGGTCTGGCAGGGTCACCGCCCGCAGCACGGAGAGCTGGGGTGGGCTGAGTTCGAAGGTGACGTCGGTATGCCAGGAGTTGGCCCGTCCGCCGCGGTGCGAGTGCAGCTCCAGAATCGCTGGCTCCGCATGGTTGGCCACCGTGGGGTGGCTCACGACAGGGCCGAAGTGCGCGGCGAGGTGCAGTTGTGCCTGCGTGGTCAGCTGCTGTTGATCCCGCAGAAACACCACCCGGTGCTTCAGCAGCGCTTGGCGGATGAATTCCCTGTCCGCGTGGGGCGTTGCCTCGTGGATCTGGATGCCTTCGATGACGGCACCCAGTGAATCGGAAAGCGGAACGGCACGCGGCATGAATGGAAGACGACTGGGCCCGTGGGCGATTGGATTGGGGCGCGCCAGCCGAGCTGGTGGCCCGAGGCGCTATGAGATGGGGGCTCAGCTGCAGACTGCTGGGAGTGCAAATCCGCGCGTTGCCGCCGAAGCTGAACGACGACTACTTCTTGCACTCCCCCGTCCCAACGACACGCTTTTTGCCGGGCTCTGCCGGGCGGCCCATGACAGACCGCCTTTCATATCCCGAAGCGTTTTTCTTCCCCTCCCTCGCAAGCCTTTCGGCTTTTCTCTCTTATGCAGATCCCATCTGTGGATACTGGCGAGCCCGCGCAGGCATCGCACAATATCGATTATTTTTTTTAAGTGCCCTATTGGTGGGACACCATATATTTGAATAACGCAGAGGTTTGTTTTAATTGTCCGCTCGGCAACATTGTAATAATAAGTGAAAATCTCGGGCGCAATAATAAAATATGCAGAAGCTACACTTAATGATTCGTGATGAAGTCAGCTGAGTGGTAGCGCCTCGCCCGCCGCCAAGGCGTGCTAGGCGGGCGCGACCTGCGTATCGCAGCGCGGTGAACAGCGCTTTTGTTGTCTCTGCCCTCGCGCCAAGCTACCCTCATCCCGATGGAAATGAACGACAAGACATCTACCGACCCGCACACCGCCCGCACGCAACGGGCCCCCGTCACACCGGCGCAGGCGGAAAGACTGCGCGGCCGCATGCTGGATCTGGAGCTGCTGAGGACCTTCGTCGCCGTCGTGGAGCGGCGCGGCGCCACCCATGCCGCCCGGCACCTCCACCGCACGCAGGCTGCGGTCAGCCAGCAAATCTCCCGGCTGGAAGACATCGTGGGTGTCGACCTGTTCCAGGGCCCGAAGCGCCAGATGAACTTGACCGGCGCCGGCACGGTACTGCTCGACTACGGCCGGCGCATGCTGGCACTGAACCACGAGGCCATGGAACGCCTGCGCCCCGGCGTCGTGGGCGGCACCGTGCGCATGGGCGCGACGCACTACTACGCGACCACCGTGCTGCCGGCGCTGCTGGCGGAGTTCTCCAGCCTCTACCCCATGGTGCACATCGACATGGAAGTGGGCGTGGCCGACGAGATGCAGCGCAAGCTGGGACGCTCCTACGACCTGATCATCAACGCCTTCTCGCACGGCGCCGGACAGGGCGTGCTGTTGCGCCAGGATGCCGCCGTGTGGGCCGTGTCGCGGCAAGCCAACCCCGGCAACCGCACGCCCATTCCCCTGGCCGTGCTACCCCAAGGCTCGCTGCTGCGCAAATGGGCGGAAGCGGCATTGACCCAGGCGGGCCAGCGGTGGGTGGTGGTGCAGGAGAGCCTGAGCATCGAGGTGCTGAAGGCCTCGGTGCTGGCGGGGGTGGCCGTCGGCGTGTTCCAGGAGGCCACCGTGCTCTCGACGCCGCAGATGCGCGTGCTGACGCCAGAGGAGGGCTTCCCAGCGCTGCCCTTCACCGAAATGTGGCTGGACAAGGCAGACCGCGAACTGCCCCAGGCCGCCCAGTGCCTCTACGACTACCTGAGACGGCAGCTGTCGCCAGCGGCGGGCGTCGTCGCGACCTGACAGCTCCGGGCACCGGTGCCAATCCCGGTGCTGGTGTGGCGCCGGTGAGCTGACGCGCCAAAGCAAAAAGCGCAGCCCAGAGGCTGCGCTTGTTGCTTTGCCCGCTCGGCCTGACCGCAATGGCGGCCAGAGAGCGTCCGGCGGTCCGCCGTCAGGCGTATTCGGCCAGCGACTTCTTCATCTTCTTCATCGCGGCGACCTCGATCTGGCGGATGCGCTCGGCGCTCACGCCGTACACCGCTGCCAGCTCGTGCAGCGTCATGCCGCCGGAGCCGTCGTCGTTGACCTTCAACCAGCGCTCTTCCACGATGCGGCGGCTGCGCTCGTCCAGACTCTCCAGTGCCGAGGCGATGCCGTCGGTCGCCAGCACGTCGCGCTGGCGCGTCTCCAGCATGGCGGCGGGCTCATGGGCCTTGTCCGCCAGGTAGGCGATGGGGCCGAAAGCCTGCTCCCCGTCATCGGAAGGCGCGGGGTCGAGCAGCACGTCACCGCCCGAGAGGCGGGTTTCCATCTCGATGACTTCCTCGCGCTTGACGTTCAACTGCGCCGCGACCAGATCGATCTCCTTGTCGGAGAGCGTGTCGCGGTGCGTGGCGGCGTCCTGCGCGGCGGCATCGGCCTTGAAACCCTGCTTCATCGAGCGCAGGTTGAAAAACAGCTTGCGCTGGCTCTTGGTGGTCGCCACCTTCACCATGCGCCAGTTCTTCAGCACGTATTCGTGGATCTCGGCCTTGATCCAGTGCATGGCGTAGCTCACCAGCCGCACGTTCTGGTCGGGGTCGAATCGCTTGACGGCCTTCATCAGGCCCACGTTGCCTTCCTGGATCAGGTCGCCGTGCGGCAGGCCGTAGCCCAGGTATTGGCGGGCGATGGACACCACCAGGCGCAGGTGCGACATCACCAGGCGGCCGGCGGCATCCACGTCGCCGTTGTCCTTCAACTGGCGGGCGTAGGTACGCTCCTCGTCGGCCGTCAGCATCGGCAGCCGGTTCACGGCCGAGATGTACGCGTCAAGGTTGCCCAGCGGAGGGATCAGTGCCCAACTGTTGGCCGGCGCCAGGGCGGTTGCAGCGGTTCCAGACTGAAGCGTCATTCCAGAAATCCTTTCTTCCATCGAAACACTTTAGCAGTCTCTTGGAGGGAGTGCCAAAGCAGAAGTTCCTGGCCCTGCGTAGGACAGGGGCGGCCGCTACCGCCCGCCGATGGCTAGCCCAACGCCAGCGCAGGCCGGGCTGCGGATGGCACCGTCAACTGGGCCGCGCGAACAGGCCCGTGGCCGGGAATCGGCTGCGAGCCGGCAGGCGCCCGGCCGTCGCCCAGCTTGAAGGCCGATACGCCCTGCACCAGATCGCCGGCCTGCTTCTTCAGGCTGCCCGCCGCGGCGGCCATTTCCTCGACCAGGGCCGCGTTCTGCTGGGTGGCGTGGTCCATCTGCGTCACGGCCTGGCCGACCTGGACGACGCCCGACGCCTGCTCGGCGCTGGCGGCGCTGATCTCCGCCACGATGGCGGTGACCCGATGGATGGCCTCGACGATCTCGTTCATGGTGGCGCCCGCCTGGTCGACCAGCACGTTGCCGGTCGAGACCCGGTCCACGCTCGCCACGATCAGGCCCTTGATCTCCTTGGCGGCGTCGGCCGAGCGGCCGGCCAGGCTGCGCACCTCGCTGGCCACCACGGCAAAGCCGCGGCCCTGCTCGCCGGCGCGGGCCGCTTCCACGGCTGCGTTCAGCGCGAGGATGTTGGTCTGGAACGCGATGCTGTCGATGACCTGGATGATGTCCGAGATCTGGCGCGAGGATTCGTTGATGCCACGCATGGTCTCCACGACCTGTCCGACCACCGTACCCCCCTGGGTTGCCACGGCAGCGGCGTTCTGGGCCAGGTGGTTCGCCTGGCGGGCGCTGTCGGCATTGCGCTGCACGGCCGAGCCCAGCTCCTCCATCGAGGCGGCCGTCTGCTCCAGCGCGCTGGCCTGGCTCTCGGTGCGGCCGCTCAGGTCCTGGTTGCCCTGCGAGATCTCGGCGCTGGCGGTCGCCACCGCTTCCGCGTTCTGGCGCACGTTGCCGACGGTGGCGCGCAGTTGCTCGCGCATGGATTCCAGCGCCTGCATCATCTGCGCCAGCTCGTCGCGGCCCGACACCGCCAGGCTCTGGCCCAGGTCGCCACCGGCCATGCGCTGGGCCGCCTCGCCGCACAGCCGTGCCCGGCGCGCCAGGCTGCCCGACAGCACGAAGGCGATGGCCACGCCCAGCACCACCATGGCGATCAGCCCGATGAGCAGCTGCAGCCGGCCCTGGTGGTAGACCTGCGTGGCCAGCGCGCCGGCCTGGTCGCTGCCCCTGTTGTTGATGGCGATCAGGTCGTCCAGCGCCTTGTTGGAGGCCCGGTAGGCGACGGCGGCGGGGCCGACGAAGATGCCCTTGACGGCGTCGATGTCGTTGGCGCGGGCGAATTGCAGTTGCTGCGGCACGGTCGACGTATAGGCGGCCACCTGGGTGCGCAGCTCTTGGTAGATGGCGCGTTCCTCGGCGCTGGTGAAGAGCGGCGCCGCGGCGTCCACGGCCGCCTGCAGCCCGGTCACCGAGGTTTCGACCAGCGCGATGGCCTGGGCCATCGAGGTGTTGGGGCCCGTCATGATCAGCCCCAGCCGGGCGATCCGCAGGCTGGACAGCTGCCGGTTGATCGCTCCGGACGCCGCCACGCTGGGCAGGGCCTTCTTCGATATCTCAGCCGTCCGGTCGTTCATGCTGCCCAGGTTTGCGATGCCCAACAGGCTGACCACGCAGGCGATGAGAAGAACGATGGCGAAGCCCGCCAGCAGTTTGGAGCGGATCATCCAGTTGTCGAGAGTCATGTCGTTGGGAACCAGGTCGGTGGCTTGCACCAGATGCGGAAAGAATTGCGAGATGCGGAATATGCCAAAAAATTTGTGACTATTTGTGTAGGAGGTAACGAGGTCTTTGCATTTCCAGGGCTTTGCCGTCGGCTGCGCGCCCGGCCGGACGCCGGGCAGGCGAAAAAAAGCCCCCCGGACTCTGCGTCCGGGAGGCTCTGGCGGGGCCGCCCGCATGACTTTGCGAAGTCGCGCCGTCGCGACGGCGCGAGGTCGTCAGGTCAGAAGCGCCTGCGCGAATTCGCGGGCGTTGAAGGTCTCCAGGTCTTCGAGCTTCTCCCCCACGCCGATGAAGTAGACCGGGATCGGCCGCTCCTGCGCGATGGCGGCCAGCACGCCGCCCTTGGCCGTGCCGTCCAGCTTGGTGACGATCAGGCCCGTCAGCTGCAGGGCGTCGTCGAAGGCGCGCACCTGCGCCAGGGCGTTCTGCCCGGTGTTGCCGTCGATGACCAGCAGCACCTCGTGCGGCGCCGTCGCGTCGGCCTTGGTGACCACGCGGCGGATCTTCTGCAGCTCCTGCATCAGGTGCAGCTGCGTGGGCAGGCGGCCGGCCGTGTCGACCAGCACCACGTCCTTGCGGCGCGCCTTGCCGGCCGTGACCGCGTCGAAGCTGACGGCCGAGGGGTCGCCGCCCTCCTGGCTCACGATCTCGACGGTGTTGCGGTCGGCCCAGACGCCCAGCTGCTCGCGGGCGGCGGCGCGGAAGGTGTCGGCCGCAGCCAGCAGCACGGCCGCGCCTTCGCCGGCCAGGTGCTTGGTCAGCTTGCCGATGGAGGTGGTCTTGCCCGCCCCGTTCACGCCCGCCACCATGATGACGGTGGGTGTGTACTGGCCGATCACGAGCGATTTCTCGAGCGGCTTCAGCAGGTCGGTCAGCGCGTCGGCCAGCAGGCCCTTGACCGCCGCCGGTTCGGTGGCCTTGGCGTCCTTCACGCGGCGCTTCAGGTCGGCCAGCAGATGCTGCGTGGCCTTCACGCCGGTGTCGGCCATCAGCAGCGCCTCTTCCAGCTCTTCGTACAGCGCATCGTTGATCTGCGTGCCGGTGAACACCGTGGTGATGCTGCTGCCCGTCTTGCGCAGGCCTGTCTTGAGCCGGTCGAGCCAGCCCTTGCGCTCCGCGAGCGAGGCTGGCTGGCCGGCTGCCGAACCGGCAGGCGGCAGCGGCGGCAGCGGCGACAGCGACGACGGCGGCAGGGTGGGCTGGCCAGCGGCTGCGGACGGCGCGAACGACACGGGCGCGGCCGCAGGGGCCGATGGGGGCGCAGCCGCTGGCGCCGGCGCGTGCACCGGGTCGGCGTCTGCAGCCGCAGCGGCCTTGCCGCCGAACGGGTTGCGCAGCCAGCCCATGCCCTTGGCCGCCAGCGACTCCGCCTCCGGCGCGGCAGGCGCCGCGCCGGGCGGCAGGGCCGGAGTGGGGGGCGGCGGCGCGTCAGCCGGTGGCAAGGCGGGCGCGGCCGCGGGAGAGGGCGCGGCCTCGGCAGTGGTGGGGGTCTTTTTCTTGAAAAAACTGAACATTGGCGGGTTCTTAGAATCGCAGCCATTCTATGAAACGCGCTATCACCCTCCTGGGCCTGCTGGCCTGCGTGCATGCCGGGGCGCAGACCCCCGCTGCACAAGCTTCTCCGGCCGCGCCGTCCCCCGCGGCGCACGCCACCCCCGCAGCCACTGCGCCGGCCCCGGCCGCCTCGCCCGGCGCCGCCGCCCTGGCGCCCCGGCAGTTCACGCTCAAGAACGGCATGCAGCTCATCGTGCAGCCCGACCGCCGCGCGCCCACGGCGTTGCACATGGTCTGGGTGCGGGTGGGCTCCATCGACGAGGTGGACGGCACCTCGGGCGTGGCCCATGCGCTGGAACACATGATGTTCAAGGGCTCCAAGACGGTGAAGCCGGGCGAATTCTCCCGCCGCGTGGCGGCCCTGGGCGGGCAGGAAAACGCCTTCACCAGCTACGACTACACCGGCTACTACCAGCAGATCCCGGCCAGCCGGCTGGCCGATGTGATGAAGCTCGAATCGGACCGCTTCGCCAACAACCAGTGGCCCGACGACGAATTCAAGCGCGAGATCGAGGTCATCAAGGAAGAGCGCCGCATGCGCACCGACGACCAGCCCCGCGCCGCGCTGATGGAGCAGCTCTATGCCGCCACCTTCGTCGCGTCGCCCTACCACCGGCCCGTGATCGGCTGGATGGGCGACCTCGATTCGATGACCGCGGATGACGTGCGCGCCTTCCACCGCCAGTGGTATGTGCCGGCCAATGCCGTGGTGGTGGTCGCGGGCGACGTCGACCCGGAGCGCGTGCGCGCGCTGGCCGAGCAGACCTATGGCCGCATTCCCGCCCGCGCCGTGCCCGCGCGCAAGCCCCGGCCCGAGCCCGATCAGCGCGGCATCCGCCGCATCGCCTTCAAGGCGCCCGCCGAGCAGGCCTACGTGGCGCTGGCCTACCGCGTGCCCAGCATGCGCCGCATCGAGAACCTCACGGCCACCGACCGCGACGCGCTGGGCCTGGTGGTGCTGTCGGCCGTGCTCAGCGGCTACGACGGCGCCCGACTCGACCGCGCCCTGCGCCAGGGCGAGGGCCGCGTGGCCGACGGCGCCAGCAGCTCCGCCTCGGTGTTCGGGCGCGGCCCGAGCCTCTTCCTGCTGACGGGCGTGCCCTCGGCCGGCAAGACGGCCGCGCAGGTCGAAGAGGGCCTGCGCGCCGAGGTGGCCCGCATCGCCAAGGACGGCGTGAGCGAGGCCGAGCTCAACCGCGTCAAGACGCAGTGGGCGGCGTCCACCATCTACGAGCGCGATTCGCTGCAGAGCCAGGCCAGCGATCTGGGCAGCAACTGGGTCATGGGCCTGCCGCTCGATGCCGACACCAAGCTGCTGGCGCTGTTGCGCGGCGTGACGCCGGCCGAAGTGCAGGCCGTGGCCGCGCGCTACTTCGGCGACGACCAGCTCACCGTGGGCACGCTGCTGCCCCAGCCTCTCGACCCCAACGCCCGCCGCGCGCCGGCCCTGCCCGCCGAAGCCGGCGGCCGTCTGCACTGAGCCGGGAGCCCTGAATCCATGAAGCTGACCAAAACTATTAAAAAGATAGCTACCCGCGCCCTGTTCATCAGCGCGGGAGCCATTTTTTATACCAATTCCGCCTGGGCGCTGCTGCCGATCCAGCACTGGACGGAGCCCAGCGGCGCCCGCGTCTGGCTGGTCGAAAGCCCCGGCATCCCGATGGTCGATGTGCAGGTGGACTTCGACGCCGGCAGCCGGCGCGACCCTGCCGCGCAGGCCGGCCTGGCCAGCGCCGCCGGAGCGATGACATCCAAGGGCGTGAAGGCCGGGCCGGGCGATGCGCCCGCGATGGACGAGAACGCCCTGGGCGAAGCCTGGGCCGACCTGGGTGCGTCGTTCGACGCCGGGGCGGACCGCGATGCGCTGAGCTATTCGCTGCGCTCGCTGACCGACCCCGGGCTGTTGGACCGCGCCGCCCGGCTGGCCGCCCGCCAGCTGGGCCAGCCCAGCTACCCGGCCGACATCTGGCAGCGCGAGCGCGCCCGCTGGAGCGCCGCGCTGAAGGAAGCCGAAACACGCCCCGGCACCATCGCCGCCAAGGCGTTTTCCGCCGCCGTGTACGGCAGCCATCCCTACGGCCTGCGTGCCACGCCCGAGACGCTGGCCCGCATCGAGGCCGGCGACCTGCAGGCCTTCCATCAGCGCTACGTGCAGCCCTGCCGGGCCAAGGTCGCCATCGTCGGCGCGGTGACGCGCGCCCAGGCGCAGACCCTGGTGCAGACGCTGCTGTCGCAGCTGCCCGCGCCGCAGGCGGGCGACGCGGCCAGCGCCTGCGCGCCGCTGCCGCCGGTGCCGGCCGTGCAGCCGCTGACGCGCGCGGTGCGGCAGGACATCCCGTTCGCCTCGGCCCAGGCGCACGTCTTCATCGGCCAGCCCGGCTTCGAGCGCAAGGACCCGGATTTCCTCGCCCTGCTGGTGGGCAACCACATCCTGGGCGGCGGCAGCTTCACGTCGCGCCTGATGAACGAGGTTCGCGAAAAGCGGGGCCTGAGCTACAGCGTGGGCAGCGGTTTCTCGCCGGGCCTGAATGCCGGCTCGTTCACCGTCGGCCTGCAGACCCGGCCGGACCAGGCGGCCCAGGCCGTGCAGGTGTCGCAGGACGTGATCAAACGCTTCGTCGAGCAGGGGCCCACCGAGGCCGAACTGCGCGCCGCGAAGGACAACCTGATCGGCGGCTTCGCACTGCGCATCGACAGCAACCGCAAGCTGCTGGCGAACGTGATGAACATCGCCACCAACGACCTGCCGCTGGACTATCTGGAGCACTGGACCGACCGGGTCGCCGCACTCAGCGTGGCCGACATCCGCGCCGCCATGCAGCGCAAGCTGCAGCCCGACCGCATGGTGACCGTGGTGGTGGGCGGTGCGGGGGCCGCGGGTGGCGATGGCGACACGCCGGCCCCGGCCGGTGCGGCTACGGCTACGGCGCCGGCCGCCCCGGCCGCCCCTGCCACACCTGCCACACCTGCCACCCCTGCGGGAGCCCAGCCATGAGCGCGCGCAAGACCGCTCCTGCCCGGCCCGGCGCATCGCGCCCTTCCGCCCGCGCCGGTGCTCCGGCGCCCGCCGGCGGCGCCAAGGCGCCCCGGTCGGGTGGTGCCGGCGAGATCCGCATCGTCGGCGGGCTGTGGAAGCGCACCCGCCTGGCGGTGGCCGACCGGCCGGGCCTGCGCCCCACGCCCGACCGGGTGCGCGAGACGTTGTTCAACTGGCTGGGCCAGGACCTGACCGGCTGGCGCTGCATCGACGCCTTCGCCGGCACCGGCGCGCTGGGGCTGGAGGCTGCTTCGCGTGGCGCGGCGCAGGTCGTGCTGGTGGAAAGCGACGCCGCCCTGGCCACGCAACTGGAAGCCGTGCGCCGCAAGCTGGGCGCAGAGGCCGTGCGCGTGCAGCGCGGCGACGGCGTGGCGGCCCTGCGCGCGCTCGCGCCTGGCAGCCAGCACCTGGTGCTGATCGATCCCCCGTTCAGCGGCGAGCTGTTCGAGCCGGCCCTGCAGGCCGCTGCGCGGGCCATCGCGCCGGACGGCTTCATCTACCTGGAGGCACCCGCCGCCTGGGCGGACGAAGCCCTGCTGCCACTGGGCCTGGCGATCCATCGGCACCTGAAGGCAGGCGCGGTGCACGCGCACCTGCTGAGGCCCGCCGCCGCGATGCCGGCCGCTGCCGCCCCTGCCGATCCGGCCGATCCGTCGGGTGCTGTCTAGTAATGCTATAAAAATAATAGCTAAAGGTGCCGGGAAATCAAGCGCTGCAGCCTGTTTTCATGCCGATGCCGGTGGGCGGAGGGGGCCGCGCCGGGCACTGCATAATCCGCCCATCTCCACGCTTGACTCCCCACCGCCATGGCCCAGAACGTGCTCGCCGTCTATCCTGGAACCTTCGACCCCATCACCTTGGGCCACGAAGACGTGGTGCGCCGCGCCACGCAGCTCTTCGGCCGGGTGATCGTCGCGGTGGCGGCCGGGCACCACAAGAAGACCATGTTCAGCCTGGAAGAGCGCATCGCCCTGGTGCGCGAAGCCGTGGCGCCATACCCGCAGGTGCAGGTGGAAAGCTTTTCGGGCCTGCTGCGCGACTTCGTGGTGGACCGTGGCGCCAAGGCCATGGTGCGGGGCCTGCGCGCGGTGACCGACTTCGACTACGAATTCCAGCTGGCCGGCATGAACCGCACCCTCATGCCCGAGGTGGAGACCGTCTTCCTGACGCCGAGCGACCGTTTCCAGTTCATCAGCAGCACCTTCGTGCGCGAGATCGCCACGCTGGGCGGCGAGGTGGACAAGTTCGTCTCGCCCGCCGTGCTGCAGCACCTGCTGGTCAAGGTCGGCCGCCAGCCGGGCTGATCGGGCGGGTGCGGCCGGGCGAAGTCCGGGGACATGGGCTCGGGACTTGCTAGCATGGCGGGCATATGTCCATCCATGCCGCACTCCATCACGTCACCCACTACACGTACGACCGGCCCATCGGATTGGGCCCCCAGATCGTGCGCCTGCGGCCCGCGCCCCATTGCCGCAGCCATGTGGTGTCGTACTCGCTGACCGTCGAGCCGGCCAACCACTTCATCAACTGGCAGCAGGACCCGTTCGCCAACTACCAGGCGCGGCTGGTCTTCCCGGAGAAAGCCACCGAATTCAAGGTCACGGTCGACCTGGTGGTGGAGATGTCGGTCTACAACCCGTTCGACTTCTTCCTGGAGCCGCATGCGGAAACCTTCCCCTTCCGCTACAGCGCCGAACAGGCGCAGGAACTGGCGCCCTACCTGGCGACCGAGCCCGTCACTCCGCTGCTGCAGGACTATCTGGACAGGATCGACGTCGCCGAGCGGCCGACCATGGACTTTCTTGTCGCCATCAACCAGAAGGTGGCGCAAGACATCAAGTACCTCATCCGCATGGAGCCCGGCGTGCAGACGCCCGAGGAGACGCTGACCAACGCCAGCGGCTCCTGCCGCGATTCGGGCTGGCTGCTGGTGCAGCTGCTGCGCAACCTGGGCCTGGCTGCGCGATTCGTGTCGGGCTACCTCATCCAGCTGACGCCCGACGTCAAGTCGCTCGACGGCCCGAGCGGCACCGAGCACGACTTCACCGACCTGCACGCCTGGTGCGAGGTGTATCTGCCCGGCGCGGGCTGGGTCGGGCTGGACGCCACCAGCGGCCTGATGGCCGGCGAGGGCCACATTCCGCTGGCCTGCACGCCCCAGCCTTCCACCGCCGCGCCCATCGAAGGGCTGGTGGACGAGGCCGAAGTGGTGTTCCATCACGACATGCGGGTCACCCGCATCCATGAATCGCCCCGCGTCACCAAGCCCTACACGGAAGAGCAGTGGCAGGCCGTGCTGGCGCTGGGCCATGCGGTCGATGCCGACCTGGTGGCGGGCGACGTGCGCCTGACCATGGGGGGCGAGCCCACCTTCGTCGCCGTCGCCGATCGCGACGCGCCCGAGTGGAACACCGACGCGCTGGGGCCCACCAAGCGCGGCTATGCCACCGAACTCGTGCACAAGCTGCGCGCCGAATACGGCGACGGCGGCTTCCTGCATTTCGGCCAGGGCAAGTGGTACCCCGGTGAGCAGCTGCCGCGCTGGGCGCTGTCGATCTGCTGGCGCGCCGACGGGCAGCCGGCCTGGAGCAACCCCCAGCTCTTCGCCGACGAACGCCAGCCGCAGCACTACACCAGCGACGACGCGCGGCGCTTCATCCACCACCTGACGGCCAAGCTGGGCCTGGACGACGGCTTCATCCAGCCGGGCTATGAAGACACCTGGTACTACCTCTGGCGCGAGCGCCGGCTGCCGGTCAACGTCGACCCCTTCGACGCCCGGCTGGACGACGAACTGGAACGCGCCCGCCTGCGCCGCGTCTTCGCGCAGAAGCTCGACAGCGTGATCGGCTACATGCTGCCGCTCGAGCCGGCGGAAGGGTCGCCGCCGCTCGCCGGCACGTCCTGGAAGACCGGCCCCTGGTTCTTCCGCGACGAGCGCATGTACCTCATCCCCGGCGACTCGCCCATGGGCTACCGCCTGCCACTCGACTCGCTGCCCTGGGTCAGCGAGTCCGACTACCCCTACCTCGTCGAGCAGGACCCGTCGGTCGCCACGCAGGGCCTGCCGGCTTCCACTGCGCTGCAGGCGCGCTACGCCGCGCCGGCGGGCCGCCCTGTGGCGGGCGGTCGCGACCTGCCCTACCTGGCCGGCGCCAGCGCGCCGGGCGAGGCGCGCCGCGCGTTCCAGGTCCGGCCCGACGCCGTGAGCGGGACAGGCACGGGTGCCTGGGGCGCTGCGGGCCCGGCGGGCACGGCGGGCGCGGCGGCAAGCGCTGCGGGTTCGGCAAGCGGTGGCGGCGTGCCGGGCCAGGCCCAGGCCCAGGCCGAGCCCGCCGACTTCGTGAAGGCGCCGGGCCGCTTCGAGTCGGCCCAGGGCCACACCCGCACGGCGCTGTGCGTGGAAGCCCGCGACCCGCGCCGCGCCAACGGGCCCAAGTCCGAGTTGGTAGGCGAAGCCTCCAGCGTTCTCTACGTCTTCATGCCGCCGCTGGCCCGGCTGGACGACTACCTCGATCTGCTGTCCGCCGTGGAAGCCACGGCCCAAGAGTTGGGCGTGCAGATCGTGCTGGAAGGCTATCCGCCGCCGCGTGACGCGCGCCTGAAGCTGCTGCAGGTGACGCCCGACCCCGGCGTGATCGAGGTGAACATCCACCCCGCACACCACTGGGGCGAACTGGTGCAGCACACCGAATTCCTCTACCAGAGCGCCTTCGAGACGCGCCTGTCGGCCGAGAAGTTCATGACCGACGGCCGCCACACCGGCACCGGCGGCGGCAACCATTTCGTGATGGGCGGCGCCACGCCAGCCGATTCACCCTTCCTGCGCAAGCCGGAATTGCTCGCCAGCCTGATCCTCTACTGGCACAACCACCCGTCGCTGAGCTATCTCTTCAGCGGCATGTTCATCGGCCCGACCAGCCAGGCGCCGCGCGTCGACGAAGCGCGCAACGACCAGCTGTACGAGCTGGAGATCGCGCTGCGCGAGATCGAGAACAACCGCGCCATCCACGGCCAGGACATGCCGCCCTGGCTGGTCGACCGCACGCTGCGCAACATCCTGATCGACGTGACGGGCAACACCCACCGCAGCGAGTTCTGCATCGACAAGATGTATTCGCCCGACAGCAGCACCGGCCGCCTGGGCCTGCTGGAGCTGCGCGCCTTCGAGATGCCGCCGCATGCGCGCATGAGCGTGGTGCAGCAACTGCTGCTGCGCGCCATGATCGCGCGCTTCTGGAATGCACCCTACAAGGCGCCGGCCGCGCGCTGGGGCACCGAGCTGCACGACCGCTGGCTGCTGCCCGCCTTCGTGCGGCAGGACCTGCACGACGTGCTGGCCGAAATGCGCGAGGCCGGCTATGCGTTCGACGACGCCTGGTTCGCGCCGCACTTCGAATTCCGCTTCCCGATGATCGGCCATGTGCAGTCGCGCGGCGTGGAACTCACCCTGCGCAACGCGCTGGAGCCCTGGCACGTGATGGGCGAGGAAGGCGTCATCGGCGGCACCATGCGCTACGTCGATTCGTCGCTGGAGCGCATCGAGGTGGCGGTCACCGGCTTCAACGAAAGCCGCTACGTCGTCACCGTGAACGGCGAGCCGCTGCCGCTGCAGCCCACCGGCACCACGGGCGAATACGTGGCCGGCGTGCGCTACAAGGCCTGGAACCCGCCCAGTGCGCTGCATCCGACCATCGGCGTGCATGCACCGCTCACCTTCGACATCGTGGACACCTGGTCGCGCCGCTCGCTCGGCGGCTGCCAGTACCACGTGGCGCACCCCGGCGGCCGCAACTATTCCACCTTCCCGGTGAACGCGTACGAGGCCGAGAGCCGCCGGCTGGCGCGCTTCTTCCGCATGGGCCACACGCCCGGCCGCATGGACGTGCCGCCCGCCACCATCGAACTGCCCGGCAGCCGCGAGTTTCCGTTCACGCTCGACCTGCGCCGCGCCATGCGGCCTTGACGCCGGCCCCGGACGTCCCGGCAGCGGCGCGCGCCACCGCCGGGACGCTGGCACCGCCGGTGCCCCTGCCGACGGCGGAAGGCGCGGTGGCGGAGCGGGGCGGCGGGCATGCCGCGCTGGATGGCATCCTCCACGGCTCCGAACTCCCGCACAATCCCGGGGCTGTGGAACATCCCAACGAATCCCTGTTCGCGCCCGACACGCCCGAGACGCCCGCCCAGCTGGCGGCCGCGCTTGCGCCCCTGGCCTTGCCGGGGCATTACGACGAGCTGCGTGGCGTGGGCGTGCCGGCCGCTGGCGGCGGCGGCGTCGACGGGGCGGCCCGGCCGCCCGTTGCAGCGGAGGCGCCGCTGACGCCGGCCTGGGCCGAATTCTTCGGCCACCTGGGCGCCGATGGCTTCAGCGACCTGGACCGCCGCACGCTCAGCCTGCGCCGGCAGGTGCGCGACAACGGCATCACCTACAACGTCTACGCAGACGGCCACGGCCCGCAGCGGCCCTGGGCGGTGGACCTGTTTCCGCTCATCGTCACGGCCGAAAGCTGGGCGCGCATCGAGGCCGGCGTGCTGCAGCGCACGCGCCTGCTCGAAGGCATCCTGGCCGATGTCTATGGACCGCAGCGGCTGCTGTCGAAGGGGCTGCTGCCCAGCGCGCTGGTGCAGGGCCACCCGGGCTACCTGCGGCCCATGCACGGCGTGGTGCCGGTGGGCGGCACGCACCTGCACATCGCCGCCTTCGATCTGTCGCGCGACGAGCAGGGCGACTGGTGGGTCGTGTCGCAGCGCACCCAGGCGCCCTCGGGCCTGGGTTATCTGCTGGAGAACCGGCTGCTGGTGTCGCGGCTCTTTCCCGAGGCCTTCGGGCAGATGCCGGTGCAGCACCTGGCCGCCACCTACCGGGCGCTGCTCGACAGCCTGCGCCAGCGCACGCCGGCCGGCCAGGGCGCGCGCATCGTGCTGCTCACGCCCGGGCCCTACAACGAGACCTACTTCGAGCACGCCTACCTGGCGCGCTACCTGGGCCTGACGCTGGTGGAGGGGAGCGATCTGACCGTGCGCGGCGAGCACCTCTACCTCAAGACGCTGCACGGACTGCAGCCGGTGCACGGCATCCTCAAGCGGCTGGACGACGAATTCCTCGACCCGCTGGAGCTGCGCAGCGATTCGCGCCTGGGCGTGCCCGGGCTGCTGCAGGTGGTCCGTGCGGGCAACGTGCTGGTGGCCAACGCGCCCGGCTCGGCCTTCCTCGAATCGACCGCGCTGCTGGGCTTCCTGCCGGCGCTGTCCCGCGAGCTGCTGGGCGAGGAACTGGCGCTGCCGTCGCTGCCGACCTGGTGGTGCGGCGAAGACGCGGCGCGCCAGGGCGTGCTGCCCCATCTGGCGCAGAGCGTGATCCGCCCGACCTGGCCCGGCGTGGGCGCCCAGGGCGAAATGCCGGTGCTCTGCCACGGGCTGACCGGCCCCGAACTCGCCACCTGGGCGCAGCGCATCGCGCAGGAGGGCGATGCCTATACGGTGCAGGCCTATCAGCCGCTGTCGCAAACGCCCACCTGGCGCACCGTGGCGGACGGCCGGCGCATCGCGCCGCGCTCGGTCATGCTGCGGGTGTTTGCCGTGTCCGACGGGCCGGGCGCCTGGCGCGTGCTGCCCGGCGGCCTCGCGCGCATCGCCACCGGCACGCACGAGATCACCTCGATGCAGCGCGGCGGCAGCAGCGCCGACGTGTGGGCGCTGACCGATGGCGCGGTGGACACCACCACCTTGCTGCCGGCCGCGCAGGCGGCGCCCGCCGTGGCGCACCGCAGCCGGCAGGTGACGAGCCGGTCGGCCGAAAACCTGTTCTGGCTGGGCCGCTACACGGAGCGGGCGGAGAACACCATCCGGCTGGCCCGCCTGGCGCTGCAGAGCCTCAACGGCGAGGACCAGTCGTCCCAGCCGCTGCTGGCCTGGCTCAGCGCGCTGGCCCGCAGCCAGGGCCTGGTGGCGCCCGGCGTGCCCGGCGCGGCGCAGGGGCGGCGCGTGTTCGAGCGTTCGCTGATCGCGGGGCTGGCCGACACCGTGCGCGCCACCAGCGTGGGCTACAACCTGCGCGGCATCAAGGGCGCGGCGGGGGCGGTGCGCGACCGGCTGTCGCAGGAGCAGTGGAACCTGATCGTGCGCGCCGAGGCCGACTTCTTCCAGCAATGCCCGAACGGATCGCATGGCGGCGACTATTCGGCGCCCGAGTCGCTGCGGGTGCTGGAGGTGCTCAGCGGGCACATGGCGGCCATGACCGGGGCACAGACCGACCGCATGATGCGCGACGACGGCTGGCGGCTGCTGTCCGTCGGCCGGCACATCGAACGGCTGGGTTTCCTGGCCGACGCGCTGGCGCGCGGCTTCGACACCGGTGCGGTGGCCGACGAAGGGGGCTTCGAGGCCATCGTGGCGCTGTTCGACAGCACCATCACCTTCCGCGCGCAATACCAGTTGCGGCACGACGTGCCGGCGCTGGTCGACCTGCTGGTGCTCGACCCCGACAACCCCCGCTCCCTGGCTTGGGTCGCGCGCACGCTGCGGGGCCGCGTGGCCAAGCTGCATCGCAACGCGCATGGCAGCGCCGACCGTGCCGAGGGTGGCACAGAGAACACGCCCGACGGCGAGCCCGTGGCCGCCGCCGAGCTGTTCGATCCGACGGAGCTAGCGCTGGAGGCCCTGTGCGCGCAGGATTCCACCGGCGCCTACCCGGCGCTGGCTGCCATGCTCTCGCGCTGCGCGGGCGACGCCTGGCGGCTGTCCGACCAGCTGGGCGCCCGCTATTTCACCCACTCCGGCGACCAGCGCCAGAGCCTGGGCAGCTGAATCCCCCAAGCCATTCCGCCTCAACATGCTGCTGCGCGTCATTCACGAAACGGTGTACGAATACGCTCCGGCCGTCAGCAACGCGCAGCACGTGGCGCATCTGCGGCCGGTCGAAACGGCGGGGCAGAAGCTGCTGGAGCATGCCCTGCTCATCGACCCGCTGCCGGCGCAGCGCAGCGAGGTGACGGACGTCTTCGGCAATACCCGCACCTTCTTCAGCCTGCCTTTCACGCACGGAGCGCTGGGCGTGCGGGCAGAGAGCCTGCTGGAGACGGGGACGCCGCCGCCCGTCGCCCACCCGGCGGAGGAAGAGAGCGTGGCCTGGGAAGCGGTGCGCGACGGCCTGCGCTACCACCGGGGCGCGCCGTACGCCTGCGCTGCCGAGTTCACCTTCGCGTCGCCCTATGTGCCGCGCCATGCCGACTTCGTCGCCTACGCCCGTCCCAGCTTTCCGCCGGGCCGTGCGCTGCTGCCTGCGGCGCGCGACCTGATGGCGCGCATCCACGCCGACTTCACCTATTCATCGTCGTCCACCGATGTGGGCACGCCGGCACTGGAGGCGCTGGCGATGCGCCGAGGCGTGTGCCAGGACTTCGCCCACATCATGATCGCCTGCCTGCGCGGTCTCGGGCTGGCCGCCCGCTATGTCAGCGGCTACCTGTTGACGCAGCCGCCGCCCGGCCAGCCCCGGCTCATCGGCAGCGATGCATCGCATGCCTGGGTGGCGGTGTGGGTGCCGCATGCGCCGCAGGACAGCGGCGGGGGAGAGCGTGGAGAGGGCGAGCCGGGCGAACGCGGCGAACGAGGCGAACGAGGGGCTGCGGTGAGCGGGGCCTGGCATGACCTCGACCCCACCAACGACCGCGCGCCGGGCGAGGACTACGTCACGCTCGCGGTCGGGCGCGACTATGCCGACGTGTCGCCATTGCGCGGCGTCATCCACGGCGGCGCACGGCATGTCCTGAAGGTGGCGGTGACGGTGGCGCCTGCGGACGACCCGGCGGTCGCCGGGCTGGCTGTTGGCACTGATCTGGGCGGGCCGGCGTCCGCCTGACCTGCGCCGCGCTGCCGGGCTCCGCTGCCAGCGGCGTCCTGCAACCTGGTGACCAACGTCCCGGCACGGGAACCGTCAACCAAATTTATGCATCAAAATGGCCTCAGGCGCTCGTCATTGCTATGTTTAGTGCTATTAAAACAATAGCATAAGCGTAGTGCTAAGCGGCCTGCGCATCCGGTCACCCGCTCAAACTCGTAGCCGGAATGCAGGCGCCCTGACGTGGGCGCCCGCGGCCGTCATTTCTGCAGGGCCGGCTCGGGCGCCATAGGCGCGTTGTTGCCCGCCGGGACTGGTGCGGTTCCATCCACGGGCTGTGTCACCACGGGCCCGTCGTTCAGCTGCGCGACCGCCAGCTGCGCCGGGTCCTGCGTGGCGGGGGCCGGCACGCTACCATCCTGCATGGCAGGTGCGGGCATCGCGTCGTTCACCATGGGAGGAGGCGCCACGTCGGCGGCGTCCGCAGGGGCGGGCGCGTCTGCCAGCGGCGGGGCTTCCGTGGCGGCGGGCTGCTGCGTGTCCTCCTGGACCGGCTGCGTCACCGGCGTCAACTGGCCGTTCACCAGCGCGTGGACGAAGCGCAGCTTTTCCTTCACGCCCGCACCCATGGCGAATGGATAGGCATCCAACTGGCCCAGGCTGCGGTTCAGGCTGTTGAGCAGCAGGGTCAGCGGCACCCACGCCTGCATCATCGCGTCGAAGTCCGGCACCGCCTCGGTGAACGGATTGACCATGGCGTAGCGGGGTTCACCCAGCGGGCCGGGGATGGCCACTTCGGTGCGGTAGCTCTGCGCGGTTTCCAGCAGGTCCACCATGTGCAGGTAGTGCGCCCAGGTCTCGGCCCAGTCTTCCCAGGGGTGGGAGGTGGCGTAGTCGCTGATGAAATCGTTCTGCCAGCCCGTGTGCGGCGCGCTGGCGTAATGCGCCTTCAGGGCCTCGCCGTAATCGGCGCGCTCGTCGCCGAACACTTCGCGATAGGCATCGACATGCCCGCCGAGCAGCACCAGCACGTCCCAGTAGTAATGGCCCGATTCATGGCGCAGATGGCCCAGCAGCGTGCGGTAGGGCTCGCCCAGCTCGATGCGCCGGCGGGTGCGCTCGTCGTCGTCGGCCTCAGCCACGTTGAGCGTGATCACGCCGGCGTCATGGCCGGTCATCACCGGGGCTTCCGGGGTGTCGGCCTTGAATTCATAGACCGGACCGGGCTCGCCCTCGATCTGGGCGATGTCGAGTTGGGCCAGCGAGTAATAGAGGCGGCGCTTGGCGATCTCGATGTTGGTCCACCGGCGCACGTTGTCGGGGTCGGACAGGTCGGGAAGAATCCGGGTCTGCTCGCACGACACGCAGAGCATCGGGGCAGCGTCGGCGACCGGAGCAGGGGTGCTGCCATCCGGAGCCGCGTCACCGCCAGCCGTGCCGTCCATGGGCGCGGGCTGGGCCGGCGATGGCTCGCCGGAGGCTGCAGCCTGCGGCACGTCGTGGCACGGAATGGCGAAGTTGCACGCGTTGTGGGCTTCGCGGTTGGCGCACATGCGAAAGCGCGATGCCGGTGCGGGGACCGCCGCCGCGGAGCCGTTGGCCGGCTCTACGGAGCCGGGCACGTCGTTGAGCCGCTCCCACAGCGTCGGATCGTCTGTGGCCGGCTGCAACGCCATCATCTCCAGGCGCTCCGGGTCGAATGCCAGGGCGCTGCCGCAGGCCAGGCATTCGGAGCTGTCGAAGAACACCAGGGATCCGCAGTGGGTGCAGTGAAAGAGTCGCATGATGAATTACCGGTGAATAGCGGGTCGGGCGAAGGGCAGGGCAGAACAGGGGGCTGGGCGTGGGGCAGAAGCGGCACGCGCAACAACGACGACGGGCGGGCTCACATAAAAAAGCCACGGCTTTCCGGATTGGAAACCGTGGCCTGCGAAGGTCCGGAGGGTGTGCCGGCGGCGCCCTCGTCAAAAGGGCTCGCCGGTGATGCCCTTCCGGGCTTCAGGTCGCTCAGGGACGAACGACGATGCTGTTGCGCACGTCGCGCACATGCTTGGTGTTGCGGGCGATGGCTTCAGCCTGGTTCTTTTCTGCTTGCGACTTGGCGAAGCCCGACAGTTGCACCGTGCCATTCAGCGTTTCCACGCTGATCGCAGTGGCGGAGACCGACTTGTCTTCTGCCATCTTGGCCTTCACTGCGGTGGTGATGCCTGCGTCGTCGACGTAGGAGCCCACGGATTGCTGGTCACGGGCGACCGAGCAACCGGCGGAGATGATGGTGGCGCCAGCCAGAGCTGCGAAAGCGAGGGCACGTGCGTATTTCATGATTGTTTCCTTAGTATGGTTGAACACGGGTGCTGGGAGACTCCAGCTCATCGGCCTGTTGCACCCTCCGTGGCCGATGGACTGTTGGGGGACTAGCCAGCCGCTTCTCAGCGGTGCAGCCAGTCCTTCAATTCGTCGGCATGCTCTTCTTCGTCCGCCAGGATGCCCTCGAGCATGCGGCGGGTGGTCGGGTCCTTGTCGCCGATCAGCGTGATCATCTGGCGGTACGCTTCGACGGCAATGCGTTCGGCCACCAGGTTCGCGCGCACCATGGCCTTCAGGTCGGACGATTCGTCGTACTGCGCATGGCTGCGGGAAGTCAGGCTGTCGGGCGAGAAGTCCGGCTCGCCGCCCAGCTGGACGATGCGCTGGGCGATCATGTCGGCGTGTGCGGCTTCTTCGTTCGCATGCACCAGGAACTCGGCCGCGATGGCCGGCGACTCCAGGCCATCCGCCGTGAAATAGTGGCGCTTGTAGCGCAGCACGCACACCAGCTCGGTGGCCAGTGCGTCGTTCAGCAGCTTGACGATGGCGTCACGGTGCGGGCCGTAGGCCGGCGTAACGGCGCCTTCGTCGAGGTCTTCGGTCGCGGCTTGCTTCAGGGCTTGCTCGTCGAGCACCAGCGTATCGCCGTCATCGGCATTGGCTGCCTGGTTCATCTTGTCGTTGTTCATGGGACGCTCTGTTTTGGATCGTGGGGTCAGCCGGGGCTGTGATGATGGAGGCGCATTCCCTGGGCGGCAGGCTCAGTAGTCGCGGCGGCGGCCACTGCTGTCTCGCGACAGGAAGATGATGGTGGCGAAGGCGGCGCCGGCAGCGGCAGCGATGAGCAGCGACTTGCCGGGCTGGTCGACCACGTAGCGGGTGGTTGTGTCCGCCACCTGGTTCAGCTGGCGGCGGGCGCGTTCGCTGGTTTCAGCGCAGTAGTTGATGCCGCGGTTGGCCAGTTCCTGGGCCCGTGCGGCCAGATCGTCGATGGCGGGGTTCACGCCGTCCTTCAGGCTGTCCACGCCGGCTTCTGCCTTGTCGAGCGTGTTGGCGGCGGCACGGCGGGTGGCGCTCACCGCGTCCTTGGCGGAGTCCAGCACGCCTTCAGCGACGGTGTGGGCGGTGTTGGCGGCTTTTTCGGTGGCGGATTGCAGAGTCATGGAAATACCTTTCTAGAGAGGGCGGCGTGAGGGCGAGAGCGGTGGGACGTGGCAGCGATGCCGGGGTGCGGCGCCTGTTACCCGCGCTTCATCAGGCCCATGACGAAGGTGACGATGGCCATGATCACGAACACGAAGAACAGGATCTTGGCGATGCCGACCGCGCCGGCAGCGATGCCGCCAAAACCGAACAGGGCGGCGACCAGGGCGATGACCAGAAAAACGACTGCGTAGTGCAACATAACCATCTCCTGTGAACCGGCCCGAGGGCCGTTGGTTTGACTTCAGCACCGGGCTTCGTGGTGCATGAAGCCAATGTATTCAGCAGGGTGTCGCCGGAATGCCGGTGCCGTGCGCGCCACGCTGTAGGACTGCATCCCTGCGGAATCGCTCGTTGCCAACGCGGGTGCCGCAGGCGAAATGCGGCTACCCGCACCCGGGGTGGCGCACCACCGGGCGTGGGTAGGTCGGCCGCTTCAGGCGTGGGGAAGCACAGCCGCCACCAGCGTGCCTTCGCCCAGGTCGGAGGTCACCGTGAGGCGGCCCCCTGCGGCTTCCACGCGATGCCGCATGCCCATGAGCCCGTGGGAGCTGGCGTTGATGGTGGAGGTGTCGAATCCGTTGCCGTCGTCCCGGATCTGCACCGACACATGGGTGGGGTAGTTGTGCACCGCCACGAGCACCTTGCGTGCTTCTGCGTAGCGCCCGATGTTGGTGAGCGATTCCTGCACCACCCGGTAGACCGTCAGCTGCACCGGCTCGGGCAGGTCCACCGTCTCCAGGTTGACCTCCACTTCGATGCCGCTGCGCTCGGCGAACTCGCGGGTCAGGATTTCCAGCGACGCGGTAAGGCCCAGGTTGAACAGCGACGAAGGCCGCAGGTCTTCGATGATGCGTCTCTTGAGGGCGATCCCGCTGTTCAGCGTTTCGGTCAGATGGCGAAGGCGTTCCGCGATCTCGGGTACCTGCACGTCCACCCGCGATTTCAACCGGGCCACGTCCAGCTTGGCAGCCGTCAGCAGCGCGCCCAGTTCGTCATGCAGTTCGCGCGCGAGGTGCCCGCGTTCGTCTTCCCGCACCTGCTGCAGGTGGTTCGCCAACTCGGTCAGCGACGCGGTGCGCTCGCGCACCAGGCCTTCGAGCCGGTCGCGTTCGCGCGCCAGCACTTCCTGCTCGCGCTCGCTGACGGCCTGCAGGGTGATCGCCTGGTGGAGGTACATGTAGAAGGCCAGCAGCACGATGGCCGCGAACGCAGCGATACCGACGCGCGACAGCAAGAGCGAGTGCAGGATGTCCTGCGTGCTGTGCGCCGTGCGCTGCGCGCTGCGCTCGATCAGCAGCGAGGCCTGCGTGCGGATCGCGTCCATGTTCTCCTTGCCCACGTCGGTGGACAGAACGAACTTCCATGCATCGTCGTTGTTCTGCCGGCGCAGCCGCAGGCTCAAGTCGAGCTCGGACATCTTGCGTGCGATCTGCCGCGAGAGCTGGGCGAAGTCCGCCAGATCTTCCGGTGAATCGACGAACAGGGCGCGCAGCTCGTCCAGGTTGCTGTTCAGCGTGGTGATCGACTTCTGATAGGGCTCGAGGTAGCGCTCGTCGCCCGTGAGCAGATAGCCCCGCAGGCCAGTCTCCGCGTCCAGCGTGTTCTGCATCAGCCGGTCGAGTGCGGCCCGCGTGGTGTGGGTGCGCGTCAAGGCGCTCACCGCGTCGCGCGAGCGGGAGTAACCGACCTCGTTGATGCCCACCAGCACAGACACCGCCAGCAATGCCAAAGGCAGGCTGACAGCCATCTTGCGGAAATTGGGCCAGCGCATATATAGGTTTCTCCGGACGACAGGTCAATGTTTTCTGGATAATGTGAATTGCCGCAGCCGGCTTGACGGGTGCAGGCATGCTGATGCACCCTGCAGCGGCTTACGATAACGCTAAAGAGCGACCTTCTGAAAGAAAGCTTAATGATCAAGATTGGGATTGTTGATGACCATGCCATTGTCCGTTCCGGACTGCGGCAATTTCTTTCTGAGCACGTGGACCTGCGTGTCGTGGGAGAAGCCTCCAACGGTCGCGAGGCGATTGACCTGGTGCGCGCCGAAGAAATCGACGTGCTGTTGATGGACTTGTCCATGCCCGGCCAGAGCGGCCTGGATGCGTTGGCCATGCTGCGCGCCAAGGCGCCTGACATGGGCATCCTGATCCTGAGCGGCTACCCCGAAGAGCACTACGCGATCAACCTGATCCGCCAGGGTGCGAGCGGCTACCTCAACAAGGAATGCGACCCCAAGGAAATCGTGGAGGCGATCCGCACGATCTCGCTGGGCCGCCGCTATCTCACCCCTGCCGTGGCCGACCTGCTGGCGCAGCAACTCAACCGCAAGGACGACGCGCCTCCGCACGAGCAGCTGTCGGAGCGGGAATTCCAGGTGTTCCTGAAGCTGGCCAAGGGCGAGACGGCGGGCGACATCGCCAAGTCGCTGTCGTTGAGCGTCAAGACCGTGAGCACCTACCGCACCCGTTTGATGGAAAAGATGGCGCTGTCGTCCAACAGCGACCTGACGTACTACGCCCTCAAGAACAAGCTGATCGATTGATCCATTGATCGATCGATCTGCCGAGCTGGAGACGGCTCGGGCCGGGCCGGCAGCACTGCCGGCCGCGCCGGTCCACGGGGGCTGGACGCTTCTATAAGTGACCCGTCCTGCATAGCGTTGACACTGAGGGACTGTTAAAACTCCAGCCGGACTATCCGGCCAATGACGCCCGATGCACTGCATCGGGCGTTCGCATTTTCAGCGACAGATGCGGTCGCTCGCAGTTGTAGATCCTGATCGACTGCGCAACCATGCGCCTGGCCTGCTCCAGGCCTGCAGGGCGATGCAGCAGGAACTCGGTCTTCAGGATGCCGTTGACCCGCTCGGCCAGTGCGTTCTGGTAGCAGTCGTAGCCGTCGGTCATCGAGCAGGTCACACCGTGGCGCTGGTGC
>NZ_LMOV01000007.1 GCF_001424265.1 Acidovorax sp. Leaf160
AGGGCAAGTTTGGCGAGTTCGTGCTGCTGGCCACAGTTCTACTTCCGCACGACCGACGTCACTGGCGCCATCGAGCTGCCAGAAGGCAAGGAAATGGTCATGCCTGGCGACAACGTGTCGATCACCGTCAAGCTGATCAACCCCATCGCCATGGAAGAAGGTCTGCGCTTCGCTATCCGTGAAGGCGGTCGTACCGTCGGCGCCGGCGTCGTGGCCAAGGTCATTGCTTAATATTTAAGCAATAAAGGAACTGCCATGTCCAAGCAAAAGATCCGCATCCGCCTGAAGGCTTTCGATTACAAGCTGATCGACCAGTCCGCCGCTGAAATCGTCGACACCGCCAAGCGCACCGGCGCCATCGTCAAGGGCCCCGTGCCCCTGCCGACGCGCATGAAGCGCTTCGACATCCTGCGTTCGCCGCACGTCAACAAGACGTCGCGCGACCAGCTGGAAATCCGCACCCACCAGCGTCTGATGGACATCGTGGACCCGACCGACAAGACGGTCGACGCCCTGATGAAGCTCGACCTGCCGGCTGGCGTGGACGTCGAGATCAAGCTGCAGTAATTGCGCTGAACCGTGGCGCGGCGTTCACGCTGCGCCCTTCCTATAACGCGGACTTGCCTGAAAAGGCAGTCCGCGTTATACTTTGCGGCTTCGCCTTTTTTGCGCATCTTTTAGAGGTGCGCAGCGCGGCGAAGTTTTATCAACCTTCTTTCGCGCACGCAGGTAATGCACTTTCAGTGCGGCCGACCGTGCAAACGCCTTGGCCAATTGAAGTCGAGGCGGTGAAAGTTTTGGAGAAAACCAATGAGTCTGAGCAACTCCCTGGGGTTGCTGGGTCGCAAGGTGGGCATGATGCGTCTGTTCACCGATGACGGGGACGCAGTGCCTGTCACGGTGGTGGATGTGTCCAACAACCGCGTGACCCAGATCAAAACCGAAGAGAACGATGGCTACGTGTCCCTGCAGGTCACGTTCGGTTCGCGCAAAGCATCGCGCGTGACCAAGCCAGAAGCCGGTCACCTCGCCAAGGCGGGTGTCGAAGCCGGTGAAATCATCCGCGAATTCCGCGTGACCGCTGAAACCGCCGGCAAGTACGCCGCCGGTGCCGCCGTGCCCGTGGCTGACGTGTTCGCAGTGGGCCAGAAGGTCGATGTGCAAGGCACCTCGATCGGTAAGGGCTACGCCGGCACGATCAAGCGCCACAACATGTCGTCGCAGCGCGCCTCCCACGGTAACAGCCGTTCGCACAATGTCCCCGGCTCGATCGGTATGGCACAAGACCCAGGTCGCGTGTTTCCGGGCAAGCGCATGACGGGCCATCTGGGCGACGTGACGGTCACCACGCAAAACCTCGACGTGATTCGTATCGACGAAGCACGCCAACTGCTCTTGATCAAGGGCGCTGTTCCGGGCTCCAAGGGTGGCTTCGTGACGGTGCGTCCCGCAGTCAAGGCCAAAGCCGCTGAAGGAGCGAACTAATGCAGCTCGAACTCCTGAATGACCAAGGCCAGGCCGCATCCAAGTTCGATGCCCCTGAGACCGTGTTCGGTCGTGAATTCAACGAAGACCTGGTGCACCAGATCGTCGTCGCTTACCAGGCCAACGGCCGCCAAGGCACGCGCGCCCAGAAGGACCGCGAGCAGGTTCGCCACTCGACCAAGAAGCCTTTCAAGCAAAAGGGCACCGGCCGCGCTCGCGCCGGTATGACCTCCTCGCCTCTGTGGCGTGGGGGCGGTCGCATCTTCCCGAACCTGCCTGAAGAAAACTTCACGCAGAAGATCAACAAGAAGATGTACCGCGCCGGCATGGCCGCCATCCTGTCCCAGCTGGCCCGCGAAGGCCGCCTGGCCGTGGTGGACTCGCTGACGATCGACTCGCCGAAGACCAAGGTCCTGGCCGACAAGTTCAAGGCGATGAATCTGCAATCGGTGATGGTGATCGCTGAAGAAGTGGACGAAAACCTGTACCTCGCCTCGCGCAATCTGAAGAACGTGTTCATCGTCGAACCACGTTACGCAGATCCCGTGTCGCTGGTGCACTACAAGAAAGTGCTCGTCACCAAGGGCGCTATCGACAAACTCAAGGAGATGTTCGCATGAGCACGATCCAGTTTGACGAAGGCCGTCTGATGCAGGTGCTGGTCGCTCCCATCGTGTCCGAAAAGGCCACCATGGTTGCCGAGAAGTCCAATGCTGTGACGTTCAAGGTGCTGCAGAACGCTACCAAGCCCGAAATCAAGGCCGCTGTGGAATTGATGTTCAAGGTCGAGGTCAAGGGCGTTTCTGTGGTGAACACCAAAGGCAAGGCCAAGCGCTTTGGCAAGACGATGGGTCGCCGCGACAACGTGCGCAAGGCCTACGTGACGCTGAAGGAAGGCCAAGAGCTGAACCTGTCCGGGGAGGCCGCGTAAATGGCAGTCATCAAAATGAAACCGACCTCGCCTGGCCAACGTGCCGTGGTGAAGGTCACGCGTGACCACCTGTACAAGGGTGACGCTTACGCCCCCCTGCTGGAGCCTCAGTTCCAGAAGGCCGGCCGTAACAACAACGGTCACATCACCACCCGTCACAAGGGCGGTGGCCACAAGCACCACTACCGCGTGGTGGACTTCAAGCGCAACAAGGACGGCATTCCTGCGAAGGTCGAACGCGTTGAGTACGACCCGAACCGTACGGCCCACATCGCTCTGGTGTGCTATGCCGACGGTGAGCGTCGCTACATCATCGCTCCGCGTGGCCTGGAAGCCGGCGCAACGCTGATGTCCGGTTCGGAAGCCCCGATCCGTGCAGGCAACACGCTGCCCATCCGCAACATCCCCGTGGGTTCGACCATCCACTGCATCGAGCTCAAGCCCGGTGCCGGTGCGCAGATCGCCCGCTCGGCGGGTGCTTCGGCAACGCTGCTGGCCCGTGAAGGCGTCTATGCCCAGGTGCGTATGCGCTCGGGTGAAGTGCGCAAGATCCACATCGAATGCCGCGCCACCATTGGCGAAGTGGCCAACGAAGAACACAGCCTGCGCCAACTGGGCAAGGCCGGTGTGAAGCGTTGGATGGGTATTCGTCCGACGGTTCGCGGCGTGGCCATGAACCCGGTGGATCACCCGCACGGTGGTGGCGAAGGCCGTACCGGCGAAGGCCGCCATGCTGTCGATCCTTGGGGCAATCTGACCAAGGGTTATCGCACCCGCAACAACAAGCGCACACAAGTGATGATTGTGTCGCGTCGCAAGAAGTAAGGGATAACAAATGACTCGCTCTCTCAAAAAGGGTCCGTTTGTTGACCACCACTTGCTGGCGAAGGTCGAAAAGGCCGTGGCCACCAAGGACAAGAAACCAGTCAAGACCTGGTCGCGTCGCTCCATGGTTCTGCCCGATTTCATCGGTCTGACCATCGCCGTTCACAACGGCAAGCAACACGTGCCGGTCTATGTCACCGACCAGATGGTGGGCCACAAGCTGGGCGAATTCGCCCTGACGCGCACCTTCAAGGGTCACCCCGCTGACAAAAAAGTCAAGAAGTAAGGAACGACCATGTCTGAAACACGTGCAGTCCTCCGGGGCGTCCGTCTGTCGGTCGACAAGGGCCGTCTGGTCGCAGATCTGATCCGCGGCAAGAAGGTCGATCAAGCCCTGAACATCCTGACATTCACGCAGAAAAAAGCTGCCGGCATCGTCAAGAAGGTTCTGGAGTCCGCCATCGCCAACGCTGAGCACAACGACGGCGCCGACATCGACGAACTGAAGGTCAAGACCATCTACGTCGAACAAGGCACGACGCTCAAGCGCTTCACCGCGCGCGCCAAGGGCCGCGGCAACCGCATCAGCAAGCCCACGTGCCATGTGTACGTGACGGTCGGCAACTAAAGGCTCGGAAGACTATGGGACAGAAAATCCATCCTACCGGCTTCCGCCTGGCGGTCAGCCGCAACTGGGCCAGCCGCTGGTACGCAAGCAACCGTGATTTCGCCGGCATGCTGGCCGAAGACATCAAGGTGCGCGAATACCTGAAGGCCAAGCTGAAGAACGCCGCCGTCTCGCGCATCCTGATCGAGCGTCCTGCCAAGAACGCACGCATCACCATCTACTCGGCACGTCCGGGCGTGGTGATCGGCAAGAAGGGCGAGGACATCGAGAACCTCAAGCGTGAACTGGCTACCCGCCTGGGCGTGCCTGTCGCAGTGAACATCGAAGAAGTGCGCAAGCCTGAAATCGATGCCAAGCTGATCGCCGACAGCATCACCCAGCAGCTGGAAAAGCGGATCATGTTCCGCCGCGCCATGAAGCGCGCCATGCAAAACGCCATGCGTCTGGGTGCCCAAGGCATCAAGATCATGTCGGCTGGCCGTCTGAACGGTATCGAAATCGCACGTACCGAGTGGTACCGCGAAGGCCGTGTGCCACTGCACACCCTGCGCGCCGACATCGACTACGGCACCTCCGAAGCCAAGACCACCTATGGTGTGATCGGCGTGAAGGTCTGGGTCTACAAGGGCGACACGCTGGGCCGCAACGATCTGCCAGCCGCAGAGACGCCGCGTCCTGAAGAAGAGCGCCGTCCCCGTGGTCCACGCCGCGATGGCCGCCCAGGTGGCGACCGTCCAGGCGCTGGCCGTGGTGGTCCACGCCGTCCCGTGGGTGCCAATGCGGCTCCCGCAGACGGCAGCGACAAGCCCGCCGGTGCCGGTGGCGCCGATAACACCGCCGTTAAGCGCGTTCGCAAGGTTGACGCGCCCGCTACAGCAGCGGACGGCAAAGGAGAATAAAGATGCTGCAACCCGCTCGCCGCAAGTACCGCAAAGAGCAGAAGGGCCGTAACACCGGCGTTGCCACCCGTGGCAACTCGGTGGCCTTCGGCGACTTCGGCCTGAAGTGCACGGACCGTGGCCGTCTGACGGCCCGCCAGATCGAGGCCGCACGCCGTGCGATCTCCCGCCACGTGAAGCGTGGTGGCCGTATCTGGATCCGCGTCTTCCCCGACAAGCCGATCTCCACCAAGCCCGCAGAAGTGCGTATGGGTAACGGTAAGGGCAACCCCGAGTACTACGTGGCTGAAATCCAGCCCGGCAAGGTGGTGTTCGAGATCGTTGGCGTTCCGGAAGAACTGGCCCGTGAAGCGTTCCGCCTGGCTGCTGCCAAGCTGCCGCTGCGCACCACGTTCGTGGCTCGTCAAATCGGCGCTTGATCAGGAGAATTGAAATGACCAAAGCTGCTGAACTGCGCCAAAAAGACGTCGCTGGCATCGAAGCCGAAATCAAGTCCTTGCAAAAGGCGCATTTCGGTCTGCGCATGCAGAAGGCCACGCAACAACTGGCCAACACGAACACGCTGCGTATCACCCGTCGTGATATCGCCCGCGCCAAGACCATCCTTGCTGAAAAGCAAGCCGCCAAGTAAAGAGGAGCCCACATGACGGAAGCTAAAAGATCCCTCAAGCGCACCTTGATTGGCAAGGTGGTCAGCGACAAGCGTCAAAAGACCGTGACCGTGCTGGTCGAGCGCCGTGTGAAGCATGAGCTCTACGGCAAGATCGTCGCGAAGTCGAGCAAGTACCACGCCCATGATGAAAATGGCGAGTACAAGCTGGGCGACACGATCGAGATCACCGAGAGCCGTCCCCTGTCCAAGACCAAGAACTGGGTTGCGACCCGTCTGGTCCAGAAGGCCGGCCTGCTCTGATCGCTGCACTGGCGGGCCCGCAAGGCCGCCAGACTGCACATCCCTGAAAAACGACCCACAATGTGGGTCGTTTTTTTTATTCCCGAATGGCTTCGGGCGGGTTGCGGTCTTCCCTCCGTTCCTCGCTCTCTCAATCAACCATTCATCACCCTGAGGAGATAGACATGATCAAAGTCGGCGACGCACTGCCAGCCACCACCCTGATGGAGTATTCCGAAGTCGAAGGCAACGGCTGCAGCCTCGGCCCCAACGCCGTGGACGTGTCCCAAGCCACTGCTGGCAAGACCATTGCCGTCTTCGCGGTGCCTGGTGCCTTCACGCCCACCTGCTCGGCCAAGCATGTGCCGGGTTACGTGGAGCAGGCCGACGCCTTCAAGGCCGCCGGTGTCGATGAAATCTGGTGCCTGAGCGTGAACGACGCCTTCGTGATGGGCGCCTGGGCGCGCGACCAGAAGACGAACGGCAAGGTCCGCATGCTGGCCGACGGCGATGCGGCCTTCGCCAAGGCCACCGGCCTGACGCTGGACCTGAACGGCAAGGGCCTGGGGCTGCGCAGCAACCGCTACTCCATGCTGGTCAAGGACGGCAAGGTCGTCTCGCTGAACGTCGAGGCACCGGGCAAGTTCGAGGTGAGCGACGCAGCCACGCTGCTGGGCCAGGCCCAGGCCTGATCGGCCCAGGCCGCGCCGGCCAGACGATTCCACCGCGCCGGGCTGCTCATGGCTTGCCCGGCGCGCTGCATTCCGGGCGGCAGGATGGGAGCCGGTTCGCGACTCTGTCGGGCCGGCGTCGACCCGCGGCGAGGCCGGGAGATACTTTGCTATTCATTCAATAGCACGCCGCATAGCGAGCGTAGGCGCTCGCGGCGGAAAGTGTGACTAGAGGCGTTCGGCGCCGTCGCTCCCCGCCATTGCATCGGCGGGTGACGGCGGAGAGCGCGCAGCGTCGGGTGGGCTATTCGTACCAGTGAAGCGCCACCCGCCCCGGCGCAGCTGCGTCTCAGTCGATGTCCGCCTTTAGGTAGTGCGAGCCCTCCAGCGGGCTGTGGTAGTAGGGTGGAATCTCTTCGAAGCCCAGGTCAGCGTACAGAGCCCGGGCCGATTCCATGCCGTCCAGCGTGTCGAGCAGCACGCAGGCATAGCCCGCCTGCCGGGCTGCATCCAGCGTGGCTTCGGCGAGCTGTCGGCCCAGGCCGAAGCCGCGGAACGGCTTGCGCACGTACAGCCGCTTCATCTCGCTTGCATTGGGGTAGTCGGCGGCGTCCATCGGCCGCAGCGCACAGCAGCCGGCGATGCTGCCGTCCACTTGCGCCAGCAGCAAGTGCCCGCGGGGCGGCGCGTAGTCACCGGGCAGGCCGGCGAGCTCGGCCTCGAAATTCTGGAAGGCCAGGTCGACGCCCAGCGAGTCGGCGTACTCGCGGAAGATGGCCTGCACGGCAGCCATCTCGTCGGCGCGGGTGGGGGTCAGCAGGGTGACGGCGGGCGTGTGGTCCACGGGGCAGGATGCGTCGGCCGAGCGCAGGCGGGCCGACCCAGGGAGAACGAAACAAGCGGCCAGTGTAGCGGGCGCGATTCCGTGAGGGGTACGTGCTGGGGCCGCAGGCGTGCTCCGGGCCAACCACCGGCGCCCAGGCGAGGGGCACCGGTACTCACCTCCAGGATGCTATGCTATTAATAGCAGTGTACCGAGGCTGCAAGGGCGCTGGAGGCCCAAATGATTGAAACTCCAGCCCGAGGGCGCTGCCCTGGGGACAAGGAATCAGGTCTCCGCCAGCAAGCGCTCGATGAGCTTGTGCAGTTCGGGAAAGTCCGGAGCGCCGACATAGGTCTTCACGATCTCGCCGTGCTTGTTGACGATGAAGGTCGAGGGCGTCAGCTTGACGTCGCCCCAGGCCTGGGCGACGGCGCCGGTGTTGTCGATGGCGACCTTGAACGGCAGCTTGCGCGTCTCGGCAAAATTGACGACGTAGCTGGGCGGGTCGTAGCTCATCGCCACGGCCAGCGTGTCGTAGCCCTGGCTCTGATACTTCTGGTGCGTGGCGACGATCTCGGGCATCTCGGCCACACAGGTGACGCAGCTCGTGGCCCAGAAGTTGACGAGCGTCACCTTGCCGCGCAGGTCGTCGGTGGTCTGGCGTGTGCCGTCCAGCAGCACGAAAGTGGAGGGCGGCGCAGCGGCCTTGCCGGTGGACAGGAAGATCCAGCCCGCGACGGCGGCGCAGGCCGCGATCGCGGCGGCGGCCAGTCCATGGGTGATGCGCATAGGTCGTCTCTCTCAAGGGGTGATGCGGTGCGGGCCTCCGCCCGCCACAGGAGGAGGGGACACCGGAGGGGAAGCTCGCCGCATTGTGCAGCAGCGGTAAATCAGGTGTCTCGGTCGGATCGCCGCCGGAGCCGGAAGTTCGCGCGGCCGGCGCTCGCCGGCGCACTCCGGCGCACTGCATTGACCTGCGTCAGGCATGCGCGGCTGTGTCCGCACGCCGCCCCGCCGCGTGCCGATAATCGCCTGCATGAAAGTTCACAGCGCGGCAGGGCCCGCAGCACTTGCCTGCCTGGTCGCGTTGAGCGGCTGCAGCCCCGCACTGAACTGGCGCACGGTGACGCTGGAAGACGCAGGCCTGGTCGCGCTCCTGCCCTGCAAGCCCGACCATGCGGTGCGGCCGGTGGACCTGGGCGGCCACAAGGCCGACCTGTCCCTCTGGGGATGCGATGCGGACGGGGCGACCTTCGCCGTGTCGCATCTGCGCGGCCCTGGCCCGGCCGAGGCGGATGCGGCGCTGGTGCGATGGCGCGGGGCCGTGCTGTCCCGCATGCAGGCGCAGCCCGTCCCCGCCGCTGACGCCGCCACCGCCGCGGAAGCCTTCGCACCGCCGAAAGCGCTCGCGTTGCCGTCTGCGGTCCGCGTCACGGCGCAAGGTCGCACGCCGGGCGGCACCCCCATCACGGCGCACGCCGCGTGGTTCGGCCGACTGCAGGGCAGCGAGATGCATCTCTATCACGCCGTGGTCTATGCGCCCGCCGCCCGCCCGGCGGTGGCCGACACGTTCTTCGCCGGACTGGCACTGCAATGAGGGGCGGGGTCCGTCCGTGTGCGGATGCCCGGCCACGCGCCCGCACGCCCGCGCGCCCGTGCGACGGGCTGGCGGCGGGCCCGGCGCCATAATGCGGGCCACACCTGCCTGCCATGACCACGACGCGCATCTTCCTCATCGCCCATGCTCCCCTGGCCCATGCCCTGCGCGAATGCGCGCTGCATGTGTTCGCCGACTGTGCCGACGACGTGGTGGCGCTGGACGTCCACCCGGCTGCGTCCCCGGAGGAATCGCTGGCAGCGGCCCGCATCCTCATGGAGCAGCAGGACGACCGGCCCACGCTGGTGCTGACCGACGTGTTCGGCGCCACACCCTGCAATGTTGCCCAGCGGCTGGTGGACGGCCACACCTCGCGCCTGGTCTGCGGCGCCAACCTGCCCATGCTGCTGCGCGCCGTGAGCTACCGGGCCGAATCGCTGGAAGCCCTGGTCGCGCGCGCCGTGGTCGGCGGCACGCAGGGGGTGATGCAGGTGGCCATCTCGGCGCCCCAGAATCAGATCCGACGGTCTCACCATGATCAAGAAAACTATCACCATCAGCAATAAGCTCGGCCTGCACGCCCGGGCGTCCGCCAAGCTCACCAAGCTGGCCGGCAGCTTCCCGTGCGACGTGTGGCTGTCGCGCGGTGAGCGCCGCATCAACGCCAAGAGCATCATGGGCGTGATGATGCTGGCGGCCGGGCTGGGGTCGGCCGTGGAACTCGAAACCGACGGCGCGCGCGAGCAAGAGGCCATGGACGCACTCGTGGCACTGATCGACGGCAAGTTCGGCGAAGGCGAATGATGCTGGGGGGCGCCGTGGCTCGGCACGCTCGCCGGTGGGCGGGAGGGGCGGCGGGCCGGCCACGGGGCGCAGGAGCCCGCGCATGACGTTCTCCATCCACGGCCTGCCGGTGTCGCGCGGCATCGCCATCGGCCGGGCGGTGCTGGTCGCCTCCAGCCGTATCGACGTGGCGCACTACTTCATCGAAGCCGATCAGGTCGCCGCCGAGATCGTGCGCGTGCGCAACGGCCGCAATGCGGTGATCGACGAGCTGCAGCGCCTGCAGGCCGACATGCCGCCCGACGCGCCGCCCGAACTGGCCGCGCTGCTGGACGTGCACCTGATGCTCTTGCAGGACGAAGCGCTGGTGAGCGGCGTCAAGCACTGGATCACCGACCGGCTCTACAACGCCGAATGGGCGCTCACCACGCAGCTGGAGATCATCGCGCGCCAGTTCGACGAGATGGAGGACGAATACCTGCGCGAGCGCAAGGCCGACCTGGAACAGGTGGTCGAGCGGATCCTGCGGCACATGAAGGGCGTGGCCAGCCCGGTGGCGCCCCCCGGCGGCGGCGCGCGCCGCAAGCTGGGGCAGGAACTGCTGCTCGACGACACGGTGGACGTCCCGCTGGTGCTGGTGGCGCACGATCTGTCGCCGGCCGACATGCTGCAGTTCAAGCGCAGCGTCTTCGCCGGTTTCGTGACCGATGTGGGGGGCAAGACCTCGCACACCGCCATCGTCGCGCGCAGCATGGACATACCGGCCGTGGTGGGTGCGCGCGCCGCCAGCCAGCTGGTGCGGCAGGACGACTGGGTCATCATCGACGGCGACGCCGGCGTGGTGATCGTCGATCCGTCCGCCATCATCCTGGCGGAATACGGCTTCCGGCAGCGGCAGGGCTCGCTCGAGCGCGAGCGCCTCTCGCGCCTGCGCCACACCCCCGCTGTCACGCTCGACGGCCAGCCCATCGAGCTGCTCGCCAACATCGAACAGCCGGCCGACGCCGCCGTGGCGGTGCGTGCGGGCGCGGTCGGCGTGGGGCTCTTTCGCAGCGAATTCCTGTTCATGGACCGGGCCGGCCACCTGCCCGACGAAGAGGCGCAATACCAGGCCTACCGCGAGGCGGTCGAGGGCATGCAGGGCCTGCCGGTCACGCTGCGCACCATCGACGTAGGCGCCGACAAGCCGCTCGACAAGTCCCACAAGGACACGCACCTGAACCCCGCGCTGGGCCTGCGCGCCATCCGCTGGAGCCTCGCCGATCCGGCGATGTTCCGCACGCAGCTGCGCGCCGTGCTGCGGGCTGCCGCGCACGGGCCGGTGAACCTGCTGTTTCCGATGCTCGCGCACGTCACCGAGATCCGCCAGACCCTGGCGCAGGTCGACCTCGCCCGCGCCGAACTCGATGCACGCGGCGCCACGTACGGCGCCGTCCAGCTGGGCGCGATGATCGAAGTCCCGGCGGCTGCGCTCATCGTGCGCAGCTTCCTGCGCCATTTCGACTTCCTCTCGATCGGCACCAACGACCTGATCCAGTACACCCTGGCCATCGACCGCGTGGACGAAGCGGTCGCGCACCTGTACGACCCGCTGCACCCGGCGGTGCTGCGCCTGGTGGCGGATGTGATCGCTGCCGGCAACGCGCTCGGCAAGAGCGTGTGCGTGTGCGGTGAAACGGCGGGTGACGTGACCATGACCCGGCTGCTGCTGGGCCTGGGGCTGCGCAGCTTCTCGATGCATCCGGCGCAGATCCTTGCCGTGAAGCAGGAGGTGCTGCGTGCCGACACCCGCAAGCTCGCGGCATGGGCCCGGCAGGTGCTGGAGTCGGACGATCCCGCGGCGCTGCTGGCGTCCGGGTAGCCGGCAGCAGATGAGCTGACCACCGGGTAGCGGGCGCAGGAGGGGGTGGGGCGGGACCGCTCAGGCAGGTTCCCGCCGCGCCCTGTCCGGGCGATGGGCGGTCGGCCCCATGCGGCGGGCGCGACCAGGCGTTGTTTCGAGGCGCCCCGCCACGGGGCCGGCCCTTCACGAAGCAGTCACTGAACCGACATGTTCCCTGGCTAGCATCGGCCGACCTAGATTGGCAGCCCCCATGTCCGCAACTCCCGAGTATCTGAGCGGCTTCCGGCCCCGTTTCCGTCAGCCCAGCGCCGCGGACCTGTGCAACGCCGTGCCTTGCATGACCGCCGACCAGACCAACGAGCAGGTCATGGAGGTGTTCGGCCAGCACCGCGACCTGGTCAGCCTGCCGGTGGTCGAAGGCGCGCAGCCCATCGGTCTCATCAACCGCAACATCTTCCTGTCGCAGATGAGCAAGCCGTTCCGCATGGAGCTGTACGGCCGCAAGAGCTGCATCGCCTTCATGGACAAGGAGCCGCTGGTCGTGGAGTCGACGCTCGACATCGAGGCGCTCACCTTCCGGACGGTGGAGTGCGGCGAAAAAGCCATGTCGGACGGCTTCATCATCACCGAGCGGGGCGCCTATGCCGGCGTGGGCCACGGTTTGCAGCTGATGCGCGTGGTGGCCGACATGCAGGCGGCGCGCAACCAGCAGATCATGCACAGCATCGACTACGCGAGCGTGATTCAGCGCTCCACGCTGCGCAGCTCGCTCGACGCGCTGGCGCGGGTCTGCCCCGGTGCGCACCTGGTGTGGGAGCCGCGCGACGTCGTCGGGGGCGATTTCTACCAGTTCAGCACCGAGGGCGAGGGCTGGTTTGCCACCGTGGCCGACTGCACCGGACACGGCGTGCCGGGCGCGTTCATGACCCTGATCGCCTCCACCAACCTGGGCCAGGCCATCAAGCAGCACGGCCCGCGGGATCCTGCCCTGCTGCTGGGCAGCGTGAACCGCAGCATCAAGCAGATGCTCGGCCAGCTGGATGGGCAGGACGCCACGCCGGGGTCGGACGACGGCATGGACGCCGCCTGCTTCTGGTTCGAGCCAGCGCAGGGACGGCTGGTCTTCGCCGGCGCACGTCTCGCGCTCATGCTCGTGCGCCCTGGCGCGGGCGAAGTGGACGTCGTGGAAGGCCAGCGCACGGGCGTCGGCTATGTGGACAGCGCTTTCGACCACCGCTGGACCAACCAGGAAGTGCTGCTGCCGCCCGGGACGCTCGTCTTCATCACCACCGACGGGCTGATCGACCAGGTCGGCGGCCCGCGCGCCATCGCCCTGGGCAAGCGCCGGCTGCGCGAGCTGCTGTACGAACACCGGCACGGCACGCCTGCGGAGATCAACCAGCGCGTTTTGGACGCGCTGCGCGACTGGCAGGGCGAGCAGCACCGCCGCGACGACCTGACTTTCTTTTGCTTTCGTACCTGAGACGGACACCGGATATGCCCTCCCACCAGATCGCCGAAAAATACGGCTCCTTCTTCCAGCTGGCCCGCCAGCACCAGGTCATCTTCTACTACGTGGGCTACTTCTCGCAGACCATCATCGCCGCCATGGCCGATGCGGTGAAGCTGCAGCTGGAGGTGGCCGGCGTGGCCGGGCCCACGCGGCGCAAGCTGTTTTCGGCTTTCGTGGAGATGGCGCAGAACATCGTGCATTACTCGGCGGATGCCCTGACGCCCGCCAGCCAGGACAACGGCGAGCTGCGGCACGGGTCGGTATGCATTCGCCGCGAGGCGGACGGCAGCTTCACGGTGGTGTGCGCCAATCCGGTCGAGCCCCGCATCGCCGATGAGCTGCGGGGCAAGCTGGACACGCTGCGCAGCATGACGCTGGACGAAGTCAAGCAGGCGTATCGCCAGACCCTGCGCGAAGAAAGCCCCGAAGGCAGCAAGGGCGCGGGCATGGGCTTTCTCACCATGGCGCGCGACGCCCGGGAGCCGCTGGAGTTCGACTTCGACCCCGCCCAGGAGGCCGGCAAACCCCCCGTGTTCTACCTGAAGGCCGCGATCTGAGTGCGCCTGCCGGACACGAATCGAGAACACAGATGGACAACCTCTATATCGCCCCGACCCCCAGCTCCCCCGAGGTGGACTTCCAATTCGACAACCACGCACTCAGCCTGCGCGGCGAGTCCTATCCCGAGAATGCCGCCGCGTTCTATGGCGGCATCCTCACGCAGCTCAGGGCCTATCTGGCCGAACAGTCGGGACGCAGGATCGAGGTGAGCATTGCGCTCGCCTACTTCAACAGCTCCAGCACCAAGATGCTGTTCAACCTCATCGAGGCCTTGAGCGAGGCGGCTGCACAAGGCAATGACGTGGCCGTGCGCTGGTACCACGACGAAGAGGACGACACCATCCTCGAATTCGGCCAGGAGCTCAGCGAAGACTTCCCCGCACTCCGCTTCACCACCCATCCCGTGAGTGCCGCCTGATGCCCCAGCATGCGCCCGAGGCTGCGCCGCCCGATCTGTTCGATGCCGAACACCAGGCGCTGCAGGCAGCACGCGAGGTGCACCGCGCCCACGGCGGGGCCGACGATCGTGCACCCTGCCACCAGGCCCTGGGGGAACTGCTGTCGGCCTACGAACGCCTGCTGCGGGAAACCCGCCGGCTGGTGCGCCGCAGCGACCGGGCAGAGCTGGAGATGAACCAGCTGAACATGCGCTTGCAGGACCTGGCGGCGCAGCTGGAATTCCGCGCGAACCACGACCCGCTGACCGGCGTGCTCAACCGGGCGGCCATCATCGAGCAGGTGAACCGGCGACTGCGCGGCGGTGGCCTGGCGCTGATCGTGCTGGACATCGATTTCTTCAAGCGCGTCAACGACAGCTTCGGCCATCCGGTAGGAGACCGGGTCATCCTGGGGGTGGTGGACTGCCTGAAAGCGGTGGTGCCCCGCTGCGCGCAAGTCGGCCGTGTGGGCGGAGAAGAATTCACCGTGGTGCTGCCGGGCCTGGGGCTGGCGGATGCGCTCCCAGTGGCCGACGCCCTGCGCTGCGCCATCGAGGCCCATCCGTTCGCACTGCCTGATGCCAGCCGCATCACCGCGAGCTTCGGCCTCTGCGTGGCCGAGGCGGGCAGCGATTTCGACTGCGCCTATGGACGGGCCGACGAGGCGCTCTACGCAGCCAAGCGGGGCGGCCGCAATCGGGTGTGCATCGCAGAGGGCGTGACGCTGGCGCCCCTGGCGGCATGCGCATGAGGGCGGGCAGTTGACGCCGCGTCGCGCTGCGTCCGCAAGGGCCTCACCGGATCGAGGCAGGGGCTGAGACCGGTGGGGGCGGCAGGCGGATGTGCCGCCCATTCACCGCCTATTCACGGCCCATTCACGGCCAATTTGCCGCCCGTGCCGGACCGCAGTGCTCCGCTCAGGCCGCGACCACGCCGGCTGCGTGAGCCTGCTGATCCGCGTGGTAGCTGGAGCGCACCATCGCACCTACGGCAGCGTGGGTGAAGCCCATCTTGTAGGCCTCTTGCTCGTACATCTTGAAGGTGTCGGGGTGCACGTAGCGACGCACCGGCAGATGGCTGTTGGAGGGCGCGAGGTACTGGCCGATGGTCAGCATGTCGATGTCGTGCGCGCGCATGTCGCGCATCACCTGCAGGATCTCTTCGTCCGTCTCGCCCAGGCCCACCATGATGCCGCTCTTGGTCGGCACGCCGGGGTGCAGCGCCTTGAACTTCTTGAGCAGGTTCAGGCTGAACTGGTAGTCGGAGCCGGGGCGCGCTTCCTTGTAGAGGCGCGGCGCCGTTTCCAGGTTGTGGTTCATCACGTCCGGTGGCGCTGCCTTCAGGATCTCCAGCGCTCGGTCGTCGCGGCCGCGGAAGTCGGGCACCAGGATCTCGATCTGCGTGGCGGGCGAGAGCTCGCGGATGTTGCGGATGCACTCGACGAAGTGGCCGCTGCCGCCGTCGCGCAGGTCGTCGCGATCGACGCTGGTGATCACCACGTACTTGAGCTTCAGGGCGGCGATGGTGCGCGCCAGGTTGAGCGGCTCGTCCTTGTCCAGCGGGTCGGGGCGGCCGTGGCCCACGTCGCAGAAGGGGCAGCGGCGGGTGCACTTGTCGCCCATGATCATGAACGTAGCCGTGCCCTTGCCGAAGCATTCGCCGATGTTCGGGCATGAGGCTTCTTCGCAGACCGTGTGCAGCTTGTGCTCGCGCAGGATCTCCTTGATCTCGTAGAAGCGCGTGGTGGGCGAGCCCGCCTTGACGCGAATCCACTCGGGCTTCTTCAGCACCTCGCCCTGCTCGACCTTGATCGGAATGCGCGACAGCTTGGCCGCAGCCTTCTGCTTGGCCAGCGGGTTGTAGGTGGCGGAGGATTGCGCTTCGCGGACGACTTCGGGAGTGCTCATGGCAGGTCTTGCAGATCAGGGAGCGAGGCGCGTGGCGAGTTGCCCCGCCAGTACGGTGGCGGCCTCGTCCCAGGTGGTGTGGACCCCGATTGTAGAAAGGTCCACCGTGGCCAGCCCTGCATAGCCGCAAGGGTTGATCCGCGAGTAGGGCTCCAGGTCCATGTCCACGTTCAACGCCACGCCGTGGTAGGTGCAGTGCCGGGTCACCTTGATGCCCAGTGCGGCGATCTTGCCGAGGCCGGTGAAATCGGGCGCTGCAACATGACCCGCAGCGCCCGCATGCTGGGGGCGTTGGGGCAGGAGCGCGTGGCTGCCGGGGTCGTCCAGCCGCACGTAGATGCCCGGCGCTCCGGTCACGCGGTGGCCCGTCACGCCGAAATGGCCGAGCGTGTGGATCACCGCCTCTTCGATGCGATAGACGTATTCCTTGACGAAGTAGCCCGCGCGGCGCAGATCGACCAACGGATAGGCGACCACCTGGCCCGGTCCGTGATAGGTCACCTGGCCGCCCCGGTTGCTGGCGAAGACCGGAATGTCGGCCGGGGCCAGCAAGTGGCTGGCCTGGCCCGCCACACCCTGGGTGTAGAGGGGCGGGTGCTCGCAGATCCAGAGTTCGTCGGGCGTGCCGTCGCCACGCTCCTGCGTGAAGCGCTGCATGGCGTCCACCGTCTCGGCGTAGTCGGCGCGGCCGAGAAAGCGCGGCTCCATCATGGCCGGGTCTGACCGGGGCGTGCCGGCGTCAGAGGACGACCTTGACCAGCGGGTGCGAGGAGAGGGCGCGGTACAGGTCGTCCAGTTGTTCGCGGCTGGTGGCGGTGACGGTGATCGTCACGCCTAGGTACTTGCCCGCCCGGCTGTCGCGCAGTTCGATGGTCGAAGCATCGAAGTCCGGGTCGAAGCGCCGTGCCGTTTCCGTGATGGCGCCGACGAAGCCGTCCACCTTCTGTCCCATCACCTTGATGGGAAACTGCGACGGATACTCGATCAGCGAATCCTTGCGCGCGTCGCCGGCAACGGCGTCGGTTTCAGGGTTTGCGGCATCGAAAGGGGTGGGAGGCTGGGTCATGGCTCGAAAAGAAATTGCGGCAATGGACGGGTGCGCCAAGTGTGCCGACGTTGGCATTGTGCGACATGCCCTGCAAAGTCTGAGGGCTCTTTCAGTCGCGGGGCTGTCACAGTGTGCTGCCACCCTGCAGCACGGGGTGACACGGGGCCAGTGTTCGCCGGTTGCCTACGGCCAGGGCGCCCCGCCTGTCCACCCGCCTGCCGCAGGCACCACGCCGGTGCGCGGACAGCCCCGGAATGTGCGTGGATCGCCCCGCAGAGGGGCACCGGAGTGCCCCTCTGTCACAAGGCATTGCGGATTCGCATGGGTTTTTACTTATAATCAGGGGCTTTGTGAAAGTTTCGGTCTTCAAGGCGAGCGGCATTCCATGACGAAATCAACCGCTCCCGTAACGGAAACTGAGGCTCAGGATGCCGACTTCAAGCCCCTGACTGCGCAAGAAGCGCACCAGTGGCGGCAACGCAATCCACCGATTTCTGTCTGGCGGATCGTTGGCTGTCAGGCCCTGGTCGGTATCGCCGTAGCCTTGCTGGCTTGGCTGGTGTCCGGCAAGCCCCACGTCGCCTGGTCTGCCGCTTACGGCGCGCTGGCCGTCGTTATTCCTGCTGCCCTGTTCGCCAGGGGTATGGCGCGTCAGCGGGCTTCCGCGGGTGCCGTGCTGGTGGGGCTGATGGGGTGGGAGTTGGTGAAGATTGCAATGACCGTCGCCATGCTGGCGGCGGCGTCCCGGCTGGTGCCGGAGCTGAGCTGGCTGGCGCTGCTGGTCGGCATGGTAGTGACGATGAAAACGTACTGGATCGCGCTCATAGTGCGGCCCGGTGTTCGCAAACCGGTTGATATTTGAGAGAAGAGTTGTCCGATGGCCGCAGAAGCGCACGCCCCGACTGCCAGTGAATACATCGTTCACCACTTGCAGCATCTCCAGAACATCAAGCAGAAGTCCATCGTCGATTTCTCCGTGGTGAACTACGACTCCGTCATCGTGGGTTTGGTTCTCGGTGTGATCGCTCTGTTCACGTTCTGGATGTGCGCCCGCAAGGCCACCTCCGGCGTGCCGGGCCGTTTCCAGGCTGCGGTGGAGATCCTGGTCGAAATGGTGGACAACCAGGCCAAGGCCAACATCCACAATGCCGAGAGCCGCAAGTTCATCGCGCCGCTGGCGCTGACCGTGTTCGTCTGGATCTTTCTGATGAACGCCATGGACATGCTGCCGGTCGACCTGCTGCCCGCCATCTGGGCGCAGATCTACGGCGCCGCCGGCCATGATCCGCACCATGCCTACCTGCGTGTCGTGCCGACCGCCGACCTGTCCACCACGCTGGGCCTGTCCTTCGCCGTGCTGGTGCTGTGCCTGTATTACAGCGTGAAGATCAAGGGCCTGGGCGGCTGGGCGCACGAACTGGTTACCGCGCCTTTCGGCACCAGCAAGAATCCCATCTTCGCCCTGATCCTGGGCGTGGTGAATCTGCTCATGCAGATCATTGAATACGTTGCCAAGACGGTGTCGCACGGTATGCGGCTGTTCGGCAACATGTACGCTGGTGAGTTGGTGTTCATGCTGATCGCCCTGATGGGCGGCGCGGCAGCCATGTCGCTTTCCGGTGTGTTGCTCCCCCTGGGGCACATCATTGCGGGCTCTATCTGGGCGATCTTCCACATTCTGGTGATCACCCTGCAGGCCTTCATCTTCATGATGCTTGCGCTGATCTACCTCGGCCAGGCGCATGACGCTCACTGAGTCTTTTGTCTCTCTCGTTTCCCTTTAACTTTTCTTTCTTTCTTTCATCCTAGGAGTCATCATGGAAAACATTCTCGGTCTCGTCGCTCTGGCTTGTGGTCTGATCGTGGGTCTGGGCGCTATCGGCGCTTCGATCGGTATCGCTCTGATGGGTGGCAAGTACCTCGAAGCTTCCGCTCGCCAGCCTGAACTGATCAACGAACTGCAAACCAAGATGTTCATCTTGGCCGGTCTGATCGACGCCGCCTTCCTGATCGGCGTTGCCATCGCCCTGCTGTTCGCTTTCGCCAACCCCTTCGTCCTGGCCTAAGCTCCGTTCAACGCCCAAATAGAAAGGTGTTGCCGTGAGTATCAACGCGACCCTGTTCGTTCAGGCCATCGTCTTTCTGATCCTGGTGCTGTTCACGATGAAGTTCGTGTGGCCCCCGATCGCGAAGGCGCTGGATGAGCGAGCCCAGAAAATCGCCGATGGCCTCGCTGCCGCCGACCGCGCCAAGTCCGAACTCACCGCTGTGAACCAGCGCGTGGAAAAGGAACTGGCCCAGACGCGCAACGAGACGGCATCGCGGATCGCGGACGCCGACCGCCGCGCTCAGGCCATCATCGAAGAAGCCAAGGCGCGAGCCACGGAAGAGGGCAACAAGATCGTTGCCGCCGCCCGTGCAGATGCCGAGCAGCAAACCATCCAGGCCCGCGAAGCCCTGCGTGAGCAGGTCGCGGCCCTGGCGGTGAAGGGTGCCGAGCAGATCCTCCGCAAGGAAGTCAATGCCGGCGTCCACGCGGATCTGCTGAACCGCCTGAAGACCGAGCTGTAAGGAGCGCGCAACCATGGCAGAACTCGCCACCATTGCCCGCCCTTACGCGGAAGCGCTCTTCAAGGCCAGCACCGCCACGCCGGGCACTGACCTGAACGGCACCGTCGCCTGGGTGGAAGAGATGGCGGCGATTGCCGCCAACCCGCAGTTGCGCCAGCTCGCAGAGAACCCCAAGGTGACGTCGGACCAGGTGTTCGACGTGATCGCGGGTGTGGTGCGCAACCTGCTGCCCGATGCGGCGCGCAACTTCCTGCGCGTGATCATCGACAACGGCCGGGTGGACGCACTGCCTGAAGTGGCGACGCAGTTTCGCGCGCTGGTCAACCAGCGCAACGGCTCTTCCGATGCCGTGGTGTACAGCGCCTTCCCGCTGGATGCCACCGCTCTGGCGGGCCTGGATGCAGCGCTGGAAAAGCGCTTCGGCCGCAAGCTGAGTGTCTCTTCGGTCCAGGTGGACGAATCCCTGATCGGCGGCATTCGCGTAGTGGTGGGTGACGAGGTGCTGGACACCTCGGTCAAAGCCCGTCTGGAACAAATGAAAGCGGCCCTCACTGCGTAAGCGGCTTGAGGTCTGGGCTAACCAAAGAAAGAAGGAAAGAGTCATGCAACTCAATCCCGCAGAAATTTCTGAACTGATCAAGAGCCGCATCGAAGGTCTGGCAGCGAGCAGCGACATCCGCAACCAGGGCACCGTGGTGTCGGTGTCGGACGGTATCGTGCGCGTGCATGGCCTGTCGGACGTGATGCAGGGCGAAATGCTCGAGTTCCCCGCCACGCAGGACGGCCAGCCTTCCTACGGCCTGGCGCTGAACCTCGAGCGCGACTCCGTCGGCGCCGTGATCCTGGGCGAGTACGAACACATCTCCGAAGGCGACACCGTCAAGTGCACGGGCCGCATTCTGGAAGTGCCCGTGGGTCCCGAACTGGTGGGCCGCGTGGTCAACGCGCTGGGCCAGCCGATCGACGGCAAGGGTCCCATCAACGCCAAGCTGACGGACGTGATCGAAAAGGTCGCTCCCGGCGTGATCGCCCGGAAGTCCGTGGACCAGCCGCTGCAGACCGGTCTGAAGTCCATCGACTCGATGGTGCCCGTGGGCCGTGGCCAGCGCGAGCTGATCATCGGTGACCGCCAGACCGGCAAGACGGCCGTCGCCATCGACGCCATCATTGCCCAGAAGGGCCAGGGCGTGACGTGTATCTACGTCGCCATCGGCCAGAAGGCTTCCTCCATCAAGAACGTCGTGCGTGCCCTCGAGCAGGCCGGCGCCATGGAATACACCATCGTGGTGGCGGCATCGGCCTCCGAATCGGCGGCCATGCAGTACGTGTCGGCCTATTCCGGCTGCACGATGGGCGAATATTTCCGCGATCGCGGCGAAGACGCCCTGATCGTCTATGACGACCTGTCCAAGCAAGCCGTGGCCTACCGCCAGGTCTCGCTGCTGCTGCGCCGCCCACCAGGCCGCGAAGCCTATCCTGGCGACGTGTTCTATCTCCACAGCCGTCTGCTGGAGCGTGCAGCCCGCGTGAACGCCGACTACGTCGAAGCCTTCACCAAGGGTGAAGTCAAGGGCAAGACGGGTTCGCTGACGGCGCTGCCGATCATCGAAACGCAAGCCGGCGACGTGTCCGCCTTCGTTCCGACGAACGTGATCTCGATCACGGACGGCCAGATCTTCCTGGAAACCAGCCTGTTCAACGCAGGTATCCGCCCCGCCATCAACGCCGGTATCTCGGTGTCGCGCGTCGGTGGTGCAGCCCAGACCAAGATCATCAAGAGCCTGTCCGGCGGTATCCGTACCGATCTGGCCCAGTACCGTGAGCTGGCTGCCTTCGCGCAGTTCGCATCCGACCTGGACGAAGCCACCCGCAAGCAGCTGGACCGCGGTGCCCGCGTGACCGAGCTGCTGAAGCAGGCCCAGTACAGCCCGCTGCCCATCTCGCTGATGGGTGCCACGCTGTTCGCGGTGAACAAGGGCTTCATGGACGACATCGAAGTGAAGAAGGTGCTCGACTTCGAACACGGCCTGCACCAGTTCCTGAAGACCAGCCATGGCGCTTTGCTCGCCAAGCTGGAGCAGGCCAAGGCCATGGACAAGGACGCAGAAGCCGAGCTGACGGCTGCGATCACCGCGTTCAAGAAGTCGTTCGCCTAAACCGAACGAGGAAACCTCATGGCAGCAGGCAAGGAAATACGCGGCAAGATCAAATCGGTGGAGAACACCAAGAAGATCACCAAGGCCATGGAAATGGTGGCCGCATCCAAGATGCGCAAGGCGCAGGACCGGATGCGCGCTGCCCGTCCCTACAGCGACAAGATCCGCAACATCGCGGCCAACCTCGGTCAGGCCAATCCGGAATACGTGCATCCTTTCATGAAGGAAAACACGGACGCCAAGGTGGCCGGCATGATCGTGGTGACGACCGACAAGGGCCTGTGCGGCGGCATGAACACCAACGTGTTGCGTGCCGTGACGACCCAGTTGCGCGACCTGCAGTCCGCTGGCGTGTCCACCGAAGCCGTGGCCATTGGCAACAAGGGTCTGGGCTTCCTGAACCGTGTCGGCGCCAAGGTGGTTTCGCACGTCACGGGCCTGGGCGACACGCCGCATCTCGACAAGCTCATCGGCCCCGTGAAGGTGCTGCTCGACGCTTATGCCGAAGGCAAGATCAACGCGGTGTACCTCAGCTACACCAAGTTCATCAACACCATGAAGCAGGAATCGGTGGTGGAGCGTCTGCTCCCCCTGTCCTCCGAGCAGATGCAGGCCGATGCCACCGAGCACGGCTGGGATTACATCTACGAGCCCGATGCACAGAGCGTCATCGACGAGCTGCTGGTTCGCTATGTCGAATCGCTGATCTATCAGGCCGTGGCTGAAAACATGGCGTCCGAGCAGTCGGCGCGGATGGTGGCCATGAAGGCTGCCACCGACAACGCTGGCAGCGTCATCGGCGAGTTGAAGCTGGTCTACAACAAGACGCGTCAGGCGGCGATCACGAAGGAACTGTCCGAGATCGTGTCCGGTGCCGCCGCTGTGTAAACAGCTCGACAGACAAATTTATTTGGAGCGAGAAAAATGGCTCAAGAGAATTCCCTAATGAACACTGGCGTTCAGGGCAAGATTGTTCAATGTATCGGCGCCGTGGTGGACGTGGAGTTCCCACGCGACCAGATGCCCAAGGTCTACGACGCCCTGAAGCTCGAAGGCTCCACCCTGACGCTGGAAGTGCAGCAGCAGCTGGGTGACGGCGTGGTGCGTACCATCGCCCTGGGTTCGTCCGACGGCCTGCGCCGCGGCATCGTGGTGTCCAACACCGGCAACCCCATCAGCGTGCCCGTCGGCAAAGCCACCCTGGGCCGCATCATGGACGTGCTGGGCGCGCCCATCGACGAGCGCGGCCCGGTTGACCAGGCCCTGACGGCCTCGATCCACCGCAAGGCGCCTGCGTACGACGAACTGTCGCCATCGCAAGAGCTGCTGGAAACCGGCATCAAGGTGATCGACCTGGTGTGCCCGTTCGCCAAGGGCGGCAAGGTGGGCCTGTTCGGCGGTGCCGGCGTGGGCAAGACCGTGAACATGATGGAACTCATCAACAACATCGCCAAGGCCCACAGCGGTCTGTCGGTGTTCGCTGGTGTGGGCGAGCGGACCCGTGAAGGCAACGACTTCTATCACGAAATGGCCGATTCCGGCGTCGTGAACCTCGAGAAGCTCGAGGAGTCGAAGGTCGCCATGGTCTACGGCCAGATGAACGAGCCACCAGGCAACCGTCTGCGCGTGGCGCTGACCGGCCTGACCATCGCCGAGTCGTTCCGCGACGAAGGCCGTGACGTGCTGTTCTTCGTGGACAACATCTACCGCTACACGCTGGCCGGTACCGAAGTGTCGGCACTGCTGGGCCGCATGCCTTCCGCCGTGGGCTACCAGCCCACGCTGGCCGAGGAAATGGGCCGCCTGCAAGAGCGCATCACCTCCACCAAGGTCGGCTCGATCACCTCCATCCAGGCCGTGTACGTGCCTGCCGATGACTTGACCGACCCATCCCCTGCGACGACCTTCGCCCACTTGGACTCCACCGTGGTGCTGTCGCGTGACATCGCTTCGCTGGGTATCTACCCCGCCGTGGACCCGCTGGACTCCACCAGCCGCCAGCTCGACCCGCAAGTCGTGGGCGAGGAGCACTACGCGGTCGCCCGCGGTGTGCAGGGCACGCTGCAGCGCTACAAGGAACTGCGCGACATCATCGCCATTCTGGGCATGGACGAACTGGCTCCCGAAGACAAGCTGGCCGTGGCTCGCGCCCGGAAGATCCAGCGTTTCCTGTCGCAGCCATTCCACGTGGCCGAAGTGTTCACGGGCTCGCCAGGCAAGTACGTGCCCCTGGCAGAAACCATCCGTGGTTTCAAGATGATCGTGGCTGGCGAGTGCGACCACCTGCCGGAGCAGGCGTTCTACATGGTCGGCACCATCGACGAAGCCTTCGAAAAGGCCAAGAAGCTGGCGTAAGCCTGCCGGGGCGGCCGGGCGCCTGCCCTCGGCGTGTGGACGGTCTTCGAGCCTTTCACTGCGCCGGGTGGCCCGAGTGCCGAGTGCCGCAACGACCGCTTGCTCCCACTTTTTGAACATTGAAGGAACGACCCATGGCCAACACCTTTCACGTCGATGTCGTCAGCGCCGAGGAGTCCATCTTCTCGGGCGAGGCGCGCTTCGTGGCGCTGCCGGGCGAAGCGGGTGAGCTGGGCATCCTGCCCAAGCACACGCCCCTGATCACGCGCATCAAGCCCGGTTCCGTGCGCATCGAACTGGCCGACGGCAATGAAGAGTTCGTCTTCGTCGCCGGCGGCATCCTGGAAGTGCAACCCGACCGCGTGACCGTGCTGTCCGACACCGCCATCCGCGGCAAGGACCTGGACGACGAAAAGGCCAGCGCCGCCAAGGCCGCCGCCGAAGAAGCGCTCAAGAACGCCAAGAGCGATCTCGACCTGGCCAAGGCCCAGTCCGAGCTGGCCGTCATGGCCGCCCAGATCGCCGCGCTGCGCCGCTTCCGTCAGAAGCGCTGAGCCTGGCTGGGCTGCACCCGCCACCGCAGGCCTGCAACCCGGGCTTTGCGCTCTGGCAGGCAGCAACGCAAACAAAGCCGCCCCTCCGGGCGGCTTTTTTCATGGGGAGGGGGTTCGGCCGTTCGACGACCGGTGACTGCAGGTGGCCCATCGCCCATCGCCCATCGCTATCGAGGCCGCTACCCGGGGGCGCCGCCACTGCCGGCCTGGCAAGGTCACGGCGTAATGGGCGGCCGGGTCCCCAGCCCTCGCGCTGGCGGGATGTGGGGCGGGAGGCCCCGCCTGCCTCAGTCCGCGCGGCCCGCCCGGCGCGACATCACCGGGGCATCTGGCAGTCCCTCATCGGCGCCTCCGCCCACGACCGCGCCCGATCCCCCCGTTGCAGCTTCTGCTTGCACAGCGGGGAAGTGCTCAACCAGCAGCGCCGACACCTCTGCCAGCGCCTCCGTCAGCCCTTCTTCGTGGCGACGTGCGCGGAAGGCCGCTCCCATGTCAGCCACCAGGTCGCGCCACGCTTGCGGGGGGATGACCCGGGCCAGGGCGCGGTCGGCCACGATCTCGATGGCATGGTCGGCATGCAGCAGGTAGATCAGCACGCCGTTGTTGTGCTCCGTGTCCCAGACGCGCAGCTTGCCGAACTGGGTCACGGCCCGCTCGCGCGCGCAGGCGCCGCGCAGCAGGTACGACCACGGTAGGCCGCCCTCGATGCAGATGCGGATCTGACCGGTGTGCCGCCGCTCGCTGGCGGCCACGCGGCGTGTCAGCCGCTCCAGCGCGTCGTCGGGTAGCGCTCGGCGCACGGCGCCTTCGGACCAGCGATGGCGGCACATGCGCGCCAGCCGTTGCCAGATGGACGGAGCAGCAGGAGCCGCCGGCCGGCGCAGGTCGGCGCCGCCGGGCTTGGCTGCGGAAGAGGAAGAGGAAGAGGATGAACCGTCGGGTGTCTTCGCCATGGCCTGCCCCTACCAATCGCCGGAGGCGCCACCGCCCCCGAAGTCGCCGCCGCCGCCGGAGCTGAAACCGCCGCCGCCGCCACCGCTACCCCCGGAGCCGAAGCCGCCGCCCCAGCCCCCCATGCCGGCGCCTCCGGCCCAGCCGCCCAGGCCGCCGGCAGCACCGCCGCCGCCCCCGCCATGCCAGACGGTGCCCGTGCGGCCACCGAAGAGCCAGGTATAGAGCAGCGCCAGCACGGTGACGCCGCCCGCGATGAGCAGGCTGGAGGTGACCAGCAGGGCCAGCCCGCCGGCACCGCCGCCCACCAGCAGACCGCCCAGCCCCTTGCCGAAGATGCGGCGGGCGAGCGGGCCGCCTACCATCACGCCGAAGAACAGGAACACCGCCAGGTCCGTCCAATCGAAGCCGTCTCCCGGCTGCGCCTTGCCGGAGCGCTGGTGCGTGTCGCCAGGCACCGGCAGCCCTTCCCCGGCGATGCGGGCCTCGATCTGATTGACCGCCGCCGTGAGCCCGCCCGCGAAGTCGTTCTGCTGGAAGCGGGGCTTCATGGCGCTGTCGATGATGCGGGCGGCAGCGATGTCGGGCAGCGCGCCTTCCAGCGCCTTGGCGACCTCGATGCGCATCTTGCGGTCTTGCTGGGCCACCAGCACGATGACGCCGTCGCCCACGTCGCGCCGGCCGATCTTCCACTGGTTGGCCACGCGGTTGGCATAGGCCGCGATGTCTTCGGGGCGGGTGGTCTGCACCATCAGCACCACCACCTGCGAGCCATGCCGCTGCTCGATGCCGGCCAGCCGCGTGTCCAGCGCCTGGCGGTCGGTGGCCGACAGGATGCCGGTGGGGTCGATTACGCGCGCCGACAGCGGCGGCACCGGCAGCAGCGCCTGCGCCGCGGCCGAGGGCGGGGCCAGCCAGCCTGTAGCTATCAAAAGTATAGCTAGAAGTGCTTGCAGTACCGGCGCGAATGGCATGTTTGGCCCTGAACCGAGTGCGTCAGGGGCGCGAGGCCGCCGGGCGCGAGAAGTCCACCGTCGGCGGCGTGCTGATCTGCGCCTCGTTCTGCACGGTGAAGCTGGGCTTGGGGTCGTAGCTGAAGACCTTGGCGGTCAGGTTGGTGGGAAAGCTGCGGGCCAGCACGTTGTATTCCTGCACGGTCTGGATGTAGCGGTTGCGCGCCACGGTGATGCGGTTCTCGGTGCCCTCCAGCGTCACGCGCAGATCGCGGAACGCCTGGTTGGCCTGCAGCTGCGGGTACCGCTCGGCGACGACCATCAGCCGCGACAGTGCGCCCGACAGCTCACCCTGCGCCTGCTGGAACTTGTTGAAAGCCTCCGGGTTGTTCAGCGTCTCGGGCGTCACCTGGATCGACGTGGCCTTGGCGCGCGCTTCGACCACGCGGGTCAGCGTGTCCTGCTCGAAGGCCGCCTCGCCCTTGACCGTGGCGACGATATTGGGCACCAGGTCGGCGCGCCGCTGGTACTGGTTGAGAACCTCGCTCCAGGCCGCCTTGGATTGCTCGTCCAGGCGCTGGAAGTCGTTGTAGCCGCAGCCCGAGAGGGAGAGCACGGCGGCAAGCAGGGCGAAAAGACGTTTCATGGTGATGCCGCCCCGGCGCCGCGAAGCCGGCGACACTGCCAATGGCCACCGGGGCAAGGCGCATTGTGCCTGCTGGCTGCGGCGGCCTTTGTCCGTGACAAGGCGGGCCGCGCCTCGGACAATGGCGCATCGCCATCCACCCCCCGCGCCCGGCCATGACCCGATCTTCCCTGCGCGCCGCCACGCTCGGCGGCTCCCCCGACGACACCGAATCCGCCTTCTACGACGCACTGCAGGCCGGCGACATCGACCGGCTGATGGCCTGCTGGGCGGACGACGACGAGATCGTCTGCGTGCACCCTGGCGGACCGCGGCTGCTCGGCCCCGGCGCCATTCGCTCGGCCTTCGCGGCCATGTTCGAGCACGGCACGCTGCGGGCCCGGCCGACCCAGGTGCACCGCGTGCAGGCGCTGGCCAGCGCCGTGCACAGCGTGATCGAGCGGGTGGAGGTGATGCTGCCCGACGGCCCGCGCGAGGCGGTGGTGCAGGCCACCAACGTCTATCACAAGACCGCGCAGGGCTGGCGGCTGGTGGCCCACCATGCCAGCCCCGGCACGGTACAGGCCGCCACCGCGCCCGGGTCCACCCCACCCGCAGGCAGGCTGCACTGATTTCGGTTCCGTCCTGGATCGATGAGGTTTTGGCCCACGGGCGCCCGCCCTTTCTGCGCCTGATGCCATGAAATACAGAGCGCCTGCCTGGTTGCCGGGCGGCAATGCGCAAACCATCTGGCCGGCGCTCATGGCCCGCCGCACCGTGGGGCCCGGACCGGCCTACCGCCGCGAGCGCTGGACCACGCCCGACGGCGATTTCGTGGACGTGGACTTCCTTGCGCAGGACATGGCGACCGAGCCGCCCCGGGGCTCCTCGCCTCGGCCCCTGCTGGTGTTGTTCCACGGGCTGGAGGGCTCGTCGCGCAGCCACTATGCCGAAGCCTTTGCCGACGTGGCCCGCGCGCGTGGCTGGCGCTTCGCCGTGCCGCACTTCCGCGGCTGCAGCGGCGAGCTCAACCTTGGCCCCCGCGCCTACCATTCCGGCGACCACGAAGAGATCGGCTGGCTGGTGCAGCGGCTGGCGCGGGCGGGCGGGGCGGCCGATGCGCCGCCCGGGACGCCAGCCGCGCCGGTGTGGGCCGTGGGCGTCTCGCTCGGCGGCAACGCGCTGCTGCGCTGGGCGGCCGAGGCCGGGAGCCGGGCGGCCGATCTGGTGGCTGCCGTTGCCGCCGTCAGCGCGCCCATCGACCTGGCTGCGGGCGGTGCCGCCATCGGGCGGGGCTTCAACCGGCAGGTCTACAACCGCATGTTCCTGCGCAGCATGGTGCCCAAGGCGCTGGCCAAGCTGCAGCAGCACCCGGGCCTGTTCGATCGCGATGCGCTGCTTGCGGCGCGCGACCTCCATGCCTTCGACAACGTCTTCACGGCGCCGCTGCACGGCTTCCGCGATACCGACGACTACTGGCAGCGAGCCTCCGCCAAGCCGCTGCTGCCCGCCATCCGCGTGCCGGCGCTGGTGCTCAACGCGCTGAACGATCCGTTCGTGCCGGCCGCCAGCCTGCCCACGCCGCAGCAGGTCGGCCGGCACGTCACGCTCTGGCAGCCGGCTGGCGGCGGGCATGTCGGCTTCCCGGCCGGAGCCTTCCCGGGGCACGTGCGGGCCATGCCGGACGCGGTGGCCGACTGGCTGGCCGCGCAGGGCGCCGCCACCTACGCGCCCCTGCCGCCCGCCCAGGCAGAATCGGCCCATGGATGACATCGTCAGGCAGGCCATCGCCAAGTGGCCCCACGTTCCCGACTGCTACGGCTGGCTGGGTTTGGACGCGCGCGGCCACTGGTACATGCGCGACGACGCCACGCAGGCACAAGGCCCCTTTCCGCAGTCGCGCGGCTCGCGGCTGCAGCACGACAAGCTGATCGAATTCATCCAGCGCAACTACGAGGCCGACGCCGAGGGCCGCTGGTTCTTCCAGAACGGCCCCCAGCGCGTCTATGTGGAGCTGGAATCGACGCCGCTCGTCTGGCGCTTCGGCGCGGATGGCGTCCCCGTGGCCCAGAACGGCACCCGTCTGACCGGGCAGGGCCAGTGCCTGGTGGATGAAAACGGCTATGTCTATCTGGCGTGCAGTGCAGGCCTGGGTCTGGTGCACACGCTCGATGTGCCGCAGGTGGCAGACGCCCTGGAGCAAGGTCGCTGGACGCCCGAGTCTGTGCAGTCGAGCGACCTGCCCGGGCGCTACGGCTTCGTGCGCAGTCCCGCTCAACAGGCGGCGGGCACTCCCAACGGCGCACCTCCCAAGGCGTAAAAAAGCCGGCTGCAAGCCGGCTTCGGAGGGAGAAGGGCGCTGGCTGCTGCCAGGCGCCTGGGCGCAAGGGTTTCAGCCGCCGGATGCGGCAGCCGCCGGGGCCGCAGCGCCAGCGGCAGAAGCGCCAGCGCCAGCGGCAGAAGCCCCGCCCGCTGCGGGGGCCGCGCCGGGGCGGTCAGGCTCGGCGAACTTCGCACCGGCCGCGTTGGCGAGGTAGGCCACGCCGCGGGCGATTTCCGTGTCATCGAATTCGCCGCCACCTTGCGGAGCCATGGCGCCCTTGCCCTTGAGTGCCGACTGCACCAGCGTCTCGAAGCCTTGCTGGATGCGCGGTGCCCAGGCAGCCACGTCGCCCAGCTTGGGCGCGCCGGCGGCACCCGTGGCATGGCAGGCGGCGCATTGACCCTTGAAGACTTCCTCGCCCGGGCGCAGCGGCCGGTTCGCGTCGCGCACTTCCACCATGCCGACCTTCTGGATGCGTTCCGCTACGGCCTTCTCGGGGTTGGCGCTGCCCTCGGCTGGCTTGTTGCCGGAAGTCACGAACATCACCAGACCGATGATGGCGAAGATCGGAAGCACGAAAGAAAAAAGGACCGTGACCAGCAGCTGCTTGGGGTTCTTGATCGGTCCGGTGTGCGCTTCTTCGTGGGTGTCGCTCATGACGTCCTCTGTGGGGCTTGGGGGCTCGCTATCCTTGAATTTTCATTATAGGAGTCGCCCTGCGGGGCGGCCGTTGGGGAAAACGGCCCCCCGCGCCCCCTTGCGCTATGTCAAGAACGTGGTGCGGTTTGCGGCGCCTCGCTCCATCCGCCGCCCAGAACGCGGTACAGCGCGACCTGGTTCTGCAGGCGCAGCAGGCGCGTCTGCACGAGGCTCTGTTCCGAAGCGAACAGCGAGCGCTGCGCGTCCAGCAGGTCCAGATAGCTGGCCACGCCATTGCGGTAGCGCAGGTCCGACAGCTCGAAGCGCTTGCTGTCGGCCTGCGCCTGGGTGCGCTGGGCGTTGAGCTGGTCCTGCAGCGTGGCTTCTCCCGCCAGCGCATCCGCCACTTCGCGGAAGGCCGACTGGATGGAGCGCTCGTACTGCGCCACCGCGATCTCGCGGCCGGCCCGGGCCGATTCCAGCGTGGCCTGGTTGCGGCCGGCGTCGAACAGCGGCAGCGCCAGTTGCGGCGCGATCGAGAACGCCCAGCTGCCTCCCTTGAACAGGCCCGACAGTTCGTTGCTGACCGTGCCCACGCTGGCCGTGAGTGCGATGCGCGGGAAGAAGTTGGCCCGCGCCGCGCCGATGTTGGCGTTGGCGGCGATCAGTTGCTGCTCGGCCTGGCGGATGTCCGGCCGGCGCGTCAGCAGATCGGAGGGCAGGCCGGCCGGCAGCGGCGGCATGGGCTGTGCATTGGCCAGCCGCGCGGAGGACAGGCTGGCCAGGATGTCGGCCGGCACCGGCTGGCCGAGCAGCAGCGCAAGGGTGTTCTCGTCCTGCAGCCGTTGGCGGCGCTGCTGGGCGTAGGTGGCGCGGGCGGTTTCGGCCAGGCTGATGGCCTGGCTGTTGTCCAGCTCGGAGCTGACGCCGTTCTCCAGCCGCAGCCGGGTCAGCTTCACCGACTCGTCGCGCGTGCTGAGGGTGCGGCGCGAGATGTCGAGCAGTTCCTCGTCGGCCTGCAGGTTGAACCAGGCCGTCGCCACCGACGCCACTAGGCTGATCTGCGCCGCCTTGCGCGCCTCCTGGGTCGCCAGGTACTGCGCCAGCGCCTGCTCCTTCAGCGCGGCGATGCGGCCGAAGAAGTCGATTTCCCAGGCCGACAATGCCAGGCCGACCTGGTACTGGTTCGCGTACTGCCCGGTCGTGGCGCTCGGCTGGCGGGCGGCATTGGCCACGCCGTTGACCGCGGGGAACTGCGCGGCCCGCTGGATCTGGAACTGCGCGCGCGCCTGCTCGATGTTGAGCGCCGCCACGCGCAGGTCGCGGTTGTTGGCCAGCGCCGTGCCGATCAGCGTCTGCAGCCGGGGGTCGGAGAAATAGTCCTTCCAGTCGATGTCGGCGGCCGCCCGCGCATCGGCGCTGGCAGCCACGTTCGTGCCGGGCGATGCCGCCGCGGCGGCGGCCGTCGTGCCGTAGGTGGCCGGCACCGGCGCGGCGGGCCGCTCATAGGTCGGAATGAAGCTGCAGCCCGCCAGCAGCGCGGCCAGGGCCACGGCGGTCAGCGCGGCCGGGCGCGCGAACGGAGTGGTGTGCGTCATGGATCGTTTCTCCAGAAAGGCGCGGCAGGGCGTCATTGCGCGTCCTCCGCATGGCGGTGCATCTGCGCCTGGTGCGCGTCGTGTTCCTGCTGGCGCTTGCTGCCCTTGAAGAAGGAGCGCACCAGCACGAAGAACACGGGAACGAACACCACCGCCAGCACGGTGCCGGTGATCATCCCGCCGATCACGCCGGTGCCGATGGCGCGCTGGCTGGCCGAGCTGGCGCCCGAGGCGATGAACAGGGGCACCACGCCCAGCGTGAACGCCAGCGAGGTCATGATGATCGGGCGGAACCGGAGGTGGGCGGCTTCCAGCGCCGCCTCCAGCACGCTCTTGCCCTCGGCCTGCAGGTCCTTGGCGAACTCCACGATCAGGATGGCGTTCTTCGCCGAGAGCCCGATGATGGTCACCAGCCCGATCTGGAAGTAGACGTCGTTCGACATGCCGCGCAGCAGCGTCGCCAGCAGCACGCCCAGCACGCCCAGGGGCACCACCAGCATCACCGACACCGGAATGGTCCAGCTCTCGTACAGCGCGGCCAGGCACAGGAACACCGCCAGCAGCGAGAACGCGTAGAGGATGGTGGCCTGGGAGCCGGCGAGCTTTTCCTCACGCGACTGGCCGGTCCATTCGAAGCCGAAGCCCGGAGGCAGCTGGGCGGCCAGGCGCTCCATCTCGGTCATCGCATCGCCGGTGGAATAACCTGGGCCGGCATCGCCCGCGATCTTGATCGAGGGATAGCCGTTGTAGCGCACCGTCTGCATGGCGCCGGTGATCCAGCGCGTGGTCGCGAAGGTCGAAAGCGGCACGGTCTGGCCCTTGTTGTTCAGCACCGGCAGGTCCAGCACCGACTCGGGCTGCATACGTGCCGCGGAGTCGGCCTGCACCACCACGCGCTGCAGGCGGCCCTGGTTCGGGAAGTCGTTGATGTAGGCCGAGCCCAGCGCCGTGGACAGCGCGCTGCTGATGCTGTCGAACGTGATGCCCAGGGCGTTGGCCTTGTCGCGGTCGATGTCGATCTGCATCTGCGGCGCGTCTTCCATGCCGTCCGGGCGCACGCCCGCCAGCACCTTGCTCTGCGCCGCCATGCCCAGCAGCTGGTTGCGCGCGCCCAGCAGGGCGTCATGGCCCTGGGCCGCGCGGTCCTGCAGGCGGAAGTTGAAGCCCGTGCCGGTGCCCAGCTCAGGGATGGGCGGCGGGCTCAGCGCGAAGATGAACGCGTCGCGGATGCCGGAAAGCGCTCCGAAGGCGCGGCCAGCCACGGCCGAGGCCGAGTGGTCTGCGCCCTCGCGCTCGCTCCAGTCCTTCAGGATCACGAAGGCCAGGCCCGCGTTCTGCCCCTGGCCCGAGAACGAGAAGCCCGCCACGGTGACGATGTTCTCGACCTCCGGCTGCTTGAGCATGAAGTCTTCCACCTGCGACAGCACCGCCGACGTGCGCGACTGCGCCGCACCCGGGGGCAGCTGCACGTTGGTGATGATGTAGCCCTGGTCTTCGTTGGGCAGGAACGACGTGGGCAGGCGGGTGTACACCAGCGCCACCGCGCCCAGCAGCACAGCGTAGATGATCATCATGCGGCCGCCGCGGCGCAGCAGCTTGCCCATCCAGCTTTCGTAGCGGTGCGTGGTGCGCTTGAACGACCGGTTGAACCAGCCGAAGAAGCCCTTCTTCTCTGCATGGTGGTCCGGATCGACGGGCTTGAGCAGTGTGGCGCAGAGCGCCGGCGTGAGCGACAGCGCCAGGAAGGCCGAGAAGGCGATGGAGGTGGCCATCGTCGCCGCGAACTGTCGGTAGATGTTGCCGGTGGAGCCGGCGAAGAAGGCCAGCGGCACGAACACCGAGATCAGCACCACCGTCACGCCGATCACGGCGCCGGAGATCTGGCCCATGGCCTTGCGCGTCGCCTGCAGCGGCGGCAGGCCTTCCTCGGCCATGATCCGCTCGACGTTCTCCACCACCACGATGGCGTCGTCCACCACGATGCCGATCACCAGCACCATGCCGAACATGGTCAGCACGTTGATCGAGAAACCCATCGCCAGCAGCGCCCCGAACGTGCCCAGCAGCGCCACCGGCACCACGATGGTCGGGATGATGGTGTAGCGGAAGTTCTGCAGGAACAGGAACATCACGATGAACACCAGCACCACGGCTTCGATCAGCGTGTGCACCACCTTCTCGATGGAGACCGACACGAACTTGGAGGTGTCGTACGGCACCACGTAGTTCACGCCCTGCGGGAAGAATTTCTTGAGCTCTTCCAGCTTGGCCTTGACGGCCTTGGCGGTGGCCAGCGCATTGGCCGACGGGGTGGGCTGCACGCCCAGGCCCACGGCCTGCTTGCCGTTGAGGCGCGCGCTGGTGCTGTAGCTCTGCGAACCCAGCTCGATGCGGGCGACGTCGCGCAGGCGCACCGACGAGCCGTCGGTGTTGGCGCGCAGCACCACGTTGCCGAACTGCTCGGCCGTCGAGAGCTGGCCCTTGACCACGATGGTGGCCGCCACGGGCTGGCCGTTCTCGGCGGGCAGGTCACCCAGGTTGCCGGCGGACACCTGCACGTTCTGTGCGCGGATCGCCGCATTCACCTGGTCCAGCGACAGGTTGAAGCCCTTGAGCTTGGCCGGGTCCACCCAGACGCGCATGGCACGTTCCGAGCCGAACTGCGTCAGCGTGCCGACGCCGGCCACGCGCTGCAGCTCGGGCACCACGTTGCGGGCGGCGTAGTCGTTCAGCGCCTCGATGCTCACGTCGGGGTTTTCCGTCGTCAGCATCGCGAACATCAGGAAGTTCGAGCGCGACTGCTCCACGCGCACGCCCTGCTGCGTCACCGCGCTCGGCAACCGCGGCGTGGCGCGCGACAGGCGGTTCTGCACGTCCACCTGCGCCAGGTCGGCGTTGGTGCCGGGCTCGAAGCTCAGCGTGATGGAGCCGGTGCCGTTGGCCTGGCTGGTCGTCTCGACATACGCCAGGCCCGAAGCGCCGTTCATCTCGCGCTCGATCACCGCGAGCACGCTGTCTTCCAGCGTCTGGGCGTTGGCGCCGGGGTAGGCCACCGACACCTGGATGGTCGGCGGCGCCACGGCGGGGTACTGCGCAATCGGCAGCTTGGTGATGGAGATACCCCCCATCACCATGATGAAGATCGTGATGACCCATGCAAAGATGGGCCGTTCGATGAAGAACTTGGCCATGTGCCGCGCTCCTTGTTTTTGTTCTTACGACTTGGCGGGGGCCGCGGCAGGGGCCGATGCGGGGGCGGCGGCCGGGTTGGCGCCGGGGGCCTGCCAGGGCACGGGGTTCACGACGATCGGGTCGCCGGGCTTGCCGCGCGGCAGCTTCTGGAAGCCGTCCACCATCACCTTTTCACCGGCCTTGAGGCCATCGGTCACCACCCAGTTGGTGCCTTGCGCCGGGCCCAGCTTCACAGTGCGGGGCGTGAGGTGGTTGTCCGGGCCCACCACCATCACGGTGTCGCCCTTGGCCGAGCGCGTCACGGCCTGCTGCGGCAGCAGCACGCCGTTGTCCACCTGGGCCTGTTCCAGCCGCACGCGCACGTACAGGCCGGGCAGCAGCAGGCGGTCGGGGTTCGGGATCTCGGCGCGCAGCGTCACCTGGCCGCTGGTGGCGTCCACCGTGAGGTCGGTGAACAGCAGCCGGCCCGTCTGGCCGTACACGCTGCCGTCTTCCAGCACCACGCGCACGTTGGCCGAGCCGCTGGCCGACTGCTTGTACTTGCCGCTGGCGATCGCCGTGCGCAGCTTGAGCGCGTCCGCCGCCGACTGGGTGAAGTTCACGTAGAGCGGATTGATCTGCTGGATGACCGCCAGCTCGGTGGCCGTGCCCTGGCCCACCAGCGCGCCTTCGGTCACCAGCGCACGGCCGATGCGGCCGGAGATGGGCGCCGTCACCGCGGCGTAGCCCAGATTGATGCGCGCCGAGGTCACGCCCGCGCGGGCGGCCGCCAGGTTGGCTTCAGCCGTTTTCTGCGAGGCGACCGCGTTGTCGTATTCCTGCTTGCTGATGGCGTTCACCGCCACGAGCGGCCGATAGCGGTCCGCCAGCGACTTGGTCTGCGCCACGTTGGCCTCGGCCTGCGCCACGCTGGCCTGTGCGCTTTCCAGCGTGGCCTGGTAGGGCGCGCTGTCGATGGTGAAGAGCCGCTGGCCGGCCTTGACGTCGCTGCCTTCGGTGAAGAGGCGCTTTTGCAGGATGCCGGCAGCCCGTGCGCGCACTTCCGCGACCCTGGACGCTTCCAGCCGGCCCGGCAGTTCGGTGACCAGGCCCACGTCACCGGGAGTCACGGTCACCACGCCCACCTGGGCGGGCGGCTGTTGCTGCTGCTGTGCGGGGGCCGCGCCCTCTTCGGGCTTCTTGCCGCAACCGCTCAGCACGAGTGCTGCCACCAGGGCAGCGGCCACGGTCGAGGAGGTGGTGCCGAAGCGGGACAGGGAGGCGGGGTGGAGGGCGGAGTCGTCGGGCAGGCGCTGCATGGAAGTCCTTTGAGTCAAGGCAAGGCAACAAGCGGAAAGAAGGGAATTCCGATCGGCCGGCTTCCCAGTCGGCACACGCCGGCACGGGGAAGGGGTTTCGGAAAAACCGCAGATTGTACATACAAACATGAATGTATAATTACTGCGACGGCGCTTTTCACGACGCCGGGCAGGAGGCAATCCCCACCCATGGCTAGAAGAACCAAACAGGATGCAGATGCTACGCGTTCGCGTCTGCTCGACGCAGCGGAGCAAGTTTTCTACGACAAGGGGGTCTCCCGCGCGTCGTTGAACGACATCGCCTGCGCGGCGGGTGCGACCCGGGGCGCCATCTACTGGCACTTCAAGGACAAGGGCGACCTGTTCAACGCGATGATGGACCGCGCGACCTCGCCGCTGCAGAAAGCGGTGCACGACGACGAAGCGTTCTCCCGCGCGAAGGAAGAGCCGCTCCAGCGGCTGCGTGACCGCATCGACTACGTGCTGCGCAGCATATCGACCGATGCGCGGACCTGCCGCGTGTTCGAGATCGCGCTGTTCCGTGTCGAATACGTGGACGAACTGGCGAGTGCGCGCGACCGGCACATGTCGGAGTGCGGCAGCTTTCAGCAGAAGCTGAAGGACGACCTGCAGGACGCCGCCGCGGCGCAGGGCATCACGCTGCCGCAGGGCGCACAGTGCGCGGCCATCGGGCTGCGCTCCGTCTTCGAAGGGTTGATGCAGATCTGGTTGCTCAACCCTGCCGACTTCGATCTGGTGGCCGTCAGCCGCACGGTGGTGGACGCTTATCTCAAGGGCTTGGGTTTCAGGCTCTGAGGGCGTGCGATAATCCGCCGCTTGACCGCGCACCATGCGCGCTCATCCGATGCGGCTGTAGCTCAGTGGATAGAGTATTGGCCTCCGAAGCCAAGGGTCGTGGGTTCGATCCCCGCCAGCCGCACCATTTTCTTCCCCCGCCTTTCGCCAGCGTCCGTGCGGCCTTGCGCCCAGCCCGGTCTGCTTTCCGGGCGTGGGCTCGCCAGCCCGGCGGGCGACAGCCTTCCGCCGGGCGCCGGGGCGAACCCGGCTTCCACCTCGCACCTTCCCTGGCTCAGCTGCTTTCGGCGGCTGCGCGCCCGTGAGAACCCGCGTCCGCATCCGAATCCGCGCGCTCCAGCGTGTAGAGCGCCACGTCCACCCGCCCGGTCCGGAAGCCGGCCTCGCAGTAGCACAGGTAATACACCCACAGGCGGCGAAACGCCTCGTTGAAGCCGAGCGCTTCGATGCGCGGCCAGGCGCGCAGGAAGCGGTGCCGCCATTCCGCCAGCGTGAGCGCATAGCTCGGGCCGAAGGCCTCGCGGCTCACCAGCCGCAGCCCGGCGCGTTCGGCCTCGGCCTGCACGATCCCGGCCGTGGGCAGCATGCCGCCCGGAAAGATGAAGCGCTGGATGAAGTCCGGCTCGGCGCGGTAGCGTGCGAACTGGTCCTGCGCGATGGTGATGGCCTGCACCACCGCCACCCCGCCGGGCCGCAGGCAGCCGTGCAGGGCGGCGAAATACGCGGGCCAGTACGCTTCGCCCACGGCCTCCAGCATCTCGATGGAGACGATGCGGTCGTACCGGCCCTGCTCGTCGCGGTAGTCCTGCAGCTTCGCATCCACCCGCCGGCCCACGCCGGCTGCGCGCACGCGCCCGGTGGTGTGGCGCAGCTGTTCCTGGGACAGGGTGAGCGCGGTGACGTGGCCGCGCGGCGCGGCCAGTGCCAGGCGCTCTGCGAGCGCTCCCCAGCCGCAGCCGATTTCCAGCACCTGCGAGTCTTCGCGCAGGTCCAGCTCATCCAGGATGCGCTGCAGCTTGATGGCTTGGGCTTCTTCCAGCGACTCGGCGCCGGTGACGTGCATCGCGCTGGAGTAGAGCATGCTGGCGTCCAGCCACTCGGCGTAGAACTCGTTGCCCAGGTCGTAATGGAAGGCGATGTTGTCGCGGCTGCCGCGCCGCGTGTTGCGTCGCAGGCCATGCGCCAGCCGGTGCAGCCAGCGCACGGGCAGGCTGGCGTGCAGGGTGGACCCCCAGGCCGCCTCGTTGCGAAGGCCCACCTCCAGCAAGGCGGTGAGATCGGGCGTGGACCAGTCGCCATCCCGGTACGAGCGCGCCAGCCCGATGTCCCCGCTGGTCAACAGGCGCCATACCGGGCGCCAGCGATGCAGCGTCAGCCGCGCGCGCGGGCCGGGTTGGGGGCCCTGGCCGTCGAGGGTCGACCCGCCGGGCAGGGTGATCGACAGCGAGCCCACCTGCAAGTGGCGCAGCAGCCGCTGCAGCACGCCGCGCAGCGGCCAGGACCTGCCGCGCGAGTGCCGGGTGTTCAGCTCTGAGGGAGGGGGTGATGGAATGTGCATGTCAGTCAGCAGCGGACGGCGTCGTCAATGACCGGGGGGAGGAGAGGCGGTGGATGCGGGTGGGGTCGGCACCCGCGCGGGCATGCTGACCGCCTGCGCAGGAGGCGCCGGCTTGGGGTGGAAGCCGACGCGCTTGGCCAGCAGCTGCAGCGCTTCCCAGTGGATCGCTGCAACGACCTTCACCGTGAGCAGCGGGTGCGACCAGAACGCCCGCAGCAGGGTGGCATCGGTCAGCGGCCGGCGTTCGGCCCGCAGATCGGCGGTCAGCAGCGCGCCTTGCGCAGCGCGGGCGGCGATGTGCAGGGCGAGATCGGGGCTGTCCGGCCCCGGTGGCGACACGGTGAAGTCGTAGTGCATGTCCAGCCCCAGGAAGGGCGAGACGTGGAAGTTCTTGGCGCATGTCTGCCTGACCGCACCGTCGGGTGACGCGCGGGCCGAAGGTGACACCGGCAGCAGGTAGCTGTGCCGTTCGCCGAAGGTGTTGTTCACCTCGTAGAGGATGGCCTGCAGCCGGCCCGCCGCGTCGCGGCAGAAATACACCGTGAGCGGATTGAAGGCGTAGCCCAGGATGCGCGGCATGGTCAGCAGCTGGATCGCGCCGCCGGCGGGAAGACCGGCCGCCTGCAGTTGCCGCTCCACATAGGCGCGCAGGCCGCCCGGCGTGCCGTCTCCATGGTCGCGCTCGTGCCAGCTGCACAGGTTGAACGCGTTGGCCGAAAACCAGCGCAGCCGCTGGTGCAGCCGGGGCAGCTCGTCCAGGTCGATCAAGAGGTAGTACACGCCGTAGCGCAGCCGGTGCCGGCGGGGCTGCAGCCGCTGGTGCGCGACCGAGCCCACGTACAGGGCCGATGCGCCGGCGCCGGCTTTCATGCCGCGCGCACCTCGGGCGCGGGCAGGTGGATGCGGTCCGACTCGCCCGGCACGCTCCAGGGCCTGCGCACCCCGCCCAGGGCTTCCGCGACGGCCAGCCCGGCCTGCAGGCCGTCCTCGTGGAAACCCGAGCCGAAGTAGGCGCCGCAGAACCAGGTGCGTTGCCGGCCCTGCAGCGACCAGAGCGCCCGCTGCGCCCGCAGCGCCGCAGCGTCGAAGCGCGGGTGCTCATAGGTCTGCGTGAACACGTGGTGCTGCGCAGCCGGCTCCTGCAGCGGGTTCAGCGTCAGGAACCAGTCCGTGCCCGCCGGCAGCGGCTGCAGCCGGTTCATCCAGTAGCTCACGCACAGGCCATCCGACTGCGACCGGTCTGCCAGGTAGTTCCAGCTGGACCACACCGCCCGGCGGCGCGGCATGAGGGCCGGATCGGTGTGCAGCACCGCCCGGTTGCGGGTGTACGCGAACGCGCCCAGCAGGGCCTGTTCGTCGTCGCTGGGACGGGGCAGCAGGCGCAGGGCCTGGTCCGCATGGGTGGCGATGACCACTTGGTCGAACCGGCCGGACTCGCGGGCATCCGCCGTGCGCACGAACGCCCCGCCCGGCGTGCGACGGACCTCCACCGCAGCCTTGCCCAGCCGCAAGCGCGACCCCAGGGCGGCCGTCATCCGCTGCACGTAGTTGCGGCTGCCGCCGCGCACGGTGCGCCAGGCGGGGCGGTCGCCCAGGCGCAGCAGATGGTGGTTCTCGCAGAAGCGTACGAAGGCCTCCACCGGATACTGGCCGACCTGATCGGCCGGCGTGGACCAGATGGCGGCCGCCATCGGATAGAGGTGGTCTTCACGAAAGGCCCGGCCGTAGCCCTGGCGGTCCAGGAAGTCGTCCAGCGGCACCAGCCCGTACTGCGCAGCCAGCTGCGGGGCCTGCCGATAGAAGCGGACCAGGTCGCGCAGCATCGCGAAGAACCGGGGCCGCAGCAGGTTGCGGCGCTGGGCGAAGAGTCCGCCCAGGCCGGAGCCGCTGTATTCCAGCGCGCCGCGGTCCAGGCTCACGGCAAACGACATGTCGGTGGCGACGGTCTCCACGTCCAGGTGGCGGAACAAGGCCGTCAGGTTGGGGTAGGCCGCCTCGTTGAAGACGATGAAGCCCGTATCCACCGGCACCCGCCCCTGGGCGCTGGCGACGTCCACCGTGTGGGCGTGCCCTCCCGGGCGCTGCTCGGCTTCGAACAGCGTCACCCGGTGGCATCCGGACAGCAGCCATGCGGCCGACAGGCCGGAGATGCCACTGCCGATCACGGCGACATCCAGCGCCTTGCCCGACTCCTGATTGACTGCCCGCTCCCGAGGGCTCCCCGTAGCGGGGTTTTCTTCTACTTGCAAATACGACATGTGACTTGTACGGCAACCTGCGGCATTTGGATTTCCGCACGCGCGAAGGCCCGCAGGCGCTGTGATCTAATGCCGCGAGCGCTGCGTAACAGCAGCATGACCACCGCCTTTTCGCCGTCAGACTGGCCAGCCCCGGCGGCGAGGTCGCGGCCGTCCTACCTGTCGATCGTGACCACGAACCCTCCCAGCGGCGCGATGCCGAGCGGCGACGAGTTGAGCGCCTGGCTCCACGCCGTCGCGGCTCACCAAGACCGGCAGGCTTTTGCCGCCGTGTTCAAGCATTTCGCGCCCCGGGTGAAAGCCTACCTGATGCGGCTGGGCAGTTCCGAGGCGCTAGCCGAAGAGCTGATGCAGGAAACGATGGTGAGCGTCTGGCGCAAGGCCGCGCTGTACGACGCGGGCCATGCGGGCGTTTCCACCTGGATCTTCACCATCGCCCGCAACCTGCGCGTGGACCAGCTGCGCCGCAAGGGCCAGATGCTGACGGTCGACGGGGACGACTGCGATGCCGACACGCTGGAAGACAGCGCACCGCAACCCGACGAGCAGCTCAGCATCCACGAACGCGAAGCGCGGTTGCGCGACGCGTTGCGCCAGCTGTCGCAGGAGCAGGCGCACATCCTGCGGCTGTCGTTCTTCGAAGAGCATCCGCATGCCCGCATTGCCCAGGAACTGGGCATTCCCCTCGGCACCGTGAAGTCGCGCGTTCGGCTTGCCATCCAACATCTGCGCCGGCTGCTGGGCGCGCTCGAGCCATGATCCGCCACCATCCTGAAGACGCGTTGATGCTCGCCTATGCGGCAGGCCAGTTGCCGGCCGGGCCCGCCATCGTGGTCGCCAGCCACATCGAACGCTGCCCTCACTGCTGCCAGCGCCTGCAGGCGTTCGAGGCCTGGGGCGGCGCGCTGCTGGAAACCGCCGAGCCCGCTGTACTGCAGCCGGAGGCACTGGCGCGCACCCTGGCCGCCATCGAAGCGCAAGACGCCTCGCCCCGCCCCCCGCGCGTTGCCTCCCCCGCCCGGGCACCCCGGCCGGCCCTGCCGCCCGGCGTGCGCTGGCCGCAGGCACTGCGTGGCTGCACCGTGGCGCCCTGGCGCTGGGTGGGCCCGGGCATGCACTGGAGCCGGGTGACGGTGCCGCACGCGCCGGACAGCAACCTCTTCCTGCTGCGCATGGCGGCCGGCAAGAAGCTGCCGGTGCACAGCCACAGCGACCTGGAGATGACGCAGGTTCTGTACGGCTCCTTCCACGATGGGCGCCAGCACTACGGGGCAGGCGACTTCGACGGCGCCGACGACACCGTGCACCACCAGCCCGTGGTGTCGGGCGACGGCGTCTGCATCTGCCTGGCCAGCGTGCAGGGCAGCCTGCTGCCGGCGGGCCGCATCGCTCGCGTCATCGGCCGGCTCGTCGGGCTTTGACCTGCGGGGCCGCGCGGCGCACCGGCGGCGGGGTGGGCAGGCCTCGTTTACGCCGCCGGGTCAGTCCGAGCCGAAGCGCAGTGCCACGGCGCACGCTGCGCCTGCCGACATCGCGGTGACGAAGGTGCCCCAGCACAGGTCGGCCAGCGTCACCGTCCAGGGCCAGTCGCGCAAGGTGGCCTGGTTGGTCAGGTCGTAGGTCGCATAGGCCAGCAGGCCCAGCAGCGCGCCGCAACCCATCGCCGCCGCCCAGCTGCCGCTGGCAAGGCCCGGCCGCACGGCGAAGATGACGGCACCGGCCACATACAGCACATAGAAGATCGCCGCCGGCGCCAGGGCGAAGCCCTCGCGCATCAGGTGCCCGATGGCCGGGCGGTACAGGCGGTCGGCCATGGCGCTGAGCCACACCGCATCGAGCGCGAGGAAGACAACGGCGAAGACACCGTAGGCGATGGCAAGCTGGCGGATCATGGTGAGGTCATCCTGTGTCGAGTGGGGTGGATGGGAGGGGGTGGACGGAGTGGACGGAGCGGGTGGAGGGGGCGATGGGAAAACGGGGTCCGGCGCGCATTCAGCGCCGTCGCACGGGGCCGGGCACGAAGGCATTGGTGCGGGCGACGTAGTCGCGGTAGCCCGGGCGGCGGTCGCTCATGTCCTTTTCCTGCAGCGTGACGCCCGATACGCGCAGCAGCAGCACGGTCATCAGCGCCGGAGAGACCACCGTCCACGCAGCGGCCCAGCCCGCGCCGCCAAGCGCCGCGCACCAGAGGCCCCACCACAGGCAGGCCTCGCCGAAGTAGTTGGGATGGCGGCTGTAGCGCCACAGGCCCATATCCATCACGGCGCCCTGGTTCCCGCGCCCGGCCCTGAAGCGGGCCATCTGCGCGTCGGCCACGGCCTCGAACGCAATGCCGAAGCACGCCAGCGACAGTCCCGCCACATCGAGTGCGCCCAGGGGCCGGTCGCCCCACACCCCGGCCAGCAGCGGGGCCGACACCACCCAGGCCAGCAGCGCCTGCAACCCGAACACCAGATAGAGGCTGCGCCAGCCGAAGTGGGGCTGGTTGCGCGCGCGGATCGCCTGGTAGCGCCGGTCCTCGCCGTGGCCCCAGTTGCGCAGGGTGATGAAGGCCGACAGGCGCACGGCCCACGCCGTGGCCAGCGCCACCATGAGCGGGCCGCGGATGCCGGTGTGGCTGTCCGGCTGCAGCGCCAGGTAGGCGCAGCCGGCCCCGGCGATGCACAGCCCCCAGACCCGGTCCGCCAGGCTGGCGTCGTGGCGTTGCAGGCTGGCGCACCAGGTGCCCAGCGCCAGCAGCCCGATCCAGGCCAGGCCTGCCAGGGCGGTCACGGTCAGCGGCATCGCGTCCATGGTGCGGCCTCCGTGCGGTGCGCCTCAGTCGCGCCCGGCGAACAGGTAGTGGCTCACCCACCACTGCTGGCCGCCCTGGTAGCCGAACAGCTCGGCCACCGCCATGAAGAAGAGCCGCCAGCGCACCCACCAGGCATCGGCCGCTTCGCCGTAGGTGGCCACGAACAGCGGCCGCAGCGCGGCCCGGTGCGCATCCATGCGCGCCAGCCAGGCCTCGGCCGTGCGCTGGTAATGCGTGCCGTCCCAGCGCCAGCGGTCCAGCAGCCGCAGATCGTCCTGGCAGTGCAGCGCCAGGTCGTCGCTGGGCATCATGCCGCCGGAGAAGAAATAGCGGCTCATCCAGTCGCTCTCGTCGCGCACCTCGAAAGCGTAGGGCGCCTCGCGGTGCGTGAACACGTGCAGGAAGAACCGGCCACCCGGCGCCAGCCAGCGGGCCACGTGCGAGAACGCGCGCGGCCAGTTGCGCAGATGCTCGAACATCTCCACCGACACGATGCGGTCGAAGCGTTCGCTGGTGTCGAAGACGTTGAAGTCGCAGGTGACCACCCGCAGGTTGGTCAGGCCGCGGGCCTGGGCCTGCGACTCGATGTAGTGGCGCTGCGAGTGCGAATTGGATACGGCCGTGATGCGGCTCGCGGGGTAGCGCTCGGCCATCCAGAGCGTGAGTGAACCCCAGCCGCAGCCCAGCTCCAGCACTGCCTGGCCGTCCTGCAGGTCGGCATGCTCGCAGGTCTGCTGCAGCGCGCAGGCTTCCGACGCTTCCAGGCTGTCGCTGTCCGCCGGCCACCAGCCGCTGCTGTACTTGCGATGCGGCCCCAGCACCGTGCCGAAGAACGCCTCGGGCAGCTCGTAGTGCTGTTCATTGGCCTTTTCGGGCACCAGCGCCAGGTCGGCCTGCCGCATGCCGCGCAGGAACGCCCGCGTCGCTTCGGCAGTGAAGGCCGTATCGCCGCTGTGCAGTTCCGCCAGCCGGTCGCGCAGCAGCTGCCGCATGCCCAGCCGCACGGCGGGGTCCGGCACGCGGCCTCGTTCGACCCAGCGGATGGCGGTGGCAACGGCGGCAGTGGGCATGGGGTGCTTCTTGGGTGGGTGTTGGAGAGCGCAGGGCGGCAGCCCCGTCCGTGCCCTCTACGTGTCCCGCAGCGATTTGGATTGGCTCCGCCCCGTCGCCGTGCACCGCCGATGGCGGCCTGCGGCGCCGTCTGACATGCCCATGTCTCAAGGCGTCCCTTTAATGAAGCCATGTCGCACAGGGAGACCGCCATGTCCAAGACCTACCGCCAGCATCCCGACAAGCCCAAGCCCCGCGAACTCAAGCGCCGCCGGCAGCGCGAGGCCATGGTGATGCGCTCCAGCGCGCGCACGGCGGTGCTCCTGCCCGACCCAGAGCCGCCGGTCTGGAAGCCGCTGGGCTAGACCGGGCAACGACCTGCTGCGTCAGCCCAGGCGCGGCAGGCACTCCCCGTCCACGAACACGCGCAGCTCGCCGCTTTCGAAGGCGGTCCAGGTCTCGTTGGTGGTGAGCGGCGCCGTCACCACCATCGCCACCCGGTCGTGCGGCGTGGTGTGGGCGGTGAAGTCGATGTGCAGGTCTTCGTCGCACAGGTGCGCCTGCGAGAACGGGTGCTTGCGGATGATGTAGTAGAGCGAGGTGGAGGCATGCGCCCAGAGCGCCTGCCCGTTGGACAGCAAGAAGTTGAAGGTGCCGTGCGGCGCGATGCGCGCGGCCAGCTCCTGCAGGGTGAGCGTGAGTTCGGCGATGCTGGGCACCCCGGCGTGCGACTTGGCGATCTCCTGCATGATCCAGCAGAAGGCGTGTTCGCTGTCGGTCGAGCCCACCGGCTGGAAGTGCGAATGCAGGCGCGGGCGGAAGTCCTTCAGGTCGCCGTTGTGCGCGAACACCCAGTAGCGGCCCCACAGCTCGCGCACGAAGGGGTGGCAGTTCTGCAGCACCACGCTGCCCTGCGTGGCCTTGCGGATGTGCGCGATCACGTTCTGGCTGCGGATGGGGTAGCGGCGGATCAGCTCCGCCACGGGTGAATCGACGGCCCGCTGGTGGTCGACGAAGTGCCGCAGGCCCCGGTCCTCGAAGAACGCGATGCCCCAGCCGTCGGAGTGGTCAGCCGTGTTGCCCGCGCGCTGCGCGAAGCCCGTGAAGCTGAAGGTCACGTCGGTCGGCGTATTGGCGTTCATTCCCAGCAGCTGGCACATGGCGGTCGTGGTCTTTCTTCTCTCGTCGTCGGGTGGCTATTCGGGTCGGGCGGCCGGCGCTGCGGGCCGGCGCGGTTCGCGCAGCTGCCAGGCGGCGACCAGCGCGGCCAGGCACAGCGCCGTCAGCAGCAGGAAGGTTTCGCCGAAGGCCTGGATGCGCGCGGCGCTGCTGGCCACTGTCTGCAGCGAGTCGCCATGCGCGGCGATGCGCCATTCCAGCACGATGCCGCACAGGCTCACGCCCGCCGCGCCGCCCAGCATGCGCACGAAGCTGATGGCGCTGGAGCCTTGCGCGATGAGCGGCTTGTCCAGCGGCCGCATCGCGCCCAGGTTGAGCGACGGCAGGATGAAGCCCAGGCCGATGCGCCCCAGCACCGCGAAACCCACCAGCATCCAGAGGCCGCTGTGCAGGTCGACCAGCACCATCAGCCCGAACGACAGCGCCAGCAGCGCGAGGCCGATGCTGACCAGCAGGTGCGTGGGCTGCGTGTCGGCCATGCGGCCCACCAGCGGAATGGTGAGCGCCAGCACGATGCCGGCCGGCAGCATGATGGTGCCCACATGCGATGCCGACAGCTGCAGGCCCAGCTGCATGAACACCGGCAGCAGGTAGGTGGAGCCGAACAGCGCCGTGCCGTAGATGAAGGCCACGATGCTGCCCATGGCGAACGGGCGGTACTGGAAGATGCGCAGGTCCATCAGCGGGCGGCGACCCTGCCGCTGCAGGTGGCGCTGCCAGGCGATGAAGCCCACCAGCGCGCCCAGCGCGGCCAGCAGCAGCGCGCCGGCCTCCAGCGCCGGGCCGCTGTGCAGGGCGACCAAGCCGTTGAGCAGGCACAGCGTGCCCACGCCGCCCAGCACCAGGCCGCGCCAGTCCAGGCTGTCGCCCGCGCGGTCGGCGGCGCGCCCGCCCGGGCCGCTGGCCGGCACGAACTTGAAGGCCAGCGCGATGGACGCCAGGCAGAAGGGCACCACCATGAAGAAGATGGAGCGCCAGCCGAACCAGTCCACCAGCAGCCCGCCGACGCTGGGGCCGATGGCCGGCGCCAGCACCACGCCCATGCCGAAGATGCCGCTGGCGCGGCCCTGTTCATGCGGCTGGAAGGCGTAGAGGATGATCACCGCCGGGATCGGCTGCACCACGCCGGCGGCCAAGCCCTCCAGCACGCGGGCGACCAGCACCAGCCCGAAGTTGCCCGCCACGCCGCCGCCGATGCCCCCGGCCAGCAGCAGCAGCATTGCGCCCACGTAGGTGGCCCGGTAGCCGTAGCGCGACAGCAGCCAGGGCGTGGTCAGCATGGCCACGGTGGTCGCCACCATGAAGCCGGAGGTGACCCACTGCGCGCGTTCCTGCCCCAGCGCGAAATGGTGGCTCATGTCGGGAATGGCCACGTTCACGATGGTGGACGACATGATGGAAGCCATCGTGCCCACCATCACGGACAGCAGCAGCAGCCAGCGGTAGCGCTCGCCGTAGCGTTCGCGCAGCAGGGCGGCGGAGGTGGTCATGTCATGCCGGCGTGATGGGGCTGGGGGTGGGGCTGGGGCCCGGGGCTGCGCGGCCCCGCGAGCGGACGCCGCGCGGGTGCGGCGCCGTCGCCCAGCAAGAGGCTCACTGCTTCTCGGACCAGAGCTTTCCGCCGGTGGCCCAGTTCTCGCGCTTCACGTCGGTGATCAGGATGTCCACCGACTCGGGCGAGCCGCCCAGTACCTCGACCGAAACGCGCGTGATCTCTTCGACCAGCTTCCTCTTTTGCTCGACCGTGCGGCCTTCCATCATCTCGACGTGGTACGTAGGCATGGTTGTGTTTCCTTGGAGAAAAATGCGCGGGCGCGAAGGGCAGCCCGCCAGGGCGACATTGCAGCCGGCCATCATATCGGCGGGTGGGGGGCCGCCCTGTCGGCCGGGGCCGTTCCCGTTCCCGCTCCCGTCCCCGCTGCCGCCGCCGCGCAGGCGGGGCACAGGCAGACGCGGTCGATCTGGTCCGCCGGGATGCGGGCCAGCGTTGCGGGCGCCACCGAAACCGCCATGCACCAGCAGTCCGCGGCGGGCTGCCCGGCCTCGATCGCGCAGCGATTGGCTTGGCCGCAGAGCGGGCAGCGCGATGGATCGGGTGGGGGGCAGCGCGATGGATCGGGTGGCGGGCAGCGGTCGGACACGGCGGGGGAGGGGGTCAGGGGCGAAGCTGGGGGCGAAGAGCCCCAGTGTAGGCCGGAACAGCCCGTGGTTCGAAGCCAAAACAAGGCTCTGCGTTGGTAAAAACTGGGTCCAATGCTATCAAAAACATAGCATTGACCCGAGTTGTTCCGCCCAGCCGTGGCGCGCCTGGTCAGCCGTTCAGGCGCCCGGCCGTGTCCGCGATCCGGAACACCGCCACCGCCTGCACCAGCTGCGCGGCCTGCGCCTCCAGCGAGCCGGTGGCGGCCGCGGCCTCTTCCACCAGGGCGGCGTTCTGCTGGGTGACCTGGTCCATCTGCGAGATGGCCTGGTTCACCTGTTCCAGCCCGGAGGTCTGCTCCTGGCTGGCGGCGCTGATCTCGCCCACGATGTCGGTCACGCGGCGCATTCCGGCCACCACGTCGCGGATCACCGTGCCCGCTTCCTCCACCAGCCGGTTGCCGGCGTCTACCTGGGTGACGGAGTCGTCGATCAGCGACTTGATCTCCTTGGCGGCGGTGGCGCTGCGCTGGGCCAGCGTGCGCACTTCCGACGCCACCACGGCGAAGCCCCGGCCCTGCTCAGGCGATGCCGTCGATCACGCCGATGATGTCCACGATCTTGCGCGAAGCCGCATGGATGCCGCCCATGGTGGTGACCACCTGGCCCACCACCTCGCCGCCGCGCACGGCCATGTCGCTGGCCGAGCGGGCCAGCCGGTCCGCCTGGGAGGCGTTGTCGGCGTTCTGGCGCACGGTGGAAGTCATCTGCTCCATCGACGCGGCGGTCTGCTGCAGCGCGCTGGCCTGCTCCTCGGTGCGGCTGGAGAGGTCCAGGTTGCCGGTGGCGATCTCGCTGGACGCCAGCGCGATGCCGTCCGCGCCGTGGCGCACCTGGCCGACGGCGGTGCGCAACTGTGTGCCCATCGTGTCCAGCGCGCGCAGCAGCTGGCCGGTTTCGTCGCGCGCGCTGCTTTCGGCGCGGGCCGTCAGGTCGCCCCGGGCGACGGTTTCGGCCACGTCCACCGCGCGGGTGAGCGGCGTGGTGATGCTGCGGGTGATGAAGAAGGCCAGCGCCGCAGCGGCCAGCAGCGCGATGGCGCCCAGCGCCAGCATTTGCGTGCGGCCCTGCTCGAAGCCCGTGCGGATGCCGGTCGCGGTGGCGTTGATGCCGGCACGTTGCTGGTCCAGCAGCGCCTGCAGGTTGTCCAGATAGCGGGCGCCGGCGGGCCGGAAGTCGCTGTTGAACAGGCGCTCCGCTTCCTCTGCCTGGCCGTTGGCCTTGGCGCGGGTGACCGCATCACGCGCGGCGACGTACTGCTGGCGGGCCTGGGACAGCTGGGCGAACAGCGCCTTTTCTGCGGGCGATTCCAGCAGCGCCTCGAGCTGTTTTTGCTGCTCGGTAGACATGCGCGATGCCTCGGCGTTCTCGTCGGCGAAGAAGGTCGCCAGCGCCGGGTCTGCGCTCTTCACCACGGCGGTGGTCCGGCGCACGCTGGTGTGGATGGTGCGGTACCAGTCCGACACCAGCCGCTCCTTGGTCAGGGGCTGGGCCATCATGGTGTCGGTGGCGGCGGCCACCGTCTGCAGCCGCCAGATGCCGATCGCAAGGATCGCGGCAGTGAGAACGATGAGCGCGATGAAGGCCAGCGCCAGCCGGCGCCCGATGGAAAGATGGTCAAGCCGCATGCAGCGCTCCTTTGGTCAGTAGCACTTGACTATCGGCGCAATAGCCTTTTTCTGAAGCCTGATCGTTTAGCCCATAGGGACTAGCTGCAGGGCCGGGCCCGCCCGCTCACGGGCGCAACCGGGCTCGCCAAAAGAAAAACACCCCGCGCCGACGGGGTCGGAACAGGGTGTTTCGCCAGGGGCCTGGGCGCCCGCCGGCGCCCTGCATCAGCCCTGGCCGGCCTTGACCTTCAGGCGCCAGGCGTGCAGCAGCGGCTCGGTGTAGCCGCTGGGCTGCTCCTGGCCCTTGAACACCAGGTCGCAGGCGGCCTGGTAGGCGGCGGACTGCCCGAAGCGGCCGGCCATCTTCTGGTAGAGCGGATCGCTGGCGTTCTGCTGGTCCACCACGGCGGCCATGCGCTCGAAGGTTTCGCGCACCTGCGCTTCGGTCACCACGCCGTGCAGCAGCCAGTTGGCCATGTGCTGGCTGCTGATGCGCAGCGTGGCACGGTCTTCCATCAAGCCCACGTTGTGGATGTCGGGCACCTTGGAGCAGCCCACGCCCTGGTCGATCCAGCGCACCACGTAGCCCAGGATGCCCTGGGCGTTGTTGTCCAGCTCCTGCTGCTTCTCGGCATCGCTCCACTGCGGCTTGGGCGACACGGGAATGGTCAGCAGGCCGGTCAGCAGGTTGTCGCGTTCGGCATCGGCACTGGTCTTTTCCAGTTCCTTCTGCACCTCGGCCACGTTGACCTGGTGGTAGTGCAGCGCGTGCAGCGTGGCGCCGGTGGGGCTGGGCACCCAGGCGGTGTTGGCGCCGGCCTGGGGGTGGGCGATCTTCTGTTTCAGCATGTCGGCCATCAGGTCGGGCATGGCCCACATGCCCTTGCCGATCTGCGCCTTGCCGCGCAGGCCGCACGACAGGCCCACCAGCACGTTGTTCTTCTCGTAGGCCTGGATCCAGGCGCTGGCCTTCATGTCGCCCTTGCGCACCATGGGGCCGGCCTGCATGGCGGTGTGCATCTCGTCGCCCGTGCGGTCCAGGAAGCCGGTGTTGATGAACGCCACGCGCGCCGATGCGGCGGCGATGCAGGCCTTCAGGTTCACGCTGGTGCGGCGCTCCTCGTCCATGATGCCCAGCTTCACGGTGTTCTCGGGCAGGCCCAGCAGGCGCTCCACGCGGGCGAAGAGTTCGCTGGCGAAGGCCACTTCGGCCGGGCCGTGCATCTTGGGCTTGACGATGTAGACGCTGCCCTTGCGCGAGTTGCGCACGCCGTTCTGGCCCTTGCCCTGCAGGTCGTAGAGGGCGATGGTGGTGGTGACGACCGCATCCAGGATGCCTTCGGGAATCTCGCGTTCCTGGCCCTGCGCGTCGGTCCACAGCACGGCCGGGTTGGTCATCAGGTGGCCCACGTTGCGCAGGAACATCAGCGAGCGGCCATGCAGGCGCACCTCGCCGCTGCCGGAGGGCGCGGTGTACACGCGGTCGGCGTTCAGCCCGCGCGTGACGGTCTGGCCGCCCTTGGCGAAGGATTCGGTCAGCGTGCCCTGCAGGATGCCCAGCCAGTTGGCATAGCCGGCCACCTTGTCTTCGGCATCGACGGCGGCGACGGAGTCTTCCAGGTCCAGGATGGTGGAGAGGGCCGCTTCCAGCACCAGGTCGCTCACGCCGGCCGGGTCGGTCTTGCCGATGGGCGTGCTGCGGTCGATCCGGATGTCCAGGTGCAGGCCGTTGTGGCGCAGCAGCACCGACGAGGGCTGGGCCGCATCGCCCTGGTAGCCCACGAACTGGGCGGCGTCCTGCAGGCCGGTCGTCTCGCCGTTCTGGCGTTCCACCACCAGCTGGCCGCCTTCCACGCGGTAGGCGGCGGCGTCCTTGTGCGAACCGCTGGCCAGCGGCGCGGCCTGGTCCAGCACCTCGCGGGCGAACGCGATCACCTTGGCGCCGCGCACCGGGTTGTAGCCACGGCCCTTGTCGGCGCCGTCGTCTTCCGGGATGGCGTCGGTGCCGTAGAGCGCGTCGTACAGGCTGCCCCAGCGCGCATTGGCCGCGTTGAGTGCATAGCGCGCGTTCAGGATGGGCACCACCAGCTGCGGGCCGGCCTGGGTGGCGAGCTCATCGTCCACGTTGGCGGTGGTGGCCTGCACGCCTTCGGGCTGCGGCACCAGATAGCCGATCTTTTCCAGGAAGGCGCGGTAGGCCACCATGTTCTGGATCGGGCCGGGATTGGCGCGGTGCCAGGTGTCCAGTTCGGTCTGCAGGCGGTCGCGCTCGGCCAGCAGGGCGATGTTCTTGGGCGCCAGCTCGCGGACCAGCTCGCCGAAGCCCTGCCAGAAGGCGTCGGCCTGGAGGCCGGTGCCCGGCAGCACGCGGTCTTCGATGAAGCGGTGCAGGGAAGAGGCCACTTGCAGGCCGTTGACAGTGGTGCGGTCAGTCATGGAAGGTCTCGGTCGGTGGGTGAACACAAGGGAGTGGGGCGCAGCGGGCAGGCCGCCGCCCCGCCATCGAATCCACTGTATTGGAATTCTGAACACGCATAAACGGCGCGGAAAGCGCAAAACCAGTGACTTTTGCGCACAAGTGGAGGGTCGGGGCGGCCGCTTCCCGGCCGGAACTCCACCGCCCGTTGCGCCAATGCTATTAAAATAATAGCTGTAGAGGTCCGTGCAGCAAGCGCTGGAGGCTGATTTGGCTTGGATCTGCAGCTGTGTAATTCCGCAAACAACTGTGTCCAGTGGTGACACCCGTGCCCATAATCGCCCGCCATGGACAAGCTCAAGGCGTTCGAATCCTTCGTCTCGGTGGCCACGCGCGGCAGCCTGACCGCCGCTGCCCGTGCCGAGGGCGTGGCGCCGGCAATCATGGGCCGGCGGCTCGATGCGCTGGAGGAGCACCTCGGCGTCAAGCTGCTGGTGCGCACCACGCGGCGCATCAGCCTCACGCACGAAGGCAGCGCCTTCCTGGAGGACTGCCAGCGCCTGATGGCCGACGTGGCCAATGCCGAGGCCAGCGTGTCGGCCGGCGGCGTCAAGGCCACAGGGCACCTGCGCATCACCGCGCCGGCCGGCTTCGGCCGCCGCCACGTCGCGCCGCTGGTGCCGCGCTTTCGCGACCTGCACCCCGAGGTCACCATCTCCCTCAATCTGAGCGACCGGGTGGTGGACATGGCCGGCGAGGGCTTCGACTGCGCCGTGCGCGTGGGCGACCTGCCCGATTCGTCCCTGGTCAGCGTGCGCATCGCCGACAACCGGCGCCTCTGCGTCGCCACACCGGCCTACCTGGCGCGGCGCGGCGTGCCGCTGCACCCCCATCAGCTGGCACAGCACGACTGCCTCACCCTCTCCAGCGATGCCTCGCAAACCCGCGGCTGGGCTTTCCGCCTGCCACGCGAGGAGGGCGGCAACGGCCCGCAGGAGGTCGTGCACTTCAAGCCCGGTGGCCCGCTGGACTGCTCCGACGGCCAGGTGCTGCACGACTGGTGCCTGGGCGGCTGGGGCATCGCCTGGCGCAGCACCTGGGAGGTGGAGGCCGAGATCGCCGCCGGCCGCCTGGTGGCCGTGCTGGAGGAATTCGCGGCCCCGCCCAACGGCATCTATGTGGTGTTCCCCCACGCCAAGCACCTGCCGCTGCGCGTGCGGCTCTGGATCGACTACCTGAAGCACCAGTACGCCCAGCCCGACTTCTGGCGGCGCGCCAGCGCCTAGACGGGCCCGATCCCTCCCATCGCCCCGATTGCCCGTCCGCCTGCCGCAGCCCCATGTCCCGACACAACCGCTCTCCACAGGAAACCCGCGCCATGAGCCAGCCCGCCCGCCGCCTTCGCCCCCTCGCCGTCGCCGCGAGCGCTTCCCCTGCGTGGCCCGTGCGTGCCGCGCTGCTGGCCGCCGCCGTGCTGCTCGGGGCCTGCACGCACACGCCGCCGGGCGGGCCTGCCACCTCCGCCCTGCCCACGCCGTCCGCGGGCGGCCCGGGCGTCGCCCCGTCGCCCACCCGCACGAAGCAGGAGGGCGTGCCGCCCGGCATCGTCAGCGTCACCTACGCCGACCCGCAGCGCATGAGCGACGCCCGCCAGTCGCCGCGCGAGTCCGAACGCGCCCGCCGTGCCTGGCTGGACGCGCTGAGCCTCTACCTGGCCGACCGCGCCGCGCCCCTGCTGGCGCCCGACCAGCGGCTGGATGTGCGCCTCACCGACATCCAGCGGGCCGGCGCCTTCGAGCCCGGCCGCGGCGGGAACGCGGCCGACGTGCGCATCGTGCGCGACATGTACCCGCCCCGCATCGACCTGGAATTCACGCTCCGGACCGACCAGGGCCGTGTGCTCAGGCAGGGCCGGCGGCAGTTGCGCGACGCGATGTTCATGGCGCGCGGCACCCCTTCCGCCCAGGACCCGCTGCGATACGAAAAGGGGCTGATCGACGACTGGCTGACGACCGAGCTGGGCCGCCGTCCGGATTGATGCGCCGGGGCGGCCCGTAGGACTGTGCCCACAGTTCCGCAGGTGCGTGCCCCACGCGGCGGCCGCGTGTCCCGCGCCTAGAGTGGCCGCTCATTCCTGCGTCGCCGCGCGGCTGCGGGAGGGTTCACACACAACAAGGCAGTCATGGCAGGCATCGCACGCACCACCGGGATCGCCGTCGGCGTCATCGGCGCGCTCCTGGCGGCGGGGGGCGTCTGGCTCGTCGCGCTGGGCGGCAGTTTCTATTACCTGATCGCCGGCGTCGTGCTGGTGGGCTGCGGCGTGCTGCTGGCCCGGCGCCGCGTCGAGGCCCTGTGGCTGTATGCCGTGCTGCTGGCTGCGTCGGTGGTGTGGGCGCTGTGGGAAGTCGGCCTGGACTGGTGGCCGCTGGCCGCCCGGCTCGACGTTCTGGCCGTCATCGGCCTCTGGCTGCTGATGCCGTGGGTGCGCCGCGCGCTGGTGGTGCGCTCGCCGTCTGCGCCGCGAAGCCGCGTGCCCCAGGGCACGGACGGACCCATCGCCACGCCCGTCACGGCACTGACGATCACGCTGGCGGCCACCGTCGCCATCGCCGTCGTCGCAATGTTCCGCCAGCCGCACGACATGGCGGGCCAGCTGACTGGAGCCGCCCAGGCGCCGGGCGCCGCACCTTCGGCCACGCCGCCGGGCGCAGCCGGGGCCGTCCCTGATGGCGAATGGCATGCCTACGGCCGCACCGGCTACGGCCAGCGCTTTTCTCCGCTGACGCAGATCACGCCCGCCAACGCCTCGCAGCTGAAGATGGCCTGGGAATACCGCACCGGCGACGTGCGCGGCAAGGACGGCGACCCGGAGGAGACGACCTACGAAGTCACGCCGCTGAAGATCGACAACCGGCTCTTCCTCTGCACCCCGCACCAGTCGGTGATCGCGCTGGACGCCACCACCGGCCAACAGCTCTGGCGCTATGACCCGAAGATCGAGAACAAGCTGGCACTGCAGCATCTGACCTGCCGGGGGCTGTCCTACCAGCCACCGCAGAGCGGGGCTGCACCGGCAGCGACGGCCGCAACGGCTCCCGCATCTGCGCCCGCATCGGCGCCCGCCATCGCCGCCTCCAGTCCGGTGGCCGCCGTTTCCGCCGGCGCCGCGCGGGCCGAGCCTGCGTCGCACGCATCGCCCACCACCACCCAGCCCGAGGCACCCGCCACCCAGGCGGCCGACCAGCGCCAGCCGCCCATCGCGGCGCGCAGCGGGCCCACCGACCCGGCCTGCCGCGCCAAGCTGTTCATGCCCACGGCCGACGGCCGCGTCATCGCCCTGAACCCGGAAAGCGGCGCTGTCTGCACCAACTTCGGCGGCGGCACGGGACAGATCGACCTCTGGCAGCGCATGCCCAACCTGCGGCCGGGGGCGTACTACTCGACATCCCCGGTGGTGGTCACGCAGCGCTATGTGATCGTCGGGGGCACGGTGCTGGACAACGCCTCGGTCAAGGAGCAGTCGGGCGTAATCCGCGCCTTCGACATCGACACCGGCGCGCTGGTGTGGAACTGGGACTCGGGCAACCCCGACGACACCGCGCCCTTGCCGCCCGGCCGTACCTACACGCCCAATTCGCCCAACAGCTGGTCGATCTCCAGCGTGGACGAGGCGCTCGGCATGGTCTATGTGCCCATGGGCAACCAGCCGCCCGACCAGTGGGGCGGCAACCGCAGCCCGGCGGTGGAGAAATACTCCTCTTCCGTGGTGGCGCTGGATGTGGCCACCGGCCGGGTGCGCTGGGTGTTCCAGACCGTGCACCACGACCTCTGGGACTACGACGTGCCGGCCCAGCCCACGCTGGTCGACCTGCAGGTGCGCGGCCAGACCGTGCCCGCGCTGGTGCAGCCCACCAAGCAGGGCGAGCTGTTCGTGCTCGACCGGCGCACCGGCACGCCCGTGCTGCCCGTGACCGAGCACCCCGCGCCACAGGGCGCAGCGGCCGGCGACCGCACCGCGCCCACGCAGCCCAAGTCGGCCCTGTCGTTCGACCCGCCTCCGCTGCGCGAGCGCAACATGTGGGGCGCCACCCTGTTCGACCAGCTGGCCTGCCGCATCGCCTTCCACCGACTGCGCTACGAAGGCCGGTTCACGCCGCCGTCCGAGCAGGGCAGCATCATCTATCCGGGCAACTTCGGCGTCTTCAACTGGGGCGGCATCGCGGTCGATCCGCAGCGGCAGATCGTCTTCACCACGCCGACCTATCTGGCCTTCGTCTCCAAGCTCGTGCCGCGCAAGGACGACACCAGCCTGCTGGTGCAAAGCGGCGGCCCGCCCAAGGGCAGCCTGCCGGCGCTGAACGAGAACTTCGGCGCGCCCTTCGCGGCATCGATGAAGCCCTTCATGTCGCCCGTGGGCCTGCCGTGCCAGGCACCGCCCTGGGGCTACGTGGCAGGTGTCGATCTGCGCACCGGCGAAGTCGCCTGGAAGCACCGCAACGGCACCGTGCGCGATTTGTCGCCGCTGCCGCTGCCCTTCCGCATGGGCGTGCCGGGCATCGGCGGGCCGATGGTCACCGCCGGCGGCGTGGCGTTCTATTCCGGCGCGCTCGACAACTACGTGCGGGCCTACGACGTGAACAGCGGCAACCGGCTGTGGGAAGACCGCCTGCCGGCGGGCGGCCAGGCCACGCCGATGAGCTACACCGGCGCGGACGGCCGGCAGTACGTGGTGGTGGTGGCCGGCGGCCACGGCTCCACCGGCACCAAGGCCGGCGACGCCGTGCGCGCGTATGCGGTGCCGGGGAACTGACCGCCGCAGGCGCTGACGGGCGCGGGGGTGGCTTTCAGGCCGGCGTGCGGGATAGGATGCGGGCCTCTCCGCGTCCTCGCCGCCACCTTCCAGGACCCGTCTTCCCATGACCACCGAAGCCCTGCTCGCCTACGCCCATTTTCTGGCCATCCTCGCCACGGCCACCTTCCTGGCCAGCCAGGCGGCGCTGTGCCGCAGCGAATGGCTGAACGCCGCCGCGGTGCAGCGGCTGGCGCGCATCGACCTGCTCTATGGCGTGTCGGCGCTGCTGGTGCTGGCCACCGGGCTGGCGCGCACCTGGTGGGGGGTGAAGGGTTTTGGCTGGTACTGGTCGCAGCCGCTGCTGCATGCCAAGGTCACGCTCTTCGTCGTCATCGGCGGGCTGTCCCTCGTGCCCACGCTGCGCCTGCGCTGCTGGCTCCAGGCCGTGCGCGCCACCGGCACGCTGCCGGCGCCCGCCGAGGTGAAGGCCACCCGCCGTCTGGTGATGATCGAGGCCCACCTGCTGGCGCTGATTCCGCTGCTGGCGGTGTTCCTGGCGCGCGGCGTGGGAACGCGCTGAGGTCCACCAGCCCTCTGCAAACAAAAGCAAACCCCGCGCGCCGGGGTGCGGCGGGCGGGGTGGTGCGGAGGGTCTGAAACGATCAGGCTGCGGGCTGTGCGCTCAGGCAGCTCTTCATGAAGGCCTTGCGCTCATCGCCCTTGAGCGCCTTGGTCTTGGCGTCGGCGTTGCAGCTCTTCATCTTGTCCTGCTGCTTGGCCTGCTTGTTGGCCGAGAGGCAGTCCTTCATGAACGCCTTGCGCTCGTCGCCCTTGAGCGCCTTGGTCTTGGCGTCGGCGTTGCAGGTCGCCATCTTGCTCTGCTGGGCCGTGGGCGCCTTGGCAGGCGCGGAGGCCGCCGCCGCAGGGGCGTCGGCAGCATGGGCAGCGACGCCCAGGGTCAGGGCGAGGGAGGCGGCAGTCACCAGGGAAAGCAGATTCTTCATGTAATGCTCCTGCAATGGATGGGGGTGAAAAGCCTCGCCCGGTGCGTGCATCGCCAGCCGGAGCGGGGCCCAGCCAGCATAACGCCGCCGCCCGCCTGGCGGATGACCGCGCCCCGTAGAATCGGCCCATGCTCTCCGTCAAACAGGAATTGCTCGCGGCCCTGGCCGGCGAGCTGGAAAAATTGTCGCCCGGCGCCGCCGGGCGCGCTGCTTTTGAATCGCCCAAGGTGGCCGCGCATGGCGATTTCGCCTGCACCGCCGCCATGCAGCTGGCCAAGCCGCTCAAGCTCAACCCCCGCGCGCTGGGCGAGCAGCTCAAGACCGCGCTGGAGGCCACGCCGGCCTTCACGCGCTGGGTCGATGCCATCGAGATCGCCGGCCCGGGCTTTCTGAACATCCGCCTCAAGCCCGCCGCCAAGCAGGAAGTGGTGCGCGAGGTGCTGGCCGCGGGCGACGCCTTCGGCCAGCAGCCATCGAACGGCCAGCGCATGCTGGTCGAGTTCGTGTCCGCCAACCCCACCGGCCCGCTGCACGTGGGCCACGGCCGCCAGGCGGCGCTGGGCGACGCGATCTGCAACATCTTCGCCAGCCAGGGCTGGAGCGTGCATCGCGAGTTCTACTACAACGACGCGGGCGTGCAGATCGACACCCTGACCAAGAGCACGCAGCTGCGCGCCAAGGGCTTCAAGCCGGGCGACGACTGCTGGCCCACCGACCCAGAGAACCCGGCCTCCAAGGCGTTCTACAACGGCGACTACATCCAGGACATCGCGAACGACTTCCTGGCAAAGAAGACGGTGAAGGCGGACGACCGCGAGTTCACCGCCAACGGCGACGTCGATGATTACGACAACATCCGCCAGTTCGCCGTGGCCTACCTGCGCAACGAGCAGGACAAGGACCTGCAGGCCTTCAACCTGCATTTCGACGAGTACTACCTGGAGTCGAGCCTCTACACCTCGGGCCGTGTCGACGCCACGGTGAAGCGCCTGATCGACAAGGGCCACACCTACGAGCAGGACGGCGCGCTGTGGCTGAAGACCACCGACTACGGTGACGACAAGGACCGCGTGATGCGCAAGAAGGACGGCACGTACACGTACTTCGTGCCCGACGTGGCCTACCACATCGCCAAGTGGGAGCGCGGCTTCACCAAGGTCGTGAACATCCAGGGCACCGACCATCACGGCACCATCGCCCGCGTGCGCGCCGGCCTGCAGGCGGCCGATGCCGGCATCCCGCAGGGCTACCCCGACTACGTGCTGCACACCATGGTGCGCGTGGTCAAGGGCGGCGAGGAGGTCAAGATCAGCAAGCGTGCGGGCAGCTACGTCACGCTGCGCGACCTGATCGAATGGACCAGCAAGGACGCGGTGCGCTTCTTCCTCTTGAGCCGCAAGCCCGATACCGAATACACCTTCGACATCGACCTGGCCGTGGCGCAGAACAACGACAACCCGGTCTATTACGTGCAGTACGCCCATGCGCGCATCCAGTCGGTGCTGCGGGCCTGGCAAGAGGCCGGCGGCGGCGACGTCGCCTCGCTCAAGGACGTGGATCTGTCGGCGCTGGAAGGCCCGCAGGCCCAGGCGCTGATGCTGCAGCTGGCCAAGTACCCCGAGATGCTCACGGCCGCTGCCGAGGGCGAGGCCCCGCACGACGTGACCTTCTACCTGCGCGACCTGGCCGCCAGCTACCACAGCTACTACGACGCCGAGCGCATCCTGGTGGAGGACGAGGCCGTCAAGCAGGCGCGGCTTGCGCTGGTCGCCGCGACCGCACAGGTGCTGCACAATGGGTTGAAGGTGCTGGGCGTGAGCGCGCCCGCCAGAATGTGAAACAACCATGGCTAGCCAAATGAAGAAACAGCAGCGCGGAGGCACGGCCGTCGGGCTCATCGTCGGGATGATCGTCGGGCTGGGCGCCGCGCTGGGCGTGGCCGTGTACGTCACCAAGGTGCCGGTGCCCTTCCTGAACAAGGGCAGTTCGCGTAATTCCGACCAGGACGAGGCCCAGCGCAACAAGAACTGGGACCCCAATTCCCCCTTGTACGGCAAGAACCCGGCCCGGCCGGCAGCGTCCGCCGCGCCCAGCGCCGCGGGCACCGACCCTGCGGCGGCCACGCCCGCCACCGGCACCGTCACCGCACCGCCGGTGACCGCTGCCGCCACGGCGCCCACGCCGCGCGGCGCCGCCAGCAAGCCGGCCGCAGCCAAGCCCGCCACCAGTGCCGACCCCCTGGGCGACCTGGCCAAGGCACGTTCGGCGGCCAGCCCCGCCGCCGTGGCCACGCCGTCCACCGGCGGCGCCGACCCGTTCGACTACTTCGTGCAGGCCGGCGCTTTCCGCACGCAGGGCGATGCCGACGCCCAGCGCGCCAAGATGGCCATGCTGGGCTGGGAGGCCCGCGTCAGCGAGCGCGAACAGAACGGCCGCACCGTGTACCGCGTGCGCGTGGGCCCGTTCGCCAAGCGCGACGATGCCGAGTCGCTGAAAGACAAGCTCGACGGCGCGGGTGTGGAGTCCGCCCTGGTGCGGGTGCAGCGCTGACGGCAAAAAAGTGTGCGCGGGCGCACAGCTGGCGGCACCTGCCGACGAAACTTTGCGGCCCCGGGCCGCTCACAACCTTCTGATCGACCAAGGAGTGAAATCTTCATGAAACGCCGCGAGTTTTCCCTGTCCGCCGCCACGGCCCTGGCCGCTTCCGCCGCCACGCTCCCGCTGGCCACGCCCGCCTTCGCGCAGGCCCGCCAGTTCAAGGAAGGCAAGGACTACACCAAGCTCGCCAAGCCCGCACCCGTCGATGCACCCGCCGGCAAGGTCGAGGTGATCGAGTTCTTCTGGTACAGCTGCCCGCACTGCAATGCGTTCGAGCCGGCGCTGGAAGCCTGGATCAAATCCGCGCCCAAGGACCTGCAGATCCGCCGCATGCCGGTGGCCTTCAACGCCAGCTTCGTGCCGCAGCAGAAGCTGTACTTCGCGCTCGAGAACATGGGCAAGCTGCCCGAAGTCCACGCCAAGGTGTTCCGCGCCGTGCATGTCGAGCGCCTGCCGCTCAACAAGGACGAGCTGATCTTCGAATGGATCGGCAAGCAGGGCGTGGACGTCGCCAAGTTCAAGGAAACCTACAACTCCTTCGGCGTCGCCAGCCAGGTGCGCAAGGCATCGCAGCTGCAGGAAGCCTACGGCGTGGAGGGCGTTCCCTCCATGGGCGTGGCCGGCCGCTACTACACCGACGGCACCATGGCCGGCAACATGCAGAGCGTGCTGCAGGTGGTGGACTACCTGGCAGGCGTGGCCCGCAAGGGCTGAGGCCGTGCGGGGCGGGGGGCGGGCCTCGGGGCGCGCGCTTCCGGTACCGCTTTCTCCCTGGTCACCCAGGCATCCGGCGCGCCCTCGGGCGCGTTTTTTCATGGGCATTCGCCGGCGGTGGGGGGCTCGCCGCCACCCGTCAGAGCGCTGCTAAAAAAGTAGCATGAGAGGCTGGTTGGATAAGCGCCCAGGGTCGTTTCGATGGTCCATTCTGGTGGGATCGCCGGGCGCATCCTGTCGGGCGTGATGGCCAGATGCCGCGCGCCCTGTCCACGGCGCGTGCATGATGCGGGTCGGCCGATGGGCCCTTCCTGCTGCCGCCAGCGCTGCCCCCCGCTGACGGTCGGTACAATGTCTGCAAGATTCGTGCCCTATGAGAAACAGACTCCTCCCGCTGATTTTGCTCTCCGCGCTGGCCCTGGCCTCGTGGGGCGCCCGCGCCGAAAAGGCCGACCGCAACAAACCGATGAACATCGAGGCCGACGCACTGCGCCACGATGAACTGCAGCAGACCAGCGTCTTCACCGGCCGCGTGGTGCTGACCAAGGGCACCATGGTGCTGCGCGGCGCCCGGCTCGACGTGCGGCAAGACCCCAATGGCTTCCAGTACGGCGTGGTGACCGCCGAGCCCGGCAAGCGCGCCTTCTTCCGCCAGAAGCGCGACACGGTGGCCGGTGCGCCCGACGAATTCGTCGAAGGCGAGGCCCAGACCATCGAATACGACGGCCGTGCCGAAACCGTGAAGCTCATCGGCCGGGCCGAGCTGCGCCGCTACCGCGAAGCCACGCTGACCGACGAAATGGCCGGCGCCGTGATCTTCTACAACAGCGTGAGCGACGTGCTGACCGTGGACGGCCAGCGCACCGCGCCGAACGGCACGGCGTCGGGCACGCCGGGCGGCCGCGTGCGCGCCGTGCTGGCGCCCAAGGAGCCGGCGGCCGGTGCCGCACGGCCCGCCGCCCCGGCGACCGGCCCCGCGCCCGCCCTGCGGCCCAGCACCGACCTGAGCAACGGCGGCGCCAGCAAGTGAGCGAGCCCCTCCACACCCCCACTGCCGCCGCCCCCGCCTCCGCGTCCGCTTCCACGGCGGCACCTTCGGGCGAGGGCAGCCGGCTGCAGGCCCTGCACCTGCAGAAGTCCTACGGCAGCCGCAAGGTCGTCAAGGACGTGTCGCTGACGGTGCAAAAGGGCGAAGTCGTCGGCCTGCTGGGGCCCAACGGTGCCGGCAAGACCACCTCGTTCTACATGATCGTCGGGCTGGTGCGCAGCGACGGCGGCGACATCCTGATCGATGGCCAGTCGGTGGCCAACATGCCCATCCACCGCCGATCGCGGCTGGGGCTGTCGTACCTGCCGCAGGAAGCGTCCATCTTCCGCAAGCTGAACGTCGAAGAAAACGTGCGCGCCGTGCTGGAGCTGCAAAAGGGCGACGACGGCAAGCCGCTGCCCCGCGCCGAGATCGAAGACCGCCTGACGGCCCTGCTGCAGGAACTGCGCGTGGAGCACCTGCGGGCCTCCCCCGCGCTGGCGCTTTCCGGAGGCGAGCGCCGCCGCGTGGAGATCGCCCGGGCGCTCGCCACGCAGCCGCGGTTCATCCTGCTCGACGAGCCTTTCGCCGGCATCGATCCCATCGCCGTGATCGAGATCCAGCGCATCATCGGCTTTCTGAAAGAGCGCGGCATCGGCGTGCTCATCACCGACCACAACGTGCGCGAGACGCTGGGTATCTGCGACCACGCCTTCATCATCAGCGACGGCAACGTGCTGGCGCAGGGAACGCCTTCCGACATCGTGGACAACGCCGAAGTACGCCGGGTGTACCTGGGCGAGCACTTCAGGATGTGAGCATGGCCCCCACGCTCCCCGATTCTCGTGGTCCGCTGCCCCCCAAGGGGGCCCTTGCACCTTGGGGCGGCCCGGTGGTGCTGGGAGTGGCCCCCACGCTCCCCGCTGCGCGTGGTTCGCTGCCCCCCAAGGGGGCCCTTGCACCTTGGGGCGGCCCGGCGGTGCGTGTTTGATGAAGCCCGGCCTTTCCCTCCGCGTCTCGCAGCACCTGGCGCTCACGCCCCAGCTGCAGCAGTCGATCCGGCTGCTGCAGCTGTCCACGCTGGAGCTGTCGCAGGAGGTCGAGCAGATGCTCGACGAGAACCCGTTCCTGGAGCGCACGCTGGAAGAAGCACCGCGTGAGGAGTTCGGGCTGGCGCAGGCCGACACGCCGGTGGCCGAGGACGACCGCCACGCCGACGAGTCGCTCTACAGCGCGGCGCCGGGCACCACCAGCTCCAGCGCTGACAGCGGCAGCGGCAGCGACGGCGATTCCCCCGCCGCGCCCGACGCGGCCTCCGACACCGCTCCAGCGGCCGACACGCCCGACTGGGAAGGCGACGGCACGGTGGACTTTTCTGCGGACGACAGCGAATGGGGCGGCGATGCGCCGGCGCGCAACCGCATGGGCGAAGGCGACGGCGAGACCGATGCCACCGAGCTGGCGCGCAGCCACCAGTCGCTGACCGACTTCCTGCACCGCCAGGCGCTGTCGCTGCGGCTTTCTGCGGTGGACACCGCGGCGCTGCGCTTCCTGATCGAGTCGCTCAACGACGACGGCTACCTGGAAGATCCGCTCGAATCGCTGGCGGTTGGCCTGGCCGGCCCGGACGACGCCGAACAGATCGAAGAGCTGGTGCACCGCTTCACCGTGGCGCTGCGCCTGCTGCAGAGCCTGGAGCCCACCGGGGTGGGCGCGCGCGGCCTGGCCGAATGCCTGACGCTGCAACTGCGTGCCCTGGCTGCCGACAAGGAAGCCGACGCCGACGTGCTGCAGACGGCATTGCGCATCTGCAAGCAGCCGCTGGAGATGCTGGCCAAGCGCGACGTGCGCCGCCTGACGCAGACCTGCGGCAGCGGCAACGAGGAATGCACGCGCGCGGCAATGGCACTCATCGCACGGCTGGAGCCGCGCCCCGGCCGGCGCTTTGCCAACGTGGAGCGCAACATCATCGTGCCCGACGTCATCGTGAAGAAGACCGGGCGCGGCGCGCAGCAGAACTTCAGCGTGCAGCTCAACCCCGACGTGATGCCGCGCCTGCGGGTGCACGACGTCTATGCCGGCGCCCTGCGCGGCAACCGGGGCGGCGAGGGCCACCAGGCCCTGCAGCAGCGGCTGCAGGAGGCGCGCTGGTTCATCAAGAACATCCAGCAGCGCTTCGACACCATCCTGCGCGTGTCGCGGGCCATCGTGGACCGGCAGCGCAACTTCTTCGTGCATGGCGAGCTGGCCATGCGCCCGCTGGTGCTGCGCGACATCGCCGACGAACTCGGCCTGCACGAATCCACCATCAGCCGCGTGACCACGGCCAAGTACATGGCCACCCCGCAGGGCACTTACGAGCTGAAGTACTTCTTCGGCTCCGGCCTGGGGACCGAGACCGGCGGCAACGCCTCCAGCACCGCGGTGCGCGCGCTCATCAAGCAGTTCGTGTCGGCCGAGAACCCGGCCAAGCCGCTGTCGGACAGCCAGATCGCCGCGATGCTGAAGGAGCAGGGCATCGAATGCGCCCGCCGCACGGTCGCCAAGTACCGCGAGGCGCTCAAGATCGCGCCGGCCAACCTGCGCAAGGCCTTGTGACGGTGGGCGGCGAGTGCCTGCGGGCGCCGCCGTGGCCAGCCTGTCCGCCCGCCGCCCGTTGCGTCAGCCGCCCAGCAGCTGCGGGTTCATGCGCCACAGCGTGAAGTTCAACGCCGCCGCGAAGCTGATCCACGCCAGATAGGGCAGCAGCAGCGCGCCGGCCAGCGGCCGCAGCCGCCAGAAGGCCACCAGCGTCGCGGCCACGGCGAGCCACAGCGCGGCGATGTCGAGCAACGCCCAGCCGCCCAGATGCCACTGGAAGAACAGCCAGCTCCACAGCGCGTTCAGCACCAGCTGGAGGGCGAACAGCGCCAGCGCCTGGCCGCGCAGCGGGCTGGGCGGCTGGCGCCAGGCCAGCCAGGCGGCCACGCCCATCATGGCGAAGAGCGTCGTCCACACCGGCCCGAATACGGATGGCGGCGGCGCCCAGCCGGGCTGCGTCAGCTGGCCGTAGAACTGCGGCGCCTGCACCGAGGCGATGCTGCCGATGCCGGCGGTGAGAAACGCCAGGGCCAGCCAGCCGACCAGCCCGAGCCACAGGCGCGCCGGGGAACGCGCGGGAGCGGGGGCGAAGGCGGTGGAGGCGGTGGGCGCCGACCCATCGCGCAGGGGATGGGTCGCACGCGGGGAGTGGGTGGCAGGGTGGGTGTGCTCGGTCATCCCGCGATGATCTCGCAAGGGCTTGCCTGGCGGGGCTGACGCACGCGGTGGCGGCTGTCAGACAGCGCCCCGAGTGCGCGGCACTCTGCGAGGGCTGCTCAGGACTATGCTATTAAAATCGTAGCAATATATCCTTGTGGAATGGGCGCGGAAGGCCTAAAAGACCCTTAATCTGCCGTTTCGAGGCACGGCCGCTGGCCGCAGGTCCCAGGTCCCTGGTCCCAGGTCCCAGGTCCCTGGTCCCAGGTCCCAGGTCCCAGGTCCCTGGTCCCTGGTCGGCCGCAGCGGAGGGTGTCGCCGCCGGCCGCTCAGCGGCCCGTCACCGCCCAGGCAGCGCACGCTGTGCCGTTGCGCCCTGTCGGCTCGCCGCCGGCAGCGCGGCCGTCCCCGCCAGGGCGGCGGCTTCCAGCTTGAAGCCCGCCACCGCATCGGCCAGCTGGGCCGCCTGCTGCTGCAGCGACTGGGCGGCGGCAGTGGCCTCTTCCACCAGCGCGGCGTTCTGCTGCGTGGCCTGGTCCATCTGGCTCACGGCGCCGCCGATCTCGGCGATGCCGGTGCTCTGCTCCTGGCTGGCGTTGCTGATCTCCGCCACGATGGCCGTGACGCGGCGCACGCTGTCCACCACCTTGTCCATGGTGGCGCCCGCATCCTGCACCAGGCGGCTGCCGGCGGCGACCTGCGACACCGAATCGTCGATCAGCGACTTGATCTCCTTGGCGGCGGTGGCGCTGCGCTGGGCCAGCGTGCGCACTTCCGACGCCACCACGGCGAAGCCCCGGCCCTGCTCTGCCGTCGATCACGCCGATGATGTCGGCGATCTTGCGCGAGGACGCCTCGATGCCGCCCATGGTCTGCACCACCTGGCCCACCACGGCGCCGCCGTGCGTGGCCACGTCGGAGGCGCCCGTCGCCAGCTGGTTCGCCTGGCGCGCGTTCTCGGCGTTCTGCTGCACGGTGGCGGTGAGCTGCTCCATCGCCGCCGCCGTCTCTTCCAGCGAGCTGGCCTGCTGCTCGGTGCGTGCCGACAGGTCCTGGTTGCCGCTGGCGATCTCGCTGGTCGACAGGCGCACCGATTCGGACGAGGCGCGGATCTGCACCAGCACCGCCGCGATCTTGTCCACGAAGCGGTTGAAGGCGCTGGCGATCTGCGTCAGTTCGTCGCTGCCGTGGGTGGACAGGCGGCGCGTCAGGTCACCGTCGCCCGAGGCGATGTCTTCCAGGGCGTCGCGCACCAGCCCCAGGCGCCGCAGCTGGTGGCTGACGGCAGCCGTGACCAGCACCACGGCGGCCAGCACGCTCAGCAGCGTGATGAGGACGGCCACCTTCAGCAGCGCGGTCACCGACTGCGTGGCCTCGGCGCGGTCGATCGAGATGGCCAGCGTCCACGGCGTGCCCTGCACCTTGGCGGCATAGAGCATCTGGTCGGCGCCGTCCACCTGCACGTCGGCGCGGCCGCCCGACTCGGCCAAGCGCTGGATCACCGGGGCGTCCAGCGTGGTCGCGATGGCCGAGACGGGCTTGAGCGCCAGTTCCGGCCTGGCGTAGGCGAGGATCTTGCCTTCACCGTCCAGCAGCACCGCGAAGCTCTTGGGAAAGGGCTTGATCGCGCTGACGATGCGGTTCACCGAGTCGAGGAACATGTCGCTGGCCACCACCGCCGTGACCTGGCCGGCTGCGGTGACGGGCTCCACGAAGCTGATGGTGAGCTTGCCGGAGACGTCCACATACGCGGGCGTCACCGCCGGGCCGCCCACCTGCACGGCCTGCCGGTACCACGGGCGCGCCGTGCCGTCGTAGCCGTCCGGCAGGGGCGTCAGCGAGATGCTGCGCTTGTCCGCATAGGTGAAGTAGGCCGCGTCGAAGGCGCCGGCCTGCTCGGCCGCTTTCAGGAAGGGCATCGGGTCGGCCTGGCCCACCGCCACTTTCAGCGAGCCGGTGATGCGCTGCTTGTCCTTGACCCATTCGGCCACCTCGCCGGCGCGGTCGCGGGTCAGCTGGCCGATCCGGCTGTCCAGGTCGGCCATGGTGTCCCGGCGCACCACGAAGAAGGTCGCCAGCGCCAGGGCCAGCAGCGAAAACACGGTAATGGCGACGCAGATACCGATCAAGCGTGCGCGCAGGCTTTGGAACATGGGGAGGCCTTGCGGAAAGATACAAATGGAGACGCATTCTGACCGTTGCTTGATCCAGGGCAAGACCGCTCGGCCAGAAAGCGGGCAAGCAGGTATCGCGCCAGCCTGCAGGGCCGCTCGCGGCCCGGATCGGGGCTAGGGAAAACCATCGCCAGCCAGGCAGAAGCAGCCAGCGCTTATCCTTGGCACCTTCCTTATGAATCAACTGCAACTTTTCCTGCCCTGCGCCGCCGGCGTCGAGGGCTACCTGGCCGACGAGGTCCACGCCATCACCGGCCTGACCGGCCAGGATCTGCTGGTGGGCCGCGGCGGCGTGCTGGTGCGCGCCGCCTGGCGCGACGCCATGCGCCTGAACCTGCACAGCCGCCTCGCGCAGCGCGTGCTGGTGCAACTGGCCCACCGCAACTACCGCAACGAGAACGACCTCTACGGCCTGGCCAGCGACGTGGCCTGGGAGATATGGTTCACCACGCGCCAGAGCTTCAAGATCGACGTCACCGCCCAGCACAGCCCGCTAACCAGCCTGAACTTCGCGGCGCTGAAGGTGAAGGACGCCGTGGCCGACCGCTTCCGCCACAAGAGCGGTGCGCGCCCGGACGTGAACACCCAGTGGCCCGACGTGCGCATCCACCTGCACCTGACCACCGACGAGGCGACGATCTACATCGACACCTCGGGCGAAGCGCTCTTCAAGCGCGGCTGGCGCGAGGACAAGGGCGACGCGCCGCTGAAGGAAACGCTGGCCGCCGCGATGATCGCCGCCAGCGGCTGGGACCCGCTGGGCGACACGCCCCTGCCGCTCTACGACCCCTGCTGCGGCAGCGGCACCATCGCCATCGAAGCCGCGCAGATGGCCTGCAACATTCCGGCCGGCCTGCAGCGGCGCTTCGCTTTCGAGAAGCTGCTGCCGTTCCAGGCCCATGTCTGGTCGGCGATCCGGAACGAAGCGGAGGCCGCCGTGACGACCAGCGCCGCGCCGATTTTCGGCAGTGACGTGTCGCACCGCATGGTGGACTTCGCCCAGCGCAATGCCGAGCGCGCCGGCGTGGCCCGGGCCGTGCAGCTGCGCGGCGGCGACGCCCTGCAGCGCATGCCGCCGACCGAGCAGCCCGGCGTGCTGCTGCTGAACCCGCCGTATGGCGAGCGCATCGCCGCCGCCGGCTCGGCCGGGCGCAACGCCGCCGAGCGCATGGCCCATCTGGACCGCGCCGGCCGAGAGACCGCGCAGACCGAGGACGGCGGTGAGTTCTTCAGCCAGCTCGCCTCGCACTGGAAGAAGCACTACAGCGGCTGGACCGCCTGGATGCTGACGCCCGACCTGAAGCTGCCCAGCCAGATGCGGCTGAAGGAATCGCGCCGCGTGCCGATGTGGAACGGCCCCATCGAATGCCGCCTGTTCCGCTTCGACATGATCAAGGGCACGGCCCGCGACCGTGCGCCCCGGGCCGCGCAGGCCGACCCGCCGGACGGCGGCGCCCATGCCGGTTGAGCTGGCGCTGCCCGCGGTGGCAGCCCCGGGCGAGCCCGTGCGGCCGGTGGTGGTGGACACCAACGTCGCGCTCGACCTGCTGATCTTCGGCGACCCGCGCACTGCGCCGCTGCGCCAGCTGCTGGCCGAGGGGCGCCTCGCCTGGATCGCCACGCAGGTCATGCGCGACGAGCTGGAGCGCGTGCTGGCCTATCCGCACATCGCCGAACGCATGGATTTCTACCGGGTGGACGCGCCCCGGGTGCTGGCCGCGTTCGACGCCGGGGCACGGCTGGTGCCCGTCGCGCCCAAGGTGGCCTACGTGTGCAAGGACGCCGATGACCAGAAGTTCATCGACCTGGCCGCGCAGCACCGCGCCATCCTGCTCAGCAAGGACAAGGCCGTGCTCTGCATGCGCAAGCGGCTGATGACGCTGGACACGCAGGTGGCTACTGCCCTGGTGCTGGAACCGGTGCTGGAACCGGTGCTGGACCGCATGCCCCAGCCGGTGCGGGGGACGGAGCCCGCGGCGGCGGCCTGACCGAAGCGAAGCCGTGTGGCCGCGAGCGCGGCTGTAGGCGCGGCTGCAGGCGCGCCGGCAGTCGGCTCCTGCGAACCGCCTGCCAGCGCGCACTGCGTTGCGTTCATTCCCTCTCGAACTGGAATCCCTCGGCCGGGTGGAGCGACCAGTTGCCGTCGCCCGTCAGCTGCAGCACGTGCGTGTGGTGCGCCAGCACGGCCGCCCGGTGGGCGATGCTGATGAGCGAGGCGCCGCTGTCCCGCAGGCGGGAGTAGAGCAGCGCTTCGTTGGCGCCGTCCAGGGCGCTGGTGGCCTCGTCCAGGATGACCACGCGCGGCTGGCGCACCAGCACCCGGGCGAAGGCCAGGCGCTGCTGCTCGCCCATCGACAGCTGCTTTTCCCAGTCGCGCCGCGCTTCCAGGCCGCCCACGCGCTCTGCCAGGTCGGGCAGCTGCACGTCGCGCAGCAGCTGCAGCAGCTCGGCGTCGCTCAGGTCCGTGCTCTGCGCCGGATAGATCATCTGGCTGCGCAGCGTGCCGGGCTGCATGTAGGGCCGCTGCGGCAGGAAGAACACGTCCTCCAGCGGCGGGTGGTGCACCACGCCTTCGCCGGTGCGCCAGAGCCCTGCGATGGCCCGCAGCAGCGAGCTCTTGCCGCAGCCGCTGGCGCCGGTGATCAGCAGTGCGTCGCCCGACTGCAGCTCCAGCGTCAGGTTGCGCACCAGCAGGCGGGCATAGCCGGGGGTGTAGAGCGTCATGCCTTCGATGGCGAAGCGCTCGCCGGGGCGGGCTTCGATCTCGCTGCGGCGCACGGCGGCCGAGGGCGCCGACAGCGAAGCGACAGGCGCGGGGGCGGGCACGGGATGGGGATCGGGATCGACGCCAGGGCCCGCTGCTGCGGGGCCGGTGGTGGTAGGAAAGGGCTGCGGTGCGGCGGGAACCGCAGGCTCGGCCGCCGTGCGGTGCGCGACCGCGCCGCTGGCCGCAGCGGCCACGCCAGCCGCCGTCTTCGCCGCGGTGGCCGTGTCCGCGGCATCGGGGGTGTCCGCGCCGCCATCCTGCCGGCGTGCACGCCGCTGCTCGCGGCGCTCCTGGCGGTGCGCGCGGCGGGCGGCGATGATGGCCTCCTGGTCCGGTGGCTCGGGCTGGTCGGTCTCGCCCATCAGCGCCTGGCGCAGGGTGTCCAGCCGGCCGATGCCGGCAACGAAACGGCTCAGGCTCTCGAAGTTGTCCACGATCAGCGACACCGAGGCCAGGACCGCCGCGAAGGCGCCCGCAGCCTGGATCGCCCGGCCCACTTCCATGTCGCCCGACAGCACGGCGTCGGCCAGGATGATGCTGGGAATCACCACCGTCAGCTGGCTGAAGGCGCGCTGGAACAGGTTGAGCGAGCGTTGGCGCTTGATCAGCCGCGCATAGTTGTTGAACACGGCCTGGAAGCTGTGGTCCAGCTGCGCACGCTCCTGCGCCTCGCCGCGGTAGAAGGCGATGGACTCGGCGTTCTCGCGCAGCCGCATCAGGCCGAAGCGGAAGTCGGCCTCGCGCCGCAGCTGCCAGAAGTTGAGCCGGATCAGCGGCGCGCCGAACACGTAGAGGGCCACTACCGTGCCCAGCAGCGCGTACACCGCGAGAAACGCCACCAGCACCTGCGAGATCGACCACAGCACGGCGCTGAAGGCCACCAGCTGCATGCCCGCGCCGATGAAGATCAGCAGGAAGTGCGTGGAGCGCCCGGTGAAGCTGTTGATGTCTTCGCTGATGCGCTGGTCGGGGTTGTCGATGGTGCCCTGCGCGGTCAGGTCGTAGTAGCGGCGGCTGCCCAGGTAGCCGTCGAGGAACCGGTGGGTGAGCCAGCGCCGCCAGTGGTTGGCGAAGGCGTCGCGCATGTAGTAGTAGAAGGCGTAGACCGGCACCGCGAAGGCCAGCACGATCAGGCAGGTGCGCACGGCATCCCAGAAGCGGTCCCGGTCCTGCGCGGCGAGGGCGGAGGTCATCTCCCCGCTGCGGTCGATGAGCAGCACCGCCAGGTGCGTCTCCAGCAGCATCAGCAGCACCAGCAGGCCCATTAGGGACCACGCGGCGAACTTCTTGTCGCCCTGCCAGTACGGCTTGGCCACGTTCATGAACTGGCGCCAGGCGGCCATGGAAAGCGACGGGGCATGCCGGGACGTATCGGGGGAGCCGGAGGTGTTGTCGGCGGCCACGGGCATGGGGGCCGCGGCGGTAGCAGTGGAAGGCATGCGAAGCAATCGGAACAAGCTGGAGCGCTTGGGTCGGACGATATTCGGCGGCCCCGGGCCGCCCTGTCGGACGCCGCCCACGCGCCGCTAAGGACGCACTCGCGTTTTCGGCATGCCCTCCGCACGACCGGCGCCCGGAGGGGTGGCCTACCGCGTCGCCAGCCAGGCGGCGTCAGATCAGGTTGCGCATCGCCTGGGCCGTCTCGCGCAGCACCGGCAGCACGCGGGCGACCGCGTCTTCCGAGCTTTCGTGGCCCATCGGCATGGTGATGTTGAGCGCACCGACCAGCACGCCATGGCGGTCGCGCAGCGGCACCGCGATGCCGCGCGAGTTGAGGTCCAGCTGCTGCTCCGACAGCGACCATCCCTGCGCGCGGATGCGGGCGATCTCCAGCTGCATGCGTTCCGTGCTGGCGATGGTGTGCGGCGTGAACACCTGCAGCGGCCGGCTCGCCAGCCACTGCGCCAGCGCCTCGTCGCTGCGCAGCGCCAGCATCAGCAGGCCGGCGGCAGTGACCTGGGCCGGCACGCGCGCGCCCAGCACGTAGCCGGTGCTCATGCTGCGGTTCGGTCCGTTGCGGGCCACGTACACCACCTCGTCGCCGTCCATCACGCTCAGATAGGCGATCTCGCTGGTGCCGGCCGCCACGCGCTGCAGGAAGGGCTGCACGATGCGCGGCAGCCGGGCCGATTCGAGGTAGGAACGCCCGAGGCGCAGCACGCGCGGCGTGAGCCAGAACAGCTTGCCGTCGCTGGCCACGTAGCCCATGTGCTGCAGCGTCAGCAGGTAGCGCCGGGCCGCCGTGCGCGTCATGCCGGTGCGCTGGCCCGCCTGGCTGGCGGTCATGCGCGGGTGGGCATCGTCGAAGGCTTCGATGATGCTCACACCGCGCTCCAGCCCGGCGATCCAGTCGCGCTTGTCCAGCCCCCCTGGCGCGGTCGTTTCCTCTTCTTCTTGCATGCGGCGAGTTTGCCGCTTGCCGCCAGGCGGAACCGTCCCGTCGGTTTACGTAGAAACCCGTAGTTCGTTCGATGAACGCACATTGTTGATCGATCAGCGTTCGTTCGGCAGGGCGGGGGCGCTGCAGGGCCTGCCGGCACGGCTATAAACCGGCCCATCAGCGGTCGCCCGGGTGGGCTTGCCGTCCACGGACACCGGAGTGCCAAGCCCATGAGCCAACCCATTGCTGGAGACACCGACCTCTACCTGCTGCCAGGCGACCCGGTGCGCAACGTGCGCCTGCCGCGCATGTTCAACGCGGTGTTCGAGCGCTTCGGCATCAATGCGGTCATGGTGCCGGTGCAGGTGCCGGTGCGCGACTTCGCCGTGCATTTCCGCGCCGCCTTCCTGGCCCGCAACGTGCGCGGCATGGTCATCGCGCCGCCGCACAAAGCCCCGCGTGGTCGACCTGCTGGACAGCTGCGGCCTCTGCGCGCGCGTGGCCGAGTCGGTGAACGTGGTGCGCCGCACCGAGGACGACCAGCTGGAAGGCGACCTGTTCGACGGCGACGGCCTGCTGGACGCGCTGGACCACTACGGCATTCCGTTCCGGGGCAAGCGGGTGCTGATCCTGGGCGCGGGCGTGAGCGCTGCCGCCATCGGCCTGGCGCTGGCCGAAGGCGGCACCGTCAACGGCGCCGAATACATCGCCTTCCACGACACGGTGTCGGGCAAGGCGGCTGGCGTGGCCGCGCAGCTGGACGCCTTTTTCGACGCCACCACCGTGGCGGTGGACAGCAATGCGCCCGAAGGCTTCGATCTGGTCATCAACGCCACGCCGCTGGGCCTGGCGGACGGCGACGCCAGCCCGGTGGACGTGCAGCGCATGGACAGCCATGCCGCGCTCTTCGACATCCTGCTGCGCAACCAGCCCACGCCGCTGGTGCGCGCCGCGCGGGCGCGCGGCCTGCATGCCCAGGCCGGCTTCGAGATGCTGATCCAGCAGATGCCGCACTACCTGCGCTACTTCGGTCATCCGGCAGTGGCCGACGCCCTCGCCGCCGACCTCAGCTTCCTGCGCGAGGCCATCTACCCGCCCGCCATGCAGGCCGAGATCGCGCAGCCGATCCGCTACCGCTCGGCCAACGTGGCCTGAGAAGGCATGAACGAAACCGCCATGCCCGCCCGCACCGCACCGCAAAACCACACCGCCGCTGCGTCGCCCATGCTGGCCAAGGCCCGCGCCCTGGCTGCGCCTCGCGCCGTGATGGGGCGCCTGGGCGCGACCCGCTCGGGCGCGCCGGATGCAACAGTCCCACCTGCTGATCGCCGCCTCGTCCACCCCCATCCGCTGCCCGCCCGCGCCGTGCCGTGGCCGGCGTCCTCCCGCTACTCTTCAATTTCCGCGCAACGTCCATGATCTCCGGCAAAACCACGCTCATCGCCCACATCGGCTTTCCCACTGAAACCTTCAAGGCGCCGATGATCTACAACCCCTGGTTCGACAGCCGGGGCATCGATGCAGCGGTCATTCCCATGGGCGTCAAGCCCGAGGACTTCGCCGCCTCGCTGCGCCAGATCTTCCGCTTCACCAACCTGCGCGGCGCGCTCATCACCATGCCGCACAAGGTGGTGACCCTGTCGCTGGTGGACGAAGCGACGCCCACGGCGCGCATCGCCGGGGCCTGCAACGCCGTGCTGCTGCGCCCTGACGGCACGCTGCTGGGCGACCAGTTCGACGGCGCCGGCTTCGTGCGCGGCGTGGAGCGCAAGGGCCGGCCGTTCGCCGGGGCGCGGGTGCTGGTGTCGGGCTCGGGCGGCGTCGGCTCGGCCATCGCGGCGTCGGCCGCGGCAGCGGGCGCGGCCGAGCTGATGCTGTTCGACATGCACGCCCCCTCGGCCGAGGCGCTGGCCACGCGGCTGCAAACGCACTACCCGCGGCTCGTCGTGCGCACCGGCTCCAACGATCCGGCGGGCTTCGACGTGGTGGTCAACGCCACGCCGCTCGGCATGCGCGAGGGCGACCCGCTGCCCTTCGACATCGACCGCATCGCTCCCTCCACCTTCGTGGGCGAAGTGGTGATGAAGGCCGAATACACCCCGCTGCTGCAGGCCGCGCGGGCCAAGGGCTGCGCCGTGCAGGTGGGCACCGACATGCTGTTCGAGATGATTCCCGCCTACCTGGAATTCTTCGGCTTCGGATCGGCTTCCCCCGAGGAGCTGCGCGCGGTGGCACGCCTGCAGTACTGAGCCGTTCCGTCCGCAACGCCGCAACGCCCGCCGTGAGCATCTTCGAAGGCTTTCTCTCGACCCCCGAGACGCTGGACGCCTTCGGCGGGCGCGGCATCGTGGCGGGCATGCTCCGGTTCGAGGCCGCGCTGGCCCGGGCCCAGGCGGCCGAAGGGCTGATTCCGGCGGATGCGGCGCAGTCCATCGCCGCCAGCTGCAAGGTCGATCTGTTCGACGTCGCCAAGATCGTGCGCGACAGCGCCCGTGCCGGCAGCATCGCCATTCCGCTGGTGCGCGCGCTGACCGAGGCCGTGGGCCTCTTCAATCCGGATGCGGCCCGCCATGTGCATTGCGGCAGCAGCAGCCAGGACGTGGTGGACACGGCGCTGGTGCTGGCCACCCGCGACGCCCTGGCCTGGATCGACGGCGACCTGGTGCGGGCCATCCGGGCCCTGCTGGCGCTGGCCGAGGCGCATGCCGCCCGGCCCATGCTGGCCCGCACGCTGATGCAGCCGGCCTCGGTCACCAGCCTGGGCCTGAAGTGCGTGGACTGGGCCGCCCCGCTGGTGCGCGGGCGCCTGCGCCTGCACGCCGCGGCGGGCCGCGCGCTGCAGCTGCAGCTGGGCGGCCCGGTGGGCACGCTGGCGCACATGCGCGGCCAGGGCGCCGCCGTGCGCCGCCGCATGGCGCAGGAGCTGGGCCTGGCGGACCCCGGCGGCAGCTGGCACACGCAGCGCGACGAATGGGTGGCGCTGGGCTGCGAGCTGGGCGTGGTCACCGGCAGCCTGGGCAAGCTCGCGGGCGACCTGGCGCTGCTGGGGCAGGCGGAGGTGGGCGAGGTCCGCGAACCCGACGAGCCGGGCCGTGGCGAGGCGACCACCATGCCGCACAAGCGCAACCCGGTCGCGTCGATGGTGGCGCTGGCGGCGGCGCAGCGTGCGCCGCAGCGGGTCGCGGCGCTGCTGGCGGCGATGGTGCAGCAGCAGGAACGGGCCCTGGGGCCGCTGCAGGCCGAGATCGCCGAATGGCCGCAGCTGCTGATGAGCACGCACGGCAGCGCCCGGGCGCTGGCCACGGCGCTGCCGGGGCTGCGCGTCGACGCCCCCCGCATGCGGCAGAACATCGACCGGGTGCGCGACACGCTGGAGCGGGCCGCTGCCGACGAATGGTTCGACCCGGCGCTGGCCGAAGCGGCCGGGGTGCTGGCGCGCACGCAGGTGCAGTCGCTGCGTGCGCTGCTGGAAGCCGCCTGACCTAGGTCAATCCCGCAATACGTGCGAATGTCGAACGTCCTTGACCGATCATCGAACGCGCCCAGCGGCGCGTGGATTGCTGGGGCCCGGCCTGGCTCCTACATTGCAGCCATGGTTTCCGCCCGCCCGCTCCCGGCCCCTGCCGGCACCGTTTCCACCCGCCCCGCCGACCGCTGGTGCGCCCGGCCTGGCACTCACCGCACCCATTGCGCCTCCCGCGCCTGCCGCGCCTGTTGCATGCACCCCGCAGGCGGCGCCGTCTGCCTTGCCGTCTGAGCGGCACTGTCCGCCTTCCTTGCCCATGCACCGCTCCATCGCCACCGTCTCGCTCAGCGGCACCCTGCGCCAGAAGCTCGAAGCCATCGCCGCCGCCGGATTCGATGGCGTGGAGCTGTTCGAGGCCGACTTCCTGCATTTCAACGGCTCGGCGGCCGACCTGCGCCGCATGGCCGCCGACCTGGGCCTCTCCATCGATCTCTACCAGCCGCTGCGCGACATGGAGGGCCTGACCGATGCCGCCTTCGCCCGGGCGCTGGAGCGCGCCGAGGCCAAGTTCGACCTGATGCAGGAGCTGGGCGCGCCGCTGGTGCTGTGCTGCTCCAACGCGCTGCCGCAGGCCATCGACGACCCGGAGCTGGCGGCGGCCCAGCTGCACACCGTGGCCGAGCGCGCAGCGCGGCGCAATCTGCGCGTGGGCTACGAGGCGCTGGCCTGGGGCCGCCACACCTCGCGCTTCGGCCAGGCGTGGGACATCGTGCGCCGCGCCGACCATCCGCACCTGGGCCTGATCCTCGACAGCTTCCACACGCTGTCGCTGCAGGACGACCCCGCTGCCCTCGCCGGCATTCCGGGCGACCGCATCTTCTTCGTGCAGATGGCCGACGCGCCGCTGATGTCGCTGGACGTGCTGCACTGGGCGCGCCATCACCGGGTGTTTCCGGGCCAGGGCGACCTCGACGTGATCGGCTTCTTCGAGCAGGTGCTGCGCGCCGGCTACACGGGGGCGCTGTCGCTGGAGATCTTCAACGACCTGTTCCGCGAGACACCCAACCGCCGCACGGCGGTGGACGCCATGCGCTCGCTGCTGTACCTGGAAAGCGAGGCCCGCCAGCGGCTGGTGCCGCCCGCGGCCCCCGGCGCCTCCGCCGCCCCTGCGGCGCCCCCCGCTGCGCAGCCGCTGCGGGTGGATCTGTTCGATCCGCCTGCCGTGCCGCAGTGGTCCGGCGTGTCGTTCATCGAATGGGCGGCGGACGAGCCCGGCGCCGCGGCGCTGGACGCCGTGCTGCGGCAGCTGGGCTTCACCCGCGCCGGCCGCCACCGCTCCAAGGCCGTCACGCTCTACCGGCAGGGCGACATCCACCTCATCGTCAATGCCCAGCCCGACTCCTTCGCGCGCCGCCGTTTCGAGGCGCACGGTTTGTCGGTCTGCGCGCTGGGCCTGTGCTGCGCCGACCCGGTCGCTGCCCTGGGCCGCGCCAAGGCGATGCGCTCGCAGCCCTACGACAGCCCGCTCGGCCCCAACGAGCAGCGCGTGCCCGCCATCGTGGCGCCGGGCGGCAACCTGCTGCACTTCGTGCCGGCCTCGCTGGGCGCGCAGGGGCTGTTCCAGGCGGACTTCATCCTGGACGGAGAAAGCGGCGAGCCGGGCGAAGCCGCCGGCGCCGGCCTGCGCCGCATCGACCATGTCACCCTCGGGCTGGCGCAGGACCAACGCGACACCTGGGCGCTGTTCACCCGGGCCGTGCTGGGGCTGGACGTGCTGGAGGGCCAGAACCTGACCGACCCGTTCGGCCTGGTGCGCAGCCAGGGCGCGGCCAATGCCGACCGCAGCCTGCGCCTGGTGCTCAACGTGCCCCTCAGCCAGCGCACCGCCACGGCGCGGCAGCTGGGCCGCACGGGCGGCGGCGCGGTGCACCACATCACCTTCGAGAGCGACGACATCTTCGGCTCGGTCGCCGCCCTGCGTGCGCAGGGCGTGCGCTTCGTGCCGGTGTCGGGCAACTACTACGACGATCTGGCCAGCCGGCTCGACCTGGCGCCCGACCTGCTGGACCGCCTGCGCTCCGCCGGCGTGCTGCTCGACCGCTCCGCCGCTGGCGACTACCTGCATGCCTACACCGAGAGCGTGGCCGGCGGCCTGTTCTTCGAGGTCGCCCAGCGCACGGGCCGCTACGACGGCTGGGGTGCCGCGAATGCGGCGGCCCGGTTCGTGTCCGAGGCGCAGAACGCCCGGCCGGCTGCGCATTGACGCCGCCGTTCATTTCAAGATTCTTTCGTCCAACAATGGAGACAAGCACCATGGCCCATCCCACCGCCGCCGAGCCGCAAGGCAGGCACCAGTCGAAGAAAGCCGCAGCCAGCGGCTGGATCGGCTCGGCACTGGAGTACTACGACTTCTTCATCTACGCCACTGCGGCGGCGCTGATCTTTCCGCAGATCTTCTTTCCCAAGGGCGATCCGGCGATCGCCATCATCGCGTCGCTCGCGACCTACGGCGTCGGCTACGTGGCGCGCCCCATCGGCGCCTTCGTGCTCGGCCATATCGGCGACACGCACGGCCGCAAGCAGGTGCTGGTGTGGTGCATGTTCCTGATGGGGTTCTCGACCATCGCCGTGGGCCTGCTGCCCACCTATGACCAGATCGGCCTGTGGGCGCCCGCGCTGCTGGTGCTGATGCGCCTGATCCAGGGCTTCGCCGTGGCCGGGGAGATCTCCGGCGCCAGTTCGATGATCCTGGAACACGCGCCCTTCGGGCGGCGCGGCTTCTTCGCCAGCTTCACGCTGCAGGGCGTGCAGGCGGGCCAGATCCTGGCGGCCGCGGTGTTCCTGCCGCTGGCGCACTACATGCCCACCGAGCAGTTCAACAGCTGGGGCTGGCGCATCCCGTTCCTGCTGAGCTTCATCGTCATCATCGCCGGCTGGATCATCCGCCGCGAGGTGGCCGAGACGCCCGCCTTCACCGACAAGGCCGAGCAGAAGCAGCGCGCGCGCTCGCCCATCGTCGACGCTTTCAAGTACAGCCTGCCCGACATGCTGCGCGTGGTGTGCATGGCGCTGATGAACGTGATCCCGGTGGTCGCCACCATCTTCGGCGCCGCCTACGCGGTGCAGCCGGCCTACGGCATCGGCTTCGCCAAGGACATCTACCTGTGGATCCCGGTGCTGGGCAACATCCTGGCCGTGCTGGTGATCCCGTTCGTCGGCAACCTGTCCGACAAGATCGGCCGCCGCCCGCCCATCATCGTCGGCGCACTGCTCTCGGGTCTGCTGGCGTTCGGCTACCTCTACGCCATCAGCATCAAGAACGTGCCGCTGGCCATCTGCATGTCGCTCTTGATGTGGGGCGTGGTCTACCAGGGCTACAACGCCGTGTTCCCCTCGTTCTACCCCGAGCTGTTCCCCACCCGCACCCGGGTGTCGGCCATGGCCATCTCGCAGAACGTGGGCACCGCCATCACCGCCATGCTGCCCGCGCTGTTCACGGCGGTGGCGCCTCCCGGTGCCACCAACATCTGGTTCACGGTGGGCGCGATCGCCTTCGGCATCACGGTGATCTCGGCCGTGGCCGCGTTCTCGGCGCGCGAGACCTTCCGGGTGCCGATGCGGGATCTGGGTGACCCGAACGCCGTGCCCGTGCCGGCCCAGGAATACCACCGCCTGCGCAGCGAGGCGCTGGCGCAGTCCGAAGCCACTGCGCCGGCGGGCGTGGTCCGGCAGGGGTAAAGTGCGCGGTTCGTGACGTGCGCCCGCCTGGGCGGCGTTCCGGCGCCAGGACCGTTCCGCGCGGTCCTGGCGCTTCGTCCTTTTTGCTCCCGTTCCGCTCCCGTTCCGCACCCCTCTCGCACCTTTCGCCACCCATGTCCAACCTCATCGTGCACGGCGGCACGCCGCTTCGCGGCCGCATCACCCCGTCCGCCAACAAGAACGCCGTGCTGCCGGTGCTCTGCGCCACACTGCTCACCCGCGAACCGCTGCGCCTGCTGGGCGTGCCCGACATCACCGACGTGCGCAAGATCCTGGACATCTTCCGCACCCTGGGCAGCCATGTGCAGTGGGACCACGCGGAAGGCACGCTGGAGCTGCACCACGACGCCACCTGCTTCGACGCCGCCGCGCACCGCCTGCCGGAAGAGATGCGCTCGTCGATCATGCTAGTGCCGCCGCTCCTGGCGCGCTTCGGCGTGGCGCGGCTGGAAGACAACGTCAAGGGCTGCACGCTGGGTGTGCGCGAGATCGACCCGCACGTGGAGGTGTTCCGCAGCTTCGGCGCCAGCGTGGAGCGGGCCGAAGGCTCGCTGCTGGTGCGCGGCCCGGCTGCCGCACCTGCGGCGCTGCGGCCCACCAACCACTGGCTGGACTACGCCTCCGTCACCACCACCGAAAACTTCGTGCTGTGCGCGGCGGGCGCCCAGGGGGTGTCCACCCTCACCAACGCGGCCTGCGAACCGCACGTGCAGGAGTTCTGCCGCTTCATGGCCCTGCTGGGCGTGCGCATCGACGGCATCGGCACCTCGCGCCTGACGGTGCATGGCGGCGCGGCGCTGGGCGGTGGCGAGTTCCGGTTCGACGAAGACTTCCACGAGATCACCACCTTCCTGGCGCTCGGCGCCATCACCGGCGGCGAGGTGATCGTCAAGAACAGCGCGCCGGAGAACTTCCCGCTCATCGACCGCACCTTCGCCAAGTTCGGCGTGCGCATCGTGCACGAGGGCGGCTGGTCGCGCGCGGTGCCGGGCGGCCCGCTGAAGGTGCAGACGCCCTTCACCAGCAACGTGCTGACCAAGGTGGAGGCGGCGCCCTGGCCGTACTTCCCGGTCGATCTGCTGCCGATCTTCATCGCCCTGGGCGTGCGGGCCGAGGGCAACGCGCTCTTCTGGAACAAGGTGTACGACGGCGCCCTGGGCTGGACGGGCGAGCTGTCGAAGTTCGGCGCCCACGTGTTCTCGTCCGACCCGCACCGCATCGTCACCTTCGGCGGCGGGCCGCTCACGCCGGCCGTGGTGGAGAGCCCCTACATCATCCGCGTGGCGATCGCGCTCTTCATGGTGGCGGCCAGCATTCCGGGCCGCTCGGAGATCCGCCATGCGGCGCCCATCCGCCGCGCGCATCCGCGCTTCGTGGAAAACCTGCGCAGCCTGGGCGTGCAGGTGGAATGGACCAGCGAAGACTGAGCGCCGCCGCCCGCCCTGCGGCTTCTCCTCAGCTCCTCAGCCCCTCGGCCCTGCGGCCCCGCTGCCCGACGGCGGCTGCGGCGCCATCAGGTCGTAGGCCGCGCGCAGGCGCTGCGCGTCCCGGCCCCAGCGGCGGTCCTGCGGCAGGCGGCGCAGCCAGTCCAGCCGCCGCACCGTGGTGGCCAGCTCGGCGCTGAAACCCTCGGCGCGGCCCGGCTGCTGCAGCCAGTCGGTCCACAGCGCACGCGCCTCTGCCAGCGCGCCGGATTCGGCCAGGTAGATGGCGGTGGAATGCGCATAGCAGAGCGCGTCGCGCACCTGGCAGGTCGCCAGCGGCAGCGCGGCGGCCGGGTCGTCCTCGAAATCGACATACGCCACCACCCCCCGGTCGTCGCGCACCAGGTTGCGGGCGAAGGCCTGGCTGAGGCACGTGCCCTGGGCATGCACGCGGGCGATGGCGTCCAGCCCCAGGCGCCACAGCGCCAGCACGGGTGCGGCGCCCTGCGGCACGGCGCGGTGGATCTCGTTGCCGAGCGAAGGCATGTCCTGCCCTGGCTGGCCCAGATGGCGCATCAGGAAGCCCTCGCCGCGTGCCGCCAGCACCTCCGGTGCGCGCAGGCCGCGCGCCTCGAAGTCGCGCAGCCGGCGCACTTCGGTGGCCACGGCCTGGGCGCCGCCCCGGTTGGGCACGGGGCGCAGGGCCGGCAGCCGCAGCAGCCCGGCCAGCAGGGCCAAGCCGCGGTAGCGCCAGGGGCCGATGCCGGGGCCGGCCCGCTTGATCCAGACCTGCTCGCCGCCCAGCTGGTAGCTGGCGATGGGCGGCGCCTGCAGCGGCAGCTGCTGGTTGAGAAAGGCGGCGTAGTCAGGCGCCGGTGCGGATGCGGCTTCGGGTGCGGTCGCGGCGGCGGCGGGTGGCTGGAGCATGGCGGGGCGGGCGGACGGACGGGGCGGGAGGGTAGTGCGGGAGGCGGGCGGGCTGGCGAGCGGCTTTCGCAGGGGGCGGATAAACTGGCCGGCTTTTCACGGGCCGCGTGGAAGCGCCCGCGGCGCTTCGCATCCACATCGCGCTGCCATCGCAGACGGCCCCGCCGGCCCGCGCATCATAAAAGCCCTTCACCTGCTCCTGAAACCGCAACCACCTGCCATGTCCAACGCCGCCGACACGCCTTCCCAAGAACCTTCCGCCGCCCTGGGCGCGGACCAGCTCGACGAACTCGACACCCTGCTGGATGACCTGCGCACCCGCGCCGAGGAAATCCCGCAGTGGGAGTTCTGCGACGGCTTTCTGACCGCGCTGGCCTGCACCCGCCGCGAGGTGCCCACCGCCGAATGGCTGTCGATGCTGCTGGGCGACGGCGCCGAGCTGGAACCGGCCGAGGACGGCACGCTGCCCGTGCTGCCCGCCTTCACCGACGCCGCGCAGCAGGCCCGCTTCCTGGAGCTGTGGAGCCTGCGCTGGAACGAGGTGGTGGCGCAGCTGGATGCCGACGTGCAGTCGCTGGACGAAGACGACGCCTTCCAGCCCGAGGCCATGGACATGCGCGGCGCCATCGCCAGCCTGCCCGAGGAAGAACGCGCCGACATGGAAGGACAGGAGATCCCGTCCTTCGGCCAGGTGTGGGCGCTGGGCTTCATGTTCGCGGTGGAGAACTGGCCCGAGGAATGGGCGGCGCCGCGCGACCGCGAAGCGGCCGAGTGGCTCAACGAGGCGCTGGACGGCATCGTCGCGCTGACCGAAGACGACACCGGCAAGCCCGAGGTCTGCATGTACTCGGAAGACGGCCCGCCCAGCACCAGCCAGGCGCGCGTGGAAGCCTTCGGCGAAGCCATCTGGGCCGTGTACGACCTGCGCCGCCTCTGGAAGAGCATGGGCCCGCGCGTCGAAGCCGTGCGCCGCGCCGACACGCCGGGCCGCAACGACCCCTGCCACTGCGGCAGCGGCAAGAAGTTCAAGAAGTGCCACGGGGCCTGATGGCCACTGCCTGAGGCGCTGCGCGCCCCGGAGCTGCCGCCCCGGGCCGGTCGGAAGCCGGTTCGACCGTGCTGCTCCTGAATTGATAGCTGCATGCGCTGGTAGGTCGGGCGCTGGAGCCACTTTCTTTCAAGAATCACCTGCGGGTATCGGCCCCCTCGGCTGTTCCTGTGGTCGCCCAGTGCCGCCGCCCGCATCCACTCCCTCGACGTATGACCGCCGCTTCTTTCCTTTCGCGCCTGCGCGCCGAATGGGCGCCCAGCGTTCCGCGTGAGCTGCTGGCCGGCGCCGTGGCCACCTTCGCGCTGATTCCCGAAGTGATCGCCTTCAGCTTCGTGGCTGGGGTCGATCCGTCGGTGGGGCTGTTCGCTTCTTTTGTCATCAGCATCGTCATCGCCTTCGCGGGCGGGCGGCCGGCCATGGTGTCGGCGGCGGCGGGCTCGGTGGCGCTGGTGGCCGCGCCGCTGGTGGCGTCGCACGGCGTGGGCTATCTGCTGGCGGCGGGCCTGCTGGCGGGGGCCGTGCAGGTGGTGTTCGGGCTGCTGAAGCTGGGCGTGCTGATGCGCTTCGTCTCCAGTTCGGTGCGCACCGGTTTCGTCAACGCGCTGGCGGTGCTGATCTTCGCGGCCCAGCTGCCCCACCTGAAGGGGGCGGGCCCCGCCACCTGGGCGCTGCTGGCGCTGGGCCTGGCCATCATCTACGGCCTGCCCGGGCTGGGCCGCCGGCTGGGGCTGCGCGCGCTCACGGCCATTCCGTCGCCGCTGATCTGCGTGGTGGCGCTCACGCTGGTCGCCTCGGCCCTGGGACTGCCGGTGCCCACCGTGGCCGACCTGGGCCGCCTGCCCGAGAGCCTGCCCTTCTTCGGCCTGCCGGCCGTGCCGGCGTCGCTGGACACGCTGCGCATCATCGTGCTGCCGGCGCTGGCCATCGCCATGGTCGGCCTGCTGGAGTCGGTGCTGACGGCGGCCGTGGTAGACGAGATGACCGGCACGCCCAGCGACAAGAACCGCGAATGCACGGGCCTGGGGCTGGCCAACATCGCGGCCAGCTGCTTTGGCGGCATCGCCGGCTGCGGAATGATCGGCCAGGCGGTCAGCAACGTGAAGTACGGCGGGCGCGGGCGCCTGTCCACGCTGTTCGCGGGCGTGTTCCTGCTGGTGCTGATGGTGGCGCTCAAGGACTGGGTCTCGCGCGTGCCGGTGATCGCGCTGGTGGCCATCATGGTGATGGTGTCGGCCTCCACCTTCGACTGGAAGTCGCTCGGCCAGCTGGTGCGGCACCCGCGCCTGTCCAGCACGGTGATGCTGGCGACGGTGGCGGTCACCATTGCCACGCACAACCTGGCCGCCGGCGTGGCGGTGGGCGTGCTGCTGAGCGGCGTGTTCTTCGCCTTCAAGGTCTCGCGCATGCTGGACGTGCAGGCCGGGGTGGACGCCGCCACGGGGCTGCACACCTGGCGGGTGCGCGGGCAGGTGTTCTTCGCGTCGGCCGATGCGTTCATCGAGGCCTTCGATGTACTGTCGGTCGAGGGGCAGCCGGTGCGGATCGATGTGTCAGCGGCGCATTTTTGGGATGTGACGGCGGTGGGGGCGCTGGAAGAGGTGGTGCAGCGGCTCAAGGGGCATGGGTGTGGGGTGGAGGTGGTGGGGTTGGGGGCGGCGAGTGCGGTGTTGATTGATCGGTTGGGTGGGGTGGGGTAGAGCTGCTGGCTGGCTTGGGTAGGGTTTCTTGTTGATCTTTGGCTGATCGGGGTGAGCTGGTCGAGGCCTGGTCGAAGCCTGGGCGTGCTGTTGGCGCTGTTGGCGTGTTGCTGGGGCGGTGCTGGCGGGTGCTGGGCCTTTGCTTCCCGGGGCCGGGATTTCGCCCCGGCTGGCGAGTAACTTTCTTTCGTCTCGCCGAAAGAAAGTCACGGCGGTTTCTATAGTGAAGTGCAACACCTGAATCCAACCGGACTGAAGACACTTCATGAGCAAGACCTACCGACAGCTGAGCGAGCAGG
>NZ_LMOV01000008.1 GCF_001424265.1 Acidovorax sp. Leaf160
CCGAAGTGCTCGGTGGACTGCATTTCCTGGTTTTCGCAGTGCTCATGTTGCCCGCTGCCGTACGGGTGCTGACTTCGGCGGGAAGTTCATAACACGCTCTAACTTCGGTGGCTTACCGTCGAACCTGGCCGCACGGGATCCTCCCCTTCACAACCGGGTCGGCACCCGGGAAGACGCCAGCCCGTGTGAAGATTCGGCGGCATTGTGGGCGGCTCGCAGTGGCGCCGCTGGCCGCGACTCAGCCTGGGGCTTGCGCCGCCATGGCCTGCTCCACGGTCGCCCGCGTCAGCGTGGGCACGAAGGTTTCGATGAAGCGGTAGGCGTAGCCCCGCAGCCAGCTGCCGCGGCGCAGCCCCAGGCGGGTGAGGTTGACCTCGAACAGATGCCGTGCGTCCAGCGCGCGCAGGTGCCGGTCACGCTCCGGATCGACGGCGATGGAGGCCACGATGCCCACGCCCATGCCAAGCTCCACGTAGGTCTTGATGACGTCGGCATCCATGGCGGTCAGCACCACGTCGGGCGCCAGTCCTTCACGGGCGAAGGCCTCGTCGATATGGGCCCGGCCGGTGTAGCCGAGTTCGTAGGTGACGATGGGATAGCCAGCCAGCTGCTGCAGCGTGACGGGTGCATCGCCTTCCAGCAGCGGGTGGCCGGGCGGAACGACGATGCTGTGCGTCCAGCGGTAGCAGGGCAGCGTGACCAGCGCGTCATAGCCCGCCAGTGCCTCGGTGGCCACGCCGATGTCCGCCTCGCCGTTCAGCAGCATCTCGGCCACCTGCCGGGGCGAGCCCTGGTGCAGGTGCAGCGTGACCTGGGGATACAGCGCGCGGAAGTCGCGCACGACCTGGGGCAGCGCGTAGCGGGCCTGCGAATGCGTCGCCGCGACCGACAGGCGGCCTTCCTGGCTGGCGCTGAAGTCGTGCCCGACGCGCTTGAGGTTGTCGGCCTCCAGCAGCAGGCGCTCCACGATGGGCAGGAGGGTCTCGCCCGGCGGCGTCAGCCCCGTGAGCCGCTTGCCGGCGCGCACGAAGATCTCGACGCCCAACTCGTCTTCCAGCTCCCGTATCTGCCGGCTGACCCCGGGCTGCGAGGTGTAGAGCATGCCGGCCACCTCGGTCAGATTGAAGCCGCAGCGGACGGCCTCGCGCATGGAACGCAGTTGCTGGAAGTTCATGGCCGCCCCTCGGCGGCCGCGCGCGGTAAGCGGGAAACGGCGCCGTCATAGGCGCGGTGATGGCACACGGAAAGCCCTCCAGAACACAACAGGGCCCCATCGTAGTTTTCCGTCTATCGATCCAGAACGACTTTGTTTCCATGACGATGGAAGCAAAAGTTCTAATCAGCGCCGCACTCCGGGGCCCTACCGCGCCGGTCGCCGCAGCAGCAGGGCCATCACGAAGCAGGCCCCCAGCCCCGCAGTGACGATGCCCACCGGCAGCTCCTGCGGGCCCAGGGCGGTGCGGGCGATCAGGTCGCTGGCGACCAGCAACCCGGCCCCCAGCACCGCCGCGAGCGGCAGGAAGCGTGCATGCAGCGGTCCGGCCACGCGCCGCGCCAGGTGGGGCACCATCAGTCCGACGAAGCCGATCACGCCGCAGAGCGCGACGCAGCATGCCGTGGTGATCGCAGCCACCAGGAACAGCTGCAGCCGCAGCCGCTCGGGCGCAACGCCCAGGCTGTGGGCCGTGTCATCGCCCGCCAGCAGCGTGTCGAGCGAACGGTGCCGGCGGCCGACGAAGCCGGCCACCACCAGCAGTCCGGCCAGAGGCAGCCAGAGGTTGTCCCACCGGGCCAGGCCCAGGCCGCCCAGCGACCAGAACACCACCGCGTGGGCAGCACGCTGATCGCCTGCGAACACCAGCACATGCGTCACCGCGCCCAGCAGGAACGAGATGGCCAGCCCGCCCAGCACCATGTTGGCCGGCCCCTGCGCGCCCACCCGCCGCACCAGCAGCAGCACCGCGCCGGCAGCCGCCAGCGCCCCGCCGAAGGTGGCTGCCGGCAGGGTCCAGGCGCCCAGCGCATCGCCAGCCCAGCCGATCACTGCGACGGCCGCCGCCGAGGCGCCCGAAGACAACCCGAAAAGGAAGGGGTCCGCCAGGTCGTTGCGGGTGCTGGTCTGCAGCAGTCCTCCCACCACGGCCAGCGACGCGCCCACCAGCAGCGCCAGCAGCAGGCGCGGCAGGCGCAGCTCCCGCACGATCGCCTGGGCCATGTCGCCGGGCACCGTCCAGCCCCATGCGGGCGCCCAGGGCCCGGCCAGCGCCGCCAGGGCCGCCCGCCAGCCCAGGCTGTGGCTGCCTGCGGTGAGCGAGGCCAGGGCCAGCGCACCCAACACCGCGGCGCCGGCCAGCGCCAGGGCCAGGTTGCGCAGCCTCACCGGGGCGCCCTCAGGGCGCGGGCCATCTTTTCGATGGCGTCGATGTTGGCCGGGCCGGGGGTCAGCTCGGCGTAGCGCAGCACGATGTAGCGGCGCTCTCGCACTGCCTGGGTCAGGCGCATGACGGGGTGCCGCTCCAGCACCCGGCGCAGGTGGTCAGGCCCCTGGCCGTTCTGGTAGTCGAGCAGCACGATGAATTGCGGATCGCGCTCAGCCACCGCTTCCCACGAAGTGCTGCCCCAGCCCATGGGCAGGTCGCCCATCGCATTGACGCCGCCGGCCGCTGCGATCAGCGCCTGAGGCATGGCCGCGCGGCCGGCGGTGAAGGGCTTGTCCTCGCCCGAGTCGTAGACGAAAACGCGGGGGGGCCGGGCCAGCGCCGGCTGGGCGGCAACGCGCACCCGCTCGCGCCAGCCAGCCACCAGCCGCTCGGCCAGGCCCTGCCGGCCAAAGACGCTGCCCAGGCGCAGCACGTCGCCGTAGAGCAGCTCCAGCGTGGCTTCGGGCTTGTCGGCACGGGCATGGATACAGCTCTCCGTCAGCACCAGCGTGGGCACACCGTGGCGCGCCAGCGTGGCGGGCGTGACCTCGCCGCCGGGCTGCATGCCGTAGTACCAGCCGGCCACGAACAGGTCGGGCCGGGCAGACAGCAGGTTCTCCAGCGTCGGGTACTTGGCTGCCAGCTCGGGCACCTTGCCCAGGGCGGTGAAAAACTCGGGCGCCGCCTTGTACCAGCCGGTGATGCCCGTCACCCCGGCCATGCGCGACTGCAGGCCCAGGGCCAGGGCCATCTCGGTCATGTTGAGATCGTGCACCACCATGCGGCGAGGCGGGGCGTCGAAGCGCACCGGCTGGCCGCAGCTGCTGACCGTGACGGGAAAGCCGGGTTCGGCCGCGGTCGCAGCGATCGATACCGCGGCACTCAAGGCGCCCGCAATCAGCGCCGCACGCACGGCGCCACGCAACTGGCGGGCGGTCGTCATGCGGCAGCCCTTTCGAAGGACCACAGCGTGCCGCCGTGACGGGGATGCCGGGTATGCACCAGCTCCATGCCGAAAACCGAGGCCACCCTGGCCGGGTCGAGCGCGCGCGCCGGAACGTCGTCCGCCACCAGCCGGCCGCCCTTCAGCACCCAGGCGCGCGTGGCGAAGCCCGGCACCAGGCCCAGCTCGTGCAGGGCCGCCACGACGGTCAGGCCCAGGCTGCGCACCAGCGCCAGCAGGTCGGCGCGCGCGGCCAGGTCCAGATGGTTGGTGGGCTCGTCCAGCAGCAGCAGCGTGGGCTGCTGCGCCAGGGCGCGCGCCAGATGCACGCGCTGGCGTTCGCCGCCCGACAGCGTGCCCAGCGGCCGGTCCGCCATGCCTTGCACCGCGCAGGTGTGCAAGGCGGCGGCCACGGCAGCCTCGTGCTCGGCACGGCTGGCGCTGTGCTGGTGCGGTACCCGGCCGAAGGCCACGTAGTCGCGCACGCGCAGGCCGCCCTCCACCGACTCGGTCTGGCTCAGCAGCGCCACGTGGCGGGCGCGGCCGGAGGCGGGCCAGTCGGCCAGGTCGTGCCCCAGCAGCCGGACCGTACCGCGCGTCGGCGCCAGCCGGGCGCCCAGCAGCTTCAGCAGCGTGCTCTTGCCCGCGCCATTGGGGCCGACCACTGCCACGCACTCGCCGGGCTGGACGACGGCGTCGATGGGCTCGAGCAGCGCCCGGCCTTCGCGCGTCTGGAAGCCAGCGCCCTGCAGTTGCAGTACCAAATGCGGTGGATTCATCGCGGCAATCGCGCTCAGAGCGTCCAGCGCAACGCGAGCTCGTAGCTGCGCGGCACACCCAGCAGGACCTGGTCAGGGTAGAACGGGTCGGACCAGGCGGCATAGGTGCGGTTGCCCAGGTTGCGGCCGCGCAGCGTGAGCTGTACCCCGCGCGCCACATCCACCGCCAGGCCTGCATCAAACACGGTGTAGGCCTTCAGGCGCACGGTGTTGGCGTCGCTGTGGAACCGGTCACCGACATGGCGCACGGAGGCGGACACCTGCATCGGCACGCCCAGCACGAAGCGGTAGCCCACGCCGGCATTGGCGATGACGCGTGGCGCGTTGGGCGGCTGATGGCCCGAAAACGACGTGCCATCGGCCTGCACGTAGCCTTCGTACCGCGCCCGGTTGAGCGCCAGGTTGCTCCAGAGGCTCCATTGCGCATCGGGCCGCAGCGCCAGCGAGGCCTCGACGCCGCGGGACTTCAGCGCGCCGGCCTGCGCCAGTTGCTGGCCACCCTGCGCGGCGTAGACGTTGCGCCGCTCGGTGTCGTAGTAGGCCAGCGTCCAGTCGCCGCGCTGATCCCAGAACGACTGCTTGACGCCCACTTCGGCATTGCGCGTGCGGGTCAGATCGAGCGGCTGGGTAGCGCCCAGCAGGAAGATGTTGTTGGCTGCCACGTCCGCCGCCGTGCCGTACTGGCCGTAGACGGTGGTGCCGGGCGCAGCCTCCCAGGTCAGGCCGATGCGGCCGGTGGTGGGGTTCCAGGTCTTTTCGTAGGGAAAGCCCGCGCGCTGAACGCCCGCGGCGTTGGCGGAGCTCCTGTCCAGTGCGATGCGCTCATGCCGCAGCCCGCCGATGAGCGCGACGGTGGGCGTCACGCGCAGCCGGTCTTCCAGCGCCAGCGCGGTGTTGCGGAGGGCGGTGGTCTGCAGCTGCGTGGTCAGCCGGCCATAGCTGCCGCGCGCTGGGTCCACCAAACTCACGCTGTCGCCGGGGAAGTTGGCAGCGCCGGGACGGTCGAGGTCCGTGTGGCTGTACTCGAAGGCGGCGACCAGCCGGTTGTCCAGGCCTCCCAGGCGGGCATCCCACTGCGCCTCGGTCTTGTTGCCCCAGCTGGCCTGGTCCTGCGCCACGTAGAAGCGTTCCCGGTCCACCAGGCCGGTGGCGGCATTGAACGCGCTGATCTCGTTGTTGAGCCAGGTACGGTCGGCCGTGTAGCGCCAGAACTGGCTGCGCAGCACCAGCGCGTCGCTCGCCTGCCATTCGCCACCGGCCCGCAGCCAAGTTTCCCGCGCTTCGTTGCGGTTGTCCTGCACGTTGTAGTTGGTGCGCAGCGTGCGCCCATCGATGGCGACCGCGCCCAGGTCGCTGCCGTTGAAGCCCGAGCGGTAGGTGCCCGAGACGATGCCGCCGCGCGGCTGCACACCCGGCGCGCCGGCCGACACCAGCGGCGTGCCCCAGTAGCTGCTGCCGCTGTCGCGCTTGGCCTCGCCCGCGACGAAGAGCTTGACGCCCGGCGCGGCCCGCCAGTCGAGCCCGCCCGACAGATGGCGGTTGCGCTGGCTGGTGTCGTCGATGAAGCCGTCGCGGTGGGACACGCTGGCGTCGACGCGGTAGTCCAGGTCCTTCCAGCCCGTCGTGCCGCCGGAGCCGACCGACAGGCGCCGGTCGCCGAACGAGCCGGCAGACGTGTTCACCTCGGTGCGCACCGGCCCCCGGTGCGGGGCCTTGGTGACGAAGTTGACGGCGCCGCCGGTGGCCCCCTCCCCCGACATCAGCGAGGCGGCACCCTTGAGGAATTCGACACGTTCCAGATTGGCCGTGTCCATGACGCGCGAGGTCATGTTCGGCGGGCCCACCTTGATGCCGTTGTACAGCGTGTTGATCTGGCTGTTGGCGAAGCCGCGCATCGAAAACGCACTGGGCTCGGCGGGAAAGTCCCCTGCCAGCACGCCGGTGGCGGCCTGGGCGGCTTCGGTCACGGTGTGCAGCCCGCGCTCGGCCAGCACCTCGGACGGGACGAGATCCACGGAGGCCGGCGTTTCGCGCACCGTGAGGCCCAGCCGCGAGGCGCTGGTGGCCGGCTGATCGAGCGGCGCCGGGGCGCCAGGCGCAGGCGCCGTGCCGGTGACGACCACATCGGGCAGGGTCGAGGTGGTTTGTGCGCAAAGCGGAAATGCGGCGGCCAGGGCCAGGGGCAACACGGCCACCCGCGCGGAGCGAGACGAGTGATTCATACGATCGATGGAAGACACATAGGCCCTGCGCCAGCCACCCGCCAGCACGTGAGCGTCACAGTGCCGCGCCCTCGGGGAGCAGCACCTCTTGTTGGCCGGTATCCGGGCTGGCGGATGAATCTCCCCAAGCCTTCCCAGGTGCTTGTTCAAGGCATCCAGTGGCTGTGGGCGGGGAGACCGGGACGCTCGGAAAGAGCGCCCCATCCGTTGACCGTTGCGGGGGCAGCGCAGGCGCGGCACTTTCCTGGTCGGTCGTGCTTCCCTGCTTCCCGTTGAACTGCAGCCTGCGAACCACGCTGCGAGCACCAACGCGGCGATTCTAGGGGCATGAGAAGCTCGGGAGGATCACGACCAAGATGATAATGCATTATCAATATCAAATAAGCCAGATGCCTTCCTTTTCGGACGCGACAACCTCTGCCTGCATGAGCGGCCGATAATTCCTGCGTCTTCCCGCCTGACTGCCCTTCCGACAGCCTTCCCGACTCCTGCGCACCTGCATCCATGGAACGATCTACCCGGCAACGCACCGCCATCCAGTCCGCCATCGAGGCGGCGCACCGTCCGCTGACGCCCCAGGAGGTGCTGGACAGCGCGCGCGAAAGCGTGGAGGGACTGGGTCTGGCGACGGTCTACCGCAACATCAAGGCGCTGGTGGAAGACGGCGCCGTGCAGGTGGTGAACCTGCCGGGCGAGAACCCCAGATATGAATCGGCCGGGCACGACCACCATCACCACTTCCAGTGCACGGTGTGCTCGCGGGTGTTCGACGTGCACCAGTGCCCGGGCGATCTGCTGGACCTGGCGCCCAAGGGGTTCACCGTGGAACGCCATGAGCTGACGCTCTATGGCCGGTGCGCGGACTGCGGGAAGGGACGCCGGCGCTAGCCGTGCGGCTTGGCCAGCGCCGCGCTGGACTGGGCCAGGGTGGGCTGGGCTTTCAGGCAGGCAGGCCGTGCGAGCGCAGGGCAGCCTTTCGACAGGCTGCCAGCGAACAGGGCCCGGGGTCCGCGGTCTGGAACCCGTGGGGTCACTGGCCCTGGCAGTACGAACGGCGCTGCACCCACCGTGCGGGCTGAGCCTGTCGTAGCCTGCTCGCCTTCTGCGCCTGACCCTCGCGCGCGAAGGACAGGCGTGCCAGCCGCCGGCCACAGCCGGCATTACGCTATCTTTTTAATAGCATTATCTGGCCGAACGGCGGGCGCCAGAGGGCAGTCTGGCTCTGTTTTCCAGCAGACTACAGCTTGGCGATCGACACCTCGGTGGACTTCACCAGCGCCACGACGTCCGAGCCCACTCCCAGGCCCAGTTCGTCCACCGAGCGGGTGGTGATGACCGATGTGACGATGCCCCAGGGCGTCTCGACATCGACTTCGGAAACGACGTCGCCGCGCACGATTTCGCGGACCTTGCCCTTGAACTGGTTGCGGACGTTGATGGCTTGGATGGACATGGTGGGCTCCTTGGAAAAAAACGGTGTGGATGGAACGGGATCGAAGAAACAAGACAGGAGAAGGCCGCGCCCGGCTAGACCGCCCAGCGCAAGCCATGGGCTGGCACGCCGGGCCAGAGCGCGTCAGCCGCGTGCGGGCTGGCGCCCTCCCCCGACGCCGGCTTTTGCAGCACGCGATCGAGGATGCGTTTCTCGATGGCGGCGAAGGCGGCGTCGCCCTGCGACCGGGGCCGCGCCAGGGCAATGCGTTCATCCAGCGCGATCCGGCCGTCCTCGATGAGGATCACCCTGTCGGCCAGGGCCACGGCTTCCTGCACGTCGTGCGTGACCAGCAGCGCGGTGAAGCGGTGGCGCTGCCACAGGCCTTCGATCAGCCGGTGCATTTCGATGCGGGTCAGCGCGTCCAGTGCGCCCAGGGGCTCGTCCAGCAGCAGAAGGCGTGGCTGGTGGACCAACGCCCGCGCCAGGGCCACGCGCTGACGCTGCCCGCCCGACAGGCGTGCCGGCCACTCGCCTTCGCGCTCGGCCAGGCCCACCTGCGCCAGCACCTCGCGGCCCCGCTCGCGCAGAGCGCCCGGCAGGCCCAGCGTGACGTTGTCCAGCACCCGGCGCCAGGGCAACAGGCGCGCCTCCTGGAACATGATGCGCGTGTCGGCATGCAGGCCGCGCACGTCCTGGCCGTCGGTGGTCAGCGTGCCGCTGGTGGCGGCCTCCAGGCCGGCGACGAGGCGCAGCAGCGTGCTCTTGCCGCAGCCGCTGCGGCCCACGATGGCGACGAATTCGCCCGGCTCGATGGTCAGCTGCGCGTTGCGCAGCACCTCGCGCTGGCCGTAGCGTTTGTGCAGGCCGTGCGCGTGGAGCCGCACGCCGCCGGGGGCGGGGTCAGCCAACGGGGCCGGCGGGGGGAACAAAGAAGTGTCGGTCATGGTCGTTCGGCCTTTCCATTCACTTGGGCTGGTAGCCAGGGTGCCAGCGCAGCCACCAGCGCTCCAGCCCGCGCGCCAGCAGGTCGGCCAGCTTGCCGAGCAGTGCGTAGAGCAGGATGCCCACCAGCACGATGTCGGTCTGCAGAAACTCGCGGGCGTTCATGGTCAGGTAGCCGATGCCGGACTGCGCCGAGATCGTTTCCGCCACGATCAGGATCACCCACATCAGCCCCAGCGAGAACCGCAGGCCGACCAGGATCGACGACATGGCGCCCGGCAGGATGATCTGGCGGTAGAGCTGCCACCGGCCAAGCCCGTACGTGCGGCCCATCTCGATCAGCTGCGGGTCGACGTTGCGGATGCCGTGGAAGGTGTTGAGATAGATCGGAAAGAACACCGACACGGCGATCAGGAAGATCTTGGCCGACTCGTCGATGCCGAACCACAGGATCACCATCGGAATCAGCGCCAGCGCCGGAATGTTGCGCACCATCTGGATGGTCGAATCGAGCAGCGTCTGCGCGGTGCGCACGGAGCCGGTCAACAGCCCCAGCGCCAGCCCCAGCCCCCCGCCGATGGCCAGGCCCGCCAAGGCCCGGGCCGCGCTGATCTTCACGTGCGTCCACAGCTCGCCCGACACGGCCAGCTGCCAGGCGGCCACCAGCACGTCGGACGGTGCCGGCAGCACGCGCGACGACAGCCAGCCCAGCGCCGAAGCCACCTGCCAGCCCGCCACCAGCGCCACGGGCACCAGCCACGGCAGGAACAGCTGCCACGCGGTGCCGAAGCCCCTGCGCGCAGCGGCGGCCAGCGCGCCGCTGGCCGGCGCCTCCAGCGACTCGGGCAGGGGCGACACCTGCAATTCTCGGATGGCGGGCGTCGTCATACCGGCCACTCCCGCTCGGTATCGGGCTCCAGAAATTCGAGCTGATTGCCCGCCGGGTCCTTCACGTAGAACCGAAGGTAGCCGGGCAGCGCGCGGTTTTCCACCAAGGGCAGCTCGGCCTGCAGCAGCCGGCCCCGCAGCTCGGGCAGGTTGTCCACCTCGAAGGCCAGGTGCGACGCGGCAGGCGCGCCGGCCCAGCGGTCGGTGGGCACCAGCTCGATGCGCTGGGCGCCGGCCGCGAAATGCAGCGCCGTGCCGGCGGCCGCGTGGCGCAGCTCGGTCAGGCCCAGCAACGCGCTGTAGAAGTTGCGGATCTGCCCTTCCGCCCCGACCGGGAACGGCAGCTGCACGTGGTTGATGGAATGGATCGCCATGTGGTTTCTTCCTCCTCGGCCGGGGGCCGTCTCGTCTTTCTTCATCGTTGTGTCGTTGCGTCGTTGCGGTGCCGGGTCGTTGCGTCGTCAGCTTTGCGAAGCGCGGGGCGCGTACTGGTTGCCCACCGTCTCGCCGAAGGGGCCGAGCGGGTTGCCACCGGACAGGCGTTCCTGCACCGCCAGCGGCAGCAACGGGAAGACCAGCTCCGCGAAGCGGTAGGCCTCTTCCAGATGCGGGTAGCCGGACATCACGAAGGTGTCGATGCCGAGGGCGGCGTATTCCTGGATGCGCGCGGCCACGGTCTGGGGATCGCCCACCAGCGCCGTGCCCGCGCCGCCGCGCACCAGTCCCACGCCGGCCCACAGGTTGGGGCTGATCTCCAGGTCGGCGCGCGATCGCTTCGCGCCGCCCTGGTGCAGCGCGGCCATGCGGCGCTGGCCTTCGGAGTCCATGCGGGCAAACACGGCCTGGGCCTGCACCACGGTCTCGTCCTTCACGCGGCTGATGAGGTCTTCGGCGGCGGCCCAGGCAGCGGACTCGGTTTCGCGCACGATGACGTGCAAGCGGATGCCGAAGCGCACCGTGCGGCCCAGGCGGGCGGCACGCTCTCGCACGTCGGCCACTTTCTTGGCCACTTCGGCCGGTGGCTCGCCCCAGGTCAGGTAGGCATCGACCTGTTCGGCCGCCAGCGCATGAGCGGGTTCCGAGGAGCCGCCGAAATACACCGGCGGATAGGGCTTCTGCAGCGGCGGAAAGAGCAGCTTGGCGCCCTTGACCGAGAGGTGGTCGCCTTCGTAGTCCAGTGCCCCGCCCTCGTGGCTGCGCGCCAGGATCTCGCGCCAGATCCGCAAGAACTCCGCGGCCTGCTCGTAGCGCCTGGCGTGGTCGAGGAACACGCCGTCGCCTTCCAGCTCCACCCGGTCGCCTCCCGTCACCAGGTTGATCAGCAGCCGCCCGCCGGACAGGCGATCGAAGCTCGCCGCCATGCGCGCGGCCAGGCTGGGCTGGTGCAGGCCGGGCCGCACGGCGACCAGGAACTTGAGGCGCTGGGTGGCACCGATCAGGCTGGACGCGATCACCCAGGGGTCCTCGCACGACCGGCCAGTGGGAATCAGCACGCCTTCGTAGCCCAGGCTGTCGGCCGCGACGGCCACCTGCTTCAGATAGTCGAAGCTCAGCGCCCGGCCGCCTTCGGACGTGCCGAGGTAGCGGCTGTCGCCGTGCGTGGGAATGAACCAGAACATCTGCATGGGAAATCTCCTCGAAAGTCTTGCGGGGGGGCCTGGGCGCGTCGCCCTAGCCGTGTCAATACGAAATGTCGAAGCCGTGCGCCGAGAGCCGCAGCCGCGACGGGCTGGCGGCGCGGCGGTCGCGGCAGGCATTCAGCCGCTCGGCCAGGCGGCGGGCGGATGCCGTCGCCGCCCGGGCGGCCGCCCGGGCGCCGGCGGGCGCCGGCACGCCCCAGGCGCGGGCAGTGATGCAGAGCATCTGGGCGGCGGCGTCGAAGGCGGTGTCAAGAGCGGCGGAGCGAATCAGGCGGGCCATGGCGGTCTCCAGGTAGCGGGCTCGGGTGGGGCAAGGACATCGCTGGCGATCACGCCAGATCGACCGGCGCCGCATGCAGCAGATTGATCTTTTTCGGGATCAGCTTGAGGTCGAAGAAGGTGTCCGCGATCTGCTGCTGCTCGGCCAGGATCTGCCGGGTGACCACCGCCGTGCCGTAGCTGGCCCGGCCCACGAACAGCTCCGTGACGGAGCGTTCCAGCCCCAGCAGGGACGACAGCTCGCCGGCTGCGGCCGGCTTGTTCTTCTCGACCCAGGCATCGACGGCGTTCACCTCCTCGATGGCGATCTTCAGCACGTCGGCGTTGCGGGTGGCGAAGTCGCGCGAGGTGAAATAGAAAGCCCGGTTGTTGACGACGCCCGTGGCGTCTGCCAGCAGACGGGCGTCCAGCGTCTTTTGCGCGGCGGCCAGGAAGGGGTCCCAGATGACCCAGGCGTCGATGGCGCCGCGTTCGAACGCGGCCCGCGCATCGGCCGGCGCCAGGAAGACGGGCTGCACGTCGGCATATTGCAAACCGTGCTTTTGCAGCAGCTTGACCAGGAAGTAGTGGACGTTGGAGCCTTTGTTGAGCGCCACCCGCTTGCCCTTCAGGTCCGCCACGCTGCGCAAGGCCGACGTCTTGGGCACGATCACGGCTTCCAGCGCCGGGCGCGGCACGGTGGCGCCGGCATAGACCAGCGGCGCGCCGGCGGCCTGGGCGAAGATGGGAGGCGCCTCGCCCACGTCTCCGAAGTCGATCGAGCCGACGTTGAGGGCTTCCAGCTGCACCGGGCCGGCGTTGAACTCCGTCCAGGCCACTTGCACGCCCAGAGGCGCCAGGCGCTTCTCCAGCGTGCCGCGGCCCTTGAGCAGCGACAGCCAGCCCTTCTGGTTGCCGACGCGCAGCACCCGGTCCTTCTTCTGCGACCAGACGGCCGGCGCGCCGGCAAGCGCCGCAGTGCCTGCGGTGGCGGCCAGCAACTGGCGTCGAGAAATTTTCAATGGCGAATTCATGGCAAGCGGCTCCTGGTGGAGGAATCAGACGTCGAGACCACCGCGCGCCGGGCAAGGCTTCGCCCAGACCGCCTTCCCAAAGGAAGCGGCATGCGGTGACACAGTGAAGAAGCGGAAGAGGCGGCGCGGACTACGGCGGGTCAACGCCGTCCGTGGCCGGCTGCACCGGCGGCCGAAGGCCCCGACATCGCCCGCGCAACGCCGCAGCGGTGGCCGCCGAACGCTTGCGAGCGGGCGACCGATGTGCGGCGGTCATGGCGAGGTTGTCCGGCATCGGGGCCATCGGCGTGCGTCCGGCGAGGCGATGGCCGCTTACTTGCGGTTGGTGTAGATCTGGTCGAAGCTGGCACCGTCGGCGAAATGGTCCTTGTCCGCCTGCGTCCAGCCGCCGAACGCCTGGTCGATGGTCACCAGGGTGAGCTTGGGGAACTGCTTGTCGTACTTGGCCTTGGCCTTGTCGCTCGTCGGGCGGTAGAAGTTCTTGCCGGCGATGTCCTGGCCGTCGTCGGAATAGAGGTACTTCAGGTATTCCTCGGCCAGCGCACGGGTGCCCTTCTTGTCGACCACCTTGTCCACCACCGCGACCGAAGGCTCAGCGAGGATGGACAGCGAAGGCACCACGATCTCGAACTTCTCGGGTCCGAACTCCTTGAGCGCGAGGAAGGCCTCGTTCTCCCAGGCCAACAGCACGTCGCCCACGCCACGCTGCACGAAGGTGATGGTGGAGCCGCGCGCGCCGGTGTCGAGCACGGGCACATTGCGGTAGAGCTTGCCCACGTAGTCCTTGGCCTGGGCGTCGCCGCCGTACTTGCGCTTGGCGAACTCCCACGCCGCCAGGTAGTTCCAGCGGGCGCCGCCGGAAGTCTTGGGGTTGGGCGTGATCACCTGCACGCCGGGCTTGACCAGGTCGTCCCAATCCTTCAAGCCCTTCGGATTGCCCTTCTTCACCAGGAAGACGATGGTGGAGTTGTAGGGCGCGGAGTTGTGCGGCAGGCGCTTTTGCCAGTCCGCCTTGACCAGGCCGTGCTTGACCAGCGCATCCACGTCGCCGCCCAGGGCCAGCGTGGCCACGTCCGCGTCGATGCCGTCGATGATCGACCGCGCCTGCTTGCCCGAGCCGCCGTGCGACTGTTTGAATTGCACGTCCTGGCCCGTCTTGGCCTTCCAGTGCTTGCCGAATGCCTGGTTGTATTCGACGTAAAGCTCGCGCGTCGGGTCATAGGACACGTTCAGGAACTGCACCGGCTGTGCCAGCGCCGGCAGTGCCGTCAGGGACAAGCCGGCGGCCAGGGCGGCGGCAAAGGGAAACTTGATAAAGTCGCGGCGCACGTTCATGAGAGGCTTTCTGGTCATTGGGAAGTCGGTGCCGATCACCGATGCCACGGATTCTGAAAGCCTGCTCTTAAAACTGGAACAACTTAAATTTCAGTTTCAAATTCCCAAAACATCTAATCAAACCCCGAAGGACACCCGCTACATGGCACGCACCGTTCAATGCATCAAGCTCGGCAAGGAAGCCGAAGGCCTCGACTTCCCGCCCTACCCCGGCGACCTGGGCAAGCGCATCTACGAAGGCGTGAGCAAGGAAGCCTGGGCCGGCTGGCTCAAGCACCAGACCATGCTGGTGAACGAAAACCGCCTGAACCTGGCCGACGCCCGCGCCCGCCAGTACCTCGCCCGGCAAATGGAAAACCACTTCTTCGGCGGCGGCGCAGACGCCGCGGCGGGCTACGTCCCGCCCAGCGCGTAACGCAGTGCAGCGCTGCAGAAGTGGTTTCGAGAAAACCACTTCTTCGGCGGCGGCGCAGACGCCGCGGCGGGCATGCTTCCCGCCCAGCACTCCCCGATCCCCCCGCCGCCCCGCCTTCCGGGGCGGCCTCGCTTGCGGCGACGGCCTTTCCAGCGCCTACACTGAGCGCCCTCTCCCGAAGCCCGTCCCCACCGGCCGGGAACGCCGCGCCAGGCGGCCTTCCTCTTCTTTCTCCATCGCCCGCCGTGCTGCCCTCCGTCTCCCTGCTGGAATCCTTCCAGGCCTCGCAGTTCTCCGCCATCCTGGTGATCTACCTGGTGGCGATCACGGCCGAAGCCATGTCGGGCGCGCTGGCGGCGGGTCGGCGCAACATGGACGTCTTCGGCGTGGCGGTGATCGCCTTCGTCACCGCGCTGGGTGGTGGCACCATCCGCGACATGGTGCTGGGCCACTACCCCATCGGCTGGACCCAGCATCCGGAATACGTCTACCTGGTGATCTCGGCCGGTCTGCTGACCACCCTGGTGGCGCGGCACATGCACCACCTCAAGCGCGTCTTCCTGCTGCTCGACGCGATGGGCCTCATCGCCTTCTCGCTGATCGGCTGCAACGTGGCGATGGAGCTGAACTACCCGCCGGTGGTGGTCGTCATGGCGGGCATGCTGACGGGCATCAGCGGGGGCATCCTGCGCGACGTGCTGTGCAACCAGGTGCCCGTCGTGTTCCGGCGGGAGCTGTACGCCAGCGTGTCCCTGGCGGTCTGCCTGCTGCTGCTGGGCCTCACCGCGCTGGATGTGAACCCGAACATCAGCACCGCCGTGTGCTTCGCCGCCGGTCTGGCGCTGCGCATGGCGGCGGTGCGCTTCCAGTGGCGGCTGCCGGTGTTTTCGTACCAGGAGCGCTGGGAAGACTGATCGCCGGTCATCACCCCGGCCCTTGCACCGCACCATGTCCGAGCCCATCGAGTGGATGCCTGACGGCACCCCGTACAGCCCCCGCTTCGGAGACCGCTACCACAGCGAAGACGGCGGCCTGACCCAGGCCCGCAGCACGTTCCTGCAGGGCTGCGGCCTGCCGGCGGCCTGGGCCGGACAGCCACACTGGCGCATCCTGGAAACGGGTTTCGGCTTCGGCCTGAATTTCCTCGTGACCTGGGCGGCCTGGCGGGCGGACCCAGCGCGCTGCCGGGTGCTGCATTTCACGTCGTGCGAAGCCTGGCCCGTGGGTGCGGACGACCTGCTGCGTGCCGCCTCCCAGCATGCGGACCTCCTTCCCCTGGCACGCCAGCTGCACGCCCAGTGGTGGGGACTGCTGCCGGGCGTGCACCGGCTGGCCTTCGACGAGGGCCGGGTGTTGCTGACCCTCTTCGTGGGCGACGCGCCAGCCCTGCTGCGCCAGCAGACGCCGCAGGCCGACAGCATCTACCTGGACGGCTTCAGCCCTCAGCGCAATCCGGGCATGTGGGACGCGCAGATGCTCAAGACCATTGCGCGTTGCTGCCGTCGTGGCACCCGGCTGGCGACCTGGACCATCTCGCGGCCCGTGCGCGATGCGCTTGCGCAGTGCGGCTTCACGGTGCAGAAAGTGCCCGGCGCGCCGCCCAAGCGCGACAACCTGCAGGCCACGTTCGACCCGGCCTGGGAACCCCGCGCAGCGGCAGTGCCGCCGGTGGGCAGCCCAGCCGCCGTCGCCGCCAAGCTGCCTGGCGATTGCCTGGTGATCGGCGGCGGTCTGTCCGGCGCCGCCGTGGCCGCCAGCCTGGCCCGACGCGGCTGGCAGGTGCAGGTGCTGGACCGGGGCGCGCAGCCGGCAGCCGGAGCGTCAGGCCTGCCGGCCGGCGTGTTCGCGCCGCATGTATCGCCCGACGACAACCTGCTGTCGCGCCTGTCGCGCAGCGGCGTGCGGGCCACGCTGCAGGCGCTCGCCTCATCGACCCGGTTGCTGGAAGGCGAGGACTGGAGCGCCTCCGGCGTGCTGGAGCGTGCGCTGGACGGCAAGCTGCGCCTGCCGGCCGCATGGACAGCCGGCGCCAACGACAGCGACAACGACAACGAACGCGCGGCCACGGCGGCGAGCGCCGGTGCGCAGTGGAGCCGCCCTGCCGATGCCGCCACCCTGGCCGCCGCCGGGCTGCCGGCCTCGGCAGCCGCCTGCTGGCATGCCCGCGCCGGCTGGCTGCAGCCGGCGCGGCTGGTTCGCGCCTTGCTGGAATCGCCGGCCATCGCCTGGCAGGGCTCGGCCACCGTGGCAGGCCTGCAGCAGGTGACCGGAGCCGACGGCAGCCCGCGCTGGCAGGCCCTGGCTGCCGACGGTGCCGTGCTGGCGGAAGCGGCCTATGCGGTCATCACGGCCGGCTACGACAGCCGGGCCTGGTTGCCATCGCACTACCCGCTGAACGCCCTGCGCGGCCAGATCAGCTGGGGCCTGCGCGCCGAAGCCCCGCCGGGCGCGGCCGCCGCCTGGCCGCCCTTCCCCGTCAACGGTCACGGCAACCTGGTGCCGCAGGCCGGCCGTGGTGCGCAGGCGCGCTGGGTGATGGGGTCGACCTTCGAGCGCGGCGAGACGCAGCTGCCGCCCACCCCGGCAGCGCAGGCAGAGGCCCATGCGGTCAATGCGGCCAAGCTGGAGCTGCTGCTGCCCGGTCTGGCCGCCGGCCTCGTCCCGGCCCTGGCGGGCCCCGCTGCCGCGCCCCGCCACTGGGCCGCCGTGCGCTGCACCGCGCCCGACCGCCTGCCGTTCGTCGGCCCCGTGGATCCGGTGCGTCAGCCGGGCCTCTGGGTCTGCACGGCCATGGGGGCGCGCGGCATCACCCTGGCGCCCCTGTGCGGGGAACTGCTGGCCGCCCGCATGACGGGCGAGCCGCTGCCCATCGACGTGCGGCTGGTCCGCGCGCTGGCCACGGAGCGGCTCGGCACGGTGGGCGACCGTGAGAGGCAGTGAGACAGTGAGACAGTAAGAAAGGGCTAGGGAGCGACTGAATCCCCGGCGCGCTTCGCCGGCAGCTTGCGTGCGGGAATCCACAGGCCCAGCAGCCCCGCCGCTGTGAGCGACAACAGGCCGGTGACCGCGATGCCGCCCGCCAGCGATACCGTGGCCACCAGCGCCGACAGCAGCGCCGGCCCGCAGGAGCCGCCCAGGTCCGACAGGAAGCGCCACACCGCCAGGAAGTAGGGCCGCCCGTGGCGGGGCGAGAAATCCGCCCCCAGGGTCATGATCAGGCCGGAGCCGATGCCGTTGCCCAGCCCGATCGCGGTCGCCGCGATCAGCAGCGTCGTGAAGCCGGTGGTGAAAGGCATGAGCAGCATCGCCACACCGATGATCGCCATCGACGGCACGGCCACCCAGCGACGGCCCTTCAAGTCCATCACCCGGCCTGCGGGGTAGAACAGCAGCATCTCGATGCCGCCGGCAATGCCGTAGATGATCGAGGTGATCGCGGGCGCCAGCAGGAGGTGGTCGGCCCAGAGCGGGATCACCGCCTGGCGCGATGCGCGCACCGCGCTTACCAGGGCCACGCCCAGGCCCAGGGTCAGGAACACGCGGCGGTGGTCCGCCAGGATGGAGCGCAGGTTCACCGGCGCCGGCGCGGGCGCGCCCGCCGGCTGTGCTGGGGCCACCAGGTCCGGCAGCCGCGCCCCGACGGCGGCGGCTGCCAGCACGCCGGCAATGCCCACGGCAAACGCTGCTTTCAGCCCGAAGGCATGCACCGCCGCCGCAGAGAGGAATGGGCCGATGAACATGCCGATGCGCATCACGCCGCCGAGCGTGGAAAGCGCCCGGGCGCGGTAGGCCGGAGGCACGGCTTCCGTCAGGTAGCTCTGCCGCGCCAGGTTGTAGATGGCTTGCGACATGCCCACCATGCAGCAGCCGATGGCGAGCGGCACCACGCCCGGCAGCAGCACCGCCAGCAGCATGCCCAGCGCACTCCAGAGGCCCGCGGCCACGATGGCCCAGCGCTCTCCCCACCGGATGGTGATGACCGACGCCGGAATGTTGTTGAGCAACGACCCCAGGCCGATCAGCGTGACCACGAAGGCAGCCGTCGGCACCGAGGCGCCCAGGTCGCGCGCCAGCAGCGGCACGATGGGCAGGATGGCGCCCTCGCCCACGCCGAACAGCAACGACGGGCCGAAAGCCGGCAGTGCGATGCGACGCCAGGAAAAATCAGGGGACTCTTCGCTGCCAGCGGCGGGGGAGGCTTGCGGAACAGGGGAGCGGGCGTCGGCAGGATCGGTCATCGGAAGAAGGGCGGCAGGAAGGCGGCGGAGCGCAACGAAGCCACGCCACGATACGCCAAGCGGAGCGTGCCTGCCCGCCCGCGCGCCGCCGTTCCACGCAGGCCCGGCCGGCCGCCTGCCTTTATAACCAGATCGATATACATGAAGGAGCAAACAATAGTTTGAAACCATAAACGAACTCTCTACAGTCACGCCCCATGCACGACTTGGCATTCGTTTTCGCGGGATTCGCAGTGGGTTTGATCGTTGGCCTGACGGGGGTCGGCGGCGGCTCGCTGATGACGCCGCTGCTGATCTTCTTCTTCGGCGTGAAGCCGCACATGGCCGTGGGCACCGACCTGTTGTTCGCCGCCTTCACCAAGATGGGCGGCACGGTCAGCCTGGCCCGCCAGCGACTGGTGCCCTGGCGCGTGGTGGGCCTGCTCTGCACGGGCAGCATTCCAGCCGCGCTGCTGGCGCTCTGGGCGCTCGACCGCATGGGCCCGGCCAGCCACGCCGCCCAGCAGATCATGACCACCACGCTGGGCGTGGCGCTGCTGCTCACGGCCGCCGCCATGCTCTACAAGGCCGTGGCGTTCTCCCCCGCACGCGCGGCTGCCGAACAGGCCCGGCGCGCCGGCGTGAGCGAGGCCGAAGCCACCCGTCCGCGCCACTGGAGCCTGCCGGTGCTGATGGGCGCGGTGATCGGCACGCTGGTCACCTTCACCTCGGTCGGCGCAGGCGCCATCGGCGTCACGGTGCTGCTGATGGTGTTCCCGCTGCTGCCGCTGCCGCGCATCATCGCGGCCGACATCGCCTACGCCGTGCCGCTGACGCTGGTCGCGGGACTCGGACATGCATCGCTCGGCTCCGTGGACTGGCCACTTCTGCTCCAATTGCTGGCTGGCTCGCTGCCGGGCATCTGGCTCGGCTCGCGCCTGGTCACACGGGCACCGGAGCGGCTCATCCGCTCGGCCCTTTCCGTGCTGCTCGCCTGGGCGGGCGCCAAACTGGTTTTGATCTGATCCGAGCGCGCAACGTCTCAACAAGCGCGCCACCCCACCATGTACCAATACACCGAATTCGACAAACAGTTCATCCGCCTGCGGGCCGAGCAATACCGCGACCAGCTGGAGCGCTACCAGGCCGGCACGCTGCTGGGCGATGAGTTCAAGCCGCTGCGCCTGCAAAACGGCTGGTACGTGCAGCGCTACGCCCCCATGCTGCGCGTGGCGGTGCCGTATGGCGAGCTGTCCAGCACGCAGTTGCGCGTGCTGGCCCGCGTGGCCCGCGAATACGACCAGCCCGACGCCACCCTGCTGGCCGAAGCGCAGGCGGCGCAGGAAAAGCTGGGCGACATCCCGCTCGCCGATGGCCGCCGCATCAACACGCGCCTGAAGTACGGCTACGGCCACTTCACCACCCGCACCAACGTGCAGTTCAACTGGATTCCGCTGGACAAGAGCGCCGACGTGATGGACCTGCTGGCCTCCGTGCAGCTGCACGGCATCCAGACCAGCGGCAACTGCATCCGCAACATCAACAGCGACGCGCTGGCCGGCATCGCCGCCGACGAGATCGCCGACCCGCGCCCGTTCGCCGAGATCCTGCGCCAGTGGAGCACGCTGCACCCCGAATTCGCCTTCCTGCCGCGCAAGTTTAAGGTGTCGCTGAATGGCGCGCGGGAAGACCGCGCCGCGCTGGGCTGGTACGACGTGGGCCTGCAGCTGGTCAAGAACGACGCGGGCGAGCTGGGCTTCAAGGTGCGCGTGGGCGGCGGCATGGGCCGCACGCCCACCATCAGCCCGGTGCTGCGCGACTTCCTGCCATGGAACCAGCTGATGAATTACCTGGAAGCGGTGATCCGCGTCTACAACAGCTACGGCCGGCGCGACAACCTCTGGAAGGCGCGCATCAAGATCCTCGTCAAGTCCGAGGGACAGAGCTTCATCGACCAGGTGGATGAAGAGTTCCGCCAGATCGTGGAGGTGGAAGGCGGCCCGCACACCATCACCCAGGCCGAATACGACCGCGTGGCGGCCAACTTCCACGAGCCTGCGCTCGACCTGTCGCCCGCCGACGCCGAGGCCGAAACCCTGGCCCTGTTGCGCGCCGCCACCGAGGAAGACCGCAACTTCGGCCGCTGGCTCGAAAGCAACGTGCTGCCGCACCGCCTGCCGCAGCTGCGCGCCGTGGTGCTGTCGTTCAAGCGCCTGGGCTACGCGCCCGGTGACGCGACGGCCGACCAGATGGACGCCGCCGCCGACCTGGCCGACCGTTTCTCGGCCGGCGAGATGCGCGTCACGCACGAGCAGAACCTGGTGCTGCCCTGGGTGCGCCGCGACCAGCTGCCCGCCCTCTACAAGGCCGCCAAGGCACTGGGCCTGGCGCAGCCGAACATCGGCCTCCTGACCGACATGATCGCCTGCCCGGGCGGCGACTTCTGCTCGCTGGCCAACGCGCGCTCGCTGCCCATCGCGGAAGCCATCACCGAGCGCTACCAGGACCTGGACGAGCTGTGGGACCTGGGCGAGATCGACCTGCACATCAGCGGCTGCATCAACAGCTGCGGCCACCACCACAGCGGCCACATCGGCATCCTCGGCGTCGACAAGGACGGCAAGGAGTGGTATCAGGTCACGCTGGGCGGCGCCGACGGCTCCGATCTCTCGGGCCCCGCCCAGCCGGGCAAGGTCATCGGCCCGTCGTTCAGCGCCTCCGAAGTGCCGGGCGTCATCGAAGCGCTGCTGGCCACCTACCGCGAGCACCGGCAGGCCATTCCGGCCGACGCCGCCCACGGCCCGCGCCATGAGCATTTCATCGACACGGTGCGCCGCGTCGGCATCGAGCCCTTCAAGGCCGCCGGCAATTCCGCCCGCCACCCTGCGCCCGACGCCGCCCCGCAAGCCGCAGCCACCGCCTGAATCCGAGCCTGAGCCCTTTACTCGAGTATTACTATGAAATTGATAGCTGCAAGCGCTCACACGACGAGCGCGGAAGGCCAAAAAGTGCTGGAACTGGCGAATGACGCCGACCCGCTGCTGCAGGACCTGTCGGGCGTGACGCGCATCGACCTGCATTTCCCCAAGTTCAGCGATGGCCGCGCTTTCAGCCAGGCCCGCCTGCTGCGGGGCCGCGTGCGGTTCACCGGCGAAATCCGCGCCACCGGCGACGTGCTGGTGGACCAGGTGCTGCAGATGGAACGCTGCGGATTCGACGTGGCGGTGCTGCGCGAAGACCAGGACCTGGCCGCGGCCGAACGCCAGCTGCATCGCTTCCCGGCCTTCTACCAGGGCGACGCGCAGCACGCGCTGCCGCATTTCCGCCAGACCGAAGCAGCCTGAAGGCCCGGATCACCCACAGACTCGACCCCGCGAAAGAAGCCCCGCGCATGAACGCCCGCATCGACGAACCCCTGGCCGCCCCGGCGGCTCTGAGCCAGCTCAGCAACCGCCACCTGGACGCGCTGGAGGAAGAAACCATCTTCATCCTGCGCGAGGTGGCTGCCGCCTTCGAACGCCCCGCCCTGCTGTTCTCGGGCGGCAAGGACTCGCTGGTGATGCTCAAGTGCGCTGAAAAAGCGTTTGGCGCGGGCCGCATCCCTTACCCGCTGCTGATGATCGACACCGGCCACAACTTCCCCGAGGTGACCGACTTCCGCGATTTCCGCGCCAAGGAACTGGGCGCCGAACTCATCGTGCGCAACGTGGAAGACTCGATGGCCCGCGGCACCGTGCGCCTGGCCCACCCGGGCGAGTCGCGCAACGTGCACCAGTCGGTCACGCTGCTCGAAGCCATCGAGGAATTCCGCTTCGACGCGCTCATCGGCGGCGCCCGCCGCGACGAGGAGAAGGCCCGCGCCAAGGAACGCATCTTCTCGCACCGCGACAGCTTCGGCCAGTGGCAGCCCAAGGCGCAGCGGCCCGAACTCTGGACGCTGTTCAACACGCGCCTGGCGCCCGGCGAGCACTTCCGCGTGTTCCCGATCAGCAACTGGACCGAGCTCGACGTGTGGCAGTACATCGAGCGCGAGGACATCGCGCTGCCCAGCATCTACTACACGCACAAGCGCCAGGTGGTCGAACGCAAGGGCCTGCTGATGCCGGTAACCGAACTCACCCCGCCGCGCGACGGCGAAACGGTCGAAACCCGCGACGTGCGCTTTCGCACCGTGGGCGACATCACCTGCACCGCGCCGGTGGAAAGCACGGCCGCCACCGCCGCCGACATCGTGCTGGAGACCCTGGCCGCCGATGTGAGCGAGCGCGGCGCCACCCGCATGGACGACAAGACGAGCGATGCGTCGATGGAAAAGCGCAAGAAGGATGGGTATTTCTGATGACCACTATTGATTTGATAGCAGAAGGCGCAGGCGGATCGAGCGCTGCAGGCCAAAACGACCATCAATCCGCACTCAAGTTCATCACCTGCGGCTCGGTCGACGACGGCAAGAGCACGCTGATCGGACGCCTGCTGGTGGACAGCCGCGCCGTGCTGCAGGACCACCTGGCCGGCGTGCAGCGCGGCGGTGAGACCGATCTGGCGCTGCTGACCGACGGCCTCTCGGCCGAGCGCGAACAGGGCATCACCATCGACGTAGCCTACCGCTACTTCGCCACCGAAACGCGCAAGTTCATCATAGGCGACGCGCCGGGCCACGAGCAGTACACCCGCAACATGGTCACCGCCGCCAGCAGCGCCGATGCCGCCGTGGTGCTGGTCGATGCGACCAAGCTCGACTGGAAGAACCCGCAGCTGGCCCTGCTGCCGCAGACGCGCCGCCATTCGCTGCTGGTCAACCTGCTGCGCGTGCCCTCGCTGGTGTTCGCCGTGAACAAGCTGGACGCGGTCGAAGACCCCGCCCTCGCCTTCACGCACATCCGCGCCGCGCTGGAAAAATTCGCCCAGGCCGCCGGCATCGCCGTGCGCGCCACGGTGCCCGTGTCGGCCCTGAAGGGCTGGAACGTGGTCGATGCGCACGCCGGCTGGTGCGGCTACGAAGGCCCCAGCCTGCTCGCCATCCTGGAACAGTTGCCCACCACGCCCGCCGACACGGCGCTGCCCGTGGCCTTCCCGGTCCAGTGGGTCGAGAAATTCTCCGGCTCGGCCGACACCTCGCAAGGCCGCCGCGTGTTCTGGGGCCGCGTCGCGGCAGGCCGGTTCGCGCCTGGCACCGCCGTGCAGGTCTTCCCGAGCGGCCAGCGGGCCACCGTGGCCCAGGTGCTGGACCATGCCCGCCGCCCCGGCGACGTGGCCGCCGGCACCAGCGCCGGCATCGTGCTGGACCGCGAGGTGGACGTCTCGCGCGGCGACTGGCTGCTGGCCGCGCCCGTGGCACCGGCCACCGCCGCAGCCGACGACGATTTCGGCGACACGTCCGCCCCCGCCTCTCCCTGGCCCTGCCAGCGCGAACTGCGCACCACCGTCGCCTGGATGGACGACGAACCGCTGGTCGCGGGCCGCGTCTACTGGGCGCTGCACGGCCACCGCTGGGTCAAGGCCAAGGTGCGCCGCGTGGTGCACAAGCTGGACATCAATACCCTGGCCGAAGAGGAAGCCAGCCAGCTCGACCCCAACGCCATCGGCCATGTGGAACTGGTGCTGCAGGAAGCCCTGCCCGCCGCTCCGTTCACCCAGGCCCGCGTGCTGGGCTCGCTGATCCTCGTCGATACCGCCAGCCACAAGACGGCCGGCGCCGTGCTGGTGAACTGACCTACCGCACGAATCCTTCCTGCCGCAAGGGACGGGGCCGCGAGCCCCGCCCCGAAACGGCCTAAAATCGCGGGTTACCCCCGATTACACAGACATTTTCGACCCATGACTCACGTCGTTTCCGAGAATTGCATCAAGTGCAAGTACACCGATTGCGTGGACGTGTGTCCCGTGGACTGCTTCCGCGAAGGCCCGAACTTCCTCGTCATCGACCCCGATGAATGCATCGACTGCGCCGTGTGCATCCCTGAATGCCCGGCCAACGCGATCTACGCCGAGGAAGACCTGCCGGCCGACCAGATCGCCTTCATCAAGCTCAACGCCGAACTCTCGCCCCAGTTCAAGAGCATCACCAAGCGCAAGCCGGCCCTGCCCGACGCGGACGAGTGGAACGGCAAGCCCGGCAAGATCGCCGACCTCGTTCGCTGATCCCGCGCCCCGGTGCCGGAGCTCGACCCCCGCCAGCCCATTGCCGCTGACGCCGTCGTCATCGGCGCGGGGCCGGTCGGCCTCTTCCAGGTCTTCCAGCTGGGCCTGCAGGGCATCGCTGCCCACCTGATCGACGCCCTGCCCCACACGGGCGGCCAGTGCGCCGAGCTGTACCCGGACAAACCCATCTACGACATTCCCGGCGTGCCGATGTGCACCGGCCGGGAGCTGGTCGCGCTGCTGGAGCAGCAGATCGCACCCTTCGCCCCCGAGCGGCATCTGGGGCAGACCGTGGCGGCGCTTTCCCTGGAGGACGACGGCCGCGTGCTGCTGGAAACCTCGGGCGGCACGCGCCTGCTGGCCCGCACGGTGGTCATCGCCGCCGGCGTGGGCGCTTTCGTTCCGCGCACTGTCAAGGTGGACGGCATCGATGCCTTCACCGGCCGGCAGGTGCTCTACCACCCCGATGCGGCCACGATCGGCGCGCGCGTGGCGCACCGGCATGTGGTCGTGCATGGCGGCGACGAGCCGGCCGTGATGGCGGCGCTGGCGCTCGCCCATGACGACGCGCAGGCACCTGCCAGCGTCACCCTGCTGCACCGGCGCGACGCTTTCCAGGCACCAGAGGCGGCCTTGTCCGCACTGGCCGCACTGCGTGAGGCCGGCCGCATTCGCGTGGTGGCCGGGCAGATTGCCGGCATCGCCACGTCGCAAGACGGCAGCACGCTGCAGGCATTGCGGCTGGCATTGCCGGACGGCAGCGAAGAGCAGCTGCCGCTCGACTGGCTGCTGGCCTACCTGGGCATTTCCCCGCGGCTCGGGCCGATCGCCGACTGGGGCCTGGCGCTGGACCGCAAACAGCTGGTGGTGGACACCGCCCACTTCCGCACCAGCGTGCCGGCCATCCATGCCGTGGGCGACATCAACACCTACCCGGGCAAGCGCAAGCTGATCGTGTGCGGCTTTCACGAAGCCACGCTGGCCGCCTTCAGCGCCGCCGAAGCGCTGGCCGGCGACGCGGTGGCGCTGCAGTACACGACCACCAGCACCCGCCTGCACGAACGGCTGGGCGTCGCCCACCCGACGCGCTGAATCGGCGGGCGGACCGGCGGCTGACGTCGTCGCGCAGGAACCGCGCGCCGATCCAGGACCTGCGATGGGCGGACAGGCCACCCCCGGACCGGTCCCTCAGCCATAGAACCCATGCAGGAGCCAGCGGCCCTGCAGGTCGCGGAAGATCCAGACATAGCCCACGACCTGGTTGTGCGCTACGAAATAGTCGCGCCGGGTCGGGCCGGCAACGGCTTCGCCCGGCAGGCTGCCCCCTGCCGCAGCGCCTGCACCGCCCGCAGTGCCCGCATCGGCCGTGCTTTCAGGGTGGGCTGCCCCCAGGGCTCCCAGGGCTTCCAGGGCCTCCCGCGACTCCCACCAGGCGGTTTCAAAACGCTGCGGCCCCACCAGCAGGCGCAAGGGGCCGTGCAGGCACGGGCGGTTGCCCTGCAGCACCAGCACGCGCGGCGGCTGCACCAGCCAGGTCGGCCACAGCACGGCGCGGGCATCGGGCGGGGTCGCTGCCCTGGTCGATGCCCCCCTGCCCCTGACGGCCGCGCCCGCCTTTTCCGTTTCCAGCGGGTGCCATTGCTGCATGGCTTCAGGCCGGTGGTCGGCCATCAGGCGCAGGCCTTGCACGCGTTCCGTGCCCAGCCGCGCGGACAGGCGTTCCTGCAGCTGGTGCCAGGGCTCGCCGGGTGTTTCGTTCGGCCCGGGTGGCAGCAGGCTGACGCTGTCGCCCACCCAGGGCGCCGTCTGCAGCGCCCGCAGGGCGATGCGGTTCACCGGCGCGGCCAACCGCTGGCGGCCCAGGCGTTCGGCCAGCAGGCGCCGCAGGTGGGCCATCTCCTGCGCCGGCTGGGCGGTGCGCACGTCCAGGGACTGCCACTCCGGCAGATCCACCCCGTCGATGCGCCGCAGGTCATGCCGCCAGGCGAGCGACAGCGCCAGCACGCCCTGGTGCCGCGCCTGCAGCCAGGACTGCAAGGCCACCAACAGCCGGCTGGCGGACCAGAGCAGGCTGTCGGCCGATTCGGCCAGCGCGGGCAGCTCGGCCTCCAGCGCGAAACAGTCAGGCGCCTGCAGCCAGGGCGGCAGATGCTGCACGTCGCCCCAGGCCCGGTCCAGCGCCAGCAAGGGGCCGGCGCCCAGCCGCCGGGCCAGCCCGGCACGCGGCAGGGCCCGCACGGCGCCCCAGGTGCGGCAACCCATGTGTTCCAGGTCGGCGGCGTGGGGACGCAGGTCGCTGAGGGTGCGCAGCGGCAGGTCGTGCGGCAGCCGGCGCGGCAAGGGACGGCCGGCCTGCAACAGCCGCAGTTGCGCCAGGGCCTGAAGGGCGGTGGGGGCTTGCGCGATGCAGGCGGCTTCATGGGGGGATTCGGCAGGGGCCCGAGCGCGGGTGCTGGCGCTGGCCCTGCTGCTGGTGCTGGCGCCGACCGGCGGCATGCCGCGCGCCGGATGCTGCCGCGTGCCAGCCGTCGCCTGGCCTTGGCCGTGGCCGGCGTCTGGCGCCGGCCCGGTCAGAGGGACCGGGCAGTGCTGGCGCAGCAAGCGCACCAGGGCAGGAAGGCCGCCCCAGAGCCGGGCCGTGCTGTCCACCTCGACCAGCAGGCCCTCTTCCAGCAGCGCCACGCGCGGGCTGAAGCGCAGGGCCCACCAGCCATGCGCTTGCGCCGGCACGCCACTGGACGCCGCCTCAGGCGCGGGCAGAGGAAGTGCGATCCAGTGCATGCAATGACTCCACGCCACGCGGCGGCACCGCACCCGGCAGTTCGGTGGGTACGCCCAGCGCTCTCAGTGCGTGCAGGCGTTCCTGCCGCTGCTGCCATTGGTGCTGTGCGGCTTCCTGGGCGCTTTGCCGGCGGCGGGCCTGGGCCTGCAGCACGGCCAGCAGCCGGGCATCGCAGGCCGGCAGCAGCACGGGCGCGAGCGCCGGCGGGCCCCGCCGCTTGAGCACATGCACCTGGACCATCTCGACGTCAGCCTGGGCCTCGCCTGCCGCTCGTGCCCAGAGCCGCAGCGGCGCTGGGGAAGCCTGCTGGCGCCGGTGCTCGGGCCGGAACACCCAGAGCAGGCGCCCCTGCTGCGCCGCCGCCAGCTGCAGCCGCCGCAGCGACTCAGGCGCGGTCTGCGGCAGCCAGGCCAGCACCGCCAGCACATCGCGGCAGCGCAGGGCCTGCTCGGCGGCCCATGCCGCCTGGGCCTCCTGGTGCGGGCCGGCGACGACGCGGTACACCCGGTCTGCGGGCAGGCCGCCTGCCGCCAGCACCGGGCCGAAAGGCGCATGCGGCGGCGCCACCAGCACCACCCGGCCGGGCGACCCCTGCGCCACGGCACGGGCAAGCCCTGGCAGCACCAGCCGCCATTCATGAAAGGCATGGGGTGGCAGCAGCACCTCGGACATGGCGCCCAGCGGCCAGCCGCCGCCAGGCAGCTGGGCATCCAGCGGCGCGTGCCCGGAAGGCTGCGTGCGCTGCGGCGCCTGCGCCATGCCGTCGCCCCGCCAGACACCCGGCACCTGCCAGGCAGCATCGGGCCCATCGGCCGCGCACTCCGAAACCGCCTGGAGCGAAGGCGGGGCAGCGGTGAGCGGAGGTGGGGTGAACATGGCGAAACCTTGATACTGTTTAAATATACAGTATCAGGACGCCGGTCACCACCGGGTTGCCGACAACTTTGCGTAGGCCGACAGCGCCAGTGACCGCAGCGCTTGCCCGAGCGGCTCAGCCGGCTGCCCTGCACGCTTCTCGTGGTTCAGGGCCAGCGCGGAGGATGCGTTCCCGGCGGCATGGACTCCCGCTTCCAGCCAGCGGGGGTGCGCGCCAGTTGCGCGCTGTGCCGAACGGCCTGCAGCCGGCCGAATCCGGAATCGGTCGTTTCCAGATAGGCCGCCCGATCGGGAGCCTGTGCGGCCAGCCCCTGCGGCAGCCGGCCCAGGCTGCGCAGCCAGTGCCCGGTCTGCGCCAGCGACACCTGCACATGCCACTGGCCGCCTTCGCGCTGCTGGCGGCGCAAAGCCGCTGCCGCTCCCAGGGCGATGAGGTAGCCGGTGGCTTCGTCGAGGATCTGCATCGGCAGCGGCCGGGGCGCGCCGCCGCCTGCCGCCTCGCCTTCCGCCTGGTTGAAGCCCATGGCGGTCTGCACCAGGGAATCGAAGCCGCGCCGTCCGGCCCAGGGCCCCCGGGTGCCATAGGCGGAGAGCGACACGTAGACGATGCCGGGCCGCATCGCTGCCACCTCGTCCGGCCCCCAGCCCAGGGCCTGCAGGCCGCCGGGGCGGTAGCCCTGCACCCAGACGTGGGCACCCGCCAGCAGCGAGCGCATGGCGGCCTGGCCTTCGACAGCGCGCAGGTCGATATGCGTGGACAGCTTGCCGCGGCTGGTGTCGGCGATGGCGTCGATGTTGGGCAGGTGCGGCGCATTCACCAGCATGACGTCGGCGCCATAGGCCGCCAGCGCCTTGCCGCCCACGGGGCCGGCCAGGATGCGGGTGAGGTCGAGCACGCGCACACCCGCGAGGGGCCGGTCCTGCTCGGCAAGCGGGGGCAGCGGCAGCGGAGGCGCATCGCCGGCCAGTCGCTCGATGGTGAACAGCGGCTGCGCGGCGATGGCGCGGCCTTGCGGCGTGGCGTCCCATTCGGCGAAGCTGCGCAAGGCAGTGGCCACCAGGCCCGCGCGTGCAGCCGCATCTTCGAAGTCGTGTGCACGCCAATCGGTGAGCGCGGACTGCACGTCGGCGCGTTCCGCCTCGCCGGGGCGCAGGCCCAGCAGCCGCAGCGCGCCCTCTCGGTGGTGCGCGAAGTTGGCATGAATCCGCACGAAGCCGTCCGCGCAGCGGTAGAGGCCGGACAGCGGGTCCCAGAGGTCGGGCGAGCGCCCGTCCAGGCTGAACCAGCCGGTGCATTCGATGGCGGCATGGGCGCTGTCCACCGTGACCTGCTGGCGGGCGGCGCCGCGATCGTGGGCGAATTCACAGGCCGCCAGCGCAGCGGCGGCGATGCTGGCCTGCGCGGCCACGCCGACCGCGAACGACGACGGCAGGTCGGCGCCGCTTCCGGTCAGCCGCGCGAAGGCCAAGGCCTCGGGCGGCAGACCGGCTTGCCGCCAGAGGCCGCGCAGGGCCTCATCGGCGGACAGGGCACTGGCTGATTGCAGGCCGGACGCCATGGCCCGTGCCCTGCTTCAGCGCACCAGCGTGACGCCGGTCTTGGCCTGCAGCGCCTCGAAGCTCACCCCGGGCGCCAGCTCGACCACCTTCAGGCCCTCGGGCGTCACGTCCAGCACGGCCAGGTCGGTGATGATGCGATCCACCACGCCCACGCCCGTCAGCGGCAGCGTGCATTCGGGCAGGATCTTCAGGTCCTCGGTGCCATCCTTCTTCCTGGCGACGTGCTCCATCAGCACGATCACGCGCTTGACGCCCGCCACCAGGTCCATGGCGCCGCCCATGCCCTTGACCATCTTGCCGGGGATCATCCAGTTGGCGAGGTCGCCCTTCTCGCTGACCTGCATGGCCCCCAGGATGGACAGGTTGATCTTGCCGCCGCGGATCATGGCGAACGACTGGTCGCTGCCGAAGATGGACGAACCGGGGATGGTCGTCACGGTCTGCTTGCCGGCGTTGATCAGGTCGGCATCCACCGCGTCTTCGGTCGGGAAGGCGCCGATGCCGAGCATGCCGTTCTCGGACTGCAGCCACACTTCCTTGTCGCCGGTGTGATTGGCGACCAGGGTCGGAATGCCGATGCCGAGGTTCACGTAGAAGCCGTCTTCCAGCTCTTGCGCCGCGCGTGCGGCCATCTGGTCTTGGGTCCAGGGCATGTCAGGCTCCTTCTTGCTTGTTGGCGGGCACCTGGGGCACCACGGGCAGTTCGGCTTCGGCGGCGGCGGCGGCCTGCGCGATGACGGCCTGGGCTTCCACCTTGGCGGCCACCGCATCCACGGGCGCGGCCGCGCTCACGGTACGCTTTTCGATGCGTTTTTCAGGGGTCGGGTTGTGCACGATGCGGTGCACGTAGATGCCGGGCAGGTGCACGTCGTCAGGTGCGATCTGGCCGGTCTCGACGATCTCTTCGACCTCGACGATGCAGACCTTGCCGGCCGTGGCGGCGGCCGGGTTGAAGTTGCGCGCAGTCAGGCGGAACTGCAGGTTGCCCGACTTGTCGGCCCGGTGGGCCTTGACCAGCGCCACGTCGGGCACCAGCGAGCGCTCCATCACGTAGGTCTCGCCGTCGAACTCGCGCAGCTCCTTGCCCTCGGCGACCATGGTGCCCACGCCGGTCTTGGTGAAGAAGGCCGGAATGCCCGCGCCGCCGGCGCGCAGCTTCTCGGCCAGCGTGCCCTGGGGGGTGAATTCCAGTTCCAGCTCACCAGCCAGGTACTGGCGCTCGAATTCCTTGTTCTCGCCCACGTACGACGAGATCATCTTCTTGATCTGCCGCGTCTCCAGCAGCTTGCCCAGGCCGAAACCGTCCACACCCGCGTTGTTGGAGACGACGGTGAGGCCCTTGGCGCCGCTGTCGCGCAGCGCGTCGATCAGCGCCTCGGGAATGCCGCAGAGGCCGAAACCGCCGACGGCCAGCATCTGGCCGTCGGCCACGACGCCCTTGAGGGCCTCGTCCGCATTGGGAAAAATCTTGTTCACTGGAGACTCCTCATCAAGATGGTTGCACGTTACGATACTACGTACTTCATTACGTAGTTTTCCCTAAAGACTTCCATGGATACTGCCGACTACCGCCTCGCGTTCGACATGGCCCCGGTCGGCCTGGTCATCTCGCGCAACCGCACCATGGTCGATTGCAACCGCCATGTGTGCGAGATGTTCGGCGCCTCGCGCGAGGTGCTGATCGGCCAGTCCTTCCGCATTCTCTACCCCAGCGCCGACGAGTACGAACGCCTGGGCCGGCGCATGGAGCCCATCCTGAACGCCAAGGGCCACTATGCCGACAACCGCATCATGAAGCGTGCGAGCGGCGAAGTGTTCTGGTGCCATGTCTCGGGCCGCGCCCTGAACCGCGAGGCACCGCACGAATCGGGTATCTGGAGCTTCGAGGACCTGAGCGCGGAACGCCCCGTCAAGGCAGAGCTGACCGGCCGCGAGCGCGAGGTGGCGGCCCGGCTGCTGGACGGCATGACGTCCAAGGAAATCGGCCGGGCGCTGGACATCAGCCACCGCACGGTGGAGATCTACCGGGCGCGCCTGATGCGCAAGTACGGCGCCTCGACGGCGGGCGATCTGGTGCAGAAACTGCTGGCCGGTTGATCGGGATCTCATCGAAAAAGTGAGCGGACTGCCGGCCCAAAGCAAGCGTTTCAGGCACTTTCCTGCCCCAAGATATTGACTATCAACCGCCTGGCGCTATCAAATTGATAGTCACCCCGTGCCGGCGCGCATGCCTGCCGCACCGGCAGCCCCAAGGACACGCCATGACGATCCACCAGCCCGTTGACGCAGACACCGCCATGAACACCGACCCAGCCCTGCCCTTCGCCCCCCATGCCGCGCTGGCCCGGGCGCTGCTGCCGCATGCGCTGGGCACGCCGGGCGGGACGAGCGACGGGGCGCACGACATCGCCCACCTGCTGCGCGTATGGCGCAACGTGCAGCGCATCGCGTCAGCCGAAGGCGGCGACCTCGAACTGCTGCTCGCCGCCACGCTGCTGCACGACTGCGTGAATGTCGAAAAGGATTCGCCCCTGCGCGCGCAGGCGTCCCGTCTGTCGGCTGAGAAGGCCAGAGGGCTGCTGGCCGACGTGGGCTGGGCGTCCGGCCGCGTGGAAGCGGCCGCGCACGCCATCGAGGCGCACAGCTACAGCGCCGCCATCGTGCCGCGCAGCCTAGAAGCGCGCATCCTGCAGGACGCCGACCGGCTCGACGCCATCGGCCTCGTCGGCGCGGCGCGCTGCTTCTACGTGGGCGGGCGCATGGGCCGCGCCCTGTACGACCCGGCGGACGCCCGCGCCGCGCAGCGCCCGCTGGACGACGGCCGCTTCACGCTGGACCACTTCCAGCGCAAGCTGTTCCATCTGGCATCGGGTTTCCAGACGTCGGAAGGCGCCCGTCTGGCGGCGGTGCGGCAGCAGCGGCTGCGCGACTTCTACGAAGGCTTTCTGGAAGAGATCGAAGAGGGCTAGCCCTGGGAATTCGCTGGCACCCGAGGACGCCAGCGCGGACAGACAGCCAGGCACACAGGCAGGTAGACAGGCAGGCGAGCCCGGACAACGGCGCAGCGTGCCTCGTCAATGCAGCTTGAGCCGCCCCGACACGCGCTTTTGCAGCAGCCGCGCCAGCGCCAGCACCACCGTCTTGCCGGTGCCCAGGATGGCGCGGTGGTGGTTCAGGTGCAGCGAGATGTACATCCACTTGGCGATCAGCCCTTCGACGAAGAAGTTGCGCCCGCCCAGGCCGCCCATCAGGTTGCCCACACCCTTGTTGTCGCCCAGCGAAACGAGCGAGCCGAAGTCCTTGTAGACGAAGGGCTCGGTCACTTCGCGCTCGCGCAGCAAGGCACCCAGCACGTTCGCCAGGTAGTCGGCCTGCTGGTGCGCGGCCTGGGCGCGGGCCGGCACCGTCTTGCCGTCCTCCCACGGGCAGGCGGCGCAGTCGCCCAGGGCCAGCACGTCGGGCGCGGAAGTGCGCAGGCGGTTGTCCACGACAAACTGGTTCAGGCGGTTCACCTCCAGCCCCAGGCGCGCATTGCCATCGGCGGCCTTGATGCCGGCCGCCCAGACGATCAGGTCGGCCGGAATCGCGCCTGCCGGCGTCACCAGCGCGCCGCGCTGGATCTCGGTCACGCGCGTGCCGGTCAGCACATTCACCTGCTTGCGGCGCAGGGCCACTTCCGCCTGCGCGGAAATCTTCTCGGGCAGCCCGCCCAGGATGCGGTCGCCGCCTTCGACCAGGGTGATGTCGAGCCGGAAGCGCTGGCTGGTGCCCAGGCTCTCCAGCAGCTCGGCATAGGCCTCGAGCAGTTCGGCGGACAGCTCCACCCCCGTAGCGCCGGCACCGACGATGGCGATCGACAGCGCCCGGCTGTCCGCGAACGAAGCCCGCGCGCAGGCGCCCAGCCAGTCGGTGTGAAAGCGCTGCGCGTCGCGTACGTTTTCCAGCAGATAGGCGTGTTCGATGCCGGGCGTGCCGAAGGCGTTGGAGCCGCTGCCGATGGCCAGCACCAGCCGGGTGTAGCTCACCGTGCGGCGCGGCACCAGCAGGTCGCCCTCGGCATTGCGGATCTCGCCCAGTTCGATGGACTTGCGCGCGGTATCCAGCCCCACCAGGTCGCCGATGGCAAAGCCGAAGTGGTTGCGCCGCGCCAGCACCGGGTACGACAGCCCTTCCTGGTGCGCATCCAGCGTGCCCGCGGCCACCTCGTGCAGCGTCGGCTTCCAGATGTGGAAAGGCGAGCGGTCCACCAGCAGCACGCGTTCGCGGCCCTGCCTGGCCCCCAGGCTGCGACCGAGGCGGGCCGCCAGTTCCAGCCCGCCTGCCCCGCCGCCGACGATCACGATGTCTGAATGCATGAATGAATCTCCCTGTGCGCAAGGCCCCAGTTTATGCTGGTAAACCCTGATTCACTTCCGAGACTGCGATGCCTCGCCGACAAAAAAGCCCGCAAGGACGGCGGGCTTCGGTGACAGGCGCTGCCCGGCGGCGGACTCGTCGGGCAGCGGCGGGCGAGGCTTACCGCATCAACCCTGGTGGCAGCGGCATGGTCTTGCCGTTGAGGTTCAGCTGGCCCGACTCCAGTTGCACGGTGCTGGTCACGAACTCGCCTTCCTGACGCACATAGCCCGAGGACTGGGCCATGCGGAGCATGGCGTCCACGTCGCGCTCGCTCGCCTGCGGCCGTCCGGTGGCATGGGCCAGCGGCAGCATCCAGGCCTTCGGCATCCGCGCGGAGGCCTGCAGCGCCGAGCTCTTCATCAGCGCCGGCATCCAGCCCGCCTGGGCCACTTCGGCGTCGGAGGGCGCGCGCTTCACCTCGCCGCCATACTGCAGCTCGCCGGTCTTGCCCTGGTAGGTCGCCTTCAGCTGCATCGAATAGGCCGGCAGGGCCTGTACCAGCCGGGGGGCGTTCTCCATCAGCACCGTCATGCTCTGCTGCTCGATCGCCGCCACCGCGTTGGCGATGCCGCCGGCGCGGTAGCTGTCGAGCACCACGCGCTGGAAGCTGCGGATGGCTTCGATGCTGATGCGCTGGATCTTCTCTTCGGCGCTCAGCGCCTCGAAGTCGATCGGGCCCACGCGGCCGGCTGCATTCAGCTGGGTGGTCATGCCCAGCGTGCCGTTGGCGGCTTCCACGGCGTAGTTGCCCACCACGTTCTTCACATCCAGCAGGGGCTTGGAGTCGCCGCCGCCTGCCGGCAGCATGCTGACGAACGCACGCTCCATGCGGAAATCGCCCTTGCCGGGGCCGATGAGCCACAGCCCGTCGATGACGGCCATGTCGAAGCGGCCGTCCACGCCCTGGAGCTGGATGGAGGTGCGATCCACCGGCTCGACCGCGGCGGTCTCGTCGTTGTCGCTTTCTTCCTCGGGGTCAGCCTCGGCCAGCGCGGATTCGTCGGGAATGCCGGTCAGGCCGAACTCGGGCATCCGGAAGCTGCCTTTCAGGTGCTGGCCGTCGCGGCTGATGGCCATGTCGTACGCCATCTCCTGCCAGCGCATGGCCATGCCGTCGCTGTCGCCCATCTCGCCGGCGGGCAGCTGAAAGTGCACGTCGTGGCTGCCCGTCAGGTGGTGCACCGTCGTGAGGATGGGCGCGGAAGCCTTGCTGAGGCGCGCCTGGGCATCGGCGTTCAGTCCCTCCAGCGAAAACCGGGAGTCGATGACCGCGCCGGCGAGCTTGGCGCCTGCCAGCGGACCGTGGCGCACATCGCTCGCCACCACCAGCCGCAGCGGCTGGGGCGCGGCGCCGCCCTCCTCGTCCGGCGCGGGCACCCACTGCAGCACCAGTCGCGCCTTCGACGACAGGAAACCCTTGTCGTAGTCGTTCGACACGACGACGTCGTTGCCCAGCGCCTTGCGCAGTTCGGCGACCGCTTCCTGGTAGTCGGTCTGCACGCGCTGCCCCAGGTACCAGGTCGCCCCGCCGTAAGCCACCACGGCGGCGGCCACTGCACCGGCCACCGCCACTCCCACTCTCTTGTTGCTCATTGTCGAATCCCGTTGTCTGAAAGTTCCGCTCCGTGCGGGCTGGCCCGGGGACAGCCTGCAGCGTGAACGGCGCCGCACCATGCGGTGAGGGTCGGCAAGGTTAGCAGCTTCGGGAATGGGCCCGGCCCACGACAAAAGCCCGCCACCTGGCACCAGGGGCGGGCTTGCAAAGGGAGCGCGGCCCGCAGGCCGCGGCCGACCGGGGTCGATCAGCGCAGGTCGAAGCGGTCCAGATCCATCACCTTCGCCCAGGCAGCGACGAAGTCGCGCACGAACTTCTCCTTGGCGTCGGCGCTGGCGTACACCTCGGCCACGGCGCGCAGCACCGCGTTCGAGCCGAACACCAGATCGACGCGCGTGCCGGTCCACTTCTTCTCGCCGGTCTTGCGGTCACGGCCCTCGAACACGTCACCGGCCGGCTTCCATTCGGTGGACATGTCCAGCAGGTTGGCGAAGAAGTCGTTGGTCAGCGTGCCGGGCGTGGCGGTGAACACGCCATGCGTGGAACCGCCCACGTTGATGTTGATGGCGCGCAGGCCGCCGACCAGCACCGTCATCTCGGGCGCCGTCAGGGTCAGCAGCTGCGCCTTGTCCAGCAGCAGCACTTCGGCCGGCACGCTGTAGCGGGCCTTGGTGAAGTTGCGGAAACCATCGGCCGCCGGCTCCAGCGCCTCGAACGACTCCACGTCGGTCTGGTCCTGGCGGGCATCGGCGCGGCCCGGATTGAAGGGCACGGACACTTCGACCCCAGCGGCCTTGGCGGCCTGCTCCACGCCGGCAGCACCCGCCAGCACGATCAGATCGGCCAGCGAGAGGCGCTTGTCGCCGTCGGCACCCTTGTTGAAGTCGCGCTGGATGCCTTCCAGCACCTGCAGCACGCGGGCCAGCTGTTCGGGCTGGTTCACGGCCCAGTCCTTCTGGGGGCTGAGGCGGATGCGCGCACCGTTGGCACCGCCGCGCTTGTCGGAGCCGCGGAAGGTGGAAGCCGAGGCCCAGGCCGTGCCGACCAGTTCCTGCACCGTGAGGCCGGAAGCCAGCACGCGCTGCTTGAGCGCGGCCACGTCGGCAGCGTCGATCGGGTCGTGCGTGACGGCCGGGATCGGGTCCTGCCAGATCAGCTCTTCCTTCGGCACTTCAGGGCCCAGGTAGCGGGCACGCGGGCCCATGTCGCGGTGGGTCAGCTTGAACCAGGCACGGGCGAAGGCTTCGGCAAAGGCCTGCGGGTTTTCGAGGAAGCGGCGCGAGATCTTCTCGTAGGCCGGGTCGAAGCGCAGCGACAGGTCGGTGGTCAGCATGGTCGGCACGCGCTTCTTGCTCGGGTCGTGCGCGTCGGGGATGGTCGCGGGCGCATTCTTGGCCTGCCACTGGTGGGCGCCGGCCGGGCTCTTGGTCAGTTCCCACTCGTACTTGAAGAGGTTCTCGAAGAACTCGTTGCCCCACTGGGCGGGCGTGCTGGTCCAGGTCACTTCCAGGCCGCTGGTGATGGCGTCGCCGGCCTTGCCGGAGCCGAAGCTGCTGGCCCAGCCCAGACCCTGGTGTTCCAGTCCGGCGGCTTCGGGTTCGGGGCCGACATGGTCGGCAGCGCCCGCGCCGTGGGTCTTGCCGAAGGTGTGTCCACCCGCGATCAGCGCGACGGTTTCCTCGTCGTTCATCGCCATGCGGGCGAAGGTCTCGCGGATGTCGTGCGCGGCGGCCACCGGGTCGGGATTGCCCTCGGGGCCTTCGGGGTTCACGTAGATCAGGCCCATCTGCACGGCGGCGAGCGGGTTCTCCAGCACGCGCTCCTTTTCGTGGCCGTGCATCGCCGGCTCGGCCACCAGGGTGCCGTCGCCGGGCGTGCCCTTGCCGTAGCGGGCATCGCCGCCCAGCCAGGTCTTCTCGCTGCCCCAGTACACGTCCTGATCGGGTTCCCAGGTGTCCTCGCGGCCACCGGCGAAGCCGAAGGTGCGGAAACCCATGGTTTCCAGCGCCACGTTGCCGGTCAGCACCAGCAGGTCGGCCCAGGAGATCTTCTGGCCGTACTTCTGCTTGATGGGCCAGAGCAGGCGGCGGGACTTGTCGATGTTGACGTTGTCGGGCCAGCTGTTGAGCGGGGCGAAGCGCTGCTGGCCACGGCCGGCGCCGCCACGGCCGTCGCCCGTGCGGTAGGTGCCGGCGGCGTGCCAGGACATGCGGACGAACTGCGGGCCGTAGTGGCCGAAGTCGGCCGGCCACCAGTCCTGGGAATCGGTCATCAGGGCGCGCAGGTCGCGCTTGAGGGCTTCGTAGTCGAGCTTCTTGAACTCTTCTGCGTAGTTGAAGCTGCCGCCCAGCGGGTCGGACTTGGTCGAATGCTGGTTCAGCAGGTCAACGCGCAACTGGTTGGGCCACCAGTCCTTGTTGATGGTTCCGCCGTTGGCGGCTGCGGCGTGGAAGGGGCACTTGCTGGCTTCTGTCATGGGGTGGTCCTTTCTGCTTGACGGAACGAATCGTAGCCAAGGTTCCACGCGCCAGAAAGTCAATAAAACCCATGGCGGCCATAGTTATTTCTGCATGCGGTGCATGCCCGGTGCCCGCCTGCTACACGCCCTTGAAACTTGGCCGCGCGGCGAGCGCCGCTTCCATCCGGAGCCGGAAGGCTCGGCACGCCCGTCGAGTACTCAGACCATGCCCAGCCCCGGCTTGGCGGCCAGCCGGCGGCCCTGCGTGTCCACGGCCAATCCATCGTTCTCACCGGGGCCGCCGGGCCGTGCGAGATGAAGAGGGGCTGACCTTGGCGGCCGAGCGGGCGGCGGAAGGCCGTGGCCGCCGCTGCCTGCCGCTCCCTCGGTCAGGCCGCAGCCGAGGCGCGTTCCAGCACCTCCAACAGGTTCCGGGCCGCCCCCACGCCCATGTTCACGTAGGCATCGCCCGTCACGCCACCGATGTGCGGAGAGAGGACGACATACTTCTCGCTCTGGAACGGGTGGCCTGCGGCCATCGGCTCCACGGCAAAGCTGTCCAGGCCCGCCGCCATCACCTGGCGCGAACGCACGGCCTCCAGCAGCGCGGCCTCGTCGATCAGGCCACCCCGCGCGGTGTTCACCACGATCACGCCGCGCTTGCACAGGGCCAGCGTGGCGGCGTTCAGCATGCCGCGGTTCTCTTCGGTCAGGGGGCAGTGCAGCGAAATCGCATCCGACTCGCGCCAGATGGCGTCGAGCGGCACGCTCTGCACGTAGTCCGGCAGGTTCTTGGCGAAAGGGTCGAAGCCGATCACACGCATGCCGAGCGCATCGGCCATCTTCGCGAAGCGCAGGCCGATCGCGCCCAGGCCCACCAGGCCCACGGTGCGGCCGCCCAGTTCCAGGCTCTTGTGCGTGGCCTTGTCCCAGTGGCCGGCGTGCATGCGCGCATCCAGCTCGACCACGGACTTGGCGCAGGCCAGCAGCAGCGCCAGCGCCTGCTTGGCCACCGCCGCGGCATTGGCGCCCACGGCGGCCACCACCTCGATGCCGCGCGCCTTGGCAGCCGCCTTGTCGATGGTGTCGGTGCCGCTGCCGTGCTTGGAGATCACTTTCAGCGACGGAGCCGCGTCCATCACGGCCGCGCCCACCTTGCCGTAGCGCACGATGATGGCCACCGGGTCATGCTGGGTGGCCAGCGCGACCATGTCGCCCTCGGTCGGCGTCTTGCCGGCGTAGACGATGTCGAAGCCCTGCAGCAGATCCAGCGCCTGCTGCGCCAGGTCGGCGCCGGTGACGATGATGGTGCGGGCGCTCACAGCGATTCCCCTTCCTTCAGCAGGCCGGCGGCACGCAGCGCGGCGGGCAGCCACTTCGATGCCGTATCGCCGCGCGCGATGGCCTCGATGCGGGCGGCCTCGTCGGCCACCTTCCTGTCGGCCAGGGCCAGCATGGCGGAGGCCTTGGCGCGTTCGATCACGACCACGCCGTCGGCGTCGCCCACCACCAGATCGCCCGGGTTCACCACCGCGCCGCCGGCGGAGATGGGGTGGTTGATGCGGCCGGGCACGTACTTGGTCGGGCCGGCGGGGTTGAAGCCGGCGCTGAACACGGGAAAGTCCAGCTCCAGGATCTCCAGCCTGTCGCGGATGGCGCCGTCCACGATCACGCCGGCCAGGCCGATCTTCTTGCAGGCGCTGAGCATCAGCGTGCCCATCAGCGCGGCGGTCTGGTCGCCCTTGCCGTCGATCACCAGCACGTCGCCGGGCTGGGCCAGCGCGATGGCGGCGTGGATCATGAGGTTGTCGCCGGGGCGCACCTCGACGGTGAAGGCCGGGCCCGCCACTTTCATGCGCTGGTGCACGGGCGAGATGCGGGCATGCATGGTGCCGCGGCGCCCGGCCACATCGGCCAGGATGGCGGCCTGGAAGGTGCCGGCCTTGGCAACGACGTCGGCGCCCACGCGCTCGATGTCACGGATCATTTCGGGAAGCTGGCTCATGGTGATGCTCGCTGAAAGGAAAGGAAAGAGGGTCGGTTCGCCGGCGCCGGGGGCTGCAGCGATGCGGGGGATGCGCCGAGGACGGCGGGCGTGGGGCCCGCTCCCGTGCGGTCATTCACGGCATGCGGCGGTCGCCGGGGTTGCCGGCGCAGGGGTTGTCTGTGACGACGCCGGTCATCGCGCCCGGACAGACGCCCGAACCGACGCCCGGACAGCCGCCTGGGCGCGGGAGGCATGCGGCGGCGGGCAGTCAGTCGATGCTGGCGCCGGAGTCCTTGACGATCTTGGCCCAGCGGGGCACTTCGGCCTTGAGCAGTGCGCTGAACTTTTCCGGCGTGCCGCCGAGCACGTCGCCGCCTTCCGACTTGAGCTTCTCCGCCACGTCCGGTTGGGTCAGCGCCTGGTTGATCGCCTGGTTCAGCGTCTTCACGATTGCCGCGGGCGTGCCTGCGGGCGCCAGCACGCCGTACCAGGAAGCTGCCTCGAAATCCTTGTAGCCCGATTCGGCCAGCGTGGGCGTGTCGGGCAGTTGGGCGGAGCGCTTGAGCGACGTGATCACGATCGCGCGCAGCTTGCCGTTGCGCACCTGGCCCAGCAGCGTGGGCACGGCGGACATGTACAGGTCGATCTGCCCGCCCACCAGGTCGGTCATGGCCTGCGAGGCGCCCTTGTACGGCACATGGCGCAGCTGGATGCCGGCGGCGTTCTCCGCCAGCTCGCCCGCCAGGTGGGCGACCGTGCCGTTGCCGGAATAGCCCAGCGTGAGCGCGTCGGGCTTGCCCTTGGAGGCGGCGACCACGTCGGCGAAGGTCTTGTAGGGCGAGTTGGCGGGCGCGGCCATGACGATGGGTGCCGAGGACACCAGGGCCACGGGCACCAGGTCCTTGAGCGGGTCGTACGGCAGCTTGGCGTAAAGCGAGGGGTTGATGGCCAGGTTGCTGGTCTGGCCCATCACCAGCGTGTAGCCGTCCGGCGCGGCCTTGGCTGCGGCGTCCACGCCCAGGTTGCCGCCGGCACCCGGACGGTTGTCCACCACCACGTTCCACTTGTGCTGGTCGGTCAGCTTCTGCGCCACGGTGCGCGCGATCATGTCCGTGCCGCCGCCGGGCGGGAACGGCACGATGAGGCGGATGGGCTTGCTGGGGTAGGCGGCCTGCGCGTGGGCGGCTGCGGGAGCGAGTGCGGCCGCACCCATTCCCATCAGGGCCGCAAGGCACAGTGGCGCGCCCAGGGCGCGGCGAGTCATCGAAATGGCGTTCTGCATGGTTTGTCTCCTGTTTGTGGACCTGCCGTGCCGTGCTGCAGGCATGGGTGGCAACCCTACGAAAACGTTTCAACCCATACAATGCAGTTGCGCACAGCGAAACGAATACCACCATGGGCAACCCTTCTACGACACGGTCCTCCGCTCCCTCGAACACCGCATCGAGCGGTAAAGCGGACAGTTCATCCCTGCCTGTCACGGCCCACGACGATGACGCGGGGCAGACCCGGGCCAGAGAGTCCGGTGGCGTGATCGCCGTGACCCGCGCCCTGCAGGTGCTGGAGGCGTTCGCCCTCGGCGAATCCCATCTGCCGCTGGCCGAGCTGAGCCGGCGCTGCGGCCTGCACAAGACCACCGTGCTGCGTCTGGCACGCACGCTTTCGCAATCGGGCTATCTGGTGCAGCGCGAGGACGGCGACTGGCGGCTCGGCCCCGCCACGGGCTGGCTGGGCGCCCGCTACCAGGCGGGCTTCGACGTGCAGAACGTCATGGAACCGGCCCTGCGCGCGCTGACCCAGGCCACCGGCGAAAGCGCCGCCTTCTACGTGCGCGAAGGCAACCTGCGCACCTGCATCGTGCGCGTGGAAGGCCCGCAGGCCTTGCGCCACCATGCGCGCATGGGCGAGGGCCTGCCGCTCGACAAGGGCTCGCCGGGCCGGGTGATCCTGGCTTTTTCGGGCGAACCCGGCGCGGTGTACGAAGCCATCCGCCAGCGCGGCTACCACTGGTCGATCAGCGAGCGCGAACAGGGCGTGGCCACGGTGTCCGCGCCCGTCTTCGGCATGCACTGGCGGCTGATGGGGTCGGTCTGCATCTCGGGGCCCGCATCGCGCCTGACCGAAGACCGGCTGCAGGGGCTGGCGCAGACGGTGGTGAGCGCTGCCACGCAGCTGTCGTACGCGCTGGCGGGGAATGCGTCGGCCCAGGCGGCGCCCGTGCAAAGGGAAAGCCATTGGCATCCCTGACCGGCGGCGGCAGCCCGTCCAGGGGCGTGCTGCTGCGGGCGGTGTGAAGCCCCCAGCCCACCGTACGACCCGCCCTGCAGGCCCGGCCCGCCGAGGCCCGTCACGGCGCCGCCCCCTCGGGACATCGCCGGCCGCCAGCGCGTGCTACCGTCTCCAGCGCCCTTCCCCCACCGTCAGGAGACCCGCTTGAGCCGCTACCCTCACCCCGACCTGAACACCCTGCCCCAGGACATCCGCGCCCGCATCCTGGAAGTGCAGGAGAAATCGGGTTTCATTCCCAACGTGTTCCTCGCCTTCGCGCGGCGGCCGGCCGAATGGCGGGCGTTCTTCGCCTACCACGACGCGCTGATGCTGAAGGAAGAAGGCAGCCTGACCAAGGGCGAGCGCGAGATGATCGTGACCACCACCAGCGCGGCCAACCAGTGCCTCTACTGCGTGGTGGCCCATGGCGCCATCCTGCGCATCTACGAAAAGAAACCGTTCATCGCCGACCAGGTGGCAGTCAACTGGCGCAAGGCCGACATCAGCCCGCGCGAGCGCGCCATGCTCGAGTTCGCCATGAAGGTGTGCCTGAACAGCCAGGCGGTCGAGCCGGCCGATATCGATGCACTGCATGCGCACGGCTTCGACGATGAGGACGCCTGGGACATCGCGGCGATCACGGCGTTCTTCGGCTTGTCCAACCGCATGGCGAGCTTCGCCGGCATGCAGCCCAACCCCGAGTTCTATCTGATGGGGCGGGTGCCGCGCGAAAAGAAGCAGTGCCAGTGAAGCAGCGATGCTACTGATTCAGTAGCACCACAGGCTTATTTGACAAGCGCTCACGGCGGTTTTCACCATCAATCCACGGCGGGGTGGCCGGGCGGACCCGTGTCGCCGGCGGTCGCCGAGGTGGACGCTCGCTCGATCATGCGGAAACCCAGATCGAACGACGACCGCTCGGGCGCCACGCCCCGGCAGCGGTCCACGATGAGCCGGGCGGCCAGGCGGCCGATCTCGGGGCCGTCCACATGCACGGTGGTGATGGCGGGCACCATGTGCGCAGCGAATTCGGCGTTGCCGAAGCCGGACACCGCCAGGTCCTCCGGCACCCGCAGGCCGCGCGCGCGGGCCTCCACCAGCACGCCATGGGCCAGCATGTCGGAGCTGCAGGCCACCGCCTGCAGTCGGGGTTGCCGTTCCAGCAACTCGCCCAGGGCGCGACGGCCCGATTCGAGCGTGCTGGGCGCGGCCACCCGGGCGGTGGGCACATCGCGGCCCCAGGCGGCAGCGAAGCCTGCGTGCCGCTGCATGGCGCGGTGGTCGTCCCCGGTGGCGATGCCCACACGTTGATAGCCCCGCGCCAGGAAATAGCCTGCCAGTGCGCTGCCGACCTTCAGGTGCGAGAAGCCGATCACCATGTCCACGGGCCGGTCGCTGAAGTCCCAGGTTTCCACCACCGGAATACGCGCGCGGCGCAGGCGCTCGCGGGCGCGCTCGGACTGCACCAGCCCCATCATCACGATGCCGTCCGGCTGGCGGCTGATCATGGCGGCCAGCACTTCGTCCTCGCGCGCTGCGTCGTAGAAGGTCTGGCCCAGCAGCAACTGGTAGCCCTGCTCGTGCAGCGCGGCGGTGAGGGTCTGGACGGTGGGAAGGAACTGCGAAACCGACAGGGCCGGAACGATCCCCGCCACCATGCGGCTGCGCTTCGACTTGAGCCCGCCCGCCAGCAGGTTGGGAACATAGCCGGTCGCCTCCACCGCCTGCTCGACCCGGGCGCGCGTCTTGTCGGAGACGATGGCCGGGTTGCCCAGCGCGCGCGAGGCCGTGATCAGCGACACGCCAGCCGCCTTGGCCACGTCGTGCAGCGTGGCGGGTTTGGGGGGAATGGGTGGGTTCATGGAAGGACGTGGGGAAAGATGCTCCGCGAGGCTGCTTCCCACCCCTCGAAGCCCTCAGTCATTCGCGCGGCACAGATGCGTGGCCGGGGTTCAGCGGATGGGGACAGGGACTGGCGAGCAGTGCATGGCGAAGGCAGAACAGCGGGCCGGCGCACTGGCCCGCCCCGCGATTCGGTTCGCATCCTGCCACGGCTTGGGTCCACCCCAGGGGCAGGTTCCGCAAATCCGCCCCGCCGCAGGCACGACCCCAGGCACCAGGAAAACCCTGATGAAATGTCAAAATGACAACGATATCATTTAACCAACGGTGTCCAGATCAGCCTTCTCAGCAGCCAATAACAGAGCGCGCCGTGGATTGAACATTTCAAATGACAACGATGTCACCTCAGGTGCTCGACAAGGAGACAAGATGAAGAAGATGGTTGGGGCTGCGGCCCTCCTGCTGGCCGCGCTGGGCGCGTCGGCCCAGAACTGGCCGGAAAAGCCCGTCACCCTGGTGGTGCCGTTCCCGCCGGGCGGCTCGACCGACCAGGTGGCCCGCGCGGTGGGCCCGCGTCTCACCGAGAAGTTCAAGCAGTCGTTCCTGGTGGACAACAAGCCCGGCGCCACCGGCACCATTGGCGCCACCTTCGTGCAGCGGGCACCGGCCGACGGCTATACCTTCCTGGTGACCTCGCTGGGCCCGCTGGTCATCGTGCCGCACCTGCTCAAGAGCCTGCCCTACGACCCCACCAAGGACTTCGACTTCATCACGGTCGCCGTGCAGTCGCCCAACGTGCTGGTGGTGCCCGCCGCCTCGCCGCACAAGAGCGTGGCCGACGTGGTGGCCCACCTGAAGGCGAACCCCAACAAGATGAGCTTCGCCTCGGCCGGCAACGGCTCCAGCGACCACCTGACGGCCGAGCTGTTCTGGCAGCAGACGGGGACCCAGGGCGTCCACATCCCCTACAAGGGCGGCGCGCCTGCCCATACCGACCTCATCGGCAACCAGGTGGACGCCTCCTTCCAGAACGTGAATTCGGTCATCCAGTACATCAAGGCCGGCAAGATGCGCCCGCTGGCGATCACCAGCCCCAAGCGGTCTGCCGTGCTGCCCGACGTGCCGACGCTGGCGGAAGCCGGCGTGAAGAACGTCGAGGTCGCTTCCTGGCAAGCCATCGTGGCACCCAAGGGCCTGCCGCCGGCCGTGCGCCAGAAGGCCCACGCGGCATTCGTCGAGGCGCTCAACGATCCGAAGGTGAAAGACCAGTTCGTGTCGATCGGCTTCGAGATGGTGACCAACACGCCGGAGGAATTCGCCGCCTTCCAGCGCAAGGAATACGACCGCTGGAAGACGGTGATCCAGAACGGGAAGATCACCATCGATTGAGGTGCGCCTCCCATCCGGGCCCGCTCGGCCGGCGAAGCTCGCGCCGGGTGGGTCACGGACAGATCATTTCCTCGTGTTCATCCCCTCGCCCGCCCTTCCATGCCTTCTGCGCCTGCTCTCGCCACTGCCGCCACTGCCGCCGCCACTGCCGCCATTTCTGAAACCGCCAGCCAGGACCGCATCGCCTGGATCCGGATTTCGTCCTGCTACCTGCCGCTCGCGCAGCCGATCAGCGACGCCAAGGTGCTGACGGGCCGGCAGAAGCCGATGACCGAGATCGCGATGCTGTTCGCGGAGATCGAGACCCGGGACGGCCACCGCGGCTTGGGGCTGAGCTATTCCAAGCGCGCCGGCGGGCCCGGGCAATTCGCGCACGCGAGGGAGATCGCGCCCGCGCTGATCGGCGAAGACCCGAGCGACATCGCGCGCCTCTGGACCCAGCTGTGCTGGGCCGGCGCCTCGGTGGGCCGCAGCGGCATGGCGGTGCAGGCCATCGGCGCCTTCGACGTGGCGCTGTGGGACATCAAGGCGCGCCGCGCCAACCTGTCGCTGTCCAAGCTGCTGGGATCGCAGCGTGACTCCGTGCGCTGCTACAACACCTCGGGCGGCTTCCTGCACACGCCGCTGGACCAGCTCAAGGTGAATGCGCGGGCCTCGCTCGACCGCGGCATCGGCGGCATCAAGCTCAAGGTGGGCCAGCCGGACTGCGCGCTGGACATCCGGCGCGTGGAGGCCATGCGCCAGCATCTGGGTGACGCCACACCCATCATGGTGGACGCCAACCAGCAATGGGACCGCCCCACGGCGCAGCGCATGTGCCGCATCTTCGAGCAGTACAACCTGGTCTGGATCGAGGAGCCTCTCGATGCCTACGACTACGAAGGCCACGCCGCGCTGGCCGCACAGTTCGACACGCCCATCGCCACCGGCGAGATGCTGACCAGCGCCGCCGAACATGCCGAGCTGATCCGCCACCGCAGCGCCGACTTCATCATGCCGGACGGCCCGCGTTTGGGCGGCATCACGCCGTTCCTGAAAGTGGCGGCGCAGGCCGAAGCCGCCCATGTGATGCTGGCACCGCACTTCGCCATGGAACTGCACGTGCACCTGGGCGCCGTCTACCCCAGCGAGCCGTGGGTCGAGCATTTCGACTGGCTGGAGCCGCTCTTCAACGAACGCCTGGAATTGAAGAACGGCCGCATGCTGGTGCCCACCCGCCCCGGCCTGGGGCTTTCGCTGACCGAACAGGCCCGCGCCTGGACGCGCGAGACCGCCGAGATCGGCCAACGGGCATGATCGCACCCGCGGCGCGCGCCCTCCAGCGCAGCCCGCCTGAGGACCCCACCATGAACGCCCCCACCCCCCTCTCCCGCCCGCCCCTGCACATCAAGATGCATGCGGCCGACAACGTCGCCATCATCGCCAACGACGGCGGCCTGCCCGCCGGCACCGCCCTGCCCGGCGGCCCGGTCCTCGTCGAACACGTGCCCCAGGCCCACAAGGTGGCGCTCGAAGACATTCCCGCAGGCGGCGTGGTGCGCCGCTACGACGTGCCGATCGGCTATGCCGTACGGCCCATCGCCGCCGGCAGCTGGGTGCATGAAAAGCTGCTGCAGATGCCCGAGGCGCGTTCGCTGGAAGGGCTGCCCATCGCCACCGTGCGCCCGCCCGCGCTGGAGCCGCTCACCGGCTACACCTTCGAGGGCTATCGCAACGCCGACGGCTCGGTGGGCACGCGCAACATCCTCGCCATCACCCAGACGGTGCAGTGCGTGGCCGGCGTGACCGATTTCGCCGTGCAGCGCATCAAGGCCGAACTGCTGCCGCGTTTCCCCAACGTGGACGACGTGGTGGCGCTGGAGCACGGCTACGGCTGCGGCGTGGCCATCGACGCGCCCGACGCGATCATTCCGATCCGCACGCTGCGCAACATCAGCCTCAACCCCAACTTCGGCGGCGAGGTGATGGTCGTCAGCCTGGGCTGCGAAAAGCTCCAGCCCGAGCGCCTGCTGCCACCCGGCAGCATCCCGCTGCGCGACGAGCGCACGCTCGAAGAAGCCCCGCTCGACGTCGTCTGCCTGCAGGACGAAGCGCATGTGGGCTTCATGTCGATGGTCGAATCGATCATGCGGCAGGCGCAGGGCCATCTGGCGCGGCTCAACGCCCGCCGGCGCGAAACGGTGCCGGCCAGCGAACTGGTGGTGGGCGTGCAGTGCGGCGGCAGCGATGCCTTCAGCGGCGTCACCGCCAACCCGGCGGTGGGCTTTTGCACCGACCTGCTGGTGCGCGCAGGTGCGACGGTGATGTTCAGCGAGGTGACCGAGGTGCGCGACGGCATCGACCAGCTCACGGCGCGCGCCTCCACGCCCGAGGTGGCCCAGGCGATGATCCGCGAGATGGCCTGGTACGACGCCTACCTGAACCAGGGCCGCGTGGACCGCAGCGCCAACACCACGCCGGGCAACAAGAAAGGGGGCCTCTCCAACATCGTCGAAAAGGCGATGGGCTCCATCGTCAAGAGCGGCAGCGCACCCATCAGCGGGGTGGTGTCGCCGGGCGAGAAGGCCCGGCAGAAGGGCCTGCTGTATGCGGCCACGCCCGCCAGCGACTTCATCTGCGGCACGCTGCAGCTGGCCGCGGGCATGAACCTGCACGTGTTCACCACCGGCCGGGGCACACCCTACGGCCTGGCCGAGGTGCCGGTCATCAAGGTGGCCACCCGCAGCGACCTGGCGCGGCGCTGGCACGACCTGATGGATGTGAACGCAGGGCGCATCGCCGATGGCGAGGCGACCATCGAATCGCTGGGCTGGGAGATGTTCCAGCTGATGCTGGAAGTCGCCAGCGGCCGGCACAAGACCTGGGCCGAACGCTGGAAGCTGGCCAACCAGCTGGTGCTGTTCAATCCCGCGCCAGTGACCTGAACGAAAAGCCCAGCCCTATTGCTATACTTATTATAGCTATAGGTGATTTATTCACGGGCGATACAGCCCGTTTTGGCTTGCAATTCACGGCGCAGCCCGCGGCGCATCGTCGTCCGCCCGCAGCAGTCCCCAGATCATGCGCACCAGTTCGTCCTCGAACGCGGGGGTGCCCAGAAGCGGCGAGTTCTCCAGCGCGGCGCTGCGGATGGCGCCCATCACCGCACGGGTGGCGACGAACATCATGGCCGGCGTGGGCGAGCGCACCGAAGCATCGCCCCCGCCCTCTTCCACCAGCCGCGATAGGGCCAGCGCGTTGCGCTCGGCGCCTTCGCGCAGCGCGGCGGTGACGGCCTCATGCCGGTCGATGCGCCAGCCCAGCCGCACCATCTGCCGCCCGGCCAGCGAACGGCCGGTGCCGAAGGCCGCCACCAGCAGGCCCACCATGTCGCGCACCACCGCGCGCACCTCGCGCCGCTCGGCCACCGCCGTGTCCAGCAGCTGCTGGATCTGCTGCTGCACGCGCTGGCGCTCGCGCTCCACCATCGCCAGCAGGATGGCCTCCTTCGAGGGGAAGTACTGGTAGAGCGTGCCGATGGAAAAGCCCGCCACCTCGGCGATGCGATTGGTGGTCACGGCTGCCTCGCCCTGCTGTTCCACGATCTGAGCTGCGGCGCCAAAAATGGTCTCGATGGTCTGCAGCGCACGCTCCTGCGTGGGCTGGCGGCGCAAGGCTGGCCGGGGTTTGGGGGTGTCGGTCTTCTTCATGGGTGATGCGGGCAAAACATGAGCATTAGGCGAGTAGCGGTGCGCGGACGGAATCTGAATAATGCTCAGAAACAGCTTCCACTGCAATGCGGGCGGCCCGCGCCGCCGCCAGGAACGTGCCCATGACCCACACCTCTACCGCTGGAGCCACCTCCGCTGACACCGCGCCGGACGGCCAGGCCGCAGACGTCCGTCGCCCCAGCCCGTTGCCCATCCGCAAGCTGGCCGTGAACCTGGAGCGCGGCTTCGGCCGCCACTGGCACGGCGGCAAGGCGTTTCATACCCAGTTCTTCAATGCGCTGTCGATGAGCTTTCCGGTGGGCGAGCAGTTCTTCATGGACGCGGTCCGGAGCGCGGCCCCCCTGTTGCCCCAGGGCCCCGAGCACGCCGCGCTGCGCGAAGAACTGCAGGAGCAGCTGCGCGGCTTCATCGGGCAGGAGGCCACGCACCGGCAGATCCACGGCCTCTACAACGCGCAGCTGGACAAGCAGGGCCTGGTCAACCGCTGGCAGCAGTGGGCGCGCGAGCGCATCGGCCGGCTCCACGAACGCGCCCCGCATCCGCTGCATGCGCTGGCGGTGACCTGCGCCTATGAGCACTTCACCGCGCTGCTGGCCGATGGCACCCTGCGCTACCCCCGCTGGCTGGAGGGCGCAGAAGCCGAAATGCAGTTGCTCTGGCGCTGGCATGCGGCCGAGGAAACAGAGCACCGCTCCGTGGCGTTCGACCTGTACCGTGCGGCCGGCGGCAGCGACCGATGGAGGGTGCGCTGGTACCTGTTCGTCTGCGTCACTTTCGCGCGCGACGCGCTCTGCCAGACCGCCCTGAACCTGCACCGCGACGGCACGCTCTGGCGGCCCTCGACATGGTGGCAGGCCCTCGATCTCTTCTGGGGCCGCGACGGGCTCGTGTGGCGGACGGTGCCGGCCGCGCTGCGCTACCTGCGCCGCGATTTCCATCCCGACCAGGAACGGCATACACCCGGCTCCGCGGCCCTGGCGCAGGAATGGCTTGTCGCGCATGCGACACGTTTTCGCGTCATCCGCTGATCGGCGCTATCACTCGGATAGCTTCAGGCCGCGGTAGCTAAAGGCTGAGCACCTCCCAGGGCGGGTCATCGGCAGACCTGGGGCATCAGGCGCTCCAAAAACCCTACGGCCCGAAAAGCCTTTGTTCCTACACGCCATGTCGTGCGGCGCCCGGATGCTCGATGGAATCGCTCCGCTCCCACACCCTCATGCAAAAACGCATCATCCTCGTCGAAGACAATCCCGCCATCCGTGCGTCGCTGCTCTCCGCACTGAGCGATCTCACCATCGGTGAGGTGGTGGCGACGGCGGAAACCGTCGACGAGGCGCTGAAGGTGTCCACCGAATGCGACTGGCAGCTGATGGTGCTGGACCTGTTCCTGCGCGAAGGCAACGGGCTTTCGGTGCTGGAGGCGCTGCAGCAGCGCGCGGCCAACCAGCAGATCTTCATGCTCACCAACTACGTGTCGCCCGACGTATGCCGCCGCTGCGCGGCCCTGGGTGCCGATGCGGTGTTCGACAAGTCCACCCAGCTGGACGAGTTCTTCACCGCCATCAACTGAGCTTTCTGCCGCCCCCATCCGGCGGCGCCGGGGCCGCCCGGGGCACGGCCCCCCAGGCAATTCCACCCGCCTTCACGGCAGCGACGACAGGGACCGCCCTGCCAGTTGCTCGAATTCCCGGTTGTCGTGCGCGCAGCAGACCCGCACCTCGCCCGCATGGCCGTGGGCCAGCGCCCGCAGCCGCTGCTGGTTGGCCAGGCGCGCCGGCCGGTCCTTTTCCATCAGGGCCTGGTAGGCCCGCAGCCCGGGGGTGCACCAGGGTGCGGCGGCATCCATCTCGCGGTGATGGAAGTAGGCATCGCCGGCCTGCAGCAGCCAACCCTCTTGCGATCGCACGGCCACGCCGGCATGGCCCAGCGTGTGGCCGGTCAGGGGGACCAGCAGGATGTCGTGCGGAACGCCCTCCAGCTCCCGCACGCAGTCGAAGCCGAACCAGCCTTCGCCCTGCGACGGCGCATAGGTGTGCCAGTGCTGGCGCTGCGTCCACTGCTGCGGCCGATAGCGCTGGCGGTCCAGCCAGCCGCGCCGGGCCATGGCGTCGTCATGTTCCCGCGCCAGCAAGTGCACGCGCGCCCGCGGAAAATCGTCCAGCCCCCCGGCATGGTCGAAGTCGAGGTGCGTCAGGACGATGTCGCGCACGTCGGCGGTGTCGAACCCGAGCCGGCGGATCTGCCGCACGGCCGTCATCTCCTCCCGCAGGTCGGGGTCCATCAGCCAGAGGAAGAACGGGCTCAGGCGGCTGCGTGGGTCGCGCACGTCGCGCAAGCCGTAGCCAGTGTCCACCAGCACGAGGCCGGCGGGCGTTTCCACCAGCAGGCAGTGGCAGCACAGCGGCGCGCGCTGCAGCAGCGAGGGCGTGCAGCCGTCCATCAGATGCCCGCCCAGGGCGCAGGCCGAAATGCAGTTCAGGTGATGGATGCGCAAGGTCATGCGCTGCAGGATCGCGCCGGGCCGACACGCTTTTTTGTAGGACTGGGCACCATCCGACGCGGGCGCAAGCCTCACCACGGGCCGGCCGGCAGCGCGGCCAAGATGGACCATGGCCCCCTTCACTTCGCTCGACCGATTCCTGCAGGCACAAGCCCCCGTCTGGCCCCAGGTACAGGCCGAGCTGCATGCCGGCCGCAAGCGCACGCACTGGATGTGGTTCGTCTTCCCGCAGCTGGCCGGCCTGGGCCACAGCGAGATGGCGCGCCGCTATGCCATCGCCTCGGCCGCCGAGGCCCGGGCCTATCTGGATCACCCGGAGCTGGGCCAGCGGCTGCGTGCCTGCTGCGACCTGCTGCTCCAGCAGGAAGGCCGCTCTGCCCACGACATCCTGGGCAGCCCCGACGACGTGAAGCTGCGCTCCAGCATGACCCTGTTCAGCCAGGTGGCAGCCCCCGAAGACACGGTGTTTGCCGCCGTTCTGCACCGCTACTTCGGCGGCCAGCCCGACCCGCTGACGCTGGAGCGGCTCGCCCCATGAGGCGCTTCGCCCCGCCCGGGTCGGATCGGTGCGGGCAGGCGCTGGCGCGTGCTGCGCCAGCCCTCTCAGCGGTGCGCGCGCACCGACGCGAGAATGCCGAGGGTGAACAGCACGCAGGCCGCCCACTGGGCGGCCGAGGGCCAGTGGCCGGCCCAGGCGAAGGAATAGAGCAGCGCGAAAAGCGTTTCGCTCACGATCAGTTGCCCGCAGAGGCTGGCCGACAGGCGCTGGCTGGCGACGTTCCAGAGCACGGTCGCCAGCCAGCTGGCGCCGATCCCGATGGCAAGGCACACCAGCACGAAGCTGCCAAAGCCCGGGCGCGCAGCCAGCGACCCGAGGCTGGAGCCGAGCGTGAGCCACAGCAGCAGCCCGCCCAGCCCGGTGGCGATGCCGAGCCAGTTCGCCCACTCGCCCGCACGCACCTCGGGGTGGCGCTTCAACCAGGCCGAATTCAGCAGCGCGAACGCCGTCCAGAACACCAGCGCCACCAGCGAGAGACCGATGCCGCGCCAGTAGCTGCCCGCAGGCAATCCCCCGCTGACGGACGCGGCCGCGCCGGTGCTGGAAGCGTCCGCGTGCGGCACGTCAGCCATCAGCAGCAGGCCGGCGACGGTCAGCAGCAGCCCCGGCACCAGCGCGGTCCAGCGCAACCCGTGCGGCTTGCCCAGCACGATGACCCAGACCGGAATGGTGCCGATGATGAGTGCCGGCATGGCCGCCCCCGCATCGCGGATGGCCAGCACCAGCAGGAAGTAGTAGCCCGTGAAGCCCAGCACCGACAGCCCGAGCGCCGCGCCCGCCTGGCGCAGGCTGGGCCAGCGGGGGGTGCCGCGCAGGCTCCAGAGCAGCATGCCGGCCGCCATGGCACCGTAGGCCATGAAGCGCCACGACGCCAGATCGGTGGAAGGAAACCCGTGCGCGATGGCGGGCGCCACGAACACCAGCCCCCAGAGGGCGCCTGCGGCCAGGCCCGCCGCGATGCCGGTCAGCATGGGCGCGCCATGGGTTGGCGCGGCCGCGCTGCTGCCCGCACTGCGATGCTCCGCATCACCTTGGTGTGCGCGCCGGCCGGTGCCGCGCCGCGCGCCTGTCGATCCGCCATGCGGGGCTTCCTAAAAAAAAGAACGGTCGTTCACTTGCGTGAAAGCCGTGCATACAATCGGTTGCGAGGTGACGCCAGGCCGGGCCCAGCGACTCACCGTGTCGATTATCAAATGACGAAGAGACACCCATGACGAAAGACGAGATTCTGAGCACCTATGGTCCGCGAGAGGCCATGGAATACGACGTGGTGATCGTGGGTGGCGGCCCTGCCGGGCTGGCGAGCGCCATCCGCCTCAAGCAGCTGGCGGCCGAGAAGGAAAAAGAGCTTTCCGTCGTGGTGCTGGAAAAGGGCTCCGAGCCCGGCGCGCACATCCTGTCGGGCGCCATCATGGACCCGAAGGCGCTGACCGAACTCATTCCCGACTGGAAAGCGCGCGGCGCCCCGTTGAACCAGCCGGTGACCGAGGACGCGATGATCTTCCTGGGCGAGAAATCGTCCTGGCGCACGCCCAACTTCCTGCTGCCCGAGTGCTTCCAGAACCACGGCAACTACATCGTCAGCCTGGGCAACGTGGTGCGCTGGCTGGCCGCGCAGGCGGAAGAGCTGGGCGTGGAGATCTTCCCGGGCTTCCCGGCGGCCGAGGTGCTCTACAACGAGGACGGCTCGGTCAAGGGCGTGGCCACGGGCAACATGGGCGTCGGCAAGGACGGCGAGCCCACGGGCGAATTCCAGCTCGGCATGGAACTGCACGGCAAATACACCCTGTTCGCGGAAGGCTCCCGCGGCCACCTGGGCCGGCAGCTGATCTCCCACTTCAAGCTGGACGACGGGCGGGACCCGCAAAGCTACGGCATCGGCATCAAGGAGCTTTGGGAGATCGACCCGCAGCGCCACCAGCCCGGCTTCGTGATGCACACCGCCGGCTGGCCGATGAAGTCGGACACCTACGGCGGCTCCTTCCTCTATCACGCCGAGGACAACAAGGTCACGCTGGGCTTCATCACCGGGCTGGACTATTCCAACCCCTACCTGAGCCCGTTCGAGGAATTCCAGCGCTGGAAGACGCACCCGAACATCCGCTACTACCTGGAAGGCGACGAGGCCAAGGGCATCAAGCCGGCCAAGCGCATCAGCTACGGCGCGCGCGCCATCACCGCGGGCGGCCTGATGAGCCTGCCCAAGTTCGTCTTCCCCGGCGGCGCGCTGGTGGGCTGCGAAGCGGGCTTCCTGAACGTGAGCCGCATCAAGGGCAGCCACGCCGCCATCAAGACCGGCATGCTGGCGGCGGAAGCCGCCTTCGACGCCGTGCAGGCAGGCCGCCAGCACGACGAACTGGCCGCCTACCCGACCGCGTTCGAGAACAGCTGGCTCCATACCGAGCTGAACAAGGCGCGCAACTTCAAGACCTGGTTCAAGAAGGGCCTGGCGACCGCGACGATCATGAACGGCATCGAGCAGTTCGTGCTGAAGGGCCACATCCCGTGGACCCTGCACCGCGACAAGCCCGACTACGCCTGCCTCAAGCCCGCTTCCGAGTTCAAGCCCATCGTCTACCCGAAGCCCGATGGCAAGCTGACCTTCGACCGCCTCTCCAGCGTGTTCATCAGCAACACCAACCACGCCGAAGACCAGCCCGCCCACCTGACGCTGAAGGACCCGAGCGTGCCGGTGAACATCAACCTGGCGAAGTTCGCCGGGCCGGAGGCACGCTACTGCCCTGCCGCGGTGTACGAGTTCGTGCCCGACGAGTCGAAGGGCGGCGATGCCCAGCGCCTGCAGATCAACGCGCAGAACTGCGTGCACTGCAAGACCTGCGACATCAAGGACCCGACCCAGAACATCGTCTGGGTCACGCCGGAAGGCGGCGGCGGGCCGAACTATTCGGGTATGTGAGCCGGCGGGCGATGCGGCAGGGGCTGGCCTTTGCCGGCCACTGCCGGCGCCGATAGGGGGGCGTGATCCCGACGCCCCTCCGGCTGACCTGTCGCAGCGAGGGGCGGACGACGGGCCCACCGCCCACCGCCCACCGCCCACCGCCCACCGCCCATCCGGTGGGAGCTTCGGCCACCTCGGGAAGCACGGTTCGATCACCGAACCAGGGCGACCACGCCGCCCGCCGAAGTCGCAGACGCCCGCCGCCCCTTGCTATGATTTGAGTAGCTGCACGCGCTTGTACCATGAGCGCTGCAGCCCGTTTTGACCATTGAATCCGAGTGAAGAACCCATGTTCCTGACAACACCCTCCTGGATGCCCCTGGGCGCCATCACCTTGGCCCTGACCGCCGCCGCCCCGATGGCGCTGGCCCAGCAGAAGTCCGTCGCCGTGACGGCCATCGTCGAGCATCCGGCGCTGGACGCCATCCGCGACGGCGTGAAGGCCAGCCTGGCCGCGGCCGGCTACGAAGACGGCAAGACGCTCAAGTGGCAGTACCAGAGCGCGCAGGGCAACACCGGCACGGCCGCGCAGATCGCACGCAAGTTCGTGGGCGACCAGCCGGACGCCATCGTCGCCATCGCCACGCCCTCGGCCCAGGCCGGGGTGGCCGCCACCAAGACGGTGCCGGTCGTCTTCTCCGCCGTGACCGACCCGGTCGCCGCCAAGCTGGTGAAGAACTGGGAGCCCAGCAAGACCAACGTGACGGGTGTGTCCGACCTGCTGGCCCTCGACAAGCAGATGGAACTCGTCAAGCAGGTGGTGCCGAACGCCAAGCGCGTGGGCGTGGTCTACAACCCCGGCGAGGCCAATTCCGCCGTGGTGGTCAAGGAACTCAAGGCCCTGCTGCCCAAGATGGGCATGACGCTGGTCGAGGCCGCCGCGCCCCGCTCGGTGGACGTGGGCAGCGCCGCCCGCAGCCTGATCGGCAAGGCCGACGTGATCTACACCAGCACCGACAACAACGTGGTGTCGGCCTACGAAGCGCTGGTGAAGGTGGGCCAGGAGGCCAAGCTGCCCCTGGTGGCGGCCGATGCCGACAGCGTCAAGCGCGGCGCCATCGCCTCCTTCGGCATCAACTACCGCGACCTGGGCGAGCAGACCGGCCGCATGGTGGTGCGCGTGCTCAAGGGCGAGAAGCCCGGCGACATCAAGCCCGAGATCAGCACCAAGCTGGAACTGACGGTGAACCCCGGCGCCGCCGAGAAGCAGGGCGTGAAGCTCTCCGATGCGTTCATCCAGTCTGCCGCGCACGTGGTGAAGTAAGGTTCGAGGTTCCGCTGCAGGCTGACAGCCGGCAGCCCCCCCCCCACCGCAGGAGCTTCGGCTCCTGCTTTGCTTTGACCGAGGCACTCCGCCATGTCCCTTTTCTCCCTGCTCGGCGCCGTCGAGATCGGGCTGATCTTCAGCCTGGTCGCGCTCGGCGTCTTCATCTCGTTCCGGCTGCTGCGCTTTCCCGATCTGACAGTGGACGGCAGCTTTCCGCTGGGCGGCGCCGTGTGCGCGGTGCTCATCTCCACCGGCACCAACCCCTATGTCGCCACGCTCGCGGCCACGGCGGCGGGTGCGGTCGCGGGCCTCATCACCGGCTGGCTCAACGTCAAGCTGAAGATCATGGACCTGCTGGCCAGCATCCTGATGATGATCGCGCTGTACTCCATCAACCTGCGCATCATGGGCGGCCCCAACGTGCCGCTGATCAACGACCCCACGCTCTTCACCCTGCTGCAGCCCGAGGGCCTGGCCGACTACATCGCCCGCCCTGCCCTGCTGGTGGTGATCGTCATCGCCGCCAAGCTGGCGATGGACTGGTTCTTCGCCACCGAACGGGGCCTGGCCATCCGCGCCACCGGCTCCAACGCCCGCATGGCCCGCGCCCAGGGCGTGAACACCGGCGCCATGGTGCTGCTGGGCATGGCCGTGTCGAACGCGCTGGTGGCCCTGGCCGGCGCCCTCTTCGCGCAGACGCAGGGCGGCGCGGACATCTCCATGGGCATCGGCACCATCGTGATAGGCCTGGCCGCCGTGATCGTGGGCGAGAGCATCCTGCCCTCGCGCCGGCTGGTGTGGGCGACGCTCGCCGTCATCATCGGCGCCATCGTCTATCGCTTCTTCATCGCGCTGGCGCTCAACAGCGACTTCATCGGCCTGAAGGCGCAGGACCTGAACCTGGTCACGGCCGTGCTGGTGACGATCGCCTTGGTGATCCCCCAGATCAAGCGCAAGCTGGCCTCGAAATGAGGGCCATCCCCCTGAGGCGCTGCGCGCCTTCCCCCTTCTCTCGGCTGCGCCGGGAAGGGGGACGCCGCCAGCGCAGCGGGGCGGCCCTTGCGCGGCGGCCGCTGGCCTGGGCCGCGCGGGCGCAAAGGTTAGCGGTATGGCCACCACTCTGATTCACGAATAGGAACGTCGCCACATGCTGAGCGCACAAGACCTGCACATCACCTTCAACCCCGGCACGCCCATCGAGACGCGCGCGCTGCGCGGCATGTCGCTGGACATTCCGGCCGGGCAGTTCGTCACCGTCATCGGCTCCAACGGGGCCGGCAAATCGACCTTCCTGAACGCCATCTCGGGCGACCTTTCGGTGGACACCGGCCGCATCGCCATCGACGGCGAAGACGTGACCCGCCAGCCCGTCTGGTCGCGCGCCCAGCGCGTGGCCCGCGTGTTCCAGGACCCGATGGCCGGCACCTGCGAAGACCTGACCATCGAGGAGAACATGGCCCTGGCCCAGCAGCGCGGCACGCGGCGCGGCCTGCGCGGCGCGGTGAAGGCGCAGCAGCGGGGCAGCTTCCGCGAACGCCTCGCCACGCTGGGCCTCGGGCTGGAGAACCGCCTCACCGACCGCATCGGCCTGCTCTCGGGCGGCCAGCGCCAGGCAGTGAGCCTGCTGATGGCGGCGCTGCAGCCTTCGCGCATCCTGCTGCTGGACGAGCACACTGCCGCGCTCGACCCGCGCACGGCCGACTTCGTGCTGCAGCTCACGGCACGCATCGTGGCCGAGAACCAGCTCACCACCATGATGGTCACCCACAGCATGCGCCAGGCGCTGGACGTGGGCCAGCGCACCGTGATGCTGCACCAGGGGCAGGTGGTGCTGGATGTGGCAGGCGACGAGCGCAGCCGGCTGGGCGTGCCCGACCTGCTGCAGATGTTCGAGAAGGTGCGCGGCGAGCAGCTGGCGGACGACGCGCTGCTGCTGGGTTGACCCGCAAAATACCGGTCAAAACAGGCTGCAGCGCCCATTCCGCCTGGGCCTTCAGCTATCGATATAGGAGCATCAGAGCATCTTCACCGCGCGGCCGATGAACACGATCGGCCCGGTGGGTCGGTCGATGGGCGAGCCCGCCTCGGGTTCCAGCGTCAGCTCGAAGAGCTGGTTGGGCTCCAGCGGAGGCAGGCGGTCGATGGCGACCTGGGCCGTTTCGCCCGGCTGCACCAGGCCCAGAGATTTCGGGCCGGCCCACTGGTCGGCCTTGGTCCAAAACTGCAGCGACTTGCCGGGCGGCACGGGCGTGTCGCCCAGCGGCTTGAGCTGCAGCTGGCCGCCGCTGTCCGACGCCTGCACCACCCAGCCGGGCGCCGTGCCGCCGGGCGCCACCAGCACGACCATGTACTGCGGCCCGCCGGCCGCCCCGCGCAGGCCCGGACCGGCGACCAGGACCGCCGCCAGGATGGCCGCTGCGGCAAAGCCGGTGCCGGCCAGCCCGCGCCACAGGCGCAGGTCGTTCCACCAGGAGCGCGCCGCAGTCGCTGCGCCCGGCGCCAGTCCGCGTGATCCGTGGACGGCCTCGGCCTGCCGCCAGCCCAGGCTGTGCTCCACACGCGGCCAGAGCGCGGCCGATGGCTCCACGGCGGGCGCCAGCGTCACCAGCGGGTGCAGCCGGGTTTCCCAGGCATCGACGGCGGCACGCAGGGCGGCATCGTGCGGCATGCGGGCTTCCACGTCGCGCCGGCCTGCGATGGGCAAGGTGCCCAGCACGTAGCCGCCCGCCAGGTCGTCGGTGTCTTCCCGCGACGGCGGTTCGGCAGAATTCGGTGTCGATGGAGTTGTCATGCCATGCACTCCCGCAGCATGCGCATGCCGCGCTGTATCCAAGCTTTCACGGTGCCCAGCGGCGTCCGGGTGCGCTGGGCGATCTCGCCATGCGAGCAGCCGTCCACGTACGCCAGCACGATGCAGTCGCGCCGTGCGGGCTCCAGCCGGCCCAGGCAGGTGTCGAGCCGGCCGAGATCGGCGCCCAGCTCATACGGGTCGACCTGGCTGCGGTAGCTTTCCAGCGCCGCCTGGTCGTCGATCGCCTGCACGGCCTCTTCGTCGATGCGCACGTCCCGGCCGCTGCTGCGGACCGCGTTCAGCGCCGCATGCCGCACCACGCTGTAGATCCAGCCCCGGCCCGCGCCGCGCGCAGCGTCGAAGCTGCCGGCGCGCTGCCAGATGCTGAGGAAGGCGTCGTGCAACACGTCCTCCGCACGGGCCCGCTCACGCACGATGCGCAAGGCCACGCCCATCAGGTAGCGGCCTTCGCGCTCGTAGATGCGCTGCAGGGCCAGGCGGTCGCCGCGGGCACAGGCCCCCAGGGCGGCGTCGTAGTCGAAAGTGTCGGCTGCAGCGGTCAAGAAAGGTCCTGGCCAGAGGTGGAGGAATGCGCGGCATCGTAGTGCATGCCGCGCCTGTCGCAGCCCTCTCCGGCGGACTTTCGTGACTTAGCCTGCCTTGTAGAAGATGTAGTCGGCCTGGTAGGGGACGGTGGTCTTCTGGCCCTTGTTGGCGGCTGTGCAGGCCATGTTGGCCGGGGCCACGCCGCCGGTCAGGTTCACGCGCTGTATGTAGGTCACGCCGGTCAGCGCGCCGCTGCCCATGGCGGGGTTGGCCTTGACCAGCTGGTAGGGCAAGGCGCCCGCGGTGGAAGGTGCCACGGCCAGTTGGGTGGCCGTGAGCTTCGAGCCGTCGTTCGCCTCCCAGGTGGCGGGCGGGCCGTAGTACTTGCCGACCTGCTTGCCGCTGCGGTCCATCAGCTTGGCGTCGGGGCCGGCGAAGGTCCATTCCACCTGGCCGGGCATGCCGGCCTTGTCCTTGCATTCGTAGGTGATGTCACCCTTGCCCACCGTTTCCCAGGCCACCTTGTTGCCGGCCGGCACCTGGATGGACGCTGGCAGGCCGGCCTGCGAATAGACCATGCCGGACGCGCTGGCGGACGTGCCGGTCGGAGACATCGAGCCGCAGGCGGCCAGCAGGACGGCCGCGGACACGGTACCTGCGACGGTGGCGATACGGGAAAGACGGATGTTGCGCATGGGTTGCTCCTTGGAAGTTGGGGGACCGACAGCCCGGACCCTCGCCACGGGTCTGTCCCAGGCTCTACCCGCGAGCCCCCCGTTTGGATGCAGCGAATCACGCTTCAAATGCAACAAATCGTGACAATACCGCCCTGCTCTGGCGCCTGCCTTTCCCTCGCCGGAGCCCTCAGCCGCGCAGGCCACGCCGCTATACTCCGGCCACTCGTCAGGAGAGAGTTGCCGCCCCAGCGGCGGCCGCCGAAGGCGCAGGGCCCAACCGCCCGAACGCTCAGGCAAAAGGACTGACAGGAACGCCCGCAGGGATGCAGGCGTTTCCCTAGCTGGAGAGAGGTTGCCGCCCGTTCGACATGGCTGGCAGCCCACCGAAGGAGCAAACCCCGCCATGCGGCGCGGTGAATCTCTCAGGTAAAGCGGACAGCGGGGCACATGCGGCGGCTCGTCTTTTGCGAAGACAGGCCGCACCACTGGCTGCCCCCTGGAGATTTCCGCCGATGTCCTCGCCCTCTTCCCCTGCCTCTGCTTCTGGTTCTGCCGCTTCGCCGTCGGCGCCGCTGCTGACCACCCCGCTCAACGCGCTGCACATCGAACTGGGCGCCCGCATGGTGCCCTTCGCCGGCTATTCCATGCCCGTGCAGTACCCCGCAGGCCTGATGGCCGAGCACCATCACACACGCACCGCCGCCGGGCTCTTCGACGTGTCGCACATGGGCCAGCTGCGCCTGGTCGGCCCCGACGCCGCCGCCGCGTTCGAGACCCTGGTGCCGGTGGACGTCATCGGCCTGGGCGTCGGCAAGCAACGCTACGGCCTGCTGCTGAATGACGAGGGCGGCATCATCGACGACCTGATGTTCGTGAACCGGGGCGACGACCTGTTCGTCATCGTCAACGGCGCCTGCAAGGTGGGCGACATCGCGCACATTCAAGAGCGCATCGGCCACCTCTGCCAGGTGCAGCCGTTGCCCGATCAGGCCCTGCTGGCACTGCAGGGCCCCCAGGCCGCCGCCGCGCTGGGCCGGCTGGCGCACGAGGTGCTGCAGCTGGTGTTCATGTCCGGCATGGCCGTCACCATTGCCGGCTGCGACTGCTATGTGACCCGCAGCGGCTACACCGGCGAAGACGGTTTCGAGATCTCCGTGCCTGCCGCGCAGGCCGAAACGCTGGCCCGCGCCCTGCTGGAACAGCCCGAGGTGAAGCCCATCGGCCTGGGCGCCCGCAATTCGCTGCGGCTGGAAGCGGGCCTGTGCCTCTACGGCAACGACATCGACACCACCACCACCCCGCCAGAAGCCGCGCTGAACTGGGCCATGCAGAAGGTACGCCGCACGGGCGGCGCGCGCGCGGGCGGCTTTCCGGGCGACGACAAGGTGCTGGCGCAGATCGACGACCCCGCCCTGCTCACCCGCAAGCGCGTGGGCCTGGTGGCGCTGGAACGCGTGCCGGTGCGCGAGCACACGCCGTTGCAATCGCTGGACGGCCAGCCCATCGGCGAAGTGACCAGCGGCCTGCTGGGCCCCACGGTGGACAAGCCCGTCGCCATGGGCTACGTGGCCCCCGCCTTCGCGGCGCTGGGCACGCGGGTCAACGCCATCGTGCGCGGCAAGGCCGTGCCGATGGAAGTGGCCGCCATGCCCTTCACCCCGAATCGCTACCACCGCGGCTGAAACGGGCACGCGGCCCATGCCGGTCGGTTAGTCCAATGCCGTTCGGGTTGAGCCTGTCGAAGCCTGGGCGCGGTACGGAGGAGCCCTTCCACAAGCTCAGGCCGGGCGGGTTGGCAACCCAGTCCGAACGCGCCGATCGCCGGCATGGGCCCCACGCCCCGCTACCGGAGGGCTACAGTCGCTGCTGGCATCGGCGCCAAGGTTTCAAGCATCGTTTTCTTCCCTTTTTTTTCTGGAGTCTCCCCATGAGCGTCAAGTTTTCCAAAGACCACGAATGGATCAACACGGCCAAGGCGGATGCCGCCGTCGTCGGCATCACCCAGCACGCGCAGGACGCCCTGGGCGACGTGGTGTTCGTGGACCTGCCTGAAGTCGGCGCCACCTTCGCCCAAGGCGACGTGGCCGGCGTGGTCGAGTCCGTCAAGGCGGCAGCCGACGTGTACATGCCCGTCTCGGGCGAGATCGTCGAAGTGAACGAAGCGCTGCGCGCCGACCCGTCGCTGGCCAACAGCGACCCGCTGGGCGAAGGCTGGTTCTTCAAGGTGCGCCCGTCCGACGCCGCCCAGCTGGACGGCCTGATGGACGAAACCGCCTACGCCGCGTTCGCCCAGAACGCCTGAGCCTTCCTGGCTCCCCCTCAAGCCGGGCCCGGCCTGCCTTCGGGCAAGCCGGGTCACGGCAAGCCACACGCCCCCGCCCTTTCCGCCCTGACCGGACGCCGCCGATGACCACCGCCCTGCCCTCGCTCTCCGCCCTGGAGAACGCCACCGAATTCCAGCCACGCCACATCGGCATCGATGCGGCGGACGAGGCCCACATGCTCTCCGTGATCGGCGAGGCCTCGCGCCGCGCGCTGATCGACGGCATCGTGCCGCGCTCCATCGCGCGCAGCCAGCCCATGGACCTGCCCGCCGCCACGACCGAGGCCGGCGCGCTGGCCGAGCTGAAGGCCATCGCCAGCAAGAACCGGGTGCTGAAAAGCTTCATCGGCCAGGGCTACTACGGCACGCACACGCCGGGCGTCATCCTGCGCAACATCCTGGAGAACCCCGCCTGGTACACGGCCTACACGCCCTACCAGGCCGAGATCAGCCAGGGCCGCATGGAAGCGCTGGTCAACTTCCAGACCATGGTGTGCGATCTGACGGCCATGCCGATCGCCAACGCCTCCATGCTCGACGAGGCCACCGCCGCCGCCGAAGCCATGACGCTGGCCAAGCGCTCGGTCAAATCGAAGAGCAACCGCTTCATCGTGGCCGGCGACGCGCACCCGCAGACCATCGAGGTGATCCAGACCCGCGCCGAGCCCCTGGGCATCGAGGTGGTGCTGGCCAACTCGCTGACCGAATGGAACGACGCACTGGACGGCGACTATTTCGCCGTGCTGGCCCAGTACCCCGCCACCAGCGGCCGCATCGACGACCTGAAGGCCGACGCCGACAAGGCCCACGCCCGCAGCGCCGCCTTCATCGCCGCAGCCGATCTGCTGGCCCTGACCCTGATCACCCCGCCCGGCGAATGGGGCGCCGACATCGTCGTGGGCAGCACCCAGCGCTTTGGCATGCCCATGGGCGCGGGCGGCCCGCACGCCGCCTTCATGGCCTGCCGCGACGAATTCAAGCGCAGCCTGCCCGGCCGCCTGGTGGGCGTGAGCGTGGACGTGCACGGCAAGCCCGCCTACCGCCTGGCGCTGCAGACCCGCGAACAGCACATCCGCCGCGAGAAGGCCACCTCCAACATCTGCACGGCGCAGGTGCTGCCGGCCGTCATCGCCAGCATGTACGCCGTCTATCACGGCCCCGAAGGCCTGACCCGCATCGCCCAGCGCGTGGCCGCCTATACCGCCATCCTGGCGCGCGGCCTGAAGGCCCTGGGCGCGCCGCTGCGCGAGCACGGCGCGTTCGACACCTTGTCGCTGCACACCGGCGCCGCTACCGAAAAGATAGCTGCCCGCGCAGTCTCCATGGGCGCCAACCTGCGGATCTACTTCAAGGAATACCTCTGCATCTCGCTGGACGAGACCACCACGCGGGCCGATGTCGAGCTGCTCTGGAAGATCTTCGCCGCAGAAGGCCAGCCCCTGCCCACCTTCGCCGACTACGCCGACGCCGGCGTGGAGCCGCTGATTCCCGCCGCGCTGCAGCGCACCAGTGCCTTCATGACGCACCCGGTGTTCAACACCCACCACAGCGAAACCGGCATGCTGCGCTACATCCGCCAGCTGTCCGACAAGGACCTGGCGCTGGACCGCACCATGATCCCACTGGGTTCCTGCACCATGAAGCTGAACGCGACCAGCGAGATGATCCCCATCACCTGGCCTGAATTCGCGCACGTCCATCCCTTCGCTCCCGCCGACCAGCTGCGGGGCTATGCGGAGCTGGACGAACAGCTGCGCGCCTGGCTGTGCCAGGCCACGGGCTACGCTGGCATCAGCCTGCAGCCCAACGCGGGCAGCCAGGGCGAATACGCCGGCCTGCTGGCCATTCGCGGCTGGCACCAGGCACAGGGCCAGGGCCACCGCAACATCTGCCTCATCCCCAGCAGCGCGCACGGCACCAACCCCGCCAGCGCCCAGATGGTGGGCATGCAGGTGGTGGTGACAGCCTGCGACGCGAACGGCAACGTGGACATGGCCGACCTGAAGGCCAAGTGCGAACAGCACGCCGACAAGCTGGCCTGCGTGATGATCACCTACCCCAGCACCCACGGCGTGTTCGAGACGCAGGTCAAGGAACTCTGCCAGCTGGTGCACCAGCACGGCGGCCGCGTGTACGTGGACGGCGCCAACATGAATGCCCTGGTCGGCGTGGCCGCCCCCGGCGAATTCGGCGGCGACGTGAGCCACCTGAACCTGCACAAGACCTTCTGCATTCCCCACGGCGGCGGCGGCCCGGGCGTCGGCCCCGTCTGCGTGGTCGAAGACCTGGTGCCCTATCTGCCGGGCCATGCCACGGCCGGCGTGCCGGGCGGCGTGGGCGCCGTCAGCGCCGCGCCGTTGGGCAACGCCGCCGTGCTGCCCATCAGCTGGATGTACATCCGCATGATGGGCCCGGACGGCCTGAAGGCCGCCACCGAAACCGCCATCCTGAGCGCCAACTACATCAGCGCGCGCCTGAAAGGCCACTACCCCACGCTGTACGCCAGCGCCAACGGCCACGTCGCGCACGAATGCATCCTGGACCTGCGCGGCTTCAAGGAAACCAGCGGTGTGATGGCCGAAGACGTCGCCAAGCGCCTGATCGACTACGGCTTCCACGCGCCCACGCTGTCGTTCCCCGTGCCCAACACGCTGATGGTGGAACCGACGGAGAGCGAAACCCTGGCTGAACTGGACCGCTTCATCGACGCCATGATCGCCATCCGCGAAGAGATCCGCCAGATCGAGGCTGGCACCTGGCCGCAGGACGACAACCCGCTGAAGCATGCGCCGCATACGGCCGAAAACCTGCTGGCTGCGGATTGGGACCGGGCCTATAGCCGAGAGGCTGCAGCGTTCCCGGTGCCGGCCCTGCGCCGGGCCAAGTACTGGTCGCCGGTGGGCCGGGTGGATAACGTGTATGGGGATAGGAATCTGTTCTGCAGTTGCGTGCCGGTGAGCGAATTGGCGTCGTAATACGGCCGGCACACCATCCGATGCCCTGGGGGCATCGGAATCCGCATGACGAAGGCCTGGGTGACCAGGCCTTTGTGCTTTTTTGGAGCGAAATGCGGATGCACTTCAGACCTTGATGGAAAAGCCTGTCGTGGAACCCTCGAGGTCGTGAAAACCCCTATCCATCCGCGCTACAGTCTGGGCACGATATCACTCAGTGCGAGCTACACCATCCGCAAATTTTTAAGTTTGCCTAGACGGGAATCGCAAAGCTTGGTGGCTGACTCTACTAAAAAAATCTTTGATTAGCAGACTTGAGGCGACGCGGTGCCTGTCGTCTAATTCCAGTTAGGTACCAAAAGGCACAAAATCCAAAGGAGGCAGTATGAACATGGTTCCAGTTTCGTCTTCCAATCTAACATCTGTGGGCTACGACGCAGCGAGTTCAACACTACGCATCGCATTCCTAAACGGCGGCATATACGAATATTTTGGCGTACCTTCATCTGTTCATGCAGGGCTCATGTCCGCAAGCTCTCACGGTTCTTATTTCGATACCCATATTAAAAAAGGCCCTTATCGTTATCGCAAGGTTGGCTAATCGGTGGCCTAACCCGGCGCTCAAGCCGACCCGCCTCGGCGGTCGGCTTAGCTTGTTCGTTAGTCCCATCACTGGCTTATGCGCGCAGCCACTCATTCCAGCGCTTTGCCTCGTGCGCAGGGCTTTCAAGCCATTTTGGCAGTTGGTGCTTGTGCAGCAAGCGCGGGCAGCTATCGTTCGTGCAGCGCTGTGCCGCTTCGGTGGCCAGCGCTTTTGCGTGGGCTGCGCCCATCTCCCAGTCTGGGCACCCCTTCTTGGCCTTCGGGTCTCACTCTGCGTTCAAGCCGACCCGCCCACGGCGTGCGGCATACCTTGGCCGTTAAGCAAATCGAATGACTCCGAACATCGCACCACCGACAGACAACATCTACAAGTTCGCATGCCTATTTGGTCTTGCACTTGTTATCTCTTCAGTTTTTGGCTTTGTATCGATCTACTCTAGCTCGCTAGATAGAAAGATTGATTACTCGAGAACTGTCATTCCGTTAGAAGCAAAAGAACAACGGACGAAAGCAGAAGAGTCCATGCTAGCAATGAGTAAGAAGCTCATCGAGGTCACAAAATCCAATGAGTCATTTGCCAACGGACTCATTGCGGTTGTGCTCGTTGCTGGCTTGTCGCTGAGTTGGTACGGTGCATCTAACTGGCATACAAAAATTCAGGCCAGAGACGACCTGCAATCCTTGCTACTTCTTGAAAAGATGCGGGCCGAGATAAATAAGTTGAAGCTTGAGGCGAAAGCCCTAGAGCAAGCACCTACTGCTTCTGATGCGTCCTTAGATTCATATGCCTTGGCTTCAATCACACATCAAGTGAATGACCATGGGTGACGCAAACGCTCGAGCATCTTCCACCAGCCTAACAGGTTGGTCAAGCCGACGCCCACAAGCTCCGCTTACGGGTGCCCGAGGTGCTTCGCATTCCGGCGCGGCTTACCGCAAGAGTTAGCCGTCATGCACGTCGTTCACGCCGCACTTGAAGACGCCCGCGCTATCGCTGCAATTCACGTCGACACTTGGCGCGCCGCATACAAATCAATCGTTCCAGACGAATACCTCGCATCGCTATCCGCTGCGCACCGAGAAACGATGTGGGGCGAGTGCATCGCCGAAGGGTCAGCCGAGTCAATCTTGGCCAAGGAGGCCGGTGCAGTTCGAGGCTTGCTCTGCTTTGGCCAATGTCGAAATGAAAGATCATCCGAGGTTGAGGCTGAAGTCTGGGCAATGTATGTCGCTCCGTCGGCCTGGTCGACCGGTGTCGGGCGCTTGCTCTGGCTTCGAGCTAGAGAGCTTATGCTTGCGCAAGGATTCAAGTCGTGCAGCTTGTGGGTCTTCCCGCAAAACGATCGGGCAATCAAGTTCTACCGATCAGCTGGGTTCGTCCATGACGGGTCAGTACCAAAGAGCTTCTTGCTCGGTGGAACCCAACTTCAAGAGGTGCGGTATGTCTCGCGACTTGACGGCTAACCCTTCCTTCAAGCGTACCCGCCTACGGCGGTCCGTTAAAGTCAAACGTTAGCCGCCTCATATCTGCAGTTGCGTGCAGGTGAGTGAATTGGCGTCGTAACGCGGATATCGCGGCACGCAACGCCTGGACGGCAACAGGTGAAATCAGGCGTTCAGCGGGGCGGGCGAATTGCAGTCCTTGCGGCATGGCCAGGAAGCAGGTGACGCGCTTTCAGTGGTCAGATCTTTGGTGCAACGGTGGCCTCAACGCGATCCGCTCCGGCCGTGAGGCACCACCGGACCGCGCCGCAAATGCAACCATTGCGCCAGCAGGCCAAGCGCGGCCACTGCACCCGCACCGCTGGCCAGGGCCGCTGCCGGCCACTGCTGAAGCAGCAGGATTCCGCCCAGTGCCGCGCCGATGGCACTTCCCAGATACAGCGCCGATTCGTTGAGCGCCACTGCCAAGTTGCCGTCGCCCTGTAGTTCGCGAGCCTTGATGAGTTCGTTGTTCTGCGGCACCTGCAGCGCCCAACCCACCGCGCCCCAGGCTGCGATAGGCAGCATCACCAGCCATGCGCCTCGCGTGGCAGTGACCGGCAACAGGAACAGCGCCACGGCCAGGATCAGCATGATCCACAGGGTCAGCACAGGCCCCCGCACGCGGTCCACCAGCGGCCCGATCAGGAAACTGCCGAGCACCCCACCGACGCCCCATACCCAAAGATGGGGCGTCATCGAACGGTCGAGACCCTGGGCGGTCGCGGCCAGCAGCGGTGTGATAAAGGTGTACATGCCCAAGCTGGCGACCGCAGCCAACAAGGACACCAGCAGGATCACCAGGACATGTCCGTCTGCCAGCAACGCCAGCTTGGCCCTGAGCGGCGTCGTAGCTGCCGCGGGAAGCGCCGGCAAACGCAGCGCCAGCCCGACCAGCGCGATCGCGCCCAGCGCGGTCACCAGCCACAGCGCCGAGGCCCAGCCGAGACGGTCGGCCAGCAGCAGGCTCAGCGGGACGCCCAGCACGGTCCCGCTGGCCATGCCGCCCATGATGACCGCAATCGCCTTGCCACGCTCGTCGGGCAGCGACAGCGCCGCCGAGGCGGCGATGCCCATGGCCAAATAGACCCCCGCGCCGATGCCAGCGATGGCGCGGAACGCCAGCAGCGCGGAGAAATCGGTCGCCAAGGCGCTGGTTGCGTTGGCGAGCACGAACAGCGCCAGCGCAACCAGCAGCCCACTGCGCTGCCGATCGGCCGGCAGTAGCGCGACGAACAGCGGCGATCCCAGGCCGTAGGCCAGGGTGAAGGCGGTGACCAGTTGCGCCGCAAGGGCGACGGGCACGGCGAAGGCCGTTTCGATCAGAGGAATCAAACCGGCGGTGACGTAGGAGGCCATGGGCGAAGGCACCCAGGGCAACGAGATAAACCGGGGATGGGGTGGAACCGGACATGTGGGGGCTCCCAAGGGAAGAATGCCACGGGCACGCATGGCGCGCCCTGGGGCAGAGGTTCAGAGGACGAGTTCGACCTGTAATCCATCCCAGGTCATTTATTGGCCGGCACGGAGCGAGCACCCCTTCTGGCCAAGGGTTTTGACTATTACAATTCAACTAGCAATACTATTACTCGAAGTGACGGGATGAGAATGATTCGCACCATGGAGCGCACACGCAAGGAATTGGCCGAGTTTCTACGCAGCCATCGCGAGCGGTTGGCCCCGGCGGATGTGGGCCTACCGGCCGGGAGTCGGCGACGTACGCCGGGGCTACGCAGAGAGGAAGTGGCATCCTTGGCCGGGGTGGGCCTGACGTGGTACACGTGGCTTGAACAAGGCCGCGAGATCAGCGTATCCGCGACCTTTCTAGACAATCTCTCGCGCGTGCTCAAACTGGACGCGGCCGAGCGGCGCTATCTGTATCTGCTTACCCAGCAACGTCCGCCGGCCGAGCCCGGCAAGACTTGGTGCGTGGTGCCAGCACTTGTGCACCGGCTGATGGGCGACCTGGCCTCACGCCCTGCTTACGTCATCAACCTGCGCTGGGACGTGCTGGCCTGGAATCCGGCGGCCGATCGCGTATTTCGTTTCTCTGCGCATCCGCCGGAGCGCCGCAATCTGCTGTGGATGCTGTTTGCCGATGGCCCCACGCAGGCCCTGTTCGACCCCTGGGATGAACAGGCGCTGCAGATGCTCTCGCGATTCAGGCGAGATTTCGTCAAGGCCACGCAGGAGCCTGACATCTGTGCGCTGATCAAAGACCTGGAAAAAGTGTCGCCAGACTTCCGGGAATGGTGGCAAAAACAGGATATTCACGGCTCGGATCTGGGTTGTCGACGATTGCGTCTCAACGGCCTTGGGCCTGTGGCGTTCGAATACACGAAGCTGACGATCGACGAGGACCGCCATTTGCGGCTGGTCTACTACGCGGCGCTGGAAGACGATGGCAGCAACCGAGGATTCGTGCAGTGGTTGTACCAGGGCGAAGCCCTCTCGGCTTGACCGAAGCCGGGATGCAGTTTCACCTGTCCCCAGAGCGATGTGGCTTTGGGATTCCCAGGCGTGAAATATCAAGCCGAGCGAGCTGCAAGCTTCGGTGCCAGGGAAACTTTTCGCGAACCGCTTCTAATTGAGCCAGGTCGCGGTCCGAAGTAAAACGATATCGACCCTGACCATGACGGGTGCACAGCGCTTCCCCCAGACGCCTCAACCGGCTTGGCCTCGTCCGAAGCGCGACCCATTCCCAGGCGCATTGCCACATGCCCGCGTACGTGCTGTTTGGCTCCCGGCCCCCTTATCCAGCCGCTGGTATCCCCGCAATATGTGTGCCCGCACAGCTTGCCGCAGTACTTGAAGAGCTTGAATCTCGCGGCGTTTCCCCGGCGCTTTCTCGACATCACCGCGACGTGAGTTTGGGTGTTCTGTCCCATGAAACCTGCGGTCGAAACCACCGCCCGCAGGTTTCCTCCTCAATCAATTCCCCGAGCAAGCAGGCATGGCCGCACGAGTCGCCACCGTGCTGGCGCTGTCGTCGCGCCCTCCGGCATTGCGGGTGTAGGTGCAACCATAGTTGGAATTGGCCAGCGTGGCAGGCGTCTTCACGTCATCGCCGCCGGGCTTGGTGCCCTTTTCCACCCATTCGGCCAGGGCCTTGAACGCCTCGGACTGCTCCGCCACGGTGAAATCGCAATGGCTGGGCGCGCGCACGGCGCGCTGCACCAGCCACTGGCCGCTGCCGTTGGCTTCGGCGCGGTCGCGGTAGACCTGCTCCATGTGGAAGGGCACGTACATGTCGCCCAGCGTGTGGAGCGTCACCACCGGAATGCGGAACTGGCCGTTGACCTGCGGCACCCAGCGCAGCCCGTCGCTGCGCAGGCGGTTGGCATCCGGCGCGGGCACCCACTTGACGATGGTGGCGTTGAAGTCCGCCACCTCGGCAGCGCTGGCGTTGAAGCGGTAGACGGTGCCGGTGGTGTCGATGCCCTGTTTGTTCAAGATGCCGTTGATGGTGCCGTCGCGCCCGAAGGTGCCCCACACCGTGTTCTGCAGCGGCGCGTTCGCAAAGCCCTGGTCGAAGATCGGCCGCGGCCCGCCGGTCAGGTTCATCACGATGTCCTTGAGCTTCTGGCCCTGCGGAGTGACCGTGGAGAACGATGTCTGGCTGCCGAACATCGCGTCGCGCACGCGGGGGGCGATCGTGGTCCAGTCGGTGGTCGGCGCGCTGGTGGCGGGCAGGCCGGCCAGCTTCTGCGCGGCCAGCTGGTAGGCACCGAAATAGTTGTACAGCGACAGGTCGCCCAGCACGGCGCACATGGGCAGGGCCCCCTGGTACTTGCGCTTGTTGATGGCGGTCTGCTGGGCTTCGTCTTCGATGGCGGCGGCGGTGATGTGGCCACCCATCGACACCCCCGTCAAGTAGGTGCGCGAGGGCTCGGCCAACGCCCGGCCGTTGGCGGCGGCGATGCGAACGAAGGCATTGGCCAGCGCATTGGTGTCTTCCACGCCCACGCGCACGTCGTAGAAGTTCTTGGTGTAGCTGGACGCGGCCCATGCGTAGCCGTTGTCGATCAGGTAGCGCCGGAAAGCGGGGTTCGATACGGTCAGCGCATTGCCTTCGCCGGCATAGCCGTGCGCATACATCACCAGCATGCCGTTCCAGTTCTTGGGCACTTCGATGCGGTAGCCTGCGCCGGCGTTGATGCCACTCCAGCGGTCGGTCTCGACCGTGGCACCGTCCATGGCCGCGAAGGGCAGGCTGGCGGCCGAGACGGTGAAGCTGTTGCGGCTGTCCTGCGGCCGCGCTTCCTCCGCGACAGGGTCCGAGCTGCCGCCGCCGCAGGCAGCGAGCAGCAGGGCGCTCAAGGCGCTGGCCGCACAGGCAGTGGCAGTGCGATGAGTGATGAAAGGCGAACGCGTGGGTGTCATGGGGCTTCTTTCATGAGGGGTCACTACGGGTGCCGGCCAGTCTAGGCACGGCCTTCCGGACGTTTGCGCGGGCTTACCCGAGCGATCTGTCGCCGGAGCGACCGCCGCGGCCCGAGACGAGCCGGGGCCCGAAATACGTACCATCGCGCTTCCGACTCACTCTGGAAACCCTGCTCCATGCGCTTTTTCATCGCCTCCGTGGCCTTCGCCGCCCTCACCCCGCTCGCCTTCGCCCAGACCGCGCCCGCAGCCCCCGTCACCACGGCTTCGGGCCTGGTCTATCAATCGCTGAAGGAAGGCACGGGCGAATCGCCCAAGGCCACCGACACGGTCAAGGTCCACTACAAGGGCACCTTCCAGGACGGCAAGGAATTCGACAGCTCCTACAAGCGCAACGAACCCACCGAATTCCCGCTGAACCGGGTGATCCCCTGCTGGACGGAGGGCGTGCAGCGCATGAAGCCCGGCGGCAAGGCCAAGCTGACCTGCCCGGCGTCCATCGCTTACGGCTCCGCCGGGGCCGCGGGCGTGATTCCGCCCAACGCCACGCTCAACTTCGAGATCGAGCTGATTTCCGTGCGCCGCTGATCGCGCATGGCGTGCGGCGGCCCGCGTTCAGGGCGCGATGGCGCTTTCCCGGCCAGGGCTCCACCGGCGGCGCTGTTCGGGGGAGAACGCCCCGCGTACACTGGCGCGGCTCTCTGTCCTGAGCCACCTGATTCCCAGGGATCGTTCAGGCAGTCTCCAACACCACTGCGCCGCCGCCCGCCGCACCCCGCCCCACCCCACCCCACCCCACGCGCCATGACGCGACCCGACCTCTCCTATCTCTTCCGTTCCGCGCAGAAGCCGGGGTCGGAGTTGCCGGAACACCGCCATGCTCCGCCGCCGGGCATCCCCGAGCGGCGGCAACCCGGCCGTCCGTCGGACGCGGTGGGGGCGTTGATCGCCGAGCTGCGCTCGTCGCAGGCCGAGTTGGAAGCGCAGAACAAGGTGCTGCGCTTCAGCCAGGCGGCGGCCGAGAGCGCTTCGGAACGGTTCGAGACGCTGTTCTCCAGCGTGCCGCTGGCCCTCATGGTGCTGGACGAGCACGACATGGTGGTGCAGGCCAATTCGATGGCCCACCGCTCCTTTCAGCCGACCGAGACCGACCGCCCCCTGGTGGCGCTGATGCCCTTCGTGCGCGCCGAGGACGCCGAACGGGTGCAGGCCGCATTCGATTTGGCACGTGCCGATGGCAGCGCGGAGGTGACGGAGGTCGTCTTCCTGACCGGCGAGCACGCGCGCATCACCGGCGACCTGCACATCGCCTTCATCGAGACGCCGCAGGGTGACGGCGGCCCGCCGGCGCCGCAGTTTTTGTGCGCCGTGATCGACCAGGGCCCGCTGCTGGCGGAACGCCGGGCACTGCAGGACAGCGCGGCCACGCTGAAGGAACGCAATGCGCAGATCCTGGCCAGCGAACGGCGGCTGGAGGCGGTGATCAACTCCGCGCTCGACGCCATCATCTGCGTGGACCAGCAGCACCGCATCACCGTGTTCAACCCCACGGCGGCGGCCCTCTTCGCCTGCCCGCAGGCCGACGCGCTGGGCAGCCCGCTGGAGCGCTTCCTGCCGGATGCGGCGCAGGCCATGGCGCTGTCGCAGCTGACCACCCAGGCCGTGCTGGGCGAGGTGACGGCGCGCACGGCCAACGGACGCGACCTGGCCGTGGAGGTGAGCCTGTCGTTCGAGAGCCAGGGCGAAGGCACCAGCGCGACGGTGTTCGCGCGCGACCTGACCGGCCGCAAGAAGGCCGAGGCGCACCGCAACGAGCTGGAGGCGCAACTGCGCGAGTCGCACAAGATGCAGGCCGTGGGCACCATGGCCGGCGGCATTGCGCACGATTTCAACAACATCCTGGGCGCCATCCTTGGCAACGTGGAACTGGCCAAGGCCGACGCGGGGGCGGATTCGCCCGTGCTGGAAAGCCTGCTGGAGATCCAGAAAGCCGGCCGGCGGGCGCGCGACCTGGTGCGGCAGATCCTCACCTTCAGCCGCAACGAACCGCCCCAGCGCACCGCCGTGTCGGTGCAGGAGGCCGTGAACGACACGGTGCGCCTGCTGCGCGTGACGGTGCCGCCCGCCGTGGACGTTCAGGTACGCATCGACCCCGATGTGCCCGACGTGCTGGCCGACCCGACCCAGGTGGAGCAGGCCCTGCTCAACCTGTGTACCAACGCCATCCACGCCCTCGGAGACCAGCGCGGCACCGTGCTGCTGCAGGCGGTCTGCGCGCAGCCCGACCCGCGCATTTGCGAGCGCCTGGGCATTCCGCCGGGCGACTATGTCTGCCTGCGGGTCAGCGACAACGGACCGGGCATGGACGCGGCCACGCAGCAGCGCATCTTCGAGCCCTTCTTCACGACCAAGCCAGTGGGCCAGGGCACGGGCCTGGGCCTGGCGGTGGTGCATGGCGTGATGCGCACGCACGGCGGCGCGGTGGACGTGTACAGCGTGCCCGGCGAGGGAAGCAGCTTCACGCTGTATTTCCCGGGCACGTCGCACTGCGTGCCGGACGAAGGTGACGGCGGCGCGTTCTGCATCCCGACCAGCATGCCGGTGGCGGCACCCGCGCCGTCACGCCCTTCCCCCGCACCGCCCGCCCCAGCGCCCCAGCCTGCTGCATCGTCCGCTGCATCGCCGGCCCCCGTTCCTGCGCCCATCGGAGCCGCGAGTGCATCGGCCAGCGCCAGTCCGGCCCCGCCGCCAGCGGATGCGGAAAGCGCTGCCGAGCGCCAGCGCCACGTCATGTACGTGGACGACGACCAGGCGCTGGTCTTCCTGGTGCAACGCCTCTTGCGCCGGCGCGGCTACCGCGTGAGCGGGTTCACCGATCCGCACGAGGCCACGCAGGCGCTGCGCCAGGACCCGCAGGCGTATGACCTGGTGGTGACCGACTACAACATGCCCGGCTACTGCGGCGTGGATCTGGTGCGCGAGGCCAAGCGCATCCGCCCGGCGCTGCCCGTGGCGCTGGCCTCGGGCTACGTCACGGCCGAGATCGAACGCGAAGCCCTGGCCGAGGGAGCCAGTGCGCTGATCCACAAACCCAACGACGTGGAAGAACTCTGCGCCACCGTGCAGCGCCTGGCCCACGGGCAGGACGCGCCGGAGGGCCCGCAGAGCCCCGCCGCGCCGCCTCAGCCGGCCCAGCCGACCCAGCCCACCGACGATGACGGCCAGGGCTGACCTGAGCCGCCCGCCGGCAGGCGCGGAGGCCGCTGCCGACCCTCCAGCGGTGGAATGCCTTCATAGCGATGCCGACCTGCTGGTGCTGTGCAAGCCCTCCGGCCTGCTCTGCGTGCCCGGACGCGGGCCGGACAAACAGGACTGCCTGAGCGCCCGCGCGCAGCAGCGGTGGCCGGGCGCGCTGATCGTGCACCGCCTCGACCAGGCGACGTCGGGCATCGTGGTCATGGCCCGCTCCCTGCCCGTGCAGCGCGCCTTGAGCCAGGCCTTTGCCGAGCGCCGCGTGCATAAGGAGTACCTGGCAGTGGTCCGGGGCCGCCCCGCTGCGCCCGTGCCCGCTCCGCTGCAAGCGCAGCCGCACCTCGCCACGGCAGACACCGCAGACACCGCAGCCTGGCACACCATCGACCTGCCGATCGCCGCCGACTGGGAGCGGCGCCCGCTGCGCGTGATCGACCATGCCCAGGGCAAACCCAGCGTGACCCGCTGGCGCGTGCTCGCTGACGAACCCGCCACCAGCTCCTCCCGGGTCGCGCTGCAGCCCGTCACCGGCCGCACCCATCAACTGCGCGTGCACCTCGCGGCGCTGGGCCACCCGATCCTGGGAGACGCGCTCTACGCCGATGCGGCCACGCAGGCGGCCTCCCCCCGGCTGCTGCTGCATGCGACGCACCTGGCGCTGCTGCACCCGGTGACCGGAGCGCCCTTGGCCTTCCGATCGCCGGCACCGTTCTAGCCGGCCGCCCTCCGCATCGAGGCGGCGCCAGCAACGCTTTCGGCCTCCCTGGCGCTCTCAGCGCCCCGGCGCTCGCGGCATCGCTTCGATTCCATTGGCCGGTGGGCCTTGCCGCCCGCTCGCATCGGCGCGCCGCGGGGCAACGGCTAACATTGCCCGCATGACGCAACCCCATCTTTATTTGCTGACCGGCGCATCGCGCGGCATGGGCCTGGCCATGGCGCGGCAGCTGCTGCAACCCGGCCACACGCTGATCACCTTGTCCCGCCAGCCGTCCGCCGAACTGTCGGATGCCGCGGCGGCCAGCGGTGCCACGGTGGAGCAGTGGCCGCAGGACCTGGCCGACGCCGTGCAGGCCGCCGCGCGGCTGCGGGCGTGGCTCGATGCCGTTCCCGCCGGGCGCTTCGCCTCTGCCACGCTGATCAACAACGCGGGCGTCATCCCGCCCATCGCCCCGCTGTCCGCCAGCGAGCCCGCCGCGCTGGCCCAGGCGCTGCGCGTCGGGCTGGAAGCGCCCATGCTGCTCACGGGAGCCTTTCTGGGCGCCACCGGCGGCTGGCAGGGGCCGCGCAAGGTGCTGAACATTTCCTCGGGACTGGGCCGCCGCGCCATGGCTTCGCAGGCGGCGTACTGCGCGGCGAAGGCGGGCATGGACCACTTCACCCGCTGCGTGGCGCTGGACGAAGCGGAGCGCCCCAACGGAGCCCGCGTGTGTTCGCTGGCGCCCGGGGTGATCGACACTGACATGCAGGTCCAGCTGCGCGGCGCCGACCCGGCCCGCTTTCCCGACGCGCACAACTTCGCGGCGCTGAAGGACGAAGGCCGGCTGACCTCGCCCGAAGAGGCGGCGCGCCGCGTGCTGGCCTGGCTGGAGCGCAAGGACTTCGGCGACAACCCGGTGGCCGATGTCCGCGAGGCTTGAGCGCACACCATGCGCACGCTCGCCGAGCGCAGGGTGCAGCATGGAAGCCCGGCCCCCCGGACCCGCGAGCCTCTCGACTCGATGCGCGCAGATGCTATTCTTTCCATAGCTGCCGGCCCAGATAAATCAAGCGCCGCAGGCATAATTGGCGCTGAAGATGAGAACATTCGACCGTTTTGACAACCACGGAGACAACCGCACCATGATTCGCAACCTCGTGTCCTTCACCGCCCTTGCGCTTGCGCTGGGCACTGCTGCCCACGCGCAGTCCGCTCCTGCCGCCGCCGGCAGCGGCGACTATCCCGCCAAGCCGATTCGCATGGTGGTGCCGTTCCCGCCCGGCGGCGGCACCGACATCCTCGCGCGGCTGGTGGCCACCAAGCTGGGCGAATCCGCCAAGTGGACGGTGGTCGCAGACAACCGCCCCGGCGCCGGCGGCACGCTGGGCATTACCGAGACGGTGCGCGCCGCACCCACCGGCTACGAACTGGTGATGGGCCAGAAGGACAACCTGGTCATCGGCCCCTGGCTCTACAAGAACCTGCCCTGGGAGCCCACGCGCGACCTCACGCCCATCGCCCACATCGCGTACACGCCGGTGTTGATCGCGACCAGCGCCAACTCCCGCTTCAAGACCCTGGCGGACGTGGTGGCCGCAGCCAAGGCGACGCCTGGCACCATCACCTACGGCTCGCCGGGCAACGGCACGTCCATCCACCTGGCCGGCGATCTGTTCGAGAAGGCTGCGGGCGTGAAGCTGGTGCACGTGCCCTACAAGGGTTCCAACCCGGCGCTGATGGATGCGCTCTCGGGCAATGTCGACCTGCTGGTGTCCTCGGTGCCGTCCGCCATCGGCCAGATCAAGTCCGGCAAGCTGCGCCCGCTCGCCGTCACCTCGGCACGCCGCAGTTCCTCGCTGCCCGAGGTGCCCACCGTGGCCGAAGCCGGCTATGCCGGTTTCGACGTCAGCACCTGGTACGGTCTCTTCGCGCCGGCCGGCACACCCGCCGCGGTGGTGACCCGGGTGAACGCGGAAGTGAACAAACTGCTGGCCACGCCGGAGATGAAGGCGGCCATCCAGGCCCAGGGCGCCGAGGCCGAGGCGCTCTCGGTAAGCCAGTTCAATACGCTGTTCCGCAACGACTACGCCAAGTGGAAGGGCATCGTCGAAGCCTCCGGCGCGAAGATCGAATAAGCCCGCTCTGCGGCCGGCCCGATGCCCGGCCGCGTTGACCCGTCCTGCATAGCGTTGACACTGAGGGACTGTTAAAACTCCAGCCGGACTATCCGGCCAATGACGCCCGATGCACTGCATCGGGCGTTCGCATT
>NZ_LMOV01000009.1 GCF_001424265.1 Acidovorax sp. Leaf160
CTCAACACCCGGCCGCGTCAGACACTGGACTGGCGAACACCCCTTCAGGTCTTTGCGCTCGCTCTCAGCCAGGCCGGCGGCAGCACGGCCTCTCTGCAGTAGCCCATGTGTTGCACTTCGGACTTGACTCCGCCCAAGAAATCCCCCACCACAGGCAAAAAAAGAGCCGCTTGACGCTATCCTTACGATAGCGCACAAGCGGCGTCTGTACTGGCGGAGAGGGTGGGATTCGAACCCACGGTAGTGTTGCCACTACGCCTGATTTCGAGTCAGGTACATTCGACCACTCTGCCACCTCTCCTGTGTGTCGAAGCTGAGATTCTAGCAGGAACTCCGCAAGGCGCGACGCAAAAGCAACCCAAATCACGCTGCATCGGCCTTAGGCATCTCCCACCGTCACATCAACGATTCACTCAAGCGGCCTTGTACAAATCGTCAAGACTACGGAAGCCCTTGATTTCGATGGGATTGCCGAAAGGGTCCAGAAAGAACATCGTCCACTGCTCTCCCGGCTGCCCTTCGAAGCGGACTTGCGGCTCCAGCACAAACTCCGTGCCCGCAGCTTTGAGGCGATCCGCAATCGCCTGCCAGTCGGGCAACTCCAGAACGAGGCCGAGATGAGGCATCGGGACCAGGACATTGCCGACATGACCGGTGCGTGCGGTGGCGAACGGTTCGCCCAGGTGCAGCGAGACCTGGTGGCCGAAGAAGTCGAAGTCGACCCAGGTGTCGGTGCTGCGACCTTCGGCGCAGCCCAAAACCTGTCCGTAGAAGCGCCGGGCTTCGTTCAGGTCGCGGACGTTGTAGGCGAGGTGGAAGATGCTGCGCATAGGATGTTTCGGGGGCATGGGGCGAGGATTGAACGCGGATTACACCACTCGCTGTTCGATCTGAACGGTGTTGCCGCCCTTGGCTTGCAGGAACCTCCACATTCGACGTTCGCATCGGATGGCGCCACATCTGCCTGGCCGCTCCGGGGGCTCAGCCCGGGCGATTTTCATGCACCCATCATCATTGGTTCGCGTTCAAACCAGCACGATCTGCGGCGCGTTCTGCAACTCGCGCAGCGGCATGCGCGCCGGCTTTGCCGCGCGCATGTGAGCCACCATTTCCACGACCGAATTGCGCTGACTTTGAATCTGCTGCCAGATCTGGTCCTGCGGCAGCGCCCGTAGCCTGTCGGCGACCGTCAACTCGATGCGATCCGTGATCCAGTCGCCGCGATAGCCGTAGTCGGCACGCCAGTAGTACGGCTGGGAAAAGTAGCCGAATGAACCGTGGAACATCTGGCGGACGTGGGTGGGGTCCTCGAAGGCGTCGTCGCTCGCGCCGTGCGGCACACGGACCACCATGCGCGCGCCTGGCCGGGCGACCCGGTACAGCTCCTGCATCATGGGCAGCACATTGGGAATGTGCTCCATCACATGGGACAGCAGGAACTCGTCCACGCTGTCATCTTCCAGCGGCAGTGGCGTGCTGGCGCACGTGTTCAGGTCGGCAATGATGTTCACGCCGGGCAGGGCCTGGCTGTCGAGGTTGATCCACCCCTCCAGAATGTTCCTGCCGCAGCCGACGTTCAATTTCATGGCGCTTGGCTTTCCGGGTAATGCTTGGTTGAATGTCGGTGGCCGCTGGCCCGCCCTTAGCGAGCCAGCACGCTCAAACCGCCCAGGTAAGGGCGCAGCACTTCGGGAATCACCACGCTGCCGTCGGCCTGCTGGTAGTTCTCCAGCACGGCGACCAGGGTGCGGCCCACGGCCAGGCCGGAACCGTTCAGGGTGTGCAGCAGTTCGTTCTTGCCTTGCGCATTCTTGAATCGGGCCTGCAGGCGGCGGGACTGGAAGGCTTCGCAATTGCTGACCGAGCTGATCTCGCGGTAGGTGTTCTGCGCGGGCAGCCACACTTCCAGGTCATAGGTCTTGGCAGCGCCGAAGCCCATGTCGCCGGAGCAGAGCAGCATGACGCGGTAGGGCAGGCCGAGCTTTTGCAGCACTGCTTCGGCGTGCGTGGTCATCTCTTCCAGCGCGTCGTAGCTCTTGTCGGGGTGCACGATCTGCACCATCTCGACCTTGTCGAACTGGTGCTGGCGGATCATGCCGCGGGTGTCACGGCCGTAGCTGCCGGCTTCGGAACGGAAGCACGGCGTGTGTGCCGTGAGCTTGATGGGCAGTTCAGCCTCCGGCACGACCACGTCGCGCACGAAGTTGGTCAGCGGCACTTCGCTGGTCGGGATGAGGTAGAGGGCCGCGTTGTCGGGCACCGGTTCGCCCTCCTGCCCGCCCTTCTTCGCGGCAAACAGGTCGCCCTCGAACTTGGGCAGCTGTCCCGTGCCCTTGAGCGAGTCGACGTTGACCGCGTACGGCACGTAGCACTCGGTGTAGCCGTGCTCGGCGGTCTGCACGTCCAGCATGAACTGGGCCAAGGCCCGGTGCAGGCGAGCGATGCCGCCCTTCATGACGGTGAAGCGCGAGCCCGACAGCTTCACGCCCATGTCGAAATCCAGGCCCAGCGGGGTGCCCACGTCGACATGGTCCTTGACGTCGAAATCGAACGTGGCGGGAGTGCCCCAGCGGCGCACTTCCACATTCCCCTGTTCGTCTGCGCCGACCGGCACGCTGGCGTGCGGCAGGTTGGGCACGGCCACCAGCATGGCCTGCAGTTCGGCCTGGATCTGTTCAAGGCGCGCGGCCGACTGCTCCAGTTCCACCTTCAGCGTCGCCACCTGGGCCTTGGCGGCTTCGGCGCCGTCCTTGTCGCCGCGGCTGATCAGCATGCCGACCTGCTTGGACAGCTGGTTGCGTTGCGACTGCAACTCCTCGGTGCGCGTCTGCAGGGTCTTGCGCTCGGTCTCCAGGGACTGGAAAGCCGGCACGTTCAAGAAAGCCTGGGGCTTCTTGCGGGTTTCCAGCCGCGCGATGGCGGAGTCGAGGTCTTTGCGGAGAAGGAGGATGTCGAGCATAGCCCGCGATTTTAGAGGCGAGCCGAAGCGCACCGCGCGCATCCGGCCCGCGGCGCGCCGTTCCCCGCGCCGTGGACCGAGCGGGCGTCAAGCCAGCGCAGCAGGGTCGCAGTTGGCGCCGCACAGGATCAGCGCCACGGTTTCGTCCGGGCGGGGCCGGTAGACACCGCTTTGCAGCGCGGCCAGGCCCAGTGCGGCAGCCGGCTCCACGGCCAGCTTCAACTCGCGCCACAGCCAGCGCTGGGCCGAGCGGATCGACTCATCGGTGAGCAACAGCGCGTCGTGCACATGCTGCTGCGCCACCTGCCAGGCAATGTCGCCGATGCGGCGGGCGCCCAGCGAATCGGCGGCCACCCCGCCCACCTCCACGTCGACCGGCCGGCCCGCCGCCCGCGCGCTGTGCAGGGTGGGGGCGCGTTCGGGCTCCAGCGCCACCACGCGGGCGCGGCTGTCCACCCAGGCCGCCACGCCGCCGATGAGACCGCCCCCGCCCACGCTCACCAGCAGCGTGTCGGGCAGGCCACCGCCCTGCTCTTCGATTTCCGCCGCCAGCGTACCGGCGCCGGCGACCACCTCGGGCTGGTCGTAGGCGTGGGTCAGCAAGGCGCCGCTGGCCTGCTGCCGCTCCAGACAGGCCTGCAGCGCTTCGGAGTAGGCGGCCCCGTGTACCACGACCTGCGCGCCCAGCTCGCGCAGCCGGGCGCGCTTGGCCTCGGGCGATACCTTCGGCACGTAGACCTCGCAGCGCACACCCAGCGCCTGCGCCGCGGCGGCGGTGGCGATGCCGGCGTTGCCGCCCGAAGCGATGATAACGCCGCTCTCGGGCAGCCCATGGGACGCCAGCCGGTTCATCATGCCGCGCGCCTTGAAGCTTCCGCCGGTCTGCAGGTGTTCCAGCTTTAGCCACACTTCCTTGCAGGGCACGCCGAGTGCCGCGCCGCTGAGCCGCCAGAGGGGCGTCGCGCGCAGGAAGTCAGGGTGTTCGGCCAGCCGCGCTCGGGCGTCGGCGATGGTGGTTCGATCAATCATTCGGTCGTCTTTCGGATACGGGGTGCCGTTCGGAATGCCGAGCGGAGGCAATCTGGCAGTTTAGAAGACGCCAGATGCTTTCCGTGGCCGGGAGGCCCGCCGCGCACAAGCGGATACACAGCCGTCCTGCAGTGCCGGCGCCAACGGCCGATAACATGGCGGAGGCGCTTGCATGGGCGAACGCCTGTTCGCCAACCGGAAGGGGATGCCATGTTCTATGTGTTCGGGACCACGGGCCAGATGTATCGGGGCGGCCCGGACAAGCTGGACCAGGTGGCGCCCGTGCGCCGCGTGCAGCGCCCTCAGGCACTGCGCACGCGCGAAGTGGATGAGCCCGTGCCGGACATGCCCGCGCCGCCGCCCCCCGCAGCGCCGGCACCGCCGGCCACACCGCCCGTGGGCATGCTGGCCCAGGCCGTGGCGGCCTACGTGCAGACCGAGCAGGGCCCCCAGGAGCCCCGCCAGCCCCTGTCGCGCGTGAAGGACGTGATGAGCAGCGACGCGCACACCGTGCCGCCGGATGTGCGGGTCAACGATGCCTGGCAGACCATGGCCGAGCAGCAGGTGGCGCAGGCGCCGGTGCTCAATGGCCAGGGGCAGGTGGTGGGCTTGCTGCTGCGGGCCGACATGGCGCCGCTCGATCTGCTGCCCGAACCCGGCGCGGTGAAGGAAGCGATCGCCCTCGCGCGGCGCCCCGTGCACGAAGTGATGGTGAGTCCGGTACCCACCGTTTCGCCGGAAACCGATCTGCGCCGCGTGGCGGGCGTGCTGCTGGAAACGGGTTTGCCCGGCCTGCCGGTCACCGACGAGTACGGCCACCTCAGCGGCTTCATCTCGCGCACCGACATCCTGCGCGCGGTGGCGGCCGATCCGCCGCTCGATCTCTGGAGTTGAGCGAACCGCACGCCGGGCAGCCAGGCCGGTGGCGCTGTCATCGCGCCCGTGCGGCGGGGCGGGCAGCGCTGGCCGCTCGCTGCGCCGGGCCCACCGGCCCTTCGGTCGATCGACCGTTCAGCCGGTCAGCCGGTCAGTCGTTCAGTCGTTCAGCGCCAGCGAGTTCTCGGCGATCTCCACCGTCGGCAGCGGGCTGGCCAGCACCTTGTCGATGGTCTTGCCGTCCATGTCCACCACCTCGAACTGCCAGCCTTCCCACTGCACGGTGTCGGTTACCTTGGGCAGCTTGCCGGTGAGCAGCATGACCATGCCGCTCAGCGTGTGGTAGCGGCCGCGCTCTTCCTCGGGCACCGAGCCCAGGTCCAGCCGGTCCTTCAGTTCCGGCACGGGGATGTGGCCGTCCAGCAGCCAGCTGCCGTCTTCGCGCTGCACGGCCCAGGAGGTCTCCGGATCGCGCGCATGGAATTCCCCGGTGATGGCCTCGATCAGGTCCTGCAGCGTGACGATGCCCTGCACTTCGCCGTACTCGTCGATGACGAACGCCATGTGCAGGTCGGACTGGCGGAAGTTGTCGAGCAGCTCCATGCCGGTGATGGTCTCCGGCACGTAGAGCGCCGTCTGCAGGGTCTGGCGCGCCAGGTCGCGGCCATGCGTCTGCGCGTCGCCCACCAGCACGCCCTGGCCTTCGCGCAGGGTGCGCGACAGCCACTGGCGCGCGTTCAGCACGCCCAGGATGTTTTCCATGCCGCCGCGCACCACCGGGAAGCGGGCGTGGTCCGATTCCTCGATGCGGCGCAGGTTCTCCTCGAACGGCTCTTCCACGTCCAGGTAGATCACGTCGGCGCGCGGCACCATCAGCGAGCCGATCTGCCGGTCGTCCAGGCGGAACACGTTGCGCACCATCTGGTGCTCGTGCGACTCGATCACGCCGGCGCTGGTGCCTTCGGCCAGCACGGCGTGGATTTCGGCTTCCGTCACGGCGCTGGCGCTGTTTTCCTTCACGCCCAGCAGGCGCAGCAGCGCCTGGGTGGAAACGGACAGCAGGCGCACGAACGGCTTGGTGGCCAGGGCCAGCCAGTTGATGGGACGCGCCACCAGGCGGGCCAGGGTCTCGGGATAGCTCTGGCCCAGCCGCTTGGGCACCAGTTCACCCACGACGATGGAGAAGTAGGTGATCACCACCACCACCACGCCGGTGGCGGTGTAGCCGGCTGCCTTCTCCGACAGGCCCAGCGTGCGCAGCCATTCGCCCAGGGGCGCGGCCAACGCGGCCTCGCCGACGATACCGTTGAGCACACCGATCGAGGTGATGCCGATCTGGATGGTGGAAAGGAAACGGGTGGGGTCTTCGCCCAGCTTCACCGCAGCCAAGGCGCCGCTATCGCCCTCATCGATCAACTTTTGCAGCCGGGTCTTGCGGGCGGAGACCAGGGCCAGCTCCGACATGGCGAACAGGCCATTCAGGAGGATGAGGGCGAACAGTATTGCGATTTCCATAAGGGGGAAGCGTGGGCTTCCTCGGAGTCAGACAAGCGCAAATTGTAAGAAATCCGACGCCCTGCGGGGTCATCCGGTGGTCGACGCGGCGGGTCGGACGGCACGCCGCACGTCAGCAATTCAAGCCAAAACACGCTGCAGCGCTTATCTGACGGGAACACAATGCTATTATTTTAATAGCATTGGGCTCGTCAATGTGCCGCCGATCCGGTTTCCGGCGTGCGGTCGCGGAGCTCCAGCCCCGTCGCCGCATCGATCTTCAGGCCCTTGGGCAGCGGGAACTTGATCGATTCCTCGATGCCGTCCATCTTGCGCACCGACACCGCGCCCAGCGCGCGAATGCGGTCGATGACCTCGCGCACCAGGATCTCCGGCGCCGAGGCACCGGCCGTCAGGCCCACGCGCGTCACGCCGTCGAACCAACCGGGTTGCAGCTCGGCGGCGCTGTCCACCATGTAGGCAGCGGTGCCCAGGCGCGCAGCCAGCTCGCGCAGCCGGTTGCTGTTGGAACTGGTCGGGCTGCCGACCACGATGACCAGCTCCACCTGCCCGCTCAGCACCTTGACGGCGTCCTGCCGGTTCTGCGTGGCATAGCAGATGTCCTGCTGCTTGGGCTCGCGCACTTGCGGGAAGCGCACGCGCACGGCAGCGGTGATCTCGGCCGCGTCGTCCACGCTCAGCGTGGTCTGCGTGACCACGGCCAGCTTCTCGGTCTGCGCCGGCTGCACGCGCTGCACGTCCGCCACGTCCTCCACCAGGTGGATGCCGTGGTCCAGCTGGCCCATGGTGCCCTCCACCTCGGGATGGCCCTTGTGGCCGATCATGATGAATTCGTAGCCTTCGCGCGCCAGCTTGGCGACCTCGACATGGACCTTGGTCACCAGCGGGCAGGTCGCGTCGAAGATCGAGAAACCGCGCGCCTTGGCCTCTTCCTGCACCGCGCGGCTCACGCCGTGGGCGCTGAACACCAGCGTGGCGCCGGGCGGCACGTCCGAGAGCTCTTCGATGAAGATCGCGCCCTTCGCCTTGAGGTCGTTGACCACATAGGTGTTGTGCACGATCTCGTGGCGCACGTAGATCGGCGCGCCGAACTTCTGCAGGGCGCGCTCGACGATCTCGATGGCGCGGTCCACGCCGGCGCAAAAGCCGCGCGGCTCGGCGAGGATGATTTCCTGGATCTTGTTCATATCAATTCTTCGTCCGTTGCAAGGAGCGCCGCCCGGCTCACGCGGCCGGACCAGCCCGTCGCTGTCGCAGCCCCCCTTCCCGCATAGCGAGAGAAAGCGGGCGCGGCGCAGCCGCCCGGGTGGGTGTTCACAAGACCCCGATGATTTCGACTTCGAACGTCACGGGCTGGCCCGCCAGCGGATGGTTGAAATCGAAGCGCACGGCGCCGTCTTCCCGCGCCTCCAGCACCACGCCCGCATAGCTGCCCAGCCCGTCGGGCGTGGGGAACTGCACCACATCGCCGACCGCATAGCGCTCGTCCGGATCGCCCAGCTCGGCCATCAGCCTGGCGGCCACCCACTGCTGCATGTCGGGGTTGCGCTCGCCGAAGGCCTCACCCGCAGGCAGCTGGAAGGTGCTGCGCGTGCCTTCCGGCAGGCCGATCAGGCGCTGCTCCATGGCGGGCGACAGCTCGCCGGCGCCCAGCGACAGCGTGGCGGGCTTGCCGCCGAAGGTGTTGATCACGTCTCCCGCCGGGCCGGCCAAACGGTAGTGCAGGGTGAGGAAGGATCCTGCCTGCACGGTCGGCACGGCGGTGGACGGGGAAGCGGCAAAGGTCATGGGGCGGGTCTCGATAAACTGCCGCCATTGTAGGAAACCGGGCAATCCCCCATGGCCATCAAAGACCTGCCCTCCGACTCCCAGCCGCGCGAGAAACTGCTGGCGCGCGGCCCCGCGGCTCTGACCGACGCCGAGCTGCTGGCCATCCTGCTGCGCACCGGCATCCAGGGCAAGGGCGTGCTGCAGATGGCCGAGGAACTGCTCTGCCCACCGGGGCCCGCGGGCTCGGGCGGCTTCGGCGGCATTGCCGGCCTGCTGCACACCGGTGCCGAGGACCTGCGCCGCATCAAGGGGCTGGGGCCGGCAAAGCGCGCCGAGCTGGTGGCGGTGCTGGAGCTGGCGCGCCGGGCCCTCGCCCAGCAACTGCGCGAGCGCGAGGTGTTTGGCTCGCCCGGCGCCGTCAAGCAGTACCTGCAGCTGCACCTCTCGGCCAAGACGCACGAGGTGTTCGCCGTGCTGTTCCTCGACAGCCAGAACCGGCTCATCGCGCTGGAAGAACTGTTCCGCGGCACGCTCACGCAGACCTCCGTCTATCCGCGCGAGGTGGTGCTGCGCGCCCTGCACCACCATGCCGCCGCCGTGGTGCTGGCGCACAACCACCCGAGCGGCAGCGTGCAGCCCAGCCGCGCCGACGAAGCGCTGACGCGCACGCTCAAGACGACGCTCGCGCTGATCGACGTGCGGGTGCTCGACCACATCATCGTCGCGCCCGGGGCGGCGCTGTCGATGGCCGAGGCAGGGCTGGTGTGACGGGCGGCCCACTCGCCCTGAAGCGCCCCGCCTGGCGGCTGGCTTGTGCTGCGCTGCTGGCCCTGCTGGTGCTGACGGCCTGCACGCCCGTGGCGCGGTCCCCCGCCACCGCCACCGCCACTCCCTCCGCGCCACAGCGCCCCGCGCTGCGCCTCATCGGCACCGCCGAGATCGCCCCCGGCACCGAAGTGCTGGGCAGCACCTTCGGCGGCATCTCCGGCATCGACTACGACCCGGCCCGTGACCGATGGCTGCTGATCAGCGACGACCGCTCGGCGCTGCAGCCGGCGCGCTTCTACACCGCCACCCTGCGCTACGGCCTGCAGGGGTTGCAGGTGCCGCGCATCGAAGGCATGGTGGCCCTGCGCCATGCCAGCGGCGCGGTGTTCCCGTCGGCCCGCCGGCCGGTGCCGGGCATCGAGGTGCCCGACGCCGAGGCGGTGCGCTGGCTGCCCGGCGGCGACCGGTTCCTCTGGACCAGCGAGGGCGACTTCGCGCGCGGCTTCCGCCCGCAACTGCGCGAAAGCCGGCTGGACGGCAGCGCCGTGCGCGACATTCCCCTGCCGGACGCCTTCACACCCCGCCGGTCGCAAGGGCAGGGCCCGCGCGCGAACGCCACGCTGGAAGGACTGGCGCTCTCGCCGGATGGCGCCACCGCGTGGCTGGCGATGGAAATGGCCTGGCTGCAGGACGGCCCTGCCCCGACCGTGGCAGCGCCGGGCGGCCCGCTGCGCATCACCGCGCTGGACGTGGCCACGGGCCGGCCGCTGCGCCAGATCGCCTACGTGCCGGACGCCGTCGCCCACGCCCGGCGCGTGCCCGTGGGGCCACAGCTGAACGGGGTGAGCGAAGTCCTGGACGACGGCCCGCACCACCTGCTGGTGCTGGAGCGCGGCTACAGCGCGGGCGCCGGCTTCACCGCGCGGCTCTACCGCATCGACACGCGCACCGGCAGCGACACCCTCGCCCTGCCGGCCCTGCGCCCCGGCAACCACACGCCCGCACCCAAGACCCTGGTAGCCGACCTGGCCACCCTGGGCGCCGGCCCGCTCGACAACCTGGAAGGCATGGCCTGGGGCCCGCCGCTGCCGGGCGGGGGCCGGGTGATCGTGTTCGTGAGCGACGACAACTTCAACCCCGCGCAGGTGACGCAGTTCATCGCGGCCGAATACCTGCCAGACACGGCGGCGCAGTAGCCAGTCGCCGCCAGGATCCGCCCCGGCCGGCAGCCCGCGCAGCTGATTTCTCGTGTGCCGCTGCGGAGTCATCCGCGCAGCCCCTCCGGTTACTCGGCTTCTGCCGGCCGCTCCCGGCACGGTTCGGGTACAACCGTCACCTCCATGACCGCCCTGCCCAAAGCCCGCTCCCTGAAGGATCTGCAGCCGCTGCGCCAGGCGCTGGCCGAGGCCGCCGAGCGCGAGGCCGAGCGCCTGCGCCAACAGCAGGAGGCCGCGCGGCGCGCCCGGGCAGAGCGCATGCTGTTCCAGGATGCGGTCGGCCCGGTGCAGGCCTTGCGCGGCACGCAGGAGCGCCGCTGGTACACCCCCGAGCCGCCCGAGCCGCTGCCGGTGCAGCGCGCGCTGGACGAGGAGCGGGTGCTGCTCGAATCCATCAGCGACGAGTTCGACGTGACCACGCTGCTGGACGTGGACGACCAGCTGAGCTTTCGCCGCCCCGGCATCGGCCCGGACGTGACCGAGCGGCTGCGCGCCGGGCACTGGAGCATCCAGCGGCAGCTCGACCTGCACGGCCTGCGCACCGACGAAGCACGCGAGGCGCTGGGCGAATTCGTGCGGGTGGCACACCGCACCGGGCTGCGCTGCGTGCGCGTGGTGCACGGCAAGGGGCTGGGGTCGCCCGGCAAGACGCCCGTGCTGAAAGGCCGCGTGCAGCGCTGGCTGGTGCAGAAGAAGGAGGTGCTGGCCTTCGTGCAGGCCCGCCCGGCCGAGGGCGGGGCCGGTGCCTTGGTGGTGCTGCTGCAACCGGGGCGCAGGCGCGTGACTGCGCCGGGCTGAAGACAGCGTCAGATCCGCCTGCAGCCCTTGTGGCTCCAGCACCTGCCGCTCTTGTATTGGATGATCGAAGGGCGGGCCAACGCCTGCAGGCCCGGCCTGCGCCCTGAACCTTACGGCACCCGCCGATCCCGCACGCAGCGCCTTTCGGCGCGGCCAGGTCAGCGGCGGTTCCCGGCGTCAGACCGCGGCATCACGGCCCCCGCGGGCGGCCGGCAGCAGCAGCCCCTCCATCTGCACCTGCGCGCCCAGCCCCTTGAGCCCCTCGAGCCCCTCGCTCTTGCGCAGCTGCAACTGCCCGCCGTAGGCCTGGGCGATCTGGCTGGCGATGGCCAGGCCCAGGCCGCTGCCCTGCACCGTCTCATCGAAGCGCACGCCGCGCTGGCCGGCGGACTGCAGCTGCTCGGGCGTCATGCCCGGGCCGTCGTCCTCGACGTCGACGCAAAGCCGCTGCCGCCCGGCGTCGCCGCTGGCCGACAGGGTGAGCCGCACGCGCGATGCAGCCCACTTGCCGGCGTTGTCGAGCAGGTTGCCCAGCACTTCCTCCAGGTCGGCCCGCTCGCCCCGCCAGCGCAGCGGCGCAGTGCCGGCGGGGGCCGCGTTCTCGACCAGCGACCAGTCCAGCTCCTGTGCGGCATGCAGGCGCTCCATCATGCGCAGCACCTGGAGGGCGCAGTCACGCACGTCCACCGCCTGGCCCGTGGCGCCGGGGTGGGCATGCAGAGCGTCGCTCAGCGTGCGGGCCTGGTAGCGGTCCACCAGCTGGGCCATGGCGTCCACCTGGTGCTGCACCTCGGCGCTGGCCACCTGGGGCTGGGCGCTGGCCTGGGCGCTGAGCAGCGCCAGGGGTTTCTTCAGCGCATGGTTCAGATCGACCGCGTGCGCGCGGGCCCGGGCCACCACATGGGCGTTGTGCGCCAGCAGGCCGGCGAGTTCGTTCTGCAGCGGCTGCAAGTCGCGGCCGGTGGGCGTGGCCAGGTGCTGCGCCACGTCGGGCCCGGCGCCATGGGGGGCGCGCAGCGCGGCCAGCAGCGCCTCGAGCCGGCGCAGGGGCGCGAGACCGATGCGCACCTGCAGCCAGGCGAGCCCGCCGGTCAGCAGCATCAGCACCAGCCCGGCCGACAGCAGCGTGCGGTCGATCTGGCGCATGCTGGCCAGCAGCTGCGCGGCGGGCGCGTAGACCGTGAGCGACACCTGCGCGCCCGGCTGGCCCGGGGCGCCCGTGGCACCGGGCGCAACCGGCTGGGTGAGCGCCAGCAACGGCTCCTGCATCGGCCCGGTGGCGCGGCGCAGTCCGGCGGGGGCGTGCGCCGGGGGCGGCGGCTCGGTCGGCAGGTTGTCCATGTCCCACAGCGAGCGGGAGCGCAGCACCGCGCCTTCTGCGGTGACCGCGCGCCAGTACCAGCCGGCATAGATGGCGCTGAATTCGTCGGCGGCGCCGCTCGCCTCGCGCAACGCGCCCTGGCCGTCCACCTGCAGGCGCGCACTCACGCGCTGGGCCTTTTCGCGCAGCACCTGCTCGAAGCTGCCCAGCAGGCTCTGGTGCATCTGCGCACGCAGCCAGAGTCCCCCCGCGCCCACCAGCAGCAGCATGGGCACCAGCGCCAGCAGCGCGATGCGGGTGGCCATGGGCCAGCGCGCGACGGTGAGCGCCCAGGCGCCGCCGCCCTGCGCCGCGAGCGGCTGGGCGGCGTCGTGCTGCGGGTGGCCGGGAACGGTCATGCCGCGTGGGGCGGCCGGCCCCACCCGCGACGCAGCAGGCCGCACGGCCGGCGGGTGCCGCCCATCACCCGCCCGCCGCCCCGCCTGCGGCCACCAGGCGAAAGCCCTGCCCCCGCTCGGTCACCAGCTGCGGGGCGCCGCCCAGCTTGCGGCGGATGCGGCCAATCAGCACGTCGAGCGTGTTGGAGTCGGGGTCGAGGTCGCGCGCATAGACGTGTTCGCTGATGTCGGTGCGCGTCAGCAGCCTGCCGGGGTGGTGCATGAAATACGCCAGGATCTTGTGCTCCTGCGCGGTGAGCTGCAGGGCCTGCCCCTGCAGCGTGAAGCGCCCCTGCACCGCGTCGTATTCGAGCGGCCCGGCCCGCAGCACGGCGCCCGCCGCGCCCGCCGTGCGGCGCAGCATGGCGCGCAGGCGCAGCACCACTTCGTCCATCAGGAACGGCTTGGTCAGGTAGTCGTCGGCCCCGGCGTTGAAGCCGGCCACCTTGTCGCTCCAGCGGTTGCGCGCGGTCAGCACCAGCACGGGCCAGCCACGGCCGGCTTCGCGCCAGTCCCGCAGCACGCTCAAGCCGTCCTTCAGGGGCAGGCCCAGGTCCAGCACGGCGGCGCTGTACGACTCCGCGCTGCCGGCGAACGAGGCCGCCTCGCCGTCGTGCTCCACGTCCACCGCGAAACCGGCGGCGTCCAGCGCCGCGCGCAGCTGCTCGGCCAGCGCCGCATCGTCTTCCACCACCAGCACGCGCATCAGTCGTCCACCTTCTGGCGCAGCACTTCGAGGGTGACGGCATCGACGTCGAGTTCCAGCTTGAAGCCATTGGGCTGCTGCAGCTCGACGCTGTAATAGGGGCGGCGGCGGTGGTCGGTTTCCAGTTCCACCTCCAGCACCAGGCCGGAGAATTTGGGCCGCAGCGATTCGAGCATCACGGCCATGGACTTCGGCGTGCCGGGCGACGGGTGCGCTTCGGGCGGGGTCAGCACCTCGCCGGTGTTCACGTCCAGCAGCAGCTTCATCTCGCCGGCCGGCTTCTCGGAGAGCTTGACCTCGTACACCGCCTGGCCCTGCGCGTCGCGCTCGAATTCCGCGTTCACCACGCGGGCGCCGTAGCGCTGTTCGAGTTGCTTCACGTAGCGGATCATCTGCGCCAGCGGCACCGGCTGCAGCGGCCAGTCGCGCTCCTGCGCCACGACCTTGCCGCTGGCGGCGTCCACCAGCACTTCCTGCTTGTTGCCGCGCGCATCGATGATCTTGATCTCGTAGCGCAGCTCGCCCTTGCGCCCGTGCTTGGTTTCCACGTCGATGACGCGGCCGCCGTACTGGCGCCCCACGTCGGCAATGATGCTGTTGAGCGGCTTGAGCTGCCCGCTCTGCACTCCACGCCGCGCCGCGTCCTGCTCGGCCGCGGGCACGGCCTGCGCGCAGGCGAGCGCGAGGGCCGCGCATGCCGCGGCACGCAGGCCGGCGCGCAGGGCGCCGTGTTGGCGGGAGGCAGGGGGGTGCATCGGGCGATTATTGCGTGAGCGCGTTTAAACGGCCGATGAACGGCCGCTTCATGGTCGGTTTAGGAACCACTTGGCAGACTGCCGCCAGATTGTTCAACCACCGCAACCCGCCCAGGAAGAAAGAAAGCACCATGAAGAAAACCGCTCTGACCCTCGCCCTCGCAGCCGCCGCTGCCCTGCCCTCGCTGGCCTGGGCGCTCACCGCCCGGCAAGCCGTCGAGGTGATGGACCGCCACCAGTACGCCGCGCCTCAGGACCTGAAGAAGCAGTACGGCTACTGGACGGCCGACGCCGTGTCGGCCGACGGCACCCGCGTCACGGTGCTGATCGACGACAAGGACGGCGGCATCACCGCCATCCAGGACAGCGACATCGGCGGCAAGCTGCCGAGCGTCGAGCAGGTGACGCAGCACCTGCGCTCCACCGGCTTCGCGGTGGTGCAGGACCTGGAGCTGGACGACGGCTTCTGGCATGCCGAGGTGCGCCCGTCCGGACGCGGCGGGGAGAAGCAGGAACTGGTGCTGCACCCCGGCACCCTGCAGGTGCTGAGCCGCGTGGGCCCGAGCGGCGGCACGATCAACGGCCAGCCGGCCTTGAGCGCGGCGCAGGTGCAACAGGCCCTGCAGCAGGCGGGCTACACCCGCGTGAGCGGCATCGAGTTCGACGACGGCGTGTGGGAGGCCGAGGCGGTGAACACGGCCAACCTGGCGGTGGAACTGCGTGTGGACCCGGTCACGGGCAAGGTGCTGCGCGAGCGCCTGGACGACTGACCGGGCATCGCAAGGGCTGGACTGCCCTTGGGCGAGCGCAGGGCGAACGGGGTGGGCGCATCAACGTGCCACCCACCCGCTCATCCACCCACCCGTTCACTCACTTCGCCAGGTCGATGGCGTACTTCGACGTGCCCTTGCCCGACCCGTCATCGGCCGCCAGCACGGAAACGCCTGCCAGGCCCGCAGCCTGCGCCACGCCCAGCGCGTTGGCGCCCGAACTGAACACCACCGGCCCGGCGGTCGCGACCTTGGTGAAGCGCCAGCTGCGCGCAGCGCCATTGCCTGCGCGGGTGACGGCGGGGTTCTTGCGGATGTAGTCGATCACCACGTCGCGGTTGGCGTCGGGCGAGGCCCAGATGGTGCCCGAGCCGTCGAGCTTATCGATGAAGCTCTTGCCGCTGGTGGCGCGGTAGTTGTTCGTGGCGATGACGAATTCCTGCGCCGGGTCGATGGCCGCGCCCTTGTACTGCAGGTTCCTGATGCGGCTGCCCACCGGCTGGGTCACGTCGATCTCGTACTGCACGTCCGCGGTGGTGAACATGTCGAAGTTGTAGCCCGGGAAGGTGCTGACGAGCGATTGCTCCGCCGTCTTCTTCGGATCGATCTGGTTGAAGCGCTTGGCGGCGGCCTCCAGCCAGCCCTTGATGTCGGCACCATTGACCTTCACCGCATACACCGTGTTGGGGTAGAGGTACAGGTCGGCCGCGTTGTTGATGGCGAGCGAGCCCACGGCGACGTCGGTGTAGTCCGCACCGCCCTGGAAGCCCGACTTGAACGGCGCGCTCACCGACAGCACCGGCAGGCTCTTGTACTGCGGCAGGTTGGCCTGGATGTAGTTGGCCACGTACGCCTGCTGCGCTTGGTTCACGATCTGGATCGCGCCCGGGTCGCCCACGTCGGCGAACAGCGTGCTCATGCGGAAGTCGGTGTTGCCGATGGGCGTCTTCACGTAGGCGATGGCGGCCTGGTGCTGCGTCTCGATGAGCGGCGCGATGCTGGCGTCGGGCTCCACGAACACGGTGGCGCCGGCGGCGTTCTTGCCCTGGATGTTGCGCAGCTCGCTCTTCGTCGCGGTCTTGTCCACGCTCCAGGCGCGGCCGTCCCACTTCAGCGCCATGCGGATCACGCCCAGCGACTTGCCCCACGAGCTGGCCATGACGGCGGGCACGCCGTTGATGGTGCCGGCCTTGTTGTCCATCCCGGCCTGGGTGTAGGCCGGCGTGGCGGCGGTGTCGGGGAACACGCTGTGCTGGTGGCCCATCACCATGGCGTCGATGCCGGACACCTTCGACAGATACAGGCCCGGATTCTCCATGGTGGCGGAATACGGCGAGGCATCCAGCCCGCCGTGCAGCAGCGCGACGACGATGTCGGCGCCCTTGGCCCGCAGCTCGGGCACGTATTTCTGCGCCGACTCGACCGCGCCTTCGGTGGTGATCTTGCCTTCCAGGTAGCGCTTGTCCCAGTTCAGGATGCCCGGCGTGGTGAAGCCGATGACACCGATCTTGATGGGCAGCTTCACGTCCTTGCCGTCCGCATCCTTGGCGTTGATCGTGCGCTCCAGCAGCGCATACGGCTGCACCAGCGGCTTCTTCGTCTTGCTGCTGTAGACGTTGGCCAGTGCGATGGGGTAGCCGTTGCCTGCGCACTTGGCGGAGGGGTCGACCCCCTCCACGTCCAGCCCGCCGCCCAGCACCTGGTTCAGGAAAGGCAGGCCGTAGTTGAATTCGTGGTTGCCCAGGGTGCCGGCATCGAAGCCCAGCGCACCCATGGCCTTGTACATCGACAGCTGCTGCGTGCAGGCGATGGGCTTGACCACCGCCTCGTAGTCGGCCAGCGCCGTGCCCTGGATAGTGTCGCCGTTGTCCACCAGCAGCGTGTTGGCGAATTCGGAGCGCGCCTGGCGCACCAGCGCGGCCGTGCGTTCGAAGCCGTAGGTCTTGTCTTCCGCCAGCTTGAAATAGTCGTAGCTGCGCACGTTGAAGTGCAGGTCGGTCGTCTCCAGCACGGCCAGGGTGGCGCTGGCGGGGCGGGCGGCCACGTTGCCTCCGCTGTCGTCGCCACTGCCGCCGCAGGCTGCCAGCGCGGCGGCGGCGATGCAGCTGATGGCGGCCACGCGGCTGGCGCCTGCCGGCAGCAGGCGGGCCGTGGTGGACGGGTCGATTCGGTCGGTGCGGAGCGTTCTGGACATGCGATGCAATCGTTGAGGGCGGAAAGCATCGAGTGTCGGCAGCGGAGTTGACAGCGGTTTGACGGTCCCGTGACAGCCGGGCGTCGCACGCTGCCGCCGGCACGGGCCGGGCCGTTCCCCCGCGCCCCGGGGAAGGTCAACCGCCGCGGTTGCGCATCCAGTCGGCAGTCCCCATGAAGCTCCCCTTGAGCCGTGCCCGCAACGGCTCGGGCACGCCCGTTTCCTGCATGGCCTGGTCCATGCAGGCCACCCATTCGTCGCGTTCCTTCACGCCGATGGAAAAAGGCATGTGGCGCATGCGCAGCCGCGGATGGCCGAAGCGGCTCTGGTAGTGGTCGGGCCCGCCGAGCCAGCCGCAGAGGAACCAGAACAGCTTGTCGCGCGCGTCCGCCAGCGCGCTGCCATGTGCGGCGCGCAGTGCGGCGTAGGCCGGCTCCAGGTCCATCAGGTCGTAGAAGCGGTCGACCAGCGAGCGCACGGCGGGCTCGCCGCCGATCCACTCGAACGGTGTCGTGGCGGGAGCCGCCGCGGGGGTGTCGACGGGGGTGTCGGAGGAAGTCATGTCATTCGGCGCTGCCCGGCCGGCAACGCAAATTATTCAGCAAAAACAGGCTCCTGCGCCCGTCATACCTGGTTATATAGCTATCATTTTAATAGCATTCGACTGGCGGCGTCATTCGGCGGCTCGGCGCAGCGTCTGCATGACGGGGCGGCGCAGGATGTCCCGCATGCCCCACCAGCCTGCGGCCAGCGCCAGCACGGCGCCCGCGCCCGCCCCGGCCAGCGGTACCCACAGCTGCGCGGTCCAGGTGAAGTCGAACACGAACCGCGCCAGCGCCCAGCCCACGGCGACGGCCACGCTGCTGGCCAGGAAGCCGGCCAGCAGGCCCACGCCCGCCAACTCTGCCCGCTGCACCTGCCGCAGCAGCCGCGCCTGCGCGCCCACGGCCCGCATGATGGCGTATTCGCGGGCCCGTTCCTCGCGCGTGGCGGTGACGGCGGCGAACAGCACCACCAGCCCGGCCGCCAGCGTGAAGCCGAAGAGGAACTCCACCGCGCGCACCACCTGGCCCAGCACGTTCTGCACCTGGGCCAGCGTGGCGCTCATGTCCACGTTGGTGATGTTGGGGAAGGCGCGCACCAGCGCGTTGTCGAAGCTGGCGCCTGCGGCGCCTGCGGCGCCGGCCGCTCCGGCCGGGGCCGCCGCACCCTCGGGCGCGGACGAACCTGGCGCAGCGGCGCCGCGCGGGGGCCACACGTCGGGCGCGCGGTAGGCTGCCAGGTAGGTGACCGGCATCTCGGGCGGCATGCTGGCCGAGGTGTACATCACGAAGAAATTGGCGCGCAGCGAACCCCAGTCCACCTCGCGCAGGCTGGTGATGCGCGCTTCGCTCTGCACGCCGCCCACGTCAAAGCGCAGGGTGTCGCCGAGCTTCAGCCCGAGCGTCTTGGCGATGCCGTCTTCCACGCTCACCTCGCCCGCGGCGCCGGCCGTCCAGCGCCCCGCGACGATGGTGTTGTGCGCCGGCGCCTCGGCGGCGTTGGACAGGTTGAATTCGCGGTCCACCAGCCGCTTGGCGCGGTCTTCGGCGTAGTCGTCCACCGCCACGTCGCGGCCGTTGATGGCCACCAGCCGGCCCCGGATCATCGGATACCAGTCGTACTGGCGCACGCCCGCATCGCGCAGCGTCTGCTGAAACGCATCGGCCTGGTCGGGCATGACGTTGATGACGAAACGGTTGGGCGCATCGGCCGGCGTGGCACGCTGCCAGCTGCTGATGAGGTCGGTGCGCAGCAGCACCAGCAGCACCAGCGCCAGCAAGCCCACCGCCAGGCTGCTGACCTGCACCACGGCATACACCGGCCTGGCGGAGATCTGCCGCGTGGCCAGCACCAGCCAGCGCGGCGCGGTGGCTTCGTTCACGCTGCGGCGCAGCAGTGCCACCGCGCCCCAGGCCAGGCCCGCGAACAGCGCCACCGCGCCCGCGAAACCGCCCACGGCGATCAGGCCCAGTTGGAGATCGCTGCTCACGGCCAGCAACAGCGCGGCGAAGCCGGCCACGCCCACGCCCAGCACCGCCAGCGACGCGGGCTTGAGCCCGCCCAGGTCACGCCGGATGACGCGCAGCGGCGGCACCTGCGCCAGCTGCAGCACGGGCGGCAAGCCGAAGGCGAACAGCAGGGTCAGCCCCATGCCGAGCCCGAACGCCACCGGCCAGAGGCTGGCGGCAGGCAAGGCGGTTTCGACCAGGCCGGCCAGAAGGAGCACGAAGACGTGATGCACGGCAAAGCCCAGCAGCACGCCGAGGCCGCTGGCGAACAGCCCGATCAGGGCGAATTCGACGATGTAGCTGCCGGCGATGGAGCGCTGGCTCTGGCCCAGCACGCGCAGGAGCGCCGCGGCATCCAGATGGTCGTTGGCGAAGCCGCGCGCCGCCAGCGCCACGGCCACCGCCGACAGCAGCGCGGCCAGCAGGGCCACGAGGCTGAGGAAGTTCTGCGCCCGCTCCAGGGTCTGGCGCATCTCCGGGCGGCCGCTCTCCAGCGATTCCAGCCGAACACCATGGACGCCGGGACGGTGGACCTCCGCTTCCGCCCAGGTCGTGAACTGCCGCACGGCGGCCGGCTCGCCCGCCACCGCCAGGCGGTACGTCAGCCGGCTGGCGGGCTGCACCAGGCCGCTGGCGGGCAGGTCGGCCGCATTCACCATCACGCGCGGCGCGAAGCTCATGAAGCCGCCGCCGCGGTCGGGCTCCAGCGTGATGATGCGGCCGATGCGCAGGGCGGCGTCGCCCAGCCAGAGCCTGTCGCCCATGGCCAGGCCCAGGGATTCCAGCACCGGCGCGTCCACCCAGGCCTCGCCCGGCGCGGGGATGTCCGGCGTGGCTTCGCCGGCTTGCCCCGGAGCCTGCGCGGTGCGCACCTGGCCGCGCAGCGGGTAGCCGGGCTCCACGCTCTTGAGCGCCACCAGCCGGCTGGCCCCGCCCTGGGCGTCGTCGGCCCGGCCCATCGTGGGAAAGCCCAGCGTGGTGGCGGTGGCGAGGCCCAGTGCCCGGGCGCGGTCGGCGAAGGCGGCGGGGGTGGGGTTGTCGCTCACCACGACGGCGTCGCCGCCCAGCAGCTGCAGGGCATCGCGCTGCAGGCCGCCCTGCAGCCGGTCGGCGAAGAAGCCGACGGAGGTGAGCGCCGCCACGGCCAGCGTGACGGCCACGATGAGCAGGCGCAGCTCGCCTGCGCGCAGGTCGCGCCACAGCGTTCGCCAGCCCACGCGGATGAATGAAAGTTGCATGGTGGCGACGTTAGCGCAATTGCCGGGGCGGCCGCCTTTTGGGGGCATCCCGGGCGGCGGGATCGGGCTTCGGGCTCAACCGGCCGGCCGCACCGCCTCGGGCGTCGCCAGCTCCGGCTGCCAGACGATGCGCTCGGCCCCGCTGTAGCAGACGAAGCGGCGGTTCGTCGCCCGGCCGATGGCGCACAGGCCCAGCTGCTGCGCCACCTCGTGGCCCATCTGGGTCATGCCGCTGCGCGACACGACGATGGGCACGCCCATCTGCGCCGACTTGATCACCATCTCGCTGGTCAGACGGCCAGTGGTGTAGAAGACCTTGTCGCCGCCTAGCAGCGGGCCGCCGGGCTGCATCCACATCCAGCCGGCGATGGTGTCGATGGCGTTGTGGCGGCCCACGTCCTCGACGAACACCAGCATCTCCGCGCCCTGGAACAGCGCGCAGCCATGCACCGAGCCCGCCGACTTGTAGGTCGACTCCTGCAGCCGGATGGCGTTCACCAGGCCGTAGAGCTCCGCCTGCGCCAGCCGGGCCGGCCCCAGCGCGATGTGGTGGATCTCGTCCATCAGCCCGCCGAACACGCTGCCCTGCCCGCAGCCGGTGGTGACCACCTTGCGCGCGGTGCGTTCTTCGATGCGGGCGATGCCCCCGCGCGTGACGACGGCGGCGGCGTTCACGTCCCAGTCGACCGTGATCGATTCGATCTCGTCGACGGATTCGACCAGCCGCTGATTGCGCAGGTAACCCAGCACCAGCCACTCGGGGTGTGCGCCCAGCGTCATCAGCGTGACGATCTCGCGCCGGTCCACGTAGACGGTCAACGGGCGCTCGGCGGGAATGTGCAGCGACTCGCGCTCGCCCCGCTCGTTCAGCACTTCGACGGCGTGCGTGAGCGGCGCCCGCGCCTGCGTGATGCGCGGCAGACGCGGCAACGGCGCGAGGTGCGCGGGAGTGGCCACCGGCCGGTGCGATGTGTCTTCGTGCCGTGTCATGGCCGCCAGCCTAACCCAGAAAAAGACCGGCGCGCGGCCGGTCGGTGGGGGGAGCGTGGGACACCGGAACGACGCCCGGAGCGGTCGCTCAAGCGGGTGTCAGGGCTTCTTGCCGTCGGCCGCGTCGGGCACGGCGGTGTTGTGCGGGCTGCTGGCATTGCCCGGTGGCGAATGCGCGCCAGCCGCTTCCAGCGGCTTGGCCTCGGGCGGCGTGTAGGCGAACGGCCCCGGGTCTGCGCACGGCACGTTGGTCGCCGGCGCGGGCGCCGGGTTGGCGGCGGTGCGCCGGTAGTGCGCGGCCACCTTGTCCTGCGCCAGGCACAGCTTGTAGGCATCGGCCTTGGCGCTCCAGGCGGTCTTGGCGGCGGTTTCGTCGGCCTTGGCCTGCGCTTCAGGGGTCAGGGGCGGCAGCTTGGCGGCCGCGCCACCCGCCATCGCGGCCAGCAGCAGCGCCAGAGCGCCGGGGAGGAGGAGTTTGCGGTGGGTCATGTCGTGCTCCTGGCGACGGGGGCCGCGCTGCCGGCCGGCAGCGGCGGGCGCTCGGCGCTGCGCTGGGCGGGGATCTTGCCGTCGCGGATGTCTTCAGCCCAGAGGGCGTGGTGTTCCTGGGCCCATTCCTCGCTGACGTAGCCCGTCTTCATGGCCTTGTAGGCGCCGCGCATGCCGATGGTGCCCATGTAGATGTGGCCCAGCAGCAGCGCCATCATCCAGACGGCCAGCGTGGCGTGCACCATGTGTGCGATCTGCATCTCGCCGCGGAAGACGCCCCAGCCCGGAATGAGCTTGTCCAGCACCAGCCCCGACAGCACCACGAAGATGCCCGGAATGGTGATGCCCCACCAGAACATGCCCTTCTCGCCCGCGTTGAAGCGGTGCGAGGGCACTTCCTCGTCGCCGCCGCCCAGCATGCCGCCGGCACGCTTCACCCAGATCCAGTCGGCCATGGTGGCGATGTTGTCCTTGACGAAGGTGAGGATGATGACCGCCAGCGACACGGCGAACAGCGGGCCCATGAAGTTGTGCACGTTCTTGAGCACGTACGCGAGCCAGCCGAACAGCGTCGGCCCCAGGACGGGCAGCAGGAAGAACTTACCGAAGGCCATGACGATGCCCGAGAGGGCCAGCGTGCAGAACGCGATGGCGTTGGCCCAGTGGGCGGCCCGCTCGAACGGCGTGAAGCGCTCGATGCGCCGGCCCGGACCGTCGACCGGGGCGTGGCCCATGGGGCCCTTGGCGAAGTAGAAGATGGCCAGGGCCAGCAGCGTGATGCCGAGCAGCGCAGCGCCGTACGGAATGATCCAGTGGTTGCGCACCTCGCGCCAGGCTTCGCCGGCGTTGGTGTAGCGCGAACCGGGGTACTGCACGAAGCGCTGGATCAGGTTGCCGGCTTCCGGCGCCTGGGTGACGGGCAGGCTGCTGTAGCCCGTCACGCCCTGCCCCACCTGGCGCCACATGGGCGCGTTGTTGCCGGGCTGCACGCGGGCACGTTCGCCGTTGCTCTGCTCGGCATAGCCGGGATCGGCGCTGGCGTCGGGCTTGACCTCGAAGATGTTCTGGCTGCGGATGCCGCCGGACTTGGCGGGCACGGCAGCCGCAGGCGCCGCAGAGGCCGAGCCGGCAGGCGCGGGCGCCTCTGCCGGCGCCTGCGCCCAGGCCGCGCCGCTGGCCAGCAGCATCGCGATCAGAAGGTGTTTCATGGCAGGCCTCGCGTCACCGGATGCGGGTGTATTCGTTCTGGCCGTACAGCATGCGGGCCTTGGTTTCCTGCTCCCAGCTGGTCCGGTCGCCGGCCTTCCAGCCGGGCGCGGTGAAGTTGCTGCCGGTGCCCGCGTAGGGCGGCGCATCGCCGGTGATGGCGTGCCCGGTCTGCACCTTCTCGCCGCAACCGGCGAGGGCCGCCACAGCTGCGGCGGCGCACATCAGGGAAAGGCAGTGGTGGCGCTTCATGACTTCACCTCCTGCGGCGGCTGGCCTGCCTGGCGGGAGCCGTAGGCCGTGCCCCAGCCCCAGACTTCGGCGCCCTTGCCGCGCTGCACCACCCGGTTGCGGAAGATGTCGGCCACCACGTCGCCGTCGCCGGCCAGCAGGGCCTTGGTCGAGCACATCTCGGCGCAGGCCGGCAGCTTGCCTTCAGCCAGCCGGTTGCGGCCGTACTTCTCGAATTCGGCCTGGCTGCCGTGCGTCTCGGGGCCGCCGGCGCAGAAGGTGCACTTGTCCATCTTGCCGCGCACGCCGAAGGTGCCCTGCGAGGGGAACTGCGGCGCGCCGAACGGGCAGGCGTAGCTGCAGTAGCCGCAGCCGATGCAGACATCCTTGTCGTGCAGCACCACGCCTTCGTCGGTGCGGTAGAAGCAGTTGACCGGGCAGACGGCCATGCACGGCGCGTCGCTGCAGTGCATGCAGGCCACCGAGATGGACTTCTCGCCCGGCACGCCGTCGTTGAGCGTAACGACGCGGCGGCGGTTCACGCCCCACGGCACTTCGTGCTCGTTCTTGCAGGCGGTGACGCAGCTGTTGCATTCGATGCAGCGTTCTGCATCGCAGATGAATTTCATGCGTGCCATGTCAGGCCTCCGAAGGGGTGAGTGGCAGGCGGCGGGCGGTGGCGGTAGTCATCGTCGGGTTCTTTCTGTCTCGCTGGGGCTCGCTGAGAAGCGCGCTCAGGCGGCTTCCACGTTGCAGATCGTGGTCTTGGTTTCCTGCATCATGGTCACGCTGTCGTAGCCATAGGTGGTGGCCGTGTTCACCGCTTCGCCGCGCACGATGGGCGCCGCGCCCTTGGGGTAGTGGTCGAGCATGTCCTTGCCCTGCCAGTGGCCGGAGAAGTGGAACGGCATGAACACCGTGTCCGCAGCCACCCGCTCGGTCACCAGCGCCTGCACGTTGATGCGCGCGCCGGTGGGCGTGCTGAGCCACACGCGGCCGCCGTTGCGGATGCCCCGGTCGGCGGCAATCTTGGGATGGATCTCGACGAAGGCTTCCTGCTGCAGTTCGGCCAGCCAGGGGTTGGAACGGGTCTCCTCACCGCCGCCCTCGTATTCGACCAGCCGGCCCGAGGTCATGATGAGCGGGTACTTCTCGTGCACGCGGTCGGCGATGTTCTTGTCCTGCACGGTCTTGTAGAGCGTGGGCAGGCGCCAGAAGGCCTTCTTGTCCTCGTGCGTCGGGTACTTCGCCACCATGTCGGGGCGGATGCCGAAGAGCGGCTCGCGGTGCTGCGGAATCGGGTCGGGGAAGTTCCAGACCACGGCGCGCGCCTTGGCGTTGCCGAACGGGTGGCAGCCGTGGTTCTTCATCACCACGCGGATGATGCCGCCCGAGTTGTCGGTCTTCCAGTTCTTGCCTTCGGCGGCCGTCTTCTCGGCATCGGTCAGCTCGTTCCACCAGCCCAGCTTCTTGACCAGCACGTGGTCGAACTCGGGGTAGCCGGTGGTGATGTCCGCCCCCAGCGAGTAGGAACCGTCTTCCGCCAGCAGGTTGACGCCGTCCTTTTCCACGCCGAAGTTGGCGCGGAAATTGCCGCCGCCGTCCATCACGTGTTTGGAGGTGTCGTACAGGTTGGGCGAGCCGGGGTGCTTGAATTCCGGCGTGCCGAAGCACGGCCAGGGCAGGCCGAAGTAGTCGCCCGTCAGGTCGTAGCCGGTGTCCTTGTCCTTGCCGCCCCTGGATTTCAGCGTCTTCACGTCGAACACATGCATGTTCTTCATGTGCGCCTTCAGGCGCTCCGGGCTCTGGCCGGTGTAGCCGATGGTCCAGATGCAGCGGTTGATCTCGCGCAGGATGTCTTCCGGCACGGGCTCGTCCATGCCCTTGACCTTCTGCAGCTTGTAGTTCTTGACCAGTTCGGGGCCGAAGCCGAGCTTCTGCGCGAACTGGTACATGATCATGTGGTCGGTGCGGCTCTCCCAGAGCGGCTCGATCACCTTCTCGCGCCACTGCAGCGAACGGTTCGAAGCCGTGCAGGAGCCGCTGGTCTCGAACTGCGTGGCTGCGGGCAGCAGGTACACCGCCCGGTTCGGATTCAGGTCCTCGGGCTTGCCCGGCATGGCCGCCATGGCGGCGGTGGCCGAGGGGTACGGGTCCACCACGACCAGCAGGTCGAGCTTGTCCATGGCGCGCTTCATCTCCAGCCCGCGCGTCTGCGAGTTGGGTGCATGGCCCCAGAAGAACACGCCGCGCAGGTTGGAATCCTGGTCGATCAGCTCGTTCTTTTCGAGCACGCCGTCGATCCAGCGCGAGACGGTGATGCCGTTCTTGCTCATCATGCCGGCGGACGGATAGCGGCTCTTGATCCACTCGAAATCCACGCCCCAGGCCTGGGCGAAATGCTTCCAGGCGCCTTCCGCCAGGCCGTAGTAGCCGGGCAGCGAGTCGGGGTTGGGGCCGACGTCGGTCGCGCCCTGCACGTTGTCGTGGCCGCGGAAGATGTTGGTGCCGCCGCCCGACTTGCCCACGTTGCCCAGGGCCAGCTGCAGGATGCACGAAGCGCGCACGATGGCGTTGCCGATGGTGTGCTGGGTCTGGCCCATGCACCAGACCACCGTGCCGGGCCGGTTCTCGTTCAGCCAGGTGGCCACCTTCAGCACTTGCGCTTCCTTGACGCCGCAGGCCTCTTCCACCTTGTCGGGTGTCCACTTGGCCATGATCTCGTCGCGCACCTTGTCCATGCCGTAGACGCGGTCCTGGATGTACTTCTTGTCTTCCCAGCCGTTCTTGAAGATGTGATAGAGCACACCGAAGAGGAACGGGATGTCGGTGCCCGAGCGGATGCGCACGTATTCGTCGGCCTTGGCGGCCGTGCGCGTGAAGCGCGGGTCCACCACGATCACCTTGCAGCCGGTTTCCTTGGCGTGCAGCAGGTGCAGCATGCTGACCGGATGCGCCTCGGCGGCGTTGGAGCCGATGTACAGGGCGACCTTGCTGTTCTGCATGTCGTTGTACGAATTGGTCATGGCGCCGTAGCCCCACGTGTTGGCGACGCCGGCCACGGTGGTGGAGTGGCAGATGCGGGCCTGGTGGTCGCAGTTGTTGCTGCCCCAGAAGCTGACGAACTTGCGCAGCAGGTAGGCCTGCTCGTTGTTGTGCTTGGAAGAGCCCACGAAGTAGACGCTGTCGGGCCCGCTCGCCTTGCGCAGCTCCTGCATGCGGGCGGTGATCTCGTCCAGCGCCGTGTCCCAGCTGATGCGCTCGTACTTGCCGTTCACCAGCTTCATCGGATAGCGCAGGCGGTATTCGCCGTGGCCGTGTTCACGCAGCGCGGCGCCCTTGGCGCAATGCGCGCCCAGGTTGATGGGCGAGTCGAACACCGGCTCCTGCCGCACCCACACGCCGTTCTCGACCACGGCATCCACCGCGCAACCGACCGAGCAGTGCGAGCAGACCGTGCGGCGTACCGTCACGGCCGTGTCGCCGATGCCCACCTTGGCGCCTTCGGCCGCATCGGCGCGGCGCACCAGGGTCAGCTGCGAGGCCGCAAGCCCCACCCCGACGCCCAGGCCGGAACGCCGCAGGAAGGCGCGGCGGTCCATGGTGGGCAGTGCTTGAGACAGGCCGCGGCGCAGGCTGTGCACGAACGCGGGCGCATGCGCGGCTTGCGCCGCGCCGGAATTTTTCTTGGTGAGCAACATGGGGCGACCCGCTTTCTTCAAAGCCGGGTGGTCTTGTAGTAGTGCTTGACGTGGTCGGAGAGGTGGTAGCCACCGCCGCGCTCGGGTGCCGGGCGCGGCTCGAGTTCGGGCGCTGGCGCCGCGTCGATGGCGACCTGGGGGAGCACCGCGACGGCAGCTGCCGCTGCGCCGACGGTGGCGGCGCCGCCGAAGAAGCGGCGGCGCGTGGGGGAAGGCTGGCGTTCCTGCATGGATGTCTCCAGGATGGCTGGCATAGTTATGAAAACACTTGCATACAGTCTAGGGCATCGACTGCAGCGTCGCAACGACTCTTGACTGGCTTGGTGCGCTTTGGCGGCGCCGGCTGACAACTCACTCCAACATGTCGAAGCCCTGGGTCTCCACCGCCACGAAGGCGGCGGTGAACCCGGCGAGCGACGCATAGAAGCGCGCCTGGGGGTGGCCACCGAGCGTGTCGCACAGCTGCGCGACCCAGGGCCGCAGGTGGTCGGCGAAGAATTGGCGCTGCGACTCCAGATGGCATACGCCGCCGTCTTCTCCCGCGATCAGGTAGCGCATGACTTCGCTGAGGTAGGCCACGTGGTCTTCGGTTTCGGGCATGTCGTCGCCCCGCCCCAGCCCCAGGCGGGCCAGGTCGGCGCGCAGCCGCGCCAGCGGCTTCTCGTTGAGAAAGCCGCTCAGGTAGTGGGAGGCGTACAGGTAGACCTCGGGCTTGCCCACGCCGCCGAAGAGCCGCTCGTATTCCTGCGCGACCTCCGTGTCGGTCATGGCGCGGGCAACACCCACCAGCTGCTGCCAGGGCTCCTGCAGAAACGCGCCTTGGGCGGGCGCCTCGGTCGGCGCCACGCGCATCGCGCCCAGCAACGCTGGCGCAGGCGGCGCGTAATAGAGCTGCGCCAGCAGCCCGTAGATTTCGGCCCGCGCGGTCTCTTCGTCGAGCGCCGACGCGGTGGGGGGTGCGGACAGGGTGGCGGTGGCGCTCACAGGTGGGTCACTTTCGATTCGTTCTGCGCGGAATAGAGGTCGATCACGCGGCAGTCTCCGCACATCTTGAGCCGCTCCAGCGCCTCGCCCTGGAACATGGGATGGCCCGACAAACGGGTCAGCATGGCCTCGATCGCCTTGAGCGTGCCGAAGGGCTTGCCGCAGCGCACGCAGCCCCAGGGTGGGGTTTCGTTCAGCACGCGCGGCTGGGCGCGCTCGGGCGTCAGCAGCAGGCGCGGGACCAGGCTGATGGCGTCCTCGGGACAGGTGGTGGCGCACAGGCCGCACTGCACGCAGTTCTTCTCGACGAAGCGCAGCTGCGGTGCGTTGGGGTTGTCCTGCAGCGCGCTCGCCGGGCAGGCGCTGACGCAGCTGAGGCAGAGCGTGCAGCGCGCTGTGTCCACCACCACGTCGCCGAACGGGCTGGCCGGGGGCAGCGCAATGGCCGTCGGCAGGGCCGCGGCGGCGGGCGCCTGCGCCACCAGGTGGTCGATGGCGAGATCGAGCGTGCTGCGCTTGTCGGCCGCGACGGCGAAGCGCGCGGGCACGGCGGGGCCCTGCGTGCGCGCGGCCACCACGCCCTTCAAGGCGGCATCGAGATCGGCGACGCTCGTGGCCCGCACCAGCTGCAGGTGCCTGCCGGCATAGCCCAGGCCCTGCAGGATCGCCTGCGCCACGTCCATCTGCGCCTGCAGCCCGTCCAGGTACTGCGGCGCCTCTTCGGCCGTGACCAGCACCACGACCTGCGCGGCGCCCTGGGCGACGGCGCTGAGCCAGACGTCCAGCCCCAGGCTGGCGGTATGCCAGAGCGCCATCGGAATGACCTGGGCCGGCACGCCGTGGGCGGTGCCCAGCCGCGCGGCGCGGCCGAGCTCCTCCACCAGTTGCTGGCCGCGCTCCTGGCTGTGCAGCAGCAGCGTCGCCCGGCCGCCGCCGGCGGCGGCGTAGGTGCCCAGCAGCGTGCGGATCTTCGCGCCCTGGTCGGGAGCGGCCGGGTAGGCATACGACAGCGCGCCGGTGGGACACACCGTGGTGCAGGCGCCGCAGCCCACGCACAGGTGCGGGTTGACCTGGATCTGCTGGCGCGACTTGTCGCTGCGCACAGCCTCGGCCGAGCAGATGTCGATGCAGGCGCTGCAGCCGACCTCCTGGTTGCGGCTGTGGGCGCAGAGCTTTTGCCGGTAGGTGAAGAACTTGGGTTTCTCGAATTCACCCACCAGATCGCGCAGGCGCAGCAGCACGGCGGCGTCCTGCCCGTCCCAGCGGAAATAGCCCTGGGGCGGCGCATGCTGCGCGAAGGTGGGCGTGGCCGCGCCGGGGCGCAGGTCGAGCACCAGGTCGAACCGCTCGGTGCGCGGCGGCGCCGAAACCCGGTCGAACTGGATCGCGCCCGCCACCTGGCAGGCCTTCACGCAGGCACGGTGCCCGGTGCAGGCGGCCAGGTCGATCTGGTAGTCGAGCCCGATGGCGTTCTCGGGGCAAGCCGACAGGCAGGCATTGCAGCGCGTGCAGAGGTCGAGATCGATCGGGTTGTCGGCCACCCATTCCACGTCGAACGCGCCGAGCCAGCCCTTGAGCGACAGCAGCCGACCGCCCAGCACGGGGTAGCGTCGCTCCTGCGCGCCGCCGGCCGCACCGGGGCCTTGTGTGAATACGGTCACGTCGAGCACGTCGCCCACCAGGGCGGCCGCCCGCTCGGCGGCATCCACCGGGCCGATCACCAGCAGCCGGCCCGCGCTGCGGAAGGTGACCGTGGGCACCGGCTCGGGCTCGGGCAGCCGGGCCGCCGCCAGCAGGGCGGCGAGCTTGGGGCTGGCGCCGCGCGCGTCCTGGCTCCAGCCGCCGGTTTCGCGGATGTTGACGAAGCGCACCGGCGAGACGGCGCCTTCGGTCTGCTCGGCCAGTTCGCCGAACAGGCGCCGCTCCTGCGTGCAGGCGACGATGACTTCGTCGCCGCTGCGCACGGCCTGCTGGAACGCGCCGGCTTCACGCCGGCACAGGGTGGAATGGAGCGTCAGCTCCTCATGAAGCACCGCGCCCAGCGCCCGGGAGTCGAGCGGCATGGTCCGGTTGCAATCGCATATCAGCGTCTTGGACATCAGGTGGTTGGCTGGCATGCGCCCCGGCAGCGGCCGCGCTGGACGGCGGCGCAGCCGCCGGCGCAGGCTGGCTAGGAATGGCGTTGCATACGCGGGACTGTGCCACATCCCCGCCTTGCGGCGCGGGGAGTGCCCCTACATCCCCGGCGCCGCGGTCGGGCATGTCCGGCAGGTCGGCGGCTGCGGGCCCTTCGGCCTCGTTGGCTGCGCTCCCGGTGCCTGCCGGTGGCGCCCCGCCCAACCCGCTGCCTGCATCGCCGTCGTCCGGGCCGCCACCCACCAGCCCCATGCTGCGCGCGCTGGCGAGCTGCTCCAGCATGCCGGCCGGCAACGGGTCCGGCAGCGAGTAGTCGTCGATGTAGACGTCGAGCCCGTCCATCACGTTGAAGTGCGGGTCGGTGAAGAGCTTGCGCATGGCGGCGTTGCGCACTTCGGGCGACAACGCACGGGACACGAACGGCGAGAAATCGGACTCCCGGCCCAGCGCCGCCACGTCCTGCAGCGTGGGGGGCGCAGGCGGCTGTGCGACCGGGGTCGCGCTCGCGGAGGGATGTGCAGGCGCGGCCACGGCCACCGCCACAGGCGCCCCGGCGCCGGCCGGCAAGGCCGGTGCAGGCTGGGCCACGGGCGCCGCATCGGGCAAGGCCGCGCCCTCGCGGGTCAGTTGCTTGCGCCGCGACCAGCGCCCGAGGAAGCCGCCCTCATCCGCCATGGCGGCCTCCCGGCGCGGCAGCCGGTGCGTGGCCCGGCGGTTGCCCGGCCCCGCCGCCGCGCCGGTCCTTGTCGGTGGACACCGACGCCGGGTTGCCGAAGCGGTCGGTCAGCGGCCTGAAGCTGTCGGGCCGGCGGCGGCGCTTGGGCTCGGCCACATAGTGCTCGTCCACGAAGGCCTGCGCCCAGGCGCGCACCTCCTCGGGTGCCGGCACCTGGTCCACGTTCTCCTGCGCGTCGAGCCAGCGGCCGGCGTCGTGGTAGCTCAGGCTGACATCGACCGGGCGGGCCAGCGCGTGGCCATCGTCGCCGGACGCTTCGTCGAGCCGCCAGTGCACGAACCAGCAGGGCGCGGGCGAGCTGAGGTTGAGGTGGTAACCCTCGGCGTCGTCGCGGAACAGCGCCGCCTGGAAGCCGGGAAACAGCCAGCGCTGCTCGGTCGCGTCTTCGCGCAGCAGCCGCGCGCCGCTGCCGAACGCGGCCTGCGCGGGCACCACGTCCACCAGCTCCCAGCGCCAGGGCTGCCAGCGGTTGTCCAGGTATACACGCCGCATGATCACGGCAACGTCGATGGTGGGGCGGTCAGACATGCGGGCACTGTACCCGCGCAGGCAATTCCCGGCGCTGCCCGCGGTTGCGCCGGCCCGGCTCACGCCACCGCGGCGCCCCCGGGGGCATACAGCACCCCCCGGGGCGCCCGCACCAGGCCCCAGAGCCGCAGGCCGGCGAGCTCGGCCACCTGCACGCCGGTGGCGGTGGGGGCGGAAATGGTGGCCAGCGCGGAGATCCCCACGCGGGCGCACTTGCGCACCAGCTCATGGCTGCCGCGGCTGGTCAGCACCACGAAGCCCGGCTGTCCCAGGCCCTGCGTCCGCGCCAGCGCGCCGATGAGCTTGTCGAGCGCGTTGTGCCGCCCCACGTCTTCGCAAACCCGTTGCAGCCGGCCGTCGAGGCCCGCCCAGCCGGCGGCATGCAGGGCGCCGGCCTGCGCGTTGTGCGGCTGCAGGTCATGCAGGCCTGACATGGCGCGCAGCACCAGCGGCAGATCGACGCGGGCGAGCCAGTCGCGGGCCGGCAGCCGCGCCGGCTCCAGGTCGAGCGCGGCGAAGCTTTCCACGCCGCACACGCCGCAACCCGTGCGACCGGCCATGCTGCGCCGCCGGTGCCGCAGCCGCTCGAAGCAGCGCGCCGAAATCTCCAGATGCACCTCGATGCCGGGCACGCCGGCCGGCAGCTGCGCCACGGTGCCATCCACCGCCTGCAGCGTGATGCCTCGGCAGTCGGCCGCGCTGTCCAGAATGCCTTCGCTCAGTGCGAAGCCGAGGGCGAAGTCTTCCAGCCGCTCGGGCGTGGCCATCATCACCGCATGCGAGAGGCCGTTGAACACCAGCGCGACCGGGATTTCCGCCGCCAGGGTGTCGTTGCGGTCCACACCTTCGGGCGGCGCGCCGGGCTCGCCGAACACGCGCACCCGGTGCACGGCCAGCGGCGGGCAGGCCACCTCGGCTTCCGGCCGCGCCTGCGCGCCCAGCCAGGCGCGGCCGGCAGCGGTCAGGTGCGCCGTCCACCGGCCGTCGGCCTGCTCCAGCCGGGCCCAGCCCGGGCCGGCGCTGCCGCCGATGACCGCGTCGCCCATCCGGCTCAGCTCGCGCATCAGCACGCTCGCGCCCTGCCCCAGCGACTTGCCCAGCCGGGGCAGCGACACACCGGCCGCGGCATCGTCCTCGGCCAGGCGCTGCAGGATCCGCAGGTGCAGCGGCTCGCCCGTGCCGTCGTCCAAGGGAGCGGAAGGCACCGTCACGCGGCCGCGGCCTGCAAGGCCCTGTGCGGCAGCAGCAGCACGGGAATGGACTTGGAGGTGGGCGTGCCGGCCGCGTCGGCCACGGCCGAGAGCGGCACCAGCGGGTTGGTTTCCGGGTAGTAGGCCGCCAGGTTGCCGCGCGGAATGTCGTAGGCCACCAGTTTGAAGCCATCGGCCCGGCGTTCCTGCCCGTCGGCCCAGACGGTCTGGATGTCCACCCAGTCGCCGTCCTGCAGGCCCAGCGCGCGGATGTCCGCCGCATGGATGAACACCACCCGGCGCTGGCCGTAGACGCCCCGGTAGCGGTCGTCCATGCCGTAGATGGTAGTGTTGTATTGGTCGTGCGAGCGGGTGGTGAGCAGCGTGAAGACGATGGAGTCCTTCAGCCGGGCGCGGGCCTGGTGCGAGGGCGTGTCCTGCGGCACCACTGGCGCGTGGAAGCTCGCCTTGCCGGAGGCCGTGGCCCAGACCCGCTCGCTCGCCGTGTTGCGCAGGCGAAAGCCGCCCGGCTGGGCGACGCGCCGGTTGAAGTCCTGGAAGTCGGGGAACACCTGCTCGATCAGATCGCGGATGCGCGCATAGTCTTCCACCAGCCAGTGCCAGCGCACGGCGCTGCGCCCCGCCAGGGTGGCTGCGGCCAGCCGCGCCACGATGGCAGGCTCTGACAGCAGGTGTTCCGACGCCGGCGGGTTGATGCCCGTGGAGATGTGCACCATGCTCATCGAATCCTCCACCGTCACGCCCTGCGGGCCGCTGGCCTGCATGTCGATCTCGGTGCGCCCCAGGCAGGGCAGGATCAGCGCCTCGCGCCCGTGCACCACATGGCTGCGGTTGAGCTTGGTCGTCACATGCACCGTCAGGTCGCAGCGGCGCAGCGCCTGCCAGGTTGCATGGGTGTCGGGCGTCGCCGCGGCGAAGTTGCCGCCCAGGGCGAAGAACACCTTGCCGCGGCCCTCCCCCATCAGGCGGATGGCTTCCACCGTGTCCACGCCGTCCTCGCGCGGGGGCTCGAAGCCGAACACGTCGCGCAGCTTGTCCAGCAGCGCGGCGGGCGGCTTTTCCCAGATGCCCATGGTGCGGTCGCCCTGCACGTTGCTGTGGCCGCGCACCGGGCAGGGGCCTGCGCCTTCGCGGCCGATGTTGCCGCGCATCAGCAGCAGGCTGACGATGGCCTGTATGGTGTCCACCGCATGCTTGTGCTGGGTGATGCCCATGCCCCAGCAGGCGATCACGCTGCGCGCGCCCAGGTAGATGTCGCCCGCCGAGCGCATCTGCGCCTCGGTCAGGCCCGACTCTTCCTCCAGCAGGGCCCAGGACTCGCGCCGCAGGTTGCCCGCCATGGCGTCGAAGCCGGTGGTGTGCTGCTCGATGAAGCCGCGGTCGAGCACGCCGCCGCGCAGGTCTTCCTGTTCCAGCACGTGCTTCATGATGCCCTTGACCGCCGGCAGATCGCCGCCCACGCGCAGCTGGAAGTAGTGCGTGCTGATGGGCGTGGAGCCCAGCGTCGCCATCTCCAGTTTGTCCTGCGGGTCGGCGAAGCGCTCCAGCCCGCGTTCGCGCAGCGGGTTGAAGCTCACGATGCGGGCGCCCCGCTTGTGGGCCTCGCGCAGCTCGCCCAGCATGCGCGGGTGGTTGGTGCCGGGGTTCTGGCCGAAGATGAAGATGGCGTCCGCGTGCTCGAAGTCCTGCAGCGTCACCGTGCCCTTGCCCACGCCGATCTGCGGACGCATGCCGCTGCCGCTCGGCTCGTGGCACATGTTGGAGCAATCGGGAAAGTTGTTGGTGCCGTATTGCCGCACGAACAGCTGGTACAGAAACGCCGCTTCGTTGCTGGCACGGCCCGAGGTGTAGAAGATCGCCTGGTTGGGGTCGGGCAAGGCGTTGAGGTGGCGCGCGATGAGCGCGAAGGCGTCGTCCCAGGCGATGGGGCGGTAGAGGTCGCTGGCCGCGTCATAGGCCATCGGGTGCGTCAGGCGGCCCTGGTCCTCCAGCCAGAAGTCGCTCTGCTGCGCAAGCTCGGCGACGGTGTACTGGTCGAACAGCCCGGGGCCGGCGCGGCGCGCCGTCGCCTCGGCCGCCACGGCCTTCACGCCGTTCTCGCAAAATTCGAACGTGGAAGCATGGTTGCGATCGGGCCAGGCACAGCCCGGGCAGTCGAAGCCGTCCGGCTGATTGGCCGACAGCAGGGTCTTGGCGCCCTTGACGGGAATGTCCTGGCGCAGCAGAGCGTTCTTCACGCTGTTGAGCGCACCCCAGCCACCCGCCGGCCCTTTGTAGAACTCGATCTTTTCCTGTTTCATCCTGGTCTCCTGGCTGCGGTGGTGATGCTGCTCGTGGGCGCCCGCCGTCGCGGCCATGTCCGGTCGCATCGTAGGGGGGCGGGCGGCGCTGCGGTGTCGGCGCCGTTCCTGTCCGGGCGCGCTTACTGGAAGAACTTGGCGGCGCTGCCCAGCGTCTTGTAGATGCCCCAGCACAGCGGAATGCCGACGGCCAGCCAGGCGAATGCCACCAGCACCGGGCTGGTCGCGCCGCCCGCACCGCTGCCGCCGCCCACTTCCGCCGCCACGCTCTTCTCGTGCGCCAGCTGCTTTTCGCGGGCCAGTTCCTCGTCGCTCATGAACCACTTGTCGGCCAGCGGCCGCACCAGCAGGTTGGCGACGAGGCCGATCGCCAGCATGCCCACCAGGATGTACATGGTCTGGTTGTAGACCTGCTCGCGCGGCAGGCCCAGGCCCAGCTGGTATTCGCGCATGTAGTTCACCACCACCGGCCCGAGGATGCCGGCGGTGGCCCAGGCGGTGAGCAGGCGGCCGTGGATGGCGCCGACGAACTGCGTGCCGAACAGGTCCGCCAGGTAGGCCGGCACGGTGGCGAAGCCGCCGCCGTACATCGACAGGATGATGCAGAACGCGCCCACGAAGAGCAGCTTGTGACCGGCGCTGGCCGAGCTCGGAATGCTCGCGTACATCAACGCGCCCAGCACGAAGAACACCACATAGGTCATCTTGCGGCCGAGCTTGTCGGAGAGGCTGGCCCAGAAAAACCGGCCGCCGATGTTGAAGAGCGACAGCAGCGCGGTGAAGCCGCCCGCCACCGCCGCGATGGCGGCCAGCTGCGCCTTGTCCAGTTCGCCGAATTTCTGCGGCACGCCGATCAGGCCGCCGCCGAACACTTCCTGCAGCATGGGCGACGCCATGCCGATCACGCCGATGCCGGCGCTGACGTTCATGCACAGCACCACCCACACCAGCCAGAACTGGGGAATGCCCCAGACCCGCTTCACGTGCACGTGGCGCTGCGTGATCATGGTGTTGGCCGACGACGGCGGCGGCGTCCAGCCGGCCGGCTTCCAGCCCGTGGCGGGCACGCGGTAGCCCAGGGCGCCGGCCATCATGAACACGAAGTACACGAGCGCCAGGACCACGAAGGTCTGCATCACGCCCACGTCGGTCGGCGTGGCGAAGTGCTTCATCAGGTCCACCGCCAGGGGCGAGCCGATCATGGCGCCGCCGCCGAAGCCCATGATGGCCATGCCGGTGGCCATGCCGCGCCGGTCCGGGAACCACTTGATGAGCGTGGACACCGGCGAGATGTAGCCCAGCCCGAGGCCGATGCCGCCGATCACGCCCGAGCCCAGGATCATCAGCCAGAACTGGTGCAGGTGGATGCCCAGCGCCGACAGCAGCATGCCGCCGCACCAGCACAGGGCCGACACCACGCCCGCCTTGCGCGGGCCGGCACGTTCCAGCCAGCCGCCCCAGAGCGCTGCCGAGCAGCCCAGGAAGACGAAGAACAGCGTGTACATCCAGCCCAGCGTGGCCACGCGCCAGTCGCAGCCGGTGGCGAACAGCTCGGCGAAGAAGCTCATCTCCTTCGGGCAGGCCGCGCCCGTGCCGGCGGTGGCCAGCGCCTTGGACAGCGGCAGCCAGAACACCGAGAAGCCGTAGGCCATGCCGATGCACAGGTGAATCGCCAGGGCCGCAGGCGGCACCAGCCAGCGGTTGAAGCCGGGACCCGCAATGATGCGTTCCTTGTCGAGAAAACCGGGGGCCGCCCCCGGGACCTTGTCAGCCATCGCTGATGCAGCAGCCATCGAACACGCTCTCTTTGCTAGAAGGAGCACGCCCTGCGCGCCCCCTGTTGGTTGATGCTTGACCCACGTCAAAGCCGGGGCGCAGTGTCTGAATGTATCTGCCGTATCGTCAAATGGAATCGACGCATGGGACGATTCAACGGCTGAATGTATGCACGGCGGAACACAGGTGCCGGGGCAACTTGCCCGGACCGCCGGCCAGGCCGCCCAGGCCGCCCTGACTGGGCAGGGCCGGGCACCCCGGCGGCTCAGGCTTCGAGCATGCCGCTGCTCGCCGCCACCTCGTCACGCCACGCGGGCTGCTCCAGCAGGGCGACAGCCCCCTCCAGGGCGCGGGACCAGCGGGGGCCGCGCTGCGTCATGAAGCCGATGGGAGTGCGGATGTCGGGCGACACCAGGGGCAGCGCCTCCAGCGAACGCTCATGCCGCGAAGCGGCGACCAGGGCACCGGGCAGCACGCTGCACACGTCGCCGGACTGCACGCTGAGCACCAGCGTCAGCACCGAGTTGGTTTCGATGGCGGGTACCGGCTGCACGCCGGCTGCCCGCAGCGCGTCGTCCACGATGGATCGGTTGAACATGTCGGGCGTGAGCAGGCAGAGCGGCAGCCGGCCGGCCTCGGCCCAGGGGATGGCCTCGCCGATGCGCATGCGCTCCTGCGACGGCTGCGCGGCACGGCGCACCAGGTAGTACCGCTCGCTGCATTGCGGCCACGAGCGCAGCTGCGCCTGCCGGGCCTGCATGCGCTCGCTGTAGCCCAGCGCCAGGTCGACCGAGAGGTCTTCCAGCCCGCGTTCGAGTTCGACCGAACTCATGGACAGCACCACCGGCTGGATGCCCGGGTGCCGCGTGCGCAACTGCACGGCGAAGCGCGTCAGCAAGGGGATGGCCGTGGGCGTGGCCGCCATGCGCAGACGGCCCTGGGGCGATGCCTCGGTGCTGCGCAGTTCGCGGCGCAGCACCTCGGTGTCGTGCAGCATGCGCCGCGCGGCGGCCACCACGGCGTCCCCCTCGTGCGTGAGGCCGGCGAAGGCGCGGCCGCGCTGCACGATCACGACGCCGAATTCCTGCTCCAGCGCCCGCAGCGCATTCGACAGCGCCGGCTGCGTGATGTGGCAGGCCTGCGCCGCGCGGCCGAAATGGCGGTGCTCGTCGAGGGCGACGAGATAGCGCATGGCGGCCAGCAGGTTCATGGAGCGTTGCCCGGGCTGCGCCCACGGGGCGCGGCCCTGTGCCTCAGGTGTCCTTGCTGATGGAGATGCTCGGGAACTTGGACGAGAAGTCCTTGGCCTGCTGGGCGATCTTCACCGCCACGTCGCGCGCCACCTTCCTGTAGATCTGGGCGACCTCGCCGTCCGGGTCGGCCACCACCGTAGGCTTGCCGCTGTCGGCCTGCAGGCGGATGGACATGTCGAGCGGCAGCGCGCCCAGGTAGTCCATGCCGTATTCGGCCGCCATCTTCTTGCCGCCGTCGGCGCCGAAGATGTGCTCCACATGGCCGCACTGGCTGCACACGTGGGCGGCCATGTTCTCGACGATGCCGAGGATGGGCACGCCCACCTTCTCGAACATCTTGATGCCCTTCTTGGCGTCCAGCAGGGCGATGTCCTGCGGGGTGGTGACGATGACCGCGCCGGTCATGGGCACGCGCTGGCTCAGCGTGAGCTGGATGTCGCCGGTGCCGGGCGGCATGTCGATGATGAGGTAGTCCAGGTCCTTCCAGTTGGTCTGGCGCAGCAGCTGCTCCAGCGCCTGGGTGGCCATGGGTCCGCGCCAGATCATGGCCTCGTCCTGGTCGATCAGGAAGCCGATGGACATCACCTGCACGCCATGGTTTTCCAGCGGCTCCATGGTCTTGCCGTCGTCGCTTTCCGGGCGGCGGCTGATGCCCAGCATCATGGGCTGGCTGGGGCCGTAGATGTCGGCGTCGAGCACGCCCACGCTGGCACCCTCGGCGGCCAGCGCCAGCGCCAGGTTGGCGGCGGTGGTGCTCTTGCCCACGCCGCCCTTGCCCGAAGCCACGGCGATGATGTTCTTCACCTGCGGCAGAAGCTGCACGCCGCGCTGCACGGCGTGGGCCGTGACCTTGCTGGCGATCTGCACCGAGACGTTCTCCACGCCCGGCACGGCCCGGGCCGCCGCCACGAACTGGCGCCGCAACTCGGGCACCAGGCTCTTGGCCGGATAGCCCAGCTCCACGTCAAACGCGACGTCCGCGCCGTTGATCTGCACGTTGCGCAGCGCGCGGGTGGAGACGAAATCCTTGCCGGTATGGGGGTCGCGCACCTGCGCGAGCGCCGCCAAGAGGCCCTGTTCTGTGACTGCCATGCTGTTCTTCACTCCTGTGGGTCGGGTAGTCTATCGAAGGCCCGCGCCCCTGCCGGCCTGCGGGACAATCCCGCCGCGCATCTCCGCGCCACCGCCCCTCCCCCGACCCTGCTTCCCAGAGACCGCCCCGTGAAATTCAAGATGGCCCCCAATTCCCTGTTCGCGATCCTGCTGCGCTCGCCGTGGTGGATCAGCTTCGCCGCGGCGGCCGCCATCGCGCTGCTGTGCGGCGCGCTGCTGCCGGCCCATCTGGCGCCGTTCGCGGCGGTGGGCGTGCTGCCCCTGGTCGTCGTGGGCAGCATGGCGGCGTGGCGGCAATGGCGCGCGCCCAGCGCGGCGCAGGTGGAAGCGGTGCGGGCCTCCGCCGCCGCCATGCCCTGGCGCGACTTCTCCGCCGCGCTGGAACGCGCCTGGCAGGCCGAGGGCCATACCGTCAGCCGCCTGAACGGGCAGCCGGCCGACCTGCGGCTGGAACGCGGCGGCCAGACACTGCTGGTCATGGCCCGCCGCTGGAAGGCCGCCACCCACGGCGCCGAGCCGCTGCGCGAACTGCAGGCCGCCGTGCAGGCGCAGCAGGCCTCCGCCGGCGTCTATGTGGCGCTGCAGGGCCAGGTGAGCGAAAACGCCCGCGACTTCGCCCGGGACAACGGCCTGGTGCTGATGGAATCGGACGCGCTCGCCGTGCTGCTGTCGAAGGCTCCTGCGGCCGGCCGCTGACACCCCCCGCGGCGCCTTGGCGCCACCGCGCCGGCACGGGCCGGGGAGCGCCGGGGTAGGGGCATGGGCGAGTCGGCCCGATTGCCGGCCGCTGACCCTGGAACGCGGCAAAGGATGGCAGCCAGGGCAAGGGTTAACCCTGAATACTCCTGCGACAACGCCACGCAACAGGAGCCTGCCGTCATGGGTATTTTTGGATCGCCGAAATCCAGGTCCGTCGCCGACCTGCTGGTGGAGACGCTCGCCGACGCCGGAGTGCGCCGCATCTGGGGCGTGACCGGCGACAGCCTCAACGCCGTCAACGACAGCTTGCGCCGCCACAGAGGCATCGACTGGATGCATGTGCGCCATGAAGAAGCCGGCGCCTTCGCCGCCGGGGCCGAGGCCCAGGTCACGGGCCAGCTGGCCGTGTGCGCCGGCAGCTGCGGGCCGGGCAACCTGCATCTCATCAACGGGCTCTACGACTGCCAGCGCAACCACCAGCCGGTGCTGGCCATCGCCAGCCACATTCCCAGCAGCGAGATCGGCCTGGGCTATTTCCAGGAAACCCACCCCACCGAATTGTTCCGCGAGTGCAGCCATTTCTGCGAGATGGTGCAGCATCCCCACCAGTTGCCCGAGCTGCTGCACCGGGCCATGCGCACGGCCATCGGCGAGCGGGGCGTGGCGGTGCTGGTGCTGCCGGGCGACGTCTGCACGCTCGATGCGCCCGAAGGCGCGCGGCCCCACTTCGCGCAGCCGGCACCGGCGCGGCTGCTGCCCGACCCCGAGGCCCTGGCCGAACTGGCGAAGCTGCTGAACGGCTCCAAGGCCGTGACCATCCTGGCCGGCGCCGGCACGCAAGGCGCGCACGACGAGGTGGTGGCCCTGGCGCAGGCCCTGGCCGCGCCCGTCGTCCACGCCTTCCGCGGCAAGGAAACCATGGAGTGGGACAACCCCTGCGACGTGGGCATGACCGGCCTGATCGGCTTCTCGTCCGGCTACCACGCCATGCGCGAATGCGACACGCTGCTGATGCTGGGCACCGACTTTCCCTACCGCAACTTCTACCCCGAAGACGCCGCCGTGGCGCAGATCGACCGCAACCCGGGAGCACTGGGCCGGCGCGTCCAGCTGCGCCTGGGCCTGGTGGCCGACGTGCGCGAGGCTGCCACCCTGCTGGCGCCCCTGATCGAGCCGGGACGGGACACCGCCTTTCTGGAGAAGGCGCGCGAGCATTACCAGAGCGCCCGCCAGGACCTGGACGCCCTGGCCTCGCCCCGCAGCGGCGACCAGCCCCTGCACCCGCAGTTCGTCGCCGCCACGCTGGATCGGCTGGCGGCCGACGACGCGATCTTCAGCTTCGACGTGGGCACGCCCGCCATCTGGGCGGCGCGCTACCTGCGCATGAACGGCCGGCGCCGGCTGATCGGCTCGTTCAACCACGGCTCCATGGCCAACGCCATGCCGCAGGCGCTGGGCGCCCAGGCGGCGCGGCCGGGGCGCCAGGTGATCTCGCTGTCGGGCGACGGCGGGCTGGCCATGCTGATGGGCGACATGCTCACCGCCGTGCAGATGCAGCTGCCGATCAAGATCGTGCTGATCAACAACGGCGTGCTCGGCTTCGTGCAGATGGAGCAGAAGGCGGCAGGCTTTCTCGACACCAACGTGTCGCTGCGCAACCCCGACTTCAGCGCCATCGCCGGCGGCATGGGTTTCCTCGGCCTGCGCGTCACCCGCTCGGACGCGCTGGAGGCCGCCATCGCCCAGGCGCTGGCGCACGACGGCCCCGCGCTGGTGGACGTGGCGGTCGATCCCCTGGAGCTGTCGCTGCCGCCCAAGATCAAGGCCGAGCAGGTCAAGGGCTTCAGCCTCTACGCGGCGCGCGCCGTGATGAACGGCCGGGGCGACGAGCTGGTGGAACTGGCCAAGACCAACCTGCTGCGCCGCCGGTGACCGGCAGCGGGCGGCGGGCGGGGTCTTAAAATCGCGCGTTCCGCCCCGCCGGCCCCTCGGCCGGCGCAGACGCCCTCCAGAAAGCCCGCCCCCGATGTCCGCACGCAAGCTCTTCGTCACCACCGCACTGCCCTACGCCAACGGCAACTTCCACATCGGCCACATCATGGAATACATCCAGGCCGACATCTGGGTGCGGTTCCAGCGCATGCGCGGCCATGCGGTGAACTTCGTCGGCGCGGACGACACGCACGGCGCCCCGATCATGATCGCGGCGGAAAAGGCCGGCGTGACGCCCCAGCAGTTCGTCGCCGGCATCGCCGCAGGACGCAAGCAGTATCTGGACGGCTTCCACATCAGCTTCGACAACTGGCACAGCACCGACGCGCCCGAGAACCACGAGCTGGCCCGCCAGATCTACCGCGACCTGCGCGACCGCGCGGACGGCAGCCTGATCGAGGTGCGCACCATCGAGCAGTTCTTCGACCCCGAGAAGAACATGTTCCTGCCCGACCGCTACATCAAGGGCGAGTGCCCCAAGTGCCATGCCAAGGACCAGTACGGCGACAACTGCGAGGTCTGCGGCTCCGTCTATGCGCCCACCGACCTGATCGAGCCGTTCTCGGCCCTCTCGGGCGCCAAGCCCGAGCTGAAAAGCTCGGAGCACTTCTTCTTCAAGCTGTCGGACCCGCGCTGCGTGGAGTTTCTGGAGCAGTGGACGCAGGACGGCAAGCTGCAGCCTGAAGTGGCCAACAAGATCCGCGAATGGTTCAGCGTGCGCACCAACCCGGATGGCACGCAGAGCGAAGGCCTGGGCGACTGGGACATCAGCCGCGATGCGCCCTACTTCGGCATCGAGATCCCGGACGCGCCGGGCAAGTACTTCTACGTCTGGCTGGATGCGCCCGTGGGCTACTTGGCGTCGCTGAAGAACCTGCTGGAAAAGCGCGGCGAGAACTACGACGCCTACATGGCCGACCCCTCTCTGGAGCAGTACCACTTCATCGGCAAGGACATCGTCACCTTCCACACGCTGTTCTGGCCCGCCATGCTGCATTTCAGCGGCCGCAAGACGCCCGACAACGTCTTCGTGCATGGCTTCCTCACCGTGAACAACGGCGAGAAGATGAGCAAGAGCCGCGGCACCGGCCTGGACCCGCTCAAGTACCTGAAGCTGGACATGAACGCCGAGTGGCTGCGCTACTACCTGGCGGCCAAGCTCAGCGCACGCAACGAAGACATCGACTTCAACGCCGAAGACTTCATGCTGCGGGTCAACAGCGATCTGATCGGCAAGTACGTCAACATCGCCAGCCGCGCGGCCGGCTTTTTGACCAAGCGCTTCGAGGGCCGCCTGACCAGCGACTTCGGCGACGCGGGTGGCGCCCTGCTGGCCGACGTGCGCGGCGCGGGCGACGCCATCGCGCAGATGTACGAGGCGCGTGAATACGGCCGGGCCACGCGCGAGATCATGCTGCTGGCCGACCGGGTCAACGCCTATGTGGACCAGAACAAGCCCTGGGACCTGGCCAAGGACCCGGCCAACAACCTGGCGCTGCACCAGGTCTGCTCGGTGCTGGTCAACGCCTTCGCGGCGCTGACGCGCTACCTGGCTCCGGTGCTGCCGGGCCTGTCGCTGGCAGTGGAGCAATTCGTCGGCCAGAGCATGCAGCAGTGGAGCGTGGCGGGCGACGTGCAGGCCATCGCCCCCTACCAGCATCTGATGCAGCGGGTCACGCCGGAGCAGCTCGAAGCGCTTTTCGAGGCTCCAGCCCAGGCAGCGCCTGCGCAGGCAGCTACTGAAACCATAGCACCACCAGCCCTTCCCGGCGGCGAGGCGCTGGCGCCCACCATCACCATCGACGACTTCGCCAAGATCGACCTGCGCATCGCGCTGATCGTGAACTGCGAGCCGGTCGAGGGCTCCACCAAGCTGCTGCGCCTGACGCTGGACGTGGGCGAAGGCAAGACGCGCAACGTCTTCAGCGGCATCGCCAGCGCCTACCAGCCGGCCGACCTGATCGGCAAGCACACGGTCATGGTCGCCAACCTGGCACCACGCAAGATGAAGTTCGGCATCAGCGAAGGCATGGTGCTGGCCGCCAGCCACGGCGACGAGAAGGCCCAGCCCGGCATCTACGTGCTCGAACCCCTGCCCGGCGCCACGCCTGGCATGCGCGTGCGCTGACCGCCGCAGCCGCCAAGGCGTTCGGGCAGGAACGCCGGAACGTGCGCCCTCAATGCCCCACGTAGCGCCCGGGGCGGTGGCTGATCCAGAGAAAGCCGCTCATCACCAGCACCGCCAGCACCGAGTAGGCCACCCGGTCGGGCGGCACGACGAAGAGCGCCAGCAGCACCACCACGCAGTCGATCGCCATCTGCACCTTGCCGGCCCGGATGCCGCGGCTTTGCTGCAGATAGAGCGAAAGAATGGTCGCACCGCCCAGGCTGGAGCGGTGCCGCGCCAGGAACAGGCAGCCGGTGCCCAGCAGCAGCCCGCCGAGCACGGCGGCGAACAGCGGGTCGAGGTAATCGACGTGCATGACGTGGGGGAACAGCTCGGTCAGCCCCGACAGCAGCGCGATCGAGAGGAAGGTCTTGGCGGTGAACTCCCGGCCCATGCGCGTCCAGGCGAACCAGTAGAACGGCAGGTTGATGGCGAAGAAGATCTTGCCGAAGGAAATGTCCGTCACGTAGTGCAGCAGGAAGGCCACCCCGGCCGTGCTGCCGATGAGCAGCCCCGCCTGGCCGAACAGCATGAGCGCCATGGCCACGAAGAGCGTGCCGGCGAAGAGCGCCTGGGCGTCCTCGTAGTAGCCGTGGCGCAGCGAGTCGGCGGGGCGCGCGGGCGCCGTCGGGGGCGTGGAGTCTGTAGGCATGGTGGGTGCGAAGAAGGAGGGGTGGGCCCCCTGGCCGCCCAAGGCGGGCGCGCCCGGCGCATGCAAGCCCCGCGCCAGCCGGCGCGCTGCGCTCAGCGTCCGCCCTGCGGGATCTCCTCCACGCTGGCCGTGCGCAGCACGCGCCCGTCGCCGCCGAACACGGCGGTGAAGATCATCGGCCGCGTACCGCCGTCGTTCCAGCGCCAGTCCCATTCCGTTTCGCCCTTGAGCGCGAAGCTCATCGTCTTCATGGGCTTGCCCAGGCGCCGGCGCACCTCGTCCACCGTCATGCCCGGCGTGATCTGGGCGAATTCCGCGGGCGTCAGCACCTGGCGCAGCGCGCTCATGCGGCCGTCGGGGCCGATGGTGATCATGTAGTTGACCGCACCGGCAGGCTGGCGGTTGTATTCGAAGGTGCGGGCGCCGCCCGGCTCGTCCCACACCCGCTCGGGCTCACCGAAGCGCGAGCGCACGTCGGCCTCCGTCGATGTGCCGACCTGCAGCTCGCTGATGCGCTGCAGGTCGCAGCCGCCCAAGCCCGCCACCGCCATCGCGGCCACCACCGCAGCGCCCCACCGTCCCATTGCCATGCCGTCTCTCCTGTTCCCGACGCATGCCGCCCCCTCGGGCGGCCGGGAGCCACTATAGAGGAGCCGGGGTTCAGTCGGAGCGGATGTTCGCGGCTTTCACCACGTCGCCGTATTTGCGCAGGTCGGCCTCCATCTCGGCGCGGAACTGCGCCGGCGTGTTGCCCGAGGCCAGGATGCCGAGGGAGGCCAGCCGCTCCTTGATGTCGGGCGACTGCACCACGGCATGCAGCTCGCGCTGCAGGCGATCGACGATGGCCGCCGGGGTCCGGGCCGGCGCCAGGATGCCGATCCAGGAATTCACCTCGAAGCCCGGCACGCCGGATTCGGCCACCGTCGGCACGTTGGGCAGCGAAGGCAGCCGCTGGGCGCTCGACACGGCAATGGCCTGCACCTGGCCGCGCTGGATGAACGGATAGGCGCCCGCCACCGCCGTGTACAGCATGGGCAGCGAACCGCCCACCACGTCGGCCAGCGCCTGGCCGCCGCCCTTGTAGGGCACGTGCACGAAGTTCGCCCCGGTGCGCACGCGCAGCAGCTCGCCTGCCAGGTGGGGCGTGCTGCCGGTGCCCGCGCTGCCGTACGAGACACCGCCCGGCTGCGCCTTGGAATAGGCAACCAGCAACTGGAAATCCTTCGCCGGCACCGACGGATGCGTCACGATCACCAGCGCCGCGTCACCGATCTTGCCGACGGGCGCGAAGTCCTTCAGCGTGTCGAACGGCACCTTGGCGAACACATGCGGGTTGATGACCATGGTGCCGTCGAAACCCACCACCAGGGTGTAGCCGTCCGGCGCGGCGGCAGCGCCCATCTGCGTGCCGATGTTGCCGGAGGCGCCCGGCCGGTTGTCCACCACCACCTGCTGGCCCAGCCGGCTGCCCAGGCGCTCGGCCACCACCCGGGCGCCGGTGTCGGTCACCCCGCCCGGGGCGAAGGGCACGATGAGCCGGATGGGCTTGCTGGGGTAGTCCGCCTGGGCCGAGGCACCGCCGGCGGCGAGCGCGAGGCACAGCGCCGCGAGGCCCGCGGCCAGGTGGCGCCGCGATGGTTGGAAGGGGGTCATGTCCTGTCTCCTTGTCTTGATGGAATACCCGTGCCGGCCGGCGGGCGCGCGCTCTGCGGCGCGTTGCCCGGGCTGGCCGCTCACTCGGCGCGGATGCCGCCGCGCTGCGCCACCTGGGCCCACTTCTGGGTTTCGCCTTCGACGAAGCGGCGAAACTCGGCGGGCGGCGTGAGCACGATGTCGGCGCCCTGGTCCTGCATCTGCCGGGCCACGGCCGGGTCGGCCGCCACCTTGCGCAGGTCGGCGTGCAGCCGCTCGACCACCGCCTGCGGCATGCCGGCCGGGCCGAAGAGGCCGTACCAGTTGAGCGACTGCACGCCCCGCAGGCCGGCTTCGTCGAAGGTCATGGCGTCCGGGAAAAGGGCCATGCGCTGCGGCGCGGCCACCCCCACCACGCGCAGCTTGCCCGAATGGATGTGCGGCAGGGCGGTGAGCACGCTGGTCACGCCCGCCGGCAGGTGGCCGCCGATGATGTCCACCATGATGGGCGCGCCGCCCTTGTAGGGCACGCCGGTGGTCTTGAGCTGGCCGGACTGGCGGATCAGCTCGCCCGTCAGCCGCGTCTGCCCTTCCGAATAGCCCACCGCGATCTCCTGCGCCTTCGCCGCCTGCACCAGTTCGGGCAGGCGCTTGTACGGGCCGTCGGCCGCCACCACCAGCACCATGGGCGAGGTGGCGATGTTGGTCACCGGCGTGAACGCCTTCATCGTGTCGTAGGGCATGCTCTTCATCAGCACGGGGTTGATGGCATGCGAGCCCACCACCAGCAGCAGCGTGTAGCCGTCTGGCGCGGCCTTGGCGACGTGGGCGGAGCCGATGACGCCGTTCGCGCCGGTGCGGTTGTCCACCACCACCGACTGGCCCCACAGCTCGGACAGCCGCTGCGCCATGAGCCGGCCGACGATGTCGGTGCCGCCGCCGGCCGAATACGGCACGACGATGGTGACCGGCTTGGACGGATAGGGTTTGTCCTGCGCATGGGCGGCCCCCAGGGCAGTGGCGCCCCAGGCGCCCAGGCCGGCCAGGGCCAGGCGGCGGGTGATGGCCGGGTGGCCGATGGGTTGGTGGTGGTCGGGGTGGTCGGGGTGGTCGGGGTGCATGGTTTTGTCTCCTGGACGTTGTTGTGCGAGTGATCGGGGGGCGCGCTCGGCAGCCGGCGGGCCGTCAGGCAGCGGCCGGCTCGGCCGCCTGCGCCTGGCGCCGGGCCTGCTCGCGCCGCAGCCAGGCGATGGACCGGCCGCCCAGCGGCCGCTGCAGCAGCGTCTGCGCGAAGTCGATGGCATCCAGCACCCCCTGCAGCGACACGCCGGTGGCGAAGCCGCTGCGCTCGGCCAGCAGCACCAGGTCCTCGGTGGCCAGATTGCCGGCGGCACCGGGCGCGAACGGGCAGCCGCCGATGCCGCCCACGCTGGCGTCGAAGCGGCGCACGCCGGCCTCCAGCGCCGCCCAGGCGTTGGCCGCGCCCATGCCGCGCGTGTCGTGCAGGTGCACGGCCAGCCGGTCGATGGGCACCACCTCGCGCAGCGCGGCGAAGCGCTCCTTGACCTGGCCGGGCGATGCCGAGCCGATGGTGTCGGCGATGACCACCTCGCCCGCGCCGGCGGCGTGCATGCGCGCGGCCAGCCGCAGCACCTCGGGCAGCGGCGTCTCGCCCTCGAACGGGCAGTCGAACGCCACCGCCACATAGGCCCGCGTGCGCAGGCCCAGCGCGTGGGCGGCGGCCAGCGTCTGCTCGCTCACCTCGGTGGCCTGCGCCAGCCCCATGTTGATGTTGCGGGCGTTCATGGTCTCGGTGGCCGACAGCACCACGGCGATCTCCCGCGCCCCGGCGGAATGGGCGCGTTCCAGGCCCTTGAGATTGGGCACCAGCACCGAGGTGCGCAGCCGTGGCCAGCGCGCCGCGACGGCGGGCACCAGTTCGCCCGCGTCGGCCATCTGCGGCACGGCCTTGGGAGACACGAAGCTGGTGGCCTCCACGCTGCGCAGGCCGGCGGCTTCGAGCAGGCCGATCAGCGCCAGCTTGGACTCGGTGGACACGGGCAGCTGCTGGTTCTGCAGCCCGTCGCGGGGTGCCACGTCGGTGATGTAGATGCGCTCGGTCATGGCTTGCGGCATGGGGGTCGCTCCCGGCATCAGGCGATGGCGCCGTCTTCGCGCAGCCGGGCCAGTCGATCGGCCGGATAGCCCAGCCAGCCGCCCAGCACGGCGGCGGTCTGCTCGCCCAGCCGCGGCGGGGCCCCGAAGCTGCGCTGCGGCGCGGCCGACAGCTTCACCGGGTTGCCGGGCATGCGCAGCGGCTCGCCCTCCGGCAGCGGCACGGTCACCACCATGTCGCGCGCCAGCACCTGCGGGTCGCTCAGGGCCTGGGCGAAGTCGTTGACCGGGCCGCAGGGGATGCGCGCTTCCCGCAGCCGCTCCAGCCAGTGCGCGGTGGGCTGCTTGCGCAGCTCGTCCGCCACGATGGCGTCGATCTCGGCCTTGGCGGCGAAGCGCACCGGCTGCTGGCGGTATTCGGGCTTGCGCAGGGCATCCAGGCCGATGAAGTCCACGAAGCGGTCGAAGAAGCCGTCGCCGATGCAGGCGATGATGATGTGGCCGTCCGCCGTGGGGTAGCTGTTGTAGGGCACGTGCACGAAGTGGCCGTTGCCGGTGCCCTCGGGCACATGGCCCGACATGAAGTGCATGGTGGCCATGTAGTTGAGCAGCGAGATCTGCGCGTCCAGCATGGAGATGTCCACATGCTGGCCCCGGCCCGTGCTGTCGCGCTCGACCAGCGCGGCCAGCACGCCCAGCGCGCCGAACAGCCCGCCGCCCAGGTCGCCGATGGGAATGCCGCTGCGCGTGGGGCCGGTCTCTGGCGTGCCGGTGATGGACATGCCGCCGCCCATCGCCTGCACCACCTGGTCGAACGCCGGCCGCTGCGTGTGCGGGCCGGTCTGGCCGAAGCCGGTGACCGAGCAGGTCACGATGCGCGGGTTGACCTGCGAGAGCGCCGCATGGTCGATGCCCAGGCGCCCGGTGACGCCCACGCTGAAGTTGTCGAACACCACGTCGGCCTGGCGCACCAGGTCCATGAACACCTCCCGGCCGGCCGGGCTCTTCAGGTCCACGCAGACGCTTTCCTTGTTGCGGTTGAGCGTGAGGTAGTAGGCGCCCATGCCGCCGCGCGAATAGTCGGGGTCGTTCTCCAGCAGGCGGCGGGTGCCTTCGCCGGTGCCGGGCGGCTCCACCTTGATGGTGCGTGCGCCCAGGTCGGCCAGCAGCATGGTGCCGTAGGGGCCGGACAGCATGTGGGTGAGGTCCAGCACGGTGATGTGTTCGAGTGCCAAGGGGGTCGTCTCCAGGTTCGTTCGATGACAGTGCTGCGGTATTGCAGGGGCCGTGCCAGCGAGCGCGCGCGGCGCAAGTGGTTGATTTCATTGGGCTTGATCGCAGACCACGCACTGGCCGGCGTTTCATGCAACACTCGTGAAACACACATTCCGTCCCAAGCACACCTACTCATGGCGACACCCGTCCTTCCGTTCGGCAGCGCCCGCCTGCCCCGCCTCTGCTTTCTCAGCTACCGGCAGATCCGCGAGTTCGCCATGCCCGTGGTGGCCGAATACGCCGGCCGCGCCGAGATCGAGGTGGTGGACGGCACCTTCGGCCGGGCGCTGGCCCTGGCCCAGGACCGGCTGGAGCGCGGCAGCGTGGATGCCTTCGTCAGCGCCGGATCGAACGCCAGCATCCTGCGGGCGGGGCTGCAGGCGCCGGTCGCCACCATCCAGCTGGGCGGGTTCGACCTGCTGCAGGCGCTGATCCAGGCGCGGCGCATCGCCGGCCGCGTGGGGGTGGTGATGTACGGCCAGACCATTCCCGAACTGGAAGCCGTGAAGGACCTGCTGAACATCGAGATCAGCCAGCACGCCTACCAGACGCCCGACGACGCGCGCCAGCGCTTCGAGACGCTGCGCCGCGCGGGCTTCGAGGTGATCGTCGGCTCCAGCCTGGTGGTGGAGCTGGCCGAGCAGGCGGGCTTGACGGGCCTGCTGGCGTATTCGCTCGCCAGCATCCGCAAGGGCTTCGACGACGCGCTGGAGCTGGCGCGCGTCGCCCGGCTGGAGGCCGGCCGCTACGAGCAGCTGCACAGCGTGCTGCACAACCTGCAGGAGGCCGTGGTGGCGGTCGACCGGCAGGACCGCATCATCGCCGTCAACCCGCCCATGCAGCAGCTGCTGGGCGGGCCGGGCGTGCGGCTGGCGGGGCAGGCGCTGGACACGCTGGAGCCCGCGCTGTCGCTGCGTGCCACGCTGCAGAGCGGCCTGCAGGAGCGGGCCGTGGCCCAGCGCTTCGCCCAGCGCGACTGGGTGGCCCACCGCACGCCCATCCGCGAGCATGGCGAGATCGTGGGCGCGGCGCTCACGCTGTACGACGCCGGCGCCATCCAGGCGGCCGACACCAGCCTGCGCATGCTGCAGCGGCGCCAGCAGCACGCCGCGCGTCACGGCTTCGGCAGCCTGGTGGGCAGCAGCGCGGCGCTGCAGCGGGCCATCGCCAGCGCCAGGCGCTTCGCCCGCACCGACCTGGGCGTGCTCATCACCGGCGAGAGCGGCGTGGGCAAGGAACTCTTCGCCCAGGGCATCCACAACGACAGCCGCCGGGCGGGCCGGCCGTTCGTGGCCGTCAACTGCGCGTCCTTTCCCGAATCGCTGCTGGAGAGCGAACTCTTCGGCTACGAGGAAGGCGCCTTCACCGGATCGCGCCGGGGCGGCAAGCGCGGCCTTTTCGAAGCGGCGCACACCGGCACGCTGTTCCTGGACGAGATCGGCGACATGCCGCTGCCGCTGCAGACCCGGCTGCTGCGCGTGCTGCAGGAACGCGAGGTGATGCGCCTGGGCGCCACGGCCCCGGTGCCCATCGACGTGCGGGTCATCGCCGCCACGCACCAGCCGCTGGCGGAGCTGATCGCGCAGCAGCGCTTCCGGCAGGACCTGTACTACCGCATCAACACGCTGCGCCTGGCCATCGCCCCGCTGCGCGAGCGGCGCGAAGACATCGCCGCCCTGGCCGCGCCGCTGGTGGCCCGCTGCCTGGCCCGCCAGGGCGCGCACATCGACGCCGAACAGGCCCTGGCACCGCTGCTGCCCCGGCTGGTGGCCTACGACTGGCCAGGCAACGTGCGCGAGCTGGAGAACATCGCCGAGCGCATCGCCGTCTTCCTGATGCAGTACGACCGGCCCGACCAGGTGGACCACGCCGCGCTGGCGCACGACTGCCCCGAGCTGTTCGCCGGCACCGCCGGCCGCATCGCCCCCGATGGCAGCCCGCTGCCCCAGGCCGAGCGCATCCGCCAGGCCCTGCGCGATGCCGGCGGCCAGCGCGCGGGCGCCGCGCGGCGGCTGGGCGTGAGCCGCTCGACCTTGTGGCGCTGGCTGCGCGAGCTGGGCTGGGACACCGAGGCGCAGGACCCGCCGGCGCCCTGACGGCAGCGCGGCGCAGGCCGGGCGGACGCCATCGCGCGCGGCCCGCTAAAATCGCCGGCTCCCACAGTGCACCCCCTACCCGCCATGTCCTTCTTCCGCCGCCCCGACTACCAGTCCGACACCACGCAGTTCATCAACCAGCTCAAGAAGGACAAGCCCGAGCTGGACGTGCAGCAGCGCGAAGGCCGGGCCCTGCTCTGGGACAAGCAGGTCGATCACCGCGCCTGGAAGGAATACGACGAAGCGCAGATGGCGCAGCAGCCCTACGTGTACCAGACGCGATCCTGAAATTCTTAGTCAAATCGGCCGCCAGCGCTTGATGAGCAAGCGCAAGCTGCTATCAATTTAATAGCAATGGCCCACCCTCGCCCGCACGACGAAGACGAATCCGGCACCGATCTGGCCACGGCCGGCGGCATGCCGGAGGTGGTCGACCAGGTCGCCCTGGCGCGCCTCTACGGCGAGCCGCTCTTCGCACTGCCGCAGGACCTCTACATCCCGCCCGACGCGCTGGAAGTGTTCCTGGAGGCCTTCGAGGGCCCGCTCGACCTGCTGCTCTACCTGATCCGCAAGCAGAACTTCAACATCCTCGACATCCCCATGGTGGGCGTGACGCGGCAGTACCTCGCCTACGTGGACGAGATCCGCAGCCGCAACCTGGAGCTGGCGGCCGAGTACCTGCTGATGGCGGCCATGCTGATCGAGATCAAGTCGCGCATGCTGCTGCCGCCCAAGAAGCAGGAAGACGGCGCCGAGGCGGAAGACCCCCGGGCCGAACTGGTGCGCAGGCTGCTCGAATACGAACAGATGAAGCTCGCCGCCGCCCGCCTGGGGCAGCTGCCGCAGTACGGGCGCGACTTCCTGCGCGCGCAGGTCTACATCGAGCAGAGCCTGGTGCCGCGCTTTCCCGACGTCCACGTGGTCGATCTGCAGGAGGCGTGGCGCGACATCATCCGCCGCGCCCGGCTGGTGCAGCACCACCGCATCACGCGCGAAGAGCTGTCGGTGCGCGAATACATGAGCCATGTGCTGAAGGCCCTGCAGGGCCGCCGCTTCATCGAATTCGAAGACCTGTTCGATCCGGAACAGGGCAGCACGGTGCTGGTCGTCACGTTCATCGCGCTGCTGGAGCTGGCCAAGGAAACGCTGATCGAGATCACGCAGGCCGAAGCCTTTGCGCCCATCTATGTCCGCCTCTCCTACCGACCCACCTAGCACCACCTGATTGGCCTGAGTGGCCTGAGTGGCCTGAGCCGCCGGCGGCGCCCTCCCCCGCTCTCGCGGCGCGGCAGCGGGACGCCACCGGTGGCCTGGCCAAGCCAGTGCCACGGCGGCTCCGGCATCGGGCCCCGCCCCATCGCAGGCCACGGAAAACACCCATGCAGTCACACGACTTCGACGTCCTCATCATCGGCAGCGGTCTCGCCGGCCTCAGCGCCGCGCTGCACCTGGCACCCACCCACCGCGTGGCGGTGGTCACCAAGCGCCAGCTGCACGACGGCGCGAGCGGCTGGGCGCAGGGCGGCATCGCCGCCGTGCTGGCCGAGGGCGACAGCGTGGACGACCACGTGCAGGACACCCTGGTGGCCGGCGCGGGCCTGTGCGATCTGGCGGCCACGCGTTTCGTGGTGGAGAACGCGCCCGATGCCATCCGCTGGCTGCAGCAGCTGGGCGTGCCCTTCTCGCTGGATGAAGCCGGCGGCGGGCTGCACCTGACGCGCGAGGGCGGCCACGGCGCGCGCCGCATCGTGCATGCGGCAGACGCCACCGGCGCCGCCGTGCAGCGCACGCTGATCGAGCAGGTGCGCGCCACGCCCGGCATCACCCTGTTCGAGCAGCACACGCTGGTGGATGTCATCACCGCCGGCAAGCTGGGCCTGAAGACGGCCGGCACCGCCGACCGCTGCCTGGGCGCCTATGTGCTGGACGAGGCCGCCGACGAGGTGCTCACCTTCCGCGCGCCGCACACCCTCCTGGCGACGGGCGGCGCGGGCAAGGTGTACCTCTACACCACCAACCCCGACACGGCCACCGGCGACGGCATCGCCGCCGCCTGGCGCGCCGGCTGCCGGGTGGCGAACCTGGAATTCATCCAGTTCCACCCGACGTGCCTCTACCACCCGCACGCCAAATCGTTCCTGATCAGCGAAGCCGTGCGCGGCGAGGGCGGCCAGCTGAAGCTGCCGCCTGCCGCCGGCGGCACGCGCTTCATGCCGCTCCACGACGAACGCGCCGAACTCGCCCCGCGCGACATCGTGGCCCGCGCCATCGACTTCGAGATGAAGACCCACGGCATCGACTGCGTGCACCTGGACATCTCGCACCAGAGCCCGGCCTTCCTGCAGGAGCACTTCCCCACCATCCTGGCGCGCTGCGCCGAGCTGGGCATCGACATCACGAAGGAGCCCATTCCCGTGGTGCCCGCCGCGCACTACACCTGCGGCGGCGTGCTGACCGACCTGGCCGGCCGCACCGACCTGCCCGGCCTCTACGCCATCGGCGAGACCGCCTGCACCGGCCTGCACGGCGCCAATCGGCTGGCCAGCAACTCGCTGGTCGAATGCATGGTGTTCGCCCGTGCCGCCGCGCAGCACATCGCATCGGCGGCGCCGCAGGCCCTGCCCGCGCTGCCCGCCTGGGACGACAGCCGCGTGACCGACGCCGACGAATGCGTGGTCATCTCGCACAACTGGAACGAGCTGCGCCACTTCATGTGGGACTACGTGGGCATTGTGCGCACCGACAAGCGGCTGGAGCGCGCCGCCCACCGCATCGCCCTGCTGCAGGCCGAGATCGCCGAGTTCTACGCCAACTTCCACGTCTCGCGCGACCTGCTGGAGCTGCGCAACCTGGTGCAGGTGGCCGAGCTGATCGTGCGCTCGGCCCAGATGCGCCACGAAAGCCGGGGCCTGCACTACAGCCGCGACTGGCCCGAGCGCGCCGCGCCGGCCGCGCCCACCATCCTCGTGCCCGGTAAGCGCTGACCCCTTGCCCACGACACCCATGACCGACACCCTCGCCGCCCGCAGCCTCGCCAGCGTCTGGCACCCCTGCACGCAGATGAAGCGCCATGAAGCCGAGCCGCCCGTGGCCATCGCCCGGGCGCAGGGGGCGTGGCTGTACGGCACCGACGGGCGGCGCTACCTGGACGGCATCAGTTCGTGGTGGGTCAACCTGTTCGGCCACGGCCACCCGCGCATCCAGGCGGCGCTGGCCGACCAGCTGGCCCAGCTGGACCATGTGATGCTGGCCGGCTTCACACATGCGCCGGTGGTGGAGCTGTCCGAGCGCCTGGCCGCGCTCACCGGCCTGGGCCACGCCTTCTACGGCAGCGACGGCGCCGCCGCCACCGAGATCGCGCTGAAGATGAGCGCCCATTACTGGCGCAACCAGGGCCGGCCCGAGAAGTGCCGCTTCGTCGGCCTGGCCGGCGGCTACCACGGCGAAACCGTGGGCGCGCTGGCCGTCACCGACATTGCCCTCTTCCGCGAGGCCTACGCGCCGCTGGTGCGCCTGGGCGACGTGGTGCCCAGCCCCGACGCGCGCGGCGCACTGCCCGACGAAAGCGCGCAGGACGTGGCCCGCCGCGCCGCCGCAGCGCTGGGCGACTGGCTGGCCGAGCACCATGCCAGCACCGCCGCGCTGATCCTGGAGCCGCTGGTGCAGTGCGCCGCCGGCATGGCGATGCACGATGCCGACTACCTGCGCTTGGCGCGCGCCCTGTGCGACCGCTACGAAGTCCACCTGGTGGCCGACGAGATCGCCGTGGGCTTCGGCCGCACGGGCACGATGTTCGCCCACCAGCAGGCCGGCATCCGGCCCGACTTCATCTGCCTCTCCAAGGGCCTGACCGGCGGCACGCTGCCGCTGTCGGCCGTGCTGACCACCGACGCCATCTACGCGGCGTTCTACGACGACGACGTGGCGCGCGGCTTCCTGCATTCGCATTCCTACACCGGCAACCCGCTGGCCTGCCGCGCCGCGCTGGCCACGCTCGATCTGTTCGATGCCACCGACGCACTGGCCGCCAACCGGGGCCTGGCCGCCGCCATCGACGCCGCCTGCGCGCCGCTGGCCACCCACCCGCGCGTGCGCCACGCACGCCGGCTGGGCATGATCTGGGCCTGGGACGTGGACACCGCCCTGCCCGACTTCGCCCGCCGCTACCACCGCCACGCCATGGCCCGCGGCCTGGTGCTGCGGCCCATCGGCAACACGCTCTACGCCATGCCGCCCTATGCGCTGGGCGAGGCCGAGGTGCAGCACCTGGCCACGCAGGCGCTGGCCGCGCTCGATGCCACGCTGGCCGAGGAAGACGCTACCGCCTCAACCGCCAGCGCCACCGCCGCATCCTTCGAAAGGGCCCTGCCATGACCTTCGCCTGCTTCGTCACCGGCACCGACACCGGCGTGGGCAAGAGCCTCGCCAGCGCCGCGCTTCTGCACGCGCTGGCGCGCCACCACGCCCGCGTGGTGGGCATGAAGCCCGTGGCGGCCGGGGCCGAGCCCATCGGCGGCGTGCTGACCAATGAAGACGCCGTGGCGCTGCGCGCCGCCTCCACCATCGCCGTGCCGCCGGCGCTGGACAACCCGGTGCTGCTGCCCGACCCGCTCTCGCCGCACATCGCGGCGCAGCGCGCGGGCACGGCCATCGACATCGGCGCCATCGCGCAGGCCTACCGCCAGCTGGCGGAGCAGGCGGACGCGGTGGTGGTCGAAGGCGCGGGCGGCTGGCATGTGCCGCTGTCCGCCACCGCCACCGGGGCCGACCTGGCGCAGGCCCTGGCCCTGCCCGTGGTGCTGGTGGTGGGGCTGCGGCTGGGCTGCCTGAGCCATGCGGCGTTGACGGCCGAAGCCATCCGCGCGCGCGGGCTGACCCTCGCCGGCTGGGTGGTGAGCCGCATCGACCCCGCCATGCTGGCGCCCGAGGACAACATCGACTGGCTGGCCGGCCACCTGGGCGCGCCCTTGCTGGCCGACCTGCCCCACCAGGCCGTGCCGGATGCCCGCGCCATGGCCGCGCACTACCGACTGCCCACCTCCTGGACGAGACCATGACTTCCCACTCGCCGCCGCCCGAGCAGGCCCGCCGTTCCTGGCTGGACGAATTCCCCGACCGCATCGCCGCGCTGGACGCCGGCCACCTGCGCCGCCAGCGCCGCGCCGTGCGCCCGCTGGGCGGCGCGCACCTCGACGTGGACGGCCAGCCCATGCTGGGCTTTTGCAGCAACGACTACCTGGGCCTGGCCAGCCACACCGCCGTGGCCATGGCGGCCTGCGACGCGGTGCGCGAATACGGCGTGGGCTCGGGCGCATCGCCCCTGGTGAGCGGCCACAGCGCGGCCAACGCGGCGCTGGAAGCCGACCTCGCCCATTTCGTGCAGCTGCCGCGCGCCCTCTATTTCTATTCCGGCTACGCCACCAACGCGGGCATCGTTCCCGCGCTCATCGGCGCGGGCGACGCCGTCTTCTCCGACGCGCTCAACCATGCCTGCCTGATCGACGGCGCCCGCCTGTCGCGCGCCGATGTGCACCGCTTCGCCCATGCCGACCTGGCGGCGCTGGAAGGCCTGCTGGCCGCCAGCACCGCCCGCCGCAAGCTCATCGTGACCGATGCGGTGTTCAGCATGGACGGCGACGTGGCCGACGTGGCCGCGCTGCTGGCGCTGTGCGAGCGGTTCGACGCCCTGCTGCTGCTGGACGACTCGCACGGCTTCGGCATCCTGGGGCCGCAAGGCCGCGGCGTGCTGGCCGAAGCGGGCCTGGGCGGCCGCCAGGCATCGCCTCGCGTGCTCTACATGGCGTCGCTCGGCAAGGCGGCCGGCGGCGCGGGCGGCTTCGTCGCCGGCAGCGATGTGCTGATCGAATGGCTGCTGCAAAAGACCCGCAGCTACATCTTCGCCACCGCCGCGCCGGCCCTGCTGGCCCGCGCCCTGCAGGCCGGGCTGGACCAGATCGAGCGCGGCAGCGCGCTGCGCGCCCGGCTGCAGGAGCGCATCGCCCAGCTGCAGGACGGCGTGGCGCGCGTGCTGCGCGGCAGCCACTGGCGGCTGGGCAGTTCGCGCACCGCCATCCAGCCGCTGCTGATCGGCGCCAACGACGAGGCCCTGGCGGTGATGGAAGGGCTGCGCGAGCGCGGCATCTGGGTGCCGGCCATTCGCCCGCCCACGGTGCCCGAGGGCACGGCCCGGCTGCGCATCGCCCTTTCCGCGGCGCACACGCCCGCCGACATCGACCGGCTGATCAGCGCCCTGGCCGAACTGGCGCCCGCCACGAACCCGCATACCCACCACCCGAAAGCCTTCGCATGACCTACAGCGTCAAGGAAATCTTCTACACGCTGCAGGGCGAAGGCGGCCAGGCCGGCATGCCGGCCGTGTTCTGCCGCTTCGCCGGCTGCAATCTCTGGACGGGCCGCGAGCAGGACCGCGAGCAGGCCGTCTGCCGGTTCTGCGACACCGACTTCGTCGGCACCGACGGCACGCTGGGCGGCAAGTACGACACCGCCGACGCGCTGGCCGACCTGATCGCCGCGCAGTGGCCGGAGCACGACACGCAGCACCGCCTGGTGGTGCTGACCGGCGGCGAGCCGCTGCTGCAGGTCGACGCCGCGCTCATCGACGCGCTGCATGCGCGGCGTTTTCGCATCGCCGTGGAAAGCAACGGTACCGTGCCGGCGCCGCCGGGCATCGACTGGCTCTGCATCAGCCCCAAGTCCGGATCGAAGTGGGTCCAGCGGGAAGGCCAGGAACTCAAGCTGGTCTGGCCGCAGCCCGTGTTCGACCTGGAGGCGCTGGAGACGCACACGCGCTTCGAGCACCGCTTCCTGCAGCCCATGGACGGCCCCGAGCAGACCGCCAACACCGCCCTGTGCATCGAAGCCTGCATGGAGCGCCCGGCATGGCGCCTGAGCCTGCAGACGCACAAGCTCACGGGTATCCGCTAGCCCGCCGCCTCCCTCTCTCCTTCCGGTCCCCTGGTCATCCGCCCATGCAATTCACTGTCCACCAACGCTTCTTCTTCGACGCCGCCCATACGCTGCAGCGCGAGGTGGAGGCTGCCGGCAGCCGCCGCATCCACGGCCACACCTATCACGCCGAAATCTCGGTGGCCGGCCCGCGCGATCCCGAGACCGGCATGGTGATCGACCTGGGCCATCTGCGCACGCGCTGCGCGGCGCTGCGCGAGCAGCTCGACCACCATCTGCTCGACGAAGTGCCGGGCCTGGGGCCGGCCACGCTGGAGAACCTGTGCGTCTTCATCGCCACGGCCCTCGCCGACCTGCGCCCGGCCCCGAGCCGCGTGCGGGTGTGGCGCGAAGGCGTGGGCGACGGCTGCGTGCTCGACCTCTGACGCGCCGCCGCCGGTTATCTTTCGCCCCTTCTCCTTTCCTTTCACCCTGGACACGCCATGCCCCATCTGACCATCGAGTACAGCAGCAACCTGCCCGGCTTTCCGGAAGCGGAGGCGCTCACGGCCCTCAATGCCGCCGTCACGGCCAGTCCCGAGATCCTCGACGAGGCGGACCTCAAGACCCGCTTCATGCGCACCGCCAGCTTCGAGATCGGCAGCGCGCCCGCCCACCGTGCCTTCGTCCACGCGCAGCTGCGCCTGCTGTCCGGCCGCACGCCCGAGGCCAAGAAGGACCTGACGGCCCGCATCGCCGATGTGCTGCGCCGCCTCACGCCCCGCCCCGAGGGCGTGATGGTGCAGTTGAGCGTGGAGATGGTGGACATGGACCGGCCCTCGTACGTGAAGGAACGGCTCTGAGGGGCCGGCCCATCGACAGGGGCTCCGTGCCGATCCGTGCGGATTCTTGCCGATCCGACCCGATTCGGGCGGAAGCGCCCGTCAAATGGGCACATGATGCTATGTTCTTGATAGCATCTTGACCGATCCATCCGCGCCTCTCCCCGCCCCCCGCCTGCGGTGTGCGGCCTGCCTGCGGCCCGGTGCGGCCTGCCTCTGCGGCATCGCCGTGACGGTCGCCCACCCGGCCGAGGTGCTGATCCTGCAGCACCCGCTGGAGGTGCACCACGCCAAGGGCACGGCCCGGCTGCTGCACCTGTGCCTGCCGGACAGCCGCCTGGAAGTGGGCGAAGCCTTCGAGCCCCGCGCACTGCACGCCTGGCTCAAAGCCCCATGGCCCGGCGCCGCGCCAGGCGCCGCTGCCCGCCCGGCGCCGCGCGCCGTGCTGCTCTACCCGCCCTCCCCGCCCGATCCGGCCCTGCCGCTGGCGCCCGCGCCGCCGCTGCCCCCGGACTGGCTGGCCGGAGACGCCGCCGCGCTGCGGCTGGTTGTGCTGGACGGCACCTGGCGCAAGAGCCGCAAGATGCTCTACGCCAACCCGCTGCTGCAAGGCCTGCCGCGGCTGCCTCTGTCCACCGCAGCGCCGCTGCCACCCTCGCGCTATCGCATTCGCCGCGCGCACGCGCCGCACCAGCTGTCGACCCTGGAGGCCACATGCGCCGCGCTGGCGCAACTGGAGGGCGGCAACGCGGAGCGCTATGCGCCGCTGCTGCAGGCGTTCGAGGCCTTCATGGCGCGGCAGGCGGCGCGAGTTCCGCCGGCAGCCAGCCCCGCAGGCTGTTGACGAAGGCCCAGGCGCGCACGCGCGGCAGGTCTTCCAGGCGCAGCACGGCTTCTGCCAGGCGCCCTTCGCGCAGGGCGACGGCCCGGCCCACGCCCGGCAGCAAACCGCAGGCCAGCGGCGGCGTGACCCAGCGGCCGTCTTCCAGTCGAGCGGCGACGTTGCCGAAGGTGGTCTCGGTGATCTCGCCGGCCGGGTTGTAGAGCAGCGTGTCGAACACGCCCGAGCCCGGCGCGGGCGCGAAGGCGGCGTAGTGGGCGCGCCGCGTGGTCTTGTGGCGCACGAATTCGCTGTGCGCCTCGGCGAAGGGCCGGCCGGCCAGCGCCAGCCGCACCGGGCCCGGCGCGGGCGCGGCCAGGGCGAAGGCTTCCGGCACCGGGCAGCCGTCGGCGCGCAGCCGCAGGCGCACGCGCCAGGCGCCTTGCGGGTGCGCGGCGGCCAGCGCCTGCAGGCTGGCGTCGATGCGCTCGGGCAGCCAGGGCACGTTGAAATGCGCGGCGGCTGCGGCCATGCGCGCCAGGTGGTCCGTGCGGTGGCGCAGGACGCCATCGACCAGCGCCAGGGTCTCCAGCAGGTCGAAGGGCTCGCTGGCCCGCACCAGGAAGGCGCGCTTGTGCTGCCACTCCTGCCATTCGGCGTCGGCCCGCGCATCGTGGGTGATGCCGCTGCCGATGCCGCAGCGGGCTTCATCGCCGCGCAGCGCCACGGTGCGGATGGGCACGTTGAACGTGGCGGCCAGCCCGCCGCCGGGAAGCGGGCGCACCAGCCCCAGCGCGCCGCAGTACCAGCCGCGCGGCGCGGGCTCCAGCGCGCGGATGGCCTGCATCGCGCGCACCTTGGGCGCCCCGGTGATCGAGCCGCAGGGGAACAGCGCGGCGAACACCCGGTCCAACGTGGTGCCGGCGGGGGTGCGCGCCTCCACGTCCGAGGTCATCTGCCAGACGGCGGGCAGCGCCTGGGTGGCGAAGAGCGCCGGCACGCGCACGCTGTGCGGCGTGGCGATGCGCGACAGGTCGTTGCGCAGCAGGTCCACGATCATCACGTTCTCGGCGCGCTCCTTGGGGCTGGTGCGCAGGCCGGCGGCGCGCGCCGCGTCCTCCACCGGGGTGGCGCCGCGCGGGGCCGTGCCCTTCATGGGCCGGGCCAGCAAGGCGCCGCCACCCGCGTCCAGGCCGCCGCCCGCGTCCTGCCAGTCGAAGAACAGCTCGGGCGACACCGACAGCACCTGCTCCTGGCCCATGTCCAGGTACAGCGCATAGCCGCCCGGCTGGGCGCGCTGCAGCGCGGCGAAGAGCGCGTGGGCCGTGTCGCCGCCCGCCACGCCGGGCGCGGCCTGCACACGGCCCTGCAGCGTGCCGGTGTAGTTGACCTGGTAGTACTCGCCCGCGGCGATGCCCTCATGGATGGCGGCGAGCGCGCCGTCGAACGATTCGCGGCCCGGCTCGGCATGCCAGTGCACGGTGGGTTCGTGCGCTGCGGGAGGCGCCTGTGCCGGCCAGGGCCCGGGCGCATCGAAGACGGCGAACCAGGCCAGGGGATGCCCGTCCGCAGGCGGATGGGTGCGCAGTGCGGCGTCGAACGCGGCCGCGGCCTCGTAGCGCAGCCCGCCCAGGCACCAGGCGCCGCGCCGGGCGGCTTCCTCCACCGCGCGCAGCACGCCGGGCACCTCGGCCAGCGTGTGGGCCACCAGCGTGGCGCGCGGCGGCGCGGTGAAGGCGTGGCGCAGCCGCGGCCCCTCCGCGGGCGCGCGGGGGTCGGTGAAGTCGAGCAGGGCCTTGAGGGTCAAATCAGGCTCCCGCGCTGGTACAGCAATGGCATCTAGCTATTATTTTTATAGCAGCACTCAGGCAGCGCCGATGTGCGGCACCAGGGCGCCGGCCGGCTGTCCGCTCTTCAGCGCGGCGGTGAAGGCCAGCATGCGGTCGATGGGCTGGCGTGCGCGCGGGATCAGGGCCGGGTCCACTTCGACCGCATTGGCGCCCGTTTCCAGCACGCGCGCCACATCGGCCAGTCCGTTCATCGCCATCCACGGGCAGTGCGCGCAGCTCTTGCAGGTGGCGCTGTTGCCGGCAGTGGGCGCCTCGTAGAAGGTCTTGCCGGGGTTGAGCGTGCGCAGCTTGTGCAGCATGCCGCTGTCGGTGGCGACGATGAATTCGCGGGCCTGCGACGCGCGCGCGGCGTTCAGGATGGCGCTGGTGGAGCCCACCGCGTCGGCCAGCGCCACCACGTCGGCAGGGCTCTCGGGGTGCACCAGCACCTGGGCCTGCGGGTGTTCGCGCTTCAGCTCCAGCAACTCCTGCGCCTTGAACTCGTCGTGCACGATGCAGGCGCCGTTCCAGAACAGCATGTCGGCGCCGGTCTGCTGCTGGATGTAGCCGCCCAGGTGCCGGTCGGGGGCCCACAGGATCTTGTGGCCGGCGGCATGCAGCGCGCCGACGATCTCCAGCGCGCAGCTGGAGGTGACCAGCCAGTCGGCCCGCGCCTTCACGGCCGCGCTGGTGTTGGCGTAGACGACCACGGTGCGGTCAGGATGCTGGTCGCAGAAGGCGCCGAAGGCGTCGATGGGGCAGCCCAGGTCGAGCGAGCAGGTGGCGTCCAGGTCGGGCATCAGCACCGTCTTGCCGGGCGACAGGATCTTGGCCGTCTCGCCCATGAAGCGCACGCCCGAGACGACCAGCGTCTGCGCCGCGTGGTCGCGGCCGAAGCGGGCCATCTCCAGCGAATCGCTGACCAGGCCACCGGTTTCCTCGGCCAGGTCCTGCAGGTCGGGGTGCACGTAGTAGTGCGACACCATCACCGCGTTGCGCTCCTTCAGCAGCCGGCGGATGCGCTCCTTCAGCGCGGCGCGCTCGGGCAGCGAGGGCTCGGGCGGCACGCGCGCCCAGGCATGGCGGGTGGAGCAGGCGGCGCCTTCGGCCGGCTGCTCGTATTCGACGTCGATCACCGTGGTCATGCCAGCTCCTGCATCCGCATCGAAAAATCGATGGCCTTCACGTCCTTGGTCAGCGTGCCGATGGAGATGCGGTCGACGCCGGTCTCGGCCAGCGCCCGCAGCCCTTCCAGCGTCACGCCGCCGGAGATCTCAAGGATGGCCGGGCCGGCCGGGTGCGCCGCATTCAGGCGCACGGCTTCGTTCAGCTGGGCCAGCGGCATGTTGTCCAGCAGGACCATGCGGGCGCCGGCCTGCAGCGCCTCGTCCAGCTGCGCCAGCGTCTCGCATTCGATCTCGATGAACTTCGCCCCAGCGGCGGCGGCCTGTGCGGCGCGCAGCACGGCCGTCACGCCGCCGGCTGCGGCGATGTGGTTTTCCTTGATCAGCACCGCGTCGTGCAGCCCGATGCGGTGGTTGGTGCCGCCGCCCGCGCGCACCGCGTACTTCTGCGCCAGCCGCAGGCCGGGCAGGGTCTTGCGCGTATCGACGATGCGCGCGCGCGTGCCCGCCACCGTATCGACGTAGCGCCGTGTCTTCGTGGCCACGGCCGACAGCAGCTGCAGGAAGTTGAGCGCGGTGCGCTCGGCGCTCAGCAGCGCGCGGGCCTGGCCTTCGATGGTCAGCACCACCTCGTCCGCAGCGCAGCGCTGGCCCTCGCCCACCTGCCAGGTCACCTGCACGCCCGGGTCGAGCGCCCGCAGCGCGGCCTCCACCCACGGAGCGCCGCAGATCACGGCCTCCTCGCGCGCCAGCACGCGGGCACGAACGCGCCGGCCCGGGTCGATCAGGGCGGCCGTCAGGTCGCCCGGCCCCACGTCTTCTTCGAGGGCGCGGGCCACGTCGGCCTGGGCGGTGGCTTGCACGTCGGCGGGTCCGGCAGGGCCGGAGGCGGGCTGGAGCGGATTCTTCATGGGCGGCGAGCATAGCGGCAATGTGCGCCAGGCCGGCCCCTCCCCGGTTCAGGCAGGCTTCCAGGGCGTCCGGTCCGGCCGGCGACGGCGGGACTAACGGTGATCTTCTACACTCGCCCGCCGTGAGCGCCCGCCAACCCTTTTCCGCCCTGCACGAAGCGGCCTGCCCGAGCCGGGCGCTGGCCCGCCCGTGCGCATTCCAGGCCGGGCGCATGATGGCACTGCCCGCCTTCCTCCGCCGTTGGCTGCTGGCGCTGAGCCTGCTGGCGAGCTGTCTCGGCGCACTGGCCGCCACGCCGGTGCAGACGGCATCATCCCCGCCCCCCCTGCCGCTGCGTGCCAGCGCCGAGCCGCTCGATGCCTGGCCGTGGATGGCCTGGCTCGGCGACGCATCGCACGCATGGACCGCCGAGGACGTCTGGAACCGCCGGGCCTCCTTCCAGCCACCCCCGCACGTGGGCGGCTCGCTCGGCGTGCGCAAGGAGGCCGTGTGGCTGCACCTGCCGGTCGCGGTGGAGCAGCCGCCGACCGAAGCCTGGGTGCTGTCGATCGGCTACAGCTCGCTGCAGGAGGTGGACTTCTACCTGATGCAGGACGGCCGGGTGCTGCAGCACGCCGCCATGGGCTATCTGCGGCCGCAGACCCTGCAGTCGCGCGCCAGCCGCACGCCGGCCATGCGCCTGGCCCTGGCCGCCGGCGAGCGCTACGACCTGCTGATCCGCGTGCGCACGGCCGGGCCGCTGATCCTGCCCATCACGATGAGCGAGCTGCCGGTGCGGGCCCGGCTGGCGCTGCGCGAGCAGATGCTGCAGGGCCTGCTCAACGGCCTGGCGCTGTGCCTGGTGCTCTACAGCCTGCTGCAGTGGATCGGCCTGCGCGAGAAGCTCTTTGCCTACTACGCCCTGGTGGTGCTGGGCAGCGCGGGCTTTTCGCTGCAGTACTTCGGCATCGGCGCGCAATTCCTCTGGCCCGGCAATGCCTGGATGGAGATGCATTTCGCCATCCTCGCCGGCCTGGTGGCGCTGGTGGGGTCGTTCCTCTTCCTGGGCCACATCCTGGCCCCGGACGACCCGCACAGCCGCTATGCCCGCGCCATGCGGGCCGGCGCCGCGCTGATGGCCGCCGCTGCCCTCGCGCATGTGCTGGGCCTGCTCAGCGTGCGGTTCGCCACCGCCCTGATGAGCCTCTTCGGCATGGTGCCCACCCTGGCCAGCCTGCCGCGCGCCTTCCGCCGCATGCGGCGGGGCGACGACGTGGGCGGCGTGCTGCTGGTGGGCTGGACGGTGTACGGCGCTGCGGCGCTCACGCTGGCCTGCCTGGTGCAGGGCTGGGTGCCGGTCAATTTCTGGACGCTGCATTCGTTCCAGTTCGGCGCGACGCTGGACATGCTGATCTTCCTGCGCGTGCTGGGCCTGCGCTCGGCGGCGATGCGCCTGGCCACGCACGCCGCGCTGGTGGAACGCGACACCATGCGGTCGCTGGCCCACACCGATGCACTGACCGGCCTGCCCAACCGGCGCAGCCTGCTGCTGGCCCTGCAGTCGGCGTTGCCGCAGTGCGCACCCGATCGGCTGGTGGCCGTCTACCTGGTGGACCTGGACGGCTTCAAGCCCGTGAACGACCGCCATGGCCACGACGTGGGCGACGAGTTGCTGGTGGCCGTGGCCCGGCGGCTGTGCGACGTGGCCGGCCCATCGCAGCAGGTGGCGCGCCTGGGCGGCGACGAGTTCATCGTGCTGGCCACCGGGCTGGAGCGGCCCGAAGAGGCCCGGGCGCTGGGCGATCGGCTGCTGCACGCCTTCGACGCGCCTTTCGCGCTGCCCCGGCATCGCATCCGTGTGGGCCTGACGGTCGGCTATGCCCTGGCGCCGCTGGACGCGACCGACGCACAGGAACTGGTCGCCCAGGCCGACCGGGCGATGTACCAGGGCAAGCAGGCCGGCAAGCACCGGCTGCGACGGGGCGGCGAGACCGCCGGATCGCCCGCCCCCACCGCAGCCTGACGATGGGCGGCGGGCCGTGGGGTTGCCGCTGCCGGCCGGGGGCGGCTCGCATAGACTCGCGGCTCATTCGCGCACCGAGGAACGCCTGCATGACCACGCCTTCGCCCACGCCTGCCGCCGCCACCATCGCCACGCCCTACGGCACCCTTCCGCCGGCATCGCCGCTGCCGCAGCGGCGCCCCGTCAGCCTGCCGCGCCTGGCGCAGATGCGCGAAGCCGGCGAGAAGATCGCCATGCTGACGGCCTACGACGCCACCTTCGCCGCCGTGGCGGACGCGGCGGGCGTGGAATGCATCCTGGTGGGTGACTCGCTCGGCATGGTCTGCCAGGGATTGCCCAGCACCGTGGGCGTGTCGCTCGACACCATGGCCTATCACACGGCGAGCGTGGCGCGCGGGCTGCACCGCGTGCAGGGCACGGCCTGGCTGATCGCCGACCTGCCCTACGGCAGCTATGCCGAGGGCGCCGAGCAGGCCATGCGCAGCGCCTGCGCGCTGATGCAGGCGGGCGCGCACATGGTGAAGCTCGAAGGCGGCGGCTGGACGGCGCCCATCGTGCGCTTCCTGGTGGAGCGCGGCGTGCCGGTCTGCGCCCATCTGGGCCTGACGCCGCAGACCGTGCATGCCCTGGGCGGCTACCGCGTGCAGGGCCGCAGCGACGAGGCCGCCCGCGCACTGCGCAGCCAGGCCACCGAACTGCAGGACGCCGGCGCCGCCATGCTGGTGCTGGAGATGGTGCCCGCCGCCCTCGCGCGCGAGGTGACCGACGCGCTGCTGCACTGCCACACCATCGGCATCGGCGCGGGCAGCGGCACCGCCGGCCAGGTGCTGGTGCTGCACGACATGCTGGGCGTGAACCTGGGCAAGAACCCGAAGTTCGTGCAGGACTTCATGGCCCAGGCCGGCAGTGTGCGCGGCGCCATCGAAGCCTATGTGCAGGCCGTCAAGCAGGGCCGCTTCCCGGACGACGCGCTGCATGCGTGGTGATGGACGCGCGTCCCCCTCTTCTCTTCGCTTCCGCTTCCGCTTCCGCTCCGACATGATCATCGCCCACACCATTCCCGAGCTGCGCGCCGCGCTGGCCGGCCGCGGCCGCCCCGCCTTCGTGCCGACCATGGGCAACCTGCACGCGGGCCATATCGCGCTGGTGCGCCAGGCCGTGCCGCTGGGCGACGTGACCGTGGCCAGCATCTTCGTGAACCGGCTGCAGTTCCTGCCGCATGAAGACTTCGACAGCTATCCGCGCACCTGGGACAGCGACTGCGCGCAGTTGACCGCCGCCGGCTGCGACGTGCTGTTCGCCCCGCGCGAGGCCGACCTGTACCCCGAACCGCAGACCTTCAAGGTGACGCCGGACGCGGCGCTGGCCGATCTGCTGGAAGGCCAGTTCCGCCCCGGGTTCTTCACGGGTGTCTGCACCGTGGTCATGAAGCTGTTTTCGGCGGTGTTCTTCGGCAGCGGCGCGGGCGGGGGCGGGGGCACGGCGGTGTTCGGCAAGAAGGACTACCAGCAGCTGATGGTGATCCGCCGCATGGCCGAGCAATTCGCCCTGCCCATCGAGGTGGTGGCGGGCGACACGGCCCGCGCCGGCGACGGTCTGGCGTTGAGTTCCCGCAACGGCTACCTGAGCGCCGACGACCGCCAGCGCGCGGTGCAGCTGTCACAGGCTCTGCAGCAATTGGCGCAGGCGGTGCGCGCAGGCGGCGCGGCCGCGCTGCCGGACCTGGAAGCCCGCGCCCTGGAATGTCTGCGCGCACAGGGCTGGCAACCCGACTACCTCACGGTGCGTCGGCGCAGCGATCTGCTGGCACCGGCGGATGCGGCCGCGCTGGGCGGACCGCTGGTGGCCCTGGGCGCGGCCCGGCTGGGCAGCACCCGGCTGATCGACAACCTGGAATTCTGAGCTGCCTGGGGAGGGGCGATGGGGGCGATGGGGGAGATTGCGGGTGATGGGGTCGTTGGCGGGTGCCCGGCAGCGGCAGGCCCACGGGGTGCATAGGTACGCGCCTACACAACCCCCGCATCGCGTCGCACAGTCCAGGCGGGGGGTGCTCGGTAACGTTGAGCCATCCCTTCAACCCCTCTATCAGGAGTAACTCATGCCCATCATCGCCTGGCTTCTCGGTGTCCCACTGTCCGTCGTGCTGCTGCTCATGCTGTTCGGCGTGCTCTGAAGACGGCACCCCTCACCCGGAAAGAAACTCTCAGGGCTGTTCGACAGCCGGATCTCTTCCCATCAATGCGGCCACCGCTTCGGCAGGCCGCATTTTTGCGTCCAGCAGCGCCACCACGGCCTGTGTGATGGGCATGTCGACCCCGAGCTCTGCTGCGCGGTGCGCCACCGTGCGGGCGCTGTAGACGCCCTCGGCCACATGGCCGAGCGAGGCAATCACCTCTTCCAGCGTGCGGCCCTGGGCGAGCAGCTGGCCCACCCGGCGGTTGCGCGACAGATCGCCCGTGGCGGTGAGCACCAGGTCACCCAGCCCCGACAGCCCCATGAAGGTATCGAGCCTGGCACCCAGCGTCACGCCCAGCCGCGTCATCTCGGCAAGGCCCCGGGTGACCAGCGCGGCCCGGGCGTTCAGGCCCAGGTTCAGGCCGTCGCACAGCCCGGTGGCGATGGCCAGCACGTTCTTCACCGCCCCACCCACTTCCACGCCCACGATGTCGTCGTTGGCATAAACCCGCAGGCTGGGGCTGTGGAAAGCCCGCACCAGCACGTCGCGCACTGCGGCGTGCTGGCTCGCGGCCACCAACGCCGTGGGCTGCGAGCGCGCCACTTCCTGCGCGAAGCTGGGACCGCTGAGCGCGCCGGACAGCAGTGCCGGCGCGACTTGGGCGCAGACCTCGTGCGCCATCAGGCCGGCGGACGCACCGCCCGCCGAACCGGCCTCGAAGCCCTTGCACAGCCAGGCGACAGGCGCGGTCACGCCCTGCAGCGCCTGCAGGGTCGATCGCAGCGCGGCCATGGGCGTGGCGACGATCACCAGGTCGCCCTGGCGGGCGAGCGCCAGTGGGTCGCCGGCCGTGACCGTGAGGGAGGCAGGAAAGGGAAGGCCGGGCAGATACCGCGTGTTCTGGCGCGCGGCCGCCATGGCGGCGGCCTGTGCGGCATCGCGGGCCCAGAGCGTGACGGCGTGCCCGTCAGGATGGGCGGCAGCGCTCATGGCCATCGCCGTGCCCCAGGCACCTGCGCCAATCACTATTATTTTCATAGCTATCAGCGCTGAAGTTTCAAGCGCTGGAGCCCGCAAAGGCCCTCAACGCCAGCAACGCTTACTGCGTCAGGATGGACGAAGGTTCGCCAGCGGCCTGGGCCTGCTGCTGTTCGTACATCGCCTGGAAGTTGATTTCAGCCAGGTGCACGGGCGGGAAGCCGGCGCGCGTGATCAGGTCGGCCACGTTGCCGCGCAGGTAGGGGTAGACGATCTGCGGGCAGGCGATGCCCATGATCGGGCCCATCTGGTCTTCGGGCAGGTTGCGGATCTCGAAGATGCCGGCCTGCTTGGCTTCGACCAGGAACACGGTCTTGTCCTGGATCTTGGTCTGCACCGTCGCCGTCACGGCCACTTCGAAGATGCCTTCGGCCACGGGCGTGGCTTCCACGCCGAGCTGGATGTCCACGCTGGGCTGCTGCTGCTCCAGCAGGATGGCGGGGGAGTTCGGCTGCTCGAGCGAGGCGTCCTTCAGGTAGACGCGCTGGATCTGGAACACGGGGGTTGCTTCTTCGGTAGCCATGGTCTCGGTTTCTTTCAATGAATCGGTCAGTCCATCGATCCATCCATCGTGCGATCAGTTGAACGCACGGCCGATGAATCGTCGTTCGTCGCTCGCCAACCCCCGATGGGAATCGGCAAAACAAAGCCCGCCGGGGCGCGAAACCCCAGCGGGCAGTCGGGGCGCATTATGCCGCCCCGGGGTGACTCAGGCGCCGTTGAGCAGGGGCATCAGGCCGCCGCGTCCGTCGAGCGCCACCAGATCGTCGTGGCCGCCCACGTGCGTCTCGCCGATGAAGATCTGCGGGACCGTGCGGCGGCCGGTGATCTCCATCATCTGCGTGCGCGCCGCCGTGTCCATGTCGATACGGATCTCTTCGATGTGCTCGACGCCCTTGGACTTCAGGATCTGCTTGGCACGAATGCAGTAGGGGCAGACGGCGGTGGTGTACATCTTCACGGTTTGCATGGCGGCCTTTCGGTGAATGCAGTGAATGCGGTGGGTGGCAGGGGTCAGGTTCGACCGGGTTGAACCGGCCTCAAACCGGCAGTTGGAGCCCGCTCAGGATTTTTCAACCGGCATGGCCGCATCGCGCCAGCCTTTCAGGCCGCCGGCCAGCGCCTGGGCGTTGTCGTAGCCCAGTTTCTTGGCCACGCCCACCGCGCGCTGTGCACGCGAACCCTTGGCGCACACCAGCACCAGCGGCAGCGCCTTGTTCTTCACCACCTGGGGCAGCCGCTCCTCGAGCTGCGCCAGGGGAATGCTTTTCGCCCCGCCGATGTGGCCCTGGGCGAACTCGTCGGGCTCGCTGACGTCGATGACCACGGCCTTTTCACGGTTGATGAGCTGCACTGCGCTGGCCGGAGACAGCGAGCCGCCGGTGGCGCCGCGTGCCAGGGGCACCAGCAACATCCCGCCCGAGGCGATCGCGATGAAGAACAGATACCAGTTGTCGATGATGAAATTCACGTCGATCCTCAGAAGAAAGCAAAGGGAAGCAAAGCATGCAATTCTAGAATGGCGGGTTTTGAAACCCGACTCCTTGAGGGAAACATGTACAAGCTCGTCCTGATACGCCACGGAGAATCCACCTGGAATCTGGAAAACCGCTTCACCGGCTGGACCGACGTGGACCTGACCGACACGGGCGTGGAACAGGCGAAGAATGCCGGCCGTCTGCTCAAGGCCGAGGGCTACGACTTCGACCTGGCCTACACCAGCGTGCTCAAGCGCGCCACGCGCACGCTGTGGCACACGCTGGACGAGATGGACCGGACTTGGCTGCCCGTGGAACACAGCTGGCGCCTGAACGAGCGCCACTACGGCGCGCTGCAGGGCCTCAACAAGGCGGAAACCGCCAAGCAGTACGGCGACGAGCAGGTGCTGATCTGGCGCCGCAGCTACGACACGCCGCCGCCCGCGCTGGAAGCCGGCGACCCGCGCAGCGAACGCGGCGACCTCCGCTACGCGGCACTGTCGCCCGGGCAGGTTCCGCTCACCGAGTGCCTGAAGGACACCGTTGCCCGCGTGCTGCCCTTCTGGAACGACACCATGGCGCCAGCCATCCGCTCCGGCCGCCGCGTGGTGGTCGCGGCCCACGGCAACTCGATCCGCGCGCTGGTGAAGTACCTGGACAACATCGGCGACGACGAGATCGTGGGCCTCAACATTCCCAACGGCATTCCACTGGTATATGAGCTGGACGCCGACCTGAAGCCCCTGCGCCACTACTATCTGGGTGACGCGGACGCCGTGGCCCAGGCCGCTGCGGCCGTGGCGTCGCAAGGCAAAGCGTAAAGCCACGGTAAAGCCGTGCGGCGACGCACGCGAGAACGCCCCCTCGGGGAACTGAGCGGGGCCCGGCCCTTCCAAGATGTGTATATTGAATGAAGCGGTAAAGGTGTTCTATGGGCCAGAAACTCAAGATTACGGGCTGGATTACGGTGGGTGTCTTCGCAGGCGCGCTAACCACGGTGTCGCTGCAGACGGTGGCGCGCGGCGCCATGACCCCCCTGCCGCTGGAGGAAATCCAGCAGTTGTCCGCCGTCTTCGGGCTGGTCAAGACCGATTACGTCGAACCGGTGGATGACAAGAAGCTCATCACCGATGCCATCTCCGGCATGGTGTCGAGCCTCGATCCGCATTCCCAGTATTTCGACAAGAAGTCGTTCAAGGAATTCCGCGAGGGCACCTCGGGCCGCTTCGTGGGCGTGGGCATCGAGATCACGCAGGACGACGGGCTCATCAAGGTGGTGTCGCCCATCGAAGGCTCCCCCGCCTTCCGTGCCGGCATCAAGACCAACGACCTGATCACCAAGATCGACGACACGGCGGTGAAGGGCCTGGCCCTGAACGATGCCGTCAAGAAGATGCGCGGCGAGCCCAACACGCAGGTCACGCTGACCATCCTGCGCAAGGACGAGAGCCGCACCTTCCCCGTGACCATCACGCGCGAGGAGATCAAGACCCAGTCCGTCAAGGGCAAGGTGGTGGAGCCCGGTTACGCCTGGGTGCGCCTGTCGCAGTTCCAGGAACGCACCGTCGACGACTTCGTGCGCAAGATCGAAGAGGTCTACAAGCAGGAGCCCAACCTGAAGGGCCTGGTGCTCGATCTGCGTAACGATCCGGGCGGCCTGCTCGATGCGGCCGTGGCGGTGTCGGCAGCCTTCCTGCCTGAGAACGTGACCGTGGTGTCCACCAACGGCCAGCTGGCCGAGAGCAAGGCGACCTTCAAGGCCGCGCCCGAGTTCTACCAGCGCCGCGGCAGCGGCGACCCGCTGCGCCGCCTGCCGGCGGCCATCAAGACCGTGCCCATCGTGGTGCTGGTCAACGAAGGCTCGGCATCGGCCAGCGAGATCGTCGCCGGTGCGCTGCAGGACCACAAGCGCGCCACCATCATGGGCAGCCAGACCTTCGGCAAGGGCTCGGTGCAGACCGTGCGTCCGCTCGGCCCCGACACCGGCATCAAGCTGACCACGGCGCGCTACTACACCCCGAGCGGCAAATCCATCCAGGCCAAGGGCATCGTGCCCGACGTCATGGTGGACGAGACGGCCGAAGGCGATCTGTTCGCATCCCTGCGCATGCGCGAAGCCGACCTGGAAAAGCACCTGGGCAGCGGCCAGGGCGAAGAGGTCAAGGACGTGGCCCGTGAAAAGGCGCGCGAGGAAGCCCGCAAGCGCCTGGAAGAAGAAACCAAGAAGCATGTGGCCGAGCGGAAGATGCCCGAGTTCGGCTCGGACACCGACTTCCAGCTGGCCCAGGCCTTGAATCAGCTCAAGGGCAAGACGGTGCTGGCCAGCAAGACGCAGACCGAGCGCAAGGAAGAGAAGAAGGAAAATTGACCCCGCGGCGGGCCTGCGCGGCCCCCACGCCAAGGCCGGACCCGCAAGGGATCCCGGCCTTTGTTGTTTCAAAGACCGGCCTGCACCGGCCACCCCACCATGACCGACGACCAACTCCTGCGCTACTCCCGCCACATCATGCTCGACGAGATCGGCATCGAAGGGCAGGAGCGCATCCTCGCGGCCCACGCCCTCGTGATCGGTGCGGGTGGGCTGGGCTCGCCGGCTGCGATGTTCCTGGCCTCGGCCGGCGTGGGCACGCTGACGCTGGTGGATGACGACGTGGTGGACCTGACCAACCTGCAACGGCAGATTGCCCACACTACCGACCGGGTGGGCACACTGAAGGTGGAATCCGCCGCGATGGCGGTGCGCGCGATCAATCCTGGGGTGCAGGTGCTGCCTCTGCAGGAGCGGGCCGATGCAGCGCGGCTGGAAGCCCTGGTGGCCCAGGCCACCGTGGTGCTGGACTGCAGCGACAACTACGCCACCCGCCAGGCTGTCAACGCCGCATGCGTCCATCAGCGCAAGCCGCTGGTGGCGGGCGCCGCGATCCGCTTCGATGGACAGGTGACGGTGGTCGATCCCGCGCGACCGGACGCCCCCTGCTATGCCTGCCTGTTTTCGCCGCAGGCCGCCTTCGAAGAAGTCCAATGCGCCACGATGGGCGTCTTCGCTCCCATGGTGGGCATCATCGGCTGCGTGCAGGCCGCCGAGGCGCTCAAGCTCATTGCCGGCGTGGGCACGTCTCTCGCCGGGCATCTGCTCATGCTGGACGGCCGCAGCATGGAATGGACCCGCATGCGCACCCTGCGGGACCCGGCATGCCCCGTCTGCGCGCCTTCCGCCCACCGCAGCTGAACGAGCGCCGGGTGCGCCGTGCGCGTTGCGAAGCCAAGGCTGGGCACTGCCCGGCAGTAGGAGAACTCCTACCCGCCTTCCCTGCCGATGCTGGCAATGCAATGCGTCCCAGCCGCATACAGTCCTGTAGTGGTCAGATCACCCCGCGACCCGGACAGGACTTCTCAGTGAAATTGCGCACCTACATCGTCGAAGACAACGCCACGATTCGTGAGAATTTGATCGGCACCCTGGAGGAGCTGGCGCAGGTCGAGGCCGTAGGCATGGCCGAGACGGAAGACGACGGCAAGGAATGGCTGACGGCCAACCCCGCGCACTGGGACCTGGCCATCGTCGACCTGTTCCTTCGCCAGGGCAGCGGCCTGGGCGTGCTGGCGGCCTGCCGCAACCGTACGGCCGGGCAAAAGATGGTGGTGCTCAGCAACTACGCGACCCCCGACGTGCGCATGCGCTGTGCGCAACTGGGCGTGGATGCGGTGTTCGACAAGTCCAACGAAATCGATGCGCTGGTGGACTACTGCATCCAGCACAGCACCAGCGGCGCCGCGGCGCGCATGCACGGCTGACCCGGCGCTCGCCTAGGGCGCGCGCCCATCGCGGCGCACTGAGCCCAAGCTCCCCCACGCAAAAAGCCGGTGTTTCCACCGGCTTTTTGTTGGGCTTTGACCCGTCCTACCCAGAGTTGACACCTGGGCCTTGCACAAAGGGCAGGAGTCATGGAATCGAGTGTCAAACGGACGCAGCGCGACTACACGCTA
>NZ_LMOV01000010.1 GCF_001424265.1 Acidovorax sp. Leaf160
GAACGGGCATTGCGCGCGGGAAATCAGGCTGATCTCGCGCATTACGAAAAATCACCCCCGGTTCATCTGGCACAGGACGCAGGGAAGGGGTTTTGCAGACCTTCCTTAGCCGTACCCACTCCCACCCTTGCGGCAACTCAAACGGCTTTTCCTTGTCGGTGATGGGAGGCAGGGGCTTGTCGCGTCTGATCTGGCCGATGGCGATGAGACGGTCTTTCTCGGCGCGAATTTTTTGCAGCAGGGCGCTGGCGGGTTCGTCGGTGGGGTCTTGGGGCACGAGCAGGCCGCGCACGGCCAGTTGCAGCAGGGTTTGCTCCAGGGCGTCGATGGCTTCGGGGCGGTCCAGCAGCAGGTCAAAGTGCTGGGCCACGCGCTGCCAGTTGTCGGTCAGTTCTTCGGGCGTGGTGCTGGCGGTGAGCGTGCCCAGCAGGGTGCTGACCAGTTGGGCGTGTTGCGCGGCCTCCAGCTGGTCCTTGGCCTCCAGCGCATCGCACAGGCGCCTGAGGGCTTCGACGCGGGTGACGATGCGGGATTGTTCGGCGAGGGGTGGGAGCGCAATAACGATGCTGTTGAGTTTCGCCTGGTTCATCTTAGGCTGCGCTGTACCCGTGACATACGGCTCAAGCGAAATCGCGTTGATGAACAGCGCCAAATAGGTCATCAACTCTGGATGCGTCGTATCGATAACGTGCGCATGGTTGTTGACCCAGTACTTACCGTGCGCCAAAAACGCAATTGGAGTTGAACGGTTAATAAGGTTTGCACCGTCTTCCCCAATCAACAGCAATGTCTTATCGAATAGGAATCCATCGATCTTGTCGATCACGCCAGAGGCACCGTAGTAGTCATAGACTTTTGCTCGGTTCTCACGCTCCGATGATGAGACAGGAATACGCTCACCGTCTCGGTTGATTGAGGCATCGCCAAACCTCACCCACGCCCATCCCTGCGGCAACTCAAACGACTTTTCCTCTTCCGCAATCTCCGCCAGCGGCTTGTCCCGCTTGATCTTGCCCTCGGCCATCAGCCGATCCTTCTCCGTCCGAATCTTTTGCAGCAGCACACTCGCCGGTTCATCGGCTGGATCTTGGGGTACCAGCTTGCCTCGCACAGCCAGTGTGAGGATGAGTTCGCGCAGCTTGGCGACGCCACCAGGGGCGGTGGCGAGTAGCTCCATATTTGATAGCAGCATGCGCTTGTTCCTCAGGCGCTGGCGGCTGTTTTAGCTGTTAATGACTGGGCGAGGATGCCCTTGAGTTCGTCGCGCAGGGCCTGGGCTTCGGCCTGCAGGCGGGCGTAGTCGGCCAGCAGCGCGTCGGGGTCGTGGCTTTGCTGTTCGCCGACGTGGGGGTTCTTTTGGTCCAGGTTGTAGCCTGCGGCCTTGATCTGGTCGATGCCGACCTTCCAGGCCCGGTCGTTTTCCACGCGCGCGGCAAAGCCGTCGGCCTCGGTGCCCCACCAGGCTTTTTCGGCATCGAACTCGTCGATGCGGATGGGTTTGGTTTTGTTGTAGGTTTTGACGCCCTGCGGGTAGGGGTGCTCGTAGTACCAGATGTGCTGCGTGGGCTGGCCTTTGGTGAAGAACAGCAGGTTGGTCTTGATGCCGGTGTAGGGTGCGAACACGCCATTGGGCAGGCGCACGATGGTGTGCAGGTTGCAGTGCTGCAGCAGTTGTTCTTTGATGCGGGCCTTGACACCTTCACCGAACAAAAAGCCATCGGGCAGCACCACGGCAGCACGGCCATGGGGTTTGAGCAGGTGCTGGATGAGCACGAGGAAAAGATCGGCGGTTTCCTTGGTGCGCACGTCGGCGGGAAAGCCCGCCTCGATGCCCGGCTCTTCGATGCCGCCGAAGGGCGGGTTGGTGAGGATGACGTTGACACGGTCTTCCGGGCGATAGTCGCGCAGCGGGCGGGCCAGGGTGTTGTCGTGCACGATCTGGCTGGGTACTTCAATGCCGTGCAGCAGCAGGTTGGTGACGCATAGCATGTGCGGCAGCTGCTTTTTCTCGACACCGCGAATGCTGTTTTGCAGCACGGCTTCTTGTTCTGCGTTGTGCACCTGTTTGCGCAGGTGCTCGATGGCGCAGACGAGGAAGCCGCCGGTGCCGGTGGCCGGGTCCATAACGCTCTCACCCAACTGGGGGTTGGTCATGTCCACCATGAACTGGGTGACGGCGCGGGGGGTGTAGAACTCGCCCGCGTTGCCTGCGCTTTGCAGGTCCCGCAATATCTTCTCGTACAGGTCGTTGAACTGGTGGCGCTCGGCCTGACGGTTGAAGTCGATCGCGTTCAGCTTGTTGACCACCTGGCGCAGCAGGTGGCCACTTTTCATGTAGTTGTAGGCGTCTTCGAACACGCCGCGCACCACGTAGCCCCGCGGGTTGCGCTGTGGGTCAGCGCTCAGGCCCTTGAGGGCAGGGAATAGCTGCTTGTCCACGAAGTCGAGCAGTGCGTCGCCCGTCATGCCCTCGGCATTGGCTGCCCAGTTGCGCCAGCGCAGGTGCTCGGCCATGGGGCTTTGATAGTCGTCGCGGGTGAGTTCGAGTTCCTCTTCCAGCGCGTCAAACACCTTGAGGAACAGCAGCCAGGTGAGCTGGCTGATGCGTTGGGCGTCGCCATCCACGCCAGAGTCCTGGCGCATGATGTCTTGAATGGATTTGATAACGGGGGTGAGGTTGGACATCTAGGGTTAACGATCCAGAATCTTCTTTTTTTCGGAGGCGAATTCTTCTTCGGTCAGGACACCATTGACCTTGAGTTCATGGAGCTTGTTCAGCTCTTCAAATTTGTCGACCCCCGCTTTGTCGGTGGCGATGACGTCGATCACCGGGGGCGGCTGAAGGATAGGCTCATGCACCGGCCTCTCAGCCCGTCGCTCGCTGGGCCGCATGATGTTCTTGTAAACACCCAGCCCTGCGCCAATGACCGCACCCGCCATGGGCCCGATGAGCGGCACGGGGACGGCGATCACCGCGCCGATGGCGGCACCGGCGGCGGCATCTTTGGCCATGTCCGACTTCAATACGTCCTTGCCCAAGCGACCTACTTCCCCTGCGACCTTGCCCGCAGTGTCTATCGCCACGTCCGCTGACCGTTTGATGTCGGCAGCTTCGGGGCGCAGGTCGCGGGAGAGCTGGCCTGCTTTTGCTTTGGCCTTGTTCAGCATGTCTTTCATGTCATGTCACGTCACGTTGGTTGAGCCCGCATCCTGGGCCGAGAAGTACAACTCCCGCTCCAGGGTTTTCAGAGCGTTCACATATTGCGGCCGGCCGCCAAAGCTGCGCACCAGCTCCACGGGGCTGCCCAGGTCGGTGAAGGGCTGGAGTTTGAAGACTTCATTGCTTTCGATGGTGGCGATGCCTTCGTCGGCGTACTTGTCGAGCAGGGCGTCGAGCACCTTGCGGGCCACAGGGCCGTATTGGGTGAAGACGTTGCGCTTCTTGACGCGCTGGGCGCGCTCGCGGCGGGTAAGCGGCGGCTGGTCGTAGGCGACGTGCAGCAGCAGGTCGAAAGGGTCGAGGTCTTTGTCGACTTCAGCGGCCAAGGCGTCGATGAGCACGCCTTCCGCCTGCAGCTCGGCCAACAGGGCAGCCTTGCGGTCGGCCTGCTGCCAGGTTTGCAGGAAGTGGTCGAGCGAGTCGTATTTTTTGAGCAGGTTGATGCGGGTGTAGTCACGCAGGCTTTCGGTGATGAGCCTGCCGTCTGCGTTGAGGTATTGCACCCGCTCGCGCGCGACGGCCACGGTGACGTTTTGGCCCAGGGTGTATTTGCGGGGTTCGTCGGCGCCTGCGCCGGCCTCGCCCGGGCCTGCGGTGGTGGGTGGCCAGGCATCAGGACCCGTCTCAGCGGGCTGAGCAGTGGTGGATAAGTCCACCGGCGGGGGCGGGGCCATGGGCTCGCCGGGCTGGGGCTCGTACACCTGCACGGGTTCGCCGTCGAAGTCTTTGTCGGCAAAGAGTTCGGTAGCGCGCTTGAAGTCCAGGATGGTGAACCAGTTTTTGCCCAGGTCCTCGCGCAGGCGGGTGCCCCGCCCGATGATCTGCTTGAACAGCGTCATGGACTTGATGGTCTGGTCCAGCACGATGAGTTTGCAGGTCTGCGCGTCCACCCCTGTGCTCATGAGCTTGGAGGTGACGGCGATGATGGGGTAAGGCTTTTCGGGATCGATGAAGTTGTCCAGCTCGCGCTTGCCTTCGGTGTTGTCGCCAGTGATCTGAACCACGTACTTGGGCTGGCTGGCGCACAGATCGGCATTGGCGTTGCTGAGCGCCTTGCGCATGCGCTCAGCGTGCTCGATGTCTTCGCAAAAGACGATGGTCTTGGCGTAGCGGTCGGTAGCCTTCAAATACTCAGTGACCTTGGCGGCCACCACGGCATCGCGCTGCTCCAGAACGAGCCTGCGGTTCATGTCGGCGCCGGTGTAGATGCGGTCTTCGATGAGATGGCCGAACTTGTCGCGCTGGCCCTCGGTGGGGCGCCAGCCGAAGGTGTCTTTGTCGAGGTCCACGCGCACCACTTTGTAGGGCGCGAGGTAGCCGTCTTCAATGCCTTGCTTCAAGCTGTAGGTGTAGAGCGGCTCACCGAAGTAGTCGATGTTCGAGACGTCTTCCGTCTCCTTGGGCGTGGCCGTGAGGCCGATCTGTGTGGCGCTGGCAAAGTAAGTGAGGATGTCGCGCCATGCGGAGTCTTCGGCCGCGCTGCCCCGATGGCATTCGTCCACCACGATGAGGTCGAAGAAGTCGGGGCTGAACTGCTTGTAGATGTTGCGCTCTTCTTGCGTGCCGGTGACGGCCTGGTAGAGCGAGAGGTAGATCTCGTAGCTTTTATCGACGACCTTGGTGATCTTGTTCACGGCCAGATCCACGTCTTCCACGGTGACTTGGCCTTGGGCGTCTACCCGCTCCACGCCCTTGGCGTGGGGGCTGAGCTTGGCCATCGCGCCCTTGAAGGGGCGGAAGTCGTTGACCATGGTCTGGTCGATGAGGATGTTGCGGTCAGCCAAAAACAGGATGCGCTTCTTGGCCCCGCTTTTCCACAGCCTCCAGATGATCTGGAACGCGGTGTAGGTTTTTCCGGTGCCCGTGGCCATGACAAGCAGCACGCGGTTTTGGCCTGCGGCAATGGCCTCCACGGTGCGGTTGATGGCACCGAGCTGGTAGTAGCGCGGGGTTTTGCTGGGAGCGTAGTCAGTAGCGGCAATGTGCTCGACCGCAGGCGTCCAGCCCTTCCACGCGCAGTACTTGGCCCACAACTCGGCAGGGGTGGGGAATTGGTCCAGCGTGAGGTCGCGCTCCAGGACGCCATCCACCAGAGTGGCATCGCGGAACACGAAGCCGTCGCCATTGCTGGCAAAGCTAAAAGGCACGCCCAGCAGCTCGGCGTATTGAATGGCCTGGGGCATGCCCGCGCCGACGGAGTGCTTGGCGTCTTTGGCCTCCACTACCGCCAGCGGCACGTTGGGCTTGTGGAACAGCACGTAGTCGGCCCGCAGCATGGAAGCCTTGTCGCGGTGCGATGCCTGGCCGCGCACCACGACGCGGCCGGGGCGCAGCGTGTATTCGCGCAACATCTGCTCCATGGCGTTCCAGCCGGCACGGACGATGGCGGGCGTGATCCGCTTGTCGCAGATGTCGCTTTCACTCCAAAGATGCTTCTCCATCGCCTTGCCCTTTCCGCCATGGACATTGGCGGTACAGAAGGGCCCTCCCAAACGGGGATTATCGAAGAGATGCCCGAGGGCTCAGCTGCTGGGCGGCGGGACTTCCGCCACGATTCGCGCCTCCCCCACCGGCGCCAGCACCAGATGCTCGTCGTTGCTCACATACGGCACAAAGCCCAACTGCCCCCGCACCTTGTGGAACGGCGTGGCGAACTTGTCCACAAGCGGCGCGGTCACGCGGTCGAAGAAGGCGGTGTGGGGTCCACTGACGGCGTAGAGGGCTTCCGTGCGGCCCCAGCGCACCTTCCACTGGTTGCGGCTGCGCTGCACGCCCACGCGGATGTGCTCGTCCAGGCAGTGGCCCGTTTCCTTAAAGAACAGCGTCAGGCCGAAGTACAGAAAACCATCGTCGCCGACCTGCAGCCGGGGCGATAGCGTGGTGCCTTCCGAAGGCACGCGCTCCAGCCGCTCGTCGAGCACGTGGAACTCCAGATCAGTCGATCGGGCGCCCAGGTAGGTGAGGTAGTCCACCCGCAGCTGTTCGCCGAACACCTTGCACGCCTCCTTGTACTGGGCGAAGTCACGGCACCAGGCCATGGCCTTGGCGTGCAGGTCCTGGTAGAGGGTGGCGGTGGCGGCAGGGCTGGCAGACATGGAGGGATGGGACGTCTGAAGGAATTCCGACGAAGAGCCAAAACCTCGGCAGCAGGCGGGAAACGCCCGCCGGCCTGCGGCCGCATAGAGCGTGGGCGCGCCATGCAGCGGCGGCACCGGGTGCCAAGGCACTTGGCGGCGGGCGTTGAGGGCAGCAGGAAGCCGCCCGCGAAGGCGCCTGCGGCCTTGACCGTTACTCCTGCTTCGTCTGCTTCCAGATGCGGTCGGCGCGTTCCCACGCAGCCTTGGCGGCAGGTTCTGCGTCTTTCCAGTTCAGGCGGCTGGATTCGCGGTGATCGGTGTCCCAGCGGCGCTCCAGATCGGCGCGGGCTTCGTTCCAGTCGCGGCCACCGTCGATGACGTTCTGGTAGCCCGAGCGATAGGCAGGCGCGTAATCGTCGTAGTTGTAGGCCTCGGTGTAATAGGGCTCGCGGGCGTGGGCATCGCGCCAATAGGCGTCCTCGGCGGTGGGGTTGACGGCTTCGGCGGCGCCGTTGCCCGCCAGGCCTCCGACGACTGCGCCCACCACGGCCCCCACGGCCGTGCCAACCGGCCCACCGATGGAGCCGGCTGCTGCACCGGTGACGGCACCGCCCGCCACGCCGACGCCTGTGCCGATGGGATGGGCCTTGGCCGCGTCAGTGACGGACTCGGCGGTGCTGCGATCTGAATTCGGAAGGGTCATGGCGTGCTCCTCGGATGGGTTGAAAGTGAAACGGGGGTGCATTCACTGCCGTTTCATGGTGCACAGGCAGGGCCGCACGCGGCGTAGGTCAAGCGCGCTTGGGCTCGCCGGTCGAGGCAAGCGATCCGCACACGGCGATGGCGTTCTGGGCTGAAGACTTCACAGCGCGCCCATCGCGGCCGGCGGGCACAATCGCTGCGCCATGCGCTCTCCCATTTCCATCGTCAACATCGACAACCCCGCCACCTGGACGCGCTACCGCGCAGGCCTGTGCGACACCTGTGCGGCCAACTGCTGCACCATGCCGCTGGAGGTGCAACTGTCCGACCTGGTGCGGCTGGGTTTGGTGGATGCATTCGAGGCCGAGCATGAAGAGCCCCGCCGCATCGCCAAGCGGCTGGAAAAGGCCCGGCTGATCGACCACTTCAACCACAAGAACGTGGTCTTCACGATGGCCCGGCGGGCCAGTGGCGACTGCCATTTTCTGGATGCGGTCACGCGGCGCTGCACGGTGTACGAGCAGCGCCCCGAGACCTGCCGGCTGCACCCCCGCACGAAGAGCCCGAAGCCGGGGTTCTGCGCGTATGGGGCGGTGGCCATGGGGGTGGGTGCCCGGCGCTGAAGGTCTGGCGTGGCCGGACGGGAAGATCCCACAGGTCCCACCACCCGCCAGTGGGGCTGAGCCCGTCGGAGCCCGGGCCTCATGCGCAGGGCGAAGTCGCTGCCATGGTGAGTGCAGCGACTTCCGCTGCGCACAGCGGCCGGCTGCCAGCTGCCTCAACGGTCGTTCTTGTGGCTTTGGCTGCCGGCGCGGGCGTGCTGCTCGCTGCTGCCGCCACGGGTGCCCGACGAGCCGGTGTTGCCGCCGCCGTTACCGCCGCCATTGCCGCCGCCGTTGCCGCCGCTGGACGCATTGCCCTGGCCGCTGTGGCTCCTGGAGCCGGCGGCACGGGCTTCCTGCGAATTGAATTCGTGCGCGTTGCCCGAGGCATGGGCGGCGCGGCCGCCTTCGGCGGCGATCTCGCGCTGGCGTTGCGGGTCCATCGAGGCAAAGCCGCGGCCTGACGACTGGCCGCCCTGGTTGCTGTTGCCGCCATTGCTGCTGCTGTTGCTGCTGTTGCTGCTGTTGCTGCTGTTGCTGCTGTTGCTGCTGCCTTGGCTGCCACCCTGGTTGGAGGTGTGCTGGTTGCGGCCTTGGGGATTGTTGCTGGGCATGTGAACGCTCCTGAAGATGGAAGAAAGAGAGGGACAAAACACACGGTGGTCACCGTGTGCACATCCACCTTGCCGGGCGCGAAAAATCACTTCAGGTAGGCGCTGTCCGACGCAGCGGTAGGAGGGGGTCGCCCTCGGGTAAGCACTTGTTCGTCGCTCCAGGCGCCGCGAAACACCTGCTTTCGCCACGGATGAGTTGGGCGGCTGAAACGGCGCCTGTCATGCCGGCTCCACCCGGCAGGGCAGCGGAGCCTGCCAGGGTGCCGCGCCTGCTCCGCCTGTTCCGCCAGCCCCGCCCCTGCGTTCAACCCGGATCGGTGAAAGTGAAACCGCTGCGCCGGCCATCGACCAGCAACGGCTCGATGCGGTGGCCGTCCAGCCGCAGATCGATGGTGTCGTCCACCTCGGACAGCCCCATGTGCAGCGTGGCGCCTGAGGGGGCGGCGGCGAAGATGTCGTGGGCCGTCTTCCAGTCCAGCACCACGCGGGTCACCAGCCCGATCCGCCGCGAGGAGCGCCAGAAGATGTTGAATTCCTGCGGCACGGCCCGCTCCGCCGGCGCCGGATGGGCGATCCAGGGGCGCAGCAGCATTTCCTTCTCGCCGTTGAAGTACGTAATCGACGCCTTGTAGAGCTTCTTGTCGTCGGTGGGCAGCACGATGCGCGGCACCCAGCGGTAGCGCATCTGGTAGTTCTGCCAGGTGCGGGCGGAGGCCCGAGGGTTGAAATGGCGCGCGCGCATTTCCTCCCGGGTCACGGAGATGCCGGCGAAAAACTGCCGTGCGTATTCCGCGTCGTCCTGGATGCGCTCGGCGCGGAACTCCCCGATCTGGATGGACGTGAAGCCGAAGCAGAACCACACCACCACCATGCCCTCTGGCGCGAAGCCGAATACCACCTGCGACAGTGGCCGGTAGCTGGGCCCGAACCGGTTGTATTCGGCCTGGTAGCCGGGTTGGGCCGCCGTCTCGATGTAGGGTTGCAGCGGCTTCGTGGACGATTCGGAGTCGGAATCCGCATAGGCCCGGCCGACCAGTTCCTTCACGCGCTCGATCGGGAACCCGGCTTTCAGCCGATAGAAGACGTCTTCGTAGGGCGAGTAGTAGACGATGTTCGCGCCGACGGGCGTGCCGCGCTGCTCGGACCACCATTTGCCTGAGGCGCCCCACGTGCCCGAGGTGCTGCCGTACGGAAGAATCACGGGCGGCCCTTCCAGCGTGGGGAGGTCGCCCCCCAGCGGCGTGACCCGATACGCATTGGCCGGGTGCGACAGCTCCACGTTATAGACCGGCACCTTGCCGGGGCGGGCCGCCCACGCGGGCGGGCGCAGCAACAGCAGCCCCAGCGGCAGGCCGCCCAGGGCCAGCACGGCACGGCGATGGAGATTCAGGCGCATGGACGACGTCCTTTCACACATGTACGTTGCAATGACCGGATTCACCGGGTCGCGGCGAAAGAGCGTACCAGCGCGACGCATCGGCGCGGCAGCGTCCCACAGCCTGCGCGGCCCGTGGATGGTGTGATGCGGGGCGAGCGCGTAGGGCGCGCTCGTCACACCCTCCCTGGTCCTCGAACCCCATTCATCACCCCGACTTTTTCGAAGGAGAAACGATTCCATGGCCGCTGAAAAATCCGCATCCGTACATTGGGAAGGCGCTGGCAAATCTGGCGTGGGCCAGATCAGCACCGAGACCGGCGCGCTCAAGCAGGTGCCCTACGGCTTCGCCAGCCGCTTCGGCGACGACACGAAGAACAGCAACCCGGAAGAGATCGTGGGCGCTGCGCACGCGGCCTGCTTCACCATGGCTTTCTCTTTCGCCTGCGAAAAGGCCGGCATCTCGACCGAAACGCTGGACACCACCGCCAAGGTGCGCCTGGCCAAGGAAGGCGACGGCTTCAAGATCGACCGCATCGCGCTGACGCTGAACGCCAAGGTACCGGGCATCGACGAAGCCCAGTTCCAGAAAATCGCGAACGAAGCCAAGGCCAGCTGCCCGCTGTCCAAGGCGCTGGCGGGCGTGCCTGAAATCACGCTGACGGCGACGCTGCAGTCCTGATCTTCGCTGGTGCGGGCAGCCCGGTTCGGGTCGGGTCGGGCTGCCGACCTCTTGGCATCGAATCCCGGAGCTATCGTTGATGTAGCGACCGGACGGCTGCCGACATCGCACGGTACGCGCAGCCGTGGGTACTCCGCTGGTTCCATCGGCTCCCCAGCCATCCTCGCCTGATGAACTGTCAACAATGGAAAACCGCCGCGACCTGGAAAGGCCCGGCGGTTTTCTTGGCTGCTGCGATCAGAGGGCACGTCACGGTGCGGCTACGCCCTCCATACCGAGAAGCGCCCTATGCAGCACGGGGCGTCACTACTTCTGCTTTTGATAGGCGTCGTGCGCGGGCTTGCCGCGGTCGGTGTCCTGCAGGCCGCGCTCCACGTCACGGAAGGCCTGCTGCACGTTCTCATCGGGCGCGCCATCCGTCATGCCGACGGATTGGTCGCGCTCATGGGGCATCAGTGGTGCGGAGCCGTCCTCACCCTGGGTGGAGGCGTTGGGCGGAATCTCCTTGCGCGTCGTGTCCACCGACCGCTGGACCGAGGTGCCGGTGGCATCGGGCGGGGTCTTCGATTCCGGATCCTGCGGGGCCGGGCGCTGTGCTGGGGAGTCGGTAGGTTTCATGTCGGGGGCCTTTCCAGTGGGCATGCGTGATCGTAGGGGCGCCTTCCTGCCCGGAATGTAGGCAAGCGCGCAGGCCCGCTGCCCGGCGCGCGCCTGCGTGGGCGCGGCCGATGGAACGTGACGTTTCGCGCCGCGAGCGGTGCATGCGCTGGCGGCGCCATCCGGCCCCGGACATGTCACACTACTGTATGTCTCAACAGGAGTGGGCCGCCAAGGCCCTGCAGTCTTTCGATGCGGTGGTGTCGGCCACCGGGGGTTTCCGCAGCCGCGCGGGGCAGCGCCGCATGGCCGAGCAGGTGGCGCACACGTTCTCGCAGGCGCAGCTGGGCAAGGCGGAGGACGCCGATGCCGACGCGGCCGAATCGCCGCCCCCGCCAGCCCGCGCCATCGCGGTGGTGCAGGCAGGCACGGGGGTGGGCAAGTCGCTGGCGTACAGCGTGCCCGCCATCGCCATGGCGCTGGAGCGCGGCACGCGCGTGCTGATCTCCACCGCCACCGTGGCGCTGCAGGAACAACTGGTCAACAAGGATCTGCCGGCGCTGGCCGAGCGCATGGAACAGCCCTTTCGCTTCGCCCTGGCCAAGGGGCGCGGGCGCTACGTGTGCAAGCTCAAGCTGGAGCGGCTGGCGGGGGGCGGCGCAGCCGGCGGGGACGGGGCCGACGGGCATGACGACGACCTCTTCGCCGACGAGGAGGCCGAGGCCAACGCCCGCCGTCCGCGCCAGGAATCGGAGGCGCGCATGCAGTTCTACGCCAGCATGGCCGACGCGCTCGCCACCAGCGAATGGGACGGCGACCGCGACACGCTGCAGGCACCCCCCGAGCCCGAGGTCTGGAGCCCGGTGGCGGCCGAATCCAGCTCCTGCACCGGCAAGCACTGCCCGGTGTTCAGCCAGTGCACGTATTACGACCGGCGCAAGGCGCTGGTGGCCGCGCAGGTCATCGTCGCCAACCACGACCTGCTGCTGTCTTCCATCGGCGCGCGGCTGCTGCCCGAGCTGGACAACTGCCTGCTGGTGCTGGACGAGGCCCACCACCTGCCCGCCACCGCGCTGCAGCAGTTCGCCTGCGAGGCCGACCTGAGCCGCCTGAACTGGATCGACAAGCTCGCGAGCCGCGCCCTGCGCATCGGCGCGCTGGTCGAGGTGGAGGAAATAGCCGACGTGCCCGCCCACGCCGCCCGCCTGCGCGCCGCGCTGCAGGACGCGGCCCGGCTGGCCATGGAGGTCTACGGCGACGAGCTGCGCGCCCCGCGCCCGGCCTGGGGCGGCCGCGCCCGCACGCCGGCGCCCGGCATTCCGACCCGCGCCCGGGTGGCGGGCGGCGTGCTGCCGCCGGAACTGGTCGAGCCGCTGGCCCAGGCCGCGCACCATGCGGAAGGCTTCCTGGACGCCCTGCGCGCCATCTCCAAGGCCCTGCGCGCAGAGATTCGCGACAAGCCCGACGAAGCGCGGCGCCTGTCCACGCTGTACGCACAGCTGGGCGCGCTGGCCCCCCGGCTGGAGGCCGTCCACGAAACCGCCCAGCTGCTGCTGCAGGACACACCCGAGGGCGCGGTGCCCGCCGCCAAGTGGTTCACGCTGCAGGTCGACGGCGACTACATCGTCGTCAAGGCGCATGCCAGTCCGGTGCTGCCGGGCAACACGCTGCGGCACAACCTCTGGTCGGCCGTGCGCGGCGCGGTGCTGACCTCGGCCACGCTCACCAGCTGCGGGCAGTTCGATTTCTTCCTGCGCGAAGCAGGCCTCTTCGGCGATGCCGCCGTGACCACGCTGGAAGTGCCCAGCCCCTTCGACTACGCACTGCAGGGCACGCTGATCGCCACCGAAACCACGGCCGACCCGCGCGAGGCGCAGGCCTTCACGGCCGAGATGGTCGATGCGCTGCTGAGCGACCTGGCGATGGTCGAATCCGGCGCGCTGGTGCTGTTCACCTCGCGCGATCAGATGCGCCAGGCCGTCGATGCGCTGCCCACCGCCATGCGCGCCAGCGTGCTGGTGCAGACCGCCCTGCCCCGGCCGCAGTTGCTGGCACGGCACCGCGAGCGGGTGGCGAACGGCGAGCCGTCGATCATCTTCGGCATGCAGTCGTTCGGCGAAGGGCTGGACCTGCCGGGCGCGCTGTGCGAATCGCTCTTCATCACCAAGCTGCCCTTCGCCCCGCCCGACGACCCGGTGGGCGAGGCGCGCGCCGAATGGCTGCGCGCGGCGGGTCGCGACCCGTTCAGCGAACTGGTGGTGCCGGCCACCGCCATCCGCCTGGCGCAGTGGGTGGGCCGTGCCATCCGCACCGAGGAAGACCGTGCCCACATCTATTGCTACGACAAGCGGCTGGTGCGCACGTCTTACGGGCAGCGGCTGCTCAAGGGACTGCCGCCCTTCACGCTGGAGCGGCGGGTGTCTGCCTGAGGCAGCGCGACTGCAGCAGCAGTCACAGAGGCCGCGGCCACAGCCGCCGCCACACCAGCCGCCGCTGCCGTGCAGCGCCGCAGGTGCATACTCCCCCGCTTTTTGCGCCCGCCCAGGGCGCCAAAGGCTTTGCCCACCATGCCCCACACCACCCCTGCCTGCCCCCAGTGCGGCCTGGAGAACACCTACCCCGACGCCGGTCTGATCATCTGCCTCGATTGCGGCCACGAAGGGCCCCAGGCTGCGGACGCGGCGCAGAGCGATGACGCCTCCGAAGCTGGCGAGCGCATGGTGCGCGACGCGAACGGCAACCCGCTGGCGGACGGCGACGCCGTGATCTTGGTGAAGGACCTGAAGGTGAAGGGCGCAGGTGCCACGCTCAAGAAGGGCACCAAGATCAAGGGCATTCGCCTGGTGGATGGCGCCGACGGCCACAACGTCGACTGCAGGACCGATCTGGGCAGCCTGCTGCTGAAATCCGAGTTCCTGAAAAAAGCTTGAGCCACGGCCCGCGCAGGGGACCTGTCGGACGTGCCCCACAGCCTGCGGGGCCGCCCACCGACCCCTGCGCCATGCCGCGCGGCCTACAGTGAATGAACCCGATGCGCCCACCGAAATCCACGGCGTGGCGACCATCGATCCACCCGATCCATCCATTCACTCACGGGAGACTGCGCACATGAGCGACAACAAAGACACGCCCCACGCCACGCTGTGGAAGCTGATCAAGGACATCCGCTTCGGCATGTTCACGCACCGCCATGACAATGGCCAGCTGCATGCGCACCCGCTGACCACGCAGAACAAGGACATCGACGAGCAGTCGCAGCTGTACTTCTTCATTCCGAAGGACGGCGAGATCTACGCCCGCGTGCAGCGGGACAACCAGGTCAACGTGAACTACGCCGACCCTGGCGACGACAGCTACGTCTCGCTGTCCGGCAAGGCTGGGTTCATCGAAGACATGGCCAAGAAGGAAGCGCTGTGGTCGCCCATGGCCAAGGCCTGGTTCCCTGCCGGCGTCACCGACCCCAATCTGGCCCTGATGGCCGTGCACATCGATCACGCCGAGTACTGGGACGTGAAGGAAAACAAGATGCTGCAGCTGTTCAAGATGGCCACCGCCGCGATCACGGGCAAGCCGCCCACCGGCATGGGCGAGCACAAGGAACTCTCGCTGGGCTGACACCCATGGGATGAGCGCAGGCCGCTCTTCTTTTCTTCATTGCTTTCTTTTCCAAGGAGACATGCATGGCTGACCACGACAAGCAGGAACCCGGGACAGGCAAGGTCGAGAACGATCACAACCGCCAGGGCGATCAGGACGCGACGCAGAAGAACGAGGGGCGCCGCACGCCCGAGAGCCGCCATGACCGCGATGCGCACATCGGCAGCGGCAACCAGGTGCAGTCGCGCCAGGGCGGCGGCGGACCATCGACCGGTGGCGGCGGGCGCGGAGCGGGCTGAAAGCCGCAGGGAGTGCCCCTGAGGCATCGCAACTGTCCCAGGGCATTCCAAGGCGCTGACCCGGAGACCCCGCACCGCCACCTGGTGCATTGATTACGCACGCACGACCCCGCCCCATCGGCGCGTCCTCCAGGCGCCGATGGGGCGGGGTCTTTACCGCGTGCCGAACCGGCGTCGCGGCGAGGCGGGGACAATGGCGGCCATGTCGCAGCCTCCCACCATCGCCGTCATCGACTTTGAAACCACGGGCATGACGCCCGCCCAGGGCGCGCGTGCCACCGAGATCGCCATCGTGCTGCTGGAAGGGGGCCAGGTGGTGGACCGGTTCCAGAGCCTGATGCGCACGGGGGTGTGGATCCCTTCGTTCATCACGCAACTGACCGGCATCACCAATGCCATGGTGGCCGCGGCACCCGATGCGGAGGGCGTGATGCGCGACGCGGCGCGTTTCGTGGGCCAGTCGCCCATGGTGGCGCACAACGCCTCGTTCGACAGCAAGTTCTGGAGCGCCGAGTTGGCCCGCGCCGATCTGCCCGCACCCCATGCCTTCGCCTGCACGGTGCTGCTGTCGCGCCGGCTCTATCCGGAATCGCCCAGCCACAAGCTCGGCTCCATCGTGGACCACCTGGGCCTGCCGCGTGCCGGCCGCGCCCACCGGGCGCTGGCCGATGCCGAGATGGCGGCCGCCCTGCTGGCCCGCATGCAGCACGACCTGCGCCACCGCTGGCAAGTGCGCGAACCCTGCCACGCCATGCTGAGCACCCTGCAGCGCTGCGCCCGGCCCAAGGTGGGCGCGATGCTGGCGGGCTACGCCAGCACGCTGGCCGCCTGACCGGCAGCGGTACCGGCAGACGCGGCGCTGTCGGCGGCAGCAGTCGGCATGCACTCCACCGCAGCTGCCGCATCCAGAATGCTACATTTTTTATAGCATATCGTGCCCTATCAGCAAGCGCCCGAGGCTCTTTTGGCCTTGAAATTGCTGCAATCTGTGCGTGGGCTTCGTGGCGTTTGAGGGCAGCGCCCGGCAGATGCCCGGCGGCGCCGAACCTCCAGGGGCACGGGCCTGCGCCCCGTGAGTCCCCCACGGGAGCCGCACACCACCGGGTTTTCTCTGCGTCCGGCAGGCGGCATTTCCCCGCCCGTCGGGCTTGCACCACACCGCAGGGCAGGGTGCAAATGGTTACCGCGCTGCCACGGGGCGGTGACTAGCATCCCCGCAGAGGAATATCTGCTACATGAATGAACAACCGCATGCGCCACCCCGGCTCGCGCGCATCCCGCTGCAGGCCGACGACCAGGCACATGCGCTGCTCATCGTGCAGGGCGAACGGGCCATCGAACCCACCGGCGGGCTGTGTGCAGTGCTGCGTTTCGTGCCGGGGGCGTCGGGTGGCTGGATAGCCGCAGCCCAGGCCGGCGACCAGCGCTGGGGTTACATCGATGCCGAAGGTGCCTGGATCGTCGAGCCGACCCTGCGCCAGGCGCGCAGCTTCTCGCGCGACGGCATCGCGCGGTTCTGCGATGCGCAAGGCCTCTGGGGCTATCTCGACACTGCAGGCCGCGTGGTCGTCGCCGCGCGGTTTGCCGATGCGCGGCCCATGCGCGCAGGGCTGGCAGCCGTCAAGACCGAGGACGGCGCCTGGCGCATCCTGCGGCTGGGCGGGGACTTCGCCTGCGATGCCGCTTTCGAAGACCTCGGCCCCTTCGGCGCTCCGGGCCTCGCACGCGCCACCCACCAGGGGGCGACGGGCTATGTGAACGCACACGGGCAGTGGGTCATCGCGCCCCAGCTGCGACACGGACGCGACTTCGAGGAACAGAGCGTCGTGCCCGCTTCGCCCGATGGCCGCAACTACGGCCTGCTGGACGCCACGGGCCACTGGGTGCTGTCGCCCCGCTATCCACGCCTGGAAGCGTTCAACGAAGAGGGCCTGGCGTTCTTCGCCGAACCCGACGCCTGGACCGCAGGACATGGCTACATCGACACGCAAGGCCGCGTCGTGCTGCGGGGCGGCGTGCATCTGTCGCGCCACATGGCCTGCGGCCTGGCGGCCGACCACAGTGACGACGAAGGCACGCGCTACCGCAGCGCGCGCGCGGCGACCCGGTCCGGCGGGGTGGCCGGCGATGTGCCGCTGGGCGATGCGGCCTGGGACGATCCCCACGCCAACGTGCACTGGGGCTATGGCACCGCCTTTCGCACCGCCGGCTGCCTGGCCGTGGTACGGCGTGCGCCGCAGCCCGTGCAGGACGAAAGCGAGCGGGGCATGGGCCTTGCCACGCAGGGCGCCAGCCAGGGCGCCTGGGGACTGCTGCATGCCGACGGCCGGTTCGTCCCCGCGCCGGCCGGCCTGCTGGAACCCTTGACCCGCGCCGACGGCTGGCTGCCACAGCCCCAGCCGGATACGGCCCTGGTGGCCTTTCACACCCACGACGGCCAGCTGGCCTGGATGGACGGTGAAGGCGCCGTGGCCTGGCGGGCGCATTACGACGGCCAGCAGGCCGCGCTGCTGGACGCCCAGGGCCGCCTGCTCTGGCACAGCGCCACGCGTGAGCACTGCTGGCCGCCCCGGCCGTTCTTCCATGCGCCGCTGGTCGATCTGCTGGAGGGGCTGAACGGCGTGGACCAGATTGCCACGCTGGCCGTGACGCTGGCCGCCAGCGCCGAACGCCGGCTGCATGCCCTGGCGGCCGGCCAGAGGGCGGAGGCCGATGCCGGCGTGCTGCAAGGCGCGCCCGCGGTTGCAGCGCCCGACCGCGAGGAGGCCGACCGCCGTGCCACCGCTGCGGCGCGCCGCGTGCTGCGCACCACGCTGGGCGCCGCGCACCAGGCCACCTATGGCTTTCTGGCGCCCGAGCGGGAACGCATGCTGCGCGAAGGCCGCCGCGTGCTGGCCCAGCACCTGGGCCAGCGCCACGGCACACCCGACCAGCAGCCCGACCATGTCGCGCCGCAGGGCTGCGAGGGCGACGGTCTGCTGGCCTGGGCAGTGCCGCTGGCGCAGCCGGTGGCGGGCAGCGAAGCCCTGCTGGGCGTGCCGGATGGAACGCCCCATCTGTGGATATCTCTCTACGCCCGGCGCAGCCTGCCGGCGGGTGGCGGCGAGTCCGTCGCCGCACTGCCCGAAACCCATCGCAGCGTTGCCGAGGCCGATACCGATCAGGCCAGCGGCCACTGGCCGACCGACCGCATCGACGATGCCTGGTGGGAGCTGTGGCTGATGGCCGCCCCCAGCCTGGCTGCGCTGCGTGCGGCACAGGCCGTGCGCGACGAGTGGGCCGCGCTGGCCGCCAGCGACACGGTGGAACAGCCAGCCTCCGCGAGCGCCCACGCGCCGCCGACCGACGCATCGCACGCCAACCGCCTGCCCGACCCGGCCCTGCGCCCGGCCCGGTCACGCGCCGAAACGCCCTTGCCAGAGCCGGTCGCAGCGGGCGCTGCCATGGGGGCTCCGGCGGTGCCGCACACCTTGCCGCATGTCGTGCTGCCGCCGCTATCTCCGCCGCTGCTGGGCGACGCCGAGCCGGCCGCCAGCGCCCCCTTTCATGCACGGCCTGCCCGGCCTGCGGGTCCCGCGCCCGCCTTCCACGCCATGGCCGCCCAGCTGTCGCACAGGCCGGCGCGCACGCCGATGCCGCAGGCGCCGCAGTCCCGGCGCATCACGCCCGCCATGGCCTTGATGGCTCACTTCGTGCTGAGCGTGATGGCACTGGCCTGCCATGCCAGCGTGGCCCTGGCCGCCTGGCGTGCCGAGGGCCTGTGGGCCGGCCTCGGCACATTGGTGTTCATGGGGTTCGCCGAGCTGTACTGGGCGTGGCGCTTCGTGTTCCAGACGCCGGAGAGCCTGGCGCTCGCGGCGGCCGCGATGGGCGTGGTGCTCTACCTCTTCGTCTGGTGCGTCGTCTACCGGCGCATGGGCCAGACCTTTTCAGCGCACGGGGCGACGGCCTGAGGGTGTGGCATCCACCTTTTCTTCCTCGGGCACCCTGTGCTACGATCTTTCCCATGCAACGCCATCTGCGCCGCCCCCAACCAACGCTAAGCCTACTAGTGCTCGGCCGGGGTCTGCCTGCGTTCGCCTCTCTCGTTGCCTGATTCAAGCGCAACACCGACTTCTCCCCTGACCCCGGCCCGCGAACCAGCCTTCACTGAACGTGAAGGGCTGCAGGGAGACAGTCGGCCGCCGTTTCCCTGTCCAGTTGTCATCCTGCGCCAGCGCGGCCTTCACCGCCGCCAGTGCCTGTTTCGCGGAGCCCACTATGATCGCCCAGCCTTCCACCAAGTACCAGGCCTTTCCCCCCATCGCGTTGAACGACCGTACCTGGCCGTCCAACACCCTCACCCGCGCGCCCATCTGGCTGTCCACCGATCTGCGTGACGGCAACCAGGCGCTCTTCGAGCCGATGAACGGCGAGCGCAAGATGAAGCTCTTCCACGAGCTGGTGCGCATCGGCTTCAAGGAGATCGAGGTGGGCTTTCCCGCCGCGTCGCAGACCGACTACGACTTCGTTCGCCGCCTGATCGACGAGAACCTGGTGCCGGACGACGTCACGCTGATGGTGATGACGCAGTCGCGCGCCGACCTCATCGAGCGCACGGTCGAGGCCGTGAAGGGCGCGCCGCGCGCCATCGTGCACCTCTACAACGCCACGGCACCGGTCTGGCGCCGCGTCGTGTTCGGCATGGACGTGCCCCAGGTGATGGATTTCATCACCGAACACGTCTCGCACCTCAAGCGCCTGACCGATGCCCAGCCCGGCACGCAGTGGACGCTGCAGTACTCGCCCGAATGCTTCAGCGCGACCGAACTGGAGGTGTCGCTGCAGGCCTGCCAGACCGCCATCGCCGCCTGGGGCACGGGCCCGGGGCGCCAGATCATCATCAATCTTCCGACCACCGTGGAGAACGCCACGCCGAACGTGTTCGCCGACCAGATCGAGTGGATGCACCGCCACCTGAGCCCGCGCGAGCACATCGTGCTCTCCGTGCACCCGCACAACGATCGGGGCACGGGCGTGGCCGCCGCCGAGCTGGCGATGATGGCCGGTGCGCAGCGCGTGGAAGGCTGCCTCTTCGGCAACGGCGAGCGCTGCGGCAACCTCGACGTGGTGACGGTGGCGCTCAACCTCTACACCCAGGGCGTCCACCCCGGCCTCGACTTCTCCGACATCAACGCCATCGCCCGCGTGGCCGAGGAATGCACCGCCCTGCCCATCCATCCGCGCCACCCGTACGCGGGCGACCTGGTGTTCACCTCGTTTTCCGGCTCGCACCAGGATGCGATCAAGAAAGGCTTCGCCGCGCAGGAGAAGCAGGAACTCTGGCAAGTGCCCTACCTGCCGATCGACCCCGCCGACCTGGGCCGCACCTACGACAGCGTGATCCGCGTGAACAGCCAGTCGGGCAAGGGCGGCATCGCCTTCCTGCTGGAGCGCGAACGCGGCGTGGTGATGCCGCGCCGCATGCAGGTGGAGTTCAGCGCCGTGGTGCAGCGCCACACCGACACCAGCGATGGCGAGATGACCGGCGCAGCGCTCTGGGACCTGTTCCAGGCCACCTACCTGCGCATGCCGGCGCAGGCTCCGGGCGCGATGCACTACCACGCGCACCGGTTGGCGGGCGACGGCCAGAGCATCGAGATCGACGTGACCATCGACGGCACCCGGCAGACGCTGCAGGGCCAGGGCAACGGCCCGATCGATGCCACCGTGGACGCGCTCGGCCTGCCGCTGCGGGTGCACGGCTATGAGGAACGCGCCACCGGCGCCGGCGCGAACGCCCAGGCGCTGGCGCTCGTCGAAGCGGGCCTGGACGGCCAGCCCGGCGCGACCTTCGGCGTCGGCCTGCACCACAACATCGTCACCGCATCGATCCAGGCGGTGGTGAGCGCGGCGAACCGCCTGATCGCGCGGCAGGGCCAGGGCAGCACCTCGTCCGCGGCGGCCTGAACGAGCGCCGCCGCACGGCCCATCCGGCCGACCGCCGGACAGGAACCGTTGCGCTGCCGCAGCCAGCCGCTGCGGCAGCGCCCGGGTCGCAGGCATCGCCTACCCTTCGATGCCCCCGCGACCCGTGCGGCGGCCCCCTCGCGTTACATCCCATCCGGGCGCTTCCGGTACCCTCACGGGCCATGCATGAAGCTGCCGTCGCCTCTCGCCGTGCTGCCGTTGTCCGTGTCGGTCTGCTGCTGGCTGCGTCGCCCGCCTGGCTGCTGGCGGGCTGCGGCTCCGCGCCGGCGCGGCGCGCGCCGCGCACCATCGCCTATTCGCGGCTCACGCCCGAGCAGTCCAGCGACATCGCCATCCACGCGCTGGGCCTGGTGGGCACGCCCTACCGCTATGGCGGCAACACGCCCGAAGGCGGTTTCGACTGCAGCGGCCTGATCGGCTACGTGTACACCAGCCGCGCCGGCGTGGCACCGCCGCGCACGGTGGCCCAGCTCAGCGATTTCGGCGAGCGGGTGGATGCCGACGAGCTGCGCACCGGCGACCTGGTGGTGTTCGGCGCGGGCCGGCCTTCGCATGCCGGCATCTATGTGGGCGAGGGCCGCTTCGTGCACGCGCCTTCGAGCGGCGGCACGGTGCGGCTGGACCGCATCACCGCAGGCTACTGGTCGCGCCAGCCCACCGCCTTCCGCCGTCCCTGACCTGCGGCAAAGCGCCACGCGCGCCCACCACGCGACAATCGTGGGCTATGACGACCCACGCCCACCGCACCGCCACGCCGCTTTCCACCCACGATACGACCCGCATCGACGACACGCGCATCGGCGCCGTGCGTCCGCTGCTCACGCCCGCCCTGCTGCAGGAATGGCTGCCCACGCCCGATGCGGCGCTGGCGCTGGTGGAATCCAGCCGCGCCGCGATTTCGCGCGTGCTGCACGGCGAGGACGACCGGCTGATCGTGGTGGTCGGCCCCTGCTCCATCCACGACCACGGCCAGGCCCTGGACTACGCGCGCCAGCTCAAGGTGCAGGCCGATGCGCTGCAGGCCGACCTGCTGGTGGTGATGCGCGTCTACTTCGAGAAGCCGCGCACCACGGTGGGCTGGAAGGGCTACATCAACGACCCGCACATGGACGGCAGCTTCGCCATCAACGAAGGGCTGGAGATGGCCCGCGCCCTGCTGCTGGACGTGCTGGCGCTGGGCCTGCCGGTCGGCACGGAGTTCCTCGACCTGCTGTCGCCGCAGTTCATCAGCGACCTGGTGAGCTGGGGTGCCATCGGCGCGCGCACCACGGAGAGCCAGAGCCACCGGCAGCTGGCCAGCGGCCTGTCCTGCCCGGTGGGTTTCAAGAACGGCACCGACGGCGGCGTGAAGGTGGCGAGCGATGCCATCCTGGCGGCGCAGGCGCCGCATGCCTTCATGGGCATGACCAAGATGGGACAGGCGGCGATCTTCGAGACGCGCGGCAACAACGACTGCCATGTGATTCTGCGCGGCGGCAAGCAGCCCAACTACGGCGCGGCCGATGTGCAGGCGGCCTGTTCCCTGCTGCAGTCCGCCGGCCTGCGCGAGCAGGTGATGATCGACGTGTCGCATGCCAACAGCAGCAAGCAGCACCGCCGCCAGATCGACGTGGCGGCCGAAGTGGCGGCGCAGATCGCGGCGGGCGATGCGCGCATCACCGGCCTGATGATCGAAAGCCATTTGCAGGAAGGCCGCCAGGACATCATGCCGGGCCAGCCCCTGGCACCCGGCGTGTCGGTGACCGACGCCTGCATCAGCATGGCGCAGACGGTGCCGGTGCTGCAGGGCCTGGCAGCGGCGGTGCGGTCGCGGCGCGGCGGCGGTCTGGCGTAAAAGCCCTACAACGCTTTGTAAAAAAACGTTGCAAGGTGCCTTCCTCTAGGAATGAGCCTGCACCGGGCAGCGGTGTAGCATTGAGTAACCGATTGTGTTCACAGTGACGCCCGCCTTGCCCCTGTCTGGTTTCCCGCCCGATCCACTGTCCGCTCTATGGCTCCCGGGCCTGTTGCGGGTTGGGGATCGCGCCGCGTCGCCGCGCCATTGACCATGCGCATGCCGCCCGTTCCCACGCAGCCTGCGTGGCCCGAGCGGCCTGTCGATCCGGGCATTCCCGACACTTCTGACGATCCGGCATTCGATCAGCTGGCCCGGCTCGCGGCGCGTGTCTGCGGCATGCCGATGGCGGCCATCGTTTTTCACCGCCCTCCGGCGGCGGGCCATGACAGCGAAGGCGGCATCGGCAGCGGCATCGAATGGTGCAAGTCCGCACACGGCCTGCCGCGCTCCGCACTGGAAGGCCCGCCCGCGCTCTGGGCGCTCGCCCGCAGTGCCGCAGGTCGCGCCGAAGCGCGGGCCGCGCCCCATGCCCGGATCGCCGGGGTGCCCAACGCCCGCGCCCACCGCACGCTGGCGTGCCATGCCATCGCGCAGCCCCCCTGGCAGGTGCGGGCCGTCGCCTGCGTGCCGCTCTGGTCGGCCGATGGCACGGCGGTGATCGGCGCGCTGGCGGTGATGGACACGCTGGAACGCGGGCTGCAGGCGCCGCAGCGCGAATCGCTGCGGACCGTGGCGGATCAGCTGATGCTGCTGCTGGAACTGCGCCGCGCGCACCATGCCGAGGCCCGCCAGGCGGCGGAACGCGACCGTCTGTTGGCACAGCTGCAGATGCAGAGCGAGGTCATGCGCAACGTGGCGCGCGTGGCGCGGGTCGGCGGCTGGCAGGTGGACCTGGCCAGCCGGGTGCTGTCGTGGTCGCCCGAGGTGGCCGCCGCCTACGAACTGCCCCTGCTGCAGGCCCCGCTGGAAGCCAGCCTGGCCATCTACCCGGAAGCGGAGCGGGCCACGGTGCGCTCTGCGTTCGAGGCCTGTGCGCAGCACGGCACCCCCATCGACCTGCAGATGCCGGTGACCATGCCCAACGGCCGCAGCTACCGCGTGCGCCTGGTGGCCCATGCGGTCCGCGACGGGCGCGGCGAGATCACCCAGGTGCAGGGCACCTTCCTGGACGTGAGCGACAGCCATGCGGCCAAGGCCGCACGGGCCACCAGCGACGAACGCTTCCGCCTCGTGGCCCGTGCCACCACCGACGCGGTCTGGGACTGGGACCTGCTGACCGACGCGCTGTGGTGGAGCGAAGGCATAGAAACCCTGTTCGGCGTGCCGCGCCACCTGCTGGCGCCCGACATCACCTCCTGGACGGACCGACTGCATCCGCAAGAGCGCGCGGACGTGCTGCGGCGCATCCGCGCGGTGCAGGCCGGCACCGGCAATGCCTGGGCCGACGAATACCGCTTCCGCCGCTACGACGGCAGCTATGCCTGGGTCAGCGACCGCGGCTTCGTCATCCGCGAGGGCGAGCAGCAACGCGCCGTGCGCATGGTGGGCGGCATGTCCGACATCAGCGAGCGGCGGCAGGCGGCGCTGCAGGCACAGCACGAAGCGCGCGCCCATGCGGAGCTGGTGCGGGTGCAGCAGCGAATGGCCTCGCTGGAGGTCCCCACCGCCGAGGTGCTGCAGCTCACCGCGGACGCCGCGATGGCGCTCACGCAGGCCGATGCCGCCGTGGTGGATCTGCGCGACGGCCAGCGGCTGCGCACCTGCGTTCGCGCCCAAGGCAGCGTGCCTGGCCTGGGGCCGGCGATGGGCGACACGGCGGAGCTGGAAACCGGGCCGGCCAGCGGCGCGTGCTGGCTCGCCGTGCCCGTGCGGGCGGGCGAGGAGGTACCGGGCCGGCTCCGGGTGCTGGCCCGGCGCGAGGGCACGTTCACTCCGCGCCATGCCGGCCTGCTGCAGACGCTCGCCGACTCGCTGGCCAGCACGCTGCAGCTGCGCGACGTCGAGTCGCGGCTGCGCGCCTCGGAGCAGCAGTACCGCGCGCTGTTCGCCGACCATCCGCAGCCGATGTGGGTGTACGAATGCGGCACGCTGCGCATCCTTGCCGCGAACCACGCCATGGTGCGGCACTACGGTTATGCGGAGAGCGAGCTGCGGTCGATGACGATGCTGGACCTGGCCGTGCCCGAGGAGCGCGAAGCCATGGCGACCCTGCTGCGCGGCATCGCCCCCGACGCCCGCACCTTCGCCGCGCACCGCCGCCATGTGCGGCGCGACGGCACGCTGCTGGACATGGAGGTGTATGCCGGGGGCACGCACTTCGCCGGGCGCCTGGCGCGCCAGGTGCTGGGCAACGACGTGACCGGCCGGCTGCGCGCCGAACGTGAACTGGCGCGCGTGGGCCGCGCCCAGCGGCTGCTGAGCGCCGTCAACGAGACCCTGGTGCGCGCCACTGCCGAGTCGGAAGTGCTGCATGCCGTCTGCCGCGTGGCGGTGGACATCGGCGGCTACCGCATGGGCTGGGTGGGCATGGCGCGCGACGATGCCGCCCAGTCGATCGAGATCGTGACCCACGCCGGCCACAACGATCAGTTCGTCGAGCAGCTGGACCTGAGCTGGAACGGGGAGACGCCGGGCGGCTTCGGCCCGGCGGGCGTGTGCATCCGCAGCGGCCGCACGGTGATCGTGCGCGACGTGCGCCGCGCCCCCATCTTCACCGGCTGGTTCGAACGCATGCACGCGCACGGCTTCCACGCCGTGGTGTGCCTGCCGCTCAGCGATGCGCAGCGCACCTTCGGCGTGCTGTATCTCTATGCGCCCGAGGTGCTGCACCTGGGCGCGGAGGAAACGCAGCTGCTGGAGTCGCTCGCCAACGACGTGGCCTTCGGCATCACGAGCCTGCGCGCCCGCAGCGAGCAGCAGCATCTGCAGGACATGGTGCTCAAGGTGGCGTCGGCCGTGTCGGCCGGCACCGGCGAGCAGTTCTTCCAGCAGCTGGCGCGCAACATGGCCGACGTGCTGGGCGCGCAGGTCGCCTGCGTGGCGCGCCTGCTGCCGCCCGCGCCCGGCGAGCCGGCGCGCGTGCGCACGCTGGCGCTGGTGCAGGACGGGGTGGTGCAGCCGGCATTCGAGTACCTGATCGCCGGCACGCCGTGCGAGCCGTTGCTGACGCAGCGCCACCACATCGTGCCGGCGCAGGCCGCGCAGCTGTATGCGGCGGTGCCGGCATTCGCCGCCCTGCAGGCGCAAAGCTATGTGGGCTACCAGCTGACCGGCAACGCCGGGCAGGTGGCGGGCCTGGTGTTCGTGACGTTCCGCGAACCGCTGGCACGGCCCGAGGTGGTGCTGCACACCCTGCAGATCTTCGCCGCGCGCGCGGCGGCCGAGATCGAGCGGCAGAGCTCGGACACGCGCATCCGCCAGCAGGCCTCGCTGCTGGACAAGGCGCGCGACGCGATCATCGTGCGCGACCTGAACCACTGCATCACGTTCTGGAACCAGGGCGCGGAGCGCATGTACGGCTGGACCCAGCAGGAAGTGCTGGGACGCTCCATCGAAAGCCTGCTCTACCAGGACACGCAGGATTTCCGCCATGCCACGCAGTCGACGCTGGAGCATGGCGAGTGGACGGGCGAGATCCTGCAATACGACCGCGACGGCACCGCGCTGGAGGTGGAAGGCCGCTGGACGCTGGTGTGCGACGAGCAGGGAGCGCCCGAGTCGGTGCTGGCCATCAACAGCGACATCCGCCAGCGCAAGGCGACCGAGCGCGAGATCCAGCGGCTGGCGTTCTACGACCCGCTCACCGGCCTGCCCAACCGCATGCTGCTGATGGACCGCATCGACCACGCCCTGGCGATGGCGCAGCGCCGGAACATGGCGGGTGCGGTGCTGTTCATCGACCTGGACAACTTCAAGACGCTGAACGACACGCTGGGCCACGACAAGGGCGACCTGTTGCTGCAGCAGGTCGCCCAGCGGCTCACCACCTGCGTGCGCGGCGTGGACACGGTGGCGCGCCTGGGCGGCGACGAGTTCGTGGTGATGGTGGAAGAACTCAGCGCCGAGCCGGACGAACTGGCCCGGCACGCCCGCCAGGTCGGCGAGAAGGTGCTGTCGGTGCTGGCCGCGCCCTATGCGCTGGCCGGCTACCAGTACAGCAGCACGCCCAGCATCGGCATCGCGCCCTTCACCGGCGCGCACACCAGCGTCGGCGAAGTGCTGAAGCAGGCCGACCTGGCCATGTACCAGGCCAAGACGGCGGGCCGCAACACGCTGCGCTTCTTCGACCCCGGCATGCAGGCGGTGGTGAGCGCCCGCGCCACGCTGGAGTCCGACCTGCGCACCGCACTGGCACAGGAAGAATTCCTGCTGCACTACCAGCCCCAGGTGGACCACCACGGCCATGTGGTGGGCGTGGAGGCGCTGCTGCGCTGGGGCCAGCCCGCGCGCGGCATGGTGCCGCCCCATGAATTCATTCCGCTGGCGGAGGAAACCGGGCTGATCCTGCCGCTGGGCCGCTGGGTGCTGCACACCGCCTGCAAGATGCTGGCGAGCTGGCGCGACGAGCCCGACCTGGCGCACCTGACCATGGCCGTGAACGTGAGCTCGCGCCAGTTCCGCCACGCCGGCTTCGTGGACGACGTGGCACGGGTGCTGGCCATCACGGGCGCGCCGTCCGCCCAGCTGAAGCTGGAACTGACCGAAACCCTGCTGGTGGAAGACATGGAAACCACCATCGCCACCATGTCTGCCCTGCGCAGCTACGGGGTGCGGTTCTCGCTCGACGACTTCGGCACTGGCTACTCCTCGCTCAGCTATCTCAAGCGCATGCCGCTGGACCAGCTGAAGATCGACCGCAGCTTCGTGGCCGACCTGCTGACCGATCCGAACGACGCCGCCATCGTGGACACCATCATCGCGCTGTCGCGCAGCCTGGGCCTGCAGGTGATCGCAGAAGGTGTCGAGACGCGCGAACAGCGCGACCGTCTGGCGCAGGCGGGCTGCCGGTTCTATCAGGGCTACTTCTTCAGCCGGCCCCTGGCGGCCGATGCTCTCGATCGCTTGCTCCACCCCGACCGGGATATTTGAGCCCCTTCCCGGGGCTTTGAGAGGCCTTCCTGAGCCTCTCCAGATCCAAAAACCCTCCAGCCTTTTCGGAGCCGTCAGGTTCATTCCTGGGCGCTATTTCCTGCAAGGCCGTCCTGGACTGCGGACTTTCTCCCTGGTATTCCTTCTTTTCTTTCTATAAATCCATAGTGGTAGTAGTAAGGACCGGCCAGTTCTGTGGATAACCCGGCTTTATCCAATCGCCACCGCAACTTGCCGGCCCGATAACGGTGTGGGCCGACCGGCCCTGCTGCCGTACCTCCAACGGGGATAAACCGCAGGCGCGCGCTTTTTCTGTGGATAACCGCCGAGTTGTGCCAGAACTGTCCCCAGCCTTGTCCGCCATTCCTGTCTGACGCGGCGGTTTTGGACGGATCGAGCGGGGCTCGGCGCACGCGAGTCCACCTCGGCGCGTTTTGGGCCGCCTGTGCGCGCCGGCAGATCTGGCGATGCGGCTGATACGGCTGATGCGGCGCCGCAGCTTACGCGCGGGCTGTTCCGTTGACCGGCACTCCGATGGGCGCGCGCTGATCGGGGTGCAGAGTGCCGATGCAGCGCGTTTTCCGGACCGGGCGCTTGCTCCATCTGGGCGGAAAGCTATGAAAAAAATAGCAATCCCCCTTTTTTCTTTTGCGGGCCGCCCCGAACGGGTCGCGTTGTTTTCCCGCCCGCCCTTTCTCGGCCGCCGCTCCCATCGGCCTGCGGAACCGGCGCGGCCTTGAAGTTCGGTTGTTCTTCTAAAGGCTTTATAAATAGATAGCAGTAGTAGTAGAGCAGCCGTTTTTTTGTGGACAAGGCGCATTTGTCCAATGGCGACAGGGCTTTGCGTGGCCGCCAACCCTGTGGCCCCAACCCGGGAGTGGCAGCGGTCTGGGCGATAACAACTTCGGCGCACCGCCATCTTCTGTGGATAAGTGCCCGGTTGTTCGGAAATAATCCCCATGGTTGTCCATAGGTCGTTCAGGCGGGTGCAAAAAAGGCGAACGAAAAAAAAGGCTCCTTGCGGAGCCTTGGGCGCTGTGCGGGGGGCGGCTGGACAGCCGCTGCCCTCAGAAGTGGTAGCCGTAGCGCAGCTGCACCAGGTTCTCGCCGGGGTTGGGATGCTTGATGCCGGCGTTCGACAGATGCTGCACCCGCAGCGATACCTCGTGACGGCGCTGCTCGCCGAAGTTCACGCCGAAGCCGACATGCGAGGCGAAATTGAAGCGGGTGCTGAATTCCTTGCGGTCGGTGACGAAGCGCTTGCTGGCCACCGTCGCGCCGATGCCGCCTTCGAAGAACCAGGCCGAGCGGCCCTGGTCCGGCCGCAGCCGCAGGGTGGGCGTGACGCCCAGCAGGTAGGAATGGCTGTAGCTGCCGGGCTCGCCGTCGAACGACCAGCGGCTGGCGTAGACGTCCCAGTGGCCACGGACTTCGCTGCCCCAGAGGTCGGTGCGCCAGGAATTCCACGGCAGGGTGGCGCCGAGGGTGATGGCGTCGGTGCCGTGTTCGCCCCGGCTGCCTTGCAGGTAGACGGAGGGGTTGTGGACGGCGTCGTTGGAAGCCGCGGTTTGCGCTGCGGCGCGCAGCGGCGCGGCCAGGGCCAGCAGGGCCAGTACGGGGGCGAACCGCTGAACCGGCAGGCGGCGAAGGGAAGTGAACATGGTGCGATGGGCGGTGAAGTACACAAATTGTGTAACTCACTGTAGGCGGGCACCGTTCCGCCCGGTGTAGGTGGGAATCGCCAGCGGGAACGCCGCCCGGGGGGCGGCGCTCACGGGGACCTCCGGTTGCTTACTGGGGCGCGGGGGTGGCGGAGGGCGCGCCGGGAGCCGTGGGTGCGCCGGTCATCGGCTTGCCATGGCGTGGGCCGTGGCGTGGGTCACCCCGGCCATCGGGGCCCGGGCCCTTGCCGCCCATCGGGCCGCCCATGTGGTGGCGGGCGGTTTCAGCGTCGAACACCTTTTGCTGGGCGGGCGTCAGCGCGGCGTAGAACGTCTTGGTCGCGTCGCCACGGCGGTCGGCTTCGGCGGCATGCTGGGCGCGCAGCGCCTTCATGCGGTCGATGCGCTCGGGCGTGGTCAGCTTTTCCAGGCTGCCGGGAGCCGGGCGGTCGGGGCCGGCGGCGGGCGGCTGCATGGCGGCGGTGTAGGTCGTCCAGGCCGATTCCTGCGCGGCCGTGAGCTGCAGCTTCTGCTTGAGCGCTGCCGCGTGGCGGGCCATGCGGTCCTTGCGTTCTTCGGGCGAGGGGGCACGGCGCTCCTGCAGGCGGGGTGCGGGCTTGGCGGCGTCGGCCGGTGCGGCGGCGGTCGGCGCGGTCACGGGCGCTGGAGCGGCGGGCGCTGCGGGCTGGGCGAAGGCGGGTGCCGCCAGGGCTGCTAGCAGGGCCGTGGCCAGCGTGGTGGATGCGAGGCGTTGTTGGAAGGTGGTGGTTGCCATGATGCGGGTCCTTTCGGGGGGCGTCGTCTTGACGGGAGGGAGCGTTTCAGCGCCGGGGGTTGGAGGGGTGGTGTTCCCGGCGCCTGGAAGCCAGTGTCTGCCCGGCATGTATCGCCGGCGTGGCCGGATGATGTGGCTGTGTAAAGTTGTGCCAACGGCAGGTAGCGCACGCACCAGTGCCACCCTGGCCGCGCCGCCGGCCGAACCGTGCCGGACGGCCTGATCCGCCCCTGGCGCCCGCCCCGCCTGCATCTCCTGCTATCGATTCCGATGCAGAACATCACGACCGTGGCCGGTAACCGGGCGTAGCACGCCACAGCGGCCGCCCGGCAGCGCCGACAATGGCGGCCGTTGAAGTCGATATCGCTGAAAAGGGTTTGAATCCGTGTTCAAGAACATGATCGTGTACCGCATTGCCCCCGAATGGCAGGCGGAACTGACGCAGGTGGACGAGGCGCTCGCCAAGCTGCCTTTCGCCGAGTGCGGCGCCACGCAGGAAAAGTCCATCGGCTGGGTGCCGCCGCGCGGCGAGGCGCACGGCCCCATGGCCGAATCGGTCGGCGGGCACTGGGTGCTGCGCTTCATGGTGGAAACCAAGGTGCTGCCCGGCTCGGTGCTGGCGCGCAAGGTGAAAGACAAGGCGGCCCGCATCGAGCAGGAGACCGGCCGCAAGCCCGGCAAGAAGGAATCGAAGGAGTTGAAGGAAGAGGCCAAGCTCGACCTGCTGCCCATGGCCTTCACCAAGCAGGGCTCGATGTGGGTGTGGATCGACCCGAAGGCGCATTTCCTGGTGCTGGACACGTCCTCCCAGGGCCGCGCCGACGAGGTGACGAGCCTGCTGGTCGAGGCGCTGCCCGGCCTGTCGGTGTCGCTGCTGGACACGCAGGCCAGCCCTCAGGCCGCCATGTCGCACTGGCTCAAGGAGCAGGAGCCGCCCGCCGGTTTCAGCGTGGACCGCGAGTGCGAGCTGAAAAGCGCCGACGAGACCAAGGCCGTGGTGCGCTATTCGCGCCACCCGCTCGACATCGAGGAAGTGCAGGCGCACATCGACGCCGGCAAGCTGCCCACCAAGCTGGCGCTGACCTGGAACGACCGCGTGTCCTTTTTGCTGACCGAGGGGCTGCAGCTCAAGAAGGTGTCGTTCCTCGACACGGTGTTCGAAGGCCAGGGCTCGGGCAAGGACGACGGCGGCTTCGACACCGACGTGGCCATCGCCACGGGCGAGCTGTCGCAACTGATCCCCGACCTGATCGAGGCGCTGGGCGGCGAGGGCCGCACGGGGTTGGGCGGCGAGGGCCGCACGGGGTTGGGCGACGGCGCGCCGGCCGCGTCGGCGGCGCCCGCCCCGGCGGGCGAGAACGACGACGCACCGTTCTGAGCCGGTGAGCCCGGCGTGGCCCACGCCGGCCGGCGGCAGCGCGCCAATAGCCATGATGCCGCCCATGCCTTGCACGCGGGTGGGCGGCGGCGGCTCTATAGTCCCTGCCCGATAGCCAGATCACTTGCCCTTCTTCGTCAGGTGCGGTCCAGCGAGACGACACCAACGACATCGAGGGGCTGGCATGGGCCACATCATTTCGCAGTCGGGCAGCTTCGCTGCCCCGCGCGCCCACGGCGCGCTTCGTTTTCCACTTTCGCGTTGTGCGTCGGCGGCCGCGCTGGCCTGCGGCTGTGCGTTCGGCATCGGACTGCCCGGCACCGCGCTGGCCCAGTCGCCGGCACCGCAGAACCCGCCGCCGGTGCAGGCAACGCCTGCGCCACCACCCGTGCGCGTGCTGCCGGAAGTGCACGTGCGAGGCGAGGCGCAGCGGCCCGAGGCCGGCACGCGCACGGTCCTCACCCAGGACGACATCGAGAACACCGGCGCCACCGGCATGGGCGACGTCATGCGCTACCAGCCGCTGGTGGAGGCGCCCGGCAGCGTGACCGGCGCCACACGCGGCGCGAGCCGTTACGACCGGGGCGGCACCACGGGTTTCAACATCCGCGGGGTGGAGGGCAACCGCGTGGGGCTGGACGTGGACGGCATCGAGATGCCCGACGCCGTGGGCCGCGCGCCGATGAGCAACCGGGCGCAGGAAGGCAGCTTCGGCATGGGGCGCGACTTCATCGACCCCGACATGTACTCGTCGGTGGAGATTCTCTCGGGCACCACCAACGCGCAGCGCACGGCCGGCGGCATCGGCGGCGCGGTGAGCTTTCGCAGCCTGTCGCCCGACGCGTTCGTGAGCGCGCAAAAACCGTTCTACGCCGGCGCCAAGCTGGGCTACAGCAGTGCCAGCGACACGTGGAGCAAGGGCGCGACCGCCGCCGGCCTCGCGGGCGATGTGAGCGCGCTGGTGCGCTATGCGCGCCGCGACGGCCACGAGACCGGGAACCACGGCGGCAGCGGCACGGACAGTTTTCCACAGGACTGGCATTCCGACGCCCTGCTGCTCAAGGGCGTGTGGCGCGCATCGCCGCAGCACCGGCTGGAGCTGGCCGCCGACCTCTACCGCAAGCAGAACGATTCGGCCTTCGACGCCTGGAACCAGGCCGCCACGGCGGTGAGCGGGCGCGCTCGGCAGGACGCCGACACGGCGCGCAACACCGTCTACGCCGACCACACCTGGACGCCCGCCGGCAGCCCCGTGCTGGATCAGCTCAACACCCGCGTCTTCTTCCAGAACACCGACATGGAAGACCTGACCCGCACCACGGCGTTGGCGGACGGCAAGGTGGACACCGACCTGTCGCGCAACACCACGCATGCGGCGGGCTTTTCCAGCGTGGCGGACAAGCGCTTTGGCGCGCACCAGGTCAAGCTGGGCCTCAACCATTCGCGCACCGGGAACGATCACCCGTTCGAGTCCACCAGTGATTCGGCCACGCGCCAGCCGTTTCCCGACACGCTGACGCAGCGCACCGGCGTGTTCGTGGAAGACACCGCCGATGTCACCGTGGGCGGCCGGCGGCCGGCGGCTGGCGCTGGTGCCTGGGCTGCGGGTGGACCGCATCGACGCGCGCATCCGCAACGCGTCCGGCTTCGGCAACACGCGCATCACCCCGGCCGAGCTGGAGGCGATGTACGGCAACGCTCCGGCGCACACCATCGTCAGCCCCAGCTTCGCCGTGCTGTACGACCTGCAGCCGGGCTTCACCGCCTATGCCCAGTGGAAGCGCAGCGGGCGCGAGCCCAGCAACGCGGAGCGCTTCGGCTACTGGAACGGCGGCGGCGGCAGCTACGCGCTGCTGGGCGACCGCGATCTGAAGAAGGAAACCAGCAACGCCTTCGACGTCGGCGTGAAAGGCACGCCGGCCCCAGGCGTGACGCTGACGGCCTCGGCCTTCTACACGCGCTATCAGGACTTCATCGCCTACACCCGCTACACGCGCGCCAACAACCCGGAGAAGTTCGTCAACATCCAGCGCAGCCTGAACATCCTCTACCAGGCCAGCAACCGCGACGCGGCCACCATCTACGGCACCGAGCTGAGCGCGCGGCTGGAGCACGGCACCTGGGCGCCCGCCGCGCGCGGCCTCTACAGCACCTGGGCGCTGGGCTGGAGCCGCGGCACCTCGCGCTCGGGCTATGCGGGCGACGGCGACGTGGCGCTCGACACGGTGCAGCCGGCCAAGGCCGTCGTGGGGGTGGGCTATGACGCGCCGCAGCGCGCCTGGGGCCTGAACCTGACCGGCACGCTGGTGCGCGGCAAACAGGCCGAGGCCACCAACCGCAACGCCTTCAGCAACAACCCCGGCGCCACGCTGGCCCCCGCCACCACCGAACTCTTCCGCGTGCCGGGCTTCGCGCGCTGGGACCTGGCAGGCTACTGGCGCATCTCGCGGCATGCCCGCTGGTTCGCGGGCATCTACAACCTGGGCGACAAGCGCTACTGGTCGTATTCCAACAGCCGCAGCCTGCAACCGGCCTCCGCGCAGGACCGCCAGCAGATCGCGCTGTCCACCGCGCCGGGACGCACCTATGCCGTGGGGCTGAGCGTGGATTTCTGATCCCCATCCACGGCTCCTTTCGCCACTCATCCAATCTTGTCATCCACAACGTTCGAGGAAAACAGCGCCATGTTTCTGATCCGCCCCACCGCCCTGCTCTGCACGGCCGCCGCCGCGACGGCCTTGCTGACCGCCTGCGCCACCGGCCCGGCACCCTCCTCTCCTGGCAGCAGCAGCAGCAGCAGCAGCAGCAGCAGCGCTGCTGCCGCGCCGCTGGCCGGCCAGCCCGCGCGCCCCGCGGGCGGCCACGGCATTGACGCCTTCCTGGGCAGCTTCGACGCCGACCGCGACGGCCGCGTCACCCGCGCCGAGTACGACGCGATCCGCGCGCAGCGCTTTCGCGCCGCCGACACCAATGGCGACGGCGGGCTGAGCGAGGACGAGTACGTGGCCGAATACGAAGCGCGGCTGAAGCAGCAGTACTTCGATGACGGGCGCCAGCCCGATGCGGCCTATGCCAGCCAGATCAAGCAGGCGCACGTGCGCTATCGCATCGTGAACCGCGCGCGGGATGGCCGCTACACGCCCGAGGAAGACCGCGCCGTCGCCAGCCGCACTTTCAAGGGCATGGACACCAACGGCGACGGCGTCGTCTCCGCCGCCGATCCGCAGCGCCCGCCGCCGCCCCGCGCGGCAGACGGCCAGGCCGCCGACTGACGCGGGCGCCCGCCCGGGCGGGGCCGCTACCATCGCGAGCCATGGTGCTCAACTGGCTCTGGATCGGGTTCTTCACGGTGGCGTTCGCCACGGCCGCCGTGCGCTGGCTGCTGGGCGAGCACGCCATCTTCCAGGCGCTGATGACCGCCCTGTTCGACGGCGCGCGCTCGGGCTTCGAGATCTCGCTGGGCCTGGCCGGCGTGATGGCGCTCTGGCTGGGCCTCATGCGCGTGGGCGAGCGGGCCGGCGTGATCGCGCTGCTGGCGCGTGCGGCCGGGCCGCTGCTGCGGCGGCTCTTTCCCGGCGTGCCCGACGGCCATCCGGCGCAGGGCGCGATGACCATGAACGTGTCGGCCAACCTGCTGGGGCTGGACAACGCGGCCACCCCGCTGGGCCTGGCGGCCATGCGCGAGCTGCAGTCCATCAACCCGCGCGCGCCCGATGAAGCGGCCAGCGACGCGCAGATCATGTTCGTGGTGATGAACACGGCCGGGCTGACGCTGATTCCCACCTCGGTCATCGCCATCCGCCAGAGCGTGGCGCTGCAGCAGGGCCTGGGCGCGGGCTTCAACGCGGCCGACATTTTTCTGCCCACGCTGATCGTCACCTTCATCTCGCTGCTGGCCGGCGTGCTGGCGGTGGCCGTGGCGCAGCGGCTGCCGCTCTGGCGCCCGCGCCTGCTGCTGCCGGTGCTGGCCGTGGGCGGGCTGATGGCGGCGGCGGTCGCGGCGCTCTCGCGCCTGCCTGCCGAACAGGCTGCGCGCGTGGCCGGCGCCACGGGCGCCGGCGTGATCCTGGGCGTGGTGATGCTCTTCGTGCTGGCCGCCGCGTGGCGGCGGGTGAATGCCTACGAGGCCTTCATCGACGGCGCCAAGGAAGGCTTCGGCGTGGCGGTGCAGATCGTGCCCTACCTCATCGCCATCCTGATCGCGGTGGGCGTGTTCCGCGCGGCGGGCTGCATGGACTTTGTGCTCTCGGGCATCGGCGCGGGCGTGTCGGCGCTGGGCTGGAACACCGACTTCCTGCCCGCCCTGCCCGTGGGGCTGATGAAGGTGCTCTCGGGCGCGGGCGCGCGGGGCCTGATGATCGACGTGATGCAGGCCCACGGCGTGGATTCCTTCGCCGGGCGGCTCGCGGCCATCGTGCAGGGCTCCACCGAAACCACGTTCTACGTGCTGGCCGTGTATTTCGGCAGCGTGGGCGTGAAGCACACCCGCCATGCGCTGGCCTGCGCGCTGTTCGCCGACGCGGTGGGGCTGGTGGCGGCCATCGGCGTGGGCTACGCGCTGCTGCGCTGAAGGCGCGGCAGGGCTGTGGCATCGGAGAGTTATCCACATCATTTCCAAATTACTGGAAATGTCGTAGCATCGCCGCATGGATGAAACCGAAGCTTCCGCCACGCTGGGCGCCCTCTCCCACCCCATGCGCCTGCGCATCTTCCGGGCCCTGGTCGTGGCCGGGCCGGACGGGCTGACGCCGGGCGTGATGGGCGAGGCGCTGGGCCTGGCCAATGCCACGCTGTCGTTCCACCTGAAGGAGCTGGCCCAGGCGGGACTGGTGTCGCAGGAGCGCGCCAGCCGCCACCTCATCTACCGTGCCAGCTTCGACCGCATGGACAGCCTGCTGGGCTTTCTCACCGACAACTGCTGTGCCGGCGTGCCGTGCAGCGCCAGCCTGTCGGGCGCTGCCGCCTGCGCTCCTTCGTTCTCTTCTTCCCGCAAAAACTGAGCCACCCATGATCGCCGCCCTCTGCATCTTCCTCGCCACGCTGACGCTGGTCATCTGGCAGCCCCGCGGCCTGGGCATTGGCTGGAGCGCATCGGCCGGCGCGCTGGCCGCGCTGGCGCTGGGCGTGGTCCACCTGGCCGACGTGCCGGTGGTCTGGGGCATCGTGTGGAACGCGACCGCGACCTTCGTGGCGCTGATCGCCATCAGCCTGCTGCTGGACGAAGCGGGCTTCTTCGAATGGGCCGCGCTGCACGTGGCCCGCTGGGGCCGCGGCCGCGGCCGCGGCGCGCGGCTCTTCGGCCTCACGGTGCTGCTGGGCGCGGCGGTGTCGGCGCTGTTCGCCAACGACGGCGCGGCGCTGATCCTCACGCCCATCGTCATGTCGATGCTGCTGGCGCTGGGTTTCTCGCCTGCCGCGACCCTGGCCTTCGTGATGACGGCGGGCTTCATCGCCGACACGGCCAGCCTGCCGCTGGTGGTCTCCAACCTGGTGAACATCGTCACGGCGGATTTCTTCCAGCTGAGCTTCAGCGACTACGTGGCGGTGATGGTGCCAGTGAATCTCGCCTCCGTCGCCGCCAGCCTGGCCGTGCTCTACCTCTTCTACCGCCGCGACCTGCCCGCGGCCTACGACCTGCGCCAGCTGAAGGCACCGGCCGAGGCGGTGCGCGATGTGGCCACCTTCCGCGCCGGCTGGGTGGTGCTGGCCCTGCTGCTGCTGGGCTGCTTCGCGCTGGAGCCGCTGGGCGTGCCGATCAGCGCCGTGGCCGCGGTCTGCGCGGCGCTGCTGCTGGCCGTGGCCTGGCGCGGCCATGCCATCGGCGTGGGCCGGGTGCTGCGCGGCGCGCCCTGGCAGATCGTGGTCTTCTCGCTGGGCATGTACCTGGTGGTCTATGGCCTGCGCAACGCGGGGCTGACCTCGTACCTGGCCGGCGTGCTCGACGGCTTTGCGCGCGGCGGCGTCTGGGGCGCGGCCTTCGGCACGGGCTTCCTCGCGGCGGGGCTGTCTTCGGTGATGAACAACATGCCCACGGTGCTGGTGGGCGCGCTGTCCATCGACCAGTCCTCGGCCGCCGGGTCGGTAAAGGAGGCCATGGTCTATGCCAACGTCATCGGCTGCGACCTGGGCCCGAAGATCACGCCCATCGGCAGCCTGGCGACGCTGCTGTGGCTGCATGTGCTGGCCCGCAAGGGCACGACCATCACCTGGGGCTACTACCTGCGCGTGGGCGCGGTGCTGACGCTGCCGGTGCTGGCCGTGGCGCTGGCCGCGCTGGCGCTGCGCCTCAGCCTCTTTGCGTGAACCCGTTCCACCCCGATCCTTCTTCTCTGCCTCGCACCATGGCCGCTTCCATCACGATCTATCACAACCCTGCTTGCGGCACCTCGCGCAACACGCTGGCGCTGATCCGCAATTCGGGCGAAGAGCCCACCGTCGTCGAATACCTGAAGACCCCGCCCGACCGCGCCACGCTGGAGGCGCTGATCGCCGCCATGGGCCTGCCGGTGCGCGAGGTGATGCGCCGCAAGGGCACGCCCTACGACGAACTGGGCCTGGACGATGCGACGTGGAGCGACGAGGCGCTGATCGGCTTCATGCTGGAGCACCCCATCCTCATCAACCGGCCCATCGTCGCCACGCCGCTGGGCACGCGGCTGTGCCGGCCTTCGGAGCGGGTGCTGGACATCCTGCCCCAGCCGCAGCGCGGCGCCTTCGCCAAGGAAGACGGCGAGCCGGTGGTCGATGCCCAGGGCCGGCGCGTGGCGCCGGAAAAAACTAAGTAGCAGCCGCCGTAGCAGCAGCCCGCTGCTGCGCCGCCCGTGCTGCCACGCCCACGCCCACCACGCCGGCGGATGCCACGCCCAGCACCAGGGCGGCGGCCGAGCCGTAGAAGATGCCCGAAGTCATGCCTGCATCGAGCATGGCGCCGAACACCGGGGCGGCGGTGCAAAAGCCCAGGTCCAGCCCCGAATACACCGTGCCATAGACGCGGCCGGTGGCGCCGGGAGGCGCGGCGCGCTTGATGAGCATGTCGCGCGAGGGGCCTGCCAGGCCCGTGCCCACGCCGGCCAGCGCCACCAGCACCATCGTGCCCATGCCCGGCAGCCAGCCGGTGCCGGCCACCACCAGCATGGCGGCGGTGGTCAGCATGCAGACGGTGATGGTGCGTTCCAGCCGCGCCACGCGGCCGGCCAGGAAGCCGCCCACCACCATGCCGGCGGCGCCGCACAGCATGTAGCCGGTGACGACCAGGGAGGTGACCGACAGCGGCAGGCCGTACATCTTCTGCAGCGTGGGGCTGGCGAAGCTCTGGATCACGCTGAGCGAGCAGGTGGTCCAGAAGAAGAACGAGAAGCACAGCCACACCGAGGGCAGCTTGAGGAAGGCCATGGGGTGCTCGGCCGTGGCGCCGGGCGCGGGCTTGGCGCCGGCCTGCGCACCGGCGGTGCCGCGCCGGTCGTCCAGCGCGTCGCGGTTGATGACCATCACCGTGAGCACCAGGGCCGCGAGCACGCCGCCGCACAGGCATGCCGTGCGCCAGGAGCCGGTGGCGGCGGTGATGCCGGCCATGAAGATGGGCGCCGTCGCCCAGCCCAGGTTGCCCGAGATGCCGTGCACCGAGAAGCCGTGCCCCAGCCGCTGGGCCGACACGCGCTTGTTGAGGATGGTGAAGTCCACCGGATGGAAGGGCGCGTTGCCCAGCCCCGCCAGCGCGGCGGCGGCCATCAGGCCGAAGTAGCCGGTGGCGAGGCTGGCCACCACCCCGGCCGCCGTGAAGCACGAGAGCGCGAAGAACATCACCGGCCGCGCGCCGACCCGGTCCACGATGAAGCCCGAGAGCGCCTGGCCCACGCCGGAGATGACGAAGAACACCGACACCAGCAGGCCCAGCTCGGAATAGCTGAAGCCGAATTCCTTGATGAGAAAGGGAAAGAGCGGCGGCAGCAGCAGGTGGAAGAAGTGCGAGGAGCCGTGCGCCAAGCCGATCAGGCCGATGGTGCGGGCGTCTTCGCGCAGCGTGGCGGTGGCTTCGGCGGTGGGTGGGTTGATCGATGTCATGGCGGCGATCTTAGGCAGGGGGGCCGCGTCCGAATTACGATAGCCGGCCAAACTCTGTCGAGAAAATGCCAAACACCGCCCTGCTGCTGCGCCCACCCGCCGCCCGGCCGCGCGCGCGGCCCCTGTCCTACGTCGATTCGCTCACGCCACACCTCTTCGTGCCGAGCGCGGCGCGGCCGGTGCGGGCCAAGGTGCGCGCGCTGAGCGCCGACACGCAGGTGATGCCGCACAGCCATCCCTGGGCGCAGGTGGCGATCTCGACCCAGGGCGTGATCCGGCTGACGGTGGCAGGCGGCACCTACATCGTGCCGCCCTCGCGCGCGGTGTGGATTCCGCCTGGCGTGGAGCATGCGGTGACCATGGTGGAGGACGCCGATCTGCGCACGCTCTACTTCCACCAGCCGCGCGGCCGCTGCGGCCCCGGCGTGGCGCGGGCCGACGAGGCGCCCTGGCGCCAGTGCCGCGTGCTGGAGATGTCCGAGCTGCTGCGAGCCCTGGTCTGCGAGATGCCCGCCGAGAACGACGACGCCCCGCCCTTGCCGCTCGAGGCGCTGCGCCGAGAGCGCCACCTGAGCGCGCTGATCCTCGAAGAACTGCGCCGCGCCAGCGCCGTGCGCCTGGGCGTGCCGCTGCCGCGCGACAAGCGCCTGCGCCATCTGTGCGAGGCGGTGCTGGCCGATCCGACCCGCCACGAGGCGCTGGCCGAATGGGCGCGCGACACCGGCGCCAGCCCGCGCACGGTGGCGCGGCTTTTCCGGCAGGAGTTATCCACAACCTTCACGCAATGGCGCCAGCAGGTGCTGCTGGCCCAGGCGGTGGCGCTGGCCGCGGGGCGCAAGCCCGTCAACCAGATCGCGGCCGAGCTGGGCTACGCCAGCCCCAGCGCCTTCAGCGCCATGGTGCGGCGCGCGGTGGGCATGCCGCCGGCGCGCTTCCTGGGGCTGCAGCAGTGAGGTGAATTTTTGAGGCGTTTTCGGGCTGTAGCGCTTGTCTGGACTGCGCATTGCGCTATCGAAAGATGAGCGAACGGGTTCTCAGCCCGTCTGCGGCTCAGACACCATTTCGCGGATCAGCGCGATGGTGGCCTGCTGCGCCAGCGTGGCCGCTCGCCGCGCCGAGGTGACCAGATGCACCTGCCCCACCACGCGCGGCGCGTCGATGGGGTGCAGCAGGTAGCGCTGCGGATGGGCCGAGGCGCGCACCGCGTGCCCGGGCAGCACGGCATAGCCCACGCCTTCGGAGACCAGGTCGAGGATGGCCGAGACGCCGTCGATCTCCATGGCGATGCGCGGCGTGCAGCCGATGTCGGCCATGCGCCGCTCCAGCAGCATGCGCAGGGCGTTGGGCCGGCTGGGCACGACCAGCGGGTGCGTGGCCAGAGTGGCCAGGGGCATGGGCGACTCGGTGCCGCCGCTGCCTGTGCCGGGGCGGGTGTCCGGGCGCGGGGCGATGGCGAAGAGTTCCTCGTCCATCAGGTGCTCGGCGGCCAACTCGGGCGAGGTGGGCGGGTTGTAGAGCAGCGCCACGTCCAGCCGGCCGGTCTGCAGCCATTCCTGCATCTGCACCGACAGGCCTTCGCTGATCGACAGCGCCGCATCGGGCAGGCGCTGGCGGAAGGCGCGCGAGAGCGGCACCGTGAGCCGCCGCGCCAGGCTGGGCGGCAGGCCGATGCTCACGCGCCCGGTGAGCGCGCCGCGTGCGCGGCCCAGGTCTTCGCGGGCGCGCTCCACCTGGTGCAGGATGCCCCGGCCGTGCTCCAGCATCAGCTGGCCGGCGTCGGTCAGCGTCACGCCCCGGCCGTTGCGCAGCAGCAGGTTCTGGCGCAGTTCCACCTCCAGCAGGCGGATCTGGCGGCTCAGCGCGGGCTGGGCCACCGCCAGCGCCAGCGCGGCGCGGGTGAAGCTGCCCAGCTCGGCCACACGCACGAAGTATTCGATTTGCTTGAGATCCATGGATGAAAAAAGGGGCAGCCCGCCCCGGCGTGCTCCAAATCCTGGGGTTAACCCTGAAAAGTCATATAACTGCCTCCATGTTATGCCGGTTTGCTCTAGCTGATAGCGGGCCATGCCAGTGTGCAGGGGCCGGAGGGCGCGCAAGAATGCGCCAACGCCTGCAGTGCCGGGCTGCCTGGCTCCCGAGCCCAGGCCAGCCGGCTTGACGCCGTGCCGGGTGACTGCCCTCGCTTCGACCCTTCGACAAGCTCAGGGCAGGCCCAGCTCGGCCCGAACGGACTGGAATGAGCGGGCAGGCAGACCTGCACAGGCCCGGTCCATGACAACAAACACTCGCACGGAGACACGCCTCAACATGTCCACCCCCCCGGTTCTTCGCGGTATTTCATCCATGGCCACCCGGGCCTTGCTGGCCGAGCTGATCGCCGCATGGCAGCAGCAATCGGGTGGCGAGGCCGCCATCGAATCGGTGGGCGGCGTGGATGCCGCCCGGCGCGTGCGCGAAGGCGGCGAGCCCTTCGACGTGGTGGTGCTGGCTTCCGACGCCATCGCCAAGCTGGAGGCCGCCGGCCGCATCGTGCCCGGCAGCGTGACGCCGCTGGTGCGCTCCGGCGTGGCCGTGGCGGTGCCGGCCGGCGCGCCGCACCCGGCCATCGGCACCGAGGCCCAGCTGCGCGAGGCCGTGCTGGCCGCGCCCACCATCGGCTATTCCACCGGCCCGAGCGGCGTGGCGCTGCAGCAGCTGTTCGAGCGCTGGGGCATCGCGGACGTGGTGAAGGACCGCACCGTGCAGGCGCCGGCCGGCACGCCCGTGGGTACCCTGGTGGCGCGCGGCGAGGTGGCGCTGGGCTTTCAGCAGCTGAGCGAACTGCTGCACCTGGAAGGCATCGACGTGGTCGGCCCGCTGCCCGACGCGGTGCAGATCACCACCGTCTTCAGCGCCGCCGTGGTGGCCGGCGCCGCGCAGGAGGCGGCCGCGCGCGACCTGCTGGCCTTCCTGGCCTCGCCCGCCACGGCCGACGCCAAGCGCCGCCAGGGCATGGACCCGGCCTGACCCTCGGCCACCCCCTTTTTCCCTTGTCTTTCTTTCCCATTCCCACGGAGCGCCCCGCACCATGATCATCGACTGCCACGGCCACTACACCACCGCGCCCAAGGCGCTGGAGAACTGGCGCAATGCCCAGATCGCGGGCATCCAGGACCCGTCCGCCCGGCCCCGCCCGTCCGACCTGAAGATCAGCGACGACGAGCTGCGCGAGTCCATCGAAAGCAACCAGCTGCGCCTGATGAAGGAACGCGGCAGCGACCTGACCATCTTCAGCCCGCGCGCGAGCTTCATGGCCCACCACATCGGCGACTTCGAGGTTTCCAGCACCTGGGCCGCCATCTGCAACGAGCTCTGCCATCGCGTCGCGCAGCTGTTTCCCGACCACTTCGTGCCCGCCGCCATGCTGCCGCAGTCGCCCGGCGTCGATCCCAGGACCTGCATCCCCGAGCTGGTCAAGTGCGTGGAGCAGTACGGCAACGTGGGCATCAACCTGAACCCCGACCCGAGCGGCGGCCACTGGACCAGCCCGCCCCTGACCGACCGCCACTGGTACCCCATCTACGAGAAGATGGTGGAGTACGACATCCCCGCCATGATCCACGTGAGCACCAGCTGCAACGCGTGCTTCCACACCACCGGCGCGCACTATCTGAACGCCGACACCACGGCCGTGATGCAGTGCATCCTGGGCGATCTGTTCAAGGACTTCCCCACGCTGAAGTTCGTCATTCCGCACGGCGGCGGCGCCGTGCCCTACCACTGGGGCCGCTTCCGCGGCCTGGCGCAGGAGATGAAGAAGCCGCTGCTGGAAGAGCACCTGCTGAACAACATCTTCTTCGACACCTGCGTCTACCACCAGCCGGGCATCGACCTGCTGACCAAGGTGATCCCGGTCAAGAACATCCTCTTTGCCAGCGAAATGATCGGCGCCGTGCGCGGCATCGACCCGCAGACCGGCCACTACTACGACGACACCAAGCGCTACGTGAACGCCACCGCCAACCTGAGCGACGAGGAGCGCTACCAGGTCTTCGAAGGCAACGCGCGCCGCGTTTTCCCGCGCCTGGACGCGCAGCTGAAGGCCAAGGGCCTCTGAGCCCTTCGAGTCCCGGACTGCCCCCGCCAACGAAAACGGAGAAACCAGCCATGTACGAACTCGGAGTCGTCTATCGCAACATCCAGCGCGCCGACCGCGCCGCCGCCGACGGCCTGGCCGCGCTCGGCTCTGCCACGGTGCACGAGGCCATGGGCCGCGTGGGCCTGCTCAAGCCCTACATGCGCCCGATCTACCCCGGCGCGCAGGTGTCGGGCACGGCCGTGACGGTGCTGCTGCACCCGGGCGACAACTGGATGCTGCACGTCGCGGCCGAACAGATCCAGCCCGGCGACATCGTGGTGGCGGCCATCACCGCCGAATGCACCGACGGCTACTTCGGCGACCTGCTGGCGACCAGCTTCCAGGCGCGGGGCGCGCGGGCGCTGGTGATCGACGCCGGCGTGCGCGACGTGAAGACGCTCAAGGAGATGGACTTTCCCGTCTGGAGCCGATGCGTCAGCAGCAAGGGCTGCATCAAGGCCACCATCGGCTCGGTGAACATCCCGGTGGTGTGCGCCGGCATGCTGGTCACGCCCGGCGACGTGATCGTGGCCGACGACGACGGCGTGGTCTGCGTACCTGCCGCCCGGGCCGTGGAAACGCTGGCCGCCGCGCAGAAGCGCGAATCCTTCGAGGGCGAAAAGCGCGCCAAGCTGGCCTCGGGCGTGCTGGGCCTCGATATGTACAAGATGCGCGAGCCGCTCGCGGCGGCGGGCCTGAAGTACATCGACTGAGGTCCATCGACTGACGGTGGCGAAACCCGCCGCGTTCCCCTTTCCCTGGCCTTTCCTATTCATTCCCATAAAGAGAGACAAAAAGCCATGAAGAACCGCCCGACCTCCCTCGCCCGCCGCACGCTGCTGGCCTTTGCCGCCACCGCCGCCTGCGCGCTGCCCCTGGCCAGCCAGGCGCAGGCCCCGGCCGCCTGGCCCACCAAGCCGGTGCGCATCATCACGCCCTTCCCGGTGGGCGGCGGGCCCGACGGCGTGGCGCGGCTGGTGGCCGATCGCCTCTCGCGCACCTGGGGCCAGCCGGTGACGGTGGACAACCGCCCGGGCGGCAACGGCTTCATCGCCATCGACGCCTTCAAGCGCGGCGCCAAGGACGGCAGCGACATGATCGTGCTGGACAACGTCCACCTGGCCGCCTACCCCAGCCTGTTCAAGAAGCTGCCCTACGACCCGGTGAAGGACTTCGACCCGCTGCTGCCGCTCTTCAAGGCCTACTTCTTCTTCACCGTGGGCACCACCAGCCGCTACCAGTCGGTGGCGGACCTGATCGCCGATGCGAAGGCCCAGCCGGGCAAGCTGAACTACGGCTCCTGGTCGGTCGGCAACCCGGTGCACCTGGGCTCGGAGCTGTTCGAGTCGATCACCGGCACGCAGATGGAGCACGTGGTCTACAAGGAAACCACCCAGCTCTACAGCGCGGTGTCCACGGGCGACCTGGCCTTCGCGCTGGGCACCGCCGCCACCGCCGGGCCGCTGCAGCGCGGCGGCAAGCTGCGCTTCCTGGCCATCGCCGCGCCGCAGCGCTCGGCCTCGTATCCGGACGTGCCCACGGTGGCCGAATCGGGCGGGCCGAAGGGCTTCGAGGTCACGGGCTGGAACGCGCTGGCCGTGCCCCCGGGCCTGCCGGCAACCGTCACCGACAAGATCCGCCGCGACGTGGAGGAAGCGCTGAAGGCGCCCGAGGTGCAGGAGAAGTTCAAGAGCTTCGCCTACGAGCCCTTCCCCACCACGCGGCCGCAGTTCACGCAGTTCATCCAGGCGGAGAGCCAGCGCTTCGGCGACGTGATCCGCAAGGCCAACGTGTCGCTCGATTGAGGCCGCCATGACGATGCCTGCCGCTTCCCATCGCTCCGCGCCCTTCCGCTCACGCCGCCACTGGCTGGCCGGACTGTCCGCCCTGGGCGCCGCTGGCGTGCTGGCGGCCCTGCCCCGGCCCGCCCGCGCGCAATCCGGCTACCCGGCCCGGCCGGTGCGGCTCATCGTCGGCTATTCGGCCGGCGGCGCGGTCGATGCGGTGGCGCGCAGCGTGGGCCAGGCGCTGTCGGCCAGCCTGGGCCAGCCCTTCGTGGTGGAGAACAAGCCGGGCGCGGGCACCAACATCGCCGTCAAGGCCACCATCGACGCGCCGGCCGACGGCTACACGCTGATGGTGACGGCCAACGCGCTGGCCGCCAACATGGCGCTCTACCAGCCCGCGCCGTTCGACGCCGAGCGCGACCTGGTGGCGGTGTCGCTGATCGGCCGCGTGCCGGTGGTGATCGCGGCGAACGCCGACACGCCCTACGCCGGCATCCGCGATCTCATCGCCGCCGCGAAGGCGCAGCCGCGCGGCATCGCCTTCGCCTCGCCGGGCAACGGCTCCACGCCGCACATGGCGGTGGAATTCTTCGAGCGGGCCGCCGGCATCGAGCTGCAGCACGTGCCCTACCGCGGCGGCGCGCAGGCGCTCACCGACGTGATCGGCGGGCAGCTGCCGCTGATCGCCGTGAACGCGCTGGAAGTGCAGCCGCACGTCAAGAGCGGCAAGCTCAAGGTGCTGGCAGTGCTGAGCCCGCAGCGCAGCGCCGTGTTTCCCGACGTGCCCACCATCGCCGAATCGGGCTTTCCCGGCTTCGAGGCCTCGGTCTGGTATGGCGTGGTGGCGCCTGCGGCCACCCCGATGCCGCTGGTCGAGCGCCTGCATGCCGAAGTGCAGAAGGCGCTGCAGACGCCGGCCGTGCGCGAACGCATGGCCCAGGTGGGCGGCGAGGTGCTGCCCGGCCCGCGCGATGCGTTCGTGCAGCTGATCCGCTCGGAACGCGCGCGCTACGACAAGCTGGTGCGCGACGCGCAGATCAAGCCCGACTGACGCCGCTGCGCCACCGCCCGACCCCCTTCGATCCCTTCCGATCCCCTTCCGTTTGTCCCACCGATCCGCACCACCATGAGCAAACCGACTTCCGGCCCCTTCGAGAAAACCCCTGGCTGGCTGGACTGGTACACCGGCCCGTCCCAACCCCGCTTCCAGGTGCCCGCGGGCAGCGTGGACGCCCACTGCCACGTGTTCGGCCCCGGCGCCGAATTCCCCTATGCGCCCGAGCGCAAGTACACGCCCTGCGACGCCAGCAAGGCGCAGCTCTTCGCCCTGCGCGACCAGCTGGGCTTTTCGCGCAACGTGATCGTGCAGGCCACCTGCCACGGCGCCGACAACCGCGCCATGGTCGATGCCTGCCAGGCGGCGGGCGGCAAGGCGCGTGGCGTGGCCACGGTGCGCCGCAGCATCAGCGATGCCGAGCTGCAGGCGCTGCACGATGCCGGCGTGCGCGGCGTGCGCTTCAACTTCGTCAAGCGGCTGGTGGACTTCACGCCCAAGGACGAGCTGATGGAGATCGCCGGCCGCATCGCCCAGCTGGGCTGGCATGTGGTGATCTACTTCGAGGCGGTGGACCTGCCCGAGCTGTGGGACTTCTTCACCCAGCTGCCGACCACCGTCGTAGTGGACCACATGGGCCGGCCCGACGTGACGAAACCCGTCGACGGCCCCGAGTTCGAGCTGTTCCTGAAGTTCATGCGCCAGCACCCGAACGTGTGGAGCAAGGTCAGCTGCCCCGAGCGCCTGTCCACCGCCGGCCCCGAGGCGCTGCATGGCGAGCAGAACGCCTACCGCGACGTGGTGCCGTTCGCCCGCCGCGTGGTGGAGGAGTTCCCCGACCGCGTGCTCTGGGGCACCGACTGGCCCCACCCCAACCTGAAGGGCCACATGCCCGACGACGGCCTGCTGGTGGACTTCATCCCGCACATCGCGCCCACGGCCGAGCTGCAGAGGAAGCTGCTGGTGGACAACCCCATGCGCCTCTACTGGCCCGAGGAGCAATGACCCCCACGCTCCGCCGCTTGGCGGGCCGCTGCCCCCCGAGGGGCCGCGAATCGCCTTGCGGCGGCCCGGCGGCGATTCATCAGTAAGGAGGAACCACCATGGCACTCGACAAACCCTACATGGACGTGCCCGGCACGATCATCTTCGACGCCGAGCAGAGCCGCAAAGGCTACTGGCTCAACCAGTTCTGCATGAGCCTGATGAAGGCCGAGAACCGCGAACGCTTCAAGGCCGACGAACGCGCCTACCTGGACGCATGGCCGATGACCGAGGAGCAGAAGCAGGCCGTGCTGGCGCGCGACCTGAACTGGTGCATGCGCACGGGCGGCAACATCTACTTCCTGGCCAAGATCGGCGCCACCGACGGCCGCAGCTTCCAGCAGATGGCCGGCAGCATGACCGGCATGACCGAGCAGGAATACCGCGACATGATGATCGGCGGCGGCCGCAGCGTGGAAGGCAACCGCTACCTGGGCGAGGACGGCACCGCGCAGCCGCACCGCCAGCCGCAGGGCGCATCGCACCCCGCCGCCGCACCGCAGCAGCCACCCGCCACCAGCAAGGGAGCCTGAACCATGGCCCGCATCACCGCATCCGTCTTCACATCGCACGTACCGGCCATCGGCGCCGCGCTGGACCTGGGAAGAACCCAGGAGCCGTACTGGCAGCCGCTCTTCGCAGGGTATGACTTCTCCAAGCAATGGATGAAGGACAACCAACCCGACGTGGTCTTCCTGGTCTTCAACGACCATGCCACGGCCTTCAGCCTGGACATGATCCCGACCTTCGCCATCGGCACCGCCGCCGAGTACCTGCCCGCCGACGAGGGCTGGGGCCCGCGCCCGGTGCCCAAGGTGGTGGGCCACCCCGAACTGGCCAGCCACATCGCGCAGAGCGTGATCCAGCAGGACTTCGACCTCACCATCGTCAACAAGATGGACGTGGACCACGGCCTGACGGTGCCGCTGTCGCTGATGTGCGGCGAAAAAGACCCGCACCGGGACGCCTGGCCCTGCCCCGTCATCCCCTTCGCCGTGAACGTGGTGCAGTACCCCGCGCCCAGCGGCCAGCGCTGCTTCAACCTGGGCCGTGCCATCCGCCGCGCCGTCGAATCGTTCGACGAAGACCTGAATGTGCACATCTGGGGCACGGGCGGCATGAGCCACCAGCTGCAGGGCGCGCGCGCCGGCCTCATCAACGCCGAGTGGGACAACCGCTTCATGGACCGCCTGATCGCCGAGCCCGCCGCGCTGGCGCAGGTGCCGCACATCGAATACGTGCGCGAAGCCGGCTCCGAAGGCATCGAGCTGGTGATGTGGCTGATAGCCCGCGGCGCCATGGCCGACGTGAACGACGCCGGCCCCGCGCCGCGCGTGGCGCACCGGTTCTTCCATGTGCCGGCGTCGAACACGGCCGTGGGCCACCTGATCCTCGAAGAGGCCCCGGCCGGCCGCTGAGGCGCACCGGCTGGAGCCCTACACCCCGCTCAACCTCCATCGCTCACAAGGAACCCACCGCATGACCATCAAAGTCGCACTCGCCGGCGCCGGCGCCTTCGGCATCAAGCACCTGGACGGCATCCAGAACATCGAGGGCGTCGAAGTCGTCTCCCTCATCAGCCGCGACCTGGACAAGACCCGCGAAGTGGCCGAGAAGTACGGTATCGCGCACGTCACCACCGACCTGGCCGACAGCCTGGCCATCAAGGAAGTGGACGCCGTGATCCTCTGCACCCCCACGCAGATGCACGCCGCCCAGACCCGCGCCTGCCTGCAGGCCGGCAAGCACGTGCAGGTCGAGATCCCGCTGTGCGACGTGCTCAAGGAAGGCCAGGAAGTGCTGGCGCTGCAGCAGCAGACCGGCAAGGTCGCCATGGTGGGCCACACCCGCCGCTTCAACCCCAGCCACCAGTACGTGCACCGAAAGATCCAGGCCGGCGAATTCAACATCCAGCAGATGGACGTGCAGACGTATTTCTTCCGCCGCACGAACATGAACGCCCTGGGCCAGCCCCGCAGCTGGACCGACCACCTGCTGTGGCACCACGCCGCCCACACGGTCGATCTGTTCGCCTACCAGGCCGGCAGCCCCATCGTGCGCGCCAACGCCATCCAGGGCCCGATCCACAAGGACCTGGGCATCGCCATGGACATGAGCATCCAGCTGCAGGCCGCCAACGGCGCCATCTGCACGCTGTCCTTGAGCTTCAACAACGACGGCCCGCTGGGCACCTTCTTCCGCTACATCGGGGACACCGCGACCTACATCGCGCGCTACGACGACCTGGTGCAGTCGCACAGCAAGGGCGCGGAAGAGGCCGTGGACGTGAGCCGCGTGGACGTGTCGATGAACGGCATCGAGCTGCAGGACCGCGAATTCTTCGCCGCCATCCGCGAAGGGCGGGAGCCGAACAGCAGCATCGCGCAGGTGCTGCCGTGCTATGAGGTGCTGCACCAGCTGGAGCAGCAGCTGAACAGCTGATCCGGGCGCCCATCGCGAGCCGGATAAGATCGCGGGTAGGTGCTGAGGGGCGCCTACCCGCACAAGAGGCACTCACCCTCCTCACCTTTCTCCCTGATGGACAGACCAAGGTCATCGTTCGAGCCCCACGCGGGACCGGCTCGCATTCGATGGCCTGGAGTACTGCCATGACCGATTCCCTTTCCCCGCAGGCGCGCCGCGAACTCACGCGCCAGTACAAGCAAGCCTTTCCCTGCATGGGCGTCTATGCCGTGCGCTGCGAGGCCGCAGGCCTGCTGCGCCTGGGCCGAAGCCGCAATGCCGAGGGCATGCTCAACCGGGTGCGGTTCGAGCTTGCGCGCGGCGGCCACCACGACAAGGCCGTCCAGGCGGCCTGGAATGCGCACGGCGCCGAGGCCTTCCGTTTCGAGGTGATCGATCGCTTGAGGGAGCGCGATGACCCCGCTTACGACTACGACGCCGAGCTGGAGGCGATGCTGATCCTGTGGACGGCTGAGCTGCAGCCCTCAATGCCACCCGCGGCCTCGCAGGCCCCCCGGCAGAACGGCGGTGCAGCGTGAGGCCCGCCCGCTGCGAAGAAGCGCTCCATCTGGGCCTGGCTCTGGCGCATGCCCATGCCCGCCAGAAGCAATGCCTGGACGAACGCCTGGGCCTGTGGCATGGCCTGGACATGGCCGACCTGTTGCTGCTGCAGGTGCTGGCGCAAGCGCCGGAGGGCCGGCTCGCCACGATGCCGCTGGCCCGGGCCCTGTCGCTGGCGCCGTCGGCACTCGTACGGCAGTCGCTGCCGTTGGAGAAAACCGGGTGGCTTGCCCGCGAGGCCGGAGCCATCCGGCTCAAGCCTGCCGGCAGGCAGTTGCATGGCGAGGCGATGCAGACGTTCGGGGCGGCCTGTGCCCAGGCGTGGCGCAGCGTCCCCTTGACCGATGACCTCATCGCCGCATTGCACGCGCAGCTCGACGCGGTGGCCTGCAGCGCAGCGGCTGCGACGCCTTCGGCGCCTTCGGCTTCACCCAGGAGCGAACGATGACGGTGCAGGCCCCGGTGGAGGAGCTCAAGGTCCGTGCGCGCGTGCGGTTGAATCGTGCCCGCCGCGAAGATCCCGGCACTGCGCAGACCCTGGGCGCGCACTTGCAGACGGTGGCACGCGAAGTCGGCTTCCTGCATTGGGAGCATGCCCGCCGCGTGCTGGGCGGAGCGGCTGCACCGGACACCGACATGGGCGATTTCTGGCACGTACCCCGCACGGGGTTGCTGCTGCACAGCTGGTTCGCCCGCCATGGCGAAGCGGCGGCGGCGCTTACCGGTCAGCCGGACGGGTTCCTGCTGCCCTACCGCCGCCAGTGTTTCATCGTGAGTGCGCCTTTCATCGAGGCCCTTGGCCTCGCAGCCGCCGATCCCGCGTGGCAGGCGCTGGGTCGCGACATGGTGGCAGGCTACGGAACCCCCGCCTGGCGGCACCTGGCCTGGCAGAGAATCCGCGCACCGCTGCCTACGTTTCAACCCCGACCAAGCTCTTTCCATGCTCACACGACGTATCGCGAACTTTGAAGTCTCGGCCATCGGCCTGGGCTGCATGAACCTCTCCCACGCCTACGGCGCGCCGGTCTCCCCCGAACAGGGCGAGCGCGTGCTGCTCACCGCGCTGGATGCCGGCGTGACGCTGTTCGACACCGCCGCGCTCTACGGCTTCGGCGCCAACGAGACGCTGGTGGGCCGCGTGATGAAGCCGCACCGCCACCGCTTCACGCTGGCCAGCAAGTGCGGCATGCAGGGCGTGGACGTGAACGGCGACGGCAAGCCGGTGCGCGTGATCGATGGGCGGCCCGAGACGCTGCGGCAGACCTGCGAGGACAGCCTGCGCCGGCTGCAGACCGACGTGATCGACCTCTACTACCTGCACCGCTGGGACCAGCGTGTGCCCATCGAGGACAGCGTGGGCGCGCTGGCCGACCTGGTGCGGGCGGGCAAGATCCGCAGCATCGGCCTGTCGGAGGTGTCGGCCGCCACGCTGCGCCGCGCGGCTGCGGTGCATCCCATCGCCGCGCTGCAGACCGAGTATTCGCTGTGGACGCGCAACCCCGAGATCGCCGTGCTGGACGCCTGCCGCGAGCTGGGCACCGCCTTCGTGGCGTTCAGCCCGGTGGCGCGGGGCTTTCTGTGCGGGCCGATGGATGTGAATGCGCTGGACGCCAAGGACATCCGCCGCGCCATGCCGCGCTTTTCGCCCGACCACTACGCCGCCAATGCGCGCCTGCTGCCCGCCTACCAGGCGCTGGCGGCCGAGGCCGGCTGCACGCCCGCGCAGCTGGCGATCGCCTGGCTGCTGCAGCGCGGCGAGCACATCATTCCCATCCCGGGCACGACGAGCGTCGATCACCTGCTGGAAGACCTGGGTGCTGCCAAGGTGCAGCTTTCGGCCGATGTGGTGGCGCGGGTGGAGGCGCTGATCAACCAGCAGACGGTGAGCGGCCCGCGCTACAACCCACAGGGCACGGGCGAGGTCGATACCGAATCGTTCTGAACGTTCGGGCCGCGCGCGGCGCCTGGTGCACCCGCACGGCCATGTGCTGGGTGCCGCGTTGGATTTGCTATTGATTGCATAGCAAGGTGCGCAGACCAATCAAGGGCTGCAGGGCAAAAAGGCATTGAAACGGAGGGAAGGCATGGCGCATGGGCCGCGCCGTTTCCCCTGCTTCCTGCTCTCCCTGTGTTCGTCCTGCGATCCCTTTGCGCTCACAGCATGGGCCGCAGCTCCCGCGCTGCGTCCTGCAGCAGCGGCAGCAGGTCGCGTTTCAGGCGCTCGGGCGATAGCCGGTCCGGCGCGGTGACCACGTTCAGCGCGGCCACCGCGTGGCCCTGCAGGTCGCGCAGCGGCACGGCCAGGGCCAGCACGCCCAGTTCGTGCTCTTCGCTGGCAAGGCAGCAGTCGTCGGCGCGGGCCTGGTCGATGGCGGCGCGCAGCGCGGGGGCGTCGGTCTGCGTGTAGGCCGTCAGGCGCGGCAGGGGGTGGCCGCGCAGCCAGTCGCGCACGGCGCTCTTGGGGCGGGTGGCCAGCAGCATGCGGCCGGTGGAGGTGGCGTGCGCGGGCAGCCGGCTGCCCAGGTGCAGGCCGTAGGCCAGCACGCGGTCGGCAGACGCGCCCTGGCCGCTGCTGTAGCGGCCCGGGCCGCGCACCGCATCGCCCTGCGGCGTGGCGGCGCTGCGCGCCACGATGACCACCTCGCGCCCTTCCAGCACCACGGCGGAGAACGGCAGCTGCGTCTGCGCGGCCAGGCGGTTGAGCGTGGGCTGCACCACGCGCGGCAGCCGGGCCGACGCCAGGTAGCTGCCCGCCAGCCGCAGCACCTTGGGCGCCAGCCAGAAGTACTGGCCATCGCTTTCCAGATAGCCCAGATAAGCCAGCGTGAGCAGATGGCGCCGCGCCGCCGCGCGCGTGAGGCCGGCACGCTCGGCCGCCAGCGTGGCGTTGAGTCGCTGGCGCTCGGTGTCGAAGCTTTCCAGCACGGCCAGGCCCTTGGCCATGCCGGCGATGAAGTCGGCATGGGCGATGCCGGCGGGCGCCGTTGACCTGGTGGCTGCTGCTGGTTTTGTCGTTGCTGTTGATGTCGCTGTAGCTCTAGCGGTTGCCGTGGCTGTTGCCTTGCGGGCGTCGGCCCGGCTTGCTGTGCGTGATGCCATGAAGGGCGCCTGATCGGATGGATGTGCGTTCGCGGGCGCGGGTGTGCGGGTGCGCCGGCCAGATTCTTTCTTGCGCGATGATCGCATCATTTGCGCGGTGATCGCGCAACGCTTGCAGGCGGGCCCTGGCGGGCTGGGAGCGGCGCTTCTACGCTGCGGGCATCGGTGGCGTTCTGACCCACGTCGACCACCGCAAGCCACACAGCAGACCGCCGCATGCCGGCGGCAGGAGACACGCCGCCATGACCGCCAGCACCGCATCCGCAGCGCCCATTCCCGCCACCACCCAGGTCGCCATCATCGGCGCGGGCCCCTCGGGGCTGCTGCTGGGCCAGTTGCTGCACAAGGCGGGCATCGACGCGGTCATCATCGAGCGCCAGTCGCCCGACTACGTGCTCGGCCGCATCCGGGCTGGCGTGCTGGAGCAGGTCACCATCGACCTGCTGGATGAGGCCGGCGTGGGCGCGCGCATGCACCAGGAAGGCCTGGTGCATGGCGGGTTCGACTTGCTGCTGGACGGCCAGCGCCACCGCATCGATCTGGAGGCACTGGCGGGCGGCAAGCATGTGATGGTCTATGGCCAGACCGAGGTGACACGCGACCTGATGGATGCGCGCGCCGCCGCCGGCCTGCCCACGGTGTACAGCGCGGCCCACGTGCAGGTGCAGGGCTTCGACACCGCCCACCCCAGCGTCACCTTCGAGAAGGACGGCGCCACGCACACGCTGCAGTGCGACTTCATCGCCGGCTGCGACGGCTTCCACGGCGTGTGCCGCGCCAGCGTGCCGCAGGGCGCGCTGCGCAACTACGAGAAGGTCTACCCGTTCGGCTGGCTGGGCCTCCTGTCGGACACGCCGCCCGTGCACCACGAGCTGATCTACGCCAACACGCCGCGTGGCTTCGCGCTCTGCTCGCAGCGCAGCGCCACGCGCAGCCGCTACTACCTGCAGGTGCCGCTGACCGACAAGGTGGAGGCCTGGAGCGACGAGGCCTTCTGGGACGAGCTGCGCCTGCGGCTGGACCCCGAGGCGCGCGAGCATCTGGTGACCGGCCCCAGCCTCGAAAAGAGCATCGCCCCGCTGCGCAGCTTCGTCACCGAGCCGCTGCGCTTCGGGCGCATGTTCCTGGCCGGCGACGCGGGCCACATCGTGCCGCCCACGGGCGCCAAGGGGCTGAACCTGGCGGCGACGGACGTGAAGTTCCTCTCCTCCGCGCTGATCGAGTTCTATGCCGAGCGCAGCGAGGCCGGCATCGACGGCTATTCGGCACGGTGCTTGAAGCGCATCTGGCGCGCCGAGCGCTTCTCGTGGTGGTTCACGCAGCTCATGCACAACTTCCCCGGCGACGACGCGGCCATCGCCGCCAGGTTCCAGGCGGCGGAGATCGACTACCTGCTGCATTCCGAGGCGGGCTCGCGCACCATCGCCGAGAACTACGTGGGCCTGCCGCTGGACTTCGGGCAGTGAAAGGCGGCGAATGGCGGTGAATGGCAGCGATGGCGCCGGCGGCGGTTTGCCGGTGGATGCATTCCCCAGGCCAGGCGTCGCACCACGTTCTGCATGAAATGAGCCGTTTGCGCCCTATGTATAAGGACTTTTAGCTATTTATTTGATAGCAATTGCAGGCCTGCGCCAATGCCGGTATGGTGCCTTCGCATGAACGCAACCAACTCACCTTCCACCGGCGTGGGCAACGACGACGCCCGTTTCCACAGCTACCAGCCGCGCCAGGGCCACGGCCTGCCGCACGATCCCTTCAACGCCATCGTGGGGCCGCGCCCCATCGGCTGGATCAGCACGCAGAACGCGGCGGGCGCGCTCAACCTGGCGCCCTACAGCTTCTTCAACGCCTTCAACTACGTGCCGCCCATCGTGGGCTTCGCGAGCATCGGCGCCAAGGACACGCTGGCCAACGTGCAGGCCACCGGCGAATTCGTGTGGAACCTGGCCACCCGCGATATGGCCGAGGCCATGAACCAGACCTGCGCGGCCGTGCCGCCCGAGGTGGACGAATTCACGCTCGCGGGCCTCACGCCCCTGGCCTCGTCGCTGGTGGCCCCGCCCCGCGTGGCCGAGAGCCCCGTGGGCTTCGAGTGCCGCTGCACGCAGATCCTGCAGCTGCAGGGCGCCGACGGCGTGCAGGTGCCGACCTGGCTGGTGCTGGGCGAGGTGGTCGCCATCCACATCGACCGGGCGCAGCTCAAGGACGGCATCTACGACACCGCCGGCGCCGGCCACATCCTGCGCGCGGGCGGCCCGGCCGACTACTTCACGGTGGGGCCGGAACAGCTGTTCAAGATGTTCCGCCCGCGTTGACGCGGCGCGCCCACCGCACCGGCCGCATCGCCCACGCTGCCGCCACGGCGGCCAGCAAGGCGATGGCGGCGCCCACGAACGCCACGCTGCCCACGCCCCACAGGGGAATGCTGGCGCCACCCAGCACGGCGCCCAGCGCAATCCCGCCGTTGGCCGCCGACACGTTGATGGTCCCCGCCAGCGCCTGCGCCTGTGGCGCCGATTGCATCACGCGGATCTGGCAGACGGGATAGAGCGCCGTGTTGGCCACGCCCCAGACCGCCAGCGCCGCAGCGAGGCCGAGCGTCCAAGGCGCCAGCAGGACCGACGCCACCATGCCGGCCGCCAGCAGTGCGCTGAACCCCGCCGTGGCCGCCAGCGGCCTGCGGTCCACCCAGCGGCCGCCCAGCCAGTTGCCCAGCAGGCCGACCGCACCGAAGCCCATCAGCCACCAGCCGACGTGCGCGGGCGGAATGAGCGCCACCCGCTCCAGCAACTCGGCCAGGTAGGTGTAGCCCGTGAACATGGCGGTGAACACCACCACCGACAGCGCCACCTGTGCCAGGAACACGCGGCTGCGAAGCCTGCGCGCCTGTTCGGCGAACCCCACGCGCGCCGCCGCCGGCAGGGTGGGCATGACCAGGGCCAGCACCACCGCCACCAGCAACGACAGCGCTGCCAGCATCCAGAACGCCCCGCGCCAGCCGATGGCATCGCCCGCCAGCGTGCCGAGTGGAATGCCGAACAGCAGGGCTCCGGAGATGCCCAGGTAGACCGTCGCCACCGCCCGCCCCGCGCGCTGCGGGCCGGCCAGTTGCGCGGCCGTGTCGCTGGCAGTGCCCCAGAACACCGGCAGCGCCAGTGCCGGGATCACCCGGGCGACCGCCAGCGTCCACAGCTGGGGCGCCAGGGCCGCCAGCGCATTGGACACGGCGAACAGCACCAGCACCGCGAGAAACAGCCGCTTGCGTTCGATGTGCGCGAGCGAAGCCGTCAGCACCGGGCCGCACAGCATCACCACCACCGCGAACAGCGTGACCAGTTGGCCTGCTTCGGAAACCGAGACGCCGAGGTCGCGCGCCAGCGCGGGCAGCAGGCCGACCATCAGGAATTCGGTGGTGACGATGACGAAGGCGGCGACCGCCAGCACGACGATGGAGGCGGTGCCACCGCCGGCGTGTGGCGCCGTGGCGGACGGGCGGATGGTCGAGGTGGCGGGGGAACGGGTGGACATGACGGCAGCAGTGAAAAGAGGCGGTGGGAGCGGAACATGAGGTTATTCAAGAACGGGCATCCGCAGTGCGATGCTTTTTCCTGATTCAATGGAGCCTGTTTCCTGAATCACCGCTTGCGGCGGCCACCCGCCCGTCGCAAGCCCACACCCTTTTTTGTTCATGCACAGCTCAGAACGGCTCAAGGGCATCGACGTGTTCGTCGCCGCCGTCGCATCAGGCAGTTTCACGGCGGCGGCCGACCGGCTGAACCTCACTGCGTCGGCGGTCGGCAAGTCCATCGCGCGGCTGGAGGCGCGTTTGAATACGCGGCTGTTCGAGCGCACCACGCGCCGGCTCCGGCTGACCGATGCCGGCGTCGCCTTCCACCGCGTCTGCGTGCGTGTGCTGGACGACATCGAATCGGCCGAGCGGGTGCTGGCGGAAGACGCGACGGAACCCTCCGGACGCCTGCGCATCGACCTGCCCGCCACCTTCGGCCGCCGCCAGGTGATGGGCCTGCTGCTGGCCTTCGTGGCGGAGCACCCGGCCGTGCAGCCGAATATTTCTTTCACCGACCGCTTCGTCGATGTGATCGACGAGGGCATCGACGTGGCCGTGCGCATCGGCGGCCCGGACACCTGGCCCGATGCACTGGGGCACCGGTTCCTGGGCCGGGAGCGGCTGATTTTCTGCGCCGCGCCGGCCTATCTGGCGCGCCGGGGCACGCCCGGAACGTTGGCCGACCTGGCGCACCACGATGCCGTGACCTATGGCCGTGCCGACGGCACCACCAGCCCCTGGCTGGTCGCGGCCGGCGGTGGGCCGACCGAGCGGCGCGCCGTGGAAAGCCGGGCCGTCGTCGGCCATGGAGAGGCGCAACTCGACGCCGTCGTCGCCGGGCTCGGCGTGGCGCAGATGGCGACCTGGCTGGTCGGCGATGCGTTGCGCGCGGGCCAGCTGGTGCCCCTGCTGCCCGGCCAGGACATCGACGGCCTGCCGCTGCACCTGGTCTGGCCGCGCAGCAAGCAGTTGCTCTCCAAGGTGGACGGCCTGGTGAAGCATCTGGCAAGACACCTGCAGATCCGGTGAGTCCGCCACCGTGCTCGGCGTCCCCGACGGCCTTGCAGGCAACCCGGATCGGAAGACTCGGCGTGCCGCTGTCGCTGCCGCTGCCGCTATGCTTGCGCAGGTCGGCCGCAGGCTGTCCTGCAGCGCCTTCCCGCCCTTCTGATGGGCTTAGCACCGGAACTCGATTCCATGAACGCCACCCGCATCCTCGCCATCGTCCTCATCGCTGCCGGCGCCCTGGGCCTGGTCTACCGCAGCTTCAGCTACACCAAGGACACCACGGTGGTGAAGATCGGCCCGCTGGAGCTGCAGGCCGAGGAAAAGCAAACCGTGAACATCCCGCTCTGGGCCGGCATCGGCGCCATCGTGGTCGGCGGGCTGCTGCTGGTGGTCGGTGGGCGCAAGTGAGCGGCATGATTCTCGAAGCCGCCCCGCTGCACGTGCGCCCCGGCCAGGGCGCGGCGTTCGAGGCCGCCTTCCTCCAGGCCCAGCGCATCATCGCGTCCATGCCGGGCTATCGCTCCCACCGGCTGGAGCGCTGCATCGAGCGGCCGGACGAATACCTGCTGCTGGTGGAGTGGGACACGCTGGAGGCGCACGAACAGGGCTTTCGCGGATCGGCCGGCTACCAGGAGTGGAAGCGCCTGCTGCACCATTTCTACGATCCGTTCCCCGTCGTGTCGCACTACGCGGCGGTGGGCGGCGCCTCGTCTTCCGCGTCCTGAACGTTGGGGCCGTTGCCGTGCAACGGCAGCTGGATGCCCGATGCCGCGAACACCTCGCGCACCACGCCCAGCCCGTTGAGCGCGGCCGGAAAGCCGGAGTACACGGCCATCTGCATCACCACCTCGACGATCTCGGCCGGCGTACAGCCCACGTGCAGCGCGGCATGCACATGCACGCGCAGCTGCGGCAATGCATGGCCCATGGCGCAGAGGGCCGCCACGGTGGCCAGCTCGCGTTCGCGCAGGCCGAGCGCGGGCCGGGCGTAGATGTCGCCAAACGGGAATTCCACCAGCAGGCGGGCGAAGTCAGGGAAGGACTGCGCGAGCTGCTCCACCACGGCGAGGCCGGCGGGGCCGTCCACCTGGGACAGCATGCGGGCGCCGCGTTCATAGCGCGCGCCGCCGGTGCCGGCAGGTCGGGCCTGGGTGGGTGTCGATGGGGTGGTGTGGGGCATGCGGGGCTCCTTGAGGCTTTCGGGTGAGTGAGCCGCGAATGTAGGAAGCCTGCGATGCCCCGGGAATGACCGTTTCGGTGATACCTTTTCGGTATGTCTTCCAGGCTCGATTCCCGATCCCTCGCCCTCTTCCTCGCCGTGGCCGATGCCTTGAGCTTCCGGCAGGCGGCCGAGGCACTGCACCTGTCGCAGCCACCCCTGAGCCGCGCGATCCACGAACTGGAGGCGCGGCTGGGCACGCCGCTCTTCGACCGCAACGCCCGTGGCGTGAACCTCACGGCTGCCGGGCACAAGCTGCTGCCCTATGCGCGCGGCGTGGCCGATCTGCTGCGGCAGGCCGAGGCCGCCTTCCAGGGTACGGCCGTGCCGCTCACGCTGCGGCTGGGACTGACCAGCGCGGCCGAGCCGGCATGGTTCCGCGGGCTCGCGGATCGTGCGCAGGCGCTGCAGCCTGGAACGCGGGTGGAGGTGGCTTCGGACACCTCGCCGCGCCTGGTGCGGCAACTGCGCAAGGGCCACCTCGATGCCGCCTTCATCGCGCTGCCCACCGATGTGCGCGGGCTCGATGTGCTGGAGATCGACCGCCTGCCGATGGTGGTGGCGCTGCCCTCCGCGCACCCGCTGGCCCGCCGCCGGCTGCTGCGGCTGGCCGACCTGGCGGATGAACCCATCTTCTGGTTCGAGCGCGCCCGGCAGCCTGCGTTCTACGACCACTGCGAACAGGTCTTCGCGCGGCACCGCTTTGCGCCGCACCGGCTGCGCGAGCCGGCGGACCACCCCGTGCTGCTGGCAGAGGTGGCGGCCGGGCGCGGCATGGCGCTGCTGGCGGCCACCTTCGCCGGACTGCGGCGCGCGGGCGTGGCCTACCGCCGGCTGGCCGAGGGCGATGCCCTGGCGCTGGGCATCGGGCTGGCCGTGCCGCCGGGCCGGCCGGCTCTGCAGGCGCTGTGGGTCCAGGCCCGCAGCGTGCCGCCGCGGCAGCGGGCCTCGGCGCAGCGTTGAGTTCGCGGCGATGCATCGCGGCTTGACAGATCGTTGTACGATGCAACCAAAAGGAAGGACCGCGACATGCAGCCCCAGGCAGATTTCATCGAAGACGTTCGCTCGGCCTCGCGTTCCATGGTGCGGGCACTGGGCTTCATGGGCGGCGATTTCGCCGGCACCGATCTGTCGCCTTCCGCCGTGCATGCGCTGATCGAGATCGAGCAGGGCGGCGGCCGGTTGTCGGCGCGCGAGCTGGGCGAGCGGCTGCGGCTGGAAAAATCCAGCGTGAGCCGGATGCTGCGCAAGCTGGTCGGCGCAGGCCACGTGCGGGAAGGTGCCGCAGCGGACGATGCGCGGGTGAAATGGCTGGCGCTCACTGCCCTGGGGCAGCGCTGCGTGGCGTCCATCCATGCGTTCGCACGTGCGCAGGTGACCGGCGCAATGGCGCGGCTGCCGCCGCAGCAGTACCGCACGGTGCTGGAGGGCGTGCGCCTCTATGCCGACGCGCTGGAGCGTGCCGGCGATGCGGGCGCCGGGCCTGCGGTATCGCCATCCGCTGCGCCGGTCACTTTGCATTCCGGCTATCGCGCCGGCCTGATCGGCCGCATCACCGGGATGCACGCGCTCTACTACGCTCGCGAGGCTGGCTTCGGCCTGCGCTTCGAGGCCGTGGTGGCCTGCGGGCTGGCGGATTTCTGCGGCCGGCTGCACGCGCACGGCGATGCACCGCATGCGTTGCACGGCCTCTGGTGGGCCGAGGTGCAGGGACGTATCGTGGGTTCGGTCGCCATCGACGGCGAGGACCTGGGGCCGGGCATCGCCCATCTGCGCTGGTTCATCGTGGACGACGGCGTGCGCGGAGCCGGCGTGGGGCGCCGGCTGCTGCAGGCGGCGCTGGATTTCGTGGACCGGCGCGATGCCTTCCGGGAGACGCAGCTATGGACGTTCAGCGGCCTGCATGCCGCGCGCCGCCTGTACGAAGCCCACGGCTTCGCCTGCGTGGAAGAGCGCCCCGGCGACCAGTGGGGTCGGCGGGTGCTGGAGCAGCGCTTCGTGAGGCCGAGGCCCTGAAGGCGCAGGCTCGTGCTCAGCTCCCCGACGGCCCCTGGTGGAACACCAGCTCCTGCACCGGCTGCCCGCCCACCAGGTGCTGCTCGATGATGCGGTCCATGTTGGCGGGCGTGACGTCGTAGTACCAGGTGCCGTCGGGCTGCACGCACATCACCGGGCCGCCCTTGCAGGCGGCGAAGCAGCTCACGCGGCTGCGCTTGACGCGCAGGTCGCCGTCGTTCAGGCCCGCGGCCTTGAACTTCTCGCCCAGGCTGTCGAACAGGGCCTGGGCCTGCCCGTCTTCCGCGCAGCGCGGGCCGGTGCAGATGAGGATGTGGCGGCGGTAGCTGCCGATCTTGGGCTTGACGGCCACGCGCACGCCTTCGGGGGCGGTCGCTGCGGCGGCGGCGGTGGTGTTCTCGGGCGTGTCGGTGCTCATGCCTCTTCCTCGGTGGTGGCGGCCTCGGCGATGACCAGCGGTTGCGCCAGGGTGTCGCGGATGTAGTCGGCCGGCAAGCGGTGGCGCAGCGCCAGCGCTTCGATGCTTTCGCCGGCGGCGTGGTCGATCTGCAGGTTCTCCAGCCAGCCGTTGAGGCCCGTGGAGAGGGAGCGGCCGGGGCGTTCGCCCTCGCGCGTGGCGCCGCCGCCTTCCACGTCGTATTTGTTGGCGTAGCCGCGCGGCGTGACCATCAGGCCGTGCTGCACGATGGTGTTGCTGTTGCCGATGAGGACCGTGCTCAGCATGCCGATGTCGGCATCGCACATGGTGGCCAGCGTGGCGAACTCGATGCGCTCGCGGCGGCGGTAGGCGCTCTTGACGATGGCCACGGGCGTGTCGGGGCTGCGGTGGCGCAGGAAGAGGCGCTGCGCTTCCTCGATCTGGCGCGTGCGGCGGCCGCTCTTGGGGTTGTAGAGCGCGACGACGAAGTCGGCCATGGCGGCGGCGTCGAGCCGGCGCGCGATGGTGGGCCAGGGCGTGAGCAGGTCCGAGAGCGAGATGGCGCAGAAGTCGTGCGTGAGCGGCGCGCCCACGCGGGCCGCGCAGCTGTTGAGGGCCGATGCGCCGGGCACGATCTCGACCTCGATGCCGCCGGGTTCGACCACGCCGTTCTCGTCGAAGGCGGGCGGCGTCCAGCCGGCCTGGAACAGCACCTCGAACGTGGGGCCGGCCATGCCGTACACGCCCGCATCTCCGGAGGAGATGAGCGCCACCTTCTTGCCCTCGCGGGCGCGGGCCAGCGATTCGATGGCGCGGTCCAGCTCCTCGGTCATCGACTTGCGGATGATCTCCTTGCCCTCGATGAGATCGGCCACGAGCTTGATGTAGGTGACGTAGCCGATGATGGTGTCGGCCTCGGCGATGGCGGCGCGGGCGCGCGCGGTCATGTGGTCGGTGCTGCCGGGGCCGATGCCCACGAGCATGATCTTTCCTGCGGACATGTGCGTGTGTTCTTTCGTGGGGGTGGGCGGTCAGGCAGCGGCGGCGCGCGGCGCGGCGATGCGGGCCAGCGTGCGTTCGTCGATGCAGGCAGCGAGCCAGCGGCCGCCGCGCAGGCGAACGGCGCCCAGGGTGATGGCGATGGTCAGCAGCGGTTCGACGGCGACGAGGCTCAGGTACGACGCGGCGAACAGCGCCCAGTCGGCCACGGGGGCCGGGTCGCTGCTGATGAAGAGCCAGAAGCCGACCATGAGGGTCACGCCCGCGTAGTACGCGGCATCGAGCTTGAGCACGTTCGCGACGCTGATGCGCTGCATGCGCTTGCCCAGGCCGTGGTGCACGGCCACCAGCGGCACGGCCAGGCTCAGGAAGTTGATGGCGAAATGCGCCAGGTCCTGCGGCTCGAAAACGAGCGCCTGCACCAGCAGCCCCAGCCCGAAGCCGAACAGCGTGGGGATGAAGCCGAACAGCAGGTAGATGGGCATGGCGCCGACGAAATGCAGCTCCGACGGGCCGATGGGCATGTGCCAGACCTGCATCAGCACGCTGAAGAAGAAGGCGGCCAGCAGCGTGCGCAGCCAGGCCGTGGGGCTCTTGAGCAGGGGCAGCGCGTGCGCGCCCAGCAGCGCCGTGGCGGCGACGGAGGCGTAGGCGATCTTGTCCTGGGAGAGGATGCCGATTTCGATGTGCATGGGGGACCTTTCAGGGGTTGGAGATGAGGAATGGCCGGGGCGAACGCGATGCAGACATGCGTTGCGCTGCCTCAGCCGCCGGAATCGGATGTGCCTTGCGGGGCCTGCGGAATGCGGGCGATGGACACGGTGGCGTGGCGCCCGTCCGCCCCGCGCAGGCGGTGTTTTTCGACCAGCAGGGCCGACGCATCGGCCGCGCCCGCCGCCAGCAGCGCGGCGGCTTCGCTGACCGAAGGCGTGCCCATGTAGCGCAGCACGGTCTCGGATGGGTTGGGCACGCGCACGGCCGCGAGCTGCGCGGCGGCGTACCAGCGCAGCGGCCAGCCGTGGCGCGCTGCCAGGGAGAGGAAGGCGGCTTCGTCGTGCTTGGCTTCGATGCTGGCGGCCACGGCCACCTGGGCGATCTGCGCGCCGGCCTGGGCCAGCGCCTCGCGCAGGCAGGCCTCGACCGTGGTCTCGGGCGTGCCACGGTCGCAGCCCAGGCCGATGGCCAGGCGGGCACTGGCGACGGGCGCACTAGCAGCACCAGCGGCAGCCGTTCGGGCTGCGCCTGCCGAAGCCGCATCGCCTGCTTGCGTCATGCCGCAGCGCCTTCCACCGGCGGGCGATACACCACCAGCCGCTCGTGCCATTCGGCCCAGCGCTCGGGCGCGACCTCGTCGTACGTGATCCACAGCACGGCCTTGAAGCGCTCGGCATCGACGCCGCTCCAGTCGGGCAGGCAGGTGATGTTGGCGGGCAGCGGCGTGGGCCGGTTCCACCAGTTCGGGCTGCCGGCTTCCTGCACCACGGCGATGGGCTCGCCGTTGACCACATGGGCCGAGACGCGCGTGATGTTGATCTTGGGCGCCTCCACGCGCCAGCCCAGGTGGCGGCCGAGGATGTCGACGGGAATGGTCTTGCCCACGTCGGACGCGGTGGTGAGCACCGGCGTGGCGCCGATCAGCGCGGCGATGCGCTCGCTCCATTCGTTGGCGCCGCCCACGTGGCCCGAGAGCACGGGGATGACGAACTGGCCGGCATCGTCCACCACCGTCACGCCGGGGTCTTCGTCCTTGGACTTGAGCACCGGCGCGATCAGGCGCACCACGGCGCCCAGCGAGACGAAGAAGACCAGCTGGTCGTACTGCGCGAAGAGCGGCGCGATCTCGTCGCGCAGGGCGCCTTCGTAGGCCCGCACGGTGTTGGGCAGGCCCTCGAAGGCGGCAGCGAACTTGGCGGCGGTGCAGACATGGGCCTGGGGCACGTCGCGCGCCAGCTGCGCGGCCTGGGCGGCGCCGTGGCGGGTGATGGCGACGAGGCACACGCGCACCTCGCTGGCGGGTTGCGCGGGGGCGGAGAGCACCACGGCGGGCGCGGCAGGGGTGGTGGTGGTCGTCGGATTCGTCATTCGGCAAGCTCCGGTTCGTCGGATAGGGGTTGGCCGGCAGCCGAAGCTGCTGCGGGCGAGGATTTCTTCAGGCAGCCCTTGATGCGCTCGCCGCGGATGCGGTGCGGGTTCTTCACGACCATGAGCGAGAGGTAGCTGACCTTGGTGCCGCGCAGCGCGGGCAGATCCACCCCGGCCACGCAGCGCTCGTCGGGTACGCCCACGCGCTCGATGAACTGGGTGTGCGGCAGCAAATCGCGCCGCTCCAGCCAGCCGATCAGGTCGTCCATGAGCGGCTTCACCTTCATGAGCACCAGAGTGTCGAAGTCGGGCAGCAGGCGGTCCACCGCGCTCACGCCATAGGCGGCGGGCACGATGGCGATGGTGTCGTCCTGCTCGGCCAGCGGCATGCCGCGCGTGGCGCAGGCCGCCGTGAAGGCGTTCACGCCAGCGATCACGGGCACCTCGATGCGCGCGTCCAGCGCCCGCACGGTGCGCGCCAGGTGGCCGAAGGTGGCGTAGGTGCTGGCGTCGCCTTCCACGAGGAACAGCACGTCTTGCCCGGCCTGCAGCCAGGGCAGCACGGTGTCTGCCGCGCGCATCCAGGCACGGGCGAGCTTGTCGCCGTCGTGCGTCATCGGGAACAGCAGCGTCTGGTGCGTGGCGGGCGGCGTCAATCCCGCGCGCTGCACGATGTCGAACGCGTAGCTGGGCGTCTTGGTGCTGCGGGCCGGGTAGGTCCACACGGCATCGCTGCGCTGCAGCTGCGCCCAGGCGGCGCGGGTGATGAGGCCGGGGTCGCCGGGGCCGAGCGAGACGCCGACGAGGCGGCCCAGGGGGCCTTGCGTTGACGGTGTGTGCATATCCTGCGGCTGCGGAACGCTTGTGATGGGGGTGTGTCCGGCGGTCATGCGCCCTCCTCGACGGCGGCGGCCGGAGCCGTGGCGCTGGCGCTGCCTGCCTGCGCGCAGACGATCCACACCGGGTTCTCTGCCGCCATGCGGTGCATGTGCAGGATGGGCTTGCTGCGCGCGGCCTGCAGCTGCAGCACGTCCCACGCGGCGCCGGCCGCCTGCAGCGCCTGGGTGGCGGCGGCGAGGTTCTCCAGCGTGACGAAGTTCATCACCAGCCAGCCGCCGGGGCGCAGGCGCTTCAGGCACAGCACGATCAATTCGGCCAGCTCGCCGCCCGATCCGCCGATGAAGACGGCGTCCGGATCGGGCCAGGCATCCAGCCCCTCGGGCGCCTTGCCGTGCACCAGCGTGTGGTTGGAGACGCCGAAATCGCGCACGTTGCGGCGCGCGATCTCCACGTCGCCCTCGTTCTTCTCCATCGCCCAGACGTGGCCCTGCGGGCACAGGCGCGCGGCCTCCAGCCCCACGGAGCCGCTGCCCGCGCCGATGTCCCACACGCGGCTGGCGGCGCGCAGTTGCATGCGGGCGAGCGAGACGGCGCGCACTTCCTGCTTGGTGATGAGGCCCTTGTCGGGCTGGCGCTGATGGTAGGCCGCATCGGGCAGGCCGAAGCGCACCGCGTCGGGCCGCTGGCGCGTGCGCACCAGCAGCACCACGTTGGGGTCGGCGAAATCCTGCGCCGCGGCAGCGGCCGGCGCCATGTCGGCCCACACGCGCTCGTCGGGCGTGCACAGGCGCTCGGCCACGCTGATCTGGAAGTCGTCGCCCAGGCCCTCGGCCACCAGCAGGCGGGCGATGCGCGCGGGCGTGTTGTCGGGGCTGGTGAGCACGGCGAGGCGGTCGTGCTGGCGCACGGCCTGGGCCAGCGCGTAGAGGCCGTGCGCGGGCGCGGCGCCCACGGCCCATTCGCCGGCATCTTTGGCGTGCACGGAGACGATGCGCGCGTCCTGCCAGGCCAGGCCCAGGCGGGCGCAGGCCAGCTGCAGGGTGGAGACGTTGGGCATCACCTCCAGCGCCTGGATGCACAGGCGCGATGCCAGGTAGCTGGCGATGCCGTGGCAGAGCGGGTCGCCCGTGGCCAGCACCACGCAGGCCTGGTCGGCTGCGCGCGCCTCGGCGATCCAGCCGGGCACGGACGAGAGGCAGCCGGTCAGGTCGCGGCGCACGGCCTGCGGGGCGATGTCGTCTTCCAGCAGCGCCAGCGTGCGCGTGCCGCCGATCACCAGGTCGGCCCGGCGCAGCAGCGCGAGCGCGGTGGCACTCAGGCTGGCTGCGCCGTCGTCCAGCACGCCGATCACGCGGCAGGGCTGGGGGTCTTTTTCGAGCAGGTTCGTGGTCGTCATCGTGGGGTGCCGTCAGGCGTTGGCGGCCGGCCCGGAGGCGGCTGCGGTGATCTTGCTGCCGTCGAAATCGCAGACCAGCACGGTCAGGTGGAAGCGGTCGCCGTAGCGGTCAGGCGCCGTGAGCGTCTGCACCACGGCCTGCGCGAGGGCCTGGTGGAAGGGCTCGCCCAGGCCCAGCGCCTGCATGCGCTCGGCACCGAAGCGCGCGGTCTCGGCAGCGGCGATCTCGGCGCACACGTCGGGCGGCGCGCCCACGCGGGCGGCGAGTTCGGCCAGCAAGTCGGTATCGACCTCGGCGCGGTTGGCGTGGGTGATGGTCTCGCCCTGGGCGATCTTCGTGAGCTTGCCCACCATGCCGCCGATGACCACTTCGCGCAGGCCTTGCGCCACGGCCTCGTCCAGCGCGTAGCGCAGGAAGTCGCCCATCTGCACGAAGCAGGCGGCGGGCAGCTCGGGGCGTTCCTTCATCGCGAACTGCTCGGTGCGCCCGCCCGTGGTGAGCACCACCACGCCGTGGCCCAGCGTGGCGGCCACCTGCACGCCCTGCACCACGCTGGCGCGGTAGGCGGAGGTGGAATACGGCTTGACGATGCCGGTGGTGCCCAGGATGGAGATGCCGCCCAGGATGCCGAGGCGCGCATTCAGCGTCTTCTTGGCCATCTCCACGCCCTGGGGCACGGAGATGGTCACTTCCAGCCCGGCATGCGCAAGCAACGGGCCGCCCACGGCGCGCACGTTGTCTTCGATGTTCCGGCGGGGCACGGGGTTGATGGCCGGGCCGCCCACTGCCAGGCCCAGGCCGGCCATGGTGACCGTACCCACGCCGAAGCCGCCGCACAGCACCACTTCGCCCACGCGGCCGGGCAGCACGCGCACGTCGGCGGTGAGGTGGGCCTTGTCGGTGCAGTCGGGGTCGTCGCCCGCGTCCTTGATGACCATGGCGTGCGCGGCGTGCTCGCCATCGCGGCGGCCGTCGTTCACCGCGAAGCGCACCACGTCGCCGTTGGGCAGCAGGCAGTCCACCGCCTCGGGCACGGCGCCATCCACCAGGCCCAGCACGGCGGCGCGCGCGGCGGCGGCGGAGCAGGCCCCGGTGGTGAAGCCGGTGCGCGTGCCGCGGCGGACGGTTTTCTCCATCATGGCGGGGTCAGCCTCCGGCGGCGCTCGCTGTGGACGATTGCTGTTGCTTCTGCCGCGCCTCGGCCAGCGCCAGCAGCGCGTGCAGCGCGGCCACCACCAGGGTAGAGCCGCCCTTGCGGCCGCGGATCACGATCCAGGGCACCTCGGCCACGTCGGCCATCAGGTCCTTGGATTCGGCGGCGGAGACGAAGCCCACCGGCATGCCGACCACGAGGGCCGGGCGCACGCCCTCTTCGCGGATCAGGCGCACCAGTTCGATGAGCGCCGTGGGTGCATTGCCGATGCCCACGACGGCGCCCTGCAGCAGCCCCTGCCGGTGCGCCTTGCGCATGGCCTGCACGGCGCGGGTGGTGTCCTCGGCCTGCGCCTGGGCGATCACGTCGGCGTCGCTGATGAACTGGTGCGTACGCATGCCGAAGTGCGCCAGGCGCGGCTGCGACAGGCCCGAGCAGATCATCTCCACGTCGGCCACCACGGGCGCGCCGCCGCGCAGCATGGCCGCGATGCCGGCCTCCACCGCCTCGGGGTGGAAGTCGGTCAGGCCATTGAATTCGAAGTCGGCATTGGCGTGGATCATGCGGCGCACGATGGGCCACTGCTGCGCGGTGTAGGCGTGCGGGCCGGCCTCGGCGTCGATGATGGAAAAGCTGTCGTGCTCGATGGCCTGGCCGGCGCGCGTGAGCTGTTCGGTGACGGTGTTGACGGTGCTCATGCGGCGGCTCCGGCCGGCTGGGGCACCGCGTGGTCGTGGTGGTGGCCGTGATCGTGGCCGTGCGCGTGCCCATGGGCATGGCCGTGGTCGCCGTGCGCGTGACCGTGTCCATGGTCATGCGCATGCGCGTGCTCGGCGCCCGCCGCAGCGATGGCAATGGGCGCATGGGCATGCGTGTGCTCATGGCTGTGGCCGTGCCCCAGGTCGTGCGCGATCTCGCGGTACTTGCAGCCGTCGCACGGCAGGCGGCTGTCGGGCAGGCCGGCCTGCAGGTCGGCCACGCGCTGCTCCAGCAATTCGAAGATCTCCGTCTCCATGCCGAAGTGGCCCGACTGCGCGAAGCGCACCTGCGGATACTGCATGCGCAGGTGCTCCACCTGCCGGCCGATGCGCTGCATCAGCGTGCCGGTGTAGAGGTAGTACGGCAGCACCACGATCTGCTTCATGCCGAGCAGCACCTGGCGCTGCACCACGCGCTCCAGGCGCGGCCAGGTGATGCCGGTGAAGGCGATCTCCACCAGTTCGTGGTGGCTGTCTTCCTGCAGCCAGCGCGCCATCTTGGCGACGTCGCCGTTGGCCTGCCGGTCGGACGAGCCCCGGCCCAGCAGCACCACGCCGGTGGTGGTGGGGTCGGGCATGTCCAGCGCCTGCATGCAGCGGCGCAGCTGGCGCTGCAGGATCGCGAGGATGGGCTCGCAGGCCGTGAGGTGCGGGCCGTAGAGGAATTCGACGCCCGGGCAATGTTCGCGCGCATGCTCGATGGCTTCGGGGATTTCCATCTTCACGTGGCCGGCCGCGTTCAGGATGAGCGGCAGCACCAGCACGCGGCTGCTGCCCTTGGCGGCCATCAGCAGGCCGTCGTGCAGACCGGGCGGCGCGAATTCGATGAAGCAGACCTCGATGCGCCAGCCGGGCTGGCGCTCGCGCCACTGGCGCACGAAGGCGTGGATCTCGTCGTTGCCTTCGGGCTCGCGCGAGCCGTGGCCGATCAGGAGGATGGTGGTGGTCATGGTGCGGTCGGTGCGTGGGGTTCTTCGGGGGCCGCGAGTGCGGCGGTGCCGGCGGCCGGCTGGCTGGCGCGGCGGAAACGGTGGGTGAAGCTCGCGTCGTAGAGCTTGGACTTGGCCAGCTCCTGCCATTGGCGCGCGCCCAGCGTGGGGCTGGCGATCACCATGGCCTGGCTGACGATGCCGGCGGCGCGGCAGCGCTCGCGGATGTCGGCCAGCGTGCCGCGCACGATGACTTCCTCGCCCGGCCAGCTGGCCTTGTGCACGACCAGCATGGGCGCGTCGTCCGCCCAGCCCGCTTCGCGCAGGCCGGCCTGCACCTTGTGCAGCAGCGTGATCGACAGAAAGATGCAGAGCGTGCAGTGGTGGCGGCCCAGCTCGGCCAGCGATTCGCCGGGCGGCATGGGCGTGCGGCCTTCCACGCGGGTGAAGATCACGCTCTGGGTGACTTCGGGCAGGGTGAAGCTCTCCACGGCGGCGGCGGCCGAGGCCATGGCGGACGAGACGCCCGGCACCACGCGCACCGGCACGCCGGCGGCGTCCAGCGGCTGCACCACCTCGATCAGCGCGCCGTAGAGGGCCGGGTCGCCGGTCTGCAGGCGGATCACGGTCTCGTGCCTCTGCGCCTGCACGATGAGCCAGGCGGCCATCTGCTCCAGCGTCATGTCCTTGCTGTCGGCGATGGTGCAGCCCGGCGGTGCCCAGCGGGTGGCCGCCTCGTTCACCAGCGAGCCGGCGAACAGGATGGCGCCGGCGCGCTCGATGAGGGCGCGGCCCTTGACGGTGAGGAGCTCGGGGTCGCCCGGCCCGGCGCCGACGAACCAGACGGTGCCGGGGGCGGTCATGGACGGCATGGCGCGAAAGCCGGCCCGGAAACGGGCGCGCGTGCAATGGAAACTGGCATGGGAACGGAACCGACAGGAATGCGTGTGCCCGGACCCCTGCCTCCCCGCAGGTTCCGTGAAATGGGCGGCACCGCCCCGGCGCTCTTTCGCCCGGTGAAGGACGAAAAAAGCCGGTGGCTGCGACGCCCCCTGTCGGCCGGTATCCGGGCTGGCGACGCTGCGATGGGCCCTTCCCAAAAGGCGCGGGGCTTTTCAGTGGGCGTGTGTTCCATGCAGGGATGAAGCCGGCGGTGCCGTCTTCGTCGCTGAACCGTTGCGGGGGCAGCCCAGGCTGGGGAGCGTTCCTGGGCGGACGCTCCCTTCCTGGTTCCCGTTTAACTGCTCGGCCGCAATGGCCTCGCGAGCACCAACGGGCGTGAGTATAGGCCGGTGGGTGCCCGTGCCTGCAAGTTACAAGCTGTTTGGGGCTCCAGCGCCCGATACATCAGAGTTTCTAGCTATTGAAGTAATAGCGCAAGATGGGCCACCAACGAAAAGACCCGGCCAGGGCCGGGTCCGCTCGGTGCAGCCGGCGCGCAAGCGATGGCTGCGCGCCGGAGGGTCGGTCAGCGCGACAGCGCGTCCTGCGTCGCC
>NZ_LMOV01000011.1 GCF_001424265.1 Acidovorax sp. Leaf160
TAAAAGCTTGCGTGTAGTCGCGCTGCGTCCGTTTGACACTCGATTCCATGACTCCTGCCCTTTGTGCAAGGCCCAGGTGTCAACTCTGGGTAGGACGGGTCAGGGCAAAGAAAAAGGCCGCCTTGTTGAAGGGCGGCCTTTGAACGTTGGCTCCTCGACCTGGGCTCGAACCAGGGACCTACGGATTAACAGTCCGGCGCTCTACCGACTGAGCTATCGAGGAATGTTCGGTATGAATACTGACTTGTTGACTGACTGACTGACGCTGCCTGCACCCCATGCGATTGCAGGGTACCTGGCTTGAAAATCTGGCTCCTCGACCTGGGCTCGAACCAGGGACCTACGGATTAACAGTCCGGCGCTCTACCGACTGAGCTATCGAGGAACAAGCCTGCGATTATATACACAAAAAACGGGGTTTTGACTTCGTCGATGCGAAGGCACCCCGAACACGCCCGCGGCAGCGCCATCACCGGCTTGCAAAGGGCCCGGCGCCGCTTCCTGCACGGTGGTCACACGGGTCAGCGCGGGTCACACGGGTCAGCGCGGCTCCGGCCGGCGCCAGAGCCAGGCCAGCACGCAGGCCATGCACAGGCTGGCCGTGACGGCAGCCCAGCGCGGCGCGTTGCTCACCACCAGCACCACGGCGCACAGTGCCATCAGCGCCGTGGCGCTCCACTTGGCGCGGCGGCTCACGCAGCCACCGTTGGCCCAGTTGCGCAGCATCGAGCCGAAGAGCGGATGCCGCCACAGCCAGGCATGCAGGCGGGGCGAGCTGCGCGCCGCGGCCCAACCTGCCATGAGGATGAACACGGTGGTCGGCAGGCCCGGCACGAAGATGCCGACCACGCCCATCACCAGGCACAGCCCCGCGAAGGCCAGCAGCAGCCAGCGCACCACAAGCGGCAGCGGGGCATGCGGAGGGGGCGGCGGCAGCTGCTGCTGCGGCGGCGGCTGGTGCGGGGCGGGCATGCTGCGATTGTGCCTGCGGCGTTATGCTCGCGGCCCGCCTGAAGCAACGCGTTCCACATGACCATCCACACCATTCTGAAAATGGGCGATCCGCGCCTGCTGCGCGTGGCGCAGCCCGTCACCGCCTTCGATACCGACGCACTGCACACGCTGGTGCGCGACCTGCTGGAGACCATGGAATCGGTGCATGGAGCGGGCCTGGCTGCGCCGCAGATCGGTGTGGACCTGCAGGTGGTGATCTTCGGCTCGGACCAGCACAACCCGCGCTACCCCGACCGGCCCCTGGTGCCGCGCACCACCCTGGTCAATCCGGTGATCACCCCGCTGGGCGACGAGGAAGAGGAGGACTGGGAGGGGTGCCTCTCGGTTCCCGGGTTGCGGGGCGTCGTGCCGCGCTTCTCGCGCATCCGCTACACCGGCTTCGATCCGTTCGGCGACCCAATCGACCGCGTGGCCGAGGGCTTCCACGCGCGCGTGGTGCAGCACGAATGCGACCACCTCTGGGGCAAGCTCTACCCGATGCGGGTGCGGGACTTCAGCCGGTTCGGTTTCACCGAGGTGCTGTTTCCGGGCATCAGCGCGGCCGAGGACGACTGAGCCCGGGCGCCGCCCGCTCAGCCGTCGGCCAGCGCCTTCAGCAGTTCCGTCTCGATCTTGATCTGCCGGGCATTGTTCTGCAGCTCCGGGCCCTGCACCAGGAAGGTGTCTTCCACCCGTTCGCCCAGCGTGCTGACCTTGGCGAGCTGCACGCTCAGCTGGTGCTGCGACAGCACCCGGGCCACCATGTAGAGCAGGCCCGCGCGGTCCGCAGCCGAGATCGAGATCAGCCAGCGCTGCGCCTTCTCGTCCGGGCGCAGCGTCACGCGGGGCGCCACCGGAAAGCTGCGCACGCGGCGCGAAAGGCGCTTGCGTGTCGGCTCGGGCAGGGCGCCCCCTTCCGCGATGGCGCGCATCAGGTCGCTCTCCACCATGTGCGTCAGTTCGCGGTAGTGGCCTGCCTGGGTGGAGGCCACGACCTGGAAGGTGTCCAGCGCATAGCCGTTGCGGGCCGTGTGGACCCGCGCATCCAGAATGCTGAAGCCGGCGCGGTCGAAATAGCCGCAGATGCGCGCGAACAGGTCGGGCTGGTCGGCCGCATAGACCATCACCTGCAGACCTTCGCCCACCAGCGACTGGCGCGCGCGCACCACCGGCTTGTCGGCGCCCACCAGCCGCGCCAGGTGGCGGGTGTGCCAGGCGATGTCGGCCGCTTCGTGGCGCATGAAATAGCTCACGTCCAGCGTGTCCCAGAGCTTGAGGTGGCCGTGCGCCGGCTGCGCGCTCAGGGCCAGCAGCACCAGCGCCTCGCGCTTGCGCGCTTCCACCTCGGCGGCGGCATCGGGCGCGCGGCCGCCCAGGGTGCGCAGCGTGGCGCGGTACAGGTCTTCCAGCAGCTTGCCCTTCCAGGCGTTCCAGACCTTGGGGCTGGTGCCGCGGATGTCGGCCACCGTCAGCAGGTAGAGCGCGGTCAGGTTGCGCTCGTTGCCCACGCGCAGCGCGAAGGCGCCGATGACGTCCGGGTCCGACAGATCCTGCTTCTGCGCCACCTGGCTCATGGACAGGTGTTCGCGCACCAGGAACTCGATCAGCGCCGTGTCGGCCTTGTCCACGCCGTGCTGACGGCAGAAGTGGCGCACCTCTTCGGCGCCGATCTGCGAATGGTCGCCGCCGCGACCCTTGCCGATGTCGTGGAACAGCGCCGCCAGATACAGCAGCCAGGGCTTGTCCCAACCGCCCGCCAGCTGCGAGCAGAACGGGTATTCGTGCACGTGCTCGGGCATGAAGAAGCGCCGCACGTTGCGCAGCACCATCAGGATGTGCTGGTCCACCGTGTAGACGTGAAAGAGGTCGTGCTGCATCTGCCCGACGATGCGGCGGAAAGGCCAGAGGTAGCGGCCCAGCACGGAGGTCTGGTTCATCAGCCGCATGGCGTGGGTGATGCCGGCCGGCTGCCTCACGATCTGCATGAAGGTGGCGCGGTTGACCGGGTCGCGGCGGAAGGCCGCGTTCATCACGCCGCGCGCGTTGTAGAGCGCCCGCAGCGTGCGCACCGACAGGTCCTTCAGGCCGCCCGTGGTTTCGTAGAGCAGGAAGGTTTCCAGAATGGCGTGCGGGTGCTTCTGGTAGAGGTCGTCGCTCGCCACCTCGATCAGGCCGGCCTTCTCGAAGAAGCGCTCGTTGATCGGGCGCAGCTCGTGGGTGGAGGGCGAGAGCCGTTCCTCGATGTTCAGCAGCAGGATCTGGCTCAGCTGCGACACCGCCTTGGCGGCCCAGTAGTAGCGGCGCATCAGCGTCTCGCTGGCGCGCATGGCCAGCCGCTTGCCGTCGGGCGAGGTGGAGCGGTAGCCGAAGGATTCGGCCACGGCGGTCTGCAGGTCGAACACCAGCCGGTCCTCGTGCCGCCCGGCCACCAGGTGCAGCCGCGCGCGGATCAGGAACAGCAGCGCTTCGTTGCGCTCGATCTGGCGCACCTCGAAGGGCGTGGCCAGGCCGCTGGCGGCGAGATTGCGCCAGGTGCTGCCCAGCCCGGCCGCACGCGCCACCCAGGTGATGGTCTGCAGATCGCGCAGCCCGCCGGGCGATTCCTTGCAATTGGGCTCCAGCGCGTAGGGGGTGTCTTCGTACTTGGTGTGGCGCTGGCGCATCTCCAGCGTCTTGGCGACCAGGAAGGCGGCCGCGTCCATCTGCTCCAGGTAGCGGCGGCGGAATTCGGTGAAGAGCGCTGCATTGCCGCAGATCAGGCGGGACTCCAGCAGCGAGGTCTGCACCGTCACGTCGCCCGCGGATTCGCTCAGGCATTCGGCCACGGTACGTACGCTGGAGCCGATCTCCAGGCCCGTGTCCCAGCAGCTGCCGATGAAGGTCTCCAGGGCGCTGCGCAGCGTGTCGCCCCCGTCCTCGTCACAGGCCGCGCCGCCGGGGGGGGCGTCACTGCGGTCCGGGCAGAGTGCGTCGGGCAGCAGCACCAGCACGTCCACGTCGGAATAGGGAAACAGCTGGGCGCGGCCATAGCCGCCCACCGCCACCAGCGCCACGGTGGAAGGCAGGCCCGCACGCTGCCAGAGCTGGCACAGCAGGCCGTCGGCCAGCGAAGACAGCTTCAGCAGCAAGGAGCGGATGCCGCGCGTGGACACGCCGCCGGGCTGCAGCGCCCCCAGCAAAGCCGCCTTGTCCGCCCGGTAGGCGTCGCGCAGGGCGGGCAGTTCGATCGTCGCGGGCGGGCTGGGAAGGGCGGACATGGGCGTGGTCTGGGTCTTGCGAGTCATGCGCGCGGTGCATGCAAGATCCGTACAAAGTAGCACCCCCGCGTTGCCCGGCCACCGCCGGGCGAGGAAAGCCGAAGCCTGTCAGGTCGTGGCGGCGGTCACGAAGGACGGAAGCGGCGGCGAGCCGGCCGAGAGCGTCATCACCTCGTAGCCGGTTTCGGTCACCAGCACGGTGTGTTCCCACTGGGCCGACAGGCTGCGGTCCTTGGTGATGATGGTCCAGCCGTCGTTGCCCAGTTCCTTGATCTCGCGCCGGCCCAGGTTCAGCATGGGCTCGATGGTGAAGATCATGCCGGGCACCAGTTCGTCCAGCGTGCCGGGGCGGCCGTAGTGCAGCACCTGCGGCTCTTCGTGGAATTTCTGGCCGATGCCGTGGCCGCAGAATTCGCGCACCACCGACAGACCGTGCCCTTCGGCGAACTTCTGGATCGCGTGGCCCACGTCGCCCAGCCGCGCGCCGGGCTTGACCTGCTGGATGCCCAGCCACATGGCCTCGAACGTCAGGGCGCACAGGCGCTTGGCGGCGATGGAGCAGTCGCCGATCAGGAACATGCGGCTGTTGTCGCCGTACCAGCCGTCCTTGGTGATGACCGTCACGTCCACGTTGACGATGTCGCCTTTCTTCAGCGGCTTGTCGTTGGGAATGCCGTGGCAGACCACGTGGTTGACCGAGGTGCAGAGGTGGCCGGGGTAGGGCGGGTAGCCCGGTGGCTGGTAGCCGATGGTGGCCGACACGGTCCCCTGGGCTGCCATGCATTCGGCGCCGAGGCGGTCGATCTCGGCGGTGGTGATGCCGGGGCGGATGTGGGGCGTGATGTAGTCCAGCACTTCGGAGGCCAGCCGGCAGGCCTCGCGCATGCCGGCAATGCCGGCCGCGTCTTTGATGGTGATGCTCATGGCGCAATTATCCCACCCGCCCCCGGCCGATGCCGGGGCGGCGCGGCAAGGCCGTGCGGCGCCGTTAAAATGCCGGGTTTTCCGAACGCCTCCGGCGCGCCGGCCCCATTCAGCGGCCTCTCGCCACCTGCTTCGCCCCCGTTCTCCTCTCCCCTCACACAGGCCGCCACCGTGACCTTGCACATGACCCAGCTGGAGGGCGGCAACGCTCTCAGCAGCTTCCGCGCCCAGCAACTGCAGCCCTCCCTCCAGGCCATCCATCCCAAGATCACCGGCATTGCGGCGCGCTTCGTGCACCTGGTGGCGACCGACGCCGCGCCCACGCCGGCCGAGCGCGAACGCCTGGCGGCGCTGCTGACCTACGGCGACGCCTATGCCGGCCCCGTGGACGGCCCGGCCATCATCGTCACGCCGCGCCTGGGCACCGTCTCGCCCTGGGCTTCCAAGGCCACCGACATCGCGCGCAACTGCGGCCTGGCAATCCGCCGCGTCGAGCGCGTGACCGAATACCGCCTGGCGCTCAAGTCCGGCCTGCTGGGCGGCACGCCCGGCCTGTCGGCCGAGCAGCTCCAGCAGGTCGCCGCGCTCCTGCACGACCGCATGACCGAATCGGTGGTGCCAGACCTCGCCGGCGCCGCCGCGCTCTTCACCGAACTGCCCGCCGCGCCGATCGAATTCGTCGACGTGCTGGGCGGCGGCCGCGCTGCCCTGGAAGCCGCCAACACCCGCTGGGGCCTGGCGCTGGCGCAGGACGAGATCGACTATCTGGTCAACGCCTTCACGGCGCTGAAGCGCAACCCGACCGACGTGGAACTGATGATGTTCGCGCAGGCCAACAGCGAACACTGCCGCCACAAGATCTTCAACGCGCAGTTCACCATCGACGGCGAGAAGCAGGACAAGAGCCTCTTCGCCATGATCCGCAACACGCACCAGCTGGCACCGCAGCACACCGTGGTGGCGTATTCGGACAACGCCTCCGTCATGGAAGGCTCCCAGGTCGAGCGTTTCATCGCCAAAACGGCCACTGGCGCAGGTGCACTGGGCGTGAGCAGCTATGAAAAGAGTAGCGCCCTGAACCATGTGCTGATGAAGGTGGAAACCCACAACCACCCCACGGCGATCTCGCCCTTCCCGGGCGCATCGACCGGCGCGGGCGGCGAGATCCGCGACGAGGGCGCCACCGGGCGGGGTTCCAAGCCCAAGGCGGGGCTGACCGGCTTCACCGTGTCCAAGCTCTGGGGCGGTGAATTCGGCAAGCCCGAGCACATCGCCAGCCCGCTGCAGATCATGGTCGAGGGCCCGCTGGGCGGCGCGGCCTTCAACAACGAATTCGGCCGGCCCAACCTGCTGGGCTATTTCCGCGAATACGAGCAGACCGTGGGCGGCGTCGATCGCGGCTACCACAAGCCCATCATGATCGCGGGCGGCCTGGGCACCATCGATGCGGGCCTGACCACGAAGATCGAATTCCCGGCCGGCTCGCTGCTGATCCAGCTGGGCGGGCCCGGCATGCGCATCGGCATGGGCGGCAGCGCGGCCAGCTCCATGGCCACCGGCGCGAACGCGGCCGAGCTCGACTTCGACTCCGTGCAGCGCGGCAACCCCGAGATCGAGCGCCGCGCGCAGGAGGTCATCAACCACTGCTGGGCGCAAGGCGCGGCCAACCCCATCCTGGCGATCCACGACGTGGGCGCGGGCGGCCTCTCCAACGCCTTCCCCGAGCTGACCAACGACGCGGGCCGCGGCGCGCGCTTCGACCTGCGCGCCGTGCAGCTCGAAGAGTCGGGCCTGGCCCCCAAGGAAATCTGGTCCAACGAAAGCCAGGAACGCTACGTGCTGGCCATCGCGCCGGAATCGCTGGAGCAGTTCCGCCTTTTCTGCGAACGCGAGCGCTGCCCCTTCGCCGTGATCGGCACCGCCACCGAAGAGCGCCAGCTGGTGCTGGACGACACGGCCGTCGCATCGGGCGAGCAGAAGCTGCCGGTGGACATGCCCATGGAAGTGCTGCTGGGCAAGCCGCCCAAGATGCACCGCGACGTGGCTACGGTGCGCCGCGAGCTGCAACCCATCGACCTGACCGGCGTGGCGCTGCAGCAGGCGGTGATCGACGTGCTGGCCCACCCCACGGTGGCGTCCAAGCGCTTTCTCATCACCATCGGCGACCGCACGGTGGGCGGCCTGTCGCACCGCGACCAGATGGTCGGCCCCTGGCAGGTGCCAGTGGCCGATTGCGCCGTCACGCTGGCCGATTTCAAGGGCTTCGCCGGCGAGGCCATGAGCCTGGGCGAGCGCACGCCGCTGGCCGCGATCAATGCGCCCGCCTCGGGCCGCATGGCCGTGGCCGAAGCCATCACCAACCTGCTGGCCGCGCCCATCGAGTTGCCGCGCGTGAAGCTCAGCGCCAACTGGATGGCCGCCTGCGGCGAGGCGGGCGAAGACGCCGACCTGTACGCCACCGTCAAGGCCGTGGGCATGGAGCTGTGCCCGCAGCTGGGCATCAGCATCCCGGTGGGCAAGGATTCGCTGTCCATGCGCACCGTATGGACGAGCCCCTCCGGCAGCGGGAAGGACGAATCCGTCATCGCCAGGAAGGTGACATCGCCCGTCAGCCTGATCGTCACCGCCTTCGCCACGCTGGCCGACGTGCGCGGCACGCTCACGCCGCAGCTCGACGCCACCGAGGAAGACACCACGCTGGTGCTGGTGGACCTGGGCCGTGGCCAGAACCGCATGGGCGGCTCCATCCTGGGCCAGGTGCTGAACCAGGCGGGTGACGTGGCTCCCGACCTGGACGACCCGAAGGACCTGGTGAACCTGGTCAACGCCGTGAACGCGCTGCGCGCGCAGGGCCGCATCCTGGCCTATCACGACCGCAGCGACGGCGGCCTGCTGGCGGCGGCGGCCGAAATGGCCTTCGCCGGCCAGGTGGGCGTGGCACTCAACGTCGATCTGCTGGTGACCGAGGGCGACGGCATCAGCGACAGCCGCATGGAAACCGGCGACGCCAAGAACTGGGCGCAGCAGGTGAGCGCACGGCGCGAGGAAATGACGCTGAAGGCGCTGTTCAACGAAGAGCTGGGCGTGCTGCTGCAGGTGCGCACGGCCGAGCGCAACGAGGTCATGCAGACCCTGCGCGAACATGGCCTGTCGAAATTCAGCCACTTCGTCGGCAAGACGCGCCCGCTGTCGTCCGCCATCGACGTGGGCAAGGGCGAGCTGCAGGTGTGGCGCGACGCCAAGAGCGTGTTCAGCGCCCGCCTGGCCGACCTGCACCAGGTGTGGGATGCGGTCAGCTGGAAGATCTGCCAGCAGCGCGACAACCCCGCCTGCGCCGACGCCGAGCACGCGGCCGCCGGCAACCCGGCCGACCCCGGCCTGCATGTGGCGCTCACGTTCGACCCGCTGGAGAACGTCGCCGCGCCGTTCCTGAACCTGGCCCGCCCGAAGGTGGCCATCCTGCGCGAGCAGGGCGTCAACTCGCATGTCGAGATGGCCTATGCGTTCACCGAAGCGGGCTTCGAGGCTTTCGACGTCCACATGACCGACCTGCAGACCGGCCGGGCCGACCTCGCCGCCTTCCAGGGCGTGGTCGCCTGCGGCGGCTTCAGCTACGGCGACACGCTGGGCGCGGGCATCGGCTGGGCGCGGTCCATCACCTTCAACGAGCGCCTGTCGGCGCAGTTCCAGGGCTTCTTCGGCCGGCGCGATACGTTCGGCCTGGGCGTGTGCAATGGCTGCCAGATGTTCGCCGAACTGGCCGACATCATTCCCGGCGCCGAGGCCTGGCCGCGCTTCACCACCAACCAGAGTGAGCGCTTCGAGGCGCGCCTGTCGCAGGTGGAGGTGCTGGAGTCGCCCAGCCTGTTCTTCGCCGGCATGGCGGGCAGCCGCCTGCCCATCGCCGTGGCGCATGGCGAGGGCTATGCCAATTTCAGCCGCCGGGGCAACGCCGCGCAGGCCATCGCCGCGATGCGCTTCGTGGACCATCACGGCGCGCCGACCGAGCAGTACCCGCTGAACCCCAACGGCAGCGCGGGCGGCCTGACGGCCGTGACCACCGCCGACGGCCGCTTCACGGCCATGATGCCGCACCCCGAGCGCGTGTTCCGCAACGTGCAGATGAGCTGGACCAGCGGCGACCTGAGCGCCGCCAGCCCCTGGATGCGCATCTGGCGCAACGCCCGCAAGTGGGTCGGCTGATCGCCTGAGCCGGGGCGGTGCCGGTCCGCTCGGCGCGCTGCCAGGCGGGCTGGAGCAGGCCCGGCTGCCGGGCGAATCGAGCGCCTTCGCCGCCGGGGCGCGCGGCACCAGGCCTCTCTCTGCCTACTCTGCCGCACTGACCGGACGGCCAGCGCCATCCGCTGGACCGCCACCGTCTGGATGCGACACGGCAGACACGGGGAGGGCGGCAGCGCAGCGCGGCGGTGCCCGCAAACCGTCCTGCCGGCAGGCGGGCAGGCGGGCAGGTGCCCGACGATGCGGCGCCGTCCTGCGCTGCATCGCGCTTCGCACGCATCGCGCGGCAAACGGGCGATCCCATAATCGGCCGTTTCCCAACCCAGCGGAGCCTTTCCCATGGCCGGTGCCAGCCTTCTCACCCTGCTCGACGACATCGCCACGGTGCTGGACGACGTGGCCCTGATGACCAAGGTCGCCGCCCGCAAGAGCGTGGCGATGGCGGACGACGTGTCGATGATGACCAAGGTGGCCGCGCAGAAGACGGCCGGCGTGCTCGGCGACGACTTGGCGCTGAACGCGCAGCAGGTCGCAGGCGTGCGGGCCGAGCGCGAAGTGCCCGTCGTCTGGGCCGTGGCCAAGGGGTCGCTGGTCAACAAGGCCATCCTGGTGCCGGCGGCACTGCTGATCAGCGCCTTTCTGCCCTGGGCCGTCACGCCGCTGCTGATGGTGGGTGGCGCCTTCCTCTGCTATGAGGGCTTCGAGAAGCTGGCGCACAAGTTCCTGCACCGCAACGATCCAGCGGGGAACCAGGAAAAGGAGGCCAACACACTGGCGCCGGCCACGGCCACGGCCACGGCCACGACCCCAAGCCCGGTCACCGCTCCGGCGGCGGCCGTGGCACATGCCAGCGGCGCGGCGAAATCCGGCGCGGCGAAACCCGGCGCGCCGGTGGACATGGCCGCCTTCGAGAAGGAAAAGATCAAGGGCGCCGTGCGCACGGACTTCATCCTGTCTGCCGAGATCATCGCGATCACGCTGGGCACCGTCAGCCAGGCGCCCTTCGCGCAACAGGTGATGGTGCTGGCCGGCATCGCCGTGGTCATGACGGTCGGCGTCTACGGCCTGGTGGCGGCCATCGTGAAGCTCGATGACCTGGGGCTGTGGCTCAGCAAGAAAAGCAGCAGCGCCGCCCGTGCCGTGGGCCGCGGCATCGTTGCCGCAGCGCCGTGGCTGATGAAGGGCCTGTCGATTGCCGGCACGGCGGCCATGTTCCTCGTGGGCGGTGGCATCCTGGTGCATGGCGTGCCCGCCGTGTCCCACGGCGTGGAAGGCCTGGCGGCGCTGGCCGCCCAGTGGCCTGCGGGCGGTTTGTGGACCTTCCTGGCCAGCCACCTGTTCAACGCGCTGGTGGGGGTGGTTGCTGGTGCGGTGGTGCTGGGGGTGGTGACGCTGATCCAGCGCTTGCGCGGCAAGAAGCCGGCAAACGACGTCGCCAGCGCGCATTGAGCGGCAGCCCGTCCGCCGCCACCGCCGGTGGACGGGCCGCAGACGTCACGCCCCGGCTGATGCAGATCAACCAGGGCGCGGCACGGCACCATAGCGTTTGATCTGCGGCAAGGCCCGCACGGCTGGCGGGGCGCTCAATACAGGCACGGGGGTCGTCCCCGGTCAACCGCATCGAGTTCCCTATGAAAAAGCAATGGCTGGCCCTCGCCCTCGTGGGCGCCCTCACTTCGGCTGCCGCCTTCGCCCAGCAGGCCGCAGACGGCCCCTGGCTGGTCCGCGCCCGCGCCGTGCACCTGGACAGCGTGAACAAGGACTCCACTGGGCTGGGCCTGTCGATCAACGACAAGGTGCTGCCCGAAGTGGACATCACCTATTTCTTCAGCCCCAACCTGGCGGCGGAGCTGATCCTGACGGTGCCGCAAAAGCAGAAGATCCGCGCCGACGGCCTGGGCCAGATTGGCACGCTCAATCACCTGCCGCCCGCGCTGCTGGCGCAGTACCACTTCACGCAGTGGAGCGGCTTCAAGCCCTACGTGGGCGCCGGTGTGAACTACACGCGCTTTTCGAGCGTCCGGTTCGATCCGGCCGTACAGGCCGCGCTGAGCCCGTCCATCGACCGCAGCAGCTGGGGCGGCGCACTGCAGGTCGGGGTGGACATCCCCGTGGCGAAGAACCTGTACCTGAACTTCGACGTGAAGAAGGTGTTCATCAAGACCGATGTGTTCGCGGCCGGCCAGCAGGTGGGCACGCTCAAGATTAATCCCGTGCTGGCCGGCGTGGGGCTGGGCTGGCGCTTCTGAGCCTTCTGGCGCGTGGCGCGCCTCGGTCCGGTGGTCATCTGGTTTGCTATGAAATAAATAGCAAATAAAGTCCAGTCCACCGGCGCGGGAGCCGGAAATGGCTGGACATCAGCCCGGCGCGTCCGCCGCGCCGAACAGCCCGCTGCCGCCGCCGTGTCCCCACATGCGCCGCCAGAGCGAGGGCAGGGCGGCCGCGATGTCCGGGCGCTGCCACCGCTGGGTGACCGATCCGCCCCCGGCCGCGACCGCGGGCGCCGGGCCCAGATCGAAATGGAAGGTGTAGGCCGGCTCCTGGCCCATGCGCAGATCGGTCACGAAGAGGTGGCCGCGCTCGTCCTGCGAGAGCCGCCAGAAGCCCCGGCTGAAGTCTGCGATGCGGCGGATCTGCGGGTGCTGGCCATAGCGTGCGATGAGGTCGGCGCCGCGTTCGTGCGTCGTCCACTGCAGGGGGCGGTCGCCGTCGGCCAGTGCATAGAAGCCCTCCAGGTACTGCGTGGGCGTGATCGCCACCACCCGCCAGAGCACCGTGTTGAACGGAGTGGGGGTGACGAGCACACGCTCGGCGTTCACCCCGCGCTCGGCCAGGGCCGTGCGCGCCACCTGCGCCACATATTGCTGGGCGGCGAAACTCCACGCCAGATAGGCCGTGCTGAGCGCCAGGCCCAGCGCATTCCAGCGCAGGCCGCGCCCGCCGCGCAGACACAGCGCCAGCACCACGCCGGCCGTCAGCGGCAGCGTGTAGGCCGGGTCGATGATGAAAATGCTGCCGACGCCCAGCGGCGTGTCGTCGAAGGGCCGCAGCAGCTGCGTGCCGTAGACGGTCATCCAGTCCAGCAGCGTGTGGGTGATGAGTGCGAGCCAGAGCGCCAACCACCAACGGCGCCAGAGCAGCTGCTGACCGTGCACGCGTGCCGCCAGCCAGCCGAGCGGCAGCGACAGCAGGCTCAGGTAGAGCAGGGCATGGCTCTCGGCCCGGTGCAGCACCATGTTGGCGATGGCGTCGCCATGGTCGATGAAGGTGTCGAGGTCGGGCAGGGTGCCGGCGGCGGCGCCCCAGAGCGCGGCCTTCCACGGCGCGGTGCGCCGGCCCATGGCGGCGACGGCGACAGCGGAGCCGAGTGCGATCTGCGTGAAGGAATCCATCTGCCGAACCTAGCAGAGGCCGAGGGCGCCCCCGGGGTCCGCAGATGAAATCGCTGCGGTAAGCGGGCACGTCCTACAGCCGCAGGCCTGTGCTTCTGCAATCCTGTCATATCGGCATGACCCAATCATCCATGCCGCCAGGCGACCTGTCGCGCCACCCCTTCATCTCCCCTTCACAGCCCCCAGACTGCCATGCTCTATCCAGCGCACTTCGACATCATCCAGGGGCTGTCACAGCAGCCTGCCAGCATTTCGCCCAAGTATTTCTACGATCAGCGCGGCTCCGAGCTGTTCGAGGAAATCACCCGCGTTCCCGAGTACTACCCCACGCGCACCGAATACGCCGTGATGCATGCGCACGGCGAGGCGATGGCGCAAGCTGTCAGGCCCTGCACCACGGTGGTCGAACTGGGGGCCGGCAGTTGCGAGAAGGCCCGCACGCTCTGCCAGCTGCTGCAGCCCGAACGCTTCGTGGGCGTCGACATTTCCGCCGACTTTCTGTGCGAGGGCGTGGCCCGCCTGGCAGCCGCCGTGCCGGGACTCATCACGCATGCGGTGGCGGGCGACATCACCCAGGCCATCAACCTGCCGGCCGACATTCCCCGTGCCCGCCGGCTGGTGTTCTACCCGGGCTCCTCGATCGGCAACTTCGATCCCGCGCAGGCGAAGGAACTGCTGAGCCACATGCGCGCGCTGGTGGACAGCGACGGCGCGCTGCTGATCGGGGTCGACCTGCGCAAGGACGTGGGCGTGCTGGAAGCGGCCTACGACGACGCGGCCGGGGTGACGGCGGCCTTCAACCTGAACGTGCTGGAGCACGTCAACCGGCTGATCGGCAGCGACTTCGCACCCGGTGAATGGACGCACCGCGCGTTCTTCAACGATGCCCAGTCGCGCATCGAAATGCATCTGGAGGCGCGCGAAGGCGCCTGCGTGCGCTGGCCCGGTGGCAAGCGCGAATTCGCGGCGGGCGAACGCATCCACACCGAAAACAGCTACAAGTACACGCTGCCGGGGTTCTCCGCGCTGCTGGCGAGCGCCGGCTTCTCGCGCGCCCAGGCCTGGACCGACGAGCGCGGCTGGTACGCCATGGTCCACGCCCGGCCCTGACGCGGCGACCTTCCCCCGTTCTTGCCTTTCTCGCTTTCCCTCCACTCACGCCAGCACCGCCATGACCCGATCCCTTCCATCGCATGGCGGTGCGCCGTTGCGCCAAGTCCGCCCCAGCGCCATCTCGCAACGCTACAACGACGTACGCCAGGCCACCGCCGCATTGGCCATGCCGCTGACGGATGAGGACTGCTGCGCGCAGTCCATGCCCGACGCCAGCCCGGTGAAGTGGCACCTGGCGCACACCACCTGGTTCTTCGAGACCTTCGTGCTGGAGTCGTACGAGCGTGGGTTCCAGCCCTTCCACCCCGCGTTCCGCGTGCTGTTCAATTCCTACTACAACGGTCTGGGGGCACAGCATCCGCGCGCGCAGCGTGGCCTGCTCACCCGGCCGGCGCTGCCGCAGGTGCTGGCCTACCGCATGAACGTGGACGGCCGCATGGCCAAGCTGCTGCAGGAACGGGCGGACGACGCCGCGCTGCAGGCACTGGTCGAGTTGGGGCTGCAGCACGAGCAGCAGCACCAGGAGCTGATCCTGACCGACGTCAAGCACCTGCTGTCGTGCAACCCGCTCTGGCCGTCGTACGAGCAACAGCAGCAGCGCGCCACGCCCGCGGCGGGCGGGGTGTTGCACCCGGCCGCGCTGCCGCTCGGCTGGCGGCGGTTCGACGGCGGCGTGGTGGACATCGGCCACAGCGGAGACGGCTTCGCGTTCGACAACGAGTCGCCGCGCCACCGCGTCTGCCTGCAGCCCTACCAGCTCGCCTCGCGCCTGGTCACCAACGGCGAATACCTGGCGTTCGTCGAAGACGGCGGATACCAGGAGCCGGCCCACTGGCTGGCCGAAGGCTGGGACTGGCGCAAGTCGAACCAGCTGAACCATCCGCTCTACTGGCGGCCGGTGCAGTCACCGACGCCAGCCCGGCCGGATGGCCCCGTGCCCGCTGCGAGTGCCGCTGCCTGGGAGGAATTCACCCTGGGCGGCGCCAGCCCGCTGGCACCCCACCGCCCCGTGGTGCACCTGTCCTACTACGAAGCGGATGCTTATGCCCGCTGGGCCGGCGCGCGCCTGCCGACCGAGGCCGAATGGGAGTCGGCGGCTGCCGGCGCGGACAGCTCCACGGGGCATTTCGCCGACAGTGGCGAGTGGCACCCGCGCGCTGCCCAAGGCAACCGAGGCAATCAAGGCAGCCAAGGCACGCAGGGGACGCAGTTGACTGGCGACATGCCGCTCGCGCAGCTTTTCGGGGACGCCTGGCAATGGACGCAGTCGAGCTATGCGGCCTACCCGGGCTTTCGCATCGCCGATGGCGCGGTGGGCGAATACAACGGCAAGTTCATGGTCAACCAGTACGTGCTGCGGGGCGGCTCGTGCGTGACGCCCGCCGGCCATGTGCGTGCCACCTACCGCAACTTCTTCCCGGCCACGGCGCGCTGGCAGGTGAGCGGCATCCGGTTGGCACGCGACGCCTGAAGCACGGAGGGCATGGCGCGGCGAAGCTGCTGGGGCACCCGGCGACGCCGGCAATGCCAGTGGCGTTCGCGATCAGGGCGCCATCTTGAAGGTCTGCTGCAGGCGAACCCGCACCGGCTTGCCGTCGCGCTTCAGGGGCGCGAACTTCCATCCGCGCAGCGCATCCACCACCGGCTTGTGCAGCGACTCATCGGTGCCGGGCAACACCTTCACGTCACCCACGCGGCCACTCGGCAGAACTTCGAACGAGACCACCACGTCGCCGCGCGTGCCGAGCGTGATCAGGTAGGACGGATAGCGGGGCGCCGGCGATTCGAGCAGCTTGAGCGGCTCGTCCAGCGGTGGGCTGATCTGCTGCTGCAGCACGATCAGGTCTTGCGACTTGCGGTAGGCGATGAAGTCTTCTTCCGTCTTGTCGGCGCCCGAAGGGCCGCTGCCGCAGGCGGCCAGCAGCAGGCCGAGGGACACGGTGGCCGCCAGCGCTGCGGCGCGGCGGGCGAGGGGAGTGCGGTGATGCATCATCCCCCGAGTATCGCGCCACCTGGGCCGCGCAGCGGCTCCGGCGCTCCGGCCTGGCCTCACACCGCCGCCAGCGCCTGCGCCAGGTCGGCCTGCAGATCGTCGATGTGCTCGATGCCCACCGACAGCCGCACCATGCCCTCCGTCACGCCGGCCCGCGCGAGTTCCTGCGCGTCGAGCTGGCGGTGCGTGGTGGAGGCCGGGTGCGTGGCCAGCGACTTCGCATCGCCGATGTTGACCAGCCGCGTGAAGAGCTGCAGCGCGTCGAGAAAGCGCGCCCCGGCCGCGCGCGGGTCGACGCTGTCCTGCCGGAGGCTGAACGACAGGATGCCCGATGCCCGCCCGCCGAGCTGCCGCTGCACCAGGGCGTGGTCGGGATGGTCGGGCAGGCCGGCGTAGCGCACCCACTCGACCTTGGGGTGCGCCTGCAGCGACCGCGCCAGTGCCAGCGCGTTGTCGCAGATGCGGTCCATGCGCAGCGCCAGGGTCTCGATGCCCTGCAGGATCAGGAAGGCGTTCTGCGGCGCCAGGGCCGCGCCGGTATTGCGCAGCGGCACCACGCGGGCGCGGCCGATGAAGGCGGCCTCGCCCAGCGCTTCGGTATAGACCACGCCGTGGTAGCTCGCATCGGGCTCGTTCAGGCGCGGGAAGCGCGCCTTGTGCCGGGCCCACGGAAACTTGCCGCTATCGACGATGGCGCCGCCCACGCTGTTTCCGTGGCCGCCCAGGTACTTGGTGAGCGAATGCACGACGATGTCCGCGCCGTGTTCGATGGGCCGCAGCAGGTAGGGGCTGGGCACGGTGTTGTCCACGATCAGCGGCACGCCATGCGCATGGGCGATGTCGGCCAGCGCGCGGATGTCGGTCACGTTGCCCAGCGGGTTGCCGATGGATTCGATGAAGATCGCCTTGGTGCGTTCGTCGATCAGCGGGGCGAAGCTGGCGGGGTTGCGCGGGTCGGCGAAGCGCGTGGTGATGCCCTGCTGCGGCAGCGTGTGGGCGAAGAGGTTGTAGGTGCCGCCATAGAGCGTGCCGGCCGAGACGATGTTGTCGCCCGCTTCGGCGATCGTCTGGATGGCGTAGGTGATGGCCGCCATGCCCGAGGCCACCGCCAGCGCGGCGATGCCGCCTTCCAGCGCCGCGACGCGCTTTTCCAGCACGTCGTTGGTGGGGTTCATGATGCGGGTGTAGATGTTGCCCGGCACCTTCAGGTCGAACAGGTCGGCGCCGTGCTGGGCGCTGTCGAAGGCGTAGGCCACCGTCTGGTAGATGGGCACGGCCACCGCCTTGGTGGTCGGGTCGGGCGAATAGCCGGCGTGGACGGCAAGCGTTTCGATCTTCATGCGCGCAGGTCTCCTGAAGGGGGGTGGATGCGGTCCTGCCGCCCCGGCGCAGGAGTCGGGTAGGGGTCGGGCAGGGGTCGCGGCCATTCTGGCGCCGTGCCGGCACGAGGTCGTCGAATCTTTGGCGATGAGCTTATGCGCTCGCCGTCGATGGCCGCGTTGCACGGCCCTGCAAGCCTGTCGCCCCGGCGTGTCGTGGGGAGGGCGCTGTCGCTAGGAGAGCGATGCAGGCGCCGGCCGCGTGCGGTAGAACTGCATCGGCGTGGCCTGCATCTCCCGGGCATGCTGGTTCAGCACCGACTTCTTCATGCGGCCCACCACGTGCATCTCGCAGGGCTTGCAGTCGAAGCGCAGGGTGAGCTTTTCCTTGCCGTTCACCAGTTGCAGCGGCTCGGCCTTGATGGTGCCCTTGACGCCGATCACGCCCTTGGCCTGCTTGGGGCAGAGGCTCATCGAGAAACGCACGCAGTGCTTGGTGATCATCAGGCTCACCTCGCCTTCCTCTTCCTTCGACTCGTAGGCCGCATCGATCACCTTCACGCCATGGCGCACGTAGAAGTCGTGCGCCTTGTGGTTGAAGACGTTGGCCAGGTAGCTCAGGGTGTCTTCGGGGAAGGGCGCGGGCGGCTCCACCGGCGTGGCGCGCGGCAGGCGCACGAAGCCGGCCGTGCGCGCGGCTTCCAGTGCGGCCACCGCGTCGCGGCGCAACTGGTTGAGCGCCGAAGCCGGCACGAACCAGGGCTGCGACAGCGTGAGCGCGACGTCGTGCACCAAGAACACGGTGGCGCCGAAGCGCCCGAGCTGCTCGCGGAGCGTGGCCTCGGCGCGGGCGGCGTCGGTGGCGGGCTCGTGCGGCTGCACGATGGCGGCGCTGCCGGTGAAGCCGTCCTCGTCGGTCAGCGTCAGGCGCAAGCCGTCCGGAGTCTCGGCCAACTGCGCCCACAGGCCGATGCGGCGGTCGCTGGATTTCTTGTCCAGCGTGCGCACCCATTCCATGTCGCGGTTGCGGTTCACCTCCAGGCCGCGGCGCAGGTCCTTGAAGCCGGCGATCGGGTCCTTGGGGAACACGCGCCACAGACCCTTCTTGGCGTTGATGGCCTCGGCGCGGTTGATCTGCAGGCCCACCAGTTCCTTTTGCAGGTCGTAGTAGCAGAGGCCGTCGCCGTTGTGCAGCACGGTATCGGCGCTGGACAGCTCCAGCTCGGCGAAGTTCTCGCCCACCTTGGTCACCCAGCCGATGGCGCGGCCCGGGGTCTTGGGCGTGTCGAACGCGCCGATGTCTTCCTTGCGGCCGTTGACGAAGTAGTCGGTGAACTCGCGGTTGAAGTTCTGGTCGGGGTCGGGCGTGAAGCTGAAGGTGGTGCGGCCCGAGGACGAGCGCGCCAGCGGCTGCGCGGTGAATTCGCGCTCCTCGATGATCTCGTCCAGCAGCTTGCGGTAGTGGGCGGTGATGTTCTTCACGTAGCCCATGTCCTTGTAGCGCCCCTCGATCTTGAAGCTGCGCACGCCGGCATCGATGAGCGCGCGCAGGTTGTCCGACTGGTTGTTGTCCTTCATCGACAGCACGTGCTTTTCGTGCGCGATGATGCGGCCGCCCGCGTCCAGCACCTCGTAGGGCAGGCGGCAGGCCTGGTTGCAGTCGCCCCGGTTGGCGCTGCGGCCGGTATGGGCGTGGGTGATGTAGCACTGGCCCGAATAGGCCACGCACAGCGCGCCATGCACGAAGAATTCGATGGTGGTGCGGGCCGGGTCGGTGGCGGCGCGCACGGCGGCGATCTCGCCCAGGTCCAGCTCGCGGGCCACCACGATCTGCGAGAGCCCCGCGTCCTGCAGGAAGCGCGCTTTCTCGGGCGTGCGGATGTCGGCCTGCGTGCTGGCGTGCAGCTGGATGGGCGGCAGGTCCAGCTCCAGCAGGCCCATGTCCTGGATGATGAGCGCATCGGCGCCGGCGTTGTAGACCTGCCAGGCCATCTGGCGCGCGCCTTCCAGCTCGTCGTCGCGCAGGATGGTGTTGAGCGTGATGAAGATGCGGCTGCCGAAGCGGTGCGCGTGGCGGATGAGGCGTTCCAGGTCGCGCATGTCGTTGCCGGCGCCGGCCCGCGCCCCGAAGGCGGGGCCGCCGATGTAGACGGCATCGGCGCCGTGGTTCACGGCCTCGATGCCGATGTCGGCGTCGCGGGCGGGGGAGAGCAGTTCGATCTGGTGGGGCAGCAGGGACATGGGGCCGGATTATCCCAGGGCAGGCTGTGCGGCGCACGGGCCGCCGGCCCTGGCGGCGCGAACCGCAGCGCAGGCAGGGCGGGCGCGGCCCCGCGTCAGGCACCGGTCGGCACCCGTCGGCGGGGTGCCGGCAGGCGCGGGTGAACCCTGCACATGCACCGGAATGGGGCCTGTCGAGCGGGGTATTGCCTGGTTTTGGTGCCTCCACCGCGAGCTAATGGTTAGCATACGCACGTGGCGGCACCGGCCGTCACGCTTCTTTTTGTCCAGCCAGCCACGGAGACCGAATGTTCGCCCAGTCCACTGCTTCCCGCCTGCGTTTCCCCCTGCAACTGACCGCGCTGGCCTGCGCCCTGACCGCCGCTGCCGCGGCGAATGCCCAGGACGTGCAGGTCGTCAAGATCGGCCACGCCGGCCCCATTTCGGGCGGCATCGCCCACATCGGCAAGGACACCGAGAACGGCGTGCGCCTGGCGGTGGACGACCTGAACGCGCAGAACCTGGTCATCGGCGGCAAGAAAATCAAGTTCGAGCTGGCCGCCGAGGACGACGCGGGCGACCCGCGCCAGGCCACTGCCGTGGCGCAGAAGCTGTGCGACCAGAAGGTCGCCGGCGTGGTGGGCCACCTGCAGTCGGGCACCTCCATCCCCGCGTCCGGCATCTACGACAAGTGCGACCTGCCGCACATCACCGCATCGGCCACCAACCCCGACTTCACCAAGCCCGGCTACAAGACGGCCTTCCGCCTGATCGCCAACGACAACGCGCTGGGCGCGGCGCTGGCCCTGTATGCGGCCGATCACCTCAAGCTCAAGACGGTGGCCATCATCGACGACCGCACGGCCTACGGCCAGGGCGTGGCGCAGGTCTTCAAGGCCACCGCGCAGCAAAAGGGCCTGAAGGTGGTGGGTGAGGAATTCACCAACGACAAGGCCACCGACTTCATGGCCATCCTGACCTCGCTCAAGAGCAAGAAGCCCGACGGCGTCTTCTACGGCGGCCTCGATGCGCAGGCCGGCCCGATGCTGCGCCAGATGGAGCAGCTGGGCATGGGCCAGGTGAAGTTCTTCGGTGGCGACGCGCTCTGCACCGAAAAGCTGCCCGAGCTGGCCAGCAAGGTCGCCGCGCTGAAGAACGTGACCTGCGCCACCGGCGGCGCCTCCATCGCCAAGATGCAGGGCGGCCCCGAATGGAAGAAGCGCTACGACGCCAAGTTCCCCGGCCAGTTCCAGATCTACAGCCCCTACGCCTACGACGCCGCCATGGTGCTGGCAGACGCGATGAAGCGTGCCGATTCGGTGGATCCGCGCAAGTACACGCCCTTCATCGGCAAGGCGAACTACAAGGGCGTGACGGCCAATGTGTCGTTCACCCCCAAGGGCGAGCTCACGCATCCTGCGGTCACGCTCTACCACTACCCGGACAACGCCCGCGTCGGCTTGAACTGACCCGCCCGGGGCGCCACCGCTGCCCCGGCCCAGCCCGATCGGCCGCTTCTGCGGCCGTTTTTGCTGCGGGCCGGTGAGGCCTGCCGCTACAGTGGCGACCGCCAGCCCATTTCCGGGCTGCGCGAACGAACAGAAGGCGGTGCGCGGTGCTCAGGACTTTCGGACTCATCGGACTGGTGGTGGCGCTGGCCATCGTGGCGGTGCTGGCCAAGCGGCAGGCGCAGGCGCCGCATGCGGCAACCCAGCCGCTGCCGGCCGTTCCCGGGGCGCCCGCCAGCGCGCCCGCCGGATCGGTGCGCGACCAGACCCAGCAGATCCAGCAGCAGGTGCGCCAGCAGATGGACACGCTGATGCAGCAGGCCCGCCCCATGCCAGACGATGAATCCAAGTGAAAAACGGCTCTGGCGCCCGTCAATACTCGGTCTGATGCTATAAAAAGATGAGTGAACGCACTGCCGGCGCCGAGGCGCCCGACGACGCCGCCTGGATGCGGCTGGCGCTGCAAGAGGCCCGCGCCGCCGCGGAGGCGGGCGAAGTGCCGGTGGGCGCCATCGTCGTGCGGCACGGCGAGGTGATCGCCACCGGCCGCAATGCGCCCATCGCCCGCCACGACCCGACGGCCCATGCCGAGATCGCCGCGCTGCGGGCGGCGGCCGAGCGGCTCGGCAACTACCGGCTGGACGGCTGCACCCTCTACGTGACGCTGGAGCCCTGCGCCATGTGCAGCGGCGCCATGCTGCATGCGCGGCTGCCGCGCGTGGTGTTCGGTGCGGCCGAGGTCAAGACCGGTGCCGCCGGCTCGGTGGTCAACCTGTTCGCCGAACCCCGGCTCAACCACCAGACCGCGCTGCAGGGGGGCGTGCTGGCGGACGAATGCGCCGCGCTGCTGAGCGACTTCTTCCAGCAGCGCCGCCAGCAGCAGCGGGCCCGGGCGCTGGCCGCCCACCCGCTGCGCGACGATGCCCTGCGCACGCCCGAAGCGCGGTTTGCGGCACTGTCTGGCGACCCCTGTCTGCCGCGCTACGTGAGCGACCTGCCGGCGCTTGCCGGTTTGCGCCTGCACTATCTGGACGAAGGACCGCCGGACGCCGCGCGCACCTGGCTCTGCCTGCACGGCCGCACGGCCTGGAGCCATGCGTGGCGCCGCATGCTGCCGGTCTTCCTCGCGGCGGGCGACCGTGTGCTGGCGCCCGACCTGATCGGCTTCGGGCGCAGCGACAAGCCCAAGAAGCCTGCGGTGCACACGCTCGCCTGGCATACCCGGGTGCTGGCCGAATGGGCCGATGGGCTGGGCCTGGGGCCCGCCGTGCTGGTGGCGCCGCCCGGCATGGCGGCGCTGGCCTCGGCGCTGCATGCGGCGCTGCCTGGGCGCTTTGCCGGCCTGCTGGTCAGCCCGGATGTGCAGGAGGGCGACACCGACCCGGCCTGGGCCGCGCCGTTTCCCGATGCCGGCCATCGGGCCGGGCCCCGCGCGGTGGGGCAGTGGCCCAGGGCGCTGCCGGGGGGCGTGCCGTTCCCCGACACGCTGGCAGGCGGGTCGCCGGACGGCGCCGCCCTGGCCGCACGCGCTGTGGAATACTTTCGCCCTTGATGCCACCACGCCCGGGCCCGACGCCCGGCCGGTGCGCCCACCCATCGCTCTTTTTGGAGCAGGCCGTGCACGGCCTGAACGCCTTGTCCCTCGATCACCATCCCTCGGTCTGCGGCCACCACCACGGCCCGCAGCACATCTACATTTATTCGCCTTCCGGCGCGGTGCGCGACAAGGCCGGCTTCAAGCGCGGCGTGGCCCGCCTCAAGGCCATGGGCCACGAGGTCGAGATCGATGCCGACGCGCTGGCGAGCCACACCCGCTTCGCGGGCGACGATGCCACGCGTCTGGCCGCCATCCACCGCGCGGCCGCGAGCGGGGCCGACGTGGCGCTCATCTCGCGCGGCGGCTACGGCCTCTCGCGCATCCTGCCGGGCATTCGCTACAAGGCCGTGGCCAAGGCCGTGGCCGGCGGCACGCGGTTCGTGGGCCTGAGCGATTTCACCTACCTCCAGACGGCCCTGCTGGCGCAGACCGGCGCCACCACCTGGGCCGGCCCGGCGCTGGTGGGCGACTTAGGGTGCGAAGGCGAGCCCGACGACATCATGATGGCCTGCCTGGATGATTTGTTCACCGGCCATGGCGAAGGCACCGGCTGGCGCATGAACGCCGAGAAGCCCCGCGCCGACGGCCAGCCCGCCGTGCGCGACATCTACGTGAAGAACGCCACGCTCTGGGGCGGCAACCTCGCGGTGCTGGCCTCGCTGGTGGGCACGCCGTACCTGCCCGAAGTGCGCGGCGGCATCCTCTTCCTGGAAGACGTGAACGAACACCCCTACCGGGTCGAGCGCATGCTCACGCAGCTGCTGCACGCCGGCGTGCTGGCCCGCCAGAAGGCCGTGGTGCTGGGGCAGTTCAGCGACTACGCGCTCACGCCGCACGACAAGGGCTTCAAGCTGCAGAGCGTGGTCGACTGGCTGCGCACCCAGATCAAGGCGCCGGTGCTCACCAACCTGCCGTTCGGCCATGTGGCCACCAAGGTGCTGCTGCCGGTGGGCGCTCCGGTGTCGCTGTCGGTGGAAGGGCGCGATGCGCTGATCTACTGGGGTCATACCCACTGAGCGCTGCCCGCAGGAGGGCGCGGAAGAAAGGGTGAGCATGGCTGGCATGGGCATCTCGCGAACCACGCGGTGGATCGGCCGCGGTGCCGTGGCGCTGGTCGCCGTGGTGCTTTTGGCGGGCGCTGCGGCCGCCCTCTACGTGCTGCGCAGCTTCCCCGCGCTGGACGGCCGCATGCAGACCCCGGGCCTGACGCAGCCCGTGCAGGTGCGGCGCGACGGCGCCGACGTCACCCACATCGAAGCGGCCACGCCCTTCGACGCCTGGTTCGCCATGGGCTACGTGCATGCGCAGGAGCGCACCTGGCAGCTGGAATTCAACCGCCGCCTGATGCATGGCGAGCTGTCGGAACTGTTCGGCCCCGCCGCGCTGGACACCGATCGGCTGATGCGCACGCTCGACATCGCCGGCGCGGCACGCCGCCAGTACGCCGGCTTGCCGCCGTTCGCACGCGAGGCGCTGCAGGCCTACAGCCGCGGCATCGCATCGTTCCACCAGCACCGAGCACAGGCGCTGCCGCCCGAATTCCTGTTGCTGGGCGCGCGGCCGGGCGGTGCCCAGGGCACGCCGTGGTCGCCGGAAGACAGCGTGGGCTGGGCGCTGATGATGGCGCTGGACCTGGGCGGCAACTGGGGCACCGAATTCGCGCGCCTGTCGCTGGTGCGCACGCTGCCCACCGACCGGCTCTGGCAGCTGATGCCGCCGTATCCGGGCGAGGCGCCGGCGACTTCCGTCGACCTGCAGGCGCTGTACCGCGAGCTGGGTGTGTACCGCACGCCCGCCGGGCCCGTGGCAGCTGCGCACGGGCAGGGGGCGCAGCCGCCGCTGCCGGTGCCCTGGGCCCATGACCTGGCCGCGCAGGCCGGCGACCCGGGCGGGCGGGGCAGCAACAACTGGGTGGTGGCGGGCCGCCGCACTGCCAGCGGCAAGCCGCTGCTGGCGAACGATCCGCACCTCGGCCTGGGGGCGCCAGCCCTCTGGTATTTCGCGCGTCTGAAGGCGCCTGCCGGCGTGGCGGGTGACGGCAGCGCCGTCGCCGGCATGGACGTGGTGGGCGCCACCTTGCCCGGCCTGCCCTTCGTGGTGCTGGGCCGCACGGCGCGGGCGGCCTGGGGCTTCACCAACACCGCCCCCGACGTGCAGGACCTGTACCTGGAGCAGATCGACCCGGCCGACCCGAAGCGCTACCGCACGCCGGACGGCTGGGCCACGTTCGCCGAGCGCGAGGAAACCATCCGCGTAAAAGGCCAGCCGGACGTGCGCCACCGCGTGCGCGCCACCCGCCATGGGCCGGTGCTGAGCGATGCGCAGCCCGCCCTCCATGGCGGAGTCATCGACCTGGATCGCCACGTGCTCGCCCTGCGCTGGAGCGCGCTCGACGACGACAACCAGACGGTGCTGGCCGGCCTGCTGGCCAACCAGGCCCGGTCGGTGGCCGAGCTGTTCACGGCCTTCGCCCACTACCACTCGCCCATGCAGAGCGTGGTGGCGGCCGACGTCCACGGCGCCATCGGCTTCAAGGCCATGGGTCGCGTGCCGGTGCGCGGCGCGGGCAACGACCTGCGCGGCGTCGCGCCCGCCCCCGGGTGGGACGCGCGCTACGACTGGCAGGGGTGGCTGCCCCTGGCCGACACCCCGCAGGACGACGGCGCCGCCCACGGCTGGCTGGCCACCGCCAACCAGCGCATCACGCCGCCCGGCTATCCCCACTTCATCACGGCCGACTGGTCGCTGCCGTATCGGCAAAACCGCATCGCCGGACGCCTGGAGGCCACGCCGCGCCACGACATGGCTAGTCTGCGCGCCCTGCAGCAGGACACGGTGTCGCTGGCGGCGCTCCAGCTGCTGCCGCACCTGGTGGCCGCGCCCACCGACCACGCCCTGGCTGCGCAGGCGCGGGCGCTGCTGCAGGGCTGGGACGGCGACATGCGCGCCGACCGCGCCGCTCCGCTGATCTTTGCCGCCTGGGCGGACGAACTGGCGCGCGGCCTGGTGGCGCCGCGCATCGGGGCCGAGCGCTTCGCGGCACTCTACGGCCGGCGCGACTTCCGGGCTGGTATCGAAGGCATGCTGCAGCGGGGCGACGGCTGGTGGTGCCAACCCCTGACCTGCCCGCAGCAGGCGGGTGCTGCGTTCAATCGGGCGCTGGACCGCCTGGCCGCGCTCCACGGCAGCGACCCCGCCCGCTGGCGGTGGGGCGCGGCCCACCCCGCGCTCAGCGTGCACCGGCCGTTCGGCAACGTGCCGGCGCTGGCCCGCTGGTTCGACGTGCGCGTGCCGTCGCCGGGCGATGCCTACACGGTCAACGTGGGCCAGTACAACCCGGCGGAAAAGCACGACCCCTTCGCCAGCCGCCACGCGCCCTCGCTGCGCGCGGTGTACGACCTGGGAGACCCGGAGCAGTCGCTGTTCATCTACCAGACCGGGCAGAGCGGGCTGGTGTTCTCGCCGCGCTACCGCGACATGGCCGGGGCGTGGTCGCAGGGCGGCATGCGTCCCCTGCAGTTGCAGCCCGCCCGCTACGCGCACCGGCTGGTGTTGACGCCCTGAACCCCTGGGCCCGCAGGCCCGGGGCTGCGCGACCGTGTCAGCGCTTTTTGCCGCCGAAGATGCTGCCCAGCACCCCGCGCAGGATCTCCTTGCCCAGCGACGTGCCCATGGTGCGCACGGCGGACCTGGCCATGGTCTGAACCAGGCCGTCCCGCTTGCCGCCGCGCGGGCCCGTCGAGCCGAACAGCACGTCGTTAAGCCCACCCATCATGCCGCCGCCGTCCTGCGCCGCATCGGCCTTCGCCTTGGCGGGCGCGTTGTCCGCTGCCACGTCGGCGCGGCCGCGCAGCTTCTCGTAGGCCGATTCGCGGTCCACCGCCTTCTCGTACACCCCGGCCACCAGCGACTGCGCCAGCAGCGCCTGGCGTTGCTGCGGCGTGATCGGGCCGATCTGGCTGCCGGGGGGCAGCACGAAGACGCGCTCGGTGACGCTGGGCCGGCCCTTGGCATCGAGGAAGCTGACCAGCGCCTCGCCCACGGCCAGCTCGCTGATGGCCGCCTCGATGTCCAGCCCCGGCTTGGGCCGCATGGTGGTGGCCGCGGCCTTCACCGCCTTCTGGTCGCGCGGGGTGAAGGCGCGCAGCGCATGCTGCACGCGGTTGCCCAGCTGGGCCAGCACACTGTCGGGAATGTCCAGCGGGTTCTGGGTGACGAAATAGACGCCCACGCCCTTGGACCGCACCAGCCGCACCACCAGTTCGATGCGCTCGACGAGTACCTTGGGCGCTTCGTTGAACAGCAGGTGGGCCTCGTCGAAGAAGAAGACGAGCTTGGGCCTTTCGGGGTCGCCGATCTCGGGCAGCGTCTCGAACAGCTCCGACAGCATCCAGAGCAGGAAGGTGGCGTAGAGGCGCGGCGAATTCATCAGCTTGTCGGCCGCAAGGATGTTGACCACGCCCTGGCCGCCGACGGTCTGCATCAGGTCGTTGATGTCGAGCATCGGCTCGCCGAAGAAACGGTCGCCGCCCTGGGTCTCGATCTGCAGCAGACCGCGCTGGATGGCGCCAACGCTGGCGGCGCTGATGTTGCCGTACTCGGTGGTGAACTGCTTGGCGTTTTCGCCCACGTGCGTGAGCATGGCCCGCAGGTCTTTCAGGTCGAGCAGCAGCAGGCCGTTGTCGTCGGCGATCTTGAACACCAGGTTCAGCACGCCCAGCTGCGTGTCGTTCAGGTTCAGCATGCGGCCCAGCAGCAGCGGCCCCATGTCGGAGATGGTGGCGCGCACCGGGTGGCCCTGTTCGCCGAAGACGTCCCACACCGCCGTGGGGCAGGCGACGGGCTCGGGCAGCGGCAGGCCGCGCTCGGCCAGCGTGGCGGCCAGCTTGTCGCCGATGCGGCCGGGCTGGCTGATGCCGGTGAGGTCGCCCTTCACGTCGGCCATGAAGACCGGCACGCCGATGCGCGAGAACCCTTCGGCCAGCGTCTGCAGCGTGACCGTCTTGCCGGTGCCGGTGGCGCCGGTGATGAGCCCGTGCCGGTTGGCGAGGCCGGGCAGGAGTTGGCATTCGGCGGTGCCCGATCGGGCGATCAGAAGAGGTTCGGCCATGATGGGTAGGCAGTCAAAAGTAAAATCGCGGCCAGTAGATTAAATCAATACCAGCACCCCGAAGGACACCCGTGGCAGGACACAGTAAATGGGCGAACATCCAGCACCGCAAAGGGCGGCAGGATGAGAAGCGCGGAAAGATCTGGACGCGGATCATCCGCGAAATCACGGTGGCGGCACGCGCCGGTGGCGGCGACGTGTCGGCCAACCCGCGTCTGCGCCTGGCGATCGACAAGGCCAAGGCCGCCAACATGCCGGCCGACCGCATCAAGTACAACATCGACAAGGCTACCGGCAACGCCGAGGGCGTGAACTACGAAGAAATTCGCTACGAGGGCTACGGCATCGGCGGCGCGGCCATCATTGTTGACACCATGACCGACAACCGTGTGCGAACCGTGGCGGACGTGCGCCACGCCTTCAGCAAGTACGGCGGCAACATGGGCACGGAAGGCTCGGTGGCGTTCCAGTTCAAGCACTGCGGCCAGCTCATCTTCGCTCCGGGCACCGACGAGGACCGCGTGATGGAGCTGGCCCTGGAGGCCGGCGCCGAAGACGTGGTCACCGGCGAAGACGGGGCCATCGAGGTGCTGACGGCCTACGGTGATTTCGAAGCGGTCAAGAATGCCCTGCAGGCCGCCGGCCTGGTGCCCGAGGTGGCCGAGGTCACGATGCGCGCCGACAACACCATCGAGCTGGAAGGCGACGATGCTGCCCGCATGCAGAAGCTGCTCGACGTCCTGGAAGACCTGGACGACGTGCAAGAGGTCTATCACAACGCAGCATTATGAAAATTCTCGTGATTGGTGGCGGCGGCCGGGAACACGCAATGGCCTGGAAGATCAGCCAGTCGCCCAGGGTGACGAAGGTGTTCGTGGCGCCCGGCAACGGCGGCACGGCACTCGATTCCAAGCTGGAAAACGTGGACATCGCCGACGTGCGGGCGCTGCGCGAATGGGCGCAGGCGCAGAAGATCTCGCTGACCGTCGTCGGGCCCGAAGCCCCGCTGGCCGCCGGCGTGGTGGATGAGTTCCGCGCGCATGGACTGCGCATCTTCGGCCCGACCAAGGCCGCTGCCCAGCTGGAAAGCTCCAAGGCGTTCTCCAAGGCCTTCATGAAGCGCCACGGCATTCCAACGGCCGAGTACGAGGCCTTCACCGACCCGGTGGCGGCCCACGCCTACGTGGACCGGCTGGGCGCGCCCATCGTGGTCAAGGCCGACGGCCTGGCCGCCGGCAAGGGCGTGGTGGTGGCCATGACGCTGCAGGAAGCACACGACGCGGTCGACTTCATGCTGGTGGACAACAAGTACGGCGTGAGCCACAACGCAGGCGGCGCTCGCGTCGTGATCGAGGAGTTCCTCAAGGGCGAAGAGGCCTCCTTCATCGTGCTGTGCGACGGCAAGAACGTGGCGGCCCTGGCCACCAGCCAGGACCACAAGCGGCTCAAGGACGGCGACGAAGGCCCCAACACCGGCGGCATGGGCGCGTATTCGCCCGCGCCCGTGGTCACGGCCGACGTGCATGCCCGCGCCATGCGCGAGATCATCCTGCCCACCATCCGGGGCATGGAAAAGGACGGCATTCCCTACACCGGCTTCCTCTATGCCGGGTTGATGATCGACGCCACCGGCCATCCGAAGACGCTGGAGTTCAACTGCCGCATGGGCGACCCGGAAACCCAGCCCATCCTGATGCGCTTGAAGAGCGATCTGGTCGATGTGCTGGCCGCCGCCGTGGACGGCAAGCTCGACCAGCTGGAGATGCAATGGGACCGCCGCCCCGCTCTGGGCGTGGTGATGGCCGCGCATGGCTACCCCGAGAGCCCGCGCAAGGGTGACGCCATCACCGGCCTGCCCGCCGATGCCGACGACGCGGTGGTGTTCCATGCGGGCACCGCGCTCGACGAAGCGGGCGTGCCCCGCACCACGGGCGGGCGCGTGCTCTGCGTCACGGCGCTGGCCGACAGCGTCAAGCTGGCGCAGCAGCGGGTGTACGACGTGGCCCGCGGCATCCACTTCGACGGCGCGCAATACCGCCGCGACATCGGCCACCGCGCCATCAAGAGCTGATGCAGCCCACTGGCGCCGCTTTCGATGCCCCCCCGCTGCATGCCGGCGACGTGGCCGCGCGCGTGCGTGGCTACCTCGTGGGCCTGCAGGCGCGCATCACCGATGCGATCGAAGGCGTGGAAGGCCGGGTGGAGGAGGGCGGTGCGCGTTTTCGCTCCGACGCCTGGGCCAAGCCGCCGGGCGAGCCGCTGCAGGGCGACGGCATCACCCGCATCCTGGAAGGCGGGCGCGTGTTCGAGCGGGCCGGCTGCGGCTTCTCGCACGTGCGCGGGCCGCGCCTGCCACCCTCGGCCACCGCGCATCGGCCCGAGCTGGCCGGCGCGCCGTTCGAGGCCATGGGCGTGTCGCTGGTGTTCCACCCGCGCAACCCCTATGTGCCGACCGTGCACATGAATGTGCGCATGATCGCCGCCGGCCACCCCGGCGCGGCGCCGGTCTGCTGGTTCGGCGGCGGCATGGATCTGACGCCCATCTACGGCTTCGACGAGGACGCGGTGCATTTCCACCGCAGCTGCCGGGCCGCGCTGGCCGCTTTCGGAGCCGACAAGTACCCGCGCTTCAAGGCATGGTGCGACGACTACTTCTTCCTCAGGCACCGGGGCGAGCAGCGGGGGGTCGGCGGCATCTTCTTCGACGATTTCTCGGAGCCGGGCTTCGACGCCAGCCTGGCGATGATGCAGTCGGTGGGTGACGCCTTCCTGGGTGCCTACCTGCCCATCGTGGAGCGCCGCCAGGGGCTGCCGTACGGGGAGCGCGAACGCGAATTCCAGCTCTACCGCCGGGGCCGCTACGTCGAGTTCAACCTGGTGTGGGACCGCGGCACCCACTTCGGCCTGCAGTCGGGCGGGCGCACCGAATCCATCCTGTTGTCGATGCCGCCGCTGGCCGCCTGGGCCTACCAGCGCGAGGACCCGGCAGGATCTCCCGAGGCCGAACTGACCGCCCGGTTCCTGCAGCGCCGCGACTGGATCGAGGCCGCCGAAGGCCATCAACTATAATTTTGATAGCTGCAACCGCCTGATGCCATTGCGCCGGGAGCGCAAAAGGCACTGGCTCCGGCGCCCGGCGCCGGCACGTGCAGGGATCGGTCCTACTGGCCGACGTCCCGCCAGCCCGCTATAAATACATTTCCTTCTTCACTGAACACAGCCTGATGACCACCTCCAGCCAATCGGAAACCGCCGCCAAGAAAGACGTCACCAAGCTCCAGCGCGCCATCGTCGATGGCCTGGAGGACGTCAAGGCGCAAGACGTGCAGGTGTTCAACACCGAGCACCTGTCGCCGCTGTTCGAGCGCGTGATCGTGGCATCGGGCACCTCCAACCGGCAGACCAAGGCGCTGGCTTCCAGCGTGCGCGACGCCGTGCGCGAGGCCGGCTTCCCGAAGCCGCGCATCGAAGGTGAAGACAACGGCGAGTGGATCATCGTCGACTGCGGCGCGGCCGTGGCGCACATCATGCAGCCCGCCATCCGCCAGTACTACCGCCTGGAAGAGATCTGGGGCGACAAGCCCGTGCGCCTGAAGCTGGGCGCGCCCAAGCCCGCCGTGGCGGAGGGCGGCGACAAGCCCAAGCGCAAGAAGGCTGCCGTGGCCGCCAAGCCCGAGCAGCCGGCCCGCAAGCCCGGCGTGTCCAAGGCCAAGGCGGCGACGGCAGAGGCCGCACCGGCTGCGGGCCGCAAGACCACCACTGCTGCCGCCAAGACGACGGCCAAGGCCCCTGCCAAGAAGGCCGCTGCCTCCAGCCGCGCGCCGGTGAAGACCGCCGCCAAGACCGCCGCAAAAACGGCAGCCAAACCGGCAGCGAAGGCCCCCGCCAACACGGCAGCCAAGCCCATCAAGACCCTGGTCGTGAAGCCGGCCGCCAAGAAGGCCGCCCCCGCCAAGACGGGCGCACGCTCGGCGCCCCGCGCCGCGGCCAAGGCACCGGCCCGGGCGCCCGCCAAGAAGGCTCCAGCCCGCAAGTCCTGACTGACCTCCAGGCACGGGCCGAGCACCGATGAAGCTGCTGATCGTGGCCGTGGGCCAGCGCGTGCCCGACTGGGCGCAAACGGCCTACGACGACTATGCCAAGCGGTTTCCGCCCGAGCTGAAGGTCGAGCTCAAGGCCGTGAAGACCGAGCCGCGCGGCTCCAAGACGCTGGAGACTCTCTACGCTGCCGAGCGCGAGCGCATCGAGGCCGCCATTCCGCGCGGCATGCGCGTGGTGGTGCTCGATGAGCGCGGCACGAACCTGACCACCAAGGCGCTGGCCCAACGGCTGAAGGACTGGCAGCTGAGCGGCGACGACGTGGCGCTGGTCATCGGCGGGCCGGACGGCCTGGAGCCTGCCTTCCGGCAGGCGGCGCACGAGCGCATCCGCCTGTCCGACCTGACGCTGCCGCACGCCATGGTTCGCGTGCTGCTGATCGAACAGCTCTACCGCGCATGGTCCGTCAACGCCGGCCACCCGTATCACCGGGAATGAGCGGCCGTCGGTTGGGCGCCTCGACCTGAAGGTGCTCGCCGGTTTGCTATAAATTTAATAGCTGAATGCGTTGGATAGACGGGCGCGAGAGGCTGTTTTGACCCCCAAATCCAGAGCCATGGCCGACTTCCTCTATCTCGCATCCCAGAGCCCGCGCCGCCGGCAGCTGCTCGAGCAGATCGGTGTGCGCACCGAATTGCTGCTGCCCAATGCCGACGGCGACCTGCCGGAAGACGCCGAAGCCATCGAGGCCGTGCTGCCGGGTGAGGCGCCCGACGCCTACGTCCAGCGCGTCACCGGCCTGAAGCTGGAGGCCGCCGTGGCGCGGCACGCCCGGCGCGGGCTGGCGGCAGCGCCCATTCTGTGCTCCGACACCACGGTGGCGCTGGCGGGCCGCATCTTCGGCAAGCCGGACGACGCTGCCGATGCCGCACGCATGCTGGCCGAGCTCGCCGGACGCGAGCACCAGGTGCTGACGGCCGTGGCCCTGCAGTCGGCCGGGCGGCGGAGGGCGGCGCTGTCGGTGTCCACGGTGCGTTTCGCGCCCATGACGCCGGCGCAGATCGACGCCTACGTCGCCAGCGGCGAGCCGCTCGGCAAGGCGGGCGCCTACGGCATCCAGGGCCGCGTGGCCGCGCACGTGGAACACCTGGCCGGCAGCTATTCGGGCATCATGGGCCTGCCCCTGTACGAGACGGCGCAACTGCTGCGCGAAGCCGGCTTCGCCGTCTGAACTTTCCCCCCGGCGGCTGCCGGTGCTTTCCCTTCCGACCATGCAACAAGACATTCTCATCAACTGGTCGCCCCAGGAAACCCGCGTGGCCGTCGTCGAACACGGCGCCGTGCAGGAACTGCACGTGGAGCGCACGCTGGAGCGCGGGCTGGTCGGCAACGTGTACCTGGGCAAGGTCTCCCGCGTGCTGCCGGGCATGCAGTCCGCCTTCATCGACATCGGCCTGGAGCGCGCCGCCTTTCTGCACGTGGCCGACGTGTGGCAGCGGCAGGAGGGCGGCGAGGCGCCGATGTTCGCGCGCAAGGGCGAGCCGCCCGTACCCATCGAGAAGCAGGTGTTCGAGGGCCAGTCGATCATGGTGCAGGTCATCAAGGATCCCATCGGTACCAAGGGCGCGCGGCTCTCCACGCAGATCAGTGTGGCGGGCCGGCTGCTGGTGTTTCTGCCGCAGGACGACCACATCGGCATATCGCAGAAGATTCCGGCTGCCGAGCGCGACGCCCTGCGCGCGCGCCTGCAGGCGCTGGTGGCCGACAAGGCGCACGGCGGCGGCGCGGGCGGCGGCTTCATCCTGCGCACCAATGGCGAGGATTCGACCGATGCCGAGCTGGCCGAGGACATCACCTACCTGCGCAAGACCTGGGCGCGCATCAAGCAGGCCGCGCTGCGGCTGCCCGCCACCTCGCTGCTGCACCAGGACCTGAGCCTGCTGCAGCGCGTGCTGCGCGACCTGGTGGGCGAAGAGACCACCAGCATCCGGCTTGACTCGCGAGAACAGTTCGCGGCGCTGCAGGCCTTCGGCCGCGAATTCATGCCCGCGGCGGTGCCCAAGCTGCAGCTCTACCGGGGCGAGCGGCCCATCTTCGACCTCTACGCCATCGACGAGGAGGTCGCGCGGGCGCTGGGCCGGCGGGTGGATCTCAAGTCCGGCGGCTATCTCATCATCGACCAGACCGAGGCGCTGACCACGGTGGACGTGAACACGGGCGGCTATGTGGGCGCCCGCAATTTCGACGACACGATCTTCCGCACCAACCTGGAGGCGGCCGGCGCCATTGCCCGGCAACTGCGGCTGCGCAACCTGGGCGGCATCATCATTGCCGACTTCATCGACATGGCGCGGGAAGACCACCAGGAAGCGGTGCTGGCCGAGTTCCGCAAGCAGCTGTCGCGCGACCGGGTGAAGACCATGTCGGGCGGATTCTCGCAACTGGGGCTGGTGGAGATGACCCGCAAGCGCACCCGCGAGTCGCTGGCGCACATGCTGTGCGAGCCCTGCAAGCACTGCCAGGGCTCTGGCCAGGTGAAGACCGCGCGCAGCGTGTGCTATGACGTGCTGCGCGAGATCCTGCGCGAGGCGCGGCAGTTCAATCCGCGCGAATTCCGCGTGATCGCGTCGCCGCACGTGGTGGAACTGTTTCTCGACGAGGAGAGCCAGCATCTGGCGGGGCTGTCGGACTTCATCGGCAAGCCCATTTCATTGCAGGCGGAAGGCGCCATGGCGCAGGAGCAGTACGACATCGTGCTGCTCTGACCCCCGGCTCAGCGCCGTGCCGTGCCGCGCTGCGGCAGTGCCGCCGCCGTGGCTGCTGTGGCTGCCTACAGGCGGCGCAGCCGCACCAGTGCCTCGCTGAGCGTCGCATCCTGCTTGGCGAAGCAGAAACGCACCACGCGCTGATCGAATCCGTCGCCGTAGAAAGCCGACAGCGGTATCGCTGCCACGCCGATCTCGCGCGTCAGCCACTGGCAGAAGTCGGCCTCGCTCAGGTCGCTGACGGCGGAGATGTCCACGCACTGGAAGTAGCTGCCGGTGCTGGGCAGCAGCTGGAGGCGCGAGCCCGCCAGGCCCTGGCGGAACAGGTCGCGCTTGGCCTGGTAGAAGGCCGGCAGCTGCAGATAGGGGGCCGGGTTGTGCAGATAGGCGGCCAGCCCGTATTGCATGGGCGTGTTGACGGTGAACACGTTGAACTGGTGCACCTTGCGGAATTCGGCCATCAGCGGGGCAGGCGCGGCCACGCTGCCGACCTTCCAGCCGGTGACGTGGAAGGTCTTGCCGAAGCTGGACACGATGAAGGCGCGGGCCGCCAGGCCAGGAAAGCGCGCCGCGCTCTGGTGCTCCACGCCGTCGAACACCATGTGCTCGTAGACCTCGTCGCTGATCAGGAGCACGTCGGTGGGGGCCAGAAGTTCCTGCAGCGTCAGCATGTCCTGGTCGGACCAGATGGTGGCGCTGGGGTTGTGCGGCGTGTTGACGATGATGGCGCGGGTGCGCGCCGACAGCGCGGCGCCGATGGCGTCGAAATTGGGGCGGAACGTGCCGGGCGTGAGCGGCACGCGCACCACGGTGCCGCCCGCCAGTTCGATGTTGGGCACGTAGCTGTCGTAGCAGGGCTCCAGCACGATGACCTCGTCACCCGGCCGCACGGTGGCGAGGATGGCCGTCAGGATCGCCTGCGTCGCGCCGGCGGTGATGGTGATCTCCGTGTTCGCGTCGTAGGCGCGGCCGTGCAGCGCTTCGATTTTGCGGGCCACGGCCTGGCGCAGCGCCGGCACGCCTGGCATGGGCGGATACTGGTTGTGGCCGGCCTGCATGGCTTGGGTCACCGCATCGACCAGGGCCGGGTCGCAGGCGAAATCCGGAAAGCCCTGGCCCAGGTTCACCGCGCCATGTTCCAGCGCCAGTGCGGACATCACGGAAAAGATGGTGGTGCCGACCTGCGGGAGCTTGGTGGGCACGGCGGGCGTGCGGGGCGAGGGTGATGCGGCGTGGTGCATGGGGTTCATGGGACGCTGAAAAAGCGGGAGCGGAGGAAGCTGGGCCGAAGGGAGCTGGAGCGGGCGGCATGCCGGGCACGCCGGCGCGCTGTCAGAGTTCGTAGTCGTTGACGTGGCCGGTCATGGCGCGGGAGATCAGTTCACGGTTGAGCCGGTCGCTCAGCAGTTCGGCGAACTTGTAGACGAAATTGCGCAGGTAGGCGCCGCGCTTGAACGCCACCCGGGCCACGCTCTGGCCGAAGAGATGGCCCACGGGGCGCACCACCAGGTCGTTGAGCGGATCGTCGCGCATCGCCATTTCGGCCACGATGCCCACGCCCAGCCCCAGCCGCACATAGGTCTTGATCACGTCGGAGTCGATGGCCTCCAGCACGATGCGCGGCTGCAGCTTGCGCGCGGCGAATGCCTGGTCGATCTTGCCCCGGCCGGTGAACGAGGGGTGGTAGGTGATGAGCGACTCGTGCGCGATGTCGTCCAGCCCGATGCGCTCCTTCTGCGCCAGCGGGTGGTGGGTGGGTATGACCAGCACGTGCTGCCACTCATAGCAGGGCAGTGTCACCAGGTCGGGGTAATCGGCGAGCGATTCGGTGGCCATGCCGATCTCGGCCACCTCGTCGATCACCATGCGCGCCACCTCGTGCGGCGTCGCCTGGTGCAGGCTGATGTTGACCTTGGGATAGGCCTCGCGCAGCCTGGCCACCGGCATCGGCAGCACGTAGCGGGCCTGCGTGTGGGTGGTGGCGATGCTGAGGGTGCCGCTGTCCTGCGCGCTGAACTGCTCGCCGATGCGCTTGAGGTTGCCCACTTCCCGCATGATCAGCTCGATGCTCTTGAGCACATGCTGGCCGGGCTCGGTGATGCGCTTGAGCCGCTTGCCGTGGCGCGCGAAGATGTCCACGCCCAGCTCGTCTTCCAGTTCGATGATGGCCTTGGAGACGCCGGGCTGCGACGTGTGCAGCGCCTTGGCGGCCTCGGTCAGGTTCAGGTTGCGGCGGGCGGCTTCCTGAACGAAGCGGAACTGGTGCAGGTTCATATCTGATTGCGGCTAAAAAGTCGCAACATTATGCTGCAGACTTCTAAGCTCACCGCCTGCCAACGTCGTCCGACGCGGGTTCAAGCGAAGGGCGTCGCGGCGATCTCGGCCATCAGGGCCGTCATGCGCTCGTCCTCGCCAATCGCCTGCTGCACGTGGAACTGCAGCCCGGGGTGATCGGTGCGCAGCGCCTGCACGAGGGCCGGAAGGTCCTCGCGGGCATGCCGGCCGGTCCCGAGGAACATCGGCACGATGGTGATGCGGCGCACGCCGGCCCGCGCCATGCGGGCCACCGTGGTGGGAAGGTCGGGCTCGCTGAGTTCCAGGTACGCGCAGGCGACTGCCAGGGCCGGCCTGTCTGCCGCGATCCGGGCGGCGACGGCTTCCATGGGCTGGCTCCACAGCGGGTCGCGGGAGCCGTGGGCGAAGAGGACTACGCCGTCGTGAGAAGAGGATTCCATGGGGGTCATCGCCTGAGCACCAGCCAGCCGAAGGCGCCGAGTGAAAGAAGGGAATAGATCAGCCCCGGCGCTGCCGCCGTGAGCCAGGGAGACCAGTTCTGCAGGTTGCCCGCATAGCCGAATACATTGTTGAGCAGGAAGAAGCTGATGCCCGCCATCACCCCGCCGAAGACATACGCGGCGATGCCGCCCGAGCGGAAATGCAGGTAGGCGAACGGCAGCGACAGCACCACCATCACCAGGCAGCTGAGCGGGTAGAACACCTTGCGCCAGAACTCGATCTCGTACTTCTGCGCCGACTGGCCGTTGGCCTCCAGGTGGCGGATGTACTGGAACAGGTCGATGGTGGCCATCTTGTCGGGCTTGAGCAGCGAGGCCGCCACCATGTCGGTGCTGATGCGCGTGGGCCAGCGGTAGTTCGGCTCCTGAAGCCGCTCCACCCGGGGCGCGGCGGCGCCCGCTCCGGAGGCGGACGTCGGCGCGCCGGGCGAGGCGTTGCCGTGGTGGAAGACGTTGCGCCGCACGCCTTCCAGGTTCCAGCCGTCGCCTTCGGGCGCGAACTCGCCGCGTTCCGCCTGCACCGTGGAGGCGACGCGGCCCTGGGCGTCGAACTCGAACACCCGCACGTTGCGCATGTGGCCATTGGGGTCGAGCGCGCGCACGTTCACTGCCACCGAATGGTCGCCCTGGCGCTCCTTCAGCCAGGCACCGGTGGCCCCGGCACTGATCTGGCCCGTGCGGCGGGCTTTCACCAACTGCGCCGCGCGGTCGCTGAGCGGGGCCAGATAGTCGCCCACCGCGAACGTGACGATGACGAACGCGCAACCCAGCACCAGCAGCGTGCGCAGCGCGCGCCAGGGCCCCAGCCCGCTGGTGCGCATGATGGTGAATTCCGAACTCTGCGCCAGCCGCGCCATCACGAAGATGGTGCCGATCAGCACGGTGATGGGCAGCAGCTCGTAGAGGTGGGCAGGCAGGCTGAGCGCGACGTAGAGCAGCGCATAGGAGAGCGTGTAGCCTGCCTCGCTGGCGCGGCCCACCCAGCGCAGCTCGTCCACCATGTCGAAGAAGAAGAACAGCGCGAGGAAGGCGAGGGTGACGAAGGCCACGCCGGTGGCCGCTTCGCGGTAGATGAGTCGGCGGATGGTTTTCATGGACGACGGCGGCCCGCCAGCAGCGTGCGCAGGGACCAGTGGTTGTGGCGCCAGGCCAGCAGGACCACGCCGAAGGCCAGCGTGCCGCCGTGCAGCATCAGCATGAAAGGCCCGACGCCCAGGCGCCCGACGGCCACCCAGCTCTGGCCCACGGTCATGAGGTTGTAGTAGGTGATGAACGCGAACAGGGCGAAGACCATGCTGCCGCTGCGTCCGGCCCGGGGGTTGACCACGGCGATGGCCAGGCCCAGCACGACGAAGTTGAGCGCCGCCAGCGCCAGCCCGAGCCGCCAGCCCAGCTCCGCCATGTTGACGGGCGTGGGCTCCTTGAGCAGATCGAGCGTGTCCTGCGTCTTGACGGCGGATTCGTCCGAAGACCGGGAGGACGCGGAGCCGATGCGGGTGCCGTACTCCTCGAAGTCGCTGACCTTGATGGAGGGCTTGTCGAGCGTGTTCTCCAGCCGCTGGCCGTCGCTCAGCAACACCAGCCGTTCGTTGTTGCGCACTTCCAGGCGCGCGCTGCGGGCGGAGGTGACCGTCTCGCGGTTGTGCTCGTTCGTCGCGATGAACACATTGGAGGCCTCGCCTGCGTCGGACGTCGCACGGTCGATGAAGAACACGCGCGAGCCGTTGGCCGATTCCTGGAATTCACCCGGCGCCACGCGGTCGATGTCGCTGCGCTGCTCGTACTGCGCGCGCAGCTCCTGCACCTGCCGGTTGGCCCAGGGCCAGATGGCCAGCGACAGCGCGGCCACCACCAGCATCACCGGCCAGGCAAAGCGCAACAGGGGCTTGAGCAGGCTCAGCAGGCCGCGGCCGCTGGCGAACCAGATCACCATCTCGCTGTCGCGGTACATGCGCGACAGCGTGCTGACCGTTGCCACGAACAGGCTGAGCGTGAGGATGGTGGACAACTGCCCCAGCACCGTGAAACCCATCACCAGCATGACGTCGGACGGATTGACGCTGCCGCGGGCGGCTTGGCCCAGCGTGCGGATCAGCATCATCGTCATGACCACGGTGACGAGCACCACCAGCGTGGCCCCGAAGCTGCGTGCCAGCTCCTTGCGGATGGATGAATCGAATAACATGGGCTCGAAGGAAAACGCCGATTATGAACTTCGAACTGAAGACCCTGCCCCTTGCCACCGCCGCTGCCGAGAAGTGCGACCTGCTGGTCGTGCTCGTCCCGGAAGGCTTCAGGCCCGGCTCCGATGCGCTCTCCACCCTGGTGGCGCATGCGCTCAAGCAGGCCGACCTGGACACCAAGCCCGGCAAGCACCTGTCGCTCTACCAGGCGCCCGCGGTGACCGCCCGCCGCCTGGTGCTGGCCGGAGCCGGCAATGGAAGCCCCCGCCATGTGCGCCAGGCGCTGCAGGGCTGCGCCGCCGCACTGAAGACTCCCCAGGTCAAGCGTGCGGCCATCGTCTTTGCCGGAGCCGCCCAGCCTGACGCCGTGTGCGCTGCCGTGATGGCGCTGGCGGACGCAAGCTACGCCTACACCGCCACCAAGTCCAAGGCCGAACCCCGCGTGCTGGCCCGGGTGACGCTGGGCGTGCCGGATGCCGCTGCCGCGCGCGAGGCGTTCCTGCGCGGCAGCGGTGTCGCCGTCGGGGTGGAATTCGCCCGCGAATGGGCCAACCGCCCCGCCAACCATGCCACCCCGACGCTGCTGGCCGAAGCGGCCAAGGCGCTGGCCAAGGCGCCCAACATGCAGTGCAAGGTCCACGGCCCGGCCGAAGTCGCCCGCCTGGGCATGGGCTCGTTCCTGGCGGTGGCGCGTGGTTCGGAAGAGCCGCTGCGATTCATCGAACTGCACTACAACGGCGCGGGCAAGGGCGTCGCCCCGGTCGTGCTGGTGGGCAAGGGCATCACCTTCGACACCGGCGGCATTTCCATCAAGCCGGCCGCTGAGATGGACGAGATGAAGTTCGACATGGGCGGTGCGGCCAGCGTGCTGGGCGTCTTCAAGGCGCTGGCCGAACTGAAGCCCGCGATCAACGTCGTCGGCCTCATCCCGGCCTGCGAGAACATGCCCGATGGCCGCGCGGTCAAGCCGGGCGACGTGGTGACCACTATGAACGGGCTGACGGTGGAGGTGCTCAACACCGACGCCGAAGGCCGGCTGGTGCTGTGCGACGCGCTGACCTATGCGGCCCGCTTCAGGCCGACCGCCCTGGTGGACATCGCCACCCTGACGGGTGCCTGCGTGGTGGCCCTGGGCGGCCTGCGCAGCGGCCTCTTTGCCACCGACGAAGGCCTGGCCCGCCAGCTGGAGCAGGCGGGCGACGCGGCGCTCGACCCCTGCTGGCGCATGCCGCTGGACGACGAATACGCCGACAGCCTGAAGAGCAACTTCGCCGACCTGGGCAACGTGGGCGGCCGCGCCGGTGGCGCCATCACCGCAGCCAAGTTCCTCCAGCGCTTTGTTGGCGACACGCCCTGGGCGCATCTGGACATCGCCGGCACGGCCTGGAAGGGCGGGGCGGCCAAGGGCGGCACGGGCCGGCCCGTCGGCCTGCTGATGCACTACCTGCTGGACGTGGCGCGCACACCGGCCGCAGCAGGCCCCAAGGCCGCAGGCCGGCGCACGGCTGCGGCTGCGGCTGCCGCTGCGGCGGGCAGCAAGCCCGCGCGCTCTGCCGCTCGTTGAGGCGGGCGGGGCACCATGACCGAGATCGCCTTCCACTTCAATGCGCCCGACAAGCTGGCGTACGCCTGCCGGTTCGCCCGCAAGGTGAGCCGGGGCGATGCGCGGCTGGTCATCACCGGGCCGGATGAGGTGCTGGAGCCACTCGATCGCATGCTCTGGGCGATGGGCGCGACCGACTTCGTCGCCCACTGCCGCGACGACGCCGACGAAGACACCCAGCGTGCATCGCCCGTGCTGCTGGCGCGGGATGCAGGCGCCGCCCCGCACAGTGACGTGCTGCTGAACATGGGCGCGGTAGTGCCGCCTGCATTCAGCCGCTTTTCCAAGCTGATCGAAGTCGTGAGCAGCATCGACGAGCAGGACCGTCAGGCAGCACGTGACCGCTGGCGGCACTACGCTGCGCGCGGCTACCAGATCGTGCGCCACGACCTGGTCCTGAAAGGCGCCTGATGACCCCGACGCCGCCGCCCCCGAAGGGCCCTCCCAGATTCGTGCCGACGCTCACCGAAGTGGTGCGGCTGGATCAGCCGGCGGTGCCGGAGGCTGTGCGGTCAGCGCCTGTGCCGGCGCCAACTCCGACGCCGACGCCAGCCTCCGCGCGTCCCACTGGCGCGGAGTCTCCCGCGGCATTGGCGGAGGATCGGCTTGCGCCGTCGGTGGAGGACCGGGTCCAGCGCTCTCCGTCCTTCGCCGCGCCTGTGACGCCAGCCTCGACCTGGGCGGCCAGCCCGCTTCCTGCGCCCGCCCCGGCACGGGCCATGGCACCCATGCCTGTGGAGACGCCGGCCCGGCCAGCGCAGGCGGCGGCGCCTGCCACGGCACTGCCTGCCGGCATCGAGGAATACATCGTCCACCGCGTGATGCAGCGGGTGGACGTGGTGCTGGACCAGCGCCTGCGCGAGGCGATCGCCACGGTGGTGCAGGAACAGACCCGCTCGATGGTGCCGCGCCTGCGCGAAGAGGTCGAGTCGGTGGTCCGCCACGCGGTGTACGAGGCCGTGGCCGAAGAGCTCTCCGCGGACGGCTCCACGCCGCATTGAGTTGACAGGGTATTTCCCTGTGATTTCGGACGCTCCTGCGCGTGTTCCCTAGTGATCTGGCCCGTAAATTGCGATATGTTCGCCTGCGTTGGGACACAACCAAATTTCTCAGCGCCTACCCCTTAATGGAGATCCATATGCAATTGAAGTTGAAACTGACCGTCGCCGCTGCTATCGCTGCGGTCGCTGGAATGGCCACCGCCCAAGAAGTGGTGAAAATTGGCCACGTCGGCCCGGTTTCTGGTGCTCAGGCCCACTATGGCAAAGACAACGAAAACGGCGCTCGCATGGCCGTCGAGGAACTGAATGCCCAGGGCGTGACCATCGGTGGCAAGAAGGTCAAGTTTGAACTCCAGGCGGAAGACGATGCGGCTGATCCGAAGCAGGGCACGGCCGCTGCGCAGAAGCTGTGCGACGCCAAGGTCGCTGGCGTGGTGGGTCACCTGAATTCGGGCACCACCATCCCCGCATCGAAGGTGTACAACGACTGCGGCATTCCGCACGTCACCGGCGCGGCCACCAACCCCAACCTGACCAAGCCTGGCTACAAGACCACCTTCCGCATCATCGCCAACGACAACGCGCTGGGTGCAGGCCTGGCTGCCTACGCTGCCGACACGCTGAAGCTCAAGAACGTGGCCATCATCGACGACCGTACCGCCTACGGCCAGGGCGTCGCATCGGTGTTCAAGAAGATCGCCGCTGAAAAGGGCATCAAGGTCGTCGACGAGCAGTTCACCACCGACAAGGCCACCGACTTCATGGCCATCCTGACTGCCATCAAGGCCAAGAACCCCGATGGCGTGTTCTTCGGCGGCATGGACCCCCAGGCCGGCCCGATGCTGCGCCAGATGGAACAGCTGGGCATGGCCAACGTGAAGTACTTCGGCGGCGACGGCATCTGCACGGCCGAAATCGCCCGACTGGCTGCCGGCGCCAAGACGCTCGGCAACGTGGTTTGCGCCGAAGGCGGCGCCTCGCTGGCCAAGATGCCTGGCGGCACGGCCTGGAAGGCCAAGTACGACGCCAAGTACCCCAACCAGTTCCAGGTGTACAGCCCCTACACCTACGACGCCACCATGCTGCTGGTCGATGCCATGAAGCGTGCTGGTTCGTGGGATCCGAAGGTCTACATTCCTGAGCTGGCCAAGGCCAACTACAAGGGTGTGACCGCGAACATCGCCTTCGAACCCAACGGCGAAATGAAGAACCCCGCCATCACGCTGTACGTGTACAAGGACGGCAAGAAGACCCCTCTGAACTGATGGGCGAGCAGCGCCGGTCGTTGACCGGCCGCTGATGCAACCCGGCCGGACGGCACGTCCCGCCGGGTTTTTTCATTGGGCGAGCCACGCCGCGAAGACGGGGCGGCCCCGGACATGGAGCAACAGCCTGTCGGGGTGTGCCCGATGCGCCCGACGTGCCCGACGCGCATGATGCGGTCGAGCCACCCGCCAGTGGCCTGAAACGAAAAAAGCGGCCGATGGCCGCTTTTGATGAGGAGGAGCGCCGCCGCCGCGATGGGCGGTGGGCAGGCCCGGGCGATTGATTACTCGACCTTGGCCTTGGTGCGCAGCTCTTCCTGGAACTTCATCAGCTTCTGCTGCTGCATCTGCTGAGCGATCTGTGGCTTCACTTCTTCCAGCTTCGGCAGCTGTGCTTCGCGAACGTCGTCCAGGCGGATGACGTGCCAGCCGAACTGGCTCTTCACCGGCGTCTGCGTCATCTGGCCCTTGTTCAGCTTGATGAGGGCTTCGGTGAATTCAGGAACGTAGGTGCTGGCGTTGGCCCAGTCCAGGTCGCCGCCGCGGGCGCCGGATCCAGGGTCCTTCGACTGCTTCTTGGCGATGTCGCCGAACTTAGCCCCCTTCTTGATGGAAGCGATGATGGCCTTGGCCTCATCTTCCTTCTCCACCAGGATATGGCTGGCCTTGTATTCCTTACCGGTGTTGGCGGCGACGTACTTGTCGTACTCGGCCTTGATCTCGGCGTCGGTGACGGGATTGTTCTTCTGGAAGTCTTCGAACAGCTGACGGATCAGGATGGTCTGGCGGGCGATTTCCATGTTCGCCTTGAAGTCGGGAGAGCCTTCCAGGCCGCGCTTTTGCGCTTCCTGCATGAAGATCTCGCGGGCGATGACTTCTTCCTTGATCTGGCCTTCGACTTCGGGCGTCACGGGACGTCCCGAGCGCTCAACCTGCTGCCTCAGCGCGTCGGCACGTTCCTTGGGAACGGCCTTGCCGTTCACGACGGCGATGTTTTGCGCAGAGACCGGCAGAACCACGGTGCCCAGCAGAGCTGCGGCCACGAGGCCTGACAAGAGCTTTTTCTTCATTCGCATATCCACAAAAAGGAAGTTGGTCGCGGCGCGGAAGGCCGCCAGCCCGACAAGGGGCAGATCAGACGATTTCAATGGCGATGGCGTGGGCGCCCTGGTCAATGAAAAGCCGCAGCGCATCATACACAAGGCGGTGCTGCGCCACCCGTGTACGTCCCGTAAAGAAAGGTGACGCGATGCGCACGCGGAAATGGGTGCCGAAGCCGGTGCCGTTGGCCCCGACATGGCCCGCATGGGCGGCGCTTTCGTCCAGCACTTCCAGGTGGGTCGGGGTCAATGCCTCCGCAAGGCGGGCCTGCATGGCCGCTGCGGTGACGGGCGGCATGTCGTGCGGCATGGCGGGCGTGGGGTCGCTCATGGCTGCGCGTCCTTCGGGGCGGCCGCCACGCTGCGGGATGCGTCGGGCCCGCCCGGGGTCTCGCTCTCGCCTTCCTTCAGGAACCGGCTGATGTAGAACGCCTGCGCCACGACGAAGACCACCATCAGGCCCATGCCGCCAAAGAGCTTGAAGTTGACCCAGGTGTCGGTGTCGAAGGTATAGGCCACCCACAGGTTGATCAGCCCCATGGCCGCGAAGAAGCCGGCCCAGCTCCATTGCAGCGTGCGCCATGCCGCGTCGGGCAGCTGCATCTGGGCACCCATCACGGAGCGGATGAGGTTCTTGCGGAAGATCAGCTGGCCGAGGATCAACGCCGCGCCCATCAGCCAGTACAGCACCGTCGGCTTCCACTTGATGAAGGTCTCGCTGTGAGACAGCAGCGTGGCGCCGCCGAACACCACGATCACCCCCAGGCTCACCCATTGCATGGGTTCGACCTTGCCGTGGCGGATGCGCAGGTAGGCGATCTGCACCACCGACGAGGCGATGGTCACGGCCGTGGCCGTGAAGATGCCCCACACCTTGAAGGCCACGAAGAACAGGATGATGGGGAAGAAGTCGATCAGCAGTTTCATGAAAGGCGGAGGCGAAGGTTCGGTGCCGGGGCGTGAAGGCCTGCCGGTGCGCGCTGCGGTGGGGCCCTCAGCGAGCCTCGGGCGGCTCGAAGTCGAGCGACGCCGAGTTCATGCAGTAGCGCAGGCCGGTGGGCGCCGGGCCGTCTTCGAAGACATGGCCCAGGTGCGCCCCGCATTGTGCACAAACGGTTTCGGTGCGAACCATGCCATGGCTGCGGTCCACGATTTCCTCGATGGCACCCGGCACGGCCTGCGAAAAGCTGGGCCAGCCGCAGCCGGCGTCAAACTTGGTGTCCGAGTCGAACAGCTTGGCGCCGCAGCACACGCAGTGGTAGCTGCCGTCGGCCCAGTGCGCTTCGTACTTGCCGGTGAAGGGCCGCTCGGTCGCCGCGTGGCGGGTGACCTGGTAGGCGGCGGGCTCTGCGCCCTTGTCTTTCAGCAGGGCTTGCCATTCGGCATCTGTTTTTTCGACGGAGAAGGTCATGATGAGCAGCTGATCTCGATGGTGGATGCCCAGTCGGGCGGGAAGTCGGCCCAGTGGGCGTCTTGGCCGGCGTGTTCCTCAAATGGGCGCTCCAACAGGGACTGCAAGGTGTGCAGCACCGTGAAGTCGCCCCGTGTGGCGGCGCGGATGGCCTCTTCGCCCAGGTGGTTGCGCAGCACGAACTTGGGGTTGGCCTTCAGCATCAGGTCGGCCGCAAGGGCTTGATCCGTAGGGTCCGAGCGCTCCTTGAAAGATAGCAGCCAGCGCTTCCATCCATCGCGGTCGAGGAACAGATCGCCCGCGGCTTCGTAGTCGCCTGAGGCGCGCGCCTGCGAGAGCCGCCGCCAGAAGATGGTCCAGTCCACGCCGCCCTGGGCCAGCAGCTGCAGCAGCGCGTCGACGAGGGCGCCGTCGCTCTGGTCGGCATCCGTGCCGGGGCCGGGCTGGAGCAGGCCCAGCTTGTCGCGCATGCGGGCGAGGAACCGGGCCGGGAAAACGGTTTTGTACGACTCCAGTGCGGCCTGGGCATGCGCCGTGTCGCCGATGAGGGGCATCAGCGCCTGGCCGAGACAAAAGAGATTCCAGTAAGCCACGTTGGGCTGCCGGTTGAACGCGTAACGGCCCTGGTGGTCGCTGTGGTTGCAGATATGGCCCGGCACGAACGCGTCGAGGAACTGGAAGGGGCCGTAGTCGATGGTCAACCCCAGGATGCTCATGTTGTCGGTGTTCATCACGCCGTGGCAGAAACCCACGGCCTGCCACTGCGCCAGCAGGGCGGCCGTGCGTTCGCTCACTGCCTGCAGCAGGGCCGCATAGGCATTGCCGCCCAGGTGGGCCGTGGCCTCGGCGCTGCGGCATTCGGGGTAGTAGCGGTCGATGACGTAATCCGCCAGCTGCTGCAGTTCGGCCTGCCGGCCGCTCGAAGCGAAATGCTCGAAATGCCCGAACCGGATGAAGCTGGGCGCCAACCGGGTGACGACCGCTGCCGTTTCCGCTTCCTCCCGGTACACGGGGGCGGGGGAGCCGGTCAGGCTGAGCGCCCGGGTCGTGGGCACGCCCAGCGCATGCATGGCCTCGCTGCAGAGGAACTCGCGGATCGACGAGCGCAGCACCGCACGGCCGTCGCCACCGCGGGAATAGGGCGTGCGCCCGGCGCCCTTGAGCTGCACTTCGATGCCGGCATCGGTCTCACCCAGCAGGATGGCGCGCCCGTCACCCAGCTGCCCCGCCCACACCCCGAACTGATGGCCGCTGTACACCGACGCCAGCGGCCGCATGCCCGCAAGGGTGGCATTGCCGCTCAGCACCTGCAGTGCGGCTTCGGACCGCAGCCAGGGCGGCGAGACACCCAGCCACCGGGCGGCGCTCTCGCTCGTGGCGACCAGGTAGGTCGCCGGCAGCGGCGTGGGCTGCAACTCGGTGAAGAAGGCGGAGCCGAGGGCGGCGAACCCGTTGTGCCAGCGCAGGCCGGACGAGGGCGCGGCCTCTGCGATCGTGGGATGGGAAGGCATCGGCGGATTGTCTCGCACGGGCGATCTCCAGACGGTGGCAGGGACTTCGGGCGGCCGGTTTGTCCGCTGCGCGACAGCCGCCGCACCAGCCCTTGCACGGCTCGGGCTATCACCGAGAGAAAGCAGTTAGGCGCACGGTAGGATGCTCCGGTCACAACGATCCACTTCATCCAAGGAGACATGTACATGCTGGGACTGATGCAGAACCAACCATTGCTGGTGTCGACATTGATCGAATTCGCCGAGCGCCACCACGGCGACGCCGAGATCGTGTCGCGCCGTGTGGAAGGCGACATCCACCGCACGACCTACCGCGCCCTGTCGGCGCGTGCCAAGCAGCTCGCCAACGCGTTGGACGGGCTGGGCCTGCAGGCGGGCGACCGCGTCGCCAGCCTGGCGTGGAACGGCTATCGGCATCTGGAGATGTACTTCGGTGTGAGCGGCTCCGAGCGTGTGATGCACACCATCAACCCGCGGCTGCATCCTGACCAGATCGCCTGGATCGTCAACCACGCCGAAGACCAGGTGCTGTGCTTTGACCTGACCTTCCTGCCACTCGTGCAGGCGGTGCATGCCCGCTGCCCCACGGTGCGCCATTGGGTCGCGTTGTGCGACGCCGACCGGCTGCCGCAGGACAGCGGCGTGCCGGGCCTGGTCAGCTACGAAACGCTCATCGGCGCCCAGAAGTCCGACTATGCCTGGCCCCGCTTCGACGAGAACACGGCCTGCGGCATGTGCTACACCAGCGGCACCACGGGCAACCCCAAGGCGGCGCTCTACAGCCACCGTTCCAGCACGCTGCACGCCTATGCGGCCGCGCTGCCCGACGTCATGTGCCTCTCGGCGCGCGACGCGGTGCTGCCCGTGGTGCCCATGTTCCACGTCAATGCCTGGGGCATTCCGTATTCCGCGCCGCTCACCGGTTGCAAGCTGGTGTTTCCCGGGCCGGCGCTCGATGGCAAGTCGGTCTACGAGCTGATCGAAGCCGAGGGCGTGACCTTCGCGGCCGGCGTGCCCACCGTGTGGCAGATGCTGCTGGGCCACATGAAGGCCGGCGGGCTGCGGTTCTCCACGCTCAACCGCACGGTGATCGGCGGCTCCGCCTGCCCGCCGGCCATGATCCAGACCTTCCAGGACGACTACGGCGTGCGCGTGCTGCACGCCTGGGGCATGACGGAGATGAGCCCGCTGGGCACGCTGACCACGCTCAAGAACAAGCACCTCAGGCTGCCCAAGGAAGCGCAGATGGACATCCTGCGCAAGCAGGGCCGCGCCATCTTCGGCGTGGACATGAAGATCGTGGACGGCAGCGGCCGCGAGCTGGCCTGGGACGGCAAGACCTATGGCGACCTGCTGGTCAAGGGGCCGTGGATCGTCGCCAGCTATTTCAAGAGCGAGGGCGGCGACCCGCTGGTGCCGGACGAGCACGGCATCGGCTGGTTTCCCACGGGCGACGTGGCCACCATCGACGAGGACGGCTTCATGCAGATCACCGACCGCAGCAAGGACGTGATCAAGTCCGGCGGCGAGTGGATCAGCTCGATCGACATCGAGAACATCGCCATGGGCCACCCGGCCGTGGCCATGGCCGCCTGCGTGGGCATGCCGCACCCCAAGTGGGACGAGCGGCCCATCGTGGCGGTGGTGCGCAAGCCCGGCGCCGAGGTCACGCGGGAAGAGCTGCTGCAGTTCTACGAGGGCAAGACGGCCAAGTGGCAGATCCCGGACGACGTGGTGTTCGTCGACGCCATCCCGATCGGGGCCACCGGCAAGATGCTGAAGACCCGGCTGCGCGAGCAACTGAACGACTATCGACTGCCAGGTCTTTGACCGCGCGCACGGCCCGTAGTCGCTTGGGCGATAGCGGCTACGGGCATTCCCTGAAACGAACCGTGGTCCTTGCCGATACGCTGCAACGTGTTGGCAACGAGATGACCTTACAAAGGAGACAGACCATGGGTTTCGCTATCAGATCAATAGCAGCATCCGTCCTTTTGGTGAGCGCTGGCGGCGCATTCGCCCAGAAGGGCGAAACCGTCAAGATCGCCTGGCTGGACCCACTGTCCGGCCTGATGGCGGCGGTCGGCACCAACCAGCTGAAGAGCTTCCAGTTCATCGCCGACGAGTTCAGCAAGAAGAACGCCTCGGGCGTGAAGTTCGAGATCATCGGCATCGACAACAAGCTGAGCCCACAGGAAACCACCAGCGCGCTGCGCTCCGCGATGGACCAGGGCGCACGCTACGTGGTGCAGGGCAACGGCTCCGGCCCGGCGCTGGCCATCATGGACGCCCTGGAAAAGCACAACGCCCGCAACCCCGGCAAGGAAGTCGTCTTCCTGAACTATGCCGCGGTGGACCCGGACCTCACCAACAGCAAGTGCAGCTACTGGCACTTCCGCCTCGATGCCGACACGTCGATGAAGATGGAAGCGATGACCACCTTCATCAAGGACGTGCCCGAGGTGAAGAAGGTCTACCTGATCAACCAGAACTACTCGCACGGCCAGCAGGTTGCGAAGTACGCCAAGGAGAACCTGGCGCGCAAGCGGCCCGACGTCCAGATCGTGGGCGACGACCTGCACCCGCTGGCGCAGGTGCGCGACTTCGCGCCCTACATCGCCAAGATCAAGCAGTCGGGCGCCGACACCGTGATCACCGGCAACTGGGGTTCCGATCTGGCGCTGCTCATCAAGGCCGCCAACGATGCGGGCCTGAACAACGTCAACTTCTACACCTACTACGGCGGCGTGACCGGCAGCCCCACGGCCATGGGCGCGGCGTCCGCCAACCGGGTGTACATGGTGTCGTACAACCACCTGAACCTGCCGGGCGACATCGGCCGCATCGTCAAGGACTACAAGGCCAAGTTCAACGACGACATGTACACAGGCGCCGTCTACCACGCCTTCGCCATCCTGGACAACAGCTTCGTCAAGGCCAAGTCCACCGACCCCGTCAAGGTGGCGGCGGTGATGGAAGGCATGAAGTTCAACAGCTTCAATGGCGAGGTCGAGATGCGCAAGAGCGACCACCAGCTGCAGCAGGGCCTCTTCGTGTCGAAGTGGGAGAAGGCCGGCGGCAAGTACCCGAACGATGCGGAGAACACCGGCTACACCTTCGTTCCGGTGAAGTACTACGAGCCCTACGTCGCCAGCACGCCCACCTCGTGCCAGATGAAGCGGCCATCCTGATGCAGGTCAGGCGACCCGCCTGACACGAACACTGCGTTCAGCCATTCGGGGCCCGACTCGCTTCGGGCCTTTTTTTCACCTCAGCCTCCGATCTCTCCGATGAACCTTGAGTTTTTCGTCATCTCGTTGCTGAACGGCGTGAGCTACGGCTTGCTGCTGTTCATGTTGAGTTCGGGGCTGACGCTCATCTTCAGCATGATGGGCGTGCTCAACTTCGCCCACACCAGCTTCTACATGCTGGGGGCCTACCTGGCGTATTCGATCTCGGGCGTGATCGGCTTCTGGCCGGCGCTCGTGATCTCGCCGCTGCTGATCGGTGCCATGGGCGCAGCCTTCGAGCGCTTCGCGCTGCGGCGCGTGCACAAGTTCGGCCATGTGCCCGAGCTGCTGGTCACGTTCGGTCTCTCCTACCTCATCCTGGAGCTGGTGCAGCTCATCTGGGGCCGCTCCACGGTGCCCTATGCCTTGCCCAGCCAGCTGCAGGGGCCGCTGTTCACGCTCTACGGCACCCAGTTCCCCAAGTCGCGCTCCTTCATCATGCTGGTGGCGCTGCTGATGCTCGTGTCGGTGTGGCTGCTCCTCACCCGCACCCGCATCGGGCTGGTCATCCAGGCGGCGCTGAAGCATCCGGACATGGTCGAGGCGCTGGGCCACAACGTGCCGCGCGTGTTCATGCTGGTGTTCGGCGGGGGCTGCGCTCTGGCGGGGCTGGCCGGCGTCATCGGCGGCAACACCTACATCACCGAGCCCGCCATGGCGGCGTCGGTCGGCTCCATCATTTTCGTCGTGGTGGTGGTCGGCGGCATGGGCTCGCTCGCGGGGGCGTTCATCGCCTCGCTGCTCATCGGCCTGGTGCAGACCTTCGCCGTCGCGCTCGACTACTCGCTGGTACATGCCTTCGCCCGCTTCGGCGTCCAGGTCACCGAGCAGACCTTCGGCTGGCCGGTGCTCAAGCTCACCATCTCGCAGATCGCTCCGATTCTTCCGTACCTCTTCCTGGTGCTGATCCTGATCTTCCGCCCCAAGGGCCTGCTGGGTACCCGGGAGGACTGACGAATGAGCTACAACCCATCCCCTTCCACGCCTTCCACGCCTTCGACCCGCCCGGTAGCCGAGCCTGCGGACGTGCGCTACCACCGCTTCAAGCCCCTGAACGTGGGCCGGTTCGTCATCTGGACCGCCTTCGCGCTCGCGCTGATCGCCGCGCCCTGGATCTTCACCAGCAGCCTGGCGCTGACCATGCTGGCACAGGTCGGCTATCTCATCATCATCTGCCTGTCCTACAACATCCTGCTGGGCCAGGGCGGCATGCTGAGCTTCGGCCATGCCGTCTACACGGGGCTGGGATCGTTCATCGCCATCCATGCGATGAACCTGGCGGGTAAGGGCGCGCTGCCGATCCCCCTGGTGCTGATACCGCTGGTGGGCGGCCTGGCGGGCTTGTTCTTCGCCGTGCTGCTGGGCTTCGTCACCACCAAGAAGTCGGGCACCACCTTCGCCATGATCACGCTGGGCATTGGCGAGCTGGTGGCCTCCATGGCGCTGATGTTCCCCGAGTTCTTCGGCGGTGAAGGCGGCATCACCACCGACCGGGTGTACGGCAAGTCTTTCTTCGGCATCAGCTTCGGGCCGGCCATCCAGGTCTACTACCTGATTGCCGTCTACTGCTTCATCTGCACGGCGCTGATGTTCGCGTTCACCGGCACGCCGCTCGGCCGCATGCTGAATGCGGTGCGGGACAACCCCGAGCGGGTCGAGTTCATCGGCTACAACACCCAGCGCGTGCGCTACTACGCCTTCATCATCGCGGGCTTCTTCGCGGGCGTGGGGGGCGGCCTGGCGGCCATCAACTTCGAGATCGTCACGGCGGCCGACAGCGTGAGCGTGGTGCGCTCGGGCGGCTACCTGCTGTTCACCTTCCTGGGCGGCGCGACCTTCTTCTTCGGCCCCATCATCGGCGCCGTGCTGCTGGTGCTGGCCTCGGTGCTGCTGTCCGAGCTGTCGAAGGCCTGGTTGCTCTACCTGGGCCTCGCCTTCCTCTTCATGGTGATGTATGCGCCCGGCGGCATCGCCAGCCTGATCATGATGAACCTGCGCCTTGCGCGCTTCGGCAAGCTCAAGCAGCTGCTGCCGTCCTACATGGCGCTCACTGCCACCGCGCTGCTGGCGCTGCTGGGGGCGGCCGCCATGGTCGAGATGACCTACCACCTGCAGCTCAATGCCGCACTGGGCCCGAACCTGCCGTTCATGGGCTTCACGCTCAACGCGCGTGCCTTCGGCACCTGGGCGGGGGCGGGGCTGCTGTTCCTGGTCGGCATCGGCCTTTTCGAAATGTGCCGCCGCCGCTTCGTACGCCGCTGGAGCGTGATCCAGGAGGAGATCGAACATGCCGTGAAGCGCGGGGAGGGCGCCTGAATGAACCGCGACGACCTGACCATGACCGCCGACACGCGCCGCACCACGGGCCAGCCCGCCGCCGATGCGCGGGCGGCCACCCCGGCGCTCGAATTGCGCGACCTGCGCAAGAGCTTCGGCAAGACCGAGATCATCCGCGGCGCCAACCTGTCCGTTGCGCCGGGCGAGCGGGTGGCCATCATCGGCCCGAACGGCGCGGGCAAGTCCACGCTCTTCAACCTCATCAGCGGGCGCTTCGGTGCCACCAGCGGCGAAGTGCTGCTGAACGGCCAGCGCATCGACGGCAAGGCGCCGTACGAAATCAACCGCATGGGGCTGTCGCGCAGCTTCCAGATCACCAACATCTTCCCCAAGCTCAGCGTTTTCGAGAACCTGCGCTGCGGGGTGCTGTGGAGCCTGGGCTACCGCTACACCTTCCTCAAGTTCCTCTCCCGGCTGGACGACGCGAACGCACGGGCGGAGCAGCTCATGCAGCAGATCCGCCTGGACAAGAAGCGCGACACGCTCGCGATGAACCTCACCTACGCGGAGCAGCGTGCGCTGGAGATCGGCATCACCATCGCCGGCGGCGCCAACGTCATCCTGCTGGACGAGCCGACCGCCGGCATGAGCAAGAGCGAAACCACCCGCTTCATCCACCTCATCAAGGAAGTGACCGTGGGCCGCACGCTGCTGACCGTGGAGCACGACATGGGAGTCGTCTTCGGCCTGGCCGACAAGATCGCCGTGGTGGTCTACGGCGAGGTGATCGCCTACGACACCCCCGAGGCTGTGCGCGCCAACCCCCGGGTCCAGGAGGCGTACCTCGGCTCGGTCATCGCCGCGCAGCAGGAAGGGGGCCACTGAATGCTTCACATCGACAATTTGCACGGGTACTACGGCAAGAGCCACGTGCTGCATGGCGTCTCGTTCAACGTGCAGCCTGGCGAGATCGTCGCGCTGCTGGGGCGCAATGGATCGGGCCGCTCGACCACCGCCAAGGCCATCATGGGCCTGGTGCACTGGGAAGGGGGCCTGTCCTGGAAGGGCGAGAGCCTGCAGGGCCGCAAGGCCTACGAGATCGCACACCGCGGCATCGGCTACGTGCCCGAGAGCCGCGACATCTTTCCGCACCTGACCGTGCACCAGAACCTGCTGCTGGGCCAGAAAGGCAATGGCCGCGGCAGCCGCTGGAGCTTCGACGACATGTACGAGATGTTCCCGCGCCTCAAGGAGCGGCAACACACCGAGGCCGGCGTCATGTCAGGGGGCGAGCAGCAGATGCTCACCCTGTGCCGCACGCTGATGGGCGACCCGGAACTCATCATCATCGACGAGCCCACCGAGGGCCTCGCGCCCAAGATCGTCGAGCTGGTGGCGGAGTACCTGGTCAAGATCAAGTCGCGCGGGGTGTCCGTGCTGCTGATCGAGCAGAAGCTCACCATCGCCATGACCATCTCCGACCGGGCGCTGGTCATGGGCCACGGCAGCATCGTGTTCGAAGGCACGCCCGCCGACCTGCGTGCCAACACCTACGTGCGCAAGGAGTGGCTGGAGGTGTGACCGAGGCAGGCAGCGATGGCTGCGCGGCGCCGTACCCGGCAACGCTGTCGCGCTGCCGTGCTGCTGCTGCTCCTGCTCCTGCCCCTGCTCTGCCTCACTCCAGCTTCGCGCCCGATTCCTTCACGATGGCCTGGTAGCGCGCCACTTCGCTGGCGGCGAACGCCTGGAACTGCTCGGGCGTACCCGGGTTGGTTTCGGCACCGAACTCCTGCAGATGCCGTGCGACCGCTGGCTGCTGGAGGAGCTTGTTGATCTCCCGGTTGAGCCGCAGGATGATCTCTTTGGGCAGGCCTGCGGGCGCCATGACACCGTACCAGGCCGAGGCCTGGATGCCTCCCGTCACGCCGGCTTCCTCGAAGGTGGGTACCTCGGGCAGGGCAGCCATGCGCTTCCTGGACGCGACCGCCAGCGCCCGCAGCGTGCCGCCCTGCACGTGGGGCAGCGAGCCGGTGTCCAGCATCATGTCCAGGTGCCCGGCCATCAGGTCGCTCGCAGCCGGCCCGCTCCCCTTGTAGGGAACGTGCGTCATCTGCACCTGCGTGGCGCGAACCAGCATCGAGCCCGCCAGATGCTGCGACGAGCCGTTGCCCGCCGAGCCGTACGAGAGCTTGCCCGGTTGGGCGCGTGCCGCCGCCAGCAGCTCGGCCAGCGTCTTGTAGGGCGACGCGGCCCGCACGACCAGCACATTGGGCACCGACGCCACAAAGGCCACCGGCGTGAAGTCCTTCGCAGGGTCGAACGGCAGCTTGCTGTAGAGGTGCGGGTTCACCGCATTGGTGGAGCTGGTGGCCATCACCAGCGTGTAGCCGTCCGGCTTCTCGCGCACGAACTGGCCCGTGCCGATGTTGCCGCCCGCGCCGGGGCGGTTGTCCACGACCACGGACTGGCCCAGCGCCTGCCCCAGCGGAACCGCCAGCACCCGCGCGATGGCATCGGTCGCGCCGCCCGGTGCCCACGGCACGACCAGCCGGATCGGGCGCTCGGTCGGATAGTCGGCGGCCTGGGCCGGCAGCGCGGCTGCCAGCGAGGCCAGCAGCGCGCAGGCCAGGGCGGTGCGGCGGGAAACTGGGGTGTGTCGGTGAGAGGGCATCTGGTGTCTCCGGTGCTGGTTGGAATGGGTTGCGGTCGGTGGCGTCATGGCGAGGGTGTGCCGGCCAGGCCCGCCGGGACCAGCACCTTGTCGAGCCAGGATTGCCGCACCTGACCATTGGCGATCTCGGCTTTCACAGCCGATTCGTGTGCTGCCGTGCGCAGTGCCGCCTGCAGGAGTGCGGGCGCGTCGTCCGCAGCAAAACTGACCACCCCGTCTTCGTCGCCCACCAGCAGGTCGCCTGGCAGCACCACCTGGCCTGCGACCGTCACCGGCACGTTGATGGCTCCGGGCCCGAGCTTGTAGGGCCCCCGGTGGCTCACGCCCCGGGCGTAGCAAGGGAAATCCGCTGCCTCGAAAGCGGCGGTGTCACGCACCGCACCGTCAATCACGAAGCCGGCGCAGCCCCGCTGCTGGGCATAGAGCGTGTTATGAACTTTGCTCCCTGATCACGAAGCCAAGGGTAGAGTTTGCAGATGCCCCGCAAGCCCTACCCGACAGATGTCAGCGACGAAGAATGGAGCTTCGCTGCGCCGTACCTGACCCTGATGGAC
>NZ_LMOV01000012.1 GCF_001424265.1 Acidovorax sp. Leaf160
TTGACGCTTGAGTGTGGCGGCAATCTGGGCGGGCGACCAGCCTTGCTCCAGCAGCATGCGTACCTGGGCCCACAGGGCGGTGCAGGGATGGAGCTTGCGCTGCGGCCGTGCCAGCCKGCGCTGCCTGCGGCTGCGCACGCCCGCACGGTGCGCGTCGTAGCCTCCAGCGATCCGGGGACGRCCCATCACTGCCATGGTGCAGGGCGGCTGGTAGCCGTTGCGCTTCAACTCTCGCGTGATGGTGCTGGGCGCTCGATTCAATTGCTGGGCGATCGATCTTGCGCTGGCGTGCTCCAGCTTCATCGCCATGATCGTCTCTCGATCCTGCTCGCTCAGCTGTCGGTAGGTCTTGCTCATGAAGTGTCTTCAGTCCGGTTGGATTCAGGTGTTGCACTTCACTATAGAAACCGCCGTGACTTTCTTTCGGCGAGACGAAAGAAAGTKACTCGCCMGCCGGGGCGAAATCCCGGCCCCGGGAAGCAACCACCCAGTCCCCGCCAGCACCGCCCCGGCAGCGCAAGGAAGCCTCGACAAGCCCAGCCCGAACGGCCGGAGATACACAAGAAGTCCTGCGCAACGCGCAAGAAAAGTATCCACCCGCCTGGAACAAATCCCCCCCCCCCCGATAAACCACCTCACCGCAGCCAAAACCCCGCCCGGCCTTGCCACGTCACCACCAAATCACCCCTTCCTCCCCCTCCCAAAACAACCCCCTCCACCCCTCCACATACCGCGAATCCCCCGTCCCGAACGGATCCCCACCCCCCGCCTTCCGCAACACCACCAGATCCCCCCCCGCCGTTCCCACCACCACCTGGCGCCCGTCCGGGGACAAGGCCACCCCCCTCACCGGGCAGGTCCCCACCGGGTGCCGCCACAGCACCCGCCCCGCCGCGTCCCGCCCCCAGAGCACCCCCGACGCATCCCCTTCCACCACCAGCCCGTCGATCCACGCCGCCGTGCCCGGCGCTTCGGCAGAGCCTGAAGGCCGAGCCACGCCCCCCTCCAGGTCTGGGTCCAGGTCCAGGTTCAGGCCCTCGCCCCCTTCAACGCCGAGCGGCTCGCAGAGCAATGCCCCGCGCTCCAGGCGAAACCACGGCGCGGCGCGTCCGCCCACCCGCGCGACCACGCTGCCGTCCGGCAGCCACCCTACAGGCCCCACCGCGAGCCCGTCCGCCCGCGAGCGATCGGCATGGCAGGCGAGCGCAAAGGCGAATCGCCGGTGGAAGCGCACGGCCGTGGGCGCGTCATGCCTGCGGCTGATTTCACGGGCAAGCTGCAGCACGCGGGGCGCGTGAAGCGCCCGCGGGTCGGGCGCTGGAGGGAAAAGGGCGGTGGGAGCGCCGGGCGCTTGCGCCTCGGTACTGCGGCGTTGCGCTGCGGCGCGTGCTCGGCCGGCGGTCTGCCAGGCGTGTGACAACGCCATCCAGACCGGAGGCAGCACCGCTTCATCGGCGGCGTGGGCGGGATGGGCGGCCGCAGCATCGAGCCACTGGAAGGCGTCTGCTGTGTGCTCGCTCGGCGGGCAAGCCGACACGAGGGCATGCTCCGCCGCGTCGAGCCAACGCATCAGGCGTTCGATGTGGTCGACCGCCTCGGGGGGCAGGGGCTCGCGGGTGTCGCTCAGGCGTTGCGCGTAGCTGATCTCCACACCGGCCTCGCCGTGGCCGAGCGGGTCGCGCTGTACCTCGATCTGATAGCAGGCCAGGGCGGCGCCGTCGCCGTCGCCGTCGCCGTCGTCTTCATCGCCGGAGGGATGGGCGCCCCTCGCAGCCACCGGCCGGCATGCCGGGTCGGCATCCTCGGATAGCCCGTCAGCCGGCACCCGTGGCCCCGTCAGCCGCAGGGCCGCACCCGTGGCGCCGGAGGTCTTCCGGCCGCCGCCTGCATCGCCCGGGGGCCGCGTACTGATGGACCGCCACACCTGCCAGCCGCCGATTCGCGGAGCCCATGGCGAGCCCGGCGCGGCCGGCATGAAGGCGGGCAGCAAGGTCAGCGCTTCGATGCGCTCGGGCGTGCAGCAGGCCAGCAATTGCCGGCGCAAGGGGTAGCGTGCGCGGCGCTCGGCAGCGCCCTTGCGCCAATACTCGACCACGCCCTGCCAGGCGCCAAGGCACGCCGCGATGGCTTCTGGCGGGCCCTCGTCAGCGGCTGCGTCGAACGCTTGCCAGGCTCCGTCGGCGGGGTCGGCACCAGGCTGGTGGCGCCGGTAGAGCTGGGTGAAGCCGACGGGCGGCGGCGTCCGCCGGCGCAGCCAGCAGCCGACCCGTGCGGCGGCGGCTTGCAGCAGGCTGGTGTGCACGGGCGGCAGTGCGTCGGCGATCCAGAAGTCCCATTGCTGCCAGACGGTCAGAAACAGCCCGTCGTGATAGGTGTCGCCGTCCTCGTCCACATGCGCGCGGGTCAGCAGGAAGTCGGTGTCGCCGAACCAGCCGGGGGCGGTCTGGCGGCTTTTGTCCGGCAGCGCGGCGCGCAGCAGCTGGCGAAGGCCCTGTGCAGTCGGCAGCGCGCCGACGTCATGGGGCGCAGCCTCTGCGGGGGGCGGCTGATCAGCGGCAGTGGTGGGTATCGGTGACATCGGTGGCCGACTGTGCCACGGGCCCGGTGCCGCCGCCAGACGCGAGAACGGGGCCCTGAGGCCCCGCATGGTTGGTCGTTGGGCGCGGCGGATCGCCGGTCAGCTGTTCTGGCGGGTGTTCAGGTCTTCCGTGTAGTCGTGTTCCACGGCATGCCCGTCCTGGGAGACTTCCGGGTCGGGTACCGGCTGCTCGCCCGAACCCTGGCCCTGCATCTGGATTCCCCCGGGATTCTGGCTCTGGCTCTGGCTCTGCCCTTGGCTTTGGCTTTGGCCTGCGTGGTGCTGCGCGTCCTGCGGCGCGTCGCCGGCCTGATCACCGTGTGCGCCCTGCAGTTGCTGCCGCTGTGCGTCTTCCGCCGTGTCGGCGTCGCCGTCCGCCGCCTCCGGGGCGACGGCGGGCCGGCCGTCCACGAGGATCTTGCCTTCCCGCGCATAGCGCTCGAACTGGTCGCGCGGCATGGCGGCCAAGCCGGCGGCGTCGTTGTCAGCCTTCCAGCTGAGGGTGACGCTGTCGGGTGCGTGCGTCAGCTCCACCGGGCCCTCCGGAATGGGCACGGGCATGCCGTCGCCTTCGCGGTAGGTGACTTCACCCTGGATGGTGGCGTGCTGCGTTCCATGTTCTTGGGTCATCTGCGTCCTCCTCGTGAGATGGGCGCCAGCGGCGCGGATTGGAGGCTCGATTACACAGGTGCCGTGTGAACGGAGGGTGTCGGACAATGCCCGCTTTTGCAGTGCAACACCCACGCGAAAACCCCAGTAGCGCCCGCCGGTCCAATGCTCTGCGCTATCAAAGAGATAGCTTTGCGTTGGCCTTGCCGGCCGCGTTGGCCAGCCGGCTGTCGTGCCAGCAGGCGGCAGCGTTGGCCAGCCCGATGGCCAGGCCAACGCCGCAGGTCGCCGTCCAGCCGCCAGCCTGCCAGGCCAGCGAGCCGGCGGCCGAGCCCGCCGCCGCGCCGGTGAAGTAGCCCGTCATGTACACCGCGTTCAGACGGGAGCGGGCCTGCGGTGCCAGCGCGTAGATCACGTTCTGGTTGCTGATGTGCACCCCCTGCAGCGCCAGGTCGATGAGCAGCATGCCGGCCAGGAACCAGGCGATGCTGGCGCTTCCCCACCAGAGCGGCAGCCAGCTGGCAAGCACCAGCAGCACCGAGGCGCGGGTGGTCCACTGCTCGTAGCCCTGGTCGGCCATGCGGCCCGCCACGTTGGCCATCAGTGCCCCGGCCACCCCCGCCAGGCCCACCAGCCCGATCTGCGCGTCGCTCAGGCGGTGGGCCGGCCCGCCCAGCATAAGCGCCATGGTGGAGAACAGCACGCTTACGGACGCGAACGAGAGCCCGCCCAGCAGCGCGCGGCTGCGCAGCCGCGGGTGGCGGGCCGCCAGCGTGCCGAGCGACCGCAGCACCTGCCAGTAGCCCGGGGCATCGGCGGGCCGCGGCAGCGGCGGCAGCGCGCGCCAGAGCGCCAGCGCCACCAGCAGCATGGCCACCCCCGCCGCGCGATACACGAGGTTCCAGCCGCCCAGCCCCGACAGCAGCCCGGCCACGCTGCGCGCCGCGAGGATGCCGATCAGCAGCCCGCTCATCACCATGCCCACTGCGCGGCCGCTGCGGCCCGGCGCGGCCAACGCCGCCGCCAGCGGCACCAGCACCTGCGCCGCGACCGAAAACAGGCCGGTCATCACCGTTCCCACGGCCAGCATGGCGAAGCTGCTGGCGAAACCGCTCAGAAAGAGCCCGGTCGCTGCCAGGACCATCAGCACGGTGATGAGCTGGCGGCGTTCCAGCTTGTCGCCCAGCGGCACGAGCAGCAGCAGCCCGCAGGCATACGACACCTGGGCCAGCGTGACGCTGAGCGCGGCGGTGGCCTCGGTCACGCCCAGATGGCTGGCAATGGAGTGCAGCAGGGGCTGGTTGTAGTAGTTGGCACCGGCGCACAGGCCGCAGGCCAGCGCCATCAACAGCAGCACCGGCGTGGTGAGCGGCGACGTGGCGGCGGACGGGTGCTGGCTACGGTCGGCCGCAGGAGCGGGCGTGACCTGGCTCATGCCGTGGCCTGCGAGGCGATGCCAGGGCTGGGCAGCCGGGCGGAGCCGGAGGGCAATGCGTCGTCCGCGCGAAGGTAGGCGGTGGCGTCGATCTCGAACAGCATCCCGTCGATGGCCAGGCGCGGCACCGGGATCAGCGTGCAGGCGGGTGTGGGTGCGTCGCCCCACATCGCCATCAGCGCGCGGCTGAAGACGGCGAGCCGCGCTTCGCTGTGCTCCACCACCAGCACGGTGAGGCGGGCCACGTCGGCCGGGCTGGCGCCGGCCGCTGCCAGCGCCAGGCGCAGGTTGCCCAGCGCCTGCCGCATCTGTGCATCGAAGCCTGCTGGCAGCCGGCCATCGGCGTCTTCGCCGCCCTGGCCGGCGATGTGCACCACACGGGCCGGTTGCGGCACGACGGCGAGGTGCGAATAGCCGAAGCGCTGCGGGTCATAAAGCCCGGCGGGGTTGTGGAAGCGGGGCAGGGGAGCGGAAGAAGTCGAAGACCGAGCGGAGGAAGAAGGCATGGATCGCGGCAGTGGTGGATGGATGCGTTTAGTATCGAACCTCAATTCAACTTGAGGTCAAGAGCGAGGCCAGGCTTTGCCATTCGCCATTCGCCATTCGCCATTCGCCACTCGACCACCGCGCCATGCCACGCTCCTTGCATTCCGACGACGGCTCCGATCCGGGGGGCGACACGTCCGCCGCCGAATGGACGGTGGGTGAAGTGGCCCGGCGCAGCGGCGTGGCGGTGTCCGCACTGCATTTCTATGAATCCAAGGGCTTGCTCGACAGCGTGCGGACGGCGGGCAACCAGCGGCGCTATCCGCGTTCGGTGCTGCGACGGGTGGCGGTGATCAAGGTCGCCCAGCGCATGGGCGTGCCGCTGGCCGAGATCGCTGCCGCGCTGCAGGCGCTGCCGGCGGGGCGCACGCCCACGGCGGCCGACTGGCGCCGCCTGTCCGCGCGCTGGAAGGACCAGCTGGACGAACGCATCCGCGTGCTGACGCAGCTGCGCGACCAGCTGGGCGGCTGCATCGGCTGCGGCTGCCTGTCGCTCAAGGAATGCCCGCTGCGCAATGCGCGCGACGTGCTGGGCCAGGCCGGTCCCGGGCCGCATTTCGCGCCGGGCGAATCCGCCCCAGGGTCCGGACGGCGGGTGCAGCCCGTCCAGCCCGGCCAGAGCGCCGCGCCCGAACCGCTGGAGCGACCGGAGTGGATCTGGCCGGCGCCGCGGCGGGGCGGCGGCGGGCGGAAGGGTTGATGGTTTCGAGTGATTAAGGCCTGCAGCGCCCGTCGAATAAGCGTTTGTTGCTATTGAAATAATAGTATCCGGCCCGCTGGTAGCTCAGTCCTTGGCGCTGGGCGGCGCGTCGTCGCCCTTGCCCTGAATGACCGTTTGCAGCAGCGGAATGGCCCAGAAGATCAGCAGCGCCAGGCCGGTGGCCAGCAGCGCCGTGAACTCCAGGCCCAGCCCGGCCGCCACGCCGATGGCCGCCGTGAGCCAGATGCCGGCCGCCGTCGTCAGGCCCTTGACCTGGCTTTCCGCGTCGCCCTTGAGGATGGTGCCGGCGCCCAGGAAACCCACGCCCGCGATGATGCCCTGCAGCACCCGGCTGTTGTCCGCCGGGTCGATGCCTGCCTGCTGCGCGGCCAGCACGAACATCGCCGCACCCATCGACACCAGCATGTGCGTCCGCACGCCCGCCGCCTTGCCCTTGTGTTCGCGCTCCAGGCCGAGCAGGCCGCCCAGCAGCGCGGCAATCGACAGGCGCAGCACGATGCGGATGAACTGCTCGGCGTCCGGCACGTCGGAAAACTCCGCCGCCACGGTGTCGCGGAAGGTGTCCCAGGTGCCGCTCATGCCAGGCCTTCGCATTGCGGCACGAACCAGAGCGCCTGGGGCGGGGCAGGGGCGCGGGCGGCGGCAGTGGGCTGAAAGAGCGTGTTGTAGGTCATCGGGGGCAGGGTAAGGCGTGGAATCGGCGTGGCGCACGGACCGGTCAGGCGCGTGCCGCAGCCCGCACGCTAGCTGCTTTTCGTCTCGCGCGGCGTAGGTGCCGTCTCACAGGGCTGGGGCTCACCCTCGGCAAGCCGCCAGCCGCCGCACTGCCACAGCGACCGCCAGCCCGCGAGGTCCTGCAGGCCCTCTGCCGGGGGCGCTGCAGCGGCGACGGCAGCCTGCGAATCGCCCAGCGCCGGCAAGCCGCTGTGCAGCGCCAGCACCTCGCCGCTGACGGGGTGGGGCACCTGCAGGCGCCACGCATGCAGCCAGAGCCGCTGCCCTCCCAGCCGGTCTGCCCACCAGCGGTTGAGCGGGCCCTTGCCGTGCGTGGCGTCGCCGATGATGGGATGGGCGATGTGTTTGAGATGGCGGCGTATCTGATGCCTGCGGCCGGTCTGCGGCATGGCGTGCACCAGCGAGGCCCGGGTGGTGGCGAAACGCGGGTCGGCGGCCTCCGGCCATTCGAGCCGCGCCAGGCACCGCAGCGCGGTGCGGGCGTCCTGCACCGGCGCATCGGGCGGGGCATCGTCCGGGCGCAGGGCGTGATCCACCAGCGCTGCCGGGGGCGCCCAGCCTCGCACCAGCGCCAGGTAGTCCTTGCGCACGGCATGGTGCTCGAACGCCTGCGACAGCGACCGCGCCGCTGCCGGGTGCAGCGCCATGACCAGCACGCCGCAGGTGCCCTTGTCGAGCCGATGGACCGGGTAGACGTGCTGGCCGAGCTGGTTTCGCAGGGTCTGCATCACGAAGCGGGTCTCGCCCGCGTCCAGCCCGGTGCGGTGCACCAGCCAGCCGGCGGGCTTGTACACGGCCACGAGGTGTTCGTCGCGCCAGAGGATGTGCAGGGCAGACATGCGAAACGAAGCGAAGCTAAGCAGGGGCAGGGGCAGGGGCAGGGGCAGGGGCAGGGACAGGGGCAGGGACAGGGGCAGGGCGAGCTGGCGGGGGTGGAGGAAGGAAACCGGGGCGCCGATTGTCTGTCATGCCGTGTTCATGCACCGGACACGGCCGCGTCACACCCGCGCGGCACATTGCAGGCACTGGCGGTGCACGCCGACCTGACGCGAGGAACGCGGCAGCCGGCGCACCCCAGCCGCCGCCCGCCAGACCGCCGGGCGGGCCGGGAAATCAACGGGTGACCGAGCGGTCGATTTGGACTGAATGCCTGCATTCCTAATTCAGGAGAGCCCGATGAACGAACTGCCGACGCCCACCATGGCCCTGAATCCCGCCACCCTGCCCAGGGGGTCACTTCACCGCCCAGGCAGCACGGCGGGCGTGGGCGGGGCTGCGCCAGCGCGCGGTGCTGTGGCGGTCGAATGGGCGCGGCATGCCGACGAAGTGCGGGAAGCACAGCGCCTGAGATTCGCCGTCTTCGCCGGGGAGATGGGGGCGCGTTTGAACACCCCGCTGGCCGGGCACGACGTGGACCTGTTCGATGACTATTGTGAGCATCTGCTGGTTCGCGATGCAGACACACGGCAGGTGATTGGCACCTACCGCGTGCTGACGCCGGCCCAGGCCAAGCGCGTGGGCGGCACCTACAGCGACACCGAGTTCGACCTGACCCGCCTGCGCAGCCTGCGCTCGCGCATGGTGGAGCTGGGCCGCAGCTGCGTCCACCCGGACCACCGCCATGGCGGCGTGATCCTCGCCCTCTGGGGCGCCCTGGCGGACTTCATGGTGCGCAACCAGCTCGACACCATGATCGGCTGCGCCAGCATTCCCATGCTGCACGGCGGCGTGGTCAGTGGCGACGCGGCCGCCAGCATCTGGCAGCAGCTGCGCCAGACCCATATGGCGCCCATCGACTACCACGTGCTGCCGCGTCTCGCGCTGCCGGTGGAGCAGCTCGACGGGACGCTGGCCATCGAGCCGCCTGCACTGATCAAGGGCTACCTGCGGCTGGGCGCCCGCGTGCTCGGCGCGCCCGCCTGGGACCCGGACTTCAACACCGCAGACCTGCCGATGCTGATGCGCCTGGCCGACCTGCCGGTGAAGTATCGCAAGCACTTTCTGGGGGCTTGAGCGACCAGCGCGCGCAGCGCCTGCACCGCACCCATGGCCCATCGCCCATCGCTTGCAGATCGCGTGGCACCGCGTGCACGCCTCGGGCGGTCTGCGTCGACCGGCGCTGGCGGCTCCTGGCCCCTGGCTCCTGCCGGCGCCGGCCGGGCAGGGGCCCATCCGCCGCGCCGGAACCCCGGCCGGCGCCACCGCAGCGCGTGCTCCGATTCAGGCGCCTGGCCGGGTCTCCCCCCAGCCGGATTGCCTGCATGACGGTTGCATGTCGATGTCATGAATTTGTAACCTGGCCGTCTCATACTGGCGTTCGTCCGTGTTTCCCTCATCGCTGCCCATGCCGCCTTTCTCTCCAGCCAGCTTGCCCCCGCCTTCCCGTGCGGCCGCGCAGAGCGAGCCAGGCGGATGCCCGGCCACGCCGGCTGCTGCCGCGCCTGCCATGCCAGAGGCGCTGCCTCCGCCGCCCGTCGAGCAAGCCTCGCCCGCAGCCGCGCCCCTGCCGCCCCTGCCGCCCCTGCCGCCTCTGACCCTGCTGGACCGCGACCACTCCATCCTGGCCTTCAACGAACGCGTCTTCGACTGGGCCGCCCGCACCGACGTGCCCCTGCTCGAACGCCTGCGCTACCTCTGCATCGTGTCGTCCAACCTGGACGAGTTCTTCGAGGTGCGCGCCGCTGCGCATCTGACGGCTGCGCAGGCCGGCGAAACCAAAGGTCCGTACAGCACGGAATCGTTCGAGACCCTGGCCGCCCACGCGCATGCGCTGGTCGAGCGGCAGTACGCGCTTTACAACGATTCGCTGGTGCCGGCTTTCTCCAAGGCAGGCATCTGCCTCGTCTCGCATGGCGAGCGCAGCAGCGCGCAGCGGCGCTGGGTGCGCGACTACTTCATGCGCGATGTGCGTCCCTTGCTGATCCCCGTGGGGCTGGACCCGGCGCACCCCTTCCCGCAGGTGGCCAACAAGTCGCTCAACTTCATCGTGCGCCTGCGCGGCGACGATGCCTTCGGCCGCGAGAACGAGATCGCCATCGTCAAGGTGCCGCGCATCCTGCCGCGCGTGCTCCGTCTGCCGGCGGAGGTCGCGCCCAGGGGCATGCAGTTCGTCAGCCTGTCGAGCATCGTGCGCACGCACCTGGCGGACCTGTTTCCCGGGCGCGAGGTGTCCGAGTTCTCCCAGTTCCGCGTGACCCGCCATTCCGACCTTGCCGTGGACGAGGACGACGTGCGCAACCTGCGCACCGCGCTGCGCCAGGGCCTGCAGCATCGGCACTACGGCCAGGCGGTGCGGCTCGAGGTTTCGGCGGGCTGCTCCCGCTTCCTGGCCGACTTCCTGCAGTCGCAGTTCGGCCTGCCGGCTGCAGCGCTCTACCGCGTGCATGGGCCGGTGAACCTGGTGCGACTCTCGCAACTGGTCGATCTGGTCAATGTGCCGGCGCTCATGTTCCCGCCGTGGCGCGCGGCCTGGCCGGCGCAGCTGCCGCCCGGAACGCCGATCCTGGCGCAGATGAAGAAGCGCGACGTGCTGATCCACCAGCCCTTCGAGAGCTTCGACGGCGTGCTCGCGTTCCTGCGGGAGGCGGTGCACGACCCGGACGTGCTGGTCATCAAGCAGACCATCTACCGCACGGGCGCCGATTCGGAAATGATGGACCTGCTGCGCGAGGCCGTGCGGCGCGGCAAGGAAGTGATGGTGGTGGTGGAGCTGAAGGCGCGTTTCGACGAGGAGGCCAACATCAACTGGGCCGAGGCGCTGGAATCCATCGGCGCACAGGTGGTGTATGGCGTGGTGGGCCTGAAGACCCATGCCAAGATGCTGCTGGTGACGCGCCGCGAGGGCCGCCACCTGCGGCGCTATGGACACCTGTCCACCGGCAACTACAACCGCCGCACCGCCCGGCTCTACACCGACCTCAGCTATCTCACGGCGGACGAGCACGTCACCGCCGACATGGATGCGGTGTTCGACCACCTGGCCAGCCAGAACCCGCTGCCGCGCCTGAAGCGCCTGGTGATGGCGCCGTTCCATCTGCAGCGGGCCATGCTCGACTGCATCGAAGCGGTGGCCGCGGCTGCGGAGCGCGGCGAGGACGCCCGCATCGTCGCGAAGATGAATGCGCTGACCGACGAGGCCCTGATCCACGCGCTGGTGCGGGCCGGCCAGTGCGGGGCGCGCATCGACCTGATCGTGCGCGGCGCCTGCATGCTGCCGGCGCAGGTGCCGGGCGTGACGGACAACATCCGCGTGCGCTCGGTGATCGGCCGGTTTCTGGAGCACACGCGGGTGTTCTACTTCCGCAGCGGCGCCAAGGAATCGCTCTACCTCTCCAGCGCCGATTGGATGAACCGCAACATGCTGCGCCGCGTGGAGCTGGCCTGGCCGGTGACCGATGGGCGCCTGCGCCAGCGCATCATCGACGAATGCCTGGTGGCCTACCTGCATGACGACCGCGATGCCTGGACGCTGCAATCCAACGGCCAGTACCAGCGCGCGCCGCGGCCCCTGGAGGGGCTGGGCGCCCAGCTGGCTCTGAGCCAGCGCTATGGCAGCGCACACCATCCCCATGCCCATGCGGCCGGTGCCAGCGGCGCGAAGCGGCCGGCTGGCAGGAAGGGAGGCTGATGGACCTGATCCTGTGGCGCCATGCCGAGGCCGAAGAGGCCGGGGAGGGCGCGGACGACCTGGAGCGTGCGCTGACCGGCCGAGGCGAGAAGCAGGCCACCCGCATGGCGGCCTGGCTGGACAGGCAGCTGCCCGAAGGGCTGCGCGTGCTGGCCAGTCCCGCCAAGCGAACCGATCAGACGGCGCGGGCGCTGGGCCGCAAGTTCAAGCTGCGGGCCGAGTTGCTGCCTGGTGGATCGCCTGCCGATCTGCTGGAACTGGTGCAGTGGCCGCGCCAGCGGGGCGCCGTGCTGGTCGTCGGCCATCAGCCCATGCTGGGCCAGACGGTGGCGCAACTGCTGGGCCTGCAGGCCGGCGACTGCGCCATTCGCAAAGGAGCGGTGTGGTGGCTGCGGCACCGCCAGCGCCCGGAAGGCGAAGAGACGGTGCTCATGGCCGTGCAGTCGCCCGAGTTCCTCTAGTACCGCCCGCGTCCGGCGGGCCTGCGGATAACTACTTGCGCGCCGGCTTGGCGCGCTTGGCCGCGGCCGCCGGGGCCGTCGCCACCGCTGCGGGTGCTGCAGACGCCTCTGCCTTCGGGCGGCCCGTCTTGATGGACGGCACGGCCTGCAGCGCCCTGAGCAGCGCATCGTCGGACAGCGTGGCGAGCAGCTTCAGGCCAGCACGCAGCAACTCGCTCTTCTTGGTAGTCTGGGCGAGCTGGCCCGAGCGCTGCTTGAGCGATTCAATGACGGCGTACTCTTCCTTCGGGATGGTGAAGCTGTCGCGCACCAGCTTGGGCTTCTTGGCTTTCGCGGCCTTCTCTTCGGCTGCCGATGGCTTGGCGGCAGCGGGCGCCGCTGCGGGGGGCGTGGCTGCAGCCTGGCGCTTGGCGCGCTTGCCGGCAGCTGCCTTCTTGCCGGGCGCGGGTTGCGGGGTGTGCGGGGCCGGCGCGGCTTGGGGCTCCTTCACCGTCTTATCGGCCTTGGCTGCCTTGGCTGCCTTCGCGGGCGCGGAAGCGGTCCTGGCGGCGGCGCCGGCAGCGGGGGCCGGGTGGGCCGTTGCGGTGGCGGCCGCAGGCTCGGCTGCGGCAGGCTGTGCAGCGACGGAATCGGCGGCGGAAGGGGTGGCCGAGGCGCGGGTGGCAGACATTCAGAACTCCAGTTGAAACGATATAAACAGTTTATATCGTTTTATTGAAGATTCCAAGGTGCGGGACGGGCCATGAATGATGGGCTCCCCGGCGTCCGGGCGTTCCCGTCAGGGCAGCTCCGCCACGAACTCCCACGGTGTCTTCTGCCAGGCGATGGTTTCGTCGCGCAGCAGGTGCGCGGACTGGGGGTAGCTGCCGGCCCAGCCGGGCCGCGCGCGCACGATGCAGCGGTGGCCCTGCAATTGCAGCGCAATGCCTTCCACGTCGGGGTCGCGCCGGGCGTGGCACAGCGCCACTGCCACGCGAAAGCACATCAGCTGGAGCGCGAGCACCGGGTCGTTGATGTCTGCCTCGAGCTTGCGCACCTTGCCGCGGTGGCCCATCACCAGCAGGCCCAGGCGGTGCAGCTCGGGCAGCGAGAAGCCGGCCGCATCGGTGTGTTCGAGGATGTATGCGCCATGGCGGTGGTAATCGTTGTGCGAGATGCGGCTGCCCACTTCATGCAGCCGTGCCGCCCAGTCCAGCTTCAGGGCAGCCCGCTCGGAGCCGGAGGGCGCCGCGGCGGCGAACAGGGCGCAGGCGACCCGCGCGACGCGTTCGGCGTGCGGCACGTCCACCGCGAAGCGCTGCATCAGCCCACGCACCGTGGAAGAGCGCAGGTCGGTGGCCGGTTGCTCGCGGTCGAGCAGGTCGTAGAGCGCTCCCTGCCGCAGGGCCCCTTGCGCGACATGCATCTGGTCGATGCCCAGCAAGTCGAACACGGCGCGCAGCACGCTGATGCCACCGCCGATGACGGCGCGGCGGTCTTCCTTGAGACCCTCCAGCCGCACCCGGTCTGCGCTGCGGGCCTGCAGCAACTGCGCCAGCAGCCAGTCTAGGCCCTCGCGCGTGATGAGCCCCGGTGTGCCACCGGCAGCGGAGGTCAGGATCTCGCCGACCGCGCCGGCCGTGCCCGACGAGCCGTAGGCCACGTCCCAGGTATCGCGGCGGTAGGTGCCCAGCGCTTCGTCGAGCACCGCCTTGGCGGCGATCTCGGCCAGCATGAAGGCCTGCGGCGTGAACTGGCCTTCCGGAAAGTAGCGTGTGGACCAGGCGACGCTGCCCACGCGGAAGGAGGCCACGGCCGAGGGCGTGAACTGCTGGCCCAGGATCATCTCGGTCGAGCGCCCGCCGATGTCCACCACCAGCCTCCGTTCGTCCGACTGGGGCAGCAGGTGCGCGACGCCCTGGTAGATCAGCCGTGCCTCTTCGGGGCCGGACACCACGTCGATCGGGTGGCCGAGGATCTCGTTGCCGCGCTGGATGAACACGTCGCGGTTCTTCGCCTCGCGCAGCGTCTGCGTGGCCACCACGCGCACCTGGCTGGGGGCGAAGCCGGCCAGGCGCTCGGCAAAACGCGCCAGGCAGTCCCAGCCGCGCTGCATGGCCGCCGGCGTCAGGTTGCGGTCTTCGTCCAGGCCGCTGCCCTGGCGCACGGTTTCCTTGAGGTATTCGATCCGGTGGATATGGCCGTGCTCGAAGCGGCCGATTTCGAGGCGAAAGCTGTTGGATCCCAAATCCACAGCGGCGAGCAGTGTTCCGTCTTGCATGGGTGTGCGCGGGGCGCGGGTTCTTCTGTCGGTCCAGCATAGCACCAGCGGCGCGGCCCGCCTGCCCGCTGCGCTGGGCAGGCGCAGGGGTGGGCGGCCCGACGGCCGGGCGGGGCGCAGCTTGCTCATGCGAATGGGCGTGGCCGCCGTTTTCTTCGCCGGATTTACCGGGAGCGCTGCGGCATCAGGAGTGCGGCCCCTTCGTAGGGGGCGGGGGGTGCGGGCAGAGCGAGGGCGGAGCGGTGGGTGCGGCGGCGGAACATGGTGTTTCCCCAAGGTGGATGGATGACGCCGGTTCATTCCGGCCCCCGCAGATTACGCAGCGCGTGCGACAGCTGCGTGACGATTTCATGTCAGAGGCCCGGCGGCGCTCCCCGTGACAGGGGCTTTTGCTTGTCATGTCGGTGTCACAAAGCCCACCTAGAGTCACGGCATCGATTGTTCCAACCCCAAGAGGTCTCTCCATGAAACTGTCTGCAATCCGTGTCCTGGTGTCTGCCGTGGTGGCTGCCGGTGCTTTCTCCAGCGCCTGGGCCCAGCAGGAAGCCACCGGTGCCGGTGCCAGCTTCCCGGCGCCGCTCTATTCCAAGTGGGCTGCCGACTACAACAAGGCGACGGGCGTGAAGATCAACTACCAGTCCGTCGGCTCCGGCGCCGGCCTGCGCCAGATCGAAGCGAAGACGGTGGACTTCGGTGCTTCCGACGCGCCCCTCAAGGACGAAGACCTGGCCAAGAAGGGCTTGGTACAGTTCCCCACCGTGATCGGTGGCGTCGTGCCGGTGGTCAACATCAAGGGCATCGAGCCCGGCCAGCTCAAGCTGAGCGGCCAGGTGCTGGGCGACATCTACCTGGGCAAGATCACCAAGTGGAACGACCCCGCCATCGCCGCGCTGAACGCCGGCGTGAACCTGCCTGACGCCGCGATCGCCCCGGTGCGCCGCGCCGACGGCTCGGGTACCAGCTTCATCTTCACCAACTACCTCAGCAAGGTGAACGCCGAGTGGAAGTCGAAGGTCGGCGAAGGCACGGCCGTGAACTGGCCCACGGGCGCGGGCGGCAAGGGCAACGAAGGCGTGGCCGCTTTCGTGGGCCGCCTGCCCAACTCCATCGGTTACGTCGAGTACGCCTACGTCAAGCAGAACAAGATGACCTATGTGCAGCTGCAGAACGCCGACGGCGCGTACGTCTCGCCCGACGACGACGCCTTCAAGGCGGCCGCAGCCGGCGCCGAGTGGGCCAAGAGCTTCTATCAGATCCTGACGAACCAGCCCGGCAAGGCCGCGTGGCCGATCACCGGTGCCACCTTCATCCTGATGCAAAAGAGCCAGGAGAAGCCGGTCCAGGCCACCACGTCGCTGAAGTTCTTCGAATGGGCTTACCAGTCCGGCGACAAGACCGCCGCCGATCTGGACTACGTGCCCATGCCCGACAGCGTGAAGACCGTGATCATGAAGTCCTGGGGCGAGATCAAGGACACTTCCGGCAAGGCGATTTCCCTGAAGTAATGCTGCAAAGGCCCGCTGCTCGCGGGCCTCTGTTCGCCCACCACAACACAAGGCCAAAGACGTGTCCACTACGTTGCCGGTTCCCAGCACGAGCGCCCGCGAGGGCGCGTCGAGCATTCCACGAACCAATCCTCCTTCCCGCTCGCCTCTCATCTCGGGAGTGCTCGCCGACCGCATCTTCGGCGTGCTGGCGCGCGGCGCGGCGCTGCTGACGCTGGCCTTGCTGCTGGGCATCCTGGCCTCCCTGCTCGTGGGTGCCTGGCCTTCTATCGAGAAATACGGCCTCAGCTTCCTGGCCAGCAGCGTCTGGGACCCGGTTCAGGACGAGTACGGCGGCCTGGTGATGATCTACGGCACCATCGCCACGTCGATCATCGCGCTGGTGATCGCCGTGCCGGTGAGCTTCGGCATCGCGCTCTTCCTCACCGAGCTGTCGCCTGCCTGGCTGAAGCGCCCGCTGGGCACGGCCATCGAGCTGCTGGCGGCGGTGCCGTCCATCGTCTATGGCATGTGGGGCCTGATGGTGTTCGGCCCCATCCTCGCCACCTATGTGCAGCAACCGCTGCAATCGCTTTTCTCCGGCGTGCCCTTCCTGGGCGCGTTCGTCTCCGGCCCACCCGTCGGCATCGGCATCCTGGCGGCCGGCATCATCCTGGCCATCATGATCATCCCGTTCATCGCGGCGGTGATGCGTGACGTGTTCGAAGTGACGCCCGCGCTGCTCAAGGAATCGGCCTACGGGCTCGGCTCCACCACCTGGGAAGTCGTCTGGAAGGTCGTGCTGCCCTACACCAAGACCGGCGTGCTGGGCGGCGTGATGCTCGGCCTGGGCCGCGCCCTGGGTGAAACCATGGCCGTCACCTTCGTGATCGGCAACATGAACCAGCTCAATTCGCTGTCCATCTTCGAGGCGGCCAACAGCATCACCTCGGCGCTGGCCAACGAGTTCGCCGAAGCGGGCGAAGGCCTGCACCAGGCGTCGCTGATCTATCTCGGCCTGGTGCTGTTCTTCATCACCTTCGTGGTGCTGGCCCTGTCCAAGGTGCTGCTGTCGCGGCTGAAGAAGAGCGAAGGAGCCCGTTCATGAACACCACCACTTCCACCTCGCAGCAACTCATCTCCGCAGCCGAACTGGCGCAGGTGCGCCAGGCGCGCTACAACGGGCGCAAGCGCGTGAACCAGATCGCGCTGACGCTCTCGCTGCTGGCGATGGCCTTCGGCGTCTTCTGGCTGGTCTGGATCCTGTGGGAAACCGTGCGCCTGGGCATCGGCGGCCTCAGCATCGCGCTGTTCACCGACATGACGCCGCCGCCCAACGAGGCCGGCGGTATTTCCAACGCCATCTTCGGCTCGGCGGTCATGGTGCTGCTGGCGACCTTCGTCGGCACGCCCATCGGCATCATGGCCGGCGTGTACCTGGCGGAATACGACGCGCGCGGCTGGCTCGCATCGACTACGCGGTTCGTCAACGACATCCTGTTGTCGGCCCCCAGCATCGTGATCGGCCTGTTCGTCTACACCGTGGTGGTGGCCCGCTTCAAGAGCTTCTCCGGCTACGCCGGGGTGATCGCCCTGGCGCTGATCGTGATTCCGGTGGTCATCCGCACCACCGAGAACATGCTGGTGCTGGTGCCGGCCAGCCTGCGCGAGGCGGCCTACGCCCTGGGCACGCCCAAGTGGAAGGTGATCGTGATGGTCACGCTGCGCGCGGCCCGTGCCGGCGTCATCACCGGCGTGCTGCTGGCCGTGGCCCGCATCGCCGGCGAAACCGCGCCGCTGCTGTTCACGGCGCTCAACAATCAGTTCTGGAACGCAGACCTCTCCAAGCCCATGGCCAGCCTGCCGGTCACGATCTTCAAGTTCGCCATGAGCCCCTACGAAAACTGGCAGCAGCTGGCCTGGGCCGGCGTGTTCCTCATCACCGTGGCGGTGCTCGGTCTGAACATCCTGGCGCGCGTGCTGACGCGCCAGAAATGACCGTCGCCACCCCATCGACCTCTTTCAGGTAATACGACATGCCTCTCATCAAGAACGCCGCGCCTGCCGCCCCCAAGATCACGGTGCGCGACCTGAACTTCTACTACGGCAAGTTCCACGCCCTCAAGGGCATCAACCTCGACATTCCCGAGAACAAGGTCACGGCCTTCATCGGCCCGTCGGGCTGCGGCAAGTCGACGCTGCTGCGCACCTTCAACCGCATGTTCGAGCTGTACCCCGAGCAGCGCGCCGAAGGCCAGATCGTGCTGGACGGCGAGAACCTGCTGACCAGCAAGCAGGACGTGGCGCTGATCCGCGCCAAGGTCGGCATGGTGTTCCAGAAGCCCACGCCGTTTCCCATGTCCATCTACGACAACATCGCGTTCGGCGTGAAGCTGTTCGAGAGCCTGAACGCCACCGACATGGACGACCGCGTGGAATGGGCGCTGCGCAAGGCGGCGCTCTGGAACGAGGTCAAGGACAAGCTGAACCAGAGCGGCTCGGGCCTCTCCGGCGGCCAGCAGCAGCGGCTGTGCATCGCCCGCGGCATCGCCATCAAGCCCGAAGTGCTGCTGCTAGACGAGCCCTGCTCGGCGCTGGACCCGATCTCCACCGCCAAGGTGGAAGAGCTGATCGCCGAGCTGAAGAACGACTACACGGTGGTCATCGTGACCCACAACATGCAGCAGGCCGCGCGCTGCAGCGACTACACCGCCTACATGTACCTGGGCGATCTGGTCGAATTCGGCGAGACCGAGCAGATGTTCTTCAAGCCGCAGCGCAAGGAAACCGAGGACTACATCACCGGCCGATTCGGTTGATTCGGCGGGTGTGCGCGGCCCAGCCGCCGCGCCGCGCTTTCGCTCCCATCCACACCCCGGCCCCACAGCGCCGGCAGGAGGCAATGCCATGACAGAAAAACATCTCTCGTCCCAGTTCGACAGCGAACTCAACAACATCTCCGCCCGGGTGATGGAACTCGGCGGCCTGGTCGAGTCGCAGATCCGCCAGGCCGTCTACGCGCTTTCGCAGTTCAGCGTGGAAGCGGCCTCGCAGGTCGAATCGATCGAGCTGCGCGTGAACATGATGGAAGTCGAAATCGACCATGAGCTCTCGTCCATCATCGCCCGCCGCCAGCCCACCGCGCGCGACCTGCGCCTCTTGATCGCGTTCTCCAAGGCCACGGCCAACCTGGAGCGCATGGGCGACGAGGCGACCAAGATGGCGCGCATGGTCAAGTCCATCATCGAGAGCGGGGCCGCGCGCTCGCTGCCCTCGTCGGACCTGCGTGTCGCGGCCGACCTGGCCTCGGGCCTGCTGCGCAAGGCGCTGGATGCGTTCGCGCGCCTGGACACCAAGGCGGCGGTCGCCATCCTGAAGGAAGACGACCTGATCGACCAGGAGTTCGACGGCTTCGTGCGCAAGCTCATCACCTACATGATGGAAGACCCGCGCACCATCTCCGCCAGCCTGGACCTGCTGTTCCTGGCCAAGGCGATCGAGCGGATCGGCGATCATTCGAAGAATGTGGCCGAGCTGATCATTTATCTCGTCAAGGGCAAGGATGTGCGGCACACCACCATGGACGAGATCGAATCGGCCTTGCTGTGAAAGGCAGGTGCATCGCATGAAGAAACTTCCCCGCGTGCTGATCGTCGAGGACGAGTCGGCCATTGCCGAACTGATCGCCGTCAACCTGCGCCACAACGGCTTCGCGCCGATCTGGGCGGAAGACGGCGAGTCGGCGCAACGCGAGCTGGACGCCGTGCTGCCCGATGTCATCTTGCTTGACTGGATGCTGCCCGGCCAGAGCGGCTTGCAGCTGGCGCGCAAGTGGCGTGCCGACAGCCGCACCAAGCCCATCCCGATCCTGATGCTCACCGCCCGAGGCGACGAGCCCGACAAGGTGGCGGGCCTCGATGCCGGTGCCGACGACTACATCACCAAGCCCTTTTCCACGCAGGAGCTGCTGGCGCGCATCCGCGCCGTGCTGCGCCGCCGCGCGCCCGAACAGGCCGGCGAGAGCGTCACCATCGCCGAGCTGGTGCTGGACGCCGCCACCTACCGCGTGAGCTACCAGGGCCAGCAGATCAAGGTCGGCCCGACCGAGTTCAAGCTGCTGCACTACCTCATGACCCACTCCGAACGTGTGCACAGCCGTGCGCAGCTGCTCGACAAGGTGTGGGGCGACCATGTGTTCATCGAGGAGCGCACGGTGGACGTGCATGTCAAGCGCCTGCGCGAAGCCTTGGGGGCGGCCGGCGTGATGGTGGAAACCGTGCGCGGCGCCGGCTACCGGCTGACGGCGCAGCCCCAGCGGCTGATGCAGGCGTGAATTCCGGCGCATCGCATCCGGCGTACGGCGTGGCTGCGGCCACGCGGCCGGGCGCTGCAAGCATCCCTGTGGGCTCCTGAGGAGTGATACCGCACCTCACGGCCCTGTCCTGGCCCGTCCGTCTGTGCCTGCACATCCATGCTTTCGCGAATCTTCTATTTCCTGATGTTCCAGGCGGCCGGCGCCGCGCTGGGCTGGTGGCGGGGCGGCCCGTGGGCCGCCGTTTTCGGGGCTGGCGTCGCGTCCTGGGCCTGGTTCGTGTGGGACTGGTGGCGCAGCGCGCGCGTGCTGGCCTGGCTGCGGGAGGGCGACATCGCCCGCGCGCCGCGGCTGCGCGGCAGCTGGGGCGAGGTGGCCGACCGCGCCCGCCGCCTGCTGCGCCAGCGCGACCAGCAGATCGAAAGCGCCGAGCGCCGCATCGCCGAGATTCTGGAAGCGCTGCAGGCATCGCCCAACGGCGTGGTGCTGCTGGACGCACAGGGCCACATCGAATGGTGCAACCAGACGGCCGCCAACCACCTGGGCTTCGACGCCGAGCGCGACCTCATGCAGACCATCGGCAACCTGGTGCGCGACCCCGACTTCACGGCCTACTTCGGCGGGCAGGACTTTGCCCAGAGCGTGGTGCTGCAGGGCCGCGACAGCACGGCGTCGCGGCCGGTACGCATCTCGGTGCAGGTGCACCCCTATGGCGACGGGCGCCGGCTGCTGCTGTCGCGCGACGTGACCGCGCTGGAACAGGCCGAGGCCATGCGGCGCGACTTCGTCGCCAACGTGTCGCACGAGATCCGCACGCCGCTCACGGTGTTGATGGGCTTCGTCGAGACCCTGCAGACCCTGCGGCTGGCGGAAGAAGAGCGCGAGCGCTATCTGGGCATGATGGCTCAGCAGGCCGCCCGCATGCAGAGCGTGGTGCAGGACCTGCTCACCCTCTCGCGGCTGGAAGGCAGCCCGCTGCCCAGCCTGCACGACTGGACACCGGTCGAAACCCTGCTGCGCCGCTGCGAGGACGAAGGCCGGGCGCTTTCGGCCATGCTGGGCCATGCGCAGCAGCGCGAGCACGTGTTCGTGTTCCCGGATGCGCAGGAACTGCGCGCGGCGGGGCAGGTCGCCGGCTCGGCGGTCGAATTGCAGAGCGCGTTGTCGAATCTGGTGAACAACGCGGTGCGCTACACGCCGCTGGGTGGCCGCATCGAGGTGAGGTGGGAGCGGCTGGAAGATGGCCGGGCGCGCTTTTCGGTGCGCGACACGGGTCCGGGCATCGAGGCGGTGCACATACCTCGCCTGACCGAGCGCTTCTACCGGGTGGACCGCAGCCGCTCGCGCGAGACCGGCGGCACCGGCCTGGGCCTAGCCATCGTCAAGCACGTGGTGCAGCGGCACGGCGCCACGCTGCACATCACCAGCACGCTGGGGCAGGGCTCGGTGTTCTCCGTCACCTTCCCGGCCCAGCGGCTGCTGCCCCAGCAGCCGCTGTCGGTACGGGCCGACGCCACGCCCCGGCTGGCTGCCTGATCAGGCGGGGCGTTCGGACGCCGCGCGCCGGAGCACCCGTGCCAGCATGGCGGTGAAGACCATCGCCGTGATGGCCAGCGCCGCCGCGCTGGCGGCCCAGAACGGTGCGGGCGATGCTTGAGGCGGCCAGCGGCCCACGCCGTGGTAGGCCAACACATAGCCGCCCGCGAGCCCGGCGCCCCAGAGCAGCACGCAGTACACCACCAGCGGAGCAATGGTCACGCGGTAGCTGCGCAGGACGAAGATGCAGACGGTCTGCAGGGCGTCTGCCGCGTGGTAGCCCGCCACCCAGGGCAGCAGGCTTGCCGCGGCCAGCACCACCTGGGCGTCGCGAGAGTACCAGGCGGCGATAGGCTCTTTTGCTATTAATAATATAGCTGAAAGCCCAATGCCTATGAGCGCTGCGAGCCGAAAACCCATCCAGACCAGCGCGCGGGCGCGGTCCTCGTCGCCTGCGCCGCGCCAGAAGCTGACCCGGGCGCTGGTGGCGATGGCGAGCGACAGCGGCACCATGTAGAGCACGGCCGCCAGGTTGGAGGCGATCTGGTGCGATGCCGAAGCCAGCGTGCCCTGGCGCGCGACGAACAGCGCCACCAGCGTGAACGAGGTCACTTCCACCAGGATGGAGAGGCCCGCCGGCACGCCCAGTCGCACGAAGCGCGCAAGCTGGCCCCAGTCGGGCCGTTCCAGCCGGCGCCAGAGCGCCAGCGGCGCGTACATGGTGCGGGAGCGCAGCATCCAAGCCGCCACCGCCAGCAGGCTGTAGTTGACCAGCAAGGTCGCCCAGGCGCAGCCCGTCGCGCCCTGTGCCGGGATGCCGAAGCTGCCGAACGCCAGCCCGATCGACAGCGGAATCTTCAGCGCCAGTGAACCCAGCTGGAGCCAGGTGACGAACTGGGGATGGCCGAGCGACTGGTTCAGCGTGCTGTAGATGCGAAACAGCAGCGAGGCCGGCAGCGCGAACGCGAGGATGCGCAGGTACTGCTCCACCACGCCGCGCAAGGCTTCGGGCACCTGCGTCCAGCGCAGCAGCGCACCGGGGAACAGCAGCACCGCCATGCCCACGGCCGTCAGCGCCAGGCAGAGGTACAGAGATTGCCGCACGCTGGCGCCCATGGCCGCTTGCGCCTGGGCGCCGCGCTGCTCGGCCCACACCGGCAGCAGGGCCTGCAGCACGCCCATCAGCGATACATAGACGCTGATGAATACCGCCGAGCCGATGGACAGCGCCGCCAGCGCGGCTTCGGAATGCCGGCCGGCGACGATGGTGTCGGTGACGCCGAAAGCCATGACGGCCAGCTGGCCCGCCAGCACGGTGCCGGCGTGGCGCAGCACCGTGGCGCGCTCGCTCATCAGCGCTGCGGCGGCGTGCGGCGAAGCACGACCACCCGGTCGTTCCTGTCGGTCGGCCGCATGATGTTGGCGACCGGTGTCCACTCGCGCCGTGGCAGCACCGAGGCGTAGGGCGGGCTGGCGGCGGCGTCCGCCACCAGCCAGTTGCAGCCGGCGCTTTGCTGGCTGCTGGCCAGGTCCAGCTCGCCGTGATAGATCAGCGCCGCGATTTGCGAGCGTCCCAGACCGTAGGTCGCCACGCAGCCGGGCGCATCCCCCATCACCGCCCGCACGGCCTGCATCTGCAACCGGTAGCTGCGGCCATGGTCCAGCAGCGGCAGCCACAGGGTCATCAGCAGCAGCCAGCCCAGCGTGGCACCGCTGGCCGGTAGCACCAGGCTTTTCCAGAGCGGCGCGCGGTTGCGTGCCGCGCGCCACCACACCAGGGCGCACCAGGCCAGCGTGGCCGCAAGGGCGGCCGCGAACTGCACGGCCGAGAACGATGCGACGAAGTCGGGCGCCAGGCGGGCGATGTTGCGGGCCGGCTTGGCCGGCACGCCGGTTTGCACCGCCAGCCAGATCACCCAGATCGCGATGGCCGAAGCGCTGAAGAACAGCAGCGTGAACCAGTCGATGAGCGCGGAGATGCTGCGCCGCAGGGTCGGCAAGGCGAAGGCGGCCAGCGCCGCCATGGCGGGCAGGGCCAGCATCAGCGCGCGGTCGGCGGGGCGGGTGGTGAGCGTGGCGCCCACCGACACCGCGACGAACCAGAGCGGCAGCAGCAGATGGCGGTGGCGCTCCTGGCTCACGATCTGCCGGCGCCAGCGCCAGACGGTCCAGATCGCCAGGGGCCAGGCCGGCCAGGAAAACCACAGCAGCAGACGGGCCAGGCTGTCCCACTCCTTGGCGCCCTCAGAGTCGACGATGCGCCAGCGCCAGAGGTCGAGCCGCCAGGCCAGCCAGGCCGACAGCAGCGTCAGCGCCAGCAGGGCGGCCGCCCAGGGCCAGCGGCGGCGCGGCGTGGCCGCGGCCGTGGTGCCGACCAGCAGGGCGCCGCCGGCCCCCAGCAGGGCGGCCATGGCGGGTGCGCCGCTCAGCACCAGTCCGCCCAGCCCTGCCGTGGCGGCGATGAGCGGGCCGGTGGTGCGCACGGGGAGCGCGGCGGCGGCATGGAAGAGCAGCGCGGTGCAGGTCAGCTGCGTGACGTAGCTGGTGGTTTCGTGCGACAGCTGGGCCAGGCCCAGGCAGGCGATCAACGCCAGCAGGCCGGCGTCTGCCAGGGTGCGGGCATAGTCGGCCGGGTTGGCTTCGCCGCCGAAGGCGAACGCGACCGGCTGCGCGCCCGGGCTGCGCGCCAGGTGGTAGACGCTGTACCAGGTGGCGGCCAGCGTGACGGCCAGCAGGGCCATGAACGGCAGGCGGGCGGCCATCTCGGGCGCCAGCCAGCCGGACGTCCACTGGATCGCCCAGGCGCCCAGCCAGTAGGGCAGCAGGCCATCGGTATCGGGCGGCAGGCCTGCCATCAGCGGAGCGCCCCACGGGGTGTGGCCCAGAGCCAGTTCGCGCATGTAGCCGAAGGCCGTGATGTCCGCGCTCTTCCACGGGTCGCGGCCGACGAATCCAGGCACCACATAGGCGAGGCACAGCAGCAGCAAGGCCCAGCGCGGCAGGGCGCGCACGGCGCTCTGGGGCACGATGGCGGGGGTCGGTTGGATCACGCGGCGGTCAGGTCAAAGCGAAGGGGAAAGGCGTCGGCCCGGGGAGCCTGGCGCACCGGAAGACATCGGCCGGGCGCCATGAAAAAAGGCAGCACGGCGAACCGGGCTGCCTTCTCTGGGCCGTGGGGTGGCGCGGTGCCGGGCATGGTGCCACAGCACAGGCCGCCCGTGGCGGCCAGGGCTTTACTTCGCTGCCGTGGTGGTCTTGCCGAAACGGTTGCGGAAGCGCTCGACGCGGCCACCCATGTTGTCCACCGACTTTTGCGTGCCGGTGTAGAAGGGGTGCGACTCGGAGGACGTATCCAGCTTGAACAGCGGGTATTCCTTGCCTTCGAAGGTTTCGGTTTCCTTCGTGTTGACGCACGAACGGGTCACGAACTTGAAGCCGTTGGACAGGTCCGAGAACAACACTTCGCGGTAGTTGGGGTGAATGCCTTCTTTCATGATCTTCCTTCTGATGCAAGTGCGGGAGCCGCGCCGGCCAGTCCGGCGTACTTTCCGCAAGAAAAAGCCCGCCATTATGGCATGGCGGGCTGCGGTGTGGTTTTTTTCGAGAGAGCCCGGGCCGGCGCTCAGCCGCCCCGACGCATCATGTCGAAGAAGTCCACGTTGGTCTTGGTGGCCTTCATGTTCTTGATCATCAGCTCCATCGACTCGATCTCGTCCATGTTGTACATGAACTGGCGCAGGATGCGGGTCTTCTGCAGGATCTCGGGCGGCAGCAGCAGCTCTTCGCGGCGGGTGCCGCTCTTGTTGAGCTCGATGGCGGGGAACACGCGCTTTTCGTAGAGGCGGCGGCTCAGGTGCACTTCGCAGTTGCCGGTGCCCTTGAACTCTTCGAAGATCACTTCGTCCATGCGGCTGCCGGTGTCGACCAGCGCGGTGGCGATGATGGTCAGCGAGCCGCCTTCCTCGACCTTGCGGGCTGCGCCGAAGAAGCGCTTGGGGCGCTGCAGCGCAGCAGCGTCCACGCCGCCCGACAGCACCTTGCCGGAAGAGGGCACGACGTTGTTGTAGGCGCGGGCCAGGCGGGTGATGGAGTCCAGCAGGATCACCACGTCCTTCTTCAGTTCGACCAGGCGCTTGGCGCGCTCGATCACCATCTCGGCCACATGCACGTGGCGGGCGGCGGGCTCGTCGAAGGTGGAGGCGATGATTTCGCCCTTCACCGAGCGCTGCATCTCGGTCACTTCTTCAGGGCGCTCGTCCACCAGCAGCACCATCAGGTGCACGTCGGGGTTGTTGGCCGTGATGGCGTGCGCGATGTGCTGCATCATCACCGTCTTGCCGCTCTTGGGCGGGGCCACCACCAGGGCGCGCTGGCCGCGGCCGATGGGCGAGACGATGTCGATGATGCGGCCGGTGATGTTCTCTTCGCCCTTGATGTCGCGTTCCAGCTTCATCTGTTCCTTGGGGAACAGCGGCGTCAGGTTCTCGAACATCACCTTGTGCTTGTTCTGCTCCGGCGGGCCGTCGTTGACCTTGTCGAGCTTGGTGAGCGCGAAATAACGCTCGCCGTCCTTAGGCGTGCGCACTTCGCCTTCGATCATGTCGCCGGTGTGCAGGTTGAAGCGGCGCACCTGGCTGGGCGAGATGTAGATGTCGTCCGTACTGGCCGTGTAGCTGGTGTCGGGGCTGCGCAGAAAGCCGAACCCGTCGGGCAGGATCTCCAGCACGCCATCGGCGAACACCTGCTCGCCCGCCTTCGCCCGCTTCTTGATGATGGCGAACATCAATTCCTGCTTGCGCATGCGGCCGGTGTTTTCGATCTCAAGCTCTTCGGCCTGCTTGAGGACTTCAGACACGTGCAGTGCCTTGAGTTCGTTTAAGTGCATGGGGAGACTCCTTGGCGGAGTGGATGTGAATCAGAGCAGAGGGGGAGGGGGCTTTGAGCGCCGTGGGGGCCGTCGTGCGAGCCTGGCGAGCCTGGGATCTGGAACCGGCAGCCTATGCGTGCAGGCCGGTGATCGCTGGAGATTATGACAGGAAAAAAATCAGAGGGACCCGCATGGATCGTTGTCTGGCGGCCTCGGTCATCAGAGGGGCGGGCGGCGAGCGCGGCCGGCTGGCGGATGGGACGGAGGCTGGAGGGTGAGGTGATCTGGCAGGCCGGCCGCGCGGATCGCGGGTCGGCCCCCTGCCAGCGGGCCGATCAGCCCAGGTTCTGGTCGATGAAGGCGGCCAGCTGGGCCTTGCTCAGCGCGCCGACCTTCTGGGCGGCCAGCTCGCCGTTCTTGAACAGCATGAGCGTGGGGATGCCGCGGATGCCGAACTTGGCGGGGATCTCGCGGTTCTCGTCCACGTTCATCTTGGCGATGGTCAGCTTGCCCTGGTAGGTGCCGGCCAGCTCGTCCAGGATGGGAGCGATCATCTTGCAGGGGCCGCACCACTCGGCCCAGTAGTCCACCAGCACCGCGTTGCCCGACTTGAGCACGTCGGCTTCAAAACTGGCGTCGGAGATGTGTTTGATGAGTTCGCTTGCCATGGCGGATTTCCTTGATTTGTGCAGGTGGGTGGGCAGGGACGTATAAAGTCTGGTCATTGTGACAGAAACCGATTCCCTGCATCGCGTGACGGCAAGCGGCTCCCCCGCTATGACTGTCATAGCGAAAAACCATGCGTCGGACCGCGCCTGGCGGGCCGTGCTGGAGCGTGTGCATGCGCATGCGGCAGACCGCGGCGCGCACTTGGCGGCCTGCGTGGTGCTGGTGCCCTATGCCCAGCTGATGGCCGAAGGCCGCCGCCAATGGGCGAGCCACTTTCCCGACGGTTTTGCGCCCCGCTTCGAAACCACCCGCAACTGGTCGCGCCAGCTGGGCGCGCCCCAGCCGCAGGGCGCCGACTTCACGGGCGAGGTGGCCCGGGATTCGGTGAACGCGCGTGACCTGCTGGAGCGCGCCGGCCTGGCCGACTACCGCGACGTGCTGGCCGGCCCGCTGCTGGAGATGGCCGCGCAGCTGTGCGGCGTGGTGGCCGCCGTGCCGCCCACCGCGCGGGAAGACTGGGCAACGGCCGCCCGGGCCTTGCTGCCGGCCGGCGGCGACGGCAGTGCGGCGCTGCGGCTGGAGTCCGCTGCCGCCCGGGTCGCGCTGGAATGGGTGCTGGCCTCGCCGCATTCCGGCGACGTGCTGTTCGAGCCGGCCGTGCGCGAAAGCACCGAAGCGCTGGTGGTGCTGGAGGGCTACCAGCCCGACGCGCTGGCGCAGTCGCTGCTGACGCATTGGAGCGATCGGGCGCTGTGCATCAGCCTGCCTGCCGCGCTGCAGGCCGGTGCCCCGTCCCGTGAGGACGCCCGGCCCGCCATGCTGCACCCGGCCCTCGACGCGGAAGACGAAGCGCAGCGCGCCGCCGCCTGCGTGCTGCGCCACCTGGACAGCGGACGCGTGCCCGTCGCGCTGGCGCCGACCGACCGCGCGCTCACCCGCCGCATCAGCGCGCTGCTGGATGGTGCGGGTGTCGCCGTGCATGACGAGAACGGCTGGACGCTGTCCACCACGCGGTCGGCCGCGCACGTGATGTCGGCGTTGCGCGCTTGCGCCTGGGATGCCGGCGCCGACCAGGTGCTGGACTGGCTCAAGCAGCTGCCCGCCGTGTCCCCCGCTGCGCTGCGCACGCTGGAGAAATGGTTGCGCCGTGCCGGCCCGCGCCGCTGGAGTGCTGCCCGCGCCATCGAATCCGCACGCGATCCGGCCCTGGAGGGCGCCGCCGCGCTGGTGGGCCAGGCCCAGTCCTGGCGCGAACCCATGCAGGCGGCGCGCCCGCTCCCCGCCTGGCTGGCAGCCCTGCGCGGACTGCTGCAGGACTGCGGCCTGTGGGCGGGCCTGCAGGCGGATGCCGCGGGCAGCCGCGTGATCGCGGAACTGCGGCTGGACGAGGGGCTGGACGCCGACCTGCAGGCGCTTTCGGGCGCAGGCCGCCGCATGGGCCTCGTCGATTTCACCCGCTGGGTCAACGAGGTGCTGGAAGCGGGCCGCTATCGGCCCGACTACCTGGCACAGGCGCCGGTGGTCGTGATGCCCTTGCCGCAACTGCTGGCGCGCCCCTTCTGCGCGTTGGTACTGCCCGGCTGCGACGAAAAACGCCTGCAGGCCGCGCCGGAGCCGCCCGGCGAGTGGACGCAGGCGCAGCGCGAGGGCCTGGGGCTGCCACTGCGTTCCGCGCTCGAAGCCGCGCAGCGCGCCGCATGGCAGGGCGCGCTGCGTACACCCTTCGTCGACATCCTCTGGCGCACCGGCGACGAAGGCGGCGAGCCGCTGCTGGCCAGCCCGCTGGTGCTGGCGCTGCAACTCGATGGCCTTGCGGCCGACGGCAGCGACTGCCGCCAGAGCCGCTCCGTGCCCGTGGCGCCGGTGCCCCGCCCGCTGCCGACGGGTGAACGCCTGCCGGTGTCTCAGCTGTCTTCCACCGCCTATTCCGACCTGCGGCACTGCCCCTATCGCTTCTTCGCGCTTCGCCAATTGCAGCTGCAGGAGTCGGACGAGCTGGGTGCGGAAGTCGACAAGCGCGACTTCGGCAACTGGCTGCATGCCGTGCTGCAGCACTTCCACGAGGCCCTGCACCAAGACCCGGCTGCCGGCCCGGAGGCGCGCCGCGCGCTGATGGACGCGGCGGCCGAGCACACCACCCAGGCCCAGCGGCTGGACGACGCGGGCGACTTCCTGCCGTTCGCGTCCGGCTGGCCGGCGCTGCGCGACGGGTACCTGGAATGGCTTGCCGGCCACGAAGCGCAGGGCGCCAGCTTTCGCCGCGCCGAGGTGGCCGCGTCGCAGCCGCTCGGGCCCCTGCAGCTGGTGGGCAAGCTCGACCGCATCGACGCCGTCCATCCCGCGGGCGGTGGCGAGCCGGCCACGCTGGTGATCGACTACAAGACCGAGAACGACACCGTCACCCGGCGCCGGGTGAACGCGGGTGCCGAAGACACGCAACTGGCCTTCTACGCCGCGCTGCTGGGCGACGACACGCTGCGGGCCGCCTACGTCAACGTAGGCGAGCGGGGCGAAACGCGCACCCACGAACAGGAAGACGTGGTCGCACTGCGCGACCAGCTGGTGGAGGGCATCCTGCACGACTTCTCGCGCATCGCCGCAGGTGCGCCAATGCCGGCGCTGGGCGAGGGAGCCGTGTGCGAGTGGTGCGCGGCGCGGGGCCTTTGCCGCAAGGATTTCTGGGCATGAGAGGACCCCTCCTTGAGGCGCTCCCTGCATGCCCCGGTCCCTTGGTTTGCGCCGGGAAGGGAGGCGACGTCAGCGCGGCGGGCCGGCCCTTGCGCGGCGTCTGCCGGCCTGAGCTGCGCCGGTTTGAGGCATCGCCCGCTTCGGCGATTGGCGCAGTGATGAAGACCCATGAGGGAGGTGCGCGTGCAAGCCGCCTATGAACACAACGGCCGCCCCGTGTCGCGGGAGGCCTTCTACGCCATCGCCTGCGATCCGCAGCGCAGCGTCGCGGTGGAAGCCTGCGCAGGCGCGGGCAAGACCTGGATGCTGGTGTCCCGCATGCTGCGGGCCTTGCTGGACGGCTGCGCGCCGCACGAGATCCTGGCCATCACCTTCACCAAGAAAGCGGCGGGCGAGATGCGCCAGCGGCTGCAGGAATGGCTGGAGGAATTCGCCGACGCGCCGCTGGAGCGCCTGCAAGGCGAGCTGATCGCCCGCGGAATCAGTCCGCAGCGCGCACGGGAGCAGCGCGAGCCGCTCCAGAAGCTCTACCGGCAGATGCTGGACGCCGGCCGGCCGGTGCAGATCCGCACCTTCCACAGCTGGTTCGCCGCGCTGCTGGGCACGGCGCCGCTGGCGGTGCTGCAGGCGCGGGGGCTGCCGGCGCATTTCGAGCTGCTGGAAGACGACGCGCAAGCCGTGGGCGAGGTGTGGCGTCCGTTCCTGCAGGCCGTGGCCAAAGACCCGGGCCTGCGCGCCGACTACGCGACCGCCGTCGCCTGCCATGGCCGGTCGCAGACGCACAAGGCGCTGGTGAGCGCCTTGTCCAAGCGCGTGGAGTTCACCCTGGCGGACGAAGCCGGCGTGGTCGATGCGTCGGTGCCGCCCTTCGGCGCGCTGGACGACGCGCTGGCCGACCTGCCCACCCCCGCGCACGCGCTCGAAGGCGAGGCTGTGCAGGCGCGCTGGCTGGGCTGGGCGCGGGCGCTCGGCGCAGAGGCGAACAAGACGCCGCAGAAGGCGGCCGATGCGGTCATCGATGCCTGGGCCTGTGCCGATCCGGACCAGCGGCTGGACCGCCTGCGGCGCGCCTTCTTCGTTGCCAAGGAAGACCGCCTCAGCAAGAACCTGGAGAAGTTTCCCGCCGCGCAGGAGGCCGAACCCGAACTGCAGCGCCTGCTGCAGGCACGCCGCCAGCACGAAGCCTGGCTGCACCAGCAGCGCATGGCGCGGCTGACACGCAGCCTGATCGACGCCTTCGGCGCGCTCAAGCGCGAGCGCGGCTGGGTAGACATGAACGACGTGGAGCGCACCGCGCTGGTGATGCTGTCCGACGACGTGCTGAGCGGCTGGGTGCAGGAGCGCCTGGACACGCGGGTGCGGCATCTGCTGGTCGACGAGTTCCAGGACACCAATCCGCTGCAGTGGCAATCGCTGCATGCCTGGCTGTCGGGCTATGCCGGCTCCGGCGGCGGCCAGCACGCGCCCAGCGTGTTCATCGTGGGCGATCCCAAGCAGAGCATCTACCGATTCCGCCGGGCGGAGCCGCAGGTGTTCCTGGCCGCCCAAGCCTTCGTGCGCGAAGGGCTGGGCGGCGACCTGCTGAGCTGCGACCACACGCGCCGCAACGCTCAGGGCGTGATCGCGGGGGTCAACACCGCCATGCAGGCCGCGCAGGCAGCGGGCGAGTACGCCAATTTCCGCGACCACACGACCGAATCGCAGGACCCGGGCACGCTGCTGCGCCTGCCGCCGGTCACGTCCGAAGACGGCGCCGGCGATGCGGCAGGCGCAGCGGGCCCTGACCCGCTGGCCTGGCGCGACAGCCTGACCCAGCCCCGCCACGAGCCCGAGGAAACCCTGCGCATGCGCGAATGCGCCCAGGCGGCCCGCTGGGTGGCCGCCCGCATTGCCGCCGGCGTGCCGCCGCGCGAGATCATGGTGCTGGCCCGCAAGCGCGACCGGCTGACCGCGCTGCAGGACGCGCTGCGCGATCTGCATGTGCCCTGCGTGCAGCCCGAGAAGGCCGACCTGGGCGAGGCGCCCGAGGTGCAGGACGTGGTGGCGCTGCTGGATGTGCTGGTGTCGCCCGGGCACGATCTGTCCCTGGCCCGCGCGCTGCGCTCGCCGCTCTTTGGCCTGCCCGACGCGGCGCTGGTGGAACTGGCCGTGCTGCGCCGCCAGCCCGAGCACGCCGCCAGCAGCTGGTTCGATTTGCTACAAAAAACAGAGCTGCTGCCCCTTGATTTGCAAGCGCTCGGGCCTGTTTTGGCCCAATATCGCCGCTGGGTGGACGGCCTGCCGCCGCACGACGCGCTGCATGCCATCTATGCCGCGGGCGACGTGCTGGCGCGCTTTGCCGCCGCCGCGCCGCCCACGCAGCGCGCGGGGGTGCTGGCCAACCTGCGGGCGCTGCAGGCAGCGTCGCTGCAGCTGGAAGGCGGCCGCTATCTGACGCCCTATGCCTTCGTGCGTGCCATGAAGCGCCCGGGGATGCGGGCACCCGGCCGGGCCGACCCGCAGGCCGTGCGGCTGCTGACCATCCACGGCGCCAAGGGGCTGGAAGCGCACACCGTGCTGCTGCTCGACACCGACGCCCGCCCCCAGAAGGCCGAGACCATGGGCGCGCTGGTGGACTGGCCGGGGCAGGACGCCGTGCCGCGTCGCTTCGTCTTCATGGCCAGCGAGTCGAGTCCGCCGCCCAGTGCGCAGGACGTGCTGGCGGCCGAACTGGCCGAGCGCCAGCGCGAGGAGCTCAACACCCTCTACGTGGCCATGACGCGCGCCAAGCACTGCCTGGCGCTCTCATGCGTGCAGTCGTCCACCGCGCTGCCGGGCAGTTGGTGGAACCGGCTTGCGCCACTGCTCACCGACGTGGAGGACTCCGTTGCGCCGTCCGTGGATGCACCGCTGGAGCGTGCAGACGGCGCGCAGGCGGTGGCTGAGAACAAGGCCGGCACAGGCGCGGCGGACTGCGTCACGCTGGCCGAATTGCCGAAGGTCACCCTAGCCGTCTCCGCCCGACCCGAACTGGCGGCGCACCAGCGCGCCCTGGCCGAGGCTTCCACGCTGGTCAGCCGCCAGGGCGAAGCCATGCACCAGCTGCTGGAGCAGGCGGGGGTCGCCGGCCAGCCGCTGGAGGTGCTGCGCGGCACGGGCTGGGGCCCGGCACGCATCGGCCAGCTGACGCGCGACTTCGATCTCACCGCCGAGGCGGCGAGCGCCGCGGCCGCGATGGCGCGGCGGATTCTGGCGGGGGAGGGCGCCTGGGCATGGGACGCTGCGCAGATCGACCGCGCGGTGAACGAAGCCCCGCTGGTGTACCAAGGGCAGAGCCTGCGCCTCGATCGGCTGGTGCGGCGCCGCGCCACGGCACAATCGCCAGCCCGCTGGTGGGTGCTCGACTACAAGAGCGCCGCCCAGCCAGAACATCGACCGCAGCTGATGGCGCAGTTGCGCCTCTACCGCACAGCGGTGCAAGCCCAGGTCGGTGACGAGCCCGTGTCCGCCGCCTTCCTGTCCGGCGACGGGCGGCTGGTGGAGGTGGACGGGCCATCGGTCATCGCCGCGCAGGCATCCGCTGGAGGCGCTGTGGCCCCGCAGCCGACACCGCACACCGGAGGGGCGCCGACACGCAGCTCTGCGGCTTTGGACGAGGATGTGCCTCGGCCGCCGCCGCCGCCGCCGCAAGACGCGTCAGGGCAGCAGTCGCTGTTTTGAGCCGGGCCCCTCTCGGGCAATCGCGCCGGCAGGGCGATCCACCTGAGGGCCTGCATTTTTTGTCTGCTGACCGATCCATTTTTTGTCTTTCCCTTTCCAGAAATCCTTGGCCATGAGCGCTTTCGAAACTTCCTCCGCATCCCTGGCGCCTGCTGCCCAGCCCATCGTCTGCGACGTCGCCGTGGTCGGCGGCGGGCCGGCCGGCCTGATGGCGGCAGAGGCCCTGGCCCGCGCGGGCCATGCCGTGCACGTGTTCGACGGCATGCCCTCGGTGGGGCGCAAGTTCCTGCTGGCCGGCAAGGGTGGGCTGAACCTGACCCACTCCGAATCGTTCGAGCCGTTTGTCGGCCGCTACGGCGAGCGGGCGGCCGCGCTGTTGCCGATGCTGCAGCGTTTCGGGCCCCAGCAGGTCTGCGAATGGGCCGCCGGGCTGGGCGTGGAAACTTTCGTCGGCAGCTCGGGGCGGGTCTTCCCGTCCGACATGAAGGCCGCGCCGCTGCTGCGCGCCTGGCTGCAGCGGCTGCGCGGGCAGGGCGTGCAGTTCCACATGCGGCATCGCTGGGTCGGGTGGGCCGAGGCAGAGGCTGAGCCGGCACCCGGGATCGCAGCCCCGGGCCTGCGCTTGGCCACGCCTGCGGGCGAGCTGCGGGTGCAGGCCCGCGCGGTGGTGCTGGCGCTGGGCGGCGCCAGCTGGGCGCGGCTGGGCTCCGACGGCGCCTGGGTGCCGTTGCTGGAACAGCGCGGCGTGGCGGTCGCTCCGCTGCGGCCTGCGAACTGCGGGTTCGAAGTTCCGCGCCTGGCCGAGCCCGGCGGCGGCCCGGTCGGCGAAACCCGCCGCGACTTCTTCCGCGAACTGCTGGGCCGCCAGCCGCAGCCCGCCACGGGATGGACTCCGTTCTTTACGGAGCGCTTCGCGGGCCAGCCCTTCAAGTCCGTCGCCATCGCCTTCACCGACAGCCAGGGCCGGCACTTCGAGCGGCGCGGGGAGTTCGTGGCCACCGCCACCGGCGTGGAAGGCAGCCTGATCTACGCCGCGTCGCACCTGCTGCGCGACGAGATCGAAGCACACGGGCACGCCACCTTCACGCTCGACCTGCTGCCGGACCACGCGCCCGAGCGGGTGCTGGTCGAGGTGCGCCACCCGCGCGGCTCGCGCAGCCTGGGCAGCCACCTGAAGAGCCGGCTGGGCCTGGACGGCATCAAGAGCGCCATCCTGTACGAGCAGCTGGGCAAGGAGGGCGTGAACGACCCGGTGGCGCTGGCCCGCGCCATCAAGGCCCTGCCCATCACCGTGGTGGCGACCCGCCCGCTGGACGAGGCCATCAGCACGGCGGGTGGGGTGCCGTTCGAGGCGCTGGATGGCGGGCTGATGCTGACTTCCCTGCCCGGCGTGTTCTGCGCCGGCGAAATGCTGGATTGGGAAGCGCCCACCGGGGGCTATCTGCTCACCGCCTGCTGGGCGAGCGGACAGGCGGCGGGCGAAGGCGCGGCGCAGTGGCTGGGACGATGAACCCTCCCGGCCGCTGAGGCCGGGTCGTCCGTCAGCCGGTGCCGGGCAGCCCGGCTGGGCTGGCGCGGCTGACTGAGGAGCGGGGTGTGTCAGGTTTCGCCGGTTGAACCGGGCCGCGTTGCGCAAACCCGCTGGCAGAAACCTGAAAAGAAGAAGTTGACGAGCCTTACCCCCGGCACTGACTCTGCAGTTAGGGCTGCTTGGTTCCCCACCTGACCCGTTTGGCTGCTTCACCATGCGGGGAGGCCCGTCAACGCCGATTGTAGCGACTGTGAGGCCGCCCCGCCGCAAAGGCCACACGAAACGCAGTGAACCGTGGACGGAGGCCGGCAGCCCCGGTGATTCCGGTCGGGGCGTCAGGCGCGACACCCCGCGGTGGCCACCGCTGCGATCCGGGCACGTCGGGCGGTCTCTGGTCCGTGAAGCACGCTCGCCCAGCCTGCAAGCAAGGGTTGGCGCCGGGAGGCCGCCGGGGGTGCTCCCGACCCCCGTAGAATCCCATGGATGTCTTACCTCGTGCTCGCCCGCAAATACCGCCCCAGGAACTTTTCCGAAATGGTGGGGCAGGAGCACGTGGTGCAGGCGTTGACCAATGCGCTGACCCAGCAGCGGCTGCACCACGCCTACCTGTTCACCGGCACGCGGGGCGTGGGCAAGACCACCGTGTCGCGCATCCTGGCCAAGTCGCTCAACTGCCAGGGCCCGGATGGCCAGGGCGGCATCACCGCCACCCCCTGTGGCGTGTGCCAGGCGTGCCGCGACATCGACAGCGGCCGCTTCGTCGATTACACCGAGCTGGACGCCGCCTCCAACCGGGGCGTGGACGAGGTGCAGGGCCTGCTGGAGCAAGCCGTCTACAAGCCGGTGCAGGGCCGCTTCAAGGTCTTCATGATCGACGAAGTGCACATGCTCACCAACACCGCCTTCAACGCCATGCTGAAGACGCTGGAGGAGCCGCCCGAATACCTCAAGTTCGTGCTCGCCACGACCGACCCGCAGAAAGTGCCGGTGACGGTGCTGAGCCGCTGCCTGCAGTTCAACCTGCGGCCCATGGCGCCGGAGACGGTGCTCGATCACCTGACCCGCGTGCTGGGCCAGGAAAACGTGCCCGCCGAGCCTTCCGCGCTGCGGCTGCTGGCGCGCGCGGCGCGCGGCTCCATGCGCGACGCCCTCAGCCTGACCGACCAGGCCATCGCCTTCGGCAGTGGCCAGCTGCAGGAAGCCGGCGTGCGCCAGATGCTGGGCAGCGTGGACCGCAGCTACGTCTTCCGGCTGATCGGTGCGCTGGCCCAGGGCGATGGGCGGACGGTGGTGGAAACCTCCGATGCCCTTCGGCTCAACGGCCTTTCGGCCGCCTCCACCCTGGAGGAGATGAGCGCCGTGCTGCAGCGCATGGCGGTGCTGCAGGCGGTGCCGCAGCGCGCGGGCGACGCTGACGAAAGCGACCCCGAGGCGGCGGAGATCGCGCGGCTGGCGGCCAGCATGCCGGCAGACGAAACCCAGTTGCTCTACAGCATCTGCCTGCACGGCCGCGCCGAGCTGGGCCTGGCCCCGGACGAGTACGCCGCGCTGACCATGGCCTTGCTGCGGTTGCTGGCCTTCAAGCCCGCCGCAGGCGACCTCGCCACCGCAGCCTCCGCAGGCACCGCGGAAAAAAAAACTCTGACGCCGGCTGAAACGGCCCCGCCGGCGTCGACTGGCGGGCCGCAAGCAGCCCCGGAGCGGCCTTCGACCGCTGCGGCGCCTGGGGGCTGGACCGCGGAAGACGGCCCCCGGGCCGCCACGGGCGCGACCGCTTCCCCCGAGCCGCAGCCCGGGTCGTCCCACGCCGAGGGTCTTGCCGCAGACGCGGATGTCGCCGTGCTCCCGGATCGGGATGTGCCATCTACGGTCGCGCCGACGCCTGCGCACCACGTTGCAGAAACGGTAGCCGAACCTCTGGCCCAGCCTGCCCCGGCGGCCGCCACGGCGCCGCCACACAGTGCCCCGCTGCAGCAATCGGTGCATTCATCGGTACAGCAATCGGTGCAGTTGCCGGTGCGGTCGCCGGAAGACTTCCGCCAACCTCGCGCGCCGGCCCCGGACGAACCAGGGCAGGCCGCGCCTGAATTCGTCGCCATCCCGGTGCGCAACGTGCCCGAGCCCGGCATGCGCCTGCAAGCTTCGGCCGCCGCCACCGGGCGGGCCGCTGCGGCACGCTACACGCGCACGGACGAGGGCGACGTCTGGCATGCGACGGTGCAGCAGCTCTGCGCGGCCGAGGCCATCACCGCGCTGGTGCGCGAGCTGGCGCTGCAGTCGCAATTGGTGGCGCGTGACGCGGGCCATTGGCTTTTGCGGGTGGAGCGGGAGTCGCTGAACCAGCCGACCGCGCGCGAGCGCCTGCGCAGCGCCCTCGAAACCCATGGCCATGCGAGCCAGATCAGCGTGGAGCTGGGTGTGGTGATCGACAGCCCCGCGCGGCGCAACGCCCATGCTGCGGCCGAGCGGCAGCGCGTGGCGCAGGAAATCGTCGAGAACGACCCCTACGTGCAATCATTGATCCGCGACTTCGGCGCGAAAATCGTGCCCGGCAGCGTGAAGCCCGCTTGAGCGGCGGGCGCTGCGCCGCAAGAAGGGTGGCGCGCTGCGTGCCTCGTGCGACGCCGCCGCCTCCAGCCCGCGCCGCGCCGCGCCCCGTTCCTGCTTTCTCTTTCCATCTTTCTCTCTTTCCTCTTCAACACAACGCAAAGGATTCCGCCATGTTCAACAAGGGACAACTCGCCGGCCTCATGAAGCAGGCCCAGGCCATGCAGGACAACCTGAAGAAAGCCCAGGACGAACTCGCCCACATCGAGGTGGAAGGCGAATCGGGTGCCGGCCTCGTGAAGGTCCTGATGACCTGCAAGCACGACGTCAAGCGCGTGACCATCGACCCGAGCCTGCTGGCGGAAGACAAGGACATGCTGGAAGACCTGGTGGCAGCTGCCTTCAACGCGGCCGTGCGCCGCGCGGAAGAGACGTCGCAGGAGAAGATGGGCAAGCTGACGGCGGGGATGCCAGGCCTCCCCGGCGGCATGAAATTCCCTTTTTGAGGGCGTGGGCTACTGCGCGGGCCATCTGCGTCGTTGGGCGGTGCTCGGAATCCTCACGTACTTCCAGTACGTTCCGGTTCCTGTGCTCCGTCCGCCTAGCAGCTGATCCCGCCCGCTACGCCCGATGCGCCGCTGTTCAGTCGGCGGTGCCCGCTGCCGTTTGCTGTCCCTCGCTCCAGGAATCCCATGTCCGATACCAGTTCTCTTGATGCCCTGATCCAGGCGCTGCGGCGGCTGCCGGGGGTCGGCGTGAAGTCCGCGCAGCGCATGGCTTTCCATCTGTTGCAGCATGACCGGTCGGGGGCGGCCGTGCTGTCGCGGGCGCTGCACGAGGCGACGCAGTCGGTGCGGCACTGCGAGCGCTGCCACACCTTCACCGAGGCGGCGATCTGCGAGGTCTGCCAGGACCCGGAGCGCGACGCCACGCGGCTGGCGGTGGTGGAAACGCCGGCCGACCAGGCGGCGCTGGAGCGCACTGGCGCGTTCAAGGGCCTTTACTTCGTGCTGATGGGGCGGCTTTCGCCGCTCGACGGCGTGGGGCCGGGCGACATCGGCTTCAAGCAACTGCTAGAGCGGGCGGCCGATGGGGTGGTGCAGGAGGTCATTCTGGCCACCAGCTTCACGGCCGAGGGCGAGGCCACGGCCCATGCCATCAGCGAGACGCTCAAGAGCCGCGGCGTGCACGTCACCCGGCTGGCGCGCGGGGTGCCCGTGGGCAGCGAGCTGGAATATGTCGATTTGGGCACGATCGCGCATGCGCTGGTCGATCGGCGGTGAACGTTCCGCCTGGAATGTCCGGCCAGCGGGGCGCATGGCCGCCCTCGCAAAGTCACAACGATGGGTGATTTGCTATTAAAATAATAGCATAAGGCCCTGGTATATCAAGCGCTGGCGGCTCAAAACACTCTTGAAAGCTTCCGGACACCATGAACACGACTCTGCATGCAGCCCGCTTCACGGCCGCCTACTGGTGCGTGCTCATCGCCGCGCTGCTGCCGGTGCTGTGCGCGGTGCTGGCCAAGCGCGGCAGTTTCCGCCGCGCCGACAACGGCAATCCGCGGGCCTGGCTGGAGCGGCAGACGGGCTGGCGTGCCCGGGCCAACGCCGCGCAGGCCAACAGCTTCGAGTCGCTGCCCTTCTTCATCGGGGCCGTCGTCATCGCCCACCAGCTGGCGGCGCCGCAGACGGGGCTGGACATGCTGGCCCTCGGCTATGTGCTGCTGCGGGTGGCCTACATCGCGATGTATGTGGGCGACATGGCCACGGCGCGCAGCATCGTCTGGACGGCAGGGCTGTTGGTGAACATCGCCATTCTGTTCGTCGGCTATCGCTGATGGGCGCTCCCGCCGCGCGGCCGGCCGCGCCGCCCTCCGGAAAAACCCCGGTAAGTACTCACCCGGCAAGACGCAACCGGCCGGCTTGATGCACACTGGCGGCCACCATGCTGCAGTGCAGCATCGAACCGTTTTTCTCCTTCGACACGTTCATGTCCACACCGTCCGTCACCCGGCGCCAATGGGGCGCACAAGCCGCGCTGGCTACGGCCGCTGCGTGCTGGGGTGTGCCCGGGGCGCTGCGGGCGCAGCCACTGGCGGGTGATCCGGCGCGGGTGCGCATCGCGGTGGGCGGGTGCCGGACGCTCTACTACCTGCCGCTCGTCATCGCCGACGCGATGGGGTTTTTCAAGAGCGAAGGCCTGGCGGTTTCGCTGGTGGACCAGGCGGGCGGTGCCCTGGCGCTGCAGGCCCTGCGCGCCGGCGACGCCGACGTCTGCTGCGCCGCATACGAACACGGCCTGCGATGGGCTGCGGCTCCCGGCAGCACCGCGCCCCAGGCCTTGCGCAGCCTGGCGGTGCTGGGGCGAGCCCCGCAACTGGCGCTGGGCGCCTCCACGCGGACCTGGCCCGTGCGCAGCGTGGCGCGGTTCAAGGGCATGCGGGTCGGCGTGTCCTCTGCCGGCTCATCGACCGAATTCCTGGCGAGCCTCTGGCTGGCGCAGGCGGGCGCTTCGCTGGACGAGGTGCGCTTCGTCGGCGTGGGCTCGGGGCTGGGCGCGGTGGCGGCGCTGCGCCAGGGCGCAGTCCATGCGCTCTGCCATGCCGACCCATTGATGACCATGCTGGAGCAGCGGGGCGACATCCGCCTGCTGGCCGACACGCGGTCGCTGAAAGGGTCGGCCGAACTTTTCGCGGGCACGATGCCGGCCGCCTGCCTGCTGGTGCCGGCGGCTTTCGCCGAGCAGCGCCCCGCCCAGGCCCAGGCACTGGTCAACGGCCTGGTGCATGCACTGAAGTGGCTGCAGACGGCATCGCCTGCCGACTTGGCGCGTGCCGTGCCGGCCGACCACATGATGGGCGATCGCAGCGCCTATCTGGCCGCTTTCCAGCGCAACCGCGAGACGCTGTCGCCCGATGGCCTCATGCCGGCGGATGGCCCCGCCACCGCGTTGCGCGCGCTGGCGCGCCTCTGGCCCGAACTGGACGCAGGCCGCGTGGGCCTGGCCTCCACCTTCACCGACGCCTACGTGCGCAAGGCGAAGCTCAAGTTCAACCTGTAGTGGGTTTTCATCAGATTGGCCGGGGTCGGGGCCCGGTCGCAACCCGGGGGCAGGAGTTTCCGGTGAGCCCATCTGAGCAGACGGACGGCAAAGCGCTTCCGGCGTGGAACGCCAGGTCGATGGCTCGGTCGCCAGGTCGGTCGGTCACTCGGTCGCTGCGCTCGCTCACTGCGCCACCGTCCGACAGCCACGGCAGGGGCCGGCGCGCTAGAGTCGCCGTGCCGCGGCAGCGGTTCCGCACGCCGCTCCCGTTCCTGTTCCTGTTCCTTGCAAGGAAACCGTCATGTCGCTCAACCTCAGCATCGGCCCGCTCGTCGCACTCATCGCCGGCATCCTGATTCTCGTGATGCCCCGGCTGCTGAACATCATCGTGGCGCTCTACCTGATCGTCATCGGCATCCTGGGCCTGATCGGCATGGGCAACCTGCATTTCTGACCGGCACCTACCACCTTGCCGCCCCATGCGGGCGGGGCGAGGGGTGGGGTGGGTGGGGCGTCTGGCACTCGCTGACCGGCGCGCCGGGAGCGCAGGGCGGCAGGCCGCTCAGCGCTTCTTGACCTTCGAGGGCGTGCCGCCCTTGCGGGCCACTGCGGCCTGCTTGGTCGTGCGCGGCGCGACCTGCTGCTTGGACGCCGTAGAGGTATTGCGCACACTGGCTGCCGGCACCCGCGCAGTGGAGGTGGCTGCGAGGCGCACCGGCAGGTACATCACCACGGCCTGGCCGGCCTTGAACGAGGCGTTCGCCTTCACGTCGTTCCAGTCGGCCACGTTGTCGGCGGTGACCTTGTAGCGGCGGGCGATGCTGGCCACCGTTTCGCGCTTGCCGGCGCGCACGGTGGTGCGGCGGGTGACGATTTCCGGGGTGAAGGCGACCTGGCCGTTGTCGGCCAGCTGGCTCGACACGTCCTGCCGCGTGGTGGTCGCGCGCGGCACCATCAGCGCGGAGCCGGCCTTGATCATCATGCGCGGCGGAATGCCGTTCACGCTGCGCAGGTCGGCCTCGGCCATGCCCACCCGCTGCGCAGCGGCGGCCACCGTCAGGTTGGTGGGGGCGGTCCATACCGTCCAGCTGGCGTACTGGCCTTCGGAATGGGCTTCGAAATTCTTGCGGAAGACCTGGGCGTTGTCCCAGGGCAGCAGGATCTGCGGCATGCCGGCCGCCAGGATCACAGGCTTGTGCAGCGAAGGGTTGAGCGCGCGGAAGTCGGACTCGCGGATGCCGGCGAGGCTTGCCACCAGCGACACGTCCATGTCGCGCGTGATGTCCACCACCTGGAAGAAGGGGTGGTTTTCGATCAGCGGCAATTCGGTGTTGAAGGCCTGCGGCCGGGCGACGATGTTCTTCACCGCCTGCAGCTTGGGCACGTACATGCGCGTCTCGGCCGGCATGGTGAGGTCGGTGTAGCCGGTGGGCAGGCCGAGCTTCTCATTGCGGGCGATGGCACGGCCGACGTTGCCCTGGCCCCAGTTGTAGGCGGCCAGCGCCAGGTGCCAGTCGCCGAACATGCCGTAGAGCTTCTGCAGGTAGTCGAGCGCGGCACGGGTCGAGGCCAGCACGTCGCGCCGGTCGTCGCGGAAGGCGTTCTGCTTCAGGTCGAAGTCGCTGCCGGTCGCGGGCATGAACTGCCACATGCCGACTGCCTTGACGCTGGAAACCGCCTGCGGATTGAAGGCGCTTTCGATGTAGGGCAGCAAGGCCAGCTCGGTCGGCATGCCGCGCCGCTCCAGTTCCTCGACGATGTGAAAGAGGTATTTGCTGGAGCGCTCGGTCATGCGCTGCATGTAGTCGGGCCGGGTGGCATACCACTGCTCGCGGTCGGTCACCAGGTCGCCCTGCAGGTCCGGCATGGCGAAGCCGCGCCGGATGCGGTCCCACAGGTCGGACGGTGCGTAGAGCGACATCACCTCGCCGCTGCCGGCCTGGGCGGCCGTGATGGGGCGCAGCGGGCCGGAGGGGATCTGCGACGACGTCGGCAGTCCGCTTTCCGTGTTGGTGGACGAGGACGACAGTCCGCCGGGCGCGCCCGTGGTGGCGCAGCCGGTCAGCCATACCAGGCTGGCGACGGCCAGAATCTTCAGCATCTTCATCGGAAATCGTTCTTCCATTGACGCAGCGCCGCCAGCACCTGGACGGCATCTGCAGGATTGACGCGAGCGTCGAAGGCCTGGGCGGCCTGGGCCACGGCGGACTCGCGGGTGCGCAGAAAAGGGTTGATGTTGCGTTCCGTCGCCATGCGCGAAGGCAGCGTGGGCAGCCCCCGGGCGCGCAGCGACTCGCATTCGGACAGGTGATGGAGCAGGGCCTGGTTGCCAGGTTCCACCGCATAGGCAAAACGCAGGTTCGAAAGTGTGTACTCGTGCGCGCAGCACACCCGGGTGTCGCCGGGCAGGGCGGCCAGCGTGTCGAGCGATGCCTGCATCTGCGCGGGCGTGCCCTCGAAGAGCCGGCCGCAGCCGCCGGAAAACAGCGTGTCGCCGCAGAAGACGGCAGGTGTGCCGCCCAGGCGCGCGCCGTCCGGCTGGGTGCCGTCCAGGGCCGCGTGCTGCGCTGCGGGCGAGGCCGCATCCAGGTCGGCGCAGTAGTAGGCGATGTGGCCGCTGGTGTGGCCGGGCACGTCGAAGACCTCGAACCGCAGGCCCAGGGCCGTGACCCCGTCGCCCTGGGACAGCCGCGTGACGGGTTCGGGAATGGTTTCATGCGCCGGCCCGTAGACGAGGGCGCCGGTCGCCTCCCGCAAGGCCGCCACTCCGCCGACATGATCGGCATGGTGGTGCGTGACTAGAATCGCGTGCAATCGCAGCCCGGTGCGGCCCAGTGCCTCGAACACCGGGGCGGCATCACCGGGATCCACCACGACGGCGTCCACCGCGTCGTGCAGCATCCAGATGTAGTTGTCGGCAAAGGCGGGCAGCGGCAGCAAGTTCATGAGCGACGAAATTATAGGTTTGCACCGTTGGTTCGACTCACCCCCCGGCCGTTACCTGCTGGCCTGGGAGCAGCAACAGTACGACGAACTGGTGGCTGACATCTTCGGCTATCACGCCGTCCAACTGGGCATGTCGGGCTTGCAGGGCCTGCGCGCCAACCGCATGCCGCACCGCTGGCTGGCCCTGGGGCTGGAGGAATCGCGCCTGCCGCCGGAGCCTGGCGCGCCGGTGCCGGCACCGGACCTGCTGGCCTATCCGGTGGCCCTGCCGTTCGACGCGGCCAGCATCGATCTGGTGCTTTTGCCCCACGCGCTCGAGCTGAGCGTGGACCCCCATGCGGCCCTGCGCGAGGTCGAACGGGTGCTGGTGCCCGAAGGCCGGGTGGTCATCAGTGGCCTGAATCCGTGGAGCCTCTGGGGGCTGCGCCAGCGCCGGGCCCGGCTCTACCAGCGCTTCCACGCGGGCGGCGAACTGTATTTGCCCGATGTGGGCGAATTCATCGCGCCGGGCCGCATGCGCGACTGGCTGCGGCTGCTGAATTTCGAGGTCGACTCCCTGAGCTTCGGCTGCTACCGGCCTGCGGTCGGCCAGACGCGCTGGCTGGACCGTTTCGACTGGATGGACGGTTTGGGTGCGCGCTGGTGGCCGATACTCGGGGCCGCCTACACCGTCGTCGCGGTCAAGCGCGTGCACGGCATGCGGTTGATGGCGCCGCCCTGGCGCGCGTCGCCGCAGCCGGCTGCGGCCACCGTGCCGGTGGCCCAGCGGCGGCGTCGCTGACGGCGTGGGGTGGGTGGAGTCGTGGTGGTTCCCCGCTGGGGTGAACTTTCGTTGGGTTGGGTTGGCAAGCGCAAGGGAGCGAGTTTTTGAATCAGGTCGTGATCTATACCGATGGGGCATGCAAGGGCAACCCCGGGCCCGGGGGCTGGGGCGTGGTGCTGCGCTCGGGCGCACTCGAAAAGGAACTGTTCGGCGGAGAGCTCGACACGACCAACAACCGCATGGAGCTGCTGGCCGTGATCGAGGCGCTGGCGGCGCTCAAGCGGCCGTGTGCGGTGACGCTGTTTCTCGACAGCCAGTACGTGCGCAAGGGCATCACCGAATGGGTGCAGGGCTGGAAGAAGAAAGGCTGGCGCACCGCAGCCGGCCAGCCCGTCAAGAATGTGGAACTGTGGAAGCGCCTGGACGACCTGGTCGCCACGTCCGGTCACGTGATCGACTGGCGCTGGGTCAAGGGCCATGCCGGCGATCCGGGCAACGAACGCGCCGATGCGCTGGCGAACAAGGGCGTGGACAAAGCCCTCGGACGCGGCTGAACGAGGGGACGGCCGTTCCGCATCCACGCTGACGGGAACGGCGGCCTGCCGATCTGCCCGGGTGCTCTCAGGCTGCGGCCGTGATCTCCTGCACGGCCTCGTGGATGCTCTGCGCGTCCTGCGGCCGCACCAGCCGCGCCATCTCCTTGCCGTCCCGCAGGAACACCAGCGTGGGCCAGAGCTTCACGCCGAAGCTGCGTCCCAGGCGCTGGCCCGGACCGTCCTCGACCTTCACGTGGTCGACCTCGCCGCGGTCTTCCAGCGCCTGCTGGATGAGCGGCTGCGCGCGCTGGCAGTAGCCGCACCAGGGCGTGCCGAATTCGACGACGGTGGCTCCGCTGCTGCGGTCCACGTCTTCCCGGGTGGGCGGCTGCACGAGGTGCCGGTCGGCAAAGGGCATGGGTGTCTCCTGGGTGTCGGGTGAAGGGGGCGGCGTGGCGGCAGGTGGACGCCTTCTCGCGCGTGGCCCCGTTCTAAGGCAGGCGCGCAGCCCGGCCTGTCAGACCACGCCTTCAAACATCATCACATCCACCGTGTCGCCGGCTGCCACATGGCCATGGCCATGGTGCAGCACGATGAGGCCGTTGGCCTGCACCATGGAGCTGAGCACGCCCGACCCCTGGTTGCCGGTGGTGCGTACCTGCAGCGTGCCATCGGGCGCGGTGGAAACCCAGCCGCGCTGGTATTCGGTGCGGCCGGCTTTCTTGCGCAGGGGCTCGGTGCTGACCGCGCGCAGCAGCGGCGGCGGAGCTTCGCTGCAACCCATCATGCGCAGCAGGGCTGGCCGCACGAAGGCGAAGAAGGTCACCATCACCGCCACCGGGTTGCCGGGCAGGCCGAACAGCACGGCGCCATCGTGCTGCTCGTTGCTATCAATATGATAGCTTGATGTCTCGGTGGAATCTGCGCTCGGGGGCGATTTGGCTTGCAGTGTGCTCCGCCCAGCGATGCGCCCCACCGCCATGGGCCGGCCGGGCCGCATGGCGATGCGCCAGAAGGCCACGTCGCCCAGCTGCTTCATCATGGCGCGGGTGTGGTCGGCCTCGCCGACGCTGACGCCGCCGCTGGTGATGACGGCATCGGCCTGCGCCGCCGCCCGGCGGAAGGCCGCTTCCAGCTGCGCGGGCTCATCGGGCACCACGCCCAGGTCGATCACCTCCACGCCCAGCCGCGTCAGCAGGCCGAAGACCGTGTAGCGGTTGCTGTCGTAGACGGCGCCCTCGCGCGGCTGCTCGCCCAGGCTCAGGATTTCGTCGCCGGTGGAGAAATAGGCCACCCGCAGCCGGCGCACGACGCGCACCGTCGGCAGGCCGAGGCTGGCGACCAGGCCCAGGGCGGCCGGGGCCAGGCGCGTGCCGCGTTCCAGCGCCACGCCGCCCTGCGAAAGGTCTTCGCCCATCAACCGGCGGTTGTCGCCCCGGCGCAGCACGTCGGCGGCGATGTGCACCCGGTCGCCGTCGGTGGTCGTGAATTCCTGCGGCACCACCGTGTCGAGTCCTGCAGGCATCACGGCGCCCGTCATGATCTTCACGCAGTCGCCGGACTGCAGCGTGCCCGACCACGCTGCGCCGGCCAGTGCGGTGCCCACGCAACGCAGGCTCAGGGCCTGGCCCGCGCGCAGTTGCGCACCATCGAAGGCATAGCCGTCCATGGCCGAGTTGTCGTGCGGAGGCACGCTGACGGGCGAGACGATGTCCTGCGCCAGCACGCGGCCCAGCGCGTCGAAGATGCCGACCGTTTCGCTGCCGGTGACCGGCTGCACCAGCCGCTCGAGGAACTGCTGCACGCCGGCAGCGCTCAGCGCCTGCGGGTCGTAGCCCTGCAGTTCAGCGGCGATCTCGGCGATGGTGCGGGGCGGGCAGGGGGCTTGGGCGCGGTCGTTCATGCGGCGGCCTCCAGCGCATGCAGCTCGGCTGACGTGTTGGCGTTGCGAAAGGCCCGGCGGTCGTCCGCGGGATGGTCGAACGCCACGGTGACGCAGGCGTGCTGATCCGTCCAGCGGTCGATCTTGCGGCCGCCGGCCTGCGTAAACTGCACCAGGCTTTCCAGCAGCGACACGCGCAGCAGGCAGAAGACCGGCTGCGTGCGGATGGCCACGGCGCCGGTGGCCTCGTCGGGCTCGGGCGCGGCGGCCATGGCGATGTCGGCGCCGGCGGCGTCCGCCGCGGTGGCCAGGCGGGCCGCCAGATCGTGCGGGAAGAGCGGGGTGTCGCAGGGCACGGTGAGCAGCCAGCCGGTCTCGCAGCGTTCCAGTCCGGTCAGGAACCCTGCCAGCGGGCCGGCGTAATCGGCCAGGCCATCCGGCCAGACCGGCGCGCCGAAGGCTTCATAGGCAGCCAGGTTGCGGTTGGCATTCACCATGGTGTGGCCGACCTGCAGCTGCAGGCGGATCAACGCGTTCAGCGCCAGGGGCATGCCTTTGAAGTTCTGCAGGCCCTTGTCCACGCCGCCCATGCGGCTGCCACGTCCGCCGGCGAGGACCAGGCCGGTGATGTCTTGGGGATCGATCATGGAGGAGGGAGAGTTGGGGGATGAGGCGCAACACGCCAGAGGATAGCGGCGGCGGGAGAGCAGGGATTCTGACGGCGAATATGGTGCGGTGGAGCGAGGCCGTCCAGCCGCCGCGTTGGCTTTGCGCTCGCCAAGGCCCTTGCCTTTCCCCTTCCGGCGCCTTGTCCGGCGTTCGACAGGTGCACCCGGAGTGCAGCCCCGATGCGGCGGGTGCGGCGGGTGCATCGCCACCCGGCGCTCATCCGCCGATGTAGCTCATCTCCACGCGCCGTCTGCCGCTGCCGCTGCCGGGGGCCTCCGCATCCGGCGGCAGGCTGCTGCGCAGTTCCGAATAGCGGTCGGCGCGCTGCTGCCAGATGGGGGCGATGGCGGCGGCCAGCGCCTCGTCGCTGGCGCCGCTGCGCAGCAGGGCGCGCAGGTCCCAGCCCTGGCTGGCGAACAGGCACAGATAGAGCTTGCCTTCCGTCGAGAGCCGCGCGCGGTTGCAGTCCTGGCAGAAGGCCTGCGTCACGCTGCTGATGGCGCCGATCTCTCCGAGCGCCGGGTCGTGCTGCCCGTGGGCGTCCGCGTAGCCCCAGCGCTCGGCGGTTTCGCCCAGCGCGGTGGCGCCCAGGGGCACGAGCGGAAGCTGTTCCCGCAACCGGGCGATCAATTCGGCGGAGGGCAGCACTTCGTCCATGCGCCAGCCGTTGGTGGCGCCGACGTCCATGTATTCGATGAAGCGCAGCGTGACACCGGTGCCGCGGAAATGCCGGGCCATGGGCAGCACTTCATGGTCGTTGGTGCCGCGCTTGACCACCATGTTGACCTTGATGCGGTCGAAACCGGCCGCCTGCGCCGCGTCGATGCCCGCCAGCACGTCGCGAACGGGGAAGTCCACGTCGTTCATGCGGCGAAATACGGTGTCGTCCAGGCTGTCGAGGCTGATGGTGACGCGGTCGAGCCCGGCAGCCTTCAGTGCAGCGGCCTTGCGGGCCAGCAGCGATCCATTGGTGGTGAGTGTGAGGTCGGGCGCGCGGCCTTCCGGAGTGCGCAACAGCGCCAGTTGCTCCACAAGGCGCTCCAGGTGCTTGCGCAGCAGCGGCTCGCCGCCGGTCAGCCGGATCTTGCCGACGCCGTGCGCGACGAACTGGCGGGCCAGCCGCGTGATCTCCTCGAAGCTCAGCAGCGACGACTGCGGCAGGTAAGCGTAGTCCTTGTCGAACACTTCCTTGGGCATGCAGTAGCTGCAGCGGAAGTTGCAGCGGTCGGTCACGCTGATGCGCAGGTCACGCAGCGGCCGGCCCAACGCATCGGACAGCCAGCCCGTGGGCAATCCCACCGCGCCGGAGGGCACGGCGGGCGTGAGCGCCGCGAGGCGCTGGTCCACGAGAGGAATCACACGTTCAGCCATGCGCGGATTTTGCCGCAAGGGGCCCGTAGGGGTATCGCGCAGGGATGATCCTGGGCGCGGGGCGCAATCCTGCCCGGGGTTCTCGGTTCTGGTGTCTGGCGCGGGAAGGGCGCTCAGCAGCGGTTCCACGGATCAGCGCCCGACATGGAATCCAGTCGGACCGCAGTGGACATGGTTATTGCAAATAATTATCATTTGAAAACCTGACTACGCAAGAGCGCTTCCCGCGTTCCCACGCAAAGGGCCTCAGCAAGGAGTGTTGCGATGGTCATCCATGGGAACGAACGGGCAGGGGCCGCCGAACCGGCAGCGGGGTCGCGCCTGCATCCGTCAGGCATTGCGGCGGGTGGGTCGGTGCATCGACAGCGCTGCCGCGCCAGGCGACCTCGCGTACGGCCAGGGCAGGGCAGGCGCCGGGAGACCGCGATCAGTCCGCCACGGCCGAGTCCCGCGATTCGCGCGTTCCACGCTGCCCTCGCCGCTCCCAGCGCCCGTTCCATCCCTTCCCGGAAAGTTGATCGCATGCCCCATACGCTGCCCGCTCTGCCTTACGCCTACGACGCGCTCGAACCCCACATCGACGCACAGACAATGGAGATCCACCACACCAAACACCATCAGGCCTACATCAACAACCTGAACGCAGCGCTGGAAGGCAGCCCGCAGGCCGACCTGCCCGTCGAACGGCTCGTCGCCCAGCTGGACGGGCTGCCCGAAGGCGTGCGAAATGCCGTGCGCAACAACGGCGGCGGGCACGCCAACCACAGCCTGTTCTGGACGGTGATGTCTCCCAGGGGCGGCGGAGCGCCGACAGGCGAACTGGCCGCCGCCATCGACGCGGACCTGGGCGGCCTCGATGCGTTCAAGGACGCCTTCACCAAGGCGGCGCTGACGCGCTTCGGCAGCGGCTGGGCGTGGCTCACGGTGACGCCCCAGGGCCGGCTGGCGGTGGAGAGCTCGGGCAACCAGGACAGCCCGCTGATGCGCGGCATTGCTTCCGGCAACACGCCGGTGCTGGGGCTGGATGTGTGGGAACACGCCTACTACCTCAAGTACCAAAACCGACGGCCCGAATACATCGCCGCGTTCTATAACGTAGTGGATTGGCCGGAGGTCGCCCGCCGCCATGCAGAGGCGCTCGCCGCGGTCGGCGGACGAACCTCCGCCTGACGGCCGCCAGCCGCTACGCCACCCGAATCGCCATCCCACCCTGCGCCCCGGAGCCTTGCATCCATGAACATCGACGAAGCGACCGTGCACCGCGCCCCCTGGGGGCCGCGCAAATGGCTGGGCGCCAGCATTGCGCTGCTCGGGCTGGTGGCGATCGCGCTGCAGTTCGCCGACTACCTGGAGGCGAACGAGCGGGTGGCGCAGGCCTGGCGGGGCGGCATGGTGGCGGCGCTGGCCACGGCGCTCGGCACGGTGCCGGTGATGTTTTCGCAGCGGCTGTCGGAAAAAGTGCAGGACACGCTGTTCGGCTTCGGTGCCGGTGTGATGCTGGCGGCCAGTTCGTTTTCGCTCATCATCCCCGGCCTGGCGGCCGCGCGCGAAGCCGGTGCCGGAGCGTGGCAGGCCGGCGGCATCATCGGCACGGCCATCCTGCTGGGCGCGCTGGCGCTGCTGCTCATGGAACGAATCCTGCCGCACGAACATTTCATCAAGGGCGTGGAGGGCGCGCAGACCTCGCGCACGCTGCGCCGCACGTGGCTGTTCGTGTTCGCGATCGCGCTGCACAACCTCCCGGAAGGGCTGGCGATCGGTGTCGCCTACGCAGGCTCCGATGCGGTGGGCGCCGGCACCCTGACCGCCGGGATCGCCATCCAGGATGTCCCCGAGGGCCTGGTGGTGGCCGTGGCGCTGCTCGCTGCCGGCTACCGCCGCCCGCTGGCAGTGGGGCTGGGCATGGCGTCCGGATTGGTCGAGCCGCTGGGTGCCGTGCTGGGCGCGGTGGTGGTCAGCGCCTCGGCCACCCTCTTGCCCTGGGGGCTGGGGTTCGCTGCGGGCGCCATGCTCTTCGTCATCAGCCACGAGATCATTCCGGAATCGCATCGCAAGGGCCACGAGGCCTGGGCGACCGGCGGCCTGATGATCGGCTTCGTCATCATGATGCTGCTGGACACGGCGCTGGGCTGATCCGACCCTGACCTGCTGCCTGGCGGTTTCCGGGCCGGGCTTTCGCCGGCCGCCGGAGCGTCATGGGTGGCAAGCGCTTGATGAGCGGGCTTCTGTTGCTCTCGTAATGATAGCGATTGGTTTGCGCGGGGCAGGAGGGCCACGGCGGTGTGCCCCCGCCATGCGGCACCTCAGCCGAACGCTCTCAACCCGGGAAGGTCGAGCACCTCCAGCGTCCCCCGGTGCACCCGCACGAGGCCCAGCGCCTGCAGCTGCTGCAGGATGCGGTTGGTGGTCTGGCGCGACAGCGCGAGCATCAGCGCCAGATCCTGCTGGGACAGCGCGAGGGCCCGGCGCGTGCCGCCGCCGCCGTGGCCCTGTCCGTACCCCTCCGCCATCAGCACCAGGCGGCGCGCCACGCGTTGCGGCGCGGGCAGCAGCGCCAGTTCCTCGATGGCGACGAAGGCCACCCGCAGCTTGTCGGTCAGCAGCAGGGCCAGGGCGCGCCAATGCGCTGGGTGCGCGCTCAGCCAGTCGAGCAGGGGGTCCTGCGGCACCTGCAGCAGCGTGCAGGGCAGGGCGGCATGGGCGTCGTGCGTGCGCGGGGCGCGGTCGAACACGGCGATTTCGCCGAACCAGGAGGGAGGCTCCAGCCGGGTGAGCAGGGCGGAGCGTGCGCCTTCGCTGGGGCCGCCCACGCCGGAGATTTTGACCGCCCCGCGCACCACCGCGTAAAGCCCGCAGGGCGCCGCGCCGCGCAGGAACAGCGCCTCGCCCGGCACCAGCGTGCGCAGCTGGGCCATCTGCACCAGCGCCTGGGCGAAATCCGGCGGCAGCGCCGCGAACCACCGGCCAGAGGCCAGCGTGGGCAGGTGGGCAGCGGCAGTGGGCATGCTGGGAGGCAGCGGCGTATGTGTCGGCCAGCCGACAGACGGGCGCGGCAGGTCGGCACGATTATGGGAAGCGACGGGCCGCGGCAGCACAGGGCAAGCCCCGATGCGTGCCGCCCGGCCGCTCTGGCAGCCGCGCCCGGGCAGCTGCCGCCCGCGACGCCATCCCAAGGAGACACCATGAAGACGCTGAACGACCATCTGGCGCAATACGCGGCCTACCACCGCGACCCGCGCAACATCCAGACCCATTTCATCGGCGTGCCGATGATCATGCTGGGGGTGACCGTGCTGTTGTCGCGCCCCGAGTGGAGCTGGGGCGGTGGCGTGCCGATGTCGCCCGCGGTGCTGGCGGCGCTCGCCAGCTGCGCCTTCTATGCCCGGCTGGACCTGCGCTATGCCAGCGTCATGGCCGTGGTGCTGGCGGCGATGGTGGCGGTGGGGCACTGGCTGGCCGGCCAGTCCACCGCGCTGTGGCTGGGTGCGGGGGTGGGCCTCTTTGCCGTGGGCTGGGTGATCCAGTTCGTCGGCCATTTCTACGAAGGCCGCAAGCCCGCGTTCGTGGACGACTTGGTGGGCCTGCTGATCGGGCCGCTCTTCGTGGTGGCGGAGCTGGGCTTTGCCCTGGGCCTGCGCCGCAGCGTGCAGGACGCGGTGCACGAACGGTCCGGCCCGGTGCGGCTGCGCGTCGGCACGCAGCGTGGCTGACTGGCTTACTGGCTTACTGGCTGAGTGGCTGGCTGGCGAGCGGGCGGGGCGGTCGGTGCGGTGGCGGCCGCTCGGGTGGATGCCGTCGCACCCTCGGGTTTGCCGGCTGGCTGGCCCCGCAGTGCAGCCGCACAATCGTTGGCACCATGTCCCACATCCGCTTCGCCCCCACCGTCCTGCGCGGCAGTGCTGCTGCCGTCTGCGCTCTCACTCTGGCGCTGACCGCCTGCACCAGCACTCGCTCCGCCCACCCCTCGGCCACGGCCGACCCGCTGCCTTCCGCAGCAGAGGCCGCACCGGCCGGCACGGCATGCCCGGCCGAGGTGCCTGCCTCCACGACCTGCTGGGCCGGGCGCGATTCGGCCGGCGCCTTCTATCTCATCGCCGTGCCCAAGGACTGGGCCGGAACGCTGGTGCTGCACGCGCACGGCGGGCCTGAGCTGGGCGCGCCGAAGGCCGAACGCACGGCGGAAGACCTGGGCCGCTGGGCGATCATGGTGCGCGCGGGCTACGCCTGGGCGGGCTCCACGTATCGCCAGGGCGGCGTGGCGGTGCGCGCCGCCGCGGAAGACACCGAGCGCCTGCGCCGCATCTTCGACCAGTACGTCGGCAAGCCCCGCCGGACGGTGCTGCACGGCCAGTCGTGGGGGGCGGGCGTGGCCGCGCGCGGCGCGGAGATGTTCACCGCGCAGACCCTCGGCCGCCAGCCCTACGACGCCGTGCTGCTGACGAGCGGCGTGCTGGGCGGCGGCACGCGTTCCTACGACGTGCGCACCGACCTGCGCGCCGTCTACCAGTACCTCTGCCACAACCATCCCCGGCCGACGGAGCCGGCCTACGGCGTGAACCTGGGCCTGCCGGCCGGCGCGCACATGACGCGGGCCGACCTCAAGGCCCGGGTGGACGAATGCCTGGGGCTGGACCGCCCGGCCGCGCAGCGCAGCGCGGAGCAGCAGAGCCGGGTGACCACCCTGGAGCGCGTGCTGCGCATTCCGGCCAGCTCCATCCTGTCGCACATGAACTGGGCCACCTTCCACTTCCAGGAAATCAGCAGCCAGCGCACGGGCGGCGCCAGCCCGTTCGGCAACTTGGGGGCGGTGTATGCCGGCTCGCCCGATGACGCGGCGCTGAACGCGGGCGTGCCACGCCTGGCGGCCGACCCGGCCGCTTACCGGCAGTTCGCGGCCGATACCGATCCGACGGGCCACATTCCCGTGCCGGTGCTGAGCGTGAAGTGGATCGGCGATCCCACCGCCTTCGTCGAGCTGGACACCCAGTTCCGCACCACCATGGAGGCCGCCGGCAGCGGCAGCCGCCTGGTGCAGACCTTTACCCGGCAGGGTACGCACAGCTACATCAGCGACCCGACCTATCCGGCGCTGATGTCCGCGCTGCTCGCCTGGGTCGAGCAGGGCGACAAGCCCACGCCCGAGCGCGTGGCCGCGCGCTGCCGCGAGGCCGAAGCGCCATACGGCGCCGGCTGCAGCTTCGAGCCGGGCTACCGGCCCGCGCCGCTGGCCGCGCGCGTGGCCGAACGCACCAGGCCCTGACGGAACGCCCGCAGCCGCTGACGCTGCGCCGCATGCCGCATGCCGCGTGCCGCGTGCGGCGTGCGGCGTGCGGCGTGCGGCGTGCGGCGTGGCCTAGAATCGCCGCGACCCGGCCACGGCCGTTCGAGCCCCGTTTTCTCTCTCATTCCTTTTGCGAGACCGCATGTCCCTGAACAACGTCACCCCTGGCAAGAAACTGCCTGAAACCTTCAACGTCGTCATCGAGATCCCGATGGAATCGGATCCCATCAAGTACGAAGTGGACAAGGAAAGCGGCGCCATCTTCGTGGACCGTTTCCTGACGACGCCGATGTACTACCCGACCAACTACGGCTACGTCCCGCAGACCCTGTCGGGTGACGGCGACCCGGTGGACGTGCTGGTGATGACCCCGTACCGCCTGCCGCCCGGTGTGGTCGTGCCCTGCCGTGCCCTTGGCATTCTGAAGATGGAAGACGAAGCCGGCGTGGACGGCAAGGTGCTGGCCGTGCCCACGGTGAAGATCCTCAAGGCCTATCAGCACATCCAGTCGCTGGACGATGTCGAGCCCCTCAAGCTCAAGGCCATCAGCCACTTCTTCGAGCACTACAAGGATCTGGAAGAGGGCAAGTGGGTCAAGGTGCTGGGCTGGGACGGCATCGAAGCCGCCCACAAGGAAATCACCGACGGCGCTGCCGCCTACCAGAAGACGCTGGGCTGATCCCTCCGGGCCCTGGCCTCCGGTGCGCTCGGGCCCGCGGGCCGGGCGCGTGAAACCCGCTGGTGCAGCCAGCGGGTTTTTTCATGGGCGTCCGCAAAACCAGCATTCCGCCTACAGGTTTGTGACCAGCTGTAACCGAAGCGCTGCTATGCTGCCCGATTGGCTCGCGCCTGGCGCGGGCCCGTCACCGCTTTCCAAGGACCGTCCGCCCATGTCTTCGCTGCCCTCATCCTCCACCTCCCACGCTGCCGGTTCCCACGCAGGCGGCGCCCACGCCCCCGGCGAATTCCTGACCTTCCGGCTGGGCCAGGAAGAGTACGGCATCGACATCCTGCGCGTGCAGGAAATCCGGTCGTACGAGCAGCCGACCCGCATGGCCCATGCGCCCGAATTCATCAAGGGCGTGATCGACCTGCGCGGCGTGATCGTGCCCATCGTGGATCTGCGCCTGAAGTTGCGGTGTCCGACGGCCGACTACACCGACTTCACCGTCGTCATCATCCTCAACGTGGGTGGCACGGTGATAGGCGCGGTGGTGGACGCGGTGGCCGACGTGGTCGCGCTGGCCGAGGGCGACATCAAGCCCGCGCCGCAGTTCGAGAGCCAGATCGACACCGCCTTCGTGCGCGGCATCGCGACGGTGGGCGAGCGCATGCTGATCGTGGTGGACATCGAGTCGCTGCTGAGCAGCGCCGAAATGGGGCTGGTGCGCTCGGCGGCAGCGGCCTGAAACTGAGCCGGAGTCGCCGGCGGCCTGCGCGTCAACCGGGCGGCTGGCGGAACGGGCTGCGCGACTGCAGGTGGTCCAGATACTGCGCAACGCCCTGTCCCTCGCGCTCCAGGAACCGGTCCACCGCTTCGGCGAAAGCCGGATGCGCCAGCCAGTGCGCGCTGGTGGCCTGCACCGGCAGCAGGGCCCGCGCCATCTTGTGCTCGCCCTGCGCCCCGCCTTCGAAACGCTGCACGCCGTGGGCGATGCACCAGGCGATCGGCTGGTAGTAGCAGGCCTCGAAGTGCAGACAGTCCACCCGCTCGATCGCGCCCCAGTACCGCCCGAAGGCCACTTCAGAGTGTTTTGTGCCGCTGGCGCTTGATCCGCCTGGTCCTATAGCTATCAAACTTGTAGCAATCGGCTCGCCTGCGCGCTCGGCGATGAAGAGCACCCACGACTCGGGCATGTCCCGCTCCATGCGATGGAAGAAATCGCGCGACAGATAGGGCGGGTTGCCGTGTTCCAGGTAGGTGCGCTCGTAGCAACGGTAGAAGAAATCCCAGTCGCTGGCGGTGATGCCGCTGCCCCGCAGCGCCCGGAACGCGACGCCCGCCTCGGCCACGCGCCGGCGTTCCTGGCGGATCTTCTTGCGTTTGTCCTGCGAAAGCGATGCGAGGAAGTCCTCGAAATCGCGGAACGGCCGGCCTGGCGCCTCGGACTCGTGCGGAGCGGGGAGCGTGGGGGCCACACTCTCGCCGCCGCCGGGCCGCCCCAAGGCGGCGAGGGCCCCCTCGGGGGGCAGCGAACCACGCGAAGCGGGGAGCGTGGGGGCCTCACTCTCGCCGCCGCCGGGCCGCCCCAAGGCGGGGAGGGCCCCCTCGGGGGGCAGCGAACCACGCGAAGCGGGGAGCGTGGGGGCCACATTCTTCCAATGAAACTGCACCGTGTGCCGCAGCATCAGGCCTTGCGCGCGGGCGGCTTCCACATCCTCATCCGCTGCAAACAGCAGGTGCAGCGACGACAGCTCCGCCTCTTCGCACCAGGCCAGCAGGGCCTGCAGCAGTGTGGCGCGCGCCGCGTCGCTGCGGGCCAGCAGGCGGGCGCCGGGCACGGGGGTGAAGGGCACGGCGACCACCGCTTTCGGGTAGTAATCCAGCCCGTGACGGCCGTAGGCGTCGGCCCAGGCCCAGTCGAAGACGTATTCGCCATAGGAATGCGCCTTGACGTACAGCGCGCAAGCCGCCTGCAAGGTGTCGCCCTGCCAGAGCGTGAAGAAGCGCGCGGTCCAGCCGGTGCTGGGCGTTGCGCTGCCGCTGTCCTGCAATGCGGCCAGATACGCATGGCGCAGGAAAGGCGTGGGGTGCGGCTGCCCGGCCAGCAGGGCATTCCAGGCCGCCGCGTCGATCTGGCCGGCCTGATCGGTGACGCGCAACTCGTACTCGCAAGGCATGGAGGGGGCGTCTGGCGTGGAGGGGGGAGCGGAGGGCGATGGCAAGGGCGGGTCTTTCGGTCGGGCAGAGATCGCCAGGTGGGGCGCTGCTGCGATGGTGCCACCGGATCGGCCACCCCGCGCACGCTGGGGTCGTGCCGGGGTGCGCGCCGGCCGGCACAATCACGGCCATGACGTCTTCCCGCCTCCGCCAACCCGTCCCCCTCGACCGCGCCACCCGGCTGATCAACCATGGCCCGACCGTGCTGGTCAGCGCCCGCCACGGCGGGCGCAGCAACGTGATGGCGGCGGCCTGGAACATGGCGCTGGACTTCGCACCGCCCAAGGTCGCGGTGGTGATCGACAAGGCCACCTTCACGCGCGGGCTGATCGAGGCTTCCGGGCACTTCGCGCTCAGCGTTCCCTGCCGCGCGCAGGCCGCGCTGACCACGGCCATCGGCGGCGTCAGCGGCCAGACGGTGGACAAGCCGGCCACGCTGCCGGGCCTGGCCTGGATCGATGACGAGCCGGCCAGCCCCGCGCCGCTGGTGGCCGGCTGCGTGGCCTGGCTCGCCTGCCGGCTGTTGCCTGAACCGCACATTCAGCAGACCTACGACCTGTTCCTGGGCGAAGTGGTGGGCGCATGGGCCGACACGCGCGTGTATTCAGACGGGCGCTGGCATTTCGACGGGCACGACGAACTGCGCACGCTGCACCATGTGGCAGGAGGGCACTACCTGCTGGCCGGAGCGGCCGTGGGCACGGACGCAGGCGCGGCCGGCTGACCGTGCAGGCGCCGGCCGCCCGGCGCGCCGCCCCGCTGCTGCTGGCCGCTCACTCCACGGCGATGGCGGCCCGGTGGGCCAGCGCGCGGTAGCGGCTGATCTCCTGCTCCATCATCTGCCTAAAGGCCGGGGCGCCCAGGGCAACGGGTTCCATCCCCTGATTGCGCAGCTGGGCCTGCAGTGCCGGGTCGGCCATCAACGCCGTGGTTTCACGCGCCAGCCGATCCACGATGGGCTGGGGCGTGTTCCTAGGCGCCGACAGCGCGTACCAGCCGTCGAAGACTGCATCGGGAAGCTGCAGCTCGCCCATCGTCGGAATGCCTGGCAGCAGGCTGGCGCGGGTCGTTCCCACGATGCCGAGTGCGCGCAGCCTGCCCGACTTCACGTGGGGTGCCACCGAGGCGACCGTGTCGACCGCCATCTCGATCTCTCCGCTCATGAGCGCCATGGCGCTCTGCGCGCTGCCTTTGTAGGGCACGTCCTGGAGCTGCACGCCGGCTGCAAGGGCGAAGAGTTCGCCGGCCAGATGCGGCGCGGAGCCCGGCCCGAAGGTGGCGTAGTGCACGGATCCGGGCCTGGCCTTCGCGGCGGCGATCAGGTCGCCCACCTGCCGCCAGGGCTTGTCGCTGCTGACCACCAGCACCAGCGGCGTTCGCGCGACGACCATGACCGGCGCCAGGTCGCGCAGCGGGTCGTAGGGCAGCTTGCTGCGCAGTGCCGGGTTGACGGTGTAGCTGGTCGAGCCCGACAGCAGCAGCGTGTAGCCGTCGGGCGCAGCCTTGGCGGCAGCGTCGGTGCCGATGATGGTCGAGGCGCCTGGACGGTTGTCGATCACGACCGGCTGCTGCAGCCGCTCGGCCAGCCGCTGGCCCACTGCGCGGGCCACCAGATCGGTGCCGCCGCCGGGCGGGAACGGCACGATGAGCTTGATCGGGCGGACGGGCCATGGGCTGTCGGCCCGCGCGGCAGCAGGTGCCAGGCTGGCGCCGGCAGCGACTGCCAGCGCGGACGCGGCGGAGAGGGCGAAGCGGCGGCGGGAGAGGTGCATGGTGTGAGGGCTCGGCAGGGTTTCAGGATCAGGCTGCGGGGGAGGCGGCAGAAGCGCCGGATGCGGCAGGGCGGGCGGGCCAGGGCGCTCCGCCGTGCGAGGCGGGCTCGCCCAGATCCCAGTAGAGGCCCGCCATCACCCGCAAACCCTCGCGCACGACGGGGGCCAGCAGGTGTTCGTTGGGCGCGTGCTGGGCGCAGGCAGGGTACGAGTGCGGCACCCAGAGCGTGGGCAGTCCCAGCACGTGCGCAAACGCATCGTTGGGCAGGGAGCCCGCCAGGTTCGGAAGCACGTCGGGCCGCTGCCCCGCGCTGCGCTCGATGGAATGCTGTGCCCATTGCGCCCAGGCGTGGTCGGGCTCCAGCCGCGTGGCCGCGCCCGACAGGGTGATCGCGACGTCGATGCCCTCGAAACCCTGGGCCGCCAGGTGGTCCTGCACTGTCTCTGCCAGCCGTTCCCAGGCCGTGCCCACCACGAAGCGCAGCTGGCAATGCACCACCGCCTCGCCCGGAATCGCATTGATCGGCCGCTGCGGGTTGCCGGCGCCCATGGCCAGTACCTCCAGCGTGTTCCAGCCCATCAGCCGTTCGGCTGGCGACAAACCCGGCTCGCCCCAGCCTTCGCTGAGCGCCGGGTCGTCGGCGCCACCGCCGATCGCGATGGGAGCGAGCGACTCGCGGACGGCGGGCGAGATCGGCGGTGGACGCAGCCCGGCGATGGTGATGCGGCCGCGCGTGTCGACCATCGACGCCACCGCGTTGCACAGCACGGTGGCCGGGTTGGCCAGCACGCCGCCCCAGTTGCCCGAGTGGAAGGCGCGCGCCCGCTCCTTCAGGCGCAGGGTGAAGTTGACGGCCCCGCGCGATCCGAGAAACAGGGTCGGCCGGGCTGTGCTCACGCGCGGGCCGTCGCTGGCGAGGAACACGTCGGCCCGCAGTGCCTGGCGCTGCTGCTCGCAGAAGGCATGCAGGCCCGGCGAGCCGGCCTCTTCGCCCATCTCGAACAGCCAGGTCAGGTTGTAGCCCAGCCGGCCCTGGCGCGACTGGAGCGTGGCCTGCAGCGCGCCGAGGTTCACCGTGTGCTGCCCCTTGTTGTCCGCCGTGCCCCGGCCGTAGAGCCGGTCACCCTCGGCCGTCAGCGCCCAGGGGCCCAGCCCTTCGCGCCAGGCGGCATCCTGGCCGCTGACGACATCGCCATGGCCATAGCCCAGCACCGTCGGCAGATCGGGGTGCTCCACGCGCCGGGCGATCAGGAACGGGCCGCCCTGCGGCACCGGATTGGGCAGCACCCGGCAGTCGAACCCCAGCGATTCGAGTGGCGACACCAGTGCATCGCGCAGGTAGGCCTCCAAGGCGGGGGTGACGGTGCCGGTGTCGCTTTCGGTGCGCAGTGCCACCCGGCGCTGCAAGTCCGAGAAGAATGCCCGTCGTCGAAGTAGGTGCTGGCGAGATCGAGCGCGTGCTGGCGTGGCATGAGGCTTCCTGACATGGAATGCTGCTGGGGAGGTGGGAATAAAAGCCCTGAGCTGCATTGCGGGAAGTGCTGTTTTTGCAGGGGGGTGTTGCCTGCAAGGCAACACGGAGCGTGGCAGGCCACAATCGGGCCATCGCTTGACTGCCTTGCTGCCCACGCTCCCATGGCTTGCCCGCCCCTGCTCAGCACACCCATGCGCCACTTCCTGGAAGTGGCCCAGGCCGGCTCGGTCCATCGCGCCGCCACCCGGCTGTTCGTGGCGCCGTCGGCGGTGAGCCGGCAGATCGCCAAGCTGGAAGACGGGCTGGGCACGCCCCTCTTCGAGCGGCAGTCGCGCGGCATGGTGCTCACCGCCGCGGGCCAGCGGCTGGCCGGGCATCTGCGGCATGTGGTTCTGGACGCCGAACAGGTGCTCGACCAGGTGCGCCACCTGGGGCGGCAGTCCGCGGCCCGGGTGCGGGTGTGCTGCACCGAGGGCTTCGCGTCCGGCTTCATGCCCGCGTTCATGCAGGCGTTCATGGCCGACACCCCCGGCAGCCAGATCGAGCTGCTGGTCGGCTCTCCGGACGAGGTGGCCGGGTGGGTCCTGCGGGGCGACGCGGACATCGGCCTCAAGTACGCGGTGGCGCCCGAGCCGGGGCTGCGCGTGGCCCACGCCGCCCAGGCCCCGGTGATGGCCGTCATGGCGCCCGACCATCCCCTGGCCGGGCGCTCGGTGGTCACGTTGCCGGAGGTGGTGGGCTATCCGCTGCTGGTCGGCAGCCAGGGCATGACGGCCAGGCAGCTGTTCGACCTGGCCTGCAGCGCGCGGGGCTTGCGCTACACGCCCGTGTTCGTCAGCAATTTCTCGTCGGTCATGCTGCCCCTGCTGCGTTCGCCTCAGGTGCTGCTGTCCGGCCTGCTCACGGTGCACCACCTGCTGTCGGCGGGCCAGGCGGTGGTGCGGCCGTTCGACGAGCCGGTGCTGACGCAGCGCCGCCTGCTGGTGCTGGCGCTGGAAGGCCGCACCCTGTCAGGCCCCGTGGCGGCCTGCATCGAGCGCATGATCGACTTCGTGGGCCGCCATTCCGGCGAGCCTGCCGCGCCGGCCAGCGCTGCCGGCCCCTTGCGCGCAGGCCCCGATGCGGCAACGCCGCAGGGATGACCTGCCCGGGCCGGGGCGCCGGCACCGGCGGGCCGCGATGCGGATGACATAATCGTTTCAGTCTTTTTCTCCCCTCCGTATGTCACTCGTCATCAGCATCGCCCAGTTCAACTTCATCGTGGGCGATTTGCAGGGCAACGCCCAGAAGATCATCCAGGCCGCCCGCGACGCGCATGCTGCCGGCGCCCGCCTGCTGCTGACGCCCGAGCTGGCCCTGTGCGGCTACGCGGCGGAAGACCTGTTCCTGCGTCCCGCGTTCCTGGCGGCCAGCGATGCGGCGCTGGGCGAAGTGGCGCGCGGCACGGCCGATCTGGAGGGGCTCGCCATCGTGGTCGGCCATCCGCAACGCCTGCCTGACGACCCCGCCGGCCGCTGCGCCAACGCCGCCAGCGTGGTGCGCGCGGGCCGCATCGAGCAGACCTACGCCAAGCAGGAACTGCCCAACTACCAGGTGTTCGATGAACGCCGCTATTTCACGCCCGGCTCCGGCACCTGCGTGTTCGAGGTCGAAGGCTTGCGCATCGGACTGCTGATCTGCGAGGACGCCTGGTTTCCGGGCCCGGCGCGGCGTGCCGCCGAGGCCGGGGCGCAGCTGCTCGTGAGCATCAATGCGTCGCCGTTCCACGCCGGCAAAAGCTCCGAGCGCGAGCAGATCATGCGCGACCGCGTCACGGAAACGGGTCTGCCACTGCTCTACGCCCACCTGGTCGGCGGCCAGGACGAGGTGGTGTTCGAGGGCCGATCGTTCGCGCTGAACGCCGACGGATTCATCGCCTTGCGAGCGCCCGGTTTCGAGGAAAAACTGGTGCTGGCGCAGGTGGAATCTACGCAGGGCGCTATAAAAATAATAGCCGACGTGGCGCCGGTGCCTCCGCTGGAGGCCGATCTCTGGTCGGCCCTGGTGCTGGGCGTGCGCGACTACGTGGGCAAGAACGGCTTTCCAGGCGCACTGCTGGGCCTGTCGGGCGGCATCGATTCCGCGCTGGTGCTGGCGGTCGCCGTCGACGCGCTGGGCGCCGACAAGGTGCGCGCGGTGATGATGCCGTCGCCCTACACGGCGGACATCAGCTGGATCGATGCCCGCGACATGGCCGAGCGCCTGCACGTGCGCTACGACGAGATCTCCATCGCGCCGCAGTTCGAGGCCTTCCAGGCGGCGCTCGCGGGCGAATTCGCCGGCTTGCCCGAAGACGCCACGGAAGAGAACCTGCAGGCGCGCATTCGCGGCACGCTGCTGATGGCGCTTTCCAACAAGTTTGGCGCCATCGTGCTCACCACCGGCAACAAGAGCGAGATGGCGACGGGCTACTGCACGCTGTATGGCGACATGGCGGGTGGCTTTGCCGTCATCAAGGATGTGCCCAAGACCCAGGTGTTCGCCCTGGCGCGCTGGCGCAACGCCAACGACCCCTTCGGCACGGGCGCAAGCCCCATTCCCGAGCGCATCATCACGCGGCCGCCCAGCGCCGAACTGCGGCCCGACCAGACCGACCAGGACAGCCTGCCGCCCTACGAGGTGCTCGATGCCATCGTGGCGCGGTACATGGAGGGCGACGAGCCCATCGAGTCCATCATCGAAGACGGCTACGACCGGGCCGATGTCGAACGCGTCACCCGGCTCATCAAGCTCAACGAATACAAGCGCCGCCAGGCGCCGGTGGGCATCCGGGTCACGCGCCGCAGCTTCGGCAAGGACTGGCGCTATCCCATCACCAGCCGCTTTCGCGCCTGACACCCGCAGGCCATCCTTGCACCCGCACCCGCACCCGCACCCGCACTAGCCCCTGCATTCGCCCCGCACACCATCCCAGGAGACACCCCCCATGCAAATGATCACCGCCGTCATCAAGCCCTTCAAGCTGGAGGAAGTCCGCGAAGCGCTTGCCGAGTGCGGCGTTACCGGCCTCACGGTGACCGAGGTCAAAGGTTTCGGCCGCCAGAAGGGCCACACCGAGCTCTATCGCGGTGCCGAGTACGTGGTGGACTTCCTGCCCAAGGTGAAGGTCGAGGTCGTCGTCAAGTCGGACGACGTGGACCGCTGCGTGGATGCCATCGTCAACGCCGCCCGCACCGGCAAGATCGGCGACGGCAAGATCTTCGTGACGGCGGTGGAGCGGGTGGTGCGCATCCGCACGGGCGACCTGGACGAAGCGGCGGTGTGATCCTGTCGCGGGCCGTCGCTCCCTCGGGCGGCGCGGCCCCCGCGGCTGTTCGTCAATGGTGGCGCTGGGGACCGTGTGCCCTGCCGGCCGCCCGGCTCAGATGACTTCGCGCAGGTTGCCGGAGTCTTGCGGGTAGCCCGCCTCCTGGATGAGCCGGGCCAGAAGCGGCTCGACCTCGGTCTGCGTGGCGAGCAGGCCCATCTGCCAGTCGCTCATCAACCCGTTCTTCACGCTGGTCTGCAGGAAGCTCAGCAGCCCGTCGTAGTAACCATCGACGTTGAGCAGGCCCAGCGGCTTGTCGTGGTAGCCCAGCTGCCGCCAGGTCCAGACCTCGAACAGTTCCTCGAAGGTGCCGATCCCGCCGGGCAGGGCGACGAAGGCATCGCAGCGCTCGGCCATCATGGCCTTGCGTTCGTGCATGCTGGTGACGACGTGCAGCTCGTCGCACTGCTGGTTGGCCAGTTCCTTGTCCACCAGCGCCTGTGGAATGACGCCCACCACCCGCCCGCCCGCGAGGCGCGTTGCCTCGGCCACGGTGCCCATCAGGCCGCTGCGGCCGCCGCCATACACCAGCTGCCCTCCATGCTCTCCGATCCAGCGGCCGACATCGGTGGCCGCGTGGGCGAAGCGGGGGTTCTCTCCGGCGCGGGAGCCGAGATAGACGCAGAGGGAAAATGCGGGATCAGCCATGGACGAAAAACCTTTGGTAGAGCGCTGCCGCCCAGACGCCCGAGCACATCAGCAGACTCAACAGCACCGCTGCGCTGCCCAGGTCCTTGGCACGCTTGGAAAGCGCATGCAGTTCAGGGCCGACGCGGTCGATGGCTGCCTCGATGCCGGAGTTGAGCAGTTCGGTGATCAGCACCAGCATCACCACGCCGGCCAGCAGGGCGACCTCCACCCAGCCGCGCCCCACCACGAAGGCGGCGGGCAGCAGCACGAAGGCGATGCAGCTCTCGGTGCGAAATGCCTTTTCGCTCCACCCTGCGCGCAGGCCCTGCAGCGAATAGCCGGTGGCGTGCCAGACGCGGCGGATGCCGGTGCGGGCTTTGTGCGGATGCGGTGAATGCGGTGGATGCGGAAGGGTGGACATGGTCGGCAAGAGCGCTATTTTGGCGCAGAGTGGTGGCGCCGGAGTGGAAGCCCGGTGAGAACCGGTGAAGACCGGCGAAGACCGGTGTCCCTGCCCGTCGGGCTCCAGGCCACTCTGGGGGGGGCGGGGCGGGCCCCCTCAGCGCTTGCGGGGCGGCAGTTGAAAGTGCACCAGCCGGGTGCCGGCGAGGGCGTCGTGCCAGAACTGGCCTTCCGGATGGAAGCGGCTGAGCAGAGCCCAGACCGCCACCCAGCCCAGCAAGATCACCGTGGACTCGGCGCCCGAGAGCTGGAACGGGGCCATGGCCGCCAGAGGAGGCAGAAACCAGAGCCAGCTGAAAACGTAGCGCAGCAGCGCGCGGCGCTGGCTGATGGGCCGGCCGTCCCGGCCCACGATGCGGATGTGCCAGGTTTTCATGGCGAGGGTCTGACCGCGCGCCCAGAACCAGGTGAAGTAGATGCCGAACACGATGAACAGAAAGCCCTGCAGTGCATGCCGGTTGTCGAGCGCGTTGCGGGTCTGGCTCAGGGTTCCGAACAGATAGCCGGCGATGAACACCACGCCGAACATCAGCATGCCTTCGTACAGCCAGCAGGCCATGCGGCGCAGGAGCGGAGGCGTCGTGCCCTGCAGGGCCGACCGGGCGGCTTCGGCGGGCGAGGGGACGGCAGGCTGCGTCGTTGTGCCCTCGGATGCAGGAGGAAGAGGCACGGGCATGCGGCAGTGGGAGGCAGGGCAGGCGAGCGGGGGCGCCGGCTTACTGCGGTGGATGGATGGGCGTGAAGTCCCGGTCCACTGGTGCCGCCGAAGTCTCCGAGGCACTGGCGGCTGGCGGCAGCGGCTGCGCCACCGCCGAGGGCACGTTCACCGGCGCCGTCTCCACCAGCCCGGGCGAGGAAAAGGGCGGCGACGAGGAGGAGGAAGCGGGTGCCAGCACCGGCAGGGCCTGCGGCGAGTGGAAGGCGCTCACGGGTGGAATCTTGGGCGGGTTGGCCGGGCTGGCGGCGGTCACTGCCGCGGCAGCGGGCACCTTGGCCAGCTTGCGCGGCGACACCGGGTGCAGCGACAGCGCCGCGCCGTCCGCCTTGGGCGCGGCCCTTGCCGCGAGCCTGTTCTTCTCTTCGGCGCTCAGCGCCTGGTAGGCCTCCCATTGGGCCCGCTTGCTGTCGGGCGCCAGCCTGGCCGTGGCTGCGTAATTGAACCGCGCCTGGCTGCGCTGCTGGGTGCTGAGGCTGGCCCACACGGTCATGCGCTCGACCATCTTGGCTTGCTCTTCGGCAGAGAGCGAGCGGAAGCTGCCGGCCAGGTTGATCCAATGGCGCTTCTGCGCTTCGCTGAGCACGGGCCAGCGTTCGGCCAGCGGCGCCAGCGCCTGGCGTTGGGCGGAGGTGAGCTCGTTCCAGCCGGGGCCCACGGGCTCGGCGGGTTCGGGGGTGCTCACGCGCCGAACGGCGGGCGGGGCGGCCGAAGCGCTGCGCGCCTTGGCATGCTGCGATGCCAGCGCTTCCGCCGGCACGGCCGTGCCCGGCGCGGTGCGCACCTGCGCGATGACCTGCCAGCCCCCGTAGGCGAGGCCACCCAGCAATGCAAAAGCCAGCACGGCGGCTGGCAGGATGCGGGGAGCGTCAGACGGGCTGAGGGGCATGCAGATCGAATCAGCGGCTGTTGTCAGCCGTCTTGAGGAATTGGAGGAAACCAGGGTCGGTATAGGCGGAAGGAGGCAGGTCGTCGGTCAGCAGGGCCGTGTCGACCTCGGCGATCTCGTGCGCGATGTGCTCGTCCTGCGCGATGTTGATGAACACCAGGCCCACCACCAGTGCCGTGAGGGGCGCCGCAGAAATCAGCGCGCGCCACCAGTTGCCGCCTTCGCCGCCCCAGCCAAGGGTAGCACTGCCGCCGGAAGACACCATGACAGGTGCGGCAACCGTCTGGCGAACCGGTACGACTGCCGGCTTGCGGCGCTTGTCCAGGGCCTGCACGCGCGCGGCGCGCAGCCGCTCGGTGATGTCGTAGGGCAACCCGTCGGTGCCTTCATTGAGGCGCGCGGTCACACGGCGCGCGAAACGGTCGGCGGCCAGCTCTGCGGAAGCGGAAGGGGTGCGGTTCATAGTTCTATTCCTTTGGCCTTCAGTGCCTTGCCCAGGGTCTGGACCGCTCGGAAGCAATGCGTCTTCACGCTGCCTTCCGAGCAACCCATGGCCGCTGCGGTTTCTGCAACATCCATTTCCTCCCAGTAACGCATCAGGAATGCCTCTCGTTGACGAGGGGGCAGTTCATGTATCTCGGATTCGATGTCGCGAAACACCTGGGCACGGCGGGCGAGGTCCTCGGCACTGTGGGCCATCTCGTTGCCGGCGTAGGTTTCGAGCAGGTCGAAGTCTCCGCCCTCGTCGTCCGGCCCCTCGAAATCGCTCATGCTCGAAAACAGGGCATTGCGCGTTTTTTGCCGCCGGAACCAGTCGAGCGTGCAGTTCGAGAGGATGCGCTGGAACAGCATCGGCAACTCGTTGGCCGGTTTGTCGCCGTAGTGTTCCGCCAGCTTGAGCATGCTGTCCTGAACGATGTCCAGTGCGGATTCCTCATTGCGTACGTGATAGAGCGAGCGCTTGAATGCACGCTTTTCGACGCTTTTGAGGAAATCGGACAGTTCTCGTTCGGTGGCCAAGTGTGCAAGGGCCCGCGGGCGGGCGAACAGCGGAATGGGGCGCCGCAAGGGCAATAGCGACCCATCCGGGCCCGGCGCCAAAGGGCGCGATTATGGCATCCGTGGTGTATTTTTCCGACAGGCGAACTGTTGCAGTGCGGCAAATGACATAATGCCCCTTGCAAGTCAAAAGGCAAACGGGTCCCGGTCCGGCGTAGCAATCATCTCGCCCATGATCGAGGCCTCAAGTTCCGAGGCGGCTCCACAAGGGCTGGTTCGAGGAGCACCCAAGGTTTTTCGTCAGAGAAATTCGCAAAGGTTGATCATGGAAATCTCCAAAGCCGAAATCGCATCGGCAGCGGCCGCCGTTCAAGGCGCCGCCGGCCCCCAGGACCTCATGGGCGCCGAAATCCTCGTCAAATCGCTTCAAGCCGAAAACGTCCAGTACATCTGGGGTTATCCCGGCGGCGCCGTCCTCTACATCTACGACGCGCTCTACAAGCAAGACACCATCCATCACGTCCTGGTGCGCCACGAGCAGGCGGCCGTCCACGCCGCCGACGGCTACGCCCGCGCCACCGGCGAAGTCGGCGTGGCACTGGTCACCTCCGGCCCCGGCCTGACCAACGCGGTGACGGGCATCGCCACCGCGTACATGGATTCGATCCCCATGGTGATCATCTCCGGACAGGTGCCCACGCCCGCCATCGGGCTGGATGCCTTCCAGGAATGCGACACCGTGGGCATCACGCGCCCCATCGTCAAGCACAACTTCCTGGTGAAGGATCCGCGCGACCTGGCCATGACGCTGAAGAAGGCGTTCCACGTGGCGCGCACCGGCCGCCCGGGCCCGGTGGTGGTCGACATTCCGAAGGACGTGTCGTTCAAGAAGGTGCCCTACACCGGCCATCCGCAGACGGTGGAGATGCGCTCGTACAACCCGGTGCGCAAGGGCCATGGTGGCCAGATCCGCAAGGCGCTGCAACTGCTGCTGACCGCCAAACGCCCCTACATCTACACCGGTGGCGGCGTGCTGCTGGGCAACGCCTGCGAAGAGCTGCGCACGCTGGTGGACATGCTGGGCTACCCCGTCACCAACACGCTGATGGGCCTGGGCGCCTATCCCGCCAGCGACCGCAAGTTCCTCGGCATGCTGGGCATGCACGGCACGGTCGAGGCCAACAACGCGATGCAGAACTGCGACGTGCTGCTGGCCGTGGGTGCGCGCTTCGACGACCGCGTGATCGGCAACGTCAAGCACTTCGCGCAGAACGACCGCAAGATCATCCACGTCGACATCGACCCGTCGAGCATCTCCAAGCGCGTGAAGGTCGACATCCCGATCGTCGGTGACGTGAAGGACGTGCTGACCGAGCTGATCGCGATGATCCGCGAGACCCCCATGCGGCCCGAAGCCGGTGCGCTGGCGACCTGGTGGGACACGATCGAAGGCTGGCGCAAGCGCGACTGCCTGAAGTACAGCATGGGCAGCGGCGATGTCATCAAGCCGCAATACGTGGTGGAGACGCTCTGGAACATGACGCGCGACGCCGACGCCTATGTGACGTCCGACGTGGGCCAGCACCAGATGTGGGCCGCGCAGTACTACCGCTTCGAAGAGCCGCGCCGCTGGATCAATTCCGGCGGGCTGGGAACGATGGGCGTGGGCATTCCCTACGCCATGGGCATCAAGCTCGCCAAGCCGCAGTCGGAGGTGTTCTGCATCACCGGCGAAGGCTCGGTGCAGATGAACATCCAGGAACTGGCCACCTGCCGCCAGTACGAGACGCCGATCATCATCTGCTCGCTCAACAACCGCTTCCTGGGCATGGTGCGCCAGTGGCAGGAGATCGAATACTCCGGTCGCTACAGCCACAGCTACATGGATTCGCTGCCGGACTTCGTGAAGCTGGCCGAGGCCTACGGCCACGTCGGCATGCTGATCGAGCGGCCCGAGGACGTCGAGCCCGCCCTGCGCGAGGCCCGGCGGCTGAAGGACCGGACCGTGTTCCTGGACTTCCGCACCGACCCCACCGAGAACGTGTTCCCTATGGTGCAGGCGGGCAAGGGCATCACCGAGATGCTGCTCGGGTCGGAAGACCTCTGAAGCCATTTCACGCGGGATCGGGCGGCAGCGCCCGGTGCTCCTGCGCATGTCGCTATCGAACCGATAGCAATCCCATCGACGAATCTATTGCCTGCCGAGCCCGCCGCTTACCGGCGCCGGGGGAGGGCAGCAAGAAGAGGAATCCGCATCCATGAAACACATCATCGCCGTCCTGCTGGAAAACGAACCGGGCGCGCTCTCGCGCGTCGTGGGCCTGTTTTCCGCGCGGGGCTACAACATCGAGTCGCTGACCGTTGCGCCCACCGAGGACGCCTCCCTGTCGCGCATGACCATCCAGACCCACGGATCGGACGACGTGATCGAGCAGATCACCAAGCACCTGAACCGGCTCATCGAAGTCGTGAAGGTGGTCGACCTGACCGAAGGTGCCTACACCGAGCGCGAGCTGATGATGGTGAAGGTGCGCGCCGTGGGCAAGGAGCGCGAGGAGATGAAACGCATGGCCGACATCTTCCGTGGCCGCATCATCGACGTCACCGACAAGAGCTACACCGTCGAACTCACGGGCGACCAGTCCAAGAACGACGCGTTCCTCCAGGCCATCGACCGCAGTTCCATCCTGGAGACCGTGCGCACGGGCGCCAGCGGCATCGGCCGGGGCGAACGCGTGCTGCGCGTCTGAGCGCGCCGGCGCCCGTTCCCTGCACGCGCCAACTCGGTGGCGGCCGGCGGAGCCCCGCCGGCCAAGCCTGGCGTGCTACCCGGACGTTCGCCCACCCGATGTAAGACAATTCCCCCGTTTTCCATTTTCGACCCACCTATTTCAACCGGAGCACCCATGAAAGTTTTCTACGACAAAGACACCGACCTGAGCCTGATCAAGGGCAAGACCGTCGCCATCATCGGCTACGGCTCGCAGGGCCACGCCCACGCACAGAACCTGAACGACAGCGGCGTGAAGGTGGTGGTCGGCCTGCGCAAGGGCGGTGCCTCGTGGGACAAGGTCGGCAAGGCCGGCCTGACGGTGATGGAAGTAAACGACGCAGTGAAGGCCGCCGACGTGGTCATGATCCTGCTGCCCGATGAAGACATCGCGGCCGTCTACAAGAACAACGTCGAGCCCAACATCAAGCAAGGCGCATCGCTCGCCTTCGCCCACGGCTTCAACGTGCACTACAACCAGGTCGTGCCCCGCTCCGATCTGGACGTGTGGATGGTCGCCCCCAAGGCCCCTGGCCACACGGTGCGCAACACCTACACCCAGGGCGGCGGCGTGCCCCACCTGGTCGCCGTGCACCAGGACAAGTCCGGCAAGGCCCGTGACCTGGCTCTCTCCTACGCTGCAGCCAACGGCGGCGGCAAGGCCGGCATCATCGAGACCAACTTCAAGGAAGAGACCGAGACCGACCTGTTCGGCGAGCAGGCCGTGCTGTGCGGTGGTGCGGTCGAACTGATCAAGATGGGCTACGAAACCCTGGTCGAAGCCGGCTACGCGCCTGAAATGGCCTACTTCGAGTGCCTGCACGAACTGAAGCTGATCGTTGACCTGATCTATGAAGGCGGCATCGCCAACATGAACTACTCGATCTCGAACAACGCCGAATACGGCGAGTACGTGACGGGCCCCGAGGTCATCAACGAAGAGTCGCGCAAGGCCATGCGCAACGCCCTGAAGCGCATCCAGAACGGCGAATACGCCAAGATGTTCATCCAGGAAGGCCGCCTGAACTACCCGTCGATGACGGCCCGCCGCCGCAACACGGCCGACCACAGCATCGAAGTGGTGGGCGGCAAGCTGCGCGCCATGATGCCCTGGATCGCGAGGAACAAGCTGGTCGACCAGACCCGCAACTGATCTCCCATCCGCTGGGGCCAGACGCTGCCCCACACCTCGCAAAAGGCCACCCTCGGTGGCCTTTTTTCATGGGCGATGCAGGCAGCCGCCTACACTGCGCTGTTCGCGCGCGCTTGCCCGCACCTCTCTGATATGATTTTGATAGCAGCCTGTGCAGTCTGCACGGGCGCTGGAGGCCATTTTCGATGCAAAAAAGTGATGACAGAAGCCGCAGTGGCGACGTGCTGGTCCGCCGGCGGCGCAAAGGCATCTACATCCTGCCCAATCTGTTCACCCTTGCAGCGTTGTTCGGCGGCTTCTATGCGGTGGTGATGGCCATGGATGGCCGCTTCGACATGGCGGCGGTGGGCGTGTTCTGCGCCATGGTGCTCGACAGCCTGGACGGCCGCGTCGCGCGCATGACCAACACGCAGAGCGCCTTCGGCGAGCAGATGGATTCCCTCTCCGACATGGTGTCCTTCGGCGCGGCGCCGGCGCTGATCGCCTACGAATGGTCGCTGCGCGGCCTGGGCCGCTGGGGCTGGATCGCCGCCTTCGTGTATTGCGCCTGCGCGGCGCTCCGGCTGGCGCGCTTCAACGTCAACACCGGCGTGGTGGACAAGCGCTACTTCCAAGGGCTGCCATCGCCCGCTGCCGCGGCGCTGGTGGCCGGCTACATCTGGCTCATGACCGAGCTGGGAGTGAAGCCGGGCGACGATCTCTGGCTCAGCTGGAATCAGGTCACCTGGATCACCTTCGCGTTCACGCTCTACGCCGGGCTGACCATGGTGACCAACGTGCCGTTCTACAGCTTCAAGGACATCCAGATGAAAAAGAGCGTGCCGTTCGCTGCGATCGTGCTGATCGCGCTGGCGATCGCCATCGTCAACATCCACCCGCCCACCGTGCTGTTCAGCGTCTTCGTGCTCTACGGCCTGTCGGGATATGCGGTGTATGCATGGCGCAAGGCCAAGGGCCAGCACAGCAGCGTCATCAGCATCTCCACCGACGAGCCCGATGAGCGCGGCCTGCACAAGTGAGCTCCGCGCCCGCCTTTCGACTACGAACCCTTCCATTGCAAGCAGGAGACCACGATGGCTGACAAACTGATCATTTTCGACACCACCCTGCGTGACGGCGAACAGTCGCCCGGCGCTTCGATGACCCGCGACGAAAAACTGCGTATCGCGCGTCAGCTCGAACGCCTGAAGGTGGACGTGATCGAAGCCGGCTTCGCAGCCAGCTCCAACGGTGACTTCGAGGCGGTACAGACCATCGCCCAGGCGATCAAGGATTCGACCATCTGCTCGCTCTCGCGCGCCAACGACCGCGACATCGCGCGCGCGGCCGAGGCCCTGAAGGGCGCCAACAGCGGGCGCATCCATACCTTCATCGCCACCAGCCCGCTGCACATGGAAAAGAAGCTGCGCATGACGCCGGAGCAGGTGCTGGAGCAGGCCAAGCAGTCGGTGCGCTTCGCCCGCAACCTGGTGGGCGACATCGAGTTCAGCCCGGAGGACGGCTACCGCAGCGAGATGGATTTCCTCTGCCGCGTGCTGGAAGCGGTCATCGCCGAGGGGGCCACCACCATCAACGTGCCCGACACCGTGGGCTACGCCGTGCCGGAGCTGTACGGCCAGTTCATCAAGACGCTGCGCGAGCGCATCCCCAACAGCGACAAGGCCATCTGGTCGGTGCACTGCCACAACGACCTCGGCATGGCGGTGGCCAATTCGCTGGCCGGCGTGAAGATCGGTGGCGCGCGGCAGGTCGAATGCACCATCAACGGCCTCGGCGAGCGGGCAGGCAACTGCTCGCTGGAGGAGGTGGTCATGGCCGTGAAGACGCGGCGCGACTATTTCGGTCTGGAACTGGGCATCGACGCCCAGCACATCCTCGCCGCGAGCCGCATGGTCAGCCAGACCACCGGCTTCGTGGTGCAGCCCAACAAGGCGGTGGTGGGCGCCAACGCCTTCGCACACGCTTCCGGCATCCACCAGGACGGGGTGCTGAAGGCGCGCGACACCTACGAAATCATGCGGGCCGAAGACGTGGGCTGGACGAACAACAAGATCGTGCTGGGCAAGCTCTCGGGCCGCAACGCCTTCAAGCAGCGGCTGCAGGAGCTGGGCGTGCAACTGGAGAGCGAAGGCGAGATCAACGCGGCGTTCTCCAAGTTCAAGGAGCTGGCCGACCGCAAGAGCGAGATCTTCGACGAGGACATCCTGGCGCTGGTCAGCGATGAAAGCGTGACGACCGAGCGCGAAACCTACGGCTTCGTGTCGCTCTCGCAGAGCAGTGAAACCGGCGAGCGCCCTCAGGCCCGCATCGTCTTCACCGTGGAGGGGCGCGAGGTGCACGGCACGTCGGACGGCAACGGGCCGGTGGATGCCTCGCTCAAGGCCATCGAAACCCACGTGCAGAGCGGGGCGGAAATGGTGCTGTACTCGGTCAACGCCATCAGCGGCTCCACGGAGAGCCAGGGGGAAGTCACGGTGCGCCTGCAAAGCAGCGGACGCGTGGTGAACGGCGTCGGCGCCGATCCCGATATCGTGGTGGCGTCAGCCAAAGCCTACCTCAGCGCGTTGAACAAGTTACAAAGTAAAGCCGAGCGCGTCGCAGCGCAAGGCTGAACTGCGAATTTATAATTCACGCAGTTTCTAAAAGAGTCGCGCAAGGCCTTGATCTTGCGCGACTTTTTTTGATTCAGTACACTGTTTCACACTTCTTTCCGCTTGGAGCACCCAGATGCATGCACGCCCCGGCATCGCCGCCCGTCTCGTTCACGCCTTGGCTTTCGTCACGCTCAGCGTTGCGCTGGCGTCTCCCGCTGCCCATGCGGCGGAACGCAAGAAGACGGTGGTGAAGAAGCAGGCGTCATCGGTGGCGGCCAAGCGTCCGGTGGCGGCATCGTCCACCAAGGTATCGCGCAAGGCGGTGACCCGCGTCAAGGCCACCCGCGTCGCGGCCCGCAGCGCCCGGGCCCCGGTGCGCGCCGCTGCCATCGTGCCAGAGCGCCTCTCGTTCGGCCAGCTGGCGGGCCTGCATTCCGTCACCGACCCGCTGGACCTGAAGTCCAGCGTGGCACTGGTGGTGGACCAGGAAACGAATGAGGTGCTGCTCAGCAAGAACGACCATGCCGTGTTGCCGATCGCGTCGCTCACCAAGCTGATGACCGGGCTGCTCATCTCGCAGGCCCGCCTGCCGATGGACGAGCCGATCACCATCACCCAGGACGATGTGGACACGGAAAAGTTCAGCAGTTCGCGGCTGACCGTCGGCACCACGCTGACGCGTGGCGAAATGATGCATCTGGCCCTGATGTCGAGCGAGAACCGCGCCGCCCATGCGCTGGGCCGCACCTACCCGGGTGGCCTCAACGCGTTCGTGTCGCAGATGAACCTGAAGGCCAAGCTGATCGGCATGACCGACACCCACTACGTGGAGCCGACCGGTCTGTCGAGCCGCAACCAGTCCACTGCCCACGACCTGGCCATGTTGGTCAATGTGGCCCATACCGATCCCCTGCTGCGGGAGCTGTCCACCTCGCCGGGCTACGAAGTGGCCGTGGGCCGCCGCACGCTGCAGTTCAACAACACCAACCGCCTGGTGAAGAACCCGGGTTGGGACATCGGCTTGCAGAAAACCGGCTACATCTCCGAAGCAGGGCGCTGCCTGGTGATGCAAACGCAGATCGCCGGCCGCAAGCTCATCATGGTGTTCCTCGATTCCGCCGGCAAGTTCAGCCGGCTGGGCGACGCGGAACGGGTGCGCAACTGGGTGGAATCGCTGCCGGCGCTGGGCAGCGACAAGAGCTTTCACGCGGGCGCCCACATCAAGGGTTGATTCCGCGCGGCCGCTCGGCTGGCGGGCGCGACATCAGGGCTGGATGCATTCCAGCCTTTTTTATGGGCGTCAGCCCTGCGTGAGGGCGTTGCGCTTGCCGCTGGTGTAGCCCAGGGCTTGTGATATCGCGTCAGCCGTCGATTGCAGCTTGGGCAGCCAGCCTTCGTCCAGCCGGTCCGCCGGGGCGGAAATGGACAGCCCCGCCACCAGCTGGCCCTGGTCGTCGTAAATGCCTGCGGCCATGCAGCGCACGCCCAGCTCCAGTTCTTCGTTGTCGTGAGCGATGCCGTACTGGCGCGCCCGTCCCAGTTCACGTTCCAGCACGGGCACCTGGGTGATGCTGTTGCGCGTGTGGCCGGCAAGCCCCGTGCGGGTGGCATACGTGCGGACGCGCTGTGGGTCGTCGGCAGCCAGGAACAGTTTGCCGGTGGAGGTGAGGTGCAGCGGAGCCCGCCCACCGATGGCGCGCACCACCTGCATGCCGGAACGCTCGCTGTACGCCCGTTCGATGTAGACGATCTCGTCGCCCTGGCGCACGCTGAGGTTGACGGGTTGCTGGATCAGCTTGTGCAACTGGCGCATGGGCACAAGCGACGCATCGCGCACGCTCAACCGCGCCTTGACCAGATTGCCAAGCTCCAGCAGACGCATGCCCAACCGGTAGCTGCCCGACTCCGGGCGGTCCACGAAGCGCCCGATGGTTAGGTCGTTCAGGATGCGATGCGCGGTGGACGGGTGCAGGCCCGTCTTCTCGCTGATTTCCTTGAGCGAGATGGCTTCCTCACGCGAAGCAAGCACGTCCATCAAGGTGAACATGCGCTCCAGCACCTGAACGCTGGGCTTCAACGGGACATCCGAAGGCTGCTTTTTCATGGAGTTTCCGGTCGCTGCCAAACAACCCGGAATTTTACTTTATGAAAATTGCGGCATGTCGCCGCGCGTGGAATCGGCGGCAATGGCGGGCCACCTCGCTGGCACGTTCAAGGCGTTGCCCGGTGCCCGCGCTGCCAGACTCCGTCCACACGCACTTCGTGCGGCATGAAGTTCGCCTTGTAGTTCATCTTCGGGCTGGCCTCGATCCAGTAGCCCAGGTAGACATAAGGCAACCCCAGGCTGCGCGCCTGCTCGATCTGCCAGAGAACGTTGTAGGTGCCGTAACTGGCGCGTGCCTCGGGCTCGTAGAAGGTATAGACCGCCGAGAGGCCATCGCCCAGCACGTCCAGGATCGACAGCATCTTGAGCGCTCCGGGCGAGCCGTCCTCACCCGGCGGCTCCCTGAATTCGACCAGCCGCGAGTTGACCCGGCTCTGCAGCAGAAACTGGGTGTACTGGTCGATGCTGTCGTGGTCCATGCCGCCCCCGACGTGGCGGGTGTTCTGGTAGCGTAGGTACAGCTCGTAGTGCTCCGCCACGAAGCCCAGCCGCAGCACCCTTGCCTGCAGCCCCCCATGCCGCTGCCACGCTCTGCGCTGGCTGCGGTCGGGCACGAACGAATCCGCCAGCACCCGCAGCGGGGTGCAGGCCTGGCATCCGTCGCAATAGGGCCGGTAGGTGAACATGCCGCTGCGCCGGAACCCCCGTGCCACCAGGTCGGTATAGACGTCGTTCTGGATCAGGTGGCTGGGTGTGGCGACCTGCGAGCGGGCCTGCCGGTCGGGCAGGTAGCTGCACGGGTACGGCGCAGTCGCATAGAACTGCAGGGTTTGCAGAGGGAGGTCGTTGAGTTGCGTCATGCCGCCGGCACTTCTGGCAGAAGCTCGTTCCAGTATAGGGGGTCGAACGCCCAGGTCATCGCGGGTGCGTCGCGCGTCTTCCCCACATGGTCCAGGAAGGCGCTGCGCGCGATTTCCCTGGCGCCGAGGGACGCCAGGTGCCGGGTGTTCTGCTGGCAGTCGATGAGCGCCGCACCCTGCGCGCGGCAGAGCGCCACCAGGCCGGCCAGCGCGATCTTCGATGCGTCGGTGGCATGCGCGAACATGGATTCGCCGAAAACCGCCCGCCCGAAGGCGATGCAGTAGAGGCCGCCCACCAGCCGGCCATCCACCCACGTCTCCACGCTGTGCGCATGGCCGGCGGCATGCAGGGCCTCGTAGGCACGCACCATCTTGGGCAGGATCCACGTGCCCGACTGCCCGTCGCGCGGAGTCGATGCGCACGCCCCGATCACGGCGCTGAAGTCGCGGTCGATGGTCAGCTCGCAGCCGGGCTGCGACCGGAAGCGCTGCAGCGTCTTGCGCAGCGAGCGGTGCAGCCGGAAGTGCTCCACGGGCAGCACCATGCGCGGGTCCGGGCTCCACCACAGGATGGGTTGACCCGCGCTGAACCACGGGAAGATCCCATGGCGGTATGCCGAGACGAGGTGCGGCACGTCGAGCAGGCCGCCGGCAGCCAGCAGGCCGGGCGCGGGCGATGCGGCACTCCAGGCATCGGCCACTGGCGGGAAAGCGTCTTCCGGCTCCAGCCAGGGCAGTGGCGGGTTCGGCGGCGACTCGCTGGTGGTCACGGCCAGGCCCCTAGGGTTGGCGCACCAATGCCGTGGGCGTGCCGCGCGCGGCGTAGAGCCCCAACCGGACCATGGTGCGGTGGTTCAGTTCGACCGGCACGGCCGAGCGTGCGAGGGCCGACTGGATGCGTGGACTGCCCTGGCTGGTGGGGTAGACGTCCGGCTGCGCGCGCTGCTCGCCGGCCGTGTCGATCAGGCTCGCGACCAGCGGAAAATTCGGCTTTTCTCCCCGCCGCAGCACCACGGCCGTCTCGCCGTTGTCGAGTCGCACGAAGGTGCCTGGGGGGCACAGGCCCACGGTGCGCACCAGGGCAAAGCCGACCTCGTCGCTCTGATCGGCGTCCTGCCCGACGATGGCACGCACCGAATCCGTCGCGCTGCGGCCGGCGCGCGACTTGCGCGGGCTGATCATGGCGGCGTAGCGGTCGATGGTGGCAAGGACGCGGCTCAGCCTTTCCGATGCGACCAGTTGCTGGAGCGGCTGCGATTCCGGCGTGCGCTCCGGCAGCAGGTGGTGCTGGCCGATCACGTCCAGCCACAGGTCGTCGCGCACTTCCAGCTGCTCCAGCAGCTCGACGCCGCGCTGGGGGTGGGTGTCGATGGCCTGCTGCTGGGCGGCGGAGGGGCGCTCGCGCTGGTCGGCAAGCTCATCCTGCAGCGCAGTCATGCCGATGTTCATGGTGAAGGCGGCTCGCACCAGGCTGTCGCGCTCGTGCGGCGGCAGGGGCAGCTCCTGCGCCAGGATGTGACAGAGCGTGCCGCAGACCAACGCGTGCGAGGTGCTGTAGCCGACCGACGACGTCGCGGCGAGCTGGAACATGAGGTAGAGCGCGGCGTCGATGTCGTGCGCCACCAGGTCCTGCAGCCAGCGGTCGCACTGGCGCACCTTGGCGCTGAAGTCCTGCACCTGCAGCGGGCGCGCCAGCAGCACCGACAGCGCCGACTCCAGGTCGGACCACAAGCCCAGCAGGTCTTCGTATTCGTCGTCGAGTCGATCGCCCGGGGCGTGCTGTGTCATGGGCATGTCAACGGCGCCTCTCCAGCACCATCTCGTCGTTCAGCCGCGTCATCTGGAAGGCGGACAGAAAGCTGTTGCCCAGCAGGACGTAGGGGATGGACTGCGGCGTGACCACCGCATCTACGCCGCGCAGCTCCACGTCGCCCACGCGGACCGCATCCAGTTTCAGGCGCCATCCCTGGATGGTGCCGTTGGCAGTGGTCATCAGCACCTGCGGGCCGTCGCGGTACGCCAGGCCCAGGCGGTCGGCCTCGGGCTGGCCGATGGACACCGCGGTTGCTCCGGTATCGACCATGTATTGCATGGCGCGCCCATTGATGCTGCCGCTGCCCATGAAGTGGCCGCGCGCGTCGGACTTCAGCACCACCCGCTGGCCCGCCGATGCCGAGCGGATGCTGACGGGAGCCGCGCCCAGTACGACGGTGCGGCGCTGCCCGGCGATATCGACCACGGCTTCGTCGCGGCCCACCCAGACCACGGTGACACCCCGGTGCGTTTCGCCGGGCGCCACGCTGCGGGGTGCGGTGCCGTCCACCACCAGGAGCGCGCGCGGGCCGAGAATGCCGCTCAGCGCCACCACCTGCGCCTGGACGGCGAGCGGGCTGGCGAGCGCCAGGAAAACCCAGCAGGCGCCCCAGGCGGAGGCCCTCGGCGGCGCCAGGTGGCCGGGCGTCAGCGACGGGCGGCGCCAGGGGCATGAAGGGCTGCGGGCGGCCGGCATGGCGAGGGCCACGGGCAAGGGGAGGGGCGCGTCTCAGTCGCGGAAGTTGTCGAACGACAGCGGAATGTCGGTGACTTCCTTGCGCAGCAGCGCCATCGCGGCCTGCAGGTCGTCCCGCTTGGCGCCGGTCACGCGCACTTTCTCTTCCTGGATGGCGGCCTGCACCTTGAGCTTGCTTTCCTTGATGATCTTCTGGATCTTCTTGGCCAGGTCGCTTTCGATGCCGTTGCGCACCTTCACCAGCTGCTTGACCTTGTCGCCGCCGATCTTCTGCGGCTTCTCGATGTCGAGGAAACGCACGTCGACGTTGCGCTTGGTGAGCTTGTTGCGCAGGATGTCTTCCACCTGCTGCAGCTGGAACTCGGCGTCACCGAACAGGGTGATCTCCTTGTCCTTGATCTCGATGGCGGCGGATGTGCCCTTGAAGTCGAAACGCGTGCCGATTTCCTTGGCAGTGTTCTCTACCGCGTTCTTGACTTCGACAAGGTTGGCTTCACAGACGGTATCAAAAGAAGGCATGGCATCACTCTCGGAAACTGGGTGGTAACCCGGCCGGTCGGGGGCCGGGTGCGACAATCCAGTGGATGTTAGTCGAGAAAAATGCCCCCCTGCAGACCTGCAACACCTTCGGCATCGTCGCCCGCGCCCAGACGCTGGTGCGGGCGCGCTCGGTGCAGGACGTGCAGGACCTGCTGGCCGATCCCGAGCTGGCCGGCAGGCCGGTCTTCGTGCTGGGTGGTGGCAGCAACATCGTGCTCACCGGCGATGTGAAGCCGGTCGTGCTGAAAATGGAAATCAAGGGTTTGCGCCTGGCGGCGGAGACCGAACGCCACTGGATCGTCGAGGCCGGCGCCGGCGAGGTCTGGCACGACGCCGTGGCCTGGACGCTGGAGCATGGTTTTCCCGGGCTGGAGAATCTGGCGCTCATCCCGGGCACCGTGGGCGCATCGCCCGTGCAGAACATCGGGGCCTATGGGGTCGAGCTGCAGGACCGCTTCGATTCGCTCGACGCCATCGACCTGGCGACGGGCCAGGCCTTCTCGCTCACGGCCGCGCAGTGCGCGTTCGGCTACCGCGACTCGGTCTTCAAGCACGCGCCGCAAGCCGCAGGCGACGGAGCAGCCCTGCCACGCGGCATGGGGCTGGCGGGGCGGGCGGTCATCACCCACGTGCGCTTCCTGCTGCCCAAGGCCTGGAAGCCCGAGCTGGGCTATCTGGATCTGGAGCGCAAGCGCGCCGAGGCCGGTGTGCAGGTGCCCACGCCGCGCCAGGTGTTCGACTGGGTGTGCGAGGTGCGCCGCGCCAAGCTGCCCGACCCGGCCGTGGTCGGCAACGCCGGCAGCTTCTTCAAGAACCCGACCGTCACGCCGGACCAGTGTGCCGACATCATCGCGCGCGAACCGAAGATCGTGCATTACCCCATGCCCGACGGCACCATCAAGCTGGCGGCGGGCTGGCTGATCGACGCCTGCGGCTGGAAGGGCAAGAGCGTGGGCAAGGCGGGCGTCTATGAAAAGCAGGCGCTGGTGCTGGTCAACCGGGGGCGGGGCGCCGACAGCGTCACCGGCGGCGAAGTGATGACGCTGGCCCGCGCGATCCAGACCAGCGTGTACGAGCGCTTCGGCATCCGGCTCGAGCCCGAGCCCGTGGTCGTCTGACGCCTGGGCAGGGTTTTGCTATAAAAAAAATAGCTGAATGCGGCCATGCATCCAGCGCTGGAGCCTGAAAAGGCCATGATTTCGCCGCCGCGTCCGCCCTCGGCGGCAGCCGCCCACCCGCGTCGATGAGCCGTCGCGGGTAGAATCCGCGCCTTTCGTCGATCCATGGGTTCCCTCGCCCCCATGCACAACGCCCGGCACCGCCGGGGGTTTCTCCCAAAAAGGACTGCCATGACTTCCGTTCAGGCGCCGCCGTCGCGCGTGCCGCTTTATCTCTCCCTGCTGGTGGCGTTCCACATCGCCATCGTCATCGCCAGCAACTACCTGGTGCAACTGCCGATCACGCTGTTCGGCTTTCGCAGCACCTGGGGCGCGTTCAGCTTTCCCTTCATCTTTCTGGCAACCGACCTCACCGTGCGGCTGATCGGCAAGGGCCCGGCGCGGCAGGTGATCGCCCGCGCCATGCTTCCGGCGCTGCTGGCGTCGTACGCGGTCGGCGTGCTGTTCCACGATGGGCAGTTCAACGCTTTTGCCGCGCTGGGCGAATTCAACGGGTTCATTTTCCGCATCGCATTCGCCAGCTTTGCCGCCTACGTGCTGGGGCAGTTGCTGGACATCCAGGTGTTCGACCGCATCCGCCAGCGCAGTCGCGCCTGGTGGCTGGCGCCTGCGGCTGCAGCCGTCTTCGGGCAGGCGCTCGACACCGTGGCGTTCTTCGGCATCGCCTTCTGGCGCAGCACCGACGCCTTCATGGCCGCGCACTGGGGCGAGATCGCCGTGGTGGACTACGTCATCAAGCTGGTGGTGAGCCTGCTGTTCTTCGTGCCGGCCTACGGGGTGGCGCTGGCGGCCCTGGCGCGCACCCTGCGTGCGGGGCAGCCCGCGTCGGCTGCCGCCTGAGGCCTTCCCGCCTGGGGTCGGCGGCGCCGCCGGGGCGGTGGGCTCATCGCTGGCCTGCCGCCGCTGCCGCCGATTCAGGCAGTGGCGCACGCAGCGCGATCTGAAAGCGGTTCCAGCCATTGATGGCGACCACGGCCAGCGTCAGCTCGACGATCTCCGCTTCGGAGAATTGCGCTTGAACTGCCGCGTACAGATCGTCCGGCACCCCCTCCGTGGCGGAGAGGCGCGTCAGCGCTTCTGCCCAAGCCAGTGCCGCGCGCTCGCGTGCATCGAACAATCCTGCCTCGCGCCAGGCGGCCAGCAGGTGCAGGCTGCGGTCCGTCACGCCGTGGTTGCGGGCGACGGCCGCATGCATGTCGATGCAGAACGCGCACGCGTTGATCTGCGAGACGCGCATCTTCACCAACTCCTTGAGCTGGATGGGGAGCGTGCCGGCCTTCAACTGGTTCTCCAGTGCCATCATGGCCTGCACAGTGGAGGGGTGTTGCTTGAAAAGGTCGATGCGGGAATGGGACATGGCGGTCTTTCGATGAGCGAGGGGGTGATGAAAAGAAAACGCGGAGCGGATTGCCGCAAGCCGCCGCTGGACTGCACCCGTTTGGCGTGGCTGACGGGAGGAGCCCGCAGGCGCGCGGCCTACAAGCCGCGCAGCTTGTCGGGGTTCAACACGGTGTAGATGCCGTGAATGTGGGTCTCGTCGGTCTGCAGCGCGAGCGCGAGTCGGGGCACGCTGCCTTCACGCAGCAGCAAGCCTGGCGCGCCGTTGATCTGGACTTCGCACGCGGTGAGGTGCTGCAGATGCAGCCGCCACACGGCGAGCGCCAAGCGGCTGAGGGCGCGCGGGCCGCGCAGCACCTTGGTGGCGGCCGGCACCTTGCCCCCGCCGTCGGGCGTCCAGGTGGCGTCCTGGGCGAACAGCGACAGCATCGCCACGTGGTCCTGCGCCCGCATGGCGTTCACGAACCGGTGCAGCAGCGCGCTGGCCGCATCCGGCGTGGGCGTGAAGCGCACCTGGTTCTTGCGCACCTGGGCGCGGGCGCGGTGCACCAGTTGGCGGCAGGCCGCCTGACTTCGGTCCAGCACCGCGGCCACTTCGCTGTAGTCGCTGTCGAACACGTCATGCAGCAAGAAGGCCGCTCGCTCATCCGGCGACAGCCGCTCCAGCACCACCAGCAGGGCCATGGACAGGTCACTCGCCAGCTCGGCCCGTGCGTCGGCTGGCGGGGCCGTCGCTTCAACGATCCAGGGCTCAGGCAGCCAGGCGCCGCTGTAGTGCTCGCGCTCGTGCCGGACGGCCCGCAGCCGGTCAACACACAGCCGGGTGACGGTGGTGACGAGCCAGGCCTCGGCGGTGTGCACCCTGTCCGGATCTGCCTGCTGCCAACGCAGCCAGGCGTCCTGCAGCACGTCTTCGGCATCGGCGCGGCTGCCGAGCATGCGGTAGGCCACGCCCATCAGGCGCGGCCGGTGCTGCTGGAAGGTGGCGGTGATCGAATCCATGGTGGCGGGTGTGCTGGCGTTCATGCCTTGAAGACGGCTGGCAAACCCGGTTTGTGACACCGATCGGCAGAAATGGCCGCACCACGAAAAAACCGCCCGGCCTTGCGGCGGGGCGGTTGCTTCTATTTTCATAGCTGCCAGCGCTTATGCATCAAGCGCCGGCGGCGTATTTTTCACTTTTTTTCGCTGTCGTCGCCCAATTGCGCCAGCGCTGCATCGCTCCCGAGGGAGAGCAGGCCCGACTGGGCGTAGATGCCGAGCTTGGCGCGGGTGTCCACGATGTCCAGGTTGCGCATGGTCAGCTGGCCGATGCGGTCGGCCGGGCTGAACGGCGCGTCTTCCACCTTTTCCATCGACAGCCGCTCGGGGGCGTAGGTCAGGTTGGGCGACTCGGTGTTGAGGATGGAGTAGTCGTTGCCGCGGCGCAGCTCCAGCGTCACGGTGCCCGTGACGGCATGGGCCACCCAGCGCTGGGCGGTTTCGCGCAGCATGATGGCTTGCGGATCGAACCAGCGGCCCTGGTACAGCAGGCGGCCCAGCTTCAGGCCGTTCATGCGGTATTGCTCGATGGTGTCCTCGTTGTGGATGCCGGTCACCAGGCGCTCGTAGGCGATGTGCAGCAGCGCCAGGCCCGGGGCTTCATAGATGCCGCGGCTCTTGGCTTCGATGATGCGGTTCTCGATCTGGTCGCTCATGCCCAGGCCATGCCGGCCGCCGATGCGGTTGGCCTCCAGGAACAGGGCCACCGGGTCGCTGTACTCGACGCCGTTCAGGGCCACCGGCTGGCCTTCCTCGAAGCGCACCGAGACTTCCTCGGACTTCACCTGTACGTCGTCCTTCCAGAACGCGACGCCCATGATGGGGTTCACGATGCGGATGCCCTGGCTCAGGAATTCCAGGTCCTTGGCCTCGTGCGTGGCGCCCAGCATGTTGCTGTCGGTGCTGTAGGCCTTCTCGGCGCTCATCTTGTAGCCAAAGCCTTCCTTGGTCATGAAGGCCGACATTTCGGCGCGGCCGCCCAACTCGTCGATGAAGCGCTGGTCCAGCCAGGGCTTGTAGATCTTCAGTGCCGGGTTGGTGAGCAGGCCGTAGCGGTAGAAGCGCTCGATGTCGTTGCCCTTGTAGGTCGAGCCGTCGCCCCAGATGTGGACGTCGTCTTCCTTCATGGCCGCCACCAGCATCGTGCCGGTCACGGCACGGCCCAGCGGCGTGGTGTTGAAGTAGGTGATGCCGGCGGTGCTGATGTGGAAGGCGCCTGCCTGCAGGGCGGCGATGCCTTCCTGCGCCAGCTGCTTGCGGCAGTCGATCAGGCGGGCCTTCTCGGCGCCGTATTCCATCGCCTTGGCGGGGATGGCGTCGTAGTCGGGCTCGTCGGGCTGGCCCAGGTTGGCGGTGTAGGCATAGGGCAGGGCGCCCTTGTTCTTCATCCAGCGCAGGGCCGCGCTGGTGTCGAGGCCGCCGGAGAAGGCGATGCCGACCTTCTGGTTCAGGGGGAGGCTTTGGAGAATGGTGGCCATGGGCGGAACCTTGTCTTTCAGCCGAAGTGGCAGATGTAGTGGTAGGCGGTGGTCACGCGGATCTCGAACTTCGAGTTGCCGGGCACGCTGAACTGCTCACCCGCACCGGAGCGGACCCACGCATCCGCGCCGTCGAGCTTGTATTCGCACTCGCCGCCCACGCCTTCCATGATCTCGGGCGCGCCGGTGTTGAAAGTGAGCGTGGCCGGCAGGATCACACCCACCGACTTCTTCGTGCCGTCCGGAAACGTGATGTTGTGGCTCACGCACTTGCCGTCGAAATACACGTTGGCCTGGGTGGTGACGGACACGCCGTCGATTTTTTCGGTGGTCATGGATGCGGGCAGAGGAGGGGACAAACCGTCGATTTTAGGCACGCGCTGCGGCCGCCGCGCCCCCCGGCTGCTGCGGGCATGAAAAAAGGAGCTTTGCAAAGCTCCTTGAAGGTGGGTTGGCTGGCGCGCTCAGCGAGGCAGGCTGGCTGCGCAGCGCTCAGCGCCAGTAGGGATCGCGGTGGCGCGGGCCGTAGTAGGGCTGGCCCCAGGCGTCGCGGTACTCGATCACCACCGGGGCGGGAGGCGGCGCCTGCACATAGGCCACCGGACCGGGCTGGGTCGTCACGACCACGCCGGGTTGCACATAGCCCGCGCTGGGCGGATAGCTGGTCATGCCCTGGACGGCCGGCTGGACGTTCAGCGGAATCCAGGCGCCCGGGTCGGTCTGCGTGCGGGTGGTGTACTGCCGGCCTGCGTACTCGTAGACCACGTTGTAGCCCACGGCACGGTTTTCGTAATAGGTCTGGGTCGAGCAGCGCTGCACGTTCTGGTAGCCGCCCCGCGTGCCTTCCACGTTGTTGCCCAGAACCGCACCGCCGATCAGGCCCAGCGCCGTGGCCGCAGCACGGCCCCCGCCGTGGCCGATGGAATTGCCCACCGCACCCCCGGCCACCGCGCCCAGCAGCGCGCCGGCACCGCTCGGGCCCTGTTCCGAATAGATCGTTTCATTGCCGCACACCTGTTGCGGCACCGCCACCTGCTGGGTAATGGGCGTCGCCGACAGCACACGGCCCTGTTCCTGGGCGCTGGCGCCGGCTGCCACGGCGGCAAGCGCTGCGAAAGCAAGTATCTTTTTCATGGTGGAGATGCTCCTTTGGATGGGTGTACAACGCACCGCACGGGCAATAGGTTGAAGCAATAGGCTGTAGCTGGTGGGTACGTGGCGTAAAGCTGCGTAAAGACGTTGATGTCACCTGACAGATCTCGCCCAGGTGCCGATCGCCGCACTAGCTTTTGGAGCGCTCCGCCAGCCTTTCGTTCCATGTTGCAGCGTCAAATCCCACGGTCACCAGGCCATCCGCCGTGCCGGCCCACTCCACCACGGGGCGCTTGATGACGGAGGCATTCGCCTCCATCAATGCGGCGGCAGTGGCGGCGTCCTGCACGCCAGCCTGGGTCGCGGCATCGAGCTTGCGCCAGGTGGTGCCCTGGCGGTTGACCAGCCTCTCCCAGCCCACCGCCGCCATCCAGCCGCCCAGCCGCTCGACAGGCACGCCCTGCTTCTTGAAGTCGTGGAAGCCGTAATCGAGCCCTTGCTCGGCGAGCCAGGCCCGGGCTTTCTTGACCGTGTCGCAGTTGGGAATGCCGTAGAGGATGATTGCGGGGGTACTCATGGGGTCGATCATCGCCCATGCGCGCGTCGGCGACAATTCGCGGCAGCATGAACACCCCACTCACCACCCTGGCCGACTGGCTGGCTCACTGCGAGCGACTGCATCCGAAGAACATCGACATGGGGCTGGACCGCGTCCGCGAAGTCGCGCGGCGCATGGACCTGCGTTTCGAGTGCCCAGTGATCACCGTGGCTGGCACCAACGGCAAGGGCTCGACCTGCGCCATGCTCGAAGCCGTGGCCTTGCAGGCCGGCTACCGCCCGGGCGTCTACACCTCGCCCCACCTGGTGCACTTCGAGGAGCGCTGCCGCATCCACGGCGAGATCGTGGCGGCGGACGATCTCGTGCCGCACTTCGAGGCAGTGGAGGCTGCACGCACCGGAGGCGACGAGGCGGTGTCGCTGACCTACTTCGAATTCACGACCCTGGCCATCCTTCGGCTCATGAGCCAGGCGCGGCTGGACGTGGCGATCCTCGAGGTCGGCCTGGGCGGGCGGCTCGACGCCACCAACGTGGTGGACGCCGACTGCGCGGTCATCACCAGCATCGACATCGATCACGTCGAGTTCCTGGGGCCGGACAGGGAGTCCATCGGTCGGGAAAAGGCCGGCATCATGCGGCCCGGCCGCCCCGTGGTGGTGAGCGACCCCGTGCCGCCGGAAAGCGTCATCCGCCATGCCCGCGAGATCGGCGCCGATCTCTGGCGTTTCGGCGAGGACTTCAATTTCTCCGGTGACAAGCAGCAGTGGTCTTGGGCGGGCCGCGGCCGGCGCTATGCGGGCCTGGCCTATCCGGCGCTGCGCGGCGCCAACCAGCTGATGAACGCCAGCGGCGCACTGGCCGCGCTGGAAGCGCTCAGGGACCGGCTGCCGATCACCGCGCAGTCGGTACGTACCGGCCTGGCCATGGTCGAGCTGCCCGGCCGGTTCCAGATCGTTCCCGGGCAACCGACGCTGGTGCTGGATGTGGCGCACAACCCGCATTCCGTCGCGGCGCTGACGGCGAACCTGGACGCCATGGGCTTTTTCCCCACCACCCACGCCGTATTCGGTGCCATGGCCGACAAGGACCTGGCCCCCATGCTGGCCAAGGTGGGCCCGCTGATCGACCGTTGGTACTTCACCGATCTGCCCACGCCCCGCGCGGAAACGGGGGCCGGGTTGCAGCAGAAATGGAACGCGCTGCAGATCGTCTCCGGCGGCCGCCGGCAGGTCGCGACCAGCGTGCATGCCGACCCGGTGCAGGCGCTCCAGGCCGCCGTCGATGCGGCTGAGCCCACTGATAGAATCGTGGTCTTTGGCTCGTTCTACACCGTCGGCGGGGTTCTCCACGATGGAACGCCGCGCCTTCAGGCCAAGCATCTCGGCGCATAACGGGTCCGCATTCCATGGCATTTTTCAAGTTCCGTTGGCCCGGCCAGAAGGCGCAGGGCGAGAGCGCCAAGCCGACCCGGCGCTCCCGTGGTGGCTCGCATGCCGAGAGCATCGACGTCATGCGCCGCCGCGCCCGCCATCGCCTGATCGGCGCCGCCGTGCTGGTGCTGCTCGGCATCATCGGCTTTCCCATGCTGTTCGACACGCAGCCCCGGCCGGTGGCCGTCGATATCCCGATCGAAATCCCCGACCGCAACAAGGTTGCGCCGCTGGTCGTTCCCGAGCCTTCCAAGTCGGCCGTGGCCGAAGCCAAGCCGACGGCGCCGAACTCCGGCGCGGTGGCGGGCGGCAGCACTGCCGGGCTTGACGCGGGCGAGGAGGTGGTGACCTCCCGGCAGGCGGGCAAGATTGTGGCGCCGGCAGCGGCCGCGTCCAGGGCCGAGCCTGCGCCCGCGCCCGCTGCGGCGGTGGCGGCGCGCTCCGAGCACAAACAAGAAGCCAAGGCCGAATCCAGGCAGGAACACAAGCCTGAGGGGCGGCACGAGTCGCGCGCGGAAACCAAGCCTGCCGCACCGGCCGAGCCCGCCAAGACGGCGCGCAGCGATGACGCAGCCCGTGCCCGCGCGCTGCTGGAAGGCCGCACGGCGACCTCGCAGCCGACCCCTGCTGCCCCTGCCGCCCAGCCCGCGGCTGTCGCTGTCAAGGCCGACGAAGAAGGTCGTTTCATCGTGCAGGTGGGTGCCTTCGCCGATGCCGAGAAGGCCCGTGAAGTGCGATCCAAGCTGGAGCGCGCAGGTCTGAAGTCTTATACGCAGGTGGTGGATACCAAGGACGGCAAGCGCACGCGGGTGCGGTCCGGGCCTTTCGCCAGCCGCGCGGAAGCGGACAGGGCGGTCGGCCGCATCAAGGGCCTGGGCCTTTCTGCTTCCGTGCTGACGCTCTAGCGAATGGAAGCCGGGTCGTTGCCCTCCGGCTGGCACCTGAGCGGGTTGGACTGGGTGTTTCTCACCGTCCTCGCGGCGTCGCTGGTGATCGGGGCGTGGCGCGGTCTGGTGTTCGAGCTGGTGTCGCTGGCCGGTTGGGCCGCTTCCTTCATCGCGGCGCAATGGTTCGCCAGTGACGTGGGGGCCTGGTTGCCGATGGGCGATGCGCAGGGTGCGCTGCGCCACGCGGCAGGCTTTGTGCTGGTGTTCGTCGGCGCGGTGTTCTTTTTCGGATTCATTGCCTGGCTGGCCAAGAAGCTGGTCGATTCGGTGGGCCTTCGGCCGGCGGATCGGGCGCTGGGCGCGGTTTTCGGTGTGTTGCGGGGTGTGATCGTGCTGCTGGCGCTGGCCTTGGTGGCGCTCTGGACGCCCCTGCACGAGGCGGACTGGTGGAAAGAGTCCCGGGCCGCCCCCATGTTGCATGAGGCGCTCGCCTGGCTGCGGCCGGTCGTGCCCCTGGAGTTTGCGAGGCATCTGCCTTCTTGATGTTTGCCAGCCGTGGTCTGCGGCCGGTGAGCGGTTTTTCGGCGGGACGGTCCCGCCTCTCAATGGAACGCGAATATGTGTGGAATCGTCGGCGTGGTGAGCGCAGCTCCCGTCAACCAACTGATCTATGACGCCTTGCTGTTGCTGCAGCACCGGGGGCAGGATGCCGCCGGCATCGTCACGCAGGAAGGACGCAAGTTCTTCATGCACAAGGCCAAGGGCATGGTGCGCGACGTGTTTCGCACGCGCAACATGCGTGCGCTGCCCGGCCCGGTCGGGCTGGGCCAGGTGCGCTACCCGACGGCGGGCAATGCCTACAGCGAAGAAGAGGCCCAGCCCTTCTACGTGAACGCGCCGTTCGGCATCGTGCTGGTGCACAACGGCAACCTCACCAACGCCCAGGAGCTGCGCGCCGAGCTGTTCTCGACCGACCACCGGCACACCAACACGGAGAGCGATTCCGAAGTGCTGCTCAACGTGTTTGCGCACGAGCTGGAGCGCGCCTCGCGCGGCGTTCCCCTGCAGGTGGACGACGTGTTCGCCGCCGTGGAAGCAGTGCACAAGCGGGTCAAGGGTTCCTACGCGGTGATCGCCCTGATCGCCGGCCACGGCCTGGTGGCCTTCCGTGACCCGCACGGCATTCGTCCGCTGTGCATGGGCCGCAGCGCGGACGGCACGGTCATGGTTGGCAGCGAATCGGTGGCGCTGGAAGGCACCAACCACGTGTTCGAGCGTGACGTGCAGCCTGGCGAAGCGCTGTTCATCACGCAGGACGGCACGGTGCATTCGCGCCAGTGCGCGCAGGCCCCGCAGCTCAATCCCTGCATCTTCGAATTCGTGTACCTGGCCCGCCCCGATTCCGTGCTGGATGGCATCTCGGTGTACCAGGCACGGCTGAATCTCGGCGAGTCGCTGGCCAAGCGCGTGATCTCCACGGTGCCCCCGAGCGACATCGACGTGATCATTCCGATCCCCGAGTCGAGCCGTCCGAGCGCGACGCAGCTGGCCCATCTGCTGGGCATTCCGTACCGTGAAGGCTTCGTCAAGAACCGCTATGTCGGACGCACCTTCATCATGCCGGGGCAGGGCGTGCGCAAGAAGTCGGTGCGCCAGAAGCTCAACGTGATCGCCAGCGAGTTCAAGGGCCGCAACGTGCTGCTGGTGGACGACTCCATCGTCCGCGGCACGACGTCGCGCGAGATCGTGCAGATGGCACGCGATGCCGGTGCCCGCAAGGTGTACCTCGCGAGCGCCGCGCCGCCGGTGCGCTTTCCGAACGTGTACGGCATCGACATGCCGACCAGCAGCGAACTCGTCGCTTATGGCCGCACGGTCGAAGAGGTGCGCGAATCGATCGGCTGCGACGCGCTGATCTATCAGGACGTCAACGCGATGAAGAAGGCCGTGGGTTCGCTCAACGGCCGCATCGAGGGCTTCGATGCCTCGTGCTTCGACGGCGTCTACGTGACCGGCGACATCAATGCGGACGACATCCAGCGCATCAACGAGGCGCGCGTGGGTCAGGAAGACGCGCTGGGCGAAGACACATCACGCCTGGCCCTCCCCAACGCGCAGGAGGCATGATGGCCAGCCAGGATCTCCCCTCCGGCCTGCACCGCGACACGCTGGCCGTGCGCGCGGCGGCGGACCGCAGCCAGTACGGCGAAAACTCCGAAGCACTGTATCTGACCAGCGGCTACGTCCAACCGTCGGCAGAGGCTGCTGCGCGCCGCTTCGCGGGCGAGGAAGATGGCTATACCTACGGCCGCTACGGCAATCCCACGGTGGCCAGTTTCGAGCAGCGGCTGGCCGCGCTCGAGGGCGCCGAGGCCGCCATCTCCACCGCCTCCGGCATGTCCGCCATCCTCATGATGTGCATGGGTCTGCTGAAGTCCGGCGACCATGTGGTGTGCTCGCAGTCGATGTTCGGCTCCACCATCAAGCTCATCGGGTCCGATCTGGCCAAGTTCGGCATCACGTCGAGCTTTGTGCCGCAGACCGATCTGGCCGCATGGCGTCAGGCGATCCGGCCCGAGACCCGCCTGTTGTTCGCAGAAACGCCGACCAACCCCTTGACCGAGGTGTGCGACATCGCAGCGCTGGCCGACCTGGCCCACAACGCCGGCGCCCTGCTCGCCGTGGACAACTGCTTCGCCACGCCCGTGCTGCAGCGGCCCATCGCGCTGGGCGCCGACATCGTGATGCATTCGGGCACCAAGTTCCTGGACGGCCAGGGGCGCGTGATGGCAGGTGCGCTCTGCACCCGCCAGGCCCTGGTGGACGAGAAATTCCTGCCCGTGCTCAAGAGCGCCGGCATGACGCTCTCGGCATTCAACGCCTGGGTCGTGCTCAAGGGCCTCGAGACGCTGGATATCCGCGTGCGGGCGCAGTCGGCCAATGCCCTTGCGTTGGCCGAGTGGCTGCAGGCCCACCCTGCCGTCGAGCGCGTGTACTACCCGGGTCTCCAGAGCCACCCGCAGCATGCGCTGGCAATGGCCCAGCAGTCGGGCGTGGGCGGCGCGGTGCTGTCCTTCGCGGTCAAGGCCGCAGGGCCCGAGGCCGCACGCGCGGGCGCCTTCCGCGTGCTCGACAGCCTGCAGGTGCTTTCGCTCGCCACCAACCTGGGCGACACCAAGACCATGGCGGCCCACCCCGCCAGCACCTCCCATGGCCGCCTGACCGAGGCCCAGCGTGAAGCGGCGGGCATCGGCCAGGGGCTGGTGCGCGTGGCCGTGGGCCTGGAACACATCGATGACATCAAGGCCGACCTCGCGCGCGGCCTGGACACCCTGGCATGACCCACATCCGTACCCGTTTCGCTCCATCGCCCACTGGCTTCATCCACCTGGGCAACATCCGCTCGGCGCTCTATCCCTGGGCTTTTGCCCGGGCGACCGGCGGCGATTTCATCCTGCGCATCGAAGACACCGACGTGGAGCGCTCCAGCCAGGCGGCTGTCGACGTGATCCTCGAAGGAATGGCTTGGCTGGGCATGCAGCCCGACGAAGGCCCGTTCTACCAAATGCAGCGCATGGACCGCTACAAGGCGGTGCTCGCGCAAATGCAGGCGGATGGCCTCGTCTATCCCTGCTACATGAGCGTGCAGGAGCTCGATGCGCTGCGCGAGAGCCAGATGCAGGCCAAGCTCAAGCCCCGCTACGACGGCACCTGGCGCCCAGAGCCCGGCAAGACGCTGCCGCCCGTGCCGGAAGGGGTGAAACCGGTGCTGCGCTTTCGCAACCCTGCGGAAGGCGTCGTGGCGTGGGACGACAAGGTCAAGGGCCGGATCGAGATCCGCAACGACGAGCTGGACGATCTCGTCATCGCCCGGCCGGACGGCACGCCCACGTACAACTTCTGCGTGGTCGTGGACGACATCGACATGGCCATCACCCATGTCATCCGCGGCGATGACCATGTGAACAACACGCCCCGCCAGATCAACATCTTCAAGGCATTGGGCAAGGAGCCTCCGGTGTACGCCCACCTGCCGACCGTGCTGAACGAGCAGGGCGAGAAGATGAGCAAGCGCAACGGCGCCAAGGCGGTGACGCAGTATCGCGACGAAGGCTACCTGCCAGAGGCCATGATCAACTATCTGGCTCGCCTGGGCTGGAGCCATGGCGACGACGAGATCTTCAGCCGCGAGCAGTTTCTGCAATGGTTCAACCTGGACCATCTGGGGCGCAGCGCTGCACAGTTCGACGAGGCCAAGCTCCGCTGGGTGAATTCCCAGCACCTGAAGGCCATGCCGGATGAAGCGCTGGCTGACCTCATCAAGCCACTGCTGATCGCCCGCGGTCTGCCGCAAGAGGAACTGGCCGACGGCCGGCTTCCACGGATCTGCGCACTCTTCAAGGACCGTTGCGACACCACCCTGGTGCTGGCCGACTGGGCTGCTGTGTTCTATGGCGATGTGACGCCGAACCCCGCAGAGAAAGCCAAGCACGTGACCGAGGCCATCTGGCCGGCGGTCGAGGCCTTGCGCGCCGCTCTGGCGACCTGCGCCTGGGACAAGGCATCCATCGCCTCCGCGTTCAAGCAGGTGCTGGCAGAGCAGGGCTTGAAGATGCCCCAATTGGCCATGCCGGTGCGGGTGCTCACCGTCGGGACGGCGCACACGCCATCGGTGGATGCAGTGCTCGAATTGCTCGGACGCGAAAAAATTGCTGCAAGATTGCTGAGGGCCTAAAAACCTGTCTATAATTCGAGGCTCAGGTGATGACGACAAGCATATTAGGCAAGTCAAAGTCAAGTGGGGGTATAGCTCAGCTGGGAGAGCGCTTGCATGGCATGCAAGAGGTCATCGGTTCGATCCCGTTTACCTCCACCACTGAGAGAGTTTGAGGAAAGTCAGTTCCCAGGTTTTGACCCTATCGTCTAGAGGCCTAGGACATCACCCTTTCACGGTGAGTACCGGGGTTCGAATCCCCGTAGGGTCGCCAAGTTTGTAGCACTTGGTTTGGATGTGCCAAGCAAACGCTGCCTGCCAGGAGTGGTAGTTCAGTTGGTTAGAATACCGGCCTGTCACGCCGGGGGTCGCGGGTTCGAGTCCCGTCCACTCCGCCAGTTCATGCTTTGAAGGGTTGTACCCTTCCAGGCATTCTTGGTGAAAGCCAGGAAGTGGGGGTATAGCTCAGCTGGGAGAGCGCTTGCATGGCATGCAAGAGGTCATCGGTTCGATCCCGTTTACCTCCACCATTGAGTGAGTGTGATTGAGTCTGTCAGTGAAGTCAGTCCAGGTTTTGACCCTATCGTCTAGAGGCCTAGGACATCACCCTTTCACGGTGAGTACCGGGGTTCGAATCCCCGTAGGGTCGCCAAGTTTGTAGCACTTGGTTTGGNAGTGGATCGAAGGCCTGCAGCTGTCCGGCCGCGAGGCCGAGATCGCGCGCGACCTAGTTCCCAGGTTTTGACCCTATCGTCTAGAGGCCTAGGACATCACCCTTTCACGGTGAGTACCGGGGTTCGAATCCCCGTAGGGTCGCCAAGTTTGTAGCACTTGGTTTGGTACTTGATGTGCCAAGCAAACGCTGCCTGCCAGGAGTGGTAGTTCAGTTGGTTAGAATACCGGCCTGTCACGCCGGGGGTCGCGGGTTCGAGTCCCGTCCACTCCGCCAGTTNTGTGCCAAGCAAACGCTGCCTGCCAGGAGTGGTAGTTCAGTTGGTTAGAATACCGGCCTGTCACGCCGGGGGTCGCGGGTTCGAGTCCCGTCCACTCCGCCAGTTGGTTGCAAAGCCGCCGCAGTCGAAAGATTGCGGCGGCTTTTTGCATTGCTGAATGCGAACGCTGGCCCCCATGTCGTTCGGCGGTGAGGAATGTCGGCGAGGATTATCCGCCGCAGGCTCTGCACCAGGGCTGCGGCGGTGGGTCGCCCTGAAGGTTCAGCGCGGCGCGAGGCGAATCGCGCCGTCCAGGCGAATGACTTCACCATTCAGCATCTCATTTTCAACGATGTGCTTCACAAGCTTGGCGTAGTCCTGCGGGGTGCCGAGGCGGCTGGGGAAGGGCACACCGGCCGCCAGCGCATCCTGCACCTCCTGCGGCATGCCGAACAGCATGGGGGTGCCGAAGATGCCGGGTGCGATGGTCATGTTGCGGATGCCGCTGCGCGCCAGATCACGGGCAATGGGCAGCGTCATGCCGACAATGCCGCCCTTCGATGCCGAATACGCTGCCTGGCCGATCTGGCCGTCGTAAGCAGCCACGCTGGCAGTCGAGATCAGCACGCCACGCTCGCCGGTGGACTCAGGATCGTTTCTGGACATGGCCTCCGCGGCCAGCCGGATCATGTTGAAGCTGCCGATGAGGTTGACTGTGACGACCTTGCTGAACGCAGCCAGGCTGTGCGCCCCGGTTTTCCCCACCGTCTTTTCCGCCGGCGCAATGCCGGCGCAATTGACCAGACCCATGAACTTGCCGAGCGCCACCGCCTTGTCGATGGCAGCTTGGGCATCGGCTTCCTGGCTGACGTCGCAGCGCACGAAGGCGCCGCCAATCGACTCGGCCAGCGCCTCGCCTTTTTCAGCCTGCATGTCTGCGATGACCACGGTGGCGCCGTCGGCTGCCAGCATGCGTGCCGTGCCTTCGCCCAAACCGGACGCACCGCCCGTGACCACGAATACTTTGCCTCGGATGTCCATCTGTTGTCTCCTTGTGACGTTGACGTAAACGTAAAGTTTGATTATGCCCAAGGCCGCGCTGTTGCACGCGTGAAAAAGCCCGGCATGCCGGGCTCTTGAGGATGCGCTGCGAAGCGTCAGCGGAAATTCACACGGTCGAGCATTTGCTGCACCTTGACCGTGTTGGCGCCCACCGCGCTGATCGGGATGGTTTCGCTCTTGAACGGCTTGCCGCCGGTCATCGTCTTGAGCGCCGGGTTGCCCGGGTCCACACCCTTGGCTGCCGGCCACTCGTTGTTGCCGTTGGCGAAGTAGTTCTGTGCGTCGGCGCTGGCCAGGTACTCCAGGAACTTGACCGCGTTGGCCTGGTTCTTGGTGTTCTTGGCGACCGCGCCGCCCGCGATGTTCATGTGCGTTCCCCAGGTCTGCTGGTTGGGGAACACCACGCTGACCTTGTTGGCTACAGCGACGTCTTCCGGTTTCTCGGAGCGCAGGATGCGTGCGAGGTAGTAGCTGTTGGTGACCGCGATGTCGCATTCGCCTGCAGCCACCGCCTTGATCTGGTCGGTGTCGCCACCCTTGGGCTGGCGTGCCAGGTTGTCCACCACGCCCTTGAGCCACTCTTCGGTTTTCTGCGGCCCCATATGCTCCATCACTGCGCCGAACAGGCTCAGGTTGTAGGGATGGGACCCGGAGCGGATGCAGATCTTGCCCTTGTTCTTGGGATCGCCCAATTCCTCGTAGGTGTCCACGTCTTCCAGCTTGACCTTTGCCTTGTTGTAGACGATCACGCGGGCACGGGTCGAAAGCCCGAACCACGGAATGCCGCCGTCGGCGCCCGGCGTGGCGCGCAGGTTGGCAGGGATGGCGTCTTCCAGTACCTTGGACCGGATGGGCAGAAAGAGGCCGTCGGTTTCCCCGCGATACAGGCGGGCAGCATCGACGAGCAAGATCACATCTGCGGGCGATGCCGTGCCTTCGGCCTTCAGGCGGGCGATGATGCCCGCGTCATCCGCATCGACGCGGTTCACCTTGATGCCCGTTGCCTTGGTGAAGCCGGAATACAGCGCCTCATCGGTCGCGTAGTGGCGGGCCGAGTACAGATTGACGACCTGATCCTGGGCGGACGCCGCAGTGGCGCCCGCGGCAGCGACGCAAACGGCCAGAACCGATCTCACGAATTTCGACATGGCAAAGCTCTTTCGATGATGGACAACAGCTGAGATGATAATTTAAACGCGAATGGTTCTTAACAAGAGCCCTGTGGTCGGGCGCGGTATTCGGGGGGCAGAGCGCTTGCCCGACAAAGCAAAACGCCCGGCAGTGCCGGGCGTTCAAGGGTTCGGATGGCGCAGGGGTGGGCGCAACCGGTTCATGCAGCGTGCGCTGGGCACGCCGAGCGATCAGCGCTTGCGCGGGACGGCGTTGGCCGTGGCGTTCTTCGCTGCGTTGGTAGCGGTGTTCGCCACAGCGCTGAAGTTGGCTTCGGCCACGTCGCTGGCGTGCTTCACGGCCTTTTGCACGGACTCGTAAGCCGTGTTGGCTGCAGAGACGGCGCTGCGCAGCACGGCCACACCGGTTTCCGAACCAGCGGGAGCGTTGCGAGCCGCGGTGTCGACCATGGTGCTGAAGTTGCGCTGCGCTTCGGACGCCTGGGCTTCGAAGGTCTTGCCGATTTCGGTGCTGGTGCCCGAAGCGATGTCGTAGAGGTGACGGCTGTACGCAGCGGTCTTTTCAGCCAGGGGCTGGAACATGCTGGCCTGCAGGGCGAGCAGTTCTTGCGCGTCCTTGACGCTCAGCATCGCTTGCGTGTGGTTGGCCGCTTCCGACAGGGCGGCGCGGGATGCGGTCACGTTCAGTTCGACCAGCTTCTCAACGCCCTCGAAGGCCTTGCTCGTCAAGCCGAACAGGGTTTCCAGGTGGGCCTTGTGCGAAGCGAGCATTTGTTCTGGGGTCAGCGTCATGAGATATCTCCTGTGAAAGAACTTGGTGCGTTGATGACTAAACACGGACAGCTGTCACAGCCCATAACCCATGTTGCAGTGCAGCATGGTTCAAATTTTAGTCTGTTACTCAAACCACGCAAGCGTTTTTGCTGCAGTGCAGCAATATTAGGGAGCTCACCTCAATTCCAGCGCTACCTGGCTTGGCTCAACGTCCTTTGGAAAACGGAGTGCCAGTGAGCTTGAAACCGGACCTGATGCCTTTCTTGTCGAACCAGCCCTGGTTCATTTCCAGCACGAAGCGCACGGGCTTGTCGGAGCAGTGCGAGTCGAGGGTCTGAGGTGTCATATCGGCCAGATTCACGATGGTTCCATCGTCGGCCACGAATGCGGCGGTCAGGGGAAGCAGCGTGTTCTTCATCCAGAAACACTGCACGGCCGGACGCTCGAACACGAACAGCATGCCTTCCTGGGCGGGCATGGAGGCGCGGAACATCAAGCCGATCTGCCTTTCCTCCGGCGTAACGGCGAGCTGGACGTCGATGCGGTGCATGCCCGCAGTGAGGTCCACGCGTTGCAGGTGGGTCTGGGGCTCCTGCGTCGGCTGCGCGTGCGCCGACCAGGCGCAGGTGAGCGCCAGCGCGGAAAGAACCGCTGCAATGGTCCGGCGCGAACGGGAGAGGGTGGGAGAGCTTTGGCTTGAGGTCATGGGAGGAGCATGCGTCGGAAAGCAGTCGATTGTCGAGCACCCGGAACGCCGCCAGGTGGGCCGGTAAATGTGCGTACGAAAACCAGAACGGGCGGAAAGAGAAAAGCCCGCACGAGGCGGGCTGTTCAAAGGGCACGGGCAGGGGCGAGTGCCCGCTGGCTGATCAGGCAGCCACCTTGTGCTTCTTGCTCTTCTTGTGAGCCACCTTCTTGCCGGAGGCCTTCGTGGCCTTGGCGTGGTGGTTGTGGGCCTTGGACGCCTTGTGGGCGGACTTGGCCTTCGGAGCCGGCGCATCCACGATGGAGGCGGCAGGCGCGGTCACGGCAGGGGTGGCCGCAGGCTGCATTGGGGCCGACGTTTGCGCGAACGCGGTGGCGGTCAGGAGACCAGCGGAGACCAGGACAGCGAGGAGTTTTTTCATATATGCCAGTTCCATGAGGACGATGCTCGCGGAACAGCCCGCGAGACGCTGTTTTTAACGGATTTTCGGACCTCCGCGTTGACAAAGTGCGCAATCCCTTTGTCGCTAGAATCAAAGGCTCGCCGACCCCTCGTCAGTGCCTAGAGGCACGCGCGGACCGCTTTCACCAGAGACCCCTACATGACCAGCTATCAGCACATCCAGGTGCCTGCCGAGGGCCAGAAGATCACCGTCAACCCGGACCTGTCGCTGAACGTGCCGGACCAGCCGATCATTCCGTTCATCGAAGGGGACGGCACGGGAATCGACATCACGCCCGTGATGCTGAAGGTGGTGGATGCCGCAGTCGAGAAGGCCTATGGCGGCCAGCGCAGGATCCGCTGGATGGAGATCTTCGCGGGCGAGAAGTCCACCCGTGTTTATGGTCCTGACGTCTGGCTGCCTGACGAGACGCTGCATGCGGTGCGCGAATACGTGGTGTCCATCAAGGGCCCTTTGACCACCCCGGTCGGCGGCGGCATCCGCTCGCTGAACGTGGCGCTGCGCCAGCAGCTCGATCTGTATGTCTGCCTGCGGCCCATCCAGTACTTCGAGGGCGTGCCTTCGCCGCTCAAGGAGCCTCAGAAGACCGATATGGTGATCTTCCGCGAGAACTCGGAAGACATCTATGCGGGCATTGAATTCGAAGCAGGGTCCGACAAGGCGCTTCGGCTGATCGATTTCCTGCGCAACGAATTCGGCATCCAGAAGATTCGGTTTCCCGAGACCTCGGGCATCGGCCTGAAGCCGGTGTCCCGCGAAGGGACGGAGCGCCTGGTGCGCAAGGCCATCCAGTACGCCATCGACCACGACAAGCCCAGCGTGACCCTCGTGCACAAGGGCAACATCATGAAGTTCACCGAAGGCAGCTTCCGCGACTGGGGTTACGCCCTGGCGCAGAAGGAGTTCGCGGCCGAGCTCATCGACGGCGGCCCCTGGATGAAGCTGAAGAACCCGAAGACCGGCAAGGAGATCACGGTCAAGGACAGCATCGCCGACGCGTTCCTGCAGCAGATCCTGTTGCGGCCGGCGGAATACAGCGTCATCGCCACGTTGAACCTGAATGGCGACTACATCAGCGATGCCTTGGCCGCTCAGGTGGGAGGCATCGGCATCGCGCCCGGCGCCAACATGTCCGACTCCGTCGCCATGTTCGAAGCCACGCACGGCACGGCGCCCAAGTACGCCGGCAAGGATTACGTGAACCCCGGCTCCGAGATCCTTTCCGCTGAAATGATGCTGCGGCACCTGGGCTGGTCCGAGGCGGCCGATCTCATCATCAGCGCCATGAAGAAGTCCATCCAGAGCAAGCGCGTCACCTACGACTTCGCCCGGCTGATGGAAGGCGCCACGCAGGTGAGCTGCTCCGGCTTCGGCAAGGTCATGATCGAGAACATGTGAGCTTCAAGGCGCGCGACCGGGACAGCGCTGGGTCGCTGCCGATCGCACGCGCTGTCTTCCTTCGCCGGGTCCGTCCCGGCGCATCCCTTTCTGTGTAGTGCACCCCGGGGCTGCAGGCCCCCTTAGAGGAGATTCCATGAGTAGCGAAAAGCCCACCATCATCTATACGCTGACCGACGAAGCGCCGCGCCTGGCGACCGCGTCGTTCCTGCCGATCGTGCGGACCTTCACGGCGCCTGCGGGCATCGACGTGGTCGAAAGCGACATCTCCGTGGCTGCGCGGGTTCTGGGCGAGTTTCCGGAGTACCTCAAGGACGACCAGAAGGTGCCCAACACCCTGAGCGAGCTGGGCAAGAAGACCCTGGAAGCTGACGCCAACATCATCAAGCTGCCGAACATCAGCGCCTCGGTATCGCAGCTCATGGCCTGCATCAAGGAGCTGCAGGGCAAGGGCTATGCCATTCCCGACTTTCCCGAAGACCCGAAGACGGACGAAGAAAAGGCCGTGCGCGCCCGCTACGCCCGCTGCATCGGCAGCGCGGTCAACCCCGTGCTGCGCGAAGGCAACTCCGACCGCCGCGCGCCCAAGGCGGTGAAGGAATACGCCCGCAAGAACCCGCACTCGATGGGCGAGTGGAGCCAGGCGTCGCGCTCGCACGTCTCGCACATGCACCACGGCGACTTCTATCACGGCGAAAAGTCGATGACGCTGGACAAGGCCCGCGACGTCAAGATGGAGCTGACCACGGACAGCGGCAAGACCATCGTCCTGAAGCCAAAGGTTTCGCTGAAGGACGGCGAAATCATCGACAGCATGTTCATGAGCAAGAAGGCGCTGCTGGCCTTCTACGAAAAGGAGATCGAGGACGCGCACAAGACGGGCGTGATGTTCTCGCTGCACGTCAAGGCGACGATGATGAAGGTGTCGCACCCCATCGTGTTCGGCCACTGCGTGCGCATCTTCTACAAGGACGCGTTCGAGAAGCACGCCAAGCTGTTCGAAGAGCTGGGCGTGAACGTCAACAACGGCATGGTGAACCTGTACGACAAGATCGCCACGCTGCCGAGCGCCAAGCAGGAAGAGATCAAGCGCGACCTGCACGCCTGCCACGAGCACCGGCCCGAGCTGGCCATGGTGGATTCCGCCAAGGGCATCACCAACTTCCATTCGCCCAACGACGTGATCGTCGATGCGTCCATGCCCGCCATGATCCGCAACAGCGGCAAGATGTGGGGCGCCGATGGCCGCCTGAAGGACGTGAAGGCCGTCATGCCCGAATCGACCTTCGCCCGCATCTACCAGGAGATCATCAACTTCTGCAAGTGGCATGGCGCCTTCGATCCCAAGACCATGGGCACGGTGCCCAACGTGGGCCTGATGGCCCAGCAAGCCGAGGAATACGGCTCGCACGACAAGACGTTCGAAGTGCCCGAAGGCGGCCAGGCGAACATCGTGGATCTGGCCACCGGCGAGGTGCTGCTGAGCCAGACGGTGGAAGAGGGCGACATCTGGCGCATGTGCCAGGTCAAGGATGCGCCGATCCAGGACTGGGTGAAGCTGGCCGTCACGCGCGCGCGCAATTCCGGCATGCCGGCCGTGTTCTGGCTCGACCCCTATCGTCCACACGAGAACGAAGTGATCAAGAAGGTCAAGAAGTACCTGAAGGACCACGACACGACGGGCCTGGACATCCAGATCATGAGCCAGGTGCGCGCCATGCGCTATACGCTGGAGCGCGTGATCCGCGGCCTGGACACCATCTCGGTCACCGGCAACATCCTGCGCGACTACCTCACCGACCTGTTCCCGATCATGGAACTGGGCACCAGCGCCAAGATGCTCTCCATCGTGCCGCTGATGGCCGGTGGCGGCATGTACGAAACGGGTGCCGGCGGCTCGGCGCCCAAGCACGTGCAGCAACTGGTCGAAGAGAACCACCTGCGCTGGGATTCGCTGGGCGAATTCCTGGCGCTGGCGGTGAGCCTGGAAGACCTGGGTCTGAAGGAGAACAACGCCCAGGCCAAGGTGCTGGCCAAGACCTTGGACCTGGCCACCGGCAAGCTGCTCGACAACAACAAGAACCCCAGCCCCAAGACCGGCCAGCTCGACAACCGCGGCAGCCAGTTCTACCTGGCGCTGTACTGGGCCCAGGAACTGGCCGCGCAGACGGAAGACACCGCGCTGCAAGCCAAGTTCGCGCCGCTGGCCAAGGCGTTGGCAGACAACGAGAAGACCATCGTCGAAGAGCTGAACCAGGTGCAGGGCAAGCCGGTGGACATCGGTGGCTACTACCAGCCGGACGCTGCCAAACTGGAAACCGTGATGCGCCCCAGCAAGACGCTGAACGAGCTGCTCGCCCAGGTGGCTGCCTGACGTTCCGGCGCGGTGGCTGGCCTGCCCGCCCGGCCGCCGACCGCCCGCGGCGCTCGCGCCCCACTCTTCGAGAAACCCGCTTCGGCGGGTTTTTTGTTGCCTGCGCCCGGCGCATGTGGGCCTGCGCGTCCGGGGGCTTGAGGGGCCGGGCCCGGATGCCCACTGTGTCCCGCTGTCCACCTACAGCCCGTGTGCATGGGGCCGCTGACAATCCCCGCCATGAAAAAGACCCGCAGCACCCTGGGCATCGTGCTCCTCACCTGTGTCGTGACCGTGGCGCTCGTGCTGCTGGCGCTGAATTTCACTGCGGGAGAGAAGAAGGTGCAGCAGCAGCTGCCCCGCCTCTACGGCAGCGCCAGCCCGCAGTTCGACCGGGCGATGGGCAACCTGCTCGGGCCGGGTGTCGTCGGCGGCAACGAAGTGATCGACCTGCAGAACGGCGACCAGATCTTCCCCGCGATGCTGAGCGCGATCCGCGCGGCCCAGCGCACCGTGACCTTCGAAACCTATATCTACTGGTCCGGCGACATCGGCAAGCAATTCGCCGACGCATTGAGCGAACGCGCGCGCGCGGGCGTGAAGGTCCATGTGCTGCTGGACTGGGTGGGCAGCGCCAAGATGGAGGAGAGCTATCTCGACGAGATGAAGAAGGCGGGCGTGCAGATCGAGAAGTTCCACGAACCGCATTGGTACAACCTGGCCCGCTTGAACAACCGCACGCACCGCAAGCTGCTCATTGCCGACGGCAACATCGGCTTCACCGGCGGTGTCGGCATTGCGCCGGAGTGGACCGGCAACGCGCAGGGGCCCGAGCACTGGCGCGACACCCATTACCAGGTGCGCGGCCCGGCCGTGGCGCACATGCAGGCCACCTTTCTCGACAACTGGCTCAAGGTCACGGGCGAGGTGCTGCATGGCGACGCCTACTTCCCCGCGCTCGCGCCCGTGGGTCCGCACCGTGCGCAGATGTTCTCCAGCTCGCCCTCCAGCGGCAGCGAGAGCATGCAGCTCATGTACCACATGGCCGTCACGGCGGCCGACCAGAGCATCGACCTGTCGGCTGCCTACTTCGTGCCGGACGAGCTGACGCTGAAGCTTTTAATGGATGCGCTGCAGCGCGGCGTGCGGCTGCGCATCGTCACGCCGGGCGAGCACATCGACACCGAAACGGTGAAGGCAGCCTCGCGCGGCACCTGGGGCCAGCTGTTGCAGGCGGGCGCCGAGATCTACGAGTTCGGGCCCACCATGTACCACTGCAAGGTGATGATCGTCGACCAGCGCATGGTGTCGGTCGGTTCCACCAACTTCGACAACCGCTCCTTCCGGCTGAACGACGAGGCCAACCTCAACGTCTATGACGAGGCCTTCGCGCGCCGCCAGTCGGTGGTCTTCGAGCAGGACGTGGCGCGCTCCCACCGTGTCACGTACGACGAATGGCTGAATCGCCCGTGGAAGGAAAAGCTGGCGGAGAAAGTGGCTGGCCTGCTCGAATCCCAGCTCTGATCAAAACGGCGAGGCACCGCGCCTTGCAGCGTCGCCGCCATGGCCTGAGTCGAAGTCAGGGCAATCGGGGCGATCCGTGGGCCGTCGATGCCACCGGGCCCCGGCTAGCGCGCTGCGGGCGGCGTGCTCTGGATGAAGGCCACCACATCGTCCAGCACCGGCGCGATCCAGCGCAGCGGCCAGGCAAATGCGCCGATCAGTGTGGTGTGGCTGGCGCCTGAATACATCCTCAAGGTGACCGGCGTACCCGCAGCCTCCAGTCGGGCGGCCAGTTGCCGCGTGCTGCGCTCCGGGCTGACGAGGCGGTCCTGGGTCGGCGCTCCCAGGAACGTGGGGCGTGCTGGTTGGTCTGCGAACGCGATGGGCTGGGCCCGGGGCGGATAGTTCGGATGGAAGAACACCGGCTGCGCATCCGGGTTGTCGGTCGGAAAGAAGTCGTAGGGGCCGGCCAGGCCGATCCAGCCTGCGAGATCCTTTGGCGCATGGCGATTCATGTCCAGCCAGCGCGGATCGAGCGCGACCATGGCCGCGTTGTATCCGCCGGCGCTGTGTCCCATCACGAACACCCGCTTCGGATCGCCACCCCACTGCGCAGCGTGGTCCAGGCCGAAAGCCACCGCCTTCGCGCTGTCCTCGATGAAGTCCGGGTAGCGGACCTCGGGGTAGAGCCGGTAATCGGCCACCAGGGCCAACACGCCGCGCGCGGACAGGGCCTCGCCCAGGAAGCGGTAATCGCCGCGTTCGCCGCTGTTCCAAGACCCGCCATAGAAGAACACCACCACCGGCCAGCCGGCGGCAGGCGCCGCGCCGAGCGGGCGGTACACGTCCAGCTGCTGGCGCGGCAGGCTGCCGTAGGCTACGTCGGCTTGCAGGGTGTGGCTGCTGCGGGGCGTCAGCGCATTCAGCGTGCCGACGGCGGAGCAACCGCTGAGCCAGGCAGCCAGCGCGGCGGCGCCAGCGATGGAGAGCGCGGCGCGGCGCCAGGAGATGCGGTGGGGCGTTGTCAAGGGTGGGCTCCGTTCACGCGTCCGGGGCCTGCCCGCACGGACCGGTACATGGCTGCCGGCGCATGACATTCTCCCCACCGGCCCGCCATGGTGCCGTCGGATGCCCGCCCGCCTGCCGGTGGGCTGCGGCGCACGGTATTCGTTCGGGCCGTCGGCGGGCTGGCCGGTTTCAGGCGCCGGGCTGTGGGACTTCCGTCACCCCGTACGCCGCAGTGCCTTCGGCCCAGGCCAGCAGGCGGTCGATGTTGGGGTGCTTGCCGGGGTGGGCCTGCGCGTCGGCCGTGTGCTCGGCATACCACTCCAGGCCCAGTCGCGCGGCTGCCGGGGTGACGACGCCGCCGTACAGCGTGGCTAGGGCGTGATAGACGGCCACCGAGCCAGCCTGGCCGGGCTTGTTTTCCAGCGTGGCCACCACTTGGCCTGCCGCATCGGTCAACGCGATGGAGGCGATATGGACAGCAGCCGGCAGTTGCTTCAGACGTTCGGAGAATTGCATGATGAAAACGGGATGAATGTGGGGTCAAAACGCGGTGAGCGCTTGAAAAACAAAGGGCTTTAGCTATAAAAATAATAGCAAAAGCCCTGGGGGAGGGAAGGGCGCCGGCCAGCCGGCCGGGCGCCCCCATGGGCAGGCGTTACTTGCCCCAGCTGTCTTTCAGCCCCGTCACCCGGTTGAACACCGGCTTGCTCGGCGCGTGGTCGCTGCGGTCCGCCACGAAGTAGCCGAAGCGCTCGAACTGGAATTTCTGGTCAGGCTGGGCCTGCGCCAGCGAGGGCTCGACATAGGCCGTCACCACCTTGAGGCTGTCCGGGTTGAGCAGCGCCAGGAAGTCCTTGCCACCCGCGTCCGGCTGGGCGTCGGTGAACAGGCGGTCATAGAGGCGCACCTCGGCGGGCACGCCATCGGCCACGCCCACCCAGGTGATGGCGGCCTTCACCTTGACCGTGTCCGCGCCAGGCGTGCCGCTCTTGGTGTCCGGCACCACCGTGGCCAGCACCTGGGTCACGCGGCCCTCGGCGTCCTTGTCGCAGCCGGTGCATTCGATCACGTAGCCGCCCTTCAGGCGCACCTTGTTGCCGGGGAAGAGGCGCTTGTAGCCCTTGGGCGGCGTCTCCTCGAAGTCTTCCCGCTCGATCCACACCTCGCGGCCCAGCGTGAAGTGGCGCACCGGCGCTTCCACGCCCTCGGGCGGGTGGGGCAGGGCGGGCAGGCTGCAGGCCTCCAGGTGGCCGGCGCCCATCACCTCGTCCCAGTTGGTCAGCACCAGCTTGACCGGGTCGAGCACGGCCATGCCGCGATGGGCCTTGTTCTCCAGGTCTTCCCGCAGGCAGCCTTCGAGGGTGCTGTAGTCGATCCAGGAATAGTCCTTGGTCACGCCGATGCGTTCGCAGAAGAGGCGGATCGACTCGGGGGTGTAGCCGCGCCGCCGCAGGCCGACGATGGTGGGCATCCGCGGGTCGTCCCAGCCGGCCACGGTGGCGCTGTCCACCAGGTGCTTGAGCTTGCGCTTGCTGGTGACCACATAGGTCAGGTTCAGGCGGGCGAACTCGTACTGGCGCGGCTGCGGCGCGGCGATCAGGCCGCCTTGCACCAGCCGGTCCATCAGCCAGTCGTAGAACGGGCGCTGGTCTTCGAATTCCAGCGTGCAGATGCTGTGGGTGATGTGCTCCAGCGCGTCCTCGATCGGGTGCGCGAAGGTGTACATCGGGTAGATGCACCATTGGTTGCCGGTGTTGTGGTGTTCCGCGTGCTTGATACGGTAGATGGCAGGGTCGCGCAGGTTGATGTTGGGCGAAGCCATGTCGATCTTCGCCCGCAGCACGGCCGCGCCGTCGGGCAGCTGCCCGGCCTTCATCTCGCGGAAGCGGGCCAGGTTCTCGGCCGGCGTGCGCGTGCGGAAGGGGCTGTCCACGCCCGGCTTGCCGAAGTCGCCGCGGTTGGCGCGCATCGCTTCGGGCGTCTGCTCATCGACGTAGGCGTGGCCGGTTTCGATCAGGTGCTCCGCCGCGCGGTACATGAAGTCGAAGTAGTTGCTGGCGTAGTAGAGGTGCTCGGTGCCGTTGGCCTGCCAGTCGAACCCCAGCCAGTGGACCGCGTCGATGATGGCATCGACATACTCCTGGTCTTCCTTTTCCGGGTTGGTGTCGTCGAAGCGCAGGTGGCAGACGCCGCCGTAGTCGGCCGCGAGCCCGAAGTTCAGGCAGATGCTCTTGGCATGGCCGACATGCAGGTAGCCGTTGGGTTCGGGCGGAAAGCGGGTGCGGATCTTCGCCGGGTCGGGCCGGCCGGCGGCATGGTGGGCGGCGTCGCCTGGGCTGCCGCCCCAGCGTGCCTGGGCATGCGTGCCCTGGGACAGGTCGGCTTCGATGATCTGCCGCAGGAAATTGCTGGGCCGGACGTTATCTGACGAGGTATCTGGGGAGGAGGGGGAGCTCATCGCCGCATTTTAGGCGGCGCTACCCTGCTTTTGCCCCGAGGCGCCTGCCGCATGACCCGGGGCAGGCTACGTCCGGAAACAACATTGCGGAGGCTTTGTGCCATCCTTTTCGCTACCTGGCGCGTTGTAGGTGGGTTCCAGGTCTTTGAGCGGCGTGCCAGCTGGCGGCGCCACCACCTACGAAAAAGGAGATTTCCATGACTCGACGCCTCACTTTCCGCGCCCTGGCCGCATCCGCCGGCGTGGGGTTGGCCTTGCTGGCTGGCGCCGGAGCCGCGCATGCCCGCAGCGACGTGCACTGGTCCATCGGCGTGGGCGTGCCGGGCGTGGTGGTCGGTGGCTCCAACAGCTACTACAGCCCGCCACCCGTCTACTACGCGCCACCCCGGCCGATCTACTACGCACCCCCGCCGGTCGTCTATACGCCGCCTCCGCCGGTCTACTACCAGCCGCCGCGCCCGGTCTATTACGCACCGCCCGTGGTGGTCAGCCCGCCTGCCTACGGCGGCTACTACTACCGAGAAGGCTACCGGGGCGATCGCGGACCGGGACACCGGCACGGGCACGGCCCAGGGCCGCGCGACTGGCGCTGAGTGCGCCCTGCAGCCACTCTGCATTCCCTCAAAGGCGGCCCGCAGGCCGCTTTTTTCTTGGGCGGTTGTCGGCCCGCCTGCGCTGGGGCTGCAGCGCGGCCCCGCATGCCGCCCGCAGGGGCAGCTTCATAATCGGGGTTCCCGTTCACCTCGCCAACCCTTGTTGTTCGCATGAAAACCGTCTTCGTCCTCAATGGCCCCAACCTGAACCTGCTCGGAACGCGCGAGCCCTCCGTCTACGGCGCGCAGACGCTGGCCGATGTCGAGCAGCTCTGCGCTGCCGCCTGCGCGCGTCACGGCTTTCAGCTGCAATTCCGCCAGAGCAACCATGAAGGCGCGCTGGTGGACTGGATCCATGAAGCCGGCCGCCTGCATGCCGCGGGCGACCTGGCGGGGCTGGTGTTCAATGCCGGCGCCTACACCCACACCAGCGTGGCGCTGGCCGATGCCGTGAAGGGCACCGGCGTGACGCTGATCGAGCTGCACATCAGCAACGTGCATGCGCGCGAGGCCTTCCGGCACCACTCGTACCTGTCGCCCGTGGCCAAGGCGGTCATGTGCGGCCTGGGCGTGCAGGGCTACCCGCTCGCCATCGACGCCCTGGCCGGCCTGTGACCGGACCCGCCGCCCTGGTACACCCCGAGGTCGCCCGCCTGCAGGCGCAGGCGCGGCGGCATGTCACACCCTGTGGAGCCGGCGAGATGGTGTGGCACTGCTGGGGCAGCGATGGCCCGGGGCAGCCCGCGCCGGCCCCGCTCGTGCTGCTGCATGGCGGCAGCGGCAGCTGGACGCACTGGGTGCGCAACATCGAAGCCCTGGCCGGGGCCGGGCGCAGCGTGTGGATCCCCGACCTGCCGGGGTTTGGCGACTCGGCGCTGCCCGGCGGCGGTTTCGATGCCGATGCCATCGTCCCGCCGCTTGCGAGCGGCATGCTGGCGCTGTTCGGCACCCAGGCGGTCGATCTGGTGGGCTTTTCCTTCGGCGGGATGACGGCCGGCCTGCTGCTGGCCGGACACCCGGCGCTGGCCCGCCAGCTGGTGCTGGTGGGGGCGCCGGCCATGGGCGTGGTGCCGCGCCGGCAGTTCGAGCTCAAGGCCTGGCGCCATCTGCCGGCGCAGGAGCAGGCCGACGTGCACCGCTACAACCTGGCCGCGCTGATGCTGGACGACCCGGGGCTGATCGACGGACTGGCGCTCGAACTGCACGTCGCCAATGTCATGCGCGACCGCATGCCGCGCCGCCGGCTGGCCCACACCGACCTGCTGGCCCGGTCGCTGCCGCGCGTGACCTGCCCGGTGCACGCCATCTACGGCGCGCGGGACGCGCTCTACAAGCAATGGATCACGGCGCTGGAAGGCGCCTATGCCGCCGCCGCGCCCGACTTCCGCGGGCTGGCGCTGATCGAGGGCGCCGGCCACTGGGTGCAGTTCGAGCGGCCTGATGCCTTCCTGACCGCGCTGCGGGCCGCGCTGCAGGCCGGCGCACCGGACTGAGCCGCCATGGAACGCCAACCCCTGGTACAGATCGACGAGCGCGAGGTGGAGTGGACCGCCGTGCGTGCGCAGGGTGCGGGCGGGCAGAACGTGAACAAGGTCTCCAGTGCCGTGCACCTGCGCTTCGACATCGCGGCGTCGTCGCTGCCGAGTGAAGTGAAGGAGCGGCTGCTGGCCCTGCGCGACAGCCGGCTGACGCAGGAGGGCGTCCTCGTGCTGAAGGCGCAGCAGTTCCGCACCCAGGAAGCCAATCGCCTGGATGCCCTGCGGCGGCTGCAGGAAGTGGTGGATGCCGCGGCCGTGGTTCCCAAGGCCCGCCGCGCCACCAAGCCGACCTATTCGTCCCGCATGCGTCGGCTGGAGTCCAAGACCCAGCGCTCCGGGGTGAAGGCGCTGCGCGGCCGGGTGCGCGACGGCGGCTGAACCCGCAGCGCCCCGGCCGCGGCAGGGGTTTGCAATACCAGGTTGCAAACCGGCACCCGAACGGTGCTTGAATGGGGGCGGGCACGACCCACCTCTTTCTTTTGACTGATCGTTCGACCTGCACCATGCCGAATCTGGACCTGCCGCTTTCCCATCTGCATCGCCCGCCCGCCGCCTCGACCCCGCAGCCCTGGCTGCTGGTGCTGATGCACGGCGTGGGCAGCAACGAGGACGACCTGTTCGGCCTGGCGCGCTTCGTGCCCGCGCCGTTCCATGTGCTGAGTCTGCGCGCGCCCTATCGCATGGGGCCGAATGCGAATGCCTGGTTCGAATTCACGGTGGAGCCCGATGGCCGCCGCTCCATCAACGAGCCGCAGGAGATCGCGAGCCGCGCACTGGTGGCGCAGACGGTGGAATCGGCCGCGCGCCAGCTGGGCGTGCCGGCCGACCGCGTGGTGGCGGGCGGCTTCAGCCAGGGCGGCATCATGGCCCTGACACTGCTGCTGACCCGTCCCGCCGCGCTGCACGGCGCCCTGGTGCTGCACAGCCGTCTGCTGCCACAGGCCCTGCCGCAGTCGGCTCCCGCAGCCGAGCTGACCGGCAAGCAGCTGTGGGTCAGCCACGGGGTGCAGGACAACGTCATCGCGCTGTCGAGCGCACATGCCATTCGCGACCATGCAGGCGGCCTGCCGCTGGCCCTGACCTACCGGGAATACCAGAGCATGCACGAGCTGCGCCCGGACGAGGTGCAGGACGCCATGGCCTGGCTGCAGGGCTTGGCCTCCAAGTGATGAGGTTTTCGGCCTCTGGCGCTTGATGTATCTGGGTAGTATGCTATGTAATTAATAGCATCCTGCCCGGTTGTGCGTTGCCGAGGGAACGCCGGGCCGCTTCGGGTGTCGCACTGCTGCTGCTGCTGCTGCTGCTGCTGCGACCTTCGCTTCGATACCGCCGACCATGAAAGGACCGAGCCATGCCTGAACGCGAACCCACCGACCCCTACCGCTCACGTCCCCGGCCCGCTTCCGGGTCCTGGGCAGTGCCGGCGGTGCTGGCTGTTGCCGTCGCCGCGGGGGCGGGATGGTGGTTCTGGTGGCGGCCGGCGCATGCGCCCGTGGCGCCACCCGTCGCCGCTGCGCCGCAGCCGGAAACCGCCGCAGCCGCGCCTGCGGCGGCGCCGGCATCCGCCCCGGCCCTTGCGGCCTCCGGTCCGCAGAACCGCATCGATGCGCTGGCGGCGCCGGCGGGCGACCTGCCCCCGCTGGCGGAATCCGACGCGCTGGTCGCCAAGTCGCTGGGCGACCTGCTGGGCCGCCAGAAGGTGGCGTCGTTCCTGCAGGTCGACGGCTTCGTGCGCCGCGTGGTCGCCACGGTGGACAACTTGGCGCGCCCGCAGGCGGCCTCGCGCCTCTGGCCCGTGCAGCCGGCGCCCGACCGCTTCCTGGTCGAAGGCCCGGCCGATGCCCAGACCCAGGCCATCGCCCCGGCGAATGCCGCGCGCTACAGCGCCTTCGTCGCCTTCGCCGAGTCGGTGCCCAAGGACGGGGCGGTCAAGCTGTATGCGCAGCTGTATCCGCTGTTCCAGTCGGCCTACGAAGAGCTGGGCTATCCCGGCAAGTATTTCAACGACCGGCTGGTGGCCGTGCTGGACCACCTGATCGCCGCGCCCGAGCCGCGCGGCCCGCTGCTGGTGCAGCTGACCCGCGTGCAGGGCGACGTGCCCTCGACACGGCCCTGGGTGCGCTACGAATTCGCCGATCCGAAGCTGCAGGCGCTCTCCAGCGGCCAGAAGATGCTGCTGCGCATGGGCCCGGACAACGCGCGGCGCCTGAAAGCCGTGCTCACCGACGTGCGCAAGCGCGTGGCGACCGGCGGGGCCGTGCCGCGCGCGGCCACAGCGGGTTGACCGCCGCCTTCCACTGCACCGCCTTCCATTCCAGAATCCCTCTCCCGTCCTTCATCCTGCACAGGAACCATGCCCATGTTCATTGCCATGAACCGCTTTCGCATCGCGCCCGGACACGAAGCCGAATTCATCGAGATCTGGCGGCAGCGCGACAGCCACCTGGCCCAGGTGCCGGGCTTCAAGCAGTTCCAGCTGCTGCGGGGCGCGTCGACCGAGGAACACACGCTGTTCGCCTCGCACACGGTGTGGGAGTCGCGCGCCGCCTTCGAAGACTGGACGCGCTCGGACGCTTTCCGCGCCGCCCATGCCGGCGCGGGCACCCGGCGCGAGATCTACCTCGGCCCGCCGCAGCTGGAGCTGTTCGACGCCGTGCTTTGACGGCGCACCCCGGGGGCTGGCGGCCTCGTCGTCAGCCCGGGCCGGGCAGCGGCAGCGCGGTCTTGTAGCGCACCTGCTTGAGCGCGAAGCTCGAGCGGATCTTCTCGATGCCCGGAATCGGAGTGAGCTGCTCCAGGATGAAGCGCTCCAGCGCGCCGATGTCGGCCACCGCGACGCGGATCAGGTAGTCCGAGTCGCCGCTCATCAAATAGCACTCCATCACCTCGTCGTGCTCGGCGATGCGGCGCTCGAAGTCGGCCAGTGCCGTCTTGGCCTGCGATTGCAGGCTGATGTTGATGAACACGTTCAGGCCGAGGCCCAGTGCGGCGGCATTGGCCAGCGCCACGTAGCGGGCGATGACGCCGGCCGCCTCCAGTGCCTTGACGCGGGCCAGGCAGGGCGAAGGCGACAGGTGGACGCGCCGTGCCAGTTCCACGTTCGACAGCGAGCCGTCGGCTTGCAGCTCCGCCAGAATGCGCAGGTCCAGTGCATCGAGTTTCATCTGCTGCATTTTAGGAATTTGGCGGCACAACATGCCGTGATTGCGGGTTAATCACGAGCCGCAACAGCCGCTCATGCTGCAACGCCGCCGATACAGTGGCCTGATGAACGCACCCCTGCCGCTCCACGCCCTGGCCCTCCAGCCCGAAGCTGCCCCCGACACCGACCCGCAGGAAACCGCCGAATGGCGCGACGCCTTCCTGGCACTGGTGGCCGCCCACGGCCCGGAGCGCGCCCGCTTCGTGCTGGATGAACTGGCCGCGCTGGCCCGCCAGCAGCGCACCGGGTGGCAGCCCACGCTGAACACGCCTTACGTGAACACGGTGCCGGTGGAAGCGCAGCCAGTGTTTCCGGGCGATCTGGCGATCGAGGAGCGGCTGGCCTCGCTGATGCGCTGGAATGCGCTGGCGATGGTGGTGCGCGCCAACCAGGCCGAGATGGGCGGATCGAGCGAACTGGGCGGCCATGTCGCCAGCTACGCCAGCGCGGCCGACCTGTTCGAGGTCGGCTTCAACCACTTCTTCCGCGCCCGCGAAGGCACGGCGGCAGGGCAGCACCGGGGCGACCTGGTGTTCTTCCAGCCGCACAGCGCGCCGGGCGTCTATGCGCGGGCGTTTCTGGAGGGGCGCCTTTCCGAGCGCGACCTGCAGCACTACCGCCAGGAGATCACCGCGCCGAACGAGGGCGCAGCGGGCCTTTCGAGCTACCCGCATCCCTGGCTCATGCCCGACTTCTGGCAGTTCCCGACCGGCTCGATGGGGATCGGCCCGATCAGCAGCATCTACCACGCGCGCTTCATGCGCTACCTCACGCACCGCCAGTTGCTCGACTGCCAGCAGCGCAAGGTCTGGGGCGTGTTCGGCGACGGCGAGATGGACGAGCCGGAAAGCATGAGCGCGCTGACGCTGGCCGCGCGCGAGGGGTTGGACAACCTCGCCTGGGTGGTCAACTGCAACCTGCAGCGGCTCGATGGCCCGGTGCGCGGCAATGGCCGCATCGTCGATGAGCTGGAGCGGCTCTTCGCCGGCGCGGGCTGGAACGTGGTCAAGCTGCTGTGGGGCAGTGACTGGGATGGCCTGTTCGCGCGTGACCTGACCGGAACCCTCGCCCGCACGCTGGGCGGCACGGTCGATGGGCAGATGCAGACCTTCGCCGCCAAGGACGGCCGTTTCAACCGCGACCATTTCTTCGGCCAGTCGCCCGAACTGGCGGCGCTGGCCCAGGGCCTGACCGACGAGCAGATCGATCGCCTGAAGCGCGGCGGGCACGACCTGGTGAAGATCCACGCCGCCTATGCCGCGGCGGCCGCGCACCGCGGGCAGCCCACCGTCATCCTGGCGCACACCAAGAAGGGCTATGGCATGGGCGCGGCGGGGCAGGGCAAGATGACCACGCACAGCCAGAAGAAGTTCGACGAGGGCGACCTCATCGAATTCCGCAACCGCTTCAACCTGCCCTTGAGCGATGCACAGGCCACCGGCCTGGCTTTCTACCGCCCGGCGGAGGACAGCCCGGAGATGCAGTACCTGCATGCGCACCGCCAGGCGCTGGGCGGGTCGCTGCCGCGCCGCGAGACCGCTTGCGACGCCGTCCCCGTGCCGCCCCTGGCGCAGTACGCGCAGTTCGCGCTGCAGGCGCAGGGCAAGGAGATGAGCACGACGATGGCCTTCGTGCGCATGCTGGGGGCGCTGCTGAAAGACGGGCAGCTGGGACCGCGCATCGTGCCCATCGTGGCCGATGAGGCGCGCACCTTCGGCATGGCCAACCTGTTCAAGCAGGTGGGCATCTACAGCAGCGTGGGCCAGCGCTATGCGCCGGAGGACATCGGCTCGGTGCTGCCGTACCGCGAGGCGCTGGATGGCCAGATCCTGGAAGAGGGCATCAGCGAAGCCGGCGCCATCGCCAGCTGGACGGCTGCGGCCACCAGCTACAGCGTGCATGGCCTGGCGATGCTGCCGTTCTACATCTACTACTCCATGTTCGGCTTCCAGCGGGTGGGCGACGCCATCTGGGCCGCCGCCGACCAGCGGGCACGGGGTTTTCTGCTGGGCGCCACGTCGGGCCGCACCACGCTCGGCGGCGAAGGGCTGCAGCACCAGGACGGCTCCAGCCACCTGGTGGCCGCCACCATCCCGAACTGCAAGGCCTATGACCCGGCCTATGCGGGCGAGCTGGCCGTCATCGTCCATGCCGGGATGCGCGAGATGCTGGTCGAGCAGCAGGACGTCTTCTACTACGTCACGCTGATGAACGAGAACTACGCCCAGCCCGACCTGCCGGCGGATGCCGAGGCCGGCGTGCTGCGCGGTTGCTATGTTTTCGATAGCTGGAGGCATACGACAGATGAGCGCGAGCGCCAGATATCGCCTGAAAAGTCGGTCACGCTGCTGGGTTCCGGCGCCATCCTGACCGAGGTGGTGCATGCCGCGCGGCAACTGGCGGCCGAGGGCGTGGACGTGACGGTCGTCAGCGTGACCAGCTGGAGCGAGCTGGCCCGCGACGGCATCGCCTGCGAACAGCGCGCCCTGGCGGGCGAGGCTGCCGGCGGCATGCCGTGGATTGCCCAGGTGCTGGCGAACACCAGCGGCCCGGTCATCGCCGCGACCGACTATGTGCGCGCCGTGCCGGAAAGCGTGCGCGCCTTCCTGCCGGCCGGGCGCCGCTATGTCACGCTGGGCACCGACGGCTTCGGCCGCAGCGACACCCGCGCGGCGCTGCGCCGCTATTTCGGGGTGGACGCCGCGCACGTCGCGCGGGTGGCGCGGCAGTGCCTGGGCATTCCAGCCGCCTGATTTCGAGCCAAAACGGGCTGCAGCGCTTGATCTGCAAGGGGCTTATGCTATAAATGTGATAGCGTCTGTGGCGCGGGCCGATCGACCGAGCGCGTGATGTGTTCCACGAACAGCTGCACCGCCTCGGCCGCGTTGTCGCGGCTCCAGACCACGCCCACCGGGCCGAAGCGGATGGCGCGGTCCAGCGGCAGGATGCGCAGCGTGCCCAGCGCGGCCTGGTACTCGGCCATGGCTTGCGAACAAACGCCGACATAGTCGCCCTGGTGCACCAGCGCCTGCAGGGTGGTGATGGCCGCGGTCTCCACCTTGGGCAGCAGCCAGGGCACGCCGCTGTCGAGCAGGGCGGTGTCCAGCTGCGATCGCATCAGCGTGCCCTTGGGCGGCATTATCCAGCGCTCCTGCAGCAGGTCGGCCAGCCGCACGGGGCCGGCGGCATCCCAGAACCGGCTGGCCCGGCCCACCACCAGGCAGACGTTGTCCTCGAACAGTTCGCGGTGCTGCAGGCGCGGGTGGTGCGCCCGGGCGTCGAGCGAGCCCACCACCACGTCGAGCTGCTTGTTTGCCAAGCCTTCGAGCAGATGGCCGAACGGGCTTTCCGAAACGGTGACCGAGATGTGCGGGTGCAGCGCCTGGAATTGCGCGAGCGCCTGCGGCACCCCCCGCGCCACGCCCGCCCACACGCTGCCGATGTGCAGGCGGGCCGTGCGGCCCTCGGCCACGGCGCCCAGTTCCAGTTGCGTGCGGGAGATGTCGCCCAGCACGCTCACCGCCAGCCGTTTCATGATCACGCCGGCCGCCGTCAGCTGGATGCGCCGCCCGCGCGTGACCAGCGGCATGCCCACCAGCTCTTCCAGATCGGACAGCCAGTGCGAAATGGCCGACTGGGTCATGTGCATGCGAACGGCAGCCTCGGTCAGCGTGCCGGCCTCGTCTAGCACCAGAAAGGATTCGAGATGCCGGATCTTCAGGCGCCGCGCCCAAGCCACTTGTTCATAGGAAAGCATGAGCAGATGCTAATGGAACCATCGGGCGAATTCGCTGGTGCCGTTGTCGATGGACTCGAATAATGCGAGCAAGACAGTCGCTCTCTGCCCAGAAGTGGCTCCTTCCACCCGCATGCATCGGAGATTGCCCACCATGAATAAACGTTCCTGCCTCGCGAAGATCGCGGCCACGGCGCTGGCCTGGGGTGCCCTGGGCGCCGCGCCGGTGTTGGCCCAGGCTGACGCCGCCGCCGGCTACCCGGGCACGCGGCCCGTCCGCCTGGTCGTGTCGCAGCAGGCGGGCGGCAGTTCCGACACCGTGGCGCGCCTCTGGGCCGAGCATGCGGGCAAGGCGCTGGGCGCCAACATCGTGGTGGAGAACAAGCCCGGCGCAGGCGGCATCATTGCCGCGCAGCAGGTGCTGAGCCAGCCCGCCGACGGCTACACGCTGATGTTCGGCGGCGTGTCGCAGATGGTGCTCAACAAGTTCGTCTATAAGCCCCTGCCGTACGACCCGGAGAAAGACTTCACCGGTGTCGGCATGCTCAGCACCGTGCCCTTCGTGCTGGTCGCCAACCCGGCCACGGGTTTCAAGACGCTGGACGACCTGGTCAAGTACGCCAAGGCACACCCGGGCCAGCTCAACTTCTCGTCGTCCGGCCTGGGCAATTCGACCCAGCTGGCGGTGGAGCTGCTGCAGAGCAAACTGGCCATCTCGATGACCCACGTGCCGTTTCGCGGCGAGCCCGACGGCCTGATGGCCACCATTGGCGGCCAGACCCAGGTGATGGCCCCGGTGCTGGGCACGGCGCTGCCGCACATCAAGAGCGGCAAGGTGGTCCCGCTGGTGGTGCTGGCGCCCTCGCGCCTGGCCGAGCTGCCGGACGTGCCGGCCGCCAACGAACTCGGTGTGAAGGACTTCGACACCATGGGCTGGAGCGGCATCGTGGCGCGCGCCGGCACGCCGCCCGCCATCATCGCCAAGCTGCACGAGGGCACGCAGTCCTTCCACGCCAGCCCCGACGTGCAGGCCAAGCTGAAGGGCATGAACGCCATTCCGATGGCCGGCCCCGCCAGCCAGCTGATGGAAGTGGCCCGCCGCGATGCCCAGGCCTGGGGCCCGGCGCTGAACGCCTTGAACCTGAGCGCCAAGTGATGACGGCCGCGCTGCAGCACAAGGAGGCCATGGTTTCCTGCCCGCAGCCCGAGGCGGCGGAATCGGGCATCGAGATCCTGCGCGCGGGCGGCAACGCGGTCGATGCCGCCGTGGCCACCGCGCTGGCCCAGACCGTGGTCGATCCGCTGATGTGCGGCATCGCCGGCTTCGGCACGGCGGCCGTCTACATGCAGGGCCCGGGCGGGCCGGCCGCGCACGAGTATTTCGATTTCCATGCGCCAGCGCCCTTCGCCTGCCGCGAAGACATGTGGGCCGACCGGCTGGAAGGCGAGACGCGGGACGGCTTCGGCTTCATCCTGAGGGGACGCGTCAACGACATCGGCCCGCAGTCCATCGCCACGCCGGCCACGCTGAAGGGGCTGGCGGCCATGCACCGCGCGCACGGCCGCCTGCCATGGCGCGACGTGGTGGCGCCGGCCATCGGCTGGGCGACGGAAGGTTTCTTCGTGCGCCCCGGCATGCACGCCTTCTGGATCGACGAGCCCGCCATGGGCCGGGTCAGCAACCTCGACCGGCTGCGCTTCAGCGACGAAGGCCGGGCGCTGTACTGCCGCGCGGACGGTTCGCCCAAGCCCATCGGCACGCCGCTCGCCAACCCCGGCATGGCCGGCGTGCTGGCCCAGGTGGCGGAGGAGGGCATTGCGCCGTTCTACCAGGGTGAACTGGCGCGCCGCATGGTGGCGCATGTGCAGTCGCTGGGCGGCCTGCTGTCGATGGACGACCTGGCGCGCTTTCAGGTGCGCCGCGCGGCACCGCTGGTGGGCCGCTACCGCGACCGCACGGTCACCACCAACCAGCCGCCGGGCGGCGGCGCCATGCTGCTGCAGATGCTGAACCTGCTGGAGAACTTCCCGCTGGCCGGCATGGAGCACAACGGCCCGGACTACCTGCGCCTGCTGAGCGAGGTGATGAAGCGCGCCACGACCGACAAGGACCGCCACATCGGCGACCCGGCCTTCGTGGAGGTGCCGCTGGAGGCGTTGCTGTCCAAGGCCAACGCAGCGGGCTCGGCCGAGGCGATCCGCGCCGGCGAGCGGCACCGCGTGGAGCGTGTGAACCCGGGCGCCCCGGTGCCGCGCGACACCACGCACCTGAGCGTGGTGGACGGCGAGGGCAACTGCGTGTCGATGACGCATTCGCTCGCCATGCCTTCCGGCGTCATCACGCCGGGCATGGGTTTCTTCTACAACGGCTGCATGGGCGTATTCGACCCCCGCCCGGGCCGCGCCGGCAGCATCCAGCCGGGCAAGAGCCGGTTCACGTCGTCGTGCCCGAGCATCGTGTTCGGCGCGGACGGCCGGCCCGAGATCGTGCTGGGCGCGCCCGGCGGCACGCAGATCGCCATGGGCGTGCTGCAGGTGCTGCTGAACATGATCGACCACGGCATGGGCATGCAGGAGGCCGTGTCGGCGCCGCGCTTTTCATCCACCAGCAATTCCATCGACGTGTGCAACCGCATCCCGCGCCATGTCACGCGGCAGCTGCAGGCCGAGGGGTATGAGGTGCTTCGCAACCCCTACAACTACACCATCGGCTGGGTGCACGGCGTGCAGATCGCCGCGGACGGCCGGTTGCATGGCGGTGCCGACCCGGGGCGCGACGGCGTGGCGTATCGCACGCGGGTGGATTGATGTGCCAGTGCGGGGCGGTGGCGGTTGGTCACCGTCCCCACACACCGCTCGGGCCGAGCCCGTCGAAGCCAGGGCGCGGCCCAGGGCAGCCGTCCGCCCTCTCTGTGCGAATGGGGCGGCAGACCCGTTTCACTAGCAGAGGGTCACGCACGGCCCTGCCCGGCACCGGCACCGGCACCGGCAAACGCCTGTCAATCGCCCGTGCGAAAGAATGCGTCCAGCAGCGGCATGAGCGTAGGGAATTCCTCCGCGAACCGCTCGCGGCTGACGAAGTAGGCCTCGCAGGCCACGGCGAAGAATTCGGCCGGGGCGGTGGCGCCGTAGCTGTCCAGCCAGGGTCGCTCGCCGCCGAAGCGCTCGGCGATGATGACTTTCTCGCGGAAGGCGTCGTAAGCCGGCGCCCAGGCGTCGCGCCACCGGGTGCGGGCCTCGCGCGTGTCGCGCGCGCCCATGAAGCCGGCGGGCAGCGGCGGGCAGCCGTCGGCATGGCCGCCCTGCATGTCCAGCTTGTGCACGAACTCATGGATCACCACGCTGGTGCCGCTTGCCTGGGCGATGCCTGCGGCATGCGCGAGGGGGCGGCCGGCGCCATCCACCGCCGGCCAGCTGAGCATGACGGGGCCGCGCTCCATGGCTTCGCCCAGCAGCACCTCGTCGTAGTCGTGCACCACGCCGGCCTCGTCCACCGCCTGGCGCCGCGCGAGCGCTTCGCCGGGATGCACCACGATGCCCACGAAGTCGTCATACCAGGCCAGCGCCCGGGCCGGGTCGCCCCAGTGCAGCAGGGGCAGGCAGGCCTGGGCGGCAATGGCGACAGCCATGGCATCGGTCACCTCGAAGCCGTGGGCACCGGTGAATTCCTTGCGTTGCAGGAAGAGCGCGCTCAGCGCACGCAGCTTGGACTGTTCCTCCGCACTCAGGCGGGCCAGAAAGGGGTAGCGCCGCACCGTCTGCAGCCACAGCGGCACGTCGATGTCGGGAACGGGAGCCAGGGTGGCGCGTACGCGGTTGGCCAGTCGGCGCAAGGCGTGGGGTAGGAGTGCGGCGGGCATGAAGCCCTAGCTGGGGGCGAGCGCGATGCGTTCCAAGCCCTGCCCGGTCAGCCGCAGCACGCCGGCGCGCGCGGGCTCTGCGTCCAGGTCCCAGTCGGTGAGCACGTGGCGCGTGAGGACGGGAGCCCCTGGGGCGCCCTGCGGATTCAGCACGTGGTCGGCCGGCAGGTGCGTGTGGCCGTGGATCAGCGCCTGGGCCCCGGCGGCCTGCAGCCAGGCCACCGCTGCGGCGGCGTCCACGTCGCCATAGAAACCGGTGCCGGACTGCTTGCGCGCCTCGCTCTCGGTGCGCACGCTGCGCCCCAGCGCCCGTCGCTCGGCGAGCGGGCGCGACAGCACCTGGGCCTGCCACTGGGGGCTGCGCGCCGTGGCGCGGAAGCGCTGGTAGTCCACATCGTCGAGACACAGCGCATCGCCGTGCGACAGCAGCCAGCGCCGGCCGGCGAAGCCCAGCACCGTCGGGTCGTCCAGCACGGGAATGCCGGTGCGTTGAGAAAACCCCTCCGCCACCAGGAAGTCGCGGTTGCCGTGCATGAAGAAGAGCGGGGTGCGCAGCGCCGTGCGGCGCAGCAGCTCGCAGCATTCGGCCTCGAAGCTGCCGGACTCCTGGAGCGCATCGTCGCCCGGCCAGACCTCGAAGACGTCACCCAGCAGGAAGACGGCGTCGGCCGGCGTGGCGGCCAGGTAGCGGGCCAGGGCTTGCACCGTGGCCGGGTGGGCCGCGTCGAGGTGCAGGTCGGAGACGAAATCCACCATGCGCCAGCCGGCGGGCGCGACGAACTCGCGGGCGTCTGGCATGGGCGGATTCATGGAAGGGGAATGAGGAGTCGCTCGCACCGGGCCAGGGCGTCTGGACAAACGCGGCTCCCGGCGGGTCGAGAGGCCGCGCATCGGGCCATGCCCGCCGACGCCGCAGACCGGGCTGCCGGCGTCGTCCCCCCGTGGGGGAGGGCGCGAAGCGACTGAAGGGGGCTTAGATGGCCACGGCCTTTTCGATGATCACGTCGTCCTTCGGCACGTCGTCGTGGAAGCCCTTGCGGCCGGTCTTCACGGCCTTGATGGCATCCACCACTTCGGTGCCCTTGACCACCTTGCCGAACACGGCATAGCCCCAGCCCTGTGCGGAGGGCGCGGTGTGGTTCAGGAACCCGTTGTCGGCCACGTTGATGAAGAACTGCGCCGTGGCCGAGTGCGGGTCGCTGGTGCGGGCCATGGCCACGGTGTAGTTGGCGTTCTTCAGGCCGTTCTGCGCTTCGTTCTGGATCGGCGCATCGGTGCCCTTCTGGTTCATGCCGGGCTCGAAGCCGCCGCCTTGCACCATGAAGCCGGGGATCACGCGGTGGAAGATGGTGTTGTCGTAGTGGCCCTTCTTCACGTAGGAGAGGAAGTTTTCCACCGACTTGGGCGCCTTTTCGGCGTCCAGTTCGAGGGTGATGACACCGTGGCCGGCGATGTGGAGTTCGACTTGGGGGTTGCTCATTGCAGTTCCTTGGTGGTTCGGGGAGGCTGCCCGGTGGGCAGGGTTGGAGAGAACGGTGGAAGGCCCGGTGTTCAGCCGGCCGTCACTTCACCACCGTGGCGGACGTGATGGTGACAGGTGTCACGGGCACGTTCTGGTGCGGGCCCTTGTTGCCGGTGGTGACCGCCTTGATCTTGTCGACCACGTCGGTGCCCGAGACGACCTTGCCGAACACGGCATAGCCGTTGCCTTCGCCATTGGCGTTCAGCATGGCGTTGTCCTTCACGTTGATGAAGAACTGCGCCGTCGCCGAGTCGGGATTGTTCGTGCGCGCCATGGCGATGGTGTACTTGTCGTTCTTCAGGCCGTTGTTGGCCTCGAGCGCGATCGGCGGCTTGGTGGGCTTTTGCTGCAGGTCGGGCGTGAAGCCGCCGCCCTGGATCATGAAGCCGTCGATGACCCGGTGGAACACCGTGCCGTCGTAGTGCTTGTCGTTCACGTAGGCCAGGAAGTTCGCGACCGTCTTGGGCGCCTTGGCGGGGTCCAGCTGCACGACGATGTCGCCCATCGACGTGGCGATCTTGACGCGCGGGGCCGCCGCGCCCTGGGCGTGGACGGGCGCTACGAAAACCATAGCGGAAAGCGCAGCACCGGCGAGCGCCAGTACGGTATTTCTTCTGGAAATCATCCAATCACTCCTTCGAAAAAGATCTGCCATTGGTTGCCCTGGCGCATCCAGTACTGGCGTTTGACCGGGCCGGTGCGGGCGCCGGCAGCGACCTCGCCGAACGTGACGACCATGGTGTCGGCCGTATCCGTCCAGCGCAGGTACGACTTGTCCTTGAGCTGCAGTTCGCGCCCGCGCAGCGCGCGTGCCTCGGCTTCCAGGCCCCGGCTCCATTCGGAGAGCGGCATCTTGCCGTAGCTCTCGAAGCCCGGCGCGTAGAAGGCCAATAGCCGCTGCATGTCGCCGCGCGACTTGGCCGTGCGCCAGGCGTCCAGCACGGCCTCGAACTTCTGCCGCTCGGGCTGCAGGCTCTGCGGCTGCACCCACTGCAGCTGGCGGGCGATCACCACCGGCGTGGTGCGCGGCTCCACCGTGCGCAGGATGCGCTCGAGGTCGGGGTTGGCCAGGGCCAGGCAGCCGTCGGTGGCGAGCGGCGCGCGCGAGAACTGGTCGGGCGGCGTGCCGTGCAGCCAGATGCCGCTGCCCGTCTTGCCCCGGCTGAGGTCCAGTGGGCTGGGATAGTTGATGGGCAGCGCCCCGGCGCCGTAGAAGTCGGACAGCTTGGCCGCGTCGAGCCGGCTGGTGATGTAGTAGATGCCCAGCGGCGTGCGCTGGTCGCCCTCCAGGGCCTTCTCGATGCCCAGCTTGCCGACGGAGGCGTAGTAGTCGGCGATCAGCTCCATCCCTTTGCCGGTGTTCTCGAACAGATAGAGGCGCGAGCGAGACGCATCCACGGCGATGGCGTGGCGCGTGCGCGGCGCGATTTCCAGGAACTGCGCCGGAATGCTGCCGGCCGGTGGACGGGCGCGGAGCGCGTCGGTCCGCTGGCGCGATTCGGCGCGCAGCTCGCCCAGCACGTCGCCTGCGGCCCGGGGCGGGGCGGCGTCACCGGCCGCAGGCACGGACGCAGGCACGTCGCCCATCTGCCGCAAGGGGCGCACGCGCGCAGCCAGCAGATCGCCCAGGGCCAGCTGCGCCAGCTGGAAGTTGGGGTAGTCGCGGGCCAGCGACTCGGCCTTGGCCAGCGCCTCGCGCGTGCGGCCTTCGCCGGTCAGGCGGTAGACCTCGACGAGCCGGGTCTCGGCCAGGCCGTCGCTCAGAGTGGCCGGGGGCGGTGTGGCGCGCGCCGTCTTGCCGGGCTTGGCCTGACCGACGTGGCGGAGCTTTTCGCCTTGCGCGTGGCTGGGGGCCGACATGGCGGCCAGCGTCAGCAGCAGGCCCGCGGCGGCAGGCCAGCGCAGAGCTGTGCAAGCAGCGGGCGCGCCGGAACGCTGCATCGCTCTAGCGGCAGGCATGAAAGAAGCGACCCAGGCAGGAAGAGGGCGCCATCGCCCAAGATACCGCAGCAAGCGGAATCAACCGCCGGTGGATTCGCGCACGATGACCCAGCGGCCACCGTGGTTGACCAGATCCAGCGTCTTGCGGCTGTTGACGTTGTAGCTGCCCGAGCTGTAGCCCTGGCGGAACTTGGCCTGGGCCTTGTTGCCGTTGACGGTCACCCGCAGATCGTTGACCGAGACGTTGATCTTGGCGCGGCCGACGATGCGGTCGCGGCGCTCTTTTTCCCAGGCCGCGCGCGACTGCTTGCCGGGCGCGTAGCTGCTGTCATAGGCGCCCAGGTAGCCGGCCATGTCCTGGCTTTCCCAGGCGGCGGCCCAGGCGTTGACGGCGCGCACGACGTCCTTTTCTGCGGCGTTGGCATTGGCCGCAGGGGCTGCGGCAGCTGCAGGGGCCGGGGCGGAGGCAGGTGCCGGTGCGGGCGCCGGCGCCGGAGATGGCGCAGGAGCGGGAGCCGGTGTCGGAGCAGGGGCAGGCGCGGGCGTCGGGGCCGGGGCAGGCGCCGGTGCCTTGGGCGCTGGTGCCGGAGCCGCCGCGACAGCAGGTGCAGGTGCCGGGGTGGCGACTGGCGCAGGGGCGGGCGCTGCAGCCGTCACCGGTCGGGTCGCGGTGGCGGCCGAGCGCGTGCCGCCAGCGGAAGCCGTCTTGCCGTCGGCCGAGAACAGGTCACGGATCAGTGCCAGCTTGGGCCGCACCGAGTTGGCGTTGCTGCCGTCGAGCTGCAGCGCCTTGTTGTAGGCCTGGCTGGCGAGCTTGGCGTAGATGTCGCCCAGGTTCTCGTGCGCGGTGGAATAGCTGGGGTTGGTGCGAATCGCCATTTCCAGGGCGGTGCGGGCCTTGTCCAGCTGATTCTGGCTGGCGTAGAGCACGGCCAGGTTGTTGTAGGGCTCGGGCAGCTCCGGATAGTCTTCCGTCAGCCGCGTGAAGGTGGTCACCGCCTCGGCCTGCTTGCCGGAGTCGGCCTGCGCCACGCCGCGCAGGAAGCGCAGCTGCGGGTCGCGCGGGTTGGCCGACAGGCGCTGGTCGGCCTTGGCCAGGGCGTCGGCAGGCTTGCCCGCACGCAGCAGTTGCGTGATGTCGGCGTAGTCGTCTGCATGAGCGAGCGGCGCACCCAGCGCGGCCGACAGCGCGATCAAGCGCAGGAGGTGGGGGAGGGTGCGAAGGACAGGCTTCATGGGCGTGGCAAGGGAGTTGGAGCGGTGTCAAGCCGTAACGAGGCTTATACTGCGGCGGATTGTAGCTGAGGGGTTTGTCATGCCGGTGCGCTGTTGCCGCTCCTGATCGACGTGGCGCACGCCGTGCCGCCGCCACCTTTCAACAGGCCCGAAACCCCCTCCGCGCGAGCCTTTCGCTGTCGCCGGCTGCATCCCCCACACCTCACCGATATCCCATGAGTTTGCGTATCTACAACACGCTGTCGCGTGCGTTGGAAGACTTTGCCCCGCTGGAACCCGGTCATGTCCGCATGTATGTCTGCGGCATGACCATCTATGACCTGTGCCACATCGGCCACGCCCGCATGATGATGGCGTTCGACGTGGTGCAGCGCTGGCTGAAAAGCAGCGGCTACCGCGTCACCTACGTGCGCAACATCACCGACATCGACGACAAGATCATCCGCCGCGCCGTGGAGCGCGGCATCACCATCCGCCAGCTGACCGACGAGATGATCGCGGCCATGCACCAGGACATCGGCGCGCTGGGCATCGAGTCGCCATCGGTCGAGCCGCGCGCCACGGAATACGTGCCGCAGATGCTGTCGCTCATCGGCGCTCTGCAGGACAAGGGCCTGGCCTATCGGGGCAGCACCGGGGACATGAACTATGCGGTGCGCAAGTTCCCCGGCTACGGCAAGCTGTCGGGCAAGTCGCTGGACGAATTGCGCGCCGGCGAGCGCGTGGCCGTGCTGGAAGGCAAGGACGACCCGCTCGATTTCGTGCTGTGGAAGTCCGCCAAGCCCGAGGAACCGCCCGAGGCGAAGTGGGACAGCCCCTTCGGCGCCGGCCGCCCCGGCTGGCACATCGAGTGCTCGGCGATGAGTTGCGCCACGCTGGGCGAGAGCTTCGACATCCACGGCGGCGGGGCCGACCTGCAGTTCCCGCACCACGAGAACGAGATCGCCCAGAGCGAAGGTGCCACCGGCCAGCCGCTGGCGAAGTTCTGGGTGCACAACGGCTTCGTGCGCGTGGACAACGAGAAGATGAGCAAGTCGCTCGGCAACTTCTTCACCATCCGCGACGTGCTGGCCCGGTACGACGCGGAGACCGTGCGCTTTTTCATCGTGCGCGCGCATTACCGCAGCGCGCTGAACTACAGCGACGCACATCTGGACGATGCCCGCGGCGCGCTCAAGCGGCTCTATACCGCCTTGAGCCAGGTGGCCGCTGCCGACGGGGCGGACATCGATTGGTCCAACCCTTTCGCTGCGCGCTTCAAGGCCGCCATGGACGAGGACTTCGGCACGCCTGAAGCCGTGGCCGTGCTGTTCGACCTGGCCGGCGAAGTCAACCGCAGCCGGTCGCCCGAAGCAGCGGGTCTGCTGAAGGCGCTGGGCGGCTGCCTGGGACTGCTGCAGGGCGACCCGCAAGGGTTCCTGAAGGCGGGAGCCGGCCTGCAGAGTGCCGACATCGAGGCCCGTATCGCGGCCCGCGCTGCCGCCAAGGCTGCGCGCGACTTCGCGGAGGCGGACCGCATCCGCAACGCGCTGCTGGCCGAAGGCATCGTGCTGAAGGACTCCGCCGCGGGCACGACCTGGGAGGCCGCGCAGTGAGGTTTTTCGTGTCAAAACAGCCTCTGGCGCAGGTGGAATAAGCGGTGGCTGCTATCAAAAAAATAGCGGACTATCCGCTGACCCAACCGCCGGGCGTGCCGGTGCCCGCTTACTGGGCGGAAGCCTGCAGGCACCTGATGAAGAAGGATCGGGTGATGAAGCGCCTGATTCCGCAACTTGGCGACGTGGCGCTCACCCAGCGGGGCGACGCCTTCACCACCCTGGCGCGCAGCATCGTCGGCCAGCAGGTGTCGGTCGCCTCGGCCCAGAAGGTGTGGGATGCCTTCGCTGCGCTGCCGCCCAGCATGACGCCCGCCAACGTGCTCAAGCTCAAGATCGACGACATGCGCGCGGCCGGCCTGTCCGCCCGCAAGGTCGACTATCTGGTCGACCTGGCCGTGCACTTCGACACCGGCCGCCTGCATGTGAAGGACTGGGACGCGATGGACGACGACGCCATCACCCGCGAGCTGGTTGCCATCCGCGGCATCAGCCGCTGGACGGCCGACATGTTCCTCATCTTCCACCTGGCGCGGCCCAACGTGATGCCGCTGGACGACGCCAGCCTGATCAGCGGCATCAGCCAGCACTACTTCTCGGGCGACCCGGTCAGCCGCAGCGATGCGCGGGAAGTGGCCGACGCCTGGAAGCCCTGGTGCAGCGTGGCGAGTTGGTATATTTGGCGATCTCTCGCCCCCTTGCCGGTGGACTACTGAATTTGTATTCCGGCGCGCCTTTGCAGCGCGCTCGGCGCCCCTGGCGCGCACCGCAGACCGACACTGGGCACACACCGCCCAAGGAGAAACCAATTGGCGAAAAAGACATTTCTGGACTTCGAACAGCCCATCGGCGAACTCGAGTCCAAGATCGAAGAACTGCGTTATGTCCAGACCGAAAGCGCGGTCGACATCTCGGAAGAGATCGACCAGCTGAGCAAGAAGAGCCAGCAGCTCACCAAGGACATCTACGGTGACCTGACGCCCTGGCAGATCACCAAGATCGCGCGCCATCCGGAGCGTCCCTACACCATGGACTACCTGCGCGAGATCTTCACCGACTTCGTCGAGATGCACGGCGACCGCCATTTCGCGGACGACCTGTCGATCATCGGCGGCCTGGCGCGCTTCAACGGCCATGCCTGCATGGTCATCGGCCAGCAAAAGGGCCGCGACACCAAGGAGCGGGCCGCCCGCAACTTCGGCATGAGCCGCCCCGAGGGCTACCGCAAGGCCCTGCGCCTGATGAAGACCGCGGAAAAATTCAAGCTGCCGGTGTTCACTTTCGTGGATACACCCGGCGCCTATCCCGGCATCGACGCCGAGGAGCGGGGCCAGTCCGAAGCCATCGGCCGCAACATCTTCGAGATGGCTCAGCTGGAGGTGCCGATCATCACCACGGTGATCGGCGAGGGCGGCTCCGGCGGCGCGCTGGCGATCAGCGTGGCCGACCAGGTCATCATGCTGCAGTACTCCATCTATTCGGTGATCAGCCCGGAAGGCTGCGCCTCCATCCTCTGGAAGACCGGCGACAAGGCGCAGGATGCGGCCGACGCCATGGGCATCACCGCGCACCGGCTGAAGGCGCTGGGTCTGGTGGACAAGATCGTGAGCGAGCCCGTCGGCGGCGCGCACCGCGACGTCAAACAGATGGCCGCTTTCCTCAAGCGCGCGCTGGGCGAAGCCTTCCGCCAGCTGGCGGACCTGAAGCCCAAGGAACTGCTCGACCGCCGCTACGAGCGCCTGCAGAGCTATGGCCGCTTCACCGACACCAAGGCGGAAAGCCGCTGAGGCGTACGGCGTGCGCCGGCCTACTGCCATGCGGCCCTGCGGGGCCGTTTTTCTTGGGCGCCGCCAGGGCAGGGCCGCACCCCGCACCCTGCCATGACCCAGGCGTTCGACGCGGCCCTGCGCGCCTTCACACCCCGGCTGCCCCTGGGTGTGGGCTTCAGTGGCGGCGCCGATTCCACGGCCCTGCTGCTGGCCTGCCATGCGCGCTGGCCCGGGCAGGTGGTCGCGCTGCATGTGAACCACGGCCTGCAGGCTGCGGCCGATGGGTTCGAAGCGCACTGCCGCGCGCTGTGCGAACGGCTGCAGATCCCGCTGCGCACCGGCCATGTCGATGCCCGGCCGCAGCCCGGGCAGAGCCCCGAGGACGCTGCCCGCCGCGCGCGTTATGCCTCCCTGGGCGCTCTGGCGCTGGCTGATGGCGCGACGCCGGCGATCAAAGACATAGCCATCGCCCAGCATGGGGACGACCAGGCCGAAACGCTGCTGCTGGCGCTGTCGCGCGGGGCCGGCGCGCCCGGGCTGGCCGCCATGCCGGCGCAGTGGGAGCGGGCCGGCATTCAGTGGTACCGCCCGCTGTTGGGCGTGGCCGGGCAAGACGTGCGCCGCTGGCTGCAGGACCAGGGCGTCCCTTGGATCGAAGACCCGACCAACACCGACGAGCGCTACACCCGCAACCGCATTCGCCGGCAACTGCTGCCTGCGCTCGATGCGGTGTTTCCGCAGTTCCGCGACACCTTTGCGCGCTCTGCCGCCCACGCGGCGCAGGCCAGCCTGCTGCTGCAGGAAATGGCCCAGGGCGACCTGGCCGCGAGCGGCGACCCGCCACGCATCGCCGCCCTGCGTGCCCTCAGCCCGCCGCGCCAGGCCAACCTGCTGCGCCACTGGCTCCGCCAGGCCCATAGCGTGGTGCCGTCCGCAGCCCAGCTGGCGGAGTTGCAGGCGCAACTGGCTGATTGCGCCACGCGCGGACACCGCATACGCATTCGCGTGGGCGCAGGCTTCGTCGTGCGCGAAGGCGAAATGCTCGGTTGGTACAATTCCTAGGTTTTGGTATCAACTTCTGCACGAACCGGCGGCGCGCCAAAACACCTTTTCCTCCTCCTCTGCGCCCTGTCAGTCATCGGTTCGTCGTTCCACATATCCAATGGCACTGATCGTTCATAAATACGGCGGCACGTCGATGGGCTCCACGGAGCGCATTCGCAACGTCGCCAAGCGCGTGGCCAAATGGGCGCGGGCCGGCCACCAGATGGTGGTGGTGCCCAGCGCCATGAGTGGCGAAACCAATCGCCTGCTGGGGCTGGCCAAGGACTTGGCTCCGTCGCGTGCCACGTCGGCCTACCACCGTGAACTCGACATGCTGGCCGCCACCGGCGAGCAGGCGTCGTCCGCGCTGCTCGCCATCGCGCTGCAGTCCGAGGGCATGGAGTCGGTGAGCTACGCCGGCTGGCAGGTGCCCATCCGCACGAACAGCGCCTACACCAAGGCCCGCATCGAGTCGATCGACGACCAGCGCGTGCGCGCCGATCTGGCGGCCGGCAAGGTCGTCATCGTCACCGGCTTCCAGGGCATCGACGAGCATGGCCACATCACCACGCTCGGCCGGGGCGGCTCCGACACTTCGGCCGTGGCCGTCGCCGCCGCCATGAAGGCGGCCGAATGCCTGATCTACACCGACGTGGACGGCGTCTACACCACCGACCCGCGCGTGGTACAGGAAGCCCGTCGCCTCGCGACCGTGAGCTTCGAGGAAATGCTGGAGATGGCCAGCCTCGGCAGCAAGGTGCTGCAGATCCGCTCGGTCGAATTCGCGGGCAAGTACAAAGTGCCCCTGCGCGTGCTTTCGAGCTTTACGCCCTGGGACATCGACATCGACGAAGAAGCCCGCTCCGGCACGCTGATCACTTTTGAGGAAGACGAAAAAATGGAACAAGCCGTCGTATCCGGCATCGCTTTCAACCGCGACGAGGCCAAGGTCTCCGTGCTCGGCGTGCCCGACACGCCCGGCATCGCCTACCAGATCCTGGGCGCGGTGGCCGACGCCAACATCGAAGTGGACGTCATCATCCAGAACCTGAGCCGCGACGGCAAGACCGACTTCAGCTTCACGGTGAACCGCGGCGACTACGCCCGCACCATCGACCTGCTGAAGGAAAAGGTCGTCCCGCAACTGGGCGCGCAGGAAGTCGTGGGCGACGCCAAGATCTGCAAGGTGAGCATCGTCGGCATCGGCATGCGCAGCCACGTGGGCGTGGCGGCGAAGATGTTCCGTGTCCTGAGCGAAGAGGGCATCAACATCCAGATGATTTCCACCTCGGAAATCAAGACCTCGGTCGTCATCGACGAAAAGTACGTCGAGCTGGCCGTGCGCACCCTGCACAAGGCATTCGATCTCGACCAACCCACCGCCTGATCGGCCGAGAGCCTCTGAAACTGAGGCATAATAGCGGGATTGGAAACGTGACCGAGTGGCCGAAGGTGCTCCCCTGCTAAGGGAGTATGGGGTGTAGAGCCTCATCGAGGGTTCGAATCCCTCCGTTTCCGCCAGGACCAAAAGCCCTAAGCAGTTGATCTGCTTGGGGCTTTTTCCTTTTGCGCTCTCTGTTTTCCGCTGCGAGAATCGCCCGCCGTTTCAGGGTCACAGGGTCCCGAATGGAAGATGCCGTCCCCAGGCTGCGGGTCGCCCCGCAGCAGCCTCGGTCTCAGCGCTTGGCTTGCTGTGTCAGCCCGTCAGCATGCTCCTTGTGCGCCTTCAGCGTGGGCAGGGTCTTGGCGGCGAAGGCCTTCAGGTCCGCATCATCTGCGCTCTTGCTGGCTTTCTCGAACAGCGAGATGTCCGTCTTGTGGTCGGCCTGGCCCACCTGCTTGACGAACTGTTTGTCGAAGTCCTTGGCGCTCCCGATTTTTTCGAGCTTGCGGGTTTTGTCGGCGGGCAGAGCGGGGGGAAGTGTGGCTCCCTTGCTGGTGGCAAGCGCCTTCAGTTCCTCGTTGGCGGCGGTGTGGTCATTGACCAGCATGTCGCCATAGGACTTCACGCCCTCCGACATTCCCTTGGTCTTGGCAAGCTTGCCTGCTTCCACTTCGTACATTCCGCCCGCTGCTGCCTTGGTGATGAATTCCTGGTCCTTCTTGGACACGTCGGCGTGGGCCAGGGTGGCCAAGCCCATCATGGCTGCGGTAAGGATGTGGATTGGTTTCATGGGAATCTCCTTGGAAAAGAACCCAGCCTCCGGGGCGGTGGCCGCGCAGGGCGTGGGTGTCCATGCGAGCCGCGTGAAGGGCCAGTCCTACGCGGCAGAGGGCCTTATCGCCGAATCGTGCGATCTGTCCGGCTTACGATGGGACACGCCGAATCAGGCGCACACTGAAGGCCAACCCTGCTGAGAACGAAATCCATGAAAACCATCGACGAGATGCTGAACCTTGATCTGCTGACCCGTGAACAGCATTCCGAAATCAGTGCGTGGATCGCAAAATCGGCGTCGCCGGAAGACATCCTCGGAATGCCCAGTGGCTTGTGGCAGGCCGTGGAGCGGGCCAGCCAGGTCATGGGCGTCAACGAAGACCTGTTGCGCCCGCCGGCGCTCGACGCAGGCAATCTGTTGGCGCAGTAAGCCTCGGCCTGCGTGTCCGCATTCGGACCAGCCGGGGCATGGGAGCATGCGGCCAAAAGAGAGGGCTGCGTTCGTCAGGCCCCGGGAGCAGGGAGCGGCGCGGGCAGCCATGCCGCCCGCTCCGTCACCTCATGCCGAGCTGAGCTGGCCCAGCGCAAACACCGAGTTGGGCACGTTGCGGGCGGGTAGCTGTGTTCGCACCGCTTTGCGCGCGGCAGGCCGCGCTTCGCGCGCTGCGGGTTCCCACGCACCCGGCTGCACGGTCTGCTGTTTCAGCAGATCGGCCACGGTAATGGACTGCAGGTAGTCCTTCACGCGCGAGTGAAAAGACGTCCAGAGCTCCTCGGTCATCTCGGCCGAAGGCAGAGCGGAACCGTCCGACGCCGCCTCTGCCGCATCCGCAGGTGAGCGGGCCATGAATTTTTCCGACGCGGACACAATCTCGGCCACGGACAGTTCCTGAGGGCGACGGGTGAGCGTGTAGCCGCCGCCGGGGCCGCGGATGCTGGTGACGAGGCCCGCACGGCGCAACGCGCCAAAAATGTCTTCCAGGTACGACAGCGAAATGCCCTGGCGGGCGCTGATGCCCGGCAAAGCCACGGGGCCACCGTGGGAGCGCAGGGCCATGTCGGTCACTGCAGTCACGGCCATCTTGCCTCGGGTGGTCAAACGCATGATGAAAACTCCTTGCTGAATCACTGACGGCGCGCCGCCGCATCACGGCGTCGGATGGGGCGGGGGCCTCGCCGAACGGGGCCACGGTCACCCGTGCGAGGTCAGGGTGTGCCCAGAGGCACGAATGGGGGAAAAGGGGGAGGGGCGCGGTCGCGCGCGGAGCCTTGGGCCCTGAGTGCCGGGGGCGATGGCGGCGCGAAAGCGCCGCGATGCCTCAGGCGAAAAGACCGACGCGTGGTGGCTTGCGCGGAGTGGCAGGCGCGTGCGAGGCAGACCGCGACTGGTCCACCTGCAAAGGAGGATAGCTCTCGCCAGGCTGACGCAGCACCGCCGTGGGAGGTGTCAGCTCGTCCGGCAAATCATGCAGGTCGTCGGCAAGCGCGTGGCCGGGCATGTCGGGCACGGCATCGGACGGGGCGTGGGCGGGGGTATCGGCGACAGCCACCAGCGTGGGGTGCTGCAGTACGGATTCATCCAGGCTGGCGGTGACTGACGGGCCCGAGCCGGCGGTGAGCTCAGCGCCCAGAGGCTTGGCCACGCCCACGGCAGACACTCCTACGCTGAGGAAGAAGTGCAGAGTGAAGACCGTGATAAACCACCGAAGCATCGTGGGTAAATTATAGCCAGGCATACCTTCAGCCTGCGGGCAGTGGCTCCAGGACGAGGCGGTAGCCTACGCCCGTCTCGGTCAGCAGGTGTTTCGGTTGCGCAGGGTCGGCCTCCAGTTTGCGGCGCAGGTGGCCCATGTGGATGCGCAGGTAGTGGCTCCTGTCCACATGGCCCGGTCCCCAGACGTCGATCAACAGCTGGCGCTGCGTCAGCACCCGCCCGGGGTGGGCCGCCAGCACCGACAACATGCGGTATTCGATGGGTGTCAGGTGCACGGGCTGCCCGGCGCGCCAAACAGTGCGCGCGGCGCGGTCGACCTCCACGTCTCCGAACATCAGGCGCGGTTCCGGGTCCGCGCCGCCTTCGCCCAGCCGGGGCCGTCGCAGGTTGGCCCGCACGCGGGCCAGCAACTCGCCGGTACCGAAGGGCTTGGTCAGATAGTCATCGGCACCCGCGTCGAGCGCCGCGATCTTGTCGGCCTCGTCCGCACGGGCCGACAGCACGATGATGGTGACCGGCGACCAGGAACGCGCATCGCGGATCAGTTCCAGGCCGTCGCCGTCAGGCAGCCCCAGGTCCAGCACCACCAGGTCGGGCTTGCGCGTCGCCACCGCGGCCAGGCCCGCACGCAGCGTGTCCGCCTCGTGCACCAGCCAGCCCTCGCCTTCCAGGGCCGAACGCACGAAGCGCCGTATCTGCGGCTCATCCTCAATCACGATCACGGTGCGCGGTGCTTGCATGGCGGCCATTGTCTGCGAGTGCTCAGTCGGCCGTGAGCTCGGGCGGCTCGCGGCGCGGCAGGGCGAGGTGGAACACCGCGCCGCCTCCCGCCGCCGTCTCTGCCGTGATGTCTCCGCCGTGCGCCTGCGCAATGGCCTTGCAGATGGCAAGCCCGAGCCCGACGCCCGGTATGGACGATTCGACGTGTCCGCGGGTGAACTTGTCGAAGGGGGTGTGGCCCGGGCCGCGCAGGGAGGCGGGCAGCCCGGGCCCGTGGTCGGCGATGGTCAGGTGCAGCAGCGAATCGTCGGTCCACGCACGCACCTCGACGGGCGCTGCGCCGTATTTGGCCGCGTTCTCCAGCAAGTTGACCAGCACGCGTTCCACCAGCACCGCATCGAATTCGACCAGCGGAAGGTCGGCGGGCAAGTGCGTATGCACCGGCATGGCGCCCAGCGCCGCTTCGCTGGCCCGGATGGCAGCGCCCACCACTTCCTCCACCGACTGCCAGTCGCGCCGCAATTGCGGCCCGCCGCCCGGCAGGCCGCCGTCCAACCGGGCCATGTCCAGCAGATTGGTCACCAGGGCGTGCAGCGCGCGCGTCTGCTGGGCGATGGCCCGTGCGGTTTCGGCGTGACGCTCGGCGGGCTGGCCGGGCAAACCTTCGGCCAGCCCGCGCAGCACCGTCAGCGGCGTGCGGATGTCGTGCGACAGCGCGCCCAGCAGGGTGTTGCGCAGGCGCTCCGACTCCATGTCGACGACGGCCTGCTGCGCGATGTCCACGTAATGCACCCGCTCCAGCGCGATGGCGATCTGACGGGCCAGGGTGTCCAGCTGGCGCGCATGCTCCGGCACGGCCAGCACCCCAGGGTCGGGCAGGGTCAGGGCCAGCACGCCGCGAACGCGCATGGGCGCCTGCAGCGGCACGTAGCGCCAGGCGCGCGCGGACAGCGTCGCGGTCCCCAGGCCGGCCGCCTCGCCATGGCGAAAGGCCCATTCGGCCACGTCGCCGTCCCACCCGGGCGGGGGGGCGGCGGGCAACGCCAGCCGATCGGAGGCGTCGGTCAGCACCACCACCGCCTGGCCGCCGTAATAGGCGCGAATCGCCTGCTCGCCCAGCACGGCCACCTGTCCCGCCTCCAACGCGCCCGACAGCTCACGGGTCAGCTCGAAAAGCGAATGCGTGCGCCGCTCCCTTTCGGCGGCCACCCCCGCGGACGACCGCAGGCCGGCCGTCAGCTGCCCGATCACCAGGCCCACGGCCAGCATCACGGCGAAGGTGACGAGGTACTGCGCATCGCTGACCGCGAAGGACATGCTCGGCGGAACGAAGAAATAGTCGAAGGACAGCACGTTCAGCAGGGCCGCCAGGGCAGCGGGAGCGCGGCCCCAGCGCAGCGCCACCCCGAGCACGCCCAGCAGGAACAGCATGGCGATGTTCACTTCGTCGAGCGTCTTGTCGAGCGGCAGGGTGAGCAAGGTGAGCGCCACGCTGACGGCGGTGGCCCCTGCGAAACCCCAGGCTGCGCGGGCCGGGCGCGGGCTGGCCGCCGCCCGCGCGGCAGTGTCCGCCACGGGCGTGGAGGCCAGCGCCCGCGCCAGCGACCGATGCTGGGGCGCCGGGGCCACCTCGACGATGTCCACGCCAGGCAGCTGCTGGCTCAGTTGGCGGTGCAGGCTGGCCTGGGGCCACAGCCTGCGCCAGGCAGGCGCGGCGGCTGCCCGGCCGACCACCAGCGTCGCGCAGTTCAGCCGCGCTGCCTGCTCGGCCAGACCCCGTGGCACGCTGGGCGCGGTGGGCACGGCCGTTTCCGCGCCCAGGCTCTGCGCCAGCTGCAGCGTGGCCAGCGCCTGCTCGCGCCGGGCGGTGGGCAGGCGCCGCTGCGGCACTTCCACATGCACGGCATGCCAGCGCACGTTCAGCTGGCCGGCCAGCCGCGCCGCGGTGCGCACCGTCTGTGCCGACGCCGGCTGGCTGCCCACGGCCACCAGCAGCGCGCCGGAAGTGTTCCAGGCCTGCGCCGCGCCGCCAGCCGCAGCGCCGCTGCCGGAGTGCTCGATGCGCCAGTCGCGCATGTCGTCTTCCACGTGCTCGGCCGTGCGGCGCAGGGCGATCTCCCGCAGCGCGATCAAATTGCCGGTGCGAAAGAAATTGCGGGCAGCCTGCTGCGCCTGCGCGGGCACATAGACCTTGCCGGCCTTCAGGCGGGCCAGCAGTTCGTCGGGGGTGACGTCCACCAGCACCACTTCGTCGGCGTCATCCAGCACGGCGTCGGGCACGGTTTCGTGCACGCGGATGCCGGTGATGGTGCCCACTGTGCCGTTCAGGCTCTCCAGGTGCTGCACGTTCAGCGCCGTCCACACGTCGATGCCGGCGGCCAGGAGCTCCTGCACGTCCTGCCAGCGCTTGGCGTGCCGCGATCCGGGCGCGTTGGAATGGGCGAGTTCGTCCACCAGCAGCACCTGCGGACGTGCGGCGATGGCGGCGTCCAGGTCCAGCTCGTAGAGGGTACGGCCCCGGTAGGGCACCTGCCGCAGCGGCAGCACGGCCAGGCCCTCCAGCAGCGCAGCGGTTTCGGCGCGGCCGTGGGTTTCGATGACGCCCACGCGCACATCGCGCCCCGCCTGCCGCTCGCGCTGCGCGGCGCTCAACATCGACCAGGTCTTGCCCACGCCCGCGTTGGCGCCGAAGTAGATGCGCAGCCGCCCGGTGCGCTGGCCGGCTTCGTCGGAGCGCAGCTGCGCGATCAGGGCATCGGGGTCGGGACGGTCGATCTCGGGCATGTGGCGCAATGATGACTCAGGACGGGCCGGGCCTCGGCGGGGCTCCGGCGGGCAGGCAGGCGAGGGCGAGGAGGCAGTGCAGCGTCGGACGGATGGCGACCCGCCTCAGGGCGCGGCGCGCGCCGCCGTGCCGGCCTGGGCCAGCGCCAGGTTCAGCGCCAGCACGTTGACGCGGGGCTCGCCGACCAGGCCCCAGAGCGGTGCCTCCGTGTGGCGGTCGATCAGCGCCTGCACCGTGGTTTCCGGCAGGCCCCGCAGCCGCGCCACGCGGGCGGCCTGGTAGCGCGCTGCGGCGGGCGTGATGTGTGGGTCGAGCCCGCTGGCCGATGCGGTCACCAGGTCGACCGGCACGGGCGCCGTGTTGCCGGGGTCGGCCGCCCTGAGGGCCTGCACGCGGGCCTCGACGGCCTCGGTCAATGCGGGATTCAGCGGCCCCTGGTTCGACCCGCCCGATGCGGCGCCGTTGTTGGGCATGGGCGCGGTGGCCGATGGCCGGCTCCAGAAGTTGCGCGGGTCGGCAAACGGCTGGCCGATCAACGCGGAGCCGACCGTGCGGCCATCGCGCTCCAGCAGGCTGCCCTGGGCCTGCCAGGGGAAGGCGGCCTGCACCGCGCCGGTGACGACGGCAGGGTAGAGCAGCCCGGTGAACGCGCTGAGCGCTGCGAGCAGCACCACGGCGGGGCGAATCATGGAAGCAAGGAGGTGGTTGGCCATGGCAGTGGATCCTTCAGGCGACTTATCGGGAAACGGGGTTCAGACCAGGCCGGCAGCCGCCAGCAGCACGTCGATCAGCTTGATGCCGGCGAACGGCACGACCAGGCCGCCCAGGCCATAGATCGCCAGATTGCGGCGCAGCAGGGCCGCGGCGCCCACCGGGCGGTAGCGCACGCCCTTCAGGGCCAGCGGAATCAGGAACACGATGATCAGCGCGTTGAACACCACCGCCGACAGAATGGCCGAAGACGGGCTGGCCAGCTGCATGACGTTCAGCGCATTGAGCTGCGGGTAGGTCGCGGCGAAGAGGGCCGGCACGATGGCGAAGTACTTCGCGACGTCGTTGGCGATGGAGAACGTGGTGAGCGAGCCGCGGGTCATCAGCAGCGCCTTGCCGGTTTCCACCACTTCCAGCAGCTTGGTGGGGTTGGAGTCCAGGTCGACCATGTTGCCGGCCTCCTTGGCCGCCTGCGTGCCGCTGCCCATGGCGACGGCCACGTCGGCCTGGGCCAACGCGGGCGCGTCGTTGGTGCCGTCGCCCGTCATGGCGACGAGATGGCCCTCCGCCTGGTACTTGCGGATGCGCGCCAGCTTGTCCTCGGGCGTGGCCTCGGCCAGGAAGTCGTCCACGCCGGCCTCGGCCGCGATGGCCGCCGCCGTGAGGCGGTTGTCGCCGGTGATCATCACCGTCTGGATGCCCATGCGGCGCAGTTCGGCGAAGCGTTCCTTGATGCCGGCCTTGACCACGTCCTTCAGCTCGACGATGCCGAGGATGCGCGCGCCTTCCGCCACCGCCAGCGGCGTGCTGCCGCGGCGGGCCACGTCGTCTGCCGTGGCCTGCACGGCGGCTGGAATCATGCCGCCCAGCGACTCGACATGTCGCAGCACTGCATGCACCGCGCCCTTGCGCACGGCGAGAGGCGCGGTGCCGGTGGCCGGCGCGGGCAGGTCGATGCCGCTCATGCGGGTCTGGGCGGTGAAGGGCACGAAGACGGCGTCGGGCACTGCCTCTGCCAGCACGCCCGCCTGGTGGGCCAGCGCCACGATGCTGCGGCCCTCGGGCGTCTCGTCGGACAGCGACGCCAGCAGGGCCGCGCGGGCCAGCGTGCCGCTGTCGCAGCCCGGTGCCGGCAGGAAGGCGCTGGCCTGGCGGTTGCCGTGGGTGATGGTGCCGGTCTTGTCCAGCAGCAGCACGTCCACGTCGCCGGCGGCTTCCACTGCGCGGCCCGAGGTGGCGATCACGTTGGCCTGCATCATGCGGCTCATGCCTGCCACGCCCACGGCGGACAGCAGCCCGCCGATGGTGGTGGGAATGAGGCACACCAGCAGCGCGATCAGCGCCGCCAGCGGCACGGCGCTGCCGGCGCCCGCCGCCTGCACGCTGAAGAGCGAAAACGGCAGCAGCGTGGACGTGACGACCAGGAAGACGATGGTCAGCGCCACCAGCAGGATGGTGAGCGCGATCTCGTTGGGCGTCTTCTGGCGGCGGGCGCCTTCCACCATGCCGATCATGCGGTCGAGAAACGATTCGCCGGGGTTGACGGCGATGCGCACGATGAGCCAGTCCGACAGCACGCGCGTGCCGCCCGTCACGGCGGAGAAGTCGCCGCCCGACTCGCGCACCACCGGAGCCGACTCGCCGGTGATGGCGCTCTCGTCCACCGACGCCACGCCGTCCACCACCTCGCCATCCAGCGGGATGACGTCGCCGGTCTCGACCAGCACCACGTCGCCACGCCGCAGGTCGCTGGCCTGGGCGGGCAGCCAGGCGCGGTCGGCGCTGGGCCAGCCGGCCTTGAGCTTCTTGGCCCAGGTGTCCTTGCGCAGGCCCTTGAGCGACGCCGCCTGCGCCTTGCTGCGGCCTTCGGCCAGCGCCTCGGCGAAGTTGGCGAACAGCACCGTGAACCACAGGCCCAGCGCCACCGCCAGCACGAAGCGGGGCGCCATGCCGCTGGCCTGGGCCGCCTCGGGCGCTGCCATGGCCTGCGCCCAGAGCAGCGTGGTCACGATGCTGCCCACATACACCACGAACATCACCGGGTTGCGCCACTGCGCAGCGGGGTTGAGCTTGGTGATGGCGCCGACCAGCGCCGGCTTGATCAGGGCCGCGTCCCATAGCGAGGGCACTGCGGGTTTCACGGAAGAGGGAACGGGTGCCGCAGCCGCCGTGGCGCCGGGCGTGGGGGAAGGTAGGGGGGCGGACATGGTTGTCTTTCTGGAGGCGCTTCACTCGCCCTGCCCACAGCGGGCGGGCAGGGTGATGAGGGTGATCGGGGCGCTCAGGCTGTCAAGCGATCAAGCGATCAAGCGATCAAGCGATCAAGCGATCAGGTGGGCAGGCGATCAGGCGGTCAGTGGGCAGGCCAGAGCATCAGGTGCTCGACCACCGGTCCTAGCGCCAGCGAGGGCACGTAGTTCAGCAGGCCGACCAGCAGCACGGTGGCGACCAGCAGGGCCACGAACAGCGGGCCGTGCGTGGGCAGGGTGCCGCTGGTGACGGGCAGGCGCTGCTTGGCGGCCAGCGCGCCGGCAATGGCCAGCACCGGCACGATCACGCCGAAGCGGCCCAGCCACATCGCCACGCCCAGCAGGGCGTTGTAGAAGGGCGTGTTGGCCGACAGGCCGGCGAACGCGCTGCCGTTGTTGTTGGCGGCCGAGGTGAAGGCGTACAGCACCTCCGAGAAACCGTGCGCGCCGGGGTTGGCGATGCCCGCGGTGCCCGCGCCCGTGCTCACCGCCACGGCGGTGCCCAGCAGCACCACGATGGGCGTGACCAGGATGGCCAGCGACACCAGCTTCATCTCCCGCACCTCGATCTTCTTGCCGAGGTATTCGGGCGTGCGGCCGATCATCAGCCCGGCGATGAACACCGCGAGCATGGCGAACACCAGCATGCCGTAGAGCCCGCTGCCGACGCCGCCGAACACCACTTCGCCCAGTTGCATCAGCACCAGCGGCACCAGCCCGCCCAGGGGCGTGAGCGAATCGTGCATGGCGTTGACCGCACCGCACGACGCCGCCGTGGTCACCGCGGCGAACAGGGCCGAGGCGGTGATGCCGAAGCGCACCTCCTTGCCCTCCATGTTGCCGCCGGCTGCGAGCACGCTCGCCGTCTGGTCGACGCCCAGGCGAGTGAGGGCCGGGTTGCCGGCCTGCTCGGCGGCGGTGATGGCGACCACGGCGGCCACGAACAGCACCGTCATTGCAGCCAGCAGCGCCCAGCCCTGGCGCACGTCGCCCACCACGCGGCCGAAGGCAAAGCACAGGGCGGTCGGGATGAGGAAGATGGCCAGCATCTCGACGAAGTTGGCCAGCGCCGTCGGGTTCTCGTACGGGTGGGCCGAATTGGCGTTGAAGAAGCCGCCCCCGTTGGTGCCCAGCATCTTGATGGCCTCCTGCGATGCCACCGGGCCCATGGCGAGGGTCTGCGTATCGGTGCGCGCGGCATCGGTCGCCGGGACGCCGGCGGCATCCAGCACGGGCTGGCCGGCAGCGTCCAGGCGCGGCGCCTGGTAGACGGTGGTTTCCAGCGTGCTCACCGTGGCGTCGGCTTTGAAGTTCTGGATCACGCCCTGGCCCGCCAGCACCATCGCAATGGCGAACGAGAGAGGTGCCAGCACCCACAGCGTGATGCGGGTCATGTCGGCCCAGAAGTTGCCGACCAGCCCCTGCGGGTCCGCACGCCGGCCGGCGAAGCCACGCGACAGCGCGAATACCACCGCGATGCCGGTTGCGGCGGAGAGGAAGTTCTGCACCGTCAGGCCCAGCATCTGCGTCAGATGGCTCATGGTGGCTTCGCCCGCATAGCCCTGCCAGTTGGTGTTGGCGACGAAGCTGACTGCGGTGTTGAAGGCTGAATCGGGCGCCACTGCGGCGCGCTGCATGGGGTTCAGCGGCAACCGGTCCTGCAACCGCTGCAGGGCATACAGCAGCACGGCGCCGAGGCCGTTGAAGGCGATGAGGTTCAGCGCATAGCGGTGCCAGGGCATGGCCACGTCGGGCTGCACGCCGGCCAGCCGGTAGAGGGGGGCCTCGATGCGCTGCAGCAGGCGGGGCAGGCGGCCCTCGCACAGCGCGGCCAGCACGCGGCCCAGCGGCCAGGCCAGCAGCGCCAGCACGGCCAGGAAGGGGGCGAGCAGCCCCCAGGCGGATGCGGTCATTTCAGAATTCCTCCGCGCAGATCAACGCGAACACCAGATAGGCGAACAGCAGCACCGCCACCATGCCGGCCAGGCCATACAGCACGTCGGTCGTCATCACGCCCGCTCCCCGCGCGGCGCGGCGGACCGATGCAGCCACCAGGCCAGTTCCGCCGCCCCCACCCACAACACCGCTATCGCGGCCACCCAGATCGCATCCATCGCATGGCTTTCGTTGTCCAACATGGCGGCGATTCTGGAAATTCGCGCGCAAAGACAGTGCAGAGATGGGAGGGCGGGTTGTATAGAAACCGTAAATGCCCAAGGCGGGGCGCTGCGTGCTGGCTGCTATGAAAAGAGTAGCTAACTACCCAGGTGGGATGGGCGCAGGCGGGCGAATTCACCAAGGAAGACGCCTTCCCGCAAGCCTCTGCACACACATGCCTATACAGGTTGGCCCACGTCTTGCATGGATGGCCGGGCAGTCTTCCGGGCTGCACCGGCCGGGTGCGCAGCGCCTTGTCGGGCTGACCGGGCGGGGGAAAGCACGTGGTGTTTTCCCTGTATAGACAGCCGTGCGGCGCGCGCATCATTCCGGCGCGGTGGACTTTCGATGGATTTCACAAGGAGCTGATCACATGAACCGAACGATGGGTTGCAAGATGGCGTCGCTGATGGCGGCCGGGGCGTGTCTGCTGGGCGCGGCCACGGCGGTGCAGGCGCAGGACACGAAGATCGCGCTGGGCATGTCGGGCTGGACGGGCTTCGCGCCGCTCACGCTCGCCGACAAGGCGGGACTCTTCAAGAAGAACGGGCTCGACGTGGAACTGAAGATGATTCCGCAGAAGGACCGGCATCTGGCGCTGGCTTCCAAGGCCATCCAGTGCGCCGCCACCACCGTGGAAACGCATGTGGCCTGGAACACCAATGGCGTGCCCATCGTGCAGATCTTCCAGATGGACAAGTCCTACGGCGCCGACGGCATCGCGGTGCGCAATGACGTCAAGAGCTTCGCCGACCTGAAAGGCAAGACCGTCGCCGTCAGCGCGCCGGGCACCGCACCGTATTTCGGCCTCGCCTGGATGCTGTCGAAGAACGGCATGAGCCTGAAGGACGTGAAGACCGTGTCGCTGGAGCCGCAGCCGGCGGCGCAGGCCTTCGTGGCCGGCCAGAACGATGCGGCCATGACCTACGAGCCGTATCTGTCCACCGTCCGCGCCAATCCGCAGGCCGGCAAGATCCTGGCGACCACCATCGACTACCCGATGGTGATGGACACCGTCGGCTGCGCGCCCGAATGGCTCAAGGCGAACCCCAAGGCCGCGCAGGCGCTTACACAGTCGTATTTCGATGCGCTGGAGATGATCAAGAGCGACCCGGCCAAGGCCAACGAGATCATGGGCGCGGCCGTCAAGCAGACGGGCGAGGCCTTCGCCAAGTCGTCTGCCTTCCTGCGCTGGCAGGACAAGGCGGCGAACCAGAAGTTCTTCGCGGGTGAACTGCAGCAGTTCATGAAAGACGCAGCCGCCGTGCTGCTGGAGGCGGGCGTCATCCGCAAGCAGCCCGACAGCTTCGGCGCCATGTTCGACGACAGCTTCATCAAGTGATGCCTGCAGTGCGCCCGACCCCCGTCCGCCGCAGCCTGCGCCCGTTGGAGCCCGTGGGCGCGGCCACGCGCTGGCTGCTCGGCACGGCGTTCTTCGTGCTGTTCTTCGCGGTGTGGGCGGTGGCGACGCTGGGCGGCTTCGTCTCGCCCACCTTCCTGGCCAGCCCCGTCACCATGGTGCAGGAGGGCTGGCTGCTGTTCACGCAGTTCGACTTCCTGCACGACATCGGCATGACGGTGTGGCGGGTGCTGGGCGGCTTCGTCCTGGCGGCCATCGTGGCGGTGCCGCTGGGCATCGGCATGGGCGCCCACAAGGGGTTCGAGGCCTTCCTCGAACCCTTCGTCTCGTTCTGCCGCTACCTGCCGGCCTCGGCCTTCATTCCGCTGCTGATCCTCTGGGCGGGGCTGGGCGAGATGCAGAAGCTGCTGGTGATCTTCATCGGCTCGGTGTTCCAGATCATCCTGATGGTCGCCGTGATCGTGGGCAGCGCGCGCCGCGATCTGGTCGAAGCCGCCTATACGCTCGGCGCCACGCCTACCGGCATCGTGCGGCGCGTGCTCATTCCCGGGGCGGCGCCCGACATCGCCGAGACGCTGCGGCTCGTGCTGGGCTGGGCCTGGACCTATGTGATCGTGGCGGAACTCATCGGCTCGTCCTCGGGCATCGGCCACATGATCACCGACAGCCAGGCGCTGCTGAACACGGGGCAGATCATCTTCGGCATCATCGTGATCGGCGTCATCGGGCTGGTTTCCGATTCGCTGTTCAAGGCGCTCAACCGCCGCCTCTTCGCCTGGAGCACCATCTGATGAGCGAGCTGTCCATCCAGGGTGTGTCGCGCACCTTCACTTCCGCCAAGGGCCAGGCCACGCAGGCCCTGCTGCCGGTCGACTTCCACGTGGCCGACAACGACTTCGTGACCATCCTCGGCCCCTCGGGCTGCGGCAAGTCGACCATGCTGCGCATCGTCGCAGGCCTGGACCACCCCACCAGCGGGCAGGTGCTGCTGGACGGCCGCCCCGTGGACGGCCCGGGTGCCGACCGGGGCATGGTGTTCCAGAGCTACACGCTGTTCCCCTGGCTCACCATCGAGCAGAACATCCGCTTCGGCCTGCGCGAGCGCGGCATGCCCGAGGCGCAGCAGAAAGAGCGCGCGGCGTATTTCATCGCCAAGGTGGGCCTGCGGGGCTTCGAGCAGCACTATCCGAAGCAGCTGTCCGGCGGCATGCAGCAGCGCACGGCCATCGCCCGGGCGCTCGCCAACGACCCCAAGATCCTGCTGATGGACGAACCCTTCGGTGCGCTCGACAACCAGACCCGCGTGCTGATGCAGGAGCTGCTGCTGGGCATCTGGGAGGCCGAGCGCAAGACGGTGATGTTCGTCACCCACGACATCGACGAAGCCATCTTCATGGCCAACCGCGTGGCCGTGTTCAGCGCGCGGCCGGGGCGCATCAAGACCGAACTGGCGGTCGATCTGCCGCATCCGCGGCACTACACGATCAAGACCTCGCCCGAGTTCATGCAACTCAAGGCGCGGCTGACCGAGGAGATCCGCGCCGAGTCGATGGCGGCGGATGCGCACTGAGGCTGCGCTGCTAGAGTCCCGCGCCATGAAGTCTTCAGCACGCAAGAGCCCCGTGAAGCGCCCGGCCGCGCAGGCCCCCGCCGAACCCGCCGTGGCGCTCTACCAGCAGGTCAAGGACCACATCGTGCGCCGCATCCAGGACGGTTCCTGGCGCGCGGGCGACCGCCTGCCGTCCGAGAACGAGCTGGTGCTGCAGTTCGGCATGTCCCGCATGACGGTGAACCGGGCGCTGCGCGAGCTGATGGAGCAGGGCCGCATCGTTCGCGTGGCGGGCGTGGGCAGTTTCGTGGCGGAAGACAAGCCGCAGTCCACCCTGCTGCAGATCGCCAATCTGGCCAGCGAGATCCGCCAGCGCGGGCACGACTACCACTGCGACGTGCTGACCGTGGAGCGCGTCGCCGCCACGCTGGAGATCGCTGCGGCGCTGGATTTGCGGACCGGCGAATCGGTGTTCCATTCGCTGTGCGTGCACCGCGAGGACGGGGTGCCGGTGCAGCTGGAAGACCGCTATGTGAACCCGCGGGCTGTGCCGGACTTCGGCACGCAGGACTTCACGCGGCTGCAGCCGTCCGAATACCTGGTGCGCAACGTGCCCTTCGACCAGATGGAGCATGTGGTCGATGCCGTGCTGGCCACGCCGGAGCAGGCCCGGCTGCTGGACATGGCCGCCACCGACCCCTGCCTGCTGCTCACCCGGCGCACCTGGTCGCGCGGCGTGCCCGTCACGATCGTGCGCTGCCTGCACCCGGGCTCCCGCTACCGGCTGGGCAGCCGGATCCGCGCGGACGGGCATCCACTGGTCGGGTAGGGCCGGTGCTCAATGTCTTGTCTATACAAGATGGGATTTCCGTGATTCAATAATGACCAACGGCTGCGCAACAGCCGCTTTTAATCCAGATATAGTTGTATAGACAGGATGCATCCATGAGTGCCGACCCGACTTCCCTCGTCCTTCGCCCGGGCCACGTGACGCTGGCCGATCTGCGCGCCATCGCTGCGGGCGGCGTGCAGCTGGCCCTGGACCCATCGGCGCTGCCTGCCATGCAGGCCGCCCAGGCGGCCGTGGACCGCATCGTCGAAGCGGATGAGGTGGTCTACGGCATCAACACCGGCTTCGGCAAGCTGGCCAGCACCCAGATCGCGCAGGAACGCCTGGCGGAACTGCAGCGTAACCTGGTGCTGTCGCACAGTGTCGGAACCGGCGAGCCCTTGGGCGACGACGTGGTGCGCATGGTGCTGGCGACCAAGGCCATCAGCCTGGCGCGCGGGCACTCGGGCATACGCCCGGCGCTGGTCGATGCGCTGCTGGCGCTGGCCAACGCCGACGTGCTGCCGGTCATTCCCGCCAAGGGCTCGGTGGGCGCGTCGGGCGACCTGGCGCCGCTCGCCCATCTGGCGTGCGTGCTGATCGGTGAGGGCTTCGCCAAGGTGCAGGGCCAGGTTGTTCCAGGCCGCGAGGCGATGGCCGCCGTGGGGCTGGAGCCGTTCGTGCTGGGCCCGAAGGAAGGGCTGGCGCTGCTCAACGGCACGCAGGTGTCCACCGCGCTGGCGCTGGCCGGGCTGTTCGGCGCCGAAAGCGTGTTCGCCGCCGGCCTGGTGGCGGGCTGCCTGACGCTGGAAGCCATCAAGGGCTCCGTCAGACCCTTCGATGCGCGGATCCACGAGGCGCGTGGCCAGGCCGGTCAGATGGCCGTGGCGGCGGCGGTGCGCGGCCTGCTGGAGGGCAGCGCCATCGATCCATCCCATCCGAACTGCGGCCGCGTGCAGGACCCGTATTCGATCCGCTGCGTGCCCCAGGTGATGGGCGCCTGCCTGGACAACCTGAACCATGCGGCGCGCGTGCTGCAGATCGAGGCCAACGCCGCGTCGGACAACCCGCTGGTCTTCACCGACACGGGCGAAGTGATCTCCGGCGGCAACTTCCATGCCGAGCCGGTCGCCTTCGCGGCCGACATCCTGGCGCTGGCGCTGGCCGAGATCGGTGCCATGTCGGAACGCCGCCTGGCGCTGCTGCTCGACACCGGCCTGTCGGGCCTGCCGGCCTTCCTGATCCGCGACAGCGGCGTCAATTCGGGCTTCATGATCGCGCAGGTCACCGCCGCCGCGCTGGCGGCCGAGAACCAGTGCCTGGCCCACCCGAGCAGCGTGACCAGCCTGCCCACGTCGGCCAACCAGGAAGACCACGTCTCCATGGCGACCTATGCCGCCCGCCGGTTGCTGGACATGGCGCGCAACACGGGCGTCATCGTCGGCATCGAGGCCATGGCCGCCGCGCAGGGGATGGAATTCGACCGCAGCCTGAAAAGCTCCGTGCTGATCGAAGCGCAGTTCGCCGCCGTCCGCACGCGCGTCGCTTTCCTGGAGCAGGACCGCTATCTGGCACCCGACATCGAGGCGATGCGTGTCTGGGCGCAGGAAGCCTCCTGGCCGGATCCGCTGCGGGCCTGCCTGCCCAGCTACCAGTGACCTGACGCCCGTTCTCTTCGCCCATTCTTTGCAAGGATCAACGCCATGAACGCCAACGACGCCATCCTGTCCGCCGCTGCTCCCGCAAGCGCCAACGCCAACGCCAACGTCCCAGTCAGCGCCGACCCGCGCCACGACCCCACCCGCGTCATCCGCGCGCCGCGCGGCAACCACCTGCATTGCAAGAACTGGCTGGCCGAAGCCGCCTACCGCATGCTGCAGAACAACCTGGACCCGGACGTGGCGGAGAACCCGCAGTCGCTGGTGGTCTATGGCGGCATCGGCCGTGCCGCGCGCAACTGGGAATGCTTCGACCAGATCCTTGCTTCCCTCAAAACGCTGGAAGCCGACGAATCGCTGCTGATCCAGTCCGGCAAGCCGGTAGGCGTGTTCAAGACGCACGAGAATGCGCCGCGCGTGCTGCTGGCCAACTCCAACCTGGTGCCGAAATGGGGCACCTGGGAGCATTTCAATGAGCTGGACCGCAAGGGCCTCTTCATGTACGGCCAGATGACCGCCGGCAGCTGGATCTACATCGGCAGCCAGGGCATCGTGCAGGGCACGTTCGAGACCTTCGTGGAGGCCGGCCGCCAGCACTACGGCAACGATCTGTCGGGCAAGTGGATCCTGACCGCCGGCCTGGGCGGCATGGGCGGCGCGCAGCCGCTGGCGGCCACGCTGGCCGGTGCCTGCTCGCTGAACATCGAATGCAAGCAGAGCAGCATCGACTTTCGCCTGCGCACCCGCTACGTGGACAAGCAGGCCCGGGACATCGACGACGCGCTGGCGCTCATCGCGCACCACACCGCGAAGAAGGAAGCCGTCTCCATCGCGCTGCTGGGCAACGCGGCCGAAGTGCTGCCGGAGCTGGTGCGGCGCGCGAAGGCCGGCGGCCCCCGGCCCGACATCGTGACCGACCAGACGTCGGCCCACGACCTGGTCAACGGCTACCTGCCGGTGGGCTGGACCGTGGAGCAGTGGCAGGCGGCCGCTGCCGACCCGGCCCAGCACGCCCGCCTGGTGCAGGCGGCGGCCGAAGGCTGCGCCGTGCATGTGCAGGCCATGCTCGACTTTCAGGCCCTGGGCGTGCCCACGGTCGATTACGGCAACAACATCCGCCAGGTCGCCTTCGACCAGGGCGTGAAGAACGCCTTCGACTTCCCCGGCTTCGTGCCGGCCTACATCCGGCCGCTGTTCTGCGAAGGCAAGGGCCCGTTCCGCTGGGTGGCGCTCTCGGGCGACCCGGAAGACATCTACAAGACCGACGCCAAGATCAAGGAACTGTTCCCCGAGAACAAGCACACCCACCGCTGGCTGGACATGGCCCGCGAGCGCATCGCCTTCCAGGGCCTGCCCGCGCGCATCTGCTGGCTGGGCCTGGGCGAGCGCCACAAGGCGGCGCTGGCCTTCAACGAGATGGTGAAGAACGGCGAGCTGAAGGCGCCCATCGTCATCGGCCGCGACCACCTGGACACCGGCTCGGTCGCCAGCCCCAACCGCGAAACCGAGGCCATGAAGGACGGTACCGACGCCGTCAGCGACTGGCCGCTGCTGAACGCGCTGCTCAACACGGCCGGCGGCGCCACCTGGGTCAGCCTGCACCACGGCGGCGGCGTGGGCATGGGCTATTCGCAACATGCAGGCGTGGTGATCGTGGCCGACGGCACGGACGAAGCCGCCGCGCGCCTCGCCCGCGTGCTGTGGAACGACCCCGCCAGCGGCGTGATGCGCCATGCCGATGCGGGCTACGACATCGCCATCGCCACGGCGAAGCAGCAGGGGTTGAAGCTGCCGATGGTGAAGTGATGCTGCGCGCCGCCGTCACTCCCGAAATTCTCCGCCGCGCGGGCGAACACGTCACCGACGCGCTGGTGGAGGATTTCGCGCGCGACGGCGCGGTCTGCCTGCGCGGCCTGCTCACACCCGCCGAAGTCGCCTTGCTGCGGGACGGCATCGACACCAACTTGGCCGCGCCCAGTCCGCGCGCGAAGGTCGCCAGCCGGCCGGACGACCCGGGCAGGTTCTTCGAGGACTTCTGCAACTGGCAGGACATTCCGGCATTCGGGCGTTTCATTGCCGAAACTCCCGTGGCCCTGGCGGCGCAGCGGCTGATGCAGTCGCGCAGCGTGCGGCTCTACCACGACCATGTGCTGGTCAAGGAGCCCGGAACGCGGCAGCGCACGCCCTGGCACCAGGACCAGCCCTACTACAACATCGATGGCATGCAGAACGTGAGCTGCTGGATTCCGGTGGATGCGGTGCCGCGTGCCAGCACGCTGGAGTTCGTGGCGGGCTCGCACCGGGGGCCTTGGCTCATGCCGCGCAGTTTCATGGACCATCAGGCGAAGTGGTTTCCCGAAGGCAGCCTGCAGGACCTGCCGGACGTGGACGGCGACATAAGCGCCTTCGACATCATCGGTTGGGACATCGCACCCGGCGACGTGGTGTGCTTTCACATGCTGACGCTGCATGCGGCCGGCGGCTTCGAGGGGCCAGGGCGGCGGCGCGTGTTTTCGGTGCGCTTCGTGGGCGACGATGTGCGGCATGCGCCCCGCGCCTGGAAGACCTCGCCCGAATTTCCCGGTCTGGCCGACCAGCTGCCTGCCGGCGCGCCCCTGGCGCACCCACTGTTCCCGCTGCTGGCGGGAGATGACGAGACAACGCACACACCGACCGAGCCATGACACTGCACCGTTTCGACCTGAATGACATCGCCCCCACCCCATGGAAGAACGGTGGCGGCACCACGCGGGAGATCGCCTGCTGGCCGCCCGGTGCGGGCACGGGCGACTTCGGCTGGCGCGTGAGCGTGGCGACGGTCGAGCAGGCGGGCCCGTTCTCGGCCTTTCCGGGTGTGGACCGGCAGATCATGTGGCTGGCGGGGGGCGGGCTGCGCGTGCGCTCGGCCGATGGCGCCATCGACCGGCTTCTGCAGGCGCCGTGGCAGCCGTTCGCGTTTGCTGGCGAAGCCGCGCTCGACTGCACGCTGGCGGGAGCGGTGTCGCAAGACTTCAACCTGATGCTGCGGCGCGGCGCGTGGCGTGGGCAGATCGACGTGGTGCACCGGGGCGTGCAGCCGGGGGTGGCGGTGGCCGGGCTCTGCCTGGTGCTGGCGGGCCGTTGGCTGCAGGGCGGCGTGGTGCTGCAAGCCGGGCAGGGGCTTTGGTGGAGCGAGGCGACGGCGACGGGCCCGATGGCGCCCGATGGGGCGGCGGACGAGTCGGGCGCCCGTCCTGCGCTGGCGTGGATCGAACTGCATCCGGAAATTTGAACGAAATTGGCTTCAAGCGCTTGTGAATAGGGCGCATGTAGCTATAAATATAATAGCATTGGAGCTTTGCATGTCCGAGTCTTACGCCACATCCCTGCCCAGCGCCGACGGTGTGTGGGTCGATGTGCGCCTGGTCGATGGGCTGGCCCGGCCCGACGTGCCGGTGCCGCCGGGCGAGGGGGCGGCCATCGTCGTGCAGCAGGGCCTGATGCGGTGGGTCGGCCCGGCCGCCGCGCTGCCGGCCGCGTTCGACGCGCTGCCGCGCCGTGCGGGTAATGGCCGGCTGGCCACGCCGGGCCTGGTCGATTGCCACACCCATCTGGTCTACGGCGGCCAGCGTGCCAACGAATTCGCCATGCGGCTGGCAGGGGCCAGCTATGAAGAGGTGGCGCGCGCTGGCGGCGGCATCGTCTCGTCGGTGCAAGCCACCCGCAGCGCCACGGAAGACGAACTCTTCGCCCAGGCCGTGCCGCGGCTGCAGGCCTTGCTGGAAGAGGGCGTCTGCGCGGTGGAGATCAAGTCCGGCTACGGGCTGGCGCTGGAGCATGAACGCAAGCAGCTGCGCGTGGCGCGGAGGCTGGGCGAAGCCTTCGGCGTGACGGTACGCACCACCTTCCTGGGCGCGCACGCGCTGCCGCCCGAGTACGCCGGCCGCAGCCAAGATTACATCGACCTGATCTGCGGCAGCATGCTGCCCGCGCTGGCAGAGGAAGGACTGGTGGACGCGGTCGATGTGTTCTGCGAGCGCATTGCGTTCACACTGGCGGAGACCGAGCAGGTGTTCCAGGCGGCGGAGCGCCTGGGCTTGCCGGTGAAGCTGCATGCAGAGCAGCTCTCCGACATGGGCGGCGCGCAGCTGGCGGCGCGCCATGGCGCGCTGTCCTGCGATCACATCGAGCACCTGTCGGCAGAGGGCATCGCCGCCATGCAGGCGGCGGGCACGATAGCCGTGCTGCTGCCCGGCGCCTACTACACGCTGCGTGACACGCAGCTGCCCCCGATCCAGGGGCTGCGTGACGCAGGCGTGCCGATGGCGGTGTCCACCGACCACAACCCCGGTACCTCGCCCGCCCTGAGCCTGCGCCTGATGGCCAACATGGCCTGCACGCTGTTCCGGCTCACCGTGCCCGAAGCGCTGGCCGGCATCACCACCCACGCCGCGCGGGCGCTGGGCCTGCAGGCATCCCACGGGTTGATCGCCTCTGGCCGCCCCGCCCACTTCGTGCTCTGGCCCCTGGCCGAGGCGGCCGAGATCGCCTACTGGTTCGGCGACCGGCCTGCGTGCACCGTGGTGCGCCAAGGCCGCGTGGCGCGTGGCGGTTGAAGGCCCTGCCGCAGAGAGACCCAAGACCGATGCCCCACGACCTCGACACTCCCACCGCACAACCCGCCTCCGCATCCAGCGCGGGCGGCGGCAGCCTGTTCGCCGCACACGCCTTGCTGCCGGACGGCTGGGCGCGCGACGTGCTGTTGCGCTGGGATGCGGCCGGCACGCTGCAGTCGGTGCAACCGAATGCCCAGCCCGGCGGCGCGCCGCAGGTGGCCGGGCCGCTCGTTCCCGGCATGCCGAACCTGCATTCGCATGCGTTTCAGCGGGCGTTTGCCGGGCTGACTGAGTACCGGGGCGAGAGCCAGGACAGTTTCTGGAGCTGGCGCAACCTGATGTACCGCTTCGCCGCGCGCATCACGCCCGCATCGCTGGAGGCCATCGCCACCTGGCTCTACGTGGAGATGCTGGAGGCGGGCTACACCTCGGTCTGCGAATTCCACTACGTACACCACGACCAGGACGGCACTCCGTATGCCGATGACGCGACGCTGGCGCAGGCGCTGCTGCGCGCTGCGCGCACGGCGGGCATCGGCATCACGCTGCTGCCGGTGCTCTATCAGACCAGCGGCTTCGGCGCCAAGCCGCCGCGCCAGGACCAGGCACGGTTCATCCGCTCCACCGATTCGATGCTCTCGTTGTTGGAGCGCATCGCCCCGGTGGTACGCGCCCAGGCGGGCTGCCTGGGCCTGGCGCCGCACTCGCTGCGCGCGGTGCCGCCCGACGGCCTGCGGGAAGCCCTGGCCGGGCTGACCGCGTTGGACGCCCACGCGCCCATCCACATCCACATCGCCGAGCAAACCCAGGAGGTGGAAGACTGCCTGACCTGGAGCGGCCAGCGGCCCGTGCAGTGGCTGCTCGAGCATGCTGCCGTCGATGAACGCTGGTGCCTGGTGCATGCCACGCACATGACGCCGCAGGAATACGCAGCCGCCGCACGCACTGGCGCCGTGGCGGGGCTGTGCCCCACGACCGAAGCCAATCTTGGCGACGGGCTGTTCGACGTGCCGCTCTGGCGGCAGCACGGCGGCCGCTGGGGCGTGGGCTCCGACAGCCATGCCTGCGTCAACGCGGCTGAAGAACTGATGCTGCTGGAATACGGCCAGCGGCTGGCCACCCGACAGCGCAACGTGCTGGCCACCGCCGCCCAGCCGCAGGTGGCAACCGCCATGACGCTGCAGGCCGTGCAGGGCGGGGCTCAAGCGGCGGGCCGCCCCGTGGCGGGTCTGGCCGTGGGGCAGCAGGCGGACTGGGTGGTGCTGGATGCCGACCATCTGGCTCTGCAAGGCCTGCCGGTGGAAAGCCAGCTGGCGGCGCATGTGTTCGGCAGCCACCGCACTTCCGCGGTGCATGGGGTGTGGGTGGGGGGCCGCCAGCGGGTTCAGGCCGGTCGCCATGCGCAGCACGCCAGCGCTGCCGCAGCCTTCGTGCAGGCGCGAGCCGCCACCATCCATACTGGTTGATCGTTTTTCCTCCGCCGATGCCGGCCTGCCCGCGGCCACCTTCGGCACATCGACCCATCGACCCCCGACCCATGACCACCGATACCGCCCCTATTCCCCCGTTTACTTTCCACCAGGGCACGGCGCCGCTGCTGGTGTCGATGCCGCACGTCGGCACCCATGTGCCGCCGGCAGTGGCGCAGCGTTTCACCGATGAAGCGCGGCAGGTGCCCGACACCGACTGGCATCTGGAGCGGCTCTACGACTTCGCGCGTGATCTGGGGGCGTCCATCCTCGTCGCCACGCATTCGCGCTACGTCATCGACCTGAACCGTCCGCCGGATGGCGCCAGCCTGTACCCCGGCCAGAGCGTGACGGGCCTGTGCCCTGTCGATACCTTCGACGACACGCCCATCTATGCCCATGGCGATGCGCCGGACGCCGCCGAAACCGCAGCGCGGCGCGACGCGGTCTGGGCGCCCTACCACGCGCAGCTGGCGAGCGAGCTGGAGCGCCTCCGCGCCGCGCATGGCGTCGCAGTGCTGTGGGACGCCCATTCCATCCGGTCGGTGCTGCCGCGCTTCTTCGAAGGCCGGCTGCCGGACCTGAACCTGGGAACGGCCGACGGCGCCAGCTGCGAGCCCGAACTGGCCCGGGAGTTGCTGGCCATTGGGGAGGCGAGCGGGTTTTCCACCGTGCTGAACGGTCGCTTCAAGGGCGGCCACATCACCCGCCAGTACGGCCGTCCCGCCGACAACGTGCATGCCGTGCAACTGGAGATGACCCAAGCCAGCTACATGCAGGAGGCGCTGCCATTCGACTACCTGCCCGCGGTGGCGGCGCGCGTGCAACCGACCCTGCGGCTCATGCTGGAGACCTCGCTGGCGTTTGCCCGGTCACGCGCATTGGGCTGACGAGGCGGTGGTGCTGGGTGCGTCCGTTGGCGAGGCGCCGGTTGAAGAGTTGGGGGTGACCGATGACCCCTCGTTCCGGCAACGCTCGCCCCTTGCGCGACAGGCGGCGGAAGGCTGCGGATCGCGCTGGAAAAAAAGGTGCTTTCCGCTGGTCGAAATACTCGTTTACATCCGCTAACATATCGGCATGCACAACCTGCAGACCGCTCCCGGGAACCAGCCTCCAGAGCCCGCTGATGCCGCCAACCTCGGCAATGTCGGCAATGCAGAAGTGCCATGGGGCTGGGCCGACCGCTTTTGCATGCCGCTCTTCAGGCCGGGCACGCGTGTTCGCATGGCCGGCAACTGGCAGACGGTGAGCCACGTGATGCTGCGGCGGCTGGAACTGGCCATTTACCTAGTCGGTCAGGAAAAGCCGGTGGACCCGGCCAAGCTCGAACTGGAGCCCACCACCTTCACCACGCGGCGCGTGCCACCCCCACCGTCGCAATGACGATGACGTCCGGCCCGGTGCAGCGGCCCCCGCCGAGGGTCAGTGGGCGGCGGAGGTCAATGGCGCGGACCTGCGGCCCATGGCTTCCCCCAGTCGGGTGTGTCGCAAGGGCACCCAGCCGGGTTCGAACTGCACCGCGCCGCGCTGGAACAGCAACACCACCGTGGAGCCCAGCAGGAAGCGGCCCATCTCGTCGCCCTGGCCCAGCGTGATGTCGCGGTCTGCGTAGTCCCACCGCACCAGCCGGCCGGGGCGGGGCGGGTTCACCTGGCCGTGCCAGACGGTCGCCATGCTGCCGACGATGGTCGCGCCCACCAGCACCAGCGCCATGCGGCCCAGCGGGGTGTCGAACAGGCACACCACGCGTTCGTTGCGGGCGAACAGGCCCGGCACGCCGCGCGCCGTCAGCGGGTTCACGGAAAAGAGATCGCCCGGCACGTGCACCATGGACAGCAGCCGCCCGGCGCAGGGCATGTGGATGCGGTGGTAGTCGCGCGGGCTCAGGTAGATGGTCGCGAAGCTGCCGTCGTTGAATTGCGCCGCCGTCGCTGCATCGCCGCCGAGCAGTGCGGTGGTCGAATACTGATGGCCCTTGGCCTGGAAGATCTGGTCGTGGGCGATGGCGCCCATCTGGCTCACGGCGCCATCGACCGGGCACACCAGGTCGGCGGCGGCCAGCGGGCGCGCACCCGGGCGCAGTGCGCGCGTGAAGAAATCGTTGAAGGTCGCGTAGCTCGTGATGTCCGGATTGGCCGCCTCTTGCATGTCCACGCCGTACTGCGCCACGAAACGCCGGATCGCCGAGGTGGTGAAGCGGCCCGCGCGGGCAGAGGCGAAACGCCCGGCGATCATGGTGAGCGCCTGCTTGGGCAGCAGGTACTGGGGGAGGACGGCGAGGCGGTCAGACACGTGGGAGAAATCCTTGGGGTGGGCCGATGATTCTAGGGGCGCCCCCAGGCAGGCGAGGGCGTGGCTCTCCTGCATGGCGCTGAAGTCCGTAGCGCGGTACAATCGACAGGCTAATGCACAGCGATTCGCCTGTCCATTGAAGCCGTCGCCCCCGGGCCTTTCGCCTGCTGCGCCCCGGGTGCCGCGACTCCCCTGCATGCCATGCCCGCACTGCCGAGCCATTCGACAGGCACGGCGGCCCGCTGTGAGCCTCCCATCAGCATGCAGGTGCACCCCAGAATAATCGTTATTGGAATCCGACTACAAACATGGCAAAAGAAGAACTGATTGAGATGCAGGGCTCCGTGACGGAAGTGCTGCCTGACTCGCGCTTTCGCGTCACGCTGGACAACGGCCACCAACTCATCGCCTATACCGGCGGCAAGATGCGCAAGCACCACATCCGCATCCTGGCCGGCGACAAGGTCTCGCTGGAGCTGTCCCCCTACGACCTGACCAAGGGCCGCATCACGTTCCGCCATCTGGCCGGCCGCGGCCCGGGCCCGTCCAGCCGCTGATCTGCGGTGGCCGCGAAAAATTTCGCGGCAACTTCTGCAAATCGGCCGGGAAGGCTCAAATTGCAGGTTAGAATTCTTTTTGTCGGAGCGTAGCGCAGCCTGGTAGCGCATCTGCTTTGGGAGCAGAGGGTCGCGAGTTCGAATCCCGCCGCTCCGACCATTGATTCAAGGGGTTGTACCGCAAGGTGCAACCCCTTTGTCATTTCCGGGGTACCCCTCGAGGCCAGCGGTTCCGAACCCCATGGGCACGCTCCCAGGTCCAACACCTTCACACGTTCACACGTTCGCGCCGCTGCTCAGGCATTGCATGCTTTCGTTGTCCCGTTCTTCATCCTCGGCCTCGCTGCCAGCATCTGCGCGCCGCTTCGATGGCGTCGATGCCCTGCGCGGCATCGCCATGCTGTGGATGACCGTCTTCCATTTCTGCTTCGACCTGAGCCACTTCGGCTACTGGGTGCAGAACTTCCGCTCCGACCCGCTCTGGACCGTGCAGCGGACGCTCATCGTCAGCATGTTCCTGGCCTGCGCAGGGCTGGGGCAGGCGCTTGCCCATGCCCAGGGCGTGGGATGGGGGCGGTTCGGCCAACGCTGGGCGCAGGTGGCCGGTGCCGCGCTGCTGGTCAGTGCAGGCTCGGCGCTGATGTTTCCGCGCACCTTCATCTATTTCGGCGTGCTGCACGGCATGGCCGTGATGCTGCTGATCGCCCGGGTGACTGCGCCCGCCGGCCGCTGGCTCTGGCCCGCTGGGCTGGTCGCGCTGCTGCTGCCCGCCGTGGCGGGCTGGGCGCTGGCGGGCCCGCTGGCTTTCGCGGCCGAGTACTTCGACAGCCGGGCGCTCAACTGGCTTGGGTTGATCACGCACAAGCCTGCGACGGAAGACTACGTGCCAGTGCTGCCGTGGCTGGGGGTGATGTGGTGGGGCCTGGCCGCAGGCCAGTGGCTGCTGCGCCATCGGCCCGGATGGCTGGCGTGGAGCGCGCCGCAAGGGCTGCGGTGGCTGCCTGCACTGGGCCGGCACAGCCTGGCGTACTACCTGCTGCACCAGCCGGTGATGATCGGTGCCCTGATGGCCTGGGGCCTGCTGGTTCGTTGACCGATGCGCCGGGCTGCGCCAGCGCGGCTGCAGCTCGCTAGCGGCGGACCTGCAGCGCGCCCGGGTTCACGATGTTGGTCGGCGTGCCCCGGATGTAGTTCACCACGTTGTCGAATGCGGCGCCGAAATACAGCTCGTAGCTGTCCTGCTCGACATAGCCGATGTGCGGCGTGCAGATGCAGTTCTCCAGCCGCAGCAGGGCATGGCCCTGCAGGATGGGCTCGCTCTCGAACACGTCCACCGCCGCCATGCCGGGCCGGCCACGGTTGAGCGCCGCGATGAGCGCATCGGGCTGGATCAGCTCGGCGCGCGACGTGTTCACGATGAGCGAGGTCGGCTTCATCGCCGACAGGTCCTCCAGCGTGACGATCCCGCGGGTGTCGTCGTTCAGGCGCAGGTGCAGCGACACCACGTCGCACTCCGAGAAAAACTCGGCCCGCGTGCGCGCTACCTGCAGCCCGTCGCTCAACGCCTGCGCGCGCGACGCCTCGCGGCCCCACACCCGGACGTTCATGCCGAACGCCCGGCCGTAGCCAGCGACGATCTGGCCGATGCGTCCGTATCCCCATATGCCCAGCGTCTTGCCGCGCAGCACGGTGCCGACGCCGAAGTTGGGCGGCATCGATGCCGAGCGCAGGCCCGATTGCTGCCAGGCCCCGTGCTTCAGGTTGGCGATGTACTGCGGCAGACGGCGCATGGCGGCCATGATCAGCGCCCAGGTGAGTTCAGCCGGCGCCACGGGCGAGCCCACGCCTTCGGCCACGGCGATGCCGCGTTCGGTGCACGCCTGCACGTCCACGTGGCTGCCGACCTTGCCGGTCTGGGCGATGAGCCGAAGGCGCGGGAGCTTCTCCACCAGCTGGCGGGTGATCTGCGTGCGCTCGCGCACCAGCACGATGATGTCTGCATCCTTCAGGCGCACGGAGAGCTGCCCGAGGCCCTTGACGGTATTGGTGTAGACCTTGGCGGTATAGGCATCCAGGCGCGACGCGCAATGCAGTTTGCGGACCGCGTCCTGGTAGTCGTCGAGTATGACTATGTTCATGTTGTCCATTGCGTCCGCACGGAAAGTGCGGTCCGGGGGCGCGGAAGCGGCTTCCATCGCCACTGGGTCCTCAAGAAAAAAGCGAATCGACAGGGCAGCCGCGTTGCGCGCTGCGTCGCGGTGCATTGTCGTTCATCCCTGCGGGCCGACGGCTGGGCTCGGCCCCGCGAGGCCCCTGCCGGGACACACCGTTACAAAACGCCCGGCCGGCGGAAATGCCTCAGGAGCGCCACCACTCCCCCAGGGTCGCTTGGGTGACGCGGCATTGGTGCGATCCCCAGTACGGTCCACGGCGCTGCTCTTTAGGCTGTGGCCGCAAAGGAAGACTGTTCATGGCACCTCATCATCGATTCTGGCCTCGCCGCCTGCCGCACGCGCTGCGCGTGCCCGCCACCTCCCTCTGGGACAACTTGGCCACCAATGCGCGCCGCTACCCCGAGAAGGCTGCGCTGGTATTTTTCGGCACCCCCATGTCCTATGGCGAGCTGGCGGCCTCGGCTGAACGGCTTGCCGCCCGGCTGCACGGGCTGGGCGTGCGCAAGGGCGACCGCGTGGTGCTCTGCATGCAGAACTGTCCGCAACTGGTACTGGCGCATTTCGCCATCCTGCGGGCGAACGCAGTGGTGGTGCCGGTCAACCCGATGAACCGGGCGGAAGAACTCAAGCACTACATCACCGACCCGGATACGCGCGTGGCCATCACCACGGCTGACCTGGCACCCGAACTCGCCGCGGCGAGCGATGCGCTCCCGGCCGATGGAGCCCTGCGGCATCTGATCGTCACCCAGTTCACCGATGCCTTCGACCCGGCGGCCGCCGGCCCCGATGCCGTGCCGCCGCAGTGGCACGACTGGCTCTGCACGCAGCGCCCCTTGCCGGCGATGGCGCAGGGACAGGTCCACGCCTGGGCCGATGCGCTGGCCTGCACCGACGAGCCGCCGCCCCACGAGGCTTTGAGCGCCGACATGGCCGTGCTGCCCTATACCAGCGGCACCACCGGCCTGCCCAAGGGCTGCATGCACCCGCACCGCAGCATCATGCACAACGCGGTGGCCGGCAGCCTCTGGGGCACGGCCACACCGGAAAGCGTGGTGCTGGCGGTGGTGCCCATGTTCCACATCACCGGCATGGTCAGCGTCATGCACACCGCGATCTATTCCGGCTCGACGCTCGTCGTCATGCCACGCTGGGACCGCGACCTCGCGGGCCGGCTCATATCGCACTACCGCGTGACCAGCTGGACCAACATCCCCACGATGATCATCGACCTGCTGGCCAGCCCGCACTTCGGCGACTACGACCTGTCCAGCCTGGTCTACGTCGGCGGCGGCGGCGCGGCCATGCCGCAGGCGGTGGCCCAGCGGCTGTTCGACCATTACGGGCTGCGCTTTTCCGAGGGGTACGGCCTCACGGAAACCGCAGCGCCGTCGCATTCCAACCCGCCGGACCATCCCAAGCAGCAGTGCCTGGGCATTCCGTTCATGAGCACCGATGCGCGAGTGATCGACCCCGACACGCTGCAGGAAGTGGGTGTGGGCGAGCAGGGCGAGATCGTGATCCACGGCCCCGAAGTGTTCGACGGCTACTGGAAACGCCCCGACGCCACCGCATCGGCTTTCATCGAGATCGATGGCAAGCGCTTCTTCCGCTCCGGGGATCTCGGTCACCGTGACGAGGAGGGCTACTTCTTCCTCACCGACCGGCTCAAGCGCATGATCAACGCCAGCGGCTTCAAGGTGTGGCCGGCGGAGGTGGAGGCGCTGATGTTCCGCCACCCCGCGATCCAGGAAGCCTGCGTGATCTCGGCACGCGACCCTTACCGGGGCGAGACCGTCAAGGCCGTGGTGGTGGTGCGCCCCGACCAGCGCGGCCAGGTGTCCGAGGCGGACATCGCCGCCTGGTGCCATGAACACATGGCGGTGTACAAGGCGCCGCGTATCGTGCAGTTCGTCGATGCCCTTCCGAAGAGCGGCAGCGGCAAGGTGATGTGGCGGGCGCTGCAGGAGGCCGAGCCGCAGTAGGCCGGCCCCGCCGGCCCCGCCAGCTCCTGCGGCGCGTTCAGTGCCCGCGCGGCTGGCAGCCGCTTCAAGGGGCGGGCGCGGCCAGCTCGCCCAGTTCGCGCTCCAGCAGGGCCGGGTCTTCCAGCTGCAGCTCGATCAGGCGGCGCAGATGCGTGACGCTGTCCAGATCGATCACGCGGCACAGCACGCCGACCTGCTCGCCATCGATGTGCGCGACTTCCGCGCTCATCCCGATATGGGCTTCGCCCGGCTGCAGCGGCAGGGCGAGCTGGCAGAACATGCCCACGGCCAGCACCATGTCGGGCGGCACCTGGAGCAGGGCGCCCTTGAGCGAGAGATCCAGCACCTGCACCGCGAACGTGCCATGCCCGGTGGTGAACTGCGCCGGCGCTTGAAAGCCGATGCGGACGAAATGGCGGCGCTCTGAAGGCATGGGGAAGACGCTCCTGGTGGATGGCCGCCATGCTAGCGCAAGGTGGCTGCGGCGCAGCCGTAAGCACAAGCCAGTTTGGGGCCGCATCACGGATGTCCCGGTGACGCCTGTCGCCGTCGCTGGACGGTGCCATTGGCCTTAAGCTCGCAGCCCATGGGTCACATCACGTTCTCTCCTCCCTATGTGTCGCCGGGCGACGTCGAAACGCAGCTGCGCAACCTGGGCCATGCGGTCCTGCGCCCGCAGGACGTCATGGCGTGGTCGGGCAACACGGCCGAAGAGTTGGGCGCACTCGGCGCCAGCTGGGGCGATTTGCCGCCCGATGAGTTCCTGAAGGACGGCGGCCGCTACCGCCGGCGCCGGCATGCCAGCTTCGTGGCAGAGCCTGCGGCGCCAGCCGGCGGCGCCATGCAACTGCGCTCGGTGGCGCATCGGGCGCACTGGCAGCCGGTCGAATACAACGCCTTGCATGGCGGCATGGAGCGCTGGTTCGCGCCGGTGACCGAGGCGGTGCAGCAGGCGCCCGCCTGGCAGCGGCTGCTGGCATCGCTCGCCCACCTGGCGCAGACCACGCTGGCGAACGCTCCCCAGCCCTGGTTCGTGGAGGCCCATCAGTTCCGCATCGACACCGCGGGCGGCATCGGCCGGCCGACGCCCGAGGGCGCGCACCGCGACGGTGTGGATCTGGTGGCGGTGTTTCTCGTCGCGCGGGACGGCGTGAAGGGCGGCGAAACCCGCATCTTCGACGCAGCCACCCCGTTCGGCCAACGCTTCACGCTGACGGAGCCCTGGTCCCTGCTGTTGCTGGACGACACCCGCATGATCCATGAGACCACGCCGATCCAGCCCGTGACCGAAGGCGGCTGGCGCGACACCCTGGTCGTGACCTGCCGGCGCGGCGGCTTCCAGGACGCAGTGGAGCCGGCGCCCAAAATCCCTGCGGCTTGATGGGCATCAATGCATCGCCGAGCCGGCGCTGCCACACTAGGACACCTCTGCACGACGGCACGCCTAGCGTGCCTGCACCCACCGGGAATCCGCCAGGGCGGCTGGCGGGTGATGCGGGCAGGGGCGGCGGCTCCAGCGCCTTCGAGGCCACCGGGCCTTCCTTCCACCTTTGAGGAGAAGACAACATGTTCCAGCACATTCTGATTCCCGTCGACGGTTCCAACACCGCCATGACGGCAGTGGCCAAGGCGGCCGGCCTGGCCAAGGCATTCGGCAGCAAGGTGACGGCGCTGTACGTGGTCGATCCCTATCCCTTCACCGGCGTGGGCGCGGACTTCGCCTATGGCCAGTCCCAATACCTGAGCGCGGCGACGGCCGAGGCCAACACCGCGCTGGACGCTGCCAAGGCCGCGCTGGAACAGGCGGGCGTGCCGGTGGCAACGCTGGTGGGTGAAGGCCATTCCGTGCACGACGGCATCGTGCGCGCCGCCGAATCTGCGGGTGCCGACCTGATCGTGATGGGTTCGCACGGCCGCCGGGGGCTGGAAAAACTGGTGCTCGGCAGCGTGACGCAGCGCGTGCTGGGCGTGGCCAAGGTGCCCGTGCTGGTGGTGCGCGACTGAGATCCGGAGTCGCCCATGAAAAAGGCTCCAGTCGCGATGGCGGCTGGAGCCTTTTTTTATGCACGTGACCCGTCCTACCCAGAGTTGACACCTGGGCCTTGCACAAAGGGCAGGAGTCATGGAATCGAGTGTCAAACGGACGCAGCGCGACTACACGCWAGCYTTTAAATTGGCGGTGGTGGAGCAAGTAGAAAAAGGCGAACTCACCTACAAAGAGGCGCAGCAGAAGTACGGCATCCAGGGCCGCTCGACGGTGTTGGTGTGGCTGCGCAAGCACGGCAGGCTGGGTCACCTACAAAGAGGCGCAGCAGAAGTACGGCATCCAGGGCCGCTCGACGGTGTTGGTGTGGCTGCGCAAGCACGGCAGGCTGGGTTGGGGGTCTGCGGCATCATCTGCAGCTATGCCGATAGACAAGACCGCAAGGCCGCTCACGCCSGAGCAGCAGATCAAGGCGCTGCAGGTGCAGCTCGAGGAGGCGCAGCAGAAGGCTCGGCTGTTCGAGGCCGTCATCGACGTGCTGMGCAAAGACTACGGGGTGCGTGTCGTAAAAAAGCCTTTGGGCAAGTCCTCTCGCAAGACCTCGTCCCGGGGTTGAGCGTGAAGAGGGCTTGCCAGCACATGGGCCAGAGCCGACAGGCGTACTANGCAAAGACTACGGGGTGCGTGTCGTAAAAAAGCCTTTGGGCAAGTCCTCTCGCAAGACCTCGTCCCGGGGTTGAGCGTGAAGAGGGCTTGCCAGCACATGGGCCAGAGCCGACAGGCGTACTACCARGGCAGGCGCCGTGAGGCCGATCGTCTTGCTGGTGCGAAGGCGGTGGTGGAGTTGGTGCGCGAGCAGCGCATGCGCCAGCCGCGCATCGGCACACGCAAGCTGCACCACCTGCTGCAGGARCCACTGCAGCGCCGAGGCATCGACTTGGGGCGTGATGCTATGTTCGACGTGCTGCGCAACGCCAAACTGCTGGTGGCGCCGCGGCGGGCGTACCACAAGACAACCGACAGCCATCACCGCTTCAGGCGCCACCCGAACCTGCTCAAGGCCGGRCCGCAGCAGATCCACGCCAGCGGCAGCGAGCGGGTCTGGGTGGCTGACATCACCTACCTGCCCACGGACGGCAAGTTCGTGTACCTGAGCCTGGTCACGGATGCAAATGCGAACGCCCGATGCAGTGCATCGGGCGTCATTGGCCGGATAGTCCGGCTGGAGTTTTAACAGTCCCTCAGTGTCAACGCTATTCAGGACGGGTCACTTACTGGCGGAGAGGGCGGGATTCGAACCCGCGGTGGGGATTAGCCCACACACGCTTTCCAGGCGTGCGACTTAAACCGCTCATCCACCTCTCCGAAGCCCGCAATTGTAGCAGTGCTTTGAGCCGGCTCGAACAAGTTGGCCAATCTTCCCTGCATTGCGCGCCCTCAGGGTGCCCGCTGTGCGGTCTGGATCATGTTCATTGCCGACCCGATGAGCGCGGACACTTCGGTCATGTTGCTCGGCACGATCAGGGTGGTGTTGGAGTCTTCGGCCACCTTGCTGAACGCTTCCACGGCTTTTTCCGCGACCTTCAACTGCACGGCCTGCTCGCCGCCGGGCTGGCGGATGGCGGCGGCCACGCGCTCGATGGCGAGGGCCGTGGCTTCGGCGACGGCGGTCAGCGAGGCGGCTTCCCCTTGTGCGTTGTTGATCAGGGCCTGCTTCTCGCCTTCCGAGCGGGCGATGAAGGCTTCGCGTTCGCCGGTGGCGATGTTGATCTGCTCCTGGCGCCGGCCTTCGGAGGCTGCGATGAGGGCGCGCTTTTCGCGCTCGGCGGTGATCTGCTGCTGCATGGCCCGCAGGATCTCGGCGGGCGGCGTCAGATCCTTGATCTCGTAGCGCAGCACCTTCACACCCCAGTTGAGGGCGGCTTCGTCGATCGCAGCGACCACCTGCGCGTTGATCACGTCGCGCTCTTCAAATGTCTTGTCCAGTTCCAGCTTGCCGATCACGCTGCGCAACGAGGTCTGGGCCAGTTGCGTCACGGCCATGATGTAGTTGCTCGACCCGTAGCTGGCGCGCATCGGGTCCGTCACCTGGAAGTAAAGAATGCCGTCCACCTGCAGCTGGGTGTTGTCCCGCGTAATGCAGACCTGGCTGGGCACGTCGAGCGGGATTTCCTTCAGGCTGTGCTTGTAGGCGACGCGATCGACGAAGGGCACCAGGAAGTTGAGCCCCGGTGTCAGGGTGCCTGCGTATTTGCCCAGCCGCTCCTTCACCCAGGCATTCTGTTGCGGAACGACCTTGACCGAGCGGGCGATGAAGATGGCCGCGATGACGATGATGACGATGGCGATTTCCATAAGGCCTTTCAGTGAGGTGGGCGGTTGGGGAGGGGAGGGTGGAGCCGCAGGCCGTGGTGCCGGCAGCAGGGCGAAAAACGCGGCGCACCTGCCGAGGGGGCGTCACGCGCGGTCGACGAGCAGGCGGTTGCCGATGACTTCCGCCACGCGGTGGGTGCCCGGGGAGGGTTCGTTGCCGGGCCGCAGCATGACGGTCCACTGCGCGCCACGGTAGCGTACCTGCGCCGTGCCGTCGGCGTTCCAGGCGTCCACCTGCACCGACTCTCCGATGTCGAGGTTCACGTCGCGGTTGCTGGCGGCCGGCTGGCCTGCAGGCCGGTGGCGGCGGAAAAGATGGCAGGCTCCCACGCCTGCGGTGCCCACCACGGCGGCGCTCAACAGCTGCGCCGACGTGGAGACCCCCGCATGCGCTGCGATGGCGCCGGCGACCAGGCCCACGGCCATCATCAGCAGGTAGAAGGTGCCGGTCAGCAGTTCGGCCACCACGGCGCCTCCTGCCAAAAGCCACCAGATGGTCGATTCCTCCATGACTCACTCCTTGTGATCCCATCGTCGAAGCGGTGGGCTGGGCAAATTGTGGGACAAAAGCCCGCACGTTCAAATGCGCGACATTGTTATTCCTTACACTGCGCGGCTATTTCGTTTTTTTGGCCCGATCGCCCCGGAGGCAGCGCATGAAATTCCGCTTTCCCATCGTCATCATCGACGAGGACTACCGTTCAGAAAATACGTCCGGACTGGGTATCCGGGCGCTGGCGCACGCCATCGAGTCGGAAGGCTTCGAGGTGCTGGGCGTGACGAGCTACGGCGACCTGACGCAATTCGCACAGCAGCAGAGCCGCGCCAGCGCGTTCATCCTGTCGATCGACGACGAGGAGTTCACGCTCGGCTCCGACCTCGACCCCATCGTGCAAAGCCTGCGCAACTTCATTGCCGAAGTGCGTCGCAAGAACACCGAAGTGCCGATCTACGTGCACGGCGAAACCAAGACCTCGCGCCATCTGCCCAACGACATCCTGCGCGAGCTGCACGGCTTCATCCACATGTTCGAGGACACGCCGGAGTTCGTCGCCAAGCACATCATCCGTGAAGCCAAGAGCTACCTGGAAGGCGTGCAGCCGCCGTTCTTCAAGGCCTTGCTGGACTACGCGGAAGACGGTTCCTACTCGTGGCACTGCCCCGGCCACTCGGGTGGCGTGGCATTCCTGAAAAGCCCCGTGGGCCAGATGTTCCACCAGTTCTTTGGCGAGAACATGCTGCGTGCCGACGTGTGCAACGCGGTGGAAGAGCTCGGACAGCTGCTCGACCACAACGGCGCCATCGGCGAATCGGAACGCAACGCGGCGCGCATCTTCAATGCCGACCATTGCTTCTTCGTGACCAACGGCACCAGCACGTCCAACAAGATGGTCTGGCACCACACGGTGGCGCCGGGCGACGTGGTGGTGGTGGACCGCAACTGCCACAAATCGATCCTGCACTCGATCATCATGACCGGGGCCATCCCCGTGTTCCTGAAGCCGACGCGCAATCACTTCGGCATCATCGGGCCGATCCCGCAGGCCGAATTCGAGCGTAACGCCATCGAAGCGAAGATCCGCGCCAATCCGCTGCTCAAGGGCGTGGACGCCAAGGCGGTGAAGCCGCGCGTGCTGACCATCACGCAGTCCACCTACGACGGCGTGCTCTACAACACGGAAACCATCAAGTCGATGATGGACGGCTACGTGGACAACCTGCACTTCGACGAGGCCTGGCTGCCGCACGCGGCCTTCCACCCGTTCTACGGCAGCTACCACGCCATGGGCAAGAAGCGCGCCCGGCCCAAGCACTCGGTGGTGTATGCAACGCAATCCATCCACAAGCTCCTGGCCGGCATCAGCCAGGCCAGCCATGTGCTGGTGCAGGATTCGCAGACCGTGAAGCTGGACCGCCCGCTGTTCAACGAGGCGTACCTGATGCACACCTCGACCAGCCCGCAATACAGCATCATCGCCAGCTGCGACGTGGCCGCGGCGATGATGGAGCCGCCCGGCGGCACGGCGCTGGTGGAAGAGAGCCTGCTCGAAGCGCTGGACTTCCGCCGCGCCATGCGCAAGGTGGAAGAGGAATTCGGCAAGGACGACTGGTGGTTCAAGGTCTGGGGGCCGGACAAGCTGGTGGACGAGGGCCTGGGCCGTGCCGAGGACTGGATCATCCGCAGCGACGGCAAGGGCAAGAAGAGCGCCAGCAAGTGGCACGGCTTCGGCCAGATGGCGGACGGCTTCAACATGCTGGACCCGATCAAGTCCACCATCGTCACGCCTGGCCTGAACCTGGACGGCAAGTTCGACAAGACCGGCATTCCCGCGTCGATCGTGACGAAGTACCTGGCGGAGCACGGCGTGGTGGTCGAGAAGACGGGCCTCTACAGCTTCTTCATCATGTTCACCATCGGCATCACCAAGGGCCGCTGGAACACGCTGCTGACCGCGCTGCAGCAGTTCAAGGACGACTACGAGAAGAACCAGCCGATGTGGCGCATCCTTCCGGAGTTCTGCCAGCAGCACAAGCGCTACGAGCGGATGGGTCTGAAGGACCTGTGCCAGCACGTGCACGAGCTGTATGCCAAGTACGACATCGCGCGCCTGACGACCGAGATGTACCTGTCGGACCTGACGCCCGCGATGAAGCCCAGCGATGCGTTCGCGCACATTGCGCACCGCAAGACCGAGCGGGTGGAGATCGACCACCTGGAAGGGCGCATCACGACCAGCCTGATCACCCCGTACCCACCGGGCATTCCGCTGCTGATCCCGGGCGAGGTGTTCAACAAGAAGATCGTGGACTACCTCAAGTTCTCGCGCGAGTTCTCCAAGCTGTCGCCCGGGTTCGAGACCGACATCCACGGCCTGGTCGAGATCGAGGACGAGCACGGCGTGGTGCGCTACTACGCCGACTGCGTGACCAAGACCGAGCAGCCCAAGCCCGGGCGTCGCGGCGGTTTGAAGGACGCGCCCGATGCGCAGGAGATCGTGCAGGTCGGCAGCGACGGGCCGTTCGGCCGCAAGGTCTGACCTCGCGCTGCGCCGCGCCAGCCATCGCAGCGCGGTGGGATGCGGCGCGGCAAGGCGAGCGAATGCCTGCCGCAGACAGCCCGGCCTGGACCCAGCGCCGGCTTTTTTTCGCCTGGGAAGCGCGCCTTGCTCGGCCTCTGCTGTAGGACTGGGCCGTAAGCGGCCGGCCGTAGATGTGCCCGCGCCTCGTGGGCGATCATGCTGGCTCAGCGCTCAGGCCTGCAGCTTTGCTGGGTCTTGCGCTGCAAAAGATATAGCGAATGGCAGCTTGAGGCAGCTCTCCCAAGCAGCCACGCCCGTGCTTATCATGTCCGGCGCTGCGGCTGATCGCCGCTTTCCCATCACCTTCTGCAACCCCCAGGAAACTCCATGGACAAGTACCAGATCGCTGTCGTCGTCGGCAGCCTGCGCAAGGACTCGATCAATCGCAAGCTGGCCACTGCGCTCACGCGGATGGCGCCTGAAGGCTTCACCTTCACCGACGTGCGGATCGACGATCTGCCGCTCTACAACCAGGACGACGATGGCCACCAGGCTGCACCGGTGATGCGCCTCAAATCCGACGTGTCGGCCGCACAGGGCCTGCTGTTCGTGTCGCCCGAATACAACCGCTCCATTCCCGGTGTGCTCAAGAACGCGCTGGACCACGGCTCGCGGCCGTACGGCCAGAGCGTGTGGGGCGGCAAGCCTGCCGGCGTGATCGGCGCGTCGATTGGCGCCATCGGCACCGCCGTCGCCCAGCAGCATCTGCGCAACGTGCTGGCCTATCTGGACATGCCTACGCTGGGCCAGCCGGAAGCGTTCATCCACTACAAGGAAGGCTTCTTCGACGAAGACGGCAACGTGGGCGAAGGCAGCCGCAAGTTTCTGCAGTCGTGGATGGACAAGTACGTTGCCTGGGTGAAAACGCACAACAACCCGGGCGACCACAAGCCAGCCTGAGACAAGGTGGCCAGACCCTAGCCGCCAGCGGGTGCCACGACCCGGCCGGCCATCTACAGCCGGGGCAACCAGTTTATGCTATTGATTTGATAGCTATAAACCCAGTGCTGACAAGCGCCAGAGGCCTGTATGGCTTGAAATGCGCAACGAGAAAGAGCCGGCGATGCCGGCTCTTTGCTTTTCGGTCTGGCCCGGGGCCGCAGACGTTCCCTCTCGGATGTCAGGCGGCTTCTGCCAGCAGGGCGGTGGCGCCTGTCTTCACGTGCTGCTGAATGTCGCGTTCGGCGCTGGCCAGGGCAGCCGTCTTGGCTTCGCCGCCCATCGCCACGCCTTCGGCGCGCACGAACCGCACATCGGTGATGCCGAAGAAGCCGAACACGGTCTGCAGATAGCTTTCCTGGTGCTCCATGGCGCGGCCGCCTTCGCTGGTGGAATACACACCGCCGCGCGAGGAGGCGACGATCACCGTCTTGCCCTTCGCCAGGCCTTCAGGACCGTTGGCCGTGTAGCGGAAGGTGCGGCCCGGCTGGGCGATGCGGTCGATCCACGCCTTGAGCTGGGTGGGGATGCCGAAGTTGTAGAGGGGGGCGCCCACCACAACCACATCCGCTGCCAGGAACTGGCTCACCAGGCGCTCGGAGACCGCATTTTCCCGCTGCTGCAAATCGCTCAGCCCTTCCGTCTGGCCAGTGCGCGGGGCCATGGAATCCATGGTGAAGTGGCTGGGTGCGTCCGCGACCAGATCGAGGTGCTCCACCTGCGTGCCGGGGTGGGCAGCGAGCCACGCCTCCACGGTGCGGGCCGTCAGCTGACGGGAGACAGAGGCGTCGCCGGTGATGGCGGAATCGATGTGAAGCAGCTGCATGGCGGAACTCCTGGAAAACGGGTGAAGAAGGTCCCCAGACGGGGTGCCGCGAATTGCGGCGTTGGATAGATTGTATGGATGGTCACAACGCTTGATAAGCAGCGAGATATGCAATAGATTGTCCTGATTACGATGGCAGTGAAGCCTCGGCTTTGAAAGGGCGCGCCATGCAGGATCTGAACGACATGCTGTATTTCGCTGAGGTGGTGGAACGCGGCGGCTTTGCTGCGGCCGGCCGGGCCTTGGGGGTGCCCAAGTCGCGGCTATCGCGGCGGGTCTCCGATCTGGAAGCTCACCTGGGCGTGCGTCTGCTCCACCGCACCACCCGCAAACTGTCGCTCACGGACGTCGGCGAGGCCTACCTGCGGCACTGCCAGGCGATGCGCGACTCGGCGCAGGCGGCGGCCGATACGGTGGCCCAGGTGCAGACCGAGCCCCGCGGCACGGTGCGGGTGACCTGCCCGGTGACCCTGGCGCACAGTGTGGTGAGCGAGCTGATCCCGCAATTCCTGCTGAGCCACCCGATGGTGCGGGTCGACATGCAGGTGACCAACCGGGTGGTCAATCTGGTGGAAGAAGGCGTGGACGTGGCGCTGCGCGTGCGCACCACGCTGGACGCGAGCGGCAGCATGGTCGTCAAGCGGCTGGACGAAGGCACCCAGGTGCTGGTGGCGAGCCCCGCGCAACTGGCGCGCCAGGGCGTGCCGGTCACGCTGGCGGACCTGGGCGCGCTCGACACGCTCGCCATGTCGGCGGCGGATGGGCGTACCACCTTCCAGCTCATCAGCCCCGACTGCCGCGAGGAAACCGTGCAGCACAGTCCCCGCTACGTGGCGGACGATCTGGTGTCACTGAAGTTCGCCGCGCTGGCGGGCATCGGTGTCTGCTGGCTGCCCGACTATCTGTGCCACGCCGAACTCGCCGACGGCCGGCTGGTGCGGGTGCTGCCCGATTGGTCCACGCCGCGCAGCGTGGTCTATGCGGTGTTTCCATCCCGCCGCGGCCTGTCGCCGGCGGTGCGCCATCTGCTCGACTTCCTGGGGGAGGCCGTACCGGGCCGGGCCGCGGTGCCGGAATGCGCCGAGCATACAGTCCGCCAAGCGCATGACGACTCTGCCCAGCTGGCATCGGACTGAGCCTGCTGTCCGGCGGCGGGAGCCGTTCGTGCGCGGCCCGTCCTTGCGCGTCGAAGCGGGCTCGCGGCGCCCGTGTGCCGGCGTTTCGAAACTGCGACGTCTATTTCATGCACTGAGCAGTTTTCTCGGCAATACTTTCAGGTTTCCATCCCGGTGCAGGGAAGGGGCCGCCCAGCGCGTCCCTGCAGCCTCTTCGCGCCTCATCATCCCTTCATGACCTTTTCACAAGGCGCACCTTCGTCGTCGCCGTCGCATTGGATTTCCCCGTCCCGCTGTGCGCTTCTGCTGTTGATCGCAGCGTGGCTGCTGGCGGGCTACTGGGTGGTGCCGGGGCTGCCGGCTTCTGCCGGTTGGGAAAACAGCTGGCTGGAGAACACCCAGGTCGTCATCCTGCTGGGCGGGGCGGTGACGGCGGCCCTCTACGCGCAGCGCTTTGCAGGCGGCGCCCTGGGGCGGCCGGCCGTCGCGCTGGCGGCTTGCCTGGTTCCCGTCTGGCTGGCGCTGGCCGGGCGCGAACTGGCGTGGGGCGCGGCCTTCCTGCCGCCGATGGACATCGAGGAGGGTGAGCCGATCTATTCCTCCTCCATCCTGTTTTACAAAGCGGCCGTCGCGCCCGTGGTCGGTGCGGCGGCGGCGGCGGTGGTGGCTGTCCTGGTTTGGCAGCGCTCGGACCGGCTTGTCTGGCCGCATCTGCTGACCCGCCGCTTCCCCTGGTTCGAAATGGCGCTGGGAGTGTGCGCAGGCCTTGTGAGCACCTATGCGGAAGGTCACCTGGGCCTACCGGTGTCTTCCACGTGGATGAGCTCGGCGCCCGTGCTGGAAGAGTGGGTGGAGGTGGCTGCGTATCTGGCCCTGTGGGCGGCGCAGTGGCAGATGTTCCGTGCCGTCTTGCGGGCGGCGCATGGGCCGCAGCCGGACGCCGCCGACGGGAAATGACCCTGGGTTCTGATAGATGTTTTGTCTATTAAGTCACAACGAGATATTCGTTTGGGTTTGTTAGACAGCCTCGCAGAATGGCCGGCATCCGCACACCAGGAGCGATGGCATGGCCGCTGCGACCTCTTTTTTCCTTTCACACCCGGTATCTCACCTTGTCTCCGCCCCGCCGGCCGGCGCGACCCTTCCGCACGGGTGGCCCCAGTGTGGCGCTGAGGAGGGCCTGCGGTGACCGCGTCGGGCCCGGTGGCCGCAGCCACATCGGTGGTGGTCGTGCCGGGCTGGCGCGACTCCGGCGCAGGACATTGGCAGACGCTCTGGGCCGAGCGCATTCCCGAGGCGATCAGGGTGGTGCAGGACGACTGGATCACCCCCACCCGCAATGCCTGGGTGCGCACGCTGGAAAGCACCATCCTCGCGGCGCCGCACCCTGTCGTCGTCGTGGCCCACAGCCTGGGCTGCATTGCGACGACGCACATCGGCCCGGCTGCGGCCGAGCGCGTGCGCGGTGCCTTGCTGGTGGCGCCAGCCGACCCGGAACGTCGCGCCGTGCTGAGCGATTTCGCGCCGGTCCCGTACGCTGCCCTGCCTTATCGCAGCATCCTCGTGGCCAGCAGCAACGACCCCTACTGCCCCGTACGGCTGGCAGGTGCCTACGCACGGGCCTGGGGCAGCGAGTTCGTGCGGCTGCAAAACGCGGGCCACATCAATGTCGAATCAGGTCACGGCGACTGGCCGCTGGGCTGGGCGCTGCTGCAGTCGCTGGCCGGCGAGGCGCAGGACGCCGCTCTGTTGGCTCGGCCCGACCCTTCCTTGGAGCGCTTGCGCTCTGCCGCGTGAGCCCGGCGGCCAGCAAAGCCGCCTCGCGGCTTATGCCGGCATCCAATAAATAAACAAGAATTTAGTCTTTTGCGTTTGAAGGGCGGATGTCCACAATGCAGGTTACTTTCAGCTACGTGGATGGACGCCAGCATGCCAACGAAGAATTCTTTCAAGACCCTCATCGCCGCCGCGGTTTTCGCGGCCAGCGGCCTGGCCGCGGCCCAGCCCTCGACGCTGCTCAACGTCTCCTACGACGTGGCCCGTGAGTTCTACAAGGACTACAACCCGGCGTTCGTCGCGTACTACAAGAAGACCACCGGCAAGGACGTGAAGATCGACCAGGCGCACGGCGGTTCCAGCGCCCAGGCCCGCGCGGTCAACGACGGGCTCGACGCAGACGTCGTCACTTTCAACACCACCACCGACATCGACTTCCTCGCGAGCAACGGCGTCGTGGCGAAGGACTGGGCCAAGAAGTTTCCGAACGACGCGTCGCCCACCACGTCCACCATGCTCTTTTTGGTGCGCAACGGCAACCCCAAGAACATCAAGGACTGGGACGATCTGATCAAGCCCGGTGTGCAGGTGGTGGTGGTGAACCCCAAGACCGGCGGCAACGGCCGCTACGCCTACCTGGGTGCCTGGGGCGCGGCGCGCGAGAAGGGCGCCACCGATGCGCAGGCCGCCGAGTTCGTGGGCAAGCTCTACAAGAACGTGCCCGTGCTGGGCAAGGGCGGACGCGATGCGACCAGCATCTTCCTGCAGCGCAACACCGGCGACGTGCTGATCACGTTCGAATCCGAAGTGCTGTCGATCGAGCGTGAATTCGGCAAGGGCAAGGTCGACGCGGTGTACCCGTCCACCAGCATCGTGGCCGAGAACCCGGTGGCGGTGGTGGAGCGCACCGTCGCCAAGAAGGGCTCGGGCGATCTGGCCCGCGCCTATCTGAACTACCTCTATTCCGACGAAGGCCAGGAAATCGCCGCCAAGCACGCGCTGCGACCCCGCTCCGAAGCGGTGTTGAAGAAGCACGCCGACCTGTTCAAGCCGGTCAAGCTCTTCACCGTCGCCAAGTACTTCGGCTCGCTGGGCGAGGCGCAGAAGGTGCACTTCAACGACGGCGGCCAGTTCGACAAGCTCTACACGCCCGGCGCCAAGTAAGCCATGGCCGCCGCCACGACCTTGGTGCCATCGGGCACCGGCGGCCCGGCGCCCGGCCGCGCACGCCGCGCCCAGCGTGTGCTGCCCGGCTTCGGCCTCACGCTGGGCTACACGCTCTTCTATCTCAGCATCATCGTGCTGATCCCGTTGTCGGCCCTGCTGTTCAAGACCTTCAGTCTGACCTGGGACCAGTTCTGGACCGCCGTCACCGCGCCGCGCGTGCTGGCGTCCTACCGGCTGACCTTCGGCGCGTCGCTGATCGCGGCGCTGGTCAACCTGGTGTTCGGCCTGCTGATCGCCTGGGTGCTGGTGCGCTACACGTTTCCCGGGAAGAAGATCGTCGATGCGCTGGTCGATCTGCCGTTCGCGCTGCCGACGGCCGTGGCCGGCATTTCGCTCACCGCGCTGCTGGCGGGCAACGGCTGGCTGGGGCGCTACCTGGAGCCGCTGGGCATCCAGCTCGCCTTCAAGCCCGCGGGCGTGGTGATCGCGCTCATCTTCATCGGGCTGCCCTTCGTGGTGCGCACCGTGCAGCCCGTGCTGGAAGATTCCGAGAAGGAACTGGAAGAGGCGGCGACCAGCCTGGGCGCGACGCGTCTGCAGATCTTCTGGAAGGTCATCCTGCCTTCGATCACCCCCGCGCTGATGACCGGCTTCGCCATGGCGTTTGCGCGGGCCATCGGTGAATACGGCTCGGTGATCTTCATCGCCGGCAACATGCCCATGGTGTCCGAGATCACGCCCCTCATCATCATCGGCAAGCTGGAGCAGTACGACTACGCGGGCGCCACCGCGGTCGCGGTGGTGATGCTGGTCATCTCCTTCGCGCTGCTGCTCGTCATCAATGCGCTGCAGGCCTGGCAGCGCCGCCACGCGGGAGCGCCGGCATGAGTTCGTCCGTCACCACCACTCCGCCCGCCAAGCGCCGCGTGCAGGCCGGCACCACCGAGGCGCCCTGGGTGCGCTGGACGCTGCTGGGCATCGCCTTCGCCTTCCTGCTGCTCTTTTTGGTGCTGCCGCTGGCCGCCGTGTTCGTGGAGGCGTTCTCCAAGGGCATCGACGCTTACCTGGCCAGCCTGCGCGACCCCGATGCCTGGTCGGCCATCAAGCTCACGCTGATCACGGCCGTCATCGCCGTGCCGCTCAACCTGGTGTTCGGCGTGGCGGCGGCCTGGGCCATCGCCAAGTATGAATTCAAGGGCAAGGCGTTCCTCACCACGCTGGTGGACCTGCCGTTCTCTGTGTCGCCCGTCGTGGCCGGCCTGATGTACGTGCTGGTCTTCGGCGCCAACGGCTGGTTCGGCCCCTGGCTTCAGGAGCACGACATCAAGATCATCTTTGCCGTGCCCGGCATCGTGCTGGCGACCGTGTTCGTCACCTTCCCCTTCATCGCGCGGGAGTTGATTCCGCTCATGCAGGCGCAGGGCAACGACGAGGAACAAGCCGCCATCGTGCTCGGCGCGACCGGCTGGCAGACCTTCTGGCATGTGACCCTGCCCAACATCAAGTGGGGGCTGCTCTACGGCGTGATCCTCTGCAATGCGCGGGCCATGGGCGAATTCGGCGCGGTGTCGGTGGTGTCCGGTCACATCCGTGGGCAGACCAACACCATCCCGCTGCATGTCGAAATTCTCTACAACGAATACCAGTCGGCAGCGGCGTTCGCGGCGGCCTCGCTGCTGGCCCTGCTGGCGCTGGTCACCCTGGTCATCAAATCCGTTGCCGAGTGGCAGAGCGAGCGCGAACAGCAGGCCGCCCGCGACCTGCCGCCCGAGCGGCCCACGCCGCACTGACAACCAAGCGAGCCCTTCATGAGCATCGAAATCCGTCACATCAGCAAGCAGTTCGGCGACTTCCAGGCGCTGCGCGACGTCAGCCTGGACATCCAGTCGGGCGAGCTCATCGCTCTGCTCGGTCCGTCGGGCTGCGGCAAGACCACGCTGCTGCGCATCATCGCCGGGCTGGAAACTCCCGACACCGGCAGCATCCACTTCAGTGGCGAAGACACCACCGACGTTCACGTGCGCGAGCGCAACGTGGGCTTCGTGTTCCAGCACTACGCGCTGTTCAGGCACATGAGCGTGTTCGAGAACGTGGCCTTCGGCCTGCGCGTGAAGCCGCGCGACCAGCGGCCCAGCGAGGCGCAGATCAAGCAGAAGGTCATGGATCTGCTGAAGCTGGTGCAGCTCGACTGGCTGGCCGACCGCTTTCCCTCGCAGCTGTCCGGTGGGCAGCGCCAGCGCATCGCCCTGGCGCGCGCGCTGGCCGTGGAGCCCAAGGTGCTGCTGCTCGACGAGCCGTTCGGGGCGCTCGACGCCAAGGTGCGCAAGGAACTGCGCCGCTGGCTCCGCCGGCTGCACGACGAGCTGCACGTCACCTCGATCTTCGTGACGCACGACCAGGAAGAGGCGCTCGAGGTGGCCGACCGCGTCGTAGTCATCAACCAGGGCCGCATCGAGCAGAGCGGCTCGCCCCAGGAAGTGTGGGACCAGCCGGCCAGCCCGTTCGTCTATGGCTTCCTCGGCGACGTGAACCTTTTCAAGGGCCGCGCCCACGAAGGGCAGGTGCATGTGGAGGGCGTGCAGATCGACTCGCCAGAACATGCCGGCGCGCAGAACGCGAATGCCTCGGCCTACGTGCGCCCGTACGACCTGGACGTGCGCCGCCATGTGCCTGGCGAGGGCGTGGATGCCCAGGGCCGGCAGCGCGGCATCGTCGCCCGGCTGGAACGGGCCATCGTGGTCGGGCCCATCGCGCGCCTGGAACTAATTGCGACCGAAGGCGACAAACCATCCGACAATGCAGCCCCCGAGTCGGTGATCGAGGCACAGATCCCTGCGACCGAGTTCCGCGACATGGGGTTTATGGAGGGTGAAACGCTGGTGGTGACGCCGCGCCGCGCCCGCGTGTTTCTGGACCAGGCCGCAGGCATCTGATTCCCCTTCAACTGCTTTGCGCTCTCCTCGTGGGAGGGCGCACCGGGCGGTCTGGCGGATCCGGACGGCCCGGTGTTCTGGCGAAGGAGTGCTGCATCGATACGCGGTGCGCCGCCTTTGGCAATGCTTTTGGATGAGGGAAAAGAAATGAATTGGTTGGATCGCGCGCCTCGCCGCGTGCTGGCGTTGATCTCTGCGGCCTGCGTGGCCATGCTGGCTTTCGGCATGTATCTGCAGCACAGCCTCGGGCTGGAGCCGTGCCCCATGTGCATCGTGCAGCGGTATGCTCTTATTTTTGTAGCAGTATTCGCAGGCATTGCAAGCGCCCGAAGCCAAAAAGGCTGGCAAATCGGCTGGGGCGTGCTGGCTTTGCTGGCGGCGGGCTTCGGCGCCTTCGTCGCGGCGCGGCAAAGCTGGCTGCAGTGGTACCCGCCTGAAATCGCCACCTGCGGGCGCGACTTCTACGGAATGATCGAGCACTTCCCCATCGGCCGGGCGATCCCCATGATCTTCCGCGGCTCGGGCGACTGCACGGCGATCGACTGGACCTTCCTCGGCGGCTCCATCGCCAACTGGTCGTTCATCTGCTTCACGGCTTTCGCGTTGGCGCTGCTCGTGCTGCTGGCCCGTCAATGGCGCGGTGGGGGCCCTCGCGGCCTGGCGGCCGCCTGATCCCCACCGCCCACTGGCGGCGGTTCAAGCACCACGACAACGGGGCGCCTGCGGCGCCCCGAATCGTTTCAGGCGGGCGGGAAGAGGGTGGGCGAGTCGCCTTCCTTCCACGCCTCGTACTTTCCCATCACGCCCTCGAACAGATCGCCGGCCTGCCAGTCGGCCAACCAGCGGCGCAACGGCAGCCAGGGGCCGGCCTCCCAGCGCGCCGGATCGATGCCGGCGAACTGCCGCACGAAGGGCGCGATGGCCATGTCGGCCAGCGTGGCGTGTCCACCGAACAGGTGGCTGGCTGCCTCCAGACGGGCGTTCAGTTGCATCAGCCAGGCCTGCGCGGCAGACCACTGCACCGCTGGGTCTGAATCCGGATAGCGGCTCGGGTACTTGCAGCGGTCCAGCGCCTGCTTGAACGGGCCGTCGCATTCCGCGATCAGCGCCCACAGGTCGTCCGTGCTGCCGTGCTCCGGGGCCAGCCAGCCGCCAGGGTCGTTGCGCTCCAGCGCCCAGCGCATGATGTCCAGGCTCTGGTCGATGACCTGGCCGTCAGGCAACACCAGCACCGGCACCGTGGCCTTGGCCGAGGCCTCCCGCAAGGCGGTGGGTTTGTCGCGCAGCACCACTTCGCGCAACTGGCAGCGCTCTCCGCTGGCAGCCAGCGCCAGACGGGCGCGCATCGCATAGGGGCAGCGCCGGAATGAGTACAGGATGGGCAGGTCGCCGGCGGTTTCGGTTTCGGTTTCGGTTTCGGTTTCGGCTTCCGGCTGCGGGCGGCCGGGCACCGCCGCGCCGTCGCTGTGCGCGCCGGCCGGCTGCGCCTGGCTGCCGATGTGCTCGCGGCCCTGCATCGCCGCCAGCGCCACCTGGCGCTCGCGCTCAGCCAGGGCCTGCAGCTGCGCTTCGCTGCGCGTGCCGTGGCAGTAGGGGCAGCTCACGCCCGGCACGTAGTGGGGAGACGCCCGGTCGTCCGCCGACAGCGGCATGCGGCACGACCGGCAGAGCTGGTGGTGCCCTGGCGCTAGCCCATGCCCGACCGAGACCCGCTCGTCGAACACGAAGCAGTCGCCCCACCAGCGGCTATCGGTCTCGGGCACCGTCTCCAGGTACTTCAGGATGCCGCCCTCCAGGTGGTAGACCTCGTCGAAGCCGCGCGACTTGAGGAAGGCGGTCGACTTCTCGCAGCGGATGCCACCAGTGCAGAACATGGCCACGCGCGGATTGCCGGCCAGCACGCCGCCTGGCGCGCTCTGCTGCTCCACCCAGGCCGGAAATTCCGTGAAGCTGCGCGTGCCGGGGTCGACCGCGCGGGCGAAGCTGCCGATGCCCACTTCGTAGTGGTTGCGGGTGTCGATCACCACCACCCCGGGGTCGTCGATCAGCGCGTTCCAGTCCTCGGGCGCCACGTAGGTGCCGGCCTGTGCGGCAGGGTTCAGGCCCGGCACGCCCATGCTCACGATCTCGCGCTTGAGCCGAACCCGCATGCGGTAGAACGGCATGCGCTCGCCCATCGCCTCCTTGTGCTTGAGCGGGGCGAACCGTTCATCGCTGCGCAGCCAGGCCAGCACCGCGTGCACGCCCTCCGGGGTGCCGGCGATGGTCCCGTTGATGCCCTCCGGCGCCAGCAGCAGCATGCCGCGCACCGAGTTCGCATCGCACACGGCTTGCAGCGGCGCCTGCAGCGCGGCGAAGTCGGGCAGATCGACGAACAGGTACAGGGCGGCGGTCAGGTAGCGGGGCATGGGGCGGCGATGATAGCGGTTGGGTCGGACAAGGGGAGCGGGGGGCTGCGGTTCAGGCGGGCTGCGCACAACCGGCCAGCAGCCAGTCGCGAAACGCGTCCATCGCCGCGCCCGGTGGGCGTGATTTCAGCCGGGTGAGCCAGTAGGCCCCCAGCGCGATCTCCGTGCCGAAGGGCTGCACCAGCCGGCCCTGCTGCAGCTCGCGGGTGAAGAGCCGCGCGGGCAGCAGAGCGATGCCCGCGCCCTGGGCCGCCGCCTCGGCCAGTGCCAGCGACGAGTCGAAGACCGTGCCCCGCACGAGCGGGCAGGGCACGCCGGCCGCGCTGAACCAGGCACTCCATTCGTCGGCACGGTAGGAGCGCAGCAGCGACTCGCGCGCCAGGTCGGCCGGCGCCCGCAGCCGCAGTGCGACGGCCGGAGCGCACATGGCCGAGAGCGGCGCGTCCAGCAGCCGGTCCGCCTCGGTGCCGTGCCAGGCACCGTCGCCGAAGCGGATGGCGCAGTCCAGTCCCTCTGCTGCCAGATCGACCCGGTTGTTGTGCGTCATGAGGCGCAGGTCCACGAACGGGCAGGCCTGCTGGAAATCGCGCAGCCGGGGCAGCAGCCAGCCCACCGCGAAGGTGCCGACGGCGCCGACGGTCAGCACCTCGCGCGGACGGCGGTCGTTCAGCTGGTCCAGCGCGGCGGCCATGCGTGCGAAGCAGTCGCTCAGCACCGGCAGCAGCGACTGGCCCTCGTCGGTCAGTGCCAGCCCGCGCGGCAGGCGCCGGAAGAGGGGCTGGCCCAGGCGGTCCTCCAGGTTGCGGATGTGCTGGCTCACCGCGGTCTGCGTGACGTTCAGCTCCTGCGCGGCGCGGGTCAGATTCAAGTGCCGGGCAGATACCTCGAAAGCGCGCAGGGCATTGAGCGGCAGATGCATGGAGGGCGGGGAGGGTGAAGTTTTTCTGGGGTGTCGTCCTGATTATTGTCGATGGTGCCACGGCACTCTTGCCCGTATCGTTTGCACCATTCCACACCACAGCGAACGAACAGAGAGGATCTGGATGATGAAGAGGCGTGAGTTTTCCTTGGGGGTTCTGGGCGGTATCGCCCTGGCCCATCCCGCCTGGGCTGCAGCCACGGCAGGGGCGGGCTCCACTTTGAGCGATGCCGGCTGGCAGGCGGCCCTGGGGGCTGTCGAAGCGGGCTTGCAGGGAGGCCGGCTGGGTGCGGCCATGCTCGACACGGGCACCGGGCGCCTGCTCAGCTGGCGCGGGGACGAGCGCTTTCCGATGGCCAGCACCTTCAAGCTGATGCTGGCGGGCTGGATGCTGGAGCGGGTGGATCGTGGCCAGGAATCGCTGGCCCAGCGCGTGCGCTACGAGCGGGACGCCCTGGTCCCGTATTCACCCGTCACCGAGAAGCACGTGGGTGCCGACGGCATCACCGTGGCCGAATTGTGCGAGGCAACGGTCACGCTGAGCGACAACACCGCTGCCAACCTGTTGCTGGCCCGGCATGGCGGCCCGGAAGGGTTCACCGGTTTCGCCCGGTCGCTGGGCGATGCCGTCACGCGGCTCGACCGGACCGAACCCACGCTGAATGAAGCGCTGCCCGGCGATCCGCGCGACACCACCACGCCGGTCGCGATGCTGCACAGCCTGCGCACGCTGGTGCTGGGCCAGGCGCTCAGCCCGGCATCCCGCGCCCAGCTGACGGAGTGGATCGTCAACAACAAGACGGGCGACAAGCGGCTGCGCGCTGGCGTGCCGGGCTGGAAGGTGGGCGACAAGACGGGCACGGGCAGCAACGGCTCGTCCAACGACATCGGCGTGCTGTGGCCTGCGGGCGGCGGCGCGCCCGTGGTGGTGACCTGCTACATGACCGGCGTGCCGGCGTCGCCCGAGGTGCGCGATGCCGCCATCGCCCAGGTGGCGCGGCACGTGGCAGCGGCGGTGCGGGGCGGCTGACCGCCCGGGCGCTACAGCTTTTTGATCAGCACCTGGCTCTTGCGGTCCCAGTTGTATTTCTTCTTGCGGCCCTCGGGCAGCCAGTCCGGGTCCACCGGCTGGAAGCCGCGCTTGATGAACCAGTGCATGGTGCGGGTGGTCAGCACGAAGATGCTTTTCAGGCCCATGAGGCGCGCACGCTGCTCGATGCGTTTGAGCAGCTTCTCGCCGTCGCCCGTGCCCTGGCTGTGGGGCGACACCGTCACGGCAGCCATCTCGGCCGTGCCCGCCTCAGGGTAGGGGTAGAGCGCGGCGCAGCCGAAGATCACGCCGTCGTGCTCGATGATGGTGTAGTTCGCCACGTCGCGTTCGATCTCGGTGCGGTCGCGCTTGACCAGCGTGCCGTCTTTCTCGAACGGTTCGATCAGCTGCAGGATGCCGCCCACGTCATCGGGCTTGGCCTCGCGCAGTTCCTCGAGCTTCTCGTCCACGATCATGGTGCCGATGCCGTCGTGGACGTAGATCTCCAGCAGCAGCGCACCGTCGACCGAGAACGGAATGATGTGGCTGCGTTCCACGCCGCCTTCGCAGGCCTTCACGCAGTGCTGCAGGTAGAACGACGTGTCCGACGGCGTGCGGGCCGGCGGCAGGGTGGCCAGCATGCGGCGCGCGTGGTCCAGCGGCAGCTCGGTGTCGATCGGGTTCTCTTCGCCGTCGGGCAGGAAGGGGTCGGTGCGGATGCCCGGCACTTCCGAGACGAACACCAGCTTGTCGGCCTTGAGCGCGATGGCGACCGAGGTGGCCACTTCCTCCATGCTCAGGTTGAACGCTTCGCCGGTGGGCGAGAAACCGAAGGGCGACAGCAGCACCAGAGCGTCCATGTCCAGCGCCCGGCGGATGCCGGCCGTATCCACCTTGCGCACCAGCCCGGAATGCTGGAAATCGACCCCGTCCACGATGCCCACGGGCCTTGCGGTGAGGAAGTTGCCCGAAATCACCCGCACGGTGGAGCCCGCCATCGGCGTGTTCGGCAGGCCCTGGCTGAAGGCGGCCTCGATCTCGTAGCGCAGCTGGCCAGCCGCCTCCTGGGCGCAGTCGAGCGCCAGCGAGTCGGTGACGCGTATGCCGTGCGAGTACTTGGGCTCGTGGCCCTTGGCCCGCAGCTGCTCGTTCACCTGCGGCCGGAAGCCATGCACCAGCACGATCTTCACGCCCATGGCCTGGATCATCGCCAGGTCCTGCGCGATGTTCTGCAGCTTGCCCGCGGCAATGGCCTCGCCGGGCAGGCCGATCACGAAGGTCTGGTGGCGGAACTTGTGGATGTACGGCGCAACGGAGCGGAACCAGGGAACGAAGGTGAAATTGAAAACAGCGGACATGTGAAGGCGGTGGGGCAGCGGGCGGGCCGTCGGAGGGGGCGGTGCGGAGGCGAAATCATAGTGGCTGCCTGTGTCCGCAGTGGCCGAGCCGCCCTGCCATGGCCCCGGTCCAGGCCGGCCCGCCGCGGGGCCGGCCTGGACCGGGGCGCTTCAGGTCACGGCCTGCAGCTGAAGCTGGCCGCGCTTTCCACGTCGCCCGAGCCGTTGTAGCGGGCGACCAGCGGATACGGGCACAGCGGCCGGGTGCGCTGGGCGCTCCAACTGGCGGGCACCTCCGCGTTCACCACCGCGGAGCCGGCGCCCCGCGCCTGCGCGATCACGCGGTCGGGCGCCTGTCCCTTTTCCACCCAGTTGACCAGCGCGGTCACCATGTCGAACTGGTCGGTGGCGGGGCCGTTGGCGCAATGGTTCATGCCGGGCACCAGGTAGAGGCGCGCATAGTCCGGCGCGCGGCCCTGCTCGGCCGTTTGCAGCGCGTCGTACCAGCGGGCGGTGTCCGCAGCGCTGAACACGCCGTCAGCCGTGCCGTGATAGACCATCAGCTTGCCGCCGCGATCGCGCAGGGTGGACAGGTCGGTCTCGCGCGGCGGCGTCATGAACGACCAGCTGGACTCGGTGAACGCGCCGCTGGTCGCGAAGAGCTTGCCGTAGTCGCGGTTCAGGTCGTAGTCCAGCGCGATCTTCAGGGGCGGCGTGCTCACGAAGGTGCTGACCGGCAGGGGCGGCGTGTTGAAGACCAGCGACACCGACCCCGGGTCCAGGTTCTGCGCGATGAAGTAGTGCCAGAGCGCGAAATCCTTGCCGGCCACGCCCGGGTCGAACCAAGTGTTGGAATACGCGGCCGTCCCGTCCGCCAGGCGGGGCCCGGCGAACAGGCGCTGCAGCGTGTTCTTCTGCACCGGCGTCAGGCAGGCGCCATCGCGCTCGCCGGAGCAGGTGGGCACGTCGGTCTGGATGTCGAAGGCCGCCTGGCAGGCCGCCACGTCGGACACCATCCCGTCCTTCGCGCCGTCCAGCGCGTCGCACTTGGCGGTGATGCGCGCCGCCACCGTGCTGTATTCCGCCGGCGTGACGGCCCTGGAGATGTCGGGCAGGCCGTTGGCGCCCTGGCTGGCGATGGAGGCGTACTGCTGCACCTTCCACAGCTGCGCGCTCGCAGCCTTGGGCAGATGGAAGCCGGGGTTGCCCGCCAGCACGCCGTCGTAGTCCTTGGCGTAGCGCGCCGCGGCCACCATGGCGTGGCGGCCGCCGTTGGAGCAGCCGGCGAAGTAGGAGCGATCCGGCGCCTTGCCGTAGGCCGCCTTGATGACGCCCTGCGCCATCGGCGTGAGCGTGGCCACGGCCTGGTAGCCGTAGTCCAGCCGCGCCTGCGGATCTGCGCCGAAGAACGGCGTGGGCTGTGGATGGCCGGCGTCGGAGCTGAGCACGGCAAAGCCCATCGACAGGGCGGTGGTGTTGGGGGCGCCGCCGCCGATGGGGCCGGTGGCAGGCACCACGGCGCCGTCCAGCCCGCCGTTGCCCTGGTGGAAGAAGCGGCCATTCCAGTCCTGCGGCAGGCGCATCTCGAAGCCGATGGCGTAGGCATTGCCGTCCACCGCGCTGGTGCGCTCATTCATGCGGCCGCTCACCAGGCAATGCTCCGGCATGGCGGGCTGGCCGTTGCCGCCGTCCGTCGCCGCTACGGAGGTCACGGACGTGATGCGCGTGGACGGTAAGGCCAGGGCCGCCAGCTGGCTGCACTGCGCGAGCTTGCCGGGCGTCGCCGCCGCCAACTGCGGCGGGCCGCTGTCGGAGCCCCCACAGGCCGACAGGGCGATCGCGGCGCCGGCAGCCGCCGCGCCCGCAAGCCAGCCGGCAGGCAGCCGCCCGGGTGCCAGGGAAGGGAAATGGGTCATGGATGTCTCCTCCGCCCAGCGCCTGCGGCTGGCCGGCTCGAAAGGTGGGTTCGTTGTGGATCTGCTGCAGCGCAGGCGGCCGGGCCGCAGCGTGCTGCGCCGGCCGCCTGAACCGGGGCGTCACGACTCGGCGGTGAAGCCGATCTGCTTGACGATGGGCGCCCAGCGGTCGGACTCCTGGTGCGTCATGGCATCGAGTTCGGCCGGCGTGGAGCCGCCCGCGATCAGGCCGAAGGTGGCCAGGTTGTCGATCACCGCCTTGTCCTGCAGCGCCTTGTTGATGGCCGCGCTGGCGGCGGCCACCACGGCGGGCGGCGTGCGGGCCGGCGCGTAGAAGCCATACCACTCGTCGAACTTGATGTAGTCGTAACCCTGTTCGGCGAAGGTGGCGACGTCGGGCGTGAACGGCGTGCGCTTGGGGCCGGAGGTGGCCAGGATGCGCAGCTTGCCGGTCTTGGCCTGGGGCAGGAAGTCGCCCACCGGCGTGATCATGGCGGCGATCTGGCCGCCCACCGTGTCGGTCACGCCCGGAATGGAGCCGCGATAGGGCACATGCCGCAGATCGACGCCGCTGTTCTTCGTCAGCAGTGCGCCGATGAAGTGCGGAATCGAGCCTGCGGCGGGCGAGCCGTAGCTGGCCTCCTTCGGGTGGGCCTTGGCCCACGCCAGGAAGTCGGCCACCGTCTTCACATCCGCGGGCACGGCAGGGCCCACTGCCAGCGCATGCGACATGGTGGCGCCCAGCGATACGGGCACCAGGTCCTCGAACGGCTTGTAGCCGAGCTTGGGGTAGATGCCCGGGAAAACGGTGAGCACCGAGTGCGGCGTGAGCAGCAGCGTGGCGCCGTCGGGCGCGGCGACCTTCACGGTTTCCACCGCGATGCGCCCGCCGGCGCCACTCTTGTTGTCCACGATGCCTGCGGTCTTCACGTAGCCGCCGGCGGGCAGCCGGTCGGCCACGCGGCGGGCCATCACGTCGGCCGTGCCGCCCGGCGGGAAGCCGACGACGACGCGCGCGGTGTCCAGCGTCTGTGCGAACGCGGCGAGGGGCGCAAGGGCGCCCAGGGCGGTGAGCGAGCCCAGGGTCTGAATGAATTGGCGGCGATGGGTCATGGCGTGGGTCCTGTGGAACGAAGAGCGGCGGGGGTCAGAACGCATGACGCACGCCGATGTTGAAGCCGGTCTGCGACTTGCCGGCCGCCGGGTTGCTGCCCGCAGCGCCGCCGCTGACCGAGACGGCCGCCAGCCGGTCGTTGCGGATGTGGCCGAGCTGGCTGTAGAGGCTGGTGCGCTTGGAGAGCGCGTAGCTCAGCCGCGCCACCAGCATCTGCGAGTCGAAGTCGTTCACGGATCGGTAGTCGATGCGCAGGTACTGGCCATCGAGCGTCAGGTTGCTGGTGAGGGGGTAGGAGGCGCCGACGAACCACAGGTCGCTGCGCGGCTTGGTGGCATCGCCGTCGTTGTCGCGACGCACCACGCCCGCGCCGATCTTGGCGCCGGCCAGCTTGACATAGCCGTTCACGCTGAGGCGGGAGTCGGTCTTGGCGCTGGTGTTGAGGTTGCCGAAGACCACATCGGTGGCGCCGGCGGTGTTGCGGCCGTTCTGCCGGTCGTAGGCCACGGCAGCACCCCAGACGGGCGAGTCGTACTTGACCATGGCGGACCACTGGCGGCAGGCCTTGCTGTCGCTGGCGCTTTCGCCTGCACAGTTGGTGCCCACGGGGCTCGGGCCGGCATTGACCGTGTCGCGGCCGAAGCTGTATTCAGCCCCCAGCGTGAGGCCACTGAAGGTGCCGCGGTAGGACAGCGAATTGTCGGCGCGGGCATTGGGGATGTAGCTGTCGAGCGAGCCTGCGGCATACACCGCCGGGCCGATCACGTCGGCATCCAGCATGGAATAGAACAGCATCGAATACTGGCGGCCGGCGGACACCGTGCCCCACGGGCCCTGCAGCCCGATGAACGACTGCCGCCCGAAACCGCGCCCGCCCTGGCCCAGCGTGCCCTGGTCGGGCGCCAGGCCCATTTCCAGCGTGAAGATGGCCTTCAGCCCGCCGCCCAGGTCCTCGGTACCGCGAAAGCCCAGGCGAGACGGCAGCGTGCCGGTGTTGCTGGGCATGCGGGTGAGGCCGCTGTTGCTGGCGCCCACGTTGTTCAGGCGCTCGACGCCCACGTCGATGAGCCCGTACAGATTCACGCTCGATGCGGGCGCGGATGCGGGTGCGGCAGCGGTGGCGGGCGGGGTCTGGGCATGCGCTGCGAAGGTGGCGGTCGTGCCCACCAAGGCCGCGCAACCTAGTCGGCGGATGCGTGTCGTCTTGTTCATGAAGGTCTCCTTCCTTGTCCGGGCTTGGGGCAGGCCGAAGGCCAGGCGCCGCCCGTTGCCCGGGTTGTCACTCTCTCGTCATGGATGCCGGTCGATCGACGCGGCATGTGCGGATGCACTCGGTGGGCCGGCTGCCTGTGGGCAGAGGGCGATGGGGGGAGGCGTGCCAGAAGGCCGGGCCGGCCGCTTGCCTACGGCCGGCCGAGCGGCGCGGCGCCGCCCCACCGACATCGACCGGCGCCCCGGACTGCGGCATGGCGGCTTGGCAGGCGCTGGCAGGGCGCGCCCGGTGCGGGCACGGTGGCTGACGCTGGCATCTGGACTCCTTGATCCGTGGAGGGCGCGCGGGCTCGACACCTGCGGTGCCTGAAAACTGTTGGGTTGCTTATAGTTAGTCAGGCTATCGGATAAAGTCTATAACCAGTTGCTCGGTTTTTTCTCGGTAGAAGCTCTAGGTGCGGTGGGCCCGGATTCGATGCAGAAGGTGCCAGTGGGGCGGGGGCCAGGCTTATATGCAGCGGCCCGTTCGCCACCCGCCGCGCCGCGTCGATGGGAGGGTGGGCGGGGCGGGCAGGCGTCACCGGGGGACGCTCGCGGCTGAAGAGTGCGCCCGCCAGGGCCAAGGGCGCAGCGGCGTGCGTCGCCGGCGGGGCGCTTGGATAATGGCGGTCTTCATGAGCGAAACCCTGTCCTCCCATCCCCGGCCCGCCGCGCCCGCCTTGCGCATCGAATTCCCCGAATCCCTGCCCGTGTCGGGCAAGCGCGAAGAGATCATGGCTGCGATCCAGCAGCATCAGGTGGTCATCGTGTGCGGTGAAACCGGCTCCGGCAAGACCACCCAGTTGCCCAAGATCGCGCTGGCGCTGGGGCGCGGGAAGTGCAACGCCCCCGCAGGCAGCAAGGGCCAGTTGATCGGCCACACCCAGCCGCGCCGGATCGCCGCCAGCAGCGTGGCCAAGCGGATCGCTGAAGAGCTGAAGACGCCGCTGGGCGACGTGGTGGGCTTCAAGGTGCGGTTCCAGGACCGGCTCTCCCGCGATGCGTCGGTCAAGCTGATGACCGATGGCATCTTGCTGGCCGAGACGCAGACCGACCCGCTGCTGAAGGCCTACGACACGATCATCATCGACGAGGCGCACGAGCGCAGCCTGAACATCGACTTCCTGCTCGGCTACCTGCGCCAGATCCTGCCGCGCCGGCCCGACCTGAAGATCGTGGTGACCTCGGCCACCATCGACGCCGACCGGTTCGCCCGGCATTTCGAATCGAGCAAGGGCCCTGCGCCGATCATCTACGTGTCGGGCCGCACGTTTCCTGTCGAGCAGCGCTTCCGGCCGTTCGAGGAATCGCGCGACTACGGACTGAACGAGGCCATCGCCGACGGGGTGGACGAACTCTGGGCGGGCAACGCCAGCGGCGACATCCTCGTCTTCCTGCCGGGCGAGCGCGAGATCCGCGAGGCGGCCGACCACCTGCGCAAGCACCTGGCGCACCAGCCGGTGATGCGCAATGCCGAGGTGCTGCCGCTGTTCGCCCGCCTGTCGCAGGCCGAGCAGGACCGCATCTTCGACGGCCACACCGGCCGGCGCATCGTGCTGGCCACCAACGTGGCCGAGACCTCGCTGACCGTGCCGGGTGTCCGGTATGTCATCGACGCGGGAACGGCGCGGGTCAAGCGCTACAGTTTCAGGAGCAAGGTGGAGCAGTTGCTGGTTGAGCCGGTGAGCCAGGCCGCCGCCAACCAGCGCGCCGGCCGCTGCGGCCGCGTCGCCAACGGCATCTGCATCCGCCTGTACGACGAGGCGGATTTCAACAGCCGGCCGCGCTTCACCGACCCGGAGATCCTGCGCTCGTCGCTGGCGGGCGTCATCCTGCGGATGAAGTCGCTGCACCTGGGCGATGTGGCGCACTTCCCGTTCATCGAGGCGCCGTCGGGCCGTGCCATTGCCGATGGCTACCAGCTGCTGGGCGAGCTGGGTGCGGTGGATGATGCCAATGAACTCACCCCCATGGGCGTGGAGCTGTCGCGCCTGCCGCTGGACCCGCGCGTGGGCCGCATGATCCTGGAGGCGCGCGACCGCAAGGCGCTGGACGAGGTGCTGGTGATCGCCTCGGCCCTGTCGGTGCAGGACGTGCGCGACAGGCCGCTGGAGGCGCAGCAGCAGGCCGACCAGGCGCATGCCAAGTTCGACGACGAGAAAAGCGAATTCAGCGGTTACCTCAAGCTCTGGAAATGGATCGGCGAGGCGCGGGGCGGCGCACCCAGCCTCCCATCGGCCCGCATGCAGCGCGAAGCGGCCCGCAAGGGCGCGCCGTCGCAGGCGGTGCTGCCGGTCGCGCAGCGCATTGCGAGTGCCGCCCCCGCCCCCGCGGCCCTGCAGGCCGCGGCGACGGCAGCGCAGGCCGCGGCGACGGCAGCGCAGGTGCAGCCCACCCACAAGCTCAGCAATCGGCAGTACGAAGCGCTGCTGCGGCAGAACTTCATCAGCATCCGCCGCCTGCGCGAGTGGCGCGACATCCACACCCAGCTGCTGACGGTGGTGACCGAACACCGCTGGAAGATCAACACCACGCCCGCCAGCTACGAGCAGATTCACCTGTCGATGCTGGCCGGCCTGCTGGGCAACATCGGCATCAAGAGCGAAGAGGAAGACTGGTACCTGGGCGCGCGCGGCATCCGCTTCTACAAGCACCCCGGCGCGCATCTGAGCAAGAAGCCGGGCCGCTGGATCGTCGCTGCCGAACTGGTCGAGACGACACGGCTCTTCGGGCGCGGCATCGCGGCCATCGAACCGCAGTGGGTGGAGCAGATCGCCGGACATTTGCTTAAGAAGCAGCTGCTGGATCCGCACTGGGAAAAGAAGGCCGCGCAGGTGTCCGCCGTGGAACGGGCAACGCTCTACGGCCTGGTCATCTACAACAACCGGCGGGTGAACTTCGGCAAGGTCGACCCGCATGCCGCCCGCGAGATCTTCATCCGCGAGGCGCTGGTCGGCGGCCAGTGGGAAACGCGGCTGCCGTTCCTGGCCGCCAACCAGAAGCTGATTGCCAAGGTGGAGGAGCTGGAGCACAAGTCGCGCCGCCAGGACGTGCTGGTGGACGATGAGCTGATCTACGCCTTCTACGACCAGCAGCTGCCGGCGGACATCTGCACGGGCGCCGGCTTCGAGGCCTGGTACAAGGACGAGGCGCGGCAGAACCCCGACCTGCTGAAGCTGACGCGCGACGAGCTGATGCGGCATGAAGCGGCCGGCATCACGAGCAATGCGTTTCCCAAGACGGTGCGGCTGGGCGGCGTGGACTGCGCTGCCGCCTATCTGCACGAACCGGGCGACGCGCGCGACGGCATCACCGTGACCGTGCCGCTCTTCGTGCTGAACCAGGTCCAGGACGAGCGCTGCGAATGGCTGGTGCCCGGCATGCTGCAGGCCAAGATCCAGGCGCTGCTCAAAAGCCTGCCGCAGCGCCCGCGCAGCCGTTTCGTGCCCCTGCCGGAGAGCGCGGCGCGCCTCGCCGAGCTGCTGGGCACGCCCGAGCGCTTCGGCCACGGCAGCCTGACCGACGTGCTGCTCAAGCAAGTCCAGACAGAGACGTCTCTGGACGTGAAGCGCGCCGACTTCAAGCTCGACATGCTGTCGCCGCACCTCTTCATGAATTTCCGCGTGGTCGACGAACATGGCCGGCAACTGGGGCAGGGCCGCAACCTCGGCGCATTGAAAGCCGAGTGGGGCGCCAAGGCGCGCGGGGCGTTCCAGGCGCTGGCAGGATTGAAGCTTGCAGCGGTCGCCGCAGGCAGCGATGCGGCATCCAATGGGGCTGGAGCGCAGGAACCGCCTGGGTCTGATGCTATGAAAGGAGTAGCAAAAGAGGGCACTGGCTCTTCGGCGAGGGTGGCGCATGCCCCCGCCGCGCCGCAGGCCCCGGCGGCCCCCGCAGGGCAGCGCTACACCGCGTGGACCTTCGGCGAGCTGCCCGAGCTGATGGAAATCCGCAAGGCGGGGCAGACGTTGATCGGCTTTCCCGCGCTCATCGATGGCGGCGATGCCGTGAGCATCGAAGTGTTCGACGAACCCGAGGTGGCGGCGGCCAAGCACCGCGCCGGCCTGCGGCGGCTGTTTGCGCTGCAGATCAAGGACGCCCTGAAATACCTGGAGAAAAACCTGCCCGACCTGCAGAAGATGGCCGTGGCCTACATGCCGCTTGGCACGCAGGAAGAGTTGCGCACGCAGATCCTCGACATCGCGCTGGAGCGCGCCTTCCTGCAGGAGCCGCTACCGACGAACGAGGCCGACTTCAAGCGGCGGGTGGAGGAGGGCCGTGGCCGGCTCACGCTCATCGCCAACGAGGTGGCCCGGCTGGCCGGCGCCATCCTGGTGGAGTTCGCTGCGGCAGCCCGGAAGATCAAGGACACGAAGAACGCTCCGGATGCAACGCAGGACGCGCAACAGCAGCTGCAGCGGCTGATGCCCCGACAGTTCCTGGCCGCAGCGCCCTGGGCGCAACTGGCGCACTTTCCCCGCTATCTGAAAGCAATCACCCAGCGGCTCGACAAGTACCGCGCCGACCCCGCCCGCGACGCCGCCCGGCTGGCCGAGCTGCGGCCGCAGGAGCAGCGCTATTGGCGCCTGGTGGCGGAGCGCAAAGGCCACGTGGATGCGCGCATGGTGGAGATGCGCTGGCTGCTGGAAGAGTTGCGGGTGAGCTTCTTCGCGCAGGAGCTGCGCACGCCCCAGCCGGTGAGCGTCAAGCGTCTGGACAAGCTGTGGGCGCAGATCAACGCGTGATGAGCGCCAGCGTGCCACGGCCACCCATGGGCAGAGGCGGCGCGTCGGGTCGGGCCACAGTCTGGTCAGTTCACTGAGAGGTCACCCCGGTGGGCACCTTGTTCCGTTTGGTGGATACGACGCCGACAGGATCAGGGAAGTGCCGACGCCCCGGGGCGGATCGGGGCAAGAGAAGAAGGGGTGACGGGCTCCGGCTGGGCCGGCCTGGAACCCGCTCGGCGCCTGGGCCCCTCGACGTTCAGGCGGCCGTGAGACTTGCGGACTCGGAGGCTGCGAGACGGTCCAGCTCGGCGCATACATCTGCCATGCGGCCCGACAGCACGAGCCGGGTCGGGTCGGCCACCTGGATGCGGCGCAGAACCCGGAGTACGGGGCTCCTGCGGGAGGCCGCCGCTGCCGCACCGGCCGGGGAGCCGTCTGCGTCACCGTGGAACGACGCCGCATTGGCGGCCTGCGAGGCGACCAGGGGCAAAGCCAGACGGGCACGGATGGACTGCACGCGCAGCGGATGGAAGGCCGGGGCCGCAGTAGCCGCAGGCAGCTTGGTCATGGGTACCACGCAAGCGGGTGCCGCAGCAGACACTCCGGTCATCGACGCGGCGTTGGCGGAGGGCGATGCAGCGTCCAGCCCTTCTGCTGGCGCCCGCGATGCGGCGGCGGCTGCGTGGCCCGCGCCGTTGTCGGCCAGCGAGCGCTGCCGGGCAGCGGAGGCGGTCAGGCCTGCAGCCCGGGCTGGGCGGGCAAACCACTGGGTCAGGGCCTTGACGGGGTGCGACAAGGACGAAAAGGCAAGCAGGGCAATTCCCATGTGAAAACTCCATCGTGGCCAGTGCCTAGAACAGTGCTGGAACGCTCCGGTGACGGATGCCGGATCACGATCGGGGTTCAGCGCCTGCCGGGCAGGCCCGCAATACGCGGACCGGTCGGCAGATGCGCCTCGATGGCAATCAGGTCACCCAGGGGGAGGGCACCAGCCCCGTGCGAGGGCACGGAGGATTGAACACAGGCAGGATTGCCATTGAGCGACTTGCCGCAGGGTTGGCGTGTAGGGATTTGGGAAAGCGAACTGTGCGCCGCACCCCCACCCTACCGCCAGACGCCCGCCACCTGGGCAGCCGCGGTGACAGCTACATGAGCATGGTGTTGCGGATCAGGCCCACGGCCAGCCCTTCGATCTCGAAGGGCTCCCCGGGCTGCACGGTGATGACCGGGTAGTCCGGGTTTTCCGGCAGCAATTCGATGGCACTGCCGCTGCGGCGCAGGCGCTTGACGGTGACGTCGTCTCCCAGCCGGGCGACGATGATCTGGCCGTTGCGGGCCTCCCGCGTGGCCTGGACAGCGAGCAGGTCGCCGTCCATGATGCCCGCGTCCCGCATGGACATGCCGCGCACCTTCAGCAGGTAGTCGGGCTTGTGCTGAAACAGGCTGCCTTCCACGCTGTAGGTTTGGTCGACGTGTTCCTGCGCGAGAATGGGGGAGCCTGCCGCAACGCGGCCGATGAGGGGCAGCACCAGCTGGGTGAGCCCGGGAATGGGCAGGCTGAACTGGGTGCCGCGCGCCGCGTTGATGGACCGGACGGTCTCGCTGCGCAGACGGATGCCGCGGGACGTGCCGCTGACCAGTTCGATGACGCCTTTGCGCGCCAGGGCCTGCAAGTGTTCTTCCGCCGCGTTGGCGGATTTGAAACCGAGCTGAGCGGCGATTTCCGCACGGGTGGGTGGCGCGCCGGTGCGTGCGATGGCGGTCTGGATCAGATCCAGAATCTGCTGCTGGCGGGCTGTGAGCTTGGGACTGTCGAGCATGGCAGGTTTCCAGTGCGTTGCGATGACCAAAGGGATCGACTGCGGGACTGTTGTTTAATCCAGTACCTGTATTTTTAACCAGTTTCTTCGAGGATGCAAGTGGCCGCTCAAAAAATCGTGGTGTTGGGAACCGGAGGCACCATCGCCGGTACGGCGGGTGACGCGTCCGACAACATCGGCTACACCGCCGGCCAGGTCGGTGTGCAGCAGTTGCTGGAGGCCATTCCCGGCCTGGCGAAGGCGGCGGGCGGTGGCGAGCTGGTCACCGAGCAGATCGCTCAGGTGGACAGCAAGGACATGGATCACGCGATATGGCAGCGCTTGTCAGAGCGCTGCGCCGTGCATCTGGCCGACCCCGAGGTGCGCGGCATCGTGATCACGCACGGGACCGACACGCTGGAAGAAACCGCCTGGTTCCTGCGGCTGGTGCTGGATGCGCGCAAGCCTGTCGTTCTCACCTGCGCCATGCGACCGGCCACGGCCTTGAGCCCTGATGGTCCCCAGAATCTGCTCGATGCGATGGCCGTCGCAACCGCCGAGGGCGCGCACGGCGTGGTCGCCGTCGCTGCCGGCACGGTGCACGGCGCCGAGCAGGTGCGGAAGGTGCATCCGTACCGCGTGGATGCGTTCGATTCCGGCGAGTCCGGTCCGCTGGGCTGGGTGGAGGAAGGGCAGGTGCGGCTGGCACGCGACTGGCCGGCCGCAGAGCCCCTCTACCCACAGCTGCCCTGGAGCCGGGCTGGCGAAGCCCCGCCGGCGAACCCGGCAAGCGCAGTGGACTGGCCGCGGGTGGACATCGTGTTGAGCCACGCCGCCGCCTCGGGTCGCGTGGTGGATCTGCTGGCTGCGGATGGCGTCGATGGCCTGGTGGTGGCCGCGACGGGCAATGGTACGGTGCACGCCGCGCTGGAGGCCGCACTGCTGCGGGCGCAGATGGCGGGTGTGGCGGTGCGGGTGGCCTCCCGCTGCCCGCTGGGTCGCGTGCTGCCGCGCCCTGGCGACGCGCTCCAGGCCGAAACGCAGGGCCTGGGCGCGGTCAAGACGCGCGTGTCGCTCATGCTTCACCTGCTGGCGGCACGCCACCGTCGCTGACGTTCAGCGTCCGGATACGAAAACGCCCCGCACAGCGGGGCGCGATGCCGGGCGCGGCGCTTTCTCGGTTTCTATCAGCTGGCCAGGGCCTGCAGTGCGCGCTGGGTGATCTCTTCCACCGAGCCGGTGCCGCTGATGGCGCGGTACTTGGGCGCGTTCGCCGGGTCCTGCTGCGCCCAGGTGGAGTAGTAGTCGACCAGCGGACGCGTCTGGGCACTGTAGACCTCCAGGCGCTTCTGGACGGTGGCCTCCTTGTCGTCCTCGCGCTGGATCAGCTCCTCGCCCGTCACGTCGTCCTTGCCTTCCACCTTCGGCGGATTGAACTTGACGTGGTAGGTGCGGCCGCTGGCCGGGTGCGAGCGCCGGCCGCTCATGCGCTCGATGATCGCCTCGAACGGCACGTCGATTTCCAGCACGTAGTCCAGCTTCACGCCTGCGGCCTTCATGGCGTCGGCCTGGGGAATGGTGCGGGGGAAACCGTCGAACAGGAAGCCCTGCGCGCAGTCCGGCTGGGCGATGCGTTCCTTGACCAGATTGATGATCAGGTCGTCGCTGACGAGCGCGCCCGCATCCATCACGGCCTTGGCTTGCAGGCCCAGCGGCGTGCCGGCCTTGACGGCGGCGCGCAGCATGTCCCCGGTCGAAATCTGGGGAATGCCGTACTTGGTGCAGATGAACGCGGCCTGTGTGCCCTTGCCCGCCCCAGGCGCGCCCAAAAGAATCAGCTTCATGAATCTCCTCTCGATGTTGAATTCGGCGGGCAACCGGCCGCAGGCGAGCGTGCGCCGCGCGGGTGCCTTCATTCCAGTCGAGGATAGCATGCGATACCTTCGCTTCCCTGACGCGTCATCACCGCGACTCAGCGGTGTGCGAGGGGCGAAAAACCAGGATTTCACCCGTCGCTGGCCCGTCTGCGGCCCGCCGATACCGCAGTCCGGCGGACCGCCCGGGCGGCCTTCTCCGGCCTTTCCCGGCCTTCAGCCGAGCAGGGCGCGCACGAGGTCGAGGTCGGCCGGAGTGTCCACCCCCGGGCCAGGAGCGGCGGCGGTAACATGAACGGCAATCCGATGGCCGTGCCAGAGGGCCCTCAATTGCTCCAGCGCCTCCAGCGCTTCGGTGGGCGCCGGGGGCAGCTGGGGAAACTGCCGCAGGAAGCCCGCGCGGTAGCTGTAGATGCCGATGTGCCGGAGCGGCGCGAACCCGTGCGGCACCGCAGGTGCGGCCGGGTCGTTCCACCATGCGGTGCCGGCAGCATGGTCGCGGGCATGCGGAATGGGTGCGCGGCTGAAATAGTGCGCGAGACCGCGCCCGTCCAGTACCACCTTCACCACGTTGGGATTGACGAAGTCCGCTACGGCGTCGATGGCGTGCGCGGCCGTGCCCATGCTGGCATCGGGCCGGTCGGCGAGCAAGCGGGCGACGGCGTCGATCAGCGCGGGGTCCATCAGCGGCTCGTCGCCCTGCACGTTGACCACCACGTCGTCACCCGCCAGGCCCAGCAGCTCGCAGGCCTCGGCCAGCCGGTCGCTGCCGCTGGCGTGGTCGGCCCGGGTGAGCAGGGCTTCCACACCGTGGTGCCGGCAGGCTGCGACGATGCGCTCGTCGTCTGCCGCCACCACGCTGCGCAACGCTCCACTCTGCGCCGCGCGCCGCGCCACATGCACGACCATCGGCAGGCCGGCGATGTCCGCCAGCGGCTTGTTCGGCAGGCGGGTCGACGCCAGCCGCGCCGGGATCACAACGGTGAAGGCGGGCAGCGCTGCCGGCGCGGTGGCCGAGGCGGCGGCGCTCATGCCGCCGCGTCGATTTCGTCGTCGGTCAGCGTGCGTGCCTCGTTTTCCAGCAGCACCGGAATGCCGTCGCGCACCGGATAGGCCAGCCGCGCGCTGCGCGACACCAGCTCCCGGCGGTCACGGTCGAAGACGAGGGGGCCCTTGGTGACGGGGCAGACCAGCAAGTCGAGTAGTTTGGAGTCCATGGCATGGGCGCCCGGCGGGGCGATGGGGAGAAGGCGAAACAAAGATGGGCCGGAAAAAGCCGACCCCGAGCGGATGGGGACCGGACGTTCGTCAGGCGGTGTCCGCCGATGATAGTGGCGTGGCGACGGTCGCCAACCGCGCATCCAGCAGGGTGAAGAAGGGCGCAGGAATCTGCACCGCCAGCGGAACGGCCAGCGCGTCGGGGTGCCGTGGCCACAGCTTGACCGCGTCTTTCTCGGTGCAAATCAGCTGCAGGCGCTTGTCCGATGGGCGTTCCCAGCTATCAAAATCATAGTGATCGGGAAGCGCCTCCGCCTGGGCCAGTGAAAGCCCCTGCTGGCGCAGCATGGCGAAGAAATCGTTTGGCCGGGCGATTGCGGCGACGGCATGCAGCGGCTCGCCCCGCAGGCCCGACAGCGGCACGCGGTGCCCGTCGGCTCGAACCGCCTGGGCGGTGAGGCCGCGCTGCAGGGCGAAGGCGGGCGCGTTGCCACCCGCAGGCCGGGGCCCGGCGTGCAGCACGGCAGTGACGGAGCGCGGCCAGGGCTCGCGCAGCGGCCCGGCAGGCAGTTGCCAGCCGTTGCCCACGCCGTCATCGTTGAAGACACAGATCTCGATATCTCGCGCCAGCGCCAGGTGCTGCAGGCCATCGTCGCAGACGATCACGTCCACGTCGGGGTGCGCTGCCAGCAGGGCCTGGGCCGCCTCGGCCCGCCCCGCTGCCACGAAGACGGGCGCACCGGTGCTGCGGGCGAGCAGGGCGGGTTCGTCGCCCACTTCGGCTGCGGTGCTGCCGGGCCCGACCGCCCGGCAGTCGTGGGTGCGACGGCCATAGCCGCGGGAGACGATGCCCGGATGCCGGCCCCTGGCCTGCAGGTGGCGCACGATGGCCTGCGTGACCGGTGTCTTGCCCGCTCCCCCCGCGATCACGTTGCCCACCACGATCACCGGCACCGGCAGGCGATGCGAGCGCAGCAGGCCGCTGCGATACAGCAGGCGCCGCAGCGCCGTGACGCTGGCGTAGACCAGCGACAGCGGGCGAAGCGCCCAGGCCACCCAGCCGCGATGCGACCAGGCCTGCTGCAAGCCCTGCGCCATGCGGCTAGCGCGCCGCGCCGCCGGAGGACTGGGTGGCGAAGGTGATCTGCGAGAGCCCCGCACGGCGCGCCGCTTCCATCACGGTCACCACAGCCTGGTGCGGGGAAGTGGCGTCCGCGCTGATGATGACCACGCTGTCGCGGCCGGCGGCCGCGGCGGCGGTCAGCGCCCGGGCCACGCCCTCCACACCCTTGCCTTCGACGGCAGCGCGATTGACGGCGTAGCGGCCGTCGGCGGCGACGGAGACGATGATCTCCTTCGGATGGTCGCGCTGCTGCTCGGCGTCGGCCACGGGCAGCGTCAGCTGCAGCTCGGTGAACTTGCTGTAGGTGGTCGACAGCATCAGGAAGATGAGGATCACCAGCAGCACGTCGATGAACGGGATCAGGTTGATCTCGGGCTCTTCCTTGGCGCGGGGGCGGAAGTTCATGGGCGGCGTGCTCCGGGGGCGATCGGCAGGCGCGTCACTTGCGCAGGCGCGCGATGTGGCGCAGGAACTGCTCGGCGGACAGCTCCAGCGCCAGCAGGTACGCATCGACCCGGCTGCGGAAATAGCGCCAGAAGATCAGCGTCGGAATGGCCACGATCAGGCCGAACGCCGTGTTGTAGAGCGCGATGGAGATGCCGTGGGCCAGTTGCGCCGGATTGCCCCCGCCCATGGCCTGGCCGGCACCGCCGCCGCCGGCTTGCGAGCCGAAGATCTCGATCATGCCGATGACCGTGCCCAGCAGCCCCAGCAGCGGGGCTGCCGAGGCGATCGTGGCGAGGGCGCTCAGGTATTTCTCCAGCCGGTGGGCCACCGCCCGGCCGGCGCCTTCCATGGCCGCGCGCAGGTCGGCCTCGGTGCTGTTGGGATGGCTGTTGAGGGTGCGCAGCCCGGTGGCCAGCACTTCGCCCAGGGCGGAGTTCTGCGCCAGCTGGTTCACCACGTCCGGCGTCGGCAGGCCGCGCGACGAGACGGAGATGGCTTCGTCCAGCAGCTTGGGCGGGACGACGCGGGACGTTTTGAGGGCGAGAAAGCGCTCCAGCACCAGCGCCAGGGCGATGACGGAGCAGGCTATCAGGGGCCAGATGGGCCAGCCTGCGGCTTGTATGATCGACAGCAATTCTCTCTCCGGGCGGGTGACATCCAGCCGGCGATTATGGCCCACGCCGCTCTGGCTGCCGGGCGGATCGGCCCGCATTCCGGCCAGGCACCGCCCGCACTCCCCCGGCACTCGCGGCGCAGCGAATCGACCCACAAAAACTGTGGATAACTTTGTGGGCAACTACCCCGCGACGGCCCGCCAAGCGGCGCCAGATCACGACTTTGACAGATTGATGAAAAATCGCGCAGTGAAAATTCATTTGAAATCAATGGCTTGCGCCGGTTTGCTGGCGATGCCGGGGGGTGGCGCCCGGGGCGCTGGAGCAGCCGCCGCTCCCTCTGCGCTGTGGACTAATGTGCAGGCGCAGATCCCTGCCAGGCCGCGCCCCGCCTATGTTTGAGCGCGCAGAGCCAGGCCCGGCGCCGCGCATCTGGGAGGTCGGCTCGCTGTGCCGCGCGATTGCTGACGCGCTGGAGGCCCGATTCAATCCCGTGGCCGTGCGCGGCGAGATCACGGGCTTCTCGCGGGCCGGCAGCGGCCACTGCTACTTCACGCTGAAGGACGCCAGCGGCCAGATCCGCAGCGCCATGTTCCGGCGTGCGGCCACGCTGCTCGACTTCCAGCCGCGCGACGGTGAACTGGTGGAAGTGCGCGGCCGGCTGGGTGTGTACGAGGCCCGGGGCGACCTGCAGTTGATCGTCGAGAGCATGCAGCGGGCGGGGCAGGGCGCCCTGTTCGAGCAGTTCCTGCGCCTCAAGTCGCGGCTGGAAGGCGAGGGCCTGTTCGACAGCGCGCGCAAGCGGGGCGTGCCGCTGATGCCGCGTGGAATCGGTGTGGTGACCTCGCTCGGTGCTGCCGCGCTGCACGATGTGGTCACGGCACTGCGGCGGCGGGTGCCGCACATCCCGGTGGTGCTCGCGCCAGCGCTGGTCCAGGGTGCGCAGGCGCCGGCATCGATCTGCGCCGCGCTATCGAAACTGTATCGGCACGCCGAGGCGGCAAGGGCGCCAGCGGCGAAACCCGCATTGGGCGAGGCGCCAGACCCGGTACCGGTCGATGTGATCCTGCTGGTCCGGGGTGGTGGCTCCATCGAAGACCTGTGGGCGTTCAACGACGAGCAGGTCGCCCGCATGGTCGTCGCCAGTCCGGTGCCGCTCATCAGCGGCGTGGGGCACGAGACCGACTTCACCATCGCGGACTTCTGCGCCGACCTGCGCGCTCCCACCCCCACGGCAGCGGCCGAGCTCGTCTCCCAGCCGCGTGCGGTCTGGCTGGGTGCGCTGGATCTGCTGGCCGAGCGCCTGCAGGCCGCGGTGCAGCGGCAGATGGACCTGCGCCACCAGCGGCTGGACGGCGCAACGCAACGCCTGGGGCGGCCTTCGGGGCTGGTCGGGCGCCAGCAACTGCAGCTGGCACGCCACGCCCAGCGCATGCGCCATGCCGTGCTATTGAAATTGCAGCGTATGGCCCAGGAAAATCAAGCGCTACGGGCCCGTTTGCCCCTGGCGCTCGAGCGCCGCGTCGGCGCGCAGTCCGACCGGCTGGAGCGCGCCGCGCTGCGGCTGCAGCTGCTCGACCCCCGGCTGGTGCTGCAGCGCGGCTATGCCCTGCTGACCGACGCGCAGGGACAGCCGGTCACGCGGCCGGCCCAGGTGCGCCCGGGCGATGCGCTGGTGGGCCGGCTGGCCGAAGGCGAGATCGACCTCACCGTGTCGCAGCGGCGGCTGCTCTAGGCCGGCGTGGCGGCGGCACCGGCGCTGCCGTTGCCGGGCAGGGGTGGCCGTACCGCCGATCTCTCTGCCATTGCCTACACGGAACGTGCCGGTTTCCTTCCTACAATCGCTGTTCGCCGCGTGCGGATGCGTGCCGTATTCGCCAGCGAAGCGCTCCCGGAATTTCAATCAACCCACGAAGGACTTCACCATGGAACATACCCTGCCGCCGCTGCCCTACGCGAAAGACGCCTTGGCGCCGTACTGCAGCCAGGAAACGCTGGAATACCACCACGGCAAGCATCACAACGCCTACGTGGTGAACCTGAACAACCTGCAAAAGGGCACCGAATTCGAGAACATGCCTCTCGAAGAGATCATCAAGAAGTCCAGCGGCGGCATCTACAACAACGCGGCCCAGATCTGGAACCACACGTTCTTCTGGAACTGCATGACTCCCAACGGCGGTGGCGAACCCTCGGGTGCGCTGGCTGACGCCATCAATGCCAAGTGGGGCAGCTACGCCGCCTTCAAGGAAGCGTTCGTCAAGAGCGCCGTGGGCAACTTCGGCTCCGGCTGGACCTGGCTGGTGAAGAAGGCCGACGGCAGCGTCGACATTGTCAACATGGGCGCCGCCGGCACCCCCCTGACCACCGCCGACAAGGCGCTGCTGACGGTGGACGTGTGGGAGCACGCCTACTACATCGACTACCGCAACCTGCGTCCGAAGTTCGTTGAGACGTACCTGGACAAGCTGGTCAACTGGAAGTTCGTCGAATCCAACTTCGCCTGATCGCGGGCGAACCCGGGTCGGCAGCCCGGGTGCGGGGATGAATCCCTGCTGAACCGGACCGTTCCGATCATGAAAAAGGGCCTGGGAGCATCGCGCTTCCAGGCCCTTTTCTCGTTCCAGTGCCATTGCCTTGAACGGCAGGGGATGGGGTGGGGCGGACGTGACAACGTCGCTCTCGGCGGCGTCCAGGCCTTGGCAGGGGCCTCCTGACCCTTCCTGCCGCCCCAAAAGACACTGGCGGCCCTCAGGCCGCCAGTTTTACGTTCAAGGCGTCACGATGCAGGCACAGGCTGCGCCCGTGCAGGATCGAAACGAGGCCGATCAGCGGCCGTAACCGCCGCCACCGCCGCGTGGGCCGCCCCGGCCGCCGCCGCCAGCACCGCCCCGGTTGCCGCCGCCGTAGCCGCCGCCATTGCCGCCGCGGAAACCGCCACCGCCGCGGCGTCCGCCCGCCATGCTGTCCACGCTGGTGCGCATCGGATCGGGCTGGCCGCCGGCACCGCCGCCGCCATGGCGGACCGCACCGAGGTTCACACCCGCCTGGGTCACCAGGTGAGCGTTTTCGCGGCGTGGCTGGCTGTCGTCAAAGCGTGCGCCACCGCCACCACCGCCACCACCACCGCCGCTGCGCTGCCCACGGCCTGGCTGGCCGGATGGGCCGCCCTGGCCGCGCGGAGCACCGCCACCGTTGCCGCCGGCGCGCGGAGCGCCATTGCGCCCGCCGCCGTTGTGGCCGCCACCCTGGCCGCCACCATTCGCGCCGGCATTGGCACCACGGCCGCCGCCGGAGCGCTGTCCGCCACCGCCCGCAGGCTTGCCGCCGCGATCACTGCCGCCGGCGCCACCGCCGCCCTGGCTGGCCTTGTTGGTGCGAATGCGGTCCATCATTTCGCTGCGCGCTGCCTTGGCGGCCGCCTGCATGACCTCGCGGCTCGGCGGCTTGCCGGCACCGCCCCAGATGGTCTGGCGGCCCATGGCGATGGGCTCGGCCTTCTCGCCGGCTTCGGGGCCGAAGCCGTCCAGCACCTGCACCGGGATCTCCTGCTTGGTGAAGCGTTCGATCTCCATCATGAAGCCTTCTTCGTCCATGCAGACCAGGCTCACGGCCTCGCCGCTTGCGCCTGCGCGGCCCGTGCGGCCGATGCGGTGCACGTAGTCTTCAGGGACGTTGGGGATCTCGTAGTTGACGACGTGCGGCAGCTCGTCGATGTCGATGCCGCGCGCCGCGATGTCGGTGGCCACCAGCGCGCGAATCTCGCCGCTCTTGAAGCCGGCCAGGGCCTGGGTGCGGGCGCTCTGGCTCTTGTTGCCGTGCAGCGCCATCGAGTTGACGCCGTTCTTGGTCAGGAACTCGGCCACGTTGTTGGCGCCGAACTTGGTGCGGGTGAACACCAGCACCTGGCTCCAGTTGTGCTGCTGGATGATGTGCAGCAGCACCTGCTTTTTCTTGCCGCGGCCCACGGGGTGGATCACCTGGGTGATGCGCTGCACCGTGGTGTTGCGCGGGGTGACCTGGATGCTCTGCGGGTTCTTCAGGAGCGTGCCGGCCAGATCGCGGATCTCGTCGCTGAAGGTGGCCGAGAACAGCAGGCTCTGCTTGTCCTTGGGCACCAGCGCCAGGATCTTCTTCACGTCGTGGATGAAGCCCATGTCGAGCATGCGGTCGGCTTCGTCCAGCACCAGGATCTCGACGGTGGAGAGGTCGAGGAAGCCCTGCTGCTGCAGATCCAGCAGACGGCCGGGGGTGGCCACCAGCACGTCCACGCCGCGCTTGATGCGGTCGATCTGCGGGTTCATGCCCACGCCGCCGAAGACGACGGTGGAGTTGATGTCGAGGTACTTACCGTAGTCGCGCACCGATTCTTCCACCTGGGCGGCGAGTTCCCGGGTGGGGGTCAGCACCAGGGCGCGCACGCCCTTGCCACCGAATTTGCTCTTCGGCGCCGTGCCTTGCGAAAGGCGGTTCAGCAGGGGCAGGGTGAAGGCAGCCGTCTTGCCGGTGCCGGTCTGTGCGCCGGCCAGCAGGTCGTGGCCTTCGAGCACCAGAGGAATGGCCTGTGCCTGGATCGGCGTTGGCGTCTCGTAGCCTTGCTCATGCACGGCCTTAAGGATCTCTGGGGCCAGGTTCAGTTCGTCAAAGTTCATTCAAGGAGGCGCCCTGTCCAGGGCGCTTGGGGCATCGGCCTGTCGCGAACCCGTGGGGCTGCGGCCAGTCATAGGCAGATGATTCTTCAGGATCGGGAGTGAGAAAGCGCCGCAAGGCGGCTTTCGGATCCCCAGCAGGTTGCTGAGTCCGCCGGTCACTGGAGCCGGCGTCTGAGCTTCTATTGTGGCACGACTCCCGCCCCGGTACGTGGGGCACCCTTTCGCAGCCACGTTTTTTCTGGCGCCTGCGGGCGGCAGAAGGGTCTCCTCGGCCGTCCCTGGCGACCGCTTCCCCAAAGCACCCGATAATCGCTGCTGAACCGCGTCGTGCGGCCCGACCCCGCGCCGGTCGTTCCGCCCCACGACGCCGCACCCATTTGAAGGAAAGAAAGCCAATGGCCCAGTACGTTTATTCGATGAATCACGTCACCAAGACCGTGCCGCCGAAGCGGCAGATCTTGAAGGACATCTCCCTGTCGTTCTTCCCCGGCGCCAAGATCGGCGTGCTGGGCCTGAACGGCTCCGGCAAATCCACGCTGCTGAAGATCATGGCCGGCGTGGACAAGGAGATCGAGGGCGAAGCCATCCCCATGCAGGGCCTGACCATCGGCTACCTGGAGCAGGAACCGAAGCTGAACCCGGAACACACCGTGCGCGAGAGCGTGGAGGAGTCCATGGGCGCGGTCTTCGCGGCCAAGGCGCGGCTGGAAGAGGTCTACGTGGCCTACGGCGCGGAAGACGCCGACTTCGACGCGCTGGCCGCCGAGCAGGCCGAGCTAGAAGCCATCATTGCCACCGCCGGCACCGACTCCGAGCACCAGCTCGAAATCGCCGCCGACGCGCTGCGCCTGCCCGCCTGGGACGCCAAGATCGGCCTGCTGTCCGGTGGCGAGAAGCGCCGCGTGGCGCTCTGCCGCCTGCTGCTGTCCAAGCCCGACATGCTGCTGCTCGACGAACCCACCAACCACTTGGACGCCGAATCGGTCGAGTGGCTGGAAGTGTTCCTCAAGCGTTTCTCCGGCACCGTGGTGGCCATCACCCACGATCGCTACTTCCTCGACAACGCGGCCGAGTGGATCCTGGAGCTGGACCGCGGCCGCGGCATTCCATGGAAGGGCAACTACAGCACCTGGCTGGAGCAGAAGGGCGACCGCCTGGCGCAGGAACAGAAGAGCGAAGAAGCGCATGCCAAGGCCCTGAAGAAGGAACTGGAATGGTCGCGCCAGAACCCGAAGGCCCGCCAGGCCAAGAGCAAGTCGCGCCTGGCCCGCTTCGAGGAACTGAGCGACTTCGAATACCAGCGCCGCAACGAGACGCAGGAAATCTTCATCCCCGTGGCCGAGCGCCTGGGCCAGCAGGTGTTCGAGTTCCACAACGTCACCAAGTCCTTCGGCGACCGCGTGCTGATCGACAACCTGAGCTTCAGCATTCCGCCCGGCGCCATCGTCGGCATCATCGGCCCCAACGGCGCCGGCAAGTCCACGCTGTTCAAGCTGCTGGCCGGCCGCGAGCAGCCTGACAGCGGCCACGTGGTGGTGGGCCAGACCGTCAAGATGGCCTTCGTGGACCAGCACCGTGACGAGCTGGGCAACGACAAGACCGTCTGGGAAGACATCTCCGGGGGCCTCGACATCCTGAACGTCGGCAAGTTCCAGATGGCCAGCCGCGCCTATGCCGGCCGCTTCAACTTCAACGGCTCCGATCAGCAGAAGAAGGTCGGCAGCCTCTCGGGCGGCGAACGCGGCCGGCTGCACCTGGCCAAGACGCTGATCGCGGGCGGCAACGTGCTGCTGCTCGACGAACCCTCCAACGACCTGGACGTGGAAACCCTGCGTGCCCTGGAAGACGCACTGCTGGAATACGCGGGCACCGTGCTGGTCATCAGCCATGACCGCTGGTTCCTTGACCGCATCGCGACGCACATCCTGGCCGCCGAAGGCGACAGCCAGTGGGTGTTCTTCGACGGCAACTACCAGGAATACGAAGCCGACAAGAAGAAGCGCCTGGGCGAAGAGGGCGCCAAGCCCAAGCGCATGCGCTACAAGGCGCTGAAGTAAGCCACGCCCCGGCGCGGGTGGCGAGCGGGCGGCGCCGGCCCATGGCCGCCGCCCGGCTGCCCACCGCCGTCCTGCCGTCCCCCAAGCCCGTCCCGTCGAGATGGCAACCATGGCCACAGCCGCACCCTACGATCGAAACGCCTTTCGGATCTGCGTGGCCCAAGCCGTGCGGGACGGTGTCCAGGCGCTGAAGAAGGCGCTGGCCGAGACGGAGGCCGCGCTGTCCCGTGATCAGGACACCGCACGGGACAACCGCGAGCGCGACCGCCTGGGCGAAGCCCTGGCACTGCTGCGCGCACAGCAATCCACGCTGGTCCAGGTCTACCCCGTCGCGCTGATGGAGCATTTCTCGGGCGCGCAGATGGTGTCGCCGCCGGCCCCGGGCGCATCTGCTCACCACGCGCTGGCGGGCGGGCCGATCGCGTGGGACGCGCTCACGCTCATGGACGATGCGCAGGTGCTGGCCCAGGTGGAGCTGTCGAGGGCGCAGCAGCTCGTCACGCATGCGACGGAAGGCGTTCTGGAGGAACTGGATCGGTTGATGAGCGCGGCCCTGGGCCTCACGCGCGTGGCACCGGAGCGCAATCCGCTGCGCCCGGAAACCTTCCTGCGGGCGCTGCAGCAGGTGGTTGCCGATGCCGGTGTGGCCGAGGGCCCGCGTCAGCTGTGGATGCGTCACCTGCCCGACCTGCTGGGCAAGCGGCTGGTGGGCGCCTACCAGCGCGCTTCCGACCGTCTGCGCGAAGGAGGTTTGCGCCCGGTCGGCTACGGAGCGGCCCCGGCTGCCGGCAGGCCGGCGACCGCGCCGCGCAGCGGTCCGGACTCATTGCCGGAGTGGCAGGGGTACCCGGCACCGCAGCGCGGCCCCGGCGCCCATGCCTATACCCATACCCATGCCCATGCGGCTGCGGCAACGCACGAACGGTCCGGCTTCGGGGCCAGCGCACTGCAGGGCATGCCGTCCAGTGTCGCCAGCCCCCTCGCTGCCGAAGCCGAGGAGGCCTTGCTCACCGTCGCCATGCTGCAGCAGATGCTGGACGAGCTGAGTGCCGCCCGGACCCCCGCCACGGGCTTTGCCAGCGGCGCCACCGAAGAGGGGTTGCTGGCGGCGGCCCTGCCGGACGGCGCCGTGCAGGCTCCCGACACCCTGGCGCGCCACGGCCCAGCGGCGCTCCCTGCCAGCGGCGCGCCCGCGTGGCAGGCACCGCCATCGCTCATGACCATCGACGCGGACATAATCGCGCACCAGCAGGCCGAATCGGATGCGGTGGTGGCCGAGATGATGCGGCGCATTGCCAGCGACGAGCGGCTGCTGCCCACCGTGCGCCGTGCGCTGCAGCGCATCGAGCCGGCCATCCGCCGCATCGCGCGGCAGGAGCCGGCCTTTTTTTCCGACGAGCAACACCCGGCCCGCCGCCTGCTGGATGCGCTGACCGAACGCAGCCTGGCCTTCACCGCTGACGACCAGCCGGGTTTCACGCGCTTCGTGCGGCTGCTCAATGGCGCGGTCAAGCATTTGAATGCCGCTAACGCGCCCGACGCCAAGCCGTTCAAGGCCGTGCTGCGCGCGCTGCACAAGGCCTGGGACGCGCTGGCCCAGGAGTCGGCGGCGCAGCGCGCACAGGCCGATGCCGATTGGCTGCACCTGGAGCGCAAGGCGGTGCTGGCTCGCGCTGCGGCGGACGACATCCGCCGCATGCCGGGTGCCCGTGACCTGCCTGCGGACCTGCTGGCCTTCGCGACCGGCCCGTGGGCCGAGGTGGTGGCGCGCGCGCAGATCGGCGGTGGAGGCGAGGACGGCGGCGGCGATCCGTCCGAGTACCTGGCGCTGATCCCCGTGTTGCTGAGCTGCGCGCAGGCGGACCCGGTGCCCGAGGATCCGGACGCCATGGCCCGCGCCATCGCGGGTCTGCTGCCGGTGGTGCGGGAGGGCCTGCAGGGCATCGGCCATCCGCAGCCGGACATCGATGCGGTGCTCGAACGCCTGGCCGGGCTGGTTCCCGTCGGCGGCCAGGCGACTGCTCCCGCTGCAGCGGCGAGCGATACGCCAACCGTCGTCCCGCCTGAGGCGTTCAGCGACATTGCGGCTCCGGCACTCCCGGTTCCGGCCCTCCCGGCTGCGGTTCCTGCTGCGGCTCCCGCCTCGCAAGGCGGGGAGCCGGTCATCGAGCCGGCGGCGCATGGCTCCGATGCGGAGCCGGTCGCCCGCGCCCCGTACGGCCCCGAGGTCTCGGTGCCCGAGCCCGGGGCAGAGGCTCCTGCGCCGCAAGGGCCCGGCGACTATGCGCTGGGTCAGTGGATCGAGCTGAGCCGCGACCGCCAGGTCGTGCGCACGCAACTGACCTGGTGCAGCCCGAACGGAGCGCTGTTCCTCTTCACTGCGGCCGACGGCAGCACCCAGTCGATGACGCGCCGGATGCGCGACAGGCTGGTAGCGCAGGGTGCGTTGCGTACGGTCGAGACGCCGCCTTCGCCGCGCTGAACCGGTGCGCCAGGCCTGCGGTTCAGATAGCTATATTAGTTATAGCAATGGGTCCTTTATCTGTGGGCACTGAAGGCGTTTCAAGCTCTCAATGACCGATGCCGCCACGCCGTCAGGAAGCGCTGCCACAGGGCACACACGCCCGTGGCACCACGCCCAGCGCACCGGTCGCCGCGCACCGGCCGCACCCGCTGCCCACCCCACGGTCACGCCGCAGCGGCCGGCGCTGCAGGGCCTGCGGGCCGCAGCTTGCGCCTCACCAAGTGGATGTGGTTGCGCAGGGCGTAGAGCTCCTCGGCATACGACAGCGGCACGCTGACCTTTTCCACCTGGGCCTCCAGCCGGTCCAGCTGGTTGCGCAGGGCCTCGGGCGTGCTCTGGCCGACTTCCATCTCGTCCTCGATCTCGCGCAGCCGGCCATACCAGCGGAAGACGCGGGAGCGCACCCGGAACTGGTAGAGCGGCGGCACGATGCGCGACAGCGGCAGCATGGCCGCCAGCAGCACGCCGAGGACCAGCCACATGCGCTCGACCAGATTGGCCAGCCAGAACGGCAGATAGCGCTGCAGCATCGGCGGCGAACCGTTGATGGCCCGGTCTCCCTCGGCGGCCATCGGCACCTCGCTGTTGCGCGTGTTCGGAAAATCCCGGGCGCGGTTGAACCAGCCGGCCCCGCCGTGCAGCTGCTGCGCGGCCTGCGCGAACAGCTGCAGCAGGGCTGGGTGCGTGCCTTCGCGCGCCAGCAGCGAAGTGGTGGATGCCACCAGATGCACGTCGGCCGGCGGCACATTGGCCGCCAGGTCCACCACGCCGCGCGGCAGCGTGACCGGGGTGAGGAACGGGAACCGCCGGCCATAGGCCTCGTTCTGCGGGAAGCCCATCAGCCGCACGCCGGGTGTCTGCAGCAACATCTGCACCATCTGCGACTCGGGCGCGGAGGCGAAGACCACCGCGTCGAGCCGCCCCGCCAGAAAGTCCACGGTGGCGGGCGTCTGGCCCAGGTGCGTCAAACGCACTTCGCCCGGATCCACGTGGTTGGCGTCGAGCAATTTTTCCATCAGCGTGGGCACGCCGCTGCCCGGTGTGCCCACGTTGACCCGCAGGCCCCGCAGTTGCGCCAGGCTGGTCAGCCGGGACTGGCGGGCCACGCGCCGGGCGGCGTCTTCCCGGTAAAACAGCCAGACGGGCTCGACGAACAGGCTGCCCAGGGATTCCAGCGCCTGCGCATCGTCGGGCCGCAGCTCGCCCGTGCCGCCCTGCACGAAGGCCAGGTCGGCGCCGCCGCCGCGCAGCAGCTGCAGGTTGGCGGACGAGCCTTCCGTTTCCAGCAGCACGACTTCGATGCCGTCGGCCGCCAGCGCCTTCTGGTAGCGCTGGCCGAATTCCGAATAGGCGCTCTGCGCCGGCCCGGTCGCCAGCGTCACCCGGCGCGGCGGGTTGGGCTGCAGCCACCAGTAAGCGAGCGCCACCAGGGCGACGGCCAGCAACGCCAGCGGTCCGGCGGAGAGCAGCAGATCGCGCACATTGAGCAAGGCCGTGCGCAGGCGGCGGGCGGCCGTGCGCGACCGGGCAGCGAACACCGCGTTCATGGGCGGGGTCCGTCGGCTTGCGCGCCGCCCGGTCCACCGGCGTGACCGTCGGTTGCGCGCGAGGTGTCGCTGGCCCTGCGGATGGCGGCGGCCAGATCGACGGCGGCAGGCAGATGCAGCCCCTCGGGCGTGATGATCGACTGCGCCGCCAGCACGGCGCGCAGCGTGGCCCGCGCAGTGGCCTCGGCCGCCAGGGTGGACAGCACCATCATCCCGAGCGTTTTGCCCGCGAGGCCCGTGCCCAGCGCGAACAGCGTGTCGCCATCGGAGAGCGTGTGCACCGGGTTGATCGCCCGCGCCAGCCCGTCGTGCGCGCACACCGCAAGCCGGCGCGCCTGCGCCTTGGTGATGAGCGCATCGGTGGCCACCACCCCGATGGTGGTGTTGGTGCCCGCCAGCAGCGTGCGCGGCACGTCCCCGGCCAGCAGGGCGCGGCGGCTGTCCCGCAGGCGTTGACCGTCGTCCGTGCGGGCGCCAGCCACGGGGCGGCCGGTGTCCGGGTCCACGACGTCGCCGACCGCATTGCAGGCCACCAGCGCCCCGACGGTCACGCCATCGACCGTGATCGACGCGCTGCCGATGCCGCCCTTCATCGCGTGCGCCATGCCGAAGAGCTTGCCCACCGCCGCGCCCGTGCCGGCGCCCACGCAGCCCTCGGCGACCGGCCCGCCCGATGCGGCCTGGCACGCTGCGTATCCGGCCGCGGCATCGGGGCGAATGCGGGCGTCGCCCACATGCAGGTCGAACAGGACGGCCGCCGGGACCAACGGCACGCGCGCCACGCCGACGTCGAAACCGATGCCGCGCTCTTCCAGCCACCTTACGGCACCGGTGGCCGCGTCCAGCCCGAACGCACTGCCGCCGGCCAGCATCACCGCGTGGATGCGATCGATCAGGTGGGTGGGCTCCAGCAAGTCGGTCTCCCGCGTGCCGGGCGCGGCGCCCCGCACGTCCACGCCGGCCACCGCGCCTTCGCGCGCGAGCACGACGGTGCAGCCGGTGGGGCGCAGGGAAGAGGTGGAATGGCCGACTTCGATGCCGGCGACGCGGGTCAGGCATCCGGCATCGTGGCCGGACGGATCAAGGGCGGGGAACTGCAACATGCGCTGAAAGCCAGGGACGGACGAGGACCGAGACGATATCGCATGCGTACGGCGGACCTGGCGAACGCCGCCTGGTGGACGGGCGCGGCGCCTGACCGGCCCCCGCGATTTCGCCAAGCCACACGTGCCGCCGGCCACCGGTCAGCGCAGAGCCGCTCCACCGGCGTGCGGACCGGCGTGCGGAGCGGCGCCGCGCAGCGCCGCGGTCAGGCCATCACCCATACCTTGCGCACGGTCTCGATGGTGCGCCAGGTGCCGACGTATCCGGGCTTCATGATGAAACAGTCGCCCGGGCCGTAGCGCCTGGGTTCCTGGCCGCGCTCGGTGATCTCCACCAGGCCGGAGAGGATCAGGCAGAACTCCCAGGTTTCACCCTTGATGGAGTGGTTCACGCCCGGCGTGGCTTCCCACACGCCTGCTCGCACGGCGCCGTCCTTGGCGCTGTCGATGTCCCAGTTGCGGCAGACGATGTCGCCTTCGATCACGCGCTCGGCCGGGGGGCGGTACTCGCGGGCTTCGCCCAGGGCGTTGAAGGGGAAATCGACGAGCAGTTCGGACATGGCGCAGGCTCCAGCAAGGATGGGTTTGGAAGCTGTCGATGCTAGGAGCGGCGGCTGCGGGCGTGGTGCGGAACTGGCCGGCCCGGGCGGCGGCAAATGCGCTATGCGCCCCCGGTTTCGGCGCAATCTGCGGGGGGGCTTGCGCCAGCTCGGATTCCGCTCAAGGCTTCACGACTTCGATCCGGCGCGCCACCAGGCCCGAGCGATCCTGCTCGGCCAGGAAACGCACCCGGGTGCCCGGCGAGAGCTGCAGTCCGGCAGTGGAGTCGGGCACGCGGAACACCATCGTCATCGCCGCCATGCCCAGGCGCTTGAGTTCGCCGTGGCGGAGGGTCAGCCGCTTCGCCGCAGCGTCCCAGCGCACCACTTCGCCATCGCTCAGATCCGCATCCGCAGGGCCGGGCGAGGGCTCGGCCGCCGTCGCCGCACTGCCACCGGCGTAGTGCGTGAAGACGGAACTGCTGCCGTCGCGCGCCATCAGCAGCACATCGTAGGCATCGCGCCGGCCGCCGTAGACGGCACCGTCCATTCCGGGCGAACCGATCGGCATGCCGGGCACCGCCAGCCCGAGCGCCTGGGGCTTGTCCCGCAGCAGGCGCTGCACGTCGGCGGCCGGCACATGGCCTTCGACCAGATAGCCGCCGACGAGCGCGGTGTGGCAGGACCCGAGCCGGGGTGGCAAGCCCAGCCGCTGGCGCACGGCCGCGTTGCCGCTGTCCTGCACGCTGACGCGGAAGCCTGCGGCGCGGAGGTGCTCGACCCAGTCGTTGCAGCAGCCGCAGTTCGGGTCTTTCCACACTTCCATCTGGGGGGCGTTCGAGGCGGCGGGTGCGGCCGTTGCGGTGGCCGCACGTGCGAGGCAGGGCATGGCGGCGAACGCCATGGCGGAAGCGGCCAGGTGCAGCCAGGCGCGGCGGGAGGCAGGGGCGGTGGCAGATGCGGATGCGGGGACGGTCATGGTGTGTCTTTCTGAGGGAGTTTTCCCCGTGGGGAAACTTCTTATTCGATTGAAAAGTGGTCTTCGCGCTTTTCGATAAAGGGTTTATAGCTATAAAAGCTATAGCAATCGAATGGATTGCGGCATGTCAGTGCCCGTGGTGGCCCGCGCCGGGCTTGCGCACCTGCGCTGCGCCCTCGGCGCCCAGGGCGCTCAGGCCGCTCGATGGAGGCCGCGCCTCGGAGGCGCGCTGCGCGGCGGGCAGCGCAGCCGGCTCGCCCGTCCACTCCCAGGCACGGGTGCCGGGGGGCTGCACATAGTCGCCCGGGACGCGCCAGTCGTTCGGCGCCAGCCCCTCGCGCACTTTGAGCACGCTGAACATGCCGCCCATCTCCAGCGGGCCGAAGGGGCCCTGGCCGGTCATCATGGGCAGGGTGTTGTCCGGCAGCGGCATCGCCATGGCGCCCATCTCGCCCATGCCGGTGCTGCCCATGGCCATGTAGTCGGGCACGATCTTGCGGATCTTCTCCGCCAGGTCGCTCTGGGGCACGCCGATCATGTTGGGCACCTCGTGGCCCATCGGTCCCATGGTGTGGTGGCTCTTGTGGCAGTGCACGGCCCAGTCGCCCGGCTCGTCCGCGATGAACTCGATCTGCCGCATCTGGCCCACGGCCACGTCCGCAGTCACCTCGGGCCAGCGCGCGCCTTTCGGCACGGGGCCGCCGTCGGTGCCGGTCACCTCGAATTCATGGCCGTGGATGTGGATGGGGTGGTTGGTCATGGTCAGGTTGCCCACGCGCAGGCGCACGCGGTCGCCGCGCCGCGCCACGAACGGGTCGATGCCGGGGAAGACCCGGCTGTTCCAGGCCCAGATGTTGAAGTCCGTCATCTCGTTGATGCGCGGCGTGCGGGTGCCGGGATCGACGGCGAATGCGTTCAGCAGGAAGGCGTAGTCGCGGTCGGCCGCGGCAATGTGCGGGTGCGCGGCACGCGGGTGGGTGATCCACAGGCCCATCAGTCCCATCGCCATCTGCACCATCTCGTCGGCATGCGGGTGGTACATGAAGGTGCCGGGCCGGTGGGCGGTGAATTCGTAAACGAAGGTCTTGCCCGTCGGAATGGCGGGCTGGTTGAGGCCCGAGACGCCGTCCATGCCGTTGGGCAGCCGCTGGCCGTGCCAGTGCACGCTGGTGTGTTCGGGCAGCCGGTTGGTGACGAAGATGCGCACCCGGTCGCCTTCCACCACTTCGATGGTCGGGCCGGGGCTCTGGCCGTTGTAGCCCCACAGGTGGGCCGTGAAGCCGGGCGCGAATTCGCGCAGCACCGGCTCGGCGACGAGGTGGAACTCTTTCACGCCTGCGTTCATGCGCCAGGGCAGGCTCCAGCCGTTCAGGGTGACCACGGGCCGGAACGGCCGGCCGCTGGCTGGCGGCGGGGGCACGGCGGTGCCGGTGCCGTCCTGCGTGGCGATTTCCGGCAGGGCGGCCAGGGCCCCACGGGCCACGGTGGCACCGGCCACGGCGCTGGCTGCGCCGGCAGCGAAGAAATGGCGTCGATTCATGTGCGGGTCTCCAGTCAGTGGCCGGCCGCGCTGGCTGGCGCGGGGGCAGGGGGATCGAGGGGTGCCGGTGCGGCAACGGAACGAGCAGAGCCCGCGGTGAGCGCGAACTGCAGTTCGGCCTCGGCCAGCCAGAAGTCGCGCTGCGCCTGCACGGCCTGCGCGACCGCACCGGTGCTGGCCCGGGCCTCGGCCAGCAGGTCCCACACGCTGGCCAGCATCCCGTTGTAGCGCAGCAGCGTTTCGTCCTGGATGACGCGGCGCAGCGGCACCACCTCGTACGTCTGCTGCCGGGCGACGTCCCAGGCGGTGCGATAGGCCAGCCACCGGGTGCGCGCTTCGCTGCGGGCGTTCAGGGCGGTGTCCTGCAACTGCGCCGCGCTCTGCTGGGTCAGCAGGCGCGCCCGGGCGCTGGCCGCGCCGCCCCAGTCGAAGAGCGGCAGCGGCAGCGCCAGCTCCCAGCCGCGTTGCACGTCGCTGTGGCCCGCGCCCGTGCGCTCGGTGGTGGTGTTGCGCTGGTAGGTGACGCCGATGTCGCCGAACACGCTGGCGATGCCGCTGGTGCCCTGCTGGTCGGCGATGCGGTCCAGCGACAACCGTGCTGCGCGCACGTCGAGCCGCTCGCGCAGCGCGCGCGACTCGATGCCCTCCGCGCCGATCGGCTCGGATGGCAGATCGGGCAGCCGTTCCGCCAGCGTGAAGCGCGCCGTGTCGCCCCAAAGGCCCAGGGTGCGCGCCAAGGCCTCGCGCGTCGCGGCTGCATTCCAGCGCGCCTGCGCCAGCTGGCTGCGGCTCTCGGTCAGCGCCGCCTGCTCGCGGGCCTGCTGCAGCGCACTCCAGTGGCCCACGCGCACCATGCGGCGGGCCAGTTCGGCGCCGGTATCTGCCGCTTCGTGCATCTGCTCGTGCGCGGCCAGCACCTGCTGAGCGGCCACGGCGTTCAACCACGCGCGGCGCGCATCTGTGGCCAGCCGTGCCACGTCCTGCGCGGCGGCCAGCGTGGCCTGCTGCACGGCCTGGGTTTGCCAGCGGGTGCGCCAGGGCAGGGTGACGAGATCGACCAGGCCGAAGGACAGGCTGCGCTCGATCTCCCGCTCATGGCCGTTCGTGAGCCGGCCGATGGCGAAGGTCGGATTGGGCAGGGTGAGCGCCCGCACGCGGTCGGCGTCCTGCACGCCCAGGGCGGCCAGGCGCGCCTGCAGGCCCAGGTTGTTCAGCAACGCGATGCGCACGGCCATATCGACGCTGAGTGGCTCGCCCAGCCAACGCTGCAGCGCGGCCTGGGCCTCAGCGGAGTGGGCGGCATCGGCACCCGGCAGCGCTGCGTCGTGCACGCCGGCGGTGCGGCCCTGGCTCAGCACCTGCACCTCGGTGCGCAGGCCGTCCGGAGACACGCTGGCACAGCCGGCGAGCAACGCGAGCACTGCCAAGGCAGGAGCCGTGCGCAGGGCGAAACGAAGGCGGGCGGTCATGGCCTGCCCTCCGGGGCGCTCTTGACATCCGGGCCGTGGTCGCGGTGACCAGGCGCGTGTGCATGGGACGCATCGTGGCGCGCGCCAGCGGCGGGCTGGGCAGGCGCCTCAGCACCGGCAGGGTGCGCCGTGTGCTTGGTGTGCGCCGTGTGCGCCGTGTGCGTCGCAGGCGCCGCATGATCGTGCGCGGCGGACGGGGCAGTGACCTCCCGATTGGCCCGGCGCCAGTCGGTGCGATCGGTTTCCACACCGGTGGGGCCGGCTGGCCAGGCGGGCAGCCGCATTGGCGCAGTGGGCTCGGCGGGTGCGGCGGCGCCTGGAGGAAAAGGCTGGGCGAGGACGGCGGCAGGCAGCGCAGCCGCGCAGCACCAGGGCAGGCAGCCGAGAGAGCGGAGCAAAGCAAGCCGATAGATGGCGGCGAAACAACGTGGCAGTGCACGCATGGGTATTTCTCCTGAACGGAAACGAAAGAACGCGGTGAGGCGAGGCCCGCCCTCTTCGGCGTTGCGCGCGGCCTTTGGCAGCCGGCGCAGCGCGCGAAGGACGCACCTCGGGTGTCGGCGTTCAGGAGATGGGTGGCTTGATGGCCAGCGCCGCCCCGGCGCTGGCAAAGCGCGTGGCGGCCGCAGGTGCCCGGTCGGCTTCGCGCCCGGGGGGCGGTGCGGCAGCGGGCACGTCCACCAGCACGGCGGTGTGGCAGATCTCGCAATCCGCACAGTTCGCGTGCGCGGCTGCGCCGCTGCCCGAGCAGTCGGCGGAATGGGGCAGTGCCAGTGACGCCTCCGCGGAGGCTGCCTCGCGGCAATGCTGCCCTCCCGATGCATCGGGGTGCGCCCCGACCGCCGCGACGTCGTGCTCGCCGTGGGAGCCATGGCCGTGGCCTGCGTGTTGCACGCCCTCGTCAGCCAGCAGCGCCGCCGCCGCCGTCTGCAAAGCCGGCGCATGCGGCATCGCCATGCCGGCAGCCATCGCCGGGCCGACGAGCCCACGCAGGGTCATCAGGACGATCAGGAGCAGCAGGATGCAAGGGCCTCGGCGCATGGCTCGAATGATAAGGCGCGAAAGAAACCGGTCTTCAAACGCCGGCAGCATGCCGGGTCAGCAAAGCCAGACCGTCGGGCCTGCCGGTCAACGGGGTTGCGTTGGCAGTGTGCGTCGCCCTGGCGGCCCCGGCCGACGGATGCTGCGGCCCATGGCTCGGTGAGAGCCGTTGGGCTCCTGGTTACCGGGCACGCTCTGCCGGCGCCCCCCGCAGCATCCGCAGCCCGTTGGCCACGACCAGCAGGCTGGCGCCCATGTCGGCGAAGACGGCCATCCACATCGTGGCGTGGCCGGCCAGTGCCAGGCCGAAGAAAACCAGCTTGATGCCGAGCGACAAAGCGATGTTCTGCCACAGCACGGCATGGGTGCGGCGCGACAGGCGCACGGTTTCGGCCACGCGGCGCAGGTCGTCGTTCATGATGACCACGTCGGCCGTTTCCATCGCCACGTCGGTGCCGGCCGCGCCCATGGCGAAGCCGATGTCGGCGCGGGCCAGTGCCGGGGCGTCGTTGATGCCGTCGCCGGCCATGGCGGTGGCGCCGTGCCGCTGCTGCAGCGCGGCGATGGCCGCCAGCTTCTGTTCGGGCAGCAGCCCGGCCTGCACCTCGGTGATGCCGGCTTCGCGCGCGGCGGCCTGCGCGGCGGCGGCATGGTCGCCGGTGAGCATGACCGGCACGATGCCGAGGGCGCGCAGATCCGCCACGGCCTGGGTGGCCTGAGGGCGCAGGGTGTCCGAGACGGCGAAGAGGGCACGCACGGCTTGGCCGTCCGCCAGCAGGGTGACGCTGCGGCCCTCGGCCTCCTGCGCGGCCACTGCGGCTTCCACTTCGGCGGTCCAGAGCTGTCGCTCCTGCATCAGCCGCCGGTTGCCGAGCGTCCACATGGCGGCACCGACCCGCGCGGAGACACCGCGCCCCGGCAGGGCGGTGAAGTCCTCCACCGCCGGCAGGTCGGCAGGTGCGCCGCTGCCGGCCCGATCAGGCGCGGCGAGGCCTGCCGCAATGGCGCGCGACACCGGATGGTCCGAGCGGGCTGCCAGCGCCATCGCGACGTCGTCCGCCGCATCGGGGCCGAACGGCTGCCGGGCCACCAGCACCGGCCGCCCGGCGGTGACGGTGCCGGTCTTGTCGAAGGCGACGGCGCGGATGCCCCGGGCCTGTTCCAGCCACGTCCCGCCCTTGATGAGAATGCCGCGCCGCGCCGCCGCAGCCAGCCCGCTCACCACGGTGACGGGGGTGGACAGCACCAGCGCGCAGGGGCAAGCGATGACCAGCAGCACCAACGCGCGGTAGATCGCGTCCAGCCAGGTCCAGCCCAGCAGCAACGGCGCGCCGATGGCGACCAGCACCGCGCCCACGAACACCGCCGGGGTGTAGATGGCGGCGAAGCGGTCGACGAAGCGCTGGGTGGGTGCGCGCGTGGCCTGGGCTTCCTCGACGGCGCGGATGATGCGGTCCAGGGTGGTCTGGCCGGCGGCAGCCGTGACGCTGAACTCCAGCTCGGACTGGGCGTTCAGCGTACCGGCGAAGAGCGGGTCGCCGGGTGCCTTGTCCACCGCCAGGCTTTCGCCCGTGACGCTGGATTCGTCCACCGCGCCGCGGCCGGCGGTCACCACGCCGTCCAGCGGCACGCGCGCGCCGGGGCGGATGCGCAGCGTGCGGCCCACCGGCACCTCTGCGGCCGGCACGGTGCGCCACTGGCCGTCCTCACCCCGCAGGTCGGCCTGATCGGGGCTGAGCGCCAGCAGCGCGCCGATGGCATTGCGTGCCCGGCCCACGGCACCGTCCTCGATCCGCTCGGCCAGGGCGTACAGCGCCATGACCATCGCCGCCTCGGGCCACTGGCCGATCAGGAACGCGCCGGTGACGGCCACGGCCATCAGCGCGCTGATGCCCAGTTGCCCACGCCGGAGCGAACGCAGGCCGCTGCGGTAGATGCCCAGGCCTGCCAGCAGGATGGCGACCGCGGCCACGGCCATGCCGGCAATGCGCCAGGGCGTGGTGTCGGGGCCCAGCAGGTGCAGCAGCTCGGCCGCCAGCGCGAAGACCAGGGCGGCGCCGAGCCGGCCCCAGCCGGGCAGGGCTCCGTGGTCGTGGCCGTCGTGCGCATCGTGTTCTCCCTGGGCGGCGTGGGTGTCTCCGTGGGCAGGGTCCGCCCCGTCGTCGTGGTGATGGCCGTGATCGTGGTCGTGATCGTGGCCGTGGCCGGCGTGCCCGCCATCGCCAGCGGCACTGCGGGCGGCAGGTCGGGCCACGGGCGGCGTGGTGACGGTCGAGCAGCCACCTCCGCAGCACGAGACGTCGATCCGGGGCTGTCTGACTGCGCCGGGCGCAGCGTTGGGGCGGGGTGATGGCATGGCGTGGGGTTCCTTCAAGTCGATGCGGGGGCCCGGCTGCTGGTCTGGATGCAAAAAGGGGCCGTCAGCAGCCGGGCGATGGCATGATTGAAAACCTTGAAGCCACTCGAAGGTCAAGCGATGTCCGCCCCAAGCCCCCACCACCGTATCGGAGACGCCGCCCGCCTGTCGGGGGTGACGGCGGCGAACATCCGCTACTACGACAAGGAGGGCCTGCTGCCCGCGCCCGCCCGGGGCGAGAACCAGTACCGCCTGTACACCGACGACGAGGTGCACCGGCTGCGCTTCATCCGCCTCTGTCGGGCCATGGACATGTCGCTGGACGAAGTGCGCACGCTGCTTGCGCTGGACGTGCGCAGTCCGGAGGCCGACCATGCCGCCTGCGCCACGCTCGACGAGCACTTGTCGCACGTGCGCACCCGGCTGGAGGAGTTGCGCGTGCTGGAGGCCGAGCTGCTGTCCCTGCGCGGCCGCTGCACCGGCGAAGGCGTGCATTGCCGGGTGATCGAGGCGCTGCACGAGCGGGCGGACGCGCAGCCCGCACCGGCCCCTGGGCCCGCCAGTCGGCGGCACGTCTGAGAACCACACAGGGTGATGCTATTAAAATTGTAGCTATCCACCCAGTATCGACGAGCGCTGGTGGCAATCTTGACCGGAATCCGCCAACGATTCCCCTATGATCGCCCGATGCTTCCCACCCCGCAGCTTGCCCTGACGCTGACCGAGCGCATCGGCCAGGGCGTTCGGCGGCGGGCGCTGGCCTGGTGGCGCATCGTCTACCTGGGGGCCGTGGTGCTGGTGCTGATGCTGTCGCCGTCCAGCTGGGGACGCAGCGCGCGCTGGCGGCTGGCGCGGCAGGTGTACCTGGGCACGGCGCCCATCCTGCTGGGCTTCACCGTGCTGGCGGCGCTCATCAGCCTGGTCATCACGCGCATCGTGGTGGTCACGGCGCTGAGCTACGGGCTGTCGCGCTACGCCCTCGAGATGGTGATTCGCGTGCTGGTCCTGGAGCTGATACCGCTCACCGCCGCGCTCTTCGTCGCCATGCGGGCCACGATTCCGAACGGCACGCAGCTGGCGCTGATGCGCCAGTCCGGACGGCTGGCGGCGCTGGCCGCGCACGGCGGCGACCCGGTACGGCTGGAAGTGCTGCCGCGCGTGGTGGCCGGCATGTACGCCAGCATCACCCTGGCGGCGCTGTCGTGCGTGGTGGCGCTGGTGACGGCCTATCTGGGCGTGTACGGCTTCAACACCTCCGAGCTGTCCGGCTACACCCGCATGTTCGGCCAGGTCTTCACACCGCAGATCACCCTGGTGTTCGTGTTGAAGACACTGTTCTTCAGCCTGGCGGTGGCCTTGATTCCGATGGCCGCAGGGCTGTATGAGACCAGACAGGCGCGCACTGCCTTGCAACCCGATTCCGAACTCGGCGGCCTGGCCCGCATGTTCGCCGTGCTGCTGCTGATCGAGATCGCATCGCTGGTGGGCAACTACTACTGAATAAGTGGCACCCGGCCGCGGACCTTTCCCCTTATCCCTTGCTTGCGATGACACCCCACGATCAAGATCCTCGCGCCGTACCGCCTCCGCCTCCGCCCCTGCCGCCGCCTTCCGATGACCTGCTGCTGCGACCCGTCGCGCACCTGGAGCGCAAGGCGGCCGCGCTGCTGATCCTCACGCTGGCGCTGGTGATCGGCGCCGGACTCTATCTGCTCTATGCGCGCGGGGTCTTCGAGCCCACGCAGCGGCTGGTGCTCACCGCCGACGACTCCGAGGGTGTGGTGGTCGGCATGGACATGACGTTTTCGGGGTTCCCGATCGGCCGCGTGCGCGCGATCGAGCTGGCGCCCGATGGCGACGTGCGCATCCTCATCGACGTGGCCCGGCGCGATGCCCACTGGCTGCGCGAATCCAGCGTCTTCACGCTGGTGCGCGGCATCGTCGGCGGCACCACCATCAAGGCGTATAGCGGCATTCTGACCGACCCGCCCATGGCGGACGGGGCCGAGCGGCCCGTGCTGCGCGGCGACGCCACGGCCGAGATCCCGCAGCTGATGGCCTCTGCCCGCGAACTGCTGGGCAACCTGAACGCCATCACTGCCGAAGGCGCCGCCCTGAGCGGCACGGTGGCCAACGTGCGCAGCTTGACCGAGCGACTCAATGCCCCGGGCGGCGCGCTCGGCGTGCTGATGGGCAACGCCGACGATGCGAAGAAGATCACCCGCACACTCGACCGCACCAACCAGTTGCTCGCCCGCATCGACGGCATGGCCGCCAAGGCCGACCGGCAGGTGTTCGGCGCTGCCGGCGACCCGGGGCTGGTGCCCGAGGCGCGCGCCACGGTGGTGCAGCTGAACGGCCTGCTGGCCGACACGCGGCAGAGCCTGATGAAGGTGGATGCCGTGCTGGCCGAGGCGCAAGCCATCGGCGCCAACACGCGCGAAGCGACCAACGACCTGGGAACGCTGCGCGCCGAGGTCGAGGCCAATCTGCGCAAGGTGGAGGGGCTGGTCAATGACATCCAGCGCAAATGGCCCTTTGCGCGCGACACGGAGTTGAAGCTGCCATGACCCAGACGCCCCGCCCCCCGTTCTGCCGCACCAAGGCGGCGCCGCTGCGCATCGCACCGACACTGGCACTGCTCGTGCTGGTGCCGCTGGCCGGCTGCGGTACCCGGCCTGCAGCGCCCGACTGGGAAATGAACGCCCATGCATCCGCCACCAAGGCCACGGAAGCCTACCTGTCCGGCGACACGCGGATCGCGGAACTGGAGTGGACCCGCGCGCGGGCCGAGATCGCCCGCACCGGGCGGCCGGACCTGCTGGCCCGGCTGGAGTTGATGCGGTGCGCCGCGCAGCATGCAGCGCTGGACTGGCAGCCGTGCTCCGCTTTCGAGGCCCTGCGGGCCGATGCAGAGCCGGGTGAGCGGGCCTACGCCGACTATCTGACCGGCCGTTTCACGCCGGGGGACAGCGCGCTGCTACCACCCGCGCAGCGCAAGGCGGCGGTGGGTGGCGCAAGCGCCTTGGCGGGGATCGAGGATCCGCTGTCGCGGCTGGTTGCGGCTTCCGTCGTGGTGGCGGGTGGCTCTGCCAGGGCCGACGCAATCGCCCTGGCGGTGAAGACTGCATCGGACCGCGGCTGGCGCCGGCCACTGCTCGCCTGGCTGGGTTTGCAGCGAAACCAGGCGCAAGCTGCCGGCAACGCGCAGGAAGCGGCGGCGCTGCAACGCCGCATCGATCTCATCGAGCTCAAAGGCGCGCCCGGCCTGTGAGGCGGGTGCGAGGGTAAGGGGAGACGGGGGAAGAGCCGGAGTCGGCCGGCTGATGAAAATACGCGAGACTGATAGTGGCCCGCGCCAGACGGAGGTGGAGCGGTGCTGCGGCCTGTGGCCTGTGGCCGCTGGGCGTGAACTTCACCGCAGAGTGCAGTACAGGGCAGCTACCGGATCGGATTGGGAATGCGTCTTCCAGCCCGCCCGCCACGCTCAGAGCAGCGGATCGACCGGGAAGATGTTGTCCAGCTGATCGGGCAAGGTGACCAGCGAATCCGCTGCCTGCACCGCTTCATCGGGCACCAGCGTCATGGCCGTGGCGGCCACAGCCAGCAACACCGTGACGGTGAATGCAGTGAAATCGCGGAGTCCGGATGGGATGCGTTTCATGGCGGTGTCCTGACTTGAAGCTAAGGGTGAAGGGGTGGGTGGGCGTTGGTTGAATTAGAAACGCACCTACCCCAGCCAAATGTCAGACAAAGTCATGGCGCCGCGTGCGGCAAGAGAATTTACCTTTGGTTGCTGCTTTTTGGAATCTGATGGCGGCCGATGGGTTGAGGTTGCTTCCACGTCGCGCCCCGGCAGGGCTGATGAAGCGCCCTGGCCAACGAAGAGGCAGTCAGAGGGCGGCCGACAGGCCACCGGTCGGCGGTCGCGCCGTGAATCCAGCACGCCGCTTGCGCGGCATGGAAGCCGGCAGCATCCGCGCCTTCCGGCTGCGCCGCCAGCAATGCGCCCAGCAACCCGGCCAGCACATCGCCCGTTCCGCCCGTGGCCAGCAAGCCATTGCCTGTGGGATTGATGCGAGCGAGCTGGCCCGGGGCAGCCACCACCGTGCCCGAGCCCTTGAGCACCACGGCGCACTGGTACCGCGCGGCCAATCGATGACCGGCCTGCAGGCGATCGCCTTGCACCGTGCGGGTGTCGCTCGCCAACAGCCGCGCGGCCTCCAGCGGGTGCGGCGTCAGCACCGTGGCGCCGCTGCCCAGGCGGCCCGCCCGCTGGGCGAGCCGCAGCTGCAGTGACGGGTCCTGGGCGATGGCATTGAGCGCGTCCGCATCCAGCACCAGGCGGCGCGACTGCTGCAGCACGGCAGGCAGTACCTCGCGCACCGCCTCGCCACCGCCGCAGCCGCACACCACGGTGAGGCTGTCCAGCGACAGCGCCTCGAAGCGCCGGAGCATGCATTCGGGTTGCATCGCATCCACCTGCAGCGCGCCGCCGTCCAGCAAGGCGAGCATCACCCGCCCGGCGCCGCCGTGCAGCGCGGCCGATGCGGCCATCAGTGCGGCGCCGGTCATGCCGAGCCCGCGCGCCAGCAGGCCCTCGCCGCCGACGATGGCCACGTCGCCGAAGCTGCCCTTGTGACTGGCGTGGGCGCGAGGCGCACCTGCTGGCGGTGCTGCCAGACCTGCGCAGGGCGGCTCACCGGCAAGGTCAACGCCCAGGTCGTCCCACCACACGTCACCCGCCACATCGCGGCCGACGCCGGTGAAAAGGCCGGGCTTGAGCGTCAGCAGGGCCAGCGTGTGCCGGGCGGAGCGGGGCGGGCCGTGCGGCGGCTCCAGGCCGGGTGCGAACTGGCCGGTGTCGGCCCGCAGGCCTGAGGGCAGGTCTACGCACAGCACGGGCGCGCTGGTGGAATGCAGGTGGTTGAGCAGCCCTTGCAAGGCTTGCGACGGAGCGCGGTCGCGGCCTTCGCCCGAGAGGCCGATGCCCAGCAGGGCGTCGATGCAGAGATCGTCAGGACCGAGAACGTCAGGCGGGCCGTGGGCGAATACCACTCCGGCTTCGCGGGCGCGCTGCCACGCCGCCAGCGCATCCGGTCGCGAAGTCTCCGGTGTGCCCAGCCAGGTGACCGCTACCTGGCAGCCCGCCCGCCGCAGGTGCATCGCGGCCTCCAGGCCGTCACCGCCGTTGTTGCCAGCGCCGCAGGCCAGCCAGACGGTGCGCGCGTGCGGCGCCACGGCCTGCGCCAGCCGGGCGACGGCGAGCCCGGCGCGCTGCATCAGGGTGTGGGGCGCAAGCCGTTGCGCCGCTGAGGTTTCCAGCCGCCGCGTGGCGGCCGAGTTATGTAGGGGGTAAGGGTGTTGGGGGGTGATGCGCAGCAGCATGCGCCCATTGTGGCGGGCACCGGCAGGCCCTGTTCAGCGACCAGCGACTGCCGCGCACCCGGGGACCTCCGGTGGGGCCGGCGTCAGAAGCGCCGCATCGCCAGCGCCTGCACGTCCACTGCGGGTTCGCGGTGCATCAGCAGATCGGCGACGATGCGGGCGCTGCCGCAGGCCTGCGCCCAGCCCGCCGCTCCATGCCCTGCGTTCACCCAGACGCCCGGCATGCCGCTCGCGCCCAATACCGGGCCGCCATCGGGCAGGGTCGGCCGCGCGCCGCGCCAGACCTGTACCTGTGTGGACGACAGTTGCGCGCCGCCCGGGAACCAGCCGGACAGTGTGTGATAGAGCTTTTGCAGCGTGGGCTCGTGATGCGCCCCGTCGCCCCGGCCGAGCTCCGCGCCCCCGGCCACGCGCACCCGCTGCCCTTGCCGGGTGATCGTCACGCGGTGGTGCGGGTCGATGACGGCGCCCTGCGGCGCGTGGCATTCATCGCGCAGCGGCGCGCTGATCGAATAGCCGTGCAACGCCCTGACGGGCAGTGTGCAACCCAGCGGACGCAGCAGGCTGGCAGTGGACGTGCCCGCGCACAGCACGACGGCATCGAAGCGGCGCGGCTGACCGGCGGCGTTGCCCGCGATGCGCAGGCTGGTGGGCGCCGAGCCGATGGCCTGCACCCGCGACTGGAAGACGAAGCGGGCGCCGCGCTCCTGCGCCGCATAGCGCAGCATCTGGGCGAACAGCCGGCAGTTACCCGATTCGCCGTCCGGTGTGTGCAGGGCGCCGGCCAGCGGCACCTCGGGGCTGAGGCCGGGCTCGATCAGGCGGGCCATGTCGGCATCGACTGCGTTGACCACCACACCGGCATCCCGCAGCGCCCGGAGCGCGGGCTCGAGCTGTTCCTGTTCCTGGGATGTGCGCAAGAGCAGCAGGGTGCCGCGGCTGGTCTCCGCCTCCATGCCCATCTCCGCGGCCGTCTGGCGGGTGCGCGCCAGGCTGTACTCGCCCAGCCGTGCCAGTGCAGCCAGCGTGGCTGGCGCGTTCGGCGCACGCGCGGCGCGGCGCCACTGCCAGAGCCACGCCAGGTCCGCCCGCCCGGCGCCGCCCAGGCGCAGCGTGGCCTGGGCGCCCCACAGCTGGCGCCGCAGGCCGCCGCCCAGCCCGGGCGCGGCCCAGGGAATCAGCAGCGCAGGCGACAGCAGGCCCGCGTTCGCGAAGCTGGCTTCCTCGGCTGCGGCGCTGCGCTGCTCGAAAACGGTGACGTCGTGGCCGTCGATGGCGAGTTCATGGGCGGTGGCGGCGCCGACAATGCCGGCTCCGACGATGGCGATCTGCATGGATGGGGATTATCCGGCCTGAAGCGCCCGATGCATGGGCGCGTGCAGCTATTGTTTTGGGAGTGGTATGTGCGGCCCCGGCCGGCGCGGCGGCGGCCAGCGCAGACGCTGCTGTGCTAGAATCCCATGGTTTTGCCGATGACTGCGGGCTGTGATGGCCTCGCGGCGTGTGGCAAGACCAATCGCAAACCAGCCCCTCCAAGGTGTCGCGCCTTGCCGCTTTCGCGGCGCCCGGCGTGAAGTCGGGGCTGGATTTAAGACCCAACCTTTTGGAGAATCTCATGTCCGTCACCATGCGCGAAATGCTGGAAGCCGGTGTCCACTTCGGTCACCAAACCCGCTTCTGGAACCCCAAGATGGCCCCGTACATCTTCGGCCATCGCAACAAGATCCACATCATCAACCTGGAAAAGTCGCTCCCGCTGTTCCAGGAAGCACAGAAGTTCGCCAAGCAGCTGGCTGCCAACCGCGGCACCATCCTGATGGTCGGCACGAAGCGTCAAGCCCGTGAGATCCTGGCCACCGAAGCGCAACGCGCCGGCGTGCCTTTCGTCGACCAGCGCTGGCTGGGCGGCATGTTGACCAACTTCAAGACCGTCAAGACCTCGATCAAGCGTCTGAAGGACATGAAGGCGCAGCAGGAAGCCGGCCTGGACAGTCTGAGCAAGAAGGAACAGCTGACGTTCAGCCGTGAAATCGCCAAGCTCGAGCGCGATATCGGCGGCATCCAGGACATGAACGCTCTGCCCGACGCCATCTTCATCATCGACGTCGGCTTCCACAAGATCGCCGTCGCCGAAGCCAAGAAGCTGGGCATTCCACTGATCGGTGTGGTGGACTCGAACCACTCGCCCGAAGGCATCGACTACGTGATCCCCGGTAACGACGACTCGGCCAAGGCCGTGGCGCTGTACGCCCGTGGCATCGCCGACGCGATCATCGAAGGTCGCAACGATGCCGTGAACGACGTGGCCAAGGCCGTGTCGAAGGAAGGCTCTGACGAATTCGTGGAAGTGGAAGAAACCGCTGCCTGAGTTCCGGGCCACGCGATGCGTCGCGAATCAAAGCGGGGCCCCTGAGTGAGCCCCCTTTTTTTTAGCCTTTTATTCTGTAACGAACCGAACTGAGATTGGAGAAAACCGATGGCTGCAATTACCGCAAGCATGGTGGCTGAACTGCGCGCCAAGACCGACGCGCCCATGATGGAATGCAAGAAGGCTCTGACCGAAGCCGACGGCGATCTGGCCAAGGCGGAAGAGCTGCTGCGCGTCAAGCTGGGCACCAAGGCTGGCAAGGCCGCATCGCGCATCACCGCTGAAGGCGTGGTTGCCAGCTACATCGACGGCACCACCGGTGGCCTGATCGAAGTGAACAGCGAAACCGATTTCGTCTCCAAGAACGACAGCTTCATCGCTCTGGCCAAGGCTGCCGCCGAGCTGGTCGCCAAGCACAATCCCGCCGACGTCGCCGCCCTGGGCGCGCTGCCTTACAGCCAGGAAAGCTTCGGCCCCACGCTGGAAGAAGTCCGCAAGGGCCTGATCGGCAAGATCGGCGAGAACATGTCGTTCCGCCGCTTCAAGCATTTCTCCGGCTCCAACAAGCTGGCTTCCTACCTGCACGGCACGCGCATCGGCGTGGTGGTCGAGTTCGAAGGCGACGAAGTCGCTGCCAAGGACGTGGCCATGCACATCGCCGCCATGAAGCCCGTCGCCCTGACCAGCGCCGACGTGCCTGCCGACCTGATCGAAAAGGAACGCTCGGTCGCCGCTGCCAAGGCCGCGGAAGACAAGGCCAAGGCCCAGGCCGAAGGCAAGCCTGTGCAGTCCGACGAGATCGTGAATAAGCGCATCGAAGGCGGCGTGCAGAAGTACCTGAAGGAAGTCTCGCTGTTCGACCAGGTCTTCGTGAAAGCTGCCGACGGCAAGCAGACCGTGGGCCAGATGCTCAAGGCCGCCAACACCACCGTCAAGGGCTTCACCCTGTACGTGGTCGGCGAAGGCATCGAGAAGAAGGTCGACGACTTCGCGGCTGAAGTGGCTGCACAGGTCGCGGCTGCCAAGTCGGCCGCCTGACCTCGGCCCCTTTTTCCGCCCCCTACAGAACACCGCATTGCCTCACGGAGAACCGCTCATGACCGTCGCCGCCCCAGCCCACAAGCGCATTTTGCTCAAGTTGTCTGGCGAGGCGCTCATGGGGGACGACGCGTTCGGCATCAATCGCGCCACCATCGTTCGCATGGTGGAGGAGATCGCCGAAGTCACCCGGATGGGTGTGCAGGTGGCGGTGGTCATCGGGGGCGGGAACATCTTCCGCGGCGTGGCCGGCGGCTCGGTCGGCATGGACCGTGCCACGGCCGACTACATGGGCATGCTTGCCACCGTGATGAACGCGCTGGCGCTGGCCGACGCCATGGACAAGCAGGGCCTCACGGCCCGCGTGATGTCCGCCATCGCCATCGAACAGGTGGTCGAGCCCTACGTGCGGCCCAAGGCGCTGCAATACCTGGAAGAGGGCAAGGTGGTGGTCTTCGCGGCTGGCACCGGCAACCCCTTCTTCACGACCGACACGGCCGCTGCGCTGCGCGGTGCCGAGATCGGCGCAGAGGTGGTGCTCAAGGCCACCAAGGTGGACGGTGTGTACACCGCCGATCCCAAGAAGGATCCGGCCGCGACACGCTATACCCAGCTCACGTTCGACGAGGCCATGTCCCGCAACCTGGGCATTCTGGACGCCACTGCGTTCGCGCTGTGCCGCGACCAGAAGCTGCCGATCCGTGTGTTCTCCATCATCAAGCATGGCGCCCTCAAGCGCGTGGTGATGGGCGAGGACGAAGGCACGCTGGTGTACGCTTGACGGCTGGCCGGCGCTGCGAGCGCGGCCCTTTGCAGAGGAGAACGATATGACGATTGCCGACATCAAGAAGAACGTCGAAACCAAGATGGACCAATCCATCGCGGCACTGAACAACAACCTGGGCAAGATCCGCACCGGCCGTGCCAACCCGGCGCTGCTGGACTCGGTGATGGTCGAGTACTACGGCTCGGCCGTGCCGCTGTCGCAGGTGGCCAACGTTTCGCTCATCGATTCCCGCACCATCAGCGTGCAGCCCTGGGAAAAGGGCATGGGCGCCAAGATCGAGAAGGCCATCCGCGAGAGCGACCTGGGCCTGAATCCCGCGTCCATGGGCGACCTGATCCGTGTCCCGCTGCCGCCCATGAGCGAAGAGCGCCGCAAGGAAATGACCAAGCTCGTGCGCAACGAAGGCGAGGGCGCCAAGGTCGCCGTGCGCAATCTGCGCCGTGATGCCAACGAGGGCGTCAAGAAGCTGGTCAAGGACAAGCTGGCCTCCGAGGACGACCAGAAGCGTGCCGAAGCCGACGTGCAGAAGCTGACGGACAAGCACATCGCCACCATCGACGCGTTGGTGAGTGCCAAGGAACAGGACATCATGGCGGTCTGACGCCTCGCGCGTCCGGCCGTCCCTCCTGCCTTCCTGTCATGGGTGCTCCTTCCATGTCCGCAACGCCCCCCGGCATTCCCGCGCACATCGCGATCGTGATGGACGGCAACGGCCGCTGGGCCACGCGCCGCTTCCTGCCGCGCCTGGCCGGCCATCGCCAGGGCGTGGAATCGCTGCGGCGCTGCGCGCGCGCCTGCGCCGACCGCGGCGTGTCGGTGCTGACGGTCTTCGCGTTCTCCTCGGAGAACTGGAACCGGCCGGCCGACGAGGTCTCGGGCCTGCTCGATCTGATCGCGCGGGCCTTGTCGCGGGAAGTGCCGCACCTGCTCAAAGATGGCGTGCGGCTGCACTTCGTGGGCGACAAGGAAAGCCTGTCCGAGAAGGTGCGCATGGGCCTTTGCGAGGCGGAGCGGGCCACCGCACACAACCACCGCCTGGTGCTGAATGTGTGCTTCAACTACGGTGGCCGCTGGGACATCGCCCAGGCCGCCGCAACCCTGGCCGCGCGCGGCGAGCCCATCACCGAAGCCAGCCTGCACACCACCATGGGGCTGGCCCACGTGCCCGACCCCGACCTCGTCATCCGCACCGGCGGCGAGATGCGCATCAGCAATTTCCTGCTCTGGCAGGCCGCCTACTCCGAGCTGTTCTTCAGCGACCGCCTCTGGCCGGACTTCGACGAAGCGGCGCTGGACGAGGCCATCGCCTCGTTCGCCCGGCGCGAGCGGCGGTTCGGTCGCACGTCCGCGCAGGTTCTGAATGCGGCGGCGCCGCAAACGGACCCATTGCACGCCTGATCCCTCGTTCCACCTCTCATTCGAAGGGCGCTCCATGCTCAAACAGCGTGTCATCACTGCCCTGGTCCTGCTGGCCATCCTGCTGCCGGCGTTGTTCTACCCGTCACCGGTTCCTTTCACCGCTGTCGTGCTCGTGCTCATGGCGGCAGGTGCGTGGGAGTGGGCGCGCCTGAATGGTGTGCAAGGCGCCGCTGCGGTGGCCGTGGGCGGCGTGTGTGTCGCGCTGTGCGGGCTGACCTGGGCTCTCGGTGGCCTGAACAGGCACCTGCCCTGGGTGTGGGCCGTGGGCGGCGCTGCCTGGGTGCTGGGCGGTGCCTGGCTGCTGCGCGCCGGGGTGGCGGGCTGGCCCCGCGTGCCGCGCGCCGTGCGGCTCGTGGGCGGCATTCTCGCGCTCTGGATGGCCTGGGTGGCCGTGGTGCAGGCCCGCATGATGGGCATCAATTTCCTGATGTCGATCCTGGTGCTGGTGTGGGTGGCCGACATCTTTGCCTACTTCGCCGGGCGTGCGTTCGGTCTGCGTTTCACCAGCGGCAAGCTGGCTCCGTCCATCAGCCCCGGCAAGAGCTGGGAGGGCGTGTGGGGTGGCATGGCGGGCGTGGTTGCGCTGGCGTGCGCCTGGGTTGCGGCGGATCACTACTTTCAAGCGGCCGTGCCCAGCTTCTACAGCCGCCTGGCCGCGTCCGGCTGGTGGCTGGTGCTGATCGGCGCCGTGTTCATGGCGGCGATGAGCGTGGTGGGCGATCTGGTCGAGTCGCTCATCAAGCGCAGCGCCGGCGTGAAGGACAGCAGCGCGCTGCTGCCCGGCCACGGCGGCGTGCTCGACCGCATCGACGCGCTGCTGCCCACGCTGCCCCTGGCCATGATGCTCTCCTCCTTCGCCTCTGCATGAAACAACGCCTCACCGTCTTGGGATCGACCGGATCGATCGGTACCAGCACGCTCGACGTGGTCAGCCGCCACCCCGACCGCTACGAAATCTTCGCGCTGAGCGCCGCGACGCAGGTCGACCAGATGCTGGCACAGTGCGCCCGGTTCCAGCCGCGCTTCGCCGTGATGGCGAGTGCGCCGCATGCGCAGGCGCTGGCAGAAAAAATCAAGGCAAATGGCCTGTCTACGCAGGTACTGCAAGGACCTGATGCTATTGAATCGATAGCGTCTCATCCGGATGTCGATCTGGTCATGGCGGCCATCGTCGGCGCTGCCGGGCTGGCGCCCTGTCTGGCTGCCGCGCATGCCGGCAAGCGCCTGCTGCTGGCCAACAAGGAAGCCCTGGTGGTGGGGGCCGATGTCTTCATGGCGGCGGTGAAAACGGGCGGGGCCACCTTGCTGCCCATCGACAGCGAGCACTCGGCGATCTTCCAGAGCCTGCCCGAAGATGCCTCCACCTGGGCTCGCCGCATCGACCATGTGATCCTGACGGCGTCGGGCGGTCCGTTCCGGCAGCGGGACCCGGCCACGCTGCGCGAGGTGACGCCCGAGCAGGCCTGCGCGCACCCGAATTTCTCCATGGGCCGCAAGATCTCGGTCGATTCGGCGACGATGATGAACAAGGCGCTGGAAGTGATCGAAGCGCGCTGGCTGTTCGACCTCACCCCCGATCAGATCAAGGTCGTCATCCACCCGCAGCAGATCATCCATTCGATGGTCCAGTTCGTCGATGCTTCCATCATTGCGCAGCTGGGCACCCCCGACATGCGCGTGCCGATCGCCTGCGGGCTGGCATGGCCCGAGCGCATCGAGAGCGGCGCGGCCCGGCTCGACTTCGCTGCACTGGCGGGCCTTACGTTCGAAGAGGCGGATGCGAAGCGTTTCCCCGGGCTGCATCTCTCCTGGCAGGCGCTGCGTGCAGCACCCGGCACCACCGCCGTGCTGAACGCCGCCAACGAAGTCGCGGTCGCGGCTTTCCTGGAGCGCCGGATCCGCTTCGACCAGATTCACCAGCTGAACCTTGCAACTTTGGAGGCGCTGTCGCCCTCCAAGCCGGATTCGCTCGAAGCCCTGCTGGCGCTGGACGCCGAGGCCCGGGCAGCGGCCGACCGCATCGCGGACCGGCTGCAGGCGTCCGTCTGAATCCGATCTTCGCTGGGAAATTCACATGCTCTTGACCGTGGTTGCTTTCGTCGTCGCGCTGGGCTTGCTGATCGCGGTGCATGAATACGGCCATTACCGCGTCGCCGTGGCCTGCGGGGTCAAGGTGCTGCGGTTTTCGGTGGGTTTCGGCAAGCCGCTGCTGCGCTGGCAGCCCAAGGGCTCGCCCACGGAATTCGTGATCGGTGCCATTCCTTTGGGTGGCTATGTGCGCATGCTCGACGAGCGCGAGGCGCCGGTCGACGCGCAGGAGCGCCATTTGGCGTTCAACACGCAGCCGCTGCGTTCCCGCGCAGCCATCGTGGCCGCAGGACCTGCGGCCAACCTGCTGCTGGCCATCGCGCTGTATGCGGCCGTGAACTGGTCGGGCGTCGAGGAACCGAAAGCCTATCTCGGCAGCCCCGTGGCGGGCTCCATCGCCCAGCGCGCCGGCCTGCAGGGCGGGGAACTGGTGCTCTCGGCCGCCCTGGACGGCGAAGAGGCCGAGCCGGTGCGATCCTTCGAAGACCTGCGCTGGCTGCTGACCCGGGGCGCGCTGGACGGTGACAACGTGCGGCTGGAAGTGCAGCCCGCAGCGGGTTCCGGCCGGCGCCAAGTGCTGCTGGAGCTCTCGCAGATCGAAACCCGCGAGGCCGACGCGCAGCTCTTTCGCAAGATCGGCATCCTCGGCCCCTGGACGCGCCCGGTCATCGGCGAGGTGATGGCCGGCGGTGCGGCGCAGCGCGCCGGGCTGCGGCAGGGCGACCTGGTGCGCCAGGTGGGCGCCACCGTGGTGGTCGATGGCCAGCAGCTGCGGGACGTCATCCGGTCGTCGGTGCGCGGTTCGCAGCCGCTCGCGCAGACCTGGCTCGTCGAGCGCGGCGGCCGCACGCTGTCGTTGCAGGTCACGCCCGATGCGCACCAGGATGCAGGCACGACGGTGGGGCGCATCGGCGCCTACGTCGGCACGCCGCCAGAGTTCGTGACCGTGCGCCACGGTCCGCTGGAAGGTCTCTGGAGCGGCGTGGTGCGCACCTGGGACGTCTCCCTGCTCACGCTCAAGATGATGGGCCGCATGGTGATCGGCGAAGCGTCGATCAAGAACCTGAGCGGGCCGCTCACCATCGCTGATTACGCGGGCCGCTCCGCGAGCATGGGACTCACGCAATACCTGGCTTTCCTGGCCCTCATCAGCGTGAGTCTGGGCGTGCTCAACCTGCTGCCGCTGCCCGTCCTCGATGGGGGGCACCTGATGTATTATCTTTGGGAGGGCGTGACGGGCAAGGGCGTGTCGGAAGCCTGGATGGAGCGCTTGCAACGCGGGGGTGTTGCGGTGCTGCTTCTGATGATGTCCATTGCCCTTTTCAACGATGTCACCCGCCTGTTTGGCTAACTTCACGCCGCGCCTGCAAGCTCGCAGCGGCTACAGCTTCACTTCATGAAAAAACACATCAATCGCATGGACGTGCGCAGAGCGGTGGCCGCGGCCGCCATGGTCCTGTCGGTCAACGCCGCGTGGGCGCTGGAACCCTTCCGGGTGCAGGACATCCGTGTCGAAGGACTGCAGCGCGTCGAGCCCGGCACCATCTTCGCTTCGCTGCCGCTGCGCGTGGGTGATGACTACAACGACGAGAAGGGTTCGGCCGCGATCCGCGCGCTGTTTGCGCTCGGTCTGTTCAAGGACGTGCGGCTCGAGGCGTCCGGCAACGTGCTGGTCGTGGTGGTCGAGGAACGTCCCACCATCGCCGACGTCGACTTTGCCGGCACGAAGGAATTCGACAAGGACACGCTGAAGAAGGCCATGCGCGACGTGGGCCTCACGGAAGGCCGTCCCTACGACAAGGCGCTGGCCGACCGCGCCGAGCAGGAACTCAAGCGCCAGTACATCAGCAAGAGCCTGTACGGAGCCGAGGTCGTGACGACGGTGACGCCCATCGAGCGCAACCGCGTCAACCTCACCTTCACGGTCACCGAAGGGGAGCCCGCCAAGATCAAGGACATCCGCATCGTCGGTGCCAAGGCATTCAGCGAATCGACGCTCAAGGGCCTGTTCGACCAGGACACGGGCGGCTGGCTCAGCTGGTACACCAAGTCGGACCGCTATTCGCGCGCCAAGCTCAATGCCGACCTGGAGACGCTGCGGTCCTACTACCTGTCGCGCGGCTACCTCGAATTCAAGATCGACTCCACCCAGGTCGCCATCTCGCCCGACAAGCAGGACATCACCATCACCGTCAACGTGACGGAAGGCCAGAGCTACGTGGTGTCGGGCGTGAAGATCGAAGGCAACTTCCTCGACCGCGACGACGAGTTCAAGTCGCTGATCACCATCCGCCCGGGCGAGCCGTACAACGCGGACAAGGTGGCGGAAACCACCAAGGCATTCACGGACCACTTCGGCAATTTCGGTTTCGCGTTCGCGCGTGTCGAGGCGGTGCCCGAAATCGATCGTGAGAACAACCGTGTGGCCGTGGTGCTGAAGGCCGAGCCCTCGCGCCGGGCGTATGTGCGCCGCATCAACGTGAGCGGCAACAACCGCACGCGGGACGAAGTGATCCGCCGCGAATTCCGCCAGTACGAAGCCTCCTGGTACGACGGCGACAAGATCAAGCTGTCGCGCGATCGCGTGGACCGCCTGGGCTATTTCACCGAAGTGAACGTCGAGACGCAGGAGGTGCCCGGCTCTCCCGATCAGGTGGATCTGGTCATCAACGTGGCGGAAAAGCCCACCGGCTCGCTGCAGCTGGGCGCCGGCTTCTCCAGCGCCGAAAAGGTCTCGCTGTCCTTCAGCATCAAGCAGGAAAACGTCTTCGGTTCGGGCAACTACCTGGGCGTGGACGTCAACACCAGCAAGTACAACCGCACGCTGGTGTTCAGCACCACGGACCCGTATTTCACCCAGGACGGCATTTCGCGCACGCTCGATCTGTACTACCGCACCAGCAAGCCTTACCAGGAGCAGGGCGGCAACTACGAGCTGGTCACCGCGGGCACCAGCGTGCGCTTCGGTGTGCCGTTCAGCGAGACCGATACCGTGTTCTTCGGCGGCGGCGTCGAGCAGACGAAGATCAAGGCCGGCACCAACATCCCTGCGGCTTACCTCGCTTACGCCGACACCTATGGCGCGACGAGCTTCTCGGTGCCGCTGACGCTGGGCTGGTCGCGCGACGACCGCGACAGCGCGCTGGCGCCCAACTCGGGCCGTTACCAGCGCCTGAATTCGGAGTGGTCCGTGGCTGGCGACGCCCGCTACGTGCGCGGCAACTATCAGATCCAGCAGTACGTCCCGCTCAACAAGCAGTTCACGATGGCATTCAATGGTGAGCTGGCCTTGGGCACGGGCCTGAACGGGCGTCCGTTCCCCGTGTTCAAGAACTACTACTCCGGCGGCCTCGGTTCGGTGCGTGGTTTCGACCAGGGAACGCTGGGTCCGCGCGACGTGACCGGTGCGTCGCTGGGCGGTGCGAGGAAGATCACGCTGAATGCCGAATTCATCGCGCCGTTCCCAGGCGCCGGCAATGACCGCACCCTGCGGGTCTTCACCTTCCTGGACGCCGGCAACGTCTATGGCGAGAACGACAGGGTGGAACTGAGCGAGCTGCGCGCTTCGGCCGGGCTGGGCCTGAGCTGGATTTCCCCACTCGGCCCGCTGCGCATCGCCTTCGCGCAACCGGTGCGCAAGTTCGCCGGCGATAGAATCCAGAAACTGCAATTCCAGATCGGAACGTCTTTCTAATGAAATCCTTTTCCCGCCACATTCCTCTCGTCCTCCTGCTCGGCACGCTGTCTGCTGCAGTGCCTGCCCAGGCGCAGGAGTTCAAGGCCGGGTTCGTGAACACCGACCGTATCTTCCGTGAAGCCAATACCGCCAAGGCGGCCCAGGCCAAGCTGGAGCAGGAATTCTCCCGCCGCGAAAAAGACCTGGTCGATCAAGGCAACGCCCTGAAGACCGCGACGGAGAAATTCGAACGCGAAGCGCCGACCATGGCCGAAAGCCAGCGCACCACCCGCCAGCGCCAGCTGGTGGAGCAGGACCGCGATTTCCAGCGCAAGCGCCGCGAGTTCCAGGAAGACCTGGGCGCCCGCAAGAACGAAGAGCTGAGCCAGGTGCTCGAGCGCGCCAACCGCGTGGTCAAGCAAGTGGCAGAGGCCGAGAAGTACGACGTGATCCTGCAGGAAGCCGTCTACATCAACCCCAAGCACGACATCACCGACAAGGTGCTGAAGGCGCTGAATGCAGCGAATGGCACGGCCGCCAAGTGAGCTGCTGCAGCCTGAGCCGTCGCGCGTGGTGACGGGTCGTTCGTGAGCTTGCGCCTCGGAGCGATCGTCGATGCGCTGGGTGGGACTCTGGAGGGTGGTGATGGCGAGGTGGAGATACTCCGCATCGCACCCCTCGAGTCCGCAGGACCTGGCGACCTCGCCTTCCTGAACAACCCGCGATACCAGCCCCAACTGGCCGCCTCCCGGGCGGCCTGTGTCATTGTGGCGCCCGCGTTGCGGGACGCCGCGCTGGCGCGCGGGGCGTGCATCGTCACGCCCGATCCCTACGTGTACTTCGCCCGGGTGACGCAACTCTGGAAGCGCGCGTATGCGCCCTCGGCGGCCGGTGGCGTGCACCCCTCGGCGGTGGTCGATGCCGAGGCGTTCGTCGATCCCACGGCCACGGTCGGCCCGCTCTGCGTGGTGGAGCGGGGCGCCCACATCGGCGCTCATACCGTGCTGAAGTCGCGCGTCACCCTCGGTGAGGGCTGCCGCATCGGGGAGCGCTGCCTGGTGCATCCCGGGGTGGTTATCGGCGCCGACGGCTTCGGGTTCGCCCCGCAACGCGGCACCTGGGTCAAGATCGAGCAGCTGGGCGCCGTGCGGATCGGCGACGACGTGGAGATCGGGGCCAACACCTGCATCGACCGGGGCGCGCTCGAAGACACCGTGATCGAAGACGGCGTCAAGCTGGACAACCTGATCCAGATCGCGCACAACGTCCGGATCGGCCGACACACCGCGATGGCGGGATGCTCTGGCGTCGCCGGCAGCAGCACCATCGGCGCGCATTGCACCATTGGTGGCGCGGCATCGATCCTGGGTCATCTGGAGCTGGCCGACAACGTGCATGTGTCGACCAACACCGTGGTCACGCATTCGCTGAAACGCCCCGGGCATTACACCGGCGTCTACCCGATGGACGAAAATGCGAAGTGGGAAAAGAACGCAGCGACGCTCCGGAACCTGCACGGCCTGCGCGAGCGGATCAAGGCCCTTGAAAAACAAACTGAAAAGGACGGCTAGGCCGCTCCAGCAATGATGGACATTCACCAAATTCTCAAGCTCCTGCCCCACCGTTATCCGTTTCTGCTGGTGGACCGGGTGGTCGAGCTCGAACGGGGCAAGTGCATCCGTGCACTCAAGAACGTCACCATCAACGAACCCTTTTTCACGGGCCATTTCCCGGCCCGTCCGGTCATGCCCGGCGTGCTCATCCTGGAAGCGCTGGCGCAGGCCGCCGGGCTGCTGTCGTTCGACATGATGGGCGAGGCCCCCGGCGACGACAAGGTGTTCTACTTCGTCGGCATCGACGGCGCGCGCTTCAAGCGGCCCGTGGAGCCGGGCGACCAGCTCATGCTGAATGTCGAGCTCGACCGCATCAAGGGCGGGATCTACAAGTTCAAGGGCGTGGCACGCGTGGGCGACAGCGTGGCCTGCGAAGCCGAGATCATGTGCACCATGCGCAGCGTGGTCTGAGCGGTCCACGAGGGCAGGGCGGCACGTGAGCAGCAGCACCAGCATTCACCCCACCGCGGTGGTCGACAGCGCGGCGCGTATCGACGCGTCCGTCGCCATCGGGCCTTACGCCGTCATCGGGCCGCAGGTGAGCATCGGTCCAGGAACCACCATCGGCGCGCACTGCGTGATCGAGGGCCGCACGACCATCGGCGCGGACAATCGGATCTTCCAGTTCGCCTCGCTCGGCGCGGCCCCGCAAGACAAGAAGTACGCGGGCGAGCCGACCGAGCTGGTCATCGGCGACCGCAACACCATCCGGGAATTCTGTACGTTCAACACCGGCACCGCGCAGGACCGTGGCGTGACCACACTGGGCGACGACAACTGGGTGATGGCCTATGTGCACATCGCGCATGACTGCGTGGTCGGCAACCAGACGATCCTCGCCAACAACGCCACGCTGGCGGGCCATGTCCATGTGGGCGACCACGCCATCATCGGCGGGCTGACGGGCGTGCACCAGTTCACCCACGTCGGCGCCCATGCCATGGCGGGCTTCGCCAGCCACGTGTCGCAGGATGTGCCGCCCTTCATGATGGTGGACGGCAACCCGCTGGCCGTGCGCGGGCTGAATGTGGAAGGACTGCGCCGCCGCGGTTTTTCCGCCGCGCGCATCGCCGGCATCAAGCAGGCGCACCGTGTGCTCTACCGGCAGGGCCTGACGCTGGACGCTGCCCTGGCGGCCCTGCAGGATCTGCCTGCGGAGCATCCCGAAGCCGCTGCCGACATCGCACTGCTGCGCGACTTCGTCGCCGCGTCGCGGCGCGGCATCGCGCGCTGAAATTCAGGAAGCGATCACGATGGGGCAGACGCCACGCGTAGCCATGGTTGCCGGCGAGACGTCCGGCGATCTGTTGGCCGGGCTGCTGCTCGACGGTCTGCGCAGGCAGTGGCCGGGCCTGGTCGCCCAGGGCATCGGCGGCCCGCAGATGGAGCGGCGCGGTTTCGATGCGTGGTGGCCGAGCGAGCGGCTGGCCGTGCATGGCTACAGCCTGGAGCTGGTGCAAAAGCTGCTCGGCATCCTGTCGATCCGCAAGCAGCTGCGCCAGCGGCTCCTGCAGGGGCCCGGTGAGCGGCCCGACGTCTTCATCGGCGTAGATGCGCCGGATTTCAACCTGGGACTGGAGGCGGCCCTCCGCGCCGAAGGTGTGAAGACCGTGCATTTCGTCTGCCCTTCGATCTGGGCCTGGCGGGCGGATCGGGTGGAGAAGATCCGCCGCAGCGCCGACCACGTCCTGTGCATTTTCCCCTTCGAGCCCGCGCTGCTTGCCAGCCACGGCATCGCCGCCACCTATGTGGGGCATCCGCTGGCCAACGTCATTCCCATGGAGCCCGACCGCGCCGCCGCGCGCGCCCAGCTCGGACTGGCGGCAGGCGACGAGGTGGTCGCCATCCTGCCCGGCAGCCGCTCCGCCGAAGTGGCCTACATCACCGAGCCGTTCTTTCGGGCGGCGGCGCTGATGCTGCAAGCGCGCCCCGCGCTCAAGATCATCGTGCCCGCCGTCCCCGCGCTACAGCACCGCATCGAGCAGATCGCGCGCGAGTGCGGTCTGCCACCGGCCCATCTCCAGATCATCCGCGGTCAGTCGCATACGGCGCTGGCTGCCTGCGACTGCACGCTGATCGCCAGCGGCACCGCCACGCTGGAGGCTGCGCTCTTCAAGCGCCCCATGGTCATCGGCTACCACATGCACCCCATCAGCTGGCGGTTGATGCGCCGCAAGCAGCTGCAGCCCTGGGTGGGCCTGCCGAACATCCTGTGCCAGGACTTCGTCGTGCCGGAACTGCTGCAGGACCAGGCCACGCCCCGGGCGCTGGCCGACGCTATGCTGCAGTGGCTGGATGCCCCCCGCAACAACCCGTCCGCGCTGACCGCGCTGCATGCACGCTTCACGGCGCTGCATGAAAGCCTGCGGCGCGACACGCCGCGCCTTGCCGCCGATGCGATCCAGAAAATCATCGCTGCCTGAGCAGGGCTCGCTCGCCTGGCATCCGCCCGGCCTGGTGGCCGGCGTGGACGAGGCCGGCCGGGGGCCGCTGGCGGGCCCCGTGGTGGCGGCAGCCGTCATTCTGGACGAGCGCCAACCCATCAAGGGCCTGGCGGACTCCAAGACGCTGACGGCCCTGCGCCGCGAAAAGCTCTACGACGAGATCCGTGCCAAGGCGCTGTGCTGCAGCGTGGCGCAGGCCAGCGTCGGCGAGATCGACGACATCAACATCCTGCAGGCCACGATGCTCGCCATGCGGCGCGCCGTGCAGGGCCTGCGACTGCGGCCGGTGCGCGTTCTGGTGGACGGCAACCGCCTGCCGTTGCTCGACGTGCCGGCCGATGCCATCGTCAAGGGCGATGCGCTGGTGCAGGCCATCTCGGCCGCTTCCATCCTGGCCAAGGTCACGCGCGACCGCTGGTGCGCCGAGCTGCATTCGCAGTACCCGCAGTACGGATTCGCCGCGCACAAGGGCTATGGCACGGCCGAGCACCTGGCCGCGCTGCGCCAGCACGGCGCATGTCCGGAGCACCGTCGGTCGTTCAGCCCGGTGGCGCAAGTGCTGCAGGTCACCCGGCCGGGACAGGGCGGCTCGATCCTCACCGAGACGACCGTATCCACGGCGGTTCTGGCATCGCCGACGGAGGCTTCGGTGCGTTCCGCGCCCGCCAGCGCCGTGGCTGCCAATGCCGACGATGCCGACGATGCCCAGTGGGGCCTGGCCGATCAGGTCAGCCTGCTGCAGGTCAGCAGCACCGTGCTGACGCTGATGCCGCCGCCCAGCCTGCCGGGCGGAGCGCCCCGGCGCCCCGCGCGCAACCGCGCCTGAGCCGGCGCAGCCCGACGGTTCGCCGAGGCAGCCATTCCGAGTTTTCATTTTGGGCTCTGCCCTCCCGAGCTCCCCGCATGACATCCCCCATCACGCCCATCCGATCCCGCGACAACACGCTCGTCAAGGACCTGCGCCGGCTGGCGCAGGACAGCACGGCCTACCGCAAGCAGGGGTGCGTCTGGCTGGAGGGCGACCATCTCTGTCGCGCAGCGCTCGACCGGGGCCAGCGGCCGGCCACGGCGGTGTTTTCGGAGTCTTTCTGGCCCCTCGCGCACGGTGAGTATGGACATGCCGCTATCAAAAATATAGTGATCGACGACGCCTTGTGGCCCGACATCAGTTCGCTGGAATCACCCGCCCGCATGGGCTTTGTGCTGGAGCTGCCCTCCGTCCAGGGCCTGCAGCCGGGCGTGTCCACCGTGGTGCTCGACCGGCTGCAGGATGCGGGCAACGTCGGCTCCATCCTGCGCAGCGCGTCGGCCTTCGGTTTCGGTCAGGTCGCTGCCTTGAAAGGCACGGCTGCGCTCTGGAGCGCCAAGGTCCTGCGCGCCGGCATGGGCGCGCACTTCGCGCTCCGGATGGTGGAAGGGCTGGAGCCGCAGGACATCGAGGCGCTGGGCCTGCCGCTGCTGGCCACCAGCTCGCACCAGGGCCACTATCTGCACCGTGCCAGCCTGCCCTGGCCGTGCGCCTGGGTCATGGGCCATGAAGGGCAGGGCGTGTCGGACACGCTGCAGCAGCGCGCAGCCCAGCACATCCGCATCACGCAGCCGGGCGGGGAGGAGTCGCTCAACGTCGGCGCGGCGGCCGCCATCTGCCTGCACGCCAGCGCAGCGGCTCGGTCCGCCGACTGACGGAGCGGCCGAGGCCGGGGCGCTGCCGCGTGCCCACGGGGCGCGGGGCAGGGCGATAGCGCTCAGTGGTTGCGCAGGAACTGCTGGATGAAGTCGCCCTGGTTGGGCGCGTCCTCCTGCGTGGTGAAGACCAGTTGCTGGCCCTCGACCCGCAGCTTCAGTTCGTCGCCGAAACGGCAACTGACCCGGCCCAGTTCGGCCACCTTCGCCTTGAACGCCGGCGTACTGCGGCACTGCTGGTCCAACTGCTCGGCCACTTCGCCGCAGTAGCCGGCGATGCTCATGCTCTTGAACTGCGCCTCGGTGATGGAGGGCCAGTCCACCGTGGTCTTGACCTGCGTGCCGCACGATTCGCTCGCGGTCTGGTCGGCACGCTGCAGTGCCTGCTGGGCCTGCGCCATGCGCTTTTCACGGTCGAAGCGGGCCAGCGTGTTCTGCACGCCTTCCTTGTTCTGCCGCTCGTAGGTGGCCAGCAGCGACGCAGGTTGCAGGGCCTTGCTTTTCTGCTCGTCGTAGGTGAGCGAGATGCCTTCGCGCTGCCGGGCAGATAGGCCAGCGTCTGCTCGCCACCGCCATAGGGGCTGCGCTGCTTTTGCACGAGGCCATGCGCCCGGCCGTCCAGCGTGGTGACGAACGCCTCGGTCGAGGCGCCGCGCTGCTCGCGCTTGCCGAGGAAGACGACCGAGTCCACGGGGTTGTTGACGCCACTCACCCGCATCAACGCCTCCTTGCCGTCGCGGCTGGGAGCGAAGGCCACCTCCACGCCCTGCGGGCCGTTGAACACCTGTGGGTATTTGGCGAGTTCGATGGCCGAGGCCCCGAACGAAAGCAGGACCATCGCGCAGCCGAGCGCGACCGAAGACTTGAACATGCAGACAACTCCTGACTGATCTGAGGGGGGCCTCCAAGAAGGCATCCGCAGAAGTCTAGCCAGAATGCATGGCGCCGAAGGCCGATCGCCGGGGCCAGGATGTTGCAAACCGTTGGCCCCACGCGGCCATGAAAAAAGCCCTGACTCTTGCGAATCAGGGCTTTTTTGTTTGGTGCCGGAGAGATGAATCGAACACCCGACCTTCTCATTACGAATGAGCTGCTCTACCGACTGAGCTACACCGGCGAAGACTTGAATTATATACCGGAATGGTAGCCGGTCACGCGTTCGACTTCATTTTTTGAGCCGAGGATCACGCTGACGCGCTGGTGCAGTTGCGTGGGCTCGATGTCGAGGATGCGCTGGCGGCCATCGGTGGCGGCGCCGCCCGCCTGCTCGACCAGCCAGCCCATGGGGTTGGCCTCATACATCAGGCGCAGCTTGCCGGGCTTGTTCGGTTCGCGCTTGTCCCAGGGATAGAGGAACACACCGCCACGGGTCAGGATGCGGTGCACGTCCGCCACCATGCTGGCGATCCAGCGCATGTTGAAGTCCTTGCCGCGCGGGCCTTCGGTGCCTTCCAGACATTCGTCGATGTAGCGCTTCACCGGGGCGTCCCAGTGCCGCATGTTGCTCATGTTGATCGCGAATTCCTTGGTGTCGGCCGGGATCTTCACGTTCTCTTCGATCAGCACGAACGAGCCCTGCTCGCGGTCCAGCGTGAACATGGCCACGCCGTCGCCCACGGTCAGCACCAGGGTGGTCTGCGGGCCGTAGATGCAGTAGCCGGCCGCGACCTGCTTGCTGCCGGCCTGCAGGAAGTCTTCCGTGGTGACGCCCGGATGGCCTTCGGGTTTTTTCAGCACGCTGAAGATGGTGCCGATGCTGACGTTCACGTCGATGTTGGAGGAGCCGTCCAGGGGATCGAACAGCAGCAGGTATTCGCCCTGCGGGTAGCGGTTGGGCACCACGTAGATGCTGTCCATCTCCTCCGACGCCATGGCCGCCAGGTGGCCGCCCCATTCATTGGCTTCGATCAGCACCTCGTTGGCGATGATGTCCAGCTTCTTCTGCACCTCGCCCTGCACGTTCTCGCTGCTGGCCGAGCCGAGCACGCCGCCCAGGGCGCCCTTGTTCACGGCGTGGCTGATGTGCTTGCAGGCGCGCGCCACCACTTCCAGCAGCAGACGCAGTTGCGAGGGAATGAGGCCGTCGACGCGTTGCTGCTCGACGAGGTAGCGGGTTAGGCTGATCTTCTGGGCCATAAAGGGTTCTTTCGTTGGGATGCGGTGATGGGCGGTGCGCCGTCAGTCGGCGAGCGCGCGCGTGACGACTTCGCGGACGTCGTTCGACAGCGCGGGCTTGGCGGCCACGCGTTCGATCGCGGCGCGGGCGGCGGTACGGTAGGGTTCGGCCAGCTGGGTCCAGCGGTCGAGCGAGCGTGCCAGGCGCGAGGCGACCTGCGGGTTGATCGCGTCCAGCTCCAGCACGCGGTCGGCCCAGAAGGCATAGCCCGCACCGTCCTGGCGGTGGAAGCCGCCCGGATTGGCGTTGCAGTAGCTGAAGATCACGCTGCGGGCGCGGTTGGGGTTCTTGATGCTGAAGTCCGGGTGCGTCAGCAGGGCCTTCACGGCCGGCAGGGCCTGGCCGCCGCGGTCGGGCGTGGAGGCCTGCAGCGCAAACCACTTGTCCAGCACCAGCGCATCGTCCTTGAACAGGGCATGGAAGCGGGCCAGCGCCTGTTCGGCCAGCGGCTGACCGCTGCCGACCAGCGCGCTCAGCGCGTTGAACCGGTCCGTCATGTTGCCCGCGTCCTTGAAGCGCTGGTAGGCCCGGCCGGGCCAGACCGTGTCGCCCGACTCGCGCGCGGCCAGGCACAGCATGGCCAGCGCCATGCCGGCCAGCGCGCGGCGGCCCGACGAGAGCGCGTCGGGGCGGTAGGCGCCGGTGTCGTGGTGCTGGTCCCAGATGGCTTCCCATTCCGGCTGCAGAGCGACGGCCAGTTGCGTGCGCATGGCACTGCGCACGGCATGGATGCGCTGGGGATCGACCACGTCGAGCTGCTCGGCGATGTAGCCCTCGGATGGCAGGGTCAGCACCAGCTCCTTGAAGGCCGCGTCCAGCGTGGGATGGCGCAGCACGTCGCGCATGGCGGCGATGTAGCTCTGCGGCAGCAAATCAGGGGTATATGGGGCTTCGGCGCCCGTGTCGCCTTGGGAGTTTGCTATTGAAGTAATAGCAAAACGCAGCGCCAGGCGCTGGCCGGCCTCCCAGCGGTTGAAGGCATCGGTGTCGTGCGCCAGCAGCGCCAGCAGTTCCTCGTCGGTGTACTCGATGTCCAGATGCACCGGTGCGCTGAAGCCGCGCAGCAGCGAGGGCACCGGGGCGGAATCGATGTTGACGAAGGTGTAGCTGTGGCTGGGCTCGGTCAGCACCACGGTGCGGTCGGCACCGCCGGGGGCGGCTTCGCCCTCCAGCTGCAGCGCGACGGGCTGGCCGTTCGCGTCCAGCAGGCCCAGTGCGACGGGAATGACCATGGGCAGCTTCTCTGCCTGGCCAGGCGTGGGCGCGAGCGACTGCGACAGCGTGAGCGTGTAGGTGCGGGCCGCCATGTCGTAGTTGCCGGTGGCGCGCACGCGGGGCGTGCCGGCTTGGGCGTACCAACGCTTGAACTGTGGCAGCAAGCGGGCCAGGTCGCTGTCGGGGTTGGCGTCGGCAATGGCCTGGGCGAAGTCGTCGCAGGTCACGGCCTGGCCGTCGTGGCGCTCGAAGTAGAGCTTCATGCCCTTGGCGAAACCGTCACGGCCGACCAGCGTGTGCTGCATGCGGACGACTTCCGAGCCCTTTTCGTAGATGGTGACGGTGTAGAAGTTGTTGATCTCGACATAGCTGTCGGGGCGCACCGGGTGGGCCATCGGGCCGGCGTCTTCCGGAAACTGCACCGTGCGCAGCACGCGCACGTCTTCGATGCGCTTGACGGCGCGTGCCGATGGGCTGCCCGACAGGTCCTGGCTGAATTCCTGGTCGCGAAAGACGGTGAGGCCTTCCTTCAGCGACAGCTGGAACCAGTCGCGGCAGGTGACGCGGTTGCCCGTCCAGTTGTGGAAATACTCGTGCCCCACCACCGATTCGATGTTGCCGAAGTCCACGTCCGTGGCCGTCGCCTGGCTGGCCAGCACGTACTTCGTGTTGAAGATGTTCAGGCCCTTGTTCTCCATCGCGCCCATGTTGAAGTCGCTGGTGGCGACGATCATGAAGCGCTCCAGGTCCAGCGGCAGGCCGAAGCGGGCCTCGTCCCAGGCGATGCTCGCCATCAGCGAATTCATCGCGTGCTCGGTCTTCTCCAGGTCGCCCGGGCGCACGTAGATCTGCAGCAGGTGGTCGGTGCCGCTGCGGGCGCGGATGCGCTGCTCGCGCGCCACCAGCTTGCCCGCGACCAGCGCGAACAGGTAACAGGGCTTCTTGTGCGGGTCGACCCATTTGGCGAAGTGGCGGCCGTCGTCCAGCTCACCCTGTTCGACCAGGTTGCCGTTCGACAGCAGCACCGGGTAGTCGGCCTGGCTGGCGCGCAGCAGCACGCTGTAGCTGGCCATCACGTCGGGCCGGTCGAGGAAGTAGGTGATGCGGCGGAAGCCCTCGGCCTCGCACTGCGTGAAGAAGGTGCCCTGGCTCACGTAGAGCCCCGACAGCTGCGTGTTCTTCGCGGGGCAGCAGGTGGTGAAGATCTCCAGATCGAAAGGCTCCTCGCCTTCGGGGAGGTTCTCCAGCACCAGGCAGCTGCCCTCCATCTTGAACGACGTGCCGGCGCCGTTGACCATCACGCGGGCCAGGTTCAGTTCGTCGCCATCCAGCCGCAGCGGCGCGGCCGGCACGGCGGGGTTGCGGCGCACCCGCATCTTGTTGAGCACGCGGGTCTTGGCCGGGTCCAGGTCGAATGTCAGGTCGACCGTGTCGATCCACCATGCGGGGGCCTGGTAGTCGGCGCGGTGCACGGTCTGTGCTTGTCCTTCACGCATCATGGATGCTTCTCCAAAAATTGGTTGTTGAGCCGGGTCAAAGAAATCGGGTGTCGGAGGGGGATCATGTTGCCACTCCGTGGCGAGGCACTGGCGCCATGCCGAGAGGCATGGCGGCGCGACAGGGGCTGGCGCGCAGGTTCCTCGGCGATGAGACGCGGTGCGCGCACCGCTGGGGTGGGTTGGCACGCAGCGTTCGTGCGCGTGTCAACAGGAGGGCGGGGGGTCACGGAGCGCCAGCCCCGCTGCCGAGCAGCTCGACCTGCAGAGCCTCCTGGATATGGCAGCAGTCCTCAGGGATATCGGCATGACCCTGCAGGATGTTTCGCGCTCGCTCGACCTGACCTGCGTGTACGCCCACGTCGAACTGCAGCTTTCGATAATCAAAGGACAAGCTCATCAGCAGCGGGGGCTCGCTCGGCCGGACGGCGGGAGAGAGCGCGCCAAGGATGCGGGTTTCGAGGCGCTCGATCTCTGCCTTGCTCATGGCAAAGGGCACCACACGAACATCACGCAGCCTCTTGACTGCGCGCAGCTGCCGCAGTTGCGCCGGCCGGGGCTGGTACACGAATACATCCAGCGTCGCGTGGCCCAGCACCTCATTGTTCCAGGCCATGGTGACGAGTTGTTCGCCAAAAATCCCCTGCGCTGCGTCGCCCAGAGCATTGATCTCCGCTGGCCAATGCTGGATGAAAACCTCATCGGGCAACGCATTGACCGACTGCAGGCTGGGGTACTGCACCTGGTACGTTTGCAGGGAGGCCGCTTTCGCCTGCGGCGACAGATCCTGCCATCGGTGCTCTTTTTCGATCTGCCGGCTCAGCCGGGGAATGTCCTGCAGCGAATAGGCCGTGTCCGCCAGCGACACGCCGGCCAAGGCCGGGTCTGATTGAACGCGGGCCCGGTCTGCCGCAGTCAGACCTTTGACGAAATACAGAATCCGCGGCTTGAAGTCATCGAGCGCGACGACGCTTCCCAGGTAGCGCCCCGCAAACATCTGGTTCAGCCGCGGCACCTGCGCTTCGGCGGCCTCGCGCCGGGCGGGGTACTGCAGGAGTTCGTCGGTCGGGATCGCGGCAATGCCGGCTTCGGAGACTCCGCCTGCGTTGTAGCAGCACTCTTGCAGGTACTGGATCTTGCGCTGGCGAATCTCCTCCGCACCCGGCGTTTGCGCCCAGGCAGCCAAGGCCCATGCAGACGCCAGCACGCCAAGACTCCATCGAGGGATCAACCGTTGGTGGAGCATGGGCATGGTGCTGGGCGGCTTGTGGGTGGCTTGCGGGCGGCTTGGCTCAAACGCCCTGCTTGAGGGAAGCCTCGATGAAGGCGTCGAGATCGCCGTCCAGCACCTTCTGTGTGGCGGAGATTTCGACGTTGGTGCGCAGGTCCTTGATGCGGCTGTTGTCCAGCACATAGGAACGGATCTGGTGGCCCCAACCCACGTCGGTCTTGGTGTCCTCCAGCTTTTGCTGCTCCTCCTGGCGCTTGCGCATCTCGTAGTCGTACAGGCGCGAGCGCAGGCGCTGCCACGCCACGTCGCGGTTGCTGTGCTGGCTGCGGCCGTCCTGGCATTGCACGACGATCCCGGTCGGGATGTGCGTCAGGCGCACGGCCGAATCGGTCTTGTTGATGTGCTGCCCGCCCGCGCCGGATGCGCGATAGGTATCGGTGCGCACGTCGGACGGGTTGATGTTGATCTCGATGGAGTCGTCGATCTCCGGATAGACGAACAGCGAGGCGAACGAGGTGTGGCGGCCGCCGGACGAATCGAACGGGCTCTTGCGCACCAGGCGGTGCACGCCGGTTTCGGTGCGCAGCAGGCCGTAGGCGTATTCGCCTTCGATCTTGATGGTGGCGCTCTTGATGCCGGCCACGTCGCCCGGGGTTTCTTCCTCCACCGTGGTCTTGAAGCCCTTGCGCTCGGCGTACTTCAGGTACTGGCGCACCAGCATGCTGGCCCAGTCGCAGGCCTCGGTGCCTCCGGCGCCGGCCTGGATGTCCACGAAGCAGTTCAGCGGGTCGGCCTCGTTGCTGAACATGCGGCGGAATTCCAGCTCTTCGATCAGCGGACGCAGCTTGGCGGTCTCGGCCTCGATGGTTTCGAGGCCGGCTTCGTCACCTTCTTCCTTGCTCATGTCGTAGAGCTCGGTGTTGTCGGCCAGCTCGCGCGTGAGTTTGTCGAGCGTGACGACCACGCCGGACAGGGACTTCTGTTCCTTGCCCAGTTCCTGCGCCTTCTTCGGGTCGTTCCAGACGGCCGGGTCTTCCAGCGATGCGTTTACCGTGCGCAGGCGTTCGAATTTGGCATCGAAGTCAAAGATACCTCCGTAACTCTTGCGTGCGCAGAGCCAGGTCTTGAAGGGTGGTGCCGATGAGGTTGATGCGTTCTGCGTCCATGGTGCGGGTGTCCTGTGTTCTGTATGAGAAGAAGTAACCGGCGATTTTCTCACGCGGTGGAGCAGGGCGGCCCAATGCCCCGCGCCCGGCCACGGCTGTGGCCACGCGGCGCCGCGAAAATATCAAAAATGATAGCATGGTATGCCCTTTCGACGGGCGCTGGCGGCCTTTTTGGCCTGGGATTGCGCTGCCGACGGAATCAGGGCGCGGTCAGAAACTCTTCGATCAGCGCCGCCACAGCCTGCGGCTGGTCGTGGTGCAGCATGTGGCCGGCGTCTTCCACCAGCGCCGTGCGGCAGTCGGGCACGCGCAGCAGGCGCTCGTGGTAGTCGGCCAGGGTGTACTGTCCCTTGAACCAGAGCCCCAGGCTGTCGTCGCTGGCTTCCACCGCCAGCAGCGGCGCGACGATGCGTTCGTAGAGCGCCAGGGTCTCGTCGGCACGGTAGATGTGCGGGCGCACGATCTTGTGCGCCGCATCGCCCAGGATGCGCCAGCGCCCGGCGTCGTCGGGCCGGGCCCACTGGCGCGCCAGCCACGCTGCCTTGTCGGCGGACAGGCGCGGGTTGGTCTTCATCAGCCGCTCGGCCACGCCGTCGGCGCTGGCGTAGTCCTTCAGGTCCTTTTCCCCCCGCTCGAGCTGCGCCAGCTCTTCCAGCCACTGCACGTAGCGGTCGGGCGCCTTGGCCGCGGGCACGTCGGGCATGCCGAAGCCCTCCAGGTTCACCAGCCGGCGGATGCGCGAGGGCCGCACGCCGGCATAGGTCATGGCCACGTTGCCGCCCATGCTGTGGCCCACCAGGTCCACCTGCTGGCCCGGCGCGTAATGGTCCAGCAGCCGCTCTAGGTCGGCCAGATAGTCGGCGAACTGGTAGTGGTCGCAGCGTGCCTCGGGCATCGACAGGCCGAAGCCGCGCCAGTCGGGCGCGATGATGGTGCGGCCCTGCACGAACGCCTCGGAGAACGCATCGACCACGAATTGGTACGACGCGCCCACGTCCATCCAGCCATGCACCAGCACCAGGGGCGCAAGGGTGGCAGCCGGCGAATGAGGGGCAAGAGGGGCAAGAGGCTGTGGCTCGGGCAGGGCGGACGCGCCGGCGGCCGGCCCCCACAGGCGCACGTGGTAGTCGAGGGTGCGGACGGGCAGCATGGCGCTGCGGGACGGGCGAAGGGGCTGGTACATGCGCCCGATTATTCCGGAACGCCCCGGTGTGCCGATGGCCCGAGGGCGACAGTCGATCCGGGCGGATGGGTGCGGATCGGTGCGGACCGGGGCGGGCGCGCCCAGGCGCCTTGCGTCCTCTTCCTGCACGACGCGCGGGCAAAACGTAAACTGCCCCGCTTGTCCATGAAAGCTTTTTTTCCCATGAACACACTTCTGCTGGGGCAGAGCGATCTGCGCGTCACCCCCATCTGCCTGGGCACCATGACCTTCGGCGAACAGGTGGCCGAGGCCGATGCCCACGCCATCCTCGACCGCTCTTTGGACCGCGGTGTCAACTTCATCGACACGGCCGAGATGTACGCCGTGCCGGCCCGCGCCGAAACCTATGGCGCCACCGAATCCATCATCGGCCGCTGGCTCGCCCAGCGCCCGGGCGCGCGCGGCAAGATCGTGCTGGCGACCAAGGTGGCAGGCCCCTCGCGCGGCATGCCCTGGGTGCGTGAAGGCAAAGGTATGACGGCCGCAGACATCGTGGCATCTTGCGACGCCAGCCTGAAGCGCCTGCAGACCGACGTGATCGATCTCTATCAGATCCACTGGCCCGAGCGGCACGTGCCGGCCTTCGGGGCGCTCTACTACGACCCGGCCAAGGAAACCTCGCAGACGCCGATCCATGAACAGCTCGAAGCGCTGGCCGGGCTGGTGAAGGCCGGCAAGGTGCGGCACATCGGCCTGTCGAACGAAACACCTTACGGCGTGCATGAATTCGTGCGCCTGGCCGAAGCGCACGGCCTGCCCCGAGTGGTCAGCGTGCAGAACCCCTACTGCCTCATCAACCGCAGCTGGGAAAACGGCCTGGACGAAACCTGCCACCGCCTGAACGTGGGCCTGCTCGCCTATTCGCCGTTGGCCTTCGGCCTGCTGACGGGCAAGTTCGACCAGCACGCGCCCACCGACCCCGGCGCACCCCAGGCTGCCCGCATCGCCCGCTATGAGTCGGTGCGCAAGCAGCGCTGGGGCCGGCCGGAAGCGCTGGCCGCGTCGCGCCGCTACAACCAGCTGGCGCGCGACAACGGCCTCACGCCCACGCAGATGGCGCTGGCGTTCTGCTACACCAAGTGGCAGGTGGCCAGCACCATCATCGGCGTCACCTCCGTCGCCCAGCTCGACGAGGATCTCGATGCCTGGGGCACGCAGCTCTCGCCGGAGCTGCTGGCTCAGATCGACGCGGTGCGCTGGGAGGTCCGCGACCCGGGCCAGTAATCTGGCTCAACGGCCGCCTTGCGTGGTCAGGACGTTGCCCTTCCTGTCCACCAGTTCCATCTTGAGGATCTGGGCCTGGGTGGCGTTGTTGCTGATGTCGGCATCCTGCGCGTAGCTGTAGACCACCAGTTCCAGCGGCTCGTACTTGCTGCGCAGGCTTTCGATGACGCGGGCCTTGTCTTCGTCCGGGACACTCAGGTACCGATAGTCGGCGCCGTTGTGGAAGCTCAGGCGGTATTTGCCGTTGTCCCCGAAGTAGCGGTAGTTGCCCTTGTCCCAGACCGACGCTGCGATCGGAAAGCCTTTCTTCTCGAAATCGTATTTCTGCAGCGCGTTGTCGATGCTCAGCTTGAGATAGCGCTGCTGCGACGCCTGCGCCACCGCGTTGTCGATCTTCGGCTTGAGCGCCTTCAGGAGATCGTTCTTCTGGAATTCGTCCGACGACCGTGCGTATTCGGGCGAGTAGCTCTGCGCCACCTCGCTGTAGTTCACCGGCAGGTTGGCCAGAGCCAGATAGGTGAACATCAGCTGGTTTCCGCTCTGCAGCTGGACATAGCTGGCCGATGGCGTCTGGGGGTCGCCTTGCGGCAAGGCGGCGCGCATCTGCTCCTTGGCTTTCTCGGCGATGACTGCCGGCTGGTTCGCATCGGCCAGGCTGGGTGGGGTGTTCGTTGCGGGGGCAGGCGCGCTTTTGTCGCCGCACGCGGCCAGGCCGGCGAGCAGGGCGACGGCGATCGGGAGGGTCTTGAAGAGGTCTTGCATGGTGTAGCCGTGAGGGGGTGGAGGAAAGGTCGGAGGGCGCGAGAGGAAAGGTCGTGGCTCAGGTCCTTGCGGCCAAGAAATGGACGCCCGCACGCGCCGCGAGGTAGAGGCTGGCAATGAGCGAGACGTAGAAGCCCAGGCCCAGCGAGACCGCGTTCCACACCTGTTTCATCATTTCGCGGCCCATGGCTTCGGCCATCTGCCTGGCCTGTTGGCCGCCGAAGCCGCCGACCATCTCACGCGTCTGCGCCAGGCCGTCCTGGATGCCCGCATAGATCAGGACCGCCGTGACCAGCATGAAGGCCAGGGGCAGCAGGCCGCAGAGATGGGCTCGCCGGTCCTTCCAGAAGAAGGGTACGAACGGGCCTGCGAATGCCAGGATGCAGAGCAGGGCATAGATTCCGCCGCCGCCGCTGGCGGCGTTCGCGCTCAGGCTGGACACCAGGGAGGCCGGGGAGTTCAGCAGCGCCAGCAGCTTCCAGAACGACATGCCGATGCGCATGCCCGGCGTGAGCTGAACCACGACGGTGTTCAAGACGAACCAGCCGATGCCGAGAGCTGCCATCGCCACCAGCAGCGGTGCGCCGAAACGCGCGGTCAGCCCGGCGGTCCACTGGCCACCCCGGGCCCGGGCCATCTTGAGCGCCTGTTCAGCCTGCTCCTTCATCACTTGGCCATCGGCCACCGGCATCGCCGCCAGCAGGCTGCCTGCATCGTCGAGTTCCGCATCGACCACCATCCCCACGCGCGGCGGTACGTCGGACCGCCAGTGGGCTTCGAGCGAAAATGGATGTTGCTTGCCGTCGATGCTCAGCAGGCCGGGGCCCGCATTGGTATCGCGCAGAACCTTGGCGCGGTGTTTCATGTGTGTCGCTTCCCCGATCAAGTGTGTGGCGCCCGCCTGGCTGGCGGCGCTCTACAACTTGTTCGCCCGAGGAGCCGCGACGGTTCAAAAATTTTTTCCGAAAGCTTCTCAAGGCATGGCCAAGAAAGACAAGACCACGCATGTGAGCGAGACGCCCGCGACGCAGCTGTTGCGCGCGCGGAAGATGCCCTTCACGGAGCACCCCTACGACTACGTGGAACACGGCGGCACGGCCGAGTCTGCGCGGCAGCTGGGCCTGGACGAGCATGCGGTGATCAAGACGCTGGTGATGCAGGACCAGGACGCCCGTCCGCTGATCGTGCTGATGCACGGCGACTGCAAGGTGTCGACCAAGAATCTGGCGCGGCAGATCGGTGCCAAGTCGGTCGAGCCGTGCAAGCCCGAGGTCGCCAACCGCCACAGCGGCTATCTGGTGGGCGGCACGTCGCCTTTCGGCACGCGGCGCGACATGCCCGTCTACATCGAAGAGAGCGTTCTTGCGCTGCCGCGCATTGGCATCAACGGAGGCCGGCGAGGCTTTCTGGTGCAGATCGATCCGCGGGTGTGCGTGGACCTGCTGGGCGCGCGGCCCGTGCAGTGCGCGCTGGCAGAATAGCCGGCTGTTCCGGCACGGCGCGCGCCTGGGGCGCGGCCGCGTGCCCTGGTGCGGCGGTGGCTCGCCGCGCGCAGTCAACCCCTCCCAATCCCACAAGAGACAACACCTTGACCGCCCTGTACCCGCTGCTCGCTGCCGTCGCCGCCTACCTGCTCGGCTCGCTTTCGTTCGCCGTCATCGTCAGCCGGGCGATGGGGCTGAACGATCCGCGCACCTATGGCAGCAAGAACCCGGGTGCCACCAATGTGCTGCGTTCGGGCTCGAAGGCGGCAGCCATCGTCACCCTGCTGTTCGATGCGCTCAAGGGCTGGCTGCCGGTGGCGCTGGTGCGCTGGTTCGGCCAGCCCTACGGCCTGGAAGAGGGCACCGTCGCACTGGTGGGCCTGGCGGCATTCCTGGGCCACCTCTGGCCGGTGTTCTTCCGTTTCGAGGGCGGCAAGGGCGTGGCGACCGCGCTGGGCGTCCTGGTGGGCATCAGCGGCTGGCTGGGCCTGGCCACGCTGCTGACGTGGATCATCATCGCCTTCTTCTTCCGTTACTCGTCCCTGGCTTCGCTGGCCGCCGCCTTGTTCGCGCCGCTCTACTACGTCCTGTTCAGCGGCGTGGTCTGGTATGCCGACGCGCGCATCGGGCTTGCGATCGCCGTCATGTCGGCGCTGCTGGCCTGGCGCCACCGCGAGAACATCCAGCGGCTGATCAAGGGCACGGAGTCACGGCTGGGCTCGAAGAAGCCGAAGGCGGGCCCCTCACGCGGCTGATGGCGGCATGCGGCGCACCGGGCGGTTGCACGCCCGTCAGGTGCCGCGCATCGCGTCAATCCGGTGCGGGCGCCTCCGGTGCCTCCGCGAACGCATAGCCCCCGCCTTGCTTCTTGGCCTCATACATCGCCAGATCGGCAGCATGCACCACGTAGTCGCCGGTGGCACCGTGCTGCGGCGCAGAGGCGATTCCGATGCTGGTGCCCACCTCCACCCAGGTGCCGGACGCCAGCTGGATCGGTTGCGCCACCGCGTCCACGATGGCCTGTGACAGGGTGATGAGACGCTGCGCGTCGTGCGTGTGCACCAGCACGGCGAATTCGTCCCCGCCCAGCCGGGCCAGGGTGTCGGGCGTGCGCATCAGCTTGCGCACGCGCTGAGCGACGGCCTTCAGCACCACGTCGCCGGCCTCGTGCCCATAGGTGTCGTTCACCTGCTTGAACTTGTTCAGGTCCATCATCATGACGCTGAAGCCGCTGCCCAGGGCCGCCTGGTTCTGCTGGGCATTCTTCAGGTTGGACTCGAACAGCCGGCGGTTGGCCAGGCCGGTCAGCGCGTCCTTCTGCGCCACGTCTTCCAGCGGCTTCACCACGCGGCGCGTGATCAGGTTCGCCGCCAGGATGGAGATCAGCGAGCTGAGCAGGATGCTGGTCGCGAACAGGCCCTCCAGCTTCAGGAACGGTGAGAACACCGGTGCGAAGGGCTTGGCCACCACCGCCTCGACCGTGTAGCCCGCAATACCCCCCATCGGAAGCAGCTTGACACGGTACTGGTCCCCCGTGGAAGACGTCACCGTGGAGCCCGACGCCTTCAGCTCGTCATGGGGAATGTCGGCCACTCCCAGATCGGGGGGCAGCGTGGACGTGTGGACCGACAGTTTCGGATGGGCGCCTTCGCCATGCGACACGAAGGCCATCCACATCTGCGTCATGCGGGTGAACTCGGCGATCGCGGCATCGTTGATGCGAAACGCCAGATACATCTGCGCGACAGGCATGGGGGCGCGGACTTCGATCTTGATCAACGCAAAGAGGGGCGTGCGGGCCTCGCCGGTGGGAATCGGCAGCAGGTTTCCCGACGGGCGCTTCACGTCGCTCAAGACCTCCTTGAGACGGCGGTCGAAATCGGCATCGGTTTCGTTCAGGGACGGCGTGCTGGAGGCGCGTGCGATGACCCGGTCCTGCAGGTCGGTGAGTACGATCATTTCGGCGCCGGTCCGCGCCAGCTGGCTCATCAGCGCGGATTCGATGGTGGCACGGTTGCCATTCGCGATGGTGCCCACCAGCCCGAAGTCCTTGGCCACCAGCTGCGAGGTCAGTTGCCGGTACTCGCGCCGCGTCGCCGTGGTGTAGGCAAAGGTGCGCGAGCCTGCTTCCAGCGCGGCGTCCACGCTCTCCAGAGCGATGCGCCGGTTGGAGAAGTGGAGGAAGAAGAATGCCACCACCTGCGCCACGATCAGCACGGGCACCAGCAACTTCAGGATCTTGCGGGTGGACTGGCTGATCGGCTTCGCTGAACGCATGAACGCGGCTCCTCTTGCGGCGTGGTTCCTCGGAGCCCTCCCTGGCGCCCGGTCTCGCGCCGGGAATGAGGTCATTTCGCCGGTTGAAACTGACGTGAAACTTACATAACGTCCACCAGCAGCCCAGCCGGGGCAAACGCTGCCTCCTTTCGTCGAACCTGACGACACCCACCCTCGACCCTCGCCGACACCGGAACGCCCGAGGATTGGTGCACGCGCGCGCGAGCGCAGACGCTGAATGGCCGCCAAGCCAGGGGACGGATGTGCCCGGGCTGAGCGCCCAGGAGGCGCTATAAAAATAATAGCTTGAAAGGCTTGCGTATCAAGCGCCGAGGCCGAAAACGAGCCCGAGCCGGGAATGAGCTCTACAGGAATTGCGCCCGCAGCCCCACCATCACCCTGCGGCCCGCAGCCGGCTCGAAGAATCGTCCGTTGCCGTCGTTGACGATCACCGACCCTGCGTAACGGCGGTCCATCAGATTGTCCAGCCGTGCCCACAGCTGCCATCGCGGCGATGTGCCTGCGGTGCCCGCACCCCGCCCGCCCAGCGTGTAGCCGGCGCGCAGCCCCACCACGGCGTAGCCCGGCGCAGCGTCGGTGTTGGTGTCGTTGACCGGCACTTTGCTCGACACATCGAGCGATGCGCTCAGCTGCCATGCCTGCGTGGGTGCGTAGTCCACCACCAGCTGCGCCACGTGTCGCGCGGTGCCGGGCAGGCGATTGCCGGCACCGACCTGCGCGCCCCCCGCGCCGTCATAGGGGCTGCCGAAATACGCGTCCAGGTAGGTGTAGGCGGCGCGGGGCGTCCAGGCGCCCGCGCGGGCGCTCCAGGCCAGCTCCAGGCCACGCCGGCGCACGTTGTCGGCGTTCTGGAACACCGTGCGGCCGTTCACCGTGGCAGCGGGCACGATCTCCCCCTGGCTGCGTGCGTCGAACCATGCGGCTTCCACGCGGTGCACGACGCCCTGCCACTTGGCGCCCAGCTCCATCTGCCGGCTGCGCGATGCGGCCAGCCCGAAGTTGGGGCCGTTGTTGCTGGCGCTGTACGCCATCTCGGCCAGGGTGGGCGTCTCGAATCCGCGGCCCACGTTGGCGTACAGATTCAGTGCGTCGGTGGCGGCCCAGACCAGCCCCAGCGCAGGGCTGGTGTGCGTCCAGGTGCGGCCCCCGCTGTCGTCCGGGTTCACGGCGTTGACCAGCCGGTCGTCCACCGTGCTGCGCACCCGGCTGCTGCGCAGGCCGGCCACCGCCCGCCATGCGGGCGCGATCCAGGCATCCACCTGCGCATAGACGTCGGTATTGCCGGCGCGGTCGCGCTCGTCGCGCCGCAGGGCGCCGGCCGTGCCGTTGTTGTTGACGAAGCCCTGGCGAAGCTCGCTCTGCCGATCGGCATCGACACCGAGCGTCCAGGTCAGCGGCAGTCCCGAAGGCAGGCGCGTGGCATGCGTCCAGGCCAGGCCGAGCCCGTAATAGTCGCGGTCCAGATCCACCACGCCGCCCGAGCTGTTGCTGGCCGCACCGCTGAACGACAGGTACTGGCGCAACTGCCGCGTGCCGCCATAGGCGCGGGCGCGCACGCTGTCGTGCTCGCCCAGGCGGCGCTCCAGCACCACGCCCAGCTGGTTCTGCGACACGGACTTGCGGGTGTCGAAGCTGTCGGCCACCGCAGGCGCCTGGCGAGCGTTGGCGTCCCACTGCGCGCGGGTCAGGCCCAGCGGGTCCTGCGCCTTGGGCTGGTCGTAGAGGTTCACCAGGGTGGTGATGGTGGTGTCGCCATCAGGCCGGGCGACCAGCTTGCCGTTCAGGTGGGTGCGGCGTGCAGCGCTGTGGTCGCGAAAGCCGTCGGTCTCGAAACGCGACACATCCACCAGGCCACCCAGCGTCCGGTCGCCGAAATCGATCGATCCGTCCACCAGCCGCTGCCCGTACGAGCCGGCTGCCACCGACGCCTGCGCGCCCCCGCCCTCGCGCGGCTCGCGCGTGGTCACCTGCAGCACACCGCCGGCGGCGTTGCCGTAGAGCTGGGCCAGCGGGCCGCGCAGCACGTCCACATGCGCCGCCGACTGCAGTTGCGCGGTGGCGGCCTGGCCCTGGCCATCAGGCATGGTCGCGGGGATGCCGTCCACCAGGATGCGCACGCCGCGCACGCCGAAGGTGGACCGCGCCCCAAAGCCCCGCACGGCGATCTGCAGGTCCTGCGCGTAGTTCTGCCGGTCCAGCGCCACCACGCCGGCCTGCCCGGCGAGCAGCTCCGACAGATTGACCAGGGGCGTCGGCGCGGTGAACGTGTCCACCTCGACGCGCGTGCTGCTGGCCGCGGCGTCGAAGCGGCGTTGCGCTTGCGCGCTGCCACCCTGCACCTCTACCGTGGGCAGCGAGCGGGCGTCGCCCGGCTCCTGGGCCCAGGCCCCTGGCGCGGAGGCGGCCATGCCGGCCAGCGCGGCCAGCACGGCGGCTGCCGTCTTCTGGGGGCGGGCCAGCGGGGTAGGGCGGGCTGGGCGAAGCAGAGGGGCGTTGCGTGGGAGTGGATACGGGTGCATGGCGGACAGGCAGAGAGAGATCAACAGGGTTGGGGCAGACGCGCCGAGGGGCCCGCGCGCAAAAGCCACTTGGGGGAAGCGGGGCGATGCCCGTAGGCTAAGGCCTGCAGCGCGCGCATCGCGCCGCCGAGGGCGAAATGCGGTGTTCGCCTACATGGCGCCAAACGAGTTCCGATGGTCTGGCGCGGCTGGCCGGGCCGCTGGCTCACAAGCACCTGGCGCTGGCAACCAAGCCCGCAGAACGAGGCGGGGCACCCGGGCGCGGAGACGAGAGGCGGCCCGGTGGTTCGTATAGTCCGGCACCAAGCGGGATTCTCGCCAGCCCTGGCACCGAAGCCGCTCCAGTATGCAGGCAACCATCCAGTCGCAGCTGGCTGGCTGGCTGGCTGCCATTGCGCCATCCACTACCCGTCCACCTTCTCATGCATCCCTACGCACTCCTGGGCATCGCCATCGTGGCCGAGGTCATCGCCACCTCCGCACTCAAGTCATCGCAAGGCTTCACCCGCTTCTGGCCCGCCGTGCTGACGGTGATCGGCTACGGCATCGCGTTCTTCATGCTCTCGCAGGTGATGAAGAGCCTGCCCACCGGCATCGTCTACGCCATCTGGTCGGGGCTGGGCATCGTGCTCATCTCCATCGTCGGCTGGGTGCTGTATGGCCAGAAGCTCGATGCCGCAGCGATCGGGGGCATGGCGCTGATCGTGGCGGGCGTGGCGGTGATTCAGCTGCTGTCGAAAAACGCGTCGCACTGAGTTCTGTTTCAAGCCGAACCGTCCAAAGGTCAGGGACACCGGCGCGCTGGCTCAGGGCGTCGGCATGAGAGGCTTGAGGACCGCGACGCCCGTGCATGCGCAGCAATTAGGTCAGGCGGGCCGCTGACAGACGCGCGGGCGGGCAGGCGCCACACTGCGCTCCACCTTCCGCTCTTGATTCCCGCGCCATGCCCCATCCGCTTGCAACCTCCCACCGCCCCGGCACCTGGCGCCGCGTCCCGTCCTATCTGCTGGGCGCCGTCGCCCTGGCCAGCCTGGCCGCCTGCGGCGACACCGCCAAGCTGCCCTTCGATGCCGGCGTCGGTCCCACGCCGACCTTGCCCGAGCCGAACAAGACGCTGATCCCGACCGTGCACATCGCGCCCGCCAAGGGCTGGCCGCAGGGGCAGCAGCCGTCTCCCATGGCCGGCATGCAGGTGACGGCGTTCGCCACCGGGCTGGACCATCCCCGCTGGGTCATCACCCTGTCCAACGGCGACGTGCTGGTGGCTGAAACCAACACGCCGCCCAAGGCCCCGCAGCCCGATCAGGGCGTGGTGAAGAAGGCGATGGACTGGGTCGTGGGCAAGGTGATGGCCCGCGCAGGCTCGGGCGGCACGCCGGCCAATCGCATCACGCTGCTGCGCGACGCGGACGGCGATGGCGTGGCCGAAACCCGCAGCGTGCTGCTGCAGCAGGGTCTGAATTCGCCCTTCGGCATGGCGCTGGTGGGCGGCGACCTGTATGTGGCCAACACCGACGCGGTGGTGCGCTTTCCGTACCAGCCGGGCCAGACGCAGATCACCGCGCCGGGCACCAAGGTGGCCGATCTGCCCGCGCTGCCGTTCAACCACCACTGGACGAAGAACCTCATCGCCAGTCCCGATGGCGCCAAGCTCTACGTGACCGTGGGCTCCAACAGCAACGTCGCGGAAAACGGCATCGAGGCCGAAACCGGGCGCGCGGCCATCTGGGAGGTGGACCGTGCCACCGGCGCCCACCGCATCTTCGCCAGCGGCCTGCGCAACCCGAACGGCATGGGCTGGGCGCCCGGCACGCAGACGCTCTGGACGGTGGTCAACGAGCGCGACCAGATCGGCAGCGACCTGGTGCCGGACTACCTGACCTCGGTGAAGGACGGCGGCTTCTACGGCTGGCCCTACAGCTACTTCGGCCAGAACGTGGACGAGCGGGTGAAGCCGGCGCGCCCCGACCTGGTGGCCGGGGCCATTTCCCCCAGCTACGCGCTGGGCGCACATGTGGCGCCGCTGGGCCTGGTTTTTTCCGACCCGCAGGTGCACACGGCCTTGCCGCCCGCCCTGGCCAGTGGCGCGTTCGTCGGTCAGCACGGCTCGTGGAACCGCAAGCCGCGCAGCGGCTACAACGTGGTGTTCGTGCCGTTCGCCGCGGGCCAGCCCGCCGGCCAGCCGGTGGAAGTGCTCGGCGGCTTCGTCAGCCCCGAGGGCGATGCCTGGGGCCGGCCGGTCGGCGTGGCGCTGGACGCCAAGGGAGGCCTGCTGGTGGCCGACGACGTGGGCAACGCCGTCTGGCGGGTGAGCGCAAAGGCACCCTGACCGGCGGACCGGACCCGACGCGGACCCGGGCGCAGGCACAGCGCGCAGCGCGCAGCGCGCAGCGCGCGGTTGCGTCCGCTTCATTCGGCAGATACGGTCAGCCTCCGAGCGCCGTCTGCCCGTGCAGCCGCGCCAGAACGGTCGTCCGCACACTGACCGGGGCCTGTTCCAGCAGCGCCGGCCATTGCGCCTGCGCCGTGGCGGCCGCTTCTCGCGCCCAGGCCACGTAGCGCGTGGGGCGCAGCAGGCCTGCGGCCTTCAGCAGCGCCTCTAGGTCCGCCCAGCCAAAGGCCAGCAGCGTGCGGTCGATGGCGCGGTTGACGGCGTATTGGGTTTCCGGCGTGTCCTGGAAGAAGGCCGCCACGCACACCGGGTCGTACACCGGCGCAAGCCGGGGTGTGCGCCCATCGGGGTAGATCAGGGCCCAGTTCTTCAGGTGCGCATCGGTATTGCCCAGCAGGATGAACGCGACCATGCGGTTGACGAACTCCCGCACGTCCTGCACCGGCTGGGCGCTGAGCCGATCCAGCACCCGCAGCATGGTGGCCCAGTCCTGCAGCAGCCCGCGGCCGTACTTCTGGCGCGGGGGATAGCCCAGTACCTGGTTGAACTCTTCCATGTGCACGCGCGACCCATCCGGCAGGTGATCGAAGCGCTGTACGGCGAGGATGGCGTCGAAGGGCACCGTCTCGGGCAGTTCGGCGTCGGCGCGCAAGATCACCTGCGCCTCGGCGCATTCCAGCCCCAGCGAGCGGCAGAGCTGGTAGCAGGCGAATTCGTTGGCGACGAGGTCGGGGTGGGCGGTGGTCGGCAGCTTCAGGATGACGCTGCCGGCGGCGCCGCGTCGCTTGACGATGTAGCGGCGCCCGTCCTGCACCGCGCTGAACTTGGTCACCACGCCTGGCAGCGAGGCCGCGTCTTCCACCGGAAATTCGACGAAACCCGGCTCCAGCACGTCCAGCCCCTGGGTGGTGTGCCAGTGCCGCACCACATCGGGAATACCGTCCTGCGGCGGCACCGGCTCCACCTCCAGCGCACCCATCAGGTCATGGCCGGCAGCGGCTAGCAACTCGAATTCATCGTCGGCGCTGCAGCCGCGCTCGCGTGCCAGCCGTTCGCGGTTGTGGCCTTCTGGCAGCAGGTTCTGGAAATAGGGGGGCCAGCGCCCGTCGGTGCGCACCAGCCGTGCGTCCCGGGCCGACGACAGGATCTGCCGGGTGGCGGCTTCGTTGTCGCCCCGGTAGCCCAGCGACAGGGTGGGCCGCGACGGGTCGTCGATGTAGTCGGTATCGAAGGACACGCGCAGGATGTCGCCGTACTGCGAAAGGTAGCCGATGGCGCGCCGTCCGCCGCCTGCCGCAGCGGGGCGGTGCAGGTAGAGGCGCAGATAGCGGATGGCGGTGGACATGGCAAGGCCTGGCGGCGTGGCGGGGCTTCAGCGCACTGCCGGGCTGTCAGAGGTTTTGGCGCAGACCGTCCACCACCGAGGGCGGGGCGTCGGCGCCTGCGGGTTGGCCCAGGAAGCGGCCACCGGACTGGATGAACGCCTGCAGTTCCGGCCGCAGCGCTGCCGGCACGGCGATGAGCTCCAGCCCCAGCACCCGCGCCATTTCCGCCAGCGTGGAAAAGCGCGGGTCGAGATCGCCGCCCTCGGTGCGCTGCACCGTCATGCGGGAGAGCCCTGCGCGCTCCGCCAGTTGGGCCTGGGTGATCTGCTGCGCCTTCCGGGCCGCAGCCAGGGATTCAATTAACGAAGCGTCATTCATGATGCTATTTATACTCTTTTTTCCTGTAAAGAGTATTTAAATATTCTTTTTGGCTGGTGGGGCTAGGACCGATGCCCGCTGGGCGGCGAAGCGCTGGCCTTCCTGCACCAGCCATTCGCCTACCCGCGCCATGGCGGGGTCCGGCCGGGGCAGGGTCACGAAGGAGTAGGCGGCGCGGGACTGTACGCAGTGGGGAAACACCGGCACCAGGCGGCCGGCGATCAGGTCTTCCAAGACCAGCGCGGCCCGGCCCATGGCGATGCCGCGACCGGCCAGGGCCGCGCTGAGGGCCAGCTGCGACAGGTTGAACTGCGGGCCCCCGCCCCAGGTGGGCAGCGGGGCGCCGACACCGCTGAGCCAGTGTGCCCATTCCTCATGCGCGCCGGCACCTTCCCAGGCGGTGCTGTCGTGCAGCAACCAATCGCCCTGCAGCTGGGCAGGGTCCTGCAGCCCCGGGTGCGCCGCCATGAAGCCGGGGCTGGCGACCGGAAGCAGCCACTCGTCGAGGAATTGCGTCGCCTGCAGATCGGTGTAGCCGCCCAGGTCGAACCGCACCGCGGCTTCGATGCCGCCCTGCACCATGCGGGCGCGGTCCAGCCGATGGAACTCGCCGAACACCCGCAGACCGATATCGGGGTGCATGCGGAAGAATTCCCCCATGCGGGGCGTGAGCCACTGCATGGCGAAGGACGGCGAGCAGCTCAGCGTGGCCACTGGCGTTTCGCCCGGCCGCCGCATCTGCGTGAGCGTGCCTTCGATGGCCTCGAAGCTCTCGCGCAGCACCACGGCCAGCCATTGGCCTTCGGGCGTCGCCAGCAGTGCACGCGGCGTGCGCAGAAAGAGCGGGCGGCCCAGCCACTGTTCCAGCTGCTTCACCTGCTGGCTCACCGCCCCCTGCGTGATGCACAACTCGGCCGCTGCGCGGGTGAAACTGCCGTGCCGAGCGGCTGCGTCAAAACACCGCAGCCAGGCCAGCAGGGAGGGGGAGAGTCGCGTGTCCATGGCGGGTTCCGGCATTAGTCTGGCTGATGGCTGCATCAATATAAATGGGTTGCGCGCCGGGCTTGGCCGGGCGAAGAATGGGGCCATGCCGAACACCGAGCCGCCACGCCTGCCTGCCCACAACACCGCTGCTGTCGAGACGCTGCTCTCGCTGGAGCAGGCCCAGCCCTGCTTCTGGGCCAACCCCGACCGCGCCCCAGCGCTGCCCCGGGTACTGGCAGCGGAAGCGGCTGCGGAAGCGGCTGGCATTAGCATCGATGATACGAAGGCCGCCGTGGCGCGCTTCGTGCGGTTCTCGGCGTTGCTGGCCGACCTGTTCCCCGAACTGGAAGGCCATGGCGTGATCGAGTCGCCCCTGCTGCCCGCAACCGCGCTGCAGCCCGCGCTGAACTGGGCCGACGGCAGCGGCGCGCTGTGGATCAAGGCCGACCACCGCCTGCCCGTCGCCGGCTCCATCAAGGCGCGGGGCGGGCTGCACGAGGTGCTGGAATTCGCCGAGCGCCTGGCGCTGGAGCACGGCCTGATCGCGCCGGGCGACGACGCCCAGGCCTACCGGGCCCTGGCCGCGCCGAAGGCCAGGGCGCTGTTCGGCCGCTACCAGGTGGCGGTGGGTTCCACCGGCAACCTCGGTTTGAGCATCGGCGTTGCCGCGTCGGCGCTGGGCTTCCAGGCGGTGGTGCACATGTCGGCCGACGCCAAGGAATGGAAGAAGGAGCGGCTGCGCCAGCGCGGTGTGCGGGTGGTGGAGCACGCGGGCGACTACGAACGCGCCGTGGCCGCCGGCCGCGCCGAGGCCGAGGCCGACCCGCTCTGCCACTTCGTGGACGACGAGCGGTCCCTGTCGCTGCTGCTGGGCTACAGCGCCGCTGCCTTCCACTTGCAGGCGCAGCTGGGTGCGGCGGGCATCGCCGTGGATGCGGACCATCCGCTCTTCGTCTACCTGCCCTGCGGCGTGGGCGGGGCGCCGGCCGGCATCGCCTTCGGGCTGCGCCAGCTGCTCGGGCCGCATGTGCACTGCTTCTTCGCCGAGCCGGTGCAGTCGCCCTGCTTCCTCGTGCAGATGCTGGCAGGCGAGGGCGGCCACCCCTCGGTGTACGACCACGGCCTGACCAACGAAACCGAAGCCGACGGGCTGGCCGTGCCACGCGCATCGCTGCTGGCCGCCGCGCTGATGCGGACGGTGATTTCCGGCTGCTACACGGTGCGCGACGCCACGCTGTTCGAGCACCTCGCCCAGGTGCTCGACGCCACGGGCGAGCGCATCGAGCCGTCTGCGGCCGCGGGCTTCAGTGGCCCGGGCCTGTTGACGGGCAGTGCCGCCGGCCGCGAATGGCTGGGCAACACGGGGCTGGACCGCGTGCTGGCGCACAGCACGCATCTGGTCTGGACCACCGGCGGGCTGTTCGTGCCACCGCAGGAATATGCGCGGTTCGTGGAGCGGGGTCGCGCCGGCCTGGCGGCCCACGACCGCTGACCGGAAGCCCGAGCCTTCGCACCCCTTTCACCCAACCCCTTCCGGAGCTGTCGCCATGAACCGTCCCACGATACTGTCCTCCACCCCCGGGGCCGTCGCCCGTGCGCTCGCCCGTGCGCTCGCGCTTGCAGCGCTTGCCGGTGCCGCCCTCGTCCCCAGCCTCGCCGCCGCGCAGGAGGGCTATCCGAGCAAGCCCATCACGCTGGTCATCCCGTTCCCGCCGGGCGGAGCGACCGACGTGCTGGGCCGGCTGATCGGCAAGAAGCTGGGCGATCAGCTGGGCCAGAACGTGGTGATCGACAACCGCGCGGGCGCCGGCACGGTGATCGGTGCGAGCTATGTCGCCAAGGCGGCGCCGGACGGCTACACGCTGCTGATGAGTTCCGGCACCACCTTCACGGTCAACCCGGCCATCCGGCCGCGCCTGCCCTACGACCCGGTCAAGAGTTTCGAGCCCATCGGCATCGCCGGGCGCACGGGGCTGGTCCTGCTGGCCGGCAAGGACGTGCCGGTGCGCGATCTCGCGCAGTTCATCCGCACGGTGAAGGCGGCGCCCGACAAGTATTCCTACGGTTCCTACGGCACCGGCACCACGTCCCAGTTCGCGGGCGAGATGTTCTTCCACGCCGCGGGGCTGAAGATCCAGCACGTGCCGTACAAGGGCAGCGCGCCGGCCATGGTCGACCTGATGGGCGGGCAGATCCCGTTCACGGTGGACACGGTGTCCGCTGCCGTGCCGCAGCTCAAGGAAGGCAAGATCCGCGCGCTGGCGGTCACGTCCGCGCGCCGCTCGGCCCTGCTGCCGCAGGTGCCCACGCTGGCCGAGAGCGGTTTTCAAGGGGTCGAGATGGACACCTGGCTCGCCCTGGTCGCGCCCGCCGGCCTGCCCCCCGCCGTGAAGACGAAGCTGGAGCAGGCCCTGGCCCAGGCGGTGGCGGATGCCGACATGCAGAGCAAGCTGCTGGCCAACGGCTTCGAGCCTGCCTACGCGCCCGCCAAGGACGTCAGCGCACTGATCGAGAGGGAGCTGCCGCAGATGCGCGCCATCGCCCAGCGCGCCGGCATCCAGGCCGACTGACGCAGTCTGCCCCGCTGCCGCGCAGCACGCGCCTCCTGCTCGGGCGCGCCGCCTTGCCCGCCGCACCGGCCTCCGTTACCTTCCGCTTTCCTCCCGCTTTCCTCTCGTATTCCTTCCTGCACGACCACGCCATGACCTTCGATTCCCGCCTGGTGGAGCTGTCCGCCCCTGAACTGCGCCAGCGCATCGGCACGCGCGAGATCTCGCCCGTGGAGCTGCTGGAGGCCTGCATCCAGCGCATCGAAGCGGTCAACCCGCTCGTCAACGCCATCACCGCCACCTGCTATGACCGGGCCCGCGCCGAGGCGCGCGCCGCCGAACAGGCCGTGCTGCGCGGCGACGCGCTCGGGCTGCTGCACGGCCTGCCGCTGGGCGTGAAGGACCTGGAGGCCACGGCCGGGCTGCTCACCACCTATGGCTCGCAGATCTACCGCGAGAACATTCCCGCCGAAGACAATGTGCTGGTGGCGCGGCTGCGCGCGGCCGGCGCCATCGTCACGGGCAAGACCAACATCCCTGAAATGGGCGCGGGCGCCAATTCCCGCAACACCGTCTGGGGCGCCACCGGCAACCCGTTCGATCCGAACCTGAATGCGGGCGGATCGTCCGGCGGCTCGGCGGCCGCGCTGGCCTGCGACATGCTGCCGGTGTGCACCGGCTCGGACACCGGTGGTTCGCTGCGCATACCCGCCGCGCTGTGCGGGGTGGTGGGCTTCCGGCCGTCGCCCGGCGTGGTGCCCAGTTCGCGCAAGCTGCTGGGCTGGACGCCGATCTCCGTCGTCGGCCCCATGGGCCGCACGATGGACGAAACCTGCCTGCAGCTGGCCGCCACGGCCGGCATGTCGGCCGGCGACCCCCTCAGCTACCCGCTGGATGCGATGGCCTTCCTGGACCCTCCGCCGGTGGACCTGGCGGGCCTGCGGGTGGGTTACACCGAAGACTTCGGCGCCTGCGCGGTCGATGACGGCATCCGCCGGGTGTTCCGCCAGAAGGTGGCGGCGATGCGCCACCTCTTCAAAAGCTGCGACGCCATCCGCTTCGACCTGGGCGACGTGCATCGCTGCTTCGATGTGCTGCGCGCCGAAGCCTTCGTCGCCGGCACGCGCGAGGCCTACGAGCGCGACCCGGCGAGCCTGGGGCCCAACACCCGCGCCAACTACGAAATGGGCGCTGCGATGTCGCTCATCGACAGCGCATGGGGCCAGGCCGAGCAGACGCGCATCCTGGCGCGCTTCCAGCAGGCTTTCGAGGCCTTCGACGTGATTCTGGCGCCCACCACCCCGGTGCCGCCATTCCCGTGGACGCAGCTTTTCGCCAGCCACATCAACGGCGAGCCACAGGCCAACTATTACCGCTGGCTGGGGCTGACCTACGTCACCACGCTCACCACGCATCCGGCACTGAGCCTGCCCTGCGGCCGTGACGAGGCAGGCATGCCCTTCGGGCTGCAGGTGGTCGGGCCGTTCCGCGGCGACGTGCGCACGCTGGGCGTGGGCCGGTCGCTGGAGCAGGCGTTCGCCGGCATCGCCGGGCTCGAACGCCCGCGGCCCGACCTGGCGGCGCTGGTGCCGGCAGCGCCCGCGCTGACCTCCATCGTGACCCAGGCGCCCGATGCCAACGATGCGCGGGGCGTGGCGCGGGCCGGCGGCCCGGCGGCTGGCGGCTCCGTCTCCGCTGTCTGACACCCGAGGTTTCCGCCATGCAGTCGTTCGATTTCATCGTCATCGGTGCCGGCATCGCCGGCGCGTCCGTGGGCTGGCAGCTGGCCGCCCGCGCCCAGGCAGGGGGCACGTCCCACGCCGACAGGTCCGCGGCCCCGGCCAGCGTGCTGGTGCTGGAACGGGAGCCGCAGCCGGGCTATCACACCACCGGGCGTTCCGCCGCGCTCTACATGGAGACCTACGGCACGCCCAACATCCGCGCGCTGACGCGGGCGAGCCGGGACTTCTTCGACGCGCCGCCGCCAGAGTTCGGCACCGATCCGATCCTGAGCCCGCGCGGCGTGGTGTTCGTGGCCGGGCCCGAGCAGCTGCCGCTGCTGGACGAGGCCATCGCCGAAGCACGGGAGCGGTCGCCCGATGTGCGCCGCATGGAGCAGGCGGAGCTGCTGGCGCTGCTGCCGTGCCTGCGGCCCGAGGCGGTAGCGGCCGGCATGCTGGAGCCGGGCGCTGCGGACATCGACGTGCATGCGCTGCACCAGGGCTACCTGCGCGGCCTGCGCCAGCGTGGCGGCCAACTGCGCACGGGGGCCGAGGTCACCGCACTGGAGCGGCTGCCGGCGGAGGGCGGGGCGCCGGCCTGCTGGCAGGTGACGCTCTCCAGTGGCGAACGGCTGCGGGCCGGCACCCTCGTCAACGCGGCGGGCGCCTGGGCGGACGTGGTGGCGCAGCAGGCGGGCGTGCGGCCCATCGGCCTGGAGCCGCGCCGCCGCACCGCTTTCACCTTCAGCGCGCCGGCCGGCATGCACACCAGCGACTGGCCTGCGGTGGTGGCGATCGACGAGTCTTGCTACTTCAAGCCCGATGCCGGCCAGTTGCTCGGGTCCCCCGCCAATGCCGACCCGACCCATCCGCACGACGTGGTGCCCGAGGAGCTGGACGTGGCCACCGGCATCTACCACATCGAGGAGATGACCACGTTCCAGATACGCCGCCCCTCGCACACCTGGGCGGGGCTGCGCTCCTTCGTGCCGGACGGCGACATGGTGATCGGCTGGGACGACGAGGTGCCGGGCTTTTTCTGGCTGGCGGCGCAGGGCGGCTACGGCATCCAGAGCGCGGCGGGTGCCTCGCTGCTGGCCCGGCAGCTGCTGCTGGGCGAGCCGCTGGACGCGTCATTGACAGGGGAGGGCGTGGACGTGGCAGGGCTGTCGCCCGCGCGCCTCAGACCGCCGATGTGAGCATGCCGGTTGCCGCGGCTGGCATCACGGCGGCTTGTTGCCTCGCGAGCCGCAGCGACGAGTGCCGGATGTGCAGGGCTGCGGTCGCGCTGCCAGCCGAATCCCTCGAAAATATAGGTCAAATACGGCTCGGGCGCTTGTATTTGCTCAAGATGACGCTATAAAAATAATAGCAAAAGCTCAGGCGAAGGTGTTGACTTGCGTGCCCAGCGTGCCGGAGGTTGCCAGCGCCGGCTGGGCTGCGGGCGCCACCGACTGCAGCAGCGTGGCCGCGCCGGCGGCCTGGATGTCCATGGCCTTCTTGAGCACGGCCACGTTCACGGCATCGGAAGTCTGCCGGTTCGAGGCGGCGGTGGCGGCACTGACGATGGAATTGCTGAGCGAGACGTCCATGGCAAAGGCTCCTGAAATCGGGATCGATGCCCCGTTATCGGCCAGCCGGAGCCGAAATTGAGCCGAAGTTGCGCCGAGGTTCGCCCCCGTGGCGAGGCGGTGGCTCAGTCCAGCGCGCTGGCCCCGAAGGCACCGCAGGCCCCCAGGTCGGAGTCCTGCATGCGCGGCAGGTGCGTTGCCGCGTCGCGCAATGCGCTGCGCAGGCCTTCCTCCAGCACCGGGTGGTAGAACGGCATGCCCAGCATCTCGGCCACGGTCAGTTCCTGCCCGATGGCGAGCGCCAGCAGATGCGCCAGGTGTTCACCGTCCGGCGCGCAGAGTTCGGCGCCCAGCAGCCGGCCGGTGTCCTTGGCGGCATACACGTGCAGCCGGCCATGGTTGCGCTGGGCCACGCGGGCGCGGCCCTGGTCGTCGAAGTTGACCTTGCCGGTGATGAAGCCGCCTTCGCCGTCTTCCATCAACGCGGCGTGCCTGCGGCCCACGACGGCGGCGTTCGGCTGCGTGAACGAGATCGCCAGCCGGGTGCGGCGCTTGAACGAGCGGGGCTGCTCCGCAAAAGCGTTCAGCCCGGCGATATGGCCGTCGTCCGCAGCCTCGTGCAGCAGCGGCCGGTCGCCGTCGGCGTCGCCCGCAAGAAACACGCGCAGACCCCCCACCTGCATCGAGTGGCGGTCCACGGGCGGCAGGCCCTTGTCGTCCAGGTCCAGCCCCAGGGTGTCCAGGCCCAGGTGATCCACGTTGGGCTTGCGGCCCAGCGCCGCCAGCACCTGGTCGACCACCACCGTGGCGGTGCCATTGGTGACCTCGATGCCGCCCGCCACCTCGCGCAACTGCACGTCGCCGCCGATGTTGACGGGGAACTCGTGCTTCATCAGCGTCACCAGCGTGTCGTTGACGACCGGGTCCGTCAGCCCCGCGACCGTGGGCTGCTTGCTGAATGCGGCCACCTCCAGGCCCAGCCGCGCGAGCGCCTGGGCCATCTCGGAGCCGACCGCGCCCAGGCCGATCACGGCGATGCGCGGGCCGAGCGTCGGCTGCTCGAACAGGGTGTCCGTGGTGAGGATGCGGTCGCCGAACGCGAGCCAGGGTTCCGGCACCACCGGGCGCGAGCCGGTCGCAACGATGATGTTCTTCGCTTCGTAGGTCGTGCCGTTCACTTCCACCCGCCGCGCGTCGAGCAGGCGCGCGCGGCCCGAGATCTCGCGCTCGCCCGCATCGGTGGCCTTCAGGGTCGCTTTGACGAAGTCGTCGCGCAACGCCCGCACGCGCCGCAGCACGGCAGGCAGATCCACGGTCAACCCGTCGCCGCCGTGGATGCCCAGCGCGTGCATCTTGTGCCGCGCATGGAACGAGTTGCCGGCTTCCAGCAACATCTTGGACGGCATGCAGCCCACGCGGGCGCAGGTCGTCCCCCAGGGGCCGTCGTTGATGATGAGATACCGCTCGGTGCGTTTGCGGACTTCGCGCAGCGCGGCCAGGCCGGCCGAGCCAGCGCCGATGATGATGACGTCGAGAGGGAGGCTCATGCGCGCAGTCCTGACTGGAAGAATGAAGGGGTGAACGAGTGTCGCCGGCTCCGCCTGCACCGTCTGTAGGCGGCCAGCGCTCGCGCCCGGCGGGCGGCGTGCTGTCGCGCTGCGCTGCACCCGTCCCGGGCTGCGCTTGGCGCTCAGGCAGTGGCCGTGTGCCAGCCGATCCGGCCCTGGGCGACGTCGTTCGCCCGCTGGGTGAATGCATCGGCCCCTGACTGCGGCAGCCGGATCCGCAGCACGACCTGCGAGCCGTGGGCGACCTGCAGCAGTTCGGCGTGCGCCGCTTCGATCTCGCGCCGCAGCGCACCTTCCAGCGCATAGGGCACTTCGCATTCCAGCACGCACATGCGCTGCAGCAGCACCTTGTCGGCCGTGAGAAGCGCCTGGGCGATGGAGTCCGTGTAGGCGCGCACCAGCCCGCCGGCCCCCAGCTTCACGCCGCCGAAGTAGCGCACCACCGTGGCCAGCACGCCTTCCAGGTCCTGGTGCCGCAGCACGTCGAGCATGGGTCGGCCGGCGGTGCCGCCGGGCTCGCCGTCATCCACGGCGGCCGATTGCCCGCCGGCCAGCAGGGCCCAGCAGATGTGCGCCGCGCCCGGGTGCTGCTTCCAGAGCGCGTCGACCGCCGCCTGGGCCGCAGCGCGGTCGGCCATCGGTTGCACGCAGCCGATGAAGCGGCTCTTCTTGATGACGATCTCGCTGTGGGCAGGGGCGCTCAGGGTCTGTGGCATGGGGCAGGAAGTTTAGGCGCGCCGGCACGGGCCGGGAGCGGGGAGGGTGCGAGCTTGATGCACGTCAACCTGCGCGCGGGCCATCTGCCTACGATGCACCCACGAAGCCCGACAACGCTTCGCCCCTCTTAATCTGAAAGGTGACGACGACATGGCAAACCTCTGGAAACCCCTGGCGCTTTGGGCGGTGTGCGCGGTGGCCGCGCCTGCATGGGCGGCCGGTTGCGCCGTCGAGATCGAAGGCAATGACGCCATGCAGTTCAACAAGGCCGCCATCGCCGTGCCCGCCAGCTGCAAACAGTTCACCGTCAAGCTCAAGCACGCAGGCAAGCTGCCCAAGACCGCGATGGGCCACAACTGGGTGCTGACCCGGGCGGGCGACATGCAGGGCGCCGCCACCGATGGCATGGCGGCAGGCGCGGCCCGGAACTACGTGAAGGACGGCGACACCCGGGTGATCGCGCACACCAAGGTCATTGGCGGCGGTGAGGCCGATACGGTAACGTTTGCCACGACGGCGCTGAAGGCAGGGGAGCCGTACACCTACTTCTGCTCGTTCCCCGGTCACTCGGCCATCATGAAAGGCACGCTCACGCTCGCCAAGTGAGACGCGGGGCGGGCACGCGCGTGCGGCCGGCCAGACAGGGCAGAGCGGAGCAGCACGGGCCTGCACGGGGGGTCATCGGCCAGCGCCACGGGTCGGGGGACTACACCCGATGAGGCGCCGGCGACCTAGTCTCGACGCATTCCGCGCTGCTTCAGGCCGCCATCGAAAGCCCGCCATGCTCTCCATCCCCCTGCCGACCGCCTTCGCCCGCTTCTTTTCCGCACCGTCCTTCGTGGGGCCGGCGGAAGGGGCCGGCGAGCCGGCGTCCATTCTCGCGGCCGCACCCGAGCTGGTGTCGGCCTATGAGGATCCACCCCACGACCTGGACCAGCGGGTGCGCGCCATCGGCGAGTGGTGAGCTTTAGGCCAGGCGCAGCGGCGCTGACGGCAGGGCCAGCCCGGCAGGGTCCGACGGCAGCTTGAAGAGCGCCACCGCCTCGACCAGTTCCCGCGCCTGCTGCTGCAGGCTCTGCGCCGCAGCGGCGCTTTCTTCCACCAGCGCGGCGTTCTGCTGCGTGGCCTGGTCCATCTGGGTGACGGCCATGCCCACTTGCGCGACGCCGTTGCTCTGCTCGCTGCTGGCGGCGCTGATTTCGCCCACGATGTCGGTGACGCGCTTGATGGAGGTGACCACTTCCTCCATGGTCGCGCCGGCGCGATCGACCAGCGCCGTGCCTTCCTCCACCCGCGTCACGCTTTCGCTGATGAGGGTCTTGATCTCGCGGGCGGCCTGTGCGCTGCGCTGAGCGAGATTGCGCACCTCGCTCGCCACCACGGCAAAGCCGCGGCCCTGGTCGCCGGCACGGGCGGCTTCCACGGCCGCGTTCAGCGCGAGGATGTTGGTCTGGAAGGCGATGCCGTCGATCACGCCGATGATGTCCGCGATGCGGCGTGAGCTGTCGTTGATGGTGCGCATGGTGGTCACGACCTGGCTCACGACCTCGCCGCCCTGCACGGCGACGGTGGAGGCGCCCTGGGCCAGCTGATTGGCCTGGCGCGCGTTCTCGGCGTTGTGGCGGACGGTGGCGCTCAGCTCTTCCATGGTGGCCGCGGTTTCCTGCAGCGCGCTGGCCTGCTGCTCGGTGCGGTTGCTCAGGTCGCTGCTGCCCATCGCGATCTGATGCGAGCCCGTGGCGATGGAGTCCGACGAGCTGCGGACCTTCGCCACGATGGACGCCAGGCTGTTCTGCATGATCGCCAAAGACGCCAGCACGCTGTCGGGGGTGACCAGGCTCGACGTGCTCAGCGGGCTCAGGTCGCCGGCGGCCACGCGGTGTGCCGCCAGGCCCAGTTCTGCCGGCTCGGCACCGAGGGCGCGCGACAGGCGGCGGGCGATGATCACGCCGGCCGCGATGGCCAGCGCCAGCGCAACCAGGCAGGCCACGACCATCACCGCCCGCTGGTGGCCGAAGCGCTCGTCGGCCTCCAGCTGCAGGGCTTCGGCGCGTCGGCCCGCGTCGACGACGAATTCGCCGACCTTGGTCGTCAACTGGGCCAGCAGCGGGCGGCATTCCAGGTTGATCTTGGCGATGGCCGGGTCACGCTGGCCTTCGGTGGCCAGACGCACGATGTCGCGCGCCACGGGGCCATACACCGATTCGATGCGCACCATGTCGGCCAGCAACGCCTGGGTGGGGGCGGGCACGGCGGTGTCGGCGCCGATCATCCGCTGCAGCTCGGCCATGCGGGTCTGCACTTCGGCGTCGGCCTTCAGCACCAGATCGCGCTCCTTGTTGGCCTCTCCCGCCGCGGTGGCCAGCACCTCGTTGCGCACCGCGACGGCGCGCCGGTTGACGGCATCGCGCATCTCCTCGGCCAGGTTGGCCTGCCGGTCGATGCCGTGCACGTAGTTCTTGAAGGTCCGGTCGGCTTCGTTGAGCGAGCGCAGGGAGAGGCCGGAGACGGCGAGGACCACGACCACGAGCGCGCCAAAGGCGAATCCGAGCTGGGCTTTGACTTTCATGGCGGGGTGGCTCATGGGTTGGCTTTCTGCCGGCGCCTGTACGCCGATGTTTAACAAGAAGAATGTTTTGTCTCAATACGTAAGCGGACTATCTTTGGATTGGCTGTTTGAATCAACACTCAAATGTCAATGAGCAGCTAGGGGAAAACACTATCGTTCTGCCGGGTGGAATAGAAATGGCTGGGCAGGCGTAGCCATTAACACCCTGCTGCTGCACCGAAACGCCGAACCGCCTAAAATCCACGGCCCTCCCCCCACACACTTTTTGATGAACGCCCCTGTCGACGTTTCCTTTTTCGCGCGCGCTGCCAAGCCGCTGACCAGCTATCGCCCCTATTGGGCGAAGCGGTTCGGCACGGCGCCGTTCCTGCCCATGAGCCGCGAGGAGATGCAGCAACTGGGCTGGGACAGCTGCGACGTGATCCTGGTGACGGGCGACGCCTATGTGGATCACCCCAGCTTCGGCATGGCCGTGGTCGGCCGCACGCTGGAGGCGCAGGGCTTTCGCGTGGGCATCATTGCGCAGCCCGACTGGCAGAGTGCAGAGCCGTTCAAGGCGCTGGGGCGGCCCAATCTGTTTTGGGGCGTGACGGCGGGCAACATGGATTCGATGATCAACCGGTACACCGCCGACCGGAAGATCCGCAGCGACGACGCCTACACGCCCGGCGACATCGGCGGCAAGCGCCCCGACCGGGCTGCCATCGTCTACAGCCAGCGCTGCCGCGAAGCCTTCAAGGACGTGCCGATCATCCTGGGCGGCATCGAAGGCAGCCTGCGCCGCATCGCGCATTACGACTACTGGAGCGACAAGGTGCGCCGCTCCATCGTGGTCGATGCCAAGTGCGATCTGCTGCTCTACGGCAACGCCGAGCGTGCCCTGGTCGAAGTGGCCCACCGCCTGGCCGCGCGCGAGCCGGTCGAGCAGATCACCGACGTGCGCGGCACGGCCTTCGTGCGGCGCCCGGGCGACGAATCGGGCCAGGGCTGGTTCGAGATCGACTCCAGCACCGTGGACGAGCCGGGCCGGGTGGAGGCGCACGTCAATCCCTACATGACGACCAGCGAGCAGGCGGCGTCGCAAGGCGCGACCTGCAGCAAGGATGATGCTCCTGATTCAATAGCGCAAGGTCCAGCCGCTCCGGCCGCTGCAGGCGAAAAGGATTCGAACCCCGCGATCCAGCCGATCCAGTTCGTCGCCAACCCGGCGTTGCGCACGCGGCTCAAGGTGCCGCCACGCGACAAGAGCGTGATCCGCCTGCCCAGCTACGAGCAGGTCAAGAGCGACCCGGTGCTCTATGCCCATGCGAACCGGGTGCTGCACCTGGAAACCAACCCGGGCAACGCCCGCGCCCTGGTGCAGGCGCACGGCGAGGGGGCCACGGCGCGCGACGTCTGGATCAACCCACCGCCCATCCCGCTCACTACGGCCGAGATGGACCACGTGTTCGATCTGCACTACGCCCGGGCGCCGCACCCGAGCTACGCCGACGAGAACGGCAGCCACGACCACGCCACCAAGATCCCGGCGTGGGAGATGATCCGTTTTTCGGTGAACATCATGCGCGGCTGCTTTGGCGGCTGCACCTTCTGCTCGATCACCGAGCACGAAGGCCGCATCATCCAGAGCCGCTCCGAGGATTCCATCATCCAGGAGATCGAAGACATCCGCGACAAGGTGGCGGGCTTCACCGGCACCATCTCCGACCTGGGCGGCCCCACGGCCAACATGTACCGCCTGGGCTGCAAGAGCCCGGAGATCGAAGCGGCCTGCCGCAAGCCCAGCTGCGTGTATCCGGGCATCTGCTCGAACCTCGGCACCAACCACGACCCGCTCATCAAGATCTACCGCCGGGGCCGTGCGCTCAAGGGCATCAAGAAGATCCTGATCGGCTCCGGCCTGCGCTACGACCTGGCGGTGAAGTCTCCCGAGTACGTCAAGGAACTGGTGCAGCACCACGTGGGCGGCTATCTCAAGATCGCGCCCGAGCACACCGAGCAGGGCCCGCTCACCAAGATGATGAAGCCTGGCATCGGCAGCTATGACAAGTTCAAGCAGATGTTCGAGCAGTTCACGGAAGAGGCCGGCAAGAAGCAGTTCCTCATTCCGTACTTCATCGCCGCTCACCCGGGCACCAGCGACGAGGACATGATGAACCTCGCCATCTGGCTGAAGAAGAACGGTTTCCGCGCCGACCAGGTGCAGACCTTCTACCCCAGCCCCATGGCGACGGCGACGGCGATGTACCACTCGGGCAAGAACCCGCTGCGCAAGATCGGGCGCGACAGCGAGGGCGTGGACATCGTGCGGGGCGAAAAGCGCCGGCGACTGCACAAGGCCTTCCTGCGCTACCACGACCCGAACAACTGGCCGCTGCTGCGCGATGCGCTCAAAAGCATGGGCCGTGCCGACCTGATCGGCAACGGCAAGCACCATCTGATCCCGACCTTCCAGCCGATGACCGATGGCAGCTACCAGAGCGCGCGGCGCAGCAACAGCACCGTCGCATCCTCGGCGCGCAAGCCGGTGCAGCAGCAGCCGGTGCAAGGCCGCCTGCTGACCCAGCACACCGGTCTGCCGCCGCGTGCCGGGCTGGTGACGGGCAAGCCGGCCAGGCCGGTGGCTTCGGGCGGCGCCAAGCCGTTCGGCGGCGCGGCGAAGCCCGGAGCGGGCAAGGGGCAGGGCGCCAAGCCCCAGTGCAAGGGCGGCTGAAGGCGCGCCCTTCGGCGATCCCCGCCAGTCAGCCGGGCCCCGGTTGGGTGGCCGGGGTGCGTGACCCGGCGCTCAGGGCACCGGTGTGGAGATCAGCTCTTCGATGATCAGCCGCCGGTAGTAGAACGCGGCCTGGCAGCCCAGAGGTTCCAGCAGGTCGGTCAGCGACTCGGGTGAATCCTCGTCATGGGCTTCGAAGAACAGCGCATGGCTGCCGTTGCTGGCCATGTCCGCAATGCGCCGCACGATGACGCCCTCGGCTCCCACGGAGGGCAGGGGATCGTCGGCATTGCCCAAGGTGCGCACCACGTGCTGGAGGATCGCGTCCGGCGGGGCATGGGCCACGTCGGTGCGGTCCTGTTCCTGCATGGCGTCCGCTGCGGCGCGGGCCCCGGCCTCGTCGGGGAACACGGCGAAGACGTAGCCGGTCGGGTAGAAGGTGCCGACCGCGGAGGTCATTTCCGGCGTCAGGGCGAAGGGCTTCATGGCATTCCTCGGGGTGGGGTATGGCGATGCATTGAACGACAGAGCCAGCCTGTCGGGTGTCGGACGGTGTCGGTCTGCTGTGCCGGTGTTTGAAGCCAAAGCTTGCTGAAGCCCAAGTACAGCATTGGTTTGCTGCTATTCAATCGATAGCAATATCGTCGGTGACCAGTGCTGGCAGAGTGGCGCTCAGGGCCTCCTGGGCTCACTCCGGCGGCAGCGTGTGCAGCGGTATGTCCTGCAGCGCCGCCAACGCGTCCAGCCCGGAGCGCGTCTGCCCCTCCAGAAAAGCCGCCACGGCGCCACGGGTTTCCGGGGCGCGCGGATCAGTGGCCGGGTCCAGCCCGGCGGCGGCGAAGAGCCGCGCCGCGAAGTGGGGCTCCAGCGCGGCCACCGCGACACGCCCGTCGGCGCAGGGATACACCCCATAGCCCGCATGGGCGCCGCCCACGTCGCCGCCGGCAGTGGTGAGTCCCCAGCCGCGCGGCAGGGCAAGCCAGTGCGCGGCGTCTTCCAGCGCGACGTCGATGCACACGCCTTGCCCCGACACGGCCCGCGCCAGCAGCGCCTGCAGCACGGCTTCCGACGCAGCCAGCGCGCCGGCCATGTCGGCCTGCAGCGATGCCGGCAGCGCGCAGCCCGTGCCTGCGAGCAAGCCGGCTTCCGCCTGGTATGTCAGGTCGTGACCGGGCTCTTCGGAGCGCGCGCCGGCCCCGCCCACGATGCGCACCATGGAAAGGCGCGGCCAGCGTTGCTGCAACGCGTGCCATTCCAGCCCCAGCTTGCGCAGCGCGGACGGGCGAAAGGAAGTGAGCAGCACGTCGGCCGCATCCAGTTCGGCATGCAGCGCGGCCTGCCCTGGGCCTGTTTTCAGGTCGGCCTGCAGGGTGCGGATGCCTTCGTGCAGCGCCGCGTAGGCATTCGGGCTGTAGCGGGCCATGGGGTCGCCGCTGGCGTGGCCTGGCGCGGGGGCAGGCGGCTCCAGCTTGACGCAGTCGGCCCCCAGGCGCTGGCAGCGCAGCAGGGCGGCCGGGCCTGGCAGGTTCAGCGCCAGGCTCAGGATGCGGGTGCCGCGCAGGGTGTGCGAGGGCTCGAAGGCCGGAACAGGCCGGGCGGCGGGTGCGGCCTGTGCGGCCGGTGCGGCTCTGGAGGGTGTGGCGGATGTGGAGGATGTCGCTAAGGGCATCCGCGGTTTATATCCACGGACGCCCTGGGCGGCCAGTCGCGTTCGCCCGGGGGGCGTCGATCGCCAGAAAGCGGTCAGCGCACCAGCGCCTGGCCCACCAGCGGAAAGAGGCCCAGCACCAGGCAGGCGGCCATCAGCGCCAGGCACACCAGCACCGCCCACTTGAGCGTGAAGCGCTGGTGGTCGCCGAAGTCCACGCCCGCCAGGCTGACCAGCAGGTAGGTGGACGGCACCAGCGGGCTCAGCAGGTGCACCGGCTGGCCGATGAGCGACGCGCGTGCCATCTCCACCGCGCTGATGCCGTAGCCCTGGGCGGCTTCGTTCAGGATGGGCAGCACGCCGAAGTAGAACGCGTCGTTCGACATGAAGAACGTGAGCGGCATGCTGAGCAGTGCGGTGATGGTGGGCAGGTAAGGCCCCAGGCTGGGCGGAATGGCCGCCAGCAGGCCGCGCGACATGGCTTCGACCATGCCCGTGCCGGACAGGATGCCGGTGAAGATGCCGGCCGCGAAGATCAGCGCCACCACTGCCAGTGCATTGCCCGAGTATTCGGAGATCAGGTGCCGCTGGTGCGCCAGATTGGGGTAGTTGATGACGATCGCGATGGCGAAGCCGATCATGAAGAGCACGGGCAGCGGCAGCAGGCCCATCACAAGCGTGACCATCAACGCCGTGGTGAGCGCAAAGTTCACCCACAGCAGCTTGGGGCGGCGCAGGTCGGCGGTTTCGGGGCCGGCCATGGTGGGCAGGTGCTCGCCGGTGTTGTCGTCGTCGCCCTGCGCGCCCGGCAGTGGCGCCAGCGGCTCGCCGGGCAGCGCCACGCGGCCCAAACGGCGTCGCTCCCGCAGGCCCAGCCAGAAGGCGATGGCCATCAGGCTCAGGATGGCAACACCCATGGCGGGGACCATCGGCACGAATACGTCGCCCGGGTCCACGTGCAGGGCGCTCGCGGCGCGGGCGGTGGGGCCGCCCCAGGGCGTGAGGTTCATGATGCCGCTGGCCAGCAAGGCCACGCAGGTCAGGTTCAGCGGGTTCATCTTGAGCCGCTTGTAGAGCGGCAGCATCGACGCGATGGTGATCATGTAGGTGGTCGAGCCATCGCCATCGAGGGAGATCAGCAGCGCCAGCGCCGCCGAGCCCATCACGATCTTGAGCGGGTCGCCCTTGACCAGCCGCAGGATGAAGCCGACCACCGGGTCGAACAGGCCCGCGTGGATCATCACGCCGAAATAGAGGATGGCGAACATCAGCATCACGCCCGTCGGCGCGATCTTGCGGATGCCCTCCAGCATCATCGTGCCCATCGTGGGACCGAAGCCGCCGACCAGGGCGAACACGATGGGGATGATGATGAGCGCGACCAGCGGCGAGAGGCGCCGGGTCATGATGAGCGTCATGAACGTCAGCACCATGCCGAATCCGAGCAGGGTCAGCAGCATGGCGGGGTTCTCCGAGTGAACGACATCTTTGTCTCCGTGATCTTTTGGATGGACTGCGGGTGGCTCAAGGCCATCGAGGGAAAGGGGGCCGCGCGCCCGGGCGGTACACCCCGGATCGCGCGACGGGGTGAACCTTAGGGATCGACCCTGTCGTGCGCCTGTCGTGGCGCGGGCCATAAGTGGATGTGCTGATGGGGTAAACCCGGAGCCTGCCCGCGCCTCGCCCACCGGATTGCGGCGATACTGCCGGCCTTCGAGCCACCCTCGGCAATCCCTCGCCTTCCGTTCGCGCGCGTCCTGCGTCCCACGCCCACCGCCATGTACTGCCGATCAGCCTTCCTGGCCGCGTCCACCGCCCGTCCACCGTCCTGTCCAGGGAATTGACGGCCATGCGCATCCTGGTGGTGGAAGACGACACCGATCTCGCCGAGGCGGTGGTGCGGCGGCTGCGGCGGCAGGGCCACGCGGTGGACTGGCAATCGAACGGCCGCGAGGCCTGCGAGGTGCTCGGCTATGCGCAGTTCGATCTGCTGCTGCTCGATATCGGCCTGCCCGGCATGGACGGCCTGGCGCTGCTGGCGCACCTGCGCCGGCAGGGCAACAAGACGCCCGTGCTGATGCTCACCGCCCGCTCCGACATCGAAGACCGTGTGAACGCGCTGGACGAGGGCGCCGACGACTACCTGGACAAGCCCTTCGACTTCCGCGAACTGGACGCCCGCTGCCGTGCACTGCTGCGCCGCCCGCAGGGGCAGGCGGCGGGGCTCTGGACCGTCGGCGGCCTGGCGATCGACAGCGCGGCGCGACGGGTGAGCCTGGACGGGCAGGACCTGGACCTGCCGCACCGCGAATTCAGCCTGCTGGAGATCCTGGTGGGCCGGCTGGGCCGCGCCGTCAGCAAGGACGAGATCGCCGGGCGCCTCTTCCATTTCGACGAGGATGTGGGCCTCAACGCCATCGAGGTCTACATCGGCCGCTTGCGCCGCAAGCTGGCGGGCAGCTAGCTGCAGATCACCACCCTGCGCAGCGTGGGCTACCGTGCCGACGCGGTGGCCGCCCCGGCCGCCCCGGCCGCCCCGGGTCCTTCAGTGGGCGATGCCCTCGCAGCGGGCTCGCCGCCGGCTGCGGCTCCAGCGCCCGCGCCCGCAGCCCAGCAGGCGCCGCCGGATGCCGACCGCAGCTGAAGCTGCCCGCGCGGCGGTGCCCGCGCACGCCCCGGTGCGCACGCTGCCTGCCGTGCGCCGCACGCTGCTCGCGTCCATCGCCACGCTGTTCGCGCTGGCCACCGTGGCGCTGTTCTTCGCCGCCCGCAGCTACGGCCAGGGTGCGGCCGACCGGTCCTACGACCATCTGCTGCGGGCCTCGGCGCTGTCGATGGCCGACAGCGTGGCCTTCGTTCAGGGGCGCTGGCAGGTCGATCTGCCGTACGCGGCGCTCGACCTGCTGGCCATGGCCCCGCAAGACCGCGCCTTCTACCGCATCGCAGGGCCGGACGAGGCCACCATCACCGGCTATGCCGACCTTCCCCGGCCGCCCGCCACGCTGGCGGCGGGCGATGCCGAGGGGCTGCAGCCGGTGTTCTTCACCGCCAATTACCGGGGAGCGCCCGTGCGCTTCGTCGCCGTGCCGCGGTCGATAGCGGGCGGGCCGGGCTCGGGCCGGTTCTGGGTGCAGGTGGGCCAGACCCGGCAGGCGCGCGACGCGCTGGCGGGCGACATCGTGTGGCGGGCCACCGCCGCCATCGCCGTGCTGATGGCCTGCGTCTTCGGCCTGCTCTGGCTGGGCGTGGACCGCGCCCTGCGCCCGCTGGCCCAGCTGCAGCGCGAACTGCTGGAGCGGGATGCGGCCGACCTGCGGCCCGTGGCCAGCCCCGTCCCGCGCGAACTCGCCCAGGTGGTGGGCGCGCTCAACGGCTTCATGGGGCGCCTCGCCCTCAACCTCGACGCGCTGCGCACCTTCATCGCCGAAGCGGCCCACCAGATGCGCACGCCACTGGCCGCCCTCATCGCCCAGGCGCAGGAAGGGCTGGACGACGACGACCCGCGCGCCCAGCGCCAGAGCCTGCAGGCAGTGGAGCGCAATGCGCTGCGGCTCAGCCGGCTGCTCAACCAGCTGCTGAGCGACGCCAGCGTGTCGCACCAGGGCCAGCTGCGCCGCTTCGCCCCGGTCGATCTGCTGGCGCTGGCCCGCGAGGCGCTGCGCGACGTGGTGCCCCGTGCCGAGCCCCAGCCGCTGGTGCAGTTGTGGCAAGCGGTCGATTTGCTATCGAAAGATGAGCTGTTGGCCCGGTATCCATCGGCGCTGGCTGCCAAAAATACCCAAGGTTCGGGGTCTCCGGCATGGGTGCGCGGCGACGCGCTGATGCTGCGCGAGGCGATCAAGAACCTGGTGGACAACGCGCTCAAGTACGGGGTGCCGCCAGGGCAGGGCGGGGCCGGACCGGGGGCGCGGCTCGTGGTGGACGTCAGCATGCGCGCGGTCGACGGCGGCTGGCGCCTGGAGGTGGCCGACCGCGGTCCGGGCGTGCCGGAGGGCCAGCAGGCGCAGCTGTTCGAACGGTTCGTGCGCGGGCCGGGCGCAGCGCCTGGCGGCGCGGGCCTGGGGCTGGCCATCGTGCAGCGGGTGGTGGCCGCCCACGGCGGCCGCATCGACACCCAGGGGCGTGCCGGCGGCGGCTGGTGCATCGCGTTCACCCTGCCGGCCGTGCCGCCCCCGCCCGAAGGCAGCGCGCCGGCGCTGCCGATGGAGCCGTCCCGATGACTCCGATGCCCCCGCCACACGCCCGCCGTCAGCTCCTGCGCAGCCTGGGCGCCCTGGTGCTTTTCCCCGCCGTGACGGGGATGGCGCCCGCGCGGGCCGCGCTGCCCGACGCCGCGGTCCAGGCCATGCGCGGCACGATGGTGACGCGGGGCGACAACGCCATCGTCACTTTTTTTCCACCCGCGTCCGGCCCGCAGCGGGCCTTGCTCAGCATCGACTGCGCCACCGAAACCGCGCTCTTCGCCCCGGCGATCCGCGACTTCCAGCGCCGCGTGCCGGGCCTGGCCGTGCGCTGCGCCGACCGGCAGAGCCTGGACATCCACGCCCAGGCCCTGGCCCGCGCCGAAGGCCGGCTGCGCGGTGCGGCGCCTCCGCTGGCGGCAGGCGAGGGCGCGCCCGACCTGCTCGTCAGCAGCAGCCTGGACCTGCAGACCCAATTGGCCAACGACGGCCATGTGCTGGCGCACCCCTCCTCGCTGGCGCAGTCCCTGCCCGCCGGCGCCCACTGGCGGCACGAAGTGTTCAGCCTGGGCGCTGACGCGGTGGTGATGGTCTACCACCCGCGCCTGTTGGCGCCGGACCGGGCGCCCCGCACCCGGGGCCAGCTGCTGGCGCTGTTGCGCGACCCGGGCCGGCCGCTGGCCGGGCGCATCGGCACCTACGATGCCACCCGCAGCGGGCTGGGCTATCTGCTGGCGACGCAGGACGCCCGCCACGACAGCACGGCCAGCGTGCTGCTGGCGGCCATGGGCGCCAACCGCGTGCGGCTGGGCGACCACATCGAGCCGATGCTCGACGCGCTGGAGCGCGGCGAGCTGGCCCTGGTCTACAACGTGCCGGCGTCCTATGCGCAGGCCCGCATCGCCGCGGGCTCGCCGCTGCGGCTCGCGGTGCCGGAGGACTACACCCTGCTCACCACCCGCTCGGCCGTCATCCCCGCCACCGCGCCGAACCCGCAGCTGGCACGCCCGTTCCTCGACTACCTGATCTCGCCCGAAGGCCAGGCCGTGCTGGCCCGCGACACCCGGCTGATCCCCATCCGCAAGGCGGTGGCCGCCGGCACGGCCGGGCGCACGTCCGGCATCGACCCGGAGCTGCTGGGCGCGGGCCCCAGTTCCTGGCGGCTGCTGGCGCCGGGCCTGGGGCTGCTGGTCTACCTGGACCCGCTCAAGCGCCAGCGCTTCCTGCAGGCCTGGGCGACCAGCATGGGTACCGGCTGACCGGCACGGCCCGCCGGGGGATCGATGAGATAATCGAAGGTTTTCGCTCCCCTTCCTTTCACATTCCAAGACGCCGCCGGGCCCAGCGCTTTTCCACAGCGCGGCAGGCCGCGCAGAAAGACCCGGATGAAAGTCTCCGAAATCCGCGCCAAGTTCCTCGACTTCTTCGCCGAGCGCGGCCACACGGTGGTGGCTTCTTCGTCGCTCGTGCCGGGCAACGACCCCACGCTGATGTTCACCAATTCGGGCATGGTCCAGTTCAAGGACGTGTTCCTCGGCTCCGACAAGCGCCCCTACAACCGCGCCACGTCCGTGCAGGCCTGCCTGCGTGCCGGCGGCAAGCACAACGACTTGGAGAACGTGGGCTACACGGCCCGCCACCACACCTTCTTCGAGATGCTGGGCAACTGGAGCTTCGGCGACTACTTCAAGCGCGAATCGCTGAAGTGGGCCTGGGAGCTGCTGACGAAGGTCTACGGCCTGCCGCCCGAGCGCCTGCTGGCCACCGTCTACCAGGAAGACGACGAGGCCTACGACATCTGGACGAAGGAGATCGGCCTGCCGCCCGAGCGCGTGATCCGCATCGGCGACAACAAGGGCGGCCGCTACAAGTCCGACAACTTCTGGATGATGGCCGACACCGGCCCCTGCGGCCCCTGCTCTGAAATCTTCTACGACCACGGCGACCACATCCCCGGCGGCCCTCCGGGCAGCCCCGACGAAGACGGCGACCGCTTCATCGAGATCTGGAACAACGTGTTCATGCAGTTCGACATGAAGGAAGACGGCAGCGTCACGCCGCTGCCCGCGCCCTGCGTGGATACCGGCATGGGCCTGGAGCGCCTCGCGGCCATCCTGCAGCACGTGCACAGCAACTACGAGATCGACATCTTCGCCGCGCTCATCCAGGCCGCCGCGCGCGAAACGCACACCACCGACCTGGCGAACCCCTCGCTCAAGGTCATCGCCGACCACATCCGCGCCACCTCGTTCCTCATCAGCGACGGCGTGATCCCGAGCAACGAAGGCCGCGGCTACGTGCAGCGCCGCATCGTGCGCCGCGCCATCCGCCACGGCTACAAGCTGGGCCAGAAGACGCCGTTCTTCCACAAGCTGGTGAAGGACCTGGCCGAGCAGATGGGCGAGGCCTACCCCAAGCTGCGCGAGCAGCAGCAGCGCATCACCGAGGTGCTGAAGGCCGAGGAAGAGCGTTTCTTCGAGACGCTGGCCAACGGCATGGACATTCTGGACGCGGCGCTGGCCGGCGGCGCCAAGGTGCTGCCCGGCGACGTGGCCTTCAAGCTGCACGACACCTACGGCTTCCCGCTCGACCTGTCGGCCGACGTGTGCCGCGAGCGCGGCGTGACGGTGGACGAAGAGGGTTTCAAGACGGCCATGGAGCGCCAGAAGGCCCAGGCCCGCGCTGCCGGCAAGTTCAAGATGGACCGCGCGCTGGAATACGTGGGCGACGTCAACCGCTTCACCGGCTATGAACAGCTGAAGGAAGAAGCCAAGGTCGTGGCGCTCTACGTCAACGGCACCAGCGTGACGTCGCTCAAGGCGGGCGACGACGCGGTGGTGGTGCTGGACACCACGCCGTTCTATGCCGAAAGCGGCGGCCAGGTGGGCGACGTGGGCGTCATCAGCGGCGCCGCGGGCGGCGCATCGGCGCATTTCGCCGTGGGCGACACCGTCAAGATCAAGGCCGACGTGTTCGGCCACCACGGCACGCTCGAATCGGGCACCCTGAGCGTGGGCGACGCGGTGCAGGCCGAGGTGAACACGCAGCTGCGGGCCTCCACCGTGCGCAACCACTCCGCCACCCACCTGATGCACAAGGCCCTGCGCGAAGTGCTGGGCGAGCACGTGCAGCAGAAGGGCAGTCTGGTGACGCCCGAGCGCACCCGCTTCGACTTCGCGCACGGCGCGCCGGTGACCGAGGCGCAGATCCGCGACATCGAACGCCGTGTGAATGCCGAGATCCTCGCCAACACGCCCACCGGCGCGAACGTGATGGACATCGAGTCGGCGCAGAAGACGGGCGCGATGATGCTCTTCGGCGAGAAGTACGGCGAGACCGTGCGCGTGCTCGACATCGGCACCAGCCGCGAACTCTGCGGCGGCACCCATGTGCAGCGCACCGGCGACATCGGTCTCTTCAAGGTCGTGGCCGAGGGCGGCGTGGCTGCCGGCGTGCGCCGCATCGAGGCGGTGACGGGCGAGAACGCGCTGGCCTACCTGCAGAACCTCGAATCGACGGTCAACAAGGCCGCAGGCGCGCTGAAGGCCCCCGCGACGGAGCTGACCGGACGCATCGGCCAGACGCTGGAGCAGGTGCGGACCCTGGAAAAGGAAATCGCCGCGCTCAAGGGCAAGCTGGCATCCAGCCAGGGCGATGAGCTGATGCTGCAGGCCACCGAGATCAACGGCGTGAAGGTGCTGGCTGCGCGCCTCGAAGGCGCCGACGCCAAGACGCTGCGCGACACCATGGACAAGCTCAAGGACAAGCTCAAGAGCGCTGCCATCGTGCTGGCTGCGGTCGATGGCGACAAGGTGCAGCTGGCCGCAGGCGTCACCGCCGATGCGATGGGCCGGGTGAAGGCGGGAGAGCTGGTCAATTTCGTGGCCAGCCAGGTCGGTGGCAAGGGCGGCGGCAAGGCCGACATGGCCATGGCCGGCGGCACCAACGCCGCCGCGCTGCCCGGGGCGCTGGCCTCGGTGCAGGGCTGGCTGGCAGAGCGGCTCTGAGGTTTCGCGGCCCCGGCCGCAGCTGACACCCTCCAAGACAAAGGCCCGCGCATGCGGGCCTTTGCCGTTGGGTGCATCAGGGAGCCAGGGGCGCGGGTCTCAGAACAGCTCGACGTCGTCGTGCGCCACCTTGGTGTGCAGGTGGCCCTGTTCCACCAGCTCGTCGTAGAACAGCACCTGGTCCCGCCCATGCTCCTTGGCGTGGTAGAGCGCCTGGTCGGCCTGCCCGAGAATCTCCACCGGCGCGCCGCGCGAGGTGCTGGCGAAGCCCACGCTCACCGTCACCTGGCCCACCTGCGGAAAGTGGTATTCCTTCACCGCCAGGCGAAAGCGATTGAAGATCTTGTGCGCGGTGGACAGCGTGGTGGAGCGCAGCAGCACGACGAATTCCTCGCCACCGAAGCGAAAGATGCGGTCCTGCCCGCGGAACGAGCTGCGCAGGATGTTCGCGATCAGGATCAGCACCTCGTCGCCGTACAGGTGGCCGAACCGGTCGTTCACCTGCTTGAAATGGTCGATGTCCACCACCGCCAGCCATTGCTGCAGGGGCTCCTCGGCCGCCAGCGATGCGTCGCCCGGCGAAGTCAGCTCGGTGGCCCCGGCAGACGGCATCGACACCTGCCGCGAAAACTGTTCGTCGAAGGTCTTGCGGTTCAGCAGGCCCGTCAAGGCGTCGCGCTCGCTGTAGTCCAGCAGGCTCTGGTAGTTCTGGTAGACGTGGAAGACGCTCTTGATCACATCCAGCTTGTGAGCCGAGAAGGGCCGCGACTGGGTGATCTCCAGGCAGGTATGAACGTCTTCGTGCATCCACACCGGCAGCCAGAGCGTGTAGACGCCTTTCTGCGGCGAATGCAGCGCGGTGGCGGCCCGGTTCGCAATGCACTGCTGCAAGGCCGGAAAGTCCTTCAGTGGCTGGCGCCGGGCATCTGACTGCGCCACGTGCGCCTGCGTGGACACCAGCTGCCCCTGCTCGACCCAGGTGCGGGGCCGCACGTGCAGGGCGCCATCGACCTGGAACACTTCCAGCGCGCGCACTTCCTTCACCGTGGGCAGCTTCTGCAGCGTGGACAGCACCGACACCTCGAGCCGAAGATGGTCGCGATGGCCCGTCATCTCGACCAGGTTTTCCAGAATGGGCTTCATGAGGCGGAGATGTGCGGGTGAAGGAGGTGATGAGACGAAGCGCGGCTCAGCGGGTGCGGGTGAATACCACGTCCCACACGCCGTGCCCCAGCCGCAGGCCGCGGTTCTCGAACTTGGTCAGCGGGCGGTAGTCGGGCTGGGGCGCAAAGCCCTGCGCCGAGTTGGACAGCAGCGGCTCACCCGAGAGCACTTCGAGCATCTGCTCGGCATAGGGCTGCCAGTCGGTCGCGCAGTGCAGGTAGCCGCCCGGCTTGAGCCGCGCAGCCAGCTTGGCCACCAGCGGCGGCTGGATCAGCCGGCGCTTGTTGTGCTTCTTCTTGTGCCAGGGATCGGGAAAGAAGATGTGGATGCCGTCCAGCGAGCCGGGCGCCAGCATGTGGTCGATGACCTCGACGGCGTCGTGCTGCAGGATGCGGATGTTCTCGATGCCGTGTTCGCCGATGCGCTTGAGCAGCGCGCCGACACCGGGCTCATGCACCTCGCAGCACAGGAAGTTGTCTTGCGGCCGCACGCGCGCGATGTGGGCCGTGGCCTCGCCCATGCCGAAGCCGATCTCCAGGATCAGCGGGGCTTCGCGCCCGAAGGCGGTCGCGGCGTCCAGCGGCGCGGCCCGGTAGTCCAGCAGATAGCGGGGGCCCAGGTCTTCGAAGGCCTTGGCCTGGCCGGTGGTGGTGCGGCCGGCCCGGCGCACGAAGCTCTTGATGGTCTTGGGATAGGCCACGCCGGCGGGGGCCTGGCCTGCGGCGGCCGCCGCGTCGCCGGGGGCTGCCGCTGGGGGCGATGCCTGCGCTGGTGGCTCGGGCAAGGTGCCGGGCAGGGCGGCGTCGGAAGGGAGATGAGGGGTTTCGGTCACAGTGGACGATTGTAGATTCGCCGCCACGCCTCGACCCAGCCCGCGAGCGCATCCGCAACACATGATGACGGCGGGCTGCCCGCCTGGGCCAGCGGCGAGCCGGGCAGGCCGAGCGCCCGGGCGGCCGCATCCAGCGCCTGCAACGGCCGGGTGGTGTCGATCGGCGGCGCGCCGTGCTGCTTGGACAGCTTCTCGCCGTCGGCGGCCCGCACCAGCGGCGCATGCAGATACGCCGGTGCCGGGAGGCCCAGCGCCGCCTGCAGCAGCAGCTGGCGCGGGGTGTTGTCGGCCAGGTCTTCGCCGCGCACGATGTGGGTGACGCCCTGGTCGGCATCGTCCACCACCACGGCCAGCTGGTAGGCCCAGAGTCCATCCGCGCGGCGCAGCACGAAGTCGCCCACGTGGCGGGCCACGTCCTGCAATTGCGCTCCCAGCCGGCGGTCGTGCCAGCGCACACCGTCTTTTGCTATCAAAAACGTAGCTGCATCGCCAGATTCCGCCAGCGCCTGCGGGCAATTTTGCTGAAACTTGCCGGCCGCGAAGCGCCAGGAGCGTGCCGTGCGCCCGTCCAGTCCATGGCGGCAGGTGCCGGGGTAGGGCAGCTCGCTGTGGCGGTGCCGGGCATGGCCGGCCGCTTCCAGCGCCGCTTCGATATCGCGGCGCGTGCAGGCGCAGGGGTAGGCGAGCTGCTGCGCCAGCAGCCGGTCGAGCGCAGCCTGGTAGAGCGCACCGCGCGCCGACTGCCACACCGGGGTTTCGTCAGGGACCAGGCCGCAGGCCGTCAGCTGCGCCAGGATGGTTTCCGCCGCGCCCGGGACGCAGCGCGGCGTGTCCACGTCCTCGATGCGCACCAGCCAGCGCCCGCCGGGCACGGCGCGGGCGTCCAGCCAGCTGGCCAAGGCCGCCACCAGCGAACCCGCATGCAGCGGCCCGGTGGGCGACGGAGCGAACCGCCCGACGTAGGGCCGCGTGGGATGGGGCGATGGCGCTGAGGGCAGAGGATGCAGCAAGGCGACGGGTCGCAACGAACGGCTGCTCAGCGGGCGATGGCCTGCAGCGCCAGTTCCAGGCCGGAGACGAAGGCGTCTTCCAGACGATGGCCGATGCACCAGTCCCCGCAGGCGCCGATGCCGGCCTGGGCGTCCCACAGGTGGGTCTGGCCCAGCGGCTGGGTCGTCTGGGCATAGCGCCAACGGCGCACCTCGGCGAAGGTGGGTTCGGCGCGGATGCCGGTGATCTCGGCAAAGCCCTTGAGCAGCTTGGCCAGCACCCGGCCGGCGTCATCTTCCAGGTGCTCGGCGGACCATTGCGGGCTGGCCTGCACGGTCCAGCGTTCGATCTGCGAGCGCCCGGGCTTGGAAGATTCGCGTGCCAGCCAGGCGATGCGGTGGTGCGTGCTGCGCGCCGCGTTCCACTGCGGCCCGAGCGTGGTCAGGCCCGGACGCACCGCCTGGGCGAAGGCAAGCATCAGCGTCCAGCAGGGGGCGATGGCCACCGGCGCCAGCGCCTCAGTCATCGGCAGGTCGATGGCCGAGTGCTGCAACAGGGCGCGGGCCGGCACCGCCGGCTGGCTCAGCAGCACCGCATCGAAACCGGCATGCACATGCACCGAGCCGTCGAGCGATTCGGTGCGCAGCTGCCAGCCACCCGGCTTGAGCGGGTCGGCCTCGATGCGCATCACTTGCGTGCCGGTCAGCAGCCGGCCGTCCTGCAGCAGGGGCCGCGCCCAGGCGTGCACCAGGGATTCCATGGCCGGCGATGCCACCCAGTGGGCTTCACCCGGCGGCGGCGAGGCAGCGGCGACGCGGCCGGCCTCGTCGAGCACGCGCACGGTGTTGGCGCTCCAGGGGCGGCACAGGCCCGGCACCGTCTCCAGTGCCTGGCGAAAGCGGGCGTCGCGCACGGTGAAGTACTGCGCGCCGGAGTCGAAGCTGCCGAAGGGGGAATCGAGCGCGGTGGTGCGCCCCCCGGGGCGGGAGGATTTCTCGAACACCACCACGTCGTGGCCGGCCTGGGCCAGCGTGCGCGCGCAGGCCACGCCGGCCATGCCCGCACCGATCACGGCGAAGCGTCGGCGCGCCGGTGCGGCCAGTGCGGAGTCTGCAGGGGCGGGAGCGGAGGTCTGGGAGGGGTCGCCGTCTCGCAGGCGGCGCTGGGATCGGGGAACGGCAGTACGCATGGCAAACCCTTTCAATGAATGACGACAAAGGCTCGCATGCCACTCTACACGCGCTGAAGCGCCCGGACGGGCTGGTTACGGATGCTGATGGTTTTCCATGAGCGCCCGGCGCGTGGCGGGCTTGCGCAGCTGCTCCAGCCACCACTGCAGGGCGCGGCCCGGCGCGGAATGCCCCGGACCGCCCCAGGCGTAGTGCAGCTGCACCGTGCGCGCAGGCCGGGCCACGGCGCGCACCACCAGGCGCCCGTCCTCGAGATACGGGCGGGCCATGGATTCGGGGAGGAAGCCTCCGCCCAAGCCGCGCAGCTGCGCATGGATCTTGGCCTGCATGGAGTCCACGGTCAGCACGTCCTGGCCGCCCAGGATGCCCATCGTCACGCTGCCCTTCTCGGCGGAATCGGCCACCGCCACCAGCCGGTGGGCGCGCATCACCGCGTCGCTGATCGGTTCCTCGGCCTTGGCCAGCGGGTGGTGCGGCGCCACGACGAACTGGAACAGCATGTCGCCGAGCAGTTCCTGCTGCAGCCCGGCAACGGTGCCCGGGTTCACCGCCACGCCCAGCGCCAGGTCGGCACGCCCGGAGGTCAGCGCCTCCAGCGTGCCCGACAGAATGCCGTCGTGCAGCTTCAGGCGCGTGGGCGGCGACTGCGCGTAGAACGCCTCCACCAGCTCCATCATGGTGGTCGGCGAGATGACGCCATCCACCGAAATGGTGAGCTGCGGCTCCCAGCCGATGCCCACGCGCCGCACGCGGTGCGCCACGGCGGCCACGTCGCTCAACAGCCGCGCGCCCTCGCGCAGCAGCTCGGCCCCCGCCTCGGTGGGCCGGGCCTGGCGCGCGCTGCGGTCGAACAGCAGCACGTCGAGCGCCTCCTCGATCTGGCGGACGCGGTAGGTGAGGGCGCTGGGCACCAGCCCCAGGTGGCGGGCGGCGGCGGCGAAGCTGCCCAGCTCGGCGATCACCTGCAGCATGGACAGGTGGTCGGGCGTGAGCGAGTCGCGGGCTTTTTGCATGGAAGACACCGCGCAATGCTAATTCAATGGCTTTGAATGATCCGTTCAACCGCATTGCCTGGCTTGCCGCTGGCGCCTGGGCTACGCTGCGCTTCTTCGGGCAGCGTGGCGCTCGCGTGGCTGCATTCCTGGCGGCCGGCACGCAACCCCACCCGGCGTGTGCCACGAAGCGGTGGCATGCTGCGCTCCATTCTTCTCCGCATTTCAACGAAGGAATTTGTTCCATGGCCCAGATCGTCGTCGTCTTCCACTCCGGCTACGGCCACACCCAGCGCGTAGCCCAGCATGTGGCCGAAGGCGCAGGCGCCAGCTTGCTGGCCATCGATGCGGAGGGCGAACTGCCCGAAGGCGGCTGGGACGAACTGGCCGCCGCGGACGCGATCATCCTGGGCACGCCCACCTACATGGCCGGCCCGAGCTGGCAGTTCAAGAAGTTCGCCGATGCCTCGTCGAAGGTGTGGTTCAGCCGCGGCTGGCAGGACAAGCTCTTCGCCGGCTTCACCAACAGCGCCAGCCTGAACGGCGACAAGGTGCTGACGCTGGCCTATCTGCAGACCCTGGCCTGCCAGCACGGCGGGCTGTGGATCAGCCTGGGGCAGCTGCCCTCCAACCACAAGGCGGCCACCCGCAACGACCCCAACAACCTGGGCGGCTCGGTGGGCCTGCTGGTGCAGTCGCCATCGGACGCGAGCGCCGCGGAGATCCCCCAGGGCGACTTGGACACCGCCCGCCTGTTCGGCCAGCGCGTCGCGGCCATCGCCGCGCGCATCGGCCGCTGAAGGCCGAGCGCCATGGCGTCCTCACCCTCCGCTGCCGACAATCGCCTGCGCCTGACCGGGCACCAGAAGGACCTGGGCGGCGGGTTCACCGTGCGCCGGCTGCTGCCCGCGCTGCAGCTGCGCTCGGTCGGCCCGTTCGTCTTCTTCGATCATTTCGGGCCGGTGACGGTGGAGCCGGCGGACCAGTACGACGTGCGCCCCCATCCGCACATCGGCCTGGCGACGGTGACCTATCTCTTCGAAGGCGCCATCGAGCACCGCGACAGCCTGGGTTCGGACCAGATCATCGAGCCGGGCGCCATCAACTGGATGTCCGCCGGTCGGGGCATCGTGCATTCCGAGCGGCGGCCCGAGGGGCTGGCTGCGCGCCGCTATGTCAACCACGGGATCCAGCTGTGGGCGGCGCTGCCGGTGGGGCAGGAGGAGTCCGAGCCCTCCTTCGTGCACACGGCGGCGGCGGACATTCCGCAGTGGCAGGGCGACGGCGCGGTGGTGCGGGTGCTGGTGGGCGAGGCCTTCGGCCTGCGCTCGCCCGTCGCCACGCTGGCGCCAGCCCTCTATCTGGACATCCAGCTGCAGCCGGCCGCTGCACTGGAGCTGCCGCCGCTCGCGCCCCAGATGGCGATCTATCCGGTGGACGGCGACGTGCTGCTGGGCGCCGAGCGGCTGGGCCGGCAGACGCTGGCCACGCTGGAGCCCGGCCAGAGCACGGCGTTGCGCGCCGCCGACGCGCCGGTGCGCTGCATGGTGATCGGCGGCGAACCTCTGGATGGGCCGCGCCACCTCTGGTGGAACTTCGTCTCCAGCCGCAAGGAGCGCATCGTGCAGGCCGCGCACGACTGGGAGCAGCAGGCGATGGGCCTGGTGCCGGGCGAGACGGACTGGATACCGCTGCCCGAGCGCCGCTTCAAGCCGTGAAGCGCCCTGCGCGCAAGACACGGTTTCCAGGTCAAAAAAGCCCCCGGCGCCCATGGTTCGGGCGCATGGCGCTCACTTTTCAATAGCATCCCGCTCGGGGTGTGCAGACAGGTCGGGGGCCAGCACCCGGCGCTCGTCGAACACGAAGCAGCCGCCCTGGTAGTGCGCGCCATCGGTCAGCTCGAAGTATTTGAGGATGCCGCCTTCCAGCTGGTAGACGTGCTCCAGCCCTTCCTCGCGCATCAGGATGGCCGCCTTTTCGCAGCGGATGCCGCCGGTGCAGAAGCTCACCACGGTCTTGCCGGCCAGCTCGTCCTTGCGGGCCCGCAGCGCGGGGGGAAATTCGGTGAACTTTTCGATGCGCCAGTCGATGGCGTTCTCGAACGTGCCGTGGTCCACCTCGAACGCGTTGCGCGTGTCCAGCGTCACCACCGGCCGGCCCTCGTCGTCGTGGCCGGCGCTGAGCCAGCGGCGCAGCGTCGCCGGGTCCACTGCCGGCGCCCGCCCGCCCGCGGGGCGGATGGCGGGGTGGTCCATGCGGATGATCTCGCGCTTGACCTTCACCAGCATCTTGCGGAAGGGTTGCGCATCGGACCAGCTCTCCTTCGGCTCCAGCGCCGCGAAGCGCTCGTCCTGCCGCAGCGCGGCGACGAAGCTGCGCACCGCATCGGCCGGGCCGGCCAGAAACAGGTTGATGCCTTCCTCGGCTAGCAGGATCGTGCCTTTCAAGTCCAGTTCCACGGCACGTGCGTGCAGGGTGTCACGCAGCGCCTCGGCGTCGGGCAAGGGCACGAAGAGATAGCTGGAAATGTTGAGGACGTCGTTCACGGCAAGCGCGGATGGGGCGGGTGGAGCGGGTGGGGCGGAAAGCGAAAAACGGAAAACGGAAAACCAAGACGGCACGGGGCCAGTGCTGCGTGCCACCTGACACCCGGCACCTGGCACCTGGCACCTGGCGGCTCTCATGCGATCCGGCGCCCGCCGCAGCGAGACGCCGAGGCCGGCCAGGAAAGCCAGCTCAGGTGGCGGGCACCAGCAGCGTGGATTCGATCTTGTTGGCCAGCTGCGCAATGGCCAGCGCGGCCGGGCAACCGGGCATCTGCATCAGCAGCAGCTGCCGGCGCATGACGGCGTCGCGCACCGACGTGTCGGCTGGAATGTCGCCCATGTGCAGCAGCCGCATGGGGCGGCCGGATTCGGTGGTCACGAACCGGTCCAGCACCTGCTGCAACTGGCTGGTGATGGCGCGGCCGTCGCCAGGGCGGGCTGCCTGGTTGACCACCATGCGCACGTGCTGGCGCTTCTGCTGGGTGGCCATGACCTTGATGGCGGCATAGGCGTCGGTGAGCGACGTGGGCTCGGGCGTGGCGACGATCAGCACTTCGGAGGCGAGCGAGATCGAGAACAGCACCACGTCGGAAATGCCGGCGCCGGTGTCCAGCAGGATGACGTCGTAGCGCGGCGCCAGTTGCTGGATCACGCTCATGAACTGGTTGCGCACCTCGGGCGTGAGCCGCGAGTATTCGACCATGCCGGAGCCGGCCAGCACGACGGAGAAGCCCCCGGGCGCGTCGATGACGGCCTCGTTCAGCTGCGCCTTGCCGGTGAAGACGTCGTGCAGCGTGATCTTGGGGTGCAGGTTGAGCACCACATCCAGGTTGGCCAGGCCCAGGTCGGCGTCGAGGACCAGCACGCGCTGGCCCCGGCGGGTGAGGGCGGCCGCCAGGTTGGCGGAAACGAAGGTCTTGCCCACGCCGCCCTTGCCGCTGGTGATGGCGATGATGCGGGCGCCTGGCGGCGTCTTGGCGTGTGCGGGTGCAGCGCCCGTCGCCGGGGTGCTTCTGGAGGACAGCGCGTCGGTCATCTCGGGGCTTTCAATAGGCGCTGCCATGGGAGGAATCCAGCGGTGGAGGCAGGTCGCCCCAACCGGAGGGAGTGTATAGCGGCCCGAACAACAGGCTCTTTTCTTCGGCGGTCACGGTACTGTCGGGCTGTTCTTCAATGCTGACGCGGTTGCGTCCGGCCATCTTGGCCTGGTAGAGCTGGTTGTCAGCGCGCTCCGTCCAGAGCAGCGTGGTGCTGCGGATCCATTGCAGTGCAAAGGCGCCGCCGATGCTGATCGTGACACGCAGTTCCACCGTCGGCGAGATGCGGATGGGCGTCGCCTCGACCGCGCGTCGGATGCGCTCGGCCACGACCAGGCCGAAACCGGCCTGGCAGGCCGGCAGCACCACGGCGAACTCCTCGCCGCCATAGCGCGCGAGGGTGTCCATGGGCCGGACCGACGCATCGAGCGTGCGGGCGACGGACTGCAGCACGATGTCGCCGGCCAGGTGGCCGTAGGTGTCGTTGACCCGCTTGAAATTGTCGATGTCCAGCATCAACAGCAGCGCGGCCTCGCCGGAACGGGCCACCCGGTCGATCTCGCGTTCCAGCACGGTCCGGAAATGGCGGCGGTTGGCCAGTCCGGTCAGCGGATCCTTGAGGGACAGCTCGCACAGGCCGTCGATCAACGCCTGCAGGTAGTGCTGGGGCGTGTCCGTCTGCAAGGCGGCCTCCGACCCCAACGACTGCGCCACGAGCGCATGAGCGGTGGAGAGGCGCAGATCACGCAAGAGAACGGAGTGGGGCGGCGCAGTTTCAGTCACAAAATGCAACAAGCAGGAGTCTTGGGAGTGTATCAGCGCTGCCCGTATTTCGGCCTGCTTCGGGTTCAAACCCCCGTGGTATCCCGGAGTCGGGCCAGCGCGTTCAGCGCCTCGGCATCGGTGCGGTACATGGCCAGGTGCGGCGCGGGCTCCAGCAGGCCGGCGCGCCGCAGCACCTGGTCTGCGGGCAGCTTCAGGCCGCTCACATGCAGCACGCCGCCACGGCCCTGCACCAACAGCTTGAGCCGGCCGAAGGTTTCCACGCCGGTGACATCGACCCGATTGATGGGCAGGGCGAACAGACAGACGTGCTGCACGTCCGGGTGCTGCGCCAGGTGGTCCGCCACGCAGCGCTCCAGCGCTGCAGCCGACGCGAAGTCGAGTTCCGCGTCCATGCGCAGCGCCAGCAGCCGGGGCGCCAGGGGCGGCAGCTGCCAGAGGTGGCGGTCGCGCAGGCTGCCGTCCGGGTGCATGCCCACTTCGATGATGCGCGGATGCAGCCGCTGGTAGAGGAAATGCGCCAGGCTCATGAACATGCCGGCCAGCACGCCCCAGTACATGCGCGGGGCCGTGGCCAGCGTCAGCGCGAAGGTGATGCCGCCGATGGCCGCCTCCACCCGCGAGACGCGCGCCAGCCGCCACATGCCGGCGGGCTTGATCAGCCCCGTCACCGCGGTGACCACCACGGCCGCCAGTACCGACTGCGGCACGTGATAGAGCGCGGGCGTGAGCCACAGCAGCACGGCCAGCACCAGCAGCAGGGCGAAGAGCGTCGCCCAGCCGCTGCGCGCGCCGGCATACAGGTTGATGGCCGAGCGCGAGAAGGACGCGCTGGTGGCAAAGCTCCCGCACAGGCCCGAGCTGACCTTGGCCATGCCGTGGGCGATCAGGTCCTGGTTCTCGTTCCACCGCGTGCCGCCCCGGCCGTGCTCCACCTTGGCGCTGGAGGCGGTCTCCAAAAAGCTCACCAGCGTGACCACCAGCACCGGCAGCAGCAGCCCGCCGAGTTCGTCCCATGACAGCCAGCCGGGCCAATAGGGCGAAGGCAGGCCGGCCGGCAGGTGGCCCACTACCGCACCCTGGCGGTCCGCGTAGCCCATGGCCCAGCTGGCGAAGGCGGCCAGCCCCACAACAACGATCGCTGCGGGAAAGCTCGACCGCCAGCGGCGCGCTACGACCAGCAGCGCGAGGCTGCCCAGTCCGAAAGCCAGCGCCACGGGATCGAAATGGTGGATCGACGGATTGACGGCCAGCGCATGCCAGGTGGTGCGCAGGCCCAGCAGCGCCGGCAACTGGGATGCGAGGATCAGCAGCGCCGCGGCCTGGGTGAAGCCGTTCAACACCGGCGACGTGACCAGGTTCAGCAGCCAGCCGAAGCGCGCGGCGCCCAGCACGACCTGCACCACGCCCGACAGAATGGCCATCCAGGCGGCCAGCGCCACCCAGTGCGCGCTGCCAGGCTCGGCCATGCCGCTGAGCGATGCGCCGATCAGCAGGCTGGTCAGCGCCGTCGGCCCCACGCCCAGGCGGGTGGACGAACTCCACAGCACCGCCACCAGCGCAGGCAGCAGCGAGGCATAGATGCCCGTCACCAGCGGCATGCCGGCGAGGGCCGCATACGCCACGCCCTGGGGCACCAGCATCAGACCGACCGTCATGCCGGCCCAGAAGTCCGCCCGCAGCAGGTCGCGGTCGGGCCTGGGCCAGGCGAGGAACGGAAACCAGCGTTGCAGCGCCGCTGTGCGAGAAAAGCTCATGCCGCGATTGTCGCGCCCTGCGGCGCTGGCGCGCGTGTCTCCCGGGCCTGCCTTGCACTTGGCACGACGAATTGCGCTGACGAACCAAGCTGACGAGCCAAGATGACAAACCAGCCCGACAAGCCGAGCTGACAACCGGCTGCCCCGCTTGTCCTACGGCGGGTTCGGCCTGCTCCGACCAGCGCCCGTTCTCGCCGTCTTTACAGTCAGCCCATCTTCTTCCCCAGCGAACCCAAGGAGACCCTCATGATCCCCGCTCCGACTGTTTCCTCCTCTTCCTCTACTTCTTCGACCACCTCCGGCCTGCGCATGCTGGGTATCGCGTCCGCCGTCGCGCTGACGCTGGGCCTGGCGGCCTGCGACCGCAATGGCGCCGACCAGACGGCCGGCCAGAAGCTCGACTCCGCCGTGGCCAAGACGGAAGCCGCTGCGGGCGAAGCCCAGAAGAAGATGGAGGTGGCCGCCAGCGAGGCCAGCGCCGCGGCCCGCTCCGCTGCCGCCAATGCCGCTGCCGTCATGGACGATGCAGGCATCACTGCCAAGGTGTCCGCCGGCCTCGCCAAGGACGAGGAGCTGAGCGCCGTGAAGATCGACGTGGACACCCGCAACGGCATCGTGACCCTCAACGGCCCGGTCAAGAACACGGTGGCCAAGGAGCGGGCAGAGAACATTGCACGCAACGTCCAGGGCGTCAACAGCGTGGTCAACCAGCTGACGGTGACCGCCGGTTGATCGCTGCGCACCCTCTGAATCATCGATGGATGGCCGGCGGTGCGAGTCACCACCGGCCACTTCGCCGTGGGCCTTCCGGGAAGTTTCCGGCAGACGCGGCGCTAACATCGCCAGATGAATTCCTCCGCTGACGCCTCCCTTGACGCCTCCGTTGACGCATCGCCTGACGCTTCTTTAGTCACCCCCAGCGCCGCTGGCCACGACACGGCAGCGCTGACCACGCAGCTGGTACACCACGCCTACCAGCCGCCCGCAGGCTTCGCTGCGCCGCAGCCGCCGGTCTACAAAGCCTCCACCGTCATCTTCCCCAACGTCGCCGCCATGCGGGCGCGCGAGTGGAAGGATAAGACCAGCTACACCTACGGCCTGCATGGCACCCCCACCACCTACCAGCTGGAGGAACGCCTGGCGACATTGGAAGGGGGCGAGCAGTGCCTGCTGGTGCCCAGCGGCCTGGCGGCCATCGCCAATGTGTCGTTGGCGCTGCTGAAGACGGGCGACGAGGTGCTCATTCCCGACAACGCCTACGGCCCCAGCAAGGCGCTGGCCGAAGCCGAGCTGCAGCACTACGGCATCCGCCATGTGGTGTATGACCCGATGGACCCGTCCGACCTGGCGGCACGCATCACGCCCGCGACCCGGCTGGTCTGGCTGGAGGCGCCCGGCTCGGTGACCATGGAGTTTCCCGACCTCGCCGAGCAGGTGCGCATCTGCCGGGCACGCGGCGTCATCGCCGCGCTGGACAACACCTGGGGCGCGGGCCTGGCCTTCGCGCCGTTCGACCTGGCACCGGCCGACGGAGACGCCCAGGCGCGCTTGGGCGTGGACATCTCCATCCACGCCCTCACCAAGTACCCCAGTGGCGGCGGCGATGTGCTCATGGGCAGCATCACCACACGCGACCAGGCGCTGCACCTGCGCATCAAGCTGGCCCACATGCGGCTGGGACTGGGCGTGGGGGCCAACGACGTCGAGGCGCTGCTGCGCTCGCTGCCCAGCACGGCCCTGCGCTACGAGGCGCACGACCGCTCCGCCCGCGAACTGGCCCGCTGGCTGCAGGGCCAGCCTGCCGTCGCACAGGTGCTGCATCCGGCGCTGCCCGGCTCGCCCGGCCATGCGCAATGGCAGGCGCTGTGTGGCGGCCACCGGGGGGGCGAGGGCCTCGCGGCGGGTCTCTTCAGCGTGGTGATCGATGCAAGATTCGGGCAGGACGCGGTGGATGCGTTCTGCGACCGGCTGCGCCTCTTCAAGCTGGGCTACAGCTGGGGCGGGCCGATGAGCCTGGTGGTGCCCTACGAGCTGGCCAGCATGCGCGCACGCTCCACGCCGCACCTGCGGCCCGGCACCGTGGTCCGGTTCTCGATCGGCCTGGAGGCCGTCGAAGACCTGCGTGCCGATCTGGCGCAGGCGTTGCAGGGGGCGTTCGGCGCGCTTTGAAGGCAAGGCGTTCCAAACTGGTACATTGGTCTGTCACTTATCGAACGAGGAGCCATCTTGGCAACACCTAATTACGGATACGAAAAACGCCAGCGCGAACTCGCCAAGAAAAAGAAGAAAGAGGAAAAGCTGCAGGCCAAGTCGCAACGCAAGTCGGACGAACCGCAGGCTGACGGCGCTGCCGATCAGAATGCGCCCGCCAGCGACGACGCCGGCACGCCTGCCGGTCAGTGAACGCTTGCCCGCCGCGCCTGGCGGGCACTTTTGAGAAAGCTGCTGCGGGTCACCGCAGCAGCTTTTTCAATTCCGGCCACACATTCGCCAGCATGCGCGGCTGGGCTTCGGCCTTGGGATGGATGCGGTCGGCCTGGAACAGCGCCGTCGGGTCCTTCGCATCGGCCACGCCGGCCAGCAGAAAGGGCACCAGCGCCGCCTTTTGATCCGTGGCCACGGACGGAAACACCGCGCCGAAGCGGCGCCCGTAGTCGCCGCCATAGTTGGGCGGCACCTGCATGCCCACCAGCAGCACCTTGGCGCCGGCCTTGCGGGCCGCCTGCGCCATGAAGGCCAGGTTGTCCTCGGTGCCCTTCAGCGGCAGCCCGCGCAACGCATCGTTGCCGCCCAGCTCGATCACCACATGCGTGGGCCGGTGCTGGGACAGCAGCGCCGGCAGCCGCGAGCGGCCACCCGAAGTGGTGTCGCCACTCACGCTGGCGTTCACCACCCGCGCGGGAATCTTTTCCTCGGCCAGCTTCTTTTCCAGCAGCGCCACCCAGCCCGTGCCGCGCGCGAGGCCGTATTCGGCGCTGAGCGAATCGCCCACCACGAGGATCACCGGCGCGCCCGCAGCGCCTGCTGTGGCGGCTGCCTGCGCCCAGGCCGGCGGGGTGCAAAGCCCCACCGCGGCGGCCAGTGCTCCGGCCGCGATAAAGTCGCGTCGCCCTGTTCTCAGAATCGTTCGAATCACTGCCGAAAACCTTTCATGTCCGAATCCACTTCTCTGCCCGCCGCCGCTTCGTCCGTGCCTGGCACGCCCATCATCGCGGTCGAGCATGTGGTCAAGTCCGTGACGGATTCCACGGGCACGCTCGACATTCTGCGGGATATCGATTTCCGGCTGGCAGCGAGGGAAACGGCCGCCATCGTCGGCGCGTCGGGCTCGGGCAAGAGCACCCTGCTGTCGATCATCGCGGGCCTGGACACCCCCACCCGGGGCACCGTGCGGCTCGACGGCCAGGACCTCTTCGCCATCGACGAGGACGCGCGTGCCGCGTTGCGCGCCCGCAAGGTGGGCTTCGTGTTCCAGAGCTTCCAGCTGATGGGCAACCTCACCGCGCTGGAAAACGTGATGCTGCCCTTGGAGCTGGCCGAGCGGCGCGATGCGCGCCAGATGGCGGCGGAGATGCTCGCCCGCGTCGGCCTGGGCCAGCGGCTGTCGCACTATCCGCGCGTGCTGTCCGGCGGCGAGCAGCAGCGGGTGGCGCTGGCCCGTGCCTTCGTGGTGCAGCCGGCCGTCCTGCTGGCCGACGAACCCACCGGCAGCCTCGACTTCGCCACCGGCGAAACCATCATGCGCCTGATGTTCGAGCTGAACCGCGAATTGGGCACCACCCTGGTGCTGGTGACGCACGACCGCGGCATCGCCCAGCAGTGCGAACGCCGCATCACCATCGACGCTGGGCGCCTGGTCGAGGGCTAGCCAGAGCCTTTCGGGGCGCTTGCGCCCACAGTACCAGCGCCTCATGCTATCAATTGGATAGCGTTTCCGGGGCTGCGCTGCCACGCGGATAATCCAGGCATGTCCAGCCCCAAAGTTCTCTTCGGCTTTCACGCCGTCGGCGTGCGCCTGAAGACCGCGCCCCAATCCATCATCGAGATCTACTACGAGGCCACGCGGCGCGACGCCCGCATGCGCCAGTTCCTCGACCGTGCCCGCGAGGCCGGCGCCCGCCTGATCGAGGCCGACAGCGACCGCATCGCCAAGCTGGCCGGCAGCCACGGCCACCAGGGCGTGGCCGCGCGGGTGGAAACGCTCAAGCAGGCCACCTCGCTCGACGAGCTGCTGGAAGACCTGGAAGCCGCCGGCATCGAGCAGCCGCTGCTGCTGGTGCTCGACGGTGTTACCGATCCGCACAACCTGGGCGCCTGCCTGCGCGTGGCCGACGGCGCCGGCGCGCATGCGGTCATCGCCCCCAAGGACCATGCCGTGGGCATCAACGCCACCGTGGCCAAGGTGGCGAGCGGCGCGGCAGAGACCATGCCGTATTTCATGGTGACCAACCTGTCGCGCACGCTGGGCGAACTCAAGGAGCGCAACATCTGGTGCATCGGCACCAGCGACGACGCGCCCAGGACCATCTACCAGGTGGACTTGAAAGGCCCCGTGGCGCTGGTGCTGGGTGCCGAGGGCGACGGCATGCGCCAGCTCACGCGCAAGAACTGCGATGAACTGGTGTCCATCCCCATGAAGGGCGCGGTGGAAAGCCTGAACGTGTCGGTGGCGAGCGGCGTCTGCCTCTACGAGGCGCTGCGCCAGCGCGGTTGAGGGGCTGCGCCCACGGGCGGACTGTCGGGCTGTCGGACTGGCGGTGCCAACGCCGGGCGCAGCTTTTCGTTGCGCTGGCCCGCTGCACTCCGTCTGCAGCGGCTCCTCCGCATCGGTCGTGTGGTCCAGGCCGCAGAGTGCACGGCCCGAGTGCCCCGAGAGCGGACACGCCGCACGGCGCCGTGCCAGGGTTTTTACGGAAGAAAGTCGGCGGGAGTCAGCGGAGCAATGCCAAGCTCTGCCGGGCCGCATATCGAGGTGCTCGGCACATACCAGTTGTCGCTCCTCGGCAGGGCACACACACCTTGCAAATACATCTGCCCCGCGATTTTGGTAGCCGGGTCGGTCGCTCCCAATCTGGTGGTGTAGAGCCGGCCGGAGAGCATGCCGTTTTCATCGACCTTGAGATCCACCAGTTCATACGCGCTGACCATGCCCGGGGTGGAGAAGTACGATCAGACGTATGTGCCTTTGGAACGGAAGCTGTCGCCTGTGGGTTGCAAGTCCCCGGTGTAGCTGCATAGGATGTTGGAATTCAGCGTCATGGAAAACTGACCGGCGGCTGCCCGGATGTAGATCCGACCGGTCAACGGGTAGGCCGGGCTGCTACGGGACTGCAGTTGCAATTCGAACCTGTTGTTCAACCTGGCGAGATGGTCTTCGAATTGGTAGCGGTGCACCCGTTGGGGTTCTTCGCCAGGCAGCGTCAAAGTCCCGGAATTCGCACTGTCGAATGTGATGGCCACGGTGCCGAGCACGTTGGCCACCTGTCCGTTTCGCGCCGCCCCGCCGATGGCTCTGCCGTTTTTGTATTCGGTGAGGTCACCGGAAAAGGATCTGCCATCCGTGAGTTTTCCGCTCGCCTGCATGAACATCGACGAGCCGTCCTCCCGGTACCCGAAGTACGTCAGGATGAGGTAATCGCCGCCTTGGCGGTCCAGTTGAATGCCACGACCAGGCTTGCCATTGACTTCCGAACCGATGGACCACACGCCCTGCTGAGTACGGCCGCGCAGCCCGGCCGAACCCCCTCGCGCCGAGAGGGCCGATGAGCCAGTCTCATGGGGCGGCAGGCCTGGAAGTCTCTGCGCTCGCCTGGCTCAGGGATTCCAGCGCATCCGCATCCAGCTTGAGCTGGGCCGCCCCGACCAGGTCGCCCAGCTGTTCCAGCGACGTGGCGCTCGCGATCGGTGCGGTGATGACGGGCTGCGCCATCTGCCAGGCCAGCGCGATCTGGCCGGGCGTGGCCTCGTAGCGCTCTGCCACGGCATCCAGTTCGGCCAGGATGCGCAGGCCCCGGTCGTTCAGGTACTTGCCGATGGTGCCGGGCCCGCGAGCGCTCTTGCCCGCGTCTTCCTGGCTGCGGTACTTGCCGGTGAGGAAGCCGGCGGCCAGCGCGTAGAAATTGATGACGCCCACGCCACGCTCCAGGCACAGCGGCCGCAGCGTGTCCTCGAAGCCCGCGCGGTCGATCAGGTTGTAGAGCGGCTGCAGGCTTTCGTAGCGGGGCAGGCCCAGCCGTTCGCTGGTGTCCAGCGCCTCCCTCAGGCGCCCGGCGCTGTAGTTGGATGCGCCGATGGCGCGCACCTTGCCGGCCTGGATCAGGTCGGCATAGGCGCCCAGGGTGTCTTCCAGCGGCGTGCCGGTGTCGTCGTCGTGCGACTGGTAGAGGTCGATCACGTCGGTCTGCAGGCGCTGCAGCGACGCCTCCACCGCCTGGCGGATGTAGTCGGGGCGCAGCCCGACCCGGCCGTCGCCCATGTCCTTGCCGACCTTGGTGGCCAGCACGACGCGGTCGCGCTTGCCGCTGCTGCGCAGCCATCGGCCGATGACGGTTTCCGACTCGCCGCCGGCATGGCCTGGCACCCAGCGCGAATACACATCCGCCGTGTCGATGAAGTTGAAGCCGGCGTCGAGCCAGGCATCCAGCAGCGAAAACGAGGTGGCCTCGTCCACCGTCCAGCCGAACACGTTGCCGCCGAAGCACAGCGGCGAGACTTGCAGGCTGGAGCGGCCCAGGGGGCGCAGAGTGGGGGTGTTCATCGTCTTCGGTTCCTTCAGAAGTGGGGTTTCCGGGGCGACCCGCAGCCGTTGCGGTTGCAGTTGCCGTTGCGCGTGCGGCGAGCGGCTGCCGGGGCGAAAGCGGGCCTGGAGATGCCTCCGCATTCTTGCGCGCAAGTCGATGGCCCCACGCTGCGCTGCGGCATGGTGCGACCCCGCCTCAGACCCAGCCCAGGGCGCCCAGCAACGCGCCCGCGCCCAGCAGCCAGAGCAGGTGCACGCGGGTGTGCCAGACCAGCAGCGTGGTGACGAGCGTCACGCACCAGAGCCGCCAGTCGCGCGCGATGTCGCCGTGGGCGCTGGCCAGCACCCAGGCGGTGGCCAGCAGCAGGCCGATGACGACCGGCGCCATGCCGAGCTTGAACGCCCGCACCGAGCGGCGGTCGCGGTTGCGGTGCGCCCAGCGGGTGGCGAACCAGGTCAGCAGGCTGCTGGGCAGCATGATGCCCAGCATGCAGAGCGCCACGCCCAACGCACCCGCGGCCCAGCCGGCCGTGCCCGCGCCGCCGGTGTTGAGGCCGATGTTCCAGCCCAGCAGGGCGATGAACAGCACGTTCGGGCCGGGCGCAGACTGCGCCAGGGCGATGGACGCGCTGAACTGCGCGTCGGTCAGCCAGCCCTGCTGGCCGACCAGGTAGCGATGCATCTCCGGCGCGGTGGCGATGGCGCCGCCCACGGCCAGCAGCGACAGCGACAGGTAGTAGACGAACAGGTTCAGCCAGTCGGCCGGCTGCAGGTCGAGCACGAGAGGCGTCATGGCTGCGCGCTCCGAGGGGTGGGGGGCGGCAGGCTGCGCCAGCTCAGCACGCAGGCCGCCCCGCCCACGATCAGCAGGATCCAGGCGAGCGGCAGGCGCAGCACCACCATGGCGACGAAGGTGGCGAGCGCCAGCGCGCCGCAGACCCAGCGGCCCAGCGGGTGCCGCGCCAGCGGGGCCGCCAGCTTGCAGCCCACGCCGGCCACCAGTCCGGCCGCCACCGCGCCCATGCCGCGCAAGGCGCCGGCCACCGCCGGCAGGGTGGAGAAGCTGGCATACGCCAGGGCCAGCGCCAGCACCAGTACCAGCGGCATCAGCAACATGCCGGCCACCGCCACCAGCGCGCCCCGCAGGCCGAAATGCCGGTCGCCGATCATGATGGCCAGGTTGACCACGTTGGGGCCGGGCAGGATCTGCGCCACCGCCCAGTCCTCGACGAACGCCTCGTTGGTCATCCAGCGGCGCTTTTCCACCAGTTCGCGCTGCACCACGGCCAGCACGCCGCCAAAGCCCTGCAGCGCCAGCCAGGTGAAGGCCCAGAAAAGGGCGGAAAGCGACTGCGGCGCGGCGAGTGGTGGCTCAGCGAGGGGCGGAGCCGCCGTGGCTGCCAGGGGCGGGTTGGGCGAGGGCATAGCGGCCGATGTTAGGGCCGCCGGGGCGATGCGGCATGCGTGACTGCGGCCGTTTTTGCAGGTTGCGGCACAGCCGTTGGCCCGGCTGGCGGCCGCTCGCCCCGCCGGCGAGGCGCCCGGCACGGGTGCAGCGGCCCGCGCCCGGCCGAGGGCCTTTCAGCCCGCCTTTTTCTTCAGCGAGAAGACGATGCTCGAAAAGTCGAGCGCGCCGTGGCCCGCCAGGCTGTGCGATGCGTACAGGTTGCGGGCCAGGCCGCCGAGCGGGGTCGCGGCTTTCACCGCCATGGCGTTCTCTTGTGCCAGGCCCAGGTCCTTGAGCATCAGGTCGGTGCCGAAGCCGCCCGCGTACTGGCGGCTGGCGGGCGCGGCCTCCATCACGCCGGGCCAGGGGTTGTACTTCTCCAGCGCCCAGTTGCCGCCGGAGCTGCGGCGCATGATCTCGCTGAGCACCTTGGCGTCCAGGCCGTTGGCTACGCCGAGGGCGATGGCCTCGCTGGTGCCGGCCATCAGAATGCCCAGCAGCATGTTGTTGCAGATCTTGGCCGTCTGGCCCGCGCCCACGCTGCCTGCGTGGAAGATGTTGGCGCCCATCTTCTCCAGCAGCGGGCGGGCGCGCTCCAGGTCGGCCGCGTCGCCGCCGACCATGAAGGTCAGCGTGCCGGCGATGGCGCCGCCCGTGCCGCCCGAGACCGGCGCGTCGATGAAGCCCACGCCTTGGGCCCGCGCCGCGTCGGCCACCTTGCGCGACGTGGCGGCTGCGATGGTGGAGCAGTCGATCACCAGCGTGCCGGCCGGCAGCTGCGGCAGCAGGCCCGGCTGCCCGGCCTGGCCCAGGTACAGCGCCTCGACGTGCTGGCTGGCGGGCAACATGCTGACGACCACGTCCACCCCCGCTACGCACTGGCCGGCGTCGGCGCTGATGCGCACGCCGTCGGCGGACAGCTTGTCGCAGGCGGGCTTGGACAGGTCGAACGCGCCGACATCGTGGCCCGCCTTGTGCAGGTTCAGCGCCATGGGGCCACCCATGTTGCCCAGGCCGATGAATGCGATTTTCATGGTGTTGTCTCCGTTGGTGGGTTGGTCAGTTGGTGGTCTATGGGAATCGAGGTACAGCCAGTTCACTCTCCATTTGATAGCTGCATGCCCTTATGGAGAAAGCGCTGGAGGCCCAAATGGCGGTGAGGAGGCCAACCGTGGATGGCGGCCGCATTGCCGGCTGCATCCGTTGGATTGGCGGATACCTGGGCTCGCGTTGCGCATCGGTCGTCCGCCTCGAAGATGCCGTGGCGTCTCGCCTGGGCAGCGGACGGGGCGGGCGCTGCAGGCGCGCTGCGCTTGCGGCGCGGCGATGCCTTGGCGCGCGGGTTGTAGGCCAGGGCTTCGTCGATCCAGAACGTCCACTGGTCGCGCCTGGCGTACCCATTGGGCTCCACCCAGAAGTAGCCCTGCATGCCGCCGCCGGGCGACAGCTCCCGGGTGTTCTGCATTTCCTGGAACTCGCCGTGCCGCTCGGGCGGCAGGCGCACCAGCAGCTCGTCGCCCTTCACGCCGATGCAGAGCTTGCCGTCCACGAAGAAGGCCCAGCAGCCGAACAGCCGGCGCTCCTCGACATCGCCGCCGCGCTGCGCCAGCGCCTCGCCCACGGCGGCGATCAGGTGCAGCGTGGCGTCGGCGAGCGGGCGGGCAGGCATTCCGGACGCGCGCTTACACGCACTCCATGGCGCGGTGCGGCGCTGCGGGCAGCCGCAGCTCCACGGTGTCGCCGCCTTCGATGGCGCCACCCTCCAGCACCACGGCCATCACGCCGGTCTTGCGCACCAGGTTGCCGGCGGCGTCCCTGTCCAGCGTGGCAGCCATCAGGCCGCGCTGGAAGCGATCGATCTGGCTGCAGGGGTTGCGCAGGCCGGTCAGCTCCAGCACCGGGCCCCGGGCGAAACGCAGCTGCGTGCCGACGGGCAGGGCGATCAGGTCTTCCCACTGCAGGCCGGGCGCGCTCTGCAGCGTGACGTTCTCGCCCAGCTCGCCCGCCGCCACGACGAAGCCGCGCTCCAGCAGGTGGTCCAGCAGCGAGGCGCTGATGAGGTGCACCTGCCGCAGGTTGGGCTGCTCCGGGTCGACCTTGGCGCGCGAGCGGTGCTGCACGGTGCGGCCGTAGTGCGCATCGCCCACCACGCCCAGGCCCGCTTCCAGCACGATCGACGGCACCGGCTCCTTGGAAAACCGATGTTCGCCGTCGCGGTGGACGGCCAGCACGGTGGTCTGCAGGGCAGGGCTGCTCATGGGGTCTCCAGTGAAAAAAGGCATCGAATCAGGCGCGGGCGCTTGATTGGCGTAGGTTTGTTGCTATCGAATATATAGCTTTTATTTCAGCGGATGGCCTGCGGCGCGTCGGCTTCCAGCATGCGCCGCGCGATGATGACCCGCATGATCTCGTTCGTGCCTTCCAGGATCTGGTGCACGCGCGCGTCGCGCAGCAGGCGCTCCAGCGGGTATTCGCGGATGTAGCCGTAGCCGCCGTGCAGCTGCAGCGCCTCGTTCACCACCGTGAAGCCGGCGTCGGTGGCAAAGCGCTTGGCCATGGCGCAGTAGGTGGAGGCATCGCGCGCGCCGGCGTCCAGCTTGGCGGCCGCCAGCCGCACCATCTGCCGCGCGGCGACCAGCTCGGTCGCCATGTCGGCCAGCTTGAACTGCAGCGCCTGGAAGCTCGCCAGCGTCTTGCCGAACTGCCTGCGGTCGTGCAGGTACTGCTGCGCCGCGTTCAGCGCACCTTGCGCGGCGCCCACCGAGCAGGTGGCGATGTTGATGCGTCCGCCGTCCAGCCCCTTCATGGCGATCTTGAAACCCTCGCCCTCGGCACCCAGCAGGTGGTCGGCCGGCACGCACACGTTGTCGAAGCTGATGGCGCGGGTGGGCTGGCTGTTCCAGCCCATCTTCTCTTCCTTCTTGCCGTAGTGGATGCCGGGCGTGTCGGCCGGCACGGCGAAGGCGCTGATGCCGCTGGCGCCCGAATCGGCCGCGCCGGTACGGGCCATCAGCACCAGCACGTCGGTGCTGCCGGCGCCGCTGATGAAGGCCTTGGCGCCGTTGATGACGTAGGCGTCCCCGTCCCGTTCGGCGCGGGTCTTGAGCGACGCCGCATCCGATCCGGCGCCGGGCTCGGTCAGGCAGTAGCTGGCCAGCTTCTCGCCGCTGGTCAGCAGCGGGCCCCAGCGGTCGCGCACCGCGTCGGTGGCCCAGCTGCCCAGCATCCACGTCGCCATGTTGTGGATGGTGATGAAGGCGGTGGTCGATGGATCGACGGCCGCCATCTCCTCGAACACCAGCGTGGCGTCTAGCCGGGGCAGGGCGAGGCCGCCCGCGCTTTCCGGCGCATACAGGCCGCAAAAACCGAGTTCGCCCGCTTTGGCGATGGCCTCGCGCGGGAAGATGGCTTGCGCGTCCCAGTGGGCGGCATGGGGGGCCAGCTCCGCCTGGGCGAATTCGCGGGCGGTGTCGGCGAAGGCGCGTTGTTCTTCGGTCAGCTCGAAATCCATGGTGCGGGTGTCTCCGGCTCGTCGTTGTGGGAGGGGCGCTGATCCCGTGCGGCTCACTGCGGCCGGGCGGACGGGTGCTCCAGCGTCAGCCAGCGCATCAGGCCGCGGCGCCGGGCTTCGGTTTCGGCCGTCAGGCACTCGTGGTACAGGCGCGGGCCCTCGGGTTGGGCTTCGGTGGCGCGTGTGGACTGCTTGCAGCGCGTGACGCGCTCGCGCTGCCAGGCCGACTGTTCCTGCCGCAGCTGCGGCCGTTCGTGCGCCGACAGCGCGCGCATCACGTCGCCGTACAGGATCGTGATGGCCGTGTCGGCCTGCTGGTACGTCTGCACCGCGCAGGCATTCGTCTCGGCCACCGTGCCGCCCGGCTGGCAGACGGCACCTGCCTGGGCATGGGCGCCGGCAGCGCACAGCAGCGACAAGGCGGCGCCACCGGCCGTCCTGCCCCAGCCGGTCCGGGATCGATGGGTCTTAAAAATGTCCATCCTTCGCTTGTACCACTGCGCCGCAGCCCAGCCGCTTGCAGCCGTGCAGCCGTGCAGCCGTGCAGCAACGCAAGGGGGTCAGGGCGCGGTCACTTCAAGCTGATGGTGGTGTTGACCCCGTGGGAGACGGTGCTGTCGTCGAACCACCGCGCCGTCACCGTCTTGGTCTGCGTGTAGAACAGCACCACCTGCTTGCCGTAGGGGCCCAGGTCGCCCAGCTTGGAGGCGCGCGAGCCGGAGAACGAGAAGAGGGGCACCGGCACCGGGATCGGCACGTTGATGCCCACCTGGCCCACGTCGATCTCTTCCTGGAACTTGCGTGCCGCGGCGCCCGACTGCGTGAAGATGGCGGTGCCGTTGCCGTTCGGGTTGTCGTTGATGAAGCGAATGGCTTCATCGATGTCCGCCGCCGCGCCCAGGCACAGCACGGGGCCGAAGATCTCCTGGTCGTAGATGCTCATGCCCGGCTTCACGCCGCTGAACACCGTCGGGCCGACGAAGTTGCCGTTCTCGTAGCCGGGCACCTGCGGCTTGCGGCCGTCCAGTTCCAGCGTGGCGCCGTCGGCGATGCCCCGCTCGATCAGGCTCTCCACCCGGTCCCTGGCCGCGCAGGACACCAGCGGGCCCACGTCGGTGCCTTTCTCGGTGCCGCCGCTCACCTTGAGCGTCTTCGCCTTGGCGACCAGGTCGGGAATCCACTGCTGCGCCTCGCCCACCAGCACCACCACCGACAGCGCCATGCAGCGCTGGCCGGCCGCGCCGAAGGCGGCGCCCGCCAGGGCGTTCAGCGTCTGCTCCTTGTTCGCATCGGGCAGCACGATGGCATGGTTCTTCGCGCCCATCATGCACTGCACGCGCTTGCCGTTCAGGCTGGCGCGGTTGTACACATGGGTGCCGACCTTGGTCGAGCCCACGAAGCTGATCGCCTTGATGTCCGGGTGGTCGCAGATCGCGTTCACGGCGTCCTCGCCGCCATGCACCACGTTCAGCACGCCAGGCGGAACGCCGGCTTCCAGCGCCAGCTCGCAGAGGCGCATGGTGACCATCGGGTCCTGCTCGGAGGGCTTGAGCACGAAGGTGTTGCCGGTGGCGATGGCCATCGGGAACATCCAGAGCGGGATCATGGCCGGGAAGTTGAACGGCGTGATGCCGGCGCACACGCCCAGCGGCTGCATCAGCGTATAGGTATCGACGCCATTGGCCACGTTGTTGGCCAGCTCGCCCAGCTGCAGGTTGCCGATGGCGCTGGCGTGCTCCACCACCTCCAGGCCGCGGAACACGTCGCCTTCCGCATCCGGCAGGGTCTTGCCCTGTTCGGCCGTCAGCAGGGCGGCCAGCTCGGACATGTTCTCGCGGATGAGCTGCTGCAACTTCAGGAAGATGCGCGAACGCGCGCCGATGGGCGTCTTCTTCCAGGTCTTGAACGCTTCCTTGGCGGATGCGACCGCCGCGTCGATCTCCTGCGGCGTGGCGAAGGGCACGCGGGCCAGCACTTCCTGCGTGGCCGGGTTCACCACGTTGCGCCACTGCGTGGTTTGGGATTCGACGAGCTGGCCGCCGATCAGCAGCTTGACGGTGGGCGCCAGCACGGCGGTGGACTGGGGTGCGTTCATGAGCGATGTCTCCGGTAGATGTAGTGCGTCCGGCGCGGCAGGGGTGCCCGCGACCCATCCATCGTAGCTGTGCGAAATTGACAGGGCAATGCACAATCTCGCACTCCAGCTTTGCATTTCTGCACAGAGAACGAGACTCAGATGGATTGGGACAACCTGCGCTACTTTCTGGAACTGGCCCGCTCCGGCACGCTGGCCGCCGCCGCGCGCCGCACGGGGGTCGAGCACACCACCGTCGCCCGCCGCATCCAGGCGCTGGAAAAGCAGATGGGCAGCGCGCTCTTCGCCCGCGAGGCCGGCGGACACCGCCTGACCGAAGCCGGCCGCCAGCTGCTGCCTGCCGTCGAAGCCATGGAAACCGCCGTGCTGGGCGTGAACCACGCCGCGCCCGATGCGGGCGGCGGCCCGACCGGCGTGGTCCGCGTCGGCGCCACGGAAGGCTTCGGCACGCTGATGCTGGCGGCCCACCTGGCGCGCCTCACGCAGCAGCACCCGGGCCTCACCATCGACCTGCTGGCGCTGCCCCGGATGCTGCACCTGAGCCGGCGCGAGGCCGACATCGTCATCTCGCTGGAGCGGCCCACGCGCGGCTCGGTCATCGTCACCAAGCTGGCGGACTATTCGCTGCATCTCTACGGCCAGCGCGAATACCTGGCCCGACGCCCGCTCATCCGCACGCGCGACGACCTGCGGCACCATGCGTTCGTGAGCTATGTGGACGATCTGCTCTTCACCAAGGAGCTGCAGTTCCTGGATGCGCTGCACCCGCCCGAGCGCTTCGCCTTCCGCAGCACCAGCATCACCGCGCAATACGAAGCGGTGCGCGCGGGGGCGGGCCTGGCGGTGCTGCCCGCCTTCATCGCAGGCAGGGACCCCGTGCTCTCGCGCGTCCTGACCGAGGAGGCCAGCTTCACGCGCACCTTCTGGATGAGCATGCCCGCCGAGGCGAAGCACCAGGCGCGTTTCCAGGCAGTGTGGGGCTCGTTGAAGCAGGTGGCTGGACAGCTGCCTTGACGCACCGGCCGTGCCTGCCGCCCCTGCGCGGCCGCCACGGCCGCCACGGCTGCCACCCTCGCCGCATGGCTGAGAGGGGCCGGGCTGCCGCGCGCCGGCATTCCGATCGCTTATGCTCGCGCGCTTTGCCCTCGGGAAAACCCTTGTCCCGAGGCGCTGAGACGGGCCACGGCGGCGCGCGACGCGCACCGGCCGTACCCGCATTTCCCTCGGAGTGTTCATGACCCATCCAGCCCCGCCCACCGGCCCGGGCTCGCACGTCGTCCCAGACGACCTGCAGCGCAATCTCACCAACCGCCACATCCAGCTGATCGCCATCGGCGGGGCCATCGGCACCGGCCTCTTCATGGGTTCCGGCAAGACCATCAGCCTGGCCGGGCCGTCCATCGTGTTCGTCTACGCCATCATCGGCGTGGTGCTGTTCCTGGTGATGCGGGCGATGGGCGAGCTGCTGCTGTCCAACCTGCAATACAAGTCGTTCATCGACTTCTCGGCCGATCTGCTGGGGCCCTGGGCCGGGTTCTTCACGGGCTGGACCTATTGGTTCTGCTGGATCGTGACCGGCATCGCCGACGTGATCGCCATCTCGGCCTATGCCCAGTTCTGGTTTCCGCACCTGCCGCAGTGGGCTCCGGCGCTCGGCTGCGTCGGCATGCTGCTGGCGCTCAACCTGGTGACGGTGAAGCTGTTCGGGGAAATCGAATTCTGGTTCGCCATGATCAAGATCGTCGCCATCGTGGCGCTGGTCGCCACCGGCTTCTACATGGTGTCCACCGGGTTTCAGTCGCCTGCCGGGCGCACGGCATCGCTCGCCCACCTGTGGAACGACGGCGGCATGTTTCCGCACGGGCTGATGGGCTTCTTCGCCGGGTTCCAGATCGCCATCTTCGCGTTCGCGGGCATCGAGCTGGTGGGCACCACGGCCGCCGAAGCCAAGGACCCGGAGCGCACCCTGCCGCGCGCGATCAACTCCATTCCGGTCCGGATCATCGTGTTCTACGTGCTGGCGCTCGTGGCCATCATGGCCGTCACGCCCTGGCGCGACGTGGTGCCGGGCAAGAGCCCGTTCGTCGAGCTGTTCGTGCTGGCCGGGCTGCCGGCCGCGGCAGGGGTGATCAATTTCGTGGTGCTGACCTCGGCCGCCTCGTCGGCCAACAGCGGCGTGTTCTCCACCAGCCGCATGCTCTATGGCCTGGCGCTCAAAGGCGATGCGCCCCGCTCATTCAGCCGGCTGTCGCCCAGCAGCGTGCCGTCGCGCGGCCTGCTGTTCTCCTGCGCCTGCCTGTCGCTCGGCGCCTTCCTGATGTGGGTGGTGCCGGATCTGGTGGAAGCCTTCACCCTGGTGACCACGGTCTCGGCGATCCTGTTCATGTTCGTCTGGTCGCTGATCCTGCTGTCTTACATCGCCTACCGCCGCCAGCGCGCCGCCCTGCATGCCGCATCGCAGTACAAGATGCCGGGTGGCGTGCTGGTGTGCTGCCTGTGCCTGGCCTTCTTCGCGGCCGTGTTGCTGCTTCTGTCGTTCGAGGCCGACACCCGGCAGGCCCTGCTGGCCACACCGGCGTGGTTCGTGCTGCTGGCGGTCGCGTACCAATTCGTGCGTCGGCCCACCCCATCCAACGCCCCAGGCTGATTGCTATAAAAAGTATAGCAACAGACCCTTATTGCACAAGCGCTCGGGGCTGATTTGACCTGAAAACCAGTGGCCGGCTCGCGGAGACAGACTCCGCGAAGGCCGTCAGCGGTCAGACCAGCAGCTGCAGCAGCCGATGCGGCTGCAGCGGCTTGCCCAGGTGGGCGTCGAAGCCGGCGGCCAGGGCGCGTTCCCGGTCCTGCGGGCGGGCAAAGGCGGTGAGGGCGACCGAGTGCAGCCGCTGCGCGCGGCCGGCGGCTTCCTCGCGCTGGCGGATGGCGGCGATCAGCTGGTAGCCGTCCTTGCCGGGCAGGCCGATGTCGCTGACCAGCAGGTCGGGCCAACGGCGATCGATCTCCCGCAGGGCGTCGTCGTAGTTGTCCACGGACCGCACGCGCGCGCCCTGGTCGGTGAGGATGATGTTCAGCATCTCGCTGGTGTCCACGTTGTCCTCCACCACCAGGATGTCCTTGTCCTGCAGCCGAGGGACGCTGCCGTCGTCGATGGGCGCTCCGTCCGGCCCGTGGCCATCGGCACCGGTTCCGGCCAGCTCGTCGGGGGCCACCAGCAGGTGGGCCCGCATGGTGGTGCCCTGCCCGAGCCCCGCGCTTTCCGCCTGGATGGCGCCGCCGTGGAGCTCGATCAGGTGCTTGACGATGGACAGGCCTAGCCCCAGGCCCCCGTGCACGCGATTGTTCGGGGGGCCGCTCTGCGTGAAGCGGCCGAAGAGGTGCGGCAGGAACTCGGGCGCAATGCCCATGCCTTCGTCCTGCACCACCACGTGTAGGTCGTCGCCCTCCCGCGAGAGCGCAATGCGCACCGTGCTGCCGGCTTCCGAGAACTTGATGGAGTTGGTCACCAGGTTCCAGATGATCTGCTGGAAGCGCGTGGCGTCCAGCCAGGCGGGCGTGCTGGCGTTGTGGCGTTCCAGCACGATGTCGACCTTCTTGGCGTCCGCCGTCTCGCGCACGGCGTCCAGCGAGATCAGTGCCAGCTCCACCGGATCGGCCCACTCGCGGTGCAGCCGCAGCTTGCCCGACGCCAGGCGCGACACGTCGAGGATGTCGGAGATGATGCGGCTTTGCGCCTGCACGCCGCGTTCGATGGCGCTGATGCCGCGCGCCAGCATGTCGGGTGTGACGCCCGGCCGCTTGAGCATGTGCGCCCAGCCGGTGATCAGGGTGAGCGGCGTGCGCAGCTCGTGCGAGAGCACGGCGACGAAGTCGTCCTTGGTGCGGCTGTGGCGCTCGGCCAGCACGCGGGCGGCCTGCTCGCGCTCCAGCACCTCCTCGCGGCGGCGCTCGAATTCGATGCGTTCGGAGAGGTCCCGCGCGATGCCGATGCGCATGCCGGGTTCCACCGCGTCGGACATGCTCCAGTCCAGCAGGAGTTCCTGCCCGTCGGCCCGCAGCAGCGGCAGCTCGCCATGCCAGGCGGCGGCGGTGGGCGCCTCAGTGTGCTCGCGCACGAACTGCTGCCATGCCGGCGAGGCAAGCGACGCCACCTCCACGCCCACCAGGGCCGTGCGCGGGCGCTGCAGCAAGGCACAGGCGGCAGGGTTCACGTCGGAGAAATGGCCGCGCTCGTCGATCAGCATCATGGCGACGGGCGCCTGGTCGTAGATCACGCTGAAACGGGTCTGGCTGCTGCGCAGCCGGTCTTCGGCCATGCGCGCACGGATCAGCGCCTGCAGCGTGGCGATCAGCAGCGGCGGCTCCACCGGGTGCACCATGTAGGCGTCGGCCCCGGCGTTCAGGCCGGCCACCCGGTGTTCGCTCTGGACGTAGGCGGCGGACAGGTGCACCACCGGAATCAGGCTGGTGCGCGGGTTGCCGCGCAGGGCGCGGCACACGTCGAAGCCGCTCATGTCGGGCAGGTGCACGTCCAGCACCACGGCGGCCACACCGCCGCCGGCCATGCTGATGGCGCTGCCGCCGCTGTCGGCCTCCTCGGTCAGGAAGCCCGCAGCGCGAATGACACGGGTTGTGGAATAGCGCGTGGCGGGGTTGTCGTCCACGACCAGCACCGTGTGGCGACCCCGGTCGATGGTGGGGGCAATGATTCCGGAAAGCGGCATGCTGGCTGTCTCTGGGGGCGTCACGCCACCGGGGGCTGATCGGGCTGCGGGGTTGACTGGAAGGGGCCGCTTTCGCGCAGCGGAGCACCGGCGCCGCCGTCAGCCGGGGCTGGGGATAGGGATGTCGTGGCCGTGGCCGTGTCCTCGCTCTGCAGGCGCACCGGCACCGTCACGGCGAATTCGGAGCCGGCCCCGACGGTGCTGGCGACCGAGACGGTGCCGCCCAGCAGCGTGGCCAGCTGGCGCGACAGTGCCAGGCCCAGGCCGGAGCCGCGCAGACGCTTCTGGATCGGCGAGCCCACCTGCGAGAAATCGTTGAAGAGCGAGTTCAGGTGCTCCGGCGCGATGCCGATACCGGTGTCCGCCACCGCGAAGCGCACCCGGTCGCCGTCCACCAGCCGCACCGACACCCGCACTTCGCCCTGGGGCGTGAACTTGAGCGCGTTGGAGATGAAGTTGCGCAGGATCTGCGAGAGCTTGCGGTCGTCGGTGTAGAGCCGGGGCAGGCCCACGGGCTCCTCGAACACGAGGTTGAGCTGGCTGTTGTCCAGCACCGGCTTGAACATGCCGCGCAGTGCGGAGAAGAGATCGACCATCTCGAACCACTCGGCCGAGATGTCGAGCCGGCCGGCCTCGATGCGGGCCAGGTCGAGCAGGTCGTCCACCATGTCGGAGAACTCTTCGGCGGTGCTTTGGACGAAGCGCACCTGCACTTCCTGCTCGGGCGTGAGGGGGCCGTCCACCCGGTCCAGCAACAGCCGCGTGATGCTGCGGATGGCACCGATGGGCGTGCGGAACTCGTGGCTCATGTACGAGAGAAAGCGGCTCTTGAGCTCGGTCGCCTCCTTCAGCTCGTTGGCCTGTTCATCCAGCTCGGCGTAGAGCGCCACCACGCCCCGGTTGGTCTCGTCCAGCTCGGCGCGCAAGGCTTCGGTTTCCGCGCGACTTTCCTCCAGCAGGGCACGCAGATGGGCGGCATCTGGGCCGCCGCTGCCGGTCGCACCGCAATGGCTGGTGGCGGGCGGGTAGTCGGTCAGGGGTTGGTCGATCACGACGGTTCCTCTTGTTTCAGTACCACCACGGTGGCGTCGTCACGGCCGCGCAGCTGGGTCCACACCAGCGCTGCGGCTAGCAGAGTGGGGTCGCGCGGCATGAGCGGCGCCAGGGCGGAGGCAGGCCAGCGCGATGCGATGCCGTCGGTGTGCACGAGCATCATGGCATGGGAGGGGAGCTCCTGCATGCTGGGCTGCTCGGTGCGCCGCAGCTGCACGCCGGCCGTGCCGTGCGGTGTCAGCATGCTCTTGTCGTACACGCCCGACATGACGCGGCCCAGGACGTTGCCCGCCCCGGTGAAGTGCAGCGCCTGGCCGCGTGTGGCGCGCAGCAGGAAGAGCGCTGCGCCGCGTGTGCCGTGCAGCGCCCGATGCAGGGTCTGCAAGAGTGCGGGCAAGGGGGCGAACGGGTCTCGTGCGAAGGCGGCCAGGGCGGTGTCGGAGGCGGCCGCCGCGTCGGGCCCGTGCCCCAGGCCGTCGCTCACCAGCAGCGTTGCGCTGTCGTAGTGGGGAAGGCCATCGACCGTGTCTTCCGAACCGCCCGCCTGGAGCGGCTCGACGCCTGGGGCGCCTTCGGCCGGCGCGCTGCCCTGGAGGGCCAGCGCCCAGCCGTCGCCGCAGACCGTCTCGCCCGGCGCAGCGAGGCGCACGGCACCGAGCCGGGCGCCGAGGGCCGGCGGTGCCACCCCCTGCGGGCGAACCCTGGCCAGCACCAGCGTGCCCTGGGGCGACGAATGCACGTCGAAATCGTCGGCCATGCGCCGCAGCGCGCCCAGGCCCGTGCCCGGCGACCCGGAGCCGGTGGAGACGCCATCGGTCAGCGACCGCTGCACGTCTGCCATGCCCGGGCCTTTGTCCAGGGCGATGACTTCCACCTCGCGCCAGGCCGGCTTGAAGGCGATCCACAGCTGGCCCTGCACCGCGTGGCGCACCAGGTTGGTTCCCAGTTCGGTCACCACCAGCGACAGGCGCCCGGCGTCCTCCTCGGACCAGCCCCAGTCGCCGATGGCGTGCGCGCAGTGGCGCCGCGCCTCGCCCACGCAGGTGGCGTCGCTGATCGCGAACGCCCGGTGCGACCAGCCGGTGATCACTTCCACTTGGTGATGCTCACGCAGGTGCCCTGGCCCGGGGCAGAATCGATCATGAAGTCGTTGACCAGCCGCTTGCTGCCCGGAAGCCCCAGGCCCATGCCCGACTTGGAGGTGTAGCCGTCCGTCATGGCCATGGCGATGTCGGCGATGCCGGGCCCTTCATCCTCGAAGTGCAGGCGCAGGCCCTGGCGCATGCCGGCCTCGACCAGCTCCCAGCGCATGCGGCCGCCGCCGCCGTGGATCAGCGTGTTGCGCGACAGTTCGCTGGCGGCGGTCACCATCTTGGTCTGGTCCACCAGCGACAGCTTGAGGGTCTGGCACAGGGTCCGCACGGTCTGCCTGGCCGCGACGATGTGCTGCTCGGACGCGAGCGGCAGCGTCCCGGTGCGCTCACCGGACACCCTGGGCCTCCGCCTCGCTGCGGCGCAGCAGTTCCATGCCGCGCTCCACGTTCAGGGCGGTCTTCACGCCATTGAGCGAGAGGCCGAGTTCCACCAGCGTGATGGCCACGGCCGGCTGCATGCCGACCACCACGGTGGTGGCCGAAAGAATGCGCGCGATGCCCGAAATGCTGGCCAGCATGCGGCCGACGAAGGAATCGACGATCTCGAGCGCCGAGATGTCGATCATCACGCCGCTGGCGCCGGTCTGCGCGATGCGCTCGGCCAGATCGTTCTGCAGCGCCATGGCGGTCTGGTCCTGCATGTCCACCTGAATGGTGACCAGCAGCGTCTTGCCCATGCGAAGAATTGGAACGCGGTCCATGGTGTTGCCTTTGCCTGTTCGGGTGGCGCGGTCAGTCCGCGCGGCGGGTGACGTGCCAGCCCGTGCGTTGCAGCGCCACGCGCAGGGCGTCGGCCAGTGTGGCCTTGGTGCCGATGCCGTCCAGGTCGATGCCCAGGTGCACGATGGTCTGCGCGATCTGGGGACGGATGCCGCTGATGATGCAGTCCGCCCCCATCAGCCGGATGGCCGTGACGGTCTTGAGCAGGTGCTGGGCGACCAGCGTGTCCACCGTTGGCACGCCCGTGATGTCGATGATGGCCAGTTCGGCCTCGGTTTCGACGATGCGCTGCAGCAGGGTTTCCATCACCACCTGGGTGCGGTTGCTGTCCAGGGTGCCGATCATCGGCACGGCCAGCACGCCGTCCCAGAGCTTGACCACGGGGGTGGACAGCTCCAGCAGCTCTTCCTGCTGGCGGACGATGATTTCCTCGCGCACCTGCTGGAAGCTCGTGACCGTGTGCTGGGCCATGCGGTCGACCAGCATCGTGGCCGACCAGATGGCGGCCATCATCGTCTCCGGCTCGGCCATCAGCCGCTTTTGCAGCGCCGAGAACAGCGGGCGCTTGAGGGCCAGCACGAAGAGGCTGGTGGCGCCGGCCGTCTGGCCCTGGGCCGCGCGCGAGCGGGAGAAGTCGCTCAGCACCTGCTGCAGGTCGGCCCACTCGCGGCTGCCGAAATTTTCGGGCTGTGCGCCTGCCTGCAGCGCCTTGCTCAGCGCGGTCAGAATCTGGGAGGCCTCGCTCTGGGCGCTGCGGCCGAGGCCGGTGTCGCTGGCGCGGGCCTCGTCAAGCCACAGTTGCAGGAGCGCGTTGGCGTCCTCTTCGCGCAGGAGGTTCTGGATGTGGGTTGTCATAAAAAAATGGAAAAGGGGTAGGGGCCGGGGCAGCGAGACAGGGACTCGGGCGTCACACCCGATGAGAGGGAGCCGCGCTGCCCGCACAGGCCGAACCATTGTAGGACCCGTAACCAAGCGTTTCCGCCCAAAACGAGCAGCGGACATGGCGGGACAAACCCTTTCTGTTCCCCCTATCGGAAATCGCCATCTCTCCTAAGCTGGCGGCTTCCCGCCGGCCTTGATCGACATCGCCAGCACCCCCCCAGTCACAACCCCATCCAACCAGGCTCCACGCCATGACACCCTTGATCTCCGGTATCGCTTCGGTGGCCTCATTGCTGCTGAATGTCAGCAAGGCTTCGGCCCGCTCGGGGCCGACTGCCGATGAGGCCACGGCTCGACAGGCTCCGGCACCGTCGGCGCGGGTGTCGCTGAGCGCCGAAGCGCAGAAGGCCCTGGGGGCTGCGGGGCAGGGCGTGCGGGTCGACGCGCTGCCGGCCGGTGTATCGCCGGCCGACGCGCAACGTTCGGTTTCCGCTGCGGACTTCCGCGAACTGCTGAGCCAGTTCTGCGCCACGGAGAGCGAGCAGGCGTCGCTGGCCGCGGGCTTCGATGCCAACAAGGACGGGAGCGTCAGTGCGGAGGAATTCATGCAGGGGCTTTCGCGCGCGGCGGCATCGGCAGGCACGGGCGCCGGGGCCGGCGCCACAGGCACCGCCGCGCTCGGTGGGGCGGGCGGCGAGGCTTTCACCCAGTCGCTGTTGCAGCTGCTCGATCGCCAGGGGCAGGCGAACGGCGTCGTGAGCCAGTCCGAGGTGGCCGGGCTCACCACGGCGTTCGCCGGATTGCAGTCACTGCGCAGGTCGTGAGCCGCATCGGCTGCGCCACGCAAAAACGGCGCCCTGGGCGCCGTTTCCGCTAGCGGGCGGCGGGCTGTGCAGCCCCGCCAGAGTCGCATCGTCAGATCCTGCCCATCAGCAGCAGCACCAGCAGGATCACCACCACCAGGCCGATACCGCCGCTGGGACCGTAACCCCACGAACGGCTGTGGCCCCAGGTCGGCAGCACACCAATCAGGATCAGGATGAGGACGATGAGCAGCAGCAGGGAGATCGACATGGTTGGTTCCTTCGTTGTTGTGATTCAGCCCGCTGCGCAGGAAGACGCTGCGGGTCGGCGACATGCCTGGCTGCATTGTTGGAGGGGGTCGCAGGCAAGTTCGCAGGCGGCACGCGTGCGGCCCTGTCAGGCTTTTCCGACACCGTGCGTGGGTTGGCGGGTGCTCCACCCTGCGGGTGGGGGTGTCAATTTGCTATCGGTGTGATAGCTGGTGGCGGCAGCCTGGAGGGGCTGCCGACAGGAAAGCCGGCTGCGGCACGCTGGTGCTGCTGCGGCTGGTTCGGCCGGCAGGGCTGGTACGACGGGCAGGGCTGATACGACAGGTACGGATCAGTCGTCTTCCGTCTCGCCCAGGAACCCGCCGCTCTGGTGGCCCCAGAGCCGCGCGTAGACCCCGCCCCGTGCCAGCAGCTGCGCGTGGGTGCCTTCCTCGATGACGCGGCCGGCATCCAGCACGATCAGCCGGTCCATGGCGGCGATGGTCGAGAGGCGGTGGGCGATGGCGATCACCGTCTTGCCCTGCATCAGACCATCCAGGCTCTGCTGGATCGCCGCCTCCACTTCCGAGTCGAGCGCACTGGTGGCTTCGTCCAGCAGCAGGATCGGCGCGTCCTTCAGCATGACGCGCGCAATCGCCACCCGCTGGCGTTGGCCGCCCGAGAGCTTGACGCCGCGCTCGCCCACCTGCGCGTCGTAGCCGCTGCGGCCCTGCAGGTCGGTCAGCGACTCGATGAAACCCGTGGCCTCGGCGCGGCGGGCCGCGGTGTGCAGCTCGGCTTCGGTCGCGTCGGGCCGGCCGTACAGGATGTTGTCGCGCATGGAGCGGTGCAGCAGGGACGTGTCCTGCGTCACCATGCCGATGTGCTGGCGCAGGCTGTCCTGCGTGACGTGGGCGATGTCCTGTCCGTCGATCAGGATGCGCCCGCCCTGCACGTCGTGGAAGCGCAGCAGCAGGTTGACCAGGGTGGACTTGCCCGCGCCCGAGCGGCCGATGAGGCCGATCTTCTCGCCCGGTCGGATGGTGAGGGTCAGGTCATCGATGACCGGCCGGCTGTCCTGGTAGCCGAAGCGCACCTTGTCGAACCGCACTTCGCCCTGCGTCACCTGGAGCGGGCGGGCGCCGGGCGCGTCCAGCACCGTGCGCGGCTTGGTCAGGGTGTTGATGCCGTCCTGGATGGTGCCCACGCTCTCGAAGAGGGTGGTCATCTCCCACATCACCCAGTGCGCATGGCCCGACACGCGCAACGCCATGGCGGTGACGGCGGCCACCGCCCCGGCGCCCACCTCCCCGCGCGACCAGAGCCAGAGCGCCATGCCGCCCGCGCCCAGCATCATGGCGACGACGAGGGTGTGGTTGACGATCTCGAAGCGGCTCACGAGCCGCATCTGCGCGTAGCCGGTCTGCTTGAACGCGTCCATGGCCGATCGGGCGAATTCCGCTTCCCGCCGGGTGTGCGAGAACAGCTTGACGGTGGCGATGTTGGTGTAGGCGTCGGTGATGCGCCCGGTCATCACCGAGCGCGCGTCCGCCTGCGCCTTACCGACGCGGCCCAGCCGGGGCACGAAGTACCAGCAGGCGATGCCGTAGCAGACGATCCAGATCGCGAAGGGCAGCAGCAGGCGGGGGTCGAAGCCGGCCGCGAGCGCGAGGATGGTGACCAGGTACACGCCCATGCCGATCATCACGTCGGTGGTGGTGAAGATCATGTCGCGCACGGCCAGCGCGGTCTGCATGATCTTGGTGGTGATGCGTCCGGCGAACTCGTCGGCGTAGAACGCCATGCTCTGACCCAGCATCAGCCGGTGGAAGTTCCAGCGCAGGCGCAGCGGGAAGTTGATGGCCAGCGCCTGGTGCTTGACGCTGGTCTGCACCACCACCAGCCCGATGCTGGCGATCAGCATGGCGACGATCAAGCCCAGCAGCGTGCCGCGTTCCTGCCAGAACTGCGCCGGCGCCGTGTCGCTGATCCAGTCGACGAGCCGGCCCAGCACGGCGAACAGCAACGCCTCATACACCGCGATGGCCGCCGACATGCCTGCCATGGCGGCCACGTAGCCCCGCACGCCACGCGTGCCGGCCCAGACGAAGGCCATGAAGTCCTTCGGCGGCACGGTGGGCTCGCCGGCAGGGTAGGGGGGAACGCGGTTTTCGAAGAAGCGGAACAGCACGGTACGGAGACTCCTGGGCAACGGGCGATGTTACGGTGCACGGCCTGGCCGCGCCCGGCTGCCGGCCAAAGCCCTATGCAGCGGACGACGCGGCAGCAGCGGGCGCCTTCGCGGCCTGCGGATAGACCACGGTGATGCGCGGCACGGCCTTCACACCCAGCTGCCGGGCCAGGAAGTCGGCAAGAAAACCGGTCAGGCTCTTCTCGCACAGCGCCACCACGGCCGGGTCGGCCGCCAGCGCCGCGCCCTGGGCCTGCGCCCGGCGCGCGGCTTCTTCCTGCAGGCGGATGACGGCCGCTTTCTCGTCGGTCAGCAGGCCGCCCGAAAGCACGCGGTGGCGCAGCTGGGTCACGGCCGGCGTGGCCACCAGCGCCGGGCGGGCCAGGTGCACTTCCAGGCCGCGGGGCGTGTCCTTCAAGGTGTAGCTCCCTGGGCGCAGGTCATAGCCGAAAGCATATTCGGCGGTGTAGGAGATCGCCACCACGCCGGCCGATGCGAAGCCGAGCAGCGACTTCTCCACGATCTGCGTGGTGCTCTCTTCGCGCACCACCGTGGCCGTCAAGAGCTTCATCTGCTCGGCCAGGCGGGACTGCCCCGCGGTGAGGTAGTTGGTGTAGCGCGTATAGCCCAGCAACTCGTCCTGCGTCGTCTCCACCTGCCGCTGCAGGGCCGACACCTCGCCCATCGCCGCCCGCAGGCGGGACTGCATCCACCAGCCACCCGCCAGCGCGCCCAGCAGGGCCAGTGCCAGCACGGTGACGAGCAGGGAAGCATTGCCCGGTCTCATGACGGGTTCTCTTTTGCTATGAATATAGTAGCTGGATGTGCTTATCCATCAAGCGCTGCGGGCCATTTTGGCTTATAGCGGCAGCACGGCCGCCACCACGGTGGCCACCCCCAGCGCCAGGTTCACCCCGACCCAGGTGCGGATCGACGCCAGCGCCCGGCCTCCCGCTGCCCAGTCGCCCGACGCGGCCGCCACGCGCAGGCGCTTGTAGAGCGCGAAGCGGATGTGCCCGAAGATCGCGATCATCACCAGCCCGAGCGTGGCCATGATCGTCCACGACAGCGGCATGGCGAACGCGCCGCCTGCCTGCACGGTGGCCTTGGCCACGCGGCCGACCATCCAGAGACCCGACGCCAGCATGACGGCGGCCGCCACGGCCACCGCCGCGAAAAAGCGTTTCAGCACCGCCACCATCAAGGGGATGCGCGCGGAGGGGTCCAGCGCCATCGCGGCCGGGCGCATAAAGAAGTGCGCGAAGACCATGCCGCCCACCCAGACGATGGCAGCCAGCAGGTGGGCGAGTTTGAGCAGGGCGTAGAGCATGGGGCGGTTCCTTGGAGTGGTGCGAAGCAGGCCCCGAACGTGCGCGCAGGCGCAGCGGCCGGCGACGGGGCGGGTGCGGGCGACGATACCAGCAGCTTCCGACAGGCTGGGCCAAGCCGGCCGGCCGCCAAGGGTTTCCGGAGCAATGCGGGCATAATGCAAATCAATCCCATTAACGACCACGCCATGGCAGCTGCTGCAGTCCCCCGCCTTCAGATCGTCTCGCGCATTGCCGCGGGGGTGGTGGGCGGCTATGCCTTCACCTGGGGCTTCGTCGCCTTGTCGATCGCGCTGCTGTTCGCCGCGCGGCTCGAGTTCCACGACGCCGAGGCGCTCGGGACGATCACCGGCTTCCTCGTGTTTCTCACCGTCTTTCTTTGGGCATTCGCGGCAGCCAGCGTGGCCCGGGTGTGGGCCGTGCTGGTGGTGGGCGGGGCGTTGATGGCGGGCGCCGCGTCGCTCGTGCAGCGCGCCCTCCTGTGAGCCGCCCCCGGCTGCGTACCACCCTTCGTCCGTGCGATAGGAACCCTTTCGATGTTCAGTAACTTCCGGCTTGCCATGGCCTGGCTGCACACCTGGTTCGGCCTGGTGATGGGCTTCGTGCTGATGGTGGTGTTCTTCTTCGGCGCGCTGTCGGTGTTCGACCGCGAGATCGACCGCTGGGCCATCCCGCAGACCCGCTTCGAGCCTCAGCCCATGCCGTCCTTCGACCGCATGCTGCGGCCGATCTTCCAGTCGATGCAGCCCGATGCGGCCAATGTGGAGCAGGCACGCAGCCGCGTGAATGGGCCGATGGCCAAGGAATTTCCGGTCAAGAGCTGGGGTGCCTACACCACCCACCGCGACCCGGTGCTGGGCATCTTCGCCGGCTTCGAGCTGCCCAACGCCAAGGACCCCGAGGACACCGTCTGGGGCCTGCGCACGGTCGATCCGCGCAACGGCCAGACGCTGCCCGACGACCACCTCAAGATCGGCAGCCAGTTCTTCTATCCGCTGCACTACAGCCTGAACCTGAACTGGATGAACCTGGGCATCTGGATCGTCGGCTTCGCCGCGTTGATCATGCTGGTGGCGCTGGTGAGCGGCGTCGTCATGCACCGCAAGATCTTCCGGGAGCTGTTCACCTTCCGCCCGAAGAAGCACACCCAGCGCAGCGCGCTCGACCTGCACAACCTGACGGGCGTGGTGGCGCTGCCGTTCCACTTCATCTTCGCCTTCTCCGGACTGGTGATCTTCGGCTCCACCTATTACTTCCCCATCACGCACACGCAGCTGCACCCGTTGCACGAGCTGCACGAAAAGCACGAGGCCGAGGAAACCGGCCTGCCGCACGAGCGCGCCGGGGTGGCCGGGCCGCTGGCATCGGTCGATGCCATGGTGGCCGAGGCCCAGCGGCGCTGGGCCGAGTCCGGCAAGGCGGGCGACGTGGGCTTCCTGAACGTGCAGCATGCGGGCGACGCCAACAGCTATGTCAGCGTCTACCGCGCCGGTACCGACCGCATCGCGCTGGTGGGCGACGGCATCCACTTCAAGGCCGCCACCGGCGAGGTGCTGCGCGTGGACCCGCCGCTCACCGCCGTGGCGAGCGTCAACACCTTCCTGACCGGCCTGCACCTGCAGCACTTCCGCCATTGGCTGCTGCGCTGGCTCTATGTGCTGGGCGGCCTCTCGGGCTGCATCTGCATTGCCACGGGCTTCATCTTCTTCGTCGAAAAACGCAAGCGCCAGCACGCCAGGCAGGGCGTCACCGGGGCGCGCTGGGTCGATGGCTTCGCTGTCGCCACCGTCACCGGCATGGTGGTGGCCGCCCTCGCCATGCTGATCGCCAACCGCCTGCTGCCCGACCAGATGCCGCCCGGCTGGGCCGGCAAGGGCGACTGGGAGCGCTACGCCTTCTGGGGGGCGTGGCTGCTGGCTTTTCTGCACGGGCTCTGGCGCACTGCGCCGGTCGCCCAGGCGCGTGTCGCGCCGGCCTGGCGCGAGCAGTGCTGGGCGATCGCCGTGCTGGCCGTGGCGGCGGTGCTGCTCAACTGGCTGACGACCGGCGACCACCTGCTGCGCACCATCGGCGCCGGCTACTGGCCGGTGGCCGGGCTGGATCTGGCGATCCTGTCCAGCGCCCTGATCGCCCTGCTGGCAGCACGCAGGCTCAAGCGCCGCGCGGACGGTGCGCCGCTGGTCGATGCGGCCAAGGACACCGGCCGGTCCAGCCCGAAGGCCCCGCATCCGGAGGCCGCCCGTGCCTGATGCGTTGACCTACACGCTGGCGCTGGCCGCCAGTGGGACGGGGCTGGCCTGGCTGGCCCTGTCGATGGACGTGCACTGGGAACAGGTGCGCGGCGAGGGCGACGCCCTGACGCGCTCCACCGCCGTGCGGCTGCGTTGGCTGGGTGCCGTGGCGCTGGTGGCGTCGCTCGCGCTCTTCATTTCCGTGGACCACCCTTCGATGGCCTCGCTGGTCTGGTTCATGTCGCTGGCCGGCGGCGCGCTGGCCGTGGCCTTCACCCTGACCTGGAACGCGCACTGGCTGCGGCCCCTGCTGGCCTGGGCCGGTCGCCGCAGCACGCTCTGAAGCCGGGCGAGCAGCGAATCGGCGGTTCCGGCCGCTGCCGGGGTTGAACGCGGCGTCCGCCACGCCGTCCATCCAGAGATAGTCGGGCGGGCCGGCGGGCGTTGCGGCTGGGGCCGTGCCGGCGGATTCTTTCCAGCCTGCGGTGGGCACGCCGGCCGGCACGCCCGCCAAATACCGCTATCCTTCCCAGCTTCCTACGTTCAGGATGCGCCGTCTCCTACAAGTGACCCCTGTGGCGGCGGCGTCCGCATTTCCTGGCCCACCCCTCTTCAGATGACGGTCCCCGTCCCCCAGCGCACTCCGCACAGGCCATGGCTGCCGGGCACCCTCGTGGCCGTCGCGGGCCTGTTGGCCAGCCTCGCCCTGTGGCACCAGCAGGTCGCCTCCACCGAGGCCATTGCCGAAGTGCGCATCACCCAGGAGGCCCGGTCCTTCGCCGAGGCGCTGGAACTGCGGCTGGGTGCCCACGTGGAGCTGCTCTACGGGCTGCGCACCCTGTTCACGATGAACCCCGACCTGGGCCGGCGCGACTTCGAGCGGGTGGCGCGCGACATCGACCTGTCGCGCTACCACGCGGGCGTGCGCAACCTCACTTTCGTGCGCTACCTGCCGGCCGAAGAGCGCGGCGCCTTCGAGGCCAAGACGCGGGCGGAAGGGCTTGCCCCGGTATACGCCATCCATCCGCCGGCGGTGCGGCCCACCTACTACGTGGTCGAGTTCCTCTGGCCCATCGACGGCAATGAACAGGTGCTCGGCCTGGACATCGCCTCGCAGCCCCCCAATGCCGAGGCTTTCCTGCGCGCCCGCGACACGGGCGGCGCCGTGGCGTCCGCGCCGTTCAACCTGATCCAGACGAAAGAGCAGCCCATCGGCGTGACGCTGCGGGTGCCGGTGTTCGTCGACGGGCCGCGCCGCGTCGGCGAACGGGGTGCGCCGGGCGACAGTGCGGGCAGCGCCGGCCCGCATCGCTTTCTGGGTGCGCTGGGCGCCACGGTGCAGATGTCTGCCCTGGTCGAGAGCATGCGCCGCGAAGGCTACCTCAGCGGCCTGCGCCTGGGCATCGAGGACATCGGGCTGACCGGCGCGCAGCAGCACAGCGCCCCGGCCGTGCTGCTGGCGCTGGAGGGCGGCGCGACGCCCGCGGCTCCGCACTACCAGCGCGAGGTGCAGGTGGGCGGACGCAGCTGGCGGCTGGCGTTCTACCCCGAACGCGACTTCCTGTCCCATTCCGAGCAACAGCTGCCGCGTCTGCTGGCACTGGGTGGCGTGCTGGTGACACTGCTGCTGACGGCGCTGGTCACCCTGCTGGTGCGCCGGCGGATCCAGGCGCTGGACCAGGCGCAGGCCGCAGCCGATGAGCGCCACGACAGCGAGGAGCGGTTTCGCACCGTCTTCAGCCAGGCCGCGGTGGGCGTGTCGCAGACCCGGTCCGGCACGGGCGAGCTCGTGCGGGTGAACCAGAAGCTCAGCGACATCGTGGGCTACACGGTCGAGGAGCTGCAGACCATGCGCTTCCAGGACATCACCCATCCCGACGATCTGGAGGCCGACCTGGCCCTGACGCGCCGCATGAGGGCCGGGGAGCTGCAGGAATTCCGTCTGGAAAAGCGTTACGTGCGCAAGGACGGGGGCATCGCCTGGGTGGACGTGACCGTCGCGGTGATGCGCTCCTCGGGAGGCGAGGGCACCTTGCACACCGCAGTCATCCAGGACATCACCGAGCGCAAGGAGATGGAGCAGGCGCTGCGCAACAACGAGCAGCGGCTGCGCGACATCCTCAACCGCATGCCGGTGGGCGTCTGCCTGGTGCAGCCCGATGGACGGATCAGCTTTCGCAACCAGCACCACCAGCAGATCTGCGGCTACGACGCCACGGAGACCCCTGATGTGGAGAGCTGGTGGCTCAAGCTGTTTCCCGATCCGGCGCGCCGGGCCGATGCGCGCGCCCGCTGGCGCTCGGCCCAGGCCGACGCGGCCAGGAACGAAGGCGCCATCCGGGCCGGCGAATACCTCATCACCGGCAAGGACGGCCAGCTGCGCACGGTGGAGACCTCCGGCGTCGTGCTCGACGGCGGCCACCTGGTCACCATGGTCGACCTGAGCCAGCGCAAGGCCGACGAGGAAGAGATCCGCTACCTGGCCTACTACGACCCGCTGACCAGCCTGCCCAACCGCCGCCTGCTGGTGGACCGGCTGCAGCAGGCGCTGGCGGTGAGCGCCCGGCGCCACCGCTGCGGCGCGCTGCTGATGGTGGACCTGGACAACTTCAAGACGCTGAACGAAACACGCGGCCACGACAAGGGCGACCTGCTGCTGCGCGAGGTGGCGCTGCGCCTGCGGGGCTGCGTCAAGGGCGAGGACACCGTGGCCCGCCACGGCGGCGACGAATTCGTGGTGGTGCTGGAGGACCTGGACGAGAACCCGCAGGAGGCCGCCTCCCGCGCGGAAGAGGTCGGCCAACGCATCCTGTCGGCCCTGCGCCAGCCGTTCCTGCTCGACGGCGAGCCGCACCACAGCACGCTCAGCATGGGCGTGACGGTCTTCGAAGGCGAGCGCGAATCGGCCGACGAGCTGATCAAGCGGGGCGACCTGGCCATGTACCAGGCCAAGGCGGCGGGGCGCAACACGCTGCAGTTCTACGACCCGCAGATGCAGGCGCTGGTGGCGGCCCGCGCGGCGCTGGAGTCCGACATGCGCACGGGCCTGCAGCAGGGCCAGTTCGAGCTGTTCTACCAGCCGCAGGTGGTGCATGGCCGCATCACCGGGGCCGAGGCGCTGCTGCGCTGGCGGCATCCGCAGCGCGGCTTCGTCTCGCCGGCCGAGTTCATTCCGCTCGCCGAAGACAGCGGGCTCATCCTGCCGCTGGGCGGATGGGTGCTGCGCGCCGCGTGCGAGCGCCTGACCCAGTGGGCGCAGCGCCCGGGTCTGGCGCACCTCGGCCTGTCGGTGAACGTGAGTGCGCGCGAATTCCACCAGAGCGGCTTCGTCGCCCAGGTGCTGGCGGCCCTGGCCAGCACCGGCGCCGACGGCCGGCGCCTGAAGCTGGAGCTGACCGAAAGCCTGCTGCTGCAGGACGTTCAGGACACCATCGACAAGATGGCCCAGCTGCGGGCCTACGGCGTGGGCTTCTCGCTGGACGATTTCGGCACCGGGTATTCGTCGCTGGCCTACCTCAAGCGCCTGCCGCTCGACGAGCTAAAGATCGACCAGAGCTTCGTGCGCGACGTGCTGACCGACCCCAACGACGCGGCCATCGCGCGCACCATCGTCGCCCTGGGCACCAGCCTCGGGCTGCGGGTGATCGCCGAGGGCGTGGAGACGCCGGAGCAGCGCGCCTTTCTGGAGCGCGTGCACTGCCATTCCTGGCAGGGCTATCTGCTGAGCGCCCCGCTGGTGGGCTCGGCATTCGAGGATCTGGTGCTGTCGCGCGGCCAGACGCCGCTGTGACCGCCCCGCCGCGCCCGAGCCGCCATGTCCTTGCTGTCTGAACTGCGCACCCTGGGGCTTTTCATCGCCACCGCGCTGGCCGAGATCGTGGGCTGCTACCTGCCATGGCTCTGGCTGCGCCAGGGCCGCAGCGCCTGGCTGCTGGTGCCGGCCGCGCTCAGCCTGGCGCTCTTCGCCTGGCTGCTGACCCTGCATCCGGCGGCGGCCGGGCGGGTGTATGCGGCCTACGGCGGCGTCTACGTGGCCGTGGCGCTGGCTTGGCTCTGGGCGGTGGATGGCGTGCGGCCCAGCCCGTGGGACTGGCTGGGCGTGGCCGTCACGCTGGCCGGCATGGCGATCATCGCCTTCGCGCCCCGGTCCGGCTGAGGGCGCGCGGGCAGGGCGCCCCGCCCGCCCGCCGTCTGACTATTGTTTTCATAGCTGCCCGCGCTTGGTGGACAAGCGCTGCAGGCCATTCCGGGCCTGGCAGGGGAATGCAGGGCAGGTCGCGGCGCCACGGTATCATCGGCAGCTTGTCCCCGGCGCGCTGCCGCTGCACGCCCGCCAGGGCCGTACCTTCGCCGTCTCCACTACCCGTGCGTCTCAATTCCATCAAACTCGCCGGCTTCAAGTCGTTCGCCGAGCCCACCAACTTCATGCTGCCCGGGCAGCTGGTGGGCGTGGTGGGCCCGAACGGCTGCGGCAAGTCCAACATCATGGATGCGGTGCGCTGGGTGCTGGGCGAGAGCAAGGCCAGCGAGCTGCGCGGCGAGTCCATGCAGGACGTGATCTTCAGCGGCACCACCAGCCGCAAGCAGGCCAGCCGCGCCAGCGTGGAGCTGGTGTTCGACAACGCCGACCACCGGGCGGGCGGCCAGTGGAGCCAGTATGGCGAGATCGCCGTCAAGCGGGTGCTCACGCGCGACGGCAACAGCAGCTACTACATCAACAACCAGGCCGTGCGCCGCCGCGACGTGCAGGACGTGTTCCTGGGCACGGGCCTCGGGCCACGCGCCTACGCCATCATCGGCCAGGGCACCATCAGCCGCATCATCGAGTCGCGCCCCGAAGAGCTGCGGCTCTTCCTGGAAGAGGCCGCGGGCGTGTCCAAATACAAGGAACGCCGCCGCGAGACCGAGAACCGCCTATCGGGCACGGCCGAGAACCTGACGCGGGTGGAAGACATCCTGCGCGAGCTGAACGCCAACCTCGAACGGCTGGAAAAGCAGGCCGAGGTGGCCGCCAGGTACAACGCGCTGCAGGCGGATGTGACGCTCAAGCAGCACCAGCTGTGGTTCCTGAAGCGCGCCGACGCCGAGGCCGAGCAGAACCGCGTGCGCACCGAGGGGCTGCAGGCCGTGAACGACCTCGAATCGCGCATGGCCGACCTGCGCGCCGTCGAAGCCGACCTGGAGACCATCCGCCAGGCGCACTACGCGGCGGGCGACCTGGTCAACCAGGCGCAGGGCCGTCTCTACGAAGCCACGGCCGAGGTCGGCAAGCTCGAAGCCGAGATCCGCTACGTGGTCGAAGGCCGCCAGCGGGTGGAAACGCGCCTTGCCCAGTTGGCCGAGCAGATCGCGCAGTGGTCGTCGCGCAAGGACGACGCCGAGGCCGAGATGGAGAACCTGGCCGCGGGCGGCGTGGATGCCGAGGAGCGTGCAGAGCTGCTGGCCGCCCAGGTCGAAGAGCAGGCCCAGCTGATGCCCGACCTGGAGGACGCCCTGCGCCGCGCCCAGCAGGCCGCCACCAGCCAGCGCGCGGCCGTGGTGCAGGTGCAGCAGCAGATCGGCGTGCTGGCCGCCGAGCAGCGCAGCATCGACGAGCAGAGCCGGCAGCTGGACGTGCGCGAGGAACGCCTGCTCACCGACCGCAACGCCCTGGCCGCGCCGGATGAAAACCGCCTGGAACAGCTGCGCGAGGAACTGGAAGCCGCGCAGGAATCCGCAGAAATGGCCGAAGCGCGCCATGCCGAGCTGCAGGACGCCGTGCCCCAGCTGGACGAAGACCGCCGCACGCGGCAGCAGGCCGTGAACACCGAAAGCGCGCGGCAGGCCGACCTGTCCGCCCGGCTGGAGGCGCTGAAGGCGCTGCAGGAGAAGGTCAAGACGGACGGCAAACTGCAGCCCTGGCTCGCCCGCCACGGGCTGGACGGCCTGCAGGGCCTCTGGAGCCGCATCCACATCGAGCCCGGCTGGGAGAACGCGCTCGAAGCCGCGCTGCGCGAGCGCCTGGGCGCCCTCGAAGTCGGCCGGCTGGAGATGGTGCGTGGTTTTCTCGGTTCCGGCGGTACCGATGCGCCGCCCGCTCGGCTGGCCTTCTACAGCCCCGCAGGCACGCAGGCGGCTCCCGCCGGCCCCGGCCTGCCAGCGCCGTTGTCGGCCCTGCTGCGCGTGAGCGACGGCGGCCTGCGCGCCGTGCTGGTCGACTGGCTGCAGGGCTGCAGCACCGCGCCATCGCTGGAAGACGCCCTGGCCCGGCGCGCACAGGCGCAGCTGCAGCCGGGCGAGGTCGTCTACGTGCCCAGCGGCCATGCCGTCAGCGCGCATGGCGTCACCTTCTACGCGCCCGATTCCGAGCAGTCCGGGCTGCTGGCCCGGGCGCAGGAGATCGAACACCTCGAAAAGGAAGTGCGCGCCCAGCAGCTCATTGCCGAAGAATCCCGTACGGCGCTGGTGCGTGCGGAATCGGCCTATGCCGATGCCTCGCAGCGTCTGGTCGCCGCGCGCCGCGAAGCGGCCGACACGCAGACCCGCGCCCACACGCTGCAGGTCGAGACCCTGCGCATCACGCAGCTGGCCGAGCAGACCCGGGCGCGCAGCCAGCAGATCGGCGCCGATCTGGCGGAAGTGCAGGCGCAGCTGGCCGACCTGCAGGAGCGCCGCGTCACGGCCGAGGCCCGCTTCGAGGAACTCGACCTGCTGCTGGCCGACAGCCAGGAGCGCGACGCCCAGCTGGGCGACCGCGTGATCGACGCCGAGCGCAAGCTGGCCGAATGCCGCGAGCAACAGCGCACGCTGGAGCGGCAAGCGCAGGAAGCCACGTTCTCGCAGCGCAGCCTGGAAGCACGCCGCGCCGAGCTGGCCCGCACCATCGACACCGCCCGCCAGCAGGCCACGGCCCTGGCCGACGAAGACCAGCGGGCCCGCGAGGAGATGGGCCGGCTGTCTGCCGCCGCGGCGCAAGGTGGCCTGCAGCAGGCCCTGGACTTGAAGCTGGAGCGCGAGAAGGCGTTGGGTGCCCAGCGCAGCGAGTACGACGACCTGACCGCCCGCCTGCGCGCCAGCGACGAGCGCCGCTTGCAGCTGGAGCGCGCGCTCGACCCGCTGCGCCAGCGCATCACCGACTTCCAGCTCAAGGAGCAGGCAGCGCGCCTGGGCCTGGAGCAATACACCACGCTGCTGGCCGACGCGCAGGCCGATCTGGCGGCCGTGGCCCAGTCCATCGCCGAGGGCAATGTGCGCGCCACCGGGCTGCAGGGCGAGATCGACCGGCTGCACCGCGAGATCGCCGCCCTGGGCGCGGTCAACCTGGCCGCGCTGGACGAATTGAACCTGGCGCGCGAGCGCAAGACCTTCCTCGACGCGCAGATGGCCGACCTGACCGAGGCCATGCAGACGCTGGAGGACGCGATCCGCAAGATCGACGGCGAGACGCGCCAGCTGCTCTCGGGCACCTTCGACACGGTGAATAGCCATTTCGGCCGCATGTTCCCCGAGCTGTTCGGCGGCGGGCAGGCGCGGCTCATCATCACCGGCGACGAGATCCTCGATTCGGGCGTGCAGGTGATGGCGCAGCCGCCCGGCAAGAAGAACCAGACCATCCACCTGCTGTCGGGGGGCGAGAAGGCGTTGACGGCCATCGCCCTGGTGTTCGCCATCTTCCAGCTGAATCCGGCTCCTTTCTGCCTGCTGGACGAGGTCGACGCGCCGCTGGACGACGCCAACACCGAACGCTATGCCAAGCTGGTGTCCAGCATGGCCCGCGGCACGCAGTTCCTCTTCATCAGCCACAACAAGATCGCCATGGAGATGGCCGAGCAGCTCATCGGCGTGACCATGCAGGAGCAGGGCGTATCGCGCATCGTGGCGGTGGACATGGAATCCGCGCTGTCCATGGCCGACGCCTGACCCTCCCTTCCCTGTACCCTTTTTCGAAGACCGTCCTTCCACCATGAGCACTTTCCAACTCGGTCTCATCATCGCCGGCGGCGTCGTGCTGGCGGTCATCGTCGCCTACAACGCCTGGGTCACGCAGCGCAACGCGCCCAAGCGGCCCCGGCCGGAAGAGGAGAGCGCGGGGGCCGAGCCCGCGCTGCGCCAGGAGCCGGCCTTCGACGGGCTGGGCGGCGTGGTCCCCGGCGGCGGCGGCGCCCCGGCGGGCACCGAGCCTTCGCTCGACAGCCATGCGGTCGATCTGCAGGACGCTCTCGCCATGCCCGTGCCGCCGGCCGAACGCCGGGGCGGGCTCGACCCGCTGATCGACGCCATCGCACCCATGGTGGCCGAGCAGGTCGTCTCGGGCGACGCGGCGCTGGCCGCGCTGCCGCCCACCCGCCGCGCCGGCAGCAAGCCGTTCGCCATCGAAGGCTTCAACGAGGCCGCGCAGCAATGGGAAACGCCGGTGGCCGGCCAGCGCTACACGCACTTCCAGGCCGGCGTGCAGCTGGCCAACCGGCTGGGCGCGCTCAACGAGATCGAGTTCTCGGAATTCGTGGTCAAGGCCCAGGGCTTCGCGGATGCGATCAACGCGGCGCCGGACTTTCCCGACATGCTGCACGAGGTGGCCCGCGCCCGCGAGCTCGACCAGTTCGCCAGCGACCACGATGCGCAGCTGACCTTCGCCCTGCGGGCCCGCCAGGCAGCCTGGAGCCCCGGTTACGTGCAGCAGAACGCGCTGCGCCAGGGCTTCACCCCCGGCGCCATTCCGGGCCGGCTGGTGCTGCCCGCGACCACCGGGCCCGGCCTGCCGCCGGCGCTCACGCTGGCCTATGACACCCAGGCCGCGCTGTCGGACGACCCGGAGCAATCGGCCATCCGCGAGATCGCCCTCAGCCTGGACGTGGCGCAGGTGCACCGCGCCGAGCAGCCGTTCCAGCGGCTGCGCGACGTGGCTGCGGCGCTGGGGCAGGCCATGGATGGCGTGCTCTGCGACCAGAACGGCACGCCGCTGCCGGCGATGACGATGGACCCCATCGCCGCGGACCTGGAGCTGCTCTACGACAAGCTGGACGGTCGCGAGCTGTCCGCCGGCTCGGTGCTGGCGCGGCGCCTCTTCAGCTGATCGCCCCTATGGCCTGGTACGACGTGGTTCTGCCGCCATTGGTGGAGCAGCCGGGGGGCCTTTACCGGCCCGGGCAGCGGCGGCTGAACGTGGCCAAGGCGGCGGTGCTGGCCTTGGCGGGCGTGGGCGTCATCGCCTTCGGCGAGCTCTACGGAATGGGCTGCGTCTACCTGGCGCTGGCCGGCTGGCTGGCCTGGCGCGAAGGGTCGGACTGGCGCCGTTTCGGCGCGGCCGGCCGGCCGCTGGTGCGCATCGATGACGCCACCGCGTTCTTCGCGCTCCCCTCGCGCCTGGTGCACCAGTCCGTCGAGGTGCCCCTGCGGGAGGTCAGGGCGTTGAAGGTGCTGGGCGATGCGTTGCGTCGCAAGCTCGTGTTCGAGCGCCGGCATGGCGAGCCGGTGCGCTTCGACATCAGCTGGGGCCGGCACGATGCGCGGGTGATCGATTTCCTGCAGCGGAATCTGCCGGCGCGCATTCCGGTCACCATCCAGACCCTGCCGGTCGAGCGCTAGGCCAACGCTCGGCGGAGCACAGCCGGCCCGCACATCCGCCCGGATTCGTTTTCCATGCGGCGCTCCCCCCGTCGGGTTGCGACGCACTTTCAGGAGTGCCAGTCCATGGCCCAGAACCAAGACCTTTTTTCCGCTCCAGCGCCCGAGGAATCGAGGCAGTCTGCTATCAAAAAGATAGATGAGCTGCGCCAGCGGCTCACCACCTGGGCACACCAGTACTACGTGCTGGATGAGCCCACCGTGCCCGACGCCGAATACGACCGCGCGTTCCAGGCCCTCCAGGCGCTGGAGGCGGCGCATCCCGATCTCGTCACGCCGGACTCGCCCACGCAGCGGGTGATCGGCGCCGTGATGGAGGGCCTCACGCCGGTGCGCCACCACGTGCCCATGCTCAGCATCCGCACCGAGACCGACACCGAGGCGAGCGGCGCCGCCACCTTCGACGCCCGCGTGCGCCGCGAGCTAAAGCTGCCCGCCGATGCGCCACCGGTCGAATACGTGGCCGAACCCAAGTTCGACGGCCTGGCGATGAGCCTGCGCTTTGAGAACGGCCGGCTGGTGCAGGCCGCCACGCGCGGCGACGGCGAGGTGGGCGAAGATGTCACCCACAACATCCGCACCATCCGGCAGATTCCGAAGACGCTGCCGGCCGACGCGGCCACGCCCGTGCCGCCGGTGCTGGAAGTGCGCGGCGAGGTCTACATGCGCCGGGCCGACTTCGACCAGCTCAACGAACGCCAGCGCGAGGCGGGCGGCAAGACCTTTGTCAACCCGCGCAACGCGGCGGCGGGGGCTGTGCGGCAGCTCGATTCGGGCATCACGCTGCAGCGGCCGCTGTCGTTCTTCGCCTATGGGCTGGGCGACATCACGCCGGCCGGCGAGGGCGGGCCGGACTTCGCTACGCACTACGACATGCTGCAGACCTTGAAATCATGGCGTTTTCCGGTCGCAGCGCAGGTCCGGACGGCACATGGCGCTACGGAATTGGTAGCGTTCCACGAGGAGATGGGCGCCGGCCGCGACCAGCTGCCCTACGACATAGACGGCGTGGTCTACAAGGTCAACAGCCTGGCGCTGCAGCGGCAGCTGGGCTTCGTCACCCGCGAGCCGCGCTGGGCCGTGGCGCACAAGTACCCGGCGCAGGAAATGGTCACCCGGGTGGAAGGCATCGACGTCCAGGTCGGCCGCACCGGCAAGCTCACGCCGGTGGCGCGGCTGGCGCCGGTCTTCGTGGGCGGCGTCACCGTCACCAACGCCACGCTGCACAACCTGTTCGAGATCCGCAAGAAGGGCGTGCGCGTGGGCGACCAGGTCATCGTGCGCCGGGCGGGCGACGTGATTCCGGAGGTCGTCGGCACCGTGCCCGCCGCGCTGGCGCCCGTGGCTGGTGCGCTGCAGGGGTCGGATGCGCTGGCCGATGCCGCATCGAACGAGGACGGCACGGCGCCCGATGCGGCACGTGCTGCGCCGCGGAGCTTCCTCGCCGCCGGGCCGCCCCCAGGCGAGGACGGCCCCCTTGGAGGGCGGCGAACCACACGCAGTGGGGAGCGTGGGGGCAGGCCTGTTTATGTTCCCAACTTCCGCATGCCGCGCCAGTGCCCGATTTGCGGCAGCGCCGTGGTGCGCGAAAAGGGCGAGGCCAACCACCGCTGCACGGGCGGGCTGTTCTGCCCCGCGCAACGCAAGGAAGCCATCCTGCATTTCGCCGCCCGCCGCGCCATGGACATCGAGGGCCTAGGCGACAAGCTGGTCGACCAACTGGTCGAGGGCAACGTCATCCGCACCTTGCCCGACCTGTACCGCCTGGGCCTCACGGCGCTGGCGGCACTGGACCGCATGGCCGAGAAATCGGCGCAGAACGTGATCGCCGCGCTGGAGAAGTCCAAGCAGACCACGCTGCCGCGCTTCCTGTTCGGGCTGGGCATCCGCCATGTGGGGGAGGCCACGGCCAAGGACCTGGCGCGGCATTTCGGCAGCCTGGACGCCATCATGGGCGCGAGCGTGGAGCAGTTGCTGGAAGTGAACGACGTCGGCCCCATCGTGGCCGAGGCGATCCACACCTTTTTCGCGCAGCCGCACAACCGCGAAGTGGTCGAGCAGCTCCGGGCCTGCGGCGTGACCTGGGAGGAGGGCGCCCCCGCCGAGCGCGCCACCCTGCCGCTGGCGGGCCTCACGGTGGTCATCACCGGCACGCTGCCCACCTTGAGCCGCGACGAGGCCAAGGACCTGCTGGAGGGCGCAGGCGCGAAGGTAGCCGGCTCGGTCAGCAAGAAGACGCACTATGTGGTGGCGGGCGCCGAGGCCGGCAGCAAGCTGACCAAGGCGCAGGAGCTGGGCGTGCCGGTGCTGGACGAGGACGGGCTGCAGGCATTGCTGAAGCACGGCCCGAGCGGCCCGAGCAGCGCGAGCGGCTGACGCGAGGCCGGCGATGCCATCGCCCCGCGTGGGCCGCTGCTGACAGGCGTTGCCGGCCTTGTCCGCCGCGGCCGGGCGGGCGGCCATGGGCGGCAGTCCGTACGATCGGGCACCGGCCGATACGGAGCGCCAGGCCGGCCCCACTCGCTTCACTCCTGACTTGCCTCTGTCCATGCGTTCATTCGACCGCTCCATGCCGTGGCGCCTTCTTTGCCGAACGACCGCCGCCGCCCACGGAGATTTTTTGTCCGGGAGGACCGGATGAGCACCACGATCTTCTGGTTCCGCAACGACCTGCGCCTGCACGACCAGCCCGCCCTGGAGGCGGCCTTGCGCCACGGAGCCGACCACCTGCTGCCCGTGGTGTGCCTGCCGCCCGCAGGCGCCACCTCGCCCTGGGATTGCGAGCGCGTCGGCCCGCATCGCCGGGCGTTTCTGGCGGACACCGTGCAAGACCTCGGCGAGCGGCTGGCCGCGCTGGGCAGCCGGCTGTTCGTCTGCGATGCCGCACCCACCGTCGCGCTGCCGCTGCTCGCCCGGGCAGTGGCAGCGGACACGGTGTTCTGCGAGGCCATCGCCGCGCCGGAGGAAGAGAGCCAGGTAGCGCAGCTGCGCAGCGCCGGCCTGCGCATCGAGACCGTGTGGCACAGCAGCCTGCTGGCGCCGCAAGCGCTGCCCTGGCCGGTCGATCGGCTGCCGGGCGTCTTCACCGCCTTCCGGCACGCAGTGGAGCGGGCGGGCCTGCTGCCAGCCTCGCCGCTGCCCGTGCCGGCCCGGCTGCCGTCGCCACCCGATCTTCCCGAAGCGCTGCTGCGCGCCGTGGGCGCGGCTGCGGCGCTGCCTGGGGCCGAAGTACCCATGGCCGAACGGACGGGCGGAGCCGACCCGCGCTCGTCCTTTCCCTATGCCGTGCCCGCCTTCCGGGGTGGCGAAACGGCGGCACTGGCGCACCTGTCCCAGTACCTGGCCCGCAAGCTGCCGCACACCTACAAGGCCGCCCGCGACGGCCTCGCCGGGGTGGACTACTCGTCCAAGTTCTCGCCCTGGCTGGCCAGCGGGGCGCTCTCGCCGCGCCGCGTCCTTGCGGCGCTGAAGGCGTTCGAGCAGGCGCATGGCGCGAACGAGGGCAGCTACTGGCTGTGGTTCGAGCTGCTGTGGCGCGACTACTTCCGGCTGCTGCACCTGCAGCACGGCGCTGCGCTCTACCGCGCCCGGGGCCTGGCAGCAGCGCCGCCGGCGCCGCACAACGCGCAGGGGTTCGACCACTGGCGCCAGGGCCGCACCGGCGAGCCGCTGGTCGATGCCGCGATGCGCGAGCTGGCCGCCACGGGCTACCTCAGCAACCGGCTGCGCCAGGTGGCGGCCAGCTATCTCATCCATGAGCTGCAGGGCGACTGGCGCGCCGGGGCGGCATGGTTCGAATCCCAACTGGTGGACTACGACGTCTACAGCAACCAGGCCAACTGGCTCTACATCGCCGGGCGCGGCACCGACCCGCGCGGCGGGCGCCGCTTCAACCCCGCCAAGCAGGCGCTGGACCACGACGCCGACGGCCGCTACCGGCAGATGTGGGGTGCTGCATGAGCCCCACCGGCCTCCGGCCCCGCGCCCACACGTTTCGCCTGCTGCTGGGCGACCAGCTCAATCCCGCCCACTCGTGGTTCGACGCGCAGGATGCGGGCATCGTCTACGTGCTGATGGAGGTGCGGCAGGAAACGGATTACGTGCTGCACCACGCGCAGAAGATCCTGGGCATCTTCGCCGCCATGCGCGACCTGGCCGCGCAGCTGAAGGCCGCCGGCCACCGGGTGCGCTACATCGCCATCGACGACCCGAGCAACCGTCAGTCGCTGCCGGACAACCTCGCCGCGCTCATGGCCCACTACGGCGCTGAGCGGCTGGAGTACCAGCAGCCCGACGAATGGCGGCTCGATGCGCAGCTGCGCACCTGGGGCGAGGCGCAGGCCTTCGACGTGCTGGCCGTGGACAGCGAGCACTTCTACACCTCCCGCACCGAAGTCGCGCAGGCCTTCCAGGGCCGCAAGCAATGGCTAATGGAACACTTCTACCGCCGCATGCGCCAGCGCCACCAGGTGCTGCTGGACGAAGCGGGCGAGCCGGAAGGCGGCGCGTGGAACTACGACCACGACAACCGCAAGCCCTGGCACGGCACACCCGAGGTGCCGCCCGACGGCCGGCCCGAGCATGATCACACCGCGCTCTGGGCCAGCATCCAGGCGGCGGGGGTGAAGAGCTTCGGCAACCCCCAGGCGGGCGCGTTCCGCTGGCCACTGAACCGGGCCGAGGCACTGGCCTGCCTGAACCATTTCATCGCCACCACGCTGCCCGACTTCGGCGCCTACGAAGACGCCATGAGCACGAAGAGCACGCGGCTCTTCCATTCGCTGCTGTCCTTCGCGCTCAACACCAAGATGCTGCGCCCGCACGAGCTGGTTCTGCACGCCGAAGCCGCATGGCGCGCCGGTCGCGCGCCCCTGCCGGCGGTGGAAGGCTTCATCCGGCAGATCCTGGGCTGGCGCGAGTACGTGCGCGGCGTGTACTGGTCGCACATGCCCGGCTACGAGGAGCGCAATGCCCTGGGACACACCGCCCCGCTGCCCGAATGGTTCTGGTCCGGCGACACGCGCATGCGCTGCCTGCAGCACTCCATCGGCCAGTCGCTGGAACACGCGCATGCCCACCACATCCAGCGGCTGATGGTGATCGGCAATTTCTCGCTGCTGGCCGGCCTGGACCCGGCTGCCGTCCACCAGTGGTACCTGGGCATCTACATCGACGCCTTCGAGTGGGTGGAGGTGCCCAACACGGTGGGCATGAGCCAGTTCGCCGACGGCGGGCTGCTGGCCACCAAGCCCTACGTGAGCAGCGCCGCCTACATCGACCGCATGAGCGACTACTGCGGCGGCTGCCACTACGACAAGAAACTGAAGGTGGGCGAGCGGGCCTGCCCGTACAACGCGCTCTACTGGGAATTCTTCGCGCGCCACGAGCCTGTGCTGGGCCGCAACCCCCGCCTCACCATGGTCTACCGCCAACTGCAGAAGATGCCCCCTGCGCAACTGAAGGCGCTGCGCGAGCGCGCCGAGTCCGTGCGCTCGGATCTCGATGCGCTCTGAGAAAAAGGCCCGTGCGATGGATGTTCCCTCCCTCCCATCACTTCCCGATGGCTATCGCGCCATCGTCATCGGCGCGAGCGGCGCCCTGGGCGCGGCCTTGCTGGCCCATCTGCGCGCCGACCCGCGCTGCGCCCTGGCCATCGGCCTGGGCCGGCGGACCGAGCCGGCGCTGGATCTGGACGATGAGCCCTCCATCGCCCGTGCCGCGCAGCTGCTGGCGCAGCAGGGCCCCTGGCACTGCATCGTGCATGCGGCCGGCGTGCTGCATGCGCCGGGCATGGCCCCGGAAAAGCGGCTCGGCCAGTTGAACTACGGCCAGCTGGAGGCCACCTTCCGCATCAACACCTTCGGCCCGGGGCTGGTGCTGGCGCACTTCGCGCCGCTCCTGCCGCGCAAGGAACGCGGCCTGCTGGCGGTGCTGTCCGCCAAGGTCGGCAGCATCGGCGACAACCGGCTGGGCGGCTGGTACAGCTACCGTGCGTCCAAGGCCGCCTTGAACATGCTGCTGAAGACGGTGGCCATCGAGGTCGCCCGCACCCACCCGCAGGCCGTGCTGGCCGCGCTGCATCCAGGCACGGTGGATTCGGCCCTGTCGCGGCCCTTCGGCGGCGATCGCATCGGCCGGCCCGCGCCCGACGCGGCGGCCGACCTGCTGCGGGTGCTGGACGGACTCGACCCCGAGCAAACAGGCCGGTTCTATTCTTACAAGGGTGAGTCACTGCCGTGGTAAACAGGGCCGGTGCCGCCTCATACCCGCTTAAGTCAATGGCGGTATAACTGCGCCCTTTGGCCTCTGGCGGGCAAGCGTGGCTTTCCCCCCGTCCGGCCCGCGTTCGGTGGACATGGAAGCGGCATGGGCCGACCTTGTGCCCATTTCGACGCATCCGATACAGATTGCTTCTGTTTTGATAGCTACCAGCGCTGCTGCTACCAGCGCTCCCATCCATTTTCCTTACTGATCCATGTCGATGACCGATGTTTTGCGTGCCCGCGTCGGCGCGGTGCGACCCGCGCTGGCGCGCCTCGTGCGCCGCCCAGAGCGCCTCTGGTCGCTGCACAGCCTGGTGTGGCTGTTGGCGGGTCTGGTGCTGGCGTTCTGCCTTTACGTGCTGGCGCTCGTGCCTTTCACCCCCGGCATCAGCGACATCCGCAAGGCCAAGGCCGACCAGCCTGCGCAGCTCGTGTCGGCCGATGGCCGGCTGCTGGCCGAGTACAAATGGGTCAACCGGGAATGGGTGCCGCTCGCGGGCATCGCCAAGCCGGTGACCGATGCGCTCATCGCCACCGAGGACCACCGCTTCTACGACCACTTCGGCCTCGACTGGCGGCGGCTGCTGTCGGCCGTGGTGCTGACGCTGGGTGGCGACAAGCAGGGCGGCTCCACCATCACCCAGCAGCTGGCGCGCAACCTGTATCCGGAAGACATCGGCCGCGCGCCCACGCTCACCCGCAAGCTGAAGGAGGCGATCACGGCGCTGAAGATCGAGGCGCTCTACTCCAAGGAAGAGATCCTGGAGACGTATCTCAACACGGTGCCCTTCCTCTACAACGCCTACGGCATCGAGATGGCCGCGCGCACCTATTTCGACAAGTCGGCGGACAAGCTCACCGTGCTGGAAAGCGCCACGCTGATCGGGATGCTGAAGGGCACGGCCTACTACAACCCCGTGCTGAACCCCCAGCGCGCGCAGGCCCGCCGCAACACGGTGCTGGGCCAGATGCTCAAGCACGGCAAGCTCACGCAGGCGGAATTCGACACGCTCTCGCGCCGCCCGCTGCGCATTCGCTTCGAGCGCCAGCCCGAGGTCGATGGCCTGGCGCCGCACCTGGCCCAGCAGCTGCGCAAGCAGCTCATCGACTGGGCCGACCGCAACGGCTACAGCCTCTATGCCGATGGCCTGGTGGTGCGCACCACCATCGACGGCCGCCTGCAGGCGCTGGCCAACCAGGCCGTCGCCAAGCAGGGCCGGGCGCTGCAGGGGGTTGCCGACACCGCCTGGTCGCCCCGGGTGTGGAATGCCAAGAACCCGCTGGTGCGCGACCTGGTGAAGGAATCGGCCCCATACCAGGCAGCCATCGCCAAGGGCACGCCACCCGCCGACGCGGAGAAGGCGCTGCTGGACGACGCCGACTTCCTGCGCGCCCTGCGCCAGCAGAAGACCCGCGTGCAGGCCGGTTTCCTGGCGCTCGACCCGCGCTCGGGCGAAGTCCGCGCCTGGGTGGGCAGCCGCGACTTCGCGCAGGACCCGTTCGACCACGTGCAGGCCGCGCGGCGCCAGCCCGGCTCCACCTTCAAGCCCTTCGTGTACGGCGCGGCCTTCGCGGCCGGCCTGTCGCCAGAAACCACGCTGATGGACCAGGCGGTGGAGATCCCCCTGGGCGGCGGCAGGTTCTGGCGGCCGACCGATGGCGGCCCGCCCAGCGATTCGCCCATGACGCTGGCGGATGGCCTGGCGTTTTCCAAGAACACCATCACCGCGCAGGTGATGCAGCAGGAGGGGCCGGCCCGCGTGGCCCAGCTGGCGCGCGACATGGGCGTGCGCGAATCCAAGCTCGACGAGGTGCCCGCGCTGGCGCTGGGCACCAGCCCCGTCACGCTCAAGGAGATGGTGGCGGCCTACGGCACCATCGCGGCGGGCGGGCGCTACCGCGCGCCGATCGTCATCACGCGCATCGAAGACAAGAACGGCAAGGTGCTGGAAGACTTCGCGCCGGCATCGCCGGAAAAGGTGATCGGCCTGGCGCCCGTGCAGACCCTGCGCAACGCCATGCGCGGCGTGATCGACAAGGGCACCGGCGTCGCCATCCGCAGCCGCTGGGGCATCACCGCCGATGTGGCGGGCAAGACCGGCACCACGCAGGACAACACCGACGGCTGGTTCATCCTGATGCACCCGCAGCTGGTGGCCGGTGCCTGGGCTGGCTTCAACGACGGGCGCATCACCCTGCGCAGCGACTACTGGGGCCAGGGAGCGCACAGTGCCTTGCCGATGGTGGGCGAGGTGTTCCAGCAGGCGCTGCGCACCAAGGTGATCGATGCCCGCGAGCGCTTCGTCGACGAGCAGGAGACCAGCTGGACGCAGGATGCGATGACGGGCGTGCGCGACTGGGTCTATGACCTCTTCGGCCGCCGCACCGGCCAGGCCGCCACGCCGCGCAGTGACGCCGGGGCCGTTGCCACGCCGATGCCGGGCGCTCCTGCGCTGCCCAGCGCGCCCCCGTCGTCCGACCCGGAGGCGCCCGAGATCAGCGAAGCACCGCTCACCCCGCTGCAGAACGCCACGCCCTCGGGCGTGCCGCAGCCGGGCGTGGTCGTGCCGTCCGATCAGATGCCAGCCTTGCCCCAGGGACCGCTGCCTTCGCAGCCGCCCGGGGCCGCCGTGCCGCAGGGCGCGGGCGGCGTCCAGCAAGGCGAGGTCGTGCCGTCCTGGGCTACGGCACCGGCGCGTGACCCCGCGCGGGAGCCGTCCGCTCCCGTGCCGTCATTCGGCGGCACGGGTACGGATGCGGGTACGACCGGCGGCGCCGGCAGCCCGGCGCAGCCCGTCCCCGGCGTGGTGGTGACGACACCGATCCAGCGCGGCGTCGTCGTGCCCAGCGACAGCCGCAGCGCACCGACCTTCGGCGAGCCGGCCACCCGTTGAGCCGCGCCCGGCGGCGCCGCCGCGCTGCCCGGTGCCGCGCGGCGGGCATGCGCCGCGGCGGGGCTTCGGCTGGGCTGCGGCTGGGCGCCGGGGCACTGGCCCGCGCACCCGCCACGGGCTATGCTGCCGCACCTGCCCGCATCGCCGCTTGCGGATGTGCAGGGTGGGCCCTCGACGCTTTTCCATCCACACCTTCCCCCGCCGGACCGCTCCCATGATGTCTTCACGCCGTTTCCACCTCGCCTCCCTCTGCGCCGCCGCCGTGCTGGCCTGCGCCGCCCTGGCGCCCGTCGCTGCCCATGCCGGTCCACGGCTGGACCGCATCATGGACACCAAGGTGCTGCGCGTCGGCACGCCGGGCGACTACCGGCCGTTCGCCATCAAGACCGAGTCGGGCTATTCGGGCCACGACATCGACCTGATCGAGCAGATGGCCAAGGAACTCGGCGTGAAGGTTGAGTACGTCGCCACCAGCTGGCCCAACCTGATGAAGGACCTGCAGGGCGACAGGTTCGACGTCGCCGTGGGCGGCATCACCCGCAATGTCACGCGCATCCGCCAGGTCGAGATGCTCCCGGGCTACGCGCCCTTCGGCAAGGTGGCGCTGGTGCGCACGGCCGACAAGGCCCGCTACAACACGGTCGCCGACCTGAACCAGCCCGGCGTGCGCGTCATCAAGAACCCGGGCGGCACCAACGAAACCTTCGTGCTGCAGAACCTGACGGCCGCGCAGGTCAGCACGCATGACAAGAACGCCGAGATCCCCGCGCTGATCGCCGAAGGCAAGGGCGACGTGATGATCACCGAGACCTACGAAGCGCTGCACTACGCGAAGGCCGACCCGCGCCTGACGGCTGCCTTCATCAGCCAACCCCTGACGCCCACCAACACCCTCGGCTTCATGCTGCCCAAGGACGATGCGGACTATTCGCGGGTGATGGAGTTCGTCTGGGGCCTGATGGACAGCCGGGGGGGCGTGAAGCAGGCTGCCGACCAGTGGCTCAAGTGAACGCCGCTGCGGCCCCCGGGCCGCTGCGCCGCGCAGGCGCTCAGCGGGCGGCCAGGGCCCGCCCGGCCGGCTCGGCCCAGGCCTGGGTCTGCGCAGCCAGCGCCTGGCTGTCGGGGCGGTCCGTGGTGCGGGCCTGCGTGCAGGCCTGGGCCAGGGCCGCTGCCTGGCCGATGAACGGGTCGGTGAACGGGCCGCTGGCCCCTTCCTCGCAGCGTCCGGCCAACTCGTCCAGCAGGATGCCGTAGGCGCGGACATCCATGCGGCGCAGCGCGTCGCCCAGCGCTCCGGGTGGCGCGAAGGCCGCGGCGCCCAGGTCGCCCAGCAGCGCGCTCGCTTCGCCGGCGGGCGCGTGCGGCCGCCACAGCACGTTGTGCGCGTACAGGTCGCCGTGGACGATGCCCCGGCCGTGCAGATGCGCCAGCGCGCTCGCCACGTCGGCCGCGATGCGCAGGGCGGTGGCGGCGGGCAGGCGCAGCTCCGGCGCGTAGACGTCCCGTGTGCAGGTCTCGAAGCTGGGCGGGCCGGCCAGCGGGCGCCAGCCCGGGGCGACGCGTTCCATCACCAGGCCCTGCTGGCCGTCCGGGTGCCCGGCGAGCCGGCCGAGCACGGAAATGGTGCGGGCATGCCGTCCGGCCGCGAGGCTGGCGGCCATCTCGGTCATCGGCCAGCCGTCGCTGGTGACCGAGCCCTTGAAGAGCTTGACGGCGACCTCCTGCGGGTCCGTGGGCCCGTGCAGGACGGCTGCGTGGATGCGGCCGGACGCGCCTTCGCCGAGCAGCTCGCCGCAGCCCAGGGCGTGCCAGTCGATGGCATGCGCCTGCAGGCTCTCCCGCGCCCGGGCTTCCACGGCCTCGTTGAAGGCGTTGCCGCCCTGGGCGAGCCAGGCCAGGCGCGGCATGGCGGCGAGCCAGTCCGGCAGGGCGTCCAGCCGGTTGGCGGAGATGCGCAGCAGTTCGAGTCGGTCGCACTGCCGCAGGCGCTCGGGCAGGGCGCGCAGGCGGTTGCCGGCCAGCATCAGCTTTTGCAGCCGGGGACGCTCGCCCAGCGCCTCTGGCAGATCGGCGATGGCGTTGTCGGTCAGGATCAGCCAGCGCAGCCGCGGCGGCAGCGCAGCCGCCGGAACGTGCGCGATGCGGTTGGCCTTGAAGCCCACCATTTCCAGCCGCAGGCAGGCGCCAAGCGCGGGCGGCAGTTCGGTGAAGTCATTGTCCGAGGCGAAGAACACCTTCAGCCGGTGCAGCCGGTGCAGATCGGCGGGCAGGGCCGCCAGGCGGTTGCCGGACAGGTCGAGCACCTCCAGCGTGTCCGCCAGGTCGAAGATCTCGGGAGGAAAGTCCGTCAGGCCGGCGGCTATGCGCAGCGTGCGCGCGCCAGCCAGTGCGCCGGCACGCAGGCGTTGCAGTTCATCGGTCATGCCGCGAGTGTACGAACCCCTGGTGAGGTGGCGCGCCAGTGCAGGCCAGCGCAGGCCGTGGGCAAGGGCGGCGGCCCGCCCTGCGCGCGGGCGATGCGCTCAGGCGGCGACCGGCATCGGCGCTTGCGGCTCCCGGCCGGCGCGCAGGCGGCGCACCAAGTGCGGCAGGTTCAGGCACTGGATCAGCGTGCGGCCCGCATTGGCCTTGATGAGCTCGCTCACCACGGCGCCCGGCAGTCCCGGTGCAGGGAAGATGCTGGCCTCAGCGAAATGCAGCACGCTGTGCAGCTCCCCCACCAGCAGGCCGACGACCGCCTCGCCCTCCTGCGCCACCACCACCTGGCCCTGGGCCGAGGGCGGCGTGCGCTGGCCGGTCAGCACTTCGTGCAGGTCGAACACCCAGACGTATTCCAGCACCTTGCCGTGCGAGCGCAGCGGCACCGTACCGACGCAGCCGGCCAGCCCCGCGGCGGACACGGCGGCGATGCTGTGCGCGGGCAGCGCCTCGACCACCTGCGCCGTGGGCAGCGCAAAGAGGCCGTCACCCACGAAGAAAGTGGCCATCTCGCGCCCGCCGGTTGTGCCGGCCTCGCTCAGCAGCGTGGTGCGGCGCCGGCGCGCGGCTTCCTGGGCGCCGGCCACCTGGGCGCCGAACGAGTGGACCGAGATCGCCAGCACGTCTTCGCTGTAGCCGTCGCAGACCTTGAATTCCCGGTATCCGTGCGAAGCCGCGCACGCAACGATGCAGTAGGCGTCGCCATGCACCATGGCCCGCGACAGGCTCTGACCGTTGGGCACGGCGAGCATGTCCTCGGGCACCTGCAGCGTCGAGCCCACCGGCACCGAAGGGTCGGCGCTGGCGAGGACCGTGCCGGAGCGGCTGACGAAGAAGCCCTGCGTGCGGGACTTCTTTTCCAGCGCGCCCCGCAGCATGGCCTCGAATTCCTCTGCGGCGTTGAACACGATGCCGATCCCTCCCACCACCTCGCATGCGTCGCCCACGTTGCCCACGTTGCCCACGTCGCCCGGAGCGTGGATCGCCGCGTGGTAGACGTAGGTGGGGCGCCCGCCATAGAAGCCGCTGGGCCGCCAGGGCGTGACGTGGTAGGACTGCGTGCCGCGCATCGCCAGCACGGCCGCCAGGGTGTCGGGCTCGATGGCCATGCCCACCGCCGATCGGCCGTCCTCCAGCAGCGGCCGGCTGGAGGCCAGCACCCGGCCCTCGCGGTCATACACCATGAGCCGCGCGTACACCGTGTAGAGGCTGTTGATGTGTTCCAGGATGCGCTGCGCCCCGGCCAGGCGGTCGGCCGTGCGCGCGTCGCGCGCGTGCGGGTCGAGCAGCGCGCGCAGCTCGGGCGTCAGCGCCCACCAGCGGCAATCGTTGGCGCGCTCGTACAGGTTGCGGTCGAGCAGGTCCACCAGCAGCTGGGTCAGAAGCTCGCCGTCGCGCATGCTCGACATGAGCACCGTGCCATACAGGTCGCGGATGGACTGGCTGAACACCTCGTTGGTGAGCGCGCCGGTTTCGCCGATCTGCTCGAGCACGGCCTTCAGGCGGGCGACGTCCTGGTGCTGGCGGCCGGTCATGACCTGGCCGTTCCACACCACGCGCCGGATGGTGTCGGCCGCGTCGACGATCGCATGCAGCGGGGGGCAGAAGTCCTGCGCGTGGCTCAGCAGACCGTGCGCCACGCCTGGCTCCAGCGCGTCCAGCACCTGGCTGGATTCGCCGGAAAAGGCCAGGTCCACCGGCGCCATCACCTGGCCGCGCCAGCCGGAGGGGCCGGGGTAGCCCTGGTAGCCCGCCGTGGCCACGGTCTGCACCAGGTAGGCGCGGCCGGCATGCACCTGCAGGGAGAGCGCGCCGGCTTCGTTCACCGGCACGTGGGCGCCCACCGGCACCCAGAGCGGATCGCCGCTGGCGATGACCTGGTGGCTGCTGTCCAGCAGCAGCGGGATGTGGCGCTGCTGGCCGTGCTGGTTGCGCGCCCGGAAGATGCCTTCCATCTCGTCCGCGAAGGCGAAGCTCAGGCAGAGCATGCCCACGGGCTCGCCGGTCTGCGGATGCAGCATGCGCTGCGAATACAGCAGCGCGTGGCGCTTGCCGGGCCGCAGATCGGTGGGGCCGAAGGTTTCCACGTAGCCCGCGCTCTGGAGCGTGCGCGCCAGCAGCGGGTCCTGCGTGCCTTCGACCGGGCTGGCCTCGTCGATCTGCGCCACCACCGCGCCCTGCAGGTCCAGCAGCAGGATCTCGTCGTACACGGTGTACTTGTTGCGGTATTCGCGCAGGCGGGTCAGCACGGCACCCTGGTCGCTGTCCAGGCCGGCGACGAAACGGCACAGGTCCTGGTCGGTGGCGAGAAAGCCCACGTCCGCCGTGCGTTCGTAGAGGTTGCGCACCACGATGTCGATCACCTGGCGGGCACTGGTGCCGAGCCCGTCCATGACCTGGCCGATGGATTCGCCCACCAGCGAGCGCACGAGTTCCGTCTCCAGCTGCTGGAAGCCCTCGCGCGTGGCCCGCATCATGGGCAGCAGGCTGTGCGCTTCCTGCGGGCAATTCATCTTGGCCGACGACTCGATGAGCCGCCACATGAGGTTCAGCTCGCGCAGCGCGCTCTCGCAGCGCGTGACCTCGCGCATGAATGGGATGAACTTTTCCGTCTGGAATGGCGCCGGTGTGGGCATGGAGTCCTCCAATTCGCCCCGCCGTGGGGCGCATGCAGACCCCAAGCAACCACCATGCCTGACTTACATCGGGTTACATGCCGGCTCCGCGCGCGGGGAGCCGGCGTGGCCGAAACACCTCACACCACGTCGAGGCTGTGGACGTGGCCAGAGCCCAGCGCGCCGCTGCGCCGGTCGGCGAAGTACTGCTCCAGCGTGACCTTCACCGTGCGAAAGGCGATCTCGTCCCAGGGAATCTCGTCCTCGGCGAAAAGCCGCGCCTCGATCGTCTCGAAGCCCGGCGCGAAGACGTCGCTCTGCAGCGTGGCGAGGTAGAAGAAGTGGACCTGCCCGACACGCGGCACGTTCACCACGGAAAAGAGCCGCCCCATCTCGATCTGCGCGCCGGCTTCCTCGTCGGTCTCGCGGGCCGCCCCTTCGGCGCTGGTCTCGTTCAATTCCATGAAGCCGGCGGGCAGCGTCCACTTGCCGCGGCGCGGCTCGATGTTGCGCAGGCACAGCAGCACCCGGTCGCCCAGCACCGGCACCGTGCCGACCACGTTCAGCGGGTTTTCGTAGTGCACCGTGCCGCAGGCGGGGCACACCGCGCGCAGCTTGGTGTCGCCGTCGTCGGGCACGCGGTAGACCACGGCGGTACCGCATTCACGGCAATGCTTGATGGGGCTGCGAAGGGTCATGCGGGGCGGGGTTTGAATGAAATATGGCGCTGGCGCTTCATACGCCAACGTTTATAGCTATGCTTTTTATAGCAATCGAGTCGGCAGGACCTCAGGCCACCGTCAGCCGCAACGTGCCCAGGCCGTCGATGCCGCCTTCCAGCACATCGCCGCGCACCACGGCGGCCACGCCCTCTGGCGTGCCCGTGAAGATCAGGTCGCCGGGCTGCAATTCCCAGGCGGCGGACAGGTGCTCAATGGTTTCGGCGATGTTCCAGATCAGCTGCGTGACGGTGCTGCGCTGGCGATCGGTGCCGTTCACTTGCAGCCAGATGGCGGCGTTGGCCACGTCGCCCGCCTGCGCTGCCGGGGTGATGGGGCCGATCGGGGCGCTGGCGTCGAAGCCCTTGCCAATGGACCAGGGACGGCCCTGCTTCTTCATCTCGCCCTGGAGATCGCGGCGCGTCATGTCCAGTCCGACGGCGTAGCCCCAGATGTGCTGGAGCGCGTCGGCGGCCTGGATGTTCTTGCCGCCCTTGCCGATGGCGACCACCAGTTCGATCTCGTGATGCAGGTTGGACGTGAGGCTGGGGTAGGGCAGGGTGCCGGTGTCGCCTGCAGCGACGGGCAGCACGGCATCGGCGGGCTTCATGAAGAAGAACGGCGGCTCGCGGCCGGTGAAGCCCATTTCCTTGGCGTGCTCTTCGTAGTTGCGGCCCACGCAGTAGATGCGGTGCACCGGGAAGCGGTCGGCGGTGCCCACGACGGGCACGCTGGCCTGGGGCGGTGGAGTGATCACGTAGCTCATGTCTGCCTTTCAGGGTCGGATGCGGTGGGCCGCACGGCATGCGGGGCGCTGGGGCCGCACGGTCAGCGCCGCAGTGTGCCACGGGCCGGCACGGGGCGTGGGCAGGCCGCCGTTATGCTTGCCGCACCATGAAACTCTTCAACTATTTCCGCTCCTCGGCCTCGTACCGCGTGCGCATCGCGCTGGAGCTCAAGGGCCTGGGCTACGACTACGTGCCGGTGCATCTGGTGCGCGCAGAGCACCGCACCCCCGAGCACGCGGCGCGCAGCGGCGACGCGCTGGTGCCGGCGCTGGAGACGGATGACGGGCAGATGCTGGTGCAGTCCATGGCCATCATCGAATACCTGGACGAGACCCACCCCGAGCCTGGGCTGCTTCCCGCCGACGCGCTGGGGCGGGCGCGGGTGCGCGCGCTGGCGCAGATGATCGCCTGCGAGATCCATCCGGTGAACAACCTGCGCGTGCTGCGCCACCTCACCCAGACCCTGGGGCTGGGCGAAGACGCCAAGACCGGCTGGTACCACCACTGGACGCGCAGCGGCCTCGAAGCGTTCGAGCGCCAGCTCGCGCTGCTGGCGGCGGCCCGCGCGCAGGCCGGCCTGGCTACGTCGCAACTCTGCTGGGGCGACACGCCCACGCTGGCGGACTGCTGCCTGGTGCCGCAGATCTTCAATGCCCGGCGGTTCGCCGTGCCGCTGGACGGCCTGCCGCTGACGCTGGCCGCCTGCGAAGCGGCGAGCGCGCTTCCCGCCTTCCAGCGCGCCCATCCCAGCGCCTGCCCGGACCACGAGGCATGAGCGCGGCCCCGCACGACTGGCTGGTGCCAGACTGGCCGGCCCCGGCGCGGGTGCGCGCCGTGTGCACCACCCGCTCAGGTGGCGTCAGCGCTGCTCCGTTCGACACGCTGAACCTGGGCGACCACGTCGGCGACCGGCCGGGCGATGTGGGGCGCAACCGCGCCTACCTGCAGGCGGCCCTCGGCGCGCGGCCGGTGTTCCTCAAGCAGGTGCACGGCGCCGAGGTGGCGGAACTGTCGCTCGCGTCGCCGGACGGCGTGGTGGCCGATGCCTGCAGTACCGCTGTGTCTGGCGTGGCCTGCACCATCATGGTGGCCGACTGCCTGCCGGTGCTGTTCACCAACCCGCAGGGCACCTGGGTGGCGGCAGCCCATGCGGGCTGGCGCGGGCTGGCAGGCGAAAGCGGAAGCGGGGTGCTGGAGGCGGTTGTGGCGTCTTGCCCAGCCTCCGGGCCCGCGAAGCCAGCGCGTTCAGCGAGCAAAGTCATAGCGGATGGGCAGGCGCCCGAAGCCCTTCTGGCGTGGTTGGGGCCGTGCATCGGCCCGACCGCCTTCGAGGTCGGGCCGGAGGTGCGCGCGGCGTTCTGCGACGTCGACCCGCAGGCCGCACGCCATTTCACGCCGCAGCCCGCCCCAGGCAAGTACCTGGCGGACCTGGCCGGGCTGGCCCGCCAGCGGCTGCAGCGCCTGGGCGTTGCGAGCGTCACCGGCAACGACGGCACGGCGGCGTGGTGCACGGTGGCCCCGGCATCACGGTTCTTCTCGCACCGGCGCGACACCGCGCGGCTGGGCAGCAGCGGCCGGTTCGCCGCTTGCGTCTGGATCGACGGCGCCCCCAGCGGCTGACGGAGGGACCGCCGGCGCAGCAGCGTGGGGGCCGGGGGCCGTCGCTTGCCGGGCCGCTTCCGCCCGCTGGGCCGCCTGCGCAGCGGCGCGCGCTCTCAAAGCCCGCTTGCGCCCCGGCGTGCCCAGGATGTAGCCCAGAATCCCCATGGGCAGCAGGCCATAGAACACGAAGGTGACGATGGCGCCGAGCACCGTGCCGTTGGGCGCCTGGGCTTCTGCCACGGCCATCAGCACCGTGACATACAGCCAGCCGATGATGACCAGATACATGGTGGGGGGCGCGGCGCAGGCCGCGCGGACGATTTGGTAAAAAAAACCGACTTCGGTTGCCGGGAGCCCCGGGCGTCGTCAACAATGACCGGACAATACACGCAAGGCCGCAAGAGCCTGCGGCGATTCAAGGAGGCAGACGATGGAGACGGACTCGCAATGGGCCGATGGCGCCCGGCAATTCCAGCGTATTTTCGGTGAGGGCTGGGCCCAGGTACTGAAAGGCCTGCAGCCTCCTGCTGCTGCTGCTGCTGCGGCAGGTGCCTCGTCCACTGCAGCTGCCGCGCTGCCCTCCGCGCCGGTGCGCTTCGCCCCCGACAAGCTGGCTGCCCTGCAGGCGAAGTACCTCGAGGAAGCCAAGGCGCTCTGGAGCGAGGGCCTCCAGACCCCCCCGGCGGTGGCCGACCGGCGCTTCACCAGCGAGGCCTGGTCCAAAAGCCCCATGGCGCGTTTCTCCGCCGCCGCCTACCTGCTGAACGCCCGCACGCTGATGGGCCTGGCCGATGCCGTGGAGGGCGACGACAAGGCCAAGGCCCGGATCCGCTTCGGTGTGGAGCAGTGGATGGCGGCCATGTCGCCCAGCAACTTCCTGGCATTCAACGCCGATGCCCAGCAGAAGGCCATCGACACCCAGGGCGAGAGCATCGCCAAGGGCATTGCCAACCTGCTGCACGACATGCGCCAGGGCCATGTCTCCATGACCGACGAAAGCCTCTTCGAGGTCGGCCGCAACGTGGCGACCACCGAGGGCGCGGTGGTGTTCGAGAACGACTACTTCCAGCTCATCGAATACAAGCCGCTCACCCCCAAGGTGTACGAGCTCCCCTTCCTGATGGTGCCGCCCTGCATCAACAAGTACTACATCCTCGACCTGCAGCCCGAGAACTCGCTGATCCGCCACGCGGTCGCCGAAGGGCACCGCACCTTCGTCGTGAGCTGGCGCAACGCCGATGCGTCCCTGGCGCAGTCCACCTGGGACGACTACATCGAGCAGGCCGTGATCCAGGCGATCCACACGGTCCAGGAGATCAGCGGCGCCGAGCAGATCAACGCGCTGGGGTTCTGCGTGGGCGGCACCATGCTCTCGAACGCGCTGGCGGTGCTGGCGGCCCGGGGCGAAGATGCCGTCGCCAGCGCCACCTTTCTCACCACGCTGATCGACTTCTCCGACACGGGCATTCTCGATGTCTTCATCGACGAGGCGTTGGTGGCGTTCCGTGAGTTGCAGATGGGGCAGGGCGGCTTGATGAAGGGGCAGGATCTGGCATCCACCTTCAGCTTCCTGCGGCCGAACGACCTGGTGTGGAACTACGTGGTGGGCAATTACCTGAAGGGCGAGACCCCGCCGCCCTTCGACCTGCTCTACTGGAACAGCGACGCCACCAATCTGCCGGGGCCCTATTACGCCTGGTATCTGCGCAACTTCTATCTGGAAAACAACCTGATCGAGCCGGGAAAGCTCACGGTCTGCGGCGAATCCATCGACCTGAACCTGGTCGACGTCCCGACGTACATCTACGGCTCGCGCGAAGACCACATCGTGCCGATCAACGCGGCCTACGCGTCCACCCAGGTGCTGCCGGGCCCGAAACGCTTCGTCATGGGCGCCTCGGGCCACATCGCGGGCGTGATCAACCCGCCTGCCAAGAAAAAGCGCAGCCACTGGACCCGCGACGACGGCCAGCTGCCCGCCACCCTGGACAGCTGGCTGGAGGGTGCCACCGAACACCCCGGCAGCTGGTGGACCGACTGGTCCCGGTGGCTGGCAGGCCATGCCGGGCGGCAGGTCGCGGCCCCCAAAGCCTACGGGCGGGGGACCCGTTTCAAGGCGATCGAACCCGCGCCGGGCCGCTACGTGCGGCAGAAGGCGTAAACCCTGCGGCCGGCGGCGCACCACCCCGCGCCCGGCCGCGGCAGCGCACGGCTGCGACCCTGGCCGTGACACGACCCCTCACCCATTCTTGCACTTCAGACTCTCTCAGAAAGACTCGCCATGGAAGACATCGTCATCGTTTCCGCCGTCCGTACGCCCGTGGGCAAGTTTGGCGGCACGCTCGCCAAGACCCCCGCCACCGAGCTGGGCGCCATCGTCATCAAGGAGGCGCTGGCCCGCGCCAACGTGCCCCTGGACCAGGTCAGTGAAGTCATCATGGGCCAGGTGCTGACCGCCGGTGCGGGCCAGAACCCGGCCCGCCAAGCCATGATGAAGGCCGGAGTGGCCAAGGAAACGCCCGCGCTCACGATCAACGCCGTGTGCGGCTCCGGCCTGAAGGCCGTGATGCTCGGCGCGCAGGCGATCGCCACCGGCGACGCCGAGATCGTGGTCGCAGGCGGCCAGGAGAACATGAGCCTGTCGCCCCACGTGCTGAACGGATCGCGCGATGGCCAGCGCATGGGCGACTGGAAGATGACCGACACGATGATCGTGGACGGCCTGTGGGACGTCTACAACCAATACCACATGGGCATCACGGCGGAGAACGTGGCCAAGCAGCACGGCATCGCCCGCGAACAGCAGGACGCCCTGGCCCTGGCCAGCCAGCAGAAGGCCGCCGCCGCGCAGGACGCCGGCCGCTTCCAGGACGAGATCGTGCCGGTCACGCTGCCGCAGAAGAAGGGCGACCCCATCGTCTTCGCCGCAGATGAATACCTCAACCGCAAGACCAACGCCGAAGCGCTGTCGGGCCTGCGTCCCGCGTTCGACAAGGCCGGCTCGGTCACGGCAGGGAATGCGTCGGGCCTGAACGACGGCGCGGCGGCGGTGGTGCTGATGAGCGCCAAGAAGGCGGCCGAACTGGGCCTGAAGCCGCTGGCGCGCATCGCCGCCTTCGGCACCAGCGGCCTGGACCCGGCCACCATGGGCATGGGCCCGGTTCCTGCTTCTCGCAAGGCGCTGCAGCGCGCCGGCTGGGATGCCAAGGACGTGGACCTGTTCGAGTTGAACGAAGCCTTTGCGGCCCAGGCCTGCGCGGTCAACAAGGAACTGGGCGTGGACGCCGCCAAGGTGAACGTGAATGGCGGCGCCATTGCCATCGGTCACCCCATCGGCGCCTCCGGCTGCCGGGTGCTGGTCACGCTGCTGCACGAAATGCAGCGCCGCGACGCCAAGAAGGGCGTGGCGGCGCTCTGCATCGGCGGCGGCATGGGCGTGTCGATGGCGGTGGAGCGCTGAAACCAGGGTGGAGCGGCCGCGATGGAGTGGGCGGCGAGCCATGGCAGCACGGCTTGTCAGCGACCCCGGACAAGTACCGCAGCTTGGTGTTTTCCTGGGCGAAAGGCCGCTTTCTCCCGGGTTAGAGTGGGAGCGGAATCAATGAATCGAAGGGATATCGAATGAGCCAAAAAATCGCATACGTGACCGGGGGCATGGGGGGCATCGGGACCGCTATCTGCCAACGGCTGCACAAAGAGGGTTTCAAAGTCATCGCCGGCTGCGGGCCGACGCGCGACCATGCCAAGTGGCTGGGCGAGCAGAAGGCGCAGGGCTACACGTTCTACGCCTCGGTCGGCAACGTGGGCGACTGGGATTCGACGGTGGAAGCCTTCACCCAGACCAAATCCGAACACGGCACCATCGACGTGCTGGTCAACAACGCCGGCATCACCCGTGACCGCATGTTCCTCAAGATGTCGCGCGAAGACTGGGACGCGGTGATCGAGACCAACCTCAACAGCATGTTCAACGTGACCAAGCAGGTCGTGGGCGACATGGTGGAAAAGGGCTGGGGCCGCATCATCAACATCAGCAGCGTGAACGGCGCCAAGGGCCAGGCCGGCCAGACCAACTACTCGGCCGCCAAGGCCGGCATGCACGGTTTCTCGATGGCACTGGCGCAGGAGCTGGCCACCAAGGGCGTGACGGTGAATACCGTGAGCCCCGGCTACATCGGCACCGACATGGTCAAGGCCATTCGACCCGACGTGCTGGAAAAGATCGTCGGCACCGTGCCGGTGAAGCGCCTGGGCGAACCTAGCGAGATCGCCTCCATCATCGCCTGGCTGGCGTCGGAAGAGGGCGGCTACGCCACCGGCGCCGACTTCTCGGTCAACGGCGGCCTGCACATGGGCTGATGCGTCTGCCGCCATCGCTCGCATGCCAGGAGCGATGCCAGAACCACCCACCCCGCTTCGGCGGGGTTTTTTGTGGGCGGGCGGCGCTCCGGTGGGAGCGTTGCGAAGAAGACGGGCAGCAAAAAGCCCCGTCGAACGGGGCTTCTTGGCGGGGAATGGGGGTGGAAGGTGGCCGGGCAGTGTGACTGGAACCCAGAGCCGGCACGAGGACGCTGAGGGGCGGCCGGCAGCGGGGCGGTCGTCGGGTCAGAGCCAGGGGGCTGGGACGGGACGCTGGCTCTGCCGTAGCCGCCGCTCAGAAGCGGGCCGGGGCGCGCTTGCGATCGCGTTCGTCTTCAGGCCAGGCGGACAGGATGGTGGTGTTCATGCTTGAAAAGCTCCTTGGATGCATGAACAACGCACCTCCCTGGGGCTGCGTTGACAGTCGCGTGCAAGAATTTGCAGCGCGCTTCATCCAACTTGGTGCAGCACTTTTCCGCTCTCAAAATGGGAGCGTCCGGCCCTTTTTTCACGAGGCCCCGGGGCTCAAATGAGCCTCCACCCGGTTCAGGCTTCGGCAGCGGCGCTCTGCAGTGCTTCCAGCTCGCCGGATACATCCAGCCACTTTTCTTCGAGTCCGGCCGTCTCGTCTGCACCAGCCTTGAGCTTGCGCCCGCATTCGGCGATCTCGGCCGGCGGCAGCGGCTGCGTCAGCTTGTCTTCCAGTGCCTGGCGCTCCTGGGCGAGTGCCGCCAGCCGTGCGTCGATGCGCTCCAGCTCCCGCTTCAGTGGCCGCGTCTTTTCCGCCAGCTGCTGGCGCGCCTGTGCGCCGAGCTTGCGCTGCTCCCGACCATCCCCAGCGGCTGCCGTGGTGGATGCGGCAGGCGCTGTGGCAGGCGCCGGTGCGGGTGCCACGGCAGGGGCCGCCGCTGCCGGCGCTGGCGCCGGGTTTGCCGCCGCGGCGCGGGCCGTCTCCGCCTCGGCCGTCTTGGCGATCTCGCGCAGGCGCTTGGCTTCGTCCAGCAGGTAGCGCTGGTAGTCGTCCAGGTCTCCGTCGAAGGGGCCCACCACGCCCCGGCCAACCAGCCAGAACTCGTCGCAGACCGACCGCAGCAGCGCCCGGTCGTGGCTGACCAGCATCAGCGTGCCCTCGAATTCGTTCAGCGCCATCGCCAGCGCCTCGCGGGTTGCCAAGTCCAGGTGGTTGGTCGGCTCGTCCAGCAGCAGCAGGTTGGGGCGCTGCCAGACCATCATCGCCAGCACCAGCCGCGCCTTTTCGCCGCCGCTCATCGTGCCCACGGCCTGCTTGACCATGTCGCCCGTGAAGTTGAAGGTGCCCAGATAGCTGCGCAGGTCCTGCTCGCGGGAGGGCTGCTTGGCGTCGGCGCCCATTTCCTTGGCCAGCCGGATCATGTGCTCCAGCGGCGTATCCTGCGGGCGCAGCACGTCCAGCTCCTGCTGGGCGAAGTAGCCGATGCGCAGGCCCTTGCCTTCGATGATCTGGCCCGCCAGCGGCTTCATGTCGTGCGCCACCGTCTTCACGAAGGTGGACTTGCCCTGGCCGTTGGCGCCCAGGATGCCGATGCGCTGGCCGGCCATCACCGACTTGCTCACGCCGGTCAGGATGATCTTGGGCGGCGCGGCTTCGTCGTCCTCGGCCACGTAGCCGAAGGACGCGTTGTCGATGGACATCATCGGGTTGGGGATGTGCCCTGGCTCCTTGAATTCGAAGGTGAATTCGGCCTCGGCCAGCAGCGGCGCCACCTTTTCCATGCGTTCCAGCGCCTTGACCCGGCTCTGCGCCTGCTTGGCCTTGCTGGCCTTGGCCTTGAAGCGGTCGATGAACTTCTGCAGGTGGGCGATCTTGTCCTGCTGCTTGGAGAAGGCGGCCTGCTGCTGCTCCATCTGCAGGGCGCGCATTTCCTCGAACTTGCTGTAGTTGGCGCCGTAGCGCACCAGCTTCGCGTGTTCGATGTGCAAGGTGACGTTGGTCACGGCGTCGAGGAATTCGCGGTCGTGGCTGATGACGATCATGGTGCCGGCATAGCCCTTGAGCCACGACTCCAGCCAGACCAGCGCGTCCAGGTCCAAGTGGTTGGTGGGCTCGTCCAGCAGCAGCAGGTCGCTCGGGCACATCAGCGCGCGGGCCAGTTGCAGGCGCATGCGCCAGCCGCCGGAGAAGCTGTCCACCGGACTGTCCAGCTCGCCCGACTTGAAGCCCAGGCCCAGGATGAGCGCCTGGGCGCGGGCCGTGGCGTCGTAGTCGCCGGCATCGGCCAGGTCGGTGTAGGCATGGGCGATGGCCATGCCGTCGTCGGCGGCTTCGGCGGCGGCCAGCTGGGCGCGCAGCTCGGTCAGGCGCGTGTCGCCGGCCAGCACGAATTCGGTGGCCGATTCGGACGTCTCGGGCATGTTCTGCGCCACCTGCGCCATGCGCCACTGCGCGGGGATGAAGAAGTCGCCGCCGTCTTCGTGCAGCGTGCGGTTCAAGAGCGCGAACAGCGTGGACTTGCCCGCGCCGTTGCGGCCGACGAGGCCGACCTTTTCGCCGGGGTTGATGGTGGCGGTGACGTTGTCGAGCAAGACCTTGGCGCTGCGGCGCAAGGTGACGTTTTTGAGAGTGATCATGTCCAATACCAATACCAATACGAGGCGCGGCACCCTGGATTCAGGGCACCGAAGGGAGAAAAGAGCGCGTGACCCAGAGGCGGGGCACGGGCCGGAAAAGCGGTGGTAGCACGCTGCGGCGGCAGGGGCAGGGGCAGCGGCGACGCCGGTAGGCAGGGCACTGCGCCGCGCCGCTGAGTCGCTAGGCCATCGCGAGCAGGCGGCACCATTCGTCACGCGGCTGGGGCGTGCCGCGTGGGGGTTGCCGCCGCAGCATCGGCAGGTGCCGGCTCACGTTACGCTCACATCGGTGGAGCCACCAGCGCTTCGCGGGTGACCAGCAGCACCTGGTCTTCGCCTGCGCTGGTGTCCAGCCAGAACACCGGCAGCTGCGGGAAGGCGGCCTCGAAGTGGGCGCGCTCGTTGCCGATCTCCAGCACCAGCACCGCCTGCTCGCTCATGCGTGCGGGCGCGTCGGCCAGCAGGCGGCGCACGAAATCCATGCCGTCGACACCACCGGCCAGGGCCAGCTCGGGCTCGGCGCGGTACTCGGCCGGCAGGCTGGCCATGCTGCCGGCATTGACGTAGGGCGGGTTGCACACAATCAGATCCCACGGGCCGGGCAGGGCCGCCAGGCCGTCGGACAGCTGCAGCGCGATGCGGTCCTGCAGGCCGTGCTTGTCCACATTGATGCGGGCGACTTCGAGCGCCTCGGGCGACAGGTCGGCGCCGGTGACCACCACGTCGGGGTAGGCCATGGCCGCCAGCACCGCCAGGCTGCCGTTGCCGGTGCACAGGTCGAGCACCTGGCGGGTATGTTCGCCCAGGAAGTCGTCGAAGCCGCCATCGGCCAGCAATTCGGCGATGAAGCTGCGCGGCACGATGGCGCGCTCATCCACATAGAAGGGCAGGCCCTGCAGCCAGGCTTCGCGCGTCAGGTAGGCGGCGGGCTTGCGGCTGGCGATGCGCTCTTCAAAAAGGGTAGCAACCCGCGCTTGATCGGCGGGCGCCACGGGCCGATTTGCCTCGGAATCGTCGCCGCCATCCAGCAAGGTGTCCAGTGGCAGCCCCAGGCGCCAGAGCACCAGCCAGGCCGCCTCGTCGCGCGCGTTGGTCGTGCCGTGGCCGAAAGCGACGCCGGCCGTCTGCAGCCGCTCAGTGCCCCAGTCCACCAGCTCGCCCAGGGTCGAGCCCATGTCCGCGCCGCTCATGCCGCCCTCCGTGCGTCCACTCCGGTGAGGGCGTTGAGGTGTTCCAGCGTCCGGCGGTAGATGTTCTTCAGCGGTTCGATATCGGCGACCACGATGTGCTCGTCGATCTTGTGGATGGTGGCGTTCGGCGGGCCGACCTCGATGACCTGTGGGCAGATCTGGGCGATGAAGCGGCCGTCGCTGGTGCCGCCGGTGGTGGACAGCTCGGTCGCCAGGCCGGTTTCGTCCGAAATCGCCTGCTGTACGGCGTGCATCAGGCTGCCCGGCGTGGTCAGGAAGGGCTGGCCGCCCAGCGTCCAGACCAGGTCGTATTCCAGGTCGTGGCGGTCCAGCATGGCGTGCACCCGCTGTTTCAGGCCATCGGCCGTGCTCTCGGTGCTGAAGCGGAAGTTGAAGTCGATGACGACCGCGCCCGGAATGACGTTGGTCGCGCCCGTCCCGCCGTGGATATTGCTCATCTGCCAGCTGGTGGGCGGGAAGAAGTCGTTGCCCTGGTCCCAGACCGTCGCTGCCAGTTCGGCCAGGGCCGGCACGGCCTGGTGGATCGGGTTGCGGGCCAGCTGCGGGTAGGCGATGTGGCCCTGGATGCCGCGCACGGTGAGCCGGCCGCTCAGCGTTCCGCGCCGGCCGTTCTTGACCATGTCGCCCGTGCGCTGCACCGAAGTGGGCTCGCCGACGATGCACCAGTCGATCACCTCGCCACGCGCCTCGAGCTGCTCCACCACCACCTTGGTGCCATCCACCGACGGGCCTTCCTCGTCGCTGGTCAGCAGGAAGGCGATCGCGATGCGCGGATCGGGATGTGCGGCGAGGAATTCTTCCACGGCCACCACGAAGGCGGCGATGGAGGTCTTCATGTCGCTCGCGCCCCGGCCGTAGAGCCGGCCATTGCGGTGCGTGGGGGTGAAGGGTGCGCTGCTCCACTGCTCCAGCGGCCCGGTCGGCACCACGTCGGTGTGACCGGCAAATGCTATGGTTTTTATAGCATCATGTGCCGAAATGTCGGGCGCTGCAGGCCGTTTTGCCCACAAATTGCTGACCCGGAAGCCGTCGGGGCCGCTGTCCAGCCGCTCGCAGTGGAAGCCCAGGGGTTGCAGCCGTGCTGCAAGCATGTCGAGGCAGCCGGCATCTTCTGGGGTGACGGAGGGGCGGGAGATCAGCTGTTCGGCCAGGGTCAGGGTACGGGACATCGGGAAGGCAAATGGGCGCCGCGGCGCGTAGCAAGGTCGAAGGAGGGTGCGGGCTCAGTGGCCCTTGACGTCGAGCACGATCTCGGTGAACGACGGCTGGTCGTCTTCGGGCGGCGGCTCCTGGCTGGCCTGGGCCGCCTTGGCATTCATGGTGAAGTCGTTCTGCAGCCGCCACATCAGGTTGGTCGGCGAATCGGCGTGCGACATGCCTTCCTTGCGGTCGATGCGTTGTTTCAGGATCAGTTCGGCCAGCGCCGCCTCGAAGGTCTGCGAACCTTCGGCCATGGATTTTTCCATGGCTTCGCGCACCCCCGAGAAGTCGCCGGTCTCGATCATTTCCGACACCAGCTTGGTGTTCAGCAGCACCTCGGTCGCGGGGACGCGGTCGCCCTGCGGGGTGCGCACCAGTCGTTGCGAGATGACGGCTTTCAGCGCGGACGCCAGGTCGCCGAGCATCGTCGGACGCACCTCGACCGGGTAGAACGACAGGATGCGGTTGAGCGCGTGGTAGCTGTTGTTGCCGTGCAGCGTGGCCAGGCACAGGTGGCCCGACTGCGCATAGGCAATCGCCGCCGACATGGTCTCGCGGTCGCGGATCTCTCCGATCAGGATGACGTCGGGTGCCTGGCGCAGCGCGTTCTTCAGCGCCGTCTGCAGGGACTGGGTGTCGCCGCCGATCTCGCGCTGGTTGACGATCGACTTCTTGTTCTTGAACTGGTATTCGACCGGGTCTTCCACGGTCAGGATGTGGCCGGTCTGCTGGGCGTTGCGGCTGTCGAGCATCGCCGCCAGCGTGGTGCTCTTGCCCGAGCCGGTGGCGCCCACCACCAGGATCAGCCCGCGCCGCTCCATGATCAGATCGCCCAGCACCGGGGGCAGGCCGAGCGACGAGAGTTCGGGGATCTGCTGCGCGATGAAGCGGATCACCACGGCGTAGCTGCCGCGCTGGCGCATCGCGCTGATCCGGAAGCGCCCCACGCCGCTGAGCGGCACGCCCATGTTCAGTTCGCCCGTCTCTTCCAGCTCCTCGATGCGTTGCGGCGGAATGATCTCGGCCAGCAGGCTGCGCGGCGCATCGGGCGGCAGCACCTGGCTGTTGATCGGCACGCACTCGCCGTTGATGCGGATCAGGACCGGGGCGTTGGCCGCCAGGTAAACGTCGGATGCCCGCTTCTCGGCCATCAGCCGCAGAATCCGTTCCATCGTGCTCATGGTGATTGCCTTTGTGGCTGGTTGCGTCGGCGAAGCGGGCCCTCCTGCCGCCCGCACGCGCCGTGCGGGACGGGCAGGACGGGCAAGAGGTGGAGTCTCAGTCGCGCAGCAGGTCGTTCAGGCTGGTCTTGGAGCGCGTCTGCGCGTCCACCGTCTTCACGATCACGGCTGCGTAGGTGGCGTAGTCCTGGCCCGACTTGGTCTTCTTGGGCAGGCTGCCGCTGATCACCACGCTGCCCGAAGGCACGCGGCCGAAGCTGATCTCGCCGGTGTCGCGGTTGAAGATCGGCGTGCTCTGGCCGATGTACACACCCATGCCCAGCACCGAGTTCTCTTCGACGATCACGCCTTCCACCACTTCGGAGCGCGCGCCGATGAAGCAGTTGTCCTCGATGATGGTGGGGTTCGCCTGCAGCGGCTCCAGCACGCCGCCCAGGCCCACGCCGCCCGACAGGTGCACGTTCTTGCCGACCTGCGCGCAGGAACCCACGGTGGCCCAGGTGTCCACCATGGTGCCTTCGTCCACATAGGCGCCGATGTTCACGTAGCTGGGCATCAGGATCGCGCCGCGCGCGATGTAGCTGCCGCGGCGGGCGACGGCCGGAGGCACCACGCGCACGCCGGTGGCGGCCATCTCGTCGGCCGAGAGGTGGGCGAACTTGGTGGGCACCTTGTCGAAGAAGCCCAGGTCGCCGGACTTCATCAGCTCGTTGTCCTTCAGGCGGAAGGACAGCAGCACCGCCTTCTTGATCCATTGGTGCACGGTCCACTGGCCCACGCCTTCACGGGTGGCCACGCGCAGCTTGCCGTTGTTCAGCTCGGCGATCACGTGCTCCACGGCATCGACGACTTCCTTGGGCGCCGAGGCGGGCGAAAGGCTGGTGCGGTTGTCCCAGGCGTTGTCGATGAGGGTCTGCAGTTGTTGGGTCATGGCTCGGTCGGATCAGGTACGGGATTGGATGAATTGCACGATGCGCAGCGCGGCTTCCACGCATTCTTCCGTGTCGGCCACCAGGGCCATGCGCACGCGCTGGGCGCCAGGGTTGACGCCACCGGCCTCGCGGGCCAGGTAGCTGCCCGGCAGCACGGTGACATTGTATTGAGCCAGCAGGGCGCGGGCGAACTCGGCGTCGGTCATTCCCAGGGCATCGGGCACCCGGGCCCAGAGGTAGAACCCCGCGTCGGGCAGCTTGACGTCCATCACGCCCGCCAGCAGCGGCGTGACCTGGGCGAACTTCTTGCGGTAGAGCGCGCGGTTCTCGGTCACGTGCTGCTCGTCGTTCCAGGCGGCGATGCTGGCGCCCTGCACGGCCGGGCCCATCGCCCCGCCGTGGTAGGTGCGATAGAGCAGGAAGGCCTTGATCAGCGCTGCGTCGCCGGCGACGAAGCCGCTGCGCAAGCCCGGCACGTTGCTGCGCTTGGACAGGCTGGTGAACGACACCAGGTTGCGGAAATCGGTGCGGCCCAGCCGGGCAGCGGCTTCCAGCCCGCCCAGCGGTGGTTCGCCCTGGAAGTAGATCTCGCTGTAGCACTCGTCGGACGCGATGACGAAGCCGTAGCGATCGCTGAGCGCGAACAGCTTCTTCCACTCGGCCAGCGGCATGACGGCGCCCGTCGGGTTGCCGGGCGAGCAGACGAACAGCAGCTGGGTCTTCTGCCAGACGGCTTCGGGCACGCTGTCCCAGTCCACGGCGAAGTTGCGCGCCGGGTCGCTGGGTGCGTAATACGGCGTGGCGCCTGCCAGCAGGGTGGCACCTTCGTAGATTTGGTAGAAGGGGTTCGGGCACACGGCGACGGCGTCGCCGCCCGTGGGGTCCAGCACGGTCTGGGCGAAAGCGAACAGCGCCTCGCGCGACCCATTGACCGGCAGCACGTGCGCCGTGGGCTCCACGGTCACGCCGTATCGGCGATGCAGCCAGGCCGCACAGGCTTCCCGAAGCCGCGGCTCGCCCGCCGTGGCCGGATAGCTGGCCAGACCGCCCAGGCTGGAGACCAACGCTTCCTTGATGAAGGGTGGGGTGGGGTGGCGCGGCTCCCCCATGCCGAGGCTGATCGGGCTGTAGTCGGCGGGCAGGGCGACGCCCGCGAACAATTGGCGCAAGCGCTCGAACGGGTACGGCTGCAGGCGGGAGAGCAGGGGATTCATGGGGCGCGATTATGGTGGATCGAAGCGATGCCCCGTTTCCGCGCAGCGGGCCGGCAACGGCGAGGTGGCGCCCGCCGGGACAGTGCTTACCCTCTGGCTGGTCGCCGCACTTGCTGTTACACAAGGATGCATATCGGCCGCCACCCGGCGGCGAGGGCAAGGAGGGGCGATCGCATGTCCGAATTCATGGTGCTGCGTCCGGGGGTGAGCCTGCTGCGGCGGTGGGGGCTCGGGGGAAAAATCGGCATGGTCGTGCTGACCGCGGTGGTAGCCCTGGCGGCGGTCGTGGCGTGCCAGCCTCAGGGCCTGGGGGTCACGGCCGTGGTGGCTGCGCTGGGGGGCCTGGCGGTGGGCTATGCGGCGTGGTGCCTCCAGGCGCACCTGGCGGCGGATGTGGCCCGGCTGCTGCGGGTGACGGAACAGGCGGCGGCAGGCGATCTGCGCGTCGCGGCGGGCCTGGCAGGCCGGGACGAGCTGGCGCAGCTGAGCGTGCAGCTCGACCGCATGGTGCTGGCCCTGTCGTCGATGGTGGCGGACATCCGCAGCAACGCCGCCTTGGTCGCCCATGCCGGAGAGAGCCTGGCTGCGGACAACCGGGCGTTGGCCGAGCGCACCGAGCAGCAGGCGGCGAACCTGGAGGAGACCGCTGCGAGCGTCGAGCAACTGGCCGCGGCGGTCAACAGCAACGCGCAGACGGCGGTCGGCGCCGATGGCCGGGCGAGTCAGGTGCGGCAGGCGGCGGACGGCGGCGCGACGGCCATGAAGCAGGCGGTCGAGTCGGTGGAAGCCATCCAGCAGGGCGCACGGCGCATGAACGAAATCATCGGCGTGATCGATGGCATCGCTTTCCAGACGAACATCCTCGCGCTCAACGCGGCCGTCGAGGCCGCGCGGGCCGGGGAGCAGGGCCGGGGTTTCGCGGTGGTGGCGTCGGAAGTGCGCAGCCTGGCCGGGCGGTCAGCCGAGGCGGCACGCGAGATCCGCGCACTGATCGGCGAGTCGGTGCGGCAGGTGGAAGCCAGCGCCGGGCTGATCCGCCATGCCGGCGAGAGCATCGCCGGGGTGACCAGCGGAATCCGCGACGTGGCGTCCAGCGTGACGGAAATCTCCCATTCCGGCGCCGAGCAGAGCGTGGGCCTGAAGGAGATCAGCGCGGCGGTGCAGCAGTTGGACCAGATCACCCAGAGCAACGCCCGGATGGTCGGCCTGTCGGTGAGCCAGGCGGAAGCGCTGGAGGCGCGGGCCGCCACGCTGTCCCAGGCGGTGCTGCGCTTTCAGCTGCAGCAGGGGACGGCGCAGGAAGCGATGGCGCTGGTGGCCCGGGCCTGCGCGCTGCGGCGCGGCACGTCGCGCGACGGCCTGCTGCGCGCCATCACCGACCCTGCCCAGCCGTTTCACGACCGCGACATGTACGTGTTCGCCCTCGACGCACAGGGGACCTACCTCGCATTCGGCGGCAACCCGGCCAAGGTGGGAACCCGGGTGCAGGACATTCCCGGCATCGCGGGCGACCGGCTGGTGCGGGATATCGTGGACCAGGCCGAGCGCGGACCTGGCTGGGTGGAGTACGACATCACCAACCCCGCGACGGGGCAGGTTCAGACCAAGATGTCGTTCGTGCAGCGGGTCGACGACCTGTACCTCGGCTGCGGGGTCTACAAGTCTCTGGCGGCGCGCTAGGCAGCGCGGCGCGAGGCAACCCGCCCGGGGTCGCCCGATCGGCGCACGGGAGGCACAGCCTGGCCCCGCCGCCCCGGCCGGGGCCGTGCGGACAGGATCAGGCGGGCCTGGAAGGGGCGCGCTTTTCCCGGGCGCGGGCGAGCGCTGCGGCTATGACGGCCTGGCGCGCTTGCTGGGGGGTAGGGGCGCCCTCCGGGCCGTCCGTCCCCTGCGTGCCCTGCGTGCCCTGCGTGCCCTGGACAGGCTGGGCAGCTGCGGTGGCGGTGGCATTGACCACCGAATCGGCGCCAGCTCCTGCGGCAGGCTGGGGCTCCGCTGGCCGGCGGTGTTCGCCAGCTCCACGCCGCCACTGGTGTGCCGCGTAGCGCCGACGGGCGTGCTCTGCCTGGGAGGGCGACCAGGCCGCCCAGCCGGTGCGGCTGCCACTGTCGTTGACCAGTTCGATGCAGTCCACCGGACAGACCGGGATGCACAGCTCGCAGCCCGTGCAATGGGCAGCGATGACGGTATGCATGCGTTTGTTGGCGCCGATGATGGCGTCGGTCGGACAGGCGTCCAGGCAGAGAGTGCAGCCGATGCACCAGGCCTCGTCGATCACGGCCACGCTGCGGGGCCCTTCCTGTCCATGCTCCGGGCTGAGCGCCAGCACCGGCTGCCCGGTCAGCGCTGCCAGGCGTGCCACGCCTTCGGCACCCCCTGGGGGGCACTGGTTGATGCCCGCGCGGCCTGAGGCGACCGCGAGCGCGTAGGTCGCGCAGTCGGGCTCGCCGCAGCGGGTGCACTGGGTCTGGGGCAGGGCAGCGTCGATCCGGGCCGCCAGGCGCTGCACGGCGGCGTGGGCGTCGGCGCCCGTGGCCGTGGCCGTGGCCGTGGCCGTGGGGTCCATCAGGCCTTGCGGGCGCTGCGGCGCTGGCGGGTCGCCGGTGCGGCCGTGGCGGCGGGCTGCGCCGCATCTTCGGAGACGTCTGCCACCACGGCGGCGGCGCCGGTGCGCGCGGCCGCAGGCTTCGCGGCCGGGGCCGGCTGGTGCGCCAGGAAGAAGCTGCGCACCTGGGGGTAGACCAGATCGCGCCAGCGCCGGCCGCTGAAGATGCCGTAGTGGCCGGCACCCTTGACTTCGTAGTGCAGCCGGTCGCCCTCGGCGATGCCGGTGCAGAGATCGTGTGCCGCCTGGGTCTGGCCGGAGCCGGAGATGTCGTCGAGCTCGCCCTCGACGGTCATCAGGGCGGTGCCGGTGATGTCCTGCGGCTTCACCCGCTCGACATCGCCATCGGGCGAACGCACGTCCCAGGTGCCGTGGACCAGGCTGTAGTCCTGGAAGACCGTCTTGATGGTTTCCAGGTAGTAGTCCGCGTCCATGTCGAGCACGGCGTTGTACTCGTCGTAGAACTTGCGGTGCACCTCGGCGCTGGCGTCGTCGCCCTTGACCAGGTCCTTGAAGTAGTCCCAGTGGCTCTTCGCATGGCGGTCGGGGTTCATGGCGACGAAACCCGTGTGCTGCAGGAAGCCGGGGTAGACCCGCCGGCCCGCGCCCGGGAAGTTGTCGGGCACGCGGTAGATCACATTGTTCTCAAACCACTCGAAGCTGCGCTGCGTGGCCAGGTTGTTCACGGCCGTGGGCGACTTGCGCGCGTCGATGGGGCCGCCCATCATCACCATGGACAGCGGCGTCTGCTCGCCCCGGCTGGCCATCAGCGACACCGCTGCCAGCACGGGCACCGTGGGCTGGCACACGCTCATCACATGGCAATTGCCGTGCAGCCCGTTCAGGTGGCGGATGAAATCCTGCACATAGTTGATGTAGTCGTCGAGGTGAAAGGCCCCGTCCGCCAGCGGCACCAGCCGGGCGTTCTTCCAGTCGGTGACATAGACCTTGTGCCCCTGCAGCAGCGTACGCACGGTGTCGCGCAGCAGCGTCGCGTAGTGACCGGAGAGCGGCGCGACCACCAGCACCACCGGCTGGTCCTTGGTCTTGGTGAGGGTTTCCACGTCGTCGGAGAAACGCTTGAAGCGGCGCAGCTCGCAGAAGGGCTTGTCCAGCACCACGCGCTCGTCGATGGCGACCGGCGTGCCGTCCACGTCCACCGAGCGGATGTTGAATTCCGGCTTCTCGTAATCCTTGCCCAGGCGGTAGAGCAGGTCGTAGCCGGCGGACAGACGCTGTGCGTAGACGGTCTGGCTGAAAGGGGACAGGGGGTTGTTCAGGAACTTGGCCGCCGTCTGCGCCATCTCGGCGAACGGCTCCATCAGGGAGCGCTGGGTTTCGTAAAGGTTGTACAGCATGGGGTTGCCCGTTCACTTTTGTTGCAGTGCAATATAGCAGCAGACCCGCGACCATGTGTGACGTGAAACTACCGATGCAGAGTCGCCCGGGCGACATATCCGGCCGGCTCAAGGCCAGCGGTCACCACGGGAACTTCAACAAAGGTTTCACGCGGGCGGCGTGCGGTCCTCTGTGGCTGGGGAAGGCTGCGGTGCGAGCGAGATGGACGACGGATTCGCCTGCAGCCACGCCTCGAACGCTTCGCGCGAACTGTTGCGCAGTGCCCGCCTGAACGTCACCCGGTCGCCGAGATAGAGGCAGTGCCGGATCACCGTGTACGGATTGAAGCTGCCTTCGGGGTGCAGGTCTTCATAGTGCTGTTTGTAGCGCTTGACCGTGCCGATGGTGGCCCGCAGCAGGGTGTTGAGGCGCGATCGATTCAGCTCTGGCGACCAGGCCCGCATGTCCTCCACGAACAGATCGACCTTCTGCGGCTCGAATTCCGTCCCCTTGAAGAAGTGGTTGGCGATCTTGAGGAAGGTGAACGCGTTCAGTTCGCTGCCAGCCGACGTCGCCTTGCCTGCGCGCGGCGAGCCTGCCTCCGACGGGCCGTCGGCTTCTTCCGGCTCGTCCGGCGTGCGGCGCAGTTCTGCCTCAGTGGCGTCGCGGATCTGGCGGAACTCGCGGTCAGCCAGCTCGAACAGTGCCGACAACACGTTGATGCGCCGTTTCAGGTCGCCCGGAATCGATTTCTTGTACTTGATCTGGTGATCCAGCACGCTCCAGGAGTCCTGGATGATGGTGCGCACCTGCAACTCAAAGGTCTGGTGGGCATAGGCGGCGAGTTCAGGCAGCGCGGCCTGTGCAGCGTTCAGGCGCAGATCGAGATGCAGGCCCTTGTAGCCAAACGAGGCCTCGGTGCTCTCCACGGCCGTGACCTTGTCGGTCACGTCGATCACGTCGAAGTGCGACCTCACGATTTGTGCCACCTTCTCCAGTTCGTCCTCGTACAGGCACACCACCCGCACGCCGACGATGTCGGTCAGGTAATGCTGGATCTCGAAAGGCTCGTTGCTTTCCTCCAGCGCCGCGCGGTACTTGCGCGAGAACTTGCGGATGCATTCATCCCGGTCCTTCACCCGGCCCTCGACTTTCGAGATGTCGATGCTCTGGTCCTTCGACAGGATCGACTGCAGCAGCGCCACATAGAACGCGCAGGCGTGCTCCAGAACCGGTCGCTCGCGGGCGTAGTACTGGTGAAAAGCGGCTTCTTCGCGGGTCAGGTGGGGCAATGACATGGGAACGCTGAGGGACGACAGAGCTGGCCAGCCTGACGGCCGGCACCCGGGGAATATTAGATCAAGCGTAGACCCCCTTTGCGGCAAGGCGGTAGGCGCCAGCCCGCGCCGCTGTAGGAGGCGGACTTCAAACCCCGTGTTACAAGCCGTGCGAGGCTAGGGCCTCCATGAATTTAGTCCCAAGTTGGCATGGCCGCTCCCTTCAGGCAGGGCGCTGGCACGCACGCCTGTTCATCGCCCCGGTGCTGGTCGTGGTACTGCTCGGCTTCAACTACGTCTACTGGCGGCAGGAGCAGCGTGCTCTGGACATCCGCCGCACGCAGTCGTTCGAGCGGGCGGTCGACCGCACCCTGACGACCTTGTCCGACCGCATGGACGCCTACGAAATGGTGCTGCGCGGCGTGAAAGGCTTTTTCGACGCGTCCGACCGCATCAGCCATGCTGAATTCCGCGCCTACGTTGATGCACTGCAGTTGCGCTACACGCGGCCGGGCCTGCAGGGGTTGGCACTGCTGGAGAGGGTGAACCCTGCGGAGGCCGCAGACACTCTGGCTGCGTCCGCATCGTCCTGGGCAACGAACATCGGGAGCAAAGCGCCCCTGTCGCCCCCGCCTGGCGAGGACATCGCGCTGACCATCGATACGCATGCACCGGTGACCCACCACCAGCCGCTCACTGCCGGCAATCTGGAACTGTTGGCACTGGAAGCCGCGACCCGGCCGGCCACGCGTGAAGCCATGCTGCGCGCTCGGGACACCGGGCAGCTGGCGCTGACGGGCCCGATCCCCGACCCCGCCGATGGGGGTGCGAGTCTTGCGATGTACCTGCCGCTGTATCAACCCGGCAGCGATGCAGACCCGAGCAGCGTGGCGGACCGGCGCGCGCAGATCCACGGCTGGGTGGCGGCGCCTTTCCGCGCGGCCGACATCGTGGGCGGACTGAAGGACCAGTTGGACCCTGACGTGGCGATCGCCATCCTGGATGGCCCCTCCCTGGTAGGCGGCTCCCTGGTATATCGGAGCGAGGCCGCATCCGACAGCGGGTTGCCGTCACGTGCCCCGCTCTCCACCGCCATCCGCTCGATGAACGTGGGCGGCCGGCGCTGGACGGTCGAGCTGAATTCGCTTCCGGCTTTCGACCGGCGCTTCGACCGCGGAAACCACCACAACATCGCCATGCTCGGCGTGCTGCTCAGCCTGCTGGCCGGGTGGTTCGTCAGCCGGCAGTCCAGTTCGCACGAGCAGGCGCTGACACTGGCCCGCAGCATGACGGGCGAGTTGCGCGCCACCCGGGACGCGCTGGAGAGCACGCTCAATGCGGTGCCCGACGTGCTGATCGAATTCGGGCTGGACGGGCGCATCCACCACTACCGCTCTTCGCGGGAAGACCTGCCCGCCCTGCCGGCGCAGCAATTCATCGGCAAGGCGGTGGGCGACGTGCTGCCGGCGGCGGCGGCCGCCGCATGCCTTGCGGCGCTGCAGGAGGCACATGCGCGCGGCTACTCTTCGGGGCAGCAGTACGCGCTGGAATCGGCAGGCGGCACCCGTTGGTTCGAGCTGTCGGTGGCACGCAAGACCCAGGGCGCACCCGCGCCGGGCCCGCGCCGCGCCGTGGACGCGCCCTTCGCTGGTGAACCCCGTTTCATTGCGCTGTCTCGCGACGTCACGCGCCGGCATGAAACCGAGGCCGCCATGCACCGGCTCGCGTACTACGACGCGCTGACCGGCCTGCCCAACCGCCGCATGCTGCTGGAGGCACTGCGGCAAGCCATCGCGGCCGGTGTGCCAGCGGCTGGCAGCCCGGCGCAAGATACCGCGCCGGGTGCCGCGCTGGGTGCCATGGCTGCCGCCATCGGTGGACTGTTCTACATCGATCTCGACAATTTCAAGCAGATCAACGATGCCCGTGGCCACACCGTCGGCGACAGCTTGCTGGTGCAGGTGGGCGCGCGCCTGACCGCGCTGGCCGGTGCCGGTGAACTGGTGGCGCGCCTGGGCGGCGACGAATTCGTGGTGATGGCGCCACGGCTCGGAGCCAACGAGGCGCAGGCCCGCGAGGCGGCGCAGACCCTCTCCGTGCGGCTGCGCGACCGGCTGGACCAGCCGTACACACTCGGCGAAACGCTCTACGGTAGCACCGGCAGCATCGGCGTCACCCTGTTTCCGCGCAGCGGCGAAGGCGCTGAAGACCTGCTGCGCGAAGCCGACACGGCGATGTACCAGGCCAAGCGGCTGGGCCACAACCGCGTGTGTTTCTTCGAGCCTGCCATGCATGCCGAGGCCCAGGAGCGGCTGGCGCTGGAGCAGGACCTGAAGCAGGCGGTGGCTGACGATGCGTTGGAGGTCTTCGTCCAGCCGCAGGTCGATGGCGCAGGGCGGTTGATGGGCGGTGAACTGCTGCTGCGGTGGAGGCATCCCCAGCACGGCATGGTGTCACCGGCCCGCTTCATTCCCGTGGCGGAGGAATCGGGCCTGATCCTGCGGATGGGTGAGCGTGTGATTCGCCAAGCTTGCGCGTCCCTGGCGGCGCTGAACGCCCGGGGCCACGCGCTGTCGATATCGGTCAATGTCAGCCAGCGGCAGTTCCGGCAGGACGATTTCGTCGCCAGCGTGCACCAGGCCCTGCAGGCCAGCGGTGCCCCCGCGTCGCAGTTGATCCTGGAGGTGACCGAAAGCCTCCTGGTGGAGAACTGGGAAGACGCCGTTCAGCGCATGACCGAGTTGGGCCAGCTGGGCGTGCGCTTTTCCATCGATGACTTCGGCACGGGATATTCCAGCCTGGCGTATCTCAAAAAGCTGCCGCTCTACGAGCTGAAGATCGACAAAAGCTTCGTGCAGGATGCGCCCACTGACCCAAGCGATGCCGCCATCGTGCAGGCCATCCTGTCCATGGCGCGCCATCTGCATCTGCGGGTGGTGGCGGAAGGGGTGGAGACTGCGGCGCAGGCGGACTTTCTGCGCGCCCACGGGTGTGGCGGACTGCAGGGCTACCTTTTCGGCCGCCCCGAACCCCTCTCGGAGTGGATGCTCAGGCTGCAGGCGTGAGCGCTGCTGGGTCTTCCACCCTCACCGCCCCTTGGCGCGGCATCGGCCCCAGCGCCGCGGCGGCCAGGGCAGCCACCTCGCGCGCGGGCAGGGCCTTCAAGCGGTGATCGCTCCACAGCTGGCGCCAGCGGCGTGCGCCGGGCAGGCCGTGGCGCAGTCCCAGCATGTGCCTGGCGATGGCGTACCAGTGGGTGCCGTGTTGCGCCGCCTCCCGTTCCATGTAGTCCACCATGCGCGCTTCCACGTCGTCGCGGCGGAGGTCCGGCGCCGTCGTGTCGCCATGAAACGCTGCGTCCCAGCCCGCCAGCCACCAGGGGTTGTGATAGGCCTCGCGGCCCACCATCACGCCGTCGAGCACCGCCAGTTGCTCCAGCACCGCATCGTCGGTGGTGAAACCGCCGTTGATGGCGATGGTCAGGTGCGGGAAATCGGCCTTCAACTGCGCTACCACGCCATAGCGCAGCGGCGGAATCTCGCGGTTCTCCTTGGGGCTCAGGCCCTTCAGCCAGGCGTTGCGGGCATGGACGATGAACACCCGGCAACCCGCCTCGGCCACCGTGCCGATGAAGTCGCGCACGAAGCCGTAGTCCTCGCCTTTGTCGATGCCAATGCGGTGCTTGACTGTGACAGGCACGCCGACCACATCGACCATCGCCTTGACGCCATCGGCCACCAGTTGCGGCTCATTCATCAGGCAGGCGCCGAAAGCGCCGCGCTGCACCCGCTCGCTGGGACATCCGCAGTTCAGGTTGATCTCGTCGTAGCCCCATTGCTCGCCCAGCCGCGCAGCCTGGGCCAGCTCGGCAGGCTCGCTGCCTCCCAGTTGCAGGGCGACGGGGTGCTCCTCGGCATTGAAGCGCAGATGCCGCTCCACGTCGCCATGGATCAAGGCGCCCGTCGTGACCATCTCGGTGTAGAGCAGGGTGTGGCGGGTGAGCAGGCGATGGAGGTACCGGCAGTGCCGGTCGGTCCAGTCCATCATGGGCGCCACGGACATGCGCCAGGGGTTGCGGGTTGCTTGGGGGGCTTGAGGGTCAAGCGGTTGCGCGATGGTGGGCGCCATATCGGTTCGTCCTGTGGGTTTCTGGCCGCACCCGGTCGGCTGGAATCGTCCTGCGACTGGGCTGCGCGCTCGCGATGTCAGTCGCCGCGCGCCGCGCGCAGGGTGCGGTGGGCCGCCCCATCGAATCCGTGGCAAGACGGAGTGACGCATGGCGTCACGCGAATCGAGCAGGCGGAAGCATTTGCCGACCCTCACAGAGAAGGTGGGCCTGGGGGCGCGCAGTGGGGATTATCTCAGCGCCCGCAAGCACCTGGTAGCGCAAGGGTGCAGCGGTACAAGGGGCCTGCCCTTATTAGCCCCGAGGTGACACTCGTCGAGCCGGCCTGCCAGGCGGTGCGGCCCCCGTTCGACTTGACGCACGCAAGCTCGCGCGCTTATGGCTTGGGGTCTTCTCCGAGTACGTCGAGCACGGGCTTGTCCGACCACTCCTGCGCTGTGTCCAGCGTGGGCGCGGGCATGGCCTTGCCTGACGGCTGCCGATCTTGGCCGGGCTGCTCGTCGGTGCCGACGGGCACGGCGGAAGGCGGGCGCGGCAAGCCTTCCGGCACGGGTTGCACAACGGGGTGGTCTTGGGGATCGCTGGACATGGAGAACTCCTCTGATCGGGTGGACGGGTGGATGGACCACCATCAGACCGCATCGGACAAGCCGGCAAGGTGAGTTTCCAAGCGGGGCGAGCGTAGGCGAACCGCTTCGTTGCCGCACCTGACGCGCTCCGTGCGGCTTGGAGGGGGGGCGTGGTGCGTTGCACCGGTAAGGAGCGCCCAGCCGCCTGCCGCAGGCTCTTCAAAAAGCGGTGCGGGAGTCTCTTCAGCGTGGTGAGCGCGTCACGCAGCGGCTTCCAGCCCCTGCTCGAAATGGGCTCGCGTGGCTTGAACCGCCGCCTGGGGGTCGCGTGCGCGCAGCGCTTCCAGGATCAGTGCGTGCTCCTGCAGCGAATCCGCGATGCGCCCGTGCTTCAGCAAAGAGTTGTGGCGGTTGAGCTTCATGACCTTGCGCAGGTCGGCCACCATCTGGTTGCGCCAGCGGTTGTCCGCCACCTCCAGCAGGCGCATGTGAAAGCGTTCGTTGATGGCAAAAAACCGGTCCCGGTCGGCGACTGCAGCGGACAGGTCCGCATGCAAGGCCTGCAATTCCAGCAGCTGTGCGTCCGTCGCGCGGCTGGCGACCACGCCCGCTGCGTCGCTCTCCAGGAGGGCGAGCAGGTGATACACGTCACGCAGATCCTTGTCCGACACTTCCGTCACATAGGCGCCACGGCGCAGCTTCATCGTGACCAGGCCTTCCGCCGCCAGCACCTTGAGGGCTTCGCGCAGGGGCGTCCGGCTGATGCCGAACTCCTCGGCGATCTTCAATTCGTCGATCCAGCTGCCGGGCTCCAGCTCGCGGCGGAAGATCCGCTGGCGCAATGCTTCCGCCACCTCTTCATAGAGGGCGCGAGGCGACAGGGTGAGCGCGGACATGCGCGGAATGTACTGGAAAAAAACTATAAATTAATAATTACGGAGGCGTAGAATGCAGCGAAGATTGACGTGGACGTCAACACCGCACGGCACCGCAACCAGACCCTCGCAGAGACATGAGCCAAAGCAAATCTGATTCTCTCTTCCCACCTGCAGACCTGGCCGCGTGGACCCAGGCGGCCGCGAAATCGGCACCGGGTGGCGATCTCTCTGCCCTGGACTGGGTCACGCCGGACGGCATCACCGTCAAACCTCTCTACACCGCCGCCGACACGGCCGGATTGCCGTACGCCAACACTCTGCCCGGGTTCGAGCCCTACCTGCGCGGTCCCCAGGCCACCATGTACGCCGTGCGGCCTTGGACGATCCGCCAGTACGCCGGCTTCTCTACCGCCGAGGAGTCGAATGCCTTCTATCGGAAGGCCCTGGCTGCCGGCGGGCAGGGCGTTTCGGTCGCTTTCGACCTGGCCACCCACCGGGGCTATGACTCCGACCATCCCCGGGTGACCGGCGACGTCGGCAAGGCGGGCGTGGCCATCGATTCGGTGGAGGACATGAAGATCCTCTTCGACCAGATTCCCCTCGACAAGGTGAGCGTGTCGATGACCATGAACGGCGCCGTGCTGCCGGTGCTGGCAGGCTACGTGGTGGCGGCGGAAGAGCAGGGCGTGTCGCAGGCGCAGCTGAGCGGAACCATCCAGAACGACATCCTCAAGGAGTTCATGGTCCGCAACACCTACATCTACCCGCCCAAGCCCAGCATGCGGATCATCGGCGACATCATTGGCTACACGGCCAGGAACATGCCGAAGTTCAACTCCATCTCCATCAGCGGCTACCACATGCAGGAAGCCGGCGCCAACCAGGCGCTGGAGCTGGCGTTCACGCTGGCGGACGGCAAGGAATACGTGAAGACAGCCATCGCCTCGGGCCTGGACGTGGACGCCTTCGCCGGGCGCCTGTCGTTCTTCTGGGCCGTGGGCATGAACTTCTACCTGGAGATCGCCAAGATGCGCGCGGCGCGCCTGCTGTGGTGCCGCATCATGAAGGAGACGGGCGCCAAGAACCCCAAGAGCCTGATGCTGCGCACCCACAGCCAGACCAGCGGCTGGAGCCTGACCGAGCAGGACCCGTACAACAACGTGGTGCGCACCACCATCGAGGCCATGGCAGCCGTCTTCGGCGGCACGCAGAGCCTGCACACCAACGCGCTGGACGAGGCCATCGCGCTGCCCACCGAGTTTTCGGCGCGCATCGCCCGCAACACGCAGCTCATCATCCAGGAAGAGACCCACATCACCAACGTGGTGGACCCCTGGGCGGGCAGCTACATGATGGAAAAGCTGACCCAGGACATGGCCGACGCGGCGTGGAAGATCATCGAGGAAGTCGAGGCCATGGGCGGCATGACGGCGGCCGTCGATTCCGGCTGGGCCAAGCTCAAGATCGAGGCGGCCGCCGCCGAGAAGCAGGCGCGCATCGACTCGGGCAAGGACGTGATCGTGGGCGTGAACAAATACAAGCTCGCCAAGGAAGACCCGGTCGACATCCTGCAGATCGACAACGTGAAGGTGCGCGACAGCCAGATCGCGCGGCTGAACGATATCAGGGCGAAACGCGACGCGGCGCAGGTGCAGCAGGCGCTGGATGCGCTCACTTCTGCAGCAGAAACCGGTGAAGGCAATCTGCTGGACCTGGCGATCAAGGCCGTGCGCCTGCGCGCCACGGTGGGCGAGGTGAGCGACGCGCTCGAAAAGGTCTACGGGCGCCACCGCGCCGACACCCAAAAAGTGACCGGTGTGTACGCCGCCGCCTACGATTCCGCCGAAGGGTGGGACAAGTTGAAGACCGAGATCAACGCCTTTGCCGAAGCGGAGGGCCGCCGCCCCCGGGTGATGATCGCCAAGCTGGGCCAGGACGGCCACGACCGGGGCGCGAAGGTGGTGGCCACGGCTTTTGCCGACCTGGGTTTCGACGTGGACATGGGGCCGCTCTTTCAGACGCCCGAGGAATGCGCCCGCCAGGCGATCGAGAACGACGTGCATGCCGTGGGTGTCTCCACCCTGGCCGCCGGGCACAAGACGCTGGTGCCCGCCATCATCCAGTCGCTGAAGGACCAGGGGGCGGACGACATCATCGTGTTCGTGGGTGGGGTGATTCCTGCGCAGGACTACGACTTCCTTTACGAGGCGGGCGTCAAGGGCATCTATGGGCCGGGTACGCCGATTCCGGCCAGCGCGAAGGATGTACTGGAGCAGATTCGGGCTAAGGTGGTGAGCGAGTGATACAGTAATACGGTATTACAGGAGTCAGCCATGGCCGTATCCGTTCGTATGGACCCGTTGACGGAAAAGGAGCTGGAGCTTGCCGCCCGCCGTCAGGGAATCACCAAGTCGCAATTCATCATCAACGCAGTGGAGCGGGCGTTGGGTCGCAAGGACCCAGCAGCGCTGTTCCACAAGGTGATGGACGACTCTGCGCGCTATCGCGTGGAGGACGAGCTTCCCGATGAAGCGCTTTCTCCCATCAAGGCCGCCTTGCGCCAGACCCTTCGCGCACGCCATACGCAGGAGCAGGATGACTACGCCGCTTACCTGAGCGAGCGCCAATCCCAGGTCCCTGGAGGCGCGGATTGAAGTTGTGTTTGCTCGATACAGGCCCGATGGTCGCGTTGTTCGACGAGGGTGAGCGTTTCCACGCGCACTTCAGGCGACTCATGGTGGACGCACCGGTTTCCATGCGGATGCACACCACCTGGGCCTGCGTGACAGAGGCCAGCCACCTGTTGGGCCCCCGCCGCCGGCTGGCCTTGCTGCAGTGGATCGCCCACGGTGCGGTGCAGGTGTTCCCTTTTGACGGCCAGGATCTGCTGGAGATGTGCGTGTGGATGGAGCAATACACCGAGCAGCCCCGCACGGAAATGGATCTGGCCGATGCTTCTCTCTATTGGCTGGCCTGCGAATCCGGAGTGGCTCAGATCCTGACCACCGACGTGCGTGATTTCTCGCGCTATCGCCTGCCCGATGGCCGCGCCTTCGACATCCTCTGATCCGCAAATGATGCCTCTGCCTTTGCTTCAGTCCTTGTTGGAGGGTGCGCCCATGGTCCAGCGCCGCGCCATCGCCAAATCCATCACTTTGCTCGAATCGACCCGCGCCGACCACCGCGCCCACGGCGACGAACTGCTCACGGCACTGCTCCCGCACACCGGCAAGGCGTTCCGCCTGGGCATCAGCGGCGTACCAGGCGTAGGCAAGTCCACCTTCATCGAAACACTCGGCCTTTTTCTGATCCAGCAAGGCCACCGCGTGGCGGTGCTCACCATCGACCCGTCCAGCACCGTCTCCGGCGGCTCCATCCTGGGCGACAAGACCCGGATGGAGCAGCTCTCCGTCCATCCGCAGGCCTACATCCGCCCCAGCCCGTCCAGCGGCACCCTGGGCGGCGTGGCCGAGAAGACCCGCGAGGCCATGCTGGTCTGCGAGGCCGCCGGCTACGACGTGGTGATCGTCGAGACCGTGGGCGTGGGCCAGAGCGAAACGGCAGTGGCGGGCATGACCGACATGTTCGTGCTGATGCAACTGCCCAACGCGGGCGACGATCTGCAGGCCATCAAGAAGGGCGTGATGGAGATCGCCGACCTGGTGGTCATCAACAAGGCCGATATCGACAAGAACGCCGCCACCCGGGCGGAGGCGCAGATCACCTCCAGCCTGCGCCTGCTGGGCATGCACGGCAACCCCGACCACGCCACGCACGGCGCGCTGTGGCAGCCGCGCGTGCTGCAGATCAGCGCGCTGCTGGGGCAGGGTGTGCAGGCGTTCTGGGAAGCCGTCACGCTCTACCGCCAGATGCAGACTGCCAACGGCCGCCTGGCGCTGCGGCGCGAAAAGCAGTCGCTGGCGTGGATGTGGGAACGCATCGACGCCGGCCTGAAACAGGCGTTCCGCCAGCACCCCGAAGTGCGCGCGTTGCTGCCCGCCCTGCAGGCCGACGTGGCGGCGGGGCGTGTCGCGGCATCGACCGCAGCAAGAAATCTGCTCGCAGCGCAAGGCCGTCCAGCGCTGCCAGCTATCAAATAAATAGCATCATCACCGAAAGGGCGACCCACATGCAGGACATCCTCGAGCAACTGGAGCAAAAGCGCGCGCTCGCCCGCCTGGGCGGCGGGCAAAAGCGCATCGACGCGCAGCACAAGAAGGGCAAGCTCACCGCGCGCGAGCGCATCGAGCTGCTGCTGGACGACGGCACCTTCGAAGAGTGGGACATGTTCGTCGAGCACCGCTGCACCGACTTCGGCATGGAGGCCAACCGCCCGCCGGGCGACGGCGTGGTGGCCGGCTACGGCATGATCAACGGCCGCCTCGTCTTCATTTTCAGCCAGGACTTCACCGTCTTCGGCGGCGCGCTGAGCGAAACGCACGCCGAGAAGATCTGCAAGGTGATGGACCAGGCCATGAAGGTGGGCGCACCGGTCATCGGCCTGAACGACTCGGGCGGCGCCCGCATCCAGGAAGGCGTGGCCTCGCTCGGCGGCTATGCCGACGTGTTCCAGAAGAACGTGCTGGCCAGCGGCGTGGTGCCGCAGATCAGCATGATCATGGGCCCCTGCGCCGGGGGCGCCGTGTACTCGCCCGCCATGACCGACTTCATCTTCATGGTGAAGGATTCGAGCTACATGTTCGTCACCGGCCCCGAGGTGGTGAAGACGGTCACGCACGAGGACGTCACGGCCGAGGAACTGGGCGGCGCCATCACGCACACCACCCGCAGCGGCGTGGCCGACATGGCGTTCGAGAACGACGTGGAGGCGCTGATGATGCTGCGCCGCCTGTACAACTACCTGCCGCTCAACAACCGCGAAAAGCCGCCCGTGCGGCCCAGCAACGACCCGGCCGACCGCAAGGACCTGAGCCTGGACACGCTGGTGCCCGACAACCCGAACAAGCCCTACGACATGAAGGAGCTGATCCTGAAGACGGTGGACGATGGCGACTTCTTCGAGCTGCAGCCCGACTACGCGAAGAACATCGTCATCGGCTTCGCCCGCATGGAAGGCCAGACCGTGGGCATCGTCGCCAACCAGCCGCTGGTGCTGGCGGGTTGCCTGGACATCAAGTCCAGCATCAAGGCCGCCCGCTTCGTGCGCTTCTGCGATGCGTTCAACATCCCGGTCATCACCTTCGTGGACGTGCCCGGCTTCATGCCCGGCACCAGCCAGGAGTACAGCGGCATCATCAAGCACGGCGCCAAGCTGCTCTATGCGTATGCCGAGTGCACCGTGCCCAAGATCACCGTCATCACCCGCAAGGCCTACGGCGGTGCGTACGACGTGATGAGCTCCAAGCACCTGCGCGGCGACGTCAACCTGGCCTGGCCCAACGCCGAGATCGCGGTGATGGGCGCCAAGGGCGCGGTGGAGATCATCTTCCGCGAAGAGAAGAAAGACCCGGAAAAGCTGGCCGCCCGCGAGGGCGAATACAAGAAGCGTTTCGCCAACCCGTTCGTCGCCAGCGCCCGGGGCTTCATCGACGACGTGATCCTGCCGCATGAAACCCGCAAGCGCATCTGCCGCAGCCTGGTGATGCTGCAGAACAAGAAGCTGGAGAACCCGTGGCGCAAGCACGGGAACATTCCGCTGTGACGTTGGCACGCCCCATGAAGACCGTCTGGATCGTGGATGGCGCCTACCTCTTCAACTACGGCAAGAGCCGGCCCTTCGACTATCTCAAGCTGAAAAACGAGATCACGCGCCTGAACGGCGGGCCGCTCTACGAGAGCTACTACCTGAACTCGGCGAGCGATCCGGCCACCGATGCTCAGAATGCATTCCACTCGTGGATCAAGACGGCGCCGCCGATCGGGCCGAAGTTCCGCGTGCAGCTCTACAAGCTCAAGCGCATGCACGCCCACTGCCCGAGCTGCAACCACGCGTTCGACCGATCGGTGCAAAAGGGCGTGGACGTGGGCATTGCCACTCTGATCATCAAGCTGGCGGCCCAGAACGTGTACGACCGGCTGATCCTCTCGGCTGGTGACGGGGATTTCGAGGACGCCATCTCCTACGTGAAGTCTGAGCTGCACAAGGAGGTGTGGGTCTCAGGCTCCACCTCCAACCTGTCGCCCGATCTGCAGTCGTATTCGGACAACGTGCTCTGGATGGAAGACATGAGCCCGGCCATCGACCGGCATGGCTGATCCCGCGCCAGCAAGACAAGACCCCTGAACTGCCTGTCAGAACCCTCCATCTCCCAACACCATGTTCACCAAAATCCTGATCGCCAACCGGGGCGAAATCGCATGCCGGGTCATCGTCACCGCCAAGAAGATGGGCATCGCCACCGTGGCGGTGTTTTCCGATGCGGACAGGGAAGCGCGCCACGTCAAGCTGGCCGACGAGGCCGTCCACATCGGCGCCGCGCCCTCGCGCGAGTCTTACCTGCTGGGCGAGAAGATCATCGCGGCCGCCAAGCAGACCGGCGCGCAGGCCATCCACCCGGGCTACGGGTTCCTGAGTGAAAACGAGGCCTTCGCCCAGCGCTGCGAAGACAAGGGCATCGCCTTCATCGGGCCCAAGGCGCACTCCATCGCGGCCATGGGCGACAAGATCGCCTCGAAGAAGCTGGCCAACGAGGCGAAGGTCAACACCATCCCCGGCTGGAACGATGCGATCGAATCGGCCGAGCGGGCGGTGCAGATTGCGCGGGACATCGGCTACCCGGTGATGATCAAGGCCTCGGCGGGCGGCGGCGGCAAGGGCCTTCGCGTGGCGCATGACGACAAGGAGGCGCTGGAGGGCTTCGCCGCCTGCCAGAACGAGGCCCGCAACTCCTTCGGTGACGACCGGATCTTCATCGAGAAGTTCGTGCAGCAGCCGCGCCACATCGAGATCCAGGTGCTGGGCGATTCGCAGGGCAACGTCATCTACCTGAACGAGCGCGAATGCTCCATCCAGCGCCGGCACCAGAAGGTGATCGAGGAGGCCCCGTCGCCCTTCATCAGCGACGCGACCCGCAAGGCGATGGGCGAGCAGGCCGTGGCGCTGGCCAAGGCGGTGAAGTACCAGTCGGCCGGCACGGTGGAGTTCGTGGTCGGCAAGGACCAGGACTTCTACTTCCTGGAGATGAACACCCGCCTCCAGGTGGAACACCCGGTGACCGAATGCATCACCGGGCTGGACCTGGTGGAGCTGATGATCCGGGTTGCGGCGGGCGAGCCCCTGCCGCTGACCCAGGCAGACGTGAAGCGCGACGGCTGGGCCATCGAGTGCCGCATCAACGCCGAGGACCCGTTCCGCAACTTCCTGCCCTCCACGGGCCGGCTGGTGAAGTTCCAGCCGCCGGCGCAGACCCTGTTCGCCGGTGGCGTCGGGGATAGGGCGGCGAGCCCGGCCGCCCGCGCGGCCGAGGCGCCAGCGCGCGAGGCGGGCACGACGGGCTACGGGGTGCGGGTCGACACCGGCGTGTACGAGGGCGGTGAGATCCCGATGTACTACGACTCGATGATTGCCAAGCTGATCGTGCATGGCATCGACCGTGACGATGCCATCCACAAGATGCGTGCCGCGCTGAACGGCTTCGTGATTCGCGGCATCAGCAGCAACATCCCTTTCCAGGCGGCGCTGCTGGCCCACCCCCGATTCGTTTCCGGCGACTTCAACACCGGCTTCATCGCGGAACATTACGCCCAGGGCTTCCATGCAGAAGACGTGCCGCACGACGATCCGCTCTTCCTAGTGGCCCTGGCCGCATTCATGAACCGCCGCTACCGGGCGCGGGCCTCCGGCATCAGCGGCCAGCTGGCCGGGCACAACGTGAAGGTGGGCGAGCGCTTCGTGGTCGTGGTGCTCGGCGCCGACGGCCAGCACCAGCACCATGAGGTGTCCGTCACCGACTTTGAAGGCAAATCGGGCTCCAGCGCAGTATCCGTGGGGGGCAATAGCTATCAAATCAGTAGCAGTGCGACCTTGGGCGAGATCCGCGTGCAGGGGCAGTGCAACGGAGCCGCGTTCACGGCGCAGGTGGAGCGCGGCACGGCGCGCAACCCGCTGGCGCTGCGCATCGCACACAACGGCACGCAGATCGATGCGATGGTGCTGTCGCCGATGGGAGCGGAGCTGCACCGCCTGATGCCCTACAAGGCGCCGCCCGATCTGAGCAAGTTCCTTCTCTCGCCCATGCCCGGGCTGCTGGTGCAGGTGGCCGTGGAGCCGGGCCAGAAGGTGCAGGCGGGCGAGAAGCTCGCGGTGATCGAGGCCATGAAGATGGAAAACATTCTTTTCGCCGCGCAGGACGGGGTGGTGTCCAAGGTGCTGGCAGGCAAGGGCGAGTCGCTCGCGGTGGACCAGGTGATCGTCGAGTTCGAGTGAATTTCCAGTCATTTTGGCTGTCAGCGCCGATCCCGCCTGCGCTGGCCGCTATGTAATCGATAGCATCGGAGTCATCATCGTGAACACCACACCCTCTGGCAGTCCGGCCGCGACCCTGGCCGGGCCGCGGCCCTTCAAAGTGCTGGGCATCCAGCAAATCGCCCTTGGCGGCACCGACAAGGACAGGCTCAAGACCCTGTGGGTCGACATGTTGGGCCTGCGGCAGACAGGCACCTTCCGCAGCGAGCGCGAGAACGTGGACGAGGACATTCTGGCCATGGGGCAGGGCGCGCATGCGGTGGAGGTGGACTTGATGCAGCCCCTGGACCCGAACGCCAAGCCCGCAGTGCATGCCACGCCGCTGAACCATGTGGGCCTCTGGATCGACGACCTGCCGGCTGCGGTGGAATGGCTGACGGCGCGCGGCGTGCGCTTCGCTCCGGGAGGCATCCGCAAAGGGGCTGCCGGCCACGACATCACCTTCCTGCACCCCAAAAGCAACGAAGAGTTCCCGATTGCGGGCGAGGGGGTGCTGGTCGAGCTGGTGCAAGCCCCGGCCGAGGTTATTTCGGCGCTGGGTTGATCGGCCGCCCGGCAGGCGCGCGGTAAACGTTCGTCATCTTCGCTCAGCCAGGCGGCAGCGCACTGGCGGGTTGCCGGCATAAGCGGTGTTTTTCCCCGCACTTGCATTCAGCCGCTTGCGGGTGTGTGCAACTGCCTTCGATCTTCTGGCAACGAGCTGCTTAATCGCGTCAACCCACCACGCGAATTGGCCGACGTTGACGACGGTCTTCGGGCCCCGTGTTTCTGAGGCCCGGACCTGGATCGCCCGCTTTTTCTGCCACAGAATCCGCCCATCTCGTGCCGCGCACCCTGGTCCGCGCGGCGCAACCGCACCGTAGACGAGTACTGCTGTCATGACCCTCACCGCCACGCCCCCTGCCCACGAAAACGCTGCCGCTGCCCTCAGCCAGGCTCCGGCCGCCGCCGTGCAACTGCACCGCCGGCCCGCTGCCGCAGCGTCTGCGCCGTCCGGCCCCTGGACGATCGACGCCATTCAGGCGCTGCTCGACAAGCCCTTCATGGACTTGCTCTTTCAGGCGCAGACCGTACACCGGGAGCATTGGCCCGCGGGCGACGTCGAGCTCGCCACCCTGTTGTCGGTCAAGACCGGCGGGTGCCCCGAAAACTGCGGGTACTGCCCGCAGTCCGCCGAGTTCGACACCGGCGTGAAGGCGCAAAAGCTGATGAGCGTGCAAGAGGTGACGGCCGCCGCGCAGGCTGCCAAGGATGCGGGCGCCACCCGCTTTTGCATGGGCGCCGCCTGGCGCGCGCCGAAGGACCGCGACATCGAGAAAATGGGCGAGTTGATCGGGGCTGTGAAACGCCTTGGCATGCAGACCTGCGCCACGCTGGGCATGCTCGAATCCCATCAGGCCACCGCGCTGCGCGACGCAGGGCTGGACTACTACAACCACAACCTGGACACTGCACCCGAGTACTACACCGACGTGGTCAGCACGCGCCAGTACCAGGACCGGCTGGACACGCTCTCGCACGTTCGCGCTGCCGGCATCAGCGTGTGCTGCGGCGGCATCATCGGCATGGGCGAGGCGCCAGTGCATCGCGCCGGCCTGATCGCCCAGTTGGCGAACCTGAATCCTTACCCTGAATCGGTGCCGATCAACAGCCTGGTGCGGGTTCCGGGCACACCGCTGGCGGACAGCGAGCCGGTCGACCCGTTCGACTTCGTGCGCGTCATTGCCGTCGCCCGCATCACCATGCCCCGTGCGCGGGTGCGGCTGTCCGCCGGTCGCCAGCAGATGGGCGAAGCCGTGCAGGCGCTGTGCTTCATGGCGGGCGCCAATTCGATCTTCTACGGTGACAAGCTGCTGGTGACCGGCAATCCGGATGTCGAGGCCGACGTGGCGTTGCTCGCCAAGCTCGGTCTGCCGGGCCATCGCCCTGCGGGAGCCGGCGCCTGAGGGCAGGCGGTACCGCGACGCGGGCTGTACCGAGGTGCCTGGGCCGCCCCGCGCGCCAGGGCGCGCAATCGGCCTACGCCTGCGCATTGCGGTCGTTTGCACAATGGGGTGGATCCTCGACACACCATCTGTTCCCAGGGAGCCCGCCCATGAAATCCACCACATCCGCTTCCGCCCAGCAGGAAACCGTCTTCGGCGTGGCCGATGGGGCCACCTATTCCGGCATGCTGTGCCTGCGGGACGACGGCCGCTATTACTTCTCGCAAGCCCAGGTGGATGGCCACAATCTGCCCATGCCCGACCAGCAGTGGGCATCGCGTGACGAGGCCGTGAAGGCGCTGGCGGGCATGGCGTCTGGCAGCCTGCCGGCGCAATCCACGCAGCCATCTTCCGCGAGCTGATCAGCCGCCAGGGCCAGCGGGGCGCTGGGATGCCGGCCGCATACCGGCGCGGTGCCGAGGTGCGCCCTCGTCGATCAGCCTGCGCGTGGGATCAGCGCGACCACTTCCGCTCGGGCTTTTCCTTGACCGTGATATCCACGGCCTTCTGAACCAGGGGTTTTCCGGTGACTGCGTCCGAGGCGACGACGTCTTCCAGTTGCAGCTTCTGCACCTCGGTGTGGGTGGTCTGCTCCAGGTCGTCGAGCACGGCGGCCACTTTTTTCTCGGCTTCTTCGACTGCGGCGGATTTGGCTTGGGGCATGGTCTTCCTCATCAGGTTCTGCCGGCATCGTCACCGTCTTTTCCCGACCAGGCTCGGATCTGAAGTCGCCTGTTCCTGTCGGCCAACGGCTCGAACCTGACGTCGGCCCCTGCGGCCGGGACGGTGGTACCCCGCCGCGCTTCTTGCCTCCTGTGGCGCGCGTGGCTCAGCGCTGAATCCGCTCCGCCACCACGCCACCACACCACCACGCAGTCAGCGGGTCAGCCGCCTTACCACTTCACGTTCAGCGAAACATAGGCCGTGCGACCCGCGTCGGGCGAGAAGCTGGGCTGCGCGCTGCCGGCAGGCCAGAAGAAGTTGTCCCACCAGACGTAGGCGAACTTTCGGTTGGTGATGTTCTTCACCTGCAGATCGACGCTGACGGCTTTGGAGAGTGCATACCTGGCGTTGAAATCCAGCAGCACGAACTCGCCAAACTTGCCCTGGGCGTTCAGGTCGTCGATGAAGTAGCTGCCTTGCGCCCGTGCCTGCAAGCCAAGTCGGAGTGGTTCGGTCACCTGGTAGTCCGCACCGGCGTTGCTGATGTGGCGAGGCGTGGAGAACACTTCCTTGCCCGCCAGTGAGGTACCGGAGGCCGTGAAGCCCCGGCGCACCTTGGCTTCCTGGATCGAATGCGACGCCCAGAGCGTGACTGCGGAGCCCACGCGCGTGGATGCCTGCAGGTCCACGCCCCGGCGACGGGTGGCGCCCAGCGCCACGTTGGTGCCCGTGCTGGGCATGTTGGCCACTTCGTCGGTCGCGTCCTGCTGCCATACGGCCACCCTCAGATCGGTGCGCGCAGAGGGCTTGTACTTCACGCCGACCTCTACCCCGGTGTTGATGGAGGGCGCGAACGTTTCCTGGCCCCCCGAGGTGATGTAGGCCGGCGCCCGTGAGCCGGTCAGGATCTGGAAAGTGCGGCCCCAGTTGGCATAGACGCTGGCGGCTTCGCTCACGCTGTAGACCATGCTGAGCTTGGGCTGCTTGATCCAGCCGTAGTCCTGCAGCGGCCCGGTGACACCGCTCGGGCTCAGCGACGCATGGCCGTTGAACTTGTCCAGCCGTACGCCCGGAATGATCTTGAGCCGGTCGCTCGCCTTGTAGATGCCCTGCAGGTAGAGCCCCACGTTGTCCAGCGTGTACCGATCGTCGTTCGACACGTGGGTCGGGTTCTCGAAGTGGGTGGGCACGGCGTAGGCGTAGCGCAGGCGCTGGTACAGGTTCTTCTGGTGTTCCAGCTGGATGCCGCCATCCACCGTCCAGGCGTCGTTGGCACGCCAGGTGGCCGTGCTCATCAGACCGGTCTGGTCCTCGTCCCACACCCGGCGCTGGCGGGGCAGGTTGTTCAGGCTGCGCGCAGGGCTGTCGGTGAAGGTGACCCGGCGGTCGTCGTCGTAGTGGTTGAAGTAGAGCCTGGTGTTCAGAAACAGGGCCGGGGTGGCCTGCCAGTCCAGGTGCAGGCTCAGGTGATGCATGCGCCGGTCGTCGGCGTCATGGGCGTTGTGCAGGGCCGACTGCCGGCGGTCCTGCTGCATCTGCGTGGCCGTCATGAAACCGGGTTCCTCTGCCTTGTGCGAATAGAGGCGCGCGACGGCCCCGGCCTTGAGCCGGCCATCGCTGGAGGTCAGGAACCACTTGCCACCCAGCGAGTATTTCTCGGAGTCGGAATGCGCGCGGCTGCCGTCCGATACCTGGTGCGCCACAAAATAGTTCTGGGCGAATCCTTCGGACTCGCGGCCCACGGCCATCTGCACCTCGCGGGTGCCATGGCTGCCCACGGTGGCGCGGGCGTCGGTGTAGTCGCCCCCTTGACGGGTCCCGAAATTGATGTTCCCACCGATGTTGTGCAGCCCGTAGCGTGGGTCGTTGGTGCCGCGCACCACCTCGATGTAGTCGAGTTCCAGCGGAAAGATCATGTCCATGAACCGCTGGTTGCCGCTGTTGACGTTGCTGGGAATGCCGTCGATCAGCACCTTGATGCCGTTGATGTAGCCCTCGCCATTGAACGCGCGGAAGGTGGCCTTGCCCGACTCGGCGCCCATGCGGGTCTCGGTGAGCTGCACGCCGGGCAACTGGCCCAGCAGTTCCCAGCTTTGCATCACGTTCTTGTCCTCGATCTTGTCGGCGCCGAGGATGTCGACCGACGTGAGCAGGCTGGTGGGTGACAGGGCGCCACCGGCACCCGAATGCACTGGCACCTCGCCCAGCGTGACGACCGGTTCGCCCTCGGCGCGTGCGGCGGTGTGAAGGCAGGCGATGGCGGCCGCCACGACGATGGGCCGCATGTAGAAAGAATAAGACACGAAAAACTCCCGGGGCCGGCAGCCCCACTCCATGAACGAATCACCGCGCGCCCGCAGGCAGCCGGCTGCGAGCCGTGCGCCAGGGGCGCGGAATCGGCTGCAGGCGGCACCGGCACTCCGTCAGTCATCGGGAGCGAATGGGCGCGGTCGAAGTCAGGCGGGCAAAGAGGGAGGGGCCCGGGAGGCCGGGGTGAGCCATGCAGGCTCGGTGTGGAGGGCGCGAGCGACGTCGCTCGGCGCCGGCGGCTGGAAAGCGGTGGCGCTGCCGGGCGCAGCGTCTGCGCCGCTGGAGAGATGCTGACTTGCCAGGTGGGCGCAGACCAGGCAGGCGTCCGCCGTGTGTGCGTGCCCGGATTCGGCCGGTGGGGCTTCGGTGCCCCGCGCAGCGCCTTCCGCAGCGATTTCATCCGAAAGCGTGGCAGCGGTTGCCGAAGCTGCGGCCAGCAGAGGCGCCGACAGTCGCAGTGCCGTGCCGGTCGTGGCGTGACCCGCCAGGTGCGTCAGTTCATGCGCCCAGGGCAATAACGCCGTGCTGCCCAGGGCCAGCCACAGCAGCGCTATGAAACGGTGGACCCAGGCGCGACGCATCGGCCGGGATGATAACTGCGCTGATGCGCGGGTTCGGTGGTCCTGGCCGATCGGCGCGCCCCAGCCTGGGCTGCCCAAGCTGGGCGAGGCTAAAGAGGCAGCAGCCCGCTCTCGCGAGTTGCCCCGGTGTGGCGGGGCGGTCTGGACGGGCCTTGCGGCGCCCGCCTGCCCGCCTCACGATTCAGCAGCAACGGGTGGGAACCTGCCCGCGAGCGACCGCCTGGGTCGAGCAGGTTCTAGGCGACGCGCGCCAACCAACGCTGCCATGCCTCGGCTCAGAGCAGCTTGGCTCCGGGGTTGTCCTTGGAGGGCCGGTAGTACGCCACCACGCTGGCCACGCTCCGGTGCCCGGTCATGGCCATGGTGTCGGCCAGCGGCACTTTTTGCACTGCAGCTTCGGTCACGAAGCCGGAGCGCAGGGAGTGCGCCGAGAACACGTCGGGCAGGCCGGCCAGCTTGGCGCGGGCCCGGACGATGTCTCGCACTGCGGCCGGCGACAGCGGCTCGCCCAGATGGCCGCCCTTGCGCACCTGGCGAAAGATCGTCCCGTCCTGAATGAGCGAGGCGTCCAGCCAGGCCTGGAGCGCCTCGCCCGCCATGCCCTCCAGGGGCTTGTGGTTCTCGGGGCGGTCGGTCGCGGACTGGTTGCTCTTGGAGTGGTGCAGGGTGTAGGTGAAGCTGTGGGGGCCTGCGCGGCGCAGATGTTTCATGAGCGCGCCGGACACCTCCGAGCGGCGGCGACCGCCGGACGCCCATGCGAAGAGGAGGAGGGCACGGTCGCGCAGGCCCTTGAGCGAGTCGTCGCACGTATCCAGCATGGCCAGCAGGGGATCCTTGGTGAGCGCGTCCTTCTTCTGCGGCAGCGCCCCGCGCTTGCCGTACGCGCGCCGGATTTTGGTCAGCAGATTTCGCACCTGAGGGTCCTGGCAGGGGTTCTTCACGTCGCGCCGCCGGTGCGCCTTGGACAGCACGGCGATCCGGTGCACGAGGGTGTTGAGCGCCATCGGTCCGGGCTTGCCCTTGAAACCGCCGCTCACCAAGGCGTGGTCCACAGAGGAGGGCAGGTCACTGGTCAGGCCGTCCGGCGTGGTGCGCTCGGCATGGTCCACGATGAACTGCAGCACCACCGCCGGCGGCAGCGGAAGGGCGATGGCTTGCCCGTAACGCAGCCCGAACCAGGCCGCCCAGTAGCGCAGCGCGGAACGGTAGCTGGCGAGGGTGTTCACCGACTCGCCCTCGCGCAGCAGCGCCTCGACGGCCTCGGCCGTCACCGTCGACAGGGTGGAGGGCTCCAGGGCAGGGAGCAGCGGTAGAGCGGGCAAAAGCATGGGAACAGGGATGGGATTTCAATCAATGCATTGTAAACAATACATGCTACGTAGTATAAAATACACATTCAATGTTTAGATCGCGATAAACAACGATTATCGTGGGTAAAAAAGATGGAGGTGACAGGCATGCAGTCGAGAATCGTTCGGGGCCCGCGCGGGGTGCAGTCGGAAGACGTGTGGGCGGCAGCGGATGCCGTCTTGGCGCTGGGGGAGCGGCCCACCATCGAGCGGGTCCGTCAACACCTGGGGCGCGGATCCCCAAACACCGTGGGCCCAATGCTCGACAGCTGGTACGGCTCGCTCGCCCAGCGGTTGCGAACGCCGGAGGCGGCCGAGGCCGGTTCTGTGGAATCCGCATCGGGCCTGCCGGGCCCCGTGGCGCGGGCCGCGCAAGTCTTGTGGGGGAGGGCGTTGAAGCAAGCCGAAGAGCAGGCCTCCGATCAGATTGCGACGGCGAAGGCAGACCTCGCCGCGCAGGCCGAAGCGCTGGCGCAGGCACGCGATGCACTCCAGCAGGACGCCCGGCGGCTGGAAGACCGCAGCGCCGCGTACGCCCTGGCCATGCAGGCCAAGGACCAGCAGATCGCGGAACTGGGCCGGTTGAACGAGTCGCTCCAGCAACAGTTGCTGGACGGCCAGCGGCAGCTGGAGCGCGCCAGCGCCGAGTGTCAGCAGCTCCGCCAGGCCGCAGAGGCCGCCCACCGCAGCCAGGCCGCCCGGGAAATCGAGCAGCACGCCGAACGATCCCGGCTTGAGGAGCGAGCCCATGCGCAGGAACGGCGGCTGCACGCGGAGGTGGATCGGGCCCGGCAGGAATCGAAACGACTCGCCCAGCAGCTTGAAAGCGAGTCCCGAAAGTCGGCGAAGTCCCTCTCGGACGCCCTCGAGCGGAGTCGAGACCTGGAGAACCAGCTCGGTGCGCTGCAGTCGCAAACCGCGCAACTCACCAAAGAGCTGCAGGCAAGCCATGACGACCGCCTGAGCCTCCAGCTCAGGCTGCAGGAGCGCGAGCAGCACATGCTTTCACTGCTGAACGAATTGCGGGACCGGCTTCCGCCCAGTCCTACCGAAGCCGCCCGGGTGAATCCGCGACCGCGCAGGGTGCGTGTGAAGCGGTAGAGCGGTACGGCGGGAATGCAGTCACATCGTCATGTGGTCATGTGCGACGGGACAGCTGCACGACCTGCGGACGCGAAACACGGCTGGGATGCGCCGGTTCATCGACCCGCGGGGTCATGCCATCTGCGCCTTGGCGTCTGGATGAGCCGAATGGGGTTAGCGCCGAGATCCATCGGTGCCGACGCAGAGATACCCCGCTGGTTGCCAACCATACTAGGGGTATTTGACATAATATACATCGTATCTAGTCGTATTGGCCGCGCTGCAAGGCGCTACCCCGCGTCGCATCAGCCAGCCGAAGCGCTACCCGGCGCCATCACGCCCGCGTCGTCGGCCACGCCCGCCTAGCCGCGCCGTATCCCCGGCCAAGTCCAGCTGAGGCGACCGAACCACACGCCGCCGGCGACCGCCAATGCATTCATCGATCCGTAGACCACCAGCGCCACCGCCTGCGCTGCAAAAACCTGCGACAAGGTTCCGCCGGATTGAAGCGACCACCAGCCGCCGACGCCGGCCACCAGCAACCGCGCGACGTTGCCGCCGACGGGCCACGCCAGCTTGCCTGCGCCCTGGGACGCGAAGTACAGCGCCAGGCCGATGCCGAAGAAGCCGTACACCGGACCCACGATCCGCAGGTACTGGGCGCCCGTTTCCAGCATGGCGGGGTCCGATCCGAAAAGGCCGAGCCAGGCGTGAGGAAAAAGCGCAGCGATCAGGCCGATGGTTTCGGTCAATGCGAACGCCACGCCTGCGCCGATCCAGGTGGCTCGCATGGCGCGATCGCGGTCGCCCGCACCCAGACAGGTACCGACCAGGGTCACCAGCGGCGCGCCCAGCCCGAACACCAGCGGCACCAGGATGTATTCAAGACGGGAAGCCGTGCCGTAGCCTGCAATGGCGGCGGGCCCGAAGTGCCCGACCAGCCCGGTGGCGATGCCGATGGTGAGGTTGGTGGCCAGGGTGGAAACGGCGGCTGCCAGGCCCACGCTCAATATGCTTCCAAACAACGCTCGACGCCACTGAAGCCCCTGCCGCGTCAGCCGCAACAGGCTGTGCGGCGACCGCAGATAGGTCCACAACGCCAGCGTGCCTCCAAGGTAGTAGAGCACCAGCGCCAACGCTCCCCCTGCGATACCCATCGCGGGGACCGGGCCCCAGCCGAAGATCAGCAAAGGCGACAGCGGCAGCAGCAGCACGGTCCCCACCGTGGTGACTTGGGCGGGCAGCGCCATGTTGCCGGTGCCGCGCACCACCGCCGACAGCGCGTTGAAGAGCCAGACCAGGACGGCGGCTCCGAACACCACATGGGAATAGGTCAGCGCGGCCTGCAGCGACGCGCCCTCCCCGCCCATGGACCGGTACAGCGCTGCCCCACCCCACCACAGAGCCAGGGTGAAAAAAATGCCGAAGGCCACGGCGATCCACACCCCCGCCCAGGCCAGCGACTCGGCCTGGGCCCGGTCGCGCCGGCCCAGTGCGCGCGCGATGGCGGATGCGATGGCGCCTCCCATTGCACCCGCCGAGGTCATCTGCATCAGCATGACGACAGGGAAAACCAGGGCCATGCCCGCCAGCGCGTCGGTACCCAGGCGGCCGACGAACCAGGTTTCGATCAGGCCCGCTGAGGCCTGCGCCACCATGATCAGTATGTTGGGCGCCGCCATGCGGAGCAGCAAGGGCGCCAGCGGCGCCTCCAGCATGCGGCGCGTTCGCGGGTCGAGCTCGGGAGCCTCGGTAGTTGGCGGAGCCGAGGCCGGGCTGGAGACAAGGACGCCGAGAGACATGGCCACTCCAATCCAAGGGTCTGTGTCAGGGCCGCGCGGCGGTGGCGGCATCGGCATCGGCATCGGCGGCTGCACCGGCATCCGCGTCCAGCAACCGCACGGTGTCGTCCAGCAGCGCATGCAGCGCCGCCACATGCTCCACGCCCAGACGCTCGTTCAGTGCCTCTTGCGCCATGCGCCAGTGGCGCTGTGCTTCCTGGCGCTTGGCGCGGCCTGATTCGGTCAGTTGCACGCTGCGGCTGCGCGCGTCGTCACCAGCAGCCACCTCGACCCAGCCGGCGTCCTGCAGCGGCCGCAGGTTGCGTGTGAGCGTCGATGCGTCCATGCGCATGGCGCGTGCCAGCTCGCCCGGCCGCACCGGGCCCAGGCTGTGGATGTGCGACAGCAGCGAGTACTGCGTGGTTTTGAGCCCGGTCTTGCCCAGCTCGGTGTCATACCGCTGTGTGACCAGGCGCGTGATCTGGCGCAATTTGAAGTTGGTGCAGCCGCGGGGCTTGGACGTGTCGCTCATGGCATATGATTGTATATGCAACACTTGTATATGCAACAAAGGAGGCCGGCATGGCGACAGAAGATGCGTTGACTCAATGGATCGCACAGGAAGAGGCAGTCCTGCAGCGGATGAAGGCGGGGCCCGGCGCCGGTGTCGCCACACCGGAGCAGATCGCCGGAAAGACCGGGCTGGAGGTCATGCAGCTGATGCTGGAGGGCCTGCTGCCTTTCCCGCCCATCACCCAGACGCTGGACTTCTCGTTGGTGGAAGTCGGTGAAGGCTCGGCCATCTTCCAGGGCACGCCGGGCGGCGCCCATCTGAATCCCATGGGCACGGTGCATGGGGGTTGGTTCGCCACGCTGCTCGACTCCGCGTTGGGCTGCGCCGTGCACACGCGCATGCCGGCCGGTCGTGCCTACACCACCGCCGAGCTGAGCGTGAACATCGTCAAGGCCCTGACGCCCAGGGTGGCGCGCGTGCGTGCGGAGGGCCGGGTGATTCACTGCGGCCGGCAGCTGGCAACGGCCGATGCCCGCCTGTTCGGGCCGGACGGCACGCTCTATGCCCACGCCACGACGACGTGCCTGGTCTTCGAGTTGCCGGCACAATCGCGGTCATGAGATTCCTCCACACGATGCTGCGCGTTGGCAACCTTCAACGCTCGATTGACTTCTACACCCAGGTGCTCGGAATGCAACTGTTGCGCCAGTCCGAGAACCCCGAGTACAAGTACTCGCTGGCGTTTCTCGGCTTCGAGGGGGGCAACCCGGGCCAGGCCGAGATCGAGCTGACCTACAACTGGGGCACCGAGAGCTACGACATGGGCACGGCGTACGGCCACATCGCCCTGGGCGTACCCGACGCCTACGCTGCGTGCGAGAAGATCAAGGCCGCAGGCGGCAACGTGACGCGCGAGGCCGGCCCGGTCAAGGGGGGCTCGACGGTGATCGCTTTCGTGACCGATCCGGACGGCTACAAGATCGAGCTGATCGAGCGCAAGAGCGACGTGAGCGCCGGAACCGGCCTGCGCTGACCTCAGTTCGTCTCGGCGGGATGGGGCGACTTCAGGGCCTGGCCTTCGAGGGCGCCACACGCCCTACCCTGGCACACACGCCCTACCCTGGCACATGCGCCCTACCCTGGCACATGCGCCCTTGCTTCCACGACAGATCCCTTTTGGGGGCCGTCCCTGCCCGCCAAGGTGCGGGCACGGGCCCGAGCCGCACGGCCTCAGTCCGCAGCCTGGCCGGCCAGAGCCTGCAGCGCATCGCCGGTCAACCGGTACCGGATCCACTCCGTCTGCGGCTTGGCGCCCAGGCTGTCGTAGAAAGCGATGGACGGCGTGTTCCAGTCCAGAACGCTCCATTCGAAGCGGCCGCAGTCCCGGGCTACAGCGATGCGCGCCAGGTGTTGCAGCAGGGCCTTGCCGGCTCCCTTGCCCCGGCACTCCGGCGACACGTACAGGTCTTCCAGGTAAAGCCCGTGGCGGCCTTGCCAGGTGGAGAAGTTGAAGAAGTAGACGGCGAAGCCGACCGGCTGGTCGCCGTCCAGACAGATCAATCCGAACACCGCCGGCTCAGCGCAGAACAGCGTGCGCTTCAAATGCTCAGGCGTCGCGAGTACTTCGTGCTCGGCCCTTTCGTAGATGGCCAGATCGCGTACGAACCGCAGGATCAGGTCGGTGTCTTCGATGGTTGCGGGGCGGATGGTCAGAGAATTCATGCAAAAAACAGCGGCGGGGGCCCGCCTCGGCGCTGGCGAGGTAGGGCGAAAATGCTATGTTATTCATAGCGTAAACCGCTTGACTGACAAGCGGTAGCGACCGATTTCGTTCAAACCTGGCGGCGCATGGCTGCGGCGGCCTTCGCCAGTTCCGTGACCCGTGCCCAGTCGCCCTGCTCCAGCGCATCGCCCGGCACCAGCCAGGAACCGCCCACGCAGGCCACATTGCCGAGCGCCAGGAACTCGGCCGCGTTGCCTGGCTGGATGCCGCCTGTAGGGCAGAACACCACGTCGCCGAACGGGCCCTGCCAGGCCTTGAGCATCGCCAGCCCGCCGGCCTGCACGGCGGGGAAGAACTTCAGCGCATGGAAACCCTCTTCCTGCGCCATCATGATTTCGCTGCCGGTCGCCACGCCTGGCAGCAGCGGCAGACCCAGGTCGCGGCAGGCGCGACCCACGGCCGGGGTGAAGCCGGGGCTCACGGCGAAGCGGGCCCCGGCGCGCGACGCGGCTTGTGCATCGGCAGCGCTGCGGACGGTGCCCGCGCCCACCACCGCCTCGGGCACCTCGCGGGCAATGGCCTCCATGCAGGCCAGCGCCTGAGGGGTGCGCAGGGTCACTTCCAGCATGCGGATGCCGCCCGCCACCAGCGCGCGTGCCATCGGCACTGCATGGGCCACGTCTTTCAGGACAATGACGGGGATGACCGGCGCGTCCCGCATGACGTCGGTGGACGTCAGCGCGGCACCCTGCGCGGCACCCTCGGCGGCGCCGCCACTGCGGTGTTGATTCTGGTCCTGGGTAGAGTCTTTTAAAGCCACGAGCAAGCCCCCTCTTCTGCGCTCAGCGCGTTGCGCCGGAATCCGGCAAACAGTTCACGGCCCCATCCATGGCCGTTGTCCACGGCCTGGACCGGCGGCATCACGGCCGGCGTGCGCGCCTGCCATGTGGCCTCGTCGACCAGCACGTCGAGCGTGCCCGCGACGGCATCCATGCGGATCACGTCGCCGTCCTGCACGCGGGACAAAGGGCCACCCGCATGGGCCTCGGGCGAGACGTGGATGGCGGCCGGGACCTTGCCCGATGCGCCGCTCATGCGGCCATCGGTGACCAGCGCGACCCGATAGCCCTTGCCCTGCAGCACGGCCAGCGGTGGCGTCAGCTTGTGCAGCTCGGGCATGCCGTTGGCCTGAGGCCCCTGCCAACGCACCACACAGACCACGTCGCGGTCCAACTGGCCGGCCTGGAAGGCGGCCTGCAGTTCGGCCTGGGATGCGAACACGGCGGCGGGCGCCTCGATGACATGGCGGTCTTCGGGCACCGCCGACACCTTGATCACGCTGCGGCCCAGATTGCCCTGAAGCAGCTTCAGGCCGCCCGTGGGGCTGAAGGGGGTGGCAGCAGGGCGCAGCACCGCGTCGTCTCCGCTCGCGCCGATGTCGGTCCAGGTCAGGCGCTCCGTGCCGCCGTCCTCGCCGCCAGGCAGGCGCGTGAACTCGCGAATGCCGCCGGGCCGCACCGTCAGTACGTCGGCATGCATCAGGCCCGCGTCCAGCAGCTCGCGCAGCACATAGCCCGGGCCTCCGGCGGCCTGGAACTGGTTCACGTCGGCGCTGCCGTTCGGGTAGACCCGTGCCAGCAGCGGCACCACGTGCGACAGCGCGGCGAAGTCGTCCCAGTCGATCACGATGCCCGCAGCGCGGGCCACGGCCACCCAGTGGATCAGATGGTTGGTGGAGCCCCCGGTGGCCAGCAGCGCGGCCATGGCGTTGACGATGCAGCGCTCGTCCACCACCCGGCCGATGGGCGCACACGCCGGGCCGAGCACCGTGCGGGCGGCCTCCCGCGTCAGTTCCTGCCGCAGCGACTGGCCCGGGTTGATGAAGGCGGTGCCTGGCACATGCAGGCCCATGGCTTCCAGCAGCATCTGATTGCTGTTGGCGGTGCCGTAGAAGGTGCAGGTGCCCTCGCCGTGATACGCGGCGGATTCGGCTGCCAGCAGCTCGGCCCGGCCGACCAGACCTTGCGCTGCCTGCTCGCGGACCTTGGCCTTGGCATTGTTGGGCAGCCCAGAGGTCATCGGCCCGGCCGGCACGAAGACGGTGGGCAGGTGGCCGAACTGCAGCGCGCCGATCAGCAGGCCCGGCACGATCTTGTCGCAGACGCCCAGCATCAGCGCGGCGTCGAACACGTCGTGGCTCAGCGACACCGCGGTGGCCATCGCAATCACGTCGCGGCTGAACAGGCTCAGTTCCATGCCGGGCGTGCCCTGGGTCACGCCGTCGCACATCGCCGGCACGCCGCCCGCCACCTGCGCGGTGGCGCCGTGCTTGCGCGCTTCTTCCTTGATCAGGTCAGGGTAGTGTTGCAGCGGCGCATGGGCCGACAGCATGTCGTTGTAGGCATTGACGATGCCGATGTTGGGGGCCTTGGCCGCCACCACGCGCAGCTTGTCGTTCTGCGGCATGCCGGCGAAGGCGTGGGCGACGTTGGCGCAGCCCATGCGGTCGGCGCCGCGGTCGCGCGCACCGAGCGTGGCGATCTGCTGGAGATAGGCCGCCCGCGTGGCGCTGCTGCGCTCGCGAATGCGCTCGGTGACGGCGTGGACGGTGGGGTGAAGAGAAGTCATGGCGTGGGGTGCTTCATTCGGTGGCCGCTGCTGCGGAAGATGCGCTCGGGCGGAGGGTGATCGTACCAACCGAGGACGTGCGGCCCGAGGCCGACGGCCTGTCGGACGGCACTGCCAACAAGCTGGCTGCCAGGTGGCGACGCGCCCCGGCGACGAGGCGGTGGCGTGACTCAGGCATGGGCCTGCCCCGCCGCTGCAAACACCCATGCGCGGACGTGCGCGGCGGATTCCGGGAGCGGAGCCACTGCCGATACGGTCAGCACGCCGGGCTCGCCCTGAGGGGACTCCAGCGTCTGGAACTGGCTGTCCACCAGGCTCGCCGGAAAGATATGCACGGCCGAACGGGCCTGCACCCGCGCCAGCGCCTCGTCGCGGTCGATCTGCATGAACACGAAACGCAGGCCGGGAACGGCTGCGCGCAGCCGGTCGCGGTAGGCACGCTTTAGTGCGGAGCACGTCAGCACCGCTCCGGCGCGGTGCGCGGCCAGTTCCTGACCGAGCCGGACCAGCCATCCTCCGCGGTCCGCATCGGTGAGCGGCACGCCGCTGTGCATCTTCTCGATATTGGACCGGGGATGGAAATCGTCCCCTTCGATCAGCGGCAGCGCCAGATCCTCTGCCACCGCGCGGCCGAGGCTGGACTTGCCGCATCCGGACACGCCCATCACCACCAGCCAGAGGCCCTCCACGGGAGTTTGCATCGTTCGCTTCCTTGTCAAAGTCTCAGGGGCACCGCCCCCGGCCGGGGGTTTGGATCCTGCGTTCCGCTGTCCGGTTCGGTTTCTCGCCGCCGTTCGGTGGGATAGCGCTATCCTAACGCCTCCGCCAGCCCTTTTCTTCCAAACTGCGACTGCCCCCGCATTCAGATGATTGATCCCCCTTCCACGGACCGCCGACGTTCCACCGGCCGGGTGACGTTGCGGGACGTGGCCCTGGCCGCCGGCCTGAGCCCGATCACCGTGTCCCGTGCGCTGCGGGGCGAACGGGCCGTGGCCCCGGCCCTGGCGGACCGCGCCAGGGCGGCGGCGCAGCAGCTGGGCTATGTGCCCGACCCCGCCGCGCGCGCGCTGGCCTCGCGTCACGGCAGCCAGGTGCTGGTGCTGGTGCCCATGCTGTCGAATGCCGTGTTCGTGGATGTGCTGGAGGCCGTGCACCGCAGCCTGTTCCCGCAGGGCTTCCATCCGCTGATCGGTGTGACGCACTACGACGCGGCGGAGGAAGAGCTGCTGCTGCGCACCTACCTGCCCCACCGGCCCGCGGGCCTGCTGTTGACCGGGTTCGACCGCAGCGAAGCCGCCCGCGACCTCATCCAGCGCAGCGGCGTGCCCTGCGTGCACCTGATGGAAGCGCCTACGCTGCCGGGCATCGCCTGCGTGGGCTTTTCCCAGACCGATGCAGCCGCTGTGGTGACCCGGCACTTGCTGGACCGGGGACGCAGGCGCATCGCGTTCTGCGCCGCACAGCTGGATGCGCGCACCCTGCAGCGCGCCGAAGGGTACCGGCGCTGCCTGCAGGACGCGGGCTGTCACGACCCGGCGCTGGAGTTTCTCTGCCCGGAACGCTCGTCCATGGGCCTGGGCGCGAGATTGTTCGAGGAGGTGCTTGCAAGGTCGCCCGACGTGGACGCGATTTTTTTCTGCAACGACGATCTTGCCCAGGGCGGGCTGCTGGCAGCGAATCGGCTGAAGGTGTCCGTGCCGGGCCAGATCGCGGTCGCCGGATTCAACGACCTGGCCGGCAGCGACCAGATGGTGCCGCCGCTGACGAGCCTGCGCACGCCTCGCGCCGAGGTCGGCCGCGCCGCTGCGGCCCTGCTGCTCGACATGATGCGCGGCGGCAGCGCTCACGCGCCGCGCTGCGTGCGGCTCGATTTCGAACTGATCGTGCGGGGCAGCACCTGAGAGCGCGCGGGCCCTCAGCCGTCAGCCGCCCAGCGCCGCAAAAAAAGCCCGGTCGAACCGGGCTCTGGATGCGAGTGCGAAGCGCGTTACACCGGTGCCAGCGTCACTTCGACGCGGCGGGCTTCGGCGTTGCTGCCGCCAGCCTGGGTGACTTCGGGCTTGCGCAGCTCGATCTTGTCTTCCGGCACACCGGCCGACTTCAGCGCCTCGCGCACATTGATGGCGCGGTCCTTGGCCAGCTGGGCGTTCACTTCGGCGTCGCCCGTGGCGTCGTGGAAGCCGGCGACGATCACCGAGCGGCCTTCGGCGACGGCGCGCGCGATGTCGGCCAGCGCAGGCTGGGCTTCCTGCGCCAGGTCGGCGCGGCCGGTGGCGAAGTAAAAGCGCACCACGCCGCCGTCAACCACCACGCGGGCGACGTCGTCCTCGGCCACCACCAGCGTGCCGGCCGGCGCCACCACCACCGCTGCCGGTTCGACCACGGGCGCACGCGCCGCGATGCGCTGCTTGTACACCGTGACCCCCACGACGGAAGACACCACCAGCGCGATCAGCGCGAAAAGGAAACCCAGGGCGAAACGTTGCTGGCTGTCGTCATCGGACGTGCTGAAGGACATGGTCGAAACTCCGTAAATAATGGGCTGAGGGGCGGGAACCTCTGTACGCCAACGGCGCCCAATCAGCGCACCGCACGCGCTGGTCCGGCGCGGCATGCCGCAGTGGTCCCGCACAGACAAAACCCGCTGATTGTAGAGTCTCCCCCATGCCTTCCCTTGCCGCTCCGCTGCGCGATCCCGCGCCCATGCTCGAACAAGCACTGTCCGACTGGGGCGGCGCGTCCGACCTGTGGGTGTTCGGTTATGGCTCGCTGATCTGGCGCCCCGATTTCGACTTCGCCGAGAGGCGGGAGGCCAAGGTGCACGGATGGCACCGCGCGCTCAAGATGTGGAGCCGGCTGAATCGCGGCACGCCGGAATGCCCGGGCCTGGTGTTCGGCATGCTGTCGGGCGGCAGCTGCCGTGGCATGGTGTTCCGCGTGCCGCAGGCGCAGGCGCGTCAGGTGATGATCAACCTCTGGCAGCGCGAAATGGCGCTGGGCGTGTACGACCCCCGCTGGCTCGACTGCCGCACCGCCCAGGGCACGGTGCGGGCGCTGGCATTCACGCTGTCGCGTCGCAGCCCCAGCCACGCCGGCGTGCTGCCCGACGTCGAATACCAGCGCATCTTCGCCGAGGCGGCCGGCATCTACGGCACCACCCGCGACTACGCGCAGGCCACCTACGACGAACTCCTGCGCATGGGCATCGACGACCGGGCGCTGGGCCGGCTGCTGGCCGTCGCCTGTGCGCCACGCCGGGCGTGAGCGACGGGCGATCGAGCCCAACTGGCGGCGATGTCCGACGCCCGGGCGGCCCCTTTCAGGTCACCATGCGCCTCGCCTTCATTTGTCAGGAGACATATATGCCAGCCTCTTTCCGCCCCTCCCGCGCTGCGCGGGCCTTCCTGCTCGGCCTGGGCGCCGTGGCACTTGCCGGCTGCGCGAGCATGTCGTCCCAACCCACGGCCACCGCCAAGCTGGAGCCCACCCGGGGCAACCAGACGACCGGCGAAGTGCGCTTCGTGCAGCATGGCGACCAGGTCCGCGTGACGGGCGAAGTGCGGGGCTTGAAGCCCGGCACCGAGCACGGCTTCCACGTGCATGAAAAAGGGGACTGCTCCAGCGGCGACGGCAACAGCGCCGGCGGCCACTTCAATCCGCTCGCCAAGCCGCACGGCCAGCACGGCCACGGCGAGCACCACACGGGCGACCTGCCCAGCCTGGTGGCCGATTCCGCCGGCGTGGCGCGTTTCTCGTTCGAATCGCGCAGCATCAGCGTGGGCAACGGCGCCACCGACATCGTGGGTCGGGGCCTGATCGTTCATGCCCAGGCAGACGACTACATGACCCAGCCCACCGGCAACGCCGGCGCCCGCCTGGCTTGCGCCGTGATCCAAGCCGCCAAGTAAAGCCGCGCGCAGCGCCACTGCAGGGCGGCATGCGGGCACAATTCCCGCATGACCGCCAGCCTCCCTCCCTCTGTTCCCGCCCCCCTGCCCCCTTCCCAGTCGCCGTCGCCGCTGGCCGCTTCCGTGGCTGACCTGCGCAAAAGCTACGAACGCGCGGAGCTGAGCGAAGACGCCTCCGACGCAGACCCGCTGCGTCAGTTCGATCTCTGGCTCGGCGAGGCGCTTTCTGCCCAGCTGCCGGAACCGAACGCCATGACCGTGGCCACCGTGGGCGCCGACCTGCGGCCCAGCACGCGGATCGTGCTGATCAAGGGCTACGACCAGCGCGGCATCGTCTGGTACACCAACTACGACAGCCGCAAGGGCCGCCAGCTGGCAGGCAACCCGTTTGCCGCGCTGCAGTTCCACTGGGTGGAGCTCGAACGCGTGGTGCGCATCGAGGGCGTCGTCGAGAAAGTCAGCGATGAGGAAAGCGACGCCTATTTCGCCAGCCGGCCGCTGGACTCGCGCATTGGCGCCTGGGCCAGCCCCCAGAGCCAGGTGATCGCAGGGCGGGGCGCGCTGGTGGCCAACGCGGCCCGCTATGCGGCGCAGTTCATGCTGCAGCCGCCCCGCCCGCCGCATTGGGGCGGCTACCGACTCAAGCCCGAGCAGTGGGAGTTCTGGCAGGGGCGCAAGAGCCGCCTGCACGACCGCCTGCGCTACCGCCAGGAAGCCGGCGCGTGGATTCGGGAACGGCTCGCGCCCTGACCCTGCTGCCTTCTGTACGCCCGGGCGTGCGGGCGCTCAGTGCGGCAGCCACCGCGTCAGCAGCAGGACCAGCGGCAGCGTGACGAGCGCCAGTCCGGTCGAAATGGCGATGCTGGAAGACACCTCGTCCTGCATCACCCCATAGCGCTGGGTGAAGAGGAACACGTTGGCGCCTACCGGCAGGCAGGCCACGGCGAACATCACCGCCACGGACACCCCCGTCAGCCCGAGCGCCCAGGCCAGCGCGAACACCAGCATCGGGTGCAGCAGGTTCTTCACCAGCGCGATGCCCAGCGCATCGCGCCAGTGCGCGCCGATCTTGCTGTACGCCAGGGTGATGCCCACCAGCAGCAGCGCGATGGGGCCGAGGGCCGTGCCCAGCACCTGCAGCGGCTTGTCGATCACCGCCGGCAGCGCCCAACCCGTCTGCGCCAGCAGCAGGCCCGCCAGGATCGGCATGGGCACCGGATGCACGATGCCGTTGCGCACGGCCTGCAGCACCGTGAACACCATGGGCCGGGGTGCGGTCAGGCCGGCGCGCTGCTGCTCCCGGGCTTCCGCCAGCTCGAAGACGATGGTGGTGGAGGTGAGCAGGATCAGCGAGTGCAACGAGATCAGCGTCAGCAGCGTGACCAGGCCGTCCTCTCCATACAGCAGGCCGATCAGCGGCACGCCGATCATCAGGGTGTTGCCGAACATGTGGGCCAGTCCGCGTGCCGCCGAGCGCGTGGAAAAGCCGCACACCGCCATCGTGCCCACGAACACCAGGCCGCTGGCCAGGAAGTAGAGGCCGACCGGCTGGAAGTCCAGGTCCTGCACCCGCACGCCCGCCATGGTGCGAAAAAGCAGTGCCGGCGTCAGCACCAGGAACACGAGATTCGACAGATCCTTGATGGCCGTGGCGCGCACCCAGCCGATGCGGGCGGTGAAGAAGCCCACGGCAATGCACAGGATGACCGGGACGAGTGATGCGAAGACGGGGGAATTCACGAAGAGCGGAGTGCGGCCAGACAGCGCGGCCGGTCCTCGAACGGGGCCGCCGGCTGCCCGGGCCGATGGCCAGAAGGCGGGAGCCGATTATCACTGGCTCCCGCGCGCCTTCCCTCCGCCGGGCCGATGCCTGCGAACCGCGTCAGTCCGCGTACACGCCTGCCTTGCGGATGACCGGCGCCCACTTGGCGATCTCGGCGGCCAGGTGCGTGCGCAGGCCCTCCGGCGTGACCTTTTCCATGGGCGGCACCTCGGAGCTGAGTTCCGCCAGCCGCTGGGTGACCACGGGGTCCTGCAAGGCCACCCGCAGTGCCTCGTTCAGCTTCTTGAGCGCCTCCGGCGGCGTGCCGCGCGGTGCGTAGAGGCCGTGCCACACCTTCACCTCGAAGCCCTTCAGGCCCTGCTCGTCCAGCGTCGGCACATTCGGCAGCGCGGCCAGCCGCCGGGGCATGGCCACGCCGATCACCTTCACCCGGTTTTCCTTGATGAACGGCACGGTCTGCGTCGTCTGGTCGCACAGCAGATCCACCTGGCCGCCCAGCAGGTCGGTCATGGCCGGGCCGGTGCCCTTGTAGGGCACGGTGGTGAGTTCCTCGCCGATCTGGGTCATGAACAGCAGGCCGCACAGGTGCGAGACGGCGCCCAGCCCGGCGTTCGCCAGCGTGACCTTGCCCTTGTGGGCCTGGATGTAGCGCTGCACGCCCGCCAGATCGCTCGCGGGGAAGTCCTTGCGCGCCAGCAGGGTCATGGGGACGTCCACCACCTGGCCGATGGGCTCGAAGTCCTTGACCGGGTCGAAGCTGAGCTTCTTGTAGAGCGCGGGGGCGGTCGCCATGCCCATGTGGTGCAGGAACACGGTGTAGCCGTTGGCCGGCGCCCGGGCCACCTTGGCGGCGGCGATGGTGCCGCCGGCCCCGGCAGCGTTTTCGACGATGACAGGCTGGCCGAGCGACTTGCCCATCGGGACGGCCAGCATGCGGGCCACCACGTCCGTCGGCCCGCCCGCGGCGAACGGGATCACGATGGTGACCGGTTTGTCCGGAAAACTGCCCTGGGCGCGGGCCGGCTGGGCCTGCCCGCCCAGCCAGGCCACCGCCCCGGCCAGGCAGATCAGGGCGACCGCGCGGCGCAGCCCGGGGCGCAGGCCCCGCGGGCGGGCTCCGGCAAAAGCGTGGGCGGTGGCCGTGGCGGTGGGATCCGTCGGGTGGGCTGCGAACGTCATGGTGCTTGTCTCCTCTAGGTATGGATGGGCCACGTGCGAGGGAATCGGGACCGGGTGCACGGCCCCGGCCGAAATGAAAGCGGTGCTTCAGGGCGGCGCCTGCACTGCACGCAGCAGGCGCTGCGCCAGCGCGATGACGGGGGCGTCCACCATCTTTCCGTCCACGCTGCAGGCACCGCCGTGCGCCGCGGCGTCGGCCTGCAGCACCCGCAGGGCCCAGTCGCGTTCGGCGACGGTGGGGGCGAAGCCCGCATGCACTCCCGCCACCTGTGCCGGGTGGATGCAGAGCTTTCCGCCGAAGCCGAAGCGCCGCGCGCGCGCCGTGTCGGCAGCCAGGCGGGCGCCATCGGCCAGCGCGGTGGTGACGCCGTCCGCCGGGGGCGGGAGACCGGCGCGGCGCGAGGCCAGCACCAGCGACCAGCGCAGCGGCGCCAGTTCCGCCTCGTCAGGCCCGCACAGCATGCCCAGGTCGGCCTGCAGGTCGATGTGGCCGAGAGCCAGGCGCAGCACGCCCGGCGCATGGGCGATGGCGTCCACCTGCGCTGCGCCTGCGGCCGATTCGATCAGCGGCACCAGCGCCATGCGCGTGCCCAGGGGCAGCGCTGCGGCCACGGCGGCCAGGCTGCCGGGGCCTTCGGCCTTGGGGACGACGAGACAATCGAGCCGCGCCGGGGCCAGCTCGCGCACCAGTGCCAGGTCGTCGGCGTGGTCCGCCGTGCCGACCGCGTTGATGCGCACGGCTACCTGGCGCCGGCTGGCGCTGCGCAGCGACTGCCAGGCCTGGGCCAGTGCGATGCGGGCCGCCGGCCGGGCCGCGGGGGCCACGGCGTCCTCCAGATCGACGATCACCGCGTCGGCGCCGCTGGCCAGCGCCTTCGGCAGCCGTTCGGGCCGGTCGGCGGGAACGAACAGCAGGCTGCGCGCCGTGGCGAGCGGGTGCGGGGCCGGGTGGTCAGGGCAATCGGCGCTCACAGGTCCTCCCCCACTGGCAGCAGCCGCCCCACCACGGGCCAGCCGGCCACGCTCCAGAGGCGCTCCACGGCTTGGCGCATGGCGGTGGCGGGCACGCCCCCGGCGTGTTCGGCCAGGCGCAAAGCCTTGGCGGTGATCTCCTCGCGGCTCAGCGTGTTGCCGGGGTCGCCCTTGGGTTCGTCGACACGGCCCTGCAGCACGCGGCCATCGGTGGTGGTCACCGTCACCTTGCCGATCCAGCGGCGCGGGTAGGCGCCGTCCACTTCCGCGTCGAGCACCATCTCGACCCGGTCGCGCAGGGCCTGCGTCGCCGGGCTGAGGTAGTGGGTCTCGAACTCCGCCAGGCCCGCGTGGCCGTACTGCGCCACCAGCGCCAGCACCGTTCCCATCGAGAACTTGCTCTGGTGCACGGTCGCCGGGTGCACCACCGGCCCCAGCACGTCGATGGCGCCCTGGTGCACATGCGTGACGATGCGCGTGATCTCCCGGGGCGTGAGCGCATGCTGCTGCATCACCTGCAGCAGCGCATCGGCGGCCGGGTGCGTGTGGCGGCAGCTGGCGTGGTACTTGAACGAGGTTTCCGCCAGCGCCCAGCGGGTGCCCAGGCCGTCGGTCAGCCGCGCCGGGTCGGCGTCGCTGGACATGCCGGCCGCCATGCCCTGCGGGCCCTCCAGGATCTGCGCGGCGCCGGTGAAGCCGTCCGCCGCCAGGTAGGCCGCCATCAGGCCGGCGCCGGCAGCGTGCGCGGTGTGGAGCTGCTTGCTGTCCGCAGCGGTCCGCAGGAATTCCCACAGGCCCGCCGACTGCGTGCCGGCCGAGCCGAAGGCGTGCAGCATGCGCGCGGCGTCCAGCCGCAGCAGGTGGCCCACCGCAGCGGCGGCGGCCAGGGTGCCGGCGGTGCCGGTGGTGTGGAACACCCGGTAGTGCGAGCGGCCCAGGAATTCACCCACGCGAATGCCGACCTCGTAGCCCGCCACGCAGGCCGTCAGCAGTTCCCGGCCGCTGGAGCCCAACGCCTGCGCCACCGCTACCGCCGGCGGAAAGACGACCGTCGCCGGGTGGAAGACCGAGCCGTTGTGCACGTCGTCCTGCTCCGCCACGTGCGATGCCGCGGCGTTGGCCTGCGCGGCGGCGAAAGGGCTGGTGCCAGCTGCGTGCCCGATCACTTCGCAGGGCCCGTCAGTCGGCCCTTGCAGCAGGGCAAACCAGGCGATGCTGGCGACCGGCCGGGCGGTGCGTCCGCCCACGGCGGAGCCGAACCAGTCCACCAGCAGGTCTTCGGCCCGGCGCATCACCGCGTCAGGAATGTGCTCGGGCCGCAGGCCCGCGGCGAAGGCGGCCAGTGCGGCGCCCGGAGCCGCCGCAGCAGCATGCAGGGCAGGCGGGGCGGCCGAGAGGCCGGTAGCAGCGTCGGCAGAGAAGTGTTTCATGGTCAAAATGGCCTTGGGCGCTTGATATATGGGCACATGTAGCTATGCATTTGATAGCAAAAGATCAGATCGTACCGGCGGCTCGCCAGCGGGCGACGGTTTCGCCGGGCAGGCCCAGCTCGCGCAGGATGGAGTCCGTGTGCTGGCCCACGGAGGGAATGGCATCCATCCGGTAGTCGAAGCCGGAATGGCGCCCCGGGGGCAGCAGGGCCGGGAGTTCGCCGGCGGGCGAATCCACCTGGCGCCAGCGGTCGCGTGCCTTGAGCTGGGGGTGGGCCCAGAGCCCGGCCATGTCGTTCATGCGCGCGTTGGCGATCTGCGCGCGGTCGAGCCGCTCCAGCACCTCGTCGGTGGTCAGCCGTGCGAAGGCGGCCAGGATCAAGGCCTCGAGCGCCTCGCGGTGCTGGTTGCGCCGCGCGTTGGCGTCGAACCGCGGGTCGGCGGCCAGCTCGGGCGCTTGCAGCACCACGTCGCAGAAGGTCTTCCATTCGCGCTCGTTCTGCAGCCCCAGCATCACCGTGCCGCCGTCGCCCGCAGCGAAGGGGCCATAGGGGTAGATGCTGGCGTGCGCCGCACCGGCCCGCGGCGGGGGCGCGGCCCCGTCGAGGGCGTAGTACATCGGGTAGCCCATCCATTCGGCCAGCGATTCCAGCATCGACACGTCGATGTGCCCGCCCTGCCCCGTGCGGCCGCGCTGCAGCAGCGCGGCCAGGATGCTGCTGTAGGCGTGCATGCCGGCGGCGATGTCGGCCACCGAGTTGCCGGCCTTGGCCGGCGCCTGCGCACTGCCGGTGACGGAGAGGAAACCGGCCTCGCTCTGGATCAGCAGGTCGTAGGCTTTCTTGTCGCGCAAGGGGCCGTCTTCCCCGTAGCCGGAGATGTCGCAGACGATGAGCCGCGGGTTCTGCGCGCGCAGCGAGGCGTGGTCCAGCCCCATGCGGGCCGCCGCTCCCGGCGCCAGGTTCTGCACCAGCACGTCTGCCCGGGCGACCAGGGCTTTCAGTGCCTCCAATGCTTCGGGGTGCTTGAGGTCCAGCGTCAGGCTTTCCTTGGAGCGGTTGGTCCAGACGAAATGCGACGACAGGCCGCGCGCCCGCTCGTCGTAGGCGCGGGCGAAGTCCCCCACGCCGGGGCGCTCCACCTTGATGACGCGCGCGCCCAGGTCGGCGAGCTGCCGGGTACAGAAAGGCGCGGCGATGGCATGTTCGAGGGAGACGACGGTGATGCCGTCCAGGGGGCGGGTCATGGCGGGGCCTTTGTCGGTCAGAACGATCGCGGCAGGCCCAGCACATGCTCGGCCACGTACGAGAAGATCAGGTTGGTCGAGATGGGCGCCACCTGGTAGAGCCGCGTTTCGCGGAACTTGCGTTCCACGTCGTATTCGCAGGCGAAGCCGAAGCCGCCGTGGTACTGCAGGCAGACGTTGGCTGCCTCCCAGCTGGCCTTGGCCGCGAGGTACTTGGCCATGTTGGCTTCCTTGCCCATGGGCTGGTGGGCATCGAACAACTCGCAGGCGCGCCAGCGCATCAAGTTGGCGGCCTCCACCTCGATGAAGGACTCGGCGATCGGGAACTGCACGCCCTGGTTCTGCCCGATCGGGCGGCCGAACACCTGGCGGTCTTTGGCATAGCGCGTGATGCGGTCGATGAACCAGTAGCCGTCGCCGATGCATTCGGCCGCGATCAGCGTGCGCTCGGCGTTCAGGCCGTCCAGGATGTACTTGAAGCCCTGGCCTTCCTCGCCGATCAGGTTCTCTGCGGGGATCTCCAGGTTCTCGAAGAACAGCTCGTTGGTCTCGTGGTTGACCATGTTGGCGATGGGCCGCACGGTCATGCCGCTTTTCTCGGCCTGGCGCAGGTCCACCATGAAGATGGACATGCCCTCGCTTTTCTTCGTCACCTCGGCCAGCGGGGTGGTGCGCGCCAGCAGGATCATCCAGTCGCTGTGCTGCACCCGGCTGATCCACACCTTCTGGCCATTGACGACGTAGCGGTCGCCGCGCTTGACGGCGGTGGTCTTGATCTTGGTGGTGTCGGTGCCGGTGATGGGCTCAGTCACCCCCATGGACTGCAGCCGCCATTCGCCGCTGGCGATCCTGGGCAGGTAGAGCGCTTTCTGCGCTGGCGAGCCATGGCGCAGCAGCGTGCCCATGTTGTACATCTGGCCGTGGCAGGCGCCGGAGTTGCCGCCCGCGCGGTTGATCTCTTCCATGATGACCGAGGCCTCCGCCAGCCCCAGGCCGGAGCCCCCGTACTCCTGCGGTATCAGCGCGGCCAGCCAGCCGGCGCGCGTCAACGCATCGACGAAGGCTTCCGGATAGGCGCGTTGCTCGTCGATCTTGCGGTGGTACTCGTCCGGGAACTCGGCGCAGAGCGCGCGCACGGCGTCGCGGATCTCGGGGTAGCGGTCGTCGGCTGTGGTGTTCATGGGGTGCGGTTCGGTCGGAAGGTCTGAGGCGGGTCGGTGGCGGGTCGGTGGGTGTTTCGAGCGCAGCTCAGGGGGTGGGCGCGCGGGGCTCAGGCCGCCAGCGTGGCCGTGCCTTCCATGGTCAGCCAGCCCTCGTGGTCCTGCGCCCAGAGACGCACCGTGCGGCCGTCGGCGCTCGGTTGGCCGTTCAGGCGGAACGGGTGCAGGTCGAAGGTGGGCCGCACGGCCTTGAAGGCGAAGGCGGCCACAGCGGCGCCGCCGGGCCGCTGACGGCGCAGCAGATCCAGCAGCAGGGTGGCGATGAGCGGGCCATGCACGACAAGGCCGGAGTAGCCCTCCACCTGCGTGACGTAGCGCCGGTCGTAATGGATGCGGTGGCCGTTGAAGGTGAGCGCGGAATAGCGGAAGAGCAGCACGTCGTCCGGCACGATCTCGCGCTGCCACGCGGCGCCCTGCTCCGCCGCCACGGCGGCTGGCGCGGGGTCGCCTGGCTGGGCGGCCGCGCGGTAGACGATGTCGTGCTCCTCCACCAGCGCCATGCCGTGGGCGTTGGAATAGGTGTGCTCGACCTGCACGAACAGCAGATCGCCCGAGCGCCCGGCCTTGTGGCTGACCGAGACGATGCGGGAGTCGCGCCGGGCGGCATCGCCTACCCGCAGCGGATTGCCCGCCGCCCAGCGCAGCCGGCCGCCGGCCCACATGCGGCGTGGCAGCGGCACCGGCGGCAGGAAGCCGCCGCGCAGCGGATGGCCGTCTGGCCCGATCGCGCCTTGGCGGGCGTGCGGCAGGAAATAGGCCCAGTGCCACAGCGGCGGCAGCACGGTGCCGTCGTGGGGGGCGGGGTCGTCCCGGTCCAGCGTGGCGGCCAGCCCTCGCACCGGCGCGGCGGCGATCACGTCGTCGGTGGATTCGCTGCGGCCTTGCCAGCTCTGCAGATGGGCAAGCTGGGCGGCGTCCAGCGGGCGGGGGGCGGATGCTTCGGCGTTGGCGAATGCAGTGGTCATGGGTCGCATGGTGGTCTTCACACAGCAAGCGCACAATCACGCTTTTCAAGATCGACCCTTCGGCTTTGCCGAAGAGTCCGCCCGCTGCGCGCTGCCCATGCACTTCGATCTGACCGACCTGCGCCTCTTCGTCCACGCCGCCGACGAAGGCAGCCTGACCCGCGCTGCCGCGCGCCAGCACCTGTCGCTGGCGGCGGCCAGCGCCCGCATCAAGGCGCTGGAAGCGCAGGCCGGGCTGCCCCTGCTCTACCGCGAAGCGCGGGGCGTGCGCCTGGCCCCGCCGGGCGAGGCTTTTTTGCACCATGCGCGCGGCGTGCTGCGGCAGGTGGAGGAGCTGCGGGCCGACCTGCAGGAGTACGGCGGCGGCCTGCGCGGGCATGTGCGCGTCTTCGCCAACACCACGGCGGTGACCGACTTCCTGCCGGAGATCCTGCCGGCGTTCCTGGCCGACCATCCCCGCGTGAACGTGGACCTGCAGGAGAAGCCGAACGCCGACATTCCGCGCGGCGTGCTGGATGGCCGTGCCGACATGGGCATCGTGGCGGGCACGGTGGATACGCTGGGCCTGCAGGCCATCCACTTCAGCACCGACCGGCTGGTGCTGGCCACCGCCGCCGGCCACCGCCTGGCCGCCCTGCCCCGCATCGCGTTCGCCGACACGCTGCCCGAAGACCATGTGGGCCTGCAGGCCGGCAGCACCCTGCAGACCTTTCTGTCGCAGGTGACGGAGCGGCTCGGCAAGCCCCTCAAACTGCGCATCCAGCTCTCCAGCTTCGACGCCATGTGCCGCATGATCGGCGCGGGCGTCGGCGTGGGCGTGGTGCCGGAGAGCGCTGCCAGGCGGCACCAGGCCGCCTCCCGGCTGGCGCTGGTGGAGCTGACGGACGCGTGGAGCGTTCGTGAACGCTACGTCGTGGTGCGCGACCGCGAGCGGCTGCCCAGCTACGCCGCTGCGCTGATCGACACGCTGGTGGCGCACCACCACACGGCCTGAGCCCCGTCGGCCCGCGCCAGGGGCCGGCGCGCTCGCAGCCGGGGGTCAAAAAGTCAGAAGGTCAGAAGTCCACCTTGACCCCCACCTTCAGGCTGCGACCCGGCAGCGGCGCCTTCGGGAACGCGGTCGTGGTCAGGATCGATGTGGCGCTGTAGGCCAGCTTGTCGGTGAGGTTGTCCAGCCGCGCATACCAGAGCACGTTGCTGCGGCTGGCGCCGAACTGCCACTGCGTGCGGTAGCCCAGCGAGGCGTTCCAGAGCGTGTAGGCACCGGTCGCCCGCGAGCCGTCCGAAGGCACGCGGTTCTGCGCCGCCACGTAGTCGAAGCCCAGGCCCGCTCGCCAGGGGCCCTGCGCCCAGGCCAGCTTGCTGCCCAGCCGGTAGGGTGCGATGCGCGGCAGCGGCTCGCCGGTGTCGCGGTTGGTGGCGCGCACCAGGTCGCCCCGCCACTGGAGGTCGAGCGTGGAGCCGCCGGCCGCCGACGCCCCCGCCTGGCTCAGGCCCGATTCGCCCAGCAGCCGCAGGTTGCCGCTGGCCTCGATCCCATAGAAGCGTGCGCGCACGCCCTGGTAGCGGTATTCGGGCAGCGCGCCCTCGGTGCCGGCAGGCACCGGCTCACCCTCTTCCGACAGCAGCGCCCCCGTTGGCGTGAGGCCGATGTAGTTGGCAAAGCTGCTGTGGAAGGCCGTCACGGCAAAGCGGTGCGGCCCGCTCTTCCAGGCGGCGCCCACATCCACGCTGGTGGATTTCTCCAGGCCCAGGCGGCTGTCGCCCGTCTCCCACGCGGCCGTGGCGATGTGCGGGCCGTTGGCGAACAGCTCGTAGTCCTTGGGCGCGCGCTGGGTGTACGAGAGGTTGGAGGTGAGCTGCCAGGCAGGCGTCAGGTTCACCAGCGCGCCCAGGGCGGCGCTGTGCGGGTGGAAGTCGCGCTTGCCGATCTCGAAACGCTCCACGTCCGGGCTGCCGAACGATTCGACGCTGGCGCGTTCTGTGCGCGCCCCGAACGTGAGCTTGCCCCAGTCCGTGCCCAGCTCTTCATGCAGGAAGAGCGCCGTGCTGCGGCTGCGGCTGCGGGGCGCGAACGCCTCTTCGCCGATGGCGGAAAAGCGGCTGGCTTCGGCCTGCACGCCGATCACCCCCTGCACGGGGCCCAGCGGCGCATGCCGCGCCTCCAGCCGCAGGTCGTTGCCGGCGTTGCGGAAGGTGGTGCCCGGCTCGCCGCCTTCGTACTCGGTGTGTTGGTAGTCGGTGTGGCTGGCCTGCAGGCGCACGCTCTGCAGCGGCCCGGCGCCGATCCGCCAGAGGCCGTCCAGCGCGTAGCGGTTCGACCGCATGCCGATGGTCACGTCGTCTTCGGCGACAGTGCCGTAGTCGCTGCGATAGGTGCTGGCGGACAGGCCCAGGTAGCCCTGGTCGAAGAAGGCGGTGCCGCCGACCGCGCCGCCGCGCGAGTGGCTGGCGGAATTGCAGATGCGACGCGCGAGGCCGGGCGAGCCGGGCTTCTCGCATGCCAGGTCGGCAGGCACGCGCACGTCGGCGGTGTCGCGGTCGAACACGTCTGCGTGCAATGCGAAGCGCTCGTTGCCGCCCTCGATCATGGCGGCGCCGGCGCGTTCGCGGTTGCCGGTGGCGGCCGACGCCTCCACCTTGCCGTCCACGCCTTGCAGGGGCTCGCGGGGGATGCGGTTGTCGATGACGTTGACCACGCCGCCCACGGCACTGCCCCCGTAGAGCAGTGCGGCGGGGCCGCGCAGCACCTCGATGCGCTCGGTGGTGAGCGCTTCGGCCGGCACCGCGTGGTCGAAGCTGAGCGCCGAGGCGTCGAGCGTCGCGCCGCTGTTCTGCAGCACGCGGATGCGGTCGCCGTCCAGGCCGCGAATGATTGGGCGGCTGGCGTTGGGCCCGAAATAGGTGCTGCTCACGCCCGGCAGTCCGTCGAGCGTCTGCCCCAGGGTGGACTGGGTGCGCAGCGTGAGCGCATCGCCCGACAGCTGGGCCGCGGGGGCCACCACCGCCTCGGCGCCCAGGGGGTTGCCGGTGACGGTCACTTCGGGCAGCCGCAGGGCGGGCGCAGCGTCTGCCGGCGGAACGGTTTGAGCGCCCGCGCCGGTGGCCTGCAGCGCCAGCAGCGCCCACACGGCGCAGGCCAGGGGCTGCAAGGTAGCGCGGTGCGGCGCGCGGAAGGAAATGGAAGGATGGGAAGTCATGGAAAGGCCGAAAACGGAGTGAAACAGGGTGCGGCGACGCGCCGCGCGCAAACGGCTGCGCCGCCGGGATGGGCGTGATCTCTCACGCGACGCCGCAGGCAGGCAGTCGCTGCCGGTCCTGCCGAGGGTCGGCAGCACCGGGAAGGCGGACGTCGAAGAGGGAAACGAGCGGGGGGCAAGCGGACCGGGCCGCAGCGCGCAAGCCCCCGGCACCCCATGCCGGGGTGCGGGCGCCGCGCGGCGTCAGGCGCTTGCCAAGGGCGGCGGGGCGCGCGCCAGGAAGCTCCGCTGCCGCCGCGCGTCGATCCCGCTGGGGGGCGCAATCGCGGCCAGCGGGGCGGCAGCCAGGGCGGCGACGAGCAGCGCCGGGGGCAGCAAGGCGCCGCCGAACAGCAACTGGTCCAGCAGTTCGCAGTCGGCGCTGGCGTGCCCGTGGAACAGCGCCTGCATGCCGCTGTGGCCGTGGCCGGACTGGGCCTCCTGGCCGGGCACGTGCTGCAGGGCCGCAGCGGCACGCATCGCGAGCGGCCCATGCAGCACCTGGTGCATGCGCCCCAGCGCCGGCCCCAGCACCAGGCAGGCGGCCAGCCACCACAGCGCGAGGCGGGCGCGCATGGGGCGTGGGGTGCTGAGGGCGGCGGCGGTCATGCCGGAGGGTTCGATCGAATGAAGAAGGGGGACGAGGGATGGCGCAGGTTGGGTGGGTCAAGCCTGGGTCGGGGCCGGGTCAGGGCCGGGCCCCACCCGCAGCAGCCATCACTCCACCTGGCGGGCTTCCACCAGCCGGTAGAACAGGCCGTACTGGTCGTCCTGCAGCGTCTGGAAGCGGCCTTCCACCACGACGGGCTCCAGCGAATAGCGGACCGGCGTGCGCGCCTTCACCTCGATCATGCTTTCTGGCCCGCCAGGGATGCAGAACGCACAGGTCAGAGGCACGGAGGTGAGCAGGAAGTGCTTCTGCCCCGGCTTGGTGTCCATGGGCACCATGAAGCCCTGCACCCGGCGGATGGTCATGTGCATGGCTTTCTGCTCGCTGGTGAAGACGGGCTCGATCCGGTCGTGCAGGGTTTTCTTGGTCAGGTTCGACAGGCTGGACCAGGGCACGACATCGCTGCGGGGCTGCAGCGGCTTGATGGGGCTTTGCGGGCTGTGATAGCCAGCGCCCTGCCCTGCCGGCAGGCCGCCGGCCCCCATCGGCGACGAGAGCCCGCTGCCGCCGTCGGCGGGGGCGGCGGGCGCCGAATTCGGCGCCGGAACTGGTTGCGCCGCGCTCGGCGTGGCGGCCAGGGCGCCGGCGCTGGAGACGATGGCTCCCACGGCGCAAGCCAGGGCGCAAACCGGGGCGGGAAGGCGGTGATGCAGTGACAGCATGGCGGGTCGGCCTGGGTGAGACGGAGAAAAGCAGCGCGGTGCCGGCCGGCTTCCGCGCCAGTGCCGGCCCTGCGGGGCCGGCGCCCATTGTCATTCAGTGCACATGCTTCATGCCGCAGTACTTGCCGATCGCGAGCGTCTTGCAGGCGGCCTGCAGTTCCTTCATGCACTGGTCGTGGCCCTTGCCCGATTCCAGGCACTTGGCAGCGGCTTCGTGCGCGGCGGCCATGGCACGGTGCCGCTCGATGTCGGCCTGGGTTTCCTTGTCGGAATGGCCCTGGGCATGCGCCAGCGCGGCCAGGGCCATCAGCGGAGCGAAAGCGAGCGTGGAGAGGAGGCGTTTCATGGAAAAAAGTCCTTCAGACAGGGTTGAGAAAACGGAGGAAGGCAGATGGCGGTCGGATCGGCCCGTGCATCACGCCGGCTGCGCCAGCAGGTCGGCCACGTCGGTACGGTAGGCGCGCACCACCGGCAGCAGGGCGGCCAACGCCGCCACCGCCACGGCCAGGCCGGGCACGGCCCATTCCTCGGGCAGCCAGATCGCGCCGGTCAGCGGCATGGAGCCCTCGGCCCGCAGCCAGTGGCCGGCAACGCCCGCGAGTGCATGGCCCAGGCCGAGCCCCAACGCTGCTGCCAGCAGCGCCAGCCACAGCGCTTCGGTCAGCACCAGGGCCGCCACCCGCGCGCGCGGCGCGCCCAGCAGGCGCAGCAAAGCCAGGTCGGCCTGCCGTTCCCGCACCGCGTTCCAGAGGGCGATGAACACGCTGAGCGCGGCCACGCCGAGCAACACGCCGCCCAGGGCGCGCAGCAGGTCGGCGCCCACGCCCAGCAGTCGCACCAGCCGGGTGATTTCGACCGCAGGCACGGCGGCCTGCATCGGGGTTCCGGCGTTGATGGCACGCGGCAGCGTCACGGCGGCAAGCGGGCTGCGCCAGCGCACCAGGGCAAGCGTGATCTCCCGCTCGTCCCGCAGCACGGCCAGGTCTTCGGGGTCGTCGGCCTGGGCGGACTCGTGTACCTGCCAGACGGATTCGGTCGAGGTCAGCACCAGCCGGTCGAGCACGCAGCCGCAGGCTGCCAGCACACCGGACACCTGGTAGGGATGGTCGCCATGCGCGTGGCCGCCAGCGCCCAGGCCGTGGCTGCCGACGAAGCTGCGCCCGATGAGCGAGGCGCCCTCTCCGGCCCCACCGTGCGGGCCCCCGCCCTCGCCGCCCGCCCCCGACGACATGGCACGGGCCACGTCGGCACCGAGCACCGCCTGCAGCGGCGCCCGCCACAGCGCGCCCTGCGCGAGGGTGGCGCGGTAGTGCGCCGGATAGTCCGGCGTGGTGCCGACGATGCGAAAGCCCGCGAAACTGTCGCCCAGGCTGAGCGGAATGGCCTGCGCCACCATCGGGTTGCGCTGCAGGGCCCGGAAGTCCGCCAGCGCGATGTTGCCGGGAGGCACGTCGATGTGGAACACACCCGCCAGGATGAGTTGCAGCGGACTGCCCTTGGCGCCCACCACCATGTCGATGCCCTGCACGTCGCGCTCGAACCCGCGGTCGATCTGCGTGCCCACCAGCAACACCAGCGTGATCATCGCCAGGCCCATTGTCAGCAGCAGCAGGTTCAGCCCCGCCTGCAGCGGGCGGAACCAGAGGTAGCGCCAGGACAAGGCGGCGATCGATGCTATTTCTTTCATAGCATGTCACCCCCGTCATCCGGGCGCTGCAGCCCATTCTGGCTTGCATTCCGCAGGGGCTGGGTCGCTGGGGTGGCACCCGGCAGGCGAAGGGTCTGGGCGCCGCCGAGCGCCATCAGCCAGCGGGCCGCCCGTGCATCGTGGGTCGCCACCACCAAGGTGGCGCCGCAGCCCTCCGCCGTGGCGTGCAGCAGGGAAAGGGCGGCGGCACAGGCCGCGTCGTCCAGGCTGGCCGTGGGCTCGTCGGCCAGCAGCACGCGGGGCGACAGCAATACGGCACGCGCCAGGGCCACGCGCTGGGCTTGCCCGCCCGACAATTCGTGCGGTCGCCGCTGCGCCAGACCGCTGAGGCCCAACCGCTCCAGCACGTGGCGGATCGCCTGGTCGTCGCGCGCCAGCCCGGCAGCGAGATACGGCAGCGCCAGGTTGCCCACCACCGTCAGCGCCGCGCTCAAGTGCAGCCGCTGCGGCAGAAACCCCAGGGTGCGGGCGCGCCAGCCATCCAGGCGCGCACCGGCCAGATCCTGCAGCGGCGTGCCTGCCACTTCGATCGATCCGGCGGTGGGCCTGCGCAGCCCGCCAACCAGGGCGAGCCAGGTCGATTTGCCCGAGCCCGATGGGCCCTGCAACAGGAGCCGGCCGGCCTGCGACACCTGCACGTCAGGAAACGTCAGCGCAGCGCCCTCAGCATGGGCGAAGGCCAGCGAACGGGTGACGATCATGCGCCGGCCCCCGCCCCGGGCCGGGCGCAGCCCGCGCAGCGCCCATGCACGGCGATGTCCACCGCCGTGCCTTCATGGCCGGCCAATGCCAGCGCCTGCAGCATCAGGCGCGTGGCGGCCTGCAGGCTTTCCGCGCCTTCCGACAGGGGAAAGTGCCGATGGCAGTCATCGCATTCGAAGCGGGACGCGGTGCTGTCGGACGGGGTGCCCTGCACGAGTGCATACCGCGCGATGCGCTGTGCGTCCACCTGCCGGCGCAACACGCCCGCCGCCGCAAGCCGGTCGAGCAACCGGTACACGGTGACGCGGTTCACCGCGACACCCGCCTGGGTCAGCGCTGCCTCCACCTGGGTTTCGGACAGTGCCTCGCCCGCCCGTTGCGCCACCAGCTGCAGCACGGCGCGCGTGGCCCGCGTGGAACGCAGGCCCGCGGGCAAGGCGGGAACGGTGTCGGACGGCGCGGCAGCTCGGGGCATGGGCTTACTCATAACGCAAACGGGTTGCATTATGCGGCAGCCCGCAAGGCCGTCCGGGTGCGCGCTGCCTTCTGCCTCCTGCATCCCCCCCGCCCGTCAGGCCTCGGGCGTCAGGCCGCCTCGGCCTTCAGGTGCTGGGTGAAGGTCTTGCGGAATTTCTCCACCTTCGGACCCACCACGAAGGCGCAGTAGCCCTGCCCTGGGTGGTTGAGGAAATAGTCCTGGTGGTAGTCCTCCGCCGGCCAGTAGCTTTCCAGCGGCTGCACTTCGGTGACCACTGGCGCGCCGAAGGCACGGCTCTCGTTCAGCTGGGCCACCATCTCCTCGGCCACGCGGCGATGCTCGGGGTCGGTGGTGTAGATGCCGCTGCGGTACTGCGTGCCGACGTCATTGCCCTGACGGTTCAGGGTCGTCGGGTCGTGCGTCGCGAAAAAGATTTCGAGAATCTGCCGCACGGTGATCACGGCCGGGTCGAAGGTCAGTTTGACCACTTCGGCGTGGCCGGTGCGGCCGGTGCAGATCTGCTCATACGTCGGCGAAGGCACCTGCCCGTTGGCGTAGCCGCTTTCCACGTCGGTGATGCCGCGCACGCGGTCGAATACCGCCTCTGTGCACCAGAAACATCCGCCACCCAAAACTATCGTCTCATTCATAAATTTCCTTATAAAACAACGGCTTGCGTAATTACTGCGCACCTCGAATAATGATGAGCAGCCTACCACGTGGCCTCCAACAAGTTCGTCGCAAGGGCAATTCCTAGTACAGAGTGCGTTTTAGCAGGAACCGTTTCAGACTAAAGATTACTTGACCTACCTGAGCGTTTACTCCCAACGCGAGCTCGACACGATCGCTTGGGAGCTCAACATCAGTCCTCACAAGGCACTCGGCTGGAAAAGCCTTGCCGAGGTGTTCTTCGACAACTTGGCAAAATGTGACCTCAAGTGGCCCTCTTCCACCCGGTGACTACAGGTACGTTGTCGAAAACATCAGTGGAAATACTGAATCTCTTGATTTGCGGTAGAAGTACCCAGTGTTCTAAACGATGAGTTGAAAAGGGGCGCAGAGCGCCCTTTTTTACTGATCTTTAGAATCAAAGTCAGATTTACTTAACGCTATCCCGTAGTCCGCTAGCTACAGAGACCATATTCTTCAAGGCGGTCAATTCTTCGTCTCTTGATTTGAGGCTTACAGGCGATGGGGTCTTTGCAGTTTCAGCCATCAGTTCCATGTGCGCAATCATGTTGATGGGTTTGTCCCTAGGCACTGCCTTTACCAAGTCTATGTGCGTACCCATGAAGTTGCCTGCGACTTCGCCTGAAATTTGCTTGCGTGCAAGGAGTTCTGCGGCGAGCTCAGCAAAATCTTCTGGAGTGACATTTTTGAAGTCATATCTGGCGAGCAAATCTTTCAAACTTACGCCAGCCAGTGGCCGATTTGTATTGACCGACTGGGAGCTATCTAGATCAGCAGCCTGGTAGGCGTCTTTTGAAATCGTGACTTTAGTGCCTGTGTTCTGGGCATCCAAGCCTGGCGGACTATTGATTTTGAGACGGATTGTTGGCTTAAAATCGCCTGACATCGCGCGGTTAATTTGAATGGTCTCGATTCTCATGATCAACTCCTCCCCATCAAGTGCAATCAAATATCTCCAATTCAAAAATCCATGTGCGTTTGTGCATGGGACTCTTGGGTTTTTGGTTTTTTTCGGCACTATCCGAAATTTCTGAAGATGTATTTTGTAACAGACATATGCATCTTGATAAATTTGAAAAGAGGTACGGTGATGGTGTTGGATCCTCCCGGGTTTTCTAGACACTTCTGAGCCTTTGAACCCAAGCCCCAATGGCGGATGCCATAAGTCAGCAGAGATACCCCAGAGAATCCAAGACCGAAGCGGTCAAGCAGATCAAGGAGCGCGGGCACAAGGTGGCGAACGTGTCAGCCAGGCTTGGCGTGAGCCAGCACAGCCTGTACGAGTGGATCAAAGCGCCGAAGCCACCAGGCGAGCGCCAAGCCGAGCCGCCACCAACCGACGAGTTACGTCGCATGAAGGCCGAGCTGATACGCGTGACCGACGAGCGCGACTTTTCAAGGAAAGCCGCGGCGTACTTTGCCCAGCAGTCCGGGCGTGCCCCGATGGCTCAAGTGCGGAGGGCTGCGCTTGCACACGGGCTACCGGCGCCGCCTTGGCGTGCGTGGTGGCAAGCCAGCCGTCTCGGCACCCAACCACCAGCAACGCCGGTTCTCGGATGGGTTGCCACCATGATGGAATCGCCCCCGCATTGACGGTGCGGTAGGGCCTTGCTACATTACTAACCAGTCAGTCAGTAACACATGAGCCTCGCCGCCCCTTCCTCCTCTCCCGGTTCCGACGATGCGCCGCGCCGCGGCCGCCGCAAGGAGGCGCGTCCGGGCGAGCTGCTCGATGCGGCCCTCGACCTGTTCGTCGAGAAAGGGTTTGCCGCCACCAAGGTGGACGAGGTGGCCGCCCGGGCGGGGGTGTCCAAGGGCACGCTGTTCCTCTATTTCCCCAGCAAGGAAGATCTCTTCAAGGCCGTGGTGCGCGAGAACATCGCCGGGCGCTTTGCGGAATGGGACATCGAGGTCAACAGCTTCGCCGGCACCACCAGCGACCTCGTTCGCGGCTGTCTGCACGATTGGTGGGCCCGCATCGGGTCGACCAAGGCGTCGGGCATCACCAAGCTGATGCTCAGCGAGGCGCAGAACTTCCCCGAAATCGCCCTTTTCTACCGTCAGGAAGTGGTGGAGCCCGGCAACCGGCTGATCCGGCGCATCCTTCAGCGGGGCGTGGAGCGCGGCGAATTCCGCGCGATCGATCTCGACTATGCGGTGTATCTGGTGCTCGCGCCGCTGGTGTTCCTGACCATGTGGAAGCATTCGCTGGGTGCCTGCATACCCGACGCGCCCGACCTGTCGCCCGAGCGCTATATCGATACGCAAGCCGACACGCTGCTGCGCGGCCTGTGTGTGCGCGCGGATGAAGCCCCCTCCCCGCCTAGAATCGTGGGTTTGTCCTGATCCACGAGCTTCGGAGTAATCCCCATGAACATGCCCCTGAACACGTCCGCCAACACCAGCGACCCGATCGCTCAGGCGCGCTACAACATGATCGAGCAGCAGATCCGCCCCTGGAACGTGCTGGACGTGGACGTGCTGGACCTGCTGGCTGTGGTGCGCCGGGAGGACTTCGTGCCGGCCGCCCACTACGGCATGGCGTTCATGGACACCGAGATTCCCCTGAACAGCTCGCACGACGAAGCCCGCCGTCTCGGCCAGTTCATGCTGGCGCCGCGCCTGGAGGCGCGCATGCTGCAGGACCTGCAGGTCAAGCCGACCGACCGCGTGCTGGAGATCGGCACGGGTTCGGGCTACATGGCCGCGCTGCTGGCCGCTCGCGCCCAGCACGTGGTGACGCTGGAGATCGCACCCGCCCTGGTCGAATTCGCCCAGGAAAACCTGCGCAGCGCGGGCGTGACCAATGTGGAAGTGCGCCAGGCCGACGGTGCCAAAGGCCCGCTGCCCGATGGCCCGTTCGATGTGATCGTGCTCAGCGGATCGGTGGCCGAAGTGCCCGCGAACCTGCTGGCGCTGCTGGCCGAGGGCGGCCGCCTCGGCGCCATCGTCGGCAAGGCGCCCATGATGCGCACCACCCTCGTGCGCCGGGTCGGCGACCGCTTCGACACCACCACGCCCTGGGACACGATCGCCCCGCGCCTGCTGAATTTCCCCGAGCCTTCGGCGTTCACGTTCTGACCCCTCCCTGCCCGGGCCGCGCCGCGCTTGCCGATGCGCCCGGTTTTCCTTCCTTTCTCCTGACCTCCCATGATCGACCACGTCCGCCCCGCCCAGTTGACCGACTGGTTTGCCGCCGCCCCCGATAGCGGCCGCCCGCTGGTGCTGGATGTGCGCGAGCCCTGGGAACTGCAGACCGCGAGCGTGGCTGCGGACGGCTTCGAGCTGGTCGCGATTCCGATGGGCTCCCTGCCCGAACGTCTGGCGGAGCTGGACGCCAGCCGGCCCGTGGCCTGCCTCTGCCATCACGGCATGCGCAGCCTGCGGGTGGCGGCGTTTCTCGAACACCAGGGTTTCGAACGGGTGGCCAACATCAGTGGCGGCATCGATGCCTGGTCGCAAGAGCGCGACGCGGGCGTGCCGCGCTACTGAGACGCCCCGCCCTGCCGGCCGAGCCGGCCTGCCGGGCGATCAGACGCAGCGGCCATTGCCGTTGCCGTTGCGGGACGCCCTGCCGGGTTTTGCTGAAAGAGGAAGGCTGTAGTCATGAAGTCGTTGTTGCGGATCGTCCCCGTTGCCCTGGCCGTGGGCGCCTGTTGGACGGCGGGCCCTGCTGCGCATGCGCAGAGCCTGGTCGAGCTGGCCTCCATGGCGCGCAGCTACGACGCGCCTTGGCTGGCCGCCCGTGCGCAGCTGGATGCCGCCGGCAGCCGTGCCGAACAGGCCCGCGCCGGCCTGTTGCCCAGCGCCGGGCTGGCCGCCGGTGTCAGCGCCGCGCGCACGGAGGTGAGCCGCCCGGCCATCGAATTGAATGCGCCCACCCAGCAGGTCGGCGTGAGCGCGTCGCAACCGCTTTACCGTCCGGCCAACCGCATCGTGTTCGAGCAGGGGCAGCGCGGCGTGGACATCGCCCGCGCGCAGCTCGACGCCGCCAGCCAGGATCTGCTGGTGCGGGTGAGCCAGGCGTACTTCGATGTGCTGGCGGCGCAGGACACCCTCGCCTTCGTGCAGGCGCAGAAGGCCGCCGTGACGGAGCAACGGGCGTTTGCGCAGCGCAATTTCGAGATCGGCACTGCCACGATCACCGATTCGCGCGAGGCGCAGGCCCGGTTCGACCTGGTGACCGCGCAGGAGATCGCGGCGCAGAACGACCTGCTCGTCAAGCGGCTGGCGCTCGATCAGCTGGTGGGCCGGTCCGGCACCGCTCCCCTGCCCCTGGCGCAGCCGGTGCAACTGCCTGCGCTGGTTCCGAACGACGTCAACGAATGGGTGCGCGCGGCCGAGACCGGGCAGCCGCAGGTCCGGCAGGCCACCATCGCCCTGGACGTGGCGCGGCTGGAAACCCGCAAGGCCGAGACCGGCCACCTGCCCACCATCGACCTGCAGGCCGGCTATGCCGTGGCCCGCAACCCGCGCGGCACCGTCACCGCACCGCACCTGAATCAGCGCAGCACCAACGCCACCGTGGGCGTCGCCCTGAACCTTCCGCTCTTCGCCGGCTTCGCGGTACAGAACCGGATCAAGGAAACCCTGTCGCTGGAGGACAAGGCCGCCGCCGACCTGGACAACGCGCGGCGCACGGTGGCGCAGAGCGCGCGCGCAGCTTTCTACGGCGTGCAGTCCGGCCAGGGCCAGGTGGCCGCGCTGCAGGCCGCCGAAGCCTCCAGCCAGAGCGCACTGGAAGCCAACCAGCTCGGATATCTGGTGGGTGTGCGCATTAACATCGACGTGCTGAACGCGCAGAGCCAGCTGTTCCAGACACGGCGCGACCTGGCGCAGGCGCGCTACAACGTGCTGATGGGCAGCCTGCGTTTGCGGCAGGCCGCAGGCACGTTGTCGGACGATGACCTTGCCGCATTGAGCCGGCTCACCGTCCAGTAGGCCTTTGGCGGATCTTCCGCTTTCCGGCGCAACCGAGGGTGCAGTGGAGGAATGGGGAACGGGGCGCCCGGGGCACCCGGTGCAGCGTCACAGAGTCACAGCGTCACAGCGTCAGAGCGTCGCTGCCGATAGTCCTGCCTTGCAGGGCGGCAGTGACGTCCTTCTGCAGCATCGGCCGACTTGTAAGACAATGTAGCCGTGTCGGCGGGCGGGGGACTGTGCCTGCCGGAGGCCTCGTGCTGGCGCACGATTCGGCCGGCTCCCAGCCTTCCTGAGCGGGGCGCTCCACCGCTACAGGTCATCGTTTGCCTGCGGCCCTCAGTGACTCACGACGAAGACCTTGCGGACTGGCGCAGATGACGATGAACAACAAGACAAGTCCGGCGCCGAAGCCTGGCCACGAGCGCAAGGCGCCGAGCTGGCTCGCCGCTGGCCAGCGCATGAGCCGGTCGCCGGCCTGCCAGGTGGGTCTGGCGCTGCTCGTCCTTCTGTCCCTCTTGTGGGGTGTCATCGCCTGGGATCTCCAGGCCAGCAAGGCCCGGCTGGAGCTGGAAAATTCGCGCGACACCTCCAGCCTCCTGCGGCTCTATGCGGAAGAAGTGCGCTCGTCGATCCATGCGGTCGATCTCACCATCCTGGGTTTGCGGGACCGCTGGCAGGACGAGGGCTTCACGCACTTCGCCGGACGGGTGCTGCTGCAGCAAAAGCACCTGGAGCGCGACGTCATCTTCCAGGTTGCCATCATCAACGCACAGGGAAGGCTGGCTTTTTCCAGCGCCGACCCTTATGCCGCGCCGATCGACCTCAGCGACCGCGAGCATTTCAGGATGCACCGCCGCGCCGACGCCACCGATACCCTCTTCGTCAGCAAGCCGGTGTTCGGCCGCATCACCAAGCGCTGGACCATTCAACTGACGCGGCGGCTGACCGATGCGCAGGGCCAGTTCGCCGGGGTGATCGTCATCTCGATACCGGCGGACTACTTCACCCGGTTCTCCCGCGCGGTGGATCTGGGCGAAGGCAGCGCGGTATCCATGCTGCGGAACTCGGGCGAGCTGCTGACCCGGGCACCGCCGCCGCCGCAGGGCATGGATGCCTCCATCCAACAGTTCCCTGAGCGGCTCGCGCGGATGGAACAGGGGCGCGACGAAATCGCGCCGTTCCCGGCCGTCTCCGACATCGACGGCGTGAAGCGCCTGTTCGCGGCGCAAAGGCTGCGCGAGTATGGCCTGGTGATGCTGATGGGGCGTTCGGCAGCCGTGCTCATGGAGCCCTACGAACGTCTCAGGCTGACCTATCTGATCGCAGGCAGCGTGATTTCCGCGTTGCTGCTGCTGGTGGGCTACATGCTGGTCGCCAGCCTGCGCCAGCGCGCGCGGACTCGCGAGTCGCTGGAGCGGAGCGAATTCCGCTGGAAACATGCGCTCAAGGGGGCCAGTGACGGCGTCTGGGACTGGGACATCGCCTCGGGCACGGTGTACTTCTCTGAAGACTGGCGCAAGATGCTGGGCTACGCCCCCCATGAGGTCAGCGGCGATCCGCAAGCCTGGCGGGAAGTCACCCACCCGGAGGACGTGGCAGCCACCTCGGCGGCCCTGCGCAGCTGTCTGGCGGGCGTGCGGCAGGAATACTCGGTCGAATTCCGCATGCGGCACCGGGACGGAAGCTGGCGCTGGGTGCACAGCCGGGGCGTTGTGGTGCAGCATGCGCGCGAGGTCCGGCCGCAGCGCATGATCGGCACCTTCGAAGACATCACCCAGCGCAAACTGGCGGAGGAAGCGATGCAGCTGGCGGTGCTGGTCTACGAGCACAGCCATGAAGGGCTGCTGGTGATGGACGCGGACAACGTGATCCTGTCGGTCAACCGCGCGTTCAGCGAGCTGACCGGCTACGGCGCCGAGGAGATCGTCGGCCAGACCATCGACACGCTGCTGCGCGTGGAGGGACAGGACGAGCAGCCCAGGTTCGAGACGCTGTGGCGGCAGGTCCGAGCGACCGGCGAATGGCAGGGAGACATCTGGAGCCGCCGCAAGAATGGCGGCGTCTATGCCGAGTGGCTGAGCATCAGCACGGTGTTCGACCGCGAGCAACGGCCCCATCGCCGGGTTGCGCTGTTCAGCAACCTGGCCAGCAAGAAGGAATATGAGCAGATCCTCTGGCAGCAGGCGCACTGCGACCCGCTGACCGGACTGCTCAACCGCCGCATCTTCCGCGAGCGGCTGGAGCGCGACCTCGTGCAGGCGGCGCAGGACGGCCGCTCCATGGCGCTGCTGTATCTCGACCTGGACTATTTCAAGGAAGTGAACGACGCGCTGGGCCACAGCGTGGGCGATTCCCTGCTGCAGGAAGCGGCGCAGCGGCTGCGCGATTGCGTGGCGGCGGGCGACAGCGTGGCGCGCCTCGGCGGCGACGAGTTCGCGATCACGACGGGCGCCCTGGCCCCGACCGAGCTGGCACAGGCCATCCTGCGGCGCATGAGCGAGCCTTTCGTCCTGGGGACCGAGACCGCTTTCGTGTCCGGCAGCATCGGCATCACCACCTACCCTCGGGGAGACGCGAGCGCCGAGACGCTGTTGCGTGACGCTGACCAGGCGATGTACGCCGCCAAAGCCCTCGGCCGCAATGGCTTCCAGGAGTTCACTCCGTCGATGCAGGAGTCGGCCCAGCAGCGCATGCGCCTGACCGCCGACCTGCGCAGCGCCGTGGGCGAGCACCAATTGCGTCTGGTGTATCAGCCGATCGTGCAGCTGGCGACCGGCCTGATCCACAAGGCCGAGGCGCTGGTGCGCTGGGAACACCCGGCCCGCGGGCTGGTCAGCCCGGCCGAGTTCATTCCGATCGCCGAGAAGACGGAGGTCATCCACGCCCTGGGCGACTGGGTGTTCGAGCAGGCCGCAACCAACCTGCGGCAGCTGCGCGCGTTGCATCATCCCGGGTTCCAGATGAGCATCAACACGTCGCCGGCGCAGTTCACCGGCAACCGGCAGCTCTGCGAGAACTGGCTGAGGGTGCTGCGCGAGATGGACCTCCCCGGCAGCAGCATCGCCATCGAGATCACGGAAGGCATGCTGCTGGACGCGAGCGCCACGGGGGGCCTGCGGGAACTTCTCGCCAGCGTGCAGGCCGCGGGCATCCAGCTGTCGCTGGACGACTTCGGCACGGGCTATTCGTCGCTCAGCTATCTCAAGAAGTTCAACATGGACTACCTGAAGATCGACCAGTCGTTCGTGCGCAATCTGAACGAAAGCTCCAGCGACCTGGCGCTGTGCCGCGCCATCATCACCATGGCGCATGCGCTCGGTCTGCGGGTCGTGGCCGAGGGCATTGAGACGGACTACCAGCGTGACCTGCTGAAGGGCATGGGCTGTGACTACGGCCAGGGCTACCTGTTTTCGAAGCCGGTGCCGTACGAGCGCCTCGCAGCCATGCTGCAGGACGCTCGCGGATCGCAGCAGGCCCGCGAAGCGGCCTGAAACGCCGGACGGATGGCCGGCGTGCGTCCGCTCACAGCTGGTGCACCACCAGCTTGAAGTCGCGGTCTTCCTCGAAGGCCTTGACCTCGAAGCCCAGGCGGCGCATCAATTTCAGCATGCTGGGGTTGTTGGCCAGCACCAGCCCATTGATTTCCGCCAGGCCCCGGTCGCGGGCCACGTCCATGATGCTCAGCATCAGCCGGGAGCCCAGCCCGCGTCCGTTGAAGTCGTCGGCCACCACCAGCGCGAATTCACAGCTGGACTGATCGGGGTTGGTCACATAGCGCGACACGCCCACCACCCGCTCGGTCTCGGTGACGTCGCCAGCCGCGTTCACGCTGCGTTCGCGCACCACGGCGACCAGCGCCATCTCGCGGTCGTAGTCGATGAGGGTGAAGCGGGCCAGCATGCTGGCGGGCAGCTCGGCCAGCTGCGAAATGAAGCGGAAGTAGCGGCTCTCGGGCGACATCTCCCGCACCAGCTTCTGCAGCATCTGCGCATCGTCCGGGCGGATCGGCCGCACCAGGAATTCGCCCCCGCCGCGCATCGGCCAGATCTGCTCGTAGCGCGCCGGGTACGGCAGGATCGCCAGGTGGTGGTAGCTGCTGCTCCCGCCGCTGTCGGCCCGGGCGCTGGCCGACTGGGCCGCCGTGGCCAGCACGATGCGCGCATCCACCGCGACGGCGCCCTCCTCGTCCGCGATCAGCGGGTTGATGTCCATCTCGCGCAGCTGCGGCAGCGCGCAGACCATCTCCGAGACGCGCAGCAGCACCTGCTCCAGCGCTTCGCGATGCACCGCGCTGGCGCCGCGCCATTCGCCCAGCGTTTCCGCCACGCGCGAGCGGTCGATCAGCCGGCGTGCCAGGAACTGGTTCAGCGGCGGCAGTTCCATGGCGCGGTCATCGATCAGCTCGACCATGGTGCCGCCCGCGCCGAAGGTGATGACCGGGCCGAAGGGCTCGTCGGTCACCACGCCGATGCAGATCTCGCGCCCGCGCCGGGCGCGCGCCATGTTCTGCACCGTCACGCCGTTGATCCGCGCGCCCGGCTGCAGGCGGGCCACCCGCTGGACCATGTCGGCGTAGGCGTCGCGGGCCGCCGTGCCGCTGTGGATGTTGAGCGCCACCCCGCCCACGTCCGACTTGTGCGTCACGTCGGGCGAATCGATCTTGAGCGCCACCGGAAAGCCCAGTTGCGTGGCGATCATCATCGCCTCGTGGCTGCTGCGCGCCAGGATGGTCTTGGTGACCGGAATGTGGAAGGCGGCCAGCAGCGTCTTCGATTCCATCTCGGTCAGCACGTTGCGGCGTTCGGCCAGCACGCTTTCGATGACCAGCCGCGCCCCTTCGATGTCGGGCTTGGCCAGCGCCGTGAGCGGCGGCGGCGTCTGCTGCAGCAGCTGCTGGTTCTGATAGAACGACGCGATGTTGCCGAAAGCGCCCACGGCGGCCTCGGGCGTGCGGAAGTTGGGAATCTCGGCTTCGCGCAGCACCTCGCGCGCCGGCACGACCGACTCGTCGCCCATCCAGCAGGCCAGCAGCGGCTTGCCGATGCGCGGCTTGGCCTCGGCCAGCACGGCGGCCACGGCGGCGGCATCCGCCCCCACCTTGGGCGAGAAAATGGCCAGCACGCCATCGACCTGCCGGTCGCGGGTGGCGGCCTCCAGCGCCGCGCGGTAGTGCGACGGACCGGCCTCCTCGGACAGGTCGATCAGATCGGTCAACGACGCGAGCCCCGGCAGTTGCGGCGACAGGGCCGCCACGGTTTCCGGCGCCAGCCGCGCCAGGTCGAGGTGGATCTCGTTCACCCAGTCGGCTGCCAGCACACCCGGCCCGCCGCCGTTGGTGATGATGGCCAGGCGCTTGCCCACCGGCCGGTAGCGCGAGGCCAGGCACTTGGCCGCCGAGAACAGCTCAACGAAGGAGCGCACCCGCACCGCGCCGGCCCGCCGCAGCGCCGCGTCGAACACGTCGTCGCTGCCCACGATGGTGCCGCTGTGGGTTTGCGCCGCCTCGTTGCCGGCGGGCTTGCGGCCGGCCTTCAGCACCACCACCGGCTTGGCATTGGCGGCCGAGCGCAGCGCGCTCATGAACCGGCGGGCGCTGGAGATGCCTTCCATGTACACCACGATGCTCTGCGTGCGCGCATCGTTGGCCAGGAAGTCGAGCACCTGGGCGATGTCCACGTCGGTGTTCGGCCCGAGCGACACCACGGTGGAGAAACCCACGCCGTTCTTGCAGGCCCAGTCGAGGATGGAGGCGGTGAGCGAGCCCGACTGGCAGACCAGCGCCAGCGAGCCCTCCCGCGCCAGCGGGCCTGCCGCGCTGGCGTTGAGCTGCAGGTGCGGCCGCTGCAGACCCAGCGAATTGGGGCCGAGCAGATGCATGCCCTCGCGCCGGGCGATCTGCTTCATGCGGGCGGCCTGGTCCGCGTCCAGGCCGCTGGAGAGCACCAGCGCCGCGCGGCAGCCGATGCGCCCGGCCACTTCCAGCGCTGCGGCCGCATCGGCGGGCGGCAGCGCAATGACCGCCAGGTCGGCACGGGTCTGGGCCAGGTCGGCCAGGGTGCCGCTGGTGTGGATGTCGAGAAACTGCAGCGTGCCGGCAAAGCGCTGTGCCCGCAGGGCCTGGTGCACCGCGCGGCCGCACGGCGTCAGCGTGTCGGGAGCGTCCGCCCGCCCGGCCAGCACGGCGATGGAAGTGGGGGCGAAGAGCGGGGTGAGGTAGTGTTTTTCGATCATGGACGGTGGGGCCGGGGTGGCCGGTGGAGCCTGCGCCGGCCGGGCGACGGGCCGGGCGACAGGTCGGGCGACAGGTCGGTGACTCCAGCCCGCATTTTGCGGTAACGGGGGGGCCGGGGTGGCGCAGGCCGCGCCGCTCCCCGGGGACGGCTCAGTCGCCGACCTGGGCCGGCAGGCGAAGCATCTGCACCACCGCCATGGCGCTCGACAATGCGGCCCCCCGGTGGGCGCGGGTGAAGGCCAGCGCCTCGTCCTGCGTGGCCTGCAGGCGGTCCGGGTCGTGCACCAGGCGGGTCGCGGTGGCGATGCCTTCCGCCATGTCCGCCACCCGCAGCGCCGCACCCGCCTCGCAGGCCAGGCGTGCCGCTTCGGCGAAGTTGAAGGTGTGCGGGCCGGTGACCACGGGGCAGCCGCAGGCCGCCGCCTCGATCAGGTTCTGCCCGCCCAGGGGCTCGAAGCTGCCGCCCAGCAGCGCGGCATGGGACAGGCCGTAGTAGAGCGCCATCTCGCCGAGCGAATCGCCCAGCCACACGTCCGCCGCGCCGGGCGACGCCGCCCAGTCGCTGCGGCAGGACACCGTCAGCCCGGCGCCTTCGATCAGCTGGCGCACGTCGGCAAACCGCTGCGGATGGCGCGGCACCACCAGCCACTGCACGGCGTCGTGGTGGTTTGCTATGCTTTCAATAGCATCGAGCGATGGCGTATCAAGCGCTTTCGAGCGATTTGCCATCAAGGCGTCGAGCCACAGGGCCTCTTCGCCTTCGCGGCTGCTGGCCAGCAGCAGCACCGGGCGGCCGGCCGCGTCGCGCCAGGCCCGGCCTTGCGCGAGCTGCGCCGCATCGGGCACGGTGTCGAACTTCAGGTTGCCGAACACCCCGTCCACCCGGGCGCCGGCCGCGCGCAGGCGGTCGGCATCCGCCTCGGTCTGCGCCCAGACTGCGGCCAGCCCTGCATAGGCCGGGCGCGCCAGCCAGGACCAGCGGAGGGCCCCCGCAAGCGACTTGTCGTTCAGCCGCCCGTTCGCCAGCACCAGCGGAATGCCGCGCTGGCGGCAACCCGCCACCAGGTTGGGCCAGATTTCGGTTTCCATCAGCACCCCGATGGAGGGGCGGAAGGTGTCCAGGAACCGGCCCACGGCGCCCGGCGTGTCCCACGGCTGCCAGACCTGCATGTCACCGGGGCGCAGCAGCTTCGCGCCTTCGGCGCGGCCGGTCGCGGTGCCGTGCGTCAGCAACAGGCGCAGGTGCGGCAGCAGCGTGCGCAATTCCGCCAGCAGGATCGCCGCCGCGCGCGTCTCCCCCAGGGACACCGCATGCAGCCAGATGAGCGGTGCCTCGTCGTCCGGCACGGCGTCGTTCGGCCCGGCGATGCTGTCGAGCGCAGGGGGGTAGTGCCCGAAGCGTTCGGGCACGGCCTCCAGATAGCCCGGCTCGGTCTCGCCACGGCGGCGCAGCTTGGCGCGCAGCAGCGGCTGGGCACAGACCATCAGCGCCGAATACAGCGCTCGCGCAAGGCGGCTCACGGGCAGGAGGTACTGCGAGGCGGGCTAGGTAAGGACTCGGGCGCGCTCAGTGCGCCGCGCTGCCGACCTGGGCGCCGGGCTTGACGCGTTCCAGCAACGCCAGCATCTCGCCTTCGATGCGGTGCATGGCTTCGGGCGTGTGGCCCTCGAAACGCAGCACCAGCACCGGTGTGGTGTTGCTGGCGCGGATCAGGCCGAAGCCGTCCGGCCAGTCCACGCGCAGGCCGTCGATGGTGTTGATCTGCGCGGGCGCGGGGAAGGTGGCGGCGGCCAGCGACTGCAATTCGGCCGTGAGGCGGTGCGGCTCGCCCTCTTCGCAGCTCACGTTCAACTCGGGCGTGGAATGGCTGGTGGGCAGGCCGTTGAGCACCGCGCCGGGGTCGCTTTCGCGGCTCAGGATCTCCAGCAGCCGGCAGCCGGCATAGGTGCCGTCGTCGAAGCCGAACCAGCGCTCCTTGAAGAAGATGTGGCCGCTCATCTCGCCGCCCAGGGGCGAGTCGAGTTCCTTCATGCGTGCCTTGATAAGCGAGTGGCCGGTCTTGTACATGACGGGCTCGCCGCCCGCTTCGGCGATGGCCGGCGCCAGGCGCTGGGTGCATTTAACGTCGAACAGGATGTGGCCACCGGGCACGCGCGAGAGCACGTCGCGGGCGAACAGCATCATCTGGCGGTCGGGGAAGATGTTCTGGCCGTCCTTGGTGACGATGCCGAGGCGGTCGCCGTCGCCGTCGAAGGCTAGGCCCAGTTCGGCGTCCGTGGACTGCAGCTTGGCGATCAGGTCGCGCAGGTTCTCCGGCTTGCTGGGATCGGGATGGTGGTTGGGGAAGTCGCCGTCCACCTCGGAGAAGAGCTCGATCACCTCGCAGCCCAGCGCACGGAAGATGCCGGGCGCCGACGCGCCTGCGATGCCGTTGCCGCTGTCCACCACGATCTTCATCGGGCGGGCCAGCTTGACGTCGGAGGTGATGCGCTCCGAATAGTCTTTCAGCACGTCGGCCTGGCGCACGCGGCCGCCTTCCTTCAGCTGCCAGCTTTCTGCTTCCATGGTGCGGCGCAGGCCCTGGATCTCCTCGCCATAGATGGCGCGGCCGGCCAGCACCATCTTGAAGCCGTTGTAGTCCTTCGGGTTGTGGCTGCCCGTCACCTGGATGCCGCTGCTGCACAGGGTATGGGCCGCGAAGTACAGCATCGGCGTGGTGACGGCGCCGACGTCGATGACCTCGATGCCCACGTCCACCAGCCCGGCGATCAGCGCGGCCGACAGGGCCGGACCGGAGAGGCGGCCATCGCGGCCCACCGCCACCACCGTCTGGCCTTCGGCCAGCGCCGCCGTGCCGAACGCACGGCCCAGGCCACGCGCCACCTCTTCGTTCAGGGTACTGGGCACGATGCCGCGAATGTCGTAGGCCTTGAAGATGGCGGGCGTCAGTTGCACGGGAAATTCCTTTGGATGTCGGTCGAATCGGAGGGCCGGGTGCGTCGGTGCAGCCGGCCAGCGCCCCCGCAGACTGAGGGAGCGGCAGCGCCTGGGGCGCAGTTGGCGCGGATTGTAGGCGCGGGGCGGTGCCGGTCCGGCGCGTCGCCGCGTAGGCCGGCGCCGCGAGTTGGCGGGCCGGCCACCGGCCGGGGCATGGGTCCGGAAACGGCCAGCGCGCTCGGTGCCGCAGCCTATGATCTGCCGCATGCCGCGCACCTCGCCCCGTCCTGCCGCCGAACCCGCCTCTGCGCCGGACGACGCACGCTACCTGGCGCTGGCTGCGCGCGACGCGCGTTTCGACGGCCGTTTCTTCACCGGCGTGACCAGCACCGGCATCTACTGCCGCCCGGTGTGCGGCGTGCGCACCCCGCGGCGCGAGAACTGCCGCTTCTACGACCTGGCGGCCCAGGCCGAGGCGGCGGGATTCAGGCCCTGCCTGCGCTGCCGGCCGGAGCTGGCCCCGCGCCAGCTGGTCTGGTCCACGCAGGATGCGCCGGCGATCCTGGCACGCGAGGCCGTGCGGCTGCTGGAAAGCGGCACGCTGCAGGACCCCGCCCACGGCGCCGGCCTGCAGGCGCTGGCTGCCCGGCTGGGCGTGAGCGACCGGCACCTGCGCCGGGTGTTCGAGGCATCGCTGGGCGTGTCGCCCCTGCAGTATCTGCAGACCCGCCGCCTGCTGGCCGCCAAGCAGCTGCTGACGGACACCGATCTGCCGGTGACCCAGGTGGCGCTGGCCAGCGGATTCGGCAGCGTGCGTCGCTTCAACGCGGCTTTCCAGGGCCACTACGGACTGAACCCCACCCAGCTGCGGCAGCGGGGCGCCGCCCGCGCGCCGGGCGCCACCTTGCGGCTGGCCTACCGCCCCCCGCTGGACGTGCCTGCCCTGCTGGGCTTCTTCGGGCAACGCTGCATGCCGGGCGTGGAGGAGGTGCTGGTGACCGATGCTCTGCAGGCGCTGCGCCGCACCGTGCGGTGGCCGTCTGCGGCGGGCGGTGCGGCCCCTCATGCGGGCTGGATCGACGTGCGCTTCGACCGCGCCCGCCCGCTGGTCTGGCTGCAGGTGAGTGAAAGCCTGTATCCGGTGCTGCCGCAGGTGATGGCCCGGGTGCGCGGCATGCTGGACCTGGATGCCGACCCCGAGGCTATCGACGCCGTGCTGGGCGCGGCCTTTCCCGGCACGGCCGGGCTGCGGGTGCCGGGCGCGTTCGATGGTTTCGAGCTGGCCGTGCGGGCGGTGCTGGGCCAGCAGATCAGCGTGGCGGCGGCGCGCACGCTGGCGGCGCGGCTGGCGGACCGTTTCGGCGAGCCGGTCGCGACGCCGTGGGAAGCGCTGACGCGGCTGTTCCCCTCGCCGGCCACGCTGGCGGCGGCCGAGGGAGATGCGCTCGGCGCGCTCGGCATCGTGCGCCAGCGCCAGGCGGCCATCGTTGCGCTGGCCCGGGCCGTGGATGCGGGCCGGTTGGCGCTGCATGCGGGCGCCGACGTGGCGGCCACCACCGCCGCGCTGTGCGCCCTGCCCGGCATCGGGGACTGGACGGCCCAGTACATCGCCATGCGGGCGCTGCGCTGGCCCGATGCGTTTCCGGCAGGCGACGTGGCGGTTCACGCCGCCCTGGGTCTCAAAGGCACGGCGCGCCCCGCGGTGGCCGCGGCCGCAGCGGCGGATGGCTGGCGCCCGTGGCGCAGCTATGCGGTGGTGCGGGCCTGGCACGCCGGGCCCGCCGCGTCGTCTGGCGTTGGAAAGCTCCCACATCAATAGCTACGGGCCCTTATACGACAAGCGCTAGAGGCTATTTTCACTAAGATTTCACCATGCCATTCCATCCCGACACCGTTCAAAGCCGCATCACCACTCCGCTGGGCGACGTGCGCCTGGCCGCATCGCCGCAGGGCCTGGCGGGCCTGTGGTTCGACGGCCAGCGCCACCAGCCGGTGCTGCCGCTCGATGGGCCTGCCGCCTGGCCCCAGGTGCCGGACCACCCGGTGCTGGTGCAGGCCGCGCAGCAGTTCATCGACTATCTGGCGGGGCGCCGCACGCACTTCGATCTGCCGCTGGACCTGGGTTCCGGCACGCCTTTCCAGCAAGCCGTCTGGCAGGCGCTGTGCAGCATCGCGCCGGGCGCCACGGTCAGCTACGCCGCGCTCAGCCGCCAGGTCGGCCGGCCGCTGGCGGTGCGCGCGGTGGGTGCCGCAGTGGGCCGCAACCCGGTCAGCGTGGTCTTGCCCTGCCACCGCGTCATCGGCTCGGGCGGCGCACTGACGGGCTATGCCGGCGGGCTGGAGCGCAAGGCGGCGCTGCTGCGGCTGGAAGGGGCGCTGGCGTCGCAGACCGACGCGCTGCCGCTCTTCGCCCCGGCAGCAGACAAGGCGCCGGCATGACCGCCGCCGCCCATGCGCCCGCCACCGCCGCCGCGCCGCGCTGGCTCGGCGAATTCGTGCTGCTGGCAGCGCTGTGGGGCGCATCGTTCTTGTTCATGCGCCTGGGTGCGGCGGAATTCGGCCCGTTGCCGACCGCCGGGCTGCGGGTGGCGCTGGCCACGCTGTTCCTCTGGCCGTTGCTGCTGCGCCATGGCCAATGGCCGGCGCTGCGCCGGCACTGGCGGCCGGTGCTGCTGGGCGGGGTCATCAATTCGGCGATTCCGTTCGCGCTCTACGCCTGGGCGGTGATGCACATTGCCACCGGCCTCACGTCCATCCTGAACGCGACCGTACCGCTCTTCGGGGCGCTGGTGGCCTGGGTGTGGCTGGGCGACCGCATCACCCGGCTGCGCTGGCTCGGCCTGGGCCTGGGCTTCGTCGGCGTGGCGCTGCTGGCCTGGCGCGCGCCAGCGGGGGCGGGCTTCAAGACGGCGCATGCCGCCTGGGCAATGGCGGCCTGCCTGCTGGCGTCGCTCTGCTACGCGGTGGCGGCCAGCTTTGCCCGGCGCCACCTGCAGGGTGTGCCGCCGCTGGTCACGGCCACCGGCAGCCAGCTGGGTGCGACGCTGGGCCTGGCGGTGCCGGCGATCTGGTTCTGGCCGGCGCAGATGCCGGGCCCGCGTGCCTGGGCGGCGGTGGTGGCCATTGCCGTGCTGTGCACCGGCATCGCCTACATCCTCTATTTCCGGCTCATCGCCCGGGCGGGGCCCAGCCGGGCGCTGGCCGTCACCTTCCTCGCGCCGGTGTTCGCGCTTCTCTACGGTGCGCTCTTCCTGGGCGAGGCCGTCACGCCGTGGATGCTGGGCTGCGGCGTGGTCATCATCTGCGGCACGGTGCTGTCGACCGGGCTGCTCGGCGCGGGCTCCGGCAGCCCGTCCGCCCGCCGCTGACAGAGAGCGCACCGTTTCGGCCGGACCGAGCCAGCGCCAGCGCCGTGGTGCGCCTACACTCGCGCCCATGCCCGACGCCCCGCCCCTTCACCTGCCGTCCGCCCAGCCTGGATACACCGGCGAACCTGGTGGCTGGCGTGGCGCTTGATTCGCTGTTCGTCGGCCTGTTTCATCTGGCCTGGCTGGGTCTTCTGGCCAAGTTGCCGCAGGGTGTGCTGCTGACGCCCTCGCTGCGCGCACGGTTGGCGATCGGCCTGGCGGGCGGCACGGTGACGCTGCTGGTCTCACCGTTCGTTCCCGAGCCCGGTGGCGCAGAGTGGCTGGCCATCTTCCCCAGCATGACCGCCGTGTGCGCGTTCTGTTTCGGCCCGCTGGCGGGTGCCGTGGCGGGTGGGGTGTCGCTCGCCTTCCAGGCCGCCATCCACGGCTCGGCCGACTTCCCCTGGCTGGCAGCCACCGTGCAGACCGCCACCGTGCTGGGCGTGGCCAGCGCCTGTCACGCGGGCCGGAGCGCGGGCGGGCGGCAGGTCTGGCGGGCCCTGGCCCAGCTGTCCCTGGCGCTGCCGCTGGCCCTGCTGTGCTGGCGCCTGGCCTGGCCCGGCGCGCCCTTCGGCGCGGGGATGCGCATCGAAGACTGGCTGGAAGCCGTCCCCTGGCGCTACACGCTGGCCGTGCTGGTGCTGGGGGGCGGTGTCGAACTGCTGCAGCGGCAGGTGCGCACGATGGCGCTCCTGGCCGAGCGCGAGCAGGAACTGCGCATGGTGATCGACGCCTCGGGCGGCGGCCGGTGGCACTGGCAGGTGGACGCCCAGCGCTTCACCTACGAGGGCTCGCTCTACCGCACCTTCGGCCTGCCGGCACCGGGCACGCCGGGCGTGGACGCGGACCGGGTGTGGCAGGCATGGAATGCGCGGCGCCACCCCGAGGACATGGCGCGCATCGGCCCGCACCTGCACAACGCCATGCAGGGCCGGGAAGAGTGCTACCAGGCCGAATACCGCATGCGCGACGAGGACGGCCGCTGGCGCTGGCTGATCTCGCGCGGCCGCGTGCTGCAGCGCGCGGCCGATGGCTCCGTGGCGAGCCTGGTGGGCATGGACCTGGACGTGACCGAGCAGCGCGAGCTGCAGAACGCGCTCGTCGAAGCCGAAGCGCGCTACACCATCGTCTACCAGACGCTGCCCGATCCCGCCGGCATCACCCGTCTCTCGGACGGACGCTATCTGGACGTGAACGACGCCTTCTGCCGCATGGCCGGCATGGCGCGCGCAGAGATTCTGGGCAAGACATCCGTCCAGCTGGACCTTTGGCAGTCGCCCGCCGACCGCGAGGCGCTGCTGCGGGCGCTGCAGCTGCAAGGCGAGGTGGTGGGCCAGTCGGTCACGCTGAACGTGCTGGGGCGGCTGCAGCGCGGGCAGATCTCCGCCAGCGCCACACGGGTGAACGGCGAGCCGAGCATGGTCTTCGTGTTCCACGACATGACCGAGCAGCTGCGCACGCGCGACAAGCTGGTCGCCGCCTATGGGGTGCTGCAGCAGGCCGGCCGCATGGCCCGCCTGGGCGTGTGGGTCAATGCCTATCCCGACCCGGGCGGGCCGCTGTACTGGTCGGAGGTGTGCCATGCCATCCACGGGCTGCCGCAGGGAGCACCGCTGCCCTCGGCCGCCGACTACCTGCAGCAGTACGTGGCGCCGGCCTGGCGCGACGTGGTGCGCGAACAGTTCGAGCGGACGCTGGCGGAGCCCGAGCCCTGGCGGCTGGAACTCGAGATCGTGCGCACGGATGGCCGGCATGCCTGGGTCCGGGTGAGCGCGGAGCCTGAACTCGAGGACGGCCGGCTGGTGCGCCTGCGCGGCGTGATCCAGGACATCGACGAGAGCAAGCGATCCGAGCAGCGGCTGCGCCAGTCCGAAGCGCGCTTCGCGCAGATGTTCCAGGCCATGCCCTACCCCATGGGCCTCACCCGCCGCAGCGACGGCCGCTACGTGGACGTGAACCCTGCGTGGGAGCGCGCGATGGGCTATAGCCGGGCCGAGGCGTTGGTGAGCACGGCCCCGTCGCTGGGCATCTACACGGCGGAGGTGCGCGAGTCGCTGGTGCGTGCCGCCCAGTCCAGCGGGGAGCTGCTGGGCCAGGAAGCGGAGATCACCACCCGCAGCGGCGAACGCCGCACGGTGCTGCAGTCGATGAGTGCGGTGGAATCGGACGGCGTGGCCTGCTGGCTCTTCGTGCTGCACGACATCACCGAGCGCAAGCGGGCGGAGCAGCAGGTGCGCGAGCGCGAGGCGCTGCTCTCGCTCACCATTTCCGCCGCCGCGTTGAGCCTCTGGGACTGGGACCTGCAGTCGGGCCGGGTGACCGGCGACGCCCGCTGGCAGGCGCTGCAGGGCGTGAGCGGGCCGGCGGGCCAGCCGTCCGATCCGCGAGCCGGCGTGCACTGGACGACCGGCATCGCGCCCTCGCAGCTGGATGCCATCGCCGCGGAGCTGCAGCGCCATGCGGGGGAGCCCTCCACGCCCTTCGACGCGACCTGGCAGGTGCTGCGGCCGGACGGCACCGGCCACTGGGTGCGCAACCTGGGCAACATTGTGCACCGCGACGCGCAGGGCAAGCCGCTGCGCATGGTGGGCGTGGGCATCGACGTGAGCCACCAGCGGGCGCAGCAGGAAACCCTGCAGCGGCTGGCCCACCACGATGCGCTGACCGGGCTGCCCAACCGCGTGCTGCTGGCCGAGCGGCTGCAGGCCGCCATGGCCACGGCGCGCCGGGGCGGCCGGCTGCTGGGCGTGGCCTATCTCGACCTGGACGGCTTCAAGCCGGTCAATGACCGGCTGGGCCACGACGCCGGCGACCGGCTGCTGGTGGTCATGTCGGGCCGGCTCACGCGGTCGCTGCGGCCGGTGGACTGCGTGGCGCGCCTGGGAGGCGACGAGTTCGTGATCCTGCTGCCCGAACTGGGCTCCCGGGCCGAGTGCGAGCAGCTGCTGGCGACGCTGATGGCCAGCGTGTCCGCGCCCTGCACGCTGGACGGCGAGCGGGTGGTGGTGACCTCCAGCATCGGCTACACGCTCTACCCCGACGACGAGGCCGACGCCGACGCGCTGCTGCGCCATGCCGACCAGGCGATGTATCTGGCCAAGCAGGCCGGGCGCAACCGCTTCCATTCCTTCGACACCGCCCACGAGCGCGCCGTGCAGGTACGGCGGGCGCAGACGGCCGAGCTGTCGGAGGCCCTCGCTCAGGGGCAGTTCGTGCTGTACCTGCAGCCCAAGGTGGACATGCGGCGCGGCGTGGTGGTGGGCGCCGAGGCGCTGGCGCGCTGGCGGCATCCGGAGCGCGGACTGCTGGCGCCCGGCGCCTTCCTGCATCTGATCGAGAACACCGAACTGGAGGCCTGGTTCGGGGAATGGGTGGTGGACAGCGCGCTGCAGCTCATCGCCCAGCTGGACCAGCAGGGCCTGGCACTGGCCGTCAGCATCAACATCTCGGCCCAGCACCTGCAGCACGCCGGCTTTGCCGACTGGATGGAACACCGCATGGCGCTGCGCCCGGAGGTGCCGGCCCACCGGCTGGAGCTGGAGATCACCGAAAGCGCCGCGCTCTACGACATCGACCACGTGGCTGCCGAGCTGGAGCGCCTGCGCCGCCTCGGCCTCACCGTGTCGCTGGACGACTTCGGCACCGGCTACTCGTCGCTGGCCTACCTGCGCCGCCTGCCGCTGGACCACATCAAGCTGGACCGCAGCTTCGTGCACAACATGACGACCGACCTGGGCGACCGGGCCATCGTGCAGGGCGTGATCGGCCTGGGCGCGTCGTTCGGCCACCGCATCATCGCGGAAGGGGTGGAGACGGTCGAGCAAGGCGCACTGCTGCTCGACCTGGGCTGCGCCTGGGCGCAGGGCTACTGCATCGCCCGGCCGATGCCGCCGGAGGCCTTCGCCGGTTGGGCGGCGGAGTGGAGGACGCCGGCGGAATGGCTGGACCGCCCGGCCGCCTGACATGGCGGCGGGCCTGCCGCAAGCCCGTGGCGTGCAGCGCGGCCCGCGCCGCCTCTGGGGGCCCAATCCCCCTTCCGCGCAGGCTCTGCCTGGGTCTTCTGCTATGGAAAACGAAGTGACTGCGCTTTCCGCCCGTGCCCGGGTCAGCCGAAGAGGTCCTTCACCTGCTGCAGCGCGGCGGGGTCTTCCATGGTGGTCAGGTCGCCCGGGTCCCGCCGCTCGGCCACGGCCTGCAGGGCGCGGCGCAGCAGCTTGCCGCTGCGGGTCTTGGGCAGCAGGCTCACGAACAGCACCCGTGCCGGCCGGGCTACGGCGCCCAGCTGGCCGTCCACCTGCTGCATGACTTCGCCTTCCACCCGGCGGGCCGCCGTGGCGTCGGTCACCACCGCAGCATCGCGGGGCACGGCGAAAGCCAGCGCGACCTGCCCTTTCACCGCATCGGCCACGCCGACCACCGCCACCTCGGCCACGGCGGGGTGCGCGGCGATGCTTTCCTCGATCTCGCGCGTGCCGAGCCGGTGGCCGGCCACGTTGATGACGTCGTCGGTGCGCCCGAGGATGAAGAAGTAGCCGTCCTCGTCGCGAATGCCCCAGTCGAAGGTGCTGTAGCGCAGCGGGCCCGGCAGGCTTTTCCAATAGGTGTTCACGAAGCGCTCGTCGTCGCGCCAGACGGTCTGCATGCAGCCGGGCGGCAGCGGCCCGTCGATGGCCACCACCCCTTTCTGGCCGGCGCCGGTCAGTTCCTCGCCGGTGTGCTCGTCGATCAGCTTCACGTCGTAGCCGTAGACGGGCCGGCCCGGGCTGCCCAGGCGCGGCGTCTGCGGCGCAATGCCGGTGGGCAGGGTCAGGATCGGCCAGCCGGTTTCGGTCTGCCAGTAGTTGTCGATGATGGGCACGCCCAGCCCAGCGGCGATCCACTGCGAGGTGGGCGCGTCGAGCGGCTCGCCCGCCAGCCACAGGCCCTTGAGCGACGACACGTCGTGCCGGGCGAGCAGTGCGGCGTCGTGCTTCTTCAGCACGCGCACGGCCGTGGGGGCCGAGAACATGTGCGTGACCCGGTACTTCTCGACGATGCTCCACCAGACACCGGCGTCCGGCCGCGTTGGCAGGCCCTCGTAGAAGATGGTGGTCATGCCGGCCAGCAGCGGGCCGTAGACGATGTAGCTGTGCCCCACCACCCAGCCGATGTCGCTGGTGGCGAAGAACACCTCGCCCGCATGGGCATCGAACAAGTGCCGCATGCTGGCGGCCAGCGCGACGGCGTAGCCGCCGGTGTCGCGCTGCACGCCCTTGGGCCGGCCGGTGGTGCCGCTGGTGTAGAGGGTGTAGCTGGGGTGGGTGGCATCGACCCATTCGCAGGGCACCGACGCCGCGGCGTGCCGTGCCCGCAGGTCGGCCCAGGCGTGGTCGCGGCCTGGCTGCAGCGGCATCGGCGCCAGGCCCCGGTCCACCAGCACGACGGCCTGGGGCTGGTGGCGCGCCAGCCGCAGGGCTTCGTCCAGCAGCGGCTTGTACGCGATCACCTTGCCGCCCCGCGAGCCCGCGTCGGCGCTGATCGCCGCCACCGGTTCGGCATCGTCGATGCGCGAGGCCAGCGAGCCGGCGGCGAACCCGCCGAACACCACGCAGTGCAGCGCACCGATGCGCACGCAGGCCAGCATGGCGAAGGCGGCCTCGGCAATCATCGGCATGTAGATCAGCACCCGGTCGCCCCGCCCGACGCCCAGCGACTGCAGGGCTGCGGCCATGCGCTGCACCTCGTGGTGCAACTCGGCATAGCTGTAGCTGCGCTCCGTGCCGGTTTCGGTCGAGATGGCGACCAGCGCCGCCTGGTCGGCCCGCGCGGCGAGGTGCCGGTCGACCGCGTTGTGGCACAGGTTGGTGGTGCCGCCCGCGAACCACCGCGCGAAGGGCGGGTGGCTGGCGTCGCAGATCTGCGAGGGCGGGGTCTGCCAGTCGATCAGCCGGGCCTGTTCGGCCCAGAAGGCGTCGCGTTCCTCGATGGAGCGGCGGTGAAAGTCGTCGGCAGCTTGGTTGTGGCCCATGGCGGATGTCTCCTGAAAGTCGTTATGACCGCCATCATTCACCATGCGCTTGCGGCAGGCTGACAAAGACCCGTCATCCAGCCCATCATGGGGCCCTGCCGGCACAGGCGCGCCGCCGGGCGGCCCTATTTGATGAGCGCCAGCACGTCCTTGAAGGCTTCGTGCTCGCAGCCGCGCAGCCATTCGAAGGCGACCATCTCGGTGGTGACCAGCTCGGCACCCGCGCCGGCCAGGCGGTCGAAGGCGGCATCGCGGTTGCGCTCGGTGCGCGATCCGCAGGCGTCGGTCACGACCCAGACCTCGAATTCGTCTTCCAGCAGGTCGAGCGCCGTCTGCAGCAGGCAGACATGCGCTTCGCAACCGGCGATGACGATGCTGCCGCGCGCGTCGGCGCCGCCCTGTGGCTGGGCCGGCTTTTGCAGATGGCGCGGCAGGCTGCGCGCATTGCCGCCCTGCTGGGGCCGCGCCGGGGGGCGCAGCCATTCGCCCAGGCCTTCCTCTGCGGCGCTGAATTGCATCTTGGCCAGCGTGCGGCGGCAGGCAGCGCGCAGCGCAGCGTCGTTCGCCCCCAGGCGGGACGGATTCTGTTCCGTGCCCCAGACCGGCACGTCCAGCGCCGTCGCCACCTGGGCCAGGATCCGGGCGTTCGCCAGCACCTGCGGGCCCTCGAAAATGGCGGGCATCAGGCGTTCCTGGTAGTCGACCAGAACGAGTTGGGATTCGAGGGCGTCGAGGAGCATGGCGGGTCCTGGTGCTTCAGTTGCAGACAAAAAAGGCTGCCGGCGCTTGATCTGTCGATGCCGGCAGCTATCAATGATATAGCAGCGCAGGCGGCGCGGAGCCCGGGGTCTTCCTTCAAGGCGCCTCGCGCGCCGCAGGCGGTTCAGGGCTTGAGGCGAAGCAGCTTGCCCTCCGGGCTGTCGGTCAGCAGGTAGAGCCAGCCGTCCGGTCCCTGGCGCACGTCACGAATCCGGTCGCCACCCCGTTCCAGCAGGTATTCATCGCGCGTCACCTGGCCGTTGGCGTCCAGCTGCAGGCGGTGCAGGCGGGCGAAGCGGAGGGATCCGACGAACAGGCTGCCCTTCCACTCCGGACCATACCGGTCGCTGGTGAGAAAGGCCATGCCCGAAGGCGCGATCGACGGCACCCAGTAGTGCAGCGGCTGCTCCAGCCCGGCCTTGGCCGTGCCCTCGCCGATCTTGCCGCCGCCGTAGTTCTCGCCATAGGTGATGGCCGGCCAGCCGTAGTTGCGGCCCGCCTGCGCGACATTGATCTCGTCACCGCCCTGCGGGCCGTGCTCATGCACCCAGAGCCGTCCGTCCGCCGCCAGCGTGGCCCCCTGCACGTTGCGGTGGCCCCAGCTCCAGATCTCCGGCAGCACCCTGGGCCGGGATGCCGGCGGGTTGCCGGGGGCGGCGCCGCCTTCGGGCCGCACGTGGACGATCTTGCCGTGGTGGTTGTCCAGGGTCTGCGCATCGTCCTTGCGCTGGAAGCGGTCGCCCAGGGTCAGGAACAGATCGCCCTGCCGGTCCTGCACGATGCGGCAGCCGAAATGGGCGGTGCTGCGCACCTTGGGCTGTTGGCTGAAGATGACCCGCACGTCCTCGAGCGCCGTGGCGTTCACTGCCAGGGTGGCGCTGGCGAGCGCCGTGCTGTTGGCGCCGCTGCCGTCCGGGGCCGGCTCCGAATAACAGAAGAACACCCGGCGGTTGCGCTCGAAAGCCGCATCCGTGATGACGTCGAGCAAGCCGCCCTGCCCGCCGGCCGCGATAGGCGGCAGTCCGGTCAGCGCAGGCCCGAGCCGCCCGTCTGCGCCGACGACCCGCATGCGGCCCGGCCGTTCCGTGACCAGAAAACGCCCGCCGGGCAGAAAGGCCAGTCCCCAGGGGCTTTCCAAGCCGGAGGCGACCGCCTCGACCGAGGCTGGCTTGCGCGCGGGCTGCGGAGGCACCGGGCTGCTGGCCGCCGCACCCGCCGCCAGCCCGGCCAGCGCTATCAGAAGAGAAGCAACCCGTGCATGGACGGCAAGGCCCGCATACGCATTTTCTTGCAAATTCATGGAGGGTCTTTCTGAATGCTGGCGAGCCAGCGAAATCCGGGCAGATCGGCAGCCGAAGCCGGCAGTTCGAGCCGAATGCGCACCAAAGCCTCTGACTATCGAACTTCCGCTGCCTATGAAATAAGCAGCCGTTACGCATTGCCGGCGTAGGACAACCACCCACACCGTGGTACTCTCGCGACCCATGTCCCGTTGGCTTTGCTTTTTGTTACTCGTTTGTGCCCAGGCCCATGCCGCCCCCGGTAGCACCCGCTCAGACGAAATCGACCGCATTCTTCAAGAGCGCGGGCTCCTCACCCAGTTGCAGGAGGTCCGTCACGACGTGGCCGACCGCACGACCACCCTGGTGTCCACCGCCATGGGTTTTCTCGGCGTGCCCTACCGCCGCGGCGGCAGCAACGCCGAAACCGGTTTTGACTGCAGCGGCTTCGTTCGCACCATCTTCGAGCAGGCGAAGGGCCTGGCGCTTCCTCGCCGTGCCAACGAGCAGGCGGCGGCCACCGAAGTCATCGACAAGAAAGACCTGCAACCCGGCGACCTGGTGTTCTTCAACACCATGCGCCGTGCGTTCAGTCATGTCGGTATCTACGTGGGTGACGGCAAGTTCATCCATGCGCCCCGCAGCGGCGCCAAGGTGCGTGTCGAGGACATGAGCGGTTCGTATTGGCAGCACCGCTTCAACGGCGCCCGCCGGGTCGCTGGCGAAGACGACCCGATCGAGGCGCTCGCCAACGCTCCAGCGGCCCGCTGAGACACCCCCAGGCCCGCAACAGCGGGCTTTTTTTCGTCCACTCGCTCGGCCTGGCCGTCTTGCCCACGGCAGGGCATCGGCTGCAGAGGCGCAGGCGCAGGCGCAGGCGCAGGCACACGCACAGGCACCCAACGCATTGTTGACAGTTCAGCGGCCGCATCCCTGGGATCGCCCGGCCTAGACTGCGGCGGTCGCCGTGGCGGCGCGTGCAGGCAGGGCGATTTCCGCAGCGCGCACGCACGTGCGGCGTCGTCCTATAGGGCGTGTGCAGCAGCGTGCCAACAATGCGCATGCGACCGGCAGGTCCGTGCGACGGGCCTGCCACCTTCCTCCTTCCAACCTTCCCAGACGTGAAAGCAACACCATCATGATGTCTCTCCTCGGCACCCTCTTCATCGGCCTGATCGTCGGTCTGCTGGCCCGCGCCATCAAACCCGGCAACGACAAGCTCGGCTGGATCATGACCATGCTGCTGGGCGTGGCCGGCGCCTTCCTCGCCACCTACGTGGGCGTGGCCATGGGCTGGTATGCGCAGGGCGAGGCGGCTGGCTGGATCGCCTCCATCGTCGGTGCCATCGTCCTCCTCGTTCTGTACGGCCTGATCCGCCGCAAGGGCTGACCACAGGGAGCGTATTCGATGGGCCTTCGGACCAAAGTCCCCACGGCGCACGAGCTTGCGGGCGGCGACTCCGATCTGGAGGCCGCCATCGACCGCAGCCGCAGCCTGCTGCACCGCCGGGCCCTGCTCGCGGCGGCGGCGGGCACGGTGCCCCTGCCGGGTCTCGATTGGGCGGTGGACGCCGCCTTGCTGTCGCGGCTCATCCCGCAGATCAACGAACAATTCGGCCTCACCCCCGCCCAGATCGACCGGCTGACACCGCACAAGCGCGAGCAGGTGCAAAAAGCCGTGTCGATGGTGGGCTCGGTGCTGATCGGCAAGCTGGTCACCCGCGAACTGGTGATGCGGGCCACCCGCATGATCGGGGTACGGCTGACGGCCCGGCAGGCAGCCAAGTTTGTGCCGCTGGCCGGACAGGCGGTGTCTGCGGCGCTGGGCTACGCCACGCTGCGGTTTCTGGGCGAGCAGCATGTGCGCGACTGCATCGAGGTGGTGCGGCAGGCACAGCTGGCGCTTCCACCGGGCCCCAGGCGAGTTGCCCAGTCCCGCGCCGAGGATTGAGGCGTTTCTGGCCTGAAAGCCCCGACGTGCCTGCGCAGGCACGTCAAAAAACATAGCAAACCGGGCTTCGCATGATTCGGCACAATCGGCAGCCCATGACCGATGCTGCCGCCGACGCCCCCGCCCTGCCCGGCACCTTCCGCCCGCGCCTCACGCTCATGACGCTCGGCCGTGGCGACGGTCTGCTCGGTCTGCAGCCGCAAGGGCGCGTGGGCCCGCGCGGCGGCAGCGTCACGGTGGCACGCATCGACTGGACCTACCGCTCCCCCCAAGGCCACGACTGGGAGACGCTGGCACCCACCAGTGTGCTGGGCGGGCGCGCTCCCGACGAGGTGGAACTGTTCGATACCGGCGGGCCCGTGGCGCGCCTGCGCCGCGACCCCAGTGCGGAGGCCGACGCGATGGACCAGGTCTGGGGCCTCGGCCTGGTTCCGGTGGACCCGGCCAGGCTGCAATGGCGCCACCGCGCCATGGGCGAACACCTGGGGCCCGTCTGGACCTTGCCTCAGGAAGCGCAATTCGGCGACTTCTGGGCCGAACAGGTGCCGGCCCTTCGCGCCGCCGGCTGGAGCGTGGTGGTCCGGCCGGGTTTTGCCCACCAAAGCGTGCCGGTCGAACGCTGGAAGCTGCTGATTGCGCCCGACACCGGCGAAGTGCGCGGCCAGGAGGTCGATGGCCCGCTGGCGGAGCGCGAACGGCCGGTGCAGAAGCTGCAGCTTCCGGCGCGCGAGGGCGCCTGGCTGCTCACGCTGGGCGTGGAGATCGACGGCCAGACGGTGGACCTCGCGCCGCTGCTGGCCGATCTCATCCAGCGTGACCCGCGTTGGCTCGATGCCGCGCAGCTGGCCCTGATCGCCGATGTCGCCACCATCCGGTTGCGCGCGCCCGGTGGCCGGCGCATCGATGCCCCTGCCGCGCCGCTGAAGGCCATCGTCGGCGCTCTGGTCGATCTGCTGACGGACCCCGGCCGCCGGCAACCCCGGGAAGGCGAGCCGCTGCGCCTGGGTGGCTGGGAGGCGAGCCGTCTGGATGGCCTGCGTTCCGCGCTGCAGACCAGCGGCCAGGCATGGCAGCTGCAGGGCGGCGCCGGGCTGGCGCTGCTGGCGCAGCAGCTGAAGCTGGCCGGCACGCCGCAGCCGCTGGCACCCCCGCAAGGGCTGGCCGTCACGTTGCGGCCCTATCAGCTGGCGGGCCTGTCCTGGCTGCAGTACCTGCGCGCCCAGCACCTCGGCGGCATTCTGGCGGACGACATGGGCCTCGGGAAAACGGCGCAGGCCCTGGCGCACGTGCTGGCCGAAAAGGAAGCGGGCCGGCTGCGGTCCCCGGCGCTGGTGGTCATGCCGACGTCGGTGCTCTTCAATTGGCAGGCCGAGTCAGCACGCATGGCGCCCGGGCTGCGCGTGCTGGCGCTGCACGGTCCGGATCGCGCCCGCAGCTACGAACTCATCGCGTCGCACGACCTGGTGCTGACCACCTACCCCCTGCTGTGGCGCGATGCCGACCGGCTGGCGGCGCAGCCCTTCCATCTGTTGATTCTGGACGAGGCGCAGATGGTGAAGAACGCTGGCAGCCGCAGCGCCCGCGCACTGCGCACGCTGCAAGCCGGCCACCGCCTCTGCCTGACCGGCACGCCGGTCGAAAACCATCTGGGTGAGTTGTGGGCGCAGTTCGACTTCCTGATGCCGGGCTTCCTGGGCGATGCCCGGCAGTTCGCCCAGCGCTGGCGCAAGCCCATTGAGGAGAACGGCGAGACCCTGCGTGCCAGGCTGCTGGCGCAGCGGGTGCGCCCATTCATCCTGCGCCGCCGCAAAGCCGATGTGGCGACGGAACTGCCCCCGCGCACGGACATCCTGCAGCGGGTGCGCTTGCAGGGCCACCAGCGTGACCTGTACGAGGCTGTGCGTGCCGGGGCGGACAAGCAGGTGCGGCGCGCGCTCATCCGGCAAGGCTGGGCGGGCGCGCAGATCGCAGTGCTGGATGCGCTGCTCAAGCTGCGGCAGGTGTGCTGCGACCCGCGCCTGGTCAAGGGCGCGAAGCTGCCGGCGGGCATCGAGCGCGCCAAGATGGAATGGCTGGCGGACACCCTGCCCGCCCTGGTGGCGGAGGGGCGCCGGGTGCTGGTGTTCTCGCAGTTCACCGCCATGCTGGACCTGGTCGCCCAGCAACTGTCGGAACTGGCGCTGCCGTTCCTGGCGCTGACCGGGCAGACATCGGCCGGCCAGCGGGCGGAGGTGGTGCGCCGCTTCCAGTCGCAAGCCGAAGGCAGCGCGCCCGTGCTGCTGGTCAGCCTGAAGGCGGGCGGCACGGGCCTGAACCTGACGGCCGCCGACACGGTGATCCACGTCGACCCCTGGTGGAACCCGGCCGTGGAGGCGCAGGCCACGGCGCGCGCACACCGCATCGGGCAGGACCAGCCGGTGTTCGTCTACCGCGTCGTCGTGGAGGGCAGCATCGAAGAGCGCCTGCTGGAACTGCAGGCCCGAAAGCAGGTACTGGCCGACGGGGTGCTGGGGAACGATGCGGCCGACGCCGTCAAGTTCAGCGAGGCCGATCTGGAAGCCCTGCTCGCGCCCCTGGCGGAGCCGGCGGACAACCCGCTGGCCATCCCGGCAGAGGACGCCCTGCGGTGGGGCGGCACGGGCCTGCGGACCGGCGCTTCCGGTCGCTGATCCGGCGCGAGGGCGAGGCGGCGGGCCCGGCGGGTGGCGACTCCGGCCGGGCGAGAATACGCGGATGAACGACGCCGCTTCCCCCGATCCAGCAACACGCGCCGCCGCAGAGGCCGGCCGTTACTGGCTGATGAAATCCGAACCTGCGGAATGCTCCATCGACGATGCCCTGGCCGCCCCGGACCGCACCGTCGCCTGGACGGGCGTGCGCAACTACCAGGCCCGCAACTTCATGCGCGATGCCATGCGCGTCGGCGATGGCGTTTTGTTCTACCACTCCAGCTGTGCCGAGCCCGGCATCGCCGGCCTGGCGCGGGTCGCGTCCGGCGTGCGGCCCGATCCCACCCAGTTCGACCCGGCCTCGCCCTACCACGACCCCCGGTCACGCCCCGAGCAGCCGCGCTGGCTGCTGCTGGACGTACAGGCCCTGCGCAAAACCCGCCTCGTCAGCCTGGCCGAACTGAAGGCGTGCGCCGCGCTGCGCGACATGCGGGTACTGCAACGCGGCAACCGGCTCTCGATCACGCCGGTCGAGCCAGCGGAGTGGGAAGAAATCGTCCAGCGGCTGGTGCCAGGCGGCTGACTGCGGCGCGCCGCCGGCACCGGCAGCGGGTGTCAGAAGCGGAAGTCGAGGCTTTTGGCGCCCATGCCGACCGTGACCGACTGCCGCTGGGTCTTGCCGGCAGCGGTGGCCTCCACCGCGTACTTGCCCGCGGGCAGGTTCACCAGGCAGATCGGGCCGTTGGCGGTGAAGCGCATGGGCTGGCCGGCATTGCCGCCTTCCGGTTGCACGGCGACCTGGACGTCCGCCTGGTAGGCGCCGCCGGGTGCCGCGAACAACAGCGACAGCGGGTGGTCCTTCATCGCCGCGCGCATGGCCGTCGATTCGTCGATGCCGATGCCGCCGCAGCGGTATTCCAGGCCGCCCTGCTTTTGGGCGGCCGGAATGGCGGCGGGCGCGGCCGTGCCGGCGGCGGATTCCGCGGGCTGCTGGGCGAACGACGGGCCTGCCAACGCAGCGCCGGCCAGAGCGGCGATCAGGGCGGCATGGCGGGCACGGGGGACGGCGGACGTGAACAGGGACATGGCGGAATCCTTTCGGGCAGTTGAAACGGGCCATCGTGCCCTCCGCTCCCCGCGCCGTCTGTCAGCCGCGTTCCGCTCCGCGTGGCCGCCGGTTCGTGCGGGCCGCCGGTCCGCTCAGGCCAGCGTGCCGCCTGCCAGATCCGGCGCGCGGTAGATCAGCACCTTCAGCGCCCGCTCGGTGTCCACGTCGGCAAACGCGGCGGGGTTGGCCACCCGGCCGGCGAACGCGAGTTCCGGCGCCTGGGTCTGCATCTGGTCGCGCAGAAAAGCGGTGTCCAGCTCTGGCGCGTTCAGGCAGAGCAAGGCGTGGCCGCCCGGCGCCAGCAGGTCCGGCAGGCGGCGCATCAAGCGGGCGTAATCCTTCGTCGCGATGAAGCTGCCCTTCTGGTAGCTCGGCGGGTCGGCAATCACCAGGTCATAGGGGCCGCTGCGGGTGATCTTGCCCCAGGTGCTGAAGATGTCGTGCGCCAGGAAGCTGGCGCCGGCGGTCAATCCATTGAGCTGGTGGTTCTGCTGTCCGATGGCCATCGCGCCCCGGGCCATGTCCACGTTGACCACCTGGCGGGCCCCGCCCTGCAGCGCGGCGACGGAGAAGGCGCAGGTGTAGGCGAACAGGTTCAGCACCTTGGCGCCGCGCGGCTGGCGCGACTGGTGGTCGGCCATCTGCTGGCGCACCCAGCGGCGGCCTTCCGCCATGTCCAGGAACAGGCCGTGGTTCTGCCCCTTGAGCACGTGGACGCGGTAGCGTGCGCCCTGCTCGGTGACGGTATGCGGGTCGGGCACGCTGCCGGCCATCAGCCGGGTGTCCGCCAGGCCCTGCTGGCGCAGCGCCTCATGCCGGCACTGGTACACCCAGTTGAGCGGTTCGCCGGCCGGGGCGACCTGCGTCCACCGTGCCTGCAGGGCCGCGCCGATGGCCGCAAGCGCCTCGTCCGCCAGCGGCGCGAAGCTGGTCAGCACGAAGACCGGCGGGTAGGCGTCGAGCGACACGTGTTCGAGCCCGGGAAAGCGCCCTCCCCGGCCGTGGAAGATGCGTTGGGCATCGTGGGGAAGATCCATCGCGGCGATGGCGTCGAACAGGGCTTGCATGCCCGCATTGTGGCAAAGAAACCCGGCCCCATCGCCCCGCAGCGCTCGTTTTCACTGCACGAGCAGCTACGCAAATCATAGCAAGCGCGGGTTCTCGTTCCGCAGCCGCGTGAGGTGCCTGGCGTGCTTGGCGTGCTTGACGTGCTTGACGTGCTTGACGTGCTTGGCGGGGGGGCAGCCGGGCCCCGTCCGGCAGCGCGGCAGCCCGTGCGCGCTCACCGCGCAAGATCCGGGGCGTGGCAGCCAGCGCCTCAGTCCACCGACGCGCCGGACTGCTTCACGGCCTTGCCCCACTCCACGATCTCGCTGGCGACGAACTGGTCCATCTGTTCGGGCGTGCCGGGCGCCGGCTCCGACCCCCGGTCGCGGATGAATTTCTGCATCTCGGCACTGTTCAGCACCGCCACCGCTTCCCGGTTCAGCTGGTCCACGATGGCGCGGGGCGTGCCCTTGGGGGCCATCAGGCCCAGCCAGCCCACGGCCTCGAAGCCCTTGAACTCAGGCAATCCGGATTCGGCGATGGCCGGCACTTTGGACAGCTGGCTGGACCGGGTGGCCGAGGTCACGCCCAGCGCCACCGCCTTGCCGGCCTGGATGTTGGCCAGGCCCGCCGTGACGGAATCCACCATCAGCGGCACCTGTCCACCGATGAAATCGGCCTGCGCGGGGCCGCTGCCCTTGTAGGGAATGTGTTCCATCTCGATCTTCGCCCGTGCCTTCACCATCTCTGCGCTCAGGTGCTGCGTGCCGCCGATGCCCGCGCTGGCGTAGCTGAGCTTGCCGGGCTCGGCTCGGGCCTTGTCCACCAGATCCTGCATGCTGCGGATGCCCGAGGCGGGGTGCGCCAGGAAGACGAGCGGCACCTTGGCCACCAGGGTGACGCCCTGCAGGTCCTTGCGGGGGTCGAAGTTGACCTTGCGGTACAGCGTCTGGTTGACGGCCATGGCACTGCCCGCCATCACCAGGGTATAGCCGTCGGCCTTGGCGCGGACCGCCTGCTCGGTGCCGATGTTGCTGCCGGCGCCGGCCTTGTTGTCCACCACGATGGGCTGGCCCAGGCGCGGCCCGAGCTTCTCCGCCAGGGCGCGGGCGAAGATGTCGGTGGCCTGCCCCGGCGGGAACGGCACGACCAAGGTGATGGGCTTGTCGGGCCAGGCGGCCAGGGCGGCGCCGGACAGGGCCAGCAGCGCGGCCGGCAGGCAGAACTTCAATCGCATAGGAAATGTCTCCGTTATCGGGGTCCTGCACTCTGGCATGCGCAGCCGGGTGGCGCAGATGGACGGGTGGATCTTAGGAGGGCTTGGGAAACCTCTGCGCGATTGGAGTGGAAAGTGAGCGCTGAGGGCCTGAAAGCGTCTGCAGCGCGCAGAGGCCCCGGGCCCCCACAGATGGACAGGGCGCGGCGACCCGTGCAGACGGTCGCCAGCCCGAGACCACAAGAAAAAAAGCCGCGCAGCCCTTCCGGTACCTGCGCGGCCCGCTACTGATTCAGTAGCAAGTTGAGTTGATCAACTCATTTCTTCTGCGGCGGAACGTCCGTGCAGCTGCCGTGCGCGATCTCCGCCGCCATGCCGATGCTTTCGCCCAGCGTGGGGTGCGGGTGGATGGTCTTGCCGATGTCCACCGCGTCGGCGCCCATCTCGATCGCCAGGGCGATCTCGCCGATCATGTCGCCGGCGTGGGTGCCCACGATGCCGCCGCCCAGGATCTTGCCGTGGCCATGGGCCTCGGGCGAATCGTCGAAGAGCAGCTTGGTCACGCCTTCGTCGCGGCCGTTGGCGATGGCGCGGCCGGAGGCGGTCCAGGGGAACAGGCCCTTCTTGACCTTGATGCCTTGCGACTTGGCCTGGTCTTCGGTCAGGCCCACCCATGCCACTTCGGGGTCGGTGTAGGCCACGCTCGGGATCACGCGGGCGTTGAAGGCGGCCAAGGCCAGTTCCTTGTTGCCCTGCAGTTCACCGGCGATGACCTCGGCGGCCACATGCGCTTCATGCACCGCCTTGTGCGCCAGCATGGGCTGGCCCACGATGTCGCCGATGGCGAAGATGTGCGGCACGTTGGTGCGCATCTGCACGTCCACGTTGATGAAGCCGCGGTCGGTCACGGCCACGCCGGCCTTGTCGGCGGCGATCTTCTTGCCGTTGGGCGTGCGGCCGACGGCCTGCAGCACCAGGTCGTAGACCTGCGGCGCTGGCGCGGTGCCGCCCTCTTCCGCCGCGGCGAACGTCACCTCGATGCCTTCGGGCGTGGCCTTGGCCCCCACCGTCTTGGTCTTGAGCATGATGTTGTCGAAGCGCTTGGCGTTCATCTTCTGCCAGACCTTGACCAGGTCGCGGTCGGCGCCCTGCATCAGGCCGTCCATCATCTCGACCACATCGAGACGCGCGCCCAGCGTGGAATACACGGTGCCCATTTCCAGGCCGATGATGCCGCCGCCCAGGATCAGCATGCGCTTGGGGACTTCCTTGAGCGCCAGGGCGCCGGTGGAATCCACCACGCGGGGATCGTCGGGCATGAAGGGCAGGCGCACTGCCTGCGAGCCGGCGGCGATGATGGCCTTCTTGAAGGCAATGACCTTCTTGGTGCCCGTCTTCTCCTGGCCCCCGCCGGTGGTTTCCTCCACTTCCAGGTGGTTGGCGCCCACGAACGCGCCGTAGCCGCGCACGGTGGTCACCTTGCGCATCTTGGCCATGGCGGCCAGGCCGCCGGTCAGCTTGCCGATGACCTTTTCCTTGTGGCCGCGCAGCGTGTCGATGTCGACCTTGGGTGTGCCGAAGTCGATGCCGGCTGCCTTGAGATGGCTGGCTTCGTCGATCACGGCCGCCACGTGCAGCAGCGCCTTGGACGGGATGCAGCCCACGTTCAGGCAGACGCCGCCCAGCGTCGAATAACGTTCGACGATGACGACCTTCAGCCCCAGGTCGGCCGCGCGGAAGGCGGCGCTGTAGCCGCCGGGGCCACCGCCGAGCACGAGCACGTCGCACTCGATGTCGGCGCTGCCGCCGAAGCTGGCCGCTTCCACTTTAGGAGCGTCAGGCGCAGAGCTGGCGGGCGCCGCAGCCTGTTTTGGCTCGGAAGCCGCAGCAGGCGCGGGGGCCGGCGCAGCCGGGGCGCTGGCCGCGTCGGCCGCCTCCAGCGTCAGCACGACACCGCCTTCGGCGATCTTGTCGCCGACCTTCACCTTTACCTCCTTGACCACGCCGGCATGGCTCGAGGGGATTTCCATCGATGCCTTGTCGGATTCGACGGTGATGAGGCTCTGTTCCACCTTGATGGTGTCGCCGGCTTTCACCAGCACTTCGATCACGCCCACTTCGGCGAAGTCGCCGATGTCGGGCACCTTGATGTCGATCACTGCCATGTCAGTTTCCCCTTCACAGCACGATGCGGCGGTAGTCCGCCAGAACCTGGCCCAGGAACGCGTTGAAGCGCGCGGCAGCGGCGCCGTCGATCACGCGGTGGTCGTACGACAGCGACAGCGGCAGCATCAGGCGCGGCACGAACTGCTTGCCGTCCCACACCGGCTTCATCTGGCCCTTGGAGAGGCCCAGGATGGCCACTTCGGGCGCATTGACGATGGGGGTGAAGTGCGTGCCGCCGATGCCGCCCAGCGAAGAGATCGAGATGCAGCCGCCCTGCATGTCCGCCGCGCCCAGCTTGCCGTCGCGCGCCTTCTTGGCGAGTTCGCCCATCTCCTGGCTGATCTGCATGATGCCCTTCTTGTCGGCATCCTTGAGCACCGGCACCACCAGGCCATTGGGCGTGTCCGCCGCGAAGCCGATGTTGAAGTACTGCTTGTAGACCAGGGTGTCGCCGTCCAGGCTAGTGTTGAACTCGGGGAACTTTTTCAGCGCCGCGACCAGGGCCTTGATGACGAAGGCCAGCATGGTCACCTTGACGCCGGACTTCTCGTTCTCCTTGTTGGTGGATACGCGGAAGGCTTCCAGCTCGGTGATGTCGGCCTCGTCGTTGTTGGTGACGTGGGGGATCATCACCCAGTTGCGGTGCAGGTTCGCGCCGCTGATCTTCTTGATCCGCGACAGGTCCTTGCGCTCGACGGTGCCGAACTTGGCGAAGTCCACCTTCGGCCAGGGCAGCAGGTCCATGCCCACGCCCGAACCACCGCTGGCGGCCGGAGCCTTGGCGGCCTGCGCCTTGGTCTGTACGCCGCCCGCCATCACCTGCTTGGTGAATGCCTGCACGTCGTCCTGTGTGATGCGGCCCTTGGGGCCGGTGCCCTTGATCTCTTCCAGCGGCACACCCAGTTCGCGAGCGAACTTGCGCACCGAGGGCGATGCGTGCGGCAGGCCGACGGGCGCGGCGCCAGGAGCGTGCGGCGCGGGTGCCGCGGCGGTGGCGCTGGCCGGCGCCGAGGCGGGCGCAGCAGCCGGTGCCGGGGCGGGCGCCTGCGATTCCGTCGGGGCCTGGGGCGCAGGAGCGGCCGCAGGCTGGGCGGCCGGTGCGGCGCCTTCCAGCACGGCCACGAAGTCGCCCACGTTGACCGTGTCACCGACCTTGATCTTCAGTTCCTTGACCACGCCGGCAGCGGGCGACGGGATCTCCATCGACGCCTTGTCGGACTCGACGGTGAAGAGCGACTGCTCCTCCTTCACCGTGTCGCCCACCTTCACCAGCATCTCGATGACGGCGACGTCCTTGAAGTCGCCGATGTCGGGCACGCGCACTTCCAGCGGGCCGGCCGCGGCCGGTGCTGCGGCGGGTGCGGGTGCGGCAGCAGCGGGTGCTTCCGATTTGGTAGCGGCAGGCGCTGCTTCCGCTGGCGCCGCTGCCGGTTTGGGCTCCGCAGAGGCGCCGGCGTCGGCCGACTCCAGCACCACGATCACTGAACCCTGCTTGACCTTGTCGCCGATGGCGACCTTGATCTCCTTGACGGTGCCGGCGTGGCTCGATGGAATCTCCATCGATGCCTTGTCCGACTCGACCGTGATCAGCGATTGTTCGGCCTTGACCGTGTCACCGGCCTTGACCAGCAGCTCGATCACGCCCACTTCGTCGAAATCCCCGATGTCCGGGACCTTGATGTCTACCAATGCCATGTCTGTCTCCGGCTCGGGTTATGCGTACAGCGGGTTGATCTTGTCGGCGTTGATGCCGTACTTCTGGATGGCTTCGGCCACCTTGGTGGCGGGCAGCACGCCGTCTTCGGCCAGGCCCTTGAGCGCGGCCACCACGATGTAGTGGCGGTTGATCTCGAAGTGCTCGCGCAGCTTGCTGCGGAAGTCGCTGCGGCCGAAGCCGTCGGTGCCCAGCACCTTGTACGTGCGGCCCTTGGGCACGAACGGACGGATCTGCTCGGCGTAGGCCTTCATGTAGTCGGTGGACGCCACCACCGGGCCGCTGGTCTTGGACAGCTGCTCTTCGACGTAGGACACGCGCGGTGCATCGGTCGGGTGCAGCAGGTTCCAGCGCTCGGCTTCCTGGCCGTCGCGGGTCAGCTCGTTGAAGCTCGGGCAGCTCCACACCGAAGCGGCCACGCCCCAGTCCTTCTCCAGCAGTTCCTGGGCGAAGAACGATTCGCGCAGGATGGTGCCGCTGCCCAGCAGCTGCACGGTGGGCGCATCCTTGGGCAAGGCAGGCGCCTGCTTGCAGATGTACATGCCCTTGATGATCTGCTCTTCGGTGCCGGGCTGCAGGCCGGGCATGGCGTAGTTCTCGTTGAGCAGCGTCAGGTAATAGAAGACGTTCTCCTGCCGCTCGACCATGCGCTTCATGCCGTCGTGCATGATCACCGCCACTTCGTGCGCGAAGGTGGGGTCGTAGCTGATGCAGTTCGGGATGGTGCCCGCCAGGATGTGGCTGTGGCCGTCTTCGTGCTGCAGGCCTTCGCCGTTCAGCGTGGTGCGGCCCGAGGTGCCGCCCAGGAGGAAGCCGCGCGCCTGCATGTCGCCGGCGGCCCAGGCCAGGTCGCCGATGCGCTGGAAACCGAACATCGAGTAGTACACGTAGAACGGCACCATGATGCGGTTGTTCGTGCTGTACGACGTGGCGGCCGCGATCCAGCTGCTCATGCCGCCGGCTTCGTTGATGCCTTCCTGCAGGATCTGGCCGGCCTTGTCTTCCTTGTAATACATGACCTGGTCCTTGTCGACCGGGGTGTACTGCTGACCGTGCGGGTTGTAGATGCCGATCTGGCGGAAGAGGCCTTCCATGCCGAAGGTGCGGGCTTCGTCCACCAGGATGGGCACGACGCGCGGGCCCAGCGCCTGGTCGCGCAGCAGCTGCGTCAGGAAGCGCACGTAGGCCTGGGTGGTCGAGATCTCGCGGCCTTCGGGCGTGGGCTCCAGGATGGCCTTGAACGTCTCGAGCGCGGGCATCGTGAAGCTCTCGTCGGCCTTGGTGCGGCGGTGCGGCAGGTAGCCGCCCAGGGCCTTGCGGCGCTCGTGCAGGTACTTCATTTCCGGCGTGTCGTCGGCCGGTTTGTAGAACGGCAGCTCGGCGATCTGGCTGTCGGGGATCGGGATGTTGAAGCGGTCGCGGAAGGCCTTGATGTCCTCGTCGCTCAGCTTCTTGGTCTGGTGGACGGTGTTCTTGCCCTCACCGATCTTGCCCATGCCGAAGCCCTTGACGGTCTTGACCAGCAGCACGGTGGGCTGGCCCTTGTGCTCGTTGGCGGCGGAGAAGGCTGCATAGACCTTCTGCGCGTCGTGGCCGCCGCGGCGCAGGTTCCAGATCTCGTCGTCGCTCATGTGCTCGACCATCTTCAGCGTGCGCGGATCGCGGCCGAAGAAGTTCTTGCGCACGTAGGCGCCGTCGTTGGCCTTGAACGACTGGTAGTCCCCGTCGTTGCACTCCATCATGATCTTGCGCAGCGCGCCATCCTTGTCGCGCGCCAGCAGGTCGTCCCAGCCCTTGCCCCAGAGCAGCTTGATGACGTTCCAGCCGGAGCCGCGGAATTCGCTTTCCAGCTCCTGGATGATCTTGCCGTTGCCGCGCACCGGGCCGTCCAGGCGCTGCAGGTTGCAGTTGATGACGAAGATCAGGTTGTCGAGGTTCTCGCGGGCGGCCAGGCCGATGGCGCCCAGCGATTCGACTTCGTCCATCTCGCCGTCGCCGCAGAACACCCACACCTTGCGGTTTTCGGTGTTGGCGATGCCGCGGGCATGCAGGTATTTCAGGAAGCGGGCCTGGTAGATGGCCATCAGCGGGCCCAGGCCCATCGAGACCGTGGGGAACTGCCAGAACTCGGGCATCAGCTTGGGGTGCGGATAGCTCGACAGGCCCTTGCCGTCCACTTCCTGGCGGAAGTTCAGCAGCTGCTCTTCGGACAGGCGCCCTTCCAGGTAGGCGCGGGCGTAGATGCCGGGCGACACGTGGCCCTGGATGTACAGCAGGTCGCCGCCGTGGTTCTCGCTCTCGGCGTGCCAGAAGTGGTTGAAGCCGGCGCCGAACATGTTGGCCAGCGAGGCGAAGGAGCCGATGTGGCCGCCCAGGTCGCCACCCTCGGGCGGGTGGTGGCGGTTGGCCTTGACCACCATGGCCATGGCGTTCCAGCGCATGTAGGCGCGCAGGCGGGCTTCGATTTCCAGATTGCCGGGGCAGCGCGCTTCCTGGCTGGTTTCCAGCGTGTTGACGTAGCCGGTGTTGGCGGAAAACGGCGTGTCGATGCTGCTCTGGCGGGCGTGCTCCAGCAGCTGCTCGATCAGGAAGTGCGCGCGCTCGGCACCCTCCTTGTCGATCACCGCCGTGAGCGCGTCCATCCACTCACGGGTTTCCTGCTGGTCGGTATCTGCGGGGGTCGAAGCGGCGCTGGCCGCTTGCTGCTCGGTCTTTCCTGACATGCCTTGTCTCCTCTGGGATGGTGCGACGGTGATTAACGATCGGCGCGGAGTTTCTCATAAATCAAACCGATTTCAAATCGTGCTTTTCATTTTCATGATGCGATATTTTGCTGCAGGCGCACATATTTTCTTGTCGTGAAATTCGCCTTCGGCATGCCCAGCGTCGTCCCGGAAGAACGGCTGCGCGACACGCGACCTACACTCCCGGGATGGATCCCTCGGCCCTTCACGTCAGCCCCGTCGCCGCCATCAAAACCCCTGCCCGCTGGTGGCGCAAATGGTGGCGCAGCCTTTCGCCCACCCGGCAGGACCGCTATGCCGCCGTGGCGCCGCTTGCGGCGGTGATGATGTTCCTGGCGGCCATCGTCGCGGCTTTCTGGTATTTGCGCATGGAGGAGGTGGAACGCGAAAAGGAAGCCCTCAAGCGTGACGTGGAATATGCCCAGCAGCGCGTGCGGCTGCGGCTGTTGGAGCGGCAGGAGCAGATCATGCGCATCGCGCGCGACCTCTCCAACCAGGACATGGAACGCGCGGACTTCTCCGCGCGGGCGGAGGCGCTGATCAGCCAGTACCCGGAGCTGCAGGTCATCACCTGGGTGGACGAGCGCCGCCGCATCCGTGCCAGCCATTCGGCGCCCACCGTGCCCACCAGCCAGTTGCGCGTGGCCGGCGAGGTGCTGAAGACCGGCGACGCCGCCGACACCTTCAGCCTGGCCCGCGACCTCCAGCAGCCGGTGTATTCGCAGCCCGCCAGCGCCGACGGCGAAAGCGCCCCGTTGCTGCAGTTGCAGGTGCCCCTGGCCGTGCAGGGCAAATTCACCGGCGTCGTGATGAGCGAGTATTCGGTCGACAGCCTGCTGCGCTACGGCACCCCGACCGAGGTGCTGGCCCGGTACGCGGTCACCCTGCTGGACGGCAACAACAAGGTGCTTGCGGGCACGCCGCTGGCGCCGCGCAGCGCCGGCCTGCTGCCCTGGCCGACCCGCGCCAACGAATACGAGGTGCCGGTGTCGCCGGTGGGCAACGGGCTGGTGCTGCGCGCGCAGGCCTACCGCACGTCGCTGGGCCTGGTGGGCAGCGGGCTCTTCTGGCTGGTGGGCACGCTGAGCGCCATGACGGCCTGGCTGCTGATCGCCACCTGGCGCCACACCCGCCGCCGCATGCAGGCGCAGCAGGCGCTGGTGGCGGAAACCAACTTCCGGCGGGCGATGGAGAACTCCATCCTGACCGGCATGCGGGCTCTGGACATGCAGGGCCGCATCACCTACGTGAATGCCGCGTTCTGCCAGATGACCGGCTGGAGCGAAGCCGAACTGGTGGGCCAGCTGCCTCCCTATACCTACTGGCCCGAATCCGACCACGAGGCCCTCCGGGCCAAGCTGCGCGACGAAATGTCGGGCAAGCACTTCGCCGGGGGCTTCCAGGTGCGGGTCAAGCGCCGCAGCGGGACGCTCTTCGACGCGCGGCTCTACGTGTCGCCGCTGATCGACGCCCACGGCGTGCAGACCGGGTGGATGACGTCGATGACCGACATCACCGAGCCCAACCGCGTGCGCGAGCAGCTCTCCGCATCGCACGAGCGCTTCACCATCGTGCTGGAGTCGCTCGATGCCTCGGTGTCGGTGGCGCCGCTCGGCAGCGAGGAATTGCTCTTCGCCAACAAGCTCTACCGCCAGTGGTTCGGCTCGCAAACCGCAGGGCACCTGCAATTGGTGGCGCAGGCCGGCGTGCTGCCGGGCGCCGACCCGCACCACTCGTCGGGCATGGACGACGAGGACGGCCTGATGGGCCTGCCGACCGATCCGCTGACCACCGCCCGGTCGGAAAACGCCGAGATCTACCTGCCCGATCTCGGCAAATGGCTGGAGGTGCGCTCGCGCTACCTGAACTGGGTGGACGGCCGGCTGGCGCAGATGGTGATTGCCACCGACATCACCCCGCGCCGCCAGGCGGAGGAACAGGCCGCCCGCCAGGCGGAGCGGGCCCAGTCCGTCAGCCGGCTGATCACCATGGGCGAAATGGCATCCAGCGTGGCCCATGAACTGAACCAGCCGCTGACCGCCATCAGCAACTACTGCAGCGGCATGGTGTCGCGCATCCAGAACGGGCAGATCACCGAAGAGGCGCTCCTGTCGGCGCTGCAGAAGACGGCCCACCAGGCGCAGCGTGCCGGGCAGATCATCCAGCGCATCCGCGCCTTCGTGAAACGCAGCGAGCCCAACCGCGCGCTCGCCGACGTGCCGGGCATGGTGGGCGAAGCGGTGGAACTGGCCGATATCGAGCTGCGGCGGCACAACGTGCGGCTGTCGCACTACGTGGCGGCCCGCCTGCCCAAGGTGATGGCGGACACCATCCTGATCGAGCAGGTGCTGGTGAACCTGATGAAGAACGGTGCCGAGTCCATCGCCCACGCCCAGCGCCCGCCTTCGCGCCGCAGCGTGGAGCTGCGCGTGGTCCCGCGCAACGTGGAAGGCCGGGACGTGATCGAGTTCTCCGTGCAGGACACGGGCAAGGGCCTGGCCCCGGAGGTGCTCGAACACCTGTTCGAAGCGTTCTATTCGACCAAGCAGGAAGGCATGGGCATGGGGCTCAACCTCTGCCGGAGCATCGTCGAGTCGCACCAGGGCCGGATGCAGGCGGAGAACATCTACAATGGGACGGATATCGCCGGCTGCCGGTTCTCCTTCTGGCTACCTCTCGCCCAGCCTGCGGATGCCACTACGAATTCAATAGCAAACACGCCCAACCCAAGGACGACTGCATGAGCTTGATTCCGAAAAAAGGCACGGTCTACGTCGTTGACGACGACGAGGCCGTCCGCGACTCCCTGCAATGGCTGCTGGAAGGCAAGGACTATCGCGTACGCTGCTTTGATTCGGCCGAATCGTTTCTGTCGCGCTACGACCCGCGCGAAGTGGCCTGCCTCATCGTGGACATCCGCATGGGCGGCATGACCGGGCTCGAACTGCAGGACCGCCTGCTGGAGCGCAAGTCGCCGCTGCCCGTCGTCTTCATCACCGGCCACGGCGATGTGCCGATGGCGGTGAACACCATGAAGAAGGGTGCGCTCGACTTCATCCAGAAGCCGTTCAACGAGGAAGAACTCGTCGGTCTGGTCGAACGCATGCTCGAACATGCTCGCGAAGCCTTCGCCGGCTACCAGCAGGCCGCAAGCCGCGACGCCCTGCTCTCCAAGCTCACCAGCCGCGAAGCGCAGGTGCTCGAGCGCATCGTCGCCGGCCGCCTGAACAAGCAGATCGCCGACGACCTGGGCATCAGCATCAAGACGGTCGAGGCGCACCGCGCCAACATCATGGAAAAGCTCGGTGCCAATACCGTGGCCGACCTGCTGAAGATCGCCCTGGGGCAGAACGCACCGAAGGCTTGACGCGTCGAGCCTTCCCTTGCTCACTTTCCGATAGCTGTCAGCGCTTATACACCGGGCGCTAGACAGCTTTTTTACTTGTAAATTCCATTCCTACGATGACTGCCCAACTGATCGATGGCAACGCCCTTTCCCGCCAACTGCGCACCGACGTGGCCCAGCGTGCCGCTGCCTTGAAGGCGCGGGGCGTCACCCCCGGCCTGGCCGTGGTGCTGGTGGGCGACAACGCCGCCAGCCAGGTGTATGTGCGCAACAAGGTCAAGGCCTGCGAAGACAGCGGCCTGCATTCGGTGCTGGAGAAGTACGACGCGGGCATGACCGAAGCCGAACTGCTGGCGCGGGTGGAGGCGCTGAACAACGATCCGGCGATCCACGGCATCCTCGTGCAGCTGCCGCTGCCCGCGCACATCGACGCCCAGAAAGTGATCGAGGCCATCTCGCCTGCCAAGGACGTGGACGGTTTCCACATCGCCAGCGCCGGCGCGCTCATGACGGGCTCGGCGGGCTTCTGGCCCTGCACGCCTTACGGCTGCATGAAGATGCTCGAATCCATCGGCTACGACCTGCGCGGCAAGCATGCGGTGGTGATCGGCCGCAGCAACATCGTGGGCAAGCCCATGGCGCTGATGCTGCTGGGGCAGGACGCGACCGTCACGGTGTGCCATTCCCGCACGGCGGACCTGAAGGCGCAGACCCTGCAGGCCGACGTCATCGTCGCCGCCGTGGGCCGGCAGAACGTGCTGACGGCCGACATGGTCAAGCCCGGCGCGGTCGTGATCGACGTGGGAATGAACCGCAACGCAGAAGGCAAGCTCTGCGGCGACGTGGACTTCGCCGGCGTCAAGGAAGTCGCTGGATGGATCACGCCGGTGCCCGGCGGCGTGGGCCCCATGACCATCACGATGCTGCTGGTGAACACGCTGGAGGCGGCCGAGCGCGCAGCCACGGGCGCCTGACCGCGCGCCGCCGCGGCTTGGCGGATCGCCGTCATTGCAAGGTTCTATCGTTCCCTCATTGAAACCGGACAGCCCGGCCGCAAAATGATTCGCATGAGCAACCCCCTTCTCGAATTCACCGACCTCCCCCTTTTCGACCGTATCGCACCGTCCGACGTGGCGCCTGCCATGGACGTGCTGCTCGCCCGGGCCAAGACCGCGCTGGAGACAGTCACTGCGCCGGCCTTCCCGGCGCAGTGGGACGCCATCTCGCGCGTGCTCGACGTGGCGACCGAGGAGTTGGGCCGCTCGTGGGGTGCCGTGAGCCATCTCAACAGCGTGGCCGACACGCCGGAACTGCGCGCCGCGTACAACGAAGCGCTGCCCCGCGTGACCGAGTTCTGGACGCGCCTCGGTGCGGACGAGCGCCTCTATGCCAAGTACAAGGCGATCGACCCGGCGGCCCTCAGCGCCGAGCAACGCAGGGCCTGGGACAACGCGATCCGCAACTTCGTGCTGTCGGGCGCCGAACTGCAGGGCGGAGCCAAGGAGCGTTTCGCGCAGATCCAGGAACGCCAGGCCGAGCTGAGCCAGAAGTTCAGTGAAAACGCCCTGGACGCGACCGACGCCTTCGTCTACTACGCCAAGGCAGAGGAGCTGGATGGCGTGCCGGCCGACGTGCAGCAGGCAGCACGCGCGGCGGCCCAGGCCGAGGGCAAGGACGGCTTCAAGCTCACGCTGAAGATGCCCTGCTACCTGCCGGTCATGCAGTTCGCCCGCAGCAGCGCGCTGCGCGAGACCCTCTACCGCGCCTATGTGACCCGCGCTTCCGACCAGGCCGGCGGTGACGCGACGCGCTTCGACAACGGTGCGCTCATCCGAGAGATTCTGGCGCTGCGCAAGGAAGAGGCGCAGTTGCTGGGCTACGCCAACTTCGGTGAGGTCTCCGTCGTGCCGAAGATGGCCGATTCGCCTGCGCAGGTGGTCAGCTTCCTGCGCGACCTGGCCGTGCGCGCCCGTCCCTACGCCGAGAAAGACGTGGCCGACCTGCGCGCCTTCGCCGCCGATCATCTGGGCCTCACCGCGCCTCAGGCCTGGGACTGGCCTTACGTGTCGGAGAAGCTCAAGGAAGCGCGCTATGCCTTCAGCGAGCAGGAGGTGAAGGAATACTTCACGGCGCCGAAGGTGCTGGCGGGGCTCTTCAAGATCATCGAAACCCTGTTTGACGTCGCCATCCGTCGTGATGCCGCGCCTGTCTGGAATCCTGCGGTCGAATTCTTCCGCATCGAGCGCGATGGCCAATTGGTGGGGCAGTTCTATCTGGACCAGCCCGCGCGGGTCGGCAAGCGGGGCGGCGCCTGGATGGACGACGTGCGTGCCCGCTGGCTGCGACCCGACACGGGCGCACTGCAGACGCCGGTCGCCCATCTGGTCTGCAACTTTGCCGAAGGTGTCGACGGCAAGCCGCCGCTGCTGACGCACGACGACGTCATCACGCTGTTCCATGAATTCGGCCACGGCCTGCACCACATGCTGACCCGCGTCAACGAGCGCGACGTGTCCGGCATCAGCGGCGTGGAATGGGATGCGGTCGAACTGCCCAGCCAGTTCATGGAGAACTTCTGCTGGGAATGGGACGTGCTCAAGCACATGACTGCCCATGTGGAAACGGGCGAGCCCTTGCCGCGCGCGCTGTTCGACAAGATGATTGCCGCGAAGAACTTCCAGAGCGGCATGGCCACCCTGCGGCAGATCGAATTCTCGCTGTTCGACATGCTGCTGCATACCGACCACGACCCGGCCGCGGACTTTATGCCGCTGCTGGAGCAGGTGCGCGCCGAAATCGCCGTGCTGCAGCCGCCGGCCTTCAGCCGCACCGCCCATACCTTCAGCCACATTTTTGCCGGCGGGTACGCGGCCGGTTACTACAGCTACAAGTGGGCTGAAGTGCTGAGCGCCGACGCCTATGCCGCCTTCGAGGAATCGGCCGGCGCCGACGGGCTCCCCGACCCGGCGGTGGGCCGTCGGTACCGGGAAGCGATTCTGGAGGCGGGCGGAAGCCGGCCTGCGATGGAATCCTTCAAGGCCTTCCGGGGGCGCGAGCCTCAGCTGGACGCACTGCTGCGCCACCAGGGCATGAGCTCCCCTGCCGCCTGAGCCCCCGCGCCCTTTGCATCTGCCGAAGCCGACCGACGCAGTACCCGACAGCCCACAGGGAGAATCCAAGCATGAACACAGCCATTGCCCCGGCCCTTGCCGTTTCGTTCGCTGCGCTGGCCCTGATCGGTGCGCCGGTGCAGGCGCAGCAGGTCTACAAGTCCGTGGGGCCCGACGGGCGGGTGACTTTCTCCGATCGCTCGCCGGTGGATTCCCTTGCCCCACCCACCGGCGCACGCACCACGACGTCGGTCAGTGGAGGCCCGGCCCTCCCCTACGAGCTGCGTCAGGTGGCTGCGCGTTTTCCGGTCACGCTCTACACCGGCGGCGACTGCGCGCCCTGCGCCAGCGCACGGAATCTGCTGGTCGCCCGGGGCGTGCCGTTCACGGAACGCACGGTCAACACTAACGAGGACATCGACGCGCTCAAGCGCCTGAGCGGTGCCACCAGCCTGCCCTTCGGAACGATCGGAGGCCAGCAGCTCAGCGGTTTCTCGGACGTGGAATGGACTCAGTACCTGGATGCGGCGGGGTACCCCAAGCAGTCTGCGCTGCCCGCCGGGTACCGCCAGCCCGTTGCCGCACCGCTGGTGGTCGTGCAGCCGACCGCACCCGCGCCCCGGGCTGACGTGGGCGCCGCGCCGCGCGCACGCGCGGCATCACGCCCGGCCTCGCCGCCCGCCAACCGGGCCAGCAACCCGGCCGGTATCGTGTTCTGACGCGTCCGCCCGCAACCGGCTGCAAAGGCTCCCGCAGCCTGGTCCGCATGCGAACCCTGCGGCGAAGGGCCCTGCGGGATCAGAACTTCAAAGTTTCCACACCCTGAGCGGTGCCCAGCAGGCAGATGTGGGCCCGCTGGTGCGCGAAGACGCCGACGGTGACGACACCGGGCCACTGGTTCACTGCGGTTTCGAACGCGAGCGGATCCTTGATCGCCAGGCCCTTCACGTCCAGGATGTGCTGGCCGTTGTCGGTCACCAACGGGGCGCCGCCCTGCATGCGCAGGCTCACCTCGCCACCCTGCGCCTGAAACCGCCGTTGGATGTGCTCGGCGGCCATCGGGATGACCTCCACCGGCAGCGGGAAAGCGCCCAGCACGTCCACGCGCTTGGAGGCATCGGCGATGCACACGAACCGCGTTGCCAGCGCCGCCACGATCTTCTCGCGAGTGAGCGCTGCGCCGCCGCCCTTGATCATGTAGCCGCTGCGGTCGATCTCGTCGGCACCGTCGATGTACACCGCAAGCGAAGTCACTTCATTCGCATCGAACACCGGAATGCCGAGCTGCTTCAAGCGCTCGGTGCTGGCTACCGAACTGGATACGGCGCCCTTGATCTGGTCCTTCATCGTGGCGAGCGCGTCGATGAATTTGTTGACCGTGGAGCCGGTGCCCACCCCCACGATCTCGCCAGGAACCACGTATTGCAGCGCGGCTTGGCCCACCAGGGTCTTGAGTTCGTCTTGCGTGAGAGAGGCAGGTGTCGTCATGGGAGAGAATCGGAGTGAATCCCGGATTATCTCCATGCCGCTCATTCCCTATTCGATCGCCCGCCCCTTTCTTTTCAGCCTCGACGCGGAGGCCGCCCACGACCTGACCATGGACATGCTGGCACGCGGCCAGCGCACGCCGCTGCAGCATGCGTGGAGCGGGCCGCTGATCCAGGATCCGATCGAGCTGGCTGGCCTCACGTTTCCGAACCGGGTGGGCATGGCGGCAGGTCTCGACAAGAACGCCCGCTGCATCGACGGGCTGGCTGCGATGGGTTTCGGTTTCGTCGAAGTGGGCACCGTGACACCCAAGGCGCAGCCGGGCAACCCCAAGCCGCGCATGTTCCGCCTGCCCGAGGCGCGCGGGCTGATCAACCGCCTGGGGTTCAACAACGAAGGGCTGGACGCATTCGTCCGCAACGTGCAAAAGGCCCGCTTTCGCGACAGCGCAGGCGCGAATCCCATGCTGCTCGGGCTCAACATCGGCAAGAACGCCACCACGCCGATAGAGAACGCCACCAGCGACTACCTGACCTGCCTGGATGGCGTGTACCCCTACGCCGATTACGTGACGGTGAACATCAGCTCACCCAATACGCAGAACCTGCGCGCGCTGCAGAGCGACGAGGCGCTGGATGGCCTGCTGGGCGCCATTGCCGAACGCCGTGAGCAGCTGTCGAGCAGCCACCGCGGCCCGGGCGGTGCCGCCAGGCGGGTGCCCGTGTTCGTGAAGATCGCGCCGGACCTGGACGAAGCGCAGGTGGAGGTGATTGCCGCCACCCTCCGGCGCCACGGCATGGACGGCGTCATCGCCACCAACACGACCATCGCGCGGGATGCCGTGCAGGGCCTGAAACACGGCGCCGAGACGGGGGGCTTGAGCGGCGCGCCGGTACTCGCGGCGAGCAACCGGGTCATCTCGCAGTTGCGCGGCTCGCTGGGGCCTGCGTTCCCGATCATCGGCGTGGGGGGCATCCTGAGCGCCGACGATGCGGTCAGCAAGATTCGCGCGGGCGCCGACGTGGTGCAGATCTACACCGGTCTCATCTACCAAGGCCCGGGCTTGGTGGGCGAGTGCGCGCGGGCTATCCGCGATCTGCGGTCGAAGCGTTGAAACCCCGAAGCGCTGGAGCGCTGAAGCGGTGCACTAAAAACAAAAAGGGCTGAACAGCCCTTTTTTGTTGGATGGAGAGCGCAGCGCCGGCAGCCGGCGACGCGCACAGGATCGGCTTCGCTGACCTATCGCCGCAACCGGCTCACCAGCGGCATCACCACTCCGGCCCACCGCACCAGGCGCGACGGTCCTGCGACCATCGCCACGGCTGCGGCAGCGGCAACCGCCATCGGATGCATGCGGGCAAAAGCCAGCAGCCGCACGGGCAGCGGCGCGTCGGGGTCGATCGCCTGGTTCTCTTCCCGCAATGCAACAACCTGTCGGTAGGCCGCACTGCGGGCGTGGATGCGCTCGCGCTGCTGCGCTATACGCTCCAGAATCTTTTGCTGCTCCGCACTCGGGGCGGGCACGTTGTCTGGAAGATCTACGGGCTTGGGCATGTTCACAGCCGCTCCTTGATGGCGCGCCAGTCCTGCGCCAGTTCGCGCCGCGTCAGAGCGAATGCATTGCCGGCCTTCTTGCCGACCGAAATGATCGCGGCCAACACGATGCCCCAGACCAGCAGCCAGCCGCCAGCGACCAGCCACGCCACCATGGCCCGCTTCGGGGAATCCCAGAATTGGACAATGATGGCGAGGGACAACAGGGTGAGCGCCACGATGGTGATGCCCAACAGCGCCACCGCAAAAACGGCCATCATGCCGACCAGGCGTTTCTCGTCGGCCCACTCCAGGCGCGCCAACTCGATGCGGTCTTCGGCAGCGATGGCCCCTTCGATGATGTTGGCGCGCCACCGCGAAATCCAGCCTTCGATTCCCAGAAGGGAGATCCAGTTCATGCGGTGGGCTCCTGATTCATCGTGTGGCGCTTTCTAAAGTCGTTGCGCAATCTTGCGATCAACGGCGAGCCAGCAGAAAGCCCACCAGTGCGCCCGCAGCCAGTGCAGCGCTGGCAACGCGCCAGGGTTCGTCGTGCGCGTAGCGGTCTGCAGCCCGCGCGGCTTCCTTGGCCTGGTACGAAGCGTCCTGCGCGACGCGCACGGCGGAATCACGGACCGAGTGGATGCCGTCGTCCAGGCGCTGGCGCAGGGCCTTGATTTCGGGCACGCTGTCCAGATCCTTGCTCGAAAGCAGACCCTTCAGGTCGTTGACGAGCTTGTCCAGTTCACGTTGAGCGTTCGAGACGGTTGCGGAAGCAGAAGACATAAACAAACCCTTTCTTTTAGTAGGCGCCAACGGTAACCCGCCACCGGGCCGGGCCCTGTAGGCGGAGGTCCTATCTTAGCCACGGGAGACCTTCATCACGCCTTCAGCCGCGCGGCCTGGGGAATGTTCACAAGGCGCTTCGGGTGCTCATGCTGAGGCCGGCACTCCATCTGCGACCAGCGCTCCCAACGCAAGCGCGCTCGTCAGGCCAGGGGACTCGATGCCAAACAGATTGATCAGTCCCTTCACTCCATGCACCTCCGGTCCCTGGACCACGAAATCAGCCGCCGGCTCGGCCGGGCCATGGATTTTGGGCCGCATTCCGGCGTAGCCCGGTGTCAGTGCGCCGTCTCGCAACGCGGGCCAGTACTTGCGCACCTCGGCGTAGAAGCTGTCGCCCCGCGCGGGGTTCACGACGAGGTCGGTGGGGTCGTCGACCCATTCCACGTCCGGGCCGAACTTCGCCTGGCCACCCATGTCGAGCGTCAGGTGCACGCCGAGCCCGGCCGCCTCCGGCACCGGGTAGATGAGCCGCGAGAACGGCGCGGCTCCGGACAGCATGAAGTAGTTGCCCTTGGCGTAGCGCGGCGTCGGCACGTGGCGAGGGTCGAGCCCCAGGCACTCGCGCGCCAGTTGGGGCGCCGCGAGGCCGGCGGAATTGACCACCAGCCCTGCCAGTAACTCAGTGCCGTCCTGCGTCTCCACCACGATGCCGCCGTCCGCCACCCGCATCGACCGGACGGGCGAATGCAGGGCCACCATGCCTCCAGCGTGTTCCAGATCACCCTGGAGCGACAGCATGAACGCATGGCTGTCGATGATCCCTGTGCTGGGGGACAACAACGCGGCGCTGCAATGCAGGGCCGGTTCCAGCGCGCGGGCCTGCTCGCCGTCGAGCCACTGCAGATCCGTCACGCCGTTGGCGGCGGCATGCTGCTGTACACGGCGCAAGGCGCCCGATTGATCTTCCGAGGTGGCCACCACCAGCTTGCCGCAGCGGCGGTGCGCGACATGCCGTTCTTCGCAATACGCATAGAGCTGCTGTCTGCCTTGCACGCACAGCTGCGCTTTCAACGAGCCTGCGGGGTAATAAAGCCCCGCATGAATGACTTCGCTGTTGCGCGAACTCGTGCCGGTCCCGATGGCGCCGGCTGCTTCGAGCACGAGCACTTCCCGCCCGCGCAGCGCCAGGGCCCGCGCCACCGCCAGCCCCACCACCCCCGCGCCCATCACAACGACATCACAACGTTCCATCTGCTCCATCTCCGAAGGGTTGAGCAGGCATTGTCGCTGCGGCCATCACCACGATGCAGCAGAGGCCGAAAAGCAAAAAAGCCCTTGCAGGCAGAACCTGCAAGGGCTTTGATATCTGGTGGGTGATGCAGGGTTTGAACCTGCGACCCCTGCCGTGTGAAGGCAGTGCTCTACCGCTGAGCTAATCACCCGAAAACTGAACGCTGACCTGAAAACCAGCCAGCGTTGTGAAAACTGGTGGGTGATGCAGGGTTTGAACCTGCGACCCCTGCCGTGTGAAGGCAGTGCTCTACCGCTGAGCTAATCACCCGATTTGTCTTGCTGACAAGCCCATGATTATGGCACAGCTTTTCACACCGCCGATTCAGCTTTCCAGATTGTTTTTCCGCCGCTCGCCTTGTCGATCTGCGCGAGCGTGGCTTGGTGCTCGGCCAGTTCCTCGTCACTGGCGCGCAGCACCTGCAGCACGATACGGCTGAGGTCGATGGCCGGGATCGCCACACCCCCCTCGTCGGACTGCGATTCGTCGGCGATCAGCAGCGCGTCCTGCCCGCGCGTCAGGTTGATGTAGACATCGGCCAGCAGCTCGGCGTCGAGCAAGGCGCCGTGCAGCGTACGGCCAGAGTTGTCCACGCCCAGGCGGTCGCACAGCGCGTCGAGCGAGTTGCGCTTGCCCGGGTACATCTCCTTGGCCATCGCGAGCGTGTCGGTCACGCTGCTGACAAAGCTGCGGAACGGCGGCTGGCCCACCAGCTCGAGTTCCTTGTTCAGAAAGCCGACGTCGAAGGCCGCGTTGTGGATGATGATCTCGGCGCCCTGCAGGTACTGCAGGATGTCGTTCACCACATCAGCGAACTTCGGCTTGTCGCGCAGGAATTCGTTGCTGATGCCGTGCACCTTCAGCGCGTCTTCATGGCTGTCCCGTCCGGGATTGAAATACAGGTGCAGGTTGTTGCCAGTGAGCTTGCGGTTGAGCAGTTCCACGCAGCCCAGTTCGATGATGCGGTCGCCGCCCTCGGCTGACAGGCCGGTGGTTTCCGTATCCAGAACGATCTGGCGCGACATCAGTGGTTTTCCTTGGCGTGGTTGATGGTGTATTTCGGAATTTCCACCGTCACGTCGGTCTGCGCCAGGATGGCCTGGCACGAGAGACGGGACTGCGGCTCCAGGCCCCAGGCCCGGTCCAGCAGGTCTTCCTCTTCCTCTTCCGCTTCGTTGAGCGATGCAAGCCCTTCGCGCACGATCACGTGGCAGGTCGTGCAGGCGCAGCTCATGTCGCAGGCGTGCTCGATCTTGATGCCGTTGTCCAGCAGCGCTTCGCAGATCGAAGTGCCTGCGGGTGCAGAAATCTCGGTGCCGGAAGGGCAGTACTCGGCGTGGGGAAGGATCTTGATGACGGGCATGGGTCGAAAGTGGGGGCGTTGTAGGTGGGGAATGCGCGTGCCGGTTGCCGGCGCCGTTCAGAAGCTCTGCACGTTCTTGCCGGCGAGGGCCTCGCGAATGCCGCGATTCATGCGCTGGGCCGCGAAGCTCTCCGTGCCCTTGGCCAGGGCCTGGGTCGCTGCTTCCAGGGCGGCTGCGTCGTCGGACGTGGCATGCAGCGACCGCAGACTCTGCACAAGCGCGTCGATGCTGGCGCGCTCGTCCGCCATCAGCACGTCTCCGTCGGCCGCGAGAGCCGTGTCGGTGGCCATCAGCATCCGCTCAGCATCCACCCGCGCTTCCACCAGCGCGCGGCTGCGCATGTCCTGCTGCGCGGTCGCGAAGCCGTCCTGCAGCATGCGGGCGATATGGTCGTCCGACAGGCCGTAGCTCGGCTTGACGTCGATGCGGGCCTGCACACCGCTCGTCTGCTCCTTGGCTTCCACGCTCAGCAGCCCGTCTGCATCCACCGTGAAGGTCACCCGGATGCGCGCCGCGCCGGCGGCCATGGGGGGAATGCCGCGCAGCTCGAAGCGCGCCAAGCTGCGGCAATCGGCCACCAGATCGCGTTCGCCCTGGACGACGTGCACGGCCAGGGCGGTCTGGCCATCCTTGAAGGTGGTGAAGTCCTGCGCCTTGGCCGTGGGAATGGTTTCGTTGCGCCCCACAATGCGCTCGACCAGGCCGCCCATAGTCTCGATGCCCAGCGACAGCGGAATCACATCCAGCAGCAACAGGTCGCCGTCGGCATTGTTTCCGGCCAGCTGGTTGGCCTGAATGGCAGCTCCCAGCGCGACGACTTCGTCGGGGTTGAGATTCGTCAGCGGCTCGCGGCCGAAAAACTCCGCCACCGCATGCCGGATCTGGGGCATGCGGGTCGAACCGCCCACTAGAACCACGCCCTGCACGTCCTCTCGCTGCAGCTGCGCATCGCGCAACGCCCGGCGCACCGCGCCCATGGATCGGGCAGTGAGCGCCGCCGTGGCAGCGTTGAAGTCATCGCGGCTCACGCCAAAATCGACGCTGGCGCCTGCGATATCTGCGATGAATGCTGCAGTTTCGGTAGCGGTCAACGCCTCCTTGCAGCGGCGGGCCGCCATGCGCGCGCTGGCTTTGTCCTGGGGCGTGAGCGTCTGGATACCCACTTGCGCGAGTACCCAGTCCGCCAGCGCAGCGTCGTAGTCGTCACCGCCCAGGGCGGAATCCCCGCCCGTGGCGATCACTTCGAACACACCCTGCGTCAGCCGCAGGATGGAGATGTCGAACGTGCCACCACCCAGGTCGTAGATCGCGTAGACCCCTTCCGACGCGTTGTCGAGCCCGTAGGCGATCGCTGCGGCGGTGGGTTCGTTGATCAGGCGCAGCAGGTTCAACCCCGCCAGGCGGGCCGCGTCCTTGGTGGCCTGGCGCTGCGCGTCGTCGAAATAGGCCGGCACGGTGATGACGGCACCGTACAAATCGTCGTTGAAGGTGTCTTCCGCACGGTAGCGCAGCGTGGCCAGGATCTCCGCGCTCACTTCCACCGGCGACTTGGTGCCGCCTGCCGTGGCCAGGGCCACCATGCCCCCGCTCGCAGGTTGTGCAGCGCCTTCCTGCGACATGCCGTCCACGAGGGTATAGGGCAGCTGGTCGCGTCCCGCGATGTCCTGCAGACCCCGGCCCATGAAGCGCTTGACGGACGCGATGGTGTTCACCGGATCCTGGGCTTGCGCGGCCAGGGCGTCCGCGCCGATCTGCCGCTTGCCGTTCTCGAGATAACGCACCACGGAGGGCAGCAGCACGCGGCCTGCGTCGTCCGGCAGGCATTCGGCGACGCCATTGCGTACCGAGGCCACCAGCGAGTGGGTGGTGCCCAGGTCGATGCCGACGGCGATGCGCCGTTGGTGCGGGTCAGGGGATTGGCCGGGTTCGGAGATCTGCAGCAGCGCCATGGAATCTTTGGGTAATGGAGTAAGCAAGCCGCCCGCAGCGGGCGGCCGTTCGAACGGCGGGTGCGGGGGGTGCCCGGCCCGCCACGCTCGCGCCGAGAGCGGAGGCGCTATTGTCCCAGCGCGTCCCGCCGGGCTTCAACGTCCTGGGCAAAACGCTCGATGAACATGAGGCCTCTCACCTCGTGCGAAGCCGCCGGGAAATCGGCCTGCGCGTCGATCAGCCGTTCGATGCGCGCCAGCGCAGCCACGCGCGCAGCTTGCACTTCGTCGGCCAGCGCCTGGAGCGCGGCGTCGCTCTGCGCATCATCGAGCGACTCCCGCCATTCCATCTGCTGCATCAAGAAAGCAGCCGGCATGGCGGTGTTGTCCTCGGCGCGGATCGGCGCGCCGTGCAGCTCGCACAGATAGGACGCCCGGCGCAGCGGGTCTTTCAGGCGCTGGTACGCCTCGTTGATGCGGACCGACCATTGCATCGCCACCCTCTGCGCAGCGCCGGCCTGCCCCGCGAACCGGTCGGGATGGGCTTCGCGCTGCAGCGCCTTCCACCGCGCATCCAGCGCGGCACGATCCTGGGCGAACCGGCGCGGTACGTCGAACAGTTCGAAGTCGTCGGATTGAAGATTCATGGCATCAAGAAAAAACCGCCAGCGCGGCGGGCGTTGGCGGTCGCAGGGGTGAGCGGCCCGGTCGCGGTCAGACCCGGAAGCTTTCACCGCAACCGCAGCGGTCGCGCTCGTTGGGGTTGTTGAACCGGAAGCCCTCGTTCAGCCCTTCGCGCACGAAGTCGAGCTCGGTGCCGTCGATGTAGGCGAGGCTCTTCGGGTCGATGAGCACCTTCACGCCATGGTTTTCAAAGACCACGTCTTCCGGCTCTTCGGCATCGACGTATTCCAGCTTGTAGGCCAGACCGGAGCACCCCGTGGTCTTCACGCCCAGCCGCACGCCCACGCCCTTCCCGCGCCGAGACAGGTAGCGGTTCACATGCCGGGCAGCGGCTTCCGTCAGGGTGATGGCCATGGCGTCAGGCCGCCTGCGCGTCGGCAGCCACTGCCGCGTGCTTGGTCTTGTAGTCCAGCACGGCGGCCTTGATGGCGTCTTCCGCGAGGATGGAGCAATGCACCTTGACGGGCGGCAGGGCGAGTTCCTGGGCGATCTCGCTGTTCTTGAGCGCAGCGGCTTCGTCGAGCGTCTTGCCCTTGACCCATTCCGTCACCAGCGACGACGACGCGATGGCCGAGCCGCAGCCGTAGGTCTTGAACCGGGCGTCTTCGATCACGCCGGTCTGCGGGTTCACCTTGATCTGCAGCTTCATCACGTCGCCGCAGGCGGGAGCGCCGACCATGCCGGTGCCCACCGATTCATCGCCCTTGTCGAACGAACCCACGTTGCGGGGGTTTTCGTAATGGTCGATCACTTTGTCTGAATAAGCCATGATGTTTACCTCTTCAATTCTTCAGTGTGCAGCCCACTGGATGGCGCTGATGTCGATGCCATCCTTGTACATGTCCCACAGCGGGCTCAGCTCGCGCAGCTTGGCCACGTTGTGCCGGATGGTGGAGATGGCGTAGTCGATCTCTTCTTCGGTCGTGAAGCGACCGATGGTCATGCGCAGGCTGCTGTGCGCCAGCTCGTCGCTGCGGCCCAGGGCGCGCAGCACATAGCTGGGCTCCAGGCTGGCGGACGTGCAGGCTGAGCCGGACGACACGGCCAGGCCCTTGATGCCCATGATCAGCGACTCGCCTTCCACATAGTTGAAGCTGATGTTCAGGTTGTGGGGCACGCGCTGCTCGAGGTCGCCGTTGATGAACACCTGCTCGATGTCCTTGAAGCCGTCCAGCATGCGCTTTTGCAGGGCGACGGCCTTGGCCCGGTCCTGCGCCATCTCTTCGCGGGCGATGCGGAAGGCTTCGCCCATGCCGACGATCTGGTGCGTGGGCAGCGTGCCGGAACGCATGCCCCGTTCATGGCCGCCGCCGTGCATCTGCGCTTCGAGGCGAACGCGCGGCTTGCGGCGCACATACAGGGCGCCGATGCCCTTCGGACCGTAGGTCTTGTGCGAGGCCAGGCTCATCAGGTCGATGGGCATGGTGGCCATGTCGAGTTCGATCTTGCCGGTGGCCTGAGCCGCGTCGACATGGAAGATCACACCCTTTTCGCGGCACAGGTTGCCGATGGCAGGGATGTCCTGGATCACGCCGATCTCGTTGTTCACGAACATCACGCTCAGCAGGATGGTGTCGGGACGGATGGCTGCCTTCAGCACCTCGAAATCGAGCAAGCCGTTTTCCAGCACGTCGAGGTACGTGACCTCAAAACCCTGGCGCTCCAGCTCGCGCATGGTGTCGAGCACGGCCTTGTGCTCGGTCTTCACCGTGATCAGGTGCTTGCCCTTGCCTTTGTAGAACTGCGCGGCGCCCTTCAGCGCCAGGTTGTTCGATTCGGTGGCGCCGCTGGTCCAGACGATCTCGCGCGGATCGGCGCCGATGAGTTCCGCCACTTGCGTGCGCGCCTTCTCCACCGCCTCTTCCGCCTCCCAGCCCCAGGCGTGGCTGCGCGAAGCGGGGTTGCCGAAATGCTCGCGCAGCCACGGAATCATGGCGTCGACCACGCGCGGGTCGACGGGCGTGGTGGCGCCGTAGTCGAGATAGATGGGGAAATGCGGTGTCATGTCCATGGCTGGCTCAATCAAGGATTCGGGCTGGCAAGGTCAGCGTTCGGTCGATGGTGGTGGCGAAGGGCGGGCCGGGTGTCTCTCCCTGCCCCGCCTGGGTTCAGGATGTGGCGAAGGCGTTGCAGGGCATCACGACTTGGCGAATGCATTGCCCAGGGCGAACACCGAGTTGGGTGCGTTCACGCGGATCGGTTTGACCACCGGCGTGGTGGAAATGGCGCGGCGCACGACCGGTTTGTCTTCGATCTGCACACCCTTGGCCAACTGGTCGTCCACCAGCTTCTGCAGGGTGACGGAGTCGAGGAACTCCACCATGCGCTGGTTGAGCGACGCCCACAGCTCGTGCGTCATGCAGCGGCCGGCTTCGCCCAGACAGTTTTCCTTGCCACCGCACTGGGTGGCGTCGATGGGTTCGTCCACCGACACGATGATGTCGGCGACGGTGATGTCGGCCGCCTTGCGGGCCAGCGTGTAGCCGCCGCCGGGGCCGCGGGTGGATTCCACCAGCTCGTGGCGGCGCAGCTTGCCGAACAGCTGTTCCAGATAGGACAGCGAGATCTGCTGGCGCTGGCTGATGGCCGCCAGGGTGACAGGACCATTGTTCTGGCGCAGGGCCAGATCGATCATGGCGGTTACCGCAAAACGGCCTTTGGTAGTGAGACGCATCGCAAGCTCCTAAAATTCAGGCTTGTTCGTTGTAGAAACACCGAAGGGTTTTACGAAAAACCGACCTCGGCACCGTCTCCGCCCCCTGCCCCGACACAGGCACCTGAACCCGGTGGAGCCCCTGTTTCATCCTGGGCTTTATTAGTTGACTCTTTCAGGAGAGTATAGCACAAATCCCTATTGTTTTTGTCGGGTAACAATACCACGCACTTCCCTTTGTGCATGTCTGCTAGCGGCCGCGTTGAGACCGGCACCCGCTGACAGCTACAGGGAGACCCGGTCACCCCCGGATGCGCCAAAGGCCTGGTCTTTGAGCCGGGTCAGCTGATCGCGGGTGCGGGCCGCCTGCTCGAATTCCAGGTTGCGCGCGTGATCGAGCATGAGCTTTTCCAGTCGCTTGATCTCGCGTGCCACGTCCTTTTCCGACATGTCTTCCACTTCAGCGCGACGCATAGACTCCATTTCCAGCCGCTCGGCTTCCTTGCCGGTCTTTTCGCTGTAGACGCCGTCGATCAGGTCTCTCACCTGCTTGACGATGCTGCGGGGCGTAATGCCCTCGGCCGCGTTGTGTGCGATCTGTTTGGCGCGGCGGCGTTCCGTTTCATCGATGGCTTTTTTCATCGAATCGGTGATCCGGTCGGCGTACAGGATGGCCATGCCGTTCATGTTGCGGGCCGCCCGGCCGATGGTCTGGATCAGGCTTCGCTCGGCGCGCAGGAAGCCTTCCTTGTCCGCGTCCAGGATGGCCACGAGGGAGACTTCCGGAATGTCCAGGCCCTCGCGCAGCAGGTTGATGCCGACCAGCACGTCGAAGGCGCCCAGCCGCAGGTCGCGCAAAATTTCCACCCGCTCGACCGTGTCGATGTCCGAGTGCAGGTAGCGCACCTTCACGCCGTTGTCGGTCAGGTAATCGGTCAGCTGCTCGGCCATGCGCTTGGTCAGGGTGGTGATCAGCACACGCTCGTTCTTCTCGACGCGGATGCGGATCTCCTGCAGCACGTCGTCCACCTGGTGGGTCGCCGGGCGCACCTCGACAATGGGGTCAACCAGGCCGGTGGGCCGCACCAGCTGCTCGACCACCTTGCTCGCATGCGTCTTCTCGTAGTCCGCAGGCGTGGCGGACACAAAGACCACCTGCCGCATGCGCTTCTCGAACTCGTCGAACTTGAGCGGCCGGTTGTCCAGCGCCGAGGGCAGGCGGAAGCCATAGTCCACCAAGGTGGTCTTGCGCGCCCGGTCGCCGTTGTACATAGCGCTCAGCTGGCCGATCATCTGATGGCTCTCGTCCAGGAACATGACCGAGTCGGGCGGCAGGTAATTGGTCAGCGTCGGCGGCGGATCGCCCGGCTGCGCACCGGAGAGGTGCCGGGTGTAGTTCTCGATGCCCTTGCAGTGGCCCACCTCGCTCAGCATCTCCAGGTCGAACCGGGTGCGCTGCTCCAGGCGCTGGGCTTCCACCAGCTTGCCTTCCGAGACGAACTGCTGGAGGCGGTCTGCCAGTTCCAGCTTGATGCTTTCCACCGCGGCGACCACCTTGTCGCGCGGCGTCACGTAGTGGCTGCTGGGGTAGATGGTGAAGCGGGGAATCTTCTGCCGAACCCGTCCGGTGAGCGGGTCGAAGAGCGAGAGCGACTCCACCTCGTCGTCGAACAGCTCAATGCGGATGGCCAGTTCGCTGTGCTCGGAAGGAAACACGTCGATCGTGTCGCCCCGCACGCGGAACGCCCCGCGCGAGAAATCCTGCTCGTTGCGGGTGTACTGCATGCGGATCAGCCGGCCGATCACGTCGCGCTGGCTCAGCTCGTCGCCCACGCGCAGGATGAACCGCATCTGGGTGTAATCCTCGGGGGCTCCGATGCCGTAGATGGCGCTCACCGTCGCCACGATCACCACGTCGCGCCGCTCCAGCACGCTCTTGGTGGCCGACAGGCGCATCTGCTCGATGTGCTCGTTGATGGCCGAGTCCTTCTCGATGAACAGGTCGCGCTGCGGAACGTAGGCCTCGGGCTGGTAGTAGTCGTAGTAGCTGACGAAGTACTCCACCGCATTCTTCGGAAAGAACTCCCGGAATTCGCTGTAGAGCTGTGCGGCCAGCGTCTTGTTGGGTGCGAACACGATGGCCGGGCGGCCCAGGCGGGCAATCACGTTGGCCATGGTGTAGGTCTTGCCCGAACCCGTCACACCCAGCAGCGTCTGGAAGACCTCGCCGTCTTCCACGCCTTCCACCAGCTGCTCGATGGCCGCGGGCTGGTCGCCCGCCGGCGGGTACGGCTGGAAGAGCTCGAACGGCGAGCCGGGAAAACGCACGAACGTGCCCTCTTGCGAGGACGGCATGGCTTCAATGGGTTTTGGCATGGGTGGGCGGAGAGTGGAACCCTTAAACTCGGGCCGACCCGGCAGACTACAACAGCCCGGTCGTTCGCTTTGACATCCTTTGTCGCTATTGCTCTAGGAAAGAACTCCATGTCTCTCTTCACCGCCGTCGAAATGGCACCGCGCGACCCGATCCTGGGTCTGAACGATCAGTTTGCTGCTGATACCAACCCGAACAAGGTCAACCTGGGCGTGGGCGTGTATTTCGACGACAACGGCAAGCTGCCTTTGCTGCAGTGCGTGCAGGCCGCTGAAAAGGCCCTGATGGAGAAGCCGACCGCTCGCGGCTATCTGCCGATCGACGGTATCGCCGCCTACGACAACGCCGTGAAGACGCTGGTGTTCGGCGAGGGCAGCGAGCCGCTGACCTCCGGCCGCGTCGCCACGGTGCAGGCCATTGGCGGCACGGGCGGGCTGAAGGTCGGCGCCGACTTCCTGAAGAAGATCAGCCCCGATGCCAAGGTGCTGATCTCCGACCCCAGCTGGGAGAACCACCGCGCCCTGTTCACCAACGCCGGCTTCACGGTGGACACCTACGCCTATTACGACGCGGCCAAGCGCGGCGTGAACTTCGAAGGCATGTTCGCCAGCCTGAAGGCTGCCGCGCCCGGCACCATCGTCGTGCTGCATGCCTGCTGCCACAACCCCACCGGCTACGACATCACGCCCGAACAGTGGGACCAGGTCATCGCGGTCGTCAAGGCCCAGGGCCTGACGCCGTTCCTCGACATGGCTTACCAGGGCTTCGGCCACGGCATCCAGGAAGACGGCGCCGTGATCCAGAAATTCGTCGCCGCTGGCTTGAACTTCTTCGTCTCGACGTCGTTCAGCAAGAGCTTCAGCCTGTACGGCGAGCGTGTGGGCGGCCTGTCGGTGCTGTGCAGCGACAAGGAAGAAGCGGCCCGCGTGCTGAGCCAGTTGAAGATCGCCATCCGCACCAACTATTCCAACCCGCCCACGCACGGTGGCGCGGTGGTGGCGGCGGTGCTGGGCAACGCTGAGTTGCGTTCGCTGTGGGAGAAGGAACTGGGCGAGATGCGCGTGCGCATCAAGGCCATGCGCCAGAAGCTGGTGGACGGCCTCAAGGCGGCGGGGGTGAAGCAGGACATGTCGTTCATCACCGACCAGATCGGCATGTTCAGCTACTCCGGCCTCTCCAAGGACCAGATGGTGCGCCTGCGCAATGAGTTCGGCGTGTACGGCACCGACACCGGCCGCATGTGCGTGGCCGCGCTCAACAGCAAGAACATCGACTACGTCTGCCAGTCGATCGCCAAGGTGGTGTGACGGGGCCCTGCCCCTTGGAGCAACCACCCGTGGGCGCAATGCCGCTCAGTGGACTCGTTCGCCCTGAGCCTGCCGAAGGGCTACGCCATTGGCGTGCCCTGGCTTCTGCAAGCTCAGCCCGAACGGTGTCGGATGGACTGGCGGTCAGGGGCTCAAGGGACTTTTCTTGAAGTCTTTTTGGCCTGCGGCGCTGGATACATCTGGGCGGGCAGCTATCGTTTGGATAGCGTAGCCCTTCAACTCGGCGCTGGCTCGCGGTTCGTGTAGCTGGCGTTGCCCAGGCCCGTACCCACCGTCAGCACGGCCCAGCGCTTCACATCCTGTGTGAACGGCAGTTCCGACAAACCCTGCACCACCGCGTCGTTGTGCAGGCACACCTGGGTGCGCCCTCCGCTGATGGTCGGCAGCCGCTCTGCCAGGTCGCGCGGCAGGTGGAAGCGGGTGCTTTCCCAGTTGCCGGGCAGGTTCTGCGTGCCTCCGGCAATCGAGCCGTCCTCGCAGATCAGCCCAGGGCAGGCCACGCCGATGAAGGGCGCCACGCGGATGCCCTTCTTCTCGGCATACTCCAGCAGCTTCTCCAGCATGGCGGCGATGCCTTCCACCAGTTCGTCGCGCTTGGGCTCATCGCCCGCGTGGCTCCATTTGTCCCGCCGCACCACCTCGGCGCACGACATGTCGGGCGTTTTGTGCAGGTGGGTGAGGACGATGCCGCAGCGCGCATTCGTGCCGCCGATGTCCACCGCCAGGATGGCGTCGTAGCTCTGCAGCAGCGCCGTCGGCGCCAGATGCACCCAGCCGATCAGACCGCCCTCATCGGCATGGTGGTGCAGCGTACGCAGCTCCACCGCCACCTTGTCCTTGACCAGCAGCTCGGCCGCGCGCCCGATGGCGCCCTCGCCCACCTCGCTCTGGTGAAAGCCGCCGCCCACGATCACCCGCTTGACGCCCTTCCAGCTCTTTTCCTTCAGGAAGCGCTGAACCACGTGCGACAACTGGAGCGCATAGTCTTCCTGCGCCGCGCGGATGGCGGCCGCGGCCGGTCCGTCTTTCTCCAGCAGCTCGTCCAGCCGGTGCTTGCCGATGTCCTGCGTCGGCTTGGCGCCCAGGGGGTCCTTGCCCGCCATCTCGAAGAACACCTCGCGCCAGGCGTGCAGCATCTTGCGGAACGCGGTACGGCTGGCGGTGTCGCCGATGAACTGGTCGTCCTCACGCAATTCGAGGCTGTATCCGTCGATGGTGACCGAGGGCAGCTCCAGTTCCCCGTGCGGGCCGAGCGTGGCCAATTCCAGCTGGGCGCGTTGCTCGCGCTCGCTGGGCGTGTTGGTTTTGGCGTTCTTGGAGCGGGTGTCTTCAGAATCGTCGTGCTTGTCGGCCATGCAATCCTTCGTAGCGAGCCCACCTCGGGCGATGCGCGGATGATGGAGTGGACTGCGTCGGCTGCGCGTCAGCCAAAGCCCTGTCCTGGGTGGATCCGTAGTCGGCGCGGGGGCTTTATGCTATAAATATAATAGCAAAAGGTGCGAGAAAACCGGGCGCAGGACGGCGAAAAGGCTTGAAGTGACAAGGCTTCAGGTGATCGAGGCCGCGCCTCGGTCGGCGTGCCAGCGCACTGCAGCCAGGCCGATGCCCACCGCCGTGAACACTGCGGCCCCGAACACCCAGCCCGACAGCGCCCCCACCATGCCGCCCGACAGCAGCGTGCCGATGGTGCAGCCCAGACCGGTCATCGCGCCCCAACCCAGCAGTACACCGCCGCCCAACCCCCGGGCAGCATCGCGCCAGGTGGGCCACCGTGGGGCGAACTGCCGGCTGGCCAAAGCCGCCGCGAAGGAGCCGGCCACGATACCCGCCAGCAGCAGGGCATTGGGCGTGAGCCAGCTGGCCGGCACCGCAGTGGCGCAGCCCGCGAAGCCGTCCAGCCCGTTCAAGCGATCCGGGATCCATCCCTGCCGCTCGGCGGCGGACCGCGCTGCGCTGCCCAGCGTGGCGGTCACGCCCAGGGGACGCATGCGCACGATGACCAGAGCGCCGATGAGCCCTACCGCCCACCCGCCCACCCAGTAAGGCCAACGCCCGGTCCAGAGCCTGCGCCAAACGGCGCCCAAGGTCGGCACGCGGCCGTCGCTCGTCGCTGGAGCCGAGCCGGACTGGTGGCTGAAGCCGCGCCACAGCCAGGTGGACAGCGCAGCCAGCAGGCCAAGCTGCAGCGCCAGCGCGCCGCCGTACCCCAGATGCGCCGGCAGCCAGATGACGGGCGCATCCGCCACCTGCCAGCTGTAGAGCGCGTTCCAGGTCTTGAAGCCCAGTACGAAGCCCAGGGCCGAACCGGCCAGGGCGAAGGGCGACACCGCTGAGCCCTCGGCCAACCGGTACCAGTGGGCGCTGATGCACGAGCCTGACACGACCATTCCTGCGCCGAAAGCCAAACCGGCGGCCACCAGCACCCAGCTGACCGGCCCGATGTGCATGTCCGGTGGCAGCTGGCCCGGTACCGGTTGCGGCACCCACCCGCCCAGCACCACGGTGGAGCCGACCGACCCCACCGCCAGCGCCAGCACGATGGCCAGCAGGCCCCGCGGGTCGCGCCGGTCGAACCAGTCGCGCGCGTGGCAGTAAAAGCAGAAGCGGGACCGCTGCAGCACCAGGCCCAGCACCGCGCCTGCCAGCAGCGCGAAGGCCAGGGTGCGGCCGCCCCCGGCTTGGGCCTGCAACCGGTAGGCGAGCCAGATCACAGCGCCGGCCAGCGACGCACCGATCCAGGGAAAAACGAAAGACATGCCGCGAACCCTTCCATCGCCGAGTCCGCTTGCCTGACCCTGCCAAGGCGAGCGGCGGCTGACCGACAAAAAACAGCCCGCGCGAAGCGGGCTGAAAACGGAGACCCCCTACCAACCAGGTGGTGCACGGCCCGCCCCGCGCGCGGCGGGCGGGCCGGCGCTCATTTGGCCGCCCAGACCGTACCCGACGGGTTGATGATGGGTACGCCGACCGCGTTGCCGTACTCGGTCCACGATCCGTCGTAGTTCTTCACCGAGTAGCCCAGGATCTTGGACAGCGCGAACCAGGTGTGGCTGGAGCGCTCGCCGATGCGGCAGTAGGTGATGACGGGCCTGGTGCCGTCGATGCCCGCAGCGGAATAGAGCTTCTTCAACTCTTCCGGCGACTTGAAGGTGCCGTCCTCCTTCACGGCCTGGCCCCAGGGCACGTTCGCAGCCCCGGGGATGTGGCCGGCGCGGATCGAAAGCTCCGGCACACCCGCCGGAGCGAAGACCTTGCCGCTGTATTCGTCGGCCGAGCGGATATCCACCAGCTTCGCGTCGCTCCGGCCCTCGGCGGCGGCCAGGGCGTCGGCCAGGCGGGCACGCAACTGGGTGTTGACGGCCTGCACCCGGTAGGTGGTGGCGGCGTAGTCCGGCGCACGGTTGTTGAGCGGCCGGTTCTCGGCCTCCCATTTCTTGCGGCCGCCGTCCAGCAGCTTGACGTTCTTCACCCCGTAGATGTCGAACACCCAGGCCCCCCATGCGGCGAACCAGTTGTTGGTGTCGCCGTACAGCACTACGGTGGTGTCGGGCGTCACGCCGGCTTTGGAGAGCAGCGCCTCGAAGGCTTCCTTGCCGACGATGTCGCGCCGCACCTTGTCGTTCAGGTCGTTGTGCCAGGACAGGTTCACCGCACCAGGGACATGGCTGCGTTCGTAGAGCCCGGGATTCACGCTGACTTCGATGACGCGCACCTTCGGATCGGCCAGGTTCTGCGCCAGCCACTCGGTGGTGACGAGGACGTTGGATGCGCCCGAGGCTGCGGCCGACGGCGCGGGGTTGGCGAACGCCGCACCGGCCCAGACCAGCGCCGCCAGCGCCAGCCCGGCTGGTACGCGGCCCGTCGCCAGCCGAATGCCTCGCGAATATCGTGTTGCTGCCATATGGATAACCCTCCGTGGATGTGTGGAACGCATGGTGAGCGTGTGGTGAAGTCACCGGCAAGGGCCCCGGCGCGGCGCCCATGGCATGCAATGTAGATAGCGCAGCGCCCGCCTCCAACTGCGGAAATCGCAGCTGCTTATGCACCGAACAACCGAGCCCGTGCCTCGTAGGCCAACACCGCAAAAGCACGGGCGACCGGTGCGATATCGGCCATGCGCGGATGCCCCGGGTAACATCCCGCACCATCCGCAGCCCGGGAACGACTCCCTACACCGCCATGCCACAGCACGCCGCTCATTCGTCCGCTACCCTGCCCCGCGCCGCCTGGCGCCTGGGCGCCGTCGCCGCCGCCGCGCTGCTCGCTGCGTGCGGCAGCACGCCGTTGCCGCCATGGCCGGCAGGCGGGCCGCAGGCCGCGCCTGCCCAGTCCACCGCCACCCGCACGGTGCCCCCGCCGCTGGGTACCCAGCGGGCCGAAGTGATCTCCACGCCGATCGCGCAGAGCCCGCTGCCGGGGACCGTGGTGGATGCCCCCTCTCCTCCCGGACCTGCCAGCTCCGCTGCGGGGGAACCGCTCCCCTACAGCGACGCTGTGGCCGCGCGGTTCCCGGCGCCCTCGGTGCGTTACGACACGCCTGGCCTGGCGGAGGGCCGCCGCGCCTTCACCACCAATGCCGAGCTGGCCGACTGGCTGCGCGGACTGGCCACCTCGGCGAAGGGCAGCACCCGCGCGGCGCTGCTGGACCTCGGCGCGTCGCAACGCGGCATGCCGCTGCATGCCCTGGTCCTGAGCCGCGCTGGCGGCACCGACGTGGCCGCGCTGGAAGCCAGCGGCCGTCCCACGGTGCTGCTGATCGGCCAGCAGCACGGCGACGAACCCGCGGCCGGCGAGGCCATGCTGGTGCTGGCCCGCGAGCTGTCGCAAGGACTGCTGGAGCCGCTGCTCGACCGCATCAACGTGATCGTCGTGCCGCGTGCCAACCCCGACGGCGCCGACGCGGGCACCCGGGTGACGGCCAACGGCATCGACATGAACCGGGATCACCTGCTGCTCAACACGCCCGAAGCGCAGGCGCTGGCCAAGCTGGTGAGCAACTACCGCCCCGTCGCGGTGCTCGACGCGCACGAATACACCGTGGTCGGCCGCTTCCTAGAGAAGTTCGGCGGCATCCAGCGCTACGACGCGCTGCTGCAGCACGCCACCACCGCCAACGTGCCGGAGTTCATCAACAAGGCCGCGCTGGAATGGTTCCACCAGCCGATGGTCGCCGCCCTCACGGCGCAGGGCCTGACCAGCGAGTGGTACTACACCACCTCGACCGACCTGAACGACCGACGCGTGTCGATGGGCGGCACGCAGCCCGACACGGGCCGGAACGTCAACGGCCTGAAGAACACCGCCAGCCTGCTGGTGGAAACCCGGGGCGTCGGCATCGGCCGCACGCACATCCAGCGCCGGGTGCACACGCAGGTGACGGCACTCACGGCCGCGCTGCGCAGTGCGGCGGAACGCGCCTCCAACCTGGAACAGGTGCGGTCCTTCGTTGCCCGTGACGTGGCGGCGCAGGCCTGCCGCGGGCAGGTGGTGATCGAGGCCGGCCCCACCGCCACGCAGCGCGACCTGATGATGATCGACCCGCAGACCGGTGCGGACCGGTCGTTGCCCGTCGAATGGAATTCGGCGCTGGAGCTGCGCTCGCTCAAGACCCGCGCCCGGCCCTGCGGCTACTGGCTGGCGGGCACGGCCGCCCCGGCGGCGGACCGGCTGCGCATGCTGGGCCTGCAGGTGATGCGGGTGGCCGAGCAGGGTTCGCTGCTGGCCGACGTCTACCAGGAGACGAGCCGGGACACGTCCGCCCGCCAGGACGTTCGCGGCACCGTCGCGGGCAGCGGCCAGATCGTGCGGGTGCAGGTGACCCCCGCCCGCAGCGCCATCGACGTGCCGGCCGGCAGCTTCTACGTGCCTCTGAACCAGCCGCTCGCGAATGTCGCGGTCGCCGCGCTGGAGCCCGACACGCAGAACAGCTATTTCGCCAACGGCGTGATCGGCGGCCTCACGGAAACCGCCCGCGTCATGGCGCCGCCATCGGTGGTGTTCGAGGAAGACTGAGCCGGGCAGGCCGAGGGCTGCGACTCTGGCTGGAGGATTCCGGGCGGCCCCTGATCAGGGACCGCACCACCCTGCAAAGCGTCGGAAGGCTGGCTGGCAGGCAAGCGATTTGCTATGTTATTAATAGCAAACCGGCAGGGCGGGACAAGCGCTAGTCGCCCAAATCGCCTTACGTCGCCGTCGACCCACTTGAATCATGCGCGGTGCTCGTGCAGAGCTCCGGGCGCCGTCGCCTGTGCGTGGCGCTGGTCGGCGCAGTCCAGCACATGGGCGGTCATGGCCACGGCGAGCGCCTCTTCGCCCAGGAAGACCTTGCCGACGCCGTCCTGCTCCAGCAGGCGCGCCTCTTCCTCGTTGTGGCTGCGCACGACGGTGGCAATGCCGGGGTTCAGGGTGCGCGCTGTCTCGACAATCTGGCGCACGTTGAGCGTGTCCGGAGTGGCGATCACCAACATGTGAGCGCGGGCGATGTGGGCCTGGATCAGCACGGAGGGCTCCACCGCATCGCCATAGACGGCGGCGATGCCCTGCTCGCGCAGCATCTCGACCAGGTCACGGTTCTGCTCGGCGACGACGAAGGGAATGTCCTGCCCGGCCAGGGCGGAGGCGATGCGTTGCCCTACACGCCCATAGCCCACCAGCACCACCTGGCGCGCCAGATAGCGTTCGTCGGTGCTCATGGGCAGCTCCGCCAGCGGGTCGTCGCGCTGCTCCAGGCTGCGCGCCCAGGCCGACTTGGCGCGCAGCCACTCCTGCAGCGGTGCGATGGCGCGGAACAGCACCGGGTTGACGGCGATGGAGATCAGCGCCCCGGCCAGTACCAGGCTCGCACCCTCGGGCGGCAACAGGCCCAGCGACGCGCCCAGCCCCACCAGAATGAACGAGAACTCGCCGATCTGCGCCAGGCTGGCCGACACCGTGAGGGCCGTGTTGAGCGGGTACCGGAACGCCAGCACCAGGGCTGCCGCCGCCAGCGTCTTGCCGAAGATGATGACCGCGACCACGGCCAGCACCTGGAAGGGCCGTTCGAGCAGCACCCAGGGGTTGAACAGCATGCCGACCGACACGAAGAAGAGCACCGCGAAGGCGTCGCGCAGCGGCAGGGATTCCTGCGCGGCGCGGTGGCTGAATTCCGATTCGCGCATCACCATGCCGGCGAAGAAGGCGCCCAGGGCGAACGACACGCCGAACAGCGCCGCCGAGCCGAAGGCAATGCTGACGGCGGCGGCCACCACGCAGAGCGTGAACAGCTCGCGCGAACCCGTGCGCGCCACCTGCCAGAGCACCCAGGGGAACACCCGGCGCCCCACCACCAGCATCAGCACCACGAAGGCCGCCACCTGCGCCAGCGTGATGCCCACCGTCCTCAGCACGCTGCTGGCGGGCTCGTGCGCTCCCGCCGAGTCCGGCCCGCCGAGCCAGCCGGCCAGCGGCGGCAGCAGCACCAGCACCAGCACCATCGCCAGGTCTTCCACCACCAGCCAGCCGACCGCGATCCGCCCGGTGTACGAATCCAGGATGCCCTGCGTCTCCAATGCGCGCAGCAGCACCACCGTGCTGGCGACCGAGAGCGACAGGCCGAACACCAGCGCCCCGCCCAGACCCCAACCCCACCAGGTGGCCAGGCCCATGCCCATCAGGGTGGCCACCACCATCTGCACCACCGCGCCAGGCAAGGCGATGCGCCGCACCGCGAGCAGGTCGCCCAGCGAAAAATGCAGGCCGACACCGAACATCAGCAGCATCACCCCGATCTCGGCCAGCTGGCTCGCCATCTCCTTATCGGCCACGAAACCGGGCGTGAACGGCCCGATCACCACGCCCGCCAGCAGATAGCCCACCAGCGCCGGCAGCTTGACGCGCGTGGCCACGAAGCCGAGCACCAGCGCCAGACCCAATGCCGCGGCGATGGTGTTGATGAGCGGCAGGCTGGCGTGCATGGGCGATGAAGGTTGAGCGTGTTTGAGAGAAAAGAGTGCGCGATACGCGCCGGCGCAGCGGCATCGGAGCCGTGGTGAACCGTTATAACCGCAACGCCCCCACCACGCAAAAACGAGGCCAGCGTATGACGCCGGCCTGCCCGACGCTCCCGGGCCGGGTATCATTCAGGCCCTCGCGCGTGCCGCGAGAATGGCGTCACAAGCACTTCCGGGCGACGGAAGCTGCCTTGGCTGGCGCCCCATCTGCCCGTAGCTCAACTGGATAGAGCAATTGCCTTCTAAGCAATAGGTCGGGGGTTCGAGTCCCTCCGGGCAGGCCATGCATCGCACGGTAAAGCCACTCGTCAGCGCAAGATCGCGCCCTCGCCTCAGGCGTTTCCGAGCACCCACCATGGGTCGACATCGATGCGGGCGGTGGGGCTCAGGCCTTGCAGTCTGCGGCGATCCGCAGCCTCCTCCCGCTGCTCGCTGCATGCAGGTGTTCCAGAGCCTTCCAGGGCACAGCGAATGGTCTGCGCCCTATCGGAAAGCCCCATGTTGGAACCCCGGCGGCTTTCTGACGCGTTGGAGCGTTCGATCGCAGTCGGTCAGCAGCTGTTCGCGCTGGGCGGCCAGCCATCCCACTGCGAACCAGGCTCTTGGATCTTCCGCAGCGATGGTCCGGTAGAGCGCCTCTGCCACCTGGTGATCGTTGAGCGCACCGAGCGCTGACTGGGCAGGCTTGAGGCGCTTGAGAAAGGACTGGTGGCCATGCTTCATCGCCGGCCCCAAAAACTCAGCGAGGTAGCGCAGCCTCTTGAGGCGCTTGCGAACCCGGTGCTGGTGTTCCGGCGCCCATTCCTGGAACCCGACGATATCGCGGGTCGCTCGCTTGAAAAGGCGCTTGACCCTTTTCGCAAGGGCGCGCCTCGTCGCGTTGGGGCTGAGGCTGGAGTCTTCTGCAATCCCTTCGTCGGTCGTTGCAGTGAAAGCCAGCAGTTGGACCAGGGTCTGCTGGAAGTCGGCGCTCCGGATGATCTCGGCTGCGGACATGTCTGCGCTTTTGAGGCGTGCCATGGGAGGCGCGCCGGCATCCCGCAACCGGTGGCCGAACCGCTCCAGCGCCTGACCCCGGTCGCGCAATTCGCCGAGACGCCTGAACACCCGCTTCAGCGGCGCTTCCCACCGCGGGTCGAAAGATCCGTCGGCCAAGCCCGCAAGCTCACGCAACGCCGTCCGCAACCTGCGCAGGCCCACCCGCAGCTGGTGAACGTGTGCATCGGTGCCTCCCCCCTCCGCCAGCTCGCTGGCGTTGCTCATGACCTGGTGGAGGCAATGGCCCACCACCAGCTTCTGCAGTTCCCGGCCGGCGGGAAGAGCGCCGTGGTCTGCAGTCAGCGGCTTTGCTTTTTCAGCGGGCCGGCCCCAGTGCGCTGCCAGCAGCCGCTCACCGCGTTCCGCCTTGGAAATGGTGCTGAGGAAGAGCCCGTGCCGGGCGATCCAGTCGATCGCCGTCTGCACAACTGCCTGGAGCTCGCCTTCCTTGACTTCCATCTCCAGCTCGCGGACGGGGGCGCTGTTTCCCTTGGACGGACCGCCGTGGGTTTGCACCAGGCCATTGTCCAGCGCAAGCTCCACGACGCCGCCCACAAGCGGAATGTCACGGGTGATGCGTTCGATCTTGGTGTGGTAAATCTCCACCAACGTTTCCGCTGACGCATCCAGCGCTTCGAGCAGGAGATCGCCCGCCACCGAGCCGTGATGCAGGCTGGTATCAGGCACGGGCCCGGTTTCGGCAAACCCGTGGACCTCCACGTTGTGCTCTTCCCGCGCCACGAGGCTGTGCCCCATGGCCTTCACGGTCTGGATCCAGCGGTCCCCTTCCTTGCGGAGCCGAAGAGCGATGCCGCGCGATGCCAGCGCCTTGCCGGGCGTGTCGAAATAGTGCGCCTGCATGGAAGTGACCTTGAACTCTCCCTGCTTGACAGCGGCCTCTACCGCATCGAAGCGCTCTTCCGGAACGACGAATTTCAGTTCTATTTCCATGCTCTCTCCCGCGATCTGGCAGGGGTGTACTTTACGTTGGCAGCATCGCTCCGCCCGGTAGGAGCGTGGCGCGCGCAGTGGTCACGTATCGGCTATCGCGCGCTACGGGTGGAGCACCGGGTGGGCTTGCGGCGCCGGCATCCCCGGTGGAATCAGATCTCCGGTGCTCTGCGGAAGCGCAGTGGGCGCAGAAAGGTCGTTGAACTGCGATCCGCTTGGTCCGCACTGCTCAAGCACCGCCCGCCTCGCTCAGGTTTTCAGCGGAAGCATTCCTTCGCGCAGCATTTCCACGCCCAGCTCATAGACGCCGTCCCAGACGATCTGAACGCCCAGGCACAGCAGGATGAAGGCGGACAGCCGCAAGAAGATCACCGAGCCGGCCTCGCCGAGGGGCTTGAGCAGTTGTTGCGCGTAACGGAAGGCGAGGTACAGCAGCACGCTGACGGCCAGGAGCGCCAGCACGCCGCCGCCCATCCGCGCCAAAGAGATCGACAGACGGGCATCGGCCAGGGACACGCCCACGGTGATGGCGGCTGCCAGCGAACCAGGCCCGCAACTGACCGGAAAGGTCAAGGGATAGAAGGCCTGGCGCCGCGCCATGTCGGGGGTGAAGCTCTCGGCCAGCTCGGTGCGGCTGTCCACGGTGGCCTGCGTGGCCGTGAGCAACCGCCAGGCCGTGGCTGCGACGATCATGCCGCCGCCCACGCGCACGATGGGCAGCGATATGCCGAAGAACTCCAGCACATAGGAGCCGACCAGCATGGCCCCCAGAAGCAGCCAGAACATATTGCGCGCGATGCGGCGCGCCAGCAGGACGCGCGTGGCCGACGACGCGCCTTCGGTCAGTCCGAGGAAGATGGGCGCCGTCGCGGCCGGATTCAGTATCGGAAGCAGCGCGGCGGTGACGAAGAGAAAGCTCTTGCCGAAAGCGCCTAGAAGTTCAAGTGTCAAGACATTCCTCTGTCATGCGGCGGCACAGCCGCGCGCATCTTTCCATGGCCGTTGCATCGGCAGCACCTGCACCGCCCGCAGCATTCGCCTGCGGGGGTCATTCGCGCAGGTCGTCATCGCTGAAACCGAATTCCGAAGGACTGCAGATGGAGGGCGTCAGAAATACCGGGCCCGTCGTCTGGCAGTGGCCGGTGTAGTACCGGGTGGGAGCGGACCCATGGTTCAAGCGGGCCGAGAACACGCCGTACTCGTCCACCTTCAGATCGGTGATGCGGTAGGCGGTCCCGGACCCCGCCCAGTCCCCGCCATTGCTGCAGGTAGCGGTGCCCGTCGAAGCGAACGTGTCGCCGGTCGCGCGCAGGTCACCGTCCAGGTTGCATGAAGTCGAATTGCCGCTGGCGTCGACCTTCGACTCTTGAATGAGCAACCTGTCTCCCTGGACCTGCAGGTACAGCCGAACCCGGGCCATGCCGCTCATATAGGGGTTGACCAGCACCTGACCCGCAAAACTGCGTCGGATCCGCACCGTGTGGTCCTCGTACTGGAAGCGCGCAAACCGCTGCGGCGCCTCGCCCGGCAACGTGATGGTGCCGGAGGTGGATGTATCGAACTCCACCCTCACCGGGCCGGCGACCTGGGCCACCTCGCCGCTTCGCGTGGGGCCGCCCAAGGCGGGCCCGTTCCTGAACTCGGTCAGGTCGCCGGAAAACGATTTGCCGTCCGTCATGGCCCCACTGGCCTGCATGAAGGTCGCGCTGCCGTCGGCGCGGTAGCCGAAGTAGGTCAGGATCAACACCCGCCCACCCTGCCGGTCGATCTGGACGCCGCGGCCTGGCCTGCCGTTCAGTTCCGATCCGATCGTCCACATCCCTTGTTGGGGAAAGAGGGCAAACGCGGGAGCGGCCCCGAAGATGGCCATGGCGGCGATGGCCGCACGGGTGGGTGTGAGCATGCTGGTCTCCTACAGGTTGGACAGCGGACGTTTCAGCCCGAAACGCCTCAATATACCCAGACGCCTGGCCACTGCCAGGTAGGTTGGCCGGGCATCACCGCCTGGGCTGTGCGTTTCGGCCCTCATCCGACGGCCCGCAGCAGATCCAGCCGGGTAGGCTTCATCCGCGCGGCTTCGGCTCGCCGCCCTCCTCCGCCATGGGCAGATTCGCGTTCGCGCCGGTGGCGTCGGCCTGGGTGGCCGTGCCGATGGCGGCGCCCCCCAGCGCGCCCGCAATGCCTCCGGTGATTCCACCCACCACCACGCCGACGGGTCCGGCTGCGGCCACGCCAAGCGCCGCCCCTGTAGCGGCGCCCGCCATCACGCCGCCGCCCATCAGAACGGATTGGGACTCGCGCCGGGCCTCGGCCGGCGTCAGCGGATCCTGCGCGGCCAGCGTGGGATCTTGTGACGGCACGCCGTGTCCCGGGTGGGCCTGCTGTGCCAGGTCCGGATCGACGGGCGCAGTAGTGATCGGGGTGGTCGCTTCGTTCGCATTCATGGGGTGCTCCTGGTTGACGGCGCCGCAACATCGCGGCCGAAGCACCGTTGTAGGTCGCGGCTCCATCAGCGTTCGGCAAGCCGATGGGCGCCCGGTCTGTCGGACAACACCCGCACCCCGCGATTTGCTTGATCGACGTCATGGGCGGGTGAGCAAGCGTTCATTCCTGCCCCGGCACCGCTGGAGCCGCCGCAGCCCGGGTCGATCCGCTGGCTGGCCCGCGCTGAAGGCCCTGCAACAACGAGAAGGCCAGCGAAGGACGGATGCCTTCGCGGGCCTGGATCTCAGTGATTCGCGGGGAACAGCCTGCGCCCGAACCGCGCGCGGCAGCGGTAAGCGACTCGCTGGCTTCTGGGTCAGCCAGCCGAGGGCGCTGCCGACGCCTCGGCAGCGGCGCGCTCGCGCACGGCGTCGGCGTGCAGCGCCTCGCTCAGCTGATCCACCGTCAGGGCCCAGGGCGCGTCCGCCTTCCACTGCTCGACCAGGAACTGGCGCTGCGCATCGTTCCAGAAAGGCGCCTCCGACAGGCTCACATCCGTCGGCAACTGATGCTCCCGGATGAACAGGTCGATAGCTTCCGCGCTTTCGTCCAGGCCCAGTTGCAGAAACAGGTTGGTCATCGTCGGGTCGGTGGTGATCATGCATGGCTCCTATGAAAGATGGAGCGGAAGGTAGCGTGTAAATCGCGCATGCCGCGTCAGACAAAGCTGCCAACACCGCCTGGGCCGGTCCACCTCGCGGCGTGGCCGCATCCAGAGACATCGGCACCCCGTGGGAAACCACCCCTCAGTTTTGAACTTGCGTCAATCCGGCGGGCCCCATCGACGGCTGCCGTTGCGACCGCGCATCAGTGCCATCCTGCCGTGCCAAGCGCGTGCTAGGCTGCGGAATCATCCAGTTACGGGAAGCAGCATGGCCATCGCAACCACCACCGCAGCAGCGCGTCAGGGCGAACTACGCGCAGCGCTACCGCGTATCCAGAGCCTTCTGCGCAGCAATCAGGCCGGCCAGATCGGCGACGACGTCATCGACGAGCTGGTGGACTGCTGCTGGATGGAGTGGGACGGCGGCGCACTGAAGCTCACGGCCACCGGGCTCAACATCTGCCGCCAGTCGGTTGTGGAGGCGCAGCAACGCGCCGTTTGAGCGGCGCGTCCGTCTCACTATCCTGCCCCTGCCCGCCTGCCAATGAGGCGGTCAGAGGCAGTCGCCAGAACAGAGCCGACGTCAGTTCGGCAGCAGCACCTTGTCGACCACGTGGATCACGCCGTTCGACTGGTACACGTCCGGGATGGTCACGGTGGCCGAGCCGCCCTTCTCATCCATCAGCATCACCTTGCCGCCCGACGACTTGGCGGTCAGCGTATTGCCCGCCACGGTCTTGATGGACGCCGAGCCCTTTCCATCGGCAATCATCTTGGAGATGGCGGCCGCATCCCACTTGCCGGCGACCACGTGGTAGGTCAGCACCTTGGTCAGCGTGGCCTTGTTTTCAGGCTTGAGCAGGGTGTCCACCGTGCCTGCGGGCAAGCCAGCAAACGCGGCGTTGGTGGGGGCGAACACCGTGAACGGTCCGGGGCCCTTCAGGGTTTCGACCAGCCCGGCGGCCTTCACGGCAGCCACCAGCGTGGTGTGGTCCTTCGAATTCACGGCGTTGTCGATGATGTCCTTGGTGGGCAGCATGGGCGCGCCGCCGACGGTGACCTGCGCCAGCGCCGGCAACGCGGCAGCGGACAGGGCGAGGGACAGGCCGGCAGCGGCCAGACGGGCAGAGATGCGGGAAGTCATGCGTATTCTCCTGAAGTGAAGGGAACCTGCGCCGCCCGACCTTCGGGCGACTGAAGGCTCATACGCCGCTGGCCCCGATCTGGATCGGCCGCCGAAGGCTTCTTGCGCGACCACCGCGCACAATCAGGTCTCCGCCTACAAGGCCGTAGCCCGTCGGCCGACCTGGGCGGCGTGATCGCCAAATCTGGATAGAATGCCGCACCGGCCTGCAGTCACAGCAGGCAAGGTGTCCGGCCCGCCTCGCTGCGCGGCTGACAACGCGGGTGTAGTTCAATGGTAGAAATCGCCTGCCTAGGGAAATGCCCTTTTCCCCGCAATACCTACGCCAAAACCTACGCTCGCTTTACCGCTGTTGCTGCGACCGATTTCGCTCGACCCTTTGACGCGGATGGATATACTGTACGCATGCACAGTGTTCCATCCATCCACGAAGTTGCATCCGCGAGTGCGTGGGTCGAACTCTTCCTGCCCCTCGCTGGATCTAGCGTACATGCCGGCTTCCCATCTCCCGCCGCTGACTTCGGTGAAACGCGCATCGATCTGGTAGCCGAACTAATCACACACCCCCAGGCCACCTATCTGCTGCGTGTGCGGGGTTTGTCCATGGTCGAGGCCGGCATCGACGATAACGACATTGTGGTGGTGAATCGCGCGCTGAAGCCAGCCAGCGGCCACATCGTGGTCGCTGTGGTGGACGGCGAGTTCACCATCAAGCATCTTCTGCTGCGAGCGGGGCGCGTAAAGCTGAAGGCGGCCAACCCCACCTTCCCCGATATCTCGTTCCGGGAAGGTCAAACGGTCGAGGTCTGGGGCGTGGTCACCTCGTGCATCAAACAGTTCGTTCGGTGAGGGCGCTGATCAGTGCACATCTATGTTCGCTCTTGTCGATGGAAACAACTTCTATGTATCGTGTGAGCGAGTCTTCCGACCAAGCCTGAACGGCCGGCCGGTCGTGGTGCTCAGTAACAACGATGGGTGCGCCATCGCGCGGTCGAACGAGGCGAAGGAACTGGGCATAAAGATGGGCGCGCCCTGGTTCCAGATTCGCCACATGGAGGAAACGCACGGGCTGGTGGCCCTGTCTGCGAACTTCGTCCTGTACGGCGACATGTCGGACAGGATGATGAGCCTGGCGGCCGGGCTGGGCCCGGCGCAGGAGATCTACAGCATCGACGAGAGCTTCGTCAGCGTGGCCGGGGTGCGCGGCGATCTTGTGAAGCGTGGCCACGCCATCCGCGCTCGCATCCTGCAGTGGACCGGCATCCCCTGCGGCATCGGCATCGGCGCTACCAAGACCCTGGCCAAGCTGGCCAACCACATCGCCAAGACCAGCGAACGCAAGCCGGGCAGCTACCCCGGCGAGCTGGCGCAGGTGTGCAACTTGGCCACCTTGCCACCGGCCGCACTGGAAAGCGTGCTGCGCGGCACTGCGGTGACCGAGGTGTGGGGCGTCGGCCGTAAGATCGGCGCCCAGCTGATCGATGCCGGCGTGCATACCGTGTGGGACTTGACCCAGATGGACCCCGCGCTGGCCCGGCGGCGCTGGAATGTGATGTTGGAACGCACCGTGCGCGAGCTGCAAGGCTTTCCGTGCATCCAGCTGGAAGACGTGCCCCCGCCGAAACAGCAGATTGCCTGCACGCGGTCGTTCGGCCGGCCGATCACCGACCTGCCGCCGCTGATCGAAGCCGTGAGTGAATACGCCACGCGCGCCGCAGAAAAGCTGCGCGAGGAACAGAGCCTGGCCGCGCAGCTGCTGGTATTTGCCCATACCTCGCCGCACCGCGAGGGCCCCAGGTTTTCGCGCTCGCTGGTGGTGCCGCTGCGCCGGCCGACCGCAGACACAGGCCAGTTGGTAGGCGCTGCTGTCGCCGGCATCCGTCGCATCTACGAACCGGGCTACCAGCTCATCAAGGCCGGCGTGATGCTACTGGACCTGCAGCCCAACACGGTGCACCAGTGCGAGCTGCCGCTGGAGGAAGAAACTGGGCGGGACAAGTCGCGGCTGATGTCGGCGCTAGACGCAATCAATGGTCGGTACGGCAAAGGCACGCTGCACGTCGGCGCTACCGGCATCGCCGACTGCCGACGCGAGTGGATGATGCGGCAAGAGCGGCGCACACCGCGATACACGACAAAGATGAACGAACTTCCAGTGGTACGAGCTTAGCCAAGCCCCTGACGCCCCACTCACACCGCAACTGACTATTGCTCCCAAGCCACCATGTTCTCCAGCGGTGGGCGTCCAGACTGGGACAGCGTCACGCGGATTTTGTGGATGTCAGGGGCGTTTTGGAACGGGCCCGACGAGTCATGCCATCGTTGAGTAAGTGTGACCGTGTCGCCACGGTCGTCGGTATAGATGCTATTGGTAAGTGTCTGAGGATCGCTGCTTTCCCGATCGACAAAACCTAAAGCCAAGGCTCTTTGGTGCGCTGCAGCATCAGACTCACACTTTCGGCATCCATCGAGTTCCGCAGATACCAATTCGAACGCTTCAGCGGCGGACAGTTTCATGACTTTGCTCCTATGGGTTGAACACCGCTTTGCAGCGTTTGCAGACAGCTGTGACCGTGATCTCATCGTACATAGCACCTAAGAATTCGCCGTCGATGCGATCTACGCGTCGGTCTGGGCTCCGCATGTATGGGTGATTGTCTTCTGAAGCATGAAACACGCCTGTCTGCCCGCATTTCGGACAGACTACATCAAAAGAGTACCGGTCTCTCGCCGCCAATTGTCTCTCCCTCGAGATGCCGCAACATGCAATGATCATAGCCCCCGTTTCGGTTTAGTCGTCCTGATCCTCCATAGCATCTTCCCTAGGTAGGACTGTATAGCTTCCAAGCTATCTTATAGTCAACGGCCCACTTGCCCGAGACGCCTTGCTACTAGGGTTAAGGTCGTTAAATTAGCTTCGCTTGGGCAAGCTAGCATTTTTACTTGATAGAGTCCATATTATGATTTATTGGGAAAGTCCAGAGTTCAGGGCTGCAGGCAACGATGTGGCTAGCACGGCTTCCAAAGAAATTAATTCCGGAAACAGAATTCTTACTATCGGCCACCTTCCGTCCTACGTCATTTGTTTGAGCGACAATTGTGGACATGAATGGTTAGGGAACAGATCAAACCCTGGGACCGTCACTACAGCATCGAATAAGGCTGTAATAATTCGCTGTCCAGTATGTGACGTACGCGCGGGAGCAGATCGCGTTGCTGCGTGGAATGATCCACAATGAATTGTGGTTTACCAACAATCGCGATGATTACAAATCATAAGGTGTGATTTATGAGCAGCGCCTCTGACTGGAAAAAATTATCAAGCCCAACTGCGTCACCATTGATAGCTGGAGGTGTCGCTGCATTGACGACAGCCGCGACGGCCGCCTCGTCGGGTGAATCTCTCGCTCTCTTAGGGATTGCCTCGTTGGTGGGTGTGCCTATGCTTGCAGACTTGGTGAAGTGCATCCCCGCGCAAAGGGCCGCTGACAGAACTGCAGAAACTTTGAAGAAACTACAGGACGATCTGGATGCACTACATGTGCAAATGGATAGATGGAGCGATCAGCAATATCAATTCGTCTCGGACATGGTAAAGAACATTATTGCCACTGGCGAAACAAAGAAGCTCGAATTCTTCAAGCGGGCGGCTTTGAACGTTGCTTTGAACGATGCACTGGTACGAGTTGGTGGTGCCTTCCTTGCGCGCACACTAAGGGACATCACAACGCCTGAGTTAATTTATCTCGTGCAAAATTTCGAACGCAAAATTCTTTTTCCCGAGCATGACGAAAACGAAGACCACTGTGCCTCCGATTTGGAGACTGCTGAACGGGAAGGAATGACGCTGGCTGGAACCGAAAATGACCGGGAGGTCGTTACCGGTCTCCGGACTTTAGGGCTTCTGCGCCGCTCTGGTCAAAGATGGGGAAAAGAAGACTTGGCTTGGACCATGACGGCGGGAAAAATACTTGCCCTGGTCCTACCTCCAGCAGCCGCACCTTCGTGATGACCGGAGCTCTACTCTCGTAGTAAGAGTTGTGCAAACACTATCTGTGGATTGGCGTCCGGCACATCTTCAGCGCAGCCAGCAGCTCCCCCTCATACCCTTCGCGCCGCTCGATCTCGGCCATCGCCGCGCGCGCAAAGTCGTCCAGCGACGCACCCGGCCGCAGGGCCTCGGTCGGCATGACCGGCCGGGCCGGGACCGGCTCGCGGCATTCCACCGGCACCGGCACGCTCACCCGCTGCACCTCGACGCGCGGCGCGGCAGCGCATCCGGCCAGCAGCAGGGCCGGCAGCAATAGCGCGGCCCTCATGGCCCCGCCCTCCCCTTCAACCACTCGTCCACCCTGACTTGCGCGCTGGCGCACGAATCGCCCGGCACGGCCGGCGGCGCGGCCAGGATCAAGTCCGCTCGTTGGTTGTGGCCCTCTGCTCGCTTGGCCGCCGCGCGCCGCGCCTCGTCGGCCTCCTTGGCTCTGCGGTCGGCGAGGGTGCGGAGATCGTCCACCGCATCGCTGCAGGCGCTGGCCGCCTCGCGCGCGCCGTCGCGCTGGCCCCGCATGTCGTGCAGCGCCGTCTCGGCCACGGCGGTGGCGTCGCGCTGACCCAGGTAGGCCCAGCCCACCAGCGCGTTCACCGCCAGGCTCGTGCCCGCCAGGATCTGGCCGGGCGTCATGGCTGCAGCCCTCGGCGGCAATAGGCCGTCTCGCTGGCGCGGCGGTTCGCCAAGCCCTGCACGTAGCGCATGCTGCCGTCCTTGTTGCGCACGAACGACCAGACCGGCCGGCCGGCATCCGACAGGCCCAGGCGGCGGCAGCCCAGCGACCAGTCGCCCACGTTGAACGCCCGCATGGCTTGGCTGCTGCACGTGGCGGCGGCGCCGTTGTTCCAGGCGTGGCTGCTCGCGGCGTCGAACACGGCCTGCGGCACGTCGGGACGCGTGAAGCACCGGGCCAGCTGCTGCTGGACCTGCACCACCGCCTGCGCTTCCTCCTGGTCGCACTTCGCGGCACTCCAGCGCTCGCCCACCACCACGGGGGTGCTGGTGACGTGCCGGGTGATGCCCTTGCAAACCGTGGGCAAGCCCGCGGCGAGCTGGTCGGCGTAGACCAGGCCCGGATCGCGCTTGTCTGGCTCCCACTGGCCGAGCAGCGCCATGACGCCGGCGGATGCTGCCAGCAGGACGGCGCCGCCGGCGGTGCGCACGGTGCGCGGCGGCACGCGGGGCAGGTTCTGGACAGCGTCAGGCGTCGGCATCGCTGTACCCCTGCTTGACGATGCGGCTCGCGGCCACGGCGAAGTTGAGCGCCACCGCCGGGATCGTGATGTAGAGCGGCGTGCCGTAGATGCGGTACGCCCACCACGACGCCCAGGCCGTGAACGCGGCGGCGAGCAGCGCCAGGCGCACGCTCCACGCCCGGCGCAGTACGGTGCGCCAGTCCTGGACGAGCTTCATTTGCGGCTCCCCGGCTCGGCTGCCCGGCCGCGCAAGATGGCCAGGGATTCTTTGATGTCCTGATTGCTCTTGGCGAGATCAGCCACCTGGCCCTCGATCTTCTTGAGCGACTCCCTGGTGCTATCGCGGTCCTTGTCGGCCAACGCTTCAACCATCGCAATGCGCCCGTCCTGCTTCACCTGGTCCTCGCGGTAGCCGCCGTAGGCCGTGGCCACGCCGATGATGAAGACCAGGGTCTGGATGATGGTCCCGGTGCTGACGGTGGGGTCGAATTTCATGAAGCGTCCGGGTTCTTTGGGGGTGGGTGTGCGGGTCATGGCAGCTCCTGCGGCAACACCGGGCCGTCCACGATGGCATCCGCGTCGATCTGGTGCCCGGCCGCCTGGATGATCGCCAGGCCCGCGGGCAGGTCGTCGTTGTCCAGGTCGATGAACTTGCGCACGCTGGCATCGCGCACCACGGCGCGGACCTGGGCGGACTCGTCGGCAAGGATGGCCCACTTAGCCGGCCCGAAGCGGTCGAAGAAGGCGCCTACGCTGATGTGACGTGGACTCTGCGGCGAAGGCGTGAGGGGAAGCTGCTCGGCCATAGGCATGCCTTTGTCATCGATGCCGAGGAATTTTTGCCCCAGGAGGTTGAAGTCAGGCGGGCCTGATAACCGGACATAGCCTTCTGCTGTAATTTCACCTGCTGCACTTTGAATGCCGCGAATGATGCTGTTGGTATCCGTGACGATGTAATGAAACCCCATGATTTTCCTTTAATAGTATTCGACTACTTCAAACGAAAGGAGCTGATTGCCACCAGTGCCAGTCGTGCCAGGCGGAAACGTGTACCGGACGACAGTGGCGGAAATAAACTGGAACATTCCAGTGATTCCAAAGTAATTTGTCCCGCCGCCGCCCTGCCCGGAATAGCCCAGCGGAACGATTACGCTTTTATTGACGTCAACGGCGGCGATGGTCGTGTCCCAGGTAGTGGCGGATGGGGCGGCTTGGAGATAGGCGCGCTGGATGCTTTTGATCGTTCCGGGCTGAAAGGCCGAAGCCTGTGCGTTAGCCATTACAGGTACTCCGTGATTTTCAGTGACATATAGATTCGATAATTGCTAGCGACGCCGAATCCGCGAGTGGCGATGCGGACAGCGCTAGCGTTTAACAAGGTCACGATCAAGCCTGAAACGTCAGACGAGCCGCCTGTGCTGGTGCTGTAGAGGCCACCTTGAAGCTCAAGCCGCGTCTTCGCGGTATTGACAGCGGAAATCGGAATATCTCGATAAAACAAATTCCCCGATGCGGCAGTCAGGGCGTAATCACCCACCAAAATCTGCTGGACGCTTTTCACACGCCCTTTGCCCATTTGTGACGCGTTTGCGTTTGGCATGAGTTACCCCGCGAACCAGTTGTTATGGTCTTTGTGGAAAGTGAACTGATAGGCTGTATAAGGCATATCCAGACCCAGCGACTCACCCTCGTTCACAATCACTTCACCAGTGCGAATTGACACACCACCGATTGGATAGAGTCGGTTGTCGGCACGAGCATTGGTGATCACGATGCAAACATCACCATCGACCGGAGGTGTGGGCATGTACTTATTGCAGGGAGCACCATTCAGGGAACCCGAAATAATATTTCTGCGATTCAGACCGCTGGCGCCACCTGTGTCATACATGTGATTGCCGTCTGTCGTGATGATGCTACTCGGCAAGCCACCGCGTGGACGCCAAGCACCCCAGGTGCCGTTTTCACATGTACGCAAGAACGACAAACCCACGCCAGAGTTATTACTGGACAGAGCCGGCGTAGCTGTCTGGGTCTTATACAGGGTGTCAAAACCAACGGTTTCAACGATCCAGGGAATGTTGAAACTCCACCCACTTGAGGCGGAATTGGCAATAAGGCAAGGCAGGTTCTTTGCAGCGTAGGTAGAGGTGACAGCGTTGATTCGCGTGATCGAGTTATTCGGCAGATCGTTGCAATTCGTGATCGTGTCGGGCGTCACAATAGAAATGCCTGGCATGCCACCCGGGGAGCCGAGCGCAAAATCCCAGTCACTGAAATTCGTAGTCGGGCCGGACACCTCGGAAACGGCAATCTTTGCCGCGCCCGTGCTGGCGCTGTATTCGGTGACATAGCCGCCGTTTTTGGCGTTCGGAGTGGCACGCGATGCGCCACGCAAAAAGGTGACGTTGGGGATGAACGCTTTTCCCGCCGTGAGGACTAGTGTCTTCACTCCCAACGAATTGGCGAACTCGGTGGAACTTGTGGCCACCAATGTCGAGCCGGCCTGAGCGGCGGCGGCAACAGCAGTGTCGCGCGCTGAAACGGCTTGATCCCGCGCCGGCACCGCCTGCTGTGCAGCGGCGACAGCTTCATTGCGCTTTGTGGTGGCGGTGCTGGCGGCGTCGGTGGCGATGCCGGCCTGCTGCCCTGCCGTGGTTGCCGCGCTGCTCGCCTGGTTGCGGTAGCCCATGGCGGCGTCGGCCTGGACGGTCGCCGCAGCAACAGCGCCATCCGTGCCGTCTTTCGCTGACTTCGCCGCCAGCGCGTTGGCTTCGACGTTTTCGGCGAGGGCATTGATCTCAGGCACGAACGGCCCGGGCCCGCCCATGTGCGCACCGAAGGCGTAGGCCTTCCCGTTGTAAGTGCCCGCTGCACGGTCTGAGAGCGCCGGGAATTCCGGGATCGGCGAGAGCTGGGCGGCTGGTTGGACTGCCATCAGATATTGCCCTTCACGTTGAGAGAGATAGAGGCCGCGCCCCAAGAATCCGGGCCGATGTCGCCCGAGACGAAGCCGAGGGTGTTGAGGTAGCCGTAGCGCGGCAGGTTGGAGGCTTCGAAGGGCACCGCCACGTCGATGATTTCGCCCAGAATGGCGTCGGCATACATGGCCTGGTCGGCGTCCAGCTTGACGGTGCAGTTGACGTCGCGGGCGTTGCCGCGGGGCAGCTGTCGGTAGGTGCCGTCGTAGTTGTATTCGCGGTAGGTGTAGGACTTGCGGGCCGCGCGGGCGCCATACTCCACGCCGCCCCAGCTGGCATCGCCGATGAGCTGGCGCCAGTCGCCGACCTTGATGTCGCCGATCGCCACCGCGCCGTTGCTGGGCGAGGTGACCGTCACGGTCACCTCGGCATTCGGCGCGATGGGGATCTCGTCCAGGCTGATCTTCTCGACCGCCGGCAGCGGACTGAAGAGCAACTCCCAGAAGCCGGCGGCTTGCTCGAACAGGTCGCCCGTCTTCTCGCGGATGACGGCTCCGCCTGGGGCCTCCCGAACCACGATGGAGTAAAAGGCCCCCTCCGGGCCGTACACACTCACCCCGTTGATAAAGCCGGGCGTGAGCACGAACTTGATCGAGCCGGTGGCGCGGGCCTTCGTGGACGAGTAGTCATCGAAGGGCGCGCGCCGGTCGCTCGGGCCATTGCGGTTCCAGTAGCCGTTGCCCGCGTCCACCTCGGGCAGCGCGCTGCGGCCGGAATGCGCCCGGGCGCACTTCCACACCGACCCATTGGACGTGCGCAGGTCACCGACGGCGTAGGTGCCGCCGGACACCCAGGCGATCTCGCCGCCGGCGGTGTTGGGCTCGGCAATGGAGGTGCCTGCGGCGATCATCGCCGGGACGATCTTGACGGGCACCATCACGCGGACGGAAGTCTTCATGCAGCGAGCTCCTCGGCCAGCGCCTTGGCGAGGGCCTTCACGTTCATGATTTCGACGCGGTTGGCGTTACCGCCTTCGGTGACGCTGTCGGTCTGCTCCGCCAGCTGGCCCGTGCTCTCTGCACTGGCTGCGGTCGATGCGCGCACGGCGGCCAGCTCGGCCTTCACTGCGCGGAGTTCGGCCACCACCTCTGCCATGGCGCTGCTGTTGCCGGCGCCCATCGCATACACACCCAGCCGGCCGCCCACGTTGGCCAGGGGCATGACGGCCTCAGGGCCCGCCTCGCCCATCTGCGCCATGGAGAAAGCCGTAGGGCGCGTGACGATCCCATTGGTGAACGCGCCGCCGTTCGCGAATGCGAAAGCGGGGGACGGCGTGCGGCGGCCGTGGTTCGGGTTGTTCTTCGCCCAGACCCAGTTGCCGTTGGCATCGACCCAGCCGTCGCGCGCTGGGCCGACGCTGCCGTCGCTGTAATAGGCGCGACCGTCGTCGTCGATGCGCAGCACCTGCAGCGGGTTGGCGGAGCCCGGGCCCATGGAGCCGCCCCAGGCCGTGCCGCCCGTGGGCGCCACATAGGCAGGGGGCACGTAGGGCGTGGTGCCGGTGCCCTTGCTGGTAGCGGTGCCACCAAAAACAGGCTGGTCACCCGAGGTGCCGGTCGCGCCCGTGCCGCTGGTCGCCGTGCCGGGCGTGTTGCCGGACAGCAGCGCGTAGATGTTGGCCAGCGCCTGCGCAACCGTGATCGCGGCGTTGTAGGTGCCGTTGGCGATATCGACCTGGCGCTGGATCAGGTCGTATTCCTTCTGCTGGTCCTTGATCAGCTTGTTGATGGCGTCGGTCTGGCTGTCCAGGGCGTCCAGCTGCTGCTGGGCGGCCGTCTTCTGCGGGCCAGCGATCTCTTCCAGCGCCTTGAGCTGGCCGGCCAGCACCAGGCGGGCGAAGTCGGCATCCACCTGGCTGCTGTACTGGGTGGCGCCCAGGCCTGCGCGCGCGCCGGTGATGGCCTGCTGCAGGGCCTCCTGCTCAGGCAGGTAGCCGGTGCGCTGCGCGGTGGCCAGCGCCTGGGCGATGAACGCGTTGCCCTGCGCGGCCTGCATAGCGGCGGTGGATTGCACCTCGCCGTACAGCTCGCGGGCGTTGCTGCGCACCAGCTCGAAGATGCCGGTGATGAGGCCGAGCGCCTCCTGCTGCACCTGGCGCTGGGTGTCGATGGCTTCGAGCTGGCCTTCCCAGATCTCACGCTGCCGGCCCATGGCGTCGGCCAAGTCGCGCATGGCGTTGCCGCGGGCCGTCTGCGCATCGGCCACAGCCTGGGCGGCGTCTTCCAGCTCCCAGACCTTGGCGATCATCTTGGCGAGCGCAGGGTCGAGTTTGTAGAGGGCGTCGTACTCCTGCTTGCGGCGCAGGTCGAGCGCCTCACGGGTGCGGCCCTGGGCGATCAGCAGGCGCTGTTCGACGTCGAATTGCTTGGAGGCAATGGCGGCGGCATCCTCGAGCGCGTAGATCTTCGCGATCAGCTTGGCGAGCTCGGGATCGAGCTTGTAGAGCGCGTCGTATTCCTGCTTGCGGCGCAGGTCCAGCGCGCCTCGGTCGTCGCCCTGGGCCACCAGCAGGCGCTGGTCCAGGTCGAGCTTTTTCGCGGCGATGGCCGATGCGTCTTCCAGCGCATAGATCTGCGCCACCAGCTTCGCCAGGGCCGGGTCGAGCTTGTAGAGCGCGTCGTACTCCTGCTTGCGGCGCAGGTCCAGCACGCCCCGGTCATTGCCCTGGGCGGCCAGCATGCGCTCGTCGAGGGTGGCGCGCTGCTCGGCCACGCGGCGGATCCGCTCGTCGGCGTCTTCCGCTGCCGGCGTGATGGCCGCGAAACTGCCGGCCAGCTGCAGCAGCATGGCAGCGAGTTTGCGGCCCTGCTCGCTCTGGTCTTCCAGGGCGGCGTTGACCAGCGCGCGGTACTGGGCCCGGGCGTCGGTGGCGTCGATGTCGGGCAGCTTGACGTTCAGTGTGCCCAGCTGCTTCTCCAGCTGGCGGCGCATCGCTTCACGCTGCTCGTCCTGGCTATAGAAATTCTGGAAGTAGGTGCCGGCCGCGGCGCCGAACTTGTCGGCCCCGCCGAACAGATCGACCAGGCTGCTGGCCATGTCTGCCCCGGCCAGACTGGACTGGTACAGCGTGACGCCGAGATTCTCGAAAACGCTGTTGACCGCCGTCAGGCTGCCCGACAGGCGGGTAAGCGCCTCGACGGAGGATTCGCCCGCGCGGGTGTATTCCGTGGTCCCCAGCGTGGCCGACGCCAGCGTTTCGGCCACCTTGTCCAGCTCTTCCTTCAGCGCCTTCTGGATGCCCGCTTCGTCCAGGCCGTTGAAGCTGACCTTGATCGATGCGGTGAAATTGTCGATCGCGTCGGTGCCCAGGCCCAGCACTTCGGCCATCGCGGCCGTGCCCACGCGCATCGTGTTGAACTGGTCGCCCAACGCCGCGCGCAGCTCTTCGTCCAGCTCGCCGTACTTGGTCTTGTTCGAACGGAACAGACCGCCCTTGTAGAACTGGTAGGTGCGCCCCTCGAAGCCGCTCTCGCCGCCGAACTCACCCTCGATGCCCATGTCCTTCAGCTTGCGGCCGAAGAGGCGGTTGATGGCGCCGGTGATGACGCCCGCGATGGGACCGATGCCGGGGATGGCCGAGGCGATGCCGCCGATGCGGTCCATCCAGGGATTGACCTGGTAGCCGTTGCTGATGAGCTTGCTGATGCCGTAGCCGCTGAAACCGTTCAGCACGGAACCTGCGATGGCGCCAGCGAACTGTGCGCCACCAGCTTCGAACGCGCCCTGGAACCCGGACCAGGTGCTCGCGTCCATCATTCCGTAGCGAAACGAATCGACCATCTGGCCGACGTTTTCGAGGCCGTATTTATAGGCCATGTCGGCCAGGCCCATGAGGCTGTTGCCCCCCATGCCCGCAACGTTCAAGCCGTTGCGGATGAGGCTGGAGGCGCCCGACACCATGTCTCCGACGCCGCCGCCTCCGCCCCCCAGCGCGCCCAGCATGCCGCCGCCGCCCGACATGCCCATGAACTGGCCCACCACCCGCACCACGAACGGCTGCAGGAACATCTTGTAGATCTGGTCCGCCACCGTGGTTTTGAACGTGGTCACCAGCGAGCGCGTGAAGCTCTTCCAGCCGGCCTGCCCGTTGTTGAGCATGTCGGCGAAGCCTTGGCGGAAGATGTCGTCGTACTGCTTGACGGACTGCTGCCACTCCTGGAGGAAGACCTTGCTGCTGGCGTTGGCCTTGGCGATGGCGGCCGCTGCGGTGAGTTTGGCAATCTCTTCGTTGCGCTGATCCTGGTTGAAGCCGCTATTCGTGTTCACTTCACGGATGCGGCGCTTCAAATCCAGCTCAATGCGGTACTGCTCGAGCGCGGTCTCGCGAGATTGCTGCGACAGGCCCATCAGCGACAGCTCGAATTCCAATGCCTGATTAGATTCCTCGATACCTTTGACGTAGTCGATGACGCCCTGGCGCCCCGCCTCGCGCAGGCGACTTTCCTCCACGTAAGCCGCATTCACCTCCGCCTGGATCTCGGCGCGCTGCTCCATGTAGACGCGCTCGGTCGCCAACAGCCTCTGCTGGCGCTCCAGCACCGCCAACTCGTCGATGGCAGCATTGACGCGCGCTTTGTCTGCGGCCGTGAGCTTGAGCTTGCCGGTGGCCAGCTCCTCCACCATCTTGATGCGGATGCGGTCGCTCTCGGCGAGCCTCGCAGCGCCGTTCAGCTCCGCCTTTTCCTGCGCGATCTTGACCCTGATCGACGTTATCAGACCTTCGTAAGCGTTCTGTTCCTCTTTCAGCGCCTTGGCGGCGCCATCGTCCTTTTTGTAATTCTTCTTCGCGAGCTCACCGACGAGCCGCTGGTATTCCGTCAGGGTAAGCCGCCCATCCTCATACTGCTTGTGCAACTTGGTGAGCGTGGGCAGGTAGTCCTTGTTGACACCGGAAAGCTCGCGGGTGATCTCAGCAATTTCCTTGTCCGCCTTGATCTGATCGCGTTTCTCCCTCGTCATCCGAGCGAGTCGCGCGTCTTCAGCCGAGGTGTCCACCACCTCACCGGACACCTCTGGCCGCTTCAAGATGTTGCCCTGAGCTGCATCCAGCCGCGCGCGAGCAGCCACCCCGTCTGCAATCAGTTCCTGGCGAATGACGCCTGCGCCCCTAAAGTCCAGACGAGCGATGGCTGCCGCCTGAGCCGCGATGCCGCCAAGTTCACGACCCATCGCAGCGAAAACGAACGCGATATCGTTGTAAAGCACCCGCAGCGTCTCTCCCGCTGTCCGCAGGATTTCGAAAACGCCCGTGTTCTCACGCAGGGCGTCGATGCCTGCCGTCACGTCGCCGATGGCACCTGCGAACAACGCCGTGGCGCCGGTCGCCGCATCGATATCTCCGACAGCCCGGACCGAAGAGTTTTTCAGGTTGGTGAAGGCCTGGCCTACGGTCATCACCGCGCCCTCGACCTCGGTGCGAAGCGCCCCTGCCTGCGACTCCAGCGCCTTGATCACCTGCTCGGCCGTGATTTCGCCCTGCGCGCCCAATGCGCGCAGCTCACCTCGGCTGATGCCCAGGCCATCCGCCAGCGCCTTCGCGAGGCGGGGCGTCTGCTCCATCACCGAATTCAGCTCTTCACCTCGCAGGGTGCCGCTGGCCAGGCCCTGGCCCAGCTGCACCAGCGCGGCCTGCGCCGCCTGCGCGCCGGTGCCGCTGATGGTCACGGCGTTGCCGATGGCTTCCGTCACGGTGAGCAGCCTCTGCTGGCTGACGCCGAGATCGGCGGCCGCAGTGCTGATGCTGGCAAAGGTGGTGCCCAGTTCGATGAAGCCGGTGCGGGAGCGCTGCGCGATGTCGTACAGCGCGGTGTAGGCAGCCGCAGCCTGCTGCGCCCCACCCGTCGCCAGCTTCAGCTGGTTCTGCAGACCGGTGACGGCGTCGGCGGCCTGCACGAATTCGCGCACGCTGATGGCGCCGGCAAAGGCCGCCCCAAGGCCGCCCACCGCGCGCTGCAACACACTGGCCGAATCGCCGACCGTGTCCATGGCACCGCTGACGCGGCGCAGGCCGGTTTCTACCTCGCGCTCGCCGTTGAGGCTGAGCCGAATGCCGATGGGGGTCATGCGGTGGTACCTGCCCTATTTCTGCTGTTCGCGCCGCCGCTCGTCGGCTGCGCGGCGCTCTTCCCAGGCTTCCAGGCTGGCGGCTTCGGCTGCGCGAATGCAGTCGAAGAGTTCGCGCCGCTCGTCGCCCGGCTCAATGCACTGTTCGTCGAGATAGGCGCGCACGCCGGCGTAGTCGAGGCCGGTGGTACCCGCCATGCCGGTGCGCCACTGGGTGCGCAGGCCTTGCCAGTGGGCCCACGCGTCAACGCAGTCGGGCCACAGGTAGACGGGGTCGCCTTCGTCGTCATCGGGGTCGCCATCGCCGCAGTCAGCCTCGGCTGACTGCGCAGAAGCAACCGCAGCGGCCCAGGGCGACGCTGCGTTCTGCGCGAAGGACTGCGTGGGTGCATGGCTCAGCTCGATGACGCTGCGGGCGACCTGGGCTAGTTTTTTGGCTTGGCGCCCGCTTCGTTCACGTACGCTGCGAAGATGACGTGGCCCACGCCCTGGATGCGGCACAGCTGGCGCAATGCCTCTTCGCTGTACGGCACCGGCTTGTTGTCCTCGTCGCGCACGCCGTCCCAGTCTTCCGTGACGCTGGCCAGGAAATCGACGATGGGCTGGCCGTTGCTCTCCTGCAGCAGGTCGCGGAAGGCGTCTTGCTCCAGGCGCTGGCACTTGATCTTGAAGTCGAACGACTCAGGCCGGCCGTCTTCCCCGTTGATGGTGCCGCGCACCTTGAATGTGACCTTGTTGGCGACGACGATCTTGATTGCCATGTTGTTACCCGATGAATGTGTGATGGGCCCGAGGAATGCAGGAGTGCGTGGCTGCCCGCTCGGGCAAAGACAGGCCGGCGCGCTCTAGAGCACGCCGTGCCACGCACAAAACCGATGGAGATGGTTGGAGGCTTACGCGCCTGCGTAAGTGATGAAGCGGCCCAGCAAGCTGATGCTGCAAGGCACGGAATTGGCCTGGCCCTTGGTGAGGTTGGGCATTTCCGAGACGGCCATGTAGCCGTAGCCGTAGCCAACGGCGCCGCCGGAAATGATGATCTTGAAGCCCACCCGGCCCAGCACCCGGCTGACGTCGAGCATCTGCTGGTACGCCGGCAGGCTGGCATCGTGACCCAGCGTCAAGGTCAGCGACATCGGGTTGAAACCCACAGGCACGTTGATCGCGTTGCGGCGCGACAGAGGGTCAACGGTGTTGAACTTCGGATCGCCACCGTTGCCCTGAATGTTCAGGACCTGAGGGATCTCGACCCAGCCGCCCACCTTCTGCAGGGTGCCCGTGCCACCACCCGCTGGGAACATGTTGGTGCTGGACGCGTTCAGGCCTTTGATGTCCACCGTGTTGGCGGCAACGGCGCCTGCACGCCAGATGGTGTCCGATGCGTCTTCCCAGCCACTGGTGAAAAGGAGCTCATCGTTCTGGGCGTAACCGTGGGCATTGCTGCTGGCCTGGGCCGGGTTGGTGTTGGTCACTGCGGAGACGCCCTTGGCCGTTTCAAACACAGTGGCGAATTGAAAGCGCGAACCCTCGGGGAAGTAGTAAGCCATGGTGAGCTCCAGTTAAAAATGGGTGCCGGCGGTGCGATGCCGGGCGATGAAAATCAGGGTGGCGCACCCCGTGGCTTCGGCGTCGATGTCGAAGTCATAGGAGGCGCCGACGAAACGCAGATGGCTGACCGCGCCGCCGAGAGTTGGGTCGGCCAGCAAGCGGGCGATCACGGATTCGGCAAGAGAGTCGACAACGACGTCGGTGGTCTCGGCAGCCGTGGCGCGCCCGTAGCACTCAATGCCGATCTGCGAGCCGTACTCGACCGGCAGACCGGCCATATCCGACTCGCCGACCTCCGTCTGCACGGGCTTCACCACCACGGCCGTGTTCTGACCCGACTGGATGGGACGCAGGCGCAGGCGCGACACTTGTGGCGAGATGCCGGCAAGGGCCAGCATCGTTGCGCTGATGGCGACATTGAGCGAACTCACAGCACGTTCTCCAGCAGCAGGCGCATGGCACCGGCTCCATCCGGCTCTGCTGCGCCGATGACGTAGGACGTGCCGTTGACCACTAGCTGCATGCCAACGGATTCATGCGGCACCAGTGCCATCGGAGCCACCACCACCGGCTGCGTGGACGCCATCCCCAGCGCTCCTACCGCGCCCGTGGCGTAGGCATCCTCGAAGATGCCGCCGAACGCGGGGCCGCCTGCGATGCTTACCTGAGCATTGGCAAGACGCGCGAACGCGACACCGTTGACGCGGGCTTCGATGGCAGCGAAGGGAGCGAGGGACATGGCCGTGCGTCGCTCAAGCGTTGAGGTGCAACCACACCGTGCTGACGCCGTTGCCCGCAGGCTTGGCGGCGTAGCCGGCCAGGACGTTGCCGCTGGCGGTGGTGGTCAGGCGGGAGTTGGTGGCGTCCCAGTACAGCAGCGCGCCCTGGGCGACCACGTCGGTGCCGAGCTTGGCCAGTTCCACCACCCCCTTGACGCGCAGCGCGCCGAGGGTGTTGGCGGGGATGTCGGCCACGACGATGCCGACGCGCGCGCCGATCACGGCGACCGCGCCGCTGACTACGGCCGCGGCGGGCGTGAAGTCGAGCACGTCGCCGATCTGAACGAAGTTTTTCATGATGACGGTTCCTAGAAGATTGAAGGTGTGGGGTGCGGGCGGGCGCGGTGGCGCCCTGCCCTGTCACATGCCGCCGATCAGGCGCCGGGGTTCTTGGCCAGCGCCTTCCAGTCGAGGGCGCTGACGCCGGCGTCGATGCGCACCTTGAATTCGGTGCCGTCCACATTCCAGCCCTGGCGCTGTTCCAGGTAGGGCTGGTCGTTGCCGTCGAGGTAGTTGACCTCCACGGTGTCATGCATCTGCGCGCCACCCGCGCCGTACCAGGCCGTGCTGGAGGCGGCGTCCAGGCGGGCATCGCTGATGACCTCGAACGTGTCGCGCACGCTGTTGGGGATGGTGTTGTTCTTGGTCGAGCCGACTTCGAACTCGCTGGCGCGCACCACGTTGGCCACGCCGCGCAGTGCACGCGGCACCAGCAGGTACTTCATGCCGATGTTCAGGATGGCCTGGCCCTGCTTCTGCAGCGCCATGGCGGATTGCATGGCGTCCACGCTGGCGGTGGTGATGGGAGCGGCTGCCAGCAAGTTGCCGTGGTCCGCATGGAACAGCGTCTTGCCGTCGGCCATGACCGGGTTGCCCGTGAGAATGGCGTACGCCAGGTCGCCCACGGTGCGGATGGCAGCGCGGCCCATGATGCGCGGCACGCGGGTGAAGGCGTCGAGGTCGTCGTTGATGATGGCCTGGCGGGTGATGGAGAACAGCTCGCCGTAGGTGGCCAGCACCACGGGCGCGCCGCGCTCGCCTACCGTGGCGTACTTGTACTCGGCGCCCTCGGCGACCTTGCGCAGGCTCGGGAACATGTTCAGGTCCACACGGCTGCCGGGCTTGAAGTCGGGCAGCGTGCCGGCGCGGGTCCAGAGCTGGAAGGTTTCTTCTGCCTCCTGGTAGCCGGTCAGCAGCGCCTTGTTGGCGACGTTGGCCAGCAGGCCGGGGAAGTCGCTGGTGCTGTGGGTGAAGGCGGCGCCGATGAAGGTCATCTTGTCCATGCCTTCGGACTTCAAGCCAGCGCGCGTCAGGCTGGCGCGGGCCAGTTCGGACAGGGTGTAGCCCCGGAAGGGGTTGGCACCTTCCGCCTTCGCCAGGCCTGCGCGGGCCATCAGCGCGCCCTCGGCCGCACGGCGGTGCTTGTCGGCTTCGTCTTCCACGGTGGTGACCACGTGGCCGCCCGCGACGGGACCGGCACCGGTTGCCAGATGAGCCAGCAGCTGCGCGCCAGCCGCTTCGACGGTGACGCTGTGGTCGTTCTGCAGGCGCGCCATCAGCTCGCCGACGCCAGGGCGGTCGGTGAACGCGCGGAAGCTGGCGGCGATGCCGTTGCGACGCGTCTGGTCTGCGGCCAGCACAGCGGCAGCATCGACGGCGGGAGCAGCAGGCGCGGCGGCGCTTCCGCCACCGCCTGCCACTGCACCAGCAGCGCCGACGGCGTTCTGCAGCACATGGGTACGGAATTTCTTCATGGAGTCCTCTTCAGCGGAAGGTGCGGCGGCGGCCGCGGGAGTGCCACCGGCCTGGGCTTGCGCCGCGGGCAGTGAGCGGTAGCGGGAAATGGGCATGTCGCGGGCGGCGGACGCGGCGACGGGGTTGGCGTCGGTGATGGCGTCGATGAACTTGGCATCGAGCGCTTCCTGCGCCGTGAAAAAGTGGTCCTTGCCGTCGGTCAGCAGAGCCAGCGCCGCGGGCTGGTCGCCCGAGCGCGCGGCATAGCTGGTGGACATGGCGGCGGCCCAGGTGTCGAGCTGGTCGGCCAGTTCGCGCAGTTCGGCGCTGTTGCCGTAGGCCACCGTCCAGGGCGCGTGGATCATCAGCAGCGCGTTGCTGGCCATGTGCACGATGTCACCGCCCATGGCGATCAGGCTGGCTATGCTGTAGGCGATGCCGTCCACCTCGACGGTGATGGTGGCGCGGTGGCGCTTCATGGCGTTGTAGATGGCCATGCCATCGGGCACGCTGCCACCCAGGCTGTTGATGCGCACCGTGATGGCATCGACGTCCAGCTCGGAGAGCTCTCGCACGAAGCTGTTGGCGCTGGTGGTTTCTTCGTACCAGCTTTCGCCGATGTCGCCGTAGATCAGGATCTCGGCGGCGGCCGCCACACCGATGGCAGCGGCTGCGATGGCGTTCTTGCGGCGGATGGCGTACCAGGGTTGTGCGGGCTTTGACATGTGCTGAGGGCTCTCGAATGGAGAGCCCTCAGTGTCTGGATTTGCCTGTCCGGTTTCTACCCAAGAAACCGGACTATCTTCACGCGCCGCCCGATTCTTCTTCCTCGCGAGCGCTGCCGCCGCGACGCGGCAGCTCATCGTCATCGGCGCCGGCCTCTGCGGCGGTACCGAAGCCCACCCCGCCCTGCGTGGCTGCGTTGCTGGAGAACACGAGCTCCTTCTCGGCGGCTTCGCGGCGGAACGACTCCACCTGCTCCAGCACGTCGCGCGGGTTGCCACCTCGGCGGCGGATCACCTCGACCTCGCTCGCGAACCCGGCCTTTACCAGCGTCTCCCACGCGTTGGCTTCGTGCACGGGGTTGATCCACGGCATGGACTGGCCGACGAAGAGCGCATCGTCTGCGCTGCCCTCGCGCAGGTCGGCTGGCATGCGGACGATGCCGCCCAGGTGAGCGGCCTGCACGAACGACTCCCAGACCGGCTGCACGAACATGCCGACGAACTCGTCGGCCAGCACAGCGTAGTGCACCCACTGCTCGACCAGCTCCTGCCGCTGCGCGCTGTAGGTGCCGTTGTAGTCGCGGCTGACACTGGAGTAGCTGGCACCGATGCCGGCAGCGAACGCCCGCAGCTGGCCCGACCGCCAGGTCACCAGGTTGGGATTGGGCCGGTTGCTGTCGATCATGCCGATCTCTTCGCCGACCTGCAGGGTGTCGATGACCATGCCGGGCTGCATGCGGAGATCGCGGGGCAGCGGGTTGCCATCGGCATCGCGTTGCGGTGTGGGACCGGCGCCTTCATAGCCGTTGGGTTCATTGCGCTTGACGAAGGCCGTCATCGAGGCCGCGACCTTCGCGGCGACACGCTCGCTTTCTTCGTAGTCCTTGAGATCCTCCAGCCGGGTGATGACGCTGGCAAATTCCGAAACGCCGCGCTGCTGGTGCAGCCGGTCGAGGGTCGCCATGTGCAGCACCCGCTCAGCGGGGATCGTCTTCAGGGCGCCCTGGTCGCGCAGCACCATGAAGTCGCGTGGGTCGCCCTTGTAGACCAGGTAGCCGGTGGCCTGGCCCCAGGCGTTGGACTGGATGCCCTGGCGGATGCCCTTCGACACGTCGTCATAGTCGAGCGGCACCAGGTCGGGCTCGAAGAGCTCGAGGGAGTAAGGCACGCGAGTGCCATGCTGCAAGTAAGGCACCGGCCCGACGAGCTCCTGGGCAAAGGCCTCGCCGTCACGCAGCCAGGTGTAGGCCATAAGCCGCTGGGCCAGCGGCCACCGGTACCGGCCGGTCACCTCGGGCTTGCGCTGCCAGTCGCGCCAGGCCTCGCGCAGCGCGGCAGCGTACTCGGCATGGATGGTGCCGTCGGCGCGGCGCGGCTGCGGCTCGATGCCGATGCCTGTGGGTCCCACCACGTTGTTCACCAGCACCCGCAGCGCGCCACGAGACAGGTCGTGGTTGCGCTCGAGATACCGGGCGTGGGCACGCAAGGCTGCGGCGCTAGATCCCACCAGCGTGTTCGGGCTGCTGTTGTCGGTGCGGTTTTTGCGCTGGCGGTTAGGCTTGGCACCTTCGTAGTGGGCCAGGGTGTGCCGGGCGTGGGCGCGGCGGAGCCCTTGCACGGGATTGGCCCAGGCAACGAGGCGATCGACGATGTTCATGGGGTAAGGCCTGCGGTGTTGGTGAATGGGCCCGGCTCAGCGGTCCAGGCCGTCGAAGCGGGCCACGGAAAAGCCGAGGCCTCCCATCGATGGGCCGGCGCTGGACTCGGCCGCCGCCCGGCGTTCCCATTCCTGCCGGCCCTTGCGGATCTCGGAGAGGTTTTCGACGGTGAGGGTGCGGCCTCCGAAGGAGACCGTTTTGCCGAGCAGGAGGTTGGTTTCGGCGTCCAGGTACTTGGCCACCATTTCAGTTGCGACAGTCATGCGCGGCACCCTACGCGGAGCGCTGTCCGGTTTCTAGGGGAAAAGGCGGATTCTTCACACCCTGGCGCGATATAGCGCCGCAGATCTCGTAGATCCGCGTGCGGCTCAGGCCGTGCTTGCGCATCACCTCGTCCATGTTGCAGCCGTTGAACTCGCGCCGGATGGCGGCGTCGCGTTCGCTGCGGTCGGGCGCCGGGATGTACAGCTCCTGCCCGCCCATGCGGCTGCGCAGACCGCTGACCAGCGCCTGGGCGAAGACGCTGGCCAGCCGGTCGTGCATGCCAATCTCCTGGCGCACGATGGCGAGGAACTCTCGCTCGAGCTGAATGGCGGCATCTTCTGCCTGGGCTGGACTCTGAGGCGTGCCCTGCAGGTCATCAAAGTGGATAGGGGTCATAGGCTGCTGCTCCATTCTTCGGACGCGAAAGATGATCGATAGGGGGTGTGGACGGGTGGCGGCGCGGGCATGGCTTCAGGCACGAGGTGCGGCGGTGCGGCCTGATCAGAGGTGCGCACTGCGGGCATGTCGGCCGCGGCGCTGAACAGGTCCACGGGCGGCTGCACCGAGGCCTCGAGGCGAGCCCATTTCTCGTCGGTGTGCTTGTGCAGGCCCAGGCCGTAGGCGGCATGCAGGGCGTAGTTGCGGTTGTCGAGCTGCTCGTTGCGCAGGCGCCGCTTGATCCAGCGGAAGGCGTCGCGGCCGTTGACCTTGGCCAGCACGCGCTGCTCGGCAGTCAGCTGCTCGAAGAACTCGCGGGGCAGCTCGTCGCTGAAGTGCACGTAGCCGGGGCCGGGGTTCTCGATGGCGAGCTGGCCCAGCAGCAGGTCCTTGGCGGCATCGACGCCGACGCGCCAGAGCTTGATGCCGCGGTTGACCTTCTTGCCGCGCCAGTTCACCTCCTGCAGGCTGCTGGCGCCCAGGATGTTGACGGCCTCGTTGCCATCGCCCTTGATGGAGCGCAGCTGCGGCAGCACATGCTGGGCCTTGGCCACCCAGTTGTAGACGGCCTGGGTCTGGTCGGACGAGTCGATGCTGATCGCGCTCAGGCCCAGGCTGCCGCCGTGCCATTCCTGGGCGTACCGGCGCTGCAGCTGCTGGGTGACGGCATCCCATTCTTCGTCGACGGCCGGGTTGCCCTCGATCACGGTGGCGTCGATGACCCAGGACTCCATGCCACGGCCCCAGGCGTAGACGGTGATTTCCCAGCGGTTGCGCTGCACGTCGACGCCGGCGGTCAGCACCAGGCCTCCCTTGGGCACGGTGCACAGCTTGTAGGGTTCGGCGCGGGCCTGCAGGGCATGCTCGTCGGTGCGCTCGCCGGCCAGCTCCCAGGTCTCGCCCAGCGTCTCGTTGACGAAGGCCTGCATGGGCCCGACGTTGCCGGCCTCGTACGCCTTCAGGGCGTTTTCGAATTCGGTGACGATGTCCGACCAGGCGCGCTGCGGGCTGTAGGCCGTCCAGACATGCACGCCCAGACGGCGCGGCGGGCTGCAGGGCATGCCCTTGCCGTCGCGCCACACCCGGTCCTGCCCCATGCGCTTCGCCGTCTTGTCGCAGACCCAGGCGCCTGGCATGGGCTCGCCACCCTTGAGGTAGTCGGCCTGGGTGATGGACTGGCGGCAGTGCGGGCAGACGTGGTGCACCGTCTCGGGCTGGCCGCGCGTCCATTTGAAGCCGTGGGCCAGTTTCTTGCCGCCCCAGATCAGGGGATGGTCGTTGCCGCAATGCGGGCAGTCGATGTGGAAGCGCACCATGCCATCGGCGTTGCCGCAGGCGGTCTCGACGTGGCACAGGCCTTTCAGGCGCGGCGTGGAGCCGCCCACGAACTTCGGGTAAGGGGCGCCCTCGAGGCGGCCCTTTGCCAGGCCGCCCGGGTCGCCAGACTTCTCGATCTGCTGGTCGAAAGCAGACCACTCGTCGAGGATGGCCACGGCCACCGTGATCCGGCGGTAGGCCCGTGCGGCCTTGCCACCCAGCAGGTGCAGCACGCTGTCGCGGAAGGGCTTGAACTTGATGGTCTCTTCGATGCCCTTGCCCTGCTTGCGCGCCTTGTGGATCGCGGCCACGCCTGTGAGTGGGTCGAGCAGCGGGTCGATCTCGCTCTTGACGTAGCTGTCGCGGTCGTCGTCGGTGGGCTGCCAGAGCGCCTGCTTGCGCCGGCGGTGGGCGATGTTGTAGGCGACGAAGGCGGTGACCATCTTCGTGTAGCCCACGCGCTTGGCTTTCATGACGTACAGATCTTCGATCCGGTCATCGCTCATGAAGTCGAGGATGCCGACCTGGAACGGCCAGGCGTGCCAGTCGCCTTTCTGGTGGCTGCTCTCGCCGGCCAGCTTGAAGTGGTCGCGGGCCCAGTCGCCCAGCCGCTGGGGTGGCTCGGCGCGCAGGCTGTCCATGCCCATGCGCACGGCGGCCTTGATGGCCTCGGCGGTTTCCCGGTGCAGTGTCGGCGGCATGGTCGTCATGGCGCGTCCGACTCCGTGAAGGCGGGCGCGTCGTCGCCCAGGCCATCGTCCTGGGCCAGGGCGTCGATGGCGTCGGACACCAGCCGGTCGGTGCCGGCGATCCACTGGTTGCGCGCCTTGGCGAGGACGGCCATCACCGTGGTCTTCGCCTCGTCGGGCAGGTCGGGGCACGCCTTCTTCAGCAGGCCCTCCAGCTGCTCGAAGCAATCGACCACGGCGCTGCCGGCTTGGCCGAGCACGTCGGCCAGCAGCCCGACCGGCGCGTATTCCTTGCGCGCCACGGCGTTCTTGATCTCCTGGCCGATGCGCTGCTCCCGGGCTAGGGCGGCGCGCTCCTGCACCAGATCCAGCCCGAGGCTATCGCCGAGGCGCCCGGCCGCTTGGTCGCGTAGGCGCTCGCAGTAACCGACCAGCCACGCATGCGCGGTGTCGCCGCGCACCATCACGCCGTCGCTGATGAGCTGCGACACGCGGGCTTCGCTGACCCCCACCATCTGCGCAAACTCTGCTTGCGAAATGATAGCGTCCAAATGAGGCAGCACCTTCACTTAACCCCCTTAGGATGGTTCGTGAACAGTTGGACATCGCGGCTCGAATTACCCGCACGCAGAGGTCGGGGGGAGGACCCGTTTCGATGTTGCATCCATGCAACACCCACCCGAAACCGTTGTGAAATGGCAACATTCTTCGAAGTCATCGAGGCACCTCACTATCGGTCACCCGACGTGCGCCAGCCGCCATGGCCCGGACGGTAGGCGACACCTGCTCGCCCCGGGCGCTGCGCGTCATCACCGCCTCGGCCCAGCCTCGGCCGCGCACACCAATGCCGCCCTGCCCTCGCAGCCGGTCCAGCAGATCACGCATCGCGGCTTTGCCCTGCGCGCTGGTGGCAGGCGCGGGCAGCGGCTGGTAGGCGGGCCGTGGGCCTGCTGCGCAGAGGTGGCGGAAGTCGTTGGCCGTCGGCACCTGGTCGGGCAGGTTGTCCAGCGCGTGCATCACGCTCGACGGGCTGTGTGCGTAGTCCCGCAGCTGGCGGCGCCAGTCGGCCCGCACCAGCTCCATGTCCAGGCCTGCCCACATGGCAAGCCACCGTCGCCCATACCGCACGGCCAGGGCCGAATGAATCTGCACCACGAAGTCTTCGTGCGTCATTGCATCACCTCCAGCGCGCGGCTCTGGCTCTCCGCGGCCCTTTGGAAAAACGTGTATCCCTCCGCCGCAGGCGGGGCAGCGCTGGCCGGGCCGCGCGAGGCAGCGAGCGGCGCCGCCTCCTGCATCCGGGCCCGAGCTGCTGCCTCCTGCCGCGACTCGGTGGCAGCGCCCGATGAGATCGACGCCAGCACCCTGTCGACGTAGGCCGGCAGGTAGACGATCACCTCCGTCGCCTCGGCCTGCGCTCGCATCACCGCTGCCCGCATCTGGCCGACCGTCAGATCCTTTTGCACCCAGCCGGCAGCCAGCGGCCAGAACTTCCTGCGGGCGTTCATGTCGCCGGGCGAGACCTCGACGCCGAACTCGTCAGCGAACACCACCGACCAGGCGGCGGGCGTGGCTGGCACCGTGCCGGCATCGGCCTTGACCACCGCATCGGTCACCAAAGCCGCTGCATCGCCGTCGCGGCTTTTGGAAGGCGAAGCCTTCTTTTCTTCTTCTTGGTTCTGGTTCTGGTTCTGGTTGGTTGAACGGTCGTTCAACGGGCGTTGCGCGGTCGATGCCTTTCCGTTCGAACGCGCACCGGTCGCCCGCCCACCTTCACCAGTACCAGAGTCGCCGCCCTCGCCCTGCCCTGATTTGCCCCTGCGTTTGGCTGCAGAGGCACGCCCGGCGCGGCTTTGCTGCTCTTGTTTTTCATGGAACGCATCGATCTCGCGGTCGCACCGGTCGTTGTGCCAGCCCGTCTCGCGCAGGTCGAAGAACTCTTCCAGCACCGTCTGCAACGCCTCGCGCTGCTCGTCGGTGTTCGCCAACACGCGGCGCGCCAGCTTCGTTGCATCGGCGTTCAACGGCCGTTCGGTGTCGTAATACAGATCCAGCAGTTCCCGGTACAACGCCCGTTCAACGAACGTTAGATGGCGGGTCGCGTTGTTGAAGTCGCCGATGTGGTGGGGGTAGTGGTTCATGGCTTACACCCCCGCCGCATCACGGATGTGCTTGCGCATGCGCTGCGCCAGGTATTCCTGCGTGGCCTGGCTCTCGCCCAACGACTTGAAGTCGAGGCGCGGCTTGTAGGTGCCGCGGAGCACGAACATCACCACCGGCTTCACCACCGCGCCCGAGGCACCCAGCACAGCCCAGATCCCCGCCGGCAGATTGCTGGCCCGCTGGTCCGGCTCTCCCTTGCGGGTCACCCGGGCACCGCCGCGCGCCTTGCCGTAGGACACGAAGTAACGGCGGCCCAGCGTGGGGCCCGCCACCTTCGCCAGGCGCGACGCCGTACCGCCCCGGGCCAGGTTGCCCCGCGTGCGGTCGGTCATGTTGGCCCGGTAGCCCTGCTCGCCGAAGGCCTGGAAGTAGCTGATGAGCTGCACAAGGAACGGCCCCCGCAGGTTGCCGTACGCATCCGCGCTGCCGGGAAATGGCGTGGCAGGAATCGCCAGCTGCATGCCTCGGGGCAGGATACCCACCCGCGCCAGCGCCACCTCGCTGCGCTTGTCGCGCCGCTGGCCGCCCAGCTCCTGCGCTTGCAGCACCTGCTGTGGGTCCACGCCTATCTTTCCGCCGACCGTGCCCAGCTCACTTCGATAGGTGGGCGCCACCGTCACCGCCAGGTTGTCCGGCGTGGCCGGGAACACCTTCGGCGCCCGGGTGATGAACGGCGTGGGCCGGTCGAACTTCTGCGCCATCTGCTGCTGCATCTGGCGCCGAACCTGAAAACCCGTGTCCGTCAGCGCCTTCGCCATGGCACCGCGCAGCTGCGGCCCACCCAGGCGGGCCATTTCGGCGCGCACTTTCTCCAGCCCGGTCACCTGGGCGCCCAGCCTCAGCATGCGTCACCTCCTGGCGCTGCCCGCATGCGGCCGCGCAGCGTGGCCAGCAGGTGGCCCACCGCTGCATGCACCTCCTGCGCGTGATACTCGACGCGGCGAATCTCGTTCCCCGTGGTCTGCTGGCCCGGGTCGGCCGCCATCTTCGCTATCGGCTCGCCCGCTGCGCGCATTAGGTCGGCCCACTGCACGCTCGCCAGCACCAGCGCCTCGGTCGGATTGCCGCCGGCCTGGTCGGGCGTGGCCTTGTGGACCACGTACCCCAGCGCCTGGGCCATGGCATGCAGGATGGCCGCGTTGCCGCTGGCCACCTGCATATCCACCGCCTCATTCAGCGTCAGGCGGTGCGTGGCGGTGTTCGGGTTGACCTTGTGCGTCAGCGTGTTCGAAGACACGCCCATGCGCAGCGCCAGCGCGGCGATGCCGCCCGGAAAGCTGTGCGCCAGGTGATAGGCCGCCAGGGCCACGTCGTGCGCCGGGCGCCTGGAGCCCAAGGCCTCATCGGCGCCATAGCCGATGCCGGCCGGAATTGAGACAGTTACCGACATGACGAATCACACCCCCTGCCGCGCAACGGCGGCCGCTGAAAACACTGCAACCCAGGCACTCACCCACCGCGTTGCCGCGCTGGAGCTGCTGGTGCAACAACTGATCTTTGTGATGGACGCCCAGGGCACGCTGGACGCCGACGCGCTCGACCGCTGGCTCACCACCTGCACCGACCGCATGCGGGCCACCGGCAGCGTGCCGCCTATCGAAGTGGCCGCCCTGCGCGCACTGCACGCCAAGGTGGCGCAGTGATCGGCGCCGTGGCATCCAGCGGCCAGAGCCGGCCCGCTGAAGAAAACCCGCGCACCACCCCGCCGGCCCAACAGCCGCGCGCCTTGTTTCACGCGGCAGGCATTGCAGGGATGGGAGACGACACCCCGAGCCAGCCGGCGGCGTGGACGGTGGTGCGCGATGGAAAAGGTCCGGCGGCGGCCATCGCCGACAGGGTGAGGGGCGGCCGGAGCACCCATGCAAGAATGGAAGTACCACCCACCACTCGCAGCACAGGGCCCGGCCAAAAATGCTTGCTGAAATTTCATCGCTCACCACCGCCCTCGCCGCTGCGAAGGAGCTCGGCGCGGCCCTGCTCAAGGAACGCGACAGCCAGAAAGCGACGACCATCCAGGTCGACCTCACGGACAAGATCGTGCAAGCTCAATTGCAGCTCACGCAGATACTCGGCAGCGTCATCGAAAAAGACGGGCGTATCCAGGCCCTTACTGAGCGAGTACGCGTACTGGAAGGCGAGCAAAGCGAGAAGGCTCGTTACCGACTTGCCAAAGTGGGAACGATCGGAGAGTTCTTCGCCTACCAACTGCGCCCTGCGGCCGAACTCACCGAGCGCGCCGACGAGCCCACACACTTCCTGTGTCAGCCGTGCTTTGATGGAGGCAAGAAGAGCGTGCTGCATAAACTCGACTTGTTGGTCAAATGCTCCGTATGCAGCAGCACCACCCAAGTCGAACCTGCCCCACCGAGTCAGCCCATCCGTAGGACGCGCGGAAGATCGGTCGGTGGCTGGTAGGTCGCTAGGCTCAACCATTGGCCACCTCGTCTTCAGTGGCAGTCACCAGCTTTGCACTAGCTTCTGCCAGGGAGAGCGCCTCGCGCAACCGCGCTACCTCATACGCGGCAACGTCTGGCGAGTGAAAGCTATGGTCGAACTCCGCGAGGAGATTGCCCTTCTTCGACCAGTACTGGTGAACAGGCCGTTGGCACACATCCCCCGGACCGACGCGGTCGAAAGAGACCACCACCACTTCCATCAGTTCGACACGCACAGGATCACTCATGACCACCTCCAAATGGACTACGGCCCTCGCAGCCTGCGACGAACTGGATGCTCTGCTCGCTACCGCTTACCCGGCGGCAAATCCTGGGCTGCTGGCCAAGATCAGAAAGGTGGTGGCCACACTGCAAGGAACCGGTCTGCCGTACGTCCAAACAAAAGCCGGAATGATCGCCAGCCGAGCAGAGATCTACCTGAGCACCCAGCGCCATACCAAAGCGCCGGGCGGAGCGGATGGCCTGATGCAGGAAATGCGATACAGGTTGTTGAGCGGCATCCGCGAGGAGTTGCGGGTTGCACAGGATCAGGGCGGCAGCTGACATCACACTACCTCCCGCCCTGTGCTTCAGTGATGGCTGACGGAATTCCAGACAGCGAACCCACCGCGAACACTGCGCCTGGCAGAGCCGCAGGGGTAGGCTCGCACTTCGGCTGCAGCACCACATCGAATCGCTCGAGCTGGGCCGACACCGCCGCGCCGTCGCCGGCACGGAGGATCCGCACCACCTTCAGCACGAGTAACTCAGCGCCCACGCAGGTCAGGGTGAAGTTGGTCACGGTTGCCGGGTCGATGCCGAGCGCACGCAGCACCTGCCCGCCCAAGTTTGGGGCTTTTTCGAGGACCGTTCGCTCAACCATGAGCTACCTCGGTCGCTTTCGAATCCATAGCGACACACACCGGAGGCTCAGCCTGCCCAATCACCTTCGACGCTGCGATCGCACCTCCGTAGCGGTAGCCGAGAACCAGCCGCCAGGGACGTGGCAAGCCACGCTTTCGCCAGTTGCTCACAACGCTCTGACGAACGCCGAGTGCTTCAGCCAGCCTGCCTACGCCGTCTTCGGCCGCGATTGCTGTGTCGAGGATGTCCATCATCCAATCATCACTCAAGTGATTGATTGAGTCAACACCTGAGTGATTCACAAAAGTGATTGAATCTGCGCCATGGAATCGATAGCAGAACGCCTCAAGCGACTTCGCGTCGCAGCAGGCTTGTCCCAGGCAGCTTTGGCCCAAAGAGTGGGCATGAGCCAAGGCACCATAGGCAACATAGAAGCTGGCACGCGAGGCTATGGCGAGAGCATCGTGGACATCGCTGCGGTGTTAAAGGTCTCGCCCGCTTACCTTAGGCTTCAAGACGAGGCGTCTGAGGCACAGGTTATTGCAGCGGAGAGCGAGCCAACGCCCTATATGTCGGCAGACTTGACCATCCATCAATATGAAACTGGCGGCTCAATGGGCCATGGTTTCAATTTGACGGACCATCCCCCAGGCCTCATAAAGAGTTGGAACGTAAGCCATGACTGGCTTAGACAAAACGTACCCGTTCATACAGGCATTCACAATCTGAAAATAGTTACCGGCTTTGGACCCTCTATGAGACCCATGTATAACCCCGGCGATCCCTTGCTTGTGGACATTGGCGTCAAACACATCGATCATGAAGGCGTTTACTTCTTTCGAGTAGGAGAAGAGGGCTACATTAAAATACTGCAGCGAATTCCTGAATTCAATGGACCAGGATTTTCATTTCGAGTCATCTCAAAGAATCCAGATTACGCACCTTACGACTTGTCCCCAAAGAATCCTCATTTCGAGGTCCTTGGTAAGGTTCTCACCGTATGGCGAAGCGAACAGTTTTAATAAATCTTCTCGACATCACTAGTGGGCTGCGTAATCTTTCACTGAGATTTATTGCAGTTAGTTGAATGATGCGCGAAGCGCCGGATGGCTGCTCTTGCGGCCCTTTCGCACCAGAAGAGTTGTCGCGTTAGATCAACAGAAGCCTGAAGTAGATGCTTCTTTGGGGTACGAGAGCTTGCGCAGGTTGACAATTGTTAACAGAATCGTAGAGCGCCTTCTCGGGCGGCCGGAGCCTACGTCTCCACCCTCTACTTTCTATGTCTGCATCTTCTATGTCCTCATCGGCTCTGCGCCAATTTCGTCGGCGTCCTCATTCCAAGAGTCGCCTCTGGGCTAGTTTTGGGTGGGCTCTGGTCGCGCTGGCGACTTGGAGCAGTCCTGCAGACGTGCTGGCCGCTTCCCAGACTTTCGAATTCACGGCCGGCGTGGATGGAAACGATGGGGGAAGCGGTTTCGCCACCACGTGGACGACATTGGGTACTCCCTCCTATACCCTGCAATTTTCCGTCAGCGGCGCCGCCCCAGGTGAAGTCTATGGAAGCGCGGGTTTCAGCGGTGACAGCTATGGCATTGGCAACAGCAGAGCTCCCGGTGGCACGATTACCGCCGTGATCTCGCTGCGGGGCTACACATTCGACCTCACATCCCTGAAGCTGGCGCAACAGGACACCGGCGGCTCGGCGTCCTACGTGATCACTACGCCGGCCTCTGGTTCCCAGTCGGGCAGCCTTACGGCCGGCGAGGGCTTCTACCAGAACATCGCCCCCAGCGGCGGTGGCTTCGCGTCGATCTCGTCCTTCACGGTCAGTTACACCGCCGGGTCCGGTTCCAGCCAAAGCGGCTTCTCCCTCGACTCGCTGGTCCTCGACAACATCGTGGCTACGAGCGCCACACCGACGGACGCCCGCATCTCCATCGCCGGCGCCACCGGCAACGGCGGCGCCTACCGCATTGGCGATACTGTCACTGCCACCTGGAACAACACGGCCGCCACGGGCGACAACCTGCCGGGCGTGACCGGCGTCACGGTCGATTTCAGCCAATTCGGTGGTGGTACGGCAGTGGCTGCCACCAATGCCGGTGGCATGTGGACGGCCAGTTACACCATCACGGCAGGCAGCATCAACGGCACGGCGGGCCGCAACGTGTCCATCACCGCCACCAACGGCACCTGGTTCGCAACCACCGCCGATTCGACCAACGCGGTGGTCGACACCATGGTGCCCACGGTGTCCTCGATCTTGCGCTCGGGGGGGACGGCCGCCATCAGTAACGCGGCGACCGCCGAATACACCGTGACTTTCGCCGAGGCCGTGACTGGCGTCGGTGCCGGCTCGTTCATCTTGACCGCCACGGGGACCACGAGCGGCACCGTCGGTACCGTTACGGCGGTCAGTTCGACGGTTTACACGGTGGCGGTAAGCGGTATCACCGGCGAGGGCACGCTGCGGCTGGACCTTAAGTCGAGTGGCTCCGGCGTGACCGACGCAGCGGGCAATGCCGCGCGCGGCTTCAGCGCTGGCAACGTCTACATCTTCGACCACACCGGCCCGGCCGTTGGCAGCACGGGCGTGCCGCCAGGCGCGACCTATGTGGCAGGCAGCGCCCTGGATTTCACGGTCACCTTCAACGAGAGCGTCACCGTTAACACTGCTGGCGGTACGCCCTCTGTGCCGGTCACCTTGAACACGGGCGGCACCGTGCAGGCGGCCTACGTGTCGGGCAGCGGCAGCAATACGCTGACTTTCCGCTACGTCGTGGCGGCAGGCAACAACGATCCGGACGGCATCGTGGTCGGCACGGCCATCAGCACCAATGGCGCAACCCTGCGCGACGCAGTCGGGAACAATGCCACGCTGAGCGGACTGTCGTTCGGCAGCACTGGCGCCGTGCGGGTCGATGCCGTAGCGCCCACGCTGGCGATTACCAGCGACGTGGCAACCCTCAAGAGCGGCCAAACCGCCACCATCACCTTCACCTTCAGCGAGGATCCTGGCAGCAGCTTCACTGCGGGCAGCGTAGCGTCCAGCGGCGGCACGCTGGGCGCCATCGTCGGCAGCGGCCTGACGCGCACGGCCACCTTCACCCCGACGCCGGCGATCAACAGCGGCACTGCCAGCATTACCGTGGCCAGCGGCGCCTACATCGATGCCGCAGGCAACAACGGCGGTGCCGGTACGACACCCATGCTGACGTTCGACACCCTGGCGCCGGCGGCGCCCGGCACCCCAGTGCTGAACACAGCCAGCGACACGGGTGTGTCCAACTCCGACAGGATTACATCGGCCACCACGCCGACGATCACCGGCACGGCCGAGGCCAACACCACCGTCACGCTGTATGACACCGACGGCACGACGTTGCTGGGGATCACCACGGCCGACGGCTCTGGCAACTGGTCCATCACCAGCAGCAGGCTAGCGCCGCGCGCCCATACTCTCACGGCCAAGGCGACCGATGCGGCCGGCAACGTGTCGCTTGCGTCTGCCGGGCTGACGGCCGTCATCGACACGACCGCGCCGCAGATTTCTTCGGTGAGTGTGCCGGCGTCGGCCACTTACGGCACGGGCAGCCCCCTGGAATTCACCGTCAGTTTTACTGAAGTCGTGACGGTCGACACCACGAGCGGCACCCCAAGTATTGCCCTGGTGGTTGGCGCTAACACCCGTTCAGCCACGTATATATCCGGGTCGCAATCGTCCAGCTTGCTCTTCCGCTACATCGTTGCGGCCAATGATGAAGACAACGACGGCATCTCTCTGGGCGCGTTGCAGGCCCCAGGCGGTGCAATGCGTGACGTCGCAGGCAATAGTGCCAACCTGGTCCTCAACGGCGTGGGCAGCACCACAGGCGTGCTGGTCGGCCGCGCGGCCGCCGTGCCTGCCGCACCAGTGCTGAACCCCGCCACGCCGGGGGACGGCCAAGTCACGCTGTCGTGGGTGGCGCCGGCTGACAACGGCAGGCCCATCACCGGCTATACCGCCATCGCGTACACCACTTCTCCGGGCGCCCCTTTGGGTACCTGCAGCACGACAGCTGCTACGGCCACCACCTGCACGGTGCTGGGGCTGGTCAACGGCACGACCCACTGGTTCACGGTAACGGCGACCAATGCGATCGGGGGCGGCGCAGCCTCCGCTGCCGTGACCGCCACCCCAGTCAAGAAGGAGGCGGTCGGCACCATTGCCGGTATGACGGGCATGGCAACGGTAGAGATAGGTGGCGGCAGCCTGACCTGCACGCTGGCGTCCTCAGACTTCAATACAGCTCTGCCGGCAGGCGCACCGGCCGGCTCCACGCAGCCTGCAGGCGTGTTTGGCTTTCGCACTACGGGGTGCCCCGGCGACCAGCTTACGGTGACCCTGAACTACCCGCAGCCTTTGCCCAGCGGTATCCGTTTCTTCAAGTTCGGGCCACGCGTTGCAGGCCAGAGCGCTGAATGGTTTGAGCTGGCGTCCGGCGCTGTCAGCCTGAGCGGGGACCGCCGCACAGTGAGCTACTCCATCACCGACAACCAGGCCGGCGATTCCAACGCTGCGGTGGGCGTCGTCGAAGACCCCTTTGCCCCCATGCTCCTGCAGGCAGTCGCGCCCGCGGGTACGACCAGCATACCCACATTGTCGGATGCGGGGCTTGCTTTGATGAGCGCGCTGGTGGGTTTGCTGGCGTGGCGCCGGAGGCGGTTTGGTGGATAGCGTGTCCAGTGTCGATATGGGTAGCAGGGCGTTACGCAGGCACAGCGTTACCGGCCCATGATGACCAGCTTGCCGTGGCTGCCTGGCGCCACGGCATGCGGCAGTCCGGCCGGCACGATGACTAGGCGGCCGGCCTCCACCCGCTGGATGCGGCCTTTCAATTCAAGCAGCAGGCAGCCGTCGATCCCCGGCTTCGTCGAATTCGTGCACTCGGTCAGGCCTGTCGTCTATGTGTAGCACCTTGACCCGCAGGCCCGCAGCGCCGCCATCGAAGGTTGACAGTCAGGAGTCGGGCACATCAAAGGCGATGCGTAGAGGTGGGTGATGCGGATGGTCGGGCGGGCGGGTTCGGCTGAGTAGCGAGAGTGAACGGTCAGGTAGGGCGGGCGATTGATTAAAACGGCAACTGCAGTTCGTTATATTCAAACACTAGTGTGTTGACAGAATCAATCACTTGAGTGATTATTCGCTTCATCGCGCCAACCGGCGCCATGGAGTGAACATGCAGATAGTTCCCGGCACAGACCGCGCCACTTTCACCCTTAAGGTCGAAACGGAAGCGGATCGAGAATTCCTCGACGCAATCGACCACCGCGGCGCACACGCCATCACCCGCACGGCGTGCAGTCGTGTTCCGGGCCAAGGCGGTTACATCAACGACAGCGCAACGCTGCTCGTCGACCGCAAGCAACCCCAGGTCTTAGAACGCGAGGCGGGCCGTCAGGTCCTGCGCGCCGCGCGCGAATTCCTCAGCCTGTGCTTGTGTGAGAACGCACTCGACCGCCATGTCGGCGCCCACGCCACCGATCCAGACGCGCAGCACAAGCTCGCCGCTCAGCTCGACAAGCTCCAGCTCGTGCTGCAGACCTTCCGTATTGCGATCACGCACCCGGAAGCTGTCCCGCAAGAAGTTGACTCCACCCATATCGACACCCCTCATGGCTGCAATTGCGCGATTGTCGCGCCCAGGGCCGAAGTGGGGGCAGCATGATGGACGGCAACATTCACCTGCTGCGCAGCTACCGCGCAACGCTGGTGCCCGAAGGCACCCCGGCTGACCAGCTCGAAGTCAAAGCCGACGAGGGCACCCTGCCCACCATCCAGGTCAAGGCGCGCAACACTGCCCGCGCCGAGGCCGCAGCCCACCACCTGACGGGCCGGCCCATCTTCCGCATCGAGCGCATCGAAGAGCAGGTGGCGGCATGAGCGCCGACGCCACCCTGACGGCACTGCGTAAGCGCCTGTCGCGCTGGGAGCTGGATCACCTGCGCAGCCACTGCGCTGAGCTGGCCACCAAACTCGATTCAGCACTCGAGCGCATCGAGCAACTCGAAGCCGAGAATGCCCGCGCCTGGGAAGTCGCCGATTCCTGGTACCGGGATGCCATGCAGTTGGTCGACGAGCTGAACGACGAGGGCAAAGCAGTCGGGCTTACGGTCTCCGGTTCTCTGGTTGTGATGCCACCCATCGAAGAGCAGGTGCCAGCGTGATCGCCAACAAGCCCACTGCCGCCGCTGTGCTGGCGCAGGCCCAGGCCGCCAGCGCAGCCCTGCAGGCCGCCATCAAAGCCGCCAACCACGCCGCCGACTCCACGCCCCTGGCCTTCCGCCAGCGCGCCGCTGAAAAAGAGGCCAGTGCCCAACACCTGCTGCGCGCCTACGAGCAGCGCTGCAAGACCTACCCGCACACCCGCTTCACGGCGCCCGTCGTAGCGCTATGGGAAGGCCACTTCGCCCTGCGGGAACAGGCCAGCGCCCTGCTCGCCCAGGCCGACCGCGCCGAGGCCAACGCTGCCGGAGGCAGCGCCGCGCCCGCCATTCACACCCTCACCCACCGCGCCACTGCGGCCGCCTGATCATGAACAGCACGCCCAACACGATGACGCCCGGCCAACTGCTGGAGCTGTTCGCGAGCCCCAATGATCTGCGACGCCAACTGCGCAAGCCCTGGCGTGAAGGCGATCACGTCTTCGCCGCCAACGGCCACTGGGTGGTGCGTGTGCCGCTCGCAGAGGTGGACCGCCCAGATCTCATTCCAGACCCCACCGGCATGCCAGTTGGTGCTCGGTTCGCATTGGCCGACTGGAGCCAATTGAAACCTATGGGATTGCTCGAGCACGCGATCTGCGACACCTGCGACGGCGCAGGACGGGTGTTCCAAAAGACCTGCGAAAGCTGCAAGGGCCAAGGCGAGTTCACACACTTCGGCCAGCAATACGAATGCCAGCTGTGCGACGCCAGCGGGTACGCGCAGCACATCGGCACCGCGGCTCATCCTACCGATGCCCAATGCGATTGCTGCAGGGGCACTGGCTTCGAGCTCAACGGCTTGGTCATGCACATCACGCCTTTCCGCGGCGCGTGGTTCCAGAAGGCCTATCTGGCGCGCCTGAGCCGCCTGCCCGGCATCGAGTTCGGCGTGAAACCCACACGCCCGTACGACCCCGAAGTCGTTGGCACGTTTCGGTTCGACGGCGGCGACGGCCTGCTCATGCCCTGCCGCGCCCCGCACGAGTCGGAGGCTTGACCATGCTGCGCACCTACATCGTCACCGCCGGCGCCCTGCAGGTCAGCCTGTTGGCCACGGGCGAATGCGACGCCATCTGCCGCGCCATGGCGCTGGGCGTCCACGCCAGCACAGCACGCAGGGCCGCCTGATGCGCCGCGCCACCGCCTTCTTCGCGCCCGTGCTGGCCGACCGCACCCGCCGCCTGCCCGCGCCTGCCGAGCTGCCACGCATCTCCGACACCGCCGCCCGCGCGTGGTCGCGCGGCTGGTGGGCCGGCATCACCGTGGGCGCCGTCAACGGCATGGCCGTGGCCGTGCTGGCCGGGTGGCTGCGATGAGCGCACGCGACTTCGCCCTGGCAGCGCTGGCCGGCGTGTGGCTCTGCCTCACCGGCCTCTGCATCGCCACCGCCTGCCAACTGGCCGCGCTCTGACGCCGCCGCACTGAAAGCCCGCCATGCCACTGCAACACACCGGCTTCCTTTTCCTGAGCAAGACCAAGCCCGAGGCGCGCACCGAGGGCGGCGAATTCCTGCTGACCCTGCGCGCCCTCGACGTGCTGGGCGCCATGAGCCGGGAGCCCTACGTGCTGACCTGGCGCGGCCCCGAGGCGCAGGCCTTCTGGGCCGCCCACCAAGCCGACCTGCAGCCCGGCGCGGTGATCGACGTGAGCCTGACCCATGTGCGTGCAGCAGCAGGCACCACCCGGCCCATCTTGCCGGTGCTGGAGGCACGCGTGCAGCGCATGGTTTTCTGCCCCAAGCGCCCGACTGATGAGCGCGGGCAGCTATGGAAACAAGAGCAACCCAACCCCCAACCTGCGGCAGCCGCCGCCTGAACCGCCACCACAGGAGCCATTCATGCCCTCGATCAGCAACACCCCCCAGCGCGCCCCCACCGGCAAGAGCGCCAAGCCTTCCGCACCCATGCTCGCAGCCGTCGCCCACGCAGCGCCCTCCAGCCGGCCCGTCACCGCGCACGACGTACTCACCGCCGCCAGCGCCACCATCAACCAGCGCGGCGCGCAGCGCGACAGCACGGGCACCAACGCCCGGCAAGAGCGCAGCATGGCCGCCACCGTGGCCGCCTTCAACGCCATTGAGGGCACCAACCTGACCGAGCGCCAGGGCTGGGCCTTCATGCAGACCCTGAAGCTGGTGCGTGGCGCAGCCACGGCGCGCAATGGCGGCCACAACCCGGACGACGCGCTGGACGGCGCGGCGTATGCGGCGCTGGGCGGCGAAGCGGCTGCTGCAGCTGCGGGGATGACGGTGCAGCCATGAGCCCAACCCCCTCCCAGCTGCCAGAGGCGCTACTGCCCTGCCCCTTTTGCAATGCTGCCGCGCACTTCGAATCGGACGCAGACGGCTGGCACTGGATCGAGTGCAAGGGCTGCGCCATGCAAGGCAATCGCTCCGCGTCGCTGATGGAAGACTGCCAGCCTAAGCTGCGCGAGGCTTGGAACACCCGGTCCGGCGCGCCGACGAGAGGCCTCACCATCGACTTCAAGCAGGCGACCGAGCTGCTGGAACTTTTCGGTGACGAGATGGGTGAAATCTCTCTCATGAAAGGCGACGGTCACTCTGGCCCTGGCCTCTATGGCGTGTGGACCGCAGACCCAGATGGTGCGTTCTACTTAGGGCAGACCGATGAAGAGGCGGTGCCGGACGCTACCCCTCAAGCAGCGCCGCCCGGCGCGGCCATGCCGAACAGCTGGAAGCTGGTACCGGTGAAGCCGACGCGCGCCATGCTGAATGCTGGCTCCGACGATCTCCGTCTTGGAGACGTGATCGGCACATTGACACGGGCGGGCGAGTGCTGGCGCGCCATGGTGGCCGCCGCCCCCGCCGCCTCCGGCGGGCAAGTCCCAGCTGATGAGGCGACGACTGCCGATTTCGAGCACCGCCGCGCTATGCGCGAAGCGCACGAGATTGGCGCCAGCGATGCCTACTTCGCTGCGCGCCCTGCGATCGACTGCAATGACCGCCGCAAGGTTTTCACCTCGGGTTTCGAGCGAGGGTGGGACGCAGCAGTCTTGGCCGATCCGCGCCACACAGGCGGTGCAGCATGAGCAACTGGATGCTTCTCTCCGACGGACGAGAGCACTACCTATCGGGCATCGACGCGCTGCAGAACACCTTCAGCCTGCCATCCATCGCCCACCACCTGTCCATCATCAACCGCTTCACGGGCGCCACCAAGCGCCCCTACAGCGTGGCCGAGCACAGCCTGCTGTGCGCCGACATCTCCGAGCAGGCCGGCCACCCGCCGCATCTGCAGCTGGCATGCCTGATGCACGACGCCCACGAAGCCATCACCGGCGACATGAGCAGCCCGGCCAAGTGGACCGTCGGCGACGCCTGGCGCGCTTTTGAGCAGCCGCAAGCCCGCGCACTGCGCCGCCACTTTGGCCTGCTGACGGCTTTCACCGCCCACGCGCCCAGCATCCACCAAGTGGACCTGATCGCCCTGGCCACCGAACGCCGCGACCTCATGCCCTACCGGGCCGGCACGCACGCGCCATGGCCCATTCTTGACACGCCCGGCAACGAGGTGCCCACCGTGTCGATCAGCCTGACCGCGCCAAAGCGAGAGCAGACGCATTGGACCGAGTGGCGCGACCTGTTTGTTCAGCGGTTCTGCAGACTTGACGAGATAACTCGAAATACCTTGCAGCAGATTAAAGGCCCGGGATCAGACGTCGTAAGCCGAAAAATTACCGGCCGCTCAGTGTTTCAGTAAATGGTGACGCCTTGAACACGCACAGCGCATTACTCACCTTCTGGTATGCCGTCGCCCTCTTCGATCTGGAAGCGAATTGGATTGTAGGTACGGCCGCCGAACGAAAACGCCATGGAAGGCATATGCCCACGCCTGGAGTGAAGCCAGTCCGAGAAAAACAGCTCAGTCAGTTCCGCCCACTCAATCAGCATTTGTACGTCTCTCGCATCGACGTGAGTCTCACCTGCCACGGGCGGAACTATGAAGCTGGCGACCCTGTCAGGGTGGAACTGATTACGACTCATGACCATTCGACCTGCGTACCCCTGAACCTTCGAAGTGGGAAACGCGAGCGGGTCAATCTTCCGAAGTTCACCGAGCCAATAGAACACTTGTTGCACGTATGGTTCGACCCCAGGGATACCCAAATATGCACGAACCTGCAGCGCCGCGATTCGGCACTGAAATACGAGCGTGCTGATCAGCTTGGCTTCGTCGATTTGCTTATCAATCGACTGTTTTCTCTGGCGGTTGAGCTGCCAAAGAAGCCCCACCACGGCAGCAACGATGGCTCCGATCGAGCCCCATGCCTGCACCCAGGCCGCGCACTCAGATCGGCTCAACCCAATGTCGACCAGCATGCATGTTTCTCTATAACCCATTTCCTCGTCTCCAGCTTTTTTGGGAGTATGGAGCATCCGGTAAGAGCTGCTAAGCGAACTCTCACGGTGGTCCGCCATGAAGCGTGACACTTTCACTCTTCCCCTTGCCTTCCCCGGCGAGCTGATCGTGGACAACTTCGCCGGCGGCGGTGGCACCAGCACCGGCCTGGAGCGCGCCTTCGGCCGCCCGGTGGATATCGCCATCAACCACGACCCCGAGGCGCTAGCCATGCACGCGCTGAACCACCCGCACACGCAGCACCTGTGCGAGTCGGTCTGGGACGTGGATCCTATCGAGGTGACCCGCAACCAGCCGGTGGCGCTGGTGTGGCTGTCGCCCGACTGCAAGCACTTCAGCAAGGCCAAGGGCGGCACGCCAGTCGCGAAGCACATCCGAGGCCTCGCCTGGGTGGGGATGCGCTGGGTGGCGCTCTGCAAGCCGCGCGTGCTGATGCTGGAGAACGTCGAGGAATTCCAGACCTGGGGCCCGCTGCTGGTGGGCGCCGACGGCCTGGCCCGGCCCGACCCCGCGCGCAAGGGCAAGACGTTCCAGTCGTTCGTGCGCCAGCTGCGCGGCCATGGCTACACGGTGGACTGGCGCGAGCTGCGCGCCTGCGACCACGGCGCACCCACGATCCGCAAGCGCCTCTTCCTGATCGCGCGCCGCGACGGCCTGCCCATCGCCTGGCCTGAGCAGACGCATGCCGAGCCCACCGACCGCCGTGTGCTGGCGGGCAAGCTGGCGCCCTACCGCACGGCGGCCGAGTGCATCGACTTCGAGCTGCCCGCAGAGAGCGTGTTCGGCCGCAAGCGCCCGCTGGTGGACAACACCATGCGCCGCGTGGCGAAGGGCCTGATGCGCCATGTGCTCANCTTCGAGCTGCCCGCAGAGAGCGTGTTCGGCCGCAAGCGCCCGCTGGTGGACAACACCATGCGCCGCGTGGCGAAGGGCCTGATGCGCCATGTGCTCACCAGCGTTAGCCCGTTCATCGTGGGCGTCGGCGGGCGCATGGGCCAGAGCCCGGCGCGCAGCGTGAACAGCCCGGCACAGACCATCACGGCCAAGGCCGACAGCTGCGTGGCCCAGCCGATCCTGACGCCATACATGGGCGCGCACCTGGTCACGGTGGGCTACGGCGAGCGCCCTGGCCAGGATCCGCGCACGCAATCCATCGAGCAGCCGTTGGGCACGGTGGTGGCGGGCGGCGTGAAGTCTGCGGTCGTGGCGGCCCACTTGACGCACCTGACTCACCACGGCGAGCGCAGCGGGCACGATCCGCGCGAGCCGCTGCGCACCGTGACAGGAGCGCACCGCGGCGAGCAGGCTCTGGTAGCGGCCCACTTGGTGGACATGGGCCACGGCGAGGGCAAGTGCGGCACCAAGCGTTTCAGCCACGGCATCCGCAGCATCGAGATGCCGCTGAACACCGTGACGGCCAGCGGAGCGACCAGCGCCCTGGTGGCCGCCTGCCTGGAGCAGGCCAACGGCGGCTTCTACGACGGCGACGGCCGCGCGGCGGATGCACCGATGTCCACGATCACCGCCGCCGGCAGCAACCAGCGCCTGATATACGCCTACCTGGTGAAGTACTACACCGAGGGCGGCACCGACAGCGCCTGCAGCGCCCCGATGCACACCATCCCCACCAAGGCGCGCATGGGCTTGGTCGAAACGGTGCAGATGCCGGCCGCCGCGCTGGCGCCCGAACACTCCGAGCGCGCCCGCCAATGCGCCGAGCTGCTGCACCAGCACCTGCCCGCCGACTTCCCCGAGCCGGCCGACATGGTGCTGATGCATCACGCGGGCCAGTGGTGGGTGCTGGTGGACATCACGCTGCGCATGCTGAAGCCGCGCGAGCTGTATCTNCCCGAGCCGGCCGACATGGTGCTGATGCATCACGCGGGCCAGTGGTGGGTGCTGGTGGACATCACGCTGCGCATGCTGAAGCCGCGCGAGCTGTATCTGGCGCAAGGCTTCCCGGCCGGCTACCAGTTTCAGGAGATCCCCGACCCTGCCCTGCTCTTCGCCGACGGCAAGCAGGCCACGGACTTACCGCTCGCCGTGCCGCGCATCCCGCTGAGCACCACCGCCCAGGTTCGGATGTGCGGTAACAGCGTCAGCCCGCCGATGTCGGAAGCGCTGGTGCGATCGAACTTCGCGCACGAGATGGCCTGGATGGCCGCCGCCTGACTTGCCAATCCTCAACAAATCACGACACCGCTACGCCGGGAGCAACCCATGACCGCCCCCAAGAAACCACGCACCATCGTCACGATCTCCCCTATGTACCTGGCCAAGCCAGACGCCGCCGCCTACCTCTCGATCTCCGAGAGCATGCTCGACACGCTGGTCAGTAGTGGCGAGCTGCCACGCCCTCGCAAGCTCAGCACGGGCCGGGTGGCGTGGCTGGTGAACGACCTGACCGAGTGGGGCCAAGCCCGGCCCGTGTCGGACCTGCTGCCGCCCATCAACTCGGGCTACGGCCGGGCCGGCGCACCGTCATCAGCGGCCGCGGTGGCCTGCGTTTCCAGGTGATCGCTCAGCCGCTGCAGCCACTGCACGCGCTCGGCGTCATAGCTGTAGGCGTTGTAGGTGTCGATGATCTCCGCCGGCATGTGGCCCACGATCGCCTCGCCGATCTCGTTCGGGCAGCCGAGGCTGGCCAGCAGCGTGCGGGCGGTGCGGCGCAGGTTGTGCGGCGTCCAGTTGGTGACGGGCAGCACCAGGCCATCGCCCTGGCGGTCGGCCACCTTGCTGGCGTAGGGCTGCAAGTTGTAGATGTAGGTCGAAAAATCGTGCTGCACGTATTGGTCACCGCGCACGTCCTCGAACAGCCAGCCTGAGCGGCCAATCGCAGCCAAGCGCCGCGCGACAACCTCCCGGGCCCGCCCGAACAGCGGCACACGCAGATCCACCGCATAGGCACGCAAATGGTTCTTCGTCTGGCTTTTCGGAACCGTCCACCATAACGCGCCCTTCTCCGCTTTCACGTTCTCGGCTCGCATCCCCAGAAACTCGACCCCGCGCGTGCCCGTCCAGAGGTACATCACGACGCTGTCCCGCCCCAGATCGTGCATGTTGGGCAACCAGGCCACCAGGCGCCCCACCTCTTCCGCCGATAGCACCCGCCGAGCGCCCGTGACGTGCTTGCCGCCCACCACCTTGCCCTTGCTCTTAAGCTGACCACGCATCACCAGGCGCCACCAGTTGGCCGCGCCGTCCGGCAGGCGGCCTGAGTCCAAGGCGTGATCCCAGGCCGTCCCCAGCATCGAGCGTAGCTTTGCAGTCGCCGTCGGCGTAGCTTTGCGTCGCGCCAGCACGTCGAACGCCTGAGCGCGCGTCACCTCGGCCGCCGGAGTGGATGCGAAGTCGGCCTCGTCGCTCAGAAGCCGCAGCAGCGCCCGCTGGGCGGCCTGCCCCCCAGCTTCCTTGCGGCTGGGAAGCAGCACCCCATCGATGTACTCCGACACGACCCGCTCGACGGTCATGACCTGCGCAGGCTTGACGACCGCGCGGCGTTCATCGCGGACTGCCTTCCGCGCGGCCGACGGGTCATTGCCGGCGGCGCGCTGCTCGCGCAGCTTTTCCCAGGCACCCACAGCCTGCTGGACGCTCACCGCGGGCCAGTGGCCGATCGCCACCTGTTTCATCCGGCCGTCGGCCACCGACTTGTAGCGGTACGTCCACGTCTTGCTGGTGGCCGTAGCCACCAGTCGCAACCCCGAACACCCGTCGATCACCATGTGCTGGCCGGCGGCCAAAAGCTTCGCAGCGCGCGCATCGAAATGCATGACCCTTATACTCGCAGCAATCGCCACCCCCACAGCGGGGGTGACCGACGAAGCGGCGGCGTAGCCTGACTCCAGACCTACGCCAAAGCTTACGCCTCGGTGCCAAGTGTATTAGGGTTCGGTTGGGTCAATGTGGGATTGACTACAACGTGTAGACAGAGCGCAAACCCGTTGCTGACAGGCACTTAGGACGGAAAAGCGTTATAGATCAACGCTGATAGTGCATGCGGGTGTAGTTCAATGGTAGAACGGCAGCTTCCCAAGCTTCATACGAGGGTTCGATTCCCTTCACCCGCTCCAGCATCCTGCAGATGTCTGGCCTCCCCCGTTTTCTGATCATCCAGACTGCGCACCCGCCTTGGCGCAAGCTCTGACAGCGCAAGCAGCTGGCGTTGGCTGTCGAAGCACCGCTCCTCGCCGGTCACGGGATCGACGAATTCGAGACGGCGCGCCAGAAGCTGCAAGGGCCGCGAATAGTCGCCGGGCGGCGGATCGTTGACTTCCGGATAGAACGCGTCGCCCCAGAGTGGCAGGCCCAGGGCAGCCATGTGTACACGCAGCTGGTGGCGCTTGCCGGTCACGGGCGCCAGCCGGTAGCGTGCCCAGCCGCCCGCTTGCTCCAGCACCTCCATGTGCGTGCGGGTGTTGGGCTCGCCCGGCACTTCGTGCATGCGAAAGAACTGCGGGCTTTCTTCCATGCGGCTGACGTGCTCCCGCGGGAACGTGATGTCGGGTCGCCAGGGCGCGTTCGCTTCGTAGACCTTGCGCACGGTCCGGTCGCGGAACAGGGCCTGGTATGCGCCCCGCGTGGCGCGCTGGGTCGAGAAAAGCACCAGCCCGGCCGTGTCCCGATCGATGCGGTGCACGGGCGACAACTCCGGCAGCCCGAGCCGGCGTTTGAGCCGCACCAGCAGCGTGTGGTGCAGATAGGCTCCGGTCGGCACCACGGGCAGGAAATGCGGCTTGTCCGCCACCAGCAGGTGCTCGTCCTGGTAGATCACCGACTCTTCGAACGGAATGGCAGGCTCGCTCGGCAGGCTGCGGTAGTAATAGAGCCGCAGACCGGGCACGAAGGGACGCTCGGCCGTGGCGGGCACGCCCCACTCGTCGACCACCTCCCCTGCCTGCATCCGCCGTTGCCAGTCGCTGCGAGGCACCAGCGGCAACCGGGCGGCGAGGAAGTCCAGCAGCGTCCCGGTGCCCTGGGAGGGCAGCACCACGCAGCTGGGCCCTACCCCGTCCCGCACGGGCAAAACCTGGGGATCCTTGCGGTTGTACATGCATGCGATTGTAGGCTGACGCCTCATCTTCTCCACTATTGAAAACGTAGCACACTCTGGCGGCCTGGCGGGCGCAAGCCGCGTTTTAAATGGGCCCGCGTCGGGATCGCAGCCGGGTTGTAGGACAACTGCGGCAAAGCCGTCTGGAGCGGCTCCAAACAGGCGCTGCAGCACTAGCATCCCTTCATCGCGCACCGCGCTCCACTCAACCGGGCCGGCCGCCATGCAATGCGCTTCGTCGTCCTGGTGATCCGATGCGCGCAGGGGGCCATGGCCTGTGCCTTCCATGCCCAGTTCCTCGATCGGCCGTCTGGCCCCAGCCGCCCCCACCACCCCTGCCCGCCGGCAATCGGGGCGCGCCCTGCGCTGGGTCCTGGCCCTCGTCGGCACCCTGGCCGCGCTGGTGATCGTGGCGCTGATCGTTCTCACGCACTGGGACTGGAATCGTCACCGGCCCTGGGTGAATGCGAAAGTCAGCGAGGCGACCGGCCGGCATTTCGCCATCGAAGGAGATCTGTCGGTGGACTGGCACTGGCCCCAGCCGCTGGAGACGGGCTGGCGGCGCTGGGTGCCGGGCGTGACCGTGCAGGCCCAGCAACTGGTAATGGACAACCCGGATGGCTTCACCTTCGCCGAAGAACCCGCGAAGGGCGACAAGACGCTACCGGCGCTGCCGCGCAAGCCGCAGCCGATGACCGAGCAACAGGTCGCGGCTGCCGAGGCCACCAGCAAGAAACTGAAGGCCGCTGCCCGCGCCGAACCCGCTTCCGCGCCCGCGACCGTCGCTTCGTCAGCCAGCGCCGCAGCACCCCGCGCGTCCGAGCCGGCCACGGCGCAGGCTGCACAGGCGCAGGCCTCGGATGCCGCCCGCGCACTGGCGCTGGAGAAGTCGAACGCGCCCACGGCGCAGGCGCCCGAGCGCGGGCCGCAGACCATGGGCACCCTCGCCAGCGCCAGCGCCACACTGCGGCTCTGGCCGCTGCTGGCGCGCAAGGTGGTGCTCGACACGGTCGTGCTCACCTCACCCGACATCGCGCTGGGCCGCAAGGCCGATGGAACCAACAACTGGACCTTCAAGCAACGTGACGACGCGAAGGACGACCCCGAGAAGTCCGACAACCCCTGGGATCTGAGCGTGGGTCAGCTCATCATCCGCGGCGGCTGGCTGGGTTACGTGGATGGCACCAAGGACCTGGCGCTGCGCGCTCGCGTGGACACGATCGACACCGACGCGGCGCCTGCAACATCCGGCCCGGGCGCAAGTCCCTATGGCGTGCGCATGGCGCTGCAGGGCCGCTACGGCAAGGCGCGCATACAGGCCACGGCCCAGGGCGGTTCCGTGCTGTCGCTGCGCGAGCAGGTGGTGAACTACCCCCTGCAGTTCAAGGCGCGGGCGGGCAGCGTCCAGGCAGAGGCCGAGGGGATTCTGGCCAATCCGGCGGCCTTGTCGGGCCTGGACTTCCAGGTGGCGCTCCAGGCGGCCAGCATGGCGGACCTGTTCGATCTGACCGGCATCGTGCTCCCCAACACCCCGCCCTTCCAGACGCGCGGCCATCTGATCGGCAGCCTGGCGCCCGAGCGCGCGACCTGGGAATACCGCGACTTCCGCGGCACCGTGGGCGAAAGCGACCTGCAGGGCAGCCTGACCTACACCTCCGCCCAACCCCGTCCGCAGCTGAAGGGCACGATGAAGTCTCGCCAGTTGCGCCTGGCCGATCTGGGGCCGGTGGTGGGTGCACCCACGGGCGATGGCGCCCAGGAAAAGGGCACGTCCAAGCGCGCCGGCAAGGTGCTGCCCGATGCCGCCTTCGCCACCGACCGCTGGAACGCGATGGACGTGGACCTGACGTTCGCCGGCGAACGCATCGTGCGGCCCGACAGCCTGCCCATCGAGAACCTGAGCGTGCATGCCAAGCTGCAGAACGCCGAGCTGACGCTCGAGCCGCTGCGTTTCGGCGTCGCGAAGGGCAAGATCGATTCGCGCGTGGTGCTGGATGCGCGCGACGGGCCGCTCAAGACGCAGTTGCGCGGTTCGGTCGAAGGACTGCAGCTGTCCGCCCTTTTCCCCAAGGTCGAGCTGATGGAGAAGAGCTTCGGCCGGCTGGATGGCGGGGTGGCTCTGTCGGCCACCGGCAACTCGGTGGCGCGCATGCTGGGCAGCAGTTCCGGCGAGGCGCGGCTCTACATCCGCGATGGCACCTTCAGCAAGCAGATGCTCGACCTGGCCGCCCTCAATGTCGGCAGCGTGGTGGTGTCGCGCCTCTTTGGCGAGAACGAGGAAGTGAAGCTGCGCTGCGCGGTGGCCGACTTCGCGGTGCGCGACGGGGTGGCAGAGACACGCTCGGTTCAGCTCAGCACCGACGAAGCCCTGGTGGAAGCCGTGGGCACCGTGGATCTGCGCAACGAACAGATGAACCTGCGCATCAAGCCTGAATCGCTGAAGTGGAAGTTCCTGTCGCTGCGCACGCCGCTCTACGTGCGCGGCACGTTCTCCGACCCCAAGGTCGGCCTGGAAGCGGGCCCGTTGCTGCTGCGCGCGGGTGCCGCTGTGGCCGCCGCCGCCGTGGCGCCGGTCGCCCTGGCGCTGGTACCGATCACCGTGCCCGCGGCGGAGGACGACTCGCGCTGCAACGAGCTTCTGGCCCGGTCCCGTCAGGCCGTGAAGGCGGGCAAGGCAGGTGCCGCGGCGCCCGCGCCCCAGAATCAGCCACAACGCTGAAATTGGGCCTAAAAATGCCTCGCGCGCCCTTCCAATAAGAGTATGCAGCTATACTTATCATAGCAAAATGGGGTGGCGGCCCGGTTGGGCGCAGCCCGCGCCCCACCCCAGCGTGCACGTCAGCGCGGCTGAGGGTCGGGCACGGTGACGCACACGCAAAGCCCCTGGCCCCCCTCGCCCGGCTCCAACGTCAGCCGGGCCCCCGCCGTGCGCGCACGCCGATCCATGCCGGCGATGCCCTGGCCTGAGAACCTGCCGGGCGAGGCCGGCGGTTCGTCGGAAAGGTGTGGCGCCAGCCCGCCCGCCCGGGCCAGCGGGGCCGTGGCGTCCGGTAGCTGCGCGAGCCCCTTCCCGTTGTCGCTGATGCGCAGCACCCACGCGCCTTCGGAGCCGTCCGCGCCGGTCAGGGAATCGTGCCTGAGCGACACCCTCAGCCGCGTGGCACCCGAATGCTGCAGCGCATTGCTGATGGCTTCCCGGGCGATGTAGGTCAGCTCGAGTGCGCTGCCGCCCACCGGCATGCCAGCGTCGGGCCAGGCTTGCACGTCCCACTCCAGGTGCATGCCGCGCCGGTCGAGCACGGGCTGCACCCGGTGACGCAGGCGCGCCAGCCGGTCGACCAGCGTATCGTCGTGGCCGTCCATCGAGTCGACCAGCAGGCGGACGTCGAGCATGCACTGCTCCAGCGCTGCCAGCGCGGGCTTCTGGGCCGGGTCGTTGGCGTCCAGCAGGGCCATCGCGGTGACCAGTTGCAGGCCCACCTGGTCGTGCAGGTTCCGGCCGATGCGCTCGCGCTCGTGCTGAACCTCGGGGCTGGGCCGGGCGCTGAGCCGCGGGCGCCAGCGCAAGGCGCGCGGCAGTTGCAGCACGAGCAGCACCCCCAAGCCCACCGTGCAGGCCAGATTCAGCAGATGCCAGGCGCGCAGGTCGGACGGTGGCTGGGCGGCGCCGGCATCGAGCCGGTGGTACATCGCCAGGTCCAGCACGCATTGCAGCCCCCAGAGAAGGACGCAAGCCAGCGCATAGGCGGGCGGACGGGTACGAAACACGATGGGGCCAATGGGTTCGCGATCAGAACAGTCCGCGCAGCGATGCGAACCGCACCGCCTGCGCACGGGTGCGCACCTGCAGCTTGCGGTAGATGTTCTTGATGTGGGTGTTCACGGTCAGCCCGCTGATCTCCAGGCGGGTGCCGATCTCTGCGCTGGTGTAGCCGCTGGCGACCATGCGCAGCACCTCTTTTTCCCGCAGTGACAGCCGCTCGGGCTCGCGTTCCCGATCGGCCTGCGCACGCACGGGCAAGCCGCCACCGGGCAGGCCGGCGCTCGACGCATCGAAGCGCTGGAGAAGTCGGCGCGCCAGATTCGGCGTGATGGACGCGCCGCCGTTGACCACCTGCAGTACGGCCTGGGGGTAGTTGCCGAACCAGGAATGCTTGACCAGGTAGCCCGTGGCCCCCAGTTCAAAGGCACGCAGCACCTGGTCGTCGTTCTCCATGATGGACACCATCACCGCCTCCGCGGTCGGACGCGCGCTCTTCATGTAGTCGATGAGCGTGAAGCCCTCCCCGTCGCCCAGGTTGAGATCCACCAGCATCACGTCGAACTCGTGCTGCTTGATGGCCCTGCGGCCCTCCCGAACGCTGGTCGCCTGCGCAACGAGCAGGGTTCGCGGGTCCGCCATGAGCTCCTGCGCGATGACGCGGCGCATATGGGTGTCGTCGTCCACCAGCAGCACACGGACGGGCTTGTCCACCTGGCCGGACAGGAATTCGGGCCAGACGCTGGAGGGCCCCATGGCCGCCGCTGACCGGTCTACCGGGGCCGCAGCTGTGCCTTCCGCGCGGTCGGCGACCGCGCTGTCCGTCTCATAGATGCTCGACATCTGACTCCTCCGCCCTGCATTACACGCAGCATTTATTGATCCGTGACCCAAGGCCGTCACGGGGTTGGCGAAAGGTATCGGAAATGCAAACAAATATCCACAGCTGTATCCGGAAGTAGTGTCCGGCAACTAAAGACACATTTGGATACTACCCAGACGAGGGTAGGCCTGGGCTTTCTTTTTACTTGAACTTGGACCTCCGTCGGCGATGCGGGCAACGTTCCAGCGGCCGCCGTAAGTGTTTCGGCGCTGACCGGCGCCGCCAGCGCCGGCCTGCATGGCGCTGAGGGAAGGCCAACGCTGGTAGCAAGGTAGAGAAAATGACTTGTTGCGATGCTTACACATTGACACTACCCCATCGAGCGATTTCGGTTGCGTGCTCGGCACACCGTGCGGATGCCGGCTGTAGGAGAAGAAGACGACTCGATGCGGCGCTGGCAGCAGCTCCGAGTACGAGGAAATGGGTACCCCATCGGGGCGATGGGCGAAGGCGAGGGGTGGCGGGACACTGCATCCAGACGCAGACGAAGGGCCGCAAACAAGCAACCCGGGTCTGGGTCGAATCCCGCCAAGGGGGCCGAAATCGGTCGGAACCCAGCGGTTTTTCCTCAATTCAAGGAGCGTGTCATGAAGAAGCTTGCAATCATTTCGTTGAGCCTGGTCGCTGCATCTGCCTTTGCTACCGGTTACGGCCATCCAGAAATCAACATCGACGCCGCCAGCGTGCAGGTGACGTCGCTGGCCAACAGCGCCGTGACCAACACGGCCACCGGCGGCGGCGAGGCCCGTCAGAACCTGGCCAGCAACGCAGGCAACGTGTACATCGGCGCAACCTCGATGCAAATCGTGGCAACGCAGAACACCGGCATCGCGAACAGCGCCTCCGGCCAATACGCAGCGGCCACCCAGAGCCTGGCAACCAACCTGGGCAAGGTGAACGTGGATGGCCTGCAGGTGCAGATGGTGGCCGCCAGCAACTCCTACATCGGCAACTCGGCGGCCGGCTACTCGAAGGCGGTGCAGAACGTGTCGACCAACAACGGTTGCCAGGCCTGCAACTGATCGGCTGACCGATCCACCCCGGCTTGTGCGGAACAGGCATGGCCCAAGCGCCCGGTGCGCGAGGCCAGGCCGTTTCGCACGGCCCCACTGGAGCCGACCCCATGATCAGGACTTCCACACTCGTGCCGAACACCCGCCTGCGCCCACGCCTCGTGCTGGGCTGGCTGTGCACGGCTGGCTGCGTCGCTTCGGCCTGGGCGCCTGCCTTGGCCGCGCCGGGTGAAGATCCGGTCGTGCTGCGCGGACCCATCCAGACTCTGTCCCTGCCCGTCGGCAATGCGCCGAAGTCCCAGGGGCTGGAAACCATGGACGAAATGCCGTCTTCGCTGCGCGCCAAGGTGGCCCGCTACACGGCGAAGGCCTATTCGGCCGACACGCAGGGCATCGCCACCGACAGCGACGTCGTGACCACCGCCAGCAGCGATGGCTTCCGCAAGACCTGCGTGCAGGACGTAGGCAGCAACACCACCAGCAGCAACTCGGCCTTCGGTCGCTACGGGCCCGGCAAGCAGGACCAGGTGGTCGTGCTGCGCGGCGACCTCGTCAACGTCTGTCGCTGAAGCAGAGCGCTCCGCGTCGCTGCGCACCCACGCACCGCCCACCGGCCCACCGGCCCACCGGCCCACCGGCTGACAGACTGACCTGACCAGCCCGCCGATCCGCGAACGAACGCCACCACAAAAACACAAGACAGCGCGGCCGTGCCACTGCCGGCACCTGGCTGCCGCCTGCACGCCTGCCGAGGGACCAGCGCATGACCACCACCATCCACCTTCCCGGGACGGCCCGCGGCCGGCAACTGCGGCTTGCCTGCATGTCGCTGTGCTGCGCAGCCGCCGCCTTGCTGGCGGGCTGCGCCGCCCCGCTCAACGCACGCGAAGACGCCGAATTCCAGTCGCACAGCTATGCGGCCGACCGGCCCACCGTGCGGCCGGTGCGCTCCCTCTCCAGCTTCTCCGATTCGCTGATGTGCATGGATCACCTCTTCCGGGCGACCCAGATGCCCACGGTGCTGATCAGCAGCAAGCAGATTCCCGACTTCTCGGGCCGCGTCGCCGTCGCCACCAAGGATATGGTGATCACGGCGCTGTCGCAGATGTCGCGCCTGTCGAATGCCTTCCGCTACGTGGACTACGAAGTGGACATCGCCCGGCAGGACACGGTGCAGAACCTCACCACCATCCTGCTCAACAACAACCAGATCCAGCTGCAGCGCCCGGCGCTCTACGTCTCCGGTGCCATCGCCTTCGTGGACCAGAACGTGCTGCGCAACAACGCAGAGGCGGGGACCTCCGCCAGCCGGCTGGAGGTGGGCTACAGCCGCACCCGCAACACGACCGTCATCGGGCTGGAGATGCACCTGGGCGATTTCCGCACGCGGACCATCATCCCGGGGCTCGATTCCGCCAACGAGATCGTCATCGGCACCAGCGGCCAGGGGCTGGACCTGGCCGGCCGCATCGGCAGCTACGGCGTGCAGTTCAGCGTGGGGCGCGACTATGCCCAAGGCTCCGGGCCCGCCGTGCGAACGCTGGTCGAACTCGCGATGATCGAGCTGGTGGGCAAATGGGCACGCGTGCCCTACTGGCAGTGCCTGACGCTGGAGCAGACCCACCCGGACTTCCAGCGGCAGCTGCGCGACTGGTACGACGAGGGCGACGCCGTTTCGCAACGCCAGCTGGTGCGCGGATCACTCATCAGCCGGGGCTACCTGCCGGCCGGCGCCACGGGCGACGGGCCTGCCGACCTGGCACGGCTGCGCGAGGCGCTGGCGCGGTTCCAGGCCGACCAGGGCATGGTGGTGACGGGTGTCGTCGATTTCGCCACCTATGAACGGGCCATGCGCAGCTTCGTCGGCCTGGGAGCGGACGGCCGGCTGGTGCGGGTCGGCTGGGAAACGCGCAGCGGCATGGCCGTCGCCGCGGCGGCCGACGCGCCCGTGCCCGTGCCGCTCGTGGCTGCTGCGGCAGATGCCGGGGGCCACGCCGTCGCGCAGCTGATGCAGACCCAATACGGCGCCGCCGCGCCCGACCGCCGCATCGACCTGCAGATCGAGAACGTGCTGCTGGACCGCAAGGCGTTCGAGGTGGGCGAGCAGATCTTCATGTCCGCGACCGTGTCGCGCGCCTCCTACCTGTCCTGCTACATGGGCGGTGCCAACGGATCGGTGATTCGGCTGCTGCCCAATGCCACCAACACATCGGGCTGGGTGACCGGTGGGCAGGCCGTGCGGATTCCGGACTGGATGAGCCCGCTGCCCGGGTTCGTGATGGACGCAGGCAGCCCCGGCACCGAAGGCCTGGCGTGTTTCGCCACCGACGAAGACATCACCGCCCGCCTGCCCGAATCGCTGCGCGGCCCCGCCTTCAAGCCGATCGCTGGCATGACCACGCTCGACAGCGTGAACACGGCCATCGCCGCCGCCCTCGGCCCCGACCGTTACACCGGCCACGCCACCTACTGGCAAGTGGTGCCCCGGCGCGCGGCTGCAGCACCGGCAGCGCCCGCCGCAGCGCCCAAGGCTGCGCCGCCTGCGAAGTGAGCCCGCCCGTGCGCCGGTGCCCTGCTCCCCCGCCCATCGCGCGCCCCGTGCGCGCGGCGCTGGCTGCAGCGTGCGTGGCCCTTGCGGGTGCCCCGCCGGTCGCGCAGGCTGCCGCCAGCTTTGTGGCGCCAGCGGCGCAGGCGCAGGGGCCGGTGATCGGGCCCGACGCGGTGACCCCGGCTTCGCCCGGGCTGCCGGGCAGCGGCGCGGCGGCGCCCAGCCCGGCCACCCAGCGGCTGCGGGCCCTGGCAGAAGGTTCCGGCGCGGCCCTTGCCGAGCCCGATGGCAGGCCCGGCCCCCCGGCGCCCGTTCGCCGAGGCGGGGGCACCCTGCAGCCGGCCTCCCCGGCGCAGCGCGACGCGGCATGGACGCTCGGCCTGCTCGCGCTGCACGGCATCGGCATGCCGGCCGACGCCGCCCAGGCCCGGCACTGGTTCGACAGGGCCCGCCAAGCCGGCCACCCGCTGGCTGCCGCAGGCCTGGCCTGGTGCGACATCGATGGCTGCGGCGGCCCGCCCGACCCGGCCGCAGCGCGGCCCTGGATCGCCCAGCTGCGGACGGCCGACCCGGCCCTGGCGCTGTACCTGGAATGGTTCGTGGCCACACGACTGGCGCCCCTGCCGACGGCACGCCCGCAGGGCCCGCCGGGTGCCGCGCCCACCGAGGAGGCCGCGCCGCCGCACCAGGCGCTGCTAGCGCGGGCCGCGCGGGCCGGCAGCGCCGGTGCGCAGAACGAGCTGGCGCTGGAGAACGTCGCGCGGGGACGCACCCGCGCAGCCCTGGAGCTGCTGCGCAGCGGGGCGCCCCGCTCGCCGGCTGCGGCCGCCAACCTGCAGCGCCTGTCCAGCCGCCCGGCGGACGACGCAGCGCCTGCGGCTTCCGCGCGCACGGTGCCGGCGCCGCCGCGGGCCTCGGCGCGGGCCGTCGCCGCGCAGCCGGGGGACAGCGAGGTGGACACGCCCGAACCGCAGACCGTCGCGGAACTGTTCCAGCAGGCGCAGCGCTTCCACCGGGGCATGGGCGTGCCCTCCAACTATGCCGAGGCCATCCGTCTCTACCAGCAGGCCGCCGCCCGGGGTTCGGCGCCCGCGCGGCGCATGCTGGAACTCATCTATTCCCGCCCGGCGGCCGGTGGCGGCGTCGACATTGGCTGGATGCAGCAACTGGCCCGCTTCGACGTGAGCCAGCCGGGCGAACTGCTGCCCGTCCTGCCAGCGCCGGGGCCGCAGCCGCTGCTGCGGGACCCGTCGCCACTCTACGAGCTGCTGCCCTCGCCCTGGCGGCCGACCGGCCCTCCCTAGGCAGGCTTGGCTTTGATGGCAGTGCAGCCTCGGTGGTCGGGCACCGGGAAGGGGCAAGCCCTGGGACTGGCTTCAGTGAAAGTCCCGACTGCCGTCCAGCGCCTGGGCCATGCGGCCCAGCAGGTCGGTCAGGTCGCGAAAGCGCTGCGCCACCAGGTGGCGCACCGTCGTCTGGCTGCCCGCGGGCGTGATGCTCTGCCAGACGCCTTCCACCGCCAGCAGCCGCGCCCGCAGAAGCGGCGCCCGCCAAGTCTCTACCAGCGCGGGCCAGACGATGACGTTGACCGAGCCGGTCTCGTCTTCCAGCGTGACGAACATGGTGCCCTTGGCCGAACCCGGCCGCTGCCGCACGGTGACGATGCCGCAGGCGCGCACCCGGTCGCCATCGCCCGCGCTCTGCAATTGCAGGGTGGTACGCAGTCGCCAGCGGTCCAGCCGCGGTCGCAGCAGGGCCAGCGGATGGCGGCGCAGCGTGAAGCCCGTGGCGGCGTAGTCGAACAAGATCTCCTCGCCCTCTTCGGCCTCGGGCATGTCGAGCGGAGCCTCCTCCACGGGCGCGTCGCGCAGCAGTGGGGGCGCCCGCAGCTGCGCGGCGGCGTCCCAGGCCTGCTGGCGGCGGTGGCCCGACAGGGAATGCAGCGCATCGGCGGCGGCCAGGGTCTGCAGGTGGTGGCGTTCCAGCCGGGCGACCAGCGCCAGTTCCTGCGTGGAAGCGAAGGCCGGCGTCGATGCGTCGCCAGTGGCCTGCCGGCCGAGCCGCGCCTGCACCACGCGCTCGGCCGCCGCCGAGTCGAGCCCGGCCACCAGCCGCAGGCCCAGCCGCACCGCCGGCTGCGGCAGATCCACCTGCGGCAGCGGCAGCAGCTCGCCTTCCAGCGTGCTGTCCACCTCGCTGTGCGACACGTCGATGGGCAGCACCCGCACCCCGTGCCGGCGGGCGTCCTGCACCAACTGGGACGGGCTGTAGAACCCCATGGGCTGCGAATTCAGCAGCGCGCAGAGGAAGGCCGCCGGCTCGTGCCGCTTGAGCCAGCTGCTGGAATAGGCCAGCTGCGCGAAGCTGTAGGCGTGGCTTTCCGGAAAGCCGTATTCGCCGAAGCCCAGAATCTGCTGGAAGATGCGATCTGCGAATTCGGCCGGGTAGTCGCGCTGGCGCATGCCTTCCTTGAGCAGCCCCTCGAAGCGGTGCACGCCGCCCTTGCGCCGCCAGGCCGCCATCGATCGGCGCAGGTCGTCCGCCTGCCCGGCGGTGAAGCCGCCCGCCTGCATGGCGATCTGCATCACCTGCTCCTGGAAGATCGGCACGCCGAGGGTCCGCCCGAGCGCGCCCCTCAGCTTTTCGTACTCGATGGGCAGCGGACCTTCGTTGCCGGCCGCCACCCACTGGCGCTGGCGTTCGCGCGCCTCCAGGTAGGGGTGCACCATGCCGCCCTGGATGGGGCCGGGCCGCACGATCGCGACCTCCACCACCAGGTCGTACAGCGTGCGCGGCTGCAGACGCGGCAGCATGCTCATCTGCGCGCGGCTCTCGATCTGGAACACGCCCACGGTGTCGGCACGGCAGATCATCTCGTAGGTGGCCGGGTCCTCGTTGGGGATGGCCTGCAGGTCCCAGCGCTCGCCGCGCAGGGCCGCACGCGCGTCCAGCCCGCGGCGCAGCGCGCTCAGCATGCCCAGCGCCAGCACGTCCACCTTCAGCATCTGAACGACGTCCAGGTCGTCCTTGTCCCACTGGATGATCGAGCGGTCCTTCATGGTGGCCGGCTCCACGGGCACCAGCCGGGTCAGCGGCCCCTGGGTGAGCACGAAGCCGCCGACGTGCTGGCTCAGGTGGCGCGGAAAGTCCTTCAACTGGCGGGACAGCTCCAGCCACAGCGCGGTCAGGTGCGCCGGCAACGGCACGCCGCAGGCATCGGCCAGCTCCTGCAGCCGCTCCTCGGCAATGGCTTCGTCGAACCAGTGGTGGTCCTTGGCGAAGGCGTCGATCAGCTCGGGCGGAACGCCCAGCGCCTTGCCCACGTCGCGCAGCGCGCTGCGGGTGCGGTAGCAGGTCACCACGGCGGTGATGGCGGCGCGGTCGCGGCCGTACTTGGCGTAGATGTACTGGATGACCTGGTCGCGCCGGTCGTGCTCGAAGTCCACGTCGATGTCGGGCGGCTCGCTGCGCTCCTTGCTGATGAAGCGCTCGAACAGCAGATGCGAGGTGGCCGGGTCCACCGCCGTGATGCCGAGGTAGTAGCACACCGCCGAGTTGGCCGCCGAGCCGCGCCCCTGGCAGAGGATGCCGACGCTGCGCGCGAACCGCACGATGTCGTGCACCGTGAGGAAGTACATCTCGTACCCCCGGTCGGCGATCAGGTCCAGCTCCTTGTGGATCTGCGCCTCGATCCGGGGCGGCACGCCTTCCGGGAAGCGGGCCTCCACGCCCTGCCAAGTGAGCCAGGCCAGGGTTTGTTGCGCCGTCATGCCGGGCAGCACGCTTTCCAGCGGGTAGCGGTAACGGATTTCGCGCAGGTCGAAGGTGCAGCGGCTCGCCACCTCCAGCGTGGCGGCCAGCAGCTCGGGCGGGTAGGTGCCCGCCAGCCGCACGCGGGGACGCAGGTAGCGCTCGGCATTGGCCTGCAGTTCGAAGCCGCATTCCGCCACCGGCCGCCCCAGCCGCACGGCGGTGATCACGTCCTGCAGCCGCTTGCGGTTGCGCTGGTGCATGTGCACGTCGCCCGCGGCCACCAGCGGCAGGCCCAGTTCGGCGCCCACGCTTTCGAGGGTATGCAGCCAGAGGTTGTCGTCCTGCAGCAGGTGCAGCTCCACCGCCAGCCAGGCGCTGCTCGCGTCCAGCTGCGCCAGGGCGGCCTGCAGGCAGCCGCGCAGCGCCGGCAGGTCGCCCGCGTCGGTGAAGTGGGCACGCTGCGGCGCGATCAACACCTCGCAGCCCTGCAGCAGGTGGAACGGCGACATCGCATCGACCCGGTACTGCCCCTTGGGCACGCCCTGGCGGGCGGCGGTGATGAATTCGCAGAGGTTGCCCCAGCCTTCCAGGTCACGGGCCAGGGCGACCAGGGTGAGCGGGCCGAAGGCGAACTCCGCGCCCAGGATGAGCCGCAGGCCCTGCTGCACCGCCGCGACATGCGCCCGCACCACGCCCGCCACAGAGCATTCGTCGGTGATCGCCAGCGCCTCGTAGCCCAGGGCCACGGCCTGCGCCACCAGCTCGTGCGGATGCGAGGCCCCACGCTGGAAGCTGAAGTTGGAGAGGCAGTGCAGCTCCGCGTAGTCGGGTAGTTGGGGCAAGGCGCGCTCGGAGATGGAGAGAAACGGGCGGTTTGGCCAGGCGCTATTGTCGGGGCGCGATTGCTATCCCTTTGATAGCGACGAGCGCAATATGAACGGGCATATCAAGCCGATTCGCCTTGAAATGCCCGCAGCGTCTGCGCACTCCGCTATGAACTTGGAAGCACGGCCCGGCGGGCGGCCTTTGGGCCGGGGCCCAAAAAAGCAGGAACTTCACTGGCACGGGTTTCTCCACCGGGGTTCGCTTTCCTGCGCGCCCTCATCGGCGTGCCCTCTTCCATCCTCTCGATCCAAGGAGTTCTCGCCCTGTGCCCGATTTGACCCCAGCCCAGACCCATGCCCCCCACACCGCCCACTGCCCTGCCGTTGGCGACACCCGCTCGCCGCTGCCGCGCAGGGCGCTGGCCGCCCTGCTCTCTGCCGGTCTGCTGCTCACTGCGGCCGCCACGGCCAGTGCGCAGAGTTTCGTCAGCATCAAGGGCTCGAGCGTCAACGTGCGCGAGACGCCGTCCACCCGGTCCGACACGCTCTGGGAACTGGGGACCGGCTACCCGCTGCAGGTGACGCAGCGCAAGGGCTCATGGCTGCGCGTGCGCGACTTCGAATCGACGCTGGGCTGGGTGTACGCCCCGCTCACCGCCCGGACGCCGCACATGGTGGTGACCGGCTCCAGCGCCAATCTGCGCGCCGGCCCCGGGCCGCGCCACAAGGTGGTGGGCAAGCTGCAGCATCTGGAGGTGGTGCGCACGCTGAAGAAGACCGATGGCTGGGCGCAGGTGCAGCGCGAGGGCGGCCAGAAGGGCTGGGTCGCCCGCCGGCTGGCCTGGGGTTGGTGAGGCGCCGGGCCTCGGCCGGGCCCGGCCCCGGTCAGCCCAGGATATGCTGCGCGACCGGCGCATGGCCGTGGTTCAGCGGCCCGTGCCCGCGGCCGGTGCGCACGTCGGCCCCCGCGGCGATCGCCGCAAGGATGTAGGCCCGCGCGGCCCGCACGGCGGCGGCCAGCGGCAGGCCCAGCGCCAGGTGCGAGGCGATGGCCGACGACAGCGTGCACCCCGTGCCATGCCCGTTGTGCGTGACGATGCGGGCGGACTGCAGCCGCTCGTGGCCCGCACCGGGCGAGTCGCCCGCGCCGGCCAGCACGTCCACCACCCAGTCGCCCGGCAGGTGGCCGCCCTTGAGCAGCACGGCACGTGCGCCCAGGGCCAGCAGATCGTCGGCGGCGGCATCGAGGTCGTCGATGCCGCCAATGGTGCGGCCCAGCAGCCAGCCGGCTTCGTCCAGGTTGGGCGTGACGAGCGCGGCCAGCGGAAACAGCTCGCCCACCAGCGCGCCCACCGTCTCGGTAGCGATGAGCCGGTCGCCGCTGGTCGCAACCATCACCGGGTCGAGCACCACATGCGGCAGGCCGTGCGAGCGAATGGCGTCGGCCACCACGCGGACCACCTCGGGCGAGTGGAGCATGCCGATCTTGACCGCATCGACGCCGATGTCCTCCACCACGGCGTCGATCTGCGCGCGCAGCATCGCGGGCGGAATGCCGTGGATGCCGCGCACCCCCATCGTGTTCTGCGCCGTGATGGCGGTGATCGCCGTCATGCCGTAGCAGCCGAGCGCGCTGAAGGTTTTCAGGTCGGCCTGAATGCCGGCGCCGCCGCCGCTGTCGGAGCCGGCGATGGAGAGCACGCGGGCATAGCGCCGGCCACCCGGTGCAGGCCCGGGAGCGGTTGCAGGCGCAGGCGCAGGCGCGGGTGCGACACCGGCCGGCGAATTGTGGTCGTGGACGTTCATGGCAAAAATTATCGAGCATGCCGCACGGCCGTCGGCGCGTGGCTTCGTCGCCCGCCCCTAGCAAGCAAGCAAGCAGGCAGGCAGGCAGGCAGCTCCACGCCCACCGCAGGGCTTCGGTCGATGTGCTGTAATTCGCGGCACGGACGAAACAGGGGTGTCCTGCCCACCCGGCCCTTCGGGGGACGGTTCAGGCGGCGACTGAGAAATACCCTGGGGCCTTTGACCGACGCCCTGGCGCTTGCAGCGCCGCGCGGCAGGCCCCGCCACCCGATCCAGGTCATGCTGGCGTGGGGAGTTTCAACATCGGAACCACCCGTTTTGTCTGCCTTCCCTCCAGCCTGGCCTGACCGACGACGGACGACGATGTTCCCCCTGCTGCAATCCCCTTCCTCCATCACCGTGCTGGGCGCGGGCCTCATGGGCCGGCTGCTGGCCGTGGCGCTGGCGCGCGAGGGGCACCGCATCGACCTGTACGACGCCGCCGGCCCGGGCGCGGAAGGGTCGGCCGCGCGGGTGGCGGCGGCCATGCTGGCGCCCCTGGCGGAATCTGCCGTGACCGAGCCCGGCGTGGTGCGCATGGGCCAGCACGCCCTGGGCCGCTGGCCCGAGCTGCTGGCTCCGCTGGCCGCGCCCGTCTATTTCCAGCAGAACGGCACGCTGATCCTCTGGCACCGGCAGGACGCTACCGATGCGGCCCGGCTGCGCGGCACGCTGGAGCGCAACCAGGCCGCGCTGCCCGACCTTCCCGCCATGCAGGTGTTGGACAGCGCCGGGGTGGCGGCACTGGAGCCCGCTGTGGCGCACCGCTTCGCGCAGGGCCTTTACCTGCCGGGCGAGGGCCAGCTGGACAACCGCCAGCTGCTGGCCGCGCTGGAGGCGACGCTGGCGGAATTGCCGGTCACGCTGTACTGGCACAGCGCACGCGGCCCGGAAGACTTCCGCCCCGGACAGTCCGGCCAACCCGACTGGGTGATCGACTGCCGGGGCCTGGGCGCGCGCGGCCAGTGGCCGGCGCTGCGCGGCGTGCGCGGCGAGGTGGTGCGGCTGCATGCGCCCGAGGTCACGCTGCAGCGGCCCACCCGCATCGTGCACCCGCGCTATCCCATCTATATCGCGCCGAAGGAAGACCACCTCTTCGTGATCGGCGCCACCGAGATCGAGTCGGACGATTTGTCGCCCGCCAGCGCGCGCTCCACCCTCGAACTGCTGAGCGCGGCCTACGCCGTGCACAGCGGCTTCGCCGAGGCGCGCATCATCGAGATCGCCACGCAGTGCCGCCCCACCCTGCCCGACAATCTTCCCGCCGTCCGCCGGACGGCCGAGCGGGTGCTGGAGGTCAACGGTCTCTACCGGCACGGCTTCATGATCGCCCCGGCGATGCTCGACGTCGTGCTGCAGGTGCTGCACACCGGACAATCGCCCCTTGCCTCCCGGTTTGACCTAGCGCTGCAGCTGCACCCCGCGCAGCAGGCGGCACCGGCCTCCGATTCCTGCACTGTCCCATGAACATCCTCATCAACCAGGCCGCCGCCGAGCTGCCACCCGCCGCCACCGTGTCCGATGCCATCGCCCATGCCGGTGCCCGCCCGCCTTTCGCCGTGGCCGTGAACCTGCAGTTCGTGCCCAAGGGCCGCTACGAACAGCACGCGCTCGCCGAGGGCGACCGGGTCGAGATCATCGCACCCGTCACGGGCGGCTGAACACGCTCGACCATCCCGCTTCACCAGACCCATCTCCATGCCGCTTCCATCTCCCTCCCCGACTGCCGACAGCGCCGACGCGCTGGTGCTCTACGGCCAGACCTTCCAGAGCCGGCTGCTGCTGGGCACCGCCCGCTACCCGTCGCCCGCCGTGCTCGAAGCCGCCGTGCGCCGCGCGCAGCCGGCCATGGTGACCGCGTCGCTTCGCCGCCAGGGCAGCAACGCGGCCGAAACCGGCAGCAGCTTCTGGGAGCTGCTGCGCCAGCTGAACGTGCCGGTGCTGCCCAACACCGCCGGCTGCCACAGCGTGCAGGAAGCCATCACCACCGCGCAGATGGCGCGCGAGGTGTTCGACACGCCCTGGATCAAGCTCGAGCTCATCGGCGACGACTACACGCTGCAGCCCGACACGCTGAACCTGGTGTCCGCCGCCGAGCAGCTCATCCGCGACGGCTTCCAGGTGCTGCCGTACTGCACCGAAGACCTGGTGCTCTGCCAGCGCCTGGTGGACGTCGGCTGCCAGGCCGTCATGCCCTGGGCGGCGCCCATCGGCACCGGCCGCGGCCCCGTCAACCCCTACGCGCTGCAACTGCTGCGCGAGCGGCTGGACGTGCCCATGCTGGTCGATGCCGGACTGGGCCTGCCCTCGCATGCCTGCCAGGTCATGGAATGGGGCTATGACGGCGTGCTGCTGAACACGGCCGTAGCCCTGGCCACCGACCCGGTCGCCATGGCCGGCGCTTTCGCCGACGCCGTCAGCGCGGGCCGCGCGGCTCGCACCGCCGGCGCCATGACCGCGCAGGACGCGGCCCAGCCCAGCACGCCGGTGCTGGGCACCCCTTTCTGGCACCACGACCATGGCTGATTCCGCACCCCTCTCCCTGGCCGATGTCGACTCGCTGGCGCGGTCCATCCGGGCCCACCACGGCGCCGACTACGCCGACTTTCCGGCGCAGCCGGTGACTGCCGACGCCGCAGCCGGCCTGGACGACCCGGTCGCGCAGACCGCCTTCCGGGCCTGCAGCGCGCTGGGCTTCATCGCACACGACGCGCGCGCGCTGGCACGGGCCTGGGCCGCGCAGACGCGCCGGCTGGGCCGCTTCGACGCCGCCCGCTGGCCCGACGAGCCGGCGGACTTCGGGCTGCAGCCGCGCCCGCATGCACGGGCCTTCCCGCCCTGCCCTGACGCGCTGGGGCTCTACGCGGTGCTGCCGGACGCTGACTGGGTCGGTCGCATGGCGCGGGCCGGCGTGCCCACGGTGCAGCTGCGCTTCAAGTCGGGCGATGCGGCGGCCATCGACCGCGAGGTGCGCGCTGCGGTGCAGGCCGTGCGCGGCACCTCGGCGCTGCTGTTCATCAACGACCACTGGCGCCAGGCCATCGAAGCGGGCGCCTACGGCGTGCACCTCGGCCAGGAAGATCTGGACGCGCTGGCGCCCGATCAGCTGGAGGCCCTGCGGAGCGCGGGACTGCGCCTGGGCGTCAGCACCCACGGCTATGCCGAGATGGTGCGCGCCGATGCCGCGAGCCCGAGCTACGTGGCCATGGGTGCGGTGTTCCCCACCACCCTCAAGAAGATGGCGACGGTGCCGCAGGGGCTGGCGCGACTCGCCGCCTACGCCCGCCTGATGCGCGGCTATCCGCAAGTGGCCATCGGGGGTATCGGCCTGTCGCAGTTTCCCGACGTGCTGGCCACGGGAGTGGGCTCCATCGCCGTGGTACGGGCGCTGGTCAACGCGCCCGAGCCGGAAGCCGCTGCGGCCGAACTGATGCGCGCGATGGCCCCGGCCTGAACGCAGCTGCCGCGAGCAGCAAGGCCGCCGCGCGCGCGGCCGCCTCCGGGCGCTGGGTCCAGGCGGCGGGCCCAGGCGTTGGGCCATGCAAAAAGGGGCATCGCTGCCCCTTTTTGACGTTCAAGCACCCGTTCCATCCGCGTCTATTCGGGTTTGGGCCGCTTTTGCTGTTCTTCCAGCTCGAAGCTGACTTCGAACCGGTCGCTGGCGGAGCCGAAACCTGCCGGCTGGGTGGTCGGCGAGGACGGCGCTCCCGCAAAGCCCGGTGCGTTGCCGCCGGCCTGGGGGGTGGGCTCCGACAGGTCCAGGTCGAGATCGAGATCGAAGGAATCCACCACCAGCCCTGGCGCGGGCGCGGGTGGACGCGGCGGCGTGGCGGGCAGGTCGCCGAACGACGAATCGAACGACAGGTCCGGCAGCATGTCGATGGCAGGCACCGCAGCCACCGCACTGCCGCCCAGGGCGGCGGCACCGGCCGGATAAGCGCCGGCGTCGCCCGCCAGCGGGGTCGTGCGTTCACGCGGCCCCGGCGCACCACGGTCCGAAGGCGCCGTGGTCTGGGCGATCGACAGCAGCAGCAGCAAATCCTCGAAAGCGGCCAGATCGAAGGGCTCTTCGCACACGGTGCCCTCGGTGAGGAACACGCAGTTGGCGATCCAGTCGATCACTTCGGGCGTCGGCCAGATGGCTTCGATCCGCGCCAGAGTGTCCGGGTATTCGAGCAGCGTGCGGCCGGGCCGGTGGAAGGCGGTGAAGTCGGGCACGCGCGCATTGAAGAACGCCTGGAAACGCTCGCTCAGCTCGTTGAACGCCTCGGCCCGGCTCAGCGTGTGGAAGAGGCGCAGCAGCTCCAGGTAGGCAGACGGCGAGGTGCTGCCATGCGCTGCAATGAACTTCTGCAGCACGCCGATGGCCTGGTCGTGCTCGCCGACGGAGACGAAGAATTCAGCCTGCTGCTGGACGTCGAACAGCGCTTCGGGACCGGGTTGCCGCTCGTCCCGCGCAGCCGCTGGGTGGGCGACACCGCCCGACGACTTGGCGGCCAGCACGGCCGAGGCGCCGGCAGCGGCGGCCACGGCCGCAGCCGAGGCTGCTGGCTCCATCGCCGCAGACGGCTTCGCGGCAGACGCGGCGGTCAAGGGGGGCTTCTGGCGACTGGCAGCCGTGGCGGCAGCAGCGGCTGCGGCAGTTGCGGCGGTTGCGGGCACGCTGGCCGCCGGCTGCTTGGCCCAGCCAGGCGCGGGCGATGGAGACACGCTGATCGGCGCATCCCAGCGGTCTGCGTCTGAGGGGCGGCTCTGGAGCGATTCCGCGCCCTCGGCGCCTTCGAGGATCACCCCCTCGCCCGGCCGGTTGCTGGCTTCGACCGAATGCATCCAGCCCGTGGCGGCAGCGCGCCGCGAGCGGCTCCAGAGCCAATAGGCGAGCGCCACGGCGATGAGCAGCAGCGCAATCAGCGCATAGACGATCACGGCGGGGAAGCGCTCGGATTCCGCGGCCTCCAGGCGCTGGCGCAGATCGGCGGCGGCGGCGCGCTCAGTGCCTGCCTGCGCGCGCTGGGTGGCGGCATCGGCCTCCAGCTGGGTGATGCGGCCGGCTGACTTCTGCACCTCCTCGGGTGGCGTGTTCAAGGCACGCCAGAGGGCAGCGGCCTCTGCGCGCCGGGCGTCGCTGGCGGTGGCGGCCGGTGCGGGCAGCTCCTGCGAACTGCGCAGGGTCAACGGCGATTCGAGCCAGACTTCCAGCGGTTCCATCACCAGGCGCGGCTTGGGTGCCTCGGCCGGGGCCGCAGTGGCCGAAGCCGCTGCCGCGCGCGTGCGCGCCGGAGCCGCACGCGATGCGGCTGCGGCGTTCCGGTTGGCGGGAACGGCACGGCGCGCCGGCGTGGCGGCGGCGGCGTTGGTGGCTGGCGCCGGGGCGCGCGCACCCGCCGTATCGCCAGCCGTGCCGCGCGCTGCTGCAGCCGCCGCTGCGCGCGAAGCGCCAGCGCCGTCAGCGGGGGCACCGGCCGGGGCGCCCTGCGCGAGCCTGCCCAGATCCACCGGGCGGCTGCCACCACCGGCGGCAGCGTTGGCCGCTGCGGTCTCGGGCAGTTCGGCGAGAAAGGTGTATTGGCGGGTGATGGCGCCGGAGCAGCCGCCCGTCAGCGTGGCCGTGAGCACCGGCTCGTCGGCGGAGATGAAAGCCCGCACGCGGACGCGCGGGGTGCCGGCACCCTGCACGGGCGTGACTTGCACCTTGGAATCTGCGATGGGCGTGGAGCCCGAGACGAGCTTCGCAGTGATGCATGACGACGCCACGTCGCTGCCCGGGTCAGGCGTCACATCGAAGGTCAGGTCCACGGGTGCGCCGAGCACCACGGCGCCGCGGCTGTTACCCAGCGACAACGCGCCAGCGCTGCATGCAGCGACCGACAGCCCGACTCCCAAGATGGCGTTACTGATTTTCACAATAGTTTCTTTTGTTGCTGCGTGATTCTTGCACAGGTCGCCCCTATGGGGCCCCTCCATAATGGCGCCCCATGACCAAGACATTCAGCACGGTGGGCCTTGTGGGAACGGGCGCCATGGGGCGCGGCATCGCGCAGATCGCTGCCCAGGCGGGCAGCCGGGTGAAGCTTTTCGACACTCGCCCAGGAGCCGCATCTGCGGCCCGCGAAGACCTGCGCCAGCAGTGGCTGCGCCTCGTGGCCAAGGGCCGCATCGAACAGGGCGACGCGGACCGCTGGCATGACCAGTTGGTCGCGGTGGACGGCCTGCCAGACCTGGCCGACGCGCAGCTGGTGGTGGAAGCCATCGTCGAGCAGCTCGATGCCAAGCGAGATCTCCTTCGTCAGTTGGAATCCATTGTTGCAGCAGATGCAGTGCTGGCAAGCAATACGTCCTCGCTTTCCATCACCGCCCTGGGTGCTGCACTGCAAAATCCTGAGCGGCTGGCGGGCTTTCACTTCTTCAATCCGGTGCCGCTGATGAAGGTGGTGGAGGTGATTGCAGGGCTGAAGACCGCCCCGGAGGTGACCACCCGGCTGTCCGAGTTCGCGCGGCAGATGGGACACACGCCGGTCAGCGCGCAGGACACGCCCGGCTTCATCGTCAACCATGCCGGCCGGGGCTTCGGCACCGAGGCGCTGCGGATCGTGAGCGAAGGCGTGACCGATTTCGCGACGGTGGACCGCGTCCTGCGCGACCAGGTCGGCTTCCGCCTGGGGCCTTTCGAGCTGATGGACCTGACGGCGCTCGACGTGTCCCACCCGGTGATGGAGTCGATCTACCACCAGTACTACGAAGAGGCGCGCTTTCGCCCCAGCGTCATCACCGCGCAACGCCTGGCCGGCGGCCTGCTGGGCCGCAAGACGGGCGAAGGCTTCTACCGGTACGCCGACGGCGTGGCGCAGCTGCCGGCCGAGTCGCCCGTGCCCCAGGTGGGCGAGATGCCGCCGGTGTGGGTGTCGCCGCGCGCCTCGCGCCGCGCGGAGCTCTACCAGTTGCTCAAGGACCTGGGCGCCCGCATCGAAACCGGCGCCTCGCCCTCCTCCACCGCCATCACGCTGGTGGCGCCGCTGGGCTTCGACGTGACCACGGTGGCCGTGGTCGAGCGGCTGGACCCCGCGCGCACCGTCGGCATCGACATGCTGGTGGACGATGCCGCCACCCGCCGCCGCGTGCTGGCCACCAACCCGGCCACGCGCAACGACATCCGCGACGCGGCGCATGCCCTCTTCGCCCGCGACGGCAAGGCGGTGAGCGTGGTCCGCGACAGCGGCGGCTTCGTCACGCAGCGCGTGGTGGCCACCATCATCAACATCGCCAGCGACATCTGCCAGCAGCGCGTGTGCACCCCCAAGGACCTGGAAACCGCCGTGACCCTGGGCCTGGGCTATCCGCTCGGCCCACTGGCCATGGGCGACCGCTGGGGGCCGACGAACATCCTCGAAGTGCTTTTCAACATGCAGACGGTGTATGGCGACACGCGCTACCGGCCGAGCCCCTGGCTGCGCCGCCGCGGCGCCATCGGCCTGAGCCTGACGCACGTCGAAGACTGAAACCCAGCCCACCCGCCCGCCCGCCCATGCCCGCAGAACTCCTCAGCACCAGCCAGGGCAAGACCCTGATCCTCACCCTGCGCCACCCGGATGCGCGCAACGCCTTCGACGAATCGCTCTATGCCGCTGGGGTGGAAGCGCTGAGCGTGGCCGAGCGCAGCGACGATGTGCGCAGCGTGGTCATCACCGGCGCGGACGGCGACTTCAGCGTGGGCACCCATCTGCAGCAACTGCAGGCCCGCCGGCAGCAGGGTGCCGAAGCGCAGGCGATGGCGGTCGAGGGCCTGCACAGCTGGATCGAGACGATCCGCACCTATCCCAAGCCCGTGATCGCGGCGGTCGAAGGTGCGGCCACCGGCAGCGGTTTCTCGCTCGCGCTGGCCTGCGACCTGCTGGTGGCTGCGCGCAACGCGGCATTCGCTTTCCCAAACAGCCGCATGGGCCTGTCGGCCGATGGCGGCGCTTCGTGGGCCCTGCCGCATTCCGTGCCACGGCAGCTGGCCTCCGAATGGCTGATGCTGGGCGAGCGCGTCGATGCCGAGCGCCTGCATGCGCTGGGTATCGTCAACCGTCTGGCCGAGCCGGGGCGCGCCCTGCACGAGGCGCTTGCGCTGGCCCAGCTGCTGAACGAACGCGCCCCCCACGCGCTGGCCAGCACGAAGGAGTTGCTGAGCGAAGCGCCCGCGCAGCCGCTCACGGCGCACCTGGCGGCGGAGCGCGACCATTTCGTGCGCAATGCCCAGCATCCGGCCACGGGCGAAGCCATCGCTACGTTCCTGGAAAAACGCCCGCACCGCTATCCATGAGATAGCGGAAAGCGCTTGACTGGCAAGCGCCTGAGGCTGATTCGGCTTGAACCGTTTCGCCGCCTGCTCTGAGCGGCCCGTCGCGCCGCGCGCGGCCGGCGGGCACGCCCAGGCCGCTGCGCAGCCGCGTCACCGCATCCCGTGCCGGCCCTTGCCGGCGCCTGTCTTGCCGCTTTGACACGCAAGTGACAACCCTCGCCAGGAGGGCCGGTCCCGCACGCGACAATGGCCTTCAGACCAGTCACGCAAACGACAGAACATGGACGACCCCATTCTTACCATCGACGAACGCGAGGCGATCAATACCGGTCGCTGGTTTTCCTCACTCTCTCCCTCACTTCGGCACGACATACTTCGATGCGCTTACGTCAAACGCTTCAAGGACGGTGGACTGATCGCCGCGCGCGGCGACCCGCCCGAGGAGTGGATTGCCTGTGCCAAGGGTGCGGTGCGCGTCAGCTCCACCTCCATCTCGGGCAAGCAGATCACGCTGACCTATGTGGAGCCGGGCATCTGGTTCGGCGACGTGGCGATATTCGACGGAGACCGGCGCACGCACGATGCCTATGCCCATGGCGACACGACGATCCTGTGCGTGGCCAAGGCCGACTTCCGCAAGATCCTGGGCCTGCACACCGAGCTGTACGAGGCCATGCTGCGGCTGCATGCGCGGCGCATTCGCCAGCTGTTCGGGCTGGTGGAAGACTTGAACACCCTGCCCCTGCGATCGCGGCTGGCCAAGCAGCTGCTGCACCTGGTGCGCAGCTACGGCATTCCCAGCCTGTCGCATGGCACCGAGATGCGGATCGGCCTGCAGCTGGCGCAGGAAGAGCTGGCCCAGCTGCTGGGCGCCTCGCGCCAGCGGGTGAACCAGGAGCTGAAGGCAATGGAGCGCGAGGACATCATCCGCATCGAGCCGGGCGGCCTGGTGGTGAGCGACCGCGACGCGCTGCTGCGCATCGCCGAGTCCGACACCTGAGCCGCGCCTTCCGCCCCGACGCCCCGGGGCCCGCCACGCCATGGGAGGGATCGCGCTGGCGGGGCAGCCCGAAGGGAGCGACCCCTTCCACAGCGTTAACAGGCCCTAGCCACCCATGAGCAACTTCGACCACTTCATCGGCACCCGCCCCGTCTCCGAGCAACATGCTTTCGACACGGGGGCGCTGCTCACGTGGCTGCAGGCGAACGTGCCGGGCTTCGCGGGCCCGCTCACGGTGGAGATGTTCAAGGGCGGGCAGTCCAACCCCACCTACAAGCTGGTCACGCCGGGCCAGAGCTATGTGATGCGGGCCAAGCCCGGCCCCGTCGCCAAGCTGCTGCCGTCGGCCCACGCCATCGAGCGGGAGTTCGCGGTGATGAGCGGCCTGGCGGGCACCGAAGTGCCCGTGCCGCGCATGTTCGCGCTGTGCGAGGACGAGTCGGTCATCGGCCGCGCCTTCTACGTGATGGAGTTCATGCAGGGCCGCGTGCTGTGGGACCAGTCCCTGCCCGGCATGGCGCCGGCCGAGCGCGCCGCGATCTACGACGAGATGAACCGCGTGATCGCGGCGCTGCACAGCGTGCCGTTCGCCGACCGCGGCCTGGCGGGATACGGCAAGCCCGGCAACTATTTCGACCGGCAGATCGGGCGCTGGAGCAAGCAGTACGTCGCCTCCATCACGCAGCCCATCGAGGCGATGGACCGGCTGATGGAATGGCTGCCCGCGCACATGCCGGCCAGCGCCCGCGACGAGCGGCGCGTCTCCATCGTGCATGGCGACTTCCGGCTCGACAACCTGATGTTCCACCCGACCGAGCCGCGCGTGATCGCCGTGCTGGACTGGGAGCTGTCCACCCTGGGCCATCCGCTGGCGGACTTCAGCTACCACTGCATGGCCTGGCACATACCGCCGGGCGCGTTCCGGGGCATCGGCGGGCTGGACCTGACCGGCCTGGGCATTCCCAGCGAGGACGAGTACATCCGCCGCTACTGCGAACGTACGGGCCAAGCCACGCCCGAGGAGCTGCGCCGCGACTGGAACTTCTACATGGCCTACAACCTGTTCCGCCTCGCCGCCATCCTGCAGGGCATCGCCAAGCGGGTCGAGGCAGGCACGGCCTCCAGCGCGCAGGCGCGCTCATCCGGCGAAGGCGCCCGTCCCCTGGCCGAAATGGCCTGGCGCTTCGCCCAGCAGGGCTGACCGCCCCCGCGCGCCCCGCCCACGGGGCACGCTCGCCCCGCCCCCCGATTTCAAACGGAGACCCCATGGACTTTGACTACTCCCCCAAAACGAAGGACTTGCAGGCGCGCCTGCTCAAGTTCATGGACGACCACGTCTATCCCGCCGAGCCCGCTTACGCCGCCGAACTGGCCGCCAACACCGCCGCCGGGCGCCGCTGGACCGCGCTGCAGACCATCGAAGACCTGAAGCCCAAGGCGCGCGCCGCGGGCCTCTGGAACCTGTTCCTGCCCGTGGACAGCGCCGCTGCGTCGGGCTACGACGGTGCGGGCCTGACCAACCAGGAGTACGCCCCGCTCGCCGAGATCATGGGCCGCGTGCCATGGGCCAGCGAGGTGTTCAACTGCTCTGCGCCCGACACCGGCAACATGGAAACCATCGCCCGCTACGGCAGCGAGGAGAACAAGCAGCGCTGGCTCAAGCCGCTGCTGGAAGGCAAGATCCGCTCGGCGTTCGCCATGACGGAGCCCGCCGTCGCCTCCAGCGACGCCACCAATGTCGAGACACGCATCGAACGCCAGGGCGACGAATACGTCATCAACGGCCGCAAGTGGTGGATTTCGGGCGCGGCCGACCCGCGCTGCGCGGTCTTCATCACCATGGGCAAGACCGACCCCGATGCCCCGCGCCATTCGCAGCAGAGCATGGTGCTGGTTCCGGCCGACACTCCCGGCATCACTGTGCTGCGTCCGCTGAACGTGTTCGGCTACGACGACGCCCCGCACGGCCACGTCGAGATGACCTTCGAGAACGTGCGCGTTCCGGCCGGCAACATCCTGCTGGGCGAAGGCCGCGGCTTCGAGATCGCCCAGGGCCGCCTGGGCCCCGGCCGCATTCATCACTGCATGCGCCTGATCGGCCTAGCCGAGCGCGCGCTGGAGCTGATGTGCAAGCGCGCCTCCTCGCGCGTGGCCTTCGGCAAGACGGTCGCGCAGCAGACGGTGACGCAGGAGCGCATCGCCGAAGCCCGCTGCAAGATCGACATGGCCCGCCTGCTCACGCTGAAGGCCGCCTGGCTGATGGACATGGCCGGCAACAAGGTCGCGCGCACCGAGATCGCGATGATCAAGGTGGTCGCACCCAGCATGGCCTGCCAGGTGATCGACTGGGCCATGCAGGTGCATGGCGGCGGCGGCATGTGTGACGACTTCCCGCTCGCCTACGCCTACGCCAACGCCCGCACGCTGCGCTTTGCCGACGGCCCGGACGAAGTGCACCGCAACGCCATCGCTAAGTGGGAATTGGGCAAGTACGGCAGCTACGGACGCGACGCCGGCGTGCCGGTCACCCGGGGCGGCTAGGCCACAACGCCAGGGGGAGAGGGCCCCGCGCGCGGGTCTCTCCCATTACTCCAGGCAATCCCATGCGCCATGCGCCATGCGGAGGATGGCTCGCCGGGCCAGAGACTTCGCCCGCCGGCGTGAGCGCGCTGCTCCGGTGCGGCCGCCGGAGCTACCGCCTGGGGCCGGCGCGCTCGTTCACGCGCCCGCTGCGGGATGGCTTCGCGATGCCACCTGATCGACGGCGGCAGCGATCCGATCGAGCATCGCATCGTCGGTCCGCGCGATGTTGAGACGCACGCGCGCATTCCCGGTGTGGCTCACGAAAACGATCTCGCTGGCGACCCTCACGCCGTCCGCGCGCAGCACCTCCCAGACACCCTGGGCATCCACACCATCGCCGAGCGACACCCAGAGGTACATGCCTGCCCCGGCGTCCCCGGCCTGCCAGCCCCGGGCCCGGATTTTTGCCAGCAGCGCCTTGCCGCTTGTGGCCAGCTTCTTGCGCAGCTTCTCGCAATGCACCTCGTAGCCGCCTTCGACGAGCGCGTGGTGCACGACCTGGTCGGAGAGCAGCGACGAATGGATGGAGCCGACCGATCGCCTCAGCAGCATGGGCTCCAGACGCTGTCCGCTGGCCGCCAGGAACCCGGCCCGCAGGCCGGGCGAGAGGGTCCTGGAAAAGCTGCCGATGTGGATGACGCGCTCGAAGTGGTCGAGGGCGGCCAGACGTGTGACAGCGCCCTGCTGGGCGCGCGGGAGCAGATCGCCGTAGGAATCGTCGTCCACGATCCAGAAATCGTGTTGCTCGGCAAGCTTGAGCAGTTGGTGGGCCTTGCGCGGCGACATGCTCGTGCAGGTGGGGTTCTGCAGTACCGAACTGCAGAAGAACGCCTTGGGCCGGTACTTCTCGGCCAGTTCCGCGAGTTGCTCCAGATCGGGGCCGTCGTCCAGGCGGCGAACGCGCAAGATCCAGAGGCCGCTGGCCAGGAGCCGCTGGGTGTGGATGAAGGGGCCCGGCTCCTCCACCAAAACGTACTGGGCGGGGTAGAGGAACGACCAGACGACCAGGTCCAGCGCATCGGTGGCACCGGCGGTGGTCACGATCTGGTCGGCCGTGGCATGGATGCCGGCCCTGTGAAGCCGCGCTGACAGGGCTTCGCGCAGCGGCAACCACCCCCGTCCATCGGCGTATTCGAACAGGCTCGTGGGCGGCCGGGCAGCCAGTGCCTGCATGGCACCGGACAGCATTTCGGTGCCGATCCACTCGGCGGGCAGCGTTCCGAGCGCAGACGCGCCATAGGGGCTTCTGGCATGCAACAGATGGTCCCAGGTGTAGGGCGCCGGCGGCGCGCTCCAAGGATGCGACTCCGCGGGCTTGCCCACCTGCAGCGCCTGTGGCGACACATAGAAACCCGAACCACGGCGTGCTTCCAGATAACCGGCAGCCGTCAGCTTGTCGTAGGCGCGCAACACGGTTTCATTGCTGATGCCCATCTCGGCCGCCATCGCCCGCACCGACGGCAATCGCGCGCCGAGATCCAGCGTCCGGTTTTCGACGCGACCCTTGACGTCTTCGAAGATGCGGTCGATCAGAGCTCCGTTGGCGCGGGGAACGGAGGAGGCTGCCTGTTTCTTGGCGCGGGTATCGAACTTCTGCGAAGGGGTGGGTGCCATGGAGGATGCGCGTGTCGGACGGACTTGAAGAAGGCGGCCACGGATGATAGACCGCCTCGAACGCAGCACCTCCGCGCGCCATGAATTGATACATACAGCCCTGAGGAATCTCCAGGGCAGCGCCGCCCCTGCCCAGCAAACGTCGCAGGGCACCGTCCTGGGGCATGCCCGTCGTGCCGATGCACCTCCATGCGACCGAGGAGGGGGTCGCTCCCCTACCAGGTGCATGCACATCGTGGCTTTACGAACCGGTCCTCGGTGTAATCCCCGATCCTGGGGTGGAAAAGGCGTGCAAGAATTCAACTGTACCAAACACTTTTAAAGTGACAACGTCACGACAATAGCCGTGGCGGCGCCCAAAAGGCTCGCGAAGGCTTAGCCAAGCAAGCCGCGCAAAAGGCGTATGGAACACTAATTGCATCTGTTGAGAGCGATTTCGCTAACCACGTGCCCCCAGAGGATTCCGCCATGCCGTTCACCAAGTCCCCGATGCTCCGCCCGGCCCCTTTCCGCTCCACCGCGGTGTGTGCCGCACTCGCACTCGCCCTTCCGGCGGCCGTGCATGCCCAGCAGGCAGGGCCCGCCCCTGCCACCGCTCAAGCCGTGTCGGAGGGCACGGAGTTCAATATCCCTGCAGGGCCTCTCTCTGCCACCCTGCAGGCCATCGCGAAAACCAGCGGAAAGCGTGTCCAGTTCGAAGAGGCTGACGTTCAAGGACTCAAGGCTCCCGCCATCTCCGCGAAAACCAGCTCGCAAGGCGCCATCCAGGCCGCCATCTCCGGCAGCGGCCTGACCATGAATACCGGCCCGGACGGTTCGATCCGCGTGTTCGTGCAGCAACTGGCGGCAGTGGCCGTCACCGCCAAGCGCGACGAGGCGGAAACCGGTTTCCGCGCCTCCAGTTCCTCCACCGCGACGCGCGGCGGCGCCGACCTGCTCGACGTGCCGCAGTCGGTCACGGTGCTGACGGCCAAGGTGCTGGAGACCCAGCAATCCGCCTCGGTCGAAGATGCACTCAGGAACGTGGCGGGCGTGGTGACGATACCGGCCACGCAGGGCGGCAGCGGGTTCAACATCCGCGGCTTCGCAACGACCGCCGCCACGCTTTCCAATGGATTGACCGATCCCGACTCCTATAAGACCAACATCGCCGGCGTGGAGCGCATCGAGATCCTCAAGGGACCGCAGGCCCTGCTCGCCGGCGCGAACAGCCTCGGCGGCACCTTGAACATCGTCACCAGGAAGCCGACGACCGAGCGCATCCGCGACGTGTCGGTCAGCTACGGCAGCCACGCCGAACGCACGGGAACCATCGACCTCGCGGGTGCCATCAACGACAGCAAGGAGTTCAGCTACCGCGTGATCGGATCGGCCACGCGCGCCAACGGCAGCGACGCGGGCTACGACGGCCGCTCGCAGGACTATGGATTGGGAGAACTGCGCTGGAAGAATGCGGACACGGACGTCATCTTCGGCGCATCGGCCTCCAAGACACACACGCCCCTGGGCCGGTACACGGTCGCGATCCGGGGCTTCATCGAACCGGTTCCGTCCACCCTGCCCGGCAACCGAAGCGATGGCGTGGATACCGAAACCCACTCGGTGTTCTACACGCTGCAGCATTCGTTTTCCGACAAGCTGCAGTTCACCAGCCGCATGCAGCGCGCCAGCACCGATCAGGATCTGAACCTGTGGACGCCCCAGTTCCCGGTCAGCGTTCCCAACCTGCTGCTGAGCTACAGCGGCACGATCAACCGCTCGAACCAGACCACGACGAGCGGCGACCATTACCTGAGCTACAAGTTCAAGACCGGGCCGCTGGACCAGAACCTCGTGGCAGGTGTCAACCATACCGACTATTCGTACGACCTGACCCAGTACACGGGCCCCAGGGTGTCCGTGCCGTTCAGCCAGCCCACGCAATACCCCTTCCCGGCGCTCGAGCGCAGCGATGCCAGCCGGTCGTTCGGCAGCTACGCGCCGCAAACCCAGCGCGGCCTCTACGTCCAGGACACGGTGAAATGGGACAAGTGGACGCTGGTGGCAGGCCTGCGCCACTCGAGCATGGACCTCGGCCCGGGCAGCACCGTCGTGTACGCGACACCGCCCACGACGACCACGTCCGCCCAGAGATCGTTCAGCAAGAACACCGTCAATGCCGGGCTGATCTACAACCTGGACTGGAACACGTCGATCTACGGCAGCTATGCTGAAGGCTTCACCCCGCTTTTCTCGGACCTGTCCATCTGCGGCACCAACTCGACTGCGACCCCGCCCACCCTGTCGAAGAGCAAGGAACTGGGCATCAAGAGCAACGTGGACGACCGCTTCTCCTGGTCGGCCGCCGTGTTCCAGCTCGATCAGACCAACCTCCTGCGACGCAACCGCCCGCTCAACTGCAATGACCTGATCGACGGGCAGAGATCCCAGGGCGTGGAACTAGAGGCGTCGGGCCAACCCATGCGCGGGCTCAACCTGATCTTCAACTACTCCTACAACAAGCGCAAAAGCCTGTCGGATCCTACGGCACGGCCCGGCCTGGGCCCCGACAGCCAGGCCAGCGTGTGGAGCACCTACGACTTCCAGTCGGAGCCACTGCGCGGCGTGGGCCTCGCCTTCGGCATCAGTGCCTGGGGCGATTCCCGCATGGGATTCACCGACTCGGCCACGCGCCTGCCGGGTGGCGCCCGTATCGACGCCGGAATCTCCTACACGCAGCCCGAATGGTCGCTGCGGCTGGGCGTGAAGAACCTGGCGGACCGCACGCTGTACGCGACCACGTCCTCCACCATGTACGTGCCCCTCTACGACAGGCGCACGTACACGCTGACCTACCAGCACAAGTTCTGAGGCTTCTTTCACCAGGAGGGCGCGCGGCAACGCCGCGCTGCCCTGCCCGCCCGCCCTGCCAGCGGCCGCATCCATTCCGAGGTTCTATCCGTTCATGAGCGCCCACAGCCACCGTCCCCGACTGCGCGACCTGATCCTGCCCTACTGGACTTCGCGCGAGAGCTGGCGCGGCTGGATCCTGCTCGCGATCAAGCTGACGCTCATGTTCACCAGCGTCTACCTGGCTATCTGGAGCAACAAGCTCCAGGGCCTGGTGGTGGACGCCCTGGTGAAGCGGGAGTGGGACGGCATCTGGCACAGCCTGGGCCTGTCCTGGGTGGCCGGCATGTTCACCATGCTGGTGTCGATGGTGCTTCTCTTCGTGGTGGGGGAGTTGATCCAGTACGAATGGCGCACCGCCATGACGCGCCGCTACCTGGCGGCCTGGACGGAGCGGCGCGCGTACTACGCGATCGAGCGGGACGGCCGCCTGAGCAACACGGACCAGCGCATTTCGCAGGACGTGCCCCGCTTCATCGAACTCACGCTGTTTCTGTTCCTCAATCCGATCCACGTGCTGGTCTCGGCCATCTCGTTCACCGTCGTGCTCTGGAATCTTTCCGGCACGCTGCAGTTCACGCTGTGGGGCATCGATTTCTCGATCCCCGGGTACATGGTCTATCTGGTGTATGCGTACTCGGCCGGCGCCCTGCTGGTGTCGCACCTCACCGGGCGCCCACTGATCCATCTGTTCAACCTGCGCCAGACCGTGGAGGCCAACTTCCGCTACCGCGGCATGCAGTTGCGCGAGAACGCCGAGCAGATCGCCTTCTACGACGGCGGCGCGCAGGAGCACAAGCGCCTGGACGATTCGTTCGAAGAGGTGCGCGCCAACTGGCGGGACATCATCGTTCGCAATGCCAAACTGATCCTGGCGCGCGAGACCTACACCCACACCTTCTCCACCCAGCTCCTGCCGACGGCCGCGGCACTGCCGCGCTACCTCTCCGGCGCCATCACCCTGGGCGACGTGACGCGCGTGGGCGGCGCCTTCACCGCCGTCAGCAGCAGCCTGGTCTTCTTCAGCCACGCCTACGTCACCTTCACCGAGTGGTGGGCGCTCGGCAACCGGCTGCGCGACCTGCTGGGCGCGCTCGAGGAAGCGAACGAGCGGCCGGCGGGTATCCAGGTCTCCCGCACGCCCGAGCCCGCCATCGAGGCGCATGACGTCGCGCTGCAAAAGCCCGACGGTGCACCGCTCGCCGCGATTCCCCCCCTGCACATGCGCAAAGGCGAACGCTGGCTGGTGCGCGGCGCCTCGGGCGCGGGCAAGAGCACGCTGCTGCGCGCCGTGGCCGGCATCTGGCCCTACGGCGAGGGAGAAATCCGCCAGCCCGGAGACGGCCGGATGATGTTCCTGCCGCAGCGCAGCTACATCCCCCAGGGCACGCTGAAGGCAGCGCTGTGCTACCCAGGCCAGCCCGAGGATTTCGACGACGGACGCGTGCGCGAAGTGCTCCACGAGGTCCGCTTGCCGGCGCTAGCCGACCGGCTCTACGAGAGCGACCGCTGGCAGCACAAGCTCTCCGGCGGCGAGCAGCAGCGGCTGGCGATCTGCCGTGCTCTGCTGCACCGGCCCGACTACCTCTTCCTGGACGAGGCGACCAGCGCGCTCGACCCCGACACCGAGCGGGCGCTCTACCAGGCCCTGGTGCATGCGCTGCCTGACAGCACCCTGATCAGCGTGGCGCACCGCGAATCGCTGACCGCCTACCACGACCACGTGCTGGACCTCACGCCGAAGCGCAGCGAAGACGCAGGCCAGGGCGGCAGCGGCTCCTGGCCCTTCCCGGTCCACGCCTGAATCCACCGGCCCCATTCCCATCCACTTTCCGACCCCTTACAGAAACCGAACCATGTCCTCCAACGTCATCCCGCTCACCAACGCGACCTTCGCAGAACACGTCCTCCAATCCTCCGGCCCTGTCCTGGTGGACTTCTGGGCCGAATGGTGCGCACCGTGCAAACAGCTGCTGCCCATCGTGGACGACATCGCCGAGGAATACGCCGGCGAAGCCCGCATCTGCAAGATCAACGCGGACGAAAACAAGGAAACCATGCAGCAATTCCAGGTGCGCGGCTTGCCCACCATGATCCTCTTCGTGGACGGCAAGGAAAAGGCCCGCCTGGTGGGCCTCGTCTCCAAGACGCGTATCGCCCAGGTCATCGACGAAGCCCTGGAAGCCTGACATGACCCTGCACGCATACCATGGCGACCCGCAACTGCGCCAGCAGGTGATCGACCAACTGCAATCCCTGGAAAAGGCCGGCCGATGGGAGCACAGGCCCCTCTACTGGAACGGCGACGTCGGCAGCTTCGTCGGCAGCCTGCTGCGAGGCGATGACCTGGACCGCTGGGAAGCCGATTACGGCCTGCCGAAGTGGCTCGCCCTCACGATCGATTCGATGGTCGCCGCCAATTCGACGCTCGGCGTCTCCTGGGGCATCCACCTGATGCAAGGCATTCAGCCCGGCATGGCGATGGACACGGTGGGTAGCCGCAGCCTGCTGGAACTGCTCAAGGGCAAGACCCTCGGGCTGAACGGCCTGGAGGCGGCAGCGGGTTTGTCCGAGGCGCTGGACGGCGTGGCCGCGCTGCATGCGGCACGTCTGGCGGGCCAGGACATCGACAACGCCAGCTGGCGCAAAGCCCGCCGCGAAGCGGTTGCGCAAACCAACGCCCAGACGCCCGAGTCCGTGGCCGCATCCGTGGGTACGTGCATCGAGTCCGCTGCCTGGGACCCGATGCAGTCCCGCAGCGCCGTGTCGGACACGCTGCGTGGCTGGATGAACGCGCACATCGCCGCGAACATGGCCCTCTATCCCTGGGGCAAGGCGGACGACGAAGAGATGAAGCAGTTGCTGGAAGCCCTCCATGCGGAAGACATGGTCGGCCGCGAGCCAGGGGCAACCGACTACACCAATGTCTTCCTGCTGCTGGAGCAAAAGCATCCCGAGAAAGCCAAGCGGCTGAGGGCTTTCTACCGGTACCAGAGGAGCCAGTACGGCAAGCAATGGCGCCGGGCAGCCGTGGCGATGCAGAGCATCCTGCATGCGGCCGACGGTGACGCGGCCGCAGCGCTCATCCCCCGCAAGCACCTGTTCGCCAACCCGGCACGCGCGGCCATGAGCATCAGCCCGGACGGCCAGTGGCTGGCCTGGCTGGCCGACGGCGATGGCGTGATGAACATCTGGGCCGCTCCCAGCAGCAACCCGCACGCGGCCCGGCAGATCACCCACGACACGCGGCGCGGCATCCAGAGCTTCAACTGGACCTACGTTCCGGGCATGCTGCTGTTCTCGCAGGATCGCGATGGCGACGAGAACTTCCAGCTCTTCGGCGCCGACCTCGCAGACGGTTCCCTGCGCGCCCTGACGCCCGCCGCGCCCGGCGTGCGCACCGGCGTGCAGAGCATCAGCCGGCAACGGCGCGAGGAGATCGCGATCGTCTCGAACGCGCGGGACGCACGCTTCTTCGACGTGCACGTGCTGCACCTGCGCACCGGCGACATGCAGTGCGTGCAGCAAAACACGGGCTTCGCCGGCTTCCTGCTGGACGACCAGTACGAAGTGCGGCTGGCCGTGCGCAACACCCGGGACGGCGGCAGCGAATGGCTGCGGCGCGATGCAGCGGGAGCCTGGCAGCCCTGGCAGGTCTTCTCGGCAGAAGACGGGCGCAGCTCGGGCCCGTCCCACTTCGACGTCGAGGGCCGCACGCTCTACGCCTACGACAGCCGCGGGCGCGACACCGCCGCGTTGGTCACGATCGACTGGGAAACGGGTGCTGCCACCGTGCTGGCCGAAGACCCGCGCGCCGACATCGGCGGCATGATCACCGACGCCGCGAGCTATCGACCCCTGGCCTACGGCGTGACCTACGAGCGCTTCAAGCTGCACGTGCTGGACGATGCCATCGCGCGGGACATCGAAACGCTCGACGGCCATGCCGGAGACGGCGAATGGCGCCTGACCTCGCGCACCGAAGACGACCAGCAATGGGTCGTCGCCCTGTCGTCCGACACCCGGCCGTCCTCCACGTGGCTGTACGACCGCAAGGCGAACGTGATGCGGCACCTGATGGATCTGCGGCCCGAACTCACCTGGGCTCCGCTCTCGCGGATGCAGCCGGTGGTCATCCCGGCGCGCGACGGCCTCTCGCTGGTGTCCTACCTCACGGTGCCCATGGGCTCCGAGGCGGGCGACCTGCGCACGACCGCGCCGCTGCCGCTGGTGCTGCTGGTGCATGGCGGCCCCTGGTCGCGCGACGGCTTCGGCTTCAACTCCATGCACCAGTGGCTCGCCAACCGGGGTTACGCCGTGCTGAGCGTCAATTTCCGTGGCTCGACCGGCTTCGGCAAGCGCTTCGTCAACGCGGCGGACGGCGAATGGGGCCGCAAGATGGACGAAGACCTGGAAGATGCGGTGGCCTGGGCCGTGGAACGCGGCGTCGCCGACCCCCAGCGCCTGGCCATCTTCGGGGCCAGCTACGGCGGCTATGCGGTTCTGTCGGCCCTCACGCGGTATCCATCGCGCTACGCCTGCGGCATCGACGTGGTGGGCCCGTCCAACCTGGAAACGCTGCTGGCTTCCATTCCTGCCTACTGGGAGGCAGACCGCGTGCGCCAGCACCGTGCGATGGGTAACCCCGGCACCCCGGAGGGGCTGGCCCAGCTGCGCGACCGCTCTCCGCTGCACCGCGCCGCGCAGATCCGCGTTCCGCTGCTCATCGCCCAGGGCGCCAACGACCCGCGCGTGAAGCAGGCGGAATCCGAGCAGATGGTCGCCGCCCTGCGGCAGAGCGGCATCGCGGTGACGTATGCGCTTTACACGGACGAAGGCCACGGCTTCGTGCGGGAGGCCAACCGCATGTCGTTCAACGCGCTGTGCGAAGACTTCCTGGCCCGGCATCTGGGAGGACGCGCCGAGCCCTGGTCGGGCACGGACTATCCGGGCCACTCGCTGCAACTGGCGGAACACGCCGCACGCCAGGTCGCATGATGGACGCCGCCGCTTTGCCCCTGCAAGCCCCCCTGCCCGGCAGCCAACGCACCCGGCAGCGCGCCTGGGAGGCCGAGTGCATTGCCCGGATCGAGGCGGACTTCAGCCGCTCGGCCGACACGCACCTGATTCCGGTGCCGCTGCCCGGCTACCCGGGCATCGACGCGTACTTCAAGGACGAATCGAGCCACCCGACCGGCAGCCTGAAGCACCGCCTCGCGCGGTCGCTGTTCCTTTATGCGCTTTCCAACGGCTGGCTGCGCGAGGGCGCGCCGGTGATCGAGGCATCCAGCGGATCGACGGCAGTGTCGGAGGCGTACTTCGCGCGCCTGCTAGGGCTGCCGTTCATCGCCGTCGTGCCGGCCTCCACGTCGCCCGAGAAGATCGCGGCGATCGAATTCCACGGCGGGCGCTGCCATCTCGTGCAGCGGGCCTGCGACCTGCACGCGGCGTCGCTCGTGCTGGCGCGGGAGAGCGGCGGCCATTTCATGGACCAGTTCGTCTACGCCGAGCGGGCCACGGACTGGCGCGCCAACAACAACATCGCCGAATCCATCTTCCGCCAGATGCAGCGGGAGCCCCATCCCGTGCCCGAGTGGATCGTGTGCAGCCCCGGCACCGGCGGCACCTCCTCCACGCTGGGCCGGTACGTGCGCTACCGGCAGCATCCCACCCGCATCCTCTGCGCAGATCCGGAGACGTCGGTGTTCTTCGACTACTACGCCGGCGTGCAGCGCGGCCAGGCCGATCTGACGATGACCGAAGCCCAGGGCTCGCGCATCGAAGGCATCGGCCGCCCGCAGGTCGAGCGCAGCTTCATCGCCCACTGCGTCGATGCCATGGTCAAGGTGCCCGATGCCTTGTCGCTGGCGGCCATGCGGCACGTTTCGCAGGTGCTGGGCCGGCGCGTAGGCGGCTCCACCGGCACCAATTTCATCGGCCTGCTGTACGCGGCCCAGCAGATGGCTGCCGAGGGCCGTACCGGCTCGATCGTTTCGATCCTCTGCGACAGCGGCGAGCGCTATGCCCGCAGCTACTACGACAGCGGCTGGTACGAGCGCAGCGGCATCGACATCGCCACGGCGGACCGGCAGTTGCGTTCCTTCCTGGGCGGCGCGCCGGTCGCGGCGGCGCTGCGCCGCGCCGCAGCGGCTGCATGACCGATCCCGGCAGCATCGTCATCTTCGCAAAGCCACGAGCGTCCCTAGACACCGCACAGCAAGGCCGGACACCATGAACAGAAAGCCCCCGAAGAAAGAACTGCGCGACCGAGTGCCAGGTCTGGCGGCCGTCGTCGCCCTGCACCTAGGCCTGGCCTACGTGCTGGTGACCAGCACCGACCTGCTACCCAAGAAAGAGCCGGAAAAGGATGCGCTGCTGGTGACGCTGATGGCCGAAAAGCGCGCGGAGCCGCTCATCCAGGCACCGCCGCCGGCACCGACGCCCCCACCGCCACCCACGCCCAAGCCCCCGCCGCCAGCGCCGACGCCACCGCCTCCTGCGCCCAAGCCGCCGCCCCGGCCTGCGCCGGAGCCCAGGCCGGCCCCGGTGGTGCCGCCAGCTCCGCCCGTGCCACCCGCACCGGCAGAGCCTCCCGCACCCGCGCCAGCGCCCGTGCCTGCACCGGCGCCTGCCCCCGTGGCCGCGCCAGTTGCCCCGGCCCCCGCACCGGCACCAGCAGCGGCTCTGCCCGTGATGGCTTCGGTCGAACTGGTCTGCTCCAACTACGCCGCCGTCCGCGATGCGGTCGGCTATCCGTCGCGCGCACGCCGCCAGGGCCTGGAAGGCACGGTGGTGGCCGAATTCAACGTGTCGCCCAGCGGTTCGGTGCAGGACCTGCGCATCGCCAGCTCCAGCTCGGAAATCTTCAACGGGCCGGTGCTGGAAGCCATGCGCGATCTGCGCTGCGCCGGCCAGGGCCAGCCCGTGCGGGTGCGCGTTCCATTCAGTTTCCGCCTGAACTAGCCCTGCCCCGCACATTCCTTCGTCCACCCGTTTCCCGCACAGACCACCGGAGAGCACCATGTCCCAACGCCCGTTCCACACCACGTTCCTGCGCGGCCTCGTCGCCGCTCCGCTCGTCGCCCTGTCGCTGCTGGCAGCCCCGCTGGGCGCCGTCGCACAGACTTCGGCAGCGACCAGCCCTCCCGCAGCAGCAGCGCAGAGCGCACAGCCCGGCGGAGATGCCTCCGCTGCCAGCGCTGTGCCCTCACCCGCCGCCGCCACGGCGCAAGCCGCCCCGCGCAAGGCCAGCGAAGACAACCCCTATGGCTTCAAGGCGATGTGGGAGCACGGTGACATGGTGTCCCGCGGCACCCTGTTCATCCTGCTGATCATGTCTGCCACCAGCTGGTACGTGATCGTCTCCAAGCTGCTGGAGCAGCGCCGCGTGCACCGCCACGCCCAGCTGGTGCAGCTCGACTTCTGGCGCCAGAGCGACCTGCGCGGCGCCGCCAAGGCCCTGCCTGATGCCAGCGTGTTCCGCTACGTGGCCGAGTCCGGCCTCGTCGCCCAGCAGCAATACGAAGGCCCGCTCACCCAGCAGGTGGACCGCAACAGCTGGCTGAGCCAGTCGATCATGCAGGCCATCGACGCGATCGGAGAGCGGCTCCAGAGCGGGCTGGCAGTGCTGGCCACCGTCGGCTCGACGGCACCGTTCGTGGGCCTCTTCGGCACCGTGTGGGGCATCTATCACGCGCTCACGGCCATCGGCCTGGCCGGCCAGGCCAGCATCGACAAGGTGGCCGGCCCCGTGGGCGAGGCGCTCATCATGACCGCCATCGGCCTGGCCGCCGCCGTGCCTGCCGTGCTGGGCTACAACTGGCTGGTGCGCCGCAACAAGGCGGCTCTGGACGAGGTGCGCGACTTCGGCACGCATCTGCACACGGCCCTGCTCGGCGGCAAGCCCGCCATCACGCTGGAGGCCTGACCATGGCGATGAACGTCGGCCAGGACGACGGCGATCCGCTGGTCTCATCCATCAACACCACGCCGCTGGTGGATGTGATGCTGGTGCTGCTGATCATCTTTCTGATCACCATCCCCGTGGCCACGCACACGGTTCCGGTCGCCCTGCCCAAGGAGACCAACGACCCGCGGCAGGCGAAGGTGGACGACATCAACCTGTCGGTCACCCGCGACGGAACCATCTACTGGAACGCGTCGCCCATCAGCCCGCAGACGCTGCAGCAGCGCCTCTCCGACGCCGCCTCGCGCAAGCCCCAGCCCATGGTGCAGGTCTATGGCGACGCCTCGGCCACCTATCTTCCGGTGGGCCGCATCGTGCGGGCGGCGCAGGACGCCGGCATCCAAAAGCTCGGCTTCGTGACAGAGCCGGTCCACAACCCCTGAACGGAGAACCGCCATGGCATTGCCGAGACGGGGCAAAAAGCAAGACGCCGCCCTGATGATGGAGATCAACACCACGCCGCTGATCGACGTGATGCTGGTGCTGCTCATCATGCTGATCATCACCATCCCGATGCAGCTGCACACGGTCGAGCTGGATCTGCCCGTGCCCGCCGACAGCCCGCCGCCGCCGCCCAAGGAGCCGCGCATCGTGAGCATCGGTATCGGCCCACAGACCGCCATCCAGTGGAACGGCCAGACCATCGATCTGACCGTGCTCAATGAGCGGCTCGCCGCCGCGGCTATCCAGCCCGACCAGCCCGAACTGCATGTGCGCCCCGACGCGCTGGCCAGCTACTCCACCGTGGTGCATGTGATGGCTTCCATCAAGCAGCGTGGGCTGACCAAGGTCGGGCTGACCGGCCAGGAACAGTTCAACTGACCGTTGAAAAAGACAAGCACAAGCAAAGCATCTCTTCCATGAAATTCCAACTGCAAACTTTTGCCAACCCTGCCCGGCTGCTGGAAGCCGATTGCGACTGCCTGGTGGTGGGCTTCGGCGGCCAGAAGCTCAAGGGCCTGGCCAAGGCCATCGACCAGGCCACCGGCGGCCTGCTGGCACGGCTGCGCGGCGAGGGCGAAATCACCGGCAAGGCGGGCCAGACCCTGCTGCTGCAGGCCGTGTCCGGCCTGAAGGCACGTCGCCTGCTGCTGGTGGGCACCGAGCCGCCCGCCACCGGCTCCGGCCCCGATGCCGCAGCCCTGGCGCGCGCCGCCGCCAAGGCCCTGGCCGCCACCCGCGCCGCGCACGTGATCTGGGCGCTGGGCGAGGATGAAGGCGCCTGGACACACGCCCTGCTGGAGATGCAGCAGGCCGACTACCGCTTCGACGCCTATCGCACGGGCGAGCAGCCCCCGGCCCCGCCCGAGCGCACGCTGAGCTTTGCCACGGCGGACGACAAGCGCCACGGCGCCATGCACGCCCGCCTGGCGCAGGCGCAGGCCATCGCCCATGGCGTGGCGCTGACGCGCGATCTGGGCAACACGCCGCCCAACATCTGCACCCCCGCCTATCTGGCCGACGTGGCCGGCACGCTGGCCAAGGACTGGGGCCTGGAAGTGGAAGTCCACGACCGCGCCGGCATCGAGGCGCTGGGCATGCAGTCGTTCCTCGCCGTGTCCCAGGGCTCGACGCAGGAGCCGCGCCTGATCGTTCTGCGCTACCAGGGCGACAAGGCCAAACGCGCGCCGGTGGCGCTGGTCGGCAAGGGCGTGACCTTCGACTCGGGCGGCATCTCCATCAAGCCCGCCGAGGCCATGGACGAGATGAAGTACGACATGTGCGGCGCCGCCAGCGTGCTGGGCACGCTGCGCGCCTGCGCCGAGATGCGCCTGAAGATCAACCTGGTGGGTGTCATCGTGGCTTGCGAGAACATGCCCGCAGGCAACGCCCTCAAGCCGGGCGACGTGGTCCGGTCGCTGAGCGGGACCACCATCGAAGTGCTGAACACCGACGCCGAAGGCCGCCTGATCCTCTGCGACGCACTCACCTACGCCCAGCAGCGCTTCCAGCCCGATGAAACCATCGACATCGCCACGCTCACCGGCGCCTGCGTGATCGCGCTGGGACATGTGCGCAGCGGGCTCTACGCCAACGACGACGGGCTGGGCCAGGCGCTGCTGGCGGCGGGCGACAAGGTCTCCGACCCGGCCTGGCGCATGCCGCTGGATGCGGCCTATCACGAGTCGATCAAGTCGCGCGTGGCAGACCTGGCCAATATCGGCGGGCGTGCGGGCGGCAGCGTGACGGCGGCCTGCTTCCTTTCGCGCTTCGTGCAAGGCCGCTGGGCGCACCTGGACGTCGCCGGCACCGCCTGGAAAAGCGGTGCCGACAAGGGCGGCACGGGCCGCCCGGTGCCCCTGCTGGCGCAATACCTCATCGACCGCGCCGCATCGTGAGCCCACCCTACACCGCCGCGGTGGATGCCACTGCCACTACCACCGCCACCGCCGATGCAGGCACACCCCTGGCCCGGCTGCGCCTGCACCTGCGCGCCAACGGCCTGCACGCCTGCCTGGTGCCCTCCGCCGACCCGCACCTGTCCGAATACCTGCCCGCCCACTGGCAGGGCCGCCGCTGGCTGAGCGGGTTCGACGGCTCGATGGGCACGCTGCTGGTCGGCCTGCAGACGGCGGAGCTGTGGGTGGACAGCCGCTACTGGGAGCAGGCTGAGCGCCAGCTGCAGGGCAGTGGCGTGACCATGCGCAAGACCCTGCCCGGCGCGCCAGGCGAATATCTCGACTCGCTCTGCCGCCTGGCGGGGCGCGGCGGCGCGGTGGCCGTGGATGGCGACGTGATCGCTGCCGCCACCCTGCGGCAGCTCGAAGCCGTCTGCGAGACGCACGGCAACCGGCTGCGCACCGATATCGACCCGCTGGCCGGCGTGTGGGAAAGCCGACCCGCCCTGCCCGCCGAACCCATCACCGCGCTGCCCGCCGGCGTGCAGGGCCATGAGCGCGCCGACCGGCTGGGCCTGCTGCATGGCCGGCTGCAGGCCTTGGGCGCCGACTGGCACTTCATCTCCAGCCTGGACGACATCGCCGGGCTGCTGGGCCTGCGCGGCAGCGACGTGCCCTACAACCCCGTCTTTCTTGCCCACCTGCTGGTCGGCCCGCAAGGCACCACCCTGTTCGTGGATACGGCCCGGCTGCCTGCCGACGTGCGGCGGGCGCTGGCGGCCGAAGGCATCGCGATAGCCCCCTATGGCGATGCCAAGCGCGTGCTGCGCTCCATCGGCCCGGGTGCCCGCGTGCTGATCGACCCCAAGCGGGTGACCGCAGGCCACGCGCAGGCGCTGCCGCCGAACGTGGTGCTGGTGCAGGCCACCAATCCCTGCGTGCTGTTGAAGTCGCGCAAGAGCCCTCAGGAGGCCGAAGCCATCCGCCGCACCATGGAGCAGGACGGGCTGGCGCTGGCCGAATTCTTCTCGGAGCTGGAAGACCACTTGAAATGCGGCGCGGCGCTCACCGAGCTCGACATCGACAGTCGGCTCACCGCCGCCCGGGCGCGTCGGCCGGGCTTCAAGGGCCCGAGCTTCGCCACCATCGCCGCCTTCAACGCCAACGGGGCCATGCCGCACTACGTGGCCACGCCTGCCGCGCATGCGCCCATCGCCGGCGACGGGCTGCTGCTGATCGACTCCGGCGGGCAGTACGCGGGCGGCACCACCGACATCACCCGCATGTGGAGCGTGGGCCAGCCCAGCCATGCGCAGCGGCGCGACTGCACGCTGGTGCTCAGGGGCCTGATCGCCCTGTCGTCGCTGCAGTTTCCGCAAGGCACGCGCGCACCCATGATCGACGCCGTGGCCCGTGCGCCGCTCTGGCGCGAGAGCATCGACTACGGCCATGGCACCGGACACGGCGTGGGCTGGTTCCTCAACGTCCACGAAGGGCCGCAGTCGATCTCGGTACGCGGCGACGCGAGCGAGGACTCGGTGCTGCATCCCGGCATGGTCACTTCCATCGAGCCCGGCATCTACCGCCCAGGCCGCTGGGGCGTGCGCATCGAAAACCTGGTGCTCGCCGTGGATGCCGGAGCCAGCGCTTTCGGGGCCTTCATGGCGTTCGAGACGCTGACGCTGTGCCCCATCGACCTGAACTGCCTGTGCCTCGATCTGCTCACGGCCGAAGAGGTCCGCTGGCTCAACCGCTACCACGCCACGGTGCGCGATGCCCTGCTGCCCGCCCTGGAAGCCGGCGAACACGCACGCACGCGCCAGTGGCTGCTGGACCGTACCCAGCCCGTGCTCATCTAGCTCGGATCGACCCGCCCCTCCCGGCGTCCTCGCCGCCAGCGGTACGAGTCCGTACCGCCGGCTCCGCGCCCCCGGGCCGCCTTCCACCGCTTTCCCTGCTTGCCATGTCCCACACGCCCGCTACCCCAACCCCTGTTGCATTCACGGGAATCGACCCCGAGACAATTCCCGCCTCCATCGCCGAGCGCATCGCCAGCGCCCGCCAAGCGCTGCACGCCTTGCTGGAGATGCCCACCGTGGACTGGGCGACGCTGGAGAAGGTGCTCGGAGCACCCATGGACCGGCTGGGCCTCGACTGGAACGTGGTGCAGCATCTGGCCTCGGTCGGCGACCAGTGCCGCTACCAATTCAGCGCGCGCGGCGTCAAGCTGCACTCCCGTATCCGGTCGCGCTCCAGAACCTGTTCCGTCTGGCAGAGCGGCTTGTCGGCATCTCCATCCACGCGGTGCCCGGCGAAGGCTGGCACCCGGCGATATCGCACCACTGCATCGAGCGCGCAGGCAAGGCGCTGGGCCACTTCCATCTGGACCCGTTCGTGCGCCCCGGCACGCGTGGCGGCGCATGGATGAAGTGCACCGCACCGCCACCGCCAAGTGGGAACTGGGCAAGTACGGCAGCTACGGACGCGACGCCGGCGTGCCGGTCACCCGGGGCGGCTGAGCACCGGCTGGAAACGGTCGATGAAGCGGGCCCTGCGGGCCCCGTTGTCATTGGACGGCAGCTTGCCGCGCTGTCCTGCATCGTAGCCTCGTGCCGAGCGCGTAGCATGAGCGGATGCCCCGCTTTTCCTTCGCCCCTGCTGACTTGGCCGATCGCCGTACCGCCCTGGTCTGGCTGTCGTGCGCGCTGCTGGCGGGCGGGGCTCACGCGGCGGGTGCTTCCGCCGGATACCGCTGGCCCGAGGGCGCCTCGCCCGACGCCGCGCAGCTGGTGCGGTGGGTCCTGCACTCGGGCGACGCGCAAGGCCAGCCCTTCGCCGTGATCGACAAGCCGGACGCGCGGCTGCATGTGTTCGATGCGGGCGGGCGCTGGCTCGGCAGCGCTCCGGTGCTGCTGGGATCGGCGCTGGGCGACGCCTCGGCGCCAGGCGTGGGCGACAAGCCGCTTTCTTCGCTGCGCCCGGAAGAACGCACCACCCCCGCAGGCCGCTTCGCCAGCGAGCCGGGCCGCAACACGCGCGGCGACGACCTGGTGTGGATCGATTACGACGCCGCCGTCTCGCTGCACCGCATCCGCAGCGTGCATCCACGCGAACGTCGGCAGGAGCGCCTGGCCAGTCCCCTCGCCAGTGAACGGCGCATCTCCAACGGCTGCGTGAACGTCGCCAATCTGTTCTACGACCGGGTCGTGGCGCCGACGCTCGGGCGCACGCCCGGCGTGGTGTACGTGATGCCGGACACGGCGCCCTTCGCCGCGTTCTTCGCAGCGGCGACCGCCGAGCGGTAGCAGCGGACTTGGGTCACGCCGGCTGCACACCATCGAACCGGCCATCTATTTTGCTATCAATATAATAGCTACTGGCGCTTGTAAATCAAGCGCCCGGGGCCTTTTTCCCCTGAAAAACGGGCTGCAGAAGCGCGGCTATCATGCAGGCCAGCCCTTCGCTTTCCGCTCGCCTTCGCCACCTCCACCAGGATGCCGCCATGACCGATACCGCCCTGCCCACGTACGACGACGTTGCCGCCGCAGCCCAGCGGCTGCAGGGCGTGGCCCATCGCACGCCGGTGCTGCAGTCCAGCACGGCCGATGCACGGCTGAGCGCCCACCTGTTCTTCAAGTGCGAGAACTTCCAGCGCATGGGCGCCTTCAAGTTCCGGGGTGCGTACAACGCACTCCGCCAGTTCAGCGAAGCGCAGCGCGAAGGCGGCGCGCTGGCGTTCTCGTCCGGCAACCATGCCCAGGCGATCGCGCTGTCGGCGCGGCTGCTGGGCATGCCGGCGCTCATCGTGATGCCGGAAGACGCGCCCGCCGCCAAGATCGCCGCCACGCGGGAATATGGCGCGCAGGTGGTGACCTACGACCGTTTCACCGAAGACCGCGAAGCCATCAGCCAGCGGCTGGCCGCCGAGCGCGGCATGATCCTGGTGCCGCCCTTCGACCATCCCCACGTCATCGCCGGCCAGGGCACGGTGGCGCTGGAGCTGCTGCAGGAGGTGCCCGACCTCGACTATCTATTCGTCTGCCTGGGCGGCGGCGGGCTGCTGTCGGGGTGCCTGCTCGCGGCGCGGGCGATGGCACCGCAGTGCCAGGTGATCGGCGTGGAACCGGCCGCCGGCAACGACGTGCAGCAGTCGCTGCGCGCCGGCCGCATCGTGCGCATCGAAACGCCGCGCACCATCGCCGATGGCGCGCAGACGCAGGCACCCGGGCAGATCACCTTCCCCATCATCCAGCAGGGCGTGGCCGACATCGTCACCGCCACCGACGAGCAACTGGTGGAGGCGCTGCGCTTCTACGCGGAGCGCATGAAGATCGTCGTCGAACCGACAGGCGCGCTGGCGCTGGCGGGTGCCCTGCACGGCGGCCTCGAACTGCAGGGCAAGCGGGTGGGCATCGTGATCAGCGGAGGCAACGTGGACATGGAGCGCTACGCGCGTTTCCTCTCCGCCTGATCGACTCGGATCGTGCCGGGCGGCTGCGGCGCCCGGCCGGCACGCAGGCGACGCCGCTGGACGCCGAGGGGCGCCGCTGAACCCTGCGGAACGCACCTGGACCCCGCTGCGCGAAGCAGCAGAGCGGGCACCCGGCCGCACGTGGGCGGGCTACCGGGAGGCGTGGGAAAATCAGGGCACTCTGGCAGGTGACTGCCCTTCCCATCGTTCACGCATACCTCCCATCCTTGCCATGACCAACGTCCACGTCATCACCCACCCCCTCGTGCAGCACAAGCTGACCCTGATGCGCCGCAAGGACGCCAGCACCAACAGCTTTCGCCGGCTGCTGGGCGAACTCAGCACACTGATGGCGTACGAGATCACGCGCGACATGCCTCTGCAGGACATCGAGGTCGAAACCCCGCTGGAGACCATGACCGGCAAGGTCATCGACGGCAAGAAGCAGGTGCTGGTGTCCATCCTGCGCGCCGGCAACGGCTTTCTCGACGGCATGCTGAACGTGATTCCGGGCGCCCGCATCGGCCATATCGGCCTCTACCGCGACCCGCAGACGCTGCAGCCGGTCGAGTACTACTTCAAGATGCCCTCGGAGATGGAAGAGCGCGACATCATCGTGGTGGACCCGATGCTGGCGACGGGCAATTCGGCCGCTGCGGCCGTGGACCGACTGAAGAAGCTGAACCCCCGCTCGATCAAGTTCGTCTGCCTGCTGGCCGCGCCGGAAGGCGTCGCCACGCTGCAGAAGGCCCACCCCGACGTGCCGATCTACACCGCCGCCATCGACCGCGAACTCAATGACCACGGCTACATCCTGCCGGGCCTGGGCGACGCCGGCGACCGGATCTTCGGCACCAAGTAAGGGCAGTCCGCAGGCGCTCGCCCAGCCCGCGGGCGCGTTTTTGCTGGCATGCATCTTGCCGGTGTCAGGCAGTCGATCCACCATTTTGATTCCTGCACCTTATGGAACCCGCCATGTTCAACCGCCGCCTCTTCACCGGCCGACTGCTCTGCACGTCACTGGCCATCTCCGCCACGCTGGCGCTCGCGCCTGCGGCGGCTCAGGTGCAGGCCGCCGGCAAGATCAAGGTGGCCGGCATCTACACCGTGCCGTACGAGCAGCAGTGGGTGAGCCGCATCCACAAGGCACTGAAGGCGGCCGAGGCGCGCGGCGAGATCGAGTACAAGAGCAGCGAGAACGTGGCCAATGCCGACTACGAGCGCGTCATGCGCGAGTACGCCAACGGCGGCAACCAGCTGATCTTCGGCGAGGTGTTCGGCGTCGAATCCGCCGCCCGCAAGGTGGCCAAGGACTTTCCCAAGACCGCCTTCGTCATGGGCTCGTCGGGCAAGCCGCAGGCACCCAACTTCAGCGTGTTCGACAACTACATCCAGGAGCCTGCCTACCTCACCGGCATGATCGCGGGCGGCATGACCAAGACGAACAAGATCGGCATGGTGGGCGGCTTCCCGATCCCGGAGGTCAACCGCCTGATGCATGCCTTCATGGCCGGCGCGAAGGAGGTGAACCCGAAGGTGGAATTCACCGTCACCTTCATCAACAGCTGGTTCGACCCGCCGAAAGCCAAGGAAGCCACCTTCGCCATGATCGACAAGGGCGCGGACGTACTCTATGCCGAGCGCTTCGGGGTGAGCGACGCGGCCAAGGAAAAGGGCAAGCTCGCCATCGGCAACGTCATCGACACGCAGCCGCAGTACCCCGACACAGTGGTCGCCTCGGCCCTGTGGCACATGGAGCCCAGCGTGGACCGCGCCATCGCTGCGGTGAAGGCCGGGAAGTTCGCGGCCGAAGACTACGGCCCCTACTCGATGATGAAGCACAAGGGCTCGTCTCTCGCACCCTTGGGCACGTTCGAGAAGAAAGTGCCGGCCGAGCTGGTGGCCAAGGTGAAAACGCGCGAGGCCGAGATCCTGTCCGGAACCTTCACCGTGAAGGTGGACGACAGCCAGCCGAAGTCCACGGCGAAGTAAGGCGGCGCACCCCCTCGCCCCATGTCCGCACCGCCACCGGCCGCCGCGCCGGACACCGTGCTGCGCCTATCCGGCATCACCAAGCGCTTCGGCAGCCTGGTGGCCAACGACGGCATCTCGCTCACGCTCGCGCGCGGGGAGGTGCTGGCGCTGCTGGGCGAGAACGGCGCGGGCAAGTCCACGCTGATGTCCATCCTGTTCGGCCACTATGTGGCGGACGCGGGCAGCATCGAGGCCTTCGGCCGCCCTTTGCCGCCCGGCCAGCCGCGCGCGGCACTGGCGGCAGGCATCGGCATGGTGCACCAGCATTTCACGCTGGCCGACAACCTGAGCGTGCTGGACAACGTGCTGCTGGGCAGCGAGCCGCTGTGGCAGCCGTTCTCTCGCCGCAGCGCCGCACGTGCGCGGCTGCTGGAGGTCGCCCAGCGCTTCGGACTGCCCGTGGTGCCCGATGCGCGCGTGGGCGACCTGTCCGTGGGCGAACGCCAGCGCGTGGAGATCCTCAAGGCCCTCTACCGCGGGGCGCGCATCCTGATCCTGGACGAACCCACTGCCGTGCTCACCCCGCAGGAAAGCGAAGCGCTCTTCGCCACGCTGGGGCAGATGGTGGTCGAGGGACTGGCGATCATTTTCATCAGCCACAAGCTGGGCGAGGTGCTGCGCGTGTCGCAGCGCGTGGCCGTGCTGCGCCAGGGCCGGCTGGTGGCACAGGCCCCGGCGCATGGCACGACGCAGGCGCAGCTCGCCCACTGGATGGTCGGCCATGCGGTGGAGCGCGCCGAACGCCGCCCGGCCCGCCAAGTGGGAGCAGCGGTCTGCACGGTGGACGATGTCCACACGGGCGGAGGGCGTGACGCCCTGCACGGCGTACATCTCACGCTGCGTGCAGGCGAGATCACCGCCATTGCCGGCGTGTCGGGCAACGGCCAGGGTGCGCTGGCCGATGTGCTGTGCGGCGTGCGCATGCCGGTGCAAGGCCAGGTCATGCTGCGGGGCCAGCCGCTGCCCGCCCATCCCCAGCGCCTCGTCGCCCAGGGCGTGGCGCGCATCCCCGAAGACCGGCATGCGGTCGGCGTGGTGGGCGATCTGCCGGTCTGGGAAAACGCCGTCTCCGAACGCCTGGGCAGCCGCTGGTTCTCGCACCCCTGGTTCACCGCCGGCTGGATCAAGCGCGGCCGGGCTCGCCAGCATGCGCGCCGCGTGGCCGAGACCTTCGACGTGCGCGGCGGCGGGCCGGACGTGCCGGCGCGGTCGCTGTCGGGCGGCAACATGCAGAAACTCATCCTCGGCCGGGCGCTGATGCCGCCCGATCCGGCCTCGCCTGACACACCCCGGCTGATCGTGGCCCACCAGCCGACCTGGGGGCTGGATGTCGGCGCCGTCACTTTCGTGCAGCAGCAACTCGTCGACGCGCGCGACGCGGGCGCGGCCGTGCTGCTCATCTCCGACGACCTGGATGAAGTGCTGCAGCTGGGAGACCGCGTGGCAGTGATGCACGGTGGGCACCTGACCGAAGCGCTGCCCACGCAGGCATGGACACGCGAGGCCATCGGCCTGGCCATGGCGGGCGGAAGCTCCGGTTCCGCCGTTGCCGCCGTTGCCGCCGGTGCCGGTAAGGGACTGGGCGCAGCCGGCACCGGGCCAGCACGGGACATGTCATGAGGCTCGAAAAACGCCATCGGACTTCGGCGGCAGCCTATGTCGCCGCGCCGGTCGGCGCCGTGGCCTTCACGCTGCTCGTCTCCGCGCTGCTGGTGCTGTGGGCCGGCGCGCCCGTGGGCCGCACCTATGCACTGCTGGCGCAGGGCGCGTTCGGCTCGGTCTTTGCGCTCACCGAGACGCTCACCCGCGCCACGCCGCTGATCCTGACCGGGCTCGCCGCCGCCGTGGCCTTCCGCGCGCGCCTCTTCAACATCGGCGCCGAAGGGCAGCTCTATGCCGGCGCGATAGCTGCCGTGGCGGTGGGCGGCATGCATGGCGGCACGGGCCTGGAATGGTCCCCGTGGGTGCTTTTTCCATTGATGCTGCTGGCTGCCGCCCTGGCCGGCGCCGCGCTGCTGCTTGGCCCGGCGCTGATGAAAGCGCGGCTGGGCGTGGACGAGGTGGTGACCACGTTGCTGCTGAACTTCGTGATGCTGCTGCTGGTGTCGGCCCTGCTCGACGGCCCGATGAAGGACCCGCTGGCGCTGGGCTGGCCGCAGAGCGTGGCGCTGCAGGGCGAGCTGGAACTCTCCCGCCTGGTGACAGGCTCGCGCCTGCACACGGGCCTTCTCATCGCGGTGGGCCTGGCGATGTTGCTCTGGGCACTGCTGGCACGCACGGTGCCGGGTTTCGACATCCGCGCGGCCGGTGCCAATCCACGGGCCGCCGCGTTCGCGGGCGTGCCGGTCACCCGCACGGTGGTGTTGGTGGCCTTGCTCTCGGGCGGGCTCGCGGGCCTGGCCGGTGCGATCGAGGTGGCGGGCCGCACAGGGTATGTGACGCTGGACATGTCGCCCGGCTACGGCTACAGCGGCATCGTGATCGCCATGCTGGCCGGGCTGCATCCGCTGGGCGTGGTGGTGGCGGGCATCTTCGTGGCGGGCGTGCTGGTGGGCGCGGACAGCATGAGCCGCGCCGTGGGCGTGCCTACCTACATTGCCGACGTGATCGTCGCCACCTCCCTCATCGCCGTGCTGGTCGCCGGACTGCTGGCGCAATACCGGGCCCGCTGGAAATGACCGAATTGCTCGACATCCTGGCCCAGCCGGCCTTCTGGATCGCGACGCTGCGCGTGGCGACGCCGCTCGTCTTCGGCACGCTGGGCGTGCTGCTCTGCGAACGCGCGGGCGTGCTGAACCTCGGCATCGAAGGCATTCTGGTCGCAGGCGCCTTCACCGGCTGGCTCACCGTGTATGCCGGGCACGGCCTGTGGACGGGCGTGGCGGTGGCGGCACTCACCGGGGCGGGCTTCGGTCTGCTGCACGCCTGGCTGACCGTGGGGCTGGCTCTGTCGCAGCATGTCTCGGGCCTGGGCATCACACTGCTGGCCACGGCGCTCAGCTACTACGGCTACCGCGTGGGCTTTCCGAAGGTCAACACGCCGCCCACCATCACGCCGTTCGCGCCGATGGACTGGCTGGGCGTGCCGATTCTTTCGGCACAGACACCGCTGACCCTGCTCGCCCTGCTGCTGGCGCCGTTGCTGGCCTGGGCGCTCTATCGCACGCCCCTGGGCCTGGCAGTGCGCATGGTGGGCGAGAACCCTCAGGCGGCCGAGGGTCAGGGCATCTCGGTGGCCGCAACCCGCACGGGCGCCCTCGTGGCGGGCTCGGCCCTCATGGGCGTGGCGGGCAGCTTCCTCACGCTGTCGGCGTTCAACGCGTTCTTCTTCAACATGGTCAACGGGCGCGGCTGGATCTGCGTGGCCCTGGTGGTGTTCGCCTCCTGGCGCCCCGGCAAGGCGCTGCTCGGCGCGCTGCTGTTCGCGTTCTTCGATGCGCTGCAGCTGCGCTTGCAGCAGTCGGGCGACGCGTGGCTGCCCTATCAGGTGTACCTGATGCTGCCGTACCTGCTCTCCATCCTGGCGCTGGTGCTGGTGGCCCGCAACGCCGCCTACCCGCAGGCGCTGATGAAGCCGTATCGCAAAGGGGAGCGATAGGCTTTGATAGCTGCGGCTAGCATGGACAGATGTTTCAGCCCTTGAGCGCAGGCACGCCGCCACCCCTGCCCCACCCCATCGATCCGGCCCTGCTGTGCTCGCCCCGCTTGCGCCTGCGCCAATGGACGGCAGCAGACCGCGCGCCCTTCGCCGCGCTCAATGCCGACGCAGCGGTGATGGAGCATTTCCCGGCGCCGCTGGACCATGCCCAGAGCGATGCGATGGCCGATCGCATCGAGGTGCTGATAGAGCAGCAAGGCTGGGGATTCTGGGCGGCCGAACTGCTCGAAGGCCCAGGCGGCGCGGGCACGCCAAGTGGCGCCTTCCTGGGCTTCATCGGCCTGCACCGGCCCACGGCACCGCTGCCGTTCGCGCCCTGCGTGGAGATCGGCTGGCGCATCGCCCGGCCCTTCTGGGGCCGTGGCCTGGCCACGGAGGGCGCACGTCTGGCGCTGCGGCTCGGGTTCGAGGCGCTCGGGCTGGAAGAGATCGTCGCCTTCACCGCGCAGCGCAACCGGCGGTCGCAGGCGGTGATGGCGCGCCTGGGCATGCGCGAATCGCCGGCGGAGGCGTTCGAGCACCCGTCCGTGCCCGAGGGCCATCCGGTGCGCCCGCACCTGCTCTACCGGCTCACCCGCACGGCGTGGCGTGCATCCCGGCAAGCCGCCTGAACACCATCGGGCGCGCAGCGTCTCTACCCGGCTGCACGGGCGTGCACAGCTCCACCAGCACGCCGTCACCGTCCTCTACATACGCGATGGTCTGGCCCCAGGGCATGCGCTCCGGCGCGCGCAGCTGCCTAGCGCCGGCGGCCACTGCGCGCTCCAGGGCAGCGGGAACGTCGTCCGTCGTCAAGGCGATCTCGAAGCTGGGCGCGTCCGCACTTGCGCGCCGCGGGTTCTTGCCCAGTTGCGCCATGAGCTGGTGTGAAGAGAACGCCAGCGTGGTGGCGCCCGTCTCCAGTTCGCCGTAGTCACCGCCCTCGTGCAGGAAGCGCCGCTGCAGGCCGAAGGCGGCTTCGTAGAAGCTGATGGACCGGGCAACGTCCTCGACGTAGAGGATGGTGTAGGCGAATTGCATGGCGGCTCGAATTCCCGAGAGGTATGGAGCGCACTGGGCGCGGGAAAGGATGCAGGATGCACTGAGCTTAACGGGCGCGCCGACATGGGTGATATACCTGCATCCATGACCGGAAACCCCATCACCCTGGCTGCCGTGCAACCCGACGACGTTGCCGATTTCAAGACAGAACTGCAAAGTGCCTTTGCCGTCGCAGTGGCCGATGAATTCGGATCGCTCCCGGATGGGCCGATCCCGTCCGACCAGACCCTGGACACGGCGATGAGTGCCCCGAACGCCGTGGCGCTGCGCATTCTCCGCGGTGGTCGGAAGGTCGGCGGTGCCGTGCTCACGATCAACGCCGACCACCACAATTCGCTCGATCTGTTCTTCGTGAAAGTGGGTGAGGAAGGCCGCGGAATCGGGCTCAGGGCCTGGCATGCGATCGAGCAGCAATATCCCGAGACCATCACCTGGCAGACACACACCCCGTACTTCGAGAAGCGCAATATCCACTTCTACGTCAACAAGTGCGGTTTCAAGATCATCGAGTTCTTCAACCGGCACCATCCAGACCCCCACCCACCGGAGGAGAATGACCTGCCCGGGGACGACGACGAAGCCTTCCAGTTCGAAAAGATCATGCGGCAGGCATGAGAACGTGTTGGCGGTCTCAGCTCCCAAAGCGGGGAGCGGGGGCGCAGTCCACGGCCCAGCGATGCCTTATACGGGGGCACAATGAATCACGCTGCAAATCCGCATGGGTGTCGCGGCCTCTTGCCGATGACTTCCCGCCCCACCCCCTTTTTCTTCTTGTGACCCCATGCTCGACCTGCTGATCCACGACGCCACCCTGCCCGACGGCCGCACCTGCATGTCGGTGGCGGTTCAAGGCGGCCGCATCACCGAAGTCACCGAAGGCCTGCGCGCTCCTGCGCACCAGACCGTCGATGCCGGCGGCCTGCTGCTCTCGCCACCGTTCGTCGATGCGCACTTCCACCTCGACTCCGCCCTCAGCTACGGCCAGCCGCGCGTGAACGAGAGCGGCACGCTGCTGGAAGGCATCGCACTGTGGGGCGAGCTGAAGCCCACGCTCACCCACGAAGCCATCGTGGAACGGGCGCTCAACTACTGCGACTGGGCCGTGGCGCGCGGCCTCCTGGCCATCCGCAGCCACGTGGACACCAGCGACCCCAGCCTGCTGACCGTGCGCGCCCTGCTGGACGTGAAAACCCGTGTGGCGCCCTACCTGGACCTGCAGCTGGTCGCCTTCCCGCAGGATGGCGTGCTGCGCCAGCCGGGCGGGCTGGACAGCCTCACGCGGGCGCTGGACCTGGGCGTGGAGGTGGTGGGCGGCATCCCCCATTTCGAGCGCACCATGGCGCAGGGCGCCGAGAGCGTGCGCCTGCTGTGCGAGCTGGCGGCCGAGCGCGGCCTGCGGGTGGACATGCACTGCGACGAAACGGACGACCCCCTGTCGCGCCATGTGGAGACCCTGGCCGCCGAAACCGTGCGCCTCGGCTTGCACGGCCGGGTTGCCGGATCGCACCTCACGTCGATGCACAGCATGGACAACTATTACGTCAGCAAGCTGATCCCGCTGATGGCCGAGGCGCAGCTGGGCGTGGTGGCCAACCCGCTCATCAACATCACGCTGCAGGGCCGGCACGACACCTATCCCAAACGGCGCGGTATGACCCGCGTGCCCGAGCTGACGGCGGCCGGCCTGACGGTGGCCTTCGGCCATGACTGCGTGATGGACCCGTGGTATGGCGGCGGCAGCGCGGACCTGCTGGAATCGGCGCACATGGGCCTGCACGTGGCGCAGATGACCAGCCAGGCCGGCATGCGCCAGTGCTTCGATGCGGTGACGATCAACCCTGCCCGGCTGATGGGGCTGGAGGGCTACGGCATCGCGCCGGGCTGCCATGCCGACCTGGTGCTGCTGCATGCGCGCAACCCGGGGGAAGCCATTCGTCTGCGGGCCGCGCGGCTGGCCGTCTGGCGGCGCGGTCGGCAGGTGGCCAGCAGCCCGGCGCCCGTTGCGCAGTTGACGCTGCCGGGCCGGCCGCCGCAGGTGGGGTTCCTCGGCAGCTGACGCCGGTCCACCGGACCAGCCCCAAGTTTCAAGGGAAAATAGCCGCCAGGCCTTGGTGTACCTGGGCAGGCAGCTATCGTTTTTGATATCTTGCGCAAGGCGTGCCGCCACCCTCCCACCGCCGCCGGCGCCGCCAGCGCAGGGCCAGTAAGGTCAGCAGTGGAAGCCGGCCGCGTCGCGGCAGTTGGCCAGGCCGCCCCGGGGCGTCGTCAACCCTTCAGGCCGACGAACATTTCCTGCACGTCGTCGTGCGCGTCGATCGCGGCGAGGAAGGTTTCCACCTCTTCGAGCGCCTCTGCGCTCAGATTCGCTGGGTCGACCGGGTTCTTGGGCTGGTAGCCCAGCTTCGCCGACAGCACGGTGAAGCCCTGGGCGGGCAGCGCGCGGCTCACCACGTCCAGGTCGGCCGGGTCGGTGATGAACAGCGTTGCGCCGTCCTGTTCACCGGGCTCGAAGTCCTGCGCGCCGGCCTCGATGGCGGCCACTTCCGCGTCTGCGCCCGCGTGGCCCGGGGTGGGCTCGGCTTCGATCAGGCCGACATGGTTGAAGTCCCACGACACGGAGCCGGACGTACCGAGCTGCCCCTTGCGGAACAGCACGCGCATTTCGGGCGCGGTGCGGTTCACGTTGTCGGTCAGGCATTCGACCATCACAGGCACCTGGTGCGGGCCGAAGCCTTCATAGATCACGCGCTGATAGTCCACCGCGTCGGCGCCCACGCCGGACCCTTTCTTGATGGCGCGCTCCAGCGTGTCCTTGGGCATGGAGGCCTTGCGGGCCTGTTCCACCGCCAGCCGCAGGCGCGAGTTGCCCGCCGGATCGGCCCCGCCGCGCGCGGCCACGATGATTTCCTTGACCAGCTTGCCGAACAGCTTGCCCTTGGCGTCGGCAACCTGCGCCTTGCCCTTTGCTTTCCATTGCGCACCCATGGTGGCGCCTCCTGCGAATTGGTGATGGAGGCGCCGTGCAGCGATACGCGCAGCGCCATCCGTGCGGCCTCCGCCCACCGGGCAGGAGTGCCGTTCTCTCCCTGGCGGCGAGCGCCAGAGTGCAGCCGCCGATTCTAGGCGCGCAGGCCCGGTGGCAGATGTTCCCGGGCTGGCACAGGAGGCACGTCGCGCTGCCCCGCGCCCGACCGAGCGCGGCGGCGACAGGCCTCGGCTGCGCAGATCGGAAAACAAAGCGGCTTGTCCGCCCAACCCCTCTGCGCCCCTTGCTACGTATTCCATAGCAAACAACGGGGTGTTCCGCCCCTGTGCAGAAACGGAACACTTGGAACACACCCCGGGGCTCCATATCGCAGCAACCCCGGGCCAGAACGGAGGCCCGCGCTGGCTTGGCAGAGCACCCGCAACCGCCCGGGTCAGGGAGGCGGACTGCAAAGCAGGGCGGGCCGGCAGCACAAGAGCGGCTGGCACGCGATTTGCCCCTGAGTGAGTCGCCGCGCCGCACCGGCCGGTGGCACATCACGGCTATTCCAACCAGGAGACACGCACCATGAACATGGCAGAAATCGCCAACCTCGGCATCGCGAACCCCTACAAGAAGCAGTACGGCAACTACATCGGCGGCCAATGGGTGCCGCCGGTGGACGGGCAGTATTTCGAGAACAGCTCGCCCATCAACGGCCAGGTGTTCACTTCGATCCCACGCTCCAACGACAAGGACGTGAACGCCGCGCTGGACGCCGCGCACAAGGCCAAGGCAGCCTGGGGCAAGACCTCCACCACCGACCGCGCCAACATCCTGCTGAAGATCGCCGACCGCATGGAAGCCAACCTGCTGACCATCGCCGTGGCGGAGACCATCGACAACGGCAAGCCGCTGCGCGAGACCATGGCGGCGGACATCCCGCTCGCCATCGATCACTTCCGCTACTTCGCCGGCGCCGTGCGGGCGCAGGAAGGCGGCATCAGCGAGATCGACCACGACACAGTGGCCTATCACTTCCATGAACCGCTGGGCGTGGTGGGCCAGATCATTCCCTGGAACTTCCCCATCCTGATGGCCGTCTGGAAGCTGGCACCCGCCCTGGCCGCCGGCAACTGCGTGGTGCTCAAACCCGCCGAGCAGACGCCGGCTTCCATCCTCGTGCTGCTGGAGATGATCGGCGACCTGCTGCCCCCAGGCGTGGTCAACGTGGTCAACGGCTTCGGTCTGGAGGCCGGCAAGCCGCTCGCCTCCAGCAGCCGCATCGCGAAGATCGCCTTCACGGGCGAGACCACCACCGGCCGGCTGATCATGCAGTACGCCAGCCAGAACATCATTCCGGTCACGCTGGAGCTGGGCGGCAAGAGCCCCAACATCTTCTTCGAGGACGTGCTCTCTGCCGACGATGCCTTCTTCGACAAGGCGCTGGAAGGCTTCGCCATGTTCGCGCTGAACCAGGGCGAGGTCTGCACCTGCCCCAGCCGCGTGCTGATCCAGGAATCGATCTACGACCGCTTCATGGAACGCGCGCTGAAGCGGGTGGCCGCCATCACCCAGGGCCATCCGCTCGACAAGGGCACCATGATCGGCGCGCAGGCCTCGCAGGAGCAGTTGGAGAAGATCCTTTCGTACCTGGACCTGGGCAAGCAGGAAGGCGCCGAATGCCTGATCGGCGGTGAACGCAACCTGCTGGGCGGCGACTTGGCCGGCGGCTATTACGTCAAGCCCACGGTGTTCAAGGGCCACAACAAGATGCGCATCTTCCAGGAAGAGATCTTCGGGCCGGTGGTGTCCGTCACCACCTTCAAGACCGAGGAGGAAGCGCTGGAGATCGCCAACGACACGCTGTACGGGCTGGGCGCCGGCGTGTGGAGCCGGGACGGGGCGCGCGCCTTCCGCATGGGCCGCGGCATCCAGGCCGGCCGCGTGTGGACCAACTGCTACCACGCCTACCCCGCGCATGCGGCCTTCGGTGGCTACAAGCAGTCGGGCATCGGCCGCGAGAACCACAAGATGATGCTCGACCACTACCAGCAGACCAAGAACCTGCTGGTGAGCTACAGCCCGAACAAGCTGGGCTTCTTCTGAGAGTGCGGACGCTGCGGCGGCCAGGGCGGCACGGCATCGGCCGCCCTGGGTTGGCCCACATTGGTACCTGGCCGGGACACGTTGCCAAAGCCACGTTGTCCCACTCAAAGATAGGAGCACTGCATGCCCTCCGAATCCGTCGCTTCGGCCCCTTTGCCTGCCGCGCGCGCTGCGCCTGCTGCGGCAACCCGTGTCTCGGCCACACGGGCGGCCGAAGCATTGATTGAACGGCTGCGTTCGCAGCACGGCCCGCTGATGTTCCATCAGTCGGGCGGCTGTTGCGATGGCAGCGCGCCCATGTGCTTCGCGCTCGGGGAATTCATGCTGGGCGGCTCCGATGTGCTGCTCGGCGAGATCGCCGGCACGCCCTTCTACATGAGCGAATCGCAATTCGCATACTGGGAACACACGCACCTGATCATCGACGCCGTGCCCGGCAACGGCGGCATGTTCTCGCTGGAGCGTCCCACCGGTTTGCGCTTTTTGACCCGTTCACGGCTTTATGGCGAAGCGGAGTGGGCAGCCGTCGAGGCGCTGGGGCCGCCGCAGCGCGGACCCGGCTGAGCGCAGCGATCTGCCGCCCACTCGGGCTCGGGCCGGGCCTACACCGCCAGCAGCCGTGGCATCCTCGGGCTTTTGCCAGACTTGTGACGATGCGCCATCTCCTCGGCCTGGTCGGCCTGGCCGTTGCACTGGCGGGCTGGACGGTGCTCCTGCGGCTCGCCAGCGGCGGACTGCCCTATCTCGACAAGGACGCGGGCGCCGTGATGGGCTGGCTGCTGTTCAGCCCAGGGGTGCTGTGCCTGCTGCCGCTCGCCTGCAGATGGCTGCCGCGCAATGCCGTGGTCGCCATCTGGCTCGTCGCCCTGGCGCCGGTGGCGGGTGCCGCCAACTTCCTTGCAGCGGTCTACCTCGGTGCGGCCGCGCCGGAATCGCGGCTGGTAGTCTGGGTGCTGTCCGCCTGCTGGGCCTCGCCCCTGGCCGCCCTGGCGTGGCGCGCCTGGCGCCCGCCGGTCCCGTCCCGCGGCGGTGGCCCTCCGTCTCAGTGACGCACGGCCCGCGCGTCCATCGCCCTCACGCGGCGGTAGACCGTGTTGCGGGAGACACCGAGGGCCCGCGCCACTGCGGACACGTTGCCAGCATGCACCGCCAGCGCATGGCGCAGAGCGGCATCAGCGGTGTCCTCCCACGACTGCACGGCAGCGGGTGGCACCGCCCGGAGAGTGCCGGGCCCGGCCTGTGGCGGCTCGCCGGCGGGCGGGTGGACCACGCCGCCCGGATCGAGGTGCCTCCCAGAGCCCGAGCCCGAGCCCTGCCGGGCGTCGGAAGAGGCCTGCCCCCACCCCTCGTCGTCGAACAGATCCTCCGGCAGATGGTCGATGTCGATGGCCTCGGCATCGCCCGCCATCAGCGCGGCGGTCCGAAGGGCATTGGACAGCTGGCGCAGATTGCCCGGCCAGCGGTGAGCCAGAAGGCACTGCATGGCGCGGGCCGACAGGCGCAGCGGCGTGGTCCGGGCGGGTGGCTGCCGCCCCTCCGGGTTGCCTGGCCGGGATTCGCTGCCGCGCTCCAGCGCCTGCAGCAGCCGCTGGACGATGACGAGCAGGTCGGAGCGCTCGCGCAAGGCTGGCAGGCGCACGACCAGGCCGTTCAGCCGGTAATAGAGATCGTCGCGGAACAGGCCGCGCGCCATCATCTCGCGCAAGTTGCGATGCGTGGCGCACAGCACCTGGACATCCACCGGGATCTGCCGGGTCGAGCCGAGCGGCACCACGGTGCGCTCCTGCAGCACCCGCAGCAGCCGCGCCTGCATGGCCAGCGGCATGTCGCCGATTTCATCGAGAAACAGCGTGCCCCCGTGGGCCTGCACGATCTTGCCCGGGCTACCCTTGCGCCGCGCGCCGGTGAAGGCGCCCTCCTCGTAGCCGAACAGCTCGGCTTCCATCAGGCTCTCCGGGACCGATGCACAGTTCACCGCCACGAAAGGCTGGCCGGCGCGCGGGCCGTCGTGGTGGATCGCCTGGGCCAGCAGCTCCTTGCCGGTGCCGGTTTCCCCGAGGATCATGGTCGGCACGTCGCGCCCCAGCACCCGCGTGACCCGGTCGATCACCTGGGCCAGCTGGGCATCGCCAGTGTCGAGGTAGCGCAGGCTGGAGAGCCGGCCGGCTCCTGCCGGGCGCTCGCCCGAGGGCGGCGACGGCGGCAGTCGGGACCCCTGGCCCCCTTGGGCTGCAGGCACAGGGGCCTGCCGGGAGCCGCCGGCCAACGGGGTGACCAGCCCTGCGTGGCGGGATCGGAACTCGACCTGCGCCACCACCGCCACGCCCCCGTGCAGCCACAGCGACAGGCGGTCGGGCACCGTGGCGCGGGCGTGGAGCAGCAGCGCGCTCATCGGCATGCCGAACAGTGAAGAGAAGGTATGCGCCTGCAGCGACGTGGCCGACAGGCCCAGCTGGAACTGGCCGCTGCGGTTGGCCGCGAGGAAGCGGCCATCAGGCGTGAACGCGGCAAGGCCCTCGACGAGGGTGCCGAGGAACTCTTCCCGCGCATGGAAGCGCAGCAGCACGGCTTCCTCGAACACCTTGCCGAACAGGTGGTTCTCCACCATCTGGGCGGACATGCGCACCAGCGCCATGGTGTGCGGGCTGCGGCCCCGGTGGTCGCCGCTCACGTCCAGCGCGCCGATGATGTGGCCTTGCGGGTCGTGGATGGGCGCGCAGGAGCAGGTCAGGAAATGATTGGCCTGCAGGTAGTGCTCGCTGCCGTGGACCTGCAGCGCCTCGCCCAGCGCCAGCGCAGTGCCGATGGCGTTCGTGCCCTTGCTGCGCTCGGACCAGGTGGCCCCCGGCCGCAGCGCAACGCGGCTGGCGCGGCCCAGAATTTCGTCATCGCCCAGCGCGTGAAGCACCACGCCCGTGGCGTCGGTGAGCAGGACCATGCTCTGCGTGCCGGCGATCTGCGCGGACAGCGTTTCCATCACTGGCCGGGCATGAACGCACAGCGCCTCGTTGCGCGCCACGGTCCAGGCCAGCGCATCGGGCTGCAGCGGAGCGAAGTCGGCCTCGGCGTCACGGCGCAGTCCGAAAGCGGCGGACCTTTCGTGCGCATGCTGGATCCGAAGCGCGCCGTCGTCCGCCGTCTCCAGCCAGTCGGCCGGGTGCGAAAGCGGCCTCGCAGCGCGCGTCGGGGGTGGCTGGTGCATGACGTCTCCTCTGCTCTGCGGGCATCGTTGTCGTGCGGAGCGGCCAGGCGCTCCGGGGGTTCAAGCCTTTGCGCACGATATCACCGTTGCCGGAGGCACCCCTGCCGAGCGCCCTGCGGCGCGGTCGCCACCCACCCGGTTCAGGGCCCGCCGCGACGCCCGATCAGCCCAGCGAGGCGACTGCCGACGCCAGCACGGCGCCCACGTCGGCGGAAACCTTCAGGGCGAACAAGGCGTCCGCGCGGGTGCGTCCCTGGTTGACGGCGGCAATGGGCAGTCCGGCGTCGGCTGCGGCCTGCACGAAGCGGAAGCCCGAATAGACCATCAGCGACGAACCCGCCACCAGCATGGCGTCGGAGCGCTGCAGGGCCGCACGCGCGGCGGCCACCCGCTCCGCCGGCACGGCTTCGCCGAAAAACACCACGTCGGGTTTGAGCAGACCCTGCCCGCAGGCGGCGCAGCCAGGCACGACGAACCCGGAAAAATCGAGACCGTCCAGATCGGCATCGCCGTCCGGTGCGGCTTGCGCATGGAGGGCTGCCCAATCGGGGTTGGCGTGCAGCAGCCGCTGCTGCAGGTCGGCCCGCGGCGTGCGGGCTTCGCAGTGCATGCAGCGCACGGTATCGATGCGGCCATGCAGGTCGATGGTGCGCGCACTGCCCGCAGCACTGTGCAGGCCGTCGACGTTCTGCGTCAGCAGCAGCTCGATTCGCCCCCGCGCTTCCAGGTCAGCCAGCGCCCGATGGGCTGCCCCTGGCAGGGCGTGGCCCATCACCCGCCAGCCGATCATGCTGCGCGCCCAGTACCGCTGGCGCGTCGCCTCCTCGCCGATGAAGGCCTGGAAGGTGACGGGCTGGGGCCGCTTCCACTGCCCGTCCGTGTCGCGGTAGTCCGGAATGCCGGATGCCGTGCTGCAGCCTGCGCCGGTGAGCACGAAGACGCGGCGATGGCTTCGCAGAAAGTCGGCCAGTGCGCGGGCGTGCGCCGCAGGCTCGGCAGCAGATGGGGCTTCGGGCGGGTTCTGCACGAGGGGTGGCAGAGCGGAGGACATGGTCGGTACCGCCTACATCGCTGGCGCAATGCTCTCGGCGTAGTCGTAGAGCGCGCCAAGAATCGCCTCGCCGCGCTCGTCCGCCTCGCCGCCCAGCTCGTCCAGACGGGCGAACAGTTCGTCGAAGGTGAGCGCCCCGCCCTGGCCCTCCATCAGGCAGGCAACGCGGTGGGCCTCCCAGCGCTCCAGGTCCTCATCGGTCAGGGTGTGGGGGAAGTTGCGCGCCCGGTAGCGCCACACCAGCTCCTCCAGCCGCTCGTCGTCGAAGCTGGGGCGTGCATCCGCGAGCTTTTCGGCGGGCATGCTGAGCAGGCGTTCGAGCTGGCGCCGGTCCTCGTTGCCGACGAACCCGCCGTAGAGGTCCTGATCCACATCGGCCGCCGGGCCGCCTTCTTGCTGCGGGCGGGAGAACACCTGCGCCCAGATGGCCGTGAGGTCCGGCAGCGCCCGCGCCTTCTCGGCATGGAGCGCCGCCTGCTCCAGATCGATGCCCCAGCGCTCGGCCGCCTGGCGGGTGAGCGTGTTGACGTTGCCCACCACCATGGGCGACTTGTTCAGGTGCACCGTCTTGATCGGCAGGCGCGACACGCCTTCGGGCAGCTCGTCGCTGCGGGTGAACATGCGCTGGCGGATGGTGTCCGCATCGAGCAGCGCCAGTTCGGCCGGGTCCTGGGACAGGTCCCAGGCGATCAGCTCGTTGCGGTTCGTGGGGTGGCTCGCCAGCGGCCACATCACGCCCAGGCAGCCGCGCTCTGCCGGGAACATGCCCGACACGTGGAGGAACGGCCGCGCCGTGTCGGTGGTGGTGGGCAGGCGCAGTTCCGCGGCCACGCGGTCCTTCTTGTGCAGGCCGAGGGCGAAGCCGAACAGCTTGGGCTGCTGCTGGCGGATCAGGCGTGCCAGCGCGATGGTGGCACGCACGTCCGAGAGCGCGTCGTGCGCTGCCTCATGCGCCAGCCCGTTGGCCCTGGACAGATGCTCCAGCTTGAAACTCGGCGAGCCGTCTTCCTTGCGCGGCCATTCGATGCCCTGTGGACGCAGCGCGTAGGTCATGCGCACCACGTCCAGCAGATCCCAGCGGCCACACTGGTTCTGCCATTCGCGGGCGTACGGATCGATCAGGTTGCGCCAGAACATGAAGCGGGTGATCTCGTCATCGAACCGGATGGTGTTGTAGCCCACCCCGATGGTGCCGGGGCGGGCCAGTTCGGCCTCGATGCGGGCAGCGAATTCGTGCTCGGGCACGCCGCGCTCCAGACAGACCTGCGGCGTGATGCCGGTGATCAGGCACGACTCGGGGTCGGGCAGGTAGTCGGGCGCCGGCCGGCAGTAGATCATCATCGGCTCGCCGATCTCGTTGAGTTCGGCGTCGGTGCGGATGCCCGCGAACTGGGCGGGCCGGTCGCGCCGCGTGTTGGCACCAAAGGTTTCGTAGTCGTGCCAATAAAAGGTGTGCATGGAGTCGCTGCCGCAGGGAACGCAAAGCCGCAAGTATGCCGGGGCCAACGACAATGGCGCATGCACTCCACAATGACCCGTGATTTCCCGGCGCAGCCGCCTGCTGTGCCACGCCTGCCGTCGCCCTGGCCTCTGTCACTGACCTGTCTGGCGCTCACCGTGGCCGGTTGCGCCTCGACTCCCCCGGCGCCCACAGCCGGGCCAGGCGTGGTGACCGCTGCGGCCCCTGCGGTCGCAGCCGCGCCCCCCGCTCCGGCGGCTCAACCCCCTGCTGCCAGCGCCCCCCCGGCAGCGGCGCCAGCCGATCCCCAGGCCAATCCCTCGGCTGCGGCCGAGCAGGCCAGTTTCGCGGCGTGGGTCTCGGCTTTCGGTCGCGATGCCCAGGCTGCAGGCGTGCGCGCATCCACGGTCGACCAGGTGCTGGGCAGCGCACGGCTGCTGCCGCGGGTGATCGAGCTCGACCGCGCCCAACCCGAATTCACCCGCACCCCCTGGGCGTATCTCGACAGCGCCGTTTCGGCGCAACGGATCGCCGCCGGCCGCGCCAAACGGGCCGAGTACAGCGCGCCGCTGGCCGCTGCCGAGGCGCGCTACGGCGTGCCCGCCGCCGTGATCACCGCCATCTGGGGCATGGAGAGCAACTACGGCGGCAACTTCGGCAGCTTCCGCGCCGTGGATGCGCTGGCCACGCTCGCCTTCGAAGGCCGGCGCCGCGACTGGGCCCGCAGCGAATTGCTGGCGGCCCTGCGCATCGTCGATCAGGGCGACATTGCGGCTGACCGGATGGTGGGGTCTTGGGCTGGCGCCATGGGGCACACCCAGTTCCTGCCGTCGGTCTTCCTGGCCCATGCCGTCGATGCCGATGGGGACGGCCGGCGCGACATCTGGGGCAGCATTCCCGACGTGACCGCCTCCACCGCCAACTATCTGGCCAGTGCGGGCTGGCGGCGCGGCGAGCCGTGGGGCGTCGAGGTGCGCCTGCCCACCGGCTTCGACCACGCACAGGCCGAGCTGTCCGTGCGCCAGCCTTCGGCGCAGTGGACGGCACGGGGCGTGACGGCCGTCGACGGGCAACCGCTGCCCGCGTTCGAAGCCGCCTCGGTCATCGCGCCAGCGGGCGCCCGGGGCCCGGCATTCCTGGTCGGCCCCAATTTCCGCGCCATCCTCCGCTACAACAATTCGGTCAACTACGCGCTGGGCGTCGGCCTGCTGGCCCGCCAGCTCGACGGCGGCGCGGGCGTGACGGCATCCTGGCCTCGCGATCTCCAGCCCCTGAACCGCAGCCAGGTGATGGATCTGCAGAACGGCCTGAACCGCAAGGGCTTTTCGGCAGGCACAGCAGACGGAGTCTTCGGCCCGGCCACCCGCGCCGGCCTCCGGCAGTTCCAGCAAAGCCAGGGGCTGGAGGCCGATGGCTACCCCACGCTCGAGCTGCTGCAGCGGCTGACGAGCGGCGGCTGACCGGGCATAGCGCCGGCCACGCGCCGGGCCGGGGCCGGCCTGCGCGACCTCCCTGCCATCGCGCGGCGGTAGGCAACGCGCGGCAAGCCCCGGAGGCTGCCTTCCCAAGTCAACCGGGTAAGGGCGAAGCAGACGGACAAAAAAAAGACCGCAGCCGAAGCTGCGGTCTTTGCTCATTTCGGCCCGAAGGCCGCGGCGCCGGCCGGGGTTCAGTCGGCAGTGGCCTCTTCCGGCTCCGCAGGTTCCGAGCGGGCCGAGCGGTCCTTCTTGGGCAGCGCCTGGATGTCGAGCTTGACCTCGGCGGTCTCCGCACCCTTTTCGTCCGTGGTCAGGTCCACGTCCACCGTCAGGCGACCACCGTCGGTCAGGCGGCCGAACAGCAGTTCGTCGGCCAGTGCCCGGCGGATCATGTCCTGGATCAGGCGCTGCATAGGGCGCGCGCCCATCAGCGGATCGAAGCCCTTCTTGGCCAGGTGCTTGCGCAGCTTGTCGGTGAAGGTGACTTCCACCTTCTTCTCCGACAGCTGCGTTTCCAGCTGCAGCAGGAACTTGTCCACCACGCGCAGGATGACCTGCTCGTCGAGCGCCTTGAAGTTGACGATGGCGTCGAGCCGGTTGCGGAATTCGGGCGTGAACAGGCGCTTGATGTCGGCCATTTCATCGCCCGCCACGCGCGGGTTGGTGAAGCCGATGGTGGCCTTGTTCATCGTCTCGGCACCCGCGTTCGTCGTCATGATGATGATGACGTTGCGGAAGTCGGCCTTGCGCCCGTTGTTGTCCGTCAGCGTGCCGTGGTCCATCACCTGCAGCAGCACGTTGAAGATGTCCGGATGTGCCTTCTCGATCTCGTCGAGCAGCAGCACGGCGTGCGGCTTCTTCGTGACGGCCTCGGTCAGCAGCCCACCCTGGTCGAAACCGACATAGCCGGGAGGCGCACCGATCAGGCGCGACACCGCATGCCGCTCCATGTACTCCGACATGTCGAAGCGGATCAGCTCGATGCCCATGATGTAGGCCAGTTGCTTGGCCGCCTCGGTCTTGCCGACGCCCGTGGGGCCGCTGAACAGGAACGAGCCGATCGGCTTGTCGCCCTTGCCCAGGCCCGAGCGCGCCATCTTGACGGCGGAGGCCAGCACTTCCAGCGCCTTGTCCTGGCCGAACACCACGCTCTTCAGGTCGCGCTCGATGGTCTGCAGCTTGCTGCGGTCGTCGTTCGACACGTTCGCGGGCGGAATGCGCGCGATCTTGGCGACGATTTCCTCGATCTCGGCCTTGCCGATGGTCTTCTTGCGCTTGCTGGCGACCTGGATGCGCTGGGCGGCACCGGCTTCGTCGATCACGTCGATGGCCTTGTCCGGCAGATGGCGGTCATTGATGTACTTGGCCGACAGCTCCGCTGCCGCCTGCAGTGCGGCTGCAGCGTACTTCACGCTGTGGTGCTCCTCGAAGCGGCTCTTGAGCCCCTTCAAGATGTCCACCGTTTCGGACACCGTCGGCTCGACCACGTCGACCTTCTGGAAGCGCCGCGACAGGGCCGCGTCCTTCTCGAAGATGCCGCGGTACTCGGTGAACGTGGTCGCACCGATGCACTTCAGCTGGCCGCTGGAGAGCGCCGGCTTCAGCAGGTTGGACGCGTCCAGCGTGCCACCCGATGCCGCACCGGCACCGATCAGCGTGTGGATTTCATCGATGAACAGGATAGCGTTCGGCTTGTCCTTGAGCGACTTGAGCACGCCCTTCAGGCGCTGCTCGAAGTCGCCGCGGTACTTGGTGCCGGCCAGCAGCGCGCCCATGTCGAGCGAATACACGATGGCCTCGCCCAGGATCTCGGGCACGTCGCCCTGCGTGATGCGCCAGGCCAGGCCCTCGGCAATGGCCGTCTTGCCCACGCCGGCCTCGCCCACCAGCAGCGGGTTGTTCTTGCGGCGGCGGCACAGGATCTGGATCGTGCGCTCGACCTCGTAGTGGCGGCCGATCAGCGGATCGATCTTGCCTTCCTTGGCGGCGACGTTCAGGTTCTGGGTGTACTGCTCCAGCGGCGAAGCCTTCTCGCTGCGCTCGCCGCCGTTGCCACCTTCGTCACCGTCGGCCGGGCTGTCGGCCTTGGCAGGCTCAGGCGGCTCGCCCTTCTTGATGCCGTGAGCGATGAAGTTCACGACATCCAGGCGCGTCACGCCCTGCTGGTGCAGGTAGTAGACGGCATGCGAGTCCTTCTCGCCGAAGATCGCCACCAGCACGTTCGCGCCGGTGACTTCCTTCTTGCCGTTGCCGGTGGACTGCACGTGCATGATGGCGCGCTGGATCACCCGCTGGAAACCCAGCGTGGGCTGCGTGTCCACCTCGTCCGCACCAGCGACCTGGGGGGTGTTGTCCTTGATGAAGTTGGCCAGCGACGAGCGCAGATCGTCGATGTTGGCCGAGCAGGCGCGCAGCACTTCGGCTGCGCTGGGGTTGTCCAAAAGTGCCAGCAGCAGGTGTTCCACGGTAATGAATTCGTGGCGCTGTTGGCGGGCCTCGACAAAGGCCATGTGCAAGCTGACTTCCAGTTCCTGGGCAATCATGTGAACTCCTTTGTGCTTGCTTGGAAGGGATTACTGTAGATCGGGGCCAAAGGCCATTTATTCAACAGGTTCACTCACGCACTGCAGCGGATGGCCTGCCTTGTGCGCAGCCTCGAAAACCTGTTCGACCTTGGTTGCGGCGACGTCGCGGGAATACACCCCACATACGCCTTTGCCGTCCAGATGGATCTTGAGCATGATCTGGGTCGCAGCCTCGCGATCCTTGCTGAAGAATTCCTGCAGAACGACGATCACGAACTCCATGGGCGTGTAGTCGTCGTTGAGCATCACCACCTGGAACATCTGGGGCGGCTGCGTGCGCTGCGTGCGTCGCTCCAGCACTACCGATCCGCCGTCGTCCCGCGCGGGAGCTCGGGTCGGAGGGGCCGGTGTCTTGGGAGGTGGGTTCGTTGCCATGAATTTCATTCTAGCGAGCCGCGCCCCGGGGCGCAGCCTGATCCATCTGGTGTTACACCGGGCGTTTTCAAGCGGTCAGCCTGCGTCGTACACGACCGACACCGTGCCGCTGCCCGCCTGGGCGCTCCAGGCCGCGAGCGCCGCATCTGAGGGGAAGAACCGGCTGGCCTCGCCCAGCTGGATTTCCGCCGTGGCAGCGCCCTGCTCCGCCTTGCAGCGCAGGCCCATGCGCACCCGCAGTCCGTGGACCAGGATGTCGCCGTGCTCGGTTTCCTCGCGCTTGGCGGGAAACTCCCGCACCAGCCGGTTCACGTCCGGCACCGCATCGCCCACCGCCACCTGCAGGTAGCGGCCATATTTCGCCCGCGCGCCGGCCAGGTCCCAGGCCTGCTGCACCTTCACGCGCAAGCCGCCGCTGAAATGGTCCAGCTGCACGCGGCCGCTGATGACGACGAACTCGTCGTCCTTGAGCACGTCCCGGTGGGCGTTCAGCACGCCCTCGTCGGCCGACGCTTCGATGGTGGCGGTCTTGTCATCCAGCTTGAAGAGGGCCAGCCTGCCGCGCTGCCCGTTGATGACGCGCAGGTCGCTCACGATGCCGGCCAGGATCTGCGGCTCCCGGCTGTCGCCCATCTCGTCGAGCCGCGTGCGCACGAAGCGGCGCACTTCCAGGGCCACCTCATCGAACAGGTGGCCTGACAGGTAGTAGCCGATGGCCGTCTTCTCCTGCGTGAGCCGCTCCTTGATGCCCCAGGGCGTCACTTCCACCAGATCGGGCTCCTGCGTGCTGGAGCCGTGGGCGTCGTCACCCATCATGTCGAACAGGCCGCCCTGATTGGCGTTCGCGTGGGTGGCCGAGGCGAAGTCGAACGCCCGGTCGAGCGAGGCGGAGAGCGCCGCCCGATTCATCTGCAGGCCGTCGAACGCGCCGGCCTTGATCAGCGCGTCCACCGTGCGCTTGTTGATGCGCGCCCGGTCCACCCGCACGCAGAAGTCGAACAGGCTCTTGAACGGCCCGACGGTGCTGCCCTGGGGGCCCTCCCCGCGCCCTTCCCGGGCCGCGATGATGGCCTCGATCGCCTGCTGCCCGGTGCCCTTGATGGCGCCCAGCCCATAGCGGATCACCTTGTCCGTCACCGGCTCGAACCGGTACATGCCCCGGTTCACGTCCGGCGGCTCGAACGTCATGCCGAAGTTCTTGACCGCATCCTCGTACAGCACCTTCAATTTGTCGGTGTCGTCCATTTCCACCGTCATGTTGGCGCAGAAGAACTCGGCCGTGTAGTGCACCTTCAGCCAGCCGGTGTGGTAGGCCAGCAGCGAGTAGGCAGCGGCATGCGACTTGTTGAAGCCGTAGCCCGCGAACTTCTCCATCAGGTCGAACACCTCGTCGGCCTTGTTCTGGTCGATGCCCTTCTCGGCCGCGCCCTTGCGGAAGATCTCGCGGTGCTCGGCCATCTCCTCGGCCTTCTTCTTGCCCATGGCCCGGCGCAGCATGTCGGCGCCACCGAGGCTGTAGCCGCCCAGCACCTGGGCGGTCTGCATCACCTGCTCCTGGTAGACCATGATCCCGTAGGTCTCGGCCAGCACGGGCTCCACCAGCGGGTGCGGGTACTCGACCGGCTCCTTGCCGTGCTTGCGGTTCACGAAGGTGGGGATCAGGTCCATCGGACCGGGGCGGTAGAGCGCGTTCAGGGCGATCAAGTCTTCCAGCCGGCTCGGGCGCGCCTCCTTCAGCATGCCCTGCATGCCGCGCGATTCGAACTGGAACACGGCTTCGGTCTTGCCGTCGGAGAACAATCGGTAGGTCGGCGAGTCGTCGAGCGGGATGTTCTCGAAAGCGAAGTTCTCCTGCCCCTTGTGGCGCTTCATGATGAACTCGCGGGCGATCTCCAGGATCGTCAGCGTCGCCAGGCCCAAGAAGTCGAACTTGACCAGGCCGATGGCTTCCACATCGTCCTTGTCGTACTGGCTCACGGCCGACTCGCTGCCCGGCTGCTGGTAGAGCGGGCAGAAGTCGGTGAGCTTGCCCGGCGCGATCAGCACGCCCCCGGCGTGCATGCCGATGTTGCGGGTCATGCCTTCGAGCTTCTGCGCCATCTCGATGACGGTCTTGACGTCCTCTTCCTTGCGCACGCGCTCATACAGCATGGGCTCCAGTTCCAGCGCGTAGTTGTTCTTGTCGCCTTCTTTCTTCACCTCGGGCGGATAGGCCAGCGTGTACGACATGCCGGGCTTGCCGGGCACCAGCTTGGAGATGCCGTCGCAGAAGGTGTAGCTCATGTCCATGACACGGCCCACGTCGCGGATCGCTGCCTTGGCCGCCAGCGTGCCGAACGTGGCGATCTGGCTCACGGCGTTCTTGCCGTACTTGTCCTTCACGTAATCGATCACCCGGTCGCGGTTGGACTGGCAAAAGTCGATGTCGAAGTCGGGCATGGACACCCGTTCCGGGTTGAGGAAGCGCTCGAACAGCAGGTTGTACTGCAGCGGATCGAGGTCGGTGATCTTGAGCGCGTAGGCCACCAGCGAGCCCGCGCCAGACCCCCGGCCCGGCCCCACCGGGCAGCCATTCTGCTTGGCCCACTGGATGAAGTCGCCCACGATCAGGAAGTAGCCCGGGAACCCCATCTTCAGGATGGTGCCCAGCTCGAACTCCAGCCGCTCCACGTAGCGCGGGCGCTGCTTCGCACGCTCGGCCTCCTTCGGGAAGATCTGCGCCAGCCGCTCCTCCAGGCCCTCGTACGACGCATACCGGAAGTATTCGTCGATGGGCATGCCGTTGGGCGTGGGGAAGTCCGGCAGGCGGGGTTTGCCCAGCACCAGCGTCAGGTTGCAGCGCTTGGCGATTTCCAGCGTATTGGCGATGGCCGTGGGAACGTCCGCGAAAAGGGCCTCCATCTCGGCGCTCGACTTGAAATACTGCTCGCGCGTGAACTTGCGTACCCGGCGCTGGTTGGCCAGGATTTCCCCCTCGGCGATGCAGATGCGCGCCTCGTGGGCCTCGTAGTCCTCGGCCGTGGCGAACTGCACCGGGTGCGTGGCCACGACCGGAAGGTTCAGCCGTGCCGCCAGCTGCACGGCGGCGACGACGTGCGCCTCATCGTCCGCACGGCCAGCCCGCTGGATCTCCAGGTAGAAGCGGTGCGGAAACATGGAGGCGAGCTCCAGTGCCATGTCGGCCGCGCCGGCACCATCTCCGCGCATCAGCGCCTGGCCGACCGGCCCGGCCTGCGCGCCCGCCAGCAGGATCAGCCCGGCATTCAGTTCGCGCAGCCATTCGAGCGTGCAGACCGGCACGTTCTTGACGATGTTGCGGGTCCAGGCGCGGGCCAGCAACTCGGACAGGTTCAGGTATCCCTGCATGTTCTGCACCAGCACGACCATGCGGCACGGGCCGCCCGTCGTGGACGGCACGTTGATCTCCGCGCCCAGCAGCGGCTTGACGCCCTTGCCGCGGGTTTCCTTGTAGAACTTGATGGCGCCGAACAGGTTGTTCAGGTCGGTGATGGCCAGGGCCGGCTGGCCGTCCTTGGCGGCGGCCTTGGCCACCTCGTCGATGCGGTTGGTGCCGTCTACGACGGAAAATTCGGTGTGCAGGCGCAAGTGGACAAACATCCCCGCATTGTAGAAACCCGGCGGCGATGACCACGCTGGAGGGATGATGGCCGCCTGCGGCGCGCTCCGGCGGCTCGCTACAATGCCCGTCTCCAGGCCCAGGTGCCGGACGACGCCATGACCCCTGTCGTGGCGGCGCCCCGCCGGCGCCTCGCCCCCAGTCCCATGACGACGAGCATCCTCTGCCAGAAAGCCGCCACCATGTCGCGTATTTCCGCCCCCCTTCTGTCTGCTTTGCTGGCCGCCGGTCTGCTGGCGGGCTGTTCCAGCACGCCGGAGGACAAGACCGCCGGCTGGACCACTGACAAAATCTATTCGGAAGCGCGTGACGAACTCAACGGCGGCGCCTACGACAAGGCCGTCCCGCTGCTGGAGAAGCTGGAAGGCCGCGCGGCCGGCACGCCCCTGGCGCAGCAGGCGCAGCTCGACAAGGCCTACGCCCAGTACAAGGGCGGCGAAAAGGCCCAGGCCATCGCCACGCTGGACCGCTTCCTGAAGCTGCACCCGGCCAGCCCGGCCTACGACTACGCCCTCTACCTGAAGGGGCTGGTCAACTTCAACGACAACCTGGGGCTCTTCTCCTGGATCTCGCGCCAGGATCTGTCCGAGCGGGACCAGAAGGCCGCGAAAGACTCTTTCGAGTCGTTCCGCGAACTGGCCACCCGTTTCCCCGATTCCCGTTACGCGCAGGACGCCCGCCAGCGCATGACCTACATCGTGAATTCGCTGGCGCAGTACGAGGTACATGTCGCGCGTTACTACTACGAGCGTGGCGCGTACGTGGCTGCCATCAGCCGCGCCCAGATCGCACTGGCTGACTACAAGGACGTGCCTGCGCTGGAGGAAGCCCTCTTCATCCTGATCAAGTCGTACGACGCGCTGGGCATGACCCAGCTGCGCGACGACGCCCAGCGGGTGATGCTGGCCTCCTATCCCCAAAGCCAGCTGCTGAGCCAGAACGGCCTCAAACCGAAGACGGGTCCGTGGTGGAAGGTCTGGTGAGCTCGTCCAGCGTCTGATCGAAAGCTTCCTGCGTTTCCAGGCGCTTCATCGGGGGCAGCGCGCGCAGCAGGCGTTTGCCGTAACCCATGGTGATCAGCCGCGTGTCGGCCACCACCAGCACCCCCGTGTCGGTTTCGCTGCGAATCAGCCGGCCCGCCCCCTGTCGCAGCGCCATCGCCGCTTCGGGCAGGGCGAACTCCCGGAAGGCGCTGCGGCCCGCGCGGTCGAGTTTCTGCCCCTGCGCCTGCGCCTCGACCAGAGGATCGCCCGGCGGCGGAAACGGCAGCTTGTCGATGACGACCAGTTGCAGGGCGCTGCCAGGCACGTCGAAGCCTTCCCAGAAGGATGCCGACGCCACCAGCACCCGGCCCTGTCCGGCCAGCCTCGCGTCGTCTTCCTCCCAAGCGCCGTCCTCATGGCTTTCGTTGCGGAAGCGATCCATCAGTTCCCGCTTGGTCCCCTGGCCCTGCACCAGCACCTCGATGCGGCCGGAAGCGCCGAACCGCTGCTGGAGCCGCGCGCCGATGGTGCGCAGCGCGCGCAACGTGGTGGTCAGCACCAGCGTTCGGCCGCCCAGCCGGGCAATCGCGTCGCCTGCCCAGTCGGCCAGACGGTCGGAGTGCCGGGGATCGGATGGTGCCGGCAGCTGCGGCGGAATGAACAGCGCGGCCTGCGCCGCATAGTCGAAGGGACTGCCGACGCGCAGCACCCGCGCGTGTTGCAGCCCGCATGGCTCGGTGAACCAGGTCAAGGCATCGTCCGTGCCCAGGGTGGCCGAGGTGAAGATCCAGGCCCGTTGGCGTGCGGCCACAGGAGCGGCAGCCGCCGGCTCCTGCGGATCGTCCTGTTCATCCCAGGCGCCGGGTTCGCTGGCCGGCCCGCTCCAGAGCGTCTGCAGTCGGGGAGCGATGTCGAGCGGCGACTCGACCAGCCGCAGGTGCAGCGCGGCGTCGACCCAGCGGGTGGCGTCATCGGGGCAGGGCTCGGACAACTGCACCAGCCGTTGCATGGCGCTCAGGGCGCGTTCGTGCAGGCGGGCGAAGTCGGCCGCGCGTTCGGTGACCGAGTCGATGCCTTCCAGTGCGCCGCGCAGCGCCCACTCCAGCGCGTGCATGGCGGCCGCCCACTGGCGCTCATCGACCCCCTCGGGCGCGGCATCGGCCCAACGCAGCCGCCCGCTCACGCCCGCAGTTTGTACCGCTGGTGCGGCCACCGTGGCTCTGAGGCCATCCGCGGCGTCGCGCAGCGCCTTGGTCAGCACCGGCCAGTCCACCAGGCCCCGCGCATGTTGCAGGCCCGCCTGCAGCACGTCGCGCGCCAGGTCGTGCACCTGCCCGGTGCCGAACTGCATGCCGAGAAACTGCACACCGGTGGCATTCAGCTGGTGCGCTTCGTCGAACACCACCACCCGCACGGTGGGGAGCAGTTCCGCCATGCCCGACTCACGCACCGCCAGGTCGGCGAAGAACAGGTGGTGATTGATCACCACCACGTCGGCAGCCAGCGCCTCGCGGCGGGCGGCATTCACGTGGCAGGCGCGGAACTGCGGGCATGCTGACCCCAGGCAGTTCTCGCGCGTGGACGTCACCAGGCCGATGACCGGCGATTTCTCGTCCAGCCCCGGCAGCTCTGCCAGGTCACCCGTGCGGGTGCCCTGCGCCCAGACTTCCACGCGGGCCAGCATGTGCTGCGCCCCCCGTTCGCCCGCCAGGCCATCGTGGCGGGCCTGCTCCAGCCGGTGCAGGCACAGGTAGCTCGATCGCCCCTTGAGCAGCGCTGCGCGCAGCGGCAGGGCCAACGTCTCCAGCAGGCGAGGCAGATCGCGGGCGAACAGCTGGTCCTGCAGCGACTTGGTGGCGGTGGATATCAGGACGCGCTCCCCGCTCAGCAGGGCGGGCACGAGATAGGCGTATGTCTTGCCCACGCCGGTGCCGGCTTCCACCACCAGCGCCCCGCCCTGCTGGATGGTGTCCGCCACTGCCAGCGCCATGCCCAGCTGACCGGGCCGTGCGTGGAAATGGGGCAGCGCCCGTGCCAGCGTGCCGTCGGGTGCGAAGGCTGCATCGACCCAGGCGGTCAGCGACATGGCGCTCCTTTCGGCCGGCGCCGCGCCCGGACTTCGGCTCCGCACGGCGGCAGGGAGGACCGCTGGCCGGGCTGCGGCGAGCCGTTGGCAGAGCCCATGCGCTCGCAGCCCGGAGCGACCCGTGATAATGCCGTTTTGCCCCAGACTGCGCCGCGCCGTTCCACCTCATGACCCAAGCGTTTCGCCTCATCGCCGCCACCGGCATCCACCGTGGAGACCGCGAATATCAGCAGGATCAGGTCGCCCTGATCTCGCATCCACGCTTCAACGGCTGCGTGCTGGGGGTCGTCGCCGACGGCATGGGCGGCCGCAGCGGCGGCCGCAAGGCGTCCGACCAGGTCATGCTCACCGCCCGCCAGCTCTTCGAGCGGTACTCGCCCGAATCGGACGATGCGGCTGCGCTGCTGAAGCATCTGGTGCACGAGGCGCACATCGTGATCCGCCTGACGGCCATCTCGGCCGAGCAGGAACCCCACAGCACCGTTGCCGCCTTCATCATCAACCCCCAGGGCGACTGCCACTGGGTGCATGCGGGCGACTCCCGCATCTACCACTTCAGCGGCGCCCGGCTGATGTTCCGCACCAGCGACCATTCCTACGTACAGGCGCTGGTGGACCGGGGCGAGATCACCGAAGCGGAAGCCACCAACCACCCACGCTCCAACGTGCTGGTGGGCTGCCTGGGGGCGGATGCCGATCCGCCCGCCGCCACGCACCACATCAACCGCTTGCGGCCGGGCGACGCGCTGCTGGCCTGCACGGATGGCCTGTGGCATTACTTCACGCCGGAAGAGCTGGCCGCAGCGGTCCACACGCTGGGCCCGCGCGAAGCGTCCGAACTGCTCATCGACAAAGCCCGGTCGCGTGCGCGCGGGGGCGGCGACAACTTGTCGCTGATCGTGGTGAAGATCGAGGTGCTGGCGCAAGACGATGACTCCGCAAGAAAGCCCGAACGTCGTGACGTGCGGATGGGGGCGGGCCGCTGATCTGGAGCAAGAGCGCATGCCCTCGCACTGACCGGCTGCCCAGGCCAGCCAACTGGCCGTGGTCGCGGCCAGGGCGCGTCCCCTGGGGATGCGTGTGCGGCCTGTGCGCACGCGGCGCGGACCCTCAAGGCGCCGCAGACGACGCTGCGGGACGCGGCGGAAGAGGTGCCGCCCGCTTGCGGCCAGACGTTTCCGCCTCCTCGCGCGCCTTATCGTGCTTGGCCCGCCGCTCCGCGGCGGCCTGCTGCTTGGCCTCGTAGCGGGCCCGTGACTCGGCGATCCGGTTGGGCTCGGTGGCCTCGCGTTGTTGCTGCTGCTCACCGTGGCTGCTCTGGCGCGCCCGTTGCTGTTCGGCACGCTGGCGCGCCTGGGCCGTCTTGTCGTCGGTGTCGGCCTGGCGGGCTGCGGGTTCAGCCGCCTTGGGCCTGCCGGCCGCCTGCGCCTCTCGCGCCTGCTGCTGCGCCCGGTTCTCTTCGACGGTCCGCAAACGATCCGCCGCTTTTTCGCGGCGCTCGGCGTCGTTCAGGACGACCTCGCGCGCGCGCAGGGCCTCTTCCGTTGCCCGCACCTGGGCACGCACCTTCTGCAGGCAGCTCTCGACCACGAAGCGCTGATAGCACTGGGCTTCGTCCACCAGACGATGGCCTTCCAGTGCCGCGCGGCGCTGCTGGATCTGCGCGCGTTCCCGGTCGCGCTCCGACTCCGCGGCAGCGGTGGCGTCCTGGGCAGCAGGCACCGGAGCAGCACCTCCTGCGGGGGGTGCAGCAGTCTGCGCCGCGGCGGCCAGCGCGGAACCTGCCAGCGCCAGGGCGGCGGCGCGGCGCCAGGGAGTCCAAGCCGTGTGTTGCATCAAGTCAGTCCCGTATCGACCATTCGGCGCTCCAGCGCCAGGAATTCCTGCGACTGCATTTCGTTCAGCCGCGACACCGTGCGCGGGAACTCGTGGGCCAGCGGGCCTTCGGTGTAGAGCTCCTCGGGCGGCACGGCAGCGGACAGGATCAGTTTCACGCGCCTATCGTAGAGCACGTCGATCAACCACGTGAAGCGGCGGGCCGGCGACGCCATGGCGACCGGCATGTAGGGCACGTCGGAGAGCAGCACGGTGTGGAACTGCGTCGCGATCTCCAGGTAATCGTTCTGCGAGCGCGGCCCGCCGCACAGTTCCCGGAAGTCGAACCAGGCCACTCCGCCGGCCTTGCGCCGGGCCCGGATCTCCCGTGCCTCGATATGCAGCACCGGATCTTCGTCGCGCACCTCGGCCAGCCGGTCGAAGGCTTCGCTCATCGCCGCGTCGGCCACGGGCCCTAAGGGCGTGTGATAGAGCTGCACCCGTTCCAGCGTGCGGCGCCGGTAGTCGGTGCCGTTGTCCACGTTGACCACTTCCATGCGCTGGTTGAGCAGGGCGATGGCGGGCAGGATGCGGTCCCGGTGCAAGCCCCCCGGGTACAGGCCATCCGGCTCGAAATTGGAGGTGGTGACAAAGCCCACGCCGTTGTCGAACAGCGACTGCAGCAGCCGGTGCAGGATCATGGCATCGGTGATGTCGGCCACATGGAACTCGTCGAAGCAGATGAGCTTGTAGCGCTTGGAGATGCGCGCGCCCAGCACGTCGAGCGGGTTCACGGTGCCCTGCAAGCCTGCCAGCTCCCGGTGCACCTCGCGCATGAATTCATGGAAGTGCAATCGCACCTTGCGCTTGATCGGTACGGCGTTGAAGAAGCAGTCCATCAGGAAGCTCTTGCCGCGCCCCACCCCGCCGTACATGTAGACACCGCGCGGAACGGGCGGCCGGTGGATCAGCTTCTTGAGCGCATTCGAGCGGCGTTCCTTGTAGTCAGCCCACTCGTCGGCGCAGCGCTGCAGGGCGTCCACCGCGCGCAGTTGCGCCGGATCGCTCTTGAAGCCCTTCTCCGCCAGTTCCGCCTCGTAAGCCTGCCTTACTTTCACGCCAGCACTCCAATGCTATAAAAACAATAGCTGCATGCCCTTACTGAACAAGCGCATGCAGCCTTTTTCACTACAAATCGGCCCCTCTCGCAGCGCGCACCGCCCGGGGCGGGCGGCGCGCCGGCTCAGGCTCAGGCTCAGAAGTTGAGCGTGCGCTTGTCCACCGCCAGGGCGGCTTCCTTGGTGGCTTCGCTCAAGGAGGGGTGGGCGTGGCAGATGCGGGCGATGTCCTCGGCGCTGGCCTTGAACTCCATCGCCACCACGGCTTCGGCGATCAGCTCGCTGGCCATCGGGCCGACGATGTGCACGCCGAGGATCTCGTCGGTGGTGGCATCGGCCAGGAACTTGACCATGCCGGTGGTGTCGCCCAGAGCGCGCGCGCGGCCGTTCGCGAGGAACGGGAACGTGCCGGCCTTGTACTTCACGCCGTCGGCCTTGAGCTGCTGCTCGGTGCGGCCCACCCATGCGATCTCGGGGTTGGTGTAGATCACCCAGGGGATGGTGTTGAAGTTCACATGGCCGTGCTGGCCGGCGATACGCTCGGCCACGGCAACGCCCTCTTCCTCGGCCTTGTGCGCCAGCATCGGGCCACGCACCACGTCACCCACCGCCCACACGCCCGGCAGGCTGGTCTTGCAGTCGGCGTCCACCACGATGGCACCGCGCTCGTCCAGCTGCAGGCCCACGGCTTCGGCATTCAGGCCGATGGTGTTGGGCACGCGGCCGATCGAGACGATCAGCTTGTCCACGTCGAGCGAGACTTCTTCGCCCTTGGCATTGGTGTAGGCGACGCTCACGCCATGCTTGCCGTTCTTGATCTCGCCGACCTTCACGCCCAGTTCGATCTTCAGGCCCTGCTTGTCGAAAGCCTTCTTGGCTTCCTTGGCGATCTGCTCATCGACCGCGCCCAGGAAGGTGGGCAGGCCTTCCAGCACCGTCACTTCAGCGCCCAGGCGGCGCCAGACGGAACCCATCTCCAGGCCGATCACACCCGAGCCGATCAGGCCGAGTTTCTTGGGCACGGAACCGATGCGCAGGGCGCCGTCGTTGGAGAGGATGTTCTCTTCATCGAACGGCGTGCCGGGCAGCGCGCGGGCGTTGGAGCCGGTCGCGACGATGATCTGCTTGCCGGTCAGCGTCTCGGTGTCCTTGCCGGCGACCTGGATCTCGTAGCCCCCTTCGGCAGCCTTCACGAACGAGCCGCGGCCATGGAAGAAAGTGACCTTGTTCTTCTTGAACAGGTACTGGATGCCGTCGTTGTTCTGCTTCACGACGGTGTCCTTGCGCGCAATCATGCGGCCCACGTCCATCGACAGGTCCTTGAGCGAAATGCCGTGGTCCGCAAAATGGTGGTGCGCCTGGTCGAAATGTTCCGACGACTGCAGCAGCGCCTTGGACGGGATGCAGCCCACGTTGGTGCAGGTGCCGCCGAGCGCCGGGCCGCCCTTGTCGTTCTTCCACTCGTCGATACAGGCCACGTTGAAGCCCAGCTGGGCGGCGCGGATGGCGGCGATGTAGCCGCCAGGGCCGCCACCGATGACGATCACGTCGAATTGTTTGCTCATGAGGTACTCGCTTGTTCCGTTGAAAAAAGACCCACCGGCGGGCGCGGCCGTCGGGCCAGCCACGCGGGTGGGTCGATCGAGAAGTGCTTAGATATCGAACAGCAGGCGCGAAGGATCTTCCAGCGCATCCTTCATGGCGACCAGGCCCAGCACGGCTTCGCGGCCGTCGATGATGCGATGGTCATACGACATGGCCAGATAGTTCATCGGGCGCACCACGACCTGGCCGTTCTCGACCACGGCGCGGTCCTTGGTGGCGTGAACGCCCAGGATGGCCGACTGGGGCGGGTTGATGATGGGGGTGGACATCATCGAGCCGAAGGTGCCGCCGTTCGAGATGGAGAACGTGCCGCCGGTCATCTCCTCGATGCCCAGCTTGCCTTCGGCCGCCTTCTTGCCGAACTCTGCGATCTTCTTTTCGATGTCGGCGAAGCTCATCTGGTCGGCGTTGCGCAGGATGGGCACCACCAGGCCACGGGGCGAACCCACGGCGATGCCGATGTCGAAGTAGCCGTGGTAGACGATGTCGTTGCCGTCCACGGAGGCGTTCAGCACCGGGTACTTCTTGAGCGCATGCACTGCCGCCTTGACGAAGAAGGACATGAAGCCCAGCTTCACGCCGTGTTCCTTGGTGAAAGAGTCCTGGAACTTCTTGCGCAGGTCCATCACCGGCGCCATGTTGACTTCGTTGAACGTCGTCAGGATGGCGTTGGTCGACTGCGACTGCAGCAGGCGCTCGGCCACGCGGGCGCGCAGGCGGCTCATGGCCACGCGCTGCTCGGGGCGGTCGCCCAGGTCCTGCTTGGCGGCGGGGGCGGCCACCTGGGGCAGCGCCTTGGTCGGCACGCCGGTCGGGATGGCGCTCGGCGCAGCCGAAGGCTTGGCACCGCCGGCCACGGCCGACAGCACATCGCCCTTGGTCACGCGGCCGTCCTTGCCGGTGCCGGCCACGGAGCCGACCGACAGGTTGTTGTCGGCCAGCAGCTTGGCGGCGGCGGGCATGGCCACGTCGCTCTTGGAGCCACCGGCAGCCGGTGCAGCGGCAGGAGCCGCCGCGGCGGGCGCGGGCGCTGCAGCAGCGGCTGCCGCAGGCGCGGGGGCAGCGGCGCCAGCCTTGCCTTCGGTGTTGATCTTGGCGATCAGCTGATCGGACGCCACGGTGGCGCCGTCGCCTTGCACGATCTCGGCCAGCACGCCAGCGGAGGGCGCGGGCACTTCCAGCACGACCTTGTCGGTCTCGATCTCGATCAGGATCTCATCGACCGCGACGGCTTCGCCGGCCTTCTTCTTCCAGGTGAGCATCGTGGCTTCCGCCACGGATTCGGACAGTTGGGGAACCTTGACTTCTACGATAGCCATAACAATTCTTTCGGGGTTGTCTGTGTTTGTTGTGCGTACGGGTGGCCGGCCTTACTTGGACAGGACAAACCCCTTGAGCTTGGCGAACGCGCCATCCACCAGCGCCTTCTGCTGTTCCTGGTGCAGGTGCGAATAGCCCACCGCAGGCGACGCGGAGGCGGCACGGCCGGAATAACCCAGCTTCTGGCCGTCCAGCATGTTCTCGTGGATGTAGTGCTGCACGAAGAACCAGGCACCCTGGTTCTGCGGCTCGTCCTGGCACCACACGATGTCGGTGGCGTTGGGGTACTTCTTCAGCTCGGTGGCGAATGCCTTGTGCGGGAAGGGATAGAGCTGCTCGACACGGATGATCGCCACGTCGTCGGCTTCCTTCTCCTCGCGCTTCTTCACCAGGTCGTAGTACACCTTGCCCGAGCAGGCGATCACGCGCTTGACCTTGTCGGCCCGCTTGTCGATGGCCTCGTTCTGCTCCGGAATCACGGTCTGGAAGGCGCCCTTCGTGAACTCGGACAGCGGCGAGGTCGCGTCCTTGTTACGCAGCAGCGACTTCGGCGTCATGATGATCAGCGGCTTGCGCAGGTTGCGCACCATCTGGCGACGCAGCACATGGAAGATCTGGCTGGCCGTGGTGGGCTGCACGATCTGCATGTTGGCGTCCGCGGCCAGCTGCATGAAGCGCTCCAGGCGTGCGGAGCTGTGCTCCGGGCCCTGGCCTTCGTAGCCATGCGGCAGCATCAGCGTGATGCCGTTGACGCGGCCCCACTTCACCTCGCCCGAGGCGATGAACTGGTCGATCACGACCTGCGCGCCGTTGGCGAAGTCGCCGAACTGCGCTTCCCAGATCACCAGCGTGTTGGGGTCGTTCGATGCATAGCCGTACTCGAAGCCCAGCACCGCCTCTTCCGACAGGATGGAGTCGATCACGACGAACGGAGCCTGGTTCTCGCTCACGTTCTGCAGCGGCAGGTAGGTGCCCGTGTCCCACTTCTCGCGCTTCTGGTCGTGAATCACGGCGTGGCGGTGCGTGAACGTGCCACGGCCGCAGTCTTCGCCGGACAGGCGCACCGGGAAGCCGCTAGCCACCAGCGAGGCGAAAGCCATGTGCTCGCCCATGCCCCAGTCCACCGGAATGTCGCCACGGCCCATCGCTGCGCGGTCGTCATACACCTTCTTGACCAGCTGGTGCGGCGTGACGCTTTCAGGGATGGTGGTGATCTTCTCGGACAGGCGCTTCCACTCGGCGAGCGGAATGGCGGTGTCGCCGGCATCGGTCCACTTCTTGCCCAGGAACGGGCTCCAGTCCACCGCGTACTTGCTCTTGAAGTTGGTCAGCACCGGATCGACCGTGTGCTTGCCCGCCTCCATCGCGGCGCGGTAGGCCTTGAACATGTCGTCGCCCAGCGTCTCGCCCATGCCCTGCGCGGCCAGCTTGTCTGCGTACAGCTTGCGGGTGCCGGGGTGCGCGCCGATCTTCTTGTACATCAGCGGCTGGGTCAGCGCAGGCGTGTCCTGCTCGTTGTGGCCCAGCTTGCGGAAGCAGATGATGTCGACGACCACGTCCTTCTGGAATTCCATGCGGAATTCGAGGGCCAGCTGCGTGGCCAGGGCCACGGCTTCCGGATCGTCGCCGTTCACGTGCAGGACCGGCGACTCCACCATCTTGACGATGTCCGTGCAATACAGCGTGGAACGCGCATCGCGGGGGTCGGACGTGGTGAAGCCGATCTGGTTGTTGATGATGATGTGCACCGTGCCGCCCGTGGAATAGCCACGGGTCTGGGCCAGCGCCAGGGTTTCCTGGTTCACGCCCTGGCCGGCGAAGGCCGCGTCGCCGTGCACCAGCACCGGCAGCACCTGCTTGCCATGCGGATCGGCGCGGCGGTCCATGCGGGCACGCACGGAGCCTTCCACCACCGGGTTGACGATTTCCAGGTGGGACGGGTTGAACGCCAGCGACAGGTGGACCGGGCCGCCAGGGGTGGACACGTCCGAGCTGAAGCCCTGGTGGTACTTCACGTCGCCGGAAGGCAGGTCTTCAGGGGCGGTGTGGTCGAACTCGGCGAACAGGTCCTTGGGCATCTTGCCCAGCGTGTTCACCAGCACGTTCAGGCGGCCGCGGTGGGCCATGCCGATGACGATTTCCTGCACGCCCTTGGCGCCGGCCGACTGGATCAGCTCGTCCATGGCGGCGATGAAGCTCTCGCCGCCTTCGAGCGAGAAGCGCTTCTGGCCGACGTACTTCGTGTGCAGGAAGCGCTCCAGGCCTTCGGCTGCGGTCAGGCGGTCGAGGATCTGCTTCTTCTTTTCGGGGCCGAACGAGGGCTTGCTGCGGATGGTTTCCAGCTTTTCCTGCCACCAGCGCTTCTGGTTCTGGTCGGAGGCGTACATGTACTCGGCGCCGATGGTGCCGCAGTAGGTCTCGCGCAGGGCGTTGATCAGCTCACGCAGCGGCATGGATTCCTTGCCGAAGAACGTGTTGCTGGTGTTGAAGACGGTTTCCTGGTCGGCGTCGGTGAAGCCGTAGAACGAAGGCTCCAGCTCGGGAATGGCCGGGCGCTCGGTGCGCTTGAGCGGGTCGAGATCGGCCCAGCGCTGGCCCACGTTGCGGTAGGCGGCGATCAGCTGCTGGACGGCGGTGCGCTTGCGGCCCAGTTCCGAATCGGCGCCGGTGGCGACGACGACCTTGGTGCCACCCTGCTTGGCGCGTTCCGCGAAAGCATTGATGACGGGAAGATGGGGGACATCCTTGGCGTTGCTGCCGTCCACCGCGGGCACGTGCTGGAGTGCGTCGAAGTAGTCGCGCCAGCTGTCGGGCACGCTGCCCGGATTGGCCAGGTAGTTTTCATACATCTCTTCGACATAGGGCGCATTGCCGCCGAAGAGATAGGTGTTGCCTTGGTAGGCTTGATAGACGGACGTCGTATCGCTCATTGTTCCGCTGACCTCTGTCTCCCTGAGGGAAACGTTAGCTGGTTGGTAAACCTTCCGCGACACGGCTGAACCGGTTGGCGGATGCGACTGTGGCTGGGGAAGGGCCGGGGGTTGCGACCGCCATTGTGCCATCGAACCTTTTTCGGCGGCGCAGTCGGCCTGATGTCCGACGCGCAACGCATCGCAAGATCGCGTGGGGCTCGCTTACATTTAGCGGAAGTTTCCACGGTACGTGTTCATGAATCTTCCTACGCTCCAGAGCCGCACGCTGCTGCTCCTGCTGGTGGCCGTCACGGTCGCCTTCTTCGCCATCCTCTGGCCGTTCCACGGCGCGGTGTTCTGGGGCATGGTGCTGGCCATCCTGTTCACGCCGCTCTACCGCAAGCTGCTGCGCCGCATGCCGCAGCGCCCGAACACGGCCGCGCTCGCCACGCTGGTGCTGTGCCTGGTGGTGGTGATTCTTCCCAGCACGCTGATCGGCATCTCGCTGGTGCAGGAAGCCGGGCTGGTGTATGAGCGGCTGCGTTCCGGCCAGCTGAATCTGGGCGCCTACGCGCAGCAGGTGATGTCCGCGCTGCCGAACTGGGTGCTGTCGCTGCTCGATCGCTTCAACCTGACCTCGATGGCGGACGTCCAGGCACGCCTGTCCACGGTGGGCGTGCAGGCCGGCCAGGCCCTCGCCACCCGCGCGCTCGACCTGGGGCAGAACACGCTGCAATTCCTGGTGAGCTTCGGCATCATGCTGTATCTGCTTTTCTTCCTGCTGCGCGACGGCGCGGCGCTCGGCAAGCGCATCGGCGACGCCATTCCGCTCGACGAGGGGCACAAGCGCCAGCTGATCACCAAGTTCACCACGGTGATCCGCGCCACGGTCAAGGGCAACATCGTGGTGGCGGCGGTCCAGGGCGCGCTGGGGGGCATCGCCTTCTGGGTGCTGGGCATCCAGGGCCCCGTGCTGTGGGGCGTGCTGATGGCCTTCCTGTCGCTGCTGCCCGCCGTCGGCGCCGGGCTGATCTGGGCGCCTGTCGCCATCTATTTCTTCGCCACCGGCGCGGTGATGCAGGGCACCATGCTCACGGCCTACGGCATCTTCGTGATCGGCCTGGTGGACAACGTGCTGCGTCCCCTGCTGGTGGGCAAGGACACCAAGATGCCCGACTACGTGGTCCTGATCTCCACCGTGGGCGGCATGGCCTTGTTCGGGTTGACGGGTTTCGTGATCGGTCCGGTCATCGCAGCGCTCTTCATCGCGACGTGGGAGCTGTTCGCCCCGCCCCGCACGTCCAGCGCCGCCACCTCCCCGACCCCCCGGCCCTGACGGGCCCGGAGCGCGGCTGCAGGCAGAGCCGCTGGCCTCCCATCCATCCGTCCGGCACATGATGCCGGATGCACTGACTGTCTGTCGATGATGCGCCCTCTTCCGGTCCGTCGGTACGCAGCCCTGGCGCTGGCACTGTCGGCCGCCATCGCCGCCCTCTTCACGCAGGCCATCCTGACCCTGCGCGACGAGCGCTGGATCCATGTGCGCGAGAACAACGCCACGCTGGTCCATACCATCGAGCAGAACGTCGGCCGCACGCTCGACGGCTTCACCCATTCGCTGGAAGGGGCCGTCACCGGCCTCAACCGACCCGATCTGGGCACGCTGCCGCCTTCCGTGCGGCATGCAGTGCTGTTCGACAGCTCCCTGCGGCTGCGCGGACTGGGCTCGGTCCTCGTGCTGGACCGGGCGGGCAACATCGTTTTCGACTCCACCTCCGAGCGGCCTCGCGAGGGCAACTTCAGCGACCGCGATTACTTTCAGGTGCATGCGCAACGCAGCGTGCGGGGGCTCTACATCAGCCAACCCGTGCTCTCACGCCTCTCCAGCGGACAGCCCAGCCTGCCGCTCAGCCTGGCCTACTACGACGCCGACGGCGCGTTTGCCGGCGTGGTGGTGGGCGCCATCCGGGTCGCCTACTTCGAGGAACTCTTTGCCTCGGTCAACACCGACTCCGCGAACCGGGTGGCGCTCTGGCGCACCGACGGTCTGCGGCTGGCCACCGTGCCTGCGGACACGGCACAGCCGGGCTCCCTGGCGGCCGACCCCGCGCTGGTGCAGCGCATGACGGGGGCGGACCACGGCACGTTCGTGGATACCGCCGGGCACGACGGCACGGAGCGCCTGCATGCCTATCGTTGGGTGCAGGCCCACCCGCTGGTGGTGGAGGTGAGCCAGCCGCTGGGCGCGATCCTGAAGAGCTGGCGCCGCAGCGCCTGGCTGCTGGGCAGCTTCGCCACGCTGCTGGTCTTGTCCAGCCTGGGCCTCGCCTGGCTTTTCATGCGCGAGCTGCTCCGCCGCCAGACCATCGGCGCGCAACTCAGGCAAGCCGAGCACGATCTCAGCACCATCCTGCACAACCTGCCGTCCATGGTGGCCTACTGGGACAGCAGCCTCCACAACCGCTTCGCCAACCAGGCCTACCTGCAGTGGGCCGGAGTGACCGCCGAGCAACTGCGCGCGCAGCGGCTGGACGAAGCGGCAGAACCCCAGTTCTACGCCCAGGTCCGCGACCATGTCGAGAAGGCATTGCAGGGTCACCGCCAGGTGTTCGAACGCACGCTGCGCCTGCCATCGGGCGAGAAACGCCATGCCGTGGTCTCCTACATCCCCGACGAGGAACACGGCGTGGTGCGCGGATTCTTCGTGCAGATCGACGACCTGACCGAGCGCAAGCAGATGGAGGACCTGCTGTTCGAGGAAAAGGAACTGGTTCGGCTCACGCTGCAGGCCATCGGCGACGCGGTGATCTGCACCGACGCGCAGGGCAAGGTCACCTACCTCAACCCGGTGGCCGAACGCATGACGGGCTGGCAGGCGTTCGACGCAGCGGGCCAGCACGTGGACCGCGTGGCACCGTTGCAGCTGCCGGGCGACGCCGCAGCGGGCGCCAGCCCCATCCAGCGCGCGCTCACCGAAGGCACCAGCCAGACGGCCCAGCGCGGCGTCACGCTGCGCCGGCGCGACGGCAGCGCCGTGGAAGTGGAAGAGTCGGCCAGCCCCATCACCGACCGGCACGGCGCGGTGACCGGCGCCGTGATGGTGCTCCGCGACGTGACCGAGGCGATGGAGCTGTCCCGCCGGCTGACGCGGCTGGCGCAATACGACGCCCTGACCGGGCTGCCCAACCGCATGCTGCTGCAGGACCGGGCGCAGCAGGCCATCGCGCGGGCCCGGCGCGACAAGCGAAGCCTGGCGCTGATGTTCATCGACCTCGACGGTTTCAAGCAGGTCAACGACACGCTGGGACACGAGGCCGGCGACGCCCTGCTGATCCAGATGGCCCGGCGCTTCACCGCCGCGGTGCGCCAGTCGGACACCGTCTGCCGCCAGGGCGGCGACGAATTCGTGGTGCTGCTGCCCGCGCTCGACAGCGCGGAGCAGGCGCAGGTGGTGGCCGAAAAGCTGATGGCCGCCTGCGCAGAGCCTTTCGCGATGGACGGCCACGCCCGGCAGATCTGGCTGAGCGGGGGCATTGCCCTCTACCCGCAGCATGGCGAGACATTCGAGGCGCTCGCCCGCAGTGCCGATGCCGCCATGTACGCGGCCAAGCGCTCGGGCCGCCGCCAATTCCGCCTCGCGCGGTCGCCCGGACAGCCCGGCGCGCAGCCGGCAGAATCGCGCAGCGACCCGGACGCCCCTGGCGCGTAGACGCTGGGCCGCCCGGGCGGCGTGGCGGTGGAACCTGCACCGCACACCGCACCCGCACACCGTTTCGCTATTTTTTTAATAGCATCAAATGCAGCACCAACAAGCGCTGGATGCCAAATTCCCTCGAAACGGCATCACCGGCACGGGCGCGGCCCGTCAGGGCAACACCACCTGCTGGCGCGCCTTGGCCACGATGGCGTCGGCATCGCGCTGCAGCAGCAGGCGCTCGCGCACCAGGTCGGCTGCCGCCTTTTCCACGGCCGCCACGTAGCCGGCCTGGGTGCCGTACAGCTCCTGCAGCGAGGGCCGCGCGTCGCCGGCCGCAAGCCGCGCGGCCCGGGTCGTGTGGAACGGGATGAAGCTGCCCGAGAGGTTCGACAGGTCGGTGATGCCGGGCGTCGCCACGTAGTTGAACTCCAGGCTGGTGCCCAGGGGCACGCGCGCCTCCACGCTGCGGATGCCCGCCCGGGTCAGCCCGGTGCTTGCATCCACCTGGGGAACGAGGATGGCGTACTGCTGCGCCGCAACCCGCGGCGGCTGCAGTGTGGCGATGCCGGATTCGTCCTCGGGGACGTACTGCGGCCCGAAGTCGAGCAACGGGAAGCCGTTGTAGAGCCCGCGGTAGTCGAAGGCGGGAATGGCCGTCTGCGTGCCGCCCACGTTCCAGGTCAGGCCGCGCATCGCCGGAAAGGCCATCTGTTCGGGCCGCGTCAAAGTGCCGTCCGCGAGGCGAGGCACCTGGCTGGCCGGCGGCTCGGCACCACGCACCACCCAGTCTTCCAGGGTGAGGAACAGCGCCCGGAAGGTGTCGTTGAAGTGCACCACCGTGCCGGCCGGGTACACGTTGCGGGTGGGCGCGAAGCTGATGCTTTCCGTGCCGCCGGCGCCGCCATGCTGCGTGCTCGCGTAGTAATAGATGCGGGCATTGGCGGGCTGGGCGATGTCGCGCTGCCCACGGGCGTCGGTCAGCACCGGCGAGCCCTGCAGCTGCCAGAACTCGGTGCCCGACAGGCCCAGGTAGAACTTCGGGCAGGTGTCCGTCGCCGCGCAACGCTTCATCACCCCGCCCTGGCGGCCGCTCAGCTCGTCCACATAGTCCTTGTCCAGGCCGCGTGGCGCGGTCTGGCCGAACGCGGTGTGGTCGGTGCGCAGCCCGCCGCCGCCGCCCGGCACGGCGAAGCGCGTGTTGACGTTCGTCTGGCGCGCCGCCACGTGGGCGAACACGCCGTCGAACACCCGGCCGCCGTCCAGCCGCTGGTTGAAGCCCAGGTGCAGGAAGGTCTTCATGGCGTTGCCCGACTGCGACGTGCCCTGGCCGATGGTGTGGCTGATGCGCCCGGCCAGCGGGTTGGCGCGCCCGTCGGCATCGGCCGTGGCGCCACGGAAGAAGCTCACCGTGTCGCGCAGCGCGGCCAGGCCCACGCCCATCACCTTCGGGTCCTTGGCCACATAGATCAGCTCATACAGGTACTGCGGATCGAACCCGCCGCGCAGGCACACGCTGGCGCCGTTGGGCGTGCCGGGGAACGGGTTGGCGCCGGCGTCGCAGGTGGCGAACTTCCAGTCGCCGGCGGGCACGGGCTCCCGCGCATCGGTTTCGTTGCGCCGGCGCGTGAGCGAATACCCGGGCTGGGTGTTGTCCAGGCTGGCGGGCGCATACGGGATCATGGTGCCGTTGAACACGCCGCCCGGCAGCGCCATGGCCGGCACCGCGGAGAAAGGCACGAGTTCGGTACGGTACGGGCCGGTGATGCTGCTGCCGTCGGCATGGCGTGCCACGGGCACCGAGACGGTGAGCCGCGCCGGGCTGCTCTTGGGCACGTCGCCCTGCCAAGCCGAATACAGCATCACGTACCCGCGCTCGAAGTAGACGGCATCACCCGGGCTGGCCGTCAGATTGGGCTGGGTCAGGATGTTGCCGCGGTTCGGCGCGTCGTAGCGCAGCACGCCATTGGCCTCGGCCATGTTCTTGGGCTTGAGCATGACGAAGTCGGCGCTGTACTCCACCATGCCGCGCGCATTGCGGGGCGCCAGCTGCAGATCCTGGATCACGGCGTTCTTCGGATCGGCCGGGTCCACCTCGCCCTGCAGGGTGCCGGTCACCTTCTCGTAGGCGCCCACCCGGCCGAAGCTGCCGGGGTAGTCCTCCGTCGCGGTGACCGACAGCCGCATCTGCGGCCCCGCGCTGGCGGGTGAACCACCGCCTCCGCCGCCGCATCCGGCCACCCAGACCGCTGCTGCCGCGCAGCCGAGCAGCGCGAAACGGTGGTGGGGAGGCCGATGAAGCGGGCGCGGCTCCGGGCGGCCGGCCGGCGATGTCGCCGTGGGTGATGCGGAACGCAGGACCGAAGGCCCGTCGAGGGAATGCGATGGCATGGTTTGTCTCCTGAAGAAGCGGCCTCCGGGATTGGAGGGGCAAGGACCAGAACCCGCCCTGAAGCCCTGGCGCGGACCTGCGCGGGAGGCTTCACGAGGCGTGTTTCGCCGCGCGCGCCGTGCATGGCGGCACGCGTCGGCTTTTCCGGCGCCGCCAGGGCGGCTGCCGTGAAATGGAAAGGAAGGGGATGCTCCCGCGCAGACCGGCCGCGGGGAGTGCACCCAGGGCGGGTGCAGCGCTGAAAACCCGAAGGCCCCGCAGCGCTGCTGGCGCGACGCCTCAGTCGGCCATCATCATTCCGGCTCGATACCCGCCGCCTTGATGACCTGGCCCCACTTGCGCGTCTCGGCCGCCTGGAACTGCGCCAGCCCCTCCGGCGTGGTGGTCCAGGCTTCGGAGCCGGCCATGTCGTAGAACGAACGCGCGGCGGGGCTCTTGGTCGCCGCGGTCAGCAGTTCGTTCAGGCGCGCCACCACCGGCGCGGGGGTACCCGCCGGCACGTAGGCCGCGAACCAGTAGCCCATGTCGTAGCCCTTCACGCCTGCTTCGGCGATGGTCGGCACGTCGGGCAGCTGCGTGCTGCGCTGCTGCGTGGAATAGCCCAGTGCGCGGAGCTTGCCCGCCTTGATCTGCGGCACGCCGGTGGAGGTGTCGGTGATCATCAGGTCGATCTGCCCGCCCAGCAGGTCGGTGATGGCGAGCGGGTTGCTCTTGTAGGGCACATGCAGGATGTCCACGCCCGCCAGCTGCTTAAGCATCTCCCCCGCCATGCGGCTGGACGAGCTGCCGCTGCCGAACGAGAGCTTGCCCGGGTTCTTCTTGGCGGCGGCCAGCAGCTCGCCCACGCTCTTGAAGGGCGCGCTGGCATTCACGACCAGCACCTGTCCGCCCTTGCCCAGCCCGGTCACCGGCACGAAGTCCTTCACCGCGTCGTAGCCCGGCTTCTTGTACAGATGTTCGTTGGCCGCGTGCGTCGTGTTGGTGGTGATCAGCACGGTGTAGCCGTCGGGTGCCGCCTTGGCGACCGACTGGGCCGCGATCATGCCGCTGGCGCCGGCCTTGTTGTCCACCACCACGGGCTGCTTGGTGTCGGTGTTGACGGCCTGCCCCAGGGCGCGGGCCAGCTGGTCGGTCGCGCTGCCGGCGGCGAATGGCACCACGAAGGTGATCGGCTTGGCGGGATAGGCCGGTGCCTGGGCGCTGGCCGTGCCGGCGATGCTCAGGCCCAGCAGGGCGGCGGCGGTGGCCAGCACATGGCGGCGTGCGCGTCGGTCCGGGGTGGCGGGCGGGAAGTGTGCGTTCATCTTGTCTCCTGGCTGTTGAATGTGTGTGGGGAAGAACGGAAAGGGAAAGGGAAAGCAAAACGTGAAGCGAACCGGAACAGGGGCGCGGGCAAGGTGCGGGCGGGTCACTCCCCGGCAGGCCCGGCGAGCCGGTTCATGAGCGCCGCGGGTACCTGCACCGCCATGCCGAGCAGCAGGAACGAGAGCGCCTTGCCGTGGCTGTCGAGGTTCAGCGCATCGTTCACGCCGCCGTCCAGCACGTCGTCGATGACGAAGTTCATCGCCTGCAGCTGAGGCAGCAGGTAGCGCGTGACCTGCTTCGGGCGGCGCGCGGCGAAGTGCCGCGCCACTGCGGCTTCCGTCACCCCGCCGACCAGCACCTCCCACAGATCGGGGTGCCAGGCGATCACGCTGATGTTGGAGCGGTTGCCCTTGTCGCCGGTGCGGCTGTGCGCCAGGCGGTAGAGGGGCACCGCGTGCTGGCTCGGCAACGGGCTTTGCGGGGTGGAAACAGGTGGAACGGTTTCAGGCATGAAGGGAATCTTTCTTGCGACGCGGGCCGTGGCTCAGTTCAGCTCAGCTCAGTTCAGTTCAGCCAGTCGAATCCGGTCGCCACGGCTTCGCGGGGCACCAGGCAGGAAACGGTGCCCAGGCGCGGGCGCATGGCGGTGCGCACGCCGCCGCCGCCCGCCGGGCCGCAGCAGTAGAGCGCCGTCACCTCGCGGACCAGGCGCTGCGCGGTGGCATGGTCGCGGTGCTGCCAGGCTACGCGCAGCCGCACGTCCTGGGCCTCATCGCCCTGCCCCGCCATGCCGGCGTCCAGCCGCCAGCCGCTGTCGTCGCCGGCGAACACGCTGGTGACGCCGATCAGGTCGATGCGCAGCGGTGCCACGCCGGCCAGCCGTTCGTGCAGCACCTCGCCGGCCAGCCGGGCCCGCGCACCGGCGCGGGGGCCGGCGTAGGAAATCTCGCCTTCCGCGAACCAGCCCGACTCGAAGCACACATTGACCTTCAGCGTGGCCGGCTGGGCGTGGCCGAGCACGCCTTCCAGGCGCACCCGGTCCGGCCCGTCCTGCGTGACGCGCGCCTGGGTGATGTCGGCCACCACGTCGGGCGTCAGGTAGGCCGCGGGGTCGTGCAGTTCGTAGAGCAGCTGCTCCTTCACCGTGCGCTCGTCCACCCGGCCGCCGGTGCCGGCCGGCTTGGTGATGGTGCAGTTGCCGTCGGCATCGATGCGGGCGATGGGATAGCCCAGCCGCGCAAGTCCCGGAACGTCCTTGTAGCCGGGGTCGGCGAAGTACCCGCCGGTCACCTGGGAGCCGCACTCCAGCAGATGGCCGGCCATGGTGGCGCGGGCCAGCCGGTCCCAGTCGTCCGGCGCCCAGCCGAAATGCGCCAGCGCCGGGCCCAGCACCAGCGACGGGTCGGCCACCCGGCCGCACACCACCACGTCGGCACCGCCACGCAGCGCCTGGGCAATGGGCTCGGCGCCGATGTAGGCATTGGCGCTCACGATGGGCTCGGCTGGCAGCGCCGCGCCCAGGGCGGACTGCAGCAGCGCCCGGTGCTCGGGCCCGCTCAGGTCGTCGCCACGCACCACGGCGATGCGCGGCGGGCGGGCCCCCAGGTCCTGCGCCAGCGCGGCAATGCGCCGGGCGGCGCCCCAAGGGTTGGCGGCACCGAAGTTGCTGACGATGCGCACGCCGTGCCGGAGGCACTGCGCCAGCACCGGGCGCAGCAGGTCGTCCAGCAGCGGCTCGTAGCCCGCCTCGGGCTGCGTGCGGCGGGCCAGCTGGGCGAGCGCCAGGGTGCGCTCGGCCAGGGTTTCGAAGATCAGCACCGAAGGCTGGCCGCTGGCGATCAGCGCGTCTACAACGGGCGCAGCCGCGTCGGTGCGGTCGCCGGAGAAGCCGGCGGCGCAGCCGATGAGCAGGGAGGGTGGGTTCGCCATGGTCGTGTCTTTTGCAGTCTTCGCAGGTCGCAGCGTTTCGGCCGGCGGGTGGCCCGAGAGGCCGTGTCGTGTCGTGTGGTGTCGTCTCCAGCCCAATGTAGGCGCCCGCACACCGTCTGTGAAATAGATAATCAAGATCAATTCATCTGGAAAACGAATGAATATCTCTACCCGCCAGATCGACGCCTTCCTGGCGCTTGCCGCACAGCGCAACTTCACGCGCGCCGCGGCGCAGTGCCACCTGTCGCAACCCGCTTTCAGCGCGCTGGTGCGCGCGCTGGAAGACGACCTGGGCCTGCGCCTCTTCGACCGCAGCACCCGCCATGTGGACCTGACGCCCGAGGGGGCGAACTTTCTGGAGTCGGCCCGGCGCATCCGCGCGGAGGTGGATGCGGCCCTGGAGGGCGTGCGCGATGCCGTCACCCTGCGGCGCGGCCGGGTGGCCGTGGCGCTGCTGCCGTCGCTTGCGGCGGGCTGGCTGCCGCAGGTGCTGGCCACCTATCGCGCGGCACACCCGGGGGTGGAGCTGGACATCGCCGACGTGCTGTCCGAGCCCTGCATCGAGCAGGTGGCCGCCGGCAAGGCCGACTTCGCGCTGGCCGCCATTCGCGCCGACACGCCCGAGCTGCGCGCCGAGGCCTTCTGCACCGACGGTTTCCATCTCGTCTGCCGGGAAGACCACCCGCTGGCGCTGCGGCCCGGGGCGCGCGGCCGGCGGGCCGCCGTGTCGCTCAGCGACCTGGCCGCCTGGCCCTTCATCCACCTGGCCCGCACCAGCAGCGTACGGCAGTACCTGGAAGCCGCGTTCCATCCGCAGGTCATGCACACGCTGATGGAGGTGGAGCAGCTGGCCACCGTGATGGGCATGGTGCGCGCGGGGCTGGGCATCAGCGTAGTGCCGACCCTGACCCTGTTCCACTTCGAGCAGCCCGGCCTGGTGACCCGGCCGCTGCGGCTGCCCGGGCTCACGCGCCAGATCTATCTGGTGCGGCGGCGCGACCGAGGCCTCTCCCCCGCCGCCCAGGCGCTCTACACGCTGGTGATGCAGCAGCGCCCCAGCACCTGATGCCCCTGACTGACGCACCCCACCCGACGCACCCACCCGACGCACCCGGCGCGGCACAACCACGGAACCGCACCGCCCTGCAACCAGGACATGGTTCAGGGGCATCTGACACGCGGCCGTCATCGATCGATTTCTAGACTGCGCGGCGACCGCTGGTCCCCTCTGGCGTCCCTGCGCGTCCCTGCGTGCCACCCGTGCGTCCAGGACCCGGGACGGTGTTTCTTCCGCCATCACCCTCCACAAGCCCCATGAGCCAATCCACTTCCGATTCCGCCGTCCGCAACACCAGCGCCAACGAGCCCTTCAGCGCCATCCTGGAAAAGTCCCTCTCGCGCCGCACCCTCGCGCGCGGCAGCCTGGGAGCCGCCCTGGCCGTCATGACCGGCAGCGTGCTCAGCGCCTGCGGCGGCGGTGGCAGCGACGACAGCCCTGCGGCCGGACAGCCCGGCGCGGGTGGCGGGGGCCAGTCGCTCAAGCTGGGCTTCCAGTCGCTGCCCAACAGCATGACCGACGCCTGCGTGGTGCCGGCCGGCTATGTCGCGCAGGTGCTCGGCGCCTGGGGCACACCGTTCGACGACATCGCCCAGCCCTGGAGCCGCGATGGCAACAACACGTCCAACGACCTGCTGCACTCCACCGGCATGCACCACGACGGCATGCACTACTTTCCGCTGCAGGGCTCGTCCACCGAGGGCCTGCTGGCCGTCAACCACGAATACATCGACGAGAACGCCCTGCACCCGGCCGGCCCCACGCAGGTGAACGGCAAGCGCCCCGCCGAAGAAGTGCGCAAGGAAATCAACGCGCACGGCGTGTCCATCCTGCACATCCGGCTGCAGAACGGCCGCTGGTCCATCGTGAAGAATTCGCGCTACAACCGCCGCTTCACCGCCGCCACGCCCATGGCGCTGGCCGGCCCGGTGGGCGGCAGCGCTGCGGTACGCACGCCCTTCTCGCCCAACGGCACGCAGGTGCGCGGCACCAACAACAACTGCGGCAATGGCTTCACGCCCTGGGGCACCTACATCACGGCCGAAGAGAACTGGGCCGCCTGCTTCGTCAATACCGCCACGCAGACGCGCGACCAGAAGCGCGTGGGCGTGCAGGCCGCCAAGGGCCGCTACCTGTGGGAGACGGCGGCCGGCGACGCCACCGAGCAGCTGGGCGAGTTCGCCCGCTTCAACATCACACCCAAGGGCGCCGACGCCACGCAGGACTGGCGCAACGAGGCCAACGGCTTCGGCTACCTGGTGGAGATCGACCCCTACGACCCCAGCAGCATCGCCACCAAGCGCACGGCCATGGGCCGCTTCGCGCATGAAGGATCGGCCTACGCGCCACCCGTGGCCGGCAAGCCCTTGTCGTTTTACAGCGGTGACGATTCCCGCTTCGAATACCTCTACAAGTTCGTGTCCACCGCCGTGTGGGACCCGAAGGACGCCGACCGCGCCGACCGGCTGGCCGTGGGCGCCAAGTACCTCGACCAAGGCACGCTGTACGTGGCGCGCTTCGACGCCAGCGGCAAGGGCGAATGGCTGGCGCTGGTGGAAGGCACGAAGAACGCCGCCGGCCGCACGCTGAAGGAAGAGTTCGGCGGCATCGACCAGATCCTGCTGAACACGCGCGGCGCGGCCGACTTCGTGGGCGCTACGCCCATGGACCGCCCCGAATGGACGGCCGCCCACCCCACCAGCGGCGAGGTGTACGTCACGCTGACCAACAACACCTCGCGCAACGCGTCGCGCGGCACCAACCCCGCCAACCCGCGCCTGAACAACGTCAACGGCCACATCGTGCGCTGGCGCGACCAGCCGGACAGCAACGTCTTCCAGTGGGAGATCTTCGTCTACGGCTCCGAAGCAGGGGCCGATGCCGACACCAACCGTTCGGGCCTGACGGCGCTCAACCAGCTGGCCAGCCCCGACGGCCTGTGCTTCGACGGCCGGGGCATTCTCTGGGTGCAGACCGACAACGGCATCGACGGGGGCCGCAACAATGCGGTGGCCAAGACCACCAATGACCAGATGCTGGCCGTCATTCCGCCGGCCATGGGCGCCACGCCGGCCACCGGCCCGGTCATCAACGGCGGCAACCAGGGCGACCTGCGCCGTTTCTTCGTGGGGCCGAACGAGGCCGAGATCACCGGCTTCGCCTTCACGCCGGATCACAAGACGGTCTTCCTGAACGTGCAGCACCCGGTGAACTGGCCGGCCTACGACAGCGAGGACGCCACGGCCGTGCCTTCGGGCAAGGTGCGCCCGCGCTCGTCCACCGTGGTCATCCAGCGCAAGGACGGCGGCGCCATCGGCGTCTGAGGAAACGGGCCGCACCGCTCGGGGCCCGGCGGGCATGCGGCGCGGCTCCATCGATGCCCCAGCGGGCATCAGCTATGAAAGAAATAGCGCGCAGCCCTTGTGGATCAGGGGCTGCGCGCTTTTTCGATTCACATATCCGTCAGGCAGCAGCGGGCTTGTCTTCCACGCCCTCCTGCAGGAAGGGCAGCACGGCGGCCAACAGGGCTTCGGGCGCCTCCTCGGCCACGTAATGGCCGCAGGGCAGCGCCATGCCACGCAAGTCGTTCGCCACGCGGCGCCATTCGCCCAGGGCGTCGAAGCAGCGCTCGATCACGCCGTCGCGCCCCCAGAGCACCATCAGCGGCATGTCCAGCCGGCGGCCCGCATCGCGGTCGGCACGGTCGTGTTCCAGGTCGATGCCGGCGGCGGCGCGGTAGTCCTCGCACAGGCCGTGGGCGGCACCGGGCAGCGACAGGCAGCGCACGTATTCGGCCATGGCCCGAGGGTCGAACGGCGCCAGCCCCGCGCTGCGTCCGCCCATCACGTCGCGCAGATAGGCGGCCGGGTCGGCTTCGAGCAGCCGCTCGGGCAGCGGCTGGCGCTGGATCAGGAAGAACCAGTGCCAGTAGGCGCGGGCGAAGCGCTCGTCGGTCTGCTCGTACATGGCAAGCGTGGGCGCGATGTCCAGCAGCGCCAGGCGGCGCACTGCCTGCGGATGGTCGGCCGCCAGGCGGTGGGCCACGCGGGCGCCCCGGTCGTGCGCCAGCACGCTGAAGCGCTCGTGGCCCAGCGCGCGCATCACGGCCAGCATGTCGGCGGCCATGGTGCGCTTGCTGTAGTTGGCGTGGTCGGCCTCGCCTGGGGGCTTGGAGGAATCGCCATAGCCGCGCAGGTCGGCCAGCACCAGCGTGAAGTGGCGCGCCAGCGTGGGCGCCACCTTGTGCCAGATGGCGTGCGTCTGCGGGTGGCCGTGCAGCACCAGCAGGGCCGGACCGCTGCCGCCTACGATGGCATGGATCTGAACGCCAGGGGCGACCGTGAGGTCGTGCGCGGCAAAGCCGGGGAACAGGGCATCTTTCTCGGAAGGCATGGGGCTCCTTGGGGGACTATTCGGGCAGGCGATGGCGGATCTTGCCAGCTGGCGGCATGGGGTACAGGACTCAATTCGGACTTCAGTCGCCAGGGCGGAGGCCGATAATGCCGGCATGCAAATATCCCGCACTTCCTCCACCGCGGCCGTCGCGCCGGCGTCCCAGGGCGGAGCCTCCGGCGGCTCCAGCGACACGGCCGCACTGCAAAAACAGCTGCGCGACCTGACGGAAGAGCTCAAGCAGACCAGCAGCGACACCGCCATGGAGGCCAAGGCCCGCGAGCAGAAGACGCGCCTGCTGCAGGCGCAGATCCAGGCGGTGCAGGCGCAGATCGCGGCCGTGCAGCGCCAGCAGCAACAGGAACAGATCGAACGCCAGGCACAGAACGCCGGTGCCAGCGACACGGGTGCCGCAGCGGGCAGGGATGGCCTGGCCGCCAGCCCCAAGGCCGCAGCCGCCCAGGGCCTGGGCGCCAACGTCGATACCTACGCCTGAGCCTTTTTCAGGCGGGCGCTGGCGCCGGCTCCAGCGCTGCCGCGGTGACGAGCTTGCGCGTGTAGGGGTGCTGCGGTGCATCCAGCACCTGCGCGACGGGGCCGGCTTCCAGCACCCGGCCTTCCTGCATCACCATCACCTCATGCGCCATGGCGCGGATCACGGCCACGTCGTGCGTGATGAGCAGGTAGGAAAGCCCCCGCTCCTTCTGCAGCCGCTGCAGCAGCGCCAGCACCTGCTGCTGGATGGTGACGTCGAGCGCGCTGGTGGGCTCGTCCAGCACCAGCAGCTGCGGCTGCACGATGAGCGCGCGGGCGATGGCCAGGCGCTGGCGCTGGCCGCCGGAGAACTCATGCGGATAGCGCGCCGGCAGTCCGGGGAACTGCGCCTCGCTCAGTCCCACGTCGGCCAGTGCGGCCTGCACGCGGGCGCGGCGCACGGGCAGCGGCAGTCCGGGTTCGTGCACCTGCAGCCCTTCGCCCACGATCTCCTCCACCGTGAGGCGCGGCGAGAGCGAAGAAAACGGGTCTTGGAACACCACCTGCAGGCGGCGGCGCAGCGCCTGGTTGGCCGGCGTGTTGCGCTGCGCGGGCAGCTGCCAGCCTTGGCCCCCGATAGTCAGGTGCCCCTGGTGCGGCAAGAGGCCCAGCAGGGCCTGCGCCAGCGTGGACTTGCCCGAGCCCGATTCGCCCACCACGCCCAGGGTGCGCCCGGGGGCGAGGCTGAAATCGGCGCCCTCGACGGCCACGAACTCGCCGCGCCGGAACCAGCCGCGCAAGCCGGGCAGCGGCGTGGCGTAGGCCACGCGCAGGGCCTGCGCCTCGGCAGCGGGTACCGCGTCCGCAGGCACGGGGGATTCGTCCACGTCGCGCACCGGCACGCTGCCGATCAGGCGCTGGGTGTAGGGGTGGCGCGGCGCGGAGAACACCTCGGCCACGGCGCCCTCCTCCACCAGCACGCCCTGCTCCATCACGGCCACTCGGTCGGCGAACCGGCGCACGAGGTTCAGGTCGTGCGTGATCAGCAGCACCGCCATGCCGGTCTGCCGCTGCAGGTCGGACAGCAGATCGAGGATCTGGCCGCGCAGCGTCACGTCCAGCGCCGTGGTGGGCTCGTCGGCCAGCAAGAGGCGCGGCCGGCTGGCCAGCGCCATGGCGATCATGGCGCGCTGGCGCTGCCCGCCCGAGAGCTGGTGCGGAAAGGAACGCGCGCGCCGCGCCGGGTCGGGAATGCCGGTGCTCGCGATCAGCTCGATCGCTGCCTGCGCCGCTTGGGCACGGGTCAGCGCCTGTTTCAGCTCCAAGACCTCGGCCACCTGGTCGCCCACGGCCATGAGCGGGTTCAGCGCCGTCATGGGCTCCTGGAACACCATGGCGATGTCGCCGCCACGGACGCCCCGCAGTTCGCGCTCCGTCAGTGCCAGCAGGTCGCGCCCGCCCATGAAGGCTTGGCCGCTGACCTCGGCCTCGCCCGCCAGCCGCAGCAGCGACAGCGCGGTGATGGTCTTGCCCGAGCCCGATTCGCCCACCAGCGCCAGCTTTTCGCCGGCGTCGATGTGGAAGCTCACGCCATGCACGACCTCCTTGGGGCCGAAGCGCACGCGCAGGTCCTGCACGCGCAGCAGGGGTTCCGCGTGGGCGCTGGCTGCAAATGACGGCATGTTCGGGTCGCTCATCGGTCGGCCTTGCGGGGGTCGAGGGCATCGCGCAGCGCATCGCCCATGAAGGTGAGCAGCAGCAGCGTGCCGACCAGCACGCCGAAGGTGCTGAGCGATATCCACCACGCGTCGATGTTGTTCTTGCCCTGGCTCAGCAGCTCGCCCAGGCTGGGCGTGCCCGCTGGAACGCCCAGGCCCAGGAAGTCGAGCGAGGTGAGCGACAGGATGGCCGCGCTCATGCGAAACGGCAGGAAGGTAACCACCGGCGTCAGGCTGTTGGGCAGGATGTGCCGCCAGATGATCTGCCGGTTGGGCACGCCCAGCGCGCGGGCGGCCTTGACGTAGTCGAGCTGGCGGTTGCGCAGGAATTCGGCCCGCACGTAGTCCGACAGGCCCATCCAGCCGAAGAGGCTCAGCAGGATGAGCAGCAGCGACAGGCTGGGCGAGAACAGCGCGCTGAAGATGATGAGCAGGTAGAGCTCGGGCATCGAGCCCCAGATCTCGATGAAGCGCTGGAAGGCCAGGTCGGTCCTGCCGCCGAAGAAGCCCTGGATGGCGCCCGTGAGCAGCCCGAGCAACGTGCCGGTGAAGGTCAGCGCCAGGCCGAACAGCACGCTCACGCGAAAGCCGTAGAGCAGCTGCGCCACCATGTCGCGGCCCCGGTCGTCGGTGCCCAGCCAGTTCTCGGCCGTGGGGGCGGAGGGGTTGGGCGACTTGGCGAAGTAGTTGACGGTGTTCGGGCCGTAGGGGTTCAGGGTGTAGAGCGCCCAGTTGCCGCCGGCCCGCAACCGGTCCCGGATGAACGGGTCGAGGTAGTCGGTCGGCGTGTCGAAATCGCCGCCGAAGGTCGTTTCCGGATAGGTCTTGAACAGCGGAAAGTAGGTCTGCCCCTCGTAGCGCACGATGAGCGGCCGGTCGTTGCTGACCAGTTCAGCACCCAGGCTGATGGCGACCAGCACGCAGAAAACGATGAGGCTCCAGAAGCCCAGCCGGTTGCGCTTGAAGCGCAGCCAGGCGCGCCGCGAGGGCGACAGCGAGGGTGCGGGCGCTGGCGCTGCGAGGGACGCGGCGGGGACGGGGGACGGCGGCGGCATCGTCGCGTTCATGGGGTCGGGTCAGTCGAACTTCACGCGCGGGTCCACCCACACGTAGCACAGGTCGCTGATGAGCTTGGTGACCAGCCCGATCAGCGTGAAGAGGTAGAGCGTGCCCAGCACCACGGGGTAGTCGCGGCGGATCACGCTCTCATAGCTGAGCAGGCCCAGGCCGTCGAGCGAGAACAGCGTCTCGATCAGCAGCGAGCCGGTGAAGAACGCGCCGATGAAGGCGGCCGGAAACCCGGTGACGATGGGGATCAGCGCGTTGCGAAAGACGTGCTTCCACAGCACCTGCCGTTCCGACAGGCCCTTGGCCTGCGCCGTCAGCACGTATTGCTTGCGGATCTCTTCCAGGAAGGCGTTCTTGGTCAGCATGGCCGTCACGGCGAAGCTGCCCGCCACCATGGCCGTCACCGGCAGCGTGATGTGCCAGAGGTAGTCGGCGATGCGCGCCCCCCAGCTCAGCTGGTCCCAATTGGACGAGACCAGCCCGCGCAGCGGAAACCACTGCAGCTGCCCGCCGAAGATGACAAGCAGCGCCACACCCAGCACGAACCCGGGAATGGCGTAGCCCACCAGAATGATGAGCGTGGTCACCAGATCGAAGCGCGAACCCGCCCGCACCGCCTTGGCCACGCCCAGCGGCACGGCCACCAGATAGCTGATGAAGAACGTCCAGAGGCCCAGGCTGATGGACACGGGCAGCTTTTCCTTCACCAGCTCCCACACGCTCTTGTTCTGGAAGAAGCTGCGGCCCAGATCGAAGCGGGCGAACTGGCCCAGCATCTGCCAGAACCGCTCGGGCGCAGGCTTGTCGAAACCGTAGAGCGCCTTGATCTGCTCCAGCCGCTTCGGGTCCACTCCCTGGTCGCCCCGGTAGCTCATGCCGCCCGACTCCAGCCCGCCGCCCTTGCCTGCGGCCGTGCGCGCTTCGGCCAGGTATTGCTCCACCGGGCCGCCGGGCACGAACTGGATCACCACGAAGGTCAGCAGCAGCACGCCCAGCAGGGTGGGCAGCATCAACAGAATGCGTTTGGCGATGTAGGCAAGCATGTCAAGGCTTCCGGCTCCACCAAGTGGACATGGCCCACTCCTCGGCCTTGGCGTAAGGGGGCATCGGCTCGCGGTAGTCCAGCCGCTGCTGGTTGTAGACCGCGCGGTGCGACGACAGGAACCACTGCGGGATCAGGTAGTGGCTGTGCATGATGACCCGGTCGAGCGCACGGCATGCGGGCACCAGCTCGTCCTTCGACCGGGCGCGGGTCAGGGCCTTGACGAGCGCATCCACCGCCGGGCTCTTCACGCCCGCATGGTTGCTGCCGCCTTCCACATCGGCCCGCTGGCTGCCGAACAGCTCCTGCATTTCCTGGCCGGGGTTGTAGGTGCCGGAATAGTTCAGCGTGATGATGTCGAAATCGAACTTGTCCATGCGTTGCAGGTAGAGCGCGAAGTCCACCGATGAAAAGCGCAGCGTGATGCCCAGCTTCTCCAGATTGCGGATCCAGGGCGTGACGGTGCGCGCGCCGGCTTCCTTGCTGTCCACGTATTCGAGCACCATGGGCTCGCCCTGGGCATTGCGCAAGGCACCGTCGCGGTAGGTCCAGCCGGCGTCGGCCAGCAGTTGGCGGGCTCGGCGCAGATTGTCCCGCAGCGAATGTCCTTCGCCTTCGGTGGCGGGCGGCTGGTACATGGGGCCGAACACGGTGTCGGGTACCTTGCCGCGCCAGGGCTCCAGCAGCGCCAGTTCTTCGGGGCCGGGCGTGCCCTGCGCCTGGCAGTCGGTGTTGCCGAAGAGGTCGGTCACGCGCGGGTAGCCGCCGTAGAACATCTGGCGGTTCATCCAGTCGTAGTCGATCGCCAGGCCCAGCGCCTCGCGCACGCGCACATCCTTGAGCAGCGGCCGGCGCGTGTTCAGCACGTAGCTTTGAAACCCCGCCGGCAGCTGGTGCTTGAATTCCTTCTTGACCAGCACGCCCTGCCGGAACAGCTTGCCGTCGATGCGGCGCGCCCAGTCGCCGGCCGAATACACGGTCATGAAATCGAACTCGCCCGCCTTCATGGCCTCCAGCCGGGCGGTGTTGTCGCGGTAGATCTTCACGGTGATGCGGTCGAAGTTGTATTCGCCCCGGCTCACGTTCAGATTGCGCGCCCAGTAGTTGGGGTCGCGCTGGTAGGTGATGTCGCGCCCGAAATCGACCGGCCCGATGCGGTAGGGTCCGCTGCCGATGGGCGTGTCGGTCACGATCTCGTCGAAGCGCTTCGTCTTGCCATCCGCCTGCCGCCCCCAGGCCCGGCTGAAGATGGGCAGGCTCCCCACGGTGAGCGGCAGCTCGCGGTTGGACTGCTTGAAGCGAAAGCGCACCGTGCGGCGATCCAGCACGTCCACCCCCTCCACGTCCTGCAGCAGCGTGGCGTAGCCCGGCGAGGCGTGAGGGCCGGTGAGCGCGTCGTAGGTGTGCTTCACGTCCGCCGCCTCCACCGGGCTGCCGTCGTGGAAGCGCGCCTCGCTGCGCAGGCGGAAGGTGGCGCTGCGGTGGTCGGGCGGCACCTCGACGTCTTCGGCCAGCAGGCCGTAGCCGGAAGCCGTTTCGTCCATCGACCCCGTCAGCAGGGTGTCGAACAACAAGGAGGAGAGATACGCCGGCGGCGAGCCCTTGATGGTGAACGGGTTGTACTTGTCGAAGGTGGAGTAGCGCAGGTTGCTCACCAGCCTCAACTCGCCGCCCTTGGGGGCGTCGGGGTTCACATAGTCGAAGTGGGCGAAGCCCGCCGGGTACTTGAGATCGTCCCACAGAGCGTAGCCATGCGCGGCCCATGCCGGCAGGGCGCAGAGAGAGCTTCCGAAGAGCAGACAGATCGCCAGGAACCGCATGCGACAATTCTGCACCACGGCGGCGCCGGGCCAGCGCTGTCGGGACACATTTCCCGCCGGCGCGCCCGGCCACCCTTCCCTCGCATTTCCCTTGGAGAGAATTACAAATGGGTTTTCTGACCGGCAAGAAGCTGCTCATCACGGGCGTTTTGTCCAACCGTTCCATCGCCTACGGCATCGCCAAGGCCTGCCATGCGCAGGGCGCCGAGCTGGCCTTCAGCTACGTGGGCGAGCGCTTCAAGGACCGCATCACCGACTTCGCGGCCGAGTTCGATTCCCAGCTGATCTTCGACTGCGACGTGGGCAGCGACGAGCAGATCGAGCGCATGTTCGCCGACCTGTCCCAGACCTGGCCGAAGTTCGACGGTTTCGTGCACAGCATCGGCTTCGCGCCGCGTGAGGCCATCGCAGGCGACTTCCTCGAAGGCCTGTCGCGCGAATCGTTCCGCATCGCGCACGACATCAGCGCCTACAGCTTCCCCGCGATGGCCAAGGCCGCCCTGCCCTACCTGAACGAGAAGGCCGCCGTGCTGACGCTGAGCTACCTGGGCGCGCTGCGTGCGGTGCCCAACTACAACACCATGGGCCTGGCCAAGGCCAGCCTGGAAGCCAGCGTGCGGTATCTGGCCGAATCGCTGGGCCCCAAGGGCATGCGCGCCAACGGCATCAGCGCCGGCCCGATCAAGACGCTGGCTGCCAGCGGCATCAAGGATTTCGGCAAGCTGCTGGGTACCGTGGCAGACGCTTCCCCCCTGCGCCGCAACGTCACCATCGACGACGTGGGCAATGCCGCCGCCTTCCTGCTGTCGGACCTGGCGAGCGGCGTGACCGCCGAGATCATGTATGTCGACGGCGGCTTCAGCCAGACCGGCGGCATCAGCCGGGACAGCGCCAACCTGGCCTGACTGCCGGGTGGGCACAGGCGTCAGCGCCTGGCTTCACTCGCATGGAGGCTCTGGGCGGGCGGTGGCCAGCTCACCCAGGCGCAGGCCCCGTGCGCCGGCAACGGCCGCGCCACGCCACAGGGCGCCGGCTGGCGCTCCATCGTTTTCATGGCCTGGGCACGGCGGCCGTTCGACGAGCGGTGGCAGGCGCTGCCGCACCCCAGACGGCAGCCGTCCGGCCCGCAGCCCGCTAGCGGTGCGGCTCACCGCGCGGCTTCGGTGCCCAGTTCCGCAGCGCTGCCCGCGTCGCTGCCTCCGCGCGACACCGCCTGCGAGACATGGCCGCCCGCCGGCACGTCGTGCGTCAGCCAGACGTTGCCGCCGATCACGGCCCCGCGGCCCAGCGTGACGCGGCCCAGCACCGTGGCGCCGGCATAGATCACCACATCGTCTTCCACCACCGGGTGGCGCGGCAGTCCCTTCTGCAGATGGCCTTCGGCATCGGTCGGAAAGCGCTTGGCGCCGAGCGTGACGGCCTGGTAGACGCGCACCCGCTCCCCGATCACCGCCGTCTCGCCGATGACGACGCCCGTGCCGTGGTCGATGAAGAAGCCGGCGCCGATCCGCGCGCCCGGATGGATGTCGATGCCGGTCTGGCCATGGGCCAGCTCGGCCGCGATGCGGGCCAGCAGCGGCAGGCCCAGCCCGTAGAGCTGGTGCGCGATGCGGTGGTGGATCATGGCGAGCACGCCCGGGTAGCACAGCAGTACCTCGTCCACGCTGCGGGCGGCCGGGTCGCCCCGGTACGCGGCGAGCACGTCGCTGTCGAGCAGGCGGCGGATCTCGGGCAGCGACCGGGCGAACGCCTGGATCGCCTGCTGTGCCTGAGCCGGAATGTCCACGTCGGTCGGCAGGTGGAGCTGGCGCGCGCTGGTGCGCAGCTCCAGCTGCGCCTGGGCCATCAACGTGTGCAGCGCCAGATCGAGCGTGTGGCCGACGTAGAGGTCTTCGCTTTCCTGGCGCAGATCGTGCGGGCCCAGCCGCATCGGAAAGAGCGCGCCCTTGAGCTGCTCCAGCGCCTCGGCCACCGCGTCGCGCGACGGCAGCTCGCGGCCCCCCGGCTCCTGCGAGCGGTTCTGCGACTCGCGCCATTCGCGGCGTACCGCGTGCAGCGACTGCACCAGCTGATCGATCTCGAAATGGGCCATGAAACGGTTCCTTGTGTCGGATGGCACGGTCTGGCGGCAACGCCTCTTGGCGGCCGTTGCCCGCAAACAAACAAACAAATACACAAACAAAAAGGCCTGCGGTGGGCGCAGGCCTTGTGGATGCTGCCGGGCTCGCAGCAGTATGCGCGCGCCGGGGTGGCCGATGGGTCAGCCAGGGTGCCGCTTACCAGCCGGCCAGCACGGCGCCCTTGAACTCCGTCTGGATGAACTGGCGGGTGTCTTCCGACTGGTAGGCCTTCACCAGCTTGGCGACCCAGGGCTTGTCCTTGTCGGACTCGCGCACGGCGATGATGTTGACGTAGGGGCTCTTGGCGCTTTCCTGCGCGATGGCGTCCTTGCCCGGGTTCAGCCCGGCCGACAGCGCGAAGTTGGTGTTGACGGCAGCGGCATCCAGGTCGTCGAGCGAACGGGCCAGCTGCGCGGCATCCAGTTCCACGAAGCGCAGCTTCTTGGGGTTGCTCGTCACGTCGAGCGGCGTCGCCTTCAGGCCCGCGCCCTCTTTGAGCTTGATGAGGCCCTTGTCCTGCAGCACCAGCAGCACGCGGCCACCGTTGGTCGGGTCGTTGGGAATGCCGAAGCGGGCGCCTTCCTTGAGGTCTTCCAGCTTCTTGACCTTCTTCGAGTAGAGGCCGATGGGGAAGTTGACGGTGTAGCCGACCGACACCAGCTTGTAGCCCCGGTCCTTGACCTGCCCGTCGAGATACGGCTTGTGCTGGTAGCTGTTGGCGTCCAGGTCGCCGGCGGCCAGGGCTGCATTGGGCTGCACGTAGTCGCTGAACTCGACGATCTGGATCTTCAGGCCGTCTTTTTCGGCCGTCTTCTTCACGTTCTCGAGGATCTGGGCGTGCGGGCCCGCCGTCACGCCGATCTTGATCGGCTTGTCTTGCGCCAGGGCGGGGGCAGCCAGGCTGGCGGCAACGGAGAGAGCGAGGGTGGCACGGAGCAGGAAGCGCTTGTTCACGAAAAAACCTTTATGGATGACTGTGTGGTGATCGTAGGGGTTTGCGGCCCTCACCGGAACGAATGGTTGTTCATGTCGTTACAACCAATCGGGTATATCGAGCGGGCCCAGCAGCCGCACCTGCGGCAGGGCAGCGGGGTCTCAGACATGCGCGAGCTTGAACACGCTCACCACCTGGGCCAGGTGGGCCGCCTGGTTCTTGAGGCCGTCCGCGGCACCGGCGCTCTGCTCCACCAGCGAAGCGTTCTGTTGGGTGGCGCGGTCCAGCTGCGTCACCGCATCGCTGACCTGGGCGATACCGCTCGTCTGCTCGATGGTCGCGGCGCTGATCTCCGAGATCAGATCGGCCACGCGCTGCACCTGCGTGACGATGTCGTTCATGGTGGCGCCCGCGGCGCCCACCAGCCGCGAGCCCTCTTCCACCTTGCCCACGCTGCTGTCGATCAGCGCCTTGATCTCCTTGGCTGCAGCGGCGCTGCGCTGCGCCAGGCTGCGCACCTCCGCCGCCACCACGGCGAAGCCACGGCCCTGCTCGCCCGCGCGGGCGGCTTCCACGGCGGCATTGAGCGCCAAGATGTTGGTCTGGAACGCAATGCCGTCGATCACGCCGATGATGTCCGCGATCTGCCGGGAGCTGGCCGTGATGCCGTCCATCGTCGCCACGACCTGCCCGACCGCCGTGCCCCCCTTCGCCGCGGTGGCGCTGGCCGACGCGGCCAGCTGCGTCGCCTGGCGTGCGGAGTCGGCGTTGTGCTTCACGGTCGCGGTCATCTGCTCCATCGAAGCCGCCGTCTGCTGCAGGCTGGCAGCCTGCTCCTCGGTGCGTTGCAGCAGCCCGCTGTTGCCGTTGGCGATTTCCAGCGAATCGGATGCCATGGCCTGGGAGGCCACGCGCACCTTGTCCACCACCGTCGCCAGGCTGGCCTGCATCGCAGCCAGCGACGCCATCACGCTGCCTTGCCGCAGGCGCCCATCGCCCGCCACCCGGACCGGGCTCAGATCGCCCGACGCGACCTGGCTGGCCACCTCGGCCAGCGCCTGCGGCTCGGCACCCAACTGATGCACGATGCTGCGCGACACCCACCAGGCCACCGCCACACTCAGCAGCAGCGCCACCAGCAATGCCGTCAGCATCACGAATAGGAAGCCGCCGGCGTGGCGCAGCGCGGTCTGGTTCTCGGCCTGGATGCGGGCTTCCTCGAAATCGATGAGCCGGTTGATGGCCGCCAGCCACTGCACATACTGCGGCTTGGCCTGCGTCCACAGCGCCTCTCGCGCAGCGGCCATATCGCCTGCCTCGGCCCGGGCGACGATCACCCGCGTGGTGTTCACGGCCTGCGCTTCGATCTGGCGGATATCGGCGTAAAGCCGCGCGAGTTCCGGCGCAGCGCCGGGCCGGGCGATCAACGTTTCGAGGGGGCCGGCCGACTGCGCATAGAACCCGGCCAGCGATGCGATGGTGTCCACCTCGCGCTGCCGCTCGGCCGCAGTGGCGCTCAGCACCACGTCGCGCACTGCAATGGACCGGTCGTGCGCGGAGCCGCGGAAGTTGATGGCATAGCGCTGGACCAGCACATGCTCCTCGCTGTTCGCGCGCAGCGCGTCGTTCACCCACTGCACCTTGGTGAGGGCCACGCCCGTCACCACCACCAGCACTGCCAGAATCACCCCGAACCCGAGGTAGAGCCGCTTCGCCACCGTCAACTCGGAAAACCGCATGGAATCGCCTTGTAAACAATTGTTGCGGCGATTCTAGGGTTTGCTCCCTATGCGCGCGGTGCAGTGCTGCGATATCCCTTCAATCCACACGAAGCGGCGGGCTCGGAGGGCAGCCGGCATCTTCCGCTGCGTCGATCTGTTTCCTGAGAACGCCTATGGCCGGCCCGGCCATGCCCTCGCAGGGGTTGAATTTCGTTGCAGCAGCGAGCCACGTGCTGTGGAGCTGCCTTTCCGGCCGGGCCTTGCTGCCCCGGTCTGCGGGCTGCAGGTGGCCTTCCCGGTGGGCTCGGGAAAGCCTGCGGGTCTGCTGCCCTCTGAGGATGGCCGGTGGGCAGGTGGTGAACTTCCCCTCTGAACCCGCCCGATATTTCAAAAGTCAACGAATCTAAGATCTGGCCGCGCAAACCGGTCAGCGAAATAAAGTGTGACGTCAAAAAAAGACGGGAGGGAATATGAAGATAGTTTTGATGGTTTCGAAGGCGCCGCAGCAGATTTTTACAGGCACACCCGTTTTTCTAGGTCGCATGTTTTTCTGTGGGGTGGCAATCGCTGCTGGGGCGATGCCGACGCTTGCGCCCGCCAGCGAAAGCGGCACTTCCAAGCCCTCGGATTCATACCAGGAAGCTGGAAGCGCGGCGAAGCCAAAGAGGTATTTCTTCCCTCACTTCGCCCTACCTTCCTACAGCGAATCTTTTTCTGTGCGCGAAAACCGAACCATGCCCACCCCCCGTCTCAGGGAAACGGCGGACAACGGGTTGGCGCGATTTTCAGAGGGTCGAGCCACGGAATCTGGTGTGCAGGACGCAGCCCAGCGCCTCCAGCGTCTGAAAGCCACCATCTCAGCCGAAGCCCAAAAAGCCCAGTTGCGCAGCGTCATGGGCGTGCACGCGGACGAACGGGACAATCGAGTCTTGGTCGCAACCACCTCAAGATACGCGGAGACGTTGGAAACCTGGTTGGAAACGCTGAATATCGATAGGGATCGCGTGCAACTGGTCTACGAATGGGACCTCAGTCCAGGGTCGCCTATCGAAGTCGTGTGTTATTCCGACTGTGATCAGCCGTAGTCGGCGGCGAGCCGGAAGCGCGCCACCGGGCGGCCCCAGCCGCCCGGCTGCGCTGGCAGCCTGGTCAGCGGTGGCTGAGTCGCCGCACCGCCCAGTCGCCCAGGCTTTGCACGGCCTGCACGAAGAAGATCAGCACCACGACCACGGCCAGCATGATGTCGGGCAGGAAGCGCTGGTAGCCGTAGCGGATGCCCAGGTCGCCCAGGCCACCGCCGCCGATGGCGCCGGCCATGGCCGAGTAGCCGGTCAGGCTGACGAAGGTGATGGTGAGGCCGGCGACGATGCCGGGCAGCGCCTCGGGCAGCAGCACCTTCCAGACGATCTGGCCGGTGGTGGCGCCCATGGCCTGCGCGGCCTCGATCAGGCCGTTGTCCACCTCGCGCAAGGAGGCTTCGACCAGCCGCGCGACGAAGGGCGCGGCGGCGATGGTCAGGGGCACGACGGCGGCGGCGGTGCCGATGGACGAGCCGGTGATGAAGCGCGTGAACGGAATGATCGCCACCAGCAGGATGATGAACGGCGTCGAGCGCACCGCGTTCACGATCCAGCCCACCGTCTTGTTCACGGCACCGTTTTCCAGCACGCCGCCCTGGTCGGTCAGCCGCAGGAAGACGCCGAGCGGAATGCCGATCAGTGCGCCGGCCAGGCCGGAGATGCCGACCATGATGAGCGTCTCCCAGAGCGAGGTGACGAACAGCTCCAGCATCATTTCAGAAAAGTTTTCGAACATCGCGTTCAAGCCTCCACGCCGTCGGCGCCCGCAATGGCGGACACCTTGACTTCATCCACCACCACACCCTCGGCGCGCAGCTGCGCCACGGCCGCCGACAGGCGCGGTCCCTCCCCGCTCACATAGACCGCGAGCGAGCCGAAGGTCTGGCTCTGGATCTCGTCGATCTGGCCATGCAGGATGGACAGGTCCAGCCCGTGCTCGCGGATCAGCCGCGAAAGGATGGGCTGATAGGCGCGCTCGCCCGAGTAGGACAGGCGCAGCAGCTCGCCGGTTTCGTGCGCGGGCAGCTGCGCGGCCAGCTGGCGCACGTGGTCCAGCACGCTGGCGGGCAGCTCCTGCGGCAGGATTTCGTCGATCAGGCTCTTGGTGATGGCCTGCTGCGGGCGCGTGAACACCTGCAGCACCGGCCCCTGCTCGACGATGCGGCCGGCGTCGATCACCGCCACACGGTCGGCCACCTGCTTGATGACCTGCATCTGGTGGGTGATGAGCACCACCGTCAGGCCCAGCTCGCGGTTGACCTGCCGCAGCAGCGCCAGGATGGAGCGCGTGGTCTCCGGGTCCAGCGCCGACGTGGCTTCGTCCGACAGCAGCACCTTCGGCCGGCTGGCCAGCGCCCGGGCGATGCCCACGCGCTGCTTCTGCCCGCCGCTGATCTGCGCGGGGTAGCGGTCCGCCAGGTGCGACAGGCCCACCAGTTCGAGCAGCGGGTTGACCCGCTCACGGATGGCGGCACGGTCCATGCCGGCCAGCTCCAGCGGCAACGCGGCGTTGTCGAAGACGGTGCGCGAGGACAGCAGGTTGAAGTGCTGGAACACCATGCCGATGCCCCGGCGCGCCTCGCGCAGTTGGGCGTCGTTCATCTGCACCAGGTCGCGCCCGCCGACGATCACCTGGCCCGTGGTGGGCCGGTTGAGCAGGTTGATCACGCGCACAAGCGAGCTCTTGCCCGCGCCGCTCTTGCCGATGATGCCGAACACTTCGCCCGACTCGATGTGCAGGTCGATGCCGCGCAACGCCTCCACGGGGCCTTGTGGGCCCTGGTAAATCTGGGTGATACCCCGTAAATCGATCATGTGATGGGAAAAATCAGGACGCTGCGGGACGCATGGGGCGATGGCGATGCCGACGCCGGCTGCCGCAGACAAAAGGGGTGGAATGTACGAGCCCGGCGGAGATGCGGCAACGACCCAATAGTTGGTTGGATAGAAGCCGGCGTTATGTGCGGCGTCATGTGCGGCGTGCCGGACCGGCCCCACAGAAGGCCGGGCGCCTTCACACGGCGGACTCGAATGCTATTCTTATTATAGCTACATGGGCCGCAGCCACCGGCGCTGCGGGCTGGAATGGCGTGAAACGCGATGGTGCGGCGGCGCTGGCGAGGCCCGGCACCAGGTTCTGCCGGGCTGGCGGCACCCGCTGCGCCGCGCCGCGCACCGGCTTCGTCAGGCGCCGACCGAACAGGGCTTCCCGGGCGCCGGCCCGCCCGGGCCTGCAGTCAGGACAGCGGGTACAGCCCGCCCGGAATGGTGTCCTGCTCGGCCGGCGCCCGCGCACTCTGCGCGGGCGGCATGGTGCCCATCACCGCCCGCACCTTGGACACCAGTGCCTGGGCGTCGAACGGCTTGACCAGCAGTTCCATCTGCGCGCCCAGGAAGTTCGGGTTCATGGCGGCCTGTTCCGCGTAGCCCGTCATCAGGATCACGCGGATGTTCGGCAGCTTCTCGCGGGCAAAGTCCGCCACCTGCCGGCCGTTGGGGCCCGGCAGCCCGACATCGGACAGCAGCAGATCGAAATGCAGCGCGCCGGAAAGCAGGGCCATGGCCTCGGTGCCGCTCGCCGCCTGCATGACCTGGAAGCCCATGTCGCGCAGCAGTTCGACCGCCAGCGACCGCACGGTTTCGTCGTCTTCCACCACCAGGGTGGAGTCGGGGCGCTTGTCGGCAGGCTGGCTGTCGAGGAATTCGGACGGCCGCGGCTCGCCGGACGCCTCCGTGCGCACGAAGTAGAGATGCACCTGGGTGCCCTCGCCCACCTGGCTTTCGATCACGGCCAGCCCGCCCGTCTGGCGCATGTAGCCGTAGATCATCGACAGGCCGAGGCCGGTGCCCTGCCCGATGGGCTTGGTGGTGAAGAACGGATCGAACGCCCGCTCGATCACGTCGCGCGGCATGCCCGTGCCGGTGTCGGCCACGGTTACGCAGACATAGTCGCCCGGCTCCAGGCCCTGGTGCAGGCTCGCCTGCTCGACACCCAGCGAACAGTTGCGCACGGAAATGCGCAGCTCGCCGCCCTGGGGCATGGCGTCACGGGCATTGATGGCCAGGTTCAGGACGGCGCTCTCGAACTGGTGCGCATCGGTCAGCGCGCGCCAGCACGCCGGGGCCACGTCCATGGACAGGCCGATGTTTTCGCCGCAGGTGGTGCGCAGCACCGCCTCCAGGCTGTGCAGCGATTCGCCCAGGTCGACGGCTCGGGAGTCCAGCGGCTGGCGGCGCGAGAACGCGAGCAGCCGCTGGGTGAGCGAGCCGGCCCGGCGCGCGGACGACAGCCCCGCATCCACATACCGGGGAATGTCGCCGTAGCGCTGCTGCGCCACGCGCTGGCGGATGAGCTGCAGCGGCAAAACGATGCCCTGCAGCATGTTGTTCAGATCGTGGGCGATGCCGCCGGTGAGCTGGCCCACGGCTTCCATCTTCTGGCTCTGGCGCAGGCGCTCCTCGGCGTCGTGCAGCGCGGCCGTCTGCGCTCGCTCCTGCGTCACGTCTCGGCCCACCCCTTGCACGAAGCCGTCGGCCGGCACCGCCGTCCAGGCGATCCACCGATCGCTGCCATCGCGGTGGCGATAGCGCTGCGTGGTCTGGCTGCGCGTGGCGCCGCCCTGCAGGCTGGCCAGCTCGGCCAGCACGTTGCCGGCCTCTTCGGAGTGCGCGAAGGACAGCACATGGCGGCCGACGGTCTCCTCTTCCGACCAACCCAGGGTGGCCGTCCAGGCGGGGTTGACCGTGACGATCACGCCGTCGAAGCGCGTGACGATCAACACGGCTTCGGAGCTCTGCCAGAGACGGTTGCGGTCGGCCGTACGCGCGGCGACCTGGGTCTCCAGCGACTGGTTCTGCTCGCGCAGCCGGCGCTCCACCCGCACCTTGCCGGTGGTCTCCAGCACCGTGTCCAACACCCCGACGACCTTGCCGTGCTCGTCGCGCAGCGGGCTGTAGCAGAAGGTGAAGAACGCCTGCTCGGGCATGCCGTAGCGGTCGATCTCCAGCTCCCAGTCCTCGATGTAGGTTGACTTGCCGGCGTGCGTGGCCTGCACCAGCGGAAGGATCGATGGCCAGATCTCGCGCCAGACCTCGCGCGTGGGCTGCCCCAGGGCTTCCGGCTTGTCGCCCAGGATCACGCCGTAGGCGTCGTTGTAGAAAAAATAGCTTTCGTCGCCCCACAGAATGCAGCTGGCGATATGGTTGGCCAGGATCGACTCCAACGCGAGACGCAGCGCCACCGGCCACTGGGCGCAAGGGCCCAGGGGGTGACGGCTCCAGTCGTGCAGGCGCACCTTTTCACTCATGCGGCCTGGGGCCCTGGGAAAGTCGGATGCGGCGACGGGGGAAACGGACATGGAACAGAGAGCTGCGGCCGGGAGACAAGAAGAGAGGGCGCCAGTCGAAGCACGCCAGCCCGAAAGTCTAAAGGCGAATGGGGCCGCGACCCGTGAAGTCCCTGCGGCCGGCCGGCTGAGCGCACCAGCGCACACCGCCTGGCCATCGCCAGGCCAGCGCCCAGGCGGCAGCGTGGGCACGCCGGTGCGAGCCTCAAGCCCGGGGCGGCATCAGCCGGACCAGCAACGCCGCGCCGGATGCAGCGCCCGACAGCGCCACCACGCCCCGCCACCCCGCGTGCGACAGCACCAGGCCACCCAGTGCGGCGCCGGCCGACATCCCGGCGAACATGCCGGTGAACAGCAGGGCGTTCAGCCGGCTGCGGGCGGCTGGCTCCAGGCCGTAGACGATGGTCTGGTGCGCCACCAGCGCCGCCTGCACCCCGAAGTCGAACCCCACGGCGCCCGCGACGATGAGCGCCAGCTGGGTCGTTGGCGGCAACCCGGCGGCCAGGCCCATGGCGGCGAACGACAGGGCAGCCAGCGCAGCGCCGCAGCGCGTGACGATCTCCGGGCCGCGCCGGTCGGCCAACCGGCCGGCGAGCGGCGCCGCCAGGGCGCCCGCTGCACCCGCCAAGCCGAACGAGCCCGCCGCGGCCGTGCCCAGCTGGAATTCACCGTGCAACATGACCGCCAGCGTGGACCAGAAGGCGCTGAAGCCCAGCGCCAGCAGCCCCTGCGACAGCGCGGCCCGGCGCAGCGTTCCGTGGCGGCGCCACAAATCCCAGAGCGAGCCCATCAGCGCGGGCCAGCCCAGCTGCGTCGTCGGAGCGAAGCGCGGCAGGCCGCGCCACACGGCGAGCGCCATGACCGCCACGGCCCCGGCCGCGCCCAGATAGACCGCCCGCCAGCCGAAGGCCTGCGCGCCGAATCCGCTCACCACCCGCGACAGCAGAATGCCGAGCAGCAGGCCGGTCATGACCGTGCCGACGACGCGCCCGCGCCGGTCCGGCGGCGCCAGCGTGGCGGCTGCGGGCACCACGTCCTGTGCCAGCGTCGCGGCCAGCCCGACCGCCAGGCTGGCGCCCAGCAGCGCGCCGATGCCCGGCGCCAGCCCGCTCCACACCAGCGCCGCCACCAGCGCCGCCGACTTCGCCAGGATGATGCTGCGCCGGTCGTACCGGTCCCCCAGCGGCGCCAGCAGCAACAGCCCGAGCCCGTAGCCCAGCTGCGTCAGCGTGGGCACCAAGCCCACCGTCGAAGGCGCTGCCCGCAGGTCGTCGCCGAGCACGCCGAGCATGGGTTGGCTGTAATAGATCGAGGCCGCGCCGAGGCCGGCCGTGGCCGCCAGCAGCATCAGCAGGGGGTGTGCCGATGGGCTTCACCTCCGCCGTCGCGGGCGGAGCCGTGGCATGCGTGGGTTGAATGGAAGAAGATGGGGATGTCATGGGGTTTGCCTGCGGTTGCCGGGGTGATTTCCAGCGGATGGGACCGATTCTGGTGGAGATGACCCCACCGTGGTAGTCGCTCGGCGCGAAGATTTGCTATACGCTTGGCGCATGAAAACCTCCCTGCCCTCCGGAGCCGACCGGCTCGATCTGCTGCAGACCTTCGTGCGCATCGTCGAGTCCGGCAGCCTGTCGGCCGCCGCAGTGCAGCTGGGCACCACCCAGCCCACGGTCAGCCGCAGGCTGCAGACGCTGGAGCGGACCATGGGCGCACGCCTGCTGCAGCGGTCCACCCATGTGATGAAGCTCACGCCCGATGGCGAACGGTGCTTCGCCCATGCCAGCGCCCTGCTCGAAGACTGGCAGGCGATGGAGGCCGACCTGCGAGGTGCGCGCGACGTGCCGCGTGGCACCCTGCGGGTGGTGGCACCGCATGCCTTCGGGCAGGAACAGCTGGTCGCCCCCCTGGCCGACTATCTGCGGCGCTATCCGGAGGTGTCCGTGCAGTGGCTGCTGCACGACCGCAGGCCGGACTTCATCGCCGAAGGCATCGATTGCGCGATCCAGGTGGGTGAGGTGGACGACCCGTCCGTCGTGGCGATCCTGCTCGCCGAGGTTCCTCGCATCGTGGTCGCAGCGCCCGGCGTGGCAGAGGCGCTGGGCGATCCCGTGCAGTCCGATGCGCGCGGGCTGCAGGCCCTGCCCTGGCTGGCGCTCAACCCCTACTACCAGCGCGAAGTCGCCCTGCACCACCAGTCCACGGGCGAGGCGCTGCGGTTTGCCATTGCGCCACGCCTGGCGACGGACAGCCTCTACGCCATGCGCAGCGCCGCGCTGGCCGGGCTGGGCGTGTGCGTGTCCTCCGCGTGGCTGGTGCAGGACGATCTGCGGCAGGGCCGGCTGGTGCACCTGGCGCCGGACTGGCAGGCCGTGCCGCTGCCGGTGTCACTGGTCTATCCGCCTGCGCGCCACTATCCGGCGCGGCTGCGCAGCTTTCTGGAACTGATGCGTGCTGCCATGCCCGGTCTGATCGGGTTGCGGGCGCCGGGCCTCCCCCAGCGCAGCGGTTGACCTGGCGGGCTTGCGTTCCGCGGCGGGGCCGTGCTGGTGGTACGCCTGCCAGGGCGCGAACGCCCACCGCGTCAGACAGCCACACGACGCATCGATCGACACCCCTCCGGCCCATGCGACACGCGCCACCGCTCGCCGCTGTTCGAAGCCGAGTGGCGCCATGTTCTGCCGCCCCTTGCGTGCCGATGCGCCCTCGTCCGACGGGCTCCGCGCCACGGTCGTGCAATGCTCGGCGCCATCGTTTTGAGAAGGTTTTCCATGAAGCTCGCACACACCCTGATCGCCACTGCCGCGCTTGCCGCGTCCGCCCTCGCCCATGCACAGCCCGCCAGCCAGGAAGACTGCAATTTCCAGCATGAACGCCTGACCAGCGAAATGGAGAAGGCCAAGTCGGCCGGTGAAGACGCGCGCATGCTGTCCCTGGAGCGGGCGCGGGGCGAGCTGGCGGTGAGCTGCTCCGAACCCGGCGCCCGCACTATGAAGGAACGCCGCATCAGCACGCAGGAGAAAAAGGTCACGCAGATGCAGAAGGCGGTGGACAGCGCCGAGAAAGACGGCAAGGGCGACGCCACCAAGGCACGCGCCAACCTGAAGGAAGCCCAGGCGGAGCTGGAGCGCATGAAGCGCGAAGCCCCCAAGAAGACGGCGCAGCAAAAGGGCGCCCAGACGCCGGAGCAGGCCCGTGCGCAGGCCGAGGCGCAGCCCAAGGCCCCGCAGAACAACTGAATTACCCCAGTGCCGGCCGCCCGGACACGGCAGCTGGCGCTATGAAAAAAAGAGCATGCTGCGCCGTCACCACGGGCGCTGCATGCTTTTTTCATTCAGAATCGGGAACCCACCGGCTACCGGGCGGCTTCCGCCTGACCCCATGCCGCGCGGTCTCTGGGGCGGGCCCGCCATCCCCTGCCTGATCCGTGCCCTGCAAACCCATGCCCATCCTGCACCCTCCGCTGCGCACCGGCATCGCCACCCTGGCGCTGGCGGCGCTGGCGGCGTTCGCGGGGCTGGCAGGCACCGGCGCTGCGGCGGCCGAAGCCTCGCAGCCGGTGGGCGCGGCCCTGGCGAAAGACAAGGGGTGCTTCAGGTGCCATGACGGGGTGCGGCACTTCGTGGGACCTGCGTTCACGCAGGTGGCGGACCGGTACCGTGACGACGCCACCGCCGCCGAGCGGCTGGCCGGACGCATTCGCCAGGGCAGCGTTGGCGAGTGGGGCCGGGTGATCATGCCGCGCCAGCCACAGGTGACGGCAGCAGACGCAGCCGTGCTGGCCGACTGGGTTCTGTCCCAACGATCCGCCCGCTGACCTGGGGCAATCGCCCAGGTCCAGGCCCCTGGCTCAGCGTTTGCGCACCACCGGTTTGCGGCGCGCTCCGGCACGCGCGGCCGGCACTGCCGGCGACGCCGCATGCACCTGCTCCAGCCACAGCAGCGCATCCACGTGCGCAACGAAGTGCTGCAGATAGTCCGGCGAAATGGCCTGCATGCCGACCAATGCGCGGTGCAGCAGGTGCAGCGCGTTGAGCGGGCCGGCCTGGGGCGGCACCTGCGCGAGGGTCTGGCGCAGCCGCTCATCGGCCGAAAGCCGCGACCAGGTGCCCCGAAACCGCTGCACCGAAGCCAGCTCCCGCGGCGCGCCGGCCGGCGCGGCGTTGCCGCCACCCAGCGACGCGCTCGGCAGCGTTCCCGCAGGCACGTCCACCGCCGCGATGCCGCGTGGGGTAGCGGGCTTGCCCGAGCGTGAGCCAGGCGCCGCGCGTCGGCCGGGCGCGGGTTCGGCGAACTCCATCAGCCGGTGCGTGACTGCGCCGTCGGCGATGTCCGCATGCCCGGCCACCGCATCGGCCAGACGGCCCAATTCGCCCCGTGCGGGCGCGGCAGGCGCCGGCCGGGCGGCTGGCGCTGGTGCGTGGGGCGGCGCATCCGGCGCCGCCCCGTCCTGCCCCGCCGGCAGCACCCCACGGCCCGCCAGACGCAGGCGGAGGTCGGCCACCAGTGTGTCGAGCCGCGCGTCGAGCCAATGGCGCGCGGCGCCCTCGTGCGCGCCGGCACGTCGCGCCAGCGCCTCCACCAGCGCAAAGCGCACCGGCTCCGCCCGATGGCCGCCCAGCGCATGCCATTCGGCCAGCAGCACCGCGAGCTCCGTGGGCGCCGGGAGGGCCGGAAGCGCGGATGACGGGGAAGCTGCGGGCTCGGCCATGTCCTGCGATTCAGCGGGCCGGGTCGGCGGCATGCGTGCCGGAGGCTGCCGCCACGCCGCTGCGGGCGGAGCGGGGCATCGGCGCCATTTCCACCCGGCGGTTGCGCGCCCTGCCCGCTGCATCGGTGTTGGGTGCCACGGCCTGCTCGGCGCCAAAGGCCGCTGCGAACACCGACGAGGACGGCACCCCGGCCTCGATCAGCGCCCGCGTCACCGTCAGCGCCCGCTGCGCCGACAGCTCCCAGTTGTCGGCAAAGCGGTTGCCGCCGCGCACCGGCTGGTCGTCGGTGAAACCGCTGACCATCAGGATCTCGCTGCGAGCGCCGAGATAGCTGGCCAGCGGGCCGGAAAGGCTGCGCAGCAGTTGCCGGCCCTCGGGCTGCAATTCGTCGGAATTGAGTGCGAACAGCACGTTGCCGCTGATGCCGATGCGTCCATCGACCAGCGTGACCCGGCCGCCGGCCAGCGGCCCGGCCAGCGCCTGCTCCAGCGTCTGCAGGCGCTGGGTCTGCGCCTCGCGCTCCCGCTGCTCGGTCTTGAGCTGCTCGGTCAGGTCCATCTGCATGCCCAGCGCCGCCACCAGGATCAGCGCAAAGGCACCCAGCGCGCCCGCCATCAGGTCGCCGAAAACGGCCCACACGGGCACGTCGGCATCCAGGCTGGTGCCGGCTTCCAGTTCGTCGTGGCCCAGCATGGGGTCAGGCCCCCGCGCTTTCGGCCACCGCCGGCGCGCGGGCGACCGCGGCCACCTGCTGCAGGCCGTCCATCACCTGCTTTTGCGCGCCCACGCTCAGCTCGATGACTTCGCGCGCCTGGGCGACGTAGTAGTCGAGCTGCTCGTCGCTGCGTGCCAGCGACTTGGAGAGGGCCGCCTCGATGCGCTGCAACTGCGCCACCAACTGCTCGTTGGCATGGCCGAAGTGCTGCACCGCCGCGCCGAAGGCCTCGCCCAGGCTGGCGACTTCCACCGCGCTGCCAGTGAGCTGCGCGGCGACTTCGTCCATGCGCCCGGCCTGCGCATCCAGCGTGGCGGCGAAGCGGTCGCCGGCCTGGTGCATGGCCGTGGTGGTGCCGTCCAGCAGCGCGTCGATGGCGCCGCGCTGGCGCTCGGAGGTGGCCTGCACCGTATCCATCAGCGTGGACAGCGTTTCCAGGATGCGGCTGCGCTCCTGCAGCATCTCGTTGTCGCGCGCCATGCCGTCCTCCAGCTTGCGGCGCAGCTCGCCGATCACCTCGGCCGCTGCGCGCGGCGCCTCGGACGCCGTCTGCACCAGCGTGCCGATTTCACCCAGCGTGCGCTGGGCATGCGCGTCCAGCGCCTCGGTGATCTCGCCCGTGCTGCGGGCCAGGGCGGCGCTGGCTTCATCCCAGCGGGCGGCAGTGGCGGCGCCCGCCTGCTGCCATTCCCCGCGCAAGGTGCCGGACAGCGTCTTCAGCGATTCAGCCCAGGCCGCCTGACGCGCTTCGTCCCGTGCCGCACGCTGGTCGATCTGTTCCAGCGCGTGGCTGGCCTGCTCTGCCGCACGGGTGGCGACGGTTTCGGCGGTGGTCGCCAGCACCTCGCCCAGCTGGTGCCACTGGCCGGTCGATTGCAACTGGGCGGCCTGCCATTCGGCGCGCAGGCTTTCGGCCACGGCCTGCAGCGACTGCGTCCAGGCGCTCTGGCGCGCTTCGTCCTGCGCGGCGCGCTGTTCGATCTGGGTGAGCAAATGGCTCGCCTGCTCGGCGCTGCGCTGGCTGATGCCGTCGGCGGTGGCGGCCAGCACCTCGCCCAGCTGATGCCACTGGCCGGTGGATTGCAACTGAGCGGCCTGCCATTCGGCACGCAGGCTTTCGGCCACGGCCTGCAGCGACTGCGTCCAGGCGTGCTGGCGCGCTTCGTCCTGCGCTGCGCGGTGTTCGATCTGGGTGAGCATATGCGTGGCCTGCTCGGCGCTGCGCTGGCTGATGCCGTCGGCGGTGGCGGCCAGCACCTCGCCCAGCTGATGCCATTGGCCGGTCGATTGCAGCTGGGCGGCCTGCCACTCGGCGCGCAGGCTTTCGGCCACGGCCTGCAGCGACTGCGTCCAGGCGCTCTGGCGCGCCTCGTCCTGCGCGGCGCGCTGTTCGATCTGGGTGAGCAGATGGCTCGCCTGCTCGGCGCTGCGCTGGCTGATGCCGTCGGCGGTGGCGGCCAGCACCTCGCCCAGCTGGTGCCACTGGCCGGTCGATTGCAGCTGGGCGGCCTGCCACTCGGCGCGCAGGCTTTCGGCCACGGCCTGCAGCGACTGCGTCCAGGCCTTCTGGCGCGCTTCGTCCTGCGCTGCGCGGTGTTCGATCTGGGTCAGCAGGTGTTCGGCCTGCTCGGCACTGCGCTCGGCGATGCCCTGCGCCGTGGTGGCCAACTGTTCGGTCAGCCCGCGCCACTGCGCCGTGGCGCCCGCCTGCGCGGCTTGCCAGTCCTGCTGCAGGGTGCTGGAGATGGCGCGCAAAGCGTCGTCCCATGCCTGTTGCCGCGCCGCGTCGCGCTCGGCCGCCTCGGTCTGCAGGCGGGCCTGGGCTTCCTGCACGCTGGCGTGCAGTGTGGCGGCATGGCGAGTCCACTGGTCGGCCGCAGCCTGCAGGGCCTGGTCGTGGCGCGCTGCCTGCTCGGTGGCATCGGCGGCCTGGCGGCCCTGCGCTTCGGCCCACCGGGCGGCCAGGGTGTCGGACTGTTGCGACAAACGACCCGCCAGGTCGTCGGCCAGCGCCGTGCTGCGGGTCTCGAAACGCTGGCTGAAGCCATCCAGCGTGTCGCGCAGCGCCTGGGCGGTCGCGTCATTCGTCTGGCGGTGGCTGGCCAGGGCGTCAGTCCACTGGGCGGTGACGGCGCCGGTGGCAGCGGTGAACTGGCCCGCCATGCCATCGAGCTGGCGGCGCACCTGGTCGGCCAGCGCGGTCTGCAGTTGCGCACTCTCGCGGCCCAGGCCGGCCAGCGCGGCCTCCACCGCCGGCTGCAATGCGGCACCGGCCAGGCGCGCGCTCTCGGCCGTGCTGGCCGTCAGCGTGCGTTCCACTGCGGCGGCCAGTCCGGTGTAGGCGGCTTCGGTTTCGCGATAGAACCGGGCCTGGTCGGTCTGCAGGCGCTCGGCCCATGCCGCCTGGCCCCGCTCCATGGCCGTCATGGCCTCCGTGATGCGCTCGACCAGGGCTGGCATCAGGCCGGCCTGCTGCTCCAGCAGCCGCAGCGAGGTTTCGCGCTGGTGCAGCGGGGTATAGGCGCGCAGTGAGGTGGGCAGCAGCGCGTCCAGCTGCTGGCCAGCCTGCAGCCGCTCGCGGCGGGCGAGCGCTGCCATCAGGCCCAGCATGGCCGATGCAGCGACGCCGGCAACCGAGGTGCCGAAGGCGAGGCCCAGGCCGCGCACGGGGGCGGACAGCGCATCGCGGATGGCGCCCAGCCCGTCGGCGCCCGACAGCGCCGCGCCCGTGCCCTGCAGCGTGACGACCATGCCCAGGAAGGTGCCCACCATGCCCAGCAGCACCAGCAGGCCGGTCAGGTACGGCGCCAGCACCGGGGCCGGCAGGCCCGCCCTGCCCCCTTCGACGCGCTGGCGCACCGCATTGCGCAGGCCGGCAGGCAGCTGGCCCAGCCAGCCGGCCAGCGACCCGGAGGCGGCACCGGCCGGCATGGCCTGCAGCGCCTTGGCCAGCGCCCGCGTGTCGCGCCGGTAGCCCTGCAGCTCGCGCGCGCCCAGCAGATAGAAGAACGCGATGGCCACGGTAATGGCCAACGCCAGCGCATGGCCGATGCCGTAGCCCACGGCCACCCAGGCGATCACCGCGAGCCCGGTGGCGAAGGCGGCGGAGAAGGCCGCCGTGGCGCCCATGCCCGGCTGGCCGGGGGTGCCTGCGTCCGCCGAAGGCGCCGATGGATTGTGCATAGCGTTGTCGTTGTGTTGCGTCATGAACCACCTTGGGTGGAATGGTGGCGCAGGGCGGCGAGCAGCCCCAGCACCGGTTGCAATCGAAGTTCCAGCTCGGCCAGCAGCAGCGCTTGCAGGTCGAGGCGGAACCAGTCGCGGTGGGTGTCCGCCTCAGCGGTGCCGGCCACGGCTGCGTCTTCTTCCCCCGCCGGCAGTGGATCGGACGGGCCCGCCTCCGCAGGCACCGCCGCGCAGAGGCGCTCGAAATGGCGGCCCAGCATCGGAGCCAGGGTGGCCAGCAGCCGGCGCTCCTGCGCGGCCAGCACCTCGGCCATCACCGCGTCGACGGCGGCCAGCCGCGCGGCTTCGCCACCGCAGTCGGCCAGCGCCCCGCGCACGCGCTCGCGCAGCGGGCCGATGGCGATCTCCATCGCCTGCTGGCGCGATTGCAGGCAGTGGCGAAACGGCGCGAAGCCCATGCCGGCATCGAGCGGCCCGCGGCCGGCCGCGTCGACCTCGCGTGCGATGGCCTGCGCCAGCAGCGCGCGCACGCGGTCGTACTCGGCCGTGCACTCGACCAGGCGGCCTGGCGCGTCGCCCGGTGCGGCGGGCAGCGGCGCTGCAGCCAGCGGGCGGTCGAGGGCCTTGGAGAGAGCGATGGACTCGGTCCAGCCCGTCCATTGATTCAGGGCGTCGGCGAACGACATCCTGGAGTCGTGCACCCGCTGTTGCGGGTCGATGAGCCCCGCCAGCAGGCGGACGAGCGTGGAGCCGGTCAACGGAGTGCGATCAGGTCGCTGCGCCATGGATACCGGTGGAAAAAACCGCGCAGTCTACACGGGCGGCCTCGCCGGCTCGCATGCGCAGGCCTGGCCGGCGCTCCCCGCCCGCGAGCCGCGTGGCAGCCGGCAGGCAGGAAGGCCGCCGCGTGGCGACAGGGCCGCAGGCTTGTGGAATGCTTCGCTTTTGATAGCAAAAGAACGTGATGGGTCTAGCGCAAAAGCCCGAAAACACACTAAATCACCACGGCAGCATCCACGCCACCCCACCCACCCGTCCACCTAACCACCCCGCGCGCGCCCCGGTCAATGCGCCGGAAACGCCAGCAGGTACTCGTAGCTCAACGAGGTAAAGCGCGCATCGCCCTCCACTGGCGCGCGGCGGATGGCCGTCAGCTGGTTAGGGCCTGCCACCGGCGTGACGGTGGCGGTGCCATCGGCCGCGGTGGTGACCGGCGTGCCCTGCTCTCCCCAGCTCAGGCGGATCCCTTCGGCGGGCTTGCCGTCCAGCAGCACCTGCACGCGCAGCGGCTGGCCGGCATGCGGGGTTTCGTGCGCCAGGGGCACGACCTCGAAGGGCTGGCCCAGCGGCCTCTTGGCGACCACGCCCCACTGGATGATGCTCTTGTGGTACTTGAGCGCATGCACGCCGCTGGTGGCGCCGGGCTGCTGATCCATGGGCTTTTCCAGCATGGGCCCGTCGTCCACGCGGCTGAAGATGCCGTTGTCGAAATGCGCCGCCAGCAGGGCCGCCTGCCGCGCCGGCTGCACGCGCACGCCACCGGCCACGGGGACGACGGCCACGTCGATGGGCCGCCCGCGCCGGTCGAAAGCCTGCACGCTCTTGAGCTTGGCCGCGTCGAAGGACTCGCGCTGGCCCGCATGGCCGCCGAACTGCACCAGGTAGCCGCCCGCCGCATCGGGCTCCAGCCAGACGTTGTGCGCCCAGGCGACGGGCGTTGCGGCCAGGGCCACGGCCAGCAGGGCCTTCCCGCGGCAGTGGGAGGCGAGAAAACGAGCGAGGCGCATGGCGGGGTGAAAGCGGAAGGTCATCAGAAAGACCCCTGCACGCCGACCTTGAAGGTGCGCGGCGCGCCGGGGGCGTAAAGCGTCTGGCCGGCGATGGCGGCGGCCGAGGTGGCGTACGCCTTGCCCGACAGGTTGGCGACGGTGGCGTAGAAGCGGTGGCGCGTGCCCGCAGGCGCGTAGCTCAGGCCCAGGTCCCAGGTCGCATAGCCGCCGTAGACCACGCTGTTGTCGGCGTTGACCGCATACCGGCCCACGCGGCGCCAGGTGGCCGTGCCCTCCCAGCCCGCCACCGGCCGCCACGCGACGCCCAGCGTGGCGCTGTAGCGCGGTACCCCCGCCACCTGCCGGCCGACCAGCGCCGGATTGCCGTTCTGCGTGACGCGGGAATGGGCGCTGCCCCAGGCCAGCGTCAGGTCCAGGTCGCGGCGCGCCGCCCAGAGCGCGCTGGCTTCCACGCCGGTGCGGCGGGTGGAGCCGTAGTTCTCGTAGAGGCCCGGGGCCACGGTGCGGATCTCGCCGGACGACCGCAGCCGGTAGGCCGCCACGTCCAGCACCAGGCCGTCCAGCGGCTGCATCTGCGCGCCCAGCTCGGTCTGGCGGAATACGTTGGGATCGAGCTGCGCCGCGCCCAGCGCGTACTTGGCGAAGTTGCTGGCCAGCGCGAAGCCTTCTGACCCGCTGGCACGCAGCAGCAGCCCGGGCAGAACCTGCGAGCGCACGCCCAGCTTGGGACTGGCGTGCGAGGTGCGCGCCATGGGGCCGCAGGGGTCGCTACCCGTTTCCGGGCCGTTCGGACGGCAGGCGCCGCTGAACCGGTCCCAGCGCAGGCCGGCCGACGGCTGCAGCAGCGGGTGCAGCGGCGCGTCCAGCTCGGCGAAGGCGGACACGCTGTTCAGGCGCGCCTCGCGGTCATAGCCCGCCGTGCCGGTGCGCGCGCGGCGGTTTAGCCCGTCATGGAACTGGTAGTCGGTCGATTCGCGAAAGGCCTCCACGCCCGCCACCCAGTTCAGCGGGGCCCCGGCCAGCGCGCTGCGGCCGTTCAGGCTGGTGCCGGCGCCCTGCACGGTGCGGTCGTAGGATTCCTCCCGCTGGCGCCAGGCGGCGGCGCTCACCGGCCGGCTGAACCAGCGCGTGAAGTCCTGCTGCGTGGCGTAGCCGAAGCCCAGCCATTTCAGGTCGGGCGCGATCTCGTACTGCACGTCGGCGCGCAGGGTGGCGAAATGCTTTTTCGCCCCATCGTTCATGGCGCGCGGGTCACGGCCGTAGGGGTCGGTGGCGAACTGAGCGGCGGTGATGTATGCGGGCGAATCGCCGCTCGCCTCGTGCAGGCGTCCCGACAGCGCCACCTCCAGCGTGGGCGCGATGCGGTGGCTCCAGCGGGCGGCCAGCGTCGTGCGCTCGGCCCCGGATGCGCTGCGAAAGCCGTCGGTGCGGGCATGCTGGGCGGCCAGATTCAGCGAATCCGCCTCGCCCAGCTTCAAGCCCAGCGCGGCCTGCGCATCCAGCGTGCCGTGCGACGCGGCACTGACGTCCACGTCCTGGTAGGGGCCGCCCTTGCGCGTCTGCAAGGCGATCAGGCCGGCCCGGTTGAAGTTGCCGTACAGCGCGGAGACCGGGCCTTTGTAGACGGTCAGGCTGTCGATCTCCAAGGGCACGATGACATTGAAATCGACGTAGCCGTCGGCATGCGACATGGCCTCGTTGAGCGGGATGCCGTCCAGCACCACGCCCACATCGCCACCATGCCCGCCCGCGCCGAAGCCGCGCATGACGATGGCATTGCCCACACCCGACAGCTGGTAGTCCTGCACGTTCGTGCCGGGCACCTGGCGCAACAGCTCCTCCGGTTGGCTGACGTGCCGGGCCTGGACGTCCTGCGTGTCCAATCGCGTCGTCGAATAGGCGGCATCGGCGCCGCGGGCCGCCTGGCCCTTGACCTCCATCGCACCGAGCGTGGGCAGGTCGGCCTGAGAATCGGCGGTTTGCGCACCCGCCGGGAGCGCACGCAGCACCAGCATGGTGAGCGCCGCACCGGAAAGGGGCCAGCGGCGACAGGGAACGGCGGAGGATGGACGGGAGGAAGCGGTGGATTGCATGGGGACTTGCTTTGTATGAAGAAAAAAGCAAATTGCATACCCGTGGTCCCGGCCACCCCAGCGCCCCAGGGCGTATCCACTCCCCCGCTCCGACCTCGCCGGTTCAGCCGTGCGGATGCGGGTGGGAATGCGTCGCCGCCTCGGCCGATGCCGGGGCCAGCGTGCCCACCATCACCACGTTGAGCTGGCCGTGGTGCACCCCGCGCTCGGCCATCAGGCGGTCGGCGAAACGGCGCACCTCGCTGGCCGGGCCCTTGAGCAGCACGGTTTCGATGCACTGTTCGTGGTCCAGGTGCACGTGCGTGGTCGCCAGCGTCATCGCGTGGTGGCCGTGCTGCAGCCGCGCCAGCCGGTCGGACAGGTCGCGCTCGTGGTGGTTGTACACATACGAGAGATTGGCCACGCAGGGCCCGTCGGCGTGGCGCCCTTCCTGCAGCCGGGCCAGATGCACCCGCAGCACGTCGCGCACGGCCTCTGAGCGGTTGCCGTAGCCGCGCTCGGCGATCAGGTGGTCGAAGGCGTGCGCGAGGTCGTCGTCCAGCGAAATGGTGAAGCGTTCCATGGCCGGCATTGTGGCCGGTCGGAGAGCCTGGTGGCCGTGCTCACCAGCCGGCGGCCCTGGCGGCAGATCGGTGCGGCACTGGCGCTGCAGATAGCCCGCCAGGTGCGCGAGGGCCGGGTCATCGCGCAGGAAGAGCTGTTGCGCCCTTTGAGGCAATTGCCCCGCGTCGGAGCCTCCGCCGCCCGCCGTGCGCCTGTGTCAACGCGCCCGTTGCCGAGCTCGATTGCGCTCCAAACCCATCCCGCGTGGTCTCGCCAACACGGTCGAAGAAGCTGTGCATCCTGCACGCCCTGCAGCCCCTGGAAGACTCCCTGCATGCGCTGGATCTTCCCGTCGGAATGTCGGATTTCATTGGGAACATTGACGGTCAGCGTCGGAGGTGGCCGTGAGGGATTAAAGAAGCTGGAGTTCGCAAGTTGCAGTCACAACCGAAAAACTCCCGAGTCAATAATCAGTTGCAACGCGTTCGTTCGTCTTGAGATCGATGTACCACCCAAGGCGCAAGACTTGGCCGTTGAATCTATTGGCTTTTTGGCTGAGGTGGATGGTTCCGGTCGATTTTAGGAATCAGTACCGCCTGCTGTACCGCTCGCCGTTGACAGCCACTCCGCCCAAGGTGCCTGCGTCTTCCAGCAATACGCCGCTGCGGCGTTTGTAGAGACGTTCATATTCTTTATCGTCATCCCGAATGCCCAGCCGCACTTCGGCCTGTGCGGTCTTGCCGATCAACGGCTATACAGATCAAAAATCCGTCTCGATCCGCTCACCGGTCTTGGGGTGGATATACCAGCCCATCCGCACCGCTTTGCCGTTGAATATTTCGGCTTCCCGAAAATCCCCTCCTACAAAGGTGTGCACCGGGGCTACGTAGGTCGGATTGCCATATTGGTTTCTCTTCTTGGGGTCGTACCCAGGCCGGCGCTCTATATCCCAGCCGATCAGCACTCCATCGTCGTGCAATCGGATCTTGAGACGGAAGACGCCTCGGCTTTGACGCAAATCCTGCAACAATTCGTGGGGAATCCGGCTCGCTACGGGGGACCGTGTAGTCGCCGGCGATAACGCCTCCACCCATCAAGCTATTGGCCTGCATCCGGACGTCATCGCCAGTGCGCCAGGTGACGTGTAAGGTTTTAGGGACGCCGAAGCGGGCGCCGTACGACATCCGCGTGGTCCCCCGTCCCAACAGAGCTTTGGAAAAGAAGTAACGTCCATTTTCGTCAAAGATGTTCACGCCCTGCTGCAGCGAAGCCGAATTCACGATCAATTCACCCCCTCGCAGCACAGAAAATTTCGCCGCCAGTGCTTTGTCCTCGTCAGACAACGGTGGGCGTACAGGTGCCGGCGGTGGTTGTGTGCAGGCGCTGAGTTGCCATGCACACAGCCCTGCACCCATTGTTTGCACCAGCTGACGGCGGTTAACTTTCATAAATCCTCTTTAAGTCGAATCGCATATCGCTGCGCTGGCGCCTTGAGGCACGCGAATTAGTCATCCATAGTCGCCATGCAGGTCGCCATGCAGGTCGCCATCAGGACTATATTCGCTCGAACGACAGCAGCAGGTCCCGAAGTGTTTACCGGGACCTGTGTGCACCATTGGATCGGCGCTGAATTTTCCCCATATGCACGCTGCCGACTCACGGATGCTCAAGGCGGTAATCCACTCCTTCTCCACCGGTAGCTTGCTGCGCTTAGAGCGTGTTATGAACTTTGCTCCCTGATCACGAAGCCAAGGGTAGAGTTTGCAGATGCCCCGCAAGCCCTACCCGACAGATGTCAGCGACGAAGAATGGAGCTTCGCTGCGCCGTACCTGACCCTGATGGACNTAGAGCGTGTTATGAACTTTGCTCCCTGATCACGAAGCCAAGGGTAGAGTTTGCAGATGCCCCGCAAGCCCTACCCGACAGATGTCAGCGACGAAGAATGGAGCTTCGCTGCGCCGTACCTGACCCTGATGGACCAGCACGCGCCCCAGCGTGAGCACGATCTGCGCGAAGTCTTCAAYGCCCTGCGCTGGCTGGTGCGCGCGGGAGCGCCCTGGCGGATGCTGCCCAACGATCTACCGCCTTGGGAGGCGGTGTACCAGCAGAGCCGTCGGTGGCTGGACGCTGGCTGCTTCGAGGCGATGGTGTCGGACCTGCGCTCCATCATCCGCGTGGCCCAAGGGCGCCAGGGCCAGCCCAGCGCCGTGGTGATGGACGGGCGCACACTGCAATCGAGTTGCGAGAGCGGCCCACGCGCAGGCTACGACGGCTACAAACGCAAACGCGGCAGCAAGGTTCACATGGCCGTGGACACGCTGGGCCATCTGCTGGCGGTGCATGTCACGCCAGCCGACGAGCAGGAACGCGCGCAGGTGCACAAGCTGTGCGAAGCAGTGCAGCAAGCCACGGGCCACTCGGTGCAATGGGCATGGGCGGACCAAGGCTACACGGGTGAAGCGGCATCCAAAGCAGCGCAGGGCAACGGCATCGATCTGCAGATCGTGAAGCTGCCTGAAGCGAAGAAAGGCTTTGTACTGCTGCCTCGGCGCTGGGTGGTGGAGAGAAGTTTCGGCTRGCTGGCGAGGTTCCGCAGGCTCTCGCGGGACTATGAGCGGTTGCCCGAAGTGCTCGGTGGACTGCATTTCCTGGTTTTCGCAGTGCTCATGTTGCCCGCTGCCGTACGGGTGCTGACTTCGGCGGGAAGTTCATAACACGCTCTA
>NZ_LMOV01000013.1 GCF_001424265.1 Acidovorax sp. Leaf160
GTCCATCAGGGTCAGGTACGGCGCAGCGAAGCTCCATTCTTCGTCGCTGACATCTGTCGGGTAGGGCTTGCGGGGCATCTGCAAACTCTACCCTTGGCTTCGTGATCAGGGAGCAAAGTTCATAACACGCTCTAGCAAAATCAGGGAGGGAGCCATCCGCCCTGTCCCGGTGCCACCAGACACCAGGGACGGGGCGGCTCCGCCTGTCAACGGTGGTAGGCGGTCTCGCCGTGCGAGCTGATGTCGAGGCCTTCGCGCTCGGCTTCTTCGCTGACACGCAGGCCCACCAGCAGGTCGGCGATCTTGTAGGCGATGAAGGCCACCACGCCCGACCAGACGATGGTGAACAGCACGCTCTTGACCTGCACCCAAACCTGGGCACCCATGTTGAACGTGTCGGGCGTCAGGCCACCCGTGCCGCCCAGGCCCTGCGATGCGAACACACCGGTCAGGATGGCACCCACGATGCCGCCCAGGCCGTGCACGCCGAACACGTCGAACGCGTCGTCGGCGCCCAGCATGCGCTTGAGGCCACCCACGCCCCAGAGGCAGACCACACCGGCGATCAGGCCCATCACGATGGCGCCCATCGGGCCGACGAAGCCGGCCGCAGGGGTGACGGCCACCAGGCCGGCGACGGCGCCGGAAGCGGCGCCCAGCATGGAAGCCTTGCCCTTGGACAGCGCCTCGCCGGCGATCCAGGACAGGGTGGCGGCGGCCGTTGCCAGCACGGTGTTCACGAAGGCCAGGCCGGCGTTGGCGTTGGCGGCACCCGCAGAGCCGGCGTTGAAGCCGAACCAGCCCACCCACAGCAGCGAAGCGCCCACCATGGTCAGCGTCAGCGAGTGGGGCGTGAAGGCTTCCTTGCCGAAGCCGATGCGCTTGCCCACCACATACGCGCCCACCAGGCCGGCGATACCGGCGTTGATGTGCACCACGGTGCCGCCGGCGAAGTCCAGCGCGCCGTCGGCCGCCAGCAGGCCGCCGCCCCACACGATGTGGGCCATGGGCACGTAGCTGAAGGTGAACCACAGCGCCGAGAAGATCAGCACGGCGGAGAACTTCATGCGCTCGGCGAACGAGCCGACGATCAGCGCCACGGTGATGGCGGCGAAGGTGCCCTGGAAGGCGAAGAACACGTATTCGGGGATGGTCGCCAGGGCGCCGAAGGTTTCCTGGTTCACGCCCTTGAGGAACACCTTGTCGAAGCCGCCGAAGAACTTGCCTTCGCCGGAGAACGCCAGGCTGTAGCCGTAGATGGCCCAGAGCAGCGAGACGAGCGAGAAGATCACGAAGACCTGCATCAGCACCGACAGCATGTTCTTGGAGCGGCCCAGGCCGCCGTAGAACAACGCCAGGCCCGGCAGCGTCATCAGGATGACCAGCAGCGTGGAGGTCAGCATCCAGGCCGTGTCGCCGGAGTCGATCTTGGGCGTGGGAGCGGCTGCGGCGGCTGCCGGTGCGGCGTCGGTCGCAGCGGCGGCGGCGGGGGCGGCGGCAGGGGAGGCTGCCGCCGGGGCGGAGGCGACCGCGGCGGCGGGCTCGGAGGCAGCGGGCGCCTGGGCCAGCACGGCAGAGCCGGCGGTCAACAGGCTCAAGCCCAGCAGGCAGGAAGCAAGCAGTTTTTTCATGGCAATACTCGAAAGGTGTATCGGGGTGGAATGCCGGGGGGTGCGCCTTACAGGGCTTCCTTGCCGGTTTCGCCGGTGCGGATGCGCACCACCTGCTCCAGATGGCCCACGAAGATCTTGCCGTCGCCGATCTTGCCGGTGCGCGCTGCGCCTTCGATGGCCTCGATCACGCGCTCGACCAGGTCATCGGACACCGCCGCCTCGATCTTCACCTTGGGCAGGAAGTCGACCACGTACTCGGCGCCGCGGTACAGCTCCGTGTGACCCTTCTGGCGGCCGAAGCCCTTCACCTCGGTCACGGTGATCCCTTGCACGCCGATGTCCGACAGGGCTTCACGCACCTCGTCGAGCTTGAAGGGTTTGATGATGGCTGTCACCATTTTCATGTTGCGTTTCCTCCGATGGGGCGCTGGGCGCCCGCGGTGATGGGTAGTGGATTAAAGGGTCTTGGTCAGCGTGACGATGAGGCGTGACTTGTTGACGTCGCCGAAGAAGTTCTTCTTGTTGGCGCCGACCACCGCCGCGCCGAGCGACAGGCCCGAGCCGAAGTCATAGGCGCCGCCCAGGCTGTAGTCGATGTAGTTGGGAACGCCCAGGTCCTTGATGTCGCTGGCGAACCGGGTGAAGCCGACCGACGCCTTCAGCGTGGTCTTGGGTGCCACTTCCTGGGCGAAGGCCAGGTTCAGGTAGCCGGTGTTGCGGCCGCGGCTGCTGGAGGTCTTGGCGCCGGCCCAGCCGAAATAGTCTTTCGACACCGTGTGCGAATACTTCGCTGTCAGCGGGCCGTAGGTGGCGGCGCCGTACAGCTCGGTGGTGTTGCCGGCGGTGTTGCCGGGGTAGACATAGGTCAGGGCGCCCACGTCCAGATCGACGTCGCCAGCCTTGAATTTGTAGCCGCCGTAGAAATCCATCTCGATGGAATTGCCCGGCAGCCAGTCCACGCTCGAGTTCCAGTTGCCGAGGTAGAAGCCGCTGTCGCCGAAGGCGTAGTCCAGACCGCCCTGGATGGCGGGCTTCACGGCTTTCGACTTGCTCGCGTCCTGGTCCTGGCCGCGGAACTTATAGTTCGTCGTCAGGGCGACGTTGCCGGTCAGCTGGGCACTGGCCAGGGTGGGCAGCATGGAAGCAACAGCAGCGAGCGCAAGCGCTGGAAGAGCGGTCCGGATCATGTAATTCCCCCGAAGGATGGTGTGAGAACACAGCCCTCAAAGCATGGACCGTGCCATCCGCGTTGCCCGTGTTGCAGCAACCAGCGTACAGTTCCGCGCGGAACCATGGCGTTACACCCCATGCAAGTGGTAACGCGAAGCACCAGCCTGGTGCGTGGTCCGACAGAACGATGGGGTGCGCCAAAGTCGTGCACCTGCCTGGGGAGGGTTGAATCGATGAGTCTTGCTTTGGTGCAAAGCCGCGCGCTGCTGGGGCTGCAGGCGCCCCCTGTGACCGTGGAGGTCCATCTGGCCAACGGGCTGCCCAGCTTCACGCTGGTGGGCCTGGCCGAGGTGGAAGTCAAGGAAGCGCGGGAGCGCGTGCGCTCGGCGCTGCAGAACGCGGGGCTGGAGTTCCCGGCGAACAAGAAGATCACCGTGAATCTGGCGCCGGCCGATCTGCCCAAGGATTCCGGGCGGTTCGATCTGCCCATCGCCATCGGCATCCTCGCCGCCAGCGGGCAGATCGATGGCGCGCGCCTGGCGGGCTACGAGTTCGCGGGCGAGCTGTCGCTGTCGGGCGAGTTGCGCGCCGTGCGCGGTGCGCTGGCCACCAGCCTGGCGCTGGGCGCGCTGGAGGGTGCGCGGCCCCGCATGGTGCTGCCGCCCGGCAGCGCCGAAGAGGCCGCGCTGGTGCCGGGCACCGAGATCTACCGCGCGCGCCATCTGCTCGACGTGGTGCGGCAGTTCCTGCCCGGCGGCCCGGCGGCGGCGGACGGGGTGGCACCGGAAGGCGACGGCTGGGCCCGCATGCAGCCCGCCGCCCGCCCGGCGCAGCCACCGGCGGCCGACCTGGCGGACGTGAAAGGCCAGGCCACGGCCAAGCGCGCGCTCGAGATCGCGGCGGCCGGCGGCCATGGCCTGCTGCTGGTGGGCCCGCCCGGCTCCGGCAAGTCCATGCTGGCGCACCGCTTTGCCGCCCTGCTGCCGGCGATGACCGTTCAGGAAGCGCTGGAGAGCGCCGCCGTGGCCAGCCTGGCCGGCCGTTTCGAGGCCGACCGCTGGATGCAGCGCATCACCGCCCACCCGCACCACACCTGCAGCGCCATCGCGCTGGTGGGCGGTGGATCGCCGCCGAAGCCGGGTGAGATCTCCATCGCGCACGAAGGCGTTCTTTTCCTCGACGAGTTTCCGGAGTTCGCCCGCTCTGCGCTGGAGGCCCTGCGCGAGCCGCTGGAGACCGGCCGCATCACCATCGCCCGGGCAGCGCAGCGCGCGGAATTCCCGGCGCGCTTCCAGCTCATCGCCGCGATGAATCCCTGCCCCTGCGGCTTTCTCGGCTCGGCGCAGCGTGCCTGCCGGTGTACGCCGGACCAGGTGGCGCGATACCAGGGCAAGCTGAGCGGGCCGCTGCTCGACCGCATCGACCTGCATGTGGAAGTGCCCGCCATGCCGGCCGAGGAACTGCTGGGCGCGCCGCCGGGCGAGCCCAGTGCCGCCGTGCGCGAGCGGGTGGAAGCCGCGCGGGCGCGGGCCGTGCACCGCCAGGGCAAGCCGAACCAGGCGCTGCAGGGCCGCGAGATCGACGCCCATCTGGCGCTGCAGGAGGACGCCGGCCGCTTCCTGCAGGCCGCGGCGCAGCGCCTGGGCTGGTCGGCCCGCAGCACGCACCGGGCGCTGAAGGTGGCGCGCACCATCGCCGATCTGGCGGGGGAGGCTCGCATCGGCGTGGCGCACGTGGGGGAAGCGGTGCAGTACCGGCGGGTGCTGCGCAGCGCTGGCTGAAGGGGCCAGGGCGCGCCACGCTGGCGGTGGCGGTGGCGGTGGCGGTGGCGGTGGCGGTGGCGACGACTTTGCGCTCCACGGAAAGTTCTGGAAGGGGACCGCCTGGATGCTCAAGTTTGGTGCGTGCCCGGTCGATATCGGGGCGTTCCCCAAAGACCTGGCTCCCCTCGCCGGACCCCGGTCGTTCCCCCTATCCAGAGACTTTTTCCATGAACAACCTGAAGATCGGCGCTCGCCTGGGCGGGGGCTTCGCCCTGGTATTGATGTTGATGGCCCTGATGACGGCCTTCGGCGTCTGGCGGCTGCACACCGTGGCCCAGGCCACCAGCGAGATGACGCAGCAGCCGCTGGCCAACGAACGCATGATCAGCGACTGGTACCGCTACGTGTACAGCGCCGCGCGCCGCACCAGCGCCATCGTCAAAAGCAGCGACCCGTCGCTGGGCCAGTTCTTCGCAGCCGACATCGCCACCACCACCAAGGAGGCCGCGCAGCTGCAGCAGCGCATCGAGCCGCTGCTGGACAGCGCGGAAGAAAAAGCGCTGTGGGGCGAGATCCAGAAGGCCCGCACGCTCTACCTGTCGTCGCGCGACCAGGCCGTCAAGGCCAAGGCCGACGGCCAGGCGGAAGAAGCCGACCGTCTGCTCACCCAGGTCTTCCTGCCCGCGACCGACCAGTACACGGCGCTGATCCAGCGGCTGCTGGACATGCAGCGCGGCAGCATCGACGCCACGGCACGCGACATCGACAACGTCTTCCGCCAGAGCCGCCTCTGGCTGATCCTGCTGGGCACGGCCGCGCTGGCGCTGGGCGCGGCCTGCGCCTGGTGGCTGACGCGCGGCATCGTGCGGCCACTGTCGCAGGCCGTGCGCGTGGCGCGGGCCGTGGCCTCCAGCGACCTGACCAGCCAGGTGACGGTCAGCTCGACCGACGAGACGGGCCAGCTGCTGCAGGCGCTCAAGGACATGAATGCCAGCCTGGCGCAGGTGGTGGGCCGCGTGCGCTCGGGCACCGACAGCATCGCCACCGCCTCCGGCCAGATCGACGCGGGCAACCAGGACCTGTCTTCGCGCACCGAGCAGCAGGCCAGCGCCCTGGAAGAAACCGCCGCCTCGATGGAGGAGCTGACCAGCACCGTCAAGCAGAACGCCGAGAACGCGCGCCAGGCCAACCAGCTGGCCGCCTCGGCGTCGCAGACCGCCGCCCAGGGCGGCCAGGTGGTGGCCGGCGTGGTGGACACCATGAAGGGCATCAACGATTCCAGCCGCAAGATCAGCGACATCATCGGCGTGATCGACGGCATTGCCTTTCAGACCAACATCCTGGCGCTGAACGCGGCCGTGGAAGCGGCCCGCGCCGGCGAGCAGGGCCGGGGCTTCGCGGTGGTGGCGGGCGAGGTGCGCGCGCTGGCGCAGCGCAGCGCCTCCGCGGCCAAGGACATCAAGGGCCTGATCGGCGATTCCGTCGCCAAGGTGGAAGAAGGCTCGCAGCAGGTCGCCCAGGCGGGCCGCACCATGGACAACCTGGTGCAGAGCGTGCAGCGCGTGAGCGACCTGGTGGCGGAGATCAGTGCCGCCAGCCAGGAACAGAGCGCCGGCATCGACCAGGTGCACCAGGCGATCTCGCAGATGGACTCCGTCACGCAGCAGAACGCCGCGCTGGTGGAGGAGGCCGCGGCCGCCACCGGCTCGCTCAAGTCGCAGGCCAGCCAGCTGGCGGCGGCGGTGAGCGTGTTCCGCATCGACGCGGGCAGCCAGCAGGCGGCCGCGCAGGCACTGCGGGCAGCGGCTGCGACGGCATCGGTCGCCCCGGTCGCCCCGCGGGCCGTCACCGCGCTGCAGCGCGCGCCAGCGGTGGCCGCACCCGCACCGCGCCCTGCGGCCGCAGCGCCTGCGGCCAAACCGGCCGCTGCCCACCCAGCCGCCAGCCGGCTGGCGCCACCGGCCAAGCCCCGCGCTGCGGCCACGCCTCCGTCGCCTGCAGCGCGCGGCAGCGACGACGACTGGGAAACGTTCTGACCGGCGGCGCAATCAACCGGGTGCGTCCTATTGCTATCAAATAAATAGCTAGCAGCCCAGGTGGAACAAGCGCTGGAAGGTGATTTGACCCCAATTCCCCGCGCAGGGCCGGCGGCCCCGGGCCACCGCCGCCTGGCGGCGCATCAGACGAACATGCCGCCCGAAGCCTCGATGCGCTGGGCATTCACCCAGCCCGTGCCCGGCTGCAGCAGCGCGGCGACGGCGCCGCCGATGTCGTCCGGCAGGCCCACGCGGCCCAGCGCGGTCTGCCCGGCGATGAAGCCGTTGAGCTGCGCGTTGTCGCGCACGGCGCCGCCGCCGAAGTCGGTTTCGATGGCGCCGGGCGCCACCGTGTTCACGGCGATGCCGCGCGCGCCCAGCTCCTTGGCCAGGTAGCGGGTGAGCACCTCCACGCCGCCTTTCATCGCGGCATAGGCGGCGTAGCCCGGCAGCGCGAAGCGCGTCAGGCCTGACGACACGTTGAGGATGCGCCCGCCATCGTTCATCAGCGGCAGCAGCTTCTGCGTGAGGAAGAACGTGCCCTTCAAGTGGATGGCGACCATCTGGTCGAACTGCTCCTCGGTCGTCTCCATGAAGCCGGCATGCGCGCCGGAGCCCGCGTTGTTCACGAGGAAGTCGAAGCGCTCGCGCTGCCAGTGCGAGGCCAGCGCGCCGCGCACCTGCGCCGCAAAGTCCGCGAAGGTGGCGCTGACCGCCACATCGAGCGGCAGCGCGACCGCACGGCGGCCGAGCGACTCGATCTCCGCGACCACGGCCTGCGCCTCGGCGGCCTGGCTGCGGTAGGTGAGGATCACGTCGATGCCCGAGCGCGCCGCGTGCAGTGCGGCGCTGCGGCCCAGGCCCCGGCTGCCGCCGGTGACGAGCGCGATGGCCGGCTGGCGGGCAGAGGCGTCAGCGGTCGGGGTGGACGGGGTGGTTTGCGATGCGGTGGTGGTCATGGCGGGTTCCTTTTTTCCAGGGAAGGGGGGAGGGTGAAACGATGGAATGCAGTCTATTGATCGGTCGCAATCCCATAAACCACCGAAAATGGATTGCACTGTTCATCTAAAAAGAACAATGAACCCTTTCGACCGCATGCATATCTTCATCCGCGTGGCAGAGCTGGCCAGCTTCACGCAGGCCGCCGAGGCGCTCGGCATTCCCAAGGCCAGCGCCTCCACCGCCGTGCAGCAGTTGGAAACGCAATTGGGCACCCGCCTGCTGCACCGCACGACGCGGCGCGTGCAGCTGACGCAGGACGGGCAGGCCTATTACGAGCGCTGCAAGGATCTGCTGGCCGATGTGGACGAACTGCAGTCGATGTTCCAGCACGCCGACGGCGCCGATGGCGGCAATGGGCTGCGGGGCCGCGTGCGCGTGGACATGTCCACCGGCATGGCACGCAACGTGGTCGTGCCGCGCCTGCCGGAACTGCTGGCGCGGCATCCGGCGCTGGAGCTGGAACTGAGCAGCACGGAGCGGCGCGTGGACGTGGTGCGCGAAGGCTTCGACTGCGTGCTGCGCACCGGCGCCGTGATGGACAGCGGCCTGGTCGCCCGCCCGCTGGGGCTGGCGCGGCTGGTCAACTGCGCCAGCCCCGGCTACCTGCGCGCCCACGGCATGCCGCGGGTGCTGGCCGACCTGCCCGGCCACCGGCTGGTGCATTTCGTGAGCACGCTGGGCGCGCGTGCGGCCGGCTTCGAGTCTGTGGTGGACGGTGCGCCGGCGGTTCTTGCCATGCAGGGCGCGGTGACGGTGAACAACGCCGAGGCCTACATGGCCGCGTGCCTGGCGGGGCTGGGCATCATCCAGGTGCCGCGCCTGGGCGTGGTCGACCTGCTGGAGCGCGGCGAACTGGTGGAGGTGCTGCCCGAATGGGCCGCCCCGGCCATGCCGCTGACGCTGATGTACGCCAACCGGCGCAACGTGCCGCGGCGCGTGCGGGCGGTGATGGACTGGCTCGCAGAGGTCGTCACGGCGCACCTGGCGGCGGACGATGGCGCGGCGCTGCCACCCGCCGGGGATGCCGGCCGCTGAGCGCCGCTGTCCACTGCCTGCTACCTGCTGCCTGCTGCCTGCTGCCCGACGCTCCGACGGCCGCGCCCCGGCACCCGGGCGCTCGGGCGATCAGGCGTTCGCAGGCAACCGCAAGGTGGCGTTCAACCCCGCCACGCGGCCTGCGTGCAGCCGGTTCTCCACCTCCAGCCGGCCGCCACAGGCCTGCGCCATCTCGTGGCAGATGGCCAGGCCCAGGCCGGTGCCCTGGTGGTGCGGGTCGCCGCCCACGAAGGGCACGTACAGGTTCTGCAGCAGCGGCTCGGCGATGCCGGGGCCATCGTCCTGGACGGTCAGCGCCACGCTGCCGGGCTCCACCGCCATGCGAATGCCCAGCGCGCCGCCCTCGGGCGTGTAGTGCAGCGCGTTGTGCAGCAGGTTGACAAGGATCTCGCGCACCATCCAGGCCGGCCCGGTCCAGCGGCACGGCGCGGGGTCGAACTGGAAGTCCTGGTGCCGGGCCGAGATCAGCGGCGACAGCTCGACGGCGACTTCTTCCGCCAGCGCGACCAGATCCACCGTCTCGATCTGCCCGGCGGACACATCCGCGCGGGCGCGGTTCCAGGTCAGGAGCTGCTGCACCACCCGGCTGGTGCGGCGCGTGGTCGCCGCCACCTGCTGCAGCGCCTCGTGCGCCGGCACGTCGCCGCACAGGCCGGCATGGGCCTGCAGCTGCAGCACCGCCAGCGGCGTGCGCAGCTGGTGCGATGCATCGGCCACGAAGCGCTGCTGCAGCGCCTGCGCGCGGCCGGCCAGGCCCAGCAGCCGGTTGAAGGCGTTCACCAGCGGCAGCAGTTCGCGCGGGGTCTGCGGCACCACCACCAGCGGGTCGAGATGGGTCGCCGGGCGCGCTTCCAGGCCCCGCGCGAACACGCGCAACGGCCGCAGCGCGACGGTGATGGCGGCCCACACCAGCACCAGCAGCACCACCAGCAGCAGCGCCTGCCGGCCCAGCGTCTGCCACAGAATGCCCTGGGCGATGCGGTCGCGGTAGGCCGAGGGCTCGCCGACCTGCACCACCACATAGCGCAGGCCGTCCTCGGTTTCCACCGGCTGCCAGAGCGCGGCGATACGCAGCGGCTCGGTGCCCTGCAGCGTGTCGTACAGCGCGAGCCGGGCGCCGTAGCGCGGGTGCACGGCCGCCACGCCGCGGTAGGGCTCCAGCGCGCTGTCGCCCGCCAGATAGGCGCCGTCCAGGTAGCTCACGCGGTAGATCATGCGGCTGCGGGTGCCCTGGTCTTGCTGGCGTTCGCCGCCGTGGTCGCTGTCGTACAGCTCCAGCGCCGCATGCGGCAGGCTGATCTGCAGCTGCCCCTGTTCGAGATGGATCATGTCCGCCAGGGCGTGGGCCGACGTGACCAGCAGCCGGTCGAACGCGCGCTGCGCCGTGCCCAGCGCCGCGTGGTACGACGCCCAGGCATCCACCAGCATGAAGATCGCCACCGGCAGGCACAGGCCCAGCAGCAGCCGGTGGCGCAGCGAGAAGCCGCCTTCGAGGGGCCCAGCCGACCCGTCAGTCGGCGGCACGGCGTTCCTTGACCAGGTAGCCCAGCCCGCGCAGGGTGGCGATCTCCACGCGCGTGGCCGCGAGCTTCTTGCGCAGCCGGTGGACCACCACCTCCACGGCGTCCGGCTGTTCCGGCGCGTCGGCGCCGAAGACCAGCGCGGCCAGCCGCGCCTTGGTGACCGCGCGCCCGGGCTGCTCCATCAGCGCGGTCAGCAGGGCGCCTTCGCGCGGCGTGAGCTCCAGCGCCTGCTCGTCCGCATAGAACGCGCCTGCGGCCCGGTCCATGCGCAGATCGCCGCAGTGCGGCTCGTCCTGGAAGCCCGCGCGGCGCGCCAGGGCGCGCAGGCGTGCCTCCAGCTCGTCGGGGTCGAACGGCTTGCCCATGTAGTCGTCCGCGCCGATGTTGAGGCCCGCCACCCGGTCGCCCACCCCGCCGCGCGCGGTGAGCACCAGCACCGGCATGCGGTGGCCGCGGTCGCGCAGGCGCTGCAGCAGCTGCAGCCCGTCCATGCCCGGCAGGCCCAGGTCGAGCACGACCAGCTCGAAGGCCGATTGCTGCAGCGCCTGCAGCGCCGAGGTGGCGTCGCCGCAGTGCGTGGCCAGGAAGCCCCGGCGGGTCAGCAGGCGCATGAGCGCGCCGCTCAGGTCGAAGTCGTCTTCGACGACCAGCACCCTCATCATGCGGGGCTGCGGACCGACCGCGACCGAGGGTTATTCCGTGGGCAAATGCAAGGCAATTGAAAGCTCGCTGAAGGACGGTTGAAAGGCTGGCTCCCCGCGTGCGGGAGCGATTCCTATAGTACCGGCAGTCCTTTCAAGACGCCTTCCAGAACCACACAGGAGACCCTCATGCCGTCCATCCGCCGCCTGCCGCTGCGCCTTGCCTTCCTTGCCCTCGCCGGGTGCGGCGCCGCCGGCGCGCACGCCCAGGACGCCTGTGCCTACCGCGGCGACCTGGACGCGCAGTACTGCGATGCCAACCGCGATCTGGTGGCCGACACGCCCACCGACCCCAAGCGCCTGAAGGACCCGAGCACGCTGGTGTTCGCCTTCACGCCGGTGGAAGACCCCGCAATCTACGAAAAGCTGTTCCGCCCGTTTATGGGCCACCTGTCGCAGTGCGTGGGCAAGAAGGTCGTCTTCTTCCCGGTGCAGTCCAACGCCGCGCAGATCGAGGCCATGCGCTCGGGCCGCCTGCACATCGCCGCGTTCTCGCCCGGCCCGGTCAACTTCGCCGTGAACCTGTCGGGTGCCGTGCCCTTCGCCATCCGCGGCAACGAGCAGGGCCCGGTGGGCATGAACCTGAAGATGATCGTGCGCAAGGAAAGCGCGTTCCAGAAGCTGGAAGACCTGAAGGGCAAGCGCATCGCGCACACCTCGCCCTCGTCCAACTCGGGCAACCTGGCGCCGCGCGCGCTGTTCCCGAAGATCGGCCTGACGCCCGACACCGACTACAAGGTGGTCTATTCCGGCAAGCACGACCAGTCCATCCTGGGCGTGAAGACGGGCGACTACGACGCCGCCCCGGTGGCCAGCGACGTGCTGCAGCACATGACGGACCGCGGCGTGGTCAAGGCCGACGACTTCCGCGTGCTCTACACCAGCGAGATGTTCCCGACGGACGCCTACGCCTACGCCTACAACCTCGAACCCGCGCTGCAGACCAGGATCAAGCAGTGCTTCTACGACTACAAGGTGCCCGCCGAGATGGCCAAGGGCCTGGGCGGCGACCGCTTCCTGCCCATCACCTACCAGAAGGACTGGGCGCTGGTGCGCACCGTCGCCGCCTCGGCCGGCGAGCTGTTCACCCGCGACGCCTTCGACAAGGCCGCATCGGGCAAGAAGTAACCCGCTTCCCATGCAGACCTCCGGCACATCAGGCGCATTGCGGATCGAGCGCCTCGTCAAGGAATACCGCGCCGGCACGCCGGTGCTGAGATCCATCGACCTGACCATCGCCAGCACGGGCCTCACCAGCATCATCGGGCCCTCGGGCACCGGCAAGTCCACGCTGATCCGCTGTATCAACCGGCTGGTCACGCCCACCTCGGGCCGCATCCTGATGCGGCTGGCGGGCGAAGAGGTGGACATGGTGCAGCTGCACGGCCGCGCCCTGCGCCGGGCGCGCCGCCACATCGGCATGGTGTTCCAGGAATACAACCTGGTCGAACGGCTGACGGTGATGGAGAACCTGCTGACCGGCCGCCTCGGCTATCTGTCCGCCTGGCGTGCCTGGCGCCGCAAGTTCGAACCCGAAGACATCGCCCACGCGCACCAGCTGCTGGCGGTGGTGGGCCTGTCGCAGTTCGCCAACCAGCGCGCCGATGCGCTGAGCGGCGGGCAGCGCCAGCGCGTGGGCATTGCCCGGGCGCTGATGCAGCAGCCCTCGGTGCTGCTGGCCGACGAGCCCACCTCGTCGCTCGACCCCAAGACCTCGGTGGAGATCATCCAGCTGCTGCGCGACCAGGGCGTGCAGCGCAACATCCCGGTGATGGTCAACATCCACGACGTGGAGCTGGCACGCCGCTATTCCGACCGCATCGTCGGCATGACCGGCGGCCACGTGGTCTACGACGGCCCGCCCGCGGGGCTGACCGAGGAACACCTGCACACCATCTACGGCGGCAAGGCATGGATGGAATGAACACCACCAGCACCACCGCCACCGCCACATCGGCCGCGTCCCAGGCCTTCCGCTGGAGCACCGGCCAGAAGGTCGTGGCGCTGGCCGTGGCGGCCTACTTCGTCTGGATGATGGCGAACCTGGGTGTATCGCCCGAGCGCCTGGCCGTGGGCTGGGAGCAGGGCGCGCGCTTCATCGGCCGCATGTTCCCGCCCGAGCTGGGCAAGATGGACGAGCTGGCCCAGGGCATCAAGGAGACGCTGCAGATCGCCGTGCTGGCCACCGCGCTCGGCCTGCTGCTGAGCCTGCCCGTGGGCCTGATGGCGGCGCGCAACCTGTCGCCCGCGCCGCTGCGGGTGGCGGGCCGGGCCTTCATCGCCGCCTGCCGCGCGCTGCACCCGGTGATCAGCGCCATCCTGTTCGTGAAGGCGGTCGGCTTCGGGCCGCTCGCCGGCATCCTGGCGCTGGTGGTGGCCACGGTGGGTTTCGTCGGCAAGCTCTTTGCCGACGCCATCGAGGAGATCTCGCCCAAGCCCATCGAGGCCATGCGCGCCACCGGCGCCTCGTTCGCCAACGTGGTGCTGTTCGGCGTGCTGCCGCAGGTGGCTTCGCGCTTCGTGGGCTTTGCCACCTACCAGCTCGACTCGAACCTGCGCAACTCCACCATGGTCGGCATCGTGGGCGCGGGCGGCATCGGCGGGGCGCTGTTCGCGGCCTTCCTGCGCTATGAATACAGCTTCGTGTGCACCATCCTCGCTACCGTGATCGCCATCATCGTGGCGGGCGAGCTGATCGTGAACGCCGTGCGAAAGGCCCTCCATGTCTGACGCCGCCGCCGTGAAACCCCTGGGCCCGGCCACACCGCCGCTGGGCCTGCCGACCCGGCCGTTCGGCCAGCGCATGCTGCGCTATGCGATCTGGCTCTTCAGCGTCTGGGCCATCGTGCAGTCGGCCCGCTACGTCGAGGTGATTCCGGAGTTCCTCTACGACGCGCCCGAGCAGATGGGCGACATGCTGCAGCGCATGTGGCCGGTGGACTGGGGCTACTACCGCGACGGCGTGCATGCGGCGCTGATGGAAACGCTGCACATGGCCACGCTCGGCACGCTGCTGTCGCTGGTGCTGGCGTTTCCGCTGGGCGTGCTGGTGGCGGCCAACGTCACGCGCAACCGGCTGCTGAACTTCATCGCGCGCGTGGTGCTGGTCGCCAGCCGCTCGGTCAACTCGCTGGTGTGGGCGCTGCTCTTCGTGGCCATCTTCGGCCCCGGGCCGCTGGCGGGCATGCTGGCCATCGCGCTGCGCTCGGTGGGCTTCGTCGGCAAGCTGGTGGGCGAGGCGCTGGAGCAGGCGCCGCGCGGCCCCATCGAAGCCCTGCAGGCGGCCGGCGCGGGCAAGCTGGCGCAGATCTGGTACGGCTACTGGCCGCACATCAAGCCGGCCTTCTGGTCGGTGGCGCTGCTGCGCTGGGACATCAACGTACGTGAATCGGGCGTGCTGGGGCTGGTGGGGGCGGGCGGCATCGGCGTGGTGCTCAATACCGCCATCGACCTGTTCCACTGGAACCGCGTGGCGCTGGTGCTGGTCACCATCTTCGCCGTGGTGGCGGCCGCCGAGCTGGTGGTGCTGCAGATCCGCAAGCGGCTGCTGTAGCCCGCCCGCTGCGCAGGCGGCCTAAATGCCCAGGTAGGCCCGCCGCGCCGCGCCATCTGCGGCCAGATCGGCCATCGGCGCGGCATGCACGATGCGGCCCTTTTCCAGCACGTAGGCGCGGTCGGCCACGGCTTCGGCCAGGGTCAGGTTCTGCTCGCTGAGCAGAATGCCGATGCCCTCGGCCTTCAGCTGCACGATGGTGTCCGCCATCTGCTCCACGATGATCGGCGCCACGCCTTCGGAGGGCTCGTCCAGCAGCACCACCAGCGGCTGGCCCATCAGCGTGCGGGCCACGGTCAGCATCTGCTGCTCGCCGCCGCTCATGCGACCGCCCGGGCGGCGCGGCATTTCGCCCAGGTTGGGAAACAGCGTGAACAGGCGCTCGGGCGTCCAGAGCGGGGCGGGGCGGCCGTCCGGCCAGCGGCGCTGCGGCTGGCGGCCGACTTCCAGGTTCTCCAGCACCGTCAGGTCGGTGAAGATGCGCCGGTCCTCGGGCACCCAGCCCAGGCCGCGCCGGGCCAGGTCGTGCGGCGCCAGGCGCGACACGTCGTCGCCCAGGAACTGCACCCGCCCTTCGCGCCGCGCGATCAGCCCGGCAATGGCCTTGAGCGTGGTCGACTTGCCCGCGCCATTGCGGCCCATCAGCGCCACGACCTCGCCCGCGCCCACCTGCAGGCCCACGTCGAACAGGATCTGCGCGGCGCCGTACCAGGCCCGCAGGCCGTCCACCTGCAGCAGCGGCGGGTGGGGCGCGCTCATGGCGTGGCCTCCGCCGGGGCGGGCTGGTGGCGCGCCCGCAGGCTGCCGCTGCCCAGGTAGGCCGCCTGCACCCGCGCGTCGCCCTGGATGGCGGTGGGCGGGCCTTCGGCCAGCACCCGGCCGCGCACCAGCACGGTCACCCGGTCGGCATGCTGGAAGACCACGTCCATGCTGTGCTCGGTGAACAGCACGCCCATGCGGCGCTCCTGCGCCAACTCGCGCGTCAGCGCCATCAAGGCCAGCCGCTCGGCCGGAGCCATGCCGGCGGTGGGCTCGTCCATCAGCAAGAGGCGCGGGGCATGGGCCAGCGCCATGGCGAGCTCCACCCGCTTGACGTCGCCGTAGGCCAGCTCGCTGCAGGGCCGCCCGGACTGGGCGCGCATGCCCACGCGTTCCAGCAGCGCGAGGGCGTCCTCGACGCGGTGCAGGTGTGCGGGGCGCCAGAAGCGGAAGACGCGCCGGTCGGCCGACAGCAGCGCCATCTGCACGTTCTGCAGCACGCTGAGCGATGCGAAGGTTTCGGCGATCTGGAAGGTGCGGCCCACGCCGCGCCGCCAGATGGCACGCGGCGGCAGGCCGGCGATGCTCTGGCCATCGAGCAGGATGGAGCCCGCATCGGGCGCGAGCTGCCCGCCCACCAGGTTGAAGGTGGTCGATTTGCCCGCGCCGTTCGGCCCGATCAGCGCCAGCAACTCGCCGGGCGCCACGGCAAAGCCCACGCCGTCCACCGCGCGCACGCCGCCGAAGGACTTGGCCAGGCCGCTCACCTGCAGCAGGCTCATGGGCGCGCTCCTTCGTTTGCTCTGTTTTTGATAGCTAGAAGCCCCCGTATCTGCTGCGCAAAGCCCGCAATTCCCTGGGGAAACAGCAGCGCCAGCACCAGCATGGTGGCGCCCAGCAGCGCGCGCCAGTAATCGGTGTGGCGGGCGATGGTGTCGTGCAGCCAGGTGAAGGCGGCCGCGCCCACCAGCGGGCCGGCCAGCGCCTGCACGCCGCCCAGCAGCACCATGACGAGTCCGTCCACCGATTTGCCCACCGACAGGGTCTCCGGCGACACGCCGCCCTTGGAGAGGGCAAACAGCGCGCCCGCCAGCCCCGCCACCATGCCGGCCGCCACGAAGCCGGCCCAGCGCAGCCGGTGCACGTCGATGCCGATGGCGTCGGCCCGCAGCGCCGAGTCGCGCGCCGCGCGCAGCGCCAGGCCGAAGGGCGCATGCAGCAGCCGGCGCAGCCAGCCCACGCCCAGCACGGCCGAGGCCAGCGCCAGCCAGTAGAACGCCGGCCCCTCGGCCAGCCAGCCCTGGGGCCAGACACCGGTGATGCCGTTGCTGCCGCCGGTCACCGCGTCCCACTGGAAGGCGATGGCCCAGGTGATCTGCGCGAACGCCAGCGTCAGCATGGCCAGGTACACGCCCGAGAGGCGCACGCAGAACCAGCCGTAGGCCAGCGCGAAGGCGCCGGCCGCGAGCGGCGCCAGCACCAGCGCCACCGGCGCGGGCAGTCCCGCCGCACGCACCCCCAGCGCGACGGCATAGGCCCCCACGCCGAAATACGCCGCGTGCCCGAACGAATGCATGCCGGCCGGGCCCATCAGCGCGTGCAGGCTGGCGGCGAACAGGGCGGCGATCAGCACGTCCTGCATCAGCACCGTGGCATACGGCCAGACGCCGGCCGCCGCCGGCAGCAGCGCCAGCGCCGCCACGGCGGCCAGCCAGCCGGCCCGGCCGGCGCGGGTGGCGGGGCGCGGCGGGGCCTCGGCGGCGCCCGCCATGCGCGGCGGCGGCAGGGGCCGGCCCAGCAGGCCCCAGGGGCGCCACACCAGCACGGCCGCCATGACCAGGAATTCGACCACCAGCGTGAGCTTCGGGAAGGCGATGGCCACGCCCGCCACCTCTACCACGCCCAGCCAGATGCACACCGCCTTCAGCTCGGCGATCAGCAGCGCCGCCACGAAGGCGCCGGGCATCGACCCCATGCCGCCCACCACCACCACCACGAAGGCGGCGCCGATGGTGGTCATGTCCATGTCGAGATGGGCCGGCTCGCGCGGCAGCTGCAGCGCGCCGCCTAGGCCGGCCAGCAGCGCGCCCAGCGCGAACACGGCGGTGAAGAGCCACGCCTGGTTCACGCCCAGCGCGCCCACCATCTCGCGGTCCTGCGTGGCGGCGCGCACCAGCGTGCCCCAGCGCGTGCGGTGCAGCAGCAGCCACAGCAGGCCCAGCACCAGCGGCCCCACGGCGATCAGGAACAGGTCGTAGGCCGGGAACTGCCGGCCCAGCAGCGGCACGGCGCCTTCCAGCCCCGGCGCGCGCGGGCCGAAGAGTTCTTCCGGGCCCCAGGCCCAGAGCACCGCGTCCTTGATGACCAGCACCAGCGCGAAGGTGGCCAGCAGCTGGAAGAGTTCAGGGGCGCGGTAGATGCGGCGCAGCAGCGTCAGCTCGACCAGCGCGCCCAGCAGGCCCACGGCGACCGGCGCCAGCAGCAGCGCGGGCCAGAAGCCGATGGCGCCCGCGAAGCGTTCCACCAGCGAATAGGCGATGTAGATGCCCAGCATGGTGAACGAGCCATGCGCGAAGTTGACGATGCGCGTGACGCCGAAGATCAGCGACAGGCCCACCGCCACCAGGAAGAGGGTGGACGCGCCGGCCAGCCCGTTCAGCAGCTGCAGCAGCAGGCCGGAGAAGTCCACGGTCGAGGCGTGCGAGCGAGCGGAGTCAGGGCGCCGCAGGCCGCAGCTGGCGCACCTGGACGTCGGAGGGCTGGAACTTCGCCCCGTCCATGTAGCGGAAGTCCACCATCACGCCGCGGCCGTTCTCCAGCCGGGTCTTGCCGACGAAGGCGCCCATGGTGGACTGGTGGTCCTGCGCGCGGTAGGTGATGGGGCCGAAGGGCGTGTCCAGCTGCAGGCCACGGAAGGCCGCGATCAGCCGCTCCGTGTCGGCCGAGCCGGCGCGCTGCAGCCCGGCGGCCAGCGACAGGATGGCGTTGTAGCCCACCACCGAGCCGGCCCGCGGGTAGTCGCCAAAGCGCTTCTGGTAGGCGTCGACGAAGGCCTTGTGTTCCGGCGTCTGGATGGCCTGCCACGGGTAGCCGGTGACGATCCAGCCGTCCGGCGTCTCGCCCTTGAGCGTGTCCAGGTACTCGGGCTCGCCCGACAGCAGGCTCACCACGCCGCGGCCCTGGAACAGGCCGCGCGTGTTGCCTTCGCGCACGAACTTGGCGAGATCTGCCGCGAACAACACGTTGAAGATGCCGTCCGGCTTGGCGTCGGCCAGCGCCTGCACGACGCTGCCCGCATCCACCTTGCCCAGCGGCGTGGCCTGCTCGGCGACGAATTCCACATCGGGCTGGGCCGCCTTCATCAGCGTCTTGAAGGTGGCGACGGCCGACTGGCCGTATTCGTAGTTGGGGTAGACCAGCGCCCAGCGCTTCTTGCGCAGCTGCACCGCCTCGGGCACCAGCATGGCGACCTGCATGTAGGTGGAGGGGCGCAGCCGGAAGGTGTAGCGGTTGCCGTTCTCCCAGACGATCTTGTCGGTCAGGGGCTCGGCCGCCAGGAAGAACACCTTCTTTTGCCGCGCGAAGTCGGTCATGGCGAGGCCCACGTGCGACAGGAAGGTGCCGGTCAGCACGTCCACCTTCTCGCGGGCCAGCAGTTCCTCGGCCGCCCGCACGGCATCGCCAGGGTTGCCGTTGTCGTCGCGGGTGACCAGCTGCAGCTTCTTGCCGCCGATGCCGCCGCCCGCATTGACCTGCTCCACCGCCAGCTCCATGCCCTTCTTGTAGGGCTCCAGGAAGGCGGGCTGGGCCTTGTAGCTGTTGATCTCGCCGATCTTGTAGACCGACTGTGCCTGTGCCTGCGCCTGGCCGGGCAGCAGGCTTGTGGCAAGGACGAGGGAGGCAAGGTTGGCAAGGGCTGCCAGGGAGGTACGGCGATTCGAAGGCATGGTGTGTCGTCCTGGGGGCGGAACCGGGTGCATAAGCTTCTGCAATATGGGAATGTACCCGCGCCGCCGGTTTGCCCGACAATACTGGGGTTTGCCCGCATGGCAGGGGGCAGCTTCAGAACGTCGCCCCGGCCCGTTCCGGCCACCGGCCCTGCCACCCGAGACGGGTTGACCGTCATCGTCGTCGAATCTTTTCTAATCCGGACACTGCCATTCCATGAGCGCCTTTCTCGAAGAACGCGTTTTGACCGTTCACCACTGGACCGACCGCCTGTTCTCCTTCACCACCACGCGGGACCCGGCCCTGCGCTTCTCCAACGGCCACTTCACCATGATCGGCCTGAAGGTGAACGACAAGCCGCTGCTGCGCGCCTATTCCATCGCCAGCCCGAATTACGAGGAACACCTCGAATTCCTGTCGATCAAGGTCGAGGACGGCCCGCTGACGTCGCGCCTGCAGCACATCCAGGTGGGCGACACCATCATCGTCGGCAAGAAGCCCACCGGCACCCTGCTGATCGACTACCTGCTGCCCGGCAAGAACCTGTACCTCATCGGCACCGGCACGGGGCTGGCCCCCTGGCTGGCCGTGGCACGCGACCCCGAAACCTACGAGCGCTTCGACAAGGTCGTCGTGGTGCATGGCGTGCGCCAGGTCGAAGAGCTGGCCTACCAGGACCTGTTCGAGAAGGAACTGCCGGAGCACGAACTGCTGGGCGACATCGTGCGGGACAAGCTGGTGTACTACCCCACGGTCACGCGCGAGCCCTTCCGCAACCAGGGCCGCATCACCGACCTGATCGAGAACGGTACCTTCCCGGCCAACATCGGCCTGCCCGCGTTCGACCCGGCCGTGGACCGCGTCATGCTGTGCGGCAGCCCCGCCATGCTGGCGGACCTGAAGGAAATGCTGGAAAAGCGGGGCTTCCAGGAAGGCAACACCAGCACGCCCGGCGACTTCGTGGTCGAACGCGCCTTCGTGGAGAAGTAAGCGCTGCACCGGCGCCGCAGCGCCGGCGTCTGCCGCATGCCCATGACAAAGGCCGGCCCGGAGAATTCCGGGCCGGCCTTCGTTTTTGTGGGGTGGCTCCGGTCTGCCTGGCGTAGGGCCCGGGCCGACCTGCCGTCCGACGTCAGTAAGCGTTCACCACGCGCACCGGCTGGCCGTTGCCGTAGCGGGCGTCACCGCCCTGGTCCACGCGGAACGAACGGCCGTCGACGCGCACCTGCGTGCCCTCGGCCACGGGTTGCGAGCGGGTGAAGGTGCGCAGCGAACCGTCGTCCATCCGCACACGCACCTGGTAGGCGGTGGTGGTGCGGGTGCGCTGCTCCACCGTGTGGCCCAGATAGCCGCCGCCCACGGCGCCCAGCACCGTGGCTGCCGTGCGGCCATTGCCCTTGCCCACCTGGTTGCCCAGCACGCCGCCCAGCACGCCACCGGCAACCGCGCCGATGCCGGTGGCCGGCGCCGCCTGCTGCACGGCCTGCACCGACTCCACCCGGCCGCAGCTGGCGCAGACGGGCTGGCTCGACACCGGGCGGGAATACTGGGGCGATGCGTAGCCACCGCCGCCCGGGGCATAGCTGCCGCCCTGGGCATAGTCTTCACGCGCGGGGGCCGTGGCCGGTGCGCGGCTGGCCGTGGAATGGGCGGCTGGCTGCGCGCGCTGCACCGGCGCTGCGGGTGCCTTGGCGGCGGTGTTCTCGTCTGCCAGTGCCATGCGGCCGGCCGCGCCTTCAGGCGCCGCGGTGGCGACCGCCACGGGCTGCACGGCAGCGGCATTGCGGCCCGACTGCTGCACCGCCAGAGTGGCACCCAGCGCCACCACGCTCACGCCCAGGGCGCCGACTGCGGCCCAGAGCCATTTGGTGGATGCACTGGCGGGAGCCGCGTGGGTCTGCGCCGGGAACAGCGGGTTGGGGGATCGGACGATGTTGCCCATGATGTAAGTCCTCCTTGGAGTAGTCGTCGGCAGAGTACCTGGGAGGCTGCTTTACAAGGCGAGGCCAGTTGTAACGGCCGTAAGAAGGCGTCGTGCGGAGGCCTCGGTTTGTAGGAGTGCGTCCAGCCGGGGCGCGAGCCGGCGGCGGGTCTCGCCCGTGCCTGCCCTTGATCGGAGACCAACGCTCGGTGCGTCACGCAACCGTGGACGGGCAGGCAGGGCCCGGGCAATGGGCTGGAGATCACCCGCTGACCGGCTTGCGCTGGCGGGGCGGCGCGGCTCCGCCGGCCCCAGGGGGGGCGTCTTCGCGCGGCAGCCCGGTGTGCTGGGCATTGGCTTCGCGCACTTCCTGCAGGGCGCGGGCGCAGGCGGCCGAGAACAGCAATACGGCCGAGGAAAAGAAGATCCACATCAGCAGCACCACCAGCGAACCCGCAGCGCCATAGGCCGACACCACTGCCGCCGTGGACAGATACAGCGCCAGCAACTGCTTGCCCACGGTGAACAGGATGGCACCCACCACGGCGCCGAACACCAGGCAGATCATCGAAGGCTTGGGGCCACCCCCGATGCGCATCAGGCCCACGAACAAGCCCACGGCGATGGCGAACGCCACCAGCTCGTTGACCACCAGCAGCAGCGTGCCCGAACCCATCGGCAGCGCGCCGCTGGCCCAGTGGCCCACCATGTTGATGCCGGTGGACACTACCAGCGACACCAGCAGCAAAAAGCCGATGGCCAGCACGTAGCCCAGCCCGCGTAGCCGCAGCGACGCCATGCGCCACCACGCCTTGGTCGTCTGCGGCGCCGGGGGCTGGCCGCCGAGCCAGAGGCGCTCCAGCGCCGACTGCAGCTCCACGAACACCCCGGTCGCGCCGGACAGCAGCAACGCAAAGCCGAACAGCGAGGCGAGGCGGCCCTGCGAAGGCTCCTGCGCACTTGCGAGCGCCACGCGGATCGCGTCCGCGCCCCGATCGCCCACCACGTGCTGCACCTGGGCGATGAGGTTGGTTTCCAGGTACGCCTTGTCGATCCACCAACCCATCACGCCCACCAGCAGCAGCAGCAACGGGGCCAGGCTCAGCATGCCGTAGAACGACATGGCCGCGCTCATGCGCGGGCCATCCACATCCATCCACAGATTGGCCGCGCGGATCAATGGGGCGATGGGCCGCAGCATGCGCTGGGCGCGGTCGGCCACACGTTCCTTGAAAGAAGAAAGTGCCATGCCCGATTGTCGGCCACGCAGGCCGGCGCAACTGTCAGTTGATGCCGACAGGCCGGCTGCGGCGTCCCATGTCCTGCCAAGGCAGAGTGCGGGCCGTACACTCCACGGCTCCCATCGCACCCACCGACAACGACAGGACAGGACACAAAGAATGCAGACGCGCTGCGCACTGGTCGGCATGCCAGGCTCGGGCAAATCCACGGTCGGCCGTCATCTGGCGCGGCGGCTCGACGTGCCCTTCGTGGACCTGGACCAGCGGATGGAAAGTGCCTTGGGCACCAGCATCCGCGCGTACTTCGAGCAGCACGGCGAAGACAGCTTCCGCGAGCGCGAAACCGCCTTGATGGCCGAGATCGCCGCCGAGCCCGGCGACATGGTGCTGTCGACCGGCGGCGGCATCGTGCTGCGCCAGCCCAACCGCGCTGCGCTGCGCGACTTCGGCCACGTGCTGTATCTGCGCGCCTCGCCCGACGAGATCTTCAAGCGCGTGCGCCACGACAAGGCCCGCCCGCTGCTGCAGGTGGCCAACCCGCTGGAACGCCTGCGGGAGCTCTATGCCGTGCGCGACCCGCTCTACCGCGAAGTCGCCCATTTCACCGTCGAAACCGGCCGGCCCAGCGTCGGCACGCTGGTCAACATGATCATCATGCAGCTGGACATGGCCGCCTGAGCGGCCCGTTCGCAGCGCCTGCCACTTCCCCCTTTTTCCGCTCCTCCGGGCTTTGCTGACATGACTCCCCACGACATCCAATTGCTGGTCACCGCGCTGGTCAGCGTGCTCTGCCTGGTGGCGCTCATCGTGTCGCGGCTGCGGGTACACCCGCTGCTGGCGCTGCTGATCGTGTCGGTGGGCGCGGGCCTTTTCACCGGCATGCCACTGGACAAGCTGGTCGCCGCCATCTCGGGCGGCGCGGGCAAGACGCTGGGCGCGGTGGGGCTGGTGGTGGCCCTGGGCGCCATGCTGGGCAAGGTTCTGGCGGACTCCGGCGTCACCGACAGCCTGGCCAGCGCCATCCTCGACCGCGCATCCCGCAAGGCACTGCCCTGGGCCATGGCGGGCGTGGCCTTCATCGTCGGCATTCCGATGTTCTTCGAGGTGGGGCTGATCGTGCTGCTGCCGCTCATCTTCGGCGTGGCCCGCAAGCTGGAGGCCGAGCAGAAGGGCAGCGGATCGGCCTACGTGTACGTGGGCGTGCCCGTCATTGCCGCGCTGGCCGCCATGCACGGCATGGTGCCGCCGCACCCCGGCCCGCTCACCGCCATCGCCACGCTCAAGACCAGCGTCGGCGCCACGATGATCTACGGCTTCATCGCCGCACTGCCGGCCATCGTGCTGGCCGGGCCGGTGTACGGCAGCTTCATAGCCAGGCGGCTGACGGTGCGCCCGGACGACGCGCTGATCGCGCAGTACGCACCCGATGCTGCGGCGGCCAAGGAAGCAGCCCACGGCGCGCCGGCCACGCACAGGGCGCCGCCCGGCCTGGCGCTGGGCGTGCTGGCTGCACTGGCACCGGCGCTGCTCATGCTGATGCATGCGGTGGGCGAGATGCTGCTGCCCAAGGGCTCCGCGCTGCTGCACTTCACGGCCTTCGTCGGCCACCCCATCATCGCCATGCTGCTGGGCGTGATCTTCGCCGTGCTGGCGCTGCGCCCCGGCCAGCCCGAGGCCGTGCGCAAGGCGCTCAGCGACAGCATCAAGCCCATCGCCAACGTGCTGCTCATCATCGCGGGCGGCGGCGCCTTCCAGCAGGTGCTGACCGACGCGCGCGTGGGCGACGCCATCGTCCACCTGAGCCAGCAACTGCCCGTGTCGCCTCTACTGCTGGGCTGGCTGATTTCCATGCTGCTGTCGGTCTCCACCGGCTCGGCCACCGTCGGCATCGTGGGCGCCGCGGGGCTGCTGGCGCCGCTGGCTGCATCCGGCAACGCCGTCAACCAGCCGCTGCTGGCGCTCTCCATCGGCTGCGGCTCGCTGTTCTTCAACTACGCCAACCATGCGGGCTTCTGGCTGGTGAAGGAATCGTTCGGCATGAGCCTGGGCGAAGCCACCAAGACCATCTCGGTCGTGCAGTCCATCGTCGCGCTGGTGGGGCTGGGGATGGTGATGTTGATGAACCTGCTGCCGCCGCTGGCCTGACGGCCTCTCCCCCGCGCGGTGGCGAAGGCGCCCACCCCGACACTCGTACCTGTACCCGTACCCGTACCCGTACACGTACCCGTACAACGAGGAGCCCCGCACTGCCATCGCGCAGTGCGGGGCTCCTTTTTTTGGGGCCCAGCGCGGTCGCTTACTTGACGGTCTTCGGTGCGTGGCCGTGCTTGCTGCCCACCGGGTCGGAGGCCATGCTGCTGGCCATGACCTGGTCATAGGCCGACTTGGTCAGATTGACCGCGCAGTACTGGTCCAGCTCGGGCTTGATCTTCTCGATCGCATCTTCCTCGAACACCACGTCCTTCGCGCCCTTCTTGGTGTGGCCCACCGCGTAGTAGATGAACTTCGGCTTGACGGTTTCGTTCAGCGCCACGTAGTCCGCGCAGGTGGTCTTGACCACAGGCCTGGCAGGCGCAGCCGGGGCGGGTGCCTGGGCCAGGGCGGCGGTGGCGGTCACGGCAGAAACCGTCAGGGCGGTGAGACAGGAAAGAACTCGCATGGTGTCACTCCTTCATTCAGTGGTTCGTCTGATTCGGCGCCGGCACTGCTTGCATGCCATGCCATGCCGGTGTCGGTGCCTTGACGCTGGCGGCGCATCGGGGAATCGGCAGCGACGACTTCACTGTAGGAACCGTGACTTAGACCATGCCTAAAAGAACAAAGAGGTGGCCCGCGCCCGGTCCGCCCTGCGCTCACCCCCGCAGCACATAGCTGGCCAGCACCGCCTGCACCTCGTAGATGCTGAGCTTCTTGTTGAACTGCTTTTGCACCGGCACGGGCGAGCCGGAGATCCAGATCTTCAGTTCCGCATCCAGGTCGAACGTGCCGGCGGTTTCCACGCTGAAATGCGTGATGCTGCGATAGGGAATCGAGTGATAGGCCACCTTGCTGCCGGTGATGCCTTGCTTGTCCACCAGCACGAAGCGCTTGTCGGTGAAGACGAAATAGTCGCGGATCAACTGGTAGGCATGCTCCACCTTCTCGCCCGGCGCGAGGATCTGTGCGAAGTCCCGCTGAATGGCTTGCGGGTCGATCTTGGAAGCATTGCCGAGTACGCCGTCGAGCAGGCCCATGGGGGTTGTCCTTGGAGGAATGGTTGGGGGGATGAAGGATATCGACTCGACCTTCGCCGTTCGATCACCCGAGACATCATTCGAGAACGAACCGGTAGGGAACCGACCCGCAACTGCGAACCCGGCGCCCCGAGAGCGTCTGCGCTGGCCGGAACGTCGACCGCCTGACCGCGTCGACGGCCGCAGCGTCGAGCAGCGCGCTGCCCGAGCTTTGCCGCGCCTCCACATCCTCCACACGACCGTCGGGCAGCACGCAGAAGTGCACGCGCACATTGCCTTCGATGCCGTAGCGCCGAGCAGCCAGCGGATAGCTGGGCACGACAGCCTGGATGCTGGCAACGGGCTGGGTGATGGGGTCGGATGGCGTGGCACATGCGGTCAGCAGTCCGGTGGCGAGCGTGGTGAGAAGCGGGCGCATGCGATGCATCGTGCGTGCAGTCTGGATCGTGAGTGCAGGTGTCCACTGGGCCAAACAGGAAGGCCGGTGATGGAAGCGCGGTTCGACGTGCCGAGTTTTTTTCGATGCCCTATGGAGTGCAGCGCGTGTCAGTCACCCCAAAGAACAAAGATGGAAGTGCCCTGATCGGCTGCTTGGGTCAGAAAATCTGAAAGGCTTTCGAAAAGCCATATATCGCTCTTGCTTCCGGACTTCTGGAGAATGTCCTCAAAATAGTCACGCCCAAGCCGGCCCAACTCATGCGCCACCAGAGCGACTGACGAATTGTTGAGGTACGCAATGTGAGGGTCGCCGCTGCCATCTTCAGCGCTCTTTCTGTCGCCACGAAAGAGCTTGCCAACCACTGCATCGGGCGCATGGGCTTCAAGCGCATATTGCCAAGCAGGGAAAGAATCTTCGCCATCAAGCATAGGAGAAGATTCGGCTCCAATTTTTTCCAGCAATTGATACCAGTCGCTTTTTGAGACCGCCTGGTCAACAAATTCTTCGGGCGCCTGGGTTGCATAAATAATGCTAGGCATATATGAGACCTCGTGAATCAACAGCGTGGCTTGCAGGTAATTATCAGCCGCCGTTGCGTGCGCCCAAACCGTCCAGTGTCTCCCTCGCACGTGCTTGAGCCTGTAATTCTGCATTGCCCAGGTCGCTGCTCACCTGTTCTTGCAGCTGAACAAGAGGCGCATCACCCGCAATGCCGGCCAGCAGTTGCCGAATCCGGGGCGAATCATAAGCAGCGGCATGGATGGCCCAGGCAGCGTCGTACCTGACCCAAGCGGAAGAGTCTTCAAGCCTGCGAGTGAAAGCCTCTTTCAGAGAGGGTGCGTCAAAAGCTTCTGAGCGGCGGCAGGCATTGACTGCAATGCGCCTGACATGCATGTCGGGGTGGTCAAACAGTTCCGCGACAAGGCGTTCTACCACCTGCTCGATATCCGGAAGCTCTGCGAATGCCACAGCCAGTCGTACCTCGTCGATCGGCATGATGGGAAAGCTCTTGCCAAGCGCGATCGATCTCTTCTTGAGTTTTTCGAAGTCTGATGACATGGAATATGAGGGCTAACGAGACTTGGACGGCAGACATCCTACTGCTGGCAGTCCGTCAATACAACGAGCCTGAGTGCATCTCGCCGCAAACCAAAGATCACAGCGTTGAGGAAAACCTGAATTTTCGCGAATGAAATCCATGCTGAATCCACCATTTGATTCGTTGGCCTAGCGGCCCCCACCCCAGCTGCTGGATTGAATGCGCGTGCACCTTCGCATGCGGCATTCCAGCATTGGTGCCGGGCACGCCATATCGACGGGGCTCGCCGCTTCATTCTCTTGCACGGGGTGAAGGCAAGGGCCGCAAGGACCCGAAGTCGGTGCAGCGCGCGGTACGACAGGGTGCCCCGCGTGCGGGCATCGACAAGCCGGTATCGCCGCAGCTGCTGCGGGATTCTTTCGACACCCGGCTGCCGTGGGCGGCCAACACCTTCGCACGCTGCAGGAACTGGTCGGCCCCACGGACGTGAGCACAACCATGCTCTGTACGCACGTGCGGAAGCAGGGCGGGCGCGGTATCTGGAGTCCGCTCGACGCGCCGTGCATCCGCGAACTTCCGGCCGAGGCGCGTGCTTGATGGATTGCGCCACGCTACCCCTGTTCGTGCTGCGTGCGTGCAACGGCGGATTACAGAACACGCCTTGGGTTCGACAAGCTCAGCCCCCACGGTAGAGGGGCGGTTGAGACATATTGCTGGTGGTCGGGCCAAACCCGCTTGTAGCGCCCGCCGATCCAGCGCAGGTTGCTATCCAATACATAGCGGCCAACGCGAGGTCACATCGCGAAGATCTTCCCCGGATTCAGGATGTTCTTCGGGTCCAGCGCCTGCTTGATCGCCCGCATCATCGCCACCGCGCCGGGGCCCGTCTCGTCCAGCAGAAACCCCATCTTGTGGATGCCCACGCCGTGCTCGCCGGTGCAGGTGCCGCCCAGTGCCAGGGCGCGGGCCACCAGCTGGTGGTTCAGCGCTTCGGCCTTCTGGCGTTCTTCCGCGCTGTTCGGGTCGATCAGGTAGCCGAAGTGGAAATTGCCGTCGCCCACGTGGCCGACGAGGAAGTACGGAATGCCGCTGGCGTCGGCTTCGGTCACCGAGTCGAGCAGGCAGTCCGCCAGGCGGCTGATGGGCACGCAGGTGTCGGTGCTGATGGCGCGGCAGCCGGGGCGGCTCTGCACGGCGGCAAAGTACGCGTTGTGCCGCGCGGTCCAGAGGCGGGTGCGCTCCTCGGGCGTGGTCGCCCATTCGAAGGCGTTGCCGTTCCATTCCTGCGCCAGGGCCTGCACGGTCTCGGCCTGTTCCTGCACGCCGGCCGGTGAGCCGTGGAATTCCATCAGCAGCATGGGTTCTTCACGCAGGCCCAGCTTGCTGTGGGCGTTCACCATGCGCACGGTGTGCTGGTCGATCAGCTCCACGCGGGCAATCGGCACGCCCAGCTGGATGGTCTGGATGACGGTGCGCACGGCCTCTTCGATGCTGGGGAACGAGCAGATGGCGGCGCTCACCGCTTCCGGCAGCGGGTAGAGGCGCAGCGTGACTTCGGTGATCACACCCAGCGTGCCTTCGCTGCCCACGATCAGGCGCGTCAGGTCGTAGCCGGCGGCGCTCTTCTTGGCCCGGGTGCCGGTGCGAATGACCTCGCCACTGGCGGTGACCACTTCCAGCGCCAGCACGTTCTCGCGCATGGTGCCGTAGCGCACGGCGTTGGTGCCGCTGGCGCGCGTGGCGGCCATGCCGCCGATGCTGGCGTCGGCGCCCGGGTCGATGGGGAAGAACAGGCCCGTGTCCTTGATCGCTTCGTTCAGCTGCTTGCGGGTGATGCCGGGCTGCACCGTGACCGTGAGGTCGTCGGCATCCACGCGCAGCAGGCGGTTCATGCGGCTCACGTCGATGCTGATGCCGCCCTGGATGGCGAGCAGGTGCCCTTCCAGCGACGAGCCGGCGCCATAGGGGATGACGGGTACACCGTGCTCGGCGGCCAGGCGGATGGCATCGGCCACGTCCTGCGAGCTCTCGGCGAACAGCACGGCCGAGGGCGGCGGCGCCTGGATGGAGCCTTCGTCGCGGCCGTGTTGTTCACGCACCGCCAGCGCGGTGGACAACTGCGCGCCGAAGCGTGCCGCGAGCGCATCGAGCATCGCAGGGGGCACCGGGCGCAGGGGCACGTCGGGCAGCAGATGGGTGGCGGTGACGGGAGCGTTCATGGCGGCGGTCTTTCGGCGTTGTTCGGCGAGTCGCAAACGGCGGGTTGCATCCAGCGTGGCATCGCCCGCTTGGGTGCGCAAGAAAGAGGCGGGCACTAAGGAGCGTTTGCACGCACACACTGCGGCAGTGGCAGCGCCGGCGTAACCCGCGCATCCCATGCAGACGGTCTACAAATTCTTGAAGGAGATCGCTTCATTCTAGAAGCCACCGCGCACGGATGCACGCGGGTCGGCGCTTTGCCCCGACAGGCGGGACGACACACCGCGTGCTTGCCGGCCGGAGCCGTGGCGCTCAGGGCTGCTGCTGCGGCGTGACGTGGTCCGCGAAGCGCTGCGCCGCCACGGGCAGGTCGGCGAACCGCAGCGCGTACAGGTTCAGCTCGCGGTCGGCCCAGGCATCGGTCAGTGCGACGGCGCGCAGCTGCGTGGCCTCGCCCAGCGCGCGGAAGGCGCCTTCGGGCATCACGCCCAGGCCCAGGCCGCTTTCCACCATGCGGCACAGCGCGCTCAGGCTGTCCACCTCCATGCGGCGGGCCAGCACACGGCGGGTGGCGCGGGCTTCCTGCGCCAGCGACTGCTGCACCGTGCTGCTGTCGCGCAGGCCGATCTGCGGATAGGCCAGCGCGCGCTCGTAAGGCACCTGCTTGAGCCGCGCCAGCGCGTGGCCGCGCGGCACCACCAGCACCAGGCGCTCGCGCCGGTAGGGGCGCGACTCCAGCCCCAGCACCTCGTCGCTGGCGCCGCAGATGCCGATGTCGGCCGCGCCTTCGCGCACCGCCTGCGCCACGGCGCGGCTGGCCGCCTGGCGCAGGTCGATGCGGATGTCGGGATGGCGCTGCATGAAGCCGGCCATCTCCGCCGGCAGGAACTGCTCCACCACCGATGCGCTGGCGCACACCCGCACATGCCCGCGCACGCCGCGCGCGAACTCGCCCAGGTCGGCGTGCAGCTGCTCCACCGCCAGCAGGATGGCGTGCGCGTGCTGCAGCAGCTGCTCGCCGGCCGGGGTGGGGCGGGCCCCGCGCGCGTGGCGCGCCAGCAGCGGCGCCTGGGCCAGGGCTTCCAGTTCGGCGATGCGCTTGCTCACCGCAGAAGGCGCCATCTGCCCGCGCTCGGCGGCGCGCGCGATGCTGCCGGCTTCGCAGACCATGATGAAGAGATCGAGCGTGCCCAGATCGAGCTGGCGCAGAAAGCTGCGGGATGACAGAAGGCGGGACATGGGGGAAATCGATGGGGAGGAAAGCGCTGTCGGCAAGCGGCAACCCATGCAAGAGCCGAGCCACGCGGCGGCGGTGCAGTGGGCCGGCGAGCCATCGCGTTTCGGAACGGCTGGCGGAGATTTTTGCACTTCTCCCCACCCGCGCCTCTGCCTACAGTGCATCACTTGCTCATTCAGCAGGTTGCCGATGGTCTTCTCACCCTCCGATGCGGCGCGCACCGCCCGCGCCCTGGTTGCCACCGATGCCGTGCGCATCGCGGGCGACACGCCCTTCTTCTACACTTCCGGCTGGGCCAGCCCGGTCTATGTGGACGTGCATGCGCTGCTGAGCGACGTCGCCTGGCGCACCGACCTGATGGACGCCGCCGCGCGGGCGGCGGCACCGCTTGTCAACCAGCAGGGCATCACCGCCGTGGTGGGTTCCGAAAGTTCAGGCATCGCCTTTGCCGCCTGGCTGGCCGACCGCCTCGCGCTGCCGATGCTGTATTTGCGCAAGCGACCCATCGGCTGGGGCGTGCAGGCGCAACTGCAGGGGCGGCTGCCGCAAGCGGGCGCCAACGTGCTGCTGGTGGACGACGTGACCACCGACGGCCGCTCCAAGCGGGCCGCCGCCGCTGCCCTGCGCCAGGCCGGCACGCAGGTCACCGATGCGATCGTGCTGTTCGACTACGCCATCTACCCGCACGCCGCCGCCGAGGCGGCCGCGCAGCAGGCGCTGCAGCTGCACGCGCTGGCGTCGTGGCCGCACCTGCATGCCGCGCTGATCGCATCGGGTCGCCTCACCGCGCAGCAGTTGCGCACGCTCGCCGACTTCACCGCGTCGCCCACGCAGTGGTCTGTGGCCCACGGGGGTACGGGCGGACCGGGCGGTACGGGCGGTACGGGCGGCGCGCCCGTGGAAGGTGCCGCATGAACACCGCTGCATGGCGCAGGCAGGCCGAGGCGCTGCTCACCGAGGTGGCCGACGCCACCCGCGACGGCCCCGGCATCACCCGCGAAAGCTACGGGCCTGGCGAAGATGCCGCCCTGCAGGTGCTGGAGCGGCATGCGGCCGCGTTGGGGCTGGCCTGCGAATACGACGGCGCACGCAACCTGTGGATGCGCCTGCACGAAGACACGCGCCCCGGTCCGGTGATCGTCATCGGCTCGCATGTCGATTCCGTGCCCCAGGGCGGCAACTACGACGGCCTGGCCGGCGTGGTGGCCGGCATGCTGGTGCTGGCCGCGCTGCGCGGCAGGCATGAAGGCAGCGCACCGCTGCGGGTGCTGGCGCTGCGCGGCGAGGAAAGCGCCTGGTACGGCCGGGCCTACATGGGGTCGATGGCGCTGCTCGGGCGCTTGCCCGCCGCTGCGCTGCGCCTGCCGCACCGCGCGGGCGGCGGCACGCTGGGTGACGCCATGGCACGCTGCGGCGCCGACGTGGAGGCCATCGCGCAGGGCACGCCCCTGCTGCCCGAGCCCGTGGCGGCCTATCTGGAACTGCACATCGAGCAGGGCCCGGTGATGGTTGCGCGCGGCTGGCCCGTGGCGGCCGTCACGGGCATTCGCGGAAACGTGCGGCACAACCGCGTGCGCTGCATCGGCGAGACCGGGCATTCCGGCGCCGTGCCGCGCTGGCTGCGCAAGGACGCGGTGCTGGCCGTGTCGCAGCTGCTGTCGCGCATGGACGAACACTGGCGCGTGCTGCTGCAAATGGGCATGGACCTGGTGATGACCAGCGGCATCTGCACCACGCCGGCGCAATCGCACGCGGTGTCGGTCATTCCCGGCGAGGTGCAGTTCAGCTTTGAAGCCCGCAGCCAGGACGCGGCCACGCTGGAGCGGTTTCACCAGCTGATGCAGGCCGAGTGCAGCGCCATCGCGGCCGACCGGGGCGTGCGGTTCGAGTTCGACGAGCGCCTGACCACCGCTCCCGCCACCATGGACGAGGGCTGGATCCAGCGTTTCGAGGCCGTGGCCGCGCGCGCCGGGCAGACGCTGGAGCGCATCCCCAGCGGCGCGGGCCACGATGCGGCCGTGTTCGCCGCTGCCGGCATTCCGGCGGCGATGCTGTTCGTGCGCAACGCCCACGGGTCGCACAACCCGCAGGAAGCGATGGACATCGACGATTTCCTGCTGGGGGTGCAGTGGCTGGCCGAAGGGCTGGTGGAGCCGCCGCACGCCGGCTGAGGGGCTGAGGCGATGCCGGGCCGGCGGCATGCCGTGCCCCGCCCGTGGGCGTGGGCGGTGCATGCGGCGCCACCTTGGTGCGCCGCCGGCCCAGGAGCCCCACCCCAGCGCGCCGTGTGGTCTGGTATGGCGGTCTGACTGAACCACCTCTGTGCACGGTGCTTGAATACAAGCGGGCACGGTTCCTGCTGAACCGTGGCATGGCTCCCGCCGCATCCGTGCCTCCCACCTCTTCGTCGCCCGCTTCCGCCGGCCCCGCCGCTGCGGGGGCTGCTCCATCCGCTGCGTCCTCCGCATCCGCCATCAGCGATCGCATCATGGAAGCCGTGATGGCGCAGAAGCTGCCCCCTGGCACGCGCCTGGGCGAGCAGCAGCTGGCGGCGCTCTTCGACTGCAGCCGCACGGTGGTGCGCGAAGCGCTGATGCAGCTGTCGGTGCGCGGCATCGTCACCGTCAGCGCACGGCGCGGCTGGTACGTGGTGGAGCCGTCGCAGGACGAAGCCCGCGAAGCCTTCGAGGCGCGCCGCGTGATCGAGCTGGGCCTCATCCGGGGCATGAAGCAGCCGCTGGCCAAGCCGGCGCTGCAGTCGCTCAAGGCGCACCTGCGGCGCGAGAAGGCCGCCGTGCGCGGCACCGACGTGGCCGCGCGCAGCTTTCTGCTGGGCGACTTCCATGTCTGCCTGGCCGAGTGCCTGGGCAACCACCTGCTGGCGGACACGCTGCGCGATTTCACGGCCCGCACCACGCTCATCGCCATGCTCTACCAGTCCTCGCACGATGCGGCGCAGTCGTGCGAAGACCACGTGCGCATCGTGGCGGCGCTGGAGTCGGGCGATGCCGCAGGCGCCGAGGCGCTGATGGAAGAGCACATCGGCACCGTGCAGGCCCATTTGCGCCTGCCGGCGCTGGCCGATCCGCTGGCCCGCCTGCGCGGCGCGCTGGCGCCGCTCGCCGCGGCCGGCGCAGCGCCCCAGGCCGCGTCCAAGCGCACTGCGGCACAGCCCTTGCATTCCCCGCTGGCGCGCAGCAAGCCGCGCCGCGCATCCACGCGGCCTGCGGCCTCGACGGCCCGGGTGCCGCCTGCCGTCGATCCGCTGCCCTGACTTCACCCACCCCACCTCACCTCACCTTGCACTGGAGCGCTCCTGCCATGACCCACTCGTTCTCGCTTTCCCGCCGCCACCTCGCCCTGGCCGTCGCTGCCGCATCGCTGCTGGGCAGCACCGTTGCCCACGCGCAGACGGCGCTCGACAAGATCACGCAGTCCAAGACCATCAAGATCGCCGTGCCGACCGACTACCCGCCGTACGGCTTCGTCGGCCTCGACCTGAAGCCCCAGGGCCTGGACATTGCCATGGCCGAGCTGATCGCCAAGCAGATGGGCGTGAAGCTGGAGATGGTTCCCGTCACCAGCGCGAACCGCATTCCCTACGTGCAGACCAAGCAGGTCGACCTGGTGATCTCCACGCTGGGCAAGAACCCCGAACGCGCCAAGGTGATCGACTTCACCCACGCCTACGCGCCGTTCTTCCAGGGCGTGTATGCGCCCAAGAGCCTGTCCATCAAGTCGTTCGACGACCTGGCGGGCAAGACCATCGCCGTGGCCAAGGGCGCCATGGAAGAGCAGGAGCTGGCCAAGGTCGGCCCCGCCTCCATGCAGTTCAAGCGCTACGAAGACCAGGCTGCGTCCACCGCCGCCTTCGTCGCGGGCCAGGCCCAGGTGCTGGCCACCAGCGTGTCCAACGCCGGCCTGATGGCGCAGAAGAACCCGCAGCTGGGCGCCGAATACAAGCTGCTGATCAAGGACAGCCCGTGCTTCGTGGGCGTGGCCAAGGGCGAGGACGCGCTGCGCGCCAAGGTCAACGAGATCATCCTGGCCGCCAGGAAGGACGGCACGCTGGACGCCATGGCCAAGAAGTGGCTGGCCCGTCCTGCGGGCGATCTGCCGCTGAGCGAGTGAACACCCTCCTTAGCGGCTGCGCCGCTCCGGACCACCGGCAGAGGCGGCGGCTCTTCGTGCACGTCCAAGCCTGCGCAGGCAGGCTTGGAGCCGCGGCACTCAGCCCCCGCTCTCTCCGCGCTGCGCGCTACGGGCAGGGGGACGACGCCAGTGGCCGGGCGAAGCCCGTTCCACGGCGTCTGCTGGCTTGGCCTGCTCCGCGGCCTTCTGAAAGTTGAGGCCGTGACTGTTTCAGGGAGCCGGCGCGGGTCATCGACAGCGTTCGGCAATGAGTGATTGATATGCAAATCCAACTCGATTTCGCGGCCGTGCTGGTGCAGTGGCCGTTTCTGCTGCGCGGTGTGCTGTGGACGCTGGGCCTGACGGCCGTGTCCATGGCCATCGGCATGGTGGTGGGCATCGCCTGCGCCTGGGCGCGGGCCAGCGGGCCGATGGCGCTGCGCGTGGTGGTGGGCGCCTATGTGGAGCTGATCCGCAACACGCCGTTCATCGTGCAGCTCTTCTTCATCTTCTTCGGGCTGCCGTCGCTGGGCGTGAAGCTGGGGCCGGAGGTGGCCTCGGTCATCGCCATGGTGCTGAACCTGGGCGCCTATGCCACCGAGATCATCCGCGCCGGCATCGAGAACACGCCCCGCGGGCAGATCGAGGCGGCGCAGAGCCTGGCGCTCAACCGGGTGCAGGTGTTCACCCGCGTGGTGCTGCCGCCCTCGCTCAAGCGGGTGTGGCCGGCCATGGTCAGCCAGATCATCATCGTCATGCTGGGCTCGGCCGTGTGCGGGCAGATCTCCACCGAGGAGCTGAGCTACTCGGCCAACGTGATCCAGGCGCAGAACTTCCGCACGTTCGAGGCCTACATCGTCGCCACCGGCATCTACCTGCTGCTGTCCATCGCCGTACGCCACCTGCTCCACTGGGCAGGGCCCCGGTTCATCTTTGGCCGCTGAAGGGAGCATCGCCATGGTCGAATTCACCTTCTGGGACATCTTTCGCAACCTGCTGCTGGCCGCCCGCTGGACGGTGGTGCTCTCGCTCATCGCCTTCATCGGCGGCGGCCTGGTCGGCGCGCTGCTGCTGGTGGGCCGGCTCACCCGCATCGGCTGGCTGGACCGCGCCATCGCCGGCTACGTGCAGCTCTTCCAGGGCACGCCGCTGCTGATGCAGCTTTTCCTCGCCTACTTCGGCATCGGCCTGTTCGGCATCAACGTGTCGCCATGGGTGTCGGTCACGCTGGCGCTCACGCTCTACACCAGCGCCTTCCTCGCCGAGATCTGGCGCGGCTGCGTGGCCGCCATTCCGAAGGGGCAGTGGGAGGCCGCGCAGAGCCTGGCGCTGTCCTTCGGCGAACAGCTGCGCCATGTGGTCTTTCCACAGGCGCTGCGCATCGCCATTCCGCCCACCGTGGGTTTCATGGTGCAGGTCATCAAGGGCACGGCGCTCGCGTCGGTGGTGGGCTTCGTGGAGCTGACCCGTGCCGGCAACATGATCTCCAACGTCACCTACCAGCCCTTCACCGTGTTCGCCTGCGTGGCGCTGATGTACTTCGCGCTCTGCTACCCGATCAGCCTCTACGCCAAGTTCCTCGAAAGGAAGATCTCCCATGCCAACCGTCGCTGAAACCCCGCTGGCAGGGGGCCGCCCCGCCGCTGCGCCCGTGTCCGGCGCACCCATCGTCAACATCACCGCCCTGCGCAAGTCCTATGGCGCCAACGAGGTGCTCAAGGGCATCGACCTGCAGGTGGCGCGTGGCGAGGTCATCGCCATCATCGGCAAGAGCGGCTCGGGCAAGAGCACGCTGCTGCGCTGCATCAATGGGCTGGAGCAGTTCCAGGACGGCGCGCTCACCGTGGACGGCAAGCCGCTGCTGCACGAAAGCGCCCTGGCCATGCGCGAGCTGCGCCAGCGCGTGGGCATGATCTTCCAGAGCTTCAACCTGTTCCCGCATCTGTCCGTGGGCCGCAACGTCATGCTGGCCCCCACGCTGGTCAAGAAGACCGACAAGGTCGATGCGGCCGAGCAGGCCCGCCGCCTGCTGCTGCGCGTGGGCCTGGCCGAGAAGTTCGACGCCATGCCCGACCAGCTCTCGGGCGGCCAGCAGCAGCGCGTGGCCATCGCCCGGGCCCTGGCCATGGAGCCGGCGGTGCTGCTGTGCGATGAGATCACTTCGGCGCTCGACCCCGAACTGGTGGGCGAGGTGCTGCGCGTGGTGGAGAGCCTGGCCGACGAAGGCATGACGCTGCTGATGGTGACGCACGAGATGAGCTTCGCCCGCAAGGTGAGCGACCGGGTCATCTTCATGCACCAGGGCCGGGTCCACGAGATGGGCCCGCCGGCCGAGATCTTCGGCGCGCCCAGGACGCCCGAGCTGCAGCAGTTCCTGTCGTCGCTGCACGATTGAGTGCGCGGCGCGGCGCGGCGTGCCTGCACCTCGGTGCAGCGACGCGAAAAGCCCGCCGGGCCCTCAAGAGAGGCGAGGGGCGGGCGGGCTCGTTGTGGGCGAGCCGGGCTGCGCCGGCTTTCACGTCAGCCGGGGGGAGTCGATGTCAGAGCGCCTGTCCTCCCCCACTGCGGGCCTGGGCGATCGGGGCGGGCGTGGCGGCCGAAGCGCCAGGGTTCGTCGAGGAGGCCGGGGAGGCCGAGGGGCTGGTGCCCCCGAACACGGCCCGTGGTGCCGCCCTGGAGGCGGCAGAAGATGTCCGCTGCGCCGCACCCGTCGCAGGGCTGCTGGCGCCCTGGCCGCGCGTGGCAGTGGCGGACGTCTTGGCGGCGGACTTGGAGGCAGGGCTTTGCGCATGCGCTCCGAAGCCGCTGACTGCGATGGCCGCGAACAGCACCACACTGCGCGCATCGAAGGGGTACGACCGGTTGCGTCGGGCTTTTGACATGGAATCGGGCTCCTGAAAAGCGTTGAACAGGCGGCCATTGCACCGCCAACGCGCGGGCGGCGCCAGCACTCTTGCCACTGGTTGCTTGCCTCCACAATTGGGCATGGGCTGTAACGCACAATCGGGGCCGCCAACGCCAATCGAGGAGATACCGACCCCATGGGAAACCGACTGACACAAATCGCCACCCGCACCGGAGACGACGGCAGCACCGGCCTGGGCGACAACACGCGCGTCTCCAAGGCGAGCCTGCGCCCCCACGCCATGGGCGACGTGGACGAGCTCAATTCGCACATCGGCCTGCTGCTGTGCGAGCCGCTGCCGGACGACGTGCGCACCCTGCTGGGCGACGTGCAGCACCAGCTGTTCAACCTGGGGGGCGAACTGTCCATTCCCGGATTCGAACTCCTCAAGGACGACGCCCTCGCGCAACTCGACGAGGCCCTGGCGCACTACAACGCCGCCCTGCCGCGGCTGGCCGAATTCATCCTGCCCGCCGGCACGCGGGCCGCGTCCCAGGCCCATGTCTGCCGCACCGTCGCCCGCCGCGCCGAGCGCGCCGTGGTCGCCCTGGGCGAGCAGGAAACCCTGCGCGCCGCACCGCGCCGCTACCTCAACCGCCTGTCGGATCTGATGTTCGTGCTGGCCCGCGTGCTCAATCGCATGGAGGGGGGCGACGACGTCTACTGGAAGAGCGAGCGCATGGCGCAGGCCACGCCCTGAATGCGCCTGGCGTGGTGCGGGCAGCGGCGGGGAAGCGGCCGGGTCTTCAGGCCGCAGGCGCTGAACCGGCTGCCGAAGGCCGCGCGGCGGATGCAGTGGCGGACGGGGTGAGTGCCCCATCGCCCCCGGGCCCCGCCAGGCCGTCGGCTGCGCGGGGGTTCTGAGGCGGCGTGGCACCCTCGGGCGGCGCCGGCCTGTCCTTGGCCCGGCCGCGCTCGTGCAGCACGCCGTTCACTTCCGCCCCGAAGATCAGCGTCGTTGCGCTGATGTAGAGAAACACCAGCGTGGCCACCACGCCCGCGAAGCTGCCATACACCAGTGCCAGTTTGCCCGCGCTGCGCAGCGTGTACGACAGCGTGGCCGCCGCGGCCACCCAGAAGGCTGCGCCCACGATGGCGCCCGGGATGACCGTGCGCAGGCGTTGCCGCAGATCGGGCAGCCAGCCGTAGAGCAGGGCATACAGGACGGTCAGCACCAGGAAGGCCGAGCCATAGCGCACGCTGTTGCGCAGCCAGGGCGCGTCGGCGTCGACCATGGCGCTGTTTTCCAGCAGCTGCCAGATGTAGGGCATCACGATCACCGAGCTGAAGGCCGCGACGATGCCGCCGCCCACCACCACGGTGAACAGCGTGACCTTGATGCGCGCCTTCCAGAAAGGCAGGCCGCGCTGGATGCCGTACGACCGATTCAGCGCCGTGCGCGCCGCCTGCATGCCCGATGACGCCGTCCACAGCGTGACCAGCACGCCGATGGTCACCAGCGCCTGGTTGCGCTGCGCCATCACCTGCTCGATCACCGGCTGCATGGCCTCGCGCACCAGCGGCGGCGCGTAATCCATCACCCGCTGGGCCAGCGCGGCGGCATCGCCCGGCTCGCCGATGTAGGCCGCCGTGGCCGACAACAGGATCAGCAGCGGGAACATCGCCAGCACCGACGAGAAGGCCATGCTGCCGGCCTGGTTCGCGCTCTGGTGCAGCACGTAGTTGCGCACGGCGTACACCAGCACCGGCAGGCCGGGCAGTGCCATCGCCTTCTGCCGTACACGCTGCCATGTGGCGGTCCAGGGGCTCATGATGCAGGTACGGTGGTTGGAGGGGAAAAAGGGGAGGGCGGCGGCTGTGGGGGGTGCCGCCCGCTAATGTGCTCGATGGGCGGCGTGGACCCTGTAGGACGCCAGGATCAAGCAGGACGAGGCAGGACGAAGCAGAACCAGGCGGGACGAAGCAGCACGAAGGCCATGCATCGCAGCCCCCGTGCGCCGCGCCCGTGCCCCTGGCGTGCGGCGGGACGCCCGGGTTCTTATGGATGAGCTAGCTTTCTTCCTACGAACCCACGGCAGCAGCGGCCTTAGGTTGGAAGCTCCGAACCCGAGGGAGCCTTCCATGGCCAGACCATCCGTGCGCGCCGTCGACCACGACCGCAGTACCGCGCAGCCCATCCGTCATGCCCAGCCGTCACGGCCCTGTCCAGCAGCGGGAGCGCGACCATGATCGGCGTCGTCGTTCCGGCCCACGACGAAGAGGCCGTGCTGAATGAGTGCCTGCAGTCCTTGCAGGTGGCTGCACGCCACCCCGGCTTGCGGGGTGAGCCGGTGCAGATCGTGGTGGCGCTGGACGCCTGCTCCGACCGTTCCGAGGACATCGCCCTGCAACGCGGCGTGCAGACGGTGCGGGTGAACCGGCGCAACGTGGGCGCAGCGCGCTCGGCCGGGGTCGATCGGGCGCTGCATGCGGGCGCGCGCTGGCTCTGCTTCACCGACGCAGATTCCGCCGTGGCACCCGACTGGCTGGTGCAGCACCTGCGCCTTGCAGACGATGCGCAGTGCGACGCTGTCTGCGGCACCGTCGAAGTGCGGCACTGGGGGATCTACGGCCGTGCGGTGCAGCAGCTCTACCACGCGGGCTACAGCGACGAGCCCGGGCATCGGCACATCCACGGCGCCAACCTGGGCGTGAGCGCCCATGCCTACCGGCAGGTCGGAGGGTTCGCCGAACTGCGCACCGGCGAGGACGTGGCGCTGGTTGGCGCGCTGGAAGCGGCCGGCCTCCACATCGCCTGGACCAACGCGCCCCGGGTGGTCACCAGCGCGCGCTGCCACTTCCGCGCGCCGTCGGGCTTCGGTGCGCACCTGGCCGGGCTGGTGGTGCCGGCAATGCGGGTCGCGGGTGCGGCCGCATGACGGGCATGACGAGCATGACGCTTCCCGCGGCCGACGAGGGCACTGAATTCGAGGCGCTGCAGCAGGCGCTGGCCGGCAGCCGCCATCTGGGCGCGGGCGTGCGCATGGAGCAACTGGTGGCCGGCGGCCACGCCCGGCTGCCGCTGCCGGGCCAGGGGGCCACCTTGCAGCGCTGGCGCGCGCTGGCCGAGGTGTCCCGGCACGACCTGTCGCTGGCCAAGCTGTACGAAGGGCACACGGACGCCGTCGCCATCCTGCGGGAGTTGCACGCCCCGGACGGCGTGGCCGGCAGCGGGGCAGAGTCGCTCTGGGGAACGTGGGCGTCGGAAGCGCCGGGAGGGCGCGTGACCTTCGCCGAAGAAGATCGTTCCGGTGACAGCGGCGCGAGCGGGCCCGACCCCCGCCCCGCCGGTGCTGCCGACCTGGGGCACGCCGACGTCCGCACGGTCTGGATCACCGGCACCAAGGCCTGGTGTTCCGGCGCGGAGCATGCCTCGCATGCGCTGCTGACCGCCTGGCGGACCGACGGGCGCGGCCCGCAGCTGGTGGCGGTGGATCTGCTCCAGCCCGGCGTGACCGTCTCCACCCAGGCATGGCGCGCCATCGGCATGGCCGACAGCGCCAGCGCCGAAGTGACGTTCCAGCACGTGCGGGCGGTGCGGGTGGGGGACGAAGGCGACTACCTGAACCGGCCGGGCTTCTGGCACGGTGGTGCCGGCATCGCCGCCTGCTGGTGGGGCGGCGCGCTGGCGCTGGGCCACGCGCTGCAGGCGGCGGTGGCGAATGCGCCCGCCGCGCAGCGCACGCCGTTCCGCCTGGCCGCCCTGGGCCGGGTGGATGTGGCGCTGGGCGCCACCGCCGCCCTGCTGAAAGACACGGCGGACTGGATCGACCGCCAGCCTGCGGACGATGCGTTCGCGCCCGCCCTGCGCGCGCGGCAGGCCGCCGAAGCCTGCGCGCGCCGCGTGCTGGACGAAACCGGCCGCGCGCTCGGTGCCACACCTTTCTGCCGCGATGCCGACTTCGCCCGCATGTCGGCCGACCTGCCGGTGTTCATCCGCCAGAGCCATGCGGACCGCGACGACGCAGCGCTGGGCGAGCGCCTGGCCACGCAGGAGGGCACGCCGTGGTCGCTGTGACGCCGTTCCTGCCCGATCGGCCCGATCGGCCCGACCTGCCCCGGCTGCCCGGCCGCGGCGCGGCGGACGGCCTGCCGCCGCGCCACATCGGCCCGCACCCCCGCCATGCACCGGGCGTCTGGCAGGAATGGCTGTCCGGCCGCGCGGTGCCCAGCGTGGCGGCGGCGGACATCGTTCCCGCGTCGGGCCGACTGGTCGTGGTGGCGCCCCATCCGGACGACGAACTGCTCGCCTGCGGGCTGCTGCTGCAGGCGCATCTGCAGCAGGGCGGCCGGGTGCATATCGTCGGCGTGACCGATGGCGAGGCCAGCCATGCGGGCGACCCGGGCTGGCCGGCATCCGCCCTGGCTGCCACACGGCGGGCCGAGCGCCGCTCCGGCATGCGCGCGCTCGGGCTGCACACCGCGCCGCTGCTGCGGCTGGGGCTGCCCGACGGGGGCGTGGCCGCGCACGAAGCGGCGCTGGCGCGCACGCTGCGCGAAATGCTGCGGGCAGACGACGTGGTCGTCAGCACCTGGCGGCTCGACGGCCATCCCGACCACGAAGCCTGCGGCAGGGCTGCGGCCGACGCCGCCCGCGCCGCAGGCGCCACGCTGTGGGAGGCGCCGGTGTGGATGTGGCACTGGGCCGATCCCTCGAACGGGGAGATCCCGTGGCATCGGCTGCGCACCTTGCGGGCCGGCGCTGGAGCGCCCCGCGGCCAGGCCGCAGCGCGCAAGGCAACCGCGCTCGCCTGCCACCTGTCGCAGCTGGCCCCCCGCGCCGGCGGCGAAGGCCCGGTGCTGGACGACGCGATCCGTCAGCGCGCCCGCTGGCCCTTCGAAACCTTCCTCGCCCCGGCGTGAGCAGAGCATGAGCACCAGCCCTCCCGACACTGCGCACGACACCGCAGCCGACGCCGCCCAAGAAACCGCAGCCGACGTCGCCCAAGACACCGCAGCCGACGCAAGAGCCGACGCCGGCACCCCTGCGCCGCCCACCGCGCATGATTTCGACGCCCTCTACGCCCGCAGCGACGACCCCTGGCATTTCGACGGCAGCTGGTACGAAGCGCGCAAGCGCCGCCTGCTGCTGGCCAGCCTGCCGCATGCCCGCTATGCCCGGGCCTTCGAGCCCGGCTGCGCCACCGGCCTGTTGACGGCGGAGCTGGCCCCGCGTTGCGACCAGCTGCTGGCGAGCGACGGTGCCGAGCGGGCGCTGGCCACGGCGGCCGCCCGCCTCGCGGACCAGCCGCAGGTGGCCTTCGCCCGGCTCTGGTTGCCCGGCGACTGGCCCTCCGGCCGTTTTGACCTGATCGTGCTGAGCGAATTCGTCTACTACCTCGCACCCGCGGACATCGACCGGCTGGCCGAATGCGTGCGCGAGTCGCTGGTGCCCGGTGGCGTGGTGGCGGCCTGCCACTGGCGCCGCCCCATCGACGGGTGCGCGCTGGCCGGCGACGCCGTGCAGGAGCGGTTGCACGCCCGGATGGGGCTGCGCCAGGTGACCGACGTGCGCGATGCCGACTTTCGCCTGGGCGTGTGGACCAGCGCGGCCAGCGCCTCGGTGGCCGACTCGGAGGCGCGCGGCTGACGCGCAGGCGGGCTGGCCGGTTGCGCACCCTATGCTCTGCCCATGAACCCTTCCGATGCCCCGCCTTCCCCACCGACCGAAAAGCAGAAGATGCTGGCCGGCGCGCTCTACCGGGCCAGCGACCCCGAGCTGCGCGCCGACAGCGAGGCCGCGACGCGCTGGCTGGCCCGCTACAACGACGCGGCTGCCCATGCCGCGCTCGACGCCGCCGGCCGCCACGCGCTGCTGGCCGAGGGCTTGGGCGCCTTGGGCGAAGGCAGCGTGGTGCGTCCGCCGTTTCACTGCGACTACGGCTTCAACCTGCGCATCGGCGCTGGCGTGTTCCTCAACTTCAACTGCGTGGTGCTGGACGTGGTGGAGGTCACCATCGGCGACGGCACGCAGATCGGGCCGGGCGTGCAGATCCTGGCGGCCGACCATCCGCGCGATGCGGCGGTGCGCGCCACGGGGGCCGAGTTCGGCCGGCCGGTGCGCATTGGCCGTGACGTGTGGATCGGCGCCGGGGCGCTGCTGATGCCCGGGGTGACGGTGGGCGACGGCGCGCTGATCGGCGCCGGCAGCGTCGTCACCCGCGACGTGCCGGCCGGGGTGACGGTGGCCGGCAACCCGGCGCGGGCCTTGCCGCCGCGGCGCCCGGCGGTGCAGGCCTGATCACGGTCGATTGCTATTAAAATAATAGCTAAAAGTCCTTTATGGACAAGCGCTCAGGGCCGATTTGGCTGAAAATCGGACCGTCCCGACCTGCTGATCTGCCGGCCTGTTGGCCTGTTGGCCTGCCGACCTGCCGGCCTGCCGACCGTTCGGTCCTCAGCCGCGCGGCGCCAGCATGGCCATGGTGATGCGCGACACGCAGGTCAGTTCGCCGGCATCGTTGACCATGTCGATCTGCCAGACCTGGGTGGTCTTGCCGATGTGGATGGGCCGGGCGGTGCCCGTCACCCAGCCCTGCGTGGCGGCGCGCAGGTGGTTGGCGTTGATGTCCAGCCCCACGGCACGCCAGCCTTCGGGCGAGGAAAACACCGCGCCCACGGAACCCAGCGTCTCGGCCAGCACCACGCTCACGCCGCCGTGCAGCAGCCCGTAGGGCTGCTTGGTGCGGTCGTCCACCGGCACGCGGCCCCGCAGGAAGTCGTCGCCCACCTCGGTGAATTCGATGCCCAGGTGGGTGATGGCGTTCGGCGCGCCGCTGTTGAGCTGCGCGAGGTCGATGGGGCGTTTCCAGATGGGCATGGTGGCGGAGTGGGATGGGAGTGGAAAGGTGAGGGCGGAGCACCGGCGGGCCACGGCGCGCAGGCTGCATTCGGTCAGGGCCCGGAGCATCGAAGGCCGCCGGGCCACCAGGCAGAGGCTGCGCCGGATGGTAGCAGCGGGGTTTGCATCGTGCAGTCGCGTCTGGCTCGCCGGGCACCCCGGCCACCACGGCCACCACCACGGCTACACCCGCTACCATTTGGCCACCCATGTCCACGTCACCACACTCCACTGCGGCTTCGTCGCCCCGCGCGGCATCGCCGTCGCCGTGCGCTTCCTGCCGCCAGCCGGCCGAGGTGCACCGCTTCGCCGCGCACGGTGGCGGCACGGTGGATCTCGACCTGTGCTTCGCCTGCCAGGGCCTGTGGTTCGATCCGCAGGAAAACACCCGCCTCGCGCCGGCCGGCGTGCTGGCGCTGTTCGAGCTGTTGCACGACCACCGGGGCGACGCCCACCGGCCCATCGCGCAGCGGCTGCAGTGCGCCCGGTGCCCGCGTACGCTGGAAGGCGGCTTCGACGTGGCGCTGGGCGGGCGCTACCGCACCTACCGATGCGCGGCGGGCCACGGGCGCTTCAGCACCTTTGGCTCGTTCATGGTGGAAAAGGGTTTCGTGCGCCACCTCTCGCCCCGCGAGATCGAGGCGCTGGCCGACCGGGTGGGCACCATCCAGTGCACGCATTGCGGCGGCACGGTGGACATCCGCAGCGACCACGCCTGTCCCTACTGCCGCTCGGCGCTATCGCTGCTCGACCCCCAGGCGGTGGACGCCGCGCTGCAGCGCCACCGGCAGGCCGCGCGGCGCGCCGAGGAGCCGGTCAGCCCGCCCGCGCTGGCCGATGCGCTGGTGGCGCTGGAACGCGAGCGCAACCGCGAGGAGCGCCGGCGCCAGCAGGAGCGCTTCACCGACTCCACCACCTCCGACCGCTTCGATCTGCTCGCGGCCGGGGTGGAGCTGGTCTGGTCGATGCTGCGGCGCTGACCGCTGACCGCTGACCGCTGACCGCTGACCGCTGACCGCTGACCGCTGACCGCTCCGGCGGGTCCGTTCAGCGCCGGCGGTTCAGCAGCGCGTACAGGATGATGGCGCCGAAGGTGGCGGTGCCGATGCCGCCCAGCGCGAATTCGCCGAACTTCAGGGTGAAGTCGCCCGTGCCCAGGATGAGGGTGATGGCGGCCACGATGAGGTTCTTGTTGTCGGAAAAATCGACCTTGTTGTCCACCCAGATCTTGGCGCCGGCCACGGCGATCAGGCCGAATACCACGATCGAGACGCCGCCCATCACCGGCAGCGGAATGGCCTGGATCAGCGCGCCGAACTTCGGAGAGAAGCCCAGCACCAGCGCGATCAGCCCGGCCACCAGGAACACGGCGGTGGAATAGATCTTGGTGGCGGCCATCACGCCGATGTTCTCGGCGTAGGTGGTCACGCCCGTGCCGCCGGCGCTGCCGCTCACCATGGTGGCGATGCCGTCGCCGATGAAGGCGCGGCCCATGTAGCGGTCCAGGTTGTGGCCGGTCATGGCCGTCACGGCCTTGATGTGGCCCAGGTTCTCTGCCACCAGGATGATCGCCACCGGCGCGATCAGCAGCATGGCGGGGCCGCTGAAGACCGGCGCGGTGAAGGACGGCATGCCGACCCAGGCCGCCGCGGCGATGGGCGACAGGTCCAGCGGCTTGCCCCAGCCCAGCAGGTTGGTGAACACGGCGTAGATCACGCTGGCGGCGATCAGCCCCAGCAGGATCAGGAGGCGCTGCGCCATGCCGCGCGTCAGCACGGCGACCAGGCCCACGCAGACGAAGGTCACGGCCTGCATCCAGCTCTCGAAATTGTTGGCCGCCATGTTCTTGATGGGAATGCCGGCCAGGTTCAGCCCGATCACCGCCACCACCGCGCCCGTCACCACGGGCGGCATGAAGCGCTCGATCCAGCCGGTGCCGATGGCCTGCACCAGCGCGCCGATCAGCGTGTAGACCAGGCCGCAGGCGATGATGCCGCCCAGCGCCACGCCCATGTTGGCGTTGGGCCCCTTGCCGGCATAGGCCGACGCGGCGATCACCACGCCGATGAAGGCGAAGCTCGAGCCCAGGTAGCTGGGCACGCGCCCGCCCGTCACCACGAAGAAGATCAGCGTGCCCAGGCCGCTCATGAGGATGGCCACGTTCGGGTCGAACCCCATCAGGATGGGCGCCAGCACCGTGGCGCCGAACATGGCGATCACGTGCTGCACGCCCATGACGGCGGTCTGGCCCCAGGGCAGGCGTTCATCGGGCGCGACGACAGCGCCCTCGGTGGCGCGGGTCTCGCGCCAGCGCGGGAAATAGGTGGACAAGGCAGTGCTCCTCGGTGAGGGAAGGAATGAAAGAAGGAAGGAAGAAAGTGACCGGTTCGCGGTGTGCGGGACGGCGCGAAGTGTAGGGGCTCCCCGCCGGCTGCGGCACAGGGTGCGGCCCGGATTTCAAGCCTTTGGCGCACAGGGGCTGTAGGCGCGCACCCACGGGGTGCTGCCGGGCGGGCCGGTATGGTCGTTTCAGCTCCGGCCGACGGCCTCGCTGATCGGCATGCTCCCCGTCTCCAAGCCCCCCGGCGCCCGACCGAAATTCGCTGGCTTCGGGGCCGCTCCGTCCGCCCCCGGCCTCCGGCCCGGACCCCTTTCTCTCTTTCGCAGTCCATCCACCGGTGTTCTCATGCCCCAACGCCGTACTGTCCTGATCGCCTCGGGCACTGTCGCAGCCCTGTTGCTGCTGGCGGCGCTCGCGGTCTGGGCATGGCTGCCCACCGAGGAAGAACTGGCCCAGCGCGTGGAAGCCGAAGCGTCCGACAAGCTGGGTGTGCCGGTCACCGTGCACCGTCTGCACTGGAGCCTCTGGCCCGTGCCCCGGGTGGTGCTGGAAGGCGTGGCCACCGAGCAGCCCGACCCGCTCACCGCCGCGCGCATCACCGCCGAGGCGCAGTGGTCCGACCTGCTGCGGCTGCGCCTGGCCCTTACCCGCCTGTCGCTGGAAGACGCCTCGGTGCCCCAGCGCTCGCTGTCGGGCTTCCAGATCGCCGCAACGGATGCGGGCCAGCGCTCCGGCACGCCCTTCGAGCTGGCGGAGGTTCCGGTCCAGCATGTGGAATGGCGCAACGTGCGCTGGGTTTCCCGCACCGGCCGCGCGCTCGCCTATGCCGGCGAGGCGCAGTTCGATACCGCCTGGCGTCCCCGCCACGCGCGCATCGAGCGCGAGGGCGCCTCGGTGCCGGCGGCGCTGGACATCACCCGGGAGGGCGCGGAGGATCGCTGGCGCGCCGAGGTCACGGCGGGCGGCCGCACCGAGCGGGGCGAGCTGCGCTTGCAGACGATCGAAGGGCGCTACCGGGTCACCGGCGCGGTCGACTTCACCGGGGTGGACATCGTGGGCCTGATGTCCGCCTTCGAGCGCCGGGCCATCGTGGCCGGCAAGGCCGATGGCCACACCGACCTCATCGCCGAAGGTGCCGACCCGGCCGAGGCCCTGCGCGCGTTGCAGACCCGCACCCGCTTCGCCGTGCGGCGCGCCCGGCTGCTGACCTTCGACCTGGAGCGGGCGGTGAAGAGCGCCGGCCAGAACCACCAAGGCACCACCCCCCTGGACCAGCTGACCGGCATCGTGCGCACCGAGGCCGACCGGGAGGGCACCATCGTGCGCTATTCCGACCTGAAGGCGACGTCGGGCGTGCTCACCGCCACCGGCAGCGCGGTCATCCAGAACCGCCAGGTGCGCGGCAATGTCGCGGTGGACCTGGTGGAGGGCGTGGTCGGCGTGCCGCTGGAATTCGGCGGCACGGTGTCGGACCCGTCGCTCAGCCTGCCGCCCGCCGCCCTGGCCGGGGCCGCCGTGGGCACCGCCGTGGCGCCCGGCATCGGCACCGCCATCGGCGCGCGGCTGGGCGAAACGCTGCGGCGGCTTTTCGGCGCAGGCACCAGCGATGCCGGCGGCGCGGGTGACCGGCCCGCGTCCCCCGCGCGCGGTGGGCGGGCCACGCCGGCCCCCGTCATCCGGGACTGAACGCCACTACGCGATCGCCGTGAACCTCGCACCGCCATCCGTCAGAATCCCCCGCCATGTCGTGCCCTGATCGCCTGCCGCTGCCCCTGCCGCAATCCCGCTCCGGCGTGCCGCCTTTTCTGCGTGGCGGCGGCCCCATGGCCACCCTCATCGCCCAATTCGACTGGGCGGCCACGCCGCTGGGCGCCATCGATCGCTGGCCCGCCCATCTGCGGCTGGCCGTCTCCAGCATGCTGCGCTCCCACGTGCCCATTGCCACGCTGTGGGGCGAGCAGGGCATCCTGATCTACAACGCCGCCTACGGCGAATTCAGCGGCCAGCGCCACCCCGGCCTGCTGGGCATGCCCATCCGCGATGCCTGGCCCGAGGCGCGTGCGTTCAACGACCGCGTGGTGTGCGAGTGCATGGCGGGCGGCACGCTCGACTTCCGCGACACGGCGCTGCAGCTGAACCTGCGTGGCGTGCCGGAGACCGTCTGGTTCAACCTCAGCTACTCGCCCATTCCCGACGAGGAAGGCGCCATCGCCGGCGTGCTGGCCATGGTGACCGACAACACCGCCAAGGTGCGCATGGAGCAGCGCCTGATCGCCGAGCGCGAGCAGTTCGCGCAGCTGTTCGAGCAGTCGCCCAGCTTCATGGCCATGCTGGAGGGCCCCTCGCACCGGCTGACCCTGGCCAACCCCGGCTACCGGCGGCTGGTGGGCACGCGCGAGCTGATCGGCCTGACCGTGGCGCAGGCCCTGCCCGAGGCGGTTCAGCAGGGCTACGTGGACCTGCTCGACCAGGTCTACCGCAGCGGCGAGGCGCTGACCGCGCACGGCGCGCGTTACGACTCGCCCGAGGGCGAGCACTACGTGGACTTCGTCTTCCAGCCCATCCGCGACGCGCACGGCGCCGTGACCGGCATCTTCGTGGAGGGCGTGGACGTCACGGGACGCATGGCCGCCGAGGCCCGCCGCAACGCGCTGGCGGAGTTCACCGACCTGCTGCGCTCGCTCACCTCGGCCCATGCCATCTGCGCGGCCGCCGCCGAACTGCTGGGCCGCACGCTGCGCATCAGCCGCGCCGGCTATGCGCACGTCGACCACGCCAGCGACGATGTCGAGATTCCGTGCGACTGGACGCAGCCGGGCGTGGCGTCGATCGCCGGCACGTTGAACCTGCGCCACTACGGCAGCTTCGTGGACGACCTGAAGGCCGACCGGGTGGTGAGCATTGCCGACGTGCGGCACGACCCGCGCACCCGCGACGCGCTGGACGCCATCGGCAAGCGCGGCGTGGCGGCCCTGCTCAACCTGCCGGTGATGGAACAGGGCCGGCTGGTGGCGCTGGTGTTCGCCAACCATGCGCAACCGCGCACCTGGTCGCAGGAAGACGTGGCCTTCATGCGCGAGGTGGGCGGGCGCACCCGCACGGCGGTGGAGCGCGCCCGCACCGAGGCCCAGCTGCGCGAGATGAACGAGCTGCTGGAGCGCAAGGTGGCCGAGCGCACCCAGGAGCTGATGGACGTGGAAGCGAAGTTCCGCCAGGCGCAGAAGATGGAGGCCATCGGACAGCTCACCGGCGGCATCGCGCACGACTTCAACAACCTGCTGGGCAGCATGAGCGCCAGCCTGCAGGTGCTGGAAAAGCGCCTGGCCGCGCAGCGCTTCGAGAACGCCGAGCGCTACATCGGCATGGCCCAGTCGTCCGTGCGCCGCGCCGCGTCGCTCACCCAGCGGCTGCTGGCCTTCTCGCGCCGCCAGACGCTGGACCCCAAGCCCACCGACATCAACCGCCTGGTGAGCGGCATCGAGGAGATCGTGCGCCGCACCGTCGGCCCGTCCGTCGAGCTGGAGGTGGTCGGCGCGGGCGGGCTGTGGCTGACCCGGGTGGACGCCTCGCAGCTGGAAAACGCGGTGCTCAACCTGTGCATCAATGCCCGCGACGCGATGGCGCCCCACGGCGGCCGCCTGACGATCGAGACCGCCAACGAATGGCTGGACGAGCCCGCCGCCAGCGAGCGTGAACTCCCGCCCGGCCAGTACGTGACGATCTGCGTGACCGACACCGGCGCCGGCATGACGCCCGACGTGGTCGCCCGGGCGTTCGACCCCTTCTTCACCACCAAGCCCATGGGGCAGGGCACCGGCCTGGGGCTGTCGATGGTGTATGGCTTCGTGCGCCAGTCGGGCGGCCAGGTGCGCATCAGCTCGGTACCGGGCGAGGGCACGAGCATGTGCCTCTACCTGCCCCGCCACCAGGGCGACGCCGAACCCGACATGGAGCAGGAACGCAGCCTCTATGCGCACCAGGCCGACGGCGAAGTGGTGCTGGTGATCGAGGACGAGGCCTCCATCCGCAGCCTGGTCACCGAGGAACTGCAGGACATGGGCTACCAGGTCATTTCCGCCGCCGACGGGCCGGCGGGGCTGCACGTGCTGCAGTCCGAGCGGCGGGTGGACCTGCTGCTGACCGACGTGGGACTGCCGGGCGGGCTGAACGGGCGCCAGGTGGCGGACGCGGCGCGGGTGTCGCGGCCGCACTTGAAGGTGCTGTTCATCACGGGGTATGCAGAGAACGCGGCGGTGGGCAATGGCTTGCTGGAGCAGGGGATGGAGGTGATCACCAAGCCGTTCGACATGGGGGTGTTGGTGGGGCGGGTGAAGGAGATGATCGGGCACTGAACGCCGGTGCTGGCGGGAAGGCGCGCCGACCGGCCTGCGTGCCCACCGTTCGCCTGGGGAAGGCATCCACCACCGTTCGGCGGTGACGGTTCGTTCTTCACGGGTCGGGCTGAGCTTGTTGGAGGCTTGAAGTACTGCGGGCGCGGTGCGGGGGCGCTGCGGGGGCGGTGCTGGCGGGTGCTGGGTCTTTGCTTCCCGGGGCCGGGATTTCGCCCCGGCGGGCGAGGTCCTTTTCTTTGCTTCGCCAAAGAAAAGTACCGGCGGAGTCAAGTCCGAAGTGCAACACATGGGCTACTGCAGAGAGGCTGTGCTGCCGCCGGCCTGGCTGAGAGCGAGCGCAAAGACCTGAAGGGGTGTTCGCCAGTCCAGTGTCTGACGCGGCCGGGTGTTGAG
>NZ_LMOV01000014.1 GCF_001424265.1 Acidovorax sp. Leaf160
AGCGCAGCGGAGGGGACGCGCACAGCAGGGTCGCCCTTTCTTTGGTGACTTTCTTTCGGCGAGACGAAAGAAAGTTACTCGCCCGCCGGGGCGAAATCCCGGCCTAGCGCAGCGGAGGGGACGCGCACAGCAGGGTCGCCCTTTCTTTGGTGACTTTCTTTCGGCGAGACGAAAGAAAGTTACTCGCCCGCCGGGGCGAAATCCCGGCCTCGGAAAGCAAAGGCCCAGCACCCGCCAGCACCGCCCCCGCAACACGCCAACAGCACGCCCAGGCTTCGACAAGCTCAACCCGAACGCTGCGATCCAACGATCACTGCGCGACCCAGTAGCGCCATTCAATCCAGCGCAAACCCACGCCCCCTACCGCCCCTTCCTCGCCGCCTTCTTAGCCGCCCTCTCCGCCTCCTTCACCTCCCCCGCCGCCCTCCACCCCTCGAACTCCGAAGGCGTCTCCAGCGTCACCCGCCCCAGCACGGCGCTGCGCAAATCCGTCAGCACCAGTTCCGCGCCCTTCTGCACGTTCACCCGCCCGCCCGACATCACCGCCCCCCGCTTGCGCGCGATCAGTTCCAGCAGTTCGTCCTCGTGCAGCGCGGCGATGGCCTCGGGTGTCAGGCCCAGCCGGTAGCGCGCCTCCAGCAAGTGGGCGTACGGGCGTTTGAGGTACGCCAGCAGTTCCAGCGTCACCTCCTCCTCGTCGTAGGCGTTCTTGCCCACCGCGCCACTGGCGGCCAGCTTGTAGCCGCTTTCGGGAATGGTGATGCGCGGCCAGAGCATGCCCGGCGTGTCCCACAGGTAGAAGTCGTCCGCCAGGATGATGCGCTGCTCGAGCTTGGTGATGCCGGCCTCGTCGCCGGTCTTGGCCTGGCTCTTCTTGCTCAGGGTGTTGATGAGCGTGGACTTGCCCACGTTCGGAATGCCGCAGATCAGCACGCGCATGGGTTTGGCCATGCCGCCCCGCTGCGGGGCCAGCAGGTGGCAGGCGTCGATCAGGCGGCGGGCCGGCGCGGGCTCCGAGGCGTCGAGGCCGATGGCACGGGTCTCGGGCAGGGCGTTGTACCAGTCGAGCCAGAGCGGCGTGCGCGCGGGGTCGGCCACGTCCTGCTTGTTGAGCACCTTCACCGACGGCTTGTGGCCCGTCAGTTCGGACAGCAGCGGGTTGGCGCTGGAGCCAGGCAGGCGTGCGTCCAGCATCTCGATCACGACGTCGATGTCCTTGATGCGCTCGGCGATGGCCTTGCGCGTGGAGTGCATGTGACCGGGGAACCACTGGATGGCCATGGGGGGTGTCTTTCGGGCTTTCGCAGGAATGCGATCGGATGGCAGGGGCGCCAAGGATAATCGCGACTTTCCCCGCATCCCACCGGTACCGACTGAATGCCCCTGCCTCCACCTCCCGTCCATCGACCCAGCAAGAAGGAAGAGTCCGAACTGCTCTTCAAGGGCGTCACCTGCGCGCTCATCGGCCTCGTCATCCTGCTGGCGCCGTACCTGGCCCGCTCCTCCAGCGTGGGCGAGATGATGCGCCAGGCGTACTTGGTGGGCTGGTTCGCCCTGGTGCTGGGCTGCGCGTTTCTCGTGCGCTACGGGCTGCGCCGTTACGGCGGCCGGCGTCGCTACTGAAGAACCGACGGCTTCGATGGGACCGACGGGCGCAACGATGGCGGATGCCGCTTGGCATGGCGCGACACTCGGCGGCGGCCTGACCGGGCTGCCTGCCCACGCAGGGAGATGAGCTTTCCCTCCGAACTGCAGACCGTGCGCGCCCGTTTCGCGGCGCTGGAGCTGCGTCTTTCGGCCGGCGGCGTGTCCCGGTTCCGTCCGCCCCCGCAAGAGCCCACCACCTGCTGCGGCCGCGGCTGCAATGGCTGTGTATGGGAAGGCTTCTATGCGGCGGCGGCGCGGTGGTGCGAGGACGCGCTGGAGTTGCTGGCGGACCCACCCGCCACGCAAAATCCGCCGACCAAAGCCGCTGCGCAGCCGCTGCCAGAGCCGCGTAGCTGATCCGCCGGGCGCACGGTGGCAGGGCGCGCCCTCCCCCACGCCTGAGAGGCAGCGCTGCGGCGGCGCAACGCCGTATCACCCTCCCCCCTCCGATGTACGTCAGACGGTGTGACGAATCACGGTATTCTCGGCAGATGGAATTCCCCAAGGACCGTTCTGCCGAGCCTCTCTCACAGCCTCTTGCGCAGCAGGACCGGGAACTCACGCCTTGGGAACGGGCCCGCACATCCGAGGCGCGGCTGCGGGCCGTGCAGGCGAGCGGCTTGCTCGATTCCGTCCAGGAGCCTGGCTTCGACAGCCTGACGGCCGTGACGGCGCGGCTGCTGAAGTGCGCGGCCTCGTTCATCTCGGTGGTGGACGGCGAGCGTGATTTCTACAAAAGCCAGCACGGCTTTCCCGAGGCGCTCGCACAGGCGAGGCAGATGCAGGGGCAGACCTTCTGCCACTTCACGCTGGACCGGGACGAGGCGCTGGTCATCCACGACACCCATTCGCGCCCGGAGTGGAAGGCCGTGCCCACCGTGCAGTCGCTCGGGGTGCGGGCCTATGTGGGGGTGCCGCTGAAGTCGGGCGGCGAGAACATCGGCAGCTTCTGCGTGATCGACACGGTGCCGCGCGACTGGACGGCCGACGAGCTGGAAACCATCCGCCAGCTGGCTGCCTCCGCCGCCCGTGAGCTGGATCTGCGCGCCGCCCTCGCTGCCGCGCGCCAGGCCGCGGCCACCGCGCGCGCGCAGGCGCTGTCGCGCGAACGGGTGCTGGCCGTGGTGGCGCACGATCTGCGGGCGCCGCTGCAGGTGATCCAGCTCAGCGCCAAGCTGCTGCAGCGCAGCGGCGGCGCGGGCGCACCGCACGAAACCGTCACCCACCGCATGCTGTCGGCCGTCGGCATGATGACGGCGATGGTGGACAGCTTGCTGAAATCCACCGACGCCCCGCCCCACCTGCAGCCGGTGGCGGCATCCACCCTGGCGGCCGACGCGGTGGACATGATGACGCCGATGGCCGACAAGTTCTCGATGTCGCTGGTGCAGGAAGCCCTGCCCGATGCCACGCTGCAGGTCGACTACGGCCAGCTGGTGCGGGTGCTGGGCAACCTCATCGGCAATTCGCTCAAGTATTCGCCGGCCGGCAGCACGATCCGCGTGGCGGGAAACCGCCGGGGCGACACCATCGACATCACCGTCACCGACAACGGCGTCGGCATGACCGACGAGGAGATGGCCCGGGCTTTCGAGCCCGGCTGGCAGAGCGAATCCGCCAAGGCACGCCAGGACGGGGTCGGCCTGGGCCTGGGCATCGTCAAGTCGCTGGTGGAAGCCAACCAGGGCCAGGTGCGGCTGGAAAGCCGGCCGGGCATGGGCACGTCAGTCACCATCAGCCTGCCCTGCAGCTGAACGGGCTGAGCGGGCTGAACGGGCTGACCCAGCCCGACCCGGCCCGGGCCCCGGAGACATGGCCTGCCGCAGCGCGTGCAAGCCGGCGGCGCGCCTTTGCATTGCAGGCGTCGCTGGGCCATAGTGGCGGCTCGTTCAGCCGTCCACTCCCGCGCCCCGTGCGCTCGCCTGCATGACCCACCACCCAGCACATCCCGACTCCCCTTCCCCGACAGCCACGCCGGCCCTCCGCACAGGCGGCCAGGTGCTGGTCGATCAACTGATCCTGCACGGCGTCGAGCAGCTTTTCTGCGTGCCGGGCGAAAGCTATCTGGCCGTGCTGGATGCGCTGCATGACGCCTCCATCGCCGTCACCGTCTGCCGGCAGGAGGGCGGCGCGGCCATGATGGCCGAGGCCCAGGGCAAGCTCACCGGCCGCCCGGGCATCTGCTTCGTCACCCGCGGGCCCGGCGTGACCAATGCGTCGGCCGGCATCCACATCGCGCACCAGGACTCGACGCCGCTCATCGTCTTCGCGGGCCAGGTGGCGCGCGGAGCGCTGGGCCGAGAGGCCTTCCAGGAACTCGATTACCCCGCCGTGTTCGGCACCATGGCCAAGTGGGTGGTGCAGATCGACGATGCCCGCCGGCTGCCGGAGCTCATCTCCCGCGCCTTCCACGTCGCCACGTCCGGGCGGCCCGGGCCGGTCGTCATCGCGCTGCCGGAAGACATGCTGACCGACAGCGTCCAGGTGCCGGACGCCCTGCCCTACGCCGTGACCGAAACCCATCCGGGCGCCGAGGCGCTGCGCACGCTGGCCGCGCGCCTGGCTGCGGCGGAGCGGCCGGTCGCCATTCTGGGCGGCAGCCGATGGTCCGAGGCCGCCGTGGCCGACATGATGGCCTTCGCCGACGCATGGCAGCTGCCGGTCTACTGCTCGTTCCGCCGCCAGATGCTGTTTCCGGCCAGCCACCCCAGCTACGGCGGAGACCTGGGCCTGGGCGTGAATCCCAAGCTGCTGGCCCGCATCCGGGATAGCGACCTCGTCCTACTGCTGGGCGGTCGCCTGTCGGAGATTCCATCGCAGGGCTTTGAGCTGCTGGGCATCCCCGCGCCGCAGCAGCCGCTGGTGCACGTGCACGCCGACGCCGACGAACTGGGCCGCCTCTACCGCCCCGCGCAGGCGATCCACGCCACGCCGCAGGCCTTCGCCAAGGCGCTGGCCGCCATGCCGCCCCAGGGCACCGTGCGCTGGGCCGCGCACACCCAGGCCGCGCGCGCCGAGTACCTCGCCTGGAGCGACCCGGCGCCGATCCGCATCCCAGGCCCTTTGCAGATGGGCGAGGTCATGCAGCACCTGAAGGCCGCGCTGGCGCCCGACACCATCTTCTGCAACGGCGCCGGCAACTTCGCTACCTGGGTCCACCGCTTCTGGCCGTTCACGCACTACGCCAGCCAGCTCGCGCCGACCAGCGGATCGATGGGCTATGGCCTGCCTGCCGGCGTGGGGGCGAAACGGCTCTGGCCTGCGCGCGAGGTGGTGGTGTTCTCCGGCGACGGCGACTTCCTGATGCACGGCCAGGAGTTCGCCACCGCCGTGCAATACGGGCTGCCGTTGATCGTCGTGCTGCTGGACAACGCCATGTACGGCACCATCCGGATGCACCAGGAGCGCGAATACCCGGGCCGCATCAGCGCCACGCAATTGAAGAACCCCGACTTCAGGGCCTATGCCCAGGCTTTCGGCGGCCATGGCGAGCGCGTGGAGCGCACGGAAGACTTCGCCCCCGCACTGGCCCGGGCGCGGGCCAGCGGCCTGCCGAGCGTGCTGCACTGCCTGCTGGACGCGGAAGCCATCACGCCCGGCGGCACGCTGGCGGGCATCCGCAGCGCGGCGCTGGCCCGGTCGCAGGCATCCGCTGCGAATGCAAGCCAAACCGGTCTCTAGCGCTTGATATATATAGGTTTTACGCTATTATTTTAATAGCAATCAACCTTCGTCAGGCGTTTTGGCCCGGCTGGCGGGCCAGGTCCGCTTCGCTGCGCACCTGTCCGGCCAGCAGCGCGGCCAGTTCCAGCCGGCGCAGCAGCCAGGGGTTCAGGTCGTTGGCGAACGGGTCGGGCAGCGGCTCCGGCCCGGGGGCGGCCTCTGGGCTGGCCGGTGCGGGCGGCACGGCAGCGCCCGGCGAGGCCAGCAGCGCCGCGTCGATGCGGTCGGCCGCCTGTGCCAGCGGGCCCTCGATGCGGCGGGGCTCCAGCTGGCCGCGGCGCAGCAGCAGCATGGTCTTGACGGCGGTGAGCTGGGCCAGCAGCTGGTAGCAATGGGCCTGCAGGCGCTGCAGCGAAGCGACCGGCGGGCGCACGGCGCGTGGCTCCTTCAACGACCGCTGGGTCGCCTGCACCAGAGCCGAGAGGCTGTCGTAGGCCTCGCGCCGGGCGAGCCGCCAGGCCAGCTCCGGCGCGTCGTCCACCGCCTGCAGCTGGCCCAGTCCCAGCGCCACGCGGGCATGGTGGGCCTGGGCGGCCACGGTGCGTGCCACCAGCGCGGGGATCTGGCCCCGCTCCCACGAGGGCAGCACGTAGCTGCAGGCCCAGGCGATGCCGGTGCCGATCAGCGTGTCGGCCAGCCGCTCGAACAAGGCGAACGAGGTGCTGACGCCGGTGTTCAGCATGTGCGACTGCACCAGCCCAAGCACCGTGGCCGCCACTGCGGTGATGAGATAGCGCCGCACCGCGAAGCCGTGCGCCACGGCCTGGGCCACCGTCAGCACCGCGATCAGGCCCAGCGGCGACAGGTGGGTGGACAGCACGCCCAGCGCCAGCACGCAGCCCAGCAGCGTGCCCGCCACCCGGGCGTTGCGGCGCTCCAGCGTCTGCGCCAGGCTGCCGCGCAGCACGACGACGATGGTCAGCAGGATCCAGTAGGCATGCGTGCCCCAGGGCAGCGCGAGCGACACGATGTAGCCCGCGCCCATCGCCAGGGCCGCGCGCAGCGCGTGGCGCAGCGGCGGCGCGTCCCAGCGCCAGAGCGAGAAGAACGGCGACCACGACCAGGCCGTGGGACTGACGAACATCTGCCAGCTGGCCCGCACCACCGCCAGGTTGGGCGCTGCCTCGCCCCGCGCCAGCGCGACGAGGCGCAGGGCTTCGTCGTTGATGTGGCCGGTGCGGTCGGCGAGCGCCCGGGCCAGCAGCTGGGGCGACGGGCCCGCGCCGGCCCAGGCGGGCGGCGGTGCATCGCCGGTGCCGGCACCGTCCGGCTCCCAGCGCAGGCCGGCCAGCCGGGCGCGGCGGTCTTCCAGGGGCGGCGGCATGCGGCCCATCAGCAGCGCATCGGCGAGCTGTTCGATGTCGCCCGCCATGTCGCGCAGCACCGACTGCAGCGCGCGCAGGCCGTGGGCATGGCCCGGCTGCGCGCGCAGGGTGTCCAGGTCCAGCTCGCAGGCCAGCAGGTGGTCGCGCATTTCCAGCACCAGCAGCAGCATGCCTGCCAGCCGCTGGCGGCGCGGCGTGCGCGGCGACTCCAGCACGACGTCGCGGGCGGACTGCAGCTGGTCCGCCAGCGCCGCGTGGCGCGCCAGCAACTGGCTGGTGAGGGCCGGGTCGGGTGGCAGCGGCGCGCCGCCCCCCGGGTCGGCCCGCCCAAAGCGGCGGGCCTGCACGCGCATCAGCTGCGCCAGCGCCAGCAGGGTGTCGGCCAGCAGCTGCACCCGGTAGCGCCCGTTTAGCGCCAGGTTGGCCAGCACTGCGTAGACCACGTAGAGCCCGGCGCCCAGGCCGAAATAGGCCGTGGTGCGCAGCGCGCCGTCGAAGGCGTTGCGGCCTTCGTGCGTGGGCACCGCCAGGCTGAACACGGCCGAGAAGATGAGCGCGATGGCCACCGGCACGCCGCGCTTGCCCCAGGCCATCGCCAGGAACGAGATGAACGCCGCCGGCACGATCAGCAGGCCCAGGCCCAGCGGGTCGTCCTGCAGCATCTGCACGCCGAAGAAGAGCGGCATGCCCAGCAGCGGCGCGGGCAGCATCTGCCAGAACTTGCCGCGGCGCGGGCCGGGCAGGTCGGGCGGCGCGGTGACGATCACGCCGACCGACGCCGCCGAGGCCGCAGCAGCGCCGAAGAACACGTGCACGCCGGCGGAGATCAGCATCAGCCCGATGGCGACCCCGATGCCGTTGGCGACGTAATGGCTGAGGGCGGTGCGCAGCGCTGCACGCAGGCGCACGGACAGATCGACTCGGGAAGGCAGGGAATATTTCACGGGGCTCACTATGCAGCGGCCAGGGCGGCCGCGCCATCGGACAGCGCCGACGGATGTGCCGACGAATGTGCCGACCGCTGCCCGCATCGGCGGTTGACGGGGCCGCCAGCGCCAGTCGCCAAGCACCGGAAGGCGCCGCAGCGGCGGCGCGCCGCACGAACCGCCGGCAAGGCGGTGCCCGCGATCAGCCCAGTTGATCGACCGCCATGTACTGCTGGCGCCAGGGCTCGAAAGGCAGGGTGTCCGCCGCCTCCAGCGCCTTTTGATCGGCCACCGAGCGGGCTGCCAGGCCCACATGGTGGTCTTGCTGCGCGGCAGACCAGGGCAGTCCCAGAAGATGGTCCCGCGTCGCGGCCGAGCGGCTCAGCGCGAAGGCGGTGAAGTCGTTGCCATGCTGCTGCGTCAACTCCGCCAGCACGCGGGCCGAAGGGGTCTGCTCAGGCGCGGCGAAGGCCGCCTGCGCGGCGCGCAGCGCCTGGGCGTGCGCATCGGTCTGCTGCGCGGCGTCGAGCGCGGCGGCCAGCGGCGCACACTCGGCCAGCAGTTCGGCGCCCCATTCGGCCAGCGACACGCTGCGGCCGCCGCGCATCAGCTGCAGGCCGGGTTCCCGGCCGCGCTCGGCCACCAGATGCTGGTTGTGCTGCAGCTCGGCGATCTCTGCGGGGGTGTCGGGCGGGCTGTCGCTGAGCAGGCAGTGCAGCAGGAACGTGTCCAGCAGCCGCATCGTCTGCGCGGTGATGCCCACGGGCTCGAACGGGTCCAGGTCCATCAAGCGGACCTCGACGTACTCGACGCCGCGCTCGCGCAGCGCGTGCAGCGGGCGCTCGCCCGTGCGCACCGTGCGCTTGGGGCGGATGGTGCCGTAGAACTCGTTTTCGATCTGCAGCAGGCTGGTGCCCAGCTGGTTGTACTCGCCGCCCGGGTTGAGCACGCCCACGGCTTCGTAGGCGGCATAGGGCTGGGTCAGCGCGGCGTGCAGTGAATCGGCATAGCCCTGCAGGCCGTTGTAGCTGACGGCCAGCGAGGCCTGCGCATCGCTCTGGTAGCCCAGCCGGCCCATGCGCAGCGACGTGGCATGCGGCAGGTAGAAGGCGTTGCGGCCATCGCCCAGCGGCTGCAGGCTGTGCGTGCGCCCCGCCACGAAGCACGGGCACAGCGCGGGCGACGCGCCGAACAGATACAGCAGCACGAAGGCATGCCGGCGGAAGTTGCGGATCAGGCCGAAATACTGCTCGCTGGTCACGCCCGGCAGCGACCAGTTGTAGTGGATGCCCGAGATGGTCTGCATGCGCCGGCCGTAGCGGTGGCCCAGGCCCATGCGGTAGACGCTCTTGGCGCGGCCGATGTTGGACGAGCCGTACCGGGCGATGGGAATGGTCTCGTCGGTGGGCAGGCCGCAGGGCATGCTCGACACCCAGAGCATCTCGCCGCCGCCGGACTGCCCCGCCAGCGCCTGGTAGGCGAACTGGTGGACCTCGGTCAGCTCGTCCAGCGTGGCCTGCACGCTGCGGTGCGCGCCGGTGATCAGCTCGATCTGCGACTCGCTGAAGTCGGTCGTGATCAGGGGGTGCGTCAGTGCCGAGCCCAGCGGTTCGGGGTGCGGTGTGAGCGCCAGCGCGCCATTCGGCAGCACGCGCAGCCCTTCTTTCTCCACGCCACGGCGTATGCCCGCCAGGCGCTCAAGGGGCTCCGCGCCGATGCGCTCTTGCAGTGTTGTCATGTGTTGGTCGCCGTTCCATCTCTTGTGGGCACGGAACTTAGCACGCCAGCGGACACTCTGCCGGCCACGCCCGCGCAGCCCGGCCGGCCAACGGGGCACTCTGGCCGGCCGCCACCTGGCGAGGGCTGGCCGGGGTGGGGCCAGCACGGCGGCTTCAGCCCCGCACGGCCATCGCCTTGCCGACTTCGGCCGTACCCTGCGCGGCGCCGCTGCCCGGCACCTGTTCGTTCGCGCGGTCGGTCACCTCGGCCAGGCGTGCCGCCAGCTGCTCGTCCGCATCGGCAGCGAGGCCGATGTGGATGCCCTGCGTCAGCGTGATGTGCGCCGCCTCGAAGCTGCCTGCGCCGGCGCAGAGAATAGTGCGGCTCGGCGCGCTCTCGTGCGCCAGCACCAGCATGGCCGGCACCACCGCTTCGGGCTTCAGCGCGGCCAGCACTTCCTCGGGCATCAGGCCTTCGGTCATGCGGGTGGCCGCGGTGGGCGCCAGGGCGTTCACGTGGATGCCGTGCTTGGCGCCTTCGATGGCCAGCGTCTGCATCAGGCCGACCTGCGCCAGCTTGGCCGCGCCGTAGTTGGCCTGACCGAAGTTGCCGTAGAGGCCGGTGGACGAGGTGGTCATGACGATGCGGCCGTACTTCTGTTCGACCATGTGTGCCCACACGGCCTTGCAGCAGTGGGCGGCGCCCATCAGGTGCACGTCCACCACCAGCCGGAAGTCCTCCATGGCCATCTTGCCGAAAGACTTGTCGCGCAGGATGCCGGCGTTGTTGACCAGGATGTCCACCCGGCCCCAGGCGTCCACGGCCTGGGCCACCATGGCCTGCACGGCGGCGAAGTCGGTGACCGAGGCGCCGTTCGCCAGCGCCTGCCCACCCGCGGCGACGATCTCATCGACCACCGCCTGCGCGGCGGACACCGTGCCGCCGCTGCCGTCCACCGCACCGCCCAGATCGTTGACCAGCACCCGCGCACCGCGCGCCGCCAGGGCCAGCGCATGCTGGCGGCCGAGGCCGCCGCCGGCACCCGTCACGATGGCCACGCGGCCTTGAAAGTCGAGGGACATGAATGAAACTTCCTCTAGGTTGACAATGACTGCCGGACTGTACGGCAGCCACCCCGCGCGACCAGTTGCCGGGGGCGACTCCGGCAGCATCCCGTCCTGTCCATCCCTGCCCCGTTTACCCATCCCACCGAAGGAATCCCATGAAAGCCACCTGGAACGGCGTCACCCTGGCCGAGAGCGACGACACCGTGCTCGTCGAGGGCAACCACTACTTTCCCGAGAGCGCCCTGCACCGCGAGCACTTCACCTTCAGCAACCACAGGACCATGTGCCCGTGGAAGGGGCAGGCCAGCTATCTGTCGGTGCTGGTGAATGGCGAAATCAACGCCGACGCCGCCTGGACCTATGCCGACCCCAAGCCCGAGGCCGAATCGATCAAGGGCCGCTACGCCTTCTGGAAGGGCGTGAAGGTCGCGCCCTGACCGAGCGCTGCCCAGCGGCGCACTGCGGGGCCCGGCTTATCCCTGTCTGCACTGGACAATCATGTGGATAAGCCGGCACAACTGCTGTATGACAACGCCAAGTCATTGATTTGCAAGGCAGTCGCACGCACTGCTTAAAATTAAGGCAGCACCGGCTTGGCGCTCGGACCCGGGTTATCCCTGGGTTCATTGGACAATCATGTGGATAACTCTGAACAAGCGCTGTATGACAAACCTAAGTCATTGATTTGCAAACAGCTTCGTTCTACTGCCCAAAAAAAAGGCACCGCTGTCCACAGGCACGCGGCTTATCCCTCGACTCACTGGACAATCATGTGGATAAGTCTGCACAAGCCTTGTATGACAGCGCCAAGTCATTGATTCACAAAGGGTTCACATGGATTGCCTCATTTTTGGGCAGACCACGGGAACGGCTGGTCGTGACGCTACAGCCATGCCAATTGCTACTACTTTTATAGCAACAAACCCTTATGGATTCAGCGCAATAGCCTGATTTCCACCTTCAACACCCGCACCCCCCCCGCTGCCCATGGCCGACACCGCAAACGCCGCCCCACCCTTCTTCATCGCCCGTGTGGGCGACGATGGCACGCAGTGCGATGCCTGGCCCGAACAAACCCTGCTGGAGTCACTGGAGCAAGGTGGCATCGACTGGCCCAGCTCGTGCCGCAACGGCACCTGCCGCACCTGCATCGGCATGCTCGCCGAGGGCACCGTGCACTACCGCATCGACTGGCCGGGCGTCACCCGGGAAGAGCAGGCCGAGGGTTGCGTGCTGCCCTGCGTGGCCTACCCCGCCAGCGACCTGCGCCTCGAACCGCAGGGCATTTGACCCGGCAGCTGGCCCGCACCCACTGCAGGGGCCGGCTCGCTGGAATAGAATCGCCCGCTTCACGGGAGCGCAGCGCTCCCGCACCGTGCGGCCCTGCCGCGACGCCTGTTCTTTGGGTGGCTCCCCGCGCGAGCCGGCCGCCGCCCGCCGGGAACACGCGCCGCACCCCGGCCGTGCGGCCCTCTCGAAAGCCCCCCGTCATGAACACCCCCCTCCCGCCCGTGGCCATCTCGCCCGTCGAAGACATCGTGGCCGACATGCGCGCCGGGCGCATCGTCATCCTGGTCGACGAGGAAGATCGCGAAAACGAAGGCGACCTGGTGCTGGCCGCCGACCATGTGAGCGCGGAAGCGATCAACTTCATGGCCCGCTACGGCCGCGGCCTGATCTGCCTCACCCTGACGCGCGAGCGCTGCGAACGGCTGAACCTGCCGCCCATGGTGCCGCGCAACGGCACCAAGATGGGCACGGCCTTCACCGCTTCCATCGAAGCGGCCGAAGGCGTGACCACCGGCATCTCTGCCGCCGACCGGGCCCGCACCGTGCAGGCCGCCGTCGCGCCCAACGCGGTGGCCAGCGACCTGGTGCAGCCCGGCCACATCTTCCCGTTGCAGGCGGTGGATGGCGGCGTGCTGATGCGCGCCGGCCACACCGAAGCCGGCTGCGACCTGGCCGCCATGGCCGGCTGCAGCCCGAGCGCGGTGATCTGCGAGGTGATGAAGGACGACGGCACCATGGCCCGCCTGCCCGATCTGCAGACCTTCGCCGCCGAGCACCACCTGAAGATCGGCACCATTGCCGACCTGATCGAATACCGCAGCCGCCACGAATCGCTGGTCCAGAAGGTGGGCACGCGCACGCTGCAGACCGCCTGGGGCGAGTTCACCGCCCACGCCTTCCGCGACGGCCCGAGCCAGTCGGTGCACCTGGCGCTGGTCAAGGGCGAATGGCAGGCCGACGCCACCGTGCCCGTGCGCGTGCACGAGCCGCTGTCGGTGCTGGACGCGCTGGAGGTGCACCGCGCCATGCATTCGTGGGGCCTGGACACCAGCCTGCAGTACATCAGCCAACAGGGCTACGGCGTTGCCGTGCTGCTCAACTGCGGCGAATCGGGCAGCCAGCTGCTGGCCCAGTTCGAAGGCAAGGCCCAGTCGGCCCACGCGCCCGAGCGCGGCCGCATGGACCTGCGCACCTACGGCATCGGCGCGCAGATCCTGCGCGAATGCGGCGTGACCCGCATGCAGCTGATGGGACAGCCGCGCCGCATGCCCAGCGTGGCCGGCTATGGCCTCGAGATCACCGGATACATCCCCAAGGAATAAACAACATGTTTGGCGCAGACAAAGGAACGGCGGACAAGCTGGACGGCAAGAAACTGCACATCGGCATCGTCCAGGCCCGCTTCAACGAGAGCATCACCAACACGCTGGCGGCCGCCTGCCGCGCGGAACTGATCGCGCTGGGCGTGCAGGAAAAGCACATCCACCACGTGCTGGTGCCCGGCGCGCTGGAAGTGCCCGTGGCGCTGCAGGCCCTGGCCGAGCGCGACGAATACGACGCGCTGATCGCCCTGGGCTGCATCATCCGCGGCGAGACCTACCACTTCGAACTGGTGGCCAATGAATCCGGCGCGGGCGTGTCGCGCATTGCGCTGGAATACCACGTGCCGGTGGCCAATGCCATCATCACCACCGAGAACATGGAACAGGCCATCGCCCGCCAGACCGAAAAGGGCGTGGACGCCGCGCGGGTGGCGGTGGAGATGGCCAACCTGCTGGAGGAACTGTCTTGAGCGTTTCGAACTTCGGCGACAAGCGCCCGCCGCGCCAGGCGCGCACCGGCACCACCAGCACCGGCGCCCGCAAGGCGGCTTCCAAGTCGGGCCGCAGCCGCGCGCGCGAATTCGCGCTCCAGGCGCTCTACCAGTACCTGGTGGGCCGCAACGACGCCACGGCCATCGACACCTTCACGCGCGACCTGGCCGGCTTCCACAAGGCCGACTCGGCGCACTACGACGCGCTGCTGCACGGCTGCATCGAGACGGCCGCCTCGCTCGACGCGCTGATCGAGCCCAAGCTGGACCGCAAGATGGCCGAGATCTCGCCCATCGAGCATGCGGCGATGTGGATCGGCGTCTACGAATTCCAGCATTGCCCGGACGTGCCGTGGCGTGTGGTCATCAACGAGTGCATCGAGCTGGCCAAGGAGTTCGGCGGCACGGACGGACACAAGTACGTCAACGGCGTGCTGAACGGTCTGGCACCCCAGCTGCGCGCCATGGAAGTGGCTGCCGACAAGGGCGACCGCCGCGACAGGAACGACAGGAACGACGGCAGCGCGCCGCCGGCCGACGCACCGGCCGATCCGGCTGCATCCGCGCCCACGAACGACTGACGGGCCAGGCACGGCGGACGGGCACCGGCCCGCCGACGCCGCGCCAGCCCACTGCGCCCGCGCCTTGCGGGCAGGAACCGCGCACCGATGAAGTTCTCCTCCCGCGCCGAGCGCATCGAACCGTTTTACGTGATGGAAGTCGCCAAGGCCGCCCAGGCCCTGGCGCGCAGCGTGGCCGGCAGCGCCGACCCGATGATCTTCCTGAACATCGGCGAGCCCGACTTCACGGCACCACCGCCGGTGCAGGAAGCGGCCGACCGGGCGGTGCGCGCCGGCACCACGCAATACACCCACGCGCTGGGCCTGGACGCCCTGCGCGAGCGCATCAGCGGCTGGTATGCGCAGCGCTTCGGCGTGCAGGTGCCCGCGCGGCGCATCGTCATCACGGCGGGCGCCTCGGCGGCGCTGCAGCTGGCCTGCCTGGCGCTGATCGAGTCGGGCGACGAGATCCTGATGCCCGACCCGAGCTACCCGTGCAACCGCCACTTCGTGAGCGCGGCGGAAGGCCGGGCGGTGCTGATCCCCACCACCGCCGAAGAGCGCTTCCAGCTCAGCGCAGCCAAGGTGGAAGCCGCCTGGGGGCCGAAGACGCGCGGCGTGCTGCTGGCCTCGCCTTCCAACCCCACCGGCACGTCGATCGCGGCCGATGAGCTGCGGCGCATCCATGACGTGGTGCAGGCGCGCGGCGGCGTCACGCTGGTCGATGAGATCTACCTGGGCCTCTCCTATGCCGAAGGCGCGGCAGGCGAAGATTTCGGCCGCACGGCCCTGGCGCTGGACGAGAACATCGTCAGCATCAACAGCTTCAGCAAATACTTCCACATGACCGGCTGGCGCCTGGGCTGGATGGTGGTGCCCGATGCCATGGTGCCGGTGGTGGAGCGGCTGGCGCAGAACCTCTTCATCTGCGCGTCCACCATCGCCCAGCATGCCGCCCTGGCCTGCTTCGAGCCCGAGAGCATCGCCGAGTACGAGCGGCGGCGGTTCGAGTTCAAGGCCCGCCGCGACTTCTTCATCCCCGCGCTGGAGTCGCTGGGCCTGCCGGTGCCGGTGGCGCCCGACGGCGCCTTCTATGCCTGGGCCGACTGCAGCCGGGCGGCCGAGCGGCTGGGCGTGCAAGGCAGCTGGGACTTCGCCTTCGCCCTGATGCAGCGCGCCCACCTGGCGATCACGCCCGGGCGCGACTTCGGCACAGCCGACACGGCGCGCTTCGTGCGCTTTTCCACGGCCAATTCGATGCCGCAGCTGCAGGAGGCCGTGCGCCGCCTGCGCTCGGTGATCGGCTGACCGGCTCCCGCCCCGTCGAACGGCAAGGCATTCCGTCATGGCATTCGAATGGCCCGTGCGCATCTACTGGGAAGACACCGACGCCGGCGGCATCGTCTTCTATGCCAACTACCTGAAATTCTTCGAGCGCGCGCGCACCGAATGGCTGCGCTCGCTGGGCCTGGGCCAGCAGGCGCTGCGGGAACTCACGGGCGGCATGTTCGTCGTAGTGGACGCGCAGCTGCGCTACCTGAAACCCGCCCGGCTGGACGATGAACTGATTGTTACGGCGGCCGTTCTGGATTGCGGACGGGCTTGCCTGACAATACGCCAGCAGGCGCTCCTGAAAACAGAGCAAACCAGCGAGTCCGGCCCGGTGCTGCTGTGTGAAGGCACGGTCCGCATCGGCTGGGTTCAGGCGGACACGCTCCGTCCCGCGCGCATCCCTGCATCCCTTCTGGAAACACTCTCAAGACCATGAATTCGCAAGACATGTCGATCGTCAGTTTGGTGCTCAACGCCAGTTGGGTGGTGCAGTTCGTCATGCTGCTGCTGATCGGCGTCTCGATCGCCAGCTGGGCGGCCATCTTCCGCAAGCTGTTCGCCCTCAAGCGGGTGCGCTCGCTGAACGACGACTTCGAGCGCGAGTTCTGGTCGGGCACCAGCCTGAACGACCTGTACGCAGGCGCTGCGCAGAACTCGAAGAACGCCGGCCCCATGGAACGCATCTTCGCGAGCGGCATGCGGGAATACCAGAAGCTGCGCGAGCGCCGCATCACCGACCCCGGCACGCTGCTGGACGGCGCCCGCCGCGCCATGCGCGCGAGCTTCCAGCGGGAGATGGACGTGATCGAGTCGAGCCTCTCGTTCCTCGGCTCGGTGGCTTCGGTGTCGCCCTATGTGGGCCTCTTCGGCACGGTCTGGGGGATCATGCACGCGTTCACCGGCTTCGCTGGCATGGAGCAGGTCACGCTCGCCAACGTGGCACCGGGCATCGCCGAGGCGCTGGTGGCGACCGCCATCGGCCTCTTCGCTGCCATTCCCGCCGTGGTCGCCTACAACCGCTTCGCCCGCGACATCGACCGCGTGGCGACCCACCAGGAGACCTTCATCGAAGAGTTCTCCAACATCCTGCAGCGCAACCTGGGCGCCCAGCCCGGTTCGGCTTCCGGCCACTGATCACGAGGAGCCCCGCATGCCCGCAATGGCCTCGCGCAGCGGCAGCCGCCGCCGGTCGATGAACGAAATCAACATGGTGCCGTTCATCGACGTGATGCTGGTGCTGCTGATCATCTTCATGGTCACCGCCCCCATGCTGACCCCCGGCATGATCGACGTCCCCACGGTGGGCAAGGCGTCCAAGCAGCCACCGGCCGTGGCCCAGATCATCGTTGGCAAGGACGGGCAGCTGCAGCTCAAGACACAGGACGCGACCCGCACGCTCTCCCAGCGGGAGATCGGCGACGCCGCCAAGCGCTGGCAGTCCGGACAGCCCGAAGGCAGCGCCGTGGTCATCACTGCCGAAAAGACCGTTCCGTACGAGTCGGTGGTGAAAGCCATGGACTCGCTGCAGAAGGCTGGCGTGCAGCGCGTGGGCCTGTCCGTCAAGGCCGGCGGCTGACGCCACCGCCCGGCGCAGCCGCGTTTCGCTGACTGCGCTGCGGCCTCGGACTTCCACGCTTTTCCTTTATCGCTTCAGAACCGCCCTTCCTTTCGCTCCGCATGCACGCCCAAGACGATCGCGACCAGTTTGCCCCGCCCCGCCCGCCCGGGCGTCTGCGTGCCGTGGCCCTGGCGGTGCTGGCGCATGCCGCGCTGATCGGCGCGCTGACCTGGGGCGTGAACTGGAAGACCAGCGCGGACCGGCCGGCCGTGGAGGCCGAACTCTGGTCCGCCGTGCCGCAGCAGGCCGCGCCACGGCTCACCACCCCCGAGCCGACGCCTGCGCCAGCGCCCCAGCCCCAGCCGACCCCGGCGCCGGTGCCGCCGCCCCCTCCACCGCCGCCGCCCCCTCCACCTCCCGCGCCTGCGCCACCACCGCCACCGCGGCAGGTGGAGCCGGACACGCGCGAGGCGGACATCGCCATCGAGCGCGAGAAGAAGCGCCTGGAACAGGTGAAGAAGCAACGCCAGCAGCAGGCCGAGCGGGACAAGCGCGAACGCGAGCGCAAGGAGCAGCTGGAGCAGGAGAAGAAGGAACGCCTGCAGAAGGAAAAAGACAAGGAAAAGGAAAAAGCCCAGCGCGACAAGGCCGAGAAGGAACGCGCCGAGCGCGAACAGGAGCGCCGCGAAAAGGCCGAACAGGAAAAGAAGAAGCAGCAGCAACAGCAGGCGCAAGCCGAGGCGCAGAAGCAGGCGGAAGCCCAGAAGAAGGCGGAAGCGCAGAAGCAGCAGGCCGAGGCCAAGAAGAAGGCCGAGGCGGAAGCCAAGCGCATCGAGGCGCAGCGCCAGCAAAACCTGCTTCGCCTGCAAGGCCTGGCCGGCGCCACCGGCGGCGAAACGGCCACCGGCACCGCACAGCGCAGCTCGGGCCCCTCGGGCAGCTATGGCGGCAAGGTGGCGGCGAAGGTGCGTCCGAACATCGTCTATCCGGACGTCGTCTCCGGCAACCCGCGGACTCTTGTGGAAGTGCGGGTCGCGCCCGACGGAACCATCGTCGGCACGCGCATCACCCAGTCCAGCGGCAACAAGGCCTGGGACGACGCCGTGATACGCGCGCTGCAGAAGACCGACACGCTGCCGCGCGACGTGGACGGCCGCGTGCCACCCTCGCTCACGCTCGACTTCAGCCCGAAAGAGTAGTCGGCGCGGCGGGTGCCTGCGGCGCCTGCGCCGGCCCGTGCCGCCTGTTGCCGGGGTGACTTTGGCCACTCCCGGAGGCTTCACTGCCCCGGCGCCCAATGTCCACTGAGGGGCCTGGCAGGGGCGTCAGGCAATCACCTGCGTCGCCTTGGAGCTCACTGGCTTATCCACTTCACGCCATACCCGCATCGGCGTTGGCGCCGGCATTGCCACTGCCTGAAACGCTACCAAAAACAGAGCTGCCTGCCCTAGAAACTCCGGGATTTCAAAGCACATCGGCTTTGAAACCCTGACGAATCCAGCGCAGGCAGCTATGGAAATAATAGCGATCTGCTTGCGGTGCGCCCGGGATCGGACCCTGCCGATCCCCGGCGCTTTGCAGCGTCACTCGCGGCGCTCTATCAACCGGTTGATGCGCAGGGCCAGCAGGGTGCAGATCGCGCCCGACAGCAGGTAGACGCTGACGGCGGCCAAGCCGAACTTGGCGGACAGGCCCAGGGCCACCAGCGGTGCAAACGCGGCGCCGAACAGCCAGGCCATGTCGGCCGACAGGGCCGCGCCGGTGTAGCGGTAGCCCGGCGAGAAGTTCGCCGTGACCGTGCCGGAGGCCTGGCCATAGGACAGCCCCAGCAGGATGAAGCCGACGATGATGAAGATGTTGTTCCCGGTCGTGCCGCCCTGCAGCATCATGGGCGTCAGCACGCTGAAAACGCCGATCAGCGCGGCCATCACGCCGAGCGTGTTGCGGCGGCCGTACCGGTCCGCCAGCCAGCCCGACAGCATCACCGCGCCGGCAGCGCAGAAGGCGCCGAAGATCTGAACGCCCAGCACATGGGAGATGGACTGCTCCGAATACATCGAGATCCACGACAGCGGGAACACCGTCACGACGTGGAACAGCGCGAAGCTGGCCAGCGCGGCAAAGGCGCCCAGCACCACGTTGCGGCCCTCGTCACGCATCAGGCGGGTCACGCTCACGGGCTCCAGTTCACGCTGCTGCATCAGGTCGGCGTAGGACTGACCGACCACCAGGCGCAGCCGGGCGAACAGTGCCACCACGTTGATGGCAAAAGCCACGAAGAACGGAAAGCGCCAGCCCCACTCCAGGAACTCGGCCACGCTCAGGCTGCTGTAGAGATACGCGAAGATGCTGGCCGCCAGCACGAAGCCGATGGGAGCACCCAGTTGCCCGACCATCGCGTACCAGCCGCGGCGCTCCTTGGGCGCGGACATGGCCAGCAGCGACGGCAGGCCGTCCCAGGTGCCGCCCAGCGCCAGGCCCTGGCTGATGCGCAGAACGACCAGCGCCACGATGGCGGCGCTGCCGATGGAGTTGTAGCTGGGCAGGAAGGCCATGCCGGCCGTGCTTGCGCCCAACAGGAACAGAGACACCGTCAGCTTGGTGCCCCGCCCCCAGCGGCGCTGGATGGCCATGGAAATGGCGGTACCGACCGGCCGGGCGATGAAGGCCAGGGAGAAGACGGCAAACGCCATCAGCGTGCCGTCCAGCCGTGACAGGTACGGAAAGACGAACGACGGGAACACCAGCACACAGGCCAGCCCGAAGACGAAGAAGTCGAAATATTCGGACGAGCGCCCGATGATCACGCCGACGGCGATCTCGCTGGGGGTGACGTCCTCATGGGTATCGGCACGTGAGAGTGATCCCGAATCATTGAATTCTCCTGCTGGCACGCCAGCAGTGGCTGCGAGTCCACTCATGTAAAACCTCCTGTCGCTTTGATGAGTAGGTTCTACGCGCATCGACCCCGTCTCACAAGGCGACTTTTCCTCACAAGCGGGTGGGAGTTACCCTACGCATCATCCGGTCGGCCCGCCGCTCCGTCGTGGAGGCCTCATCGGGGACAGGGGCTCGGCCCGTTCCTGACGGCAGCTTGACCGTGGACAAAATGTCCAATCGACAAAACTGCTGTGCGTATTACATTCCGAGGCATCCAGTAACCACGTTTCTACCTAAGCGCGCGTCCAGCGCGTCTTCAAGATGTATCAATTCAAGGAAATCCGCAGGCCCGCGTGGCTTGCCGCGGCCCTGATGACCACGCTGCTGGCGGGCTGTCAGAAGGCCGTCGTGCTCAACCCGGCAGGGGACGTCGCCGCGCAGCAAGGCCAGCTGGTCGTCACCGCGACGCTGCTCATGCTGATCATCATCGTGCCGGTGATCTTCCTGGTGTGCTTGTTCGCCTGGAAGTACCGCCACACCAACGCCGACGCCGAGTACGACCCGGAATGGCACCACTCCACCACGCTGGAGCTGGTGATCTGGACGGTGCCGCTGCTCATCATCATCGCTCTGGGCGCCGTCACCTGGATCGGCACCCACAAGCTCGACCCCTACCGTCCGCTGGACCGGGTGGATGCCAGCCGGCCGCTGGCCGCCAACGTCAAGCCGCTGGAAGTGCAGGTGGTGGCGATGGACTGGAAGTGGCTCTTCTTCTACCCCGAGCAAGGCATCGCCACGGTGAACGAGATCGCCGCGCCGGTGGATCGCCCGATCCTGTTCAAGCTGACCTCCACCTCGACGATGAACTCGTTCTACGTGCCTGACCTGGCCGGCATGATCTATGCCATGCCGGGCATGCAGACCGAATTGAACGCCATCATCAACAAGGCCGGTGTCTACCACGGCCTGGCGTCGCACTACAGCGGCGCCGGCTTCTCGGGCATGACTTTCAAGTTCCGCGGTGTGAGCGAAGGCGACTTCAATCAGTGGGTGGCCCAGGCCAAGGCCGCTGGCAAGCCCCTGAACCGCACCTCCTACCAGGCACTGGCCAAGCCCAGCGAGCGCAACCCCGTCGAGTACTTCGCCAGCGTCGAGGAAGGCCTCTACGAGAAGGTGCTCAACCGCTGTGTCGAAGACGGCAAGATGTGCATGCACCACATGATGGCGATCGACGCCAACGGTGGCGAGGCCTACCTGAAGGCGGCCGGCCTGAACCTGCCGCAGGACGTCTGCACCGTGGAGAACGCCGCGCAGGTGGTGGCCTCCCTGGGCCAGCCGCTCGCCCGCAACCCCCGCTCCCTCGCCTCCCCACAATAAATCCGAAGGGCCGGGGCCTGTGCGAACAGGTCCGGCCCGCATCAAAGAGACTCGATATGTCTGAACAAACCGCCGCTGTGTCCCATTGGGCCCTAGGTCGGCTCAGCTGGGATTCCGTCCCGATGGCGCATGAGCCCATCGTGCTCTGGACCTTCATCGCCGTGGTGCTGGGTGGCCTGGGCGTGTTCGCCCTCATCACCAAGTTCCGCCTGTGGGGCCCGCTCTGGCACGACTGGATCTGCAGCATTGACCACAAGAGGATCGGGATCATGTACATGATCCTGGGCCTGGTCATGCTGCTGCGTGGCTTTGCCGACGCGCTCATGATGCGCCTGCAGCAGTCCATCGCCTTCGGCGACAACATGGGCTACCTGCCGCCCCACCACTACGACCAGATCTTCACCGCCCACGGCGTGATCATGATCTTCTTCGTGGCCATGCCGCTGGTGACGGGCCTGATGAACTACCTCGTGCCGCTGCAGATCGGTGCGCGCGACGTGTCGTTCCCCTTCCTGAACAACTTCAGCTTCTGGATGACCACGGCCGGCGCCGTGCTGGTGATGGTGTCGCTGTTCCTGGGTGAGTTCTCCACCTCGGGCTGGCTGGCTCTGTCGAACCTGGGGGCGCAGAACCCGGGGGTGGGGCTGGACTACTACATCTGGGCGCTGCAGATCGCCGGGGTGGGGACGACGCTGTCGGGCATCAACCTGATCGTCACCATCGTCAAGATGCGCGCGCCCGGCATGAACCTGATGAAGATGCCCATCTTCACCTGGACCTCGCTCTGCACCAACGCACTGATCGTCGCCTCGTTCCCCGTGCTGACCGCCGCCCTGGTGCTGATGTCGCTGGACCGCTACGTGGGCACGAACTTCTTCACGAACGACTTCGGCGGCAACCCGATGCTCTACGTGAACCTGATCTGGATCTGGGGCCACCCCGAGGTGTACATCCTGATCCTGCCCGCCTTCGGCATCTTCTCCGAAGTCGTGGCCACGTTCTGCCGCAAGCGCCTGTTCGGCTACACCTCCATGGTCTACGCCACGGTGGTGATCACCATCCTGTCGTACCTGGTGTGGCTGCACCACTTCTTCACCATGGGCTCCGGCGCCAGCGTGAACACGTTCTTCGGCATCACGACGATGATCATCTCGATCCCGACGGGCGCGAAGATCTTCAACTGGCTGTTCACCATGTACAAGGGCCGCATCCGCTTCGAGCTGCCCATGATGTGGACGGTGGCCTTCATGATCACCTTCGCCATCGGCGGCATGACCGGCGTGCTGCTGGCAGTGCCTCCAGCCGACTTCGTGCTGCACAACAGCCTGTTCCTGATCGCCCACTTCCACAACGTGATCATCGGCGGCGTGCTGTTCGGCCTCTTCGCCGGCATCAACTACTGGTTCCCCAAGGCGTTCGGCTACAAGCTGGACCGCACCTGGGGCGTGCGCTCCTTCTGGCTGTGGGTGATCGGCTTCTGGGTCGCCTTCGGTCCGCTGTACGTGCTGGGCCTGATGGGCGTGACCCGTCGCGCCAACCACTTCGAAGATCCGTCGCTGCAGCCCTACTTCATCGTGGCCGCCATCGGCGCCGCCATGATCGCTGCCGGCATCGCCTGCTTCCTGATCCAGTTGCTGGTCAGCTACCTCAAGCGCGAAGAGCTGCGCGACTTCACCGGCGACCCGTGGGACGCCCGCACGCTGGAATGGGCCACCTCGTCGCCACCACCCCAGTACAACTTCGCGTTCACGCCTGTCGTGCATGAAATCGACGCCTGGTGGGACATGAAGCGCCATGGCTACGTCCGTCCGCTGACGGGCTTCCAGCCCATCCACATGCCGGCCAACACCGGTTCGGGCGCGGTCATCTCCGCCCTGTCGCTGGTGCTCGGCTTCGCCCTGATCTGGCACATGTGGCTGCTGGCCGGCCTGTCGTTCGCAGGCGTGGTGCTGGTCGCGATCATCCATACGTTCAACTACAAGCGCGATTTCTACATTCCTGCCGACGAAGTCGTCACGACCGAAGAAGCCCGCACACTCCAACTCGCACGCCATGTCTGATATCCGTCTTACCGCCGGCGCCGCCGCCGGCACCCTGGCTCCGCGCGAATACCACCCGGCGCACGAGCCCCATCCAGAGAACGGCACGGCGCTGGGCTTCTGGCTCTACCTGATGAGCGACTGCCTCATCTTCGCCGCCCTGTTCGCCACCTACGGCGTGCTGGGCCGCAGCTACGCGGCCGGCCCCACAGGCGCCGAGCTGTTCGACCTGAAGCTGGTCGCCATCAACACGGCATTCCTGCTGGCGTCGTCCATCACCTTCGGCTTCGCCATGCTGCGCAAGCAGCTGAACGACGTGAAGGGCACGCTGCTGTGGCTGGCCGTGACGGGCTTTTTCGGCCTGTGCTTCCTGGCGCTGGAAATCTATGAGTTCCATCACCTGATCCACCAGGGCGCCGGCCCGCAGCGCAGCGCGTTCCTGTCGGCCTTCTTCACGCTGGTGGGCACCCACGGCCTGCACGTGACCTTCGGCCTGATCTGGCTCACCGTGCTGATGATCCAGATCGGCAAGCACGGGCTGATTCCGGAGAACAACCGCCGCCTGATGTGCCTGTCGATGTTCTGGCACTTCTTGGACGTCGTCTGGATCGGCGTCTTCACCTTCGTGTACCTGATGGGAGTGCTGTAAATGAGCGCACAACACACAACCCACGCCCCGGCCGGCGCCCATTCCGCGCACGCAGCCCACGGCGCCCACGGCGCCCACGGCGGCCACGACCATGCGGGCGACACCCCGCACCACGCCGCCAACGAGCCGCACAGCACCTTCTCGGGCTACATGACCGGCTTCGTGCTGTCGATCATCCTGACGGCCATTCCGTTCTGGCTGGTGATGGCCAAGGTCATCGCCGACCGCAACATGGCGGTGCTGGTGCTGGGCGGCTTCGCCGTGGTGCAGATCCTCGTGCACATGGTGTACTTCCTGCACATGAACGGCAAGGTCGAAGGCGGCTGGACCATGCTGTCCACGATCTTCACCGTGGTGTTCGTCGCCATCGCCATCGCCGGCACGCTGTGGGTCATGTTCCACATGAACACCAACATGATGCCGGACCACACCATGCCCGGCATGCCGCCGGCGCCAGCCGCGCCATCGGCCGTGACGCCTTGACCAGCGAGGCGCTCACGGGCGCCGGCCCTCGCGGCCGGCGCTCCACCCTGATCCAAGCGGTGCTCATCCTGGTGGGCATCGCTTTGTTTTTGGGGTTCATCGCCCTGGGTAGCTGGCAGGTGCAACGGCGCGCCTGGAAGCTCGAGCTGATCGAGCGCGTGGACCGCCGGGTGCACTCGGCACCCGTCGCCCTGCCCCCCGTGGCCGAATGGCCGCGCGTGGATGCCGCCGGCTACGAATATCTTCCCGTCGCCGCCACCGGCCGCTGGCTGGCGGACAAGACCGTGCTGACCCAGGCGGTGACCGACCTGGGCGCCGGTTTCTGGGTGCTTACGCCCCTCGCGCGCGACGACGGCACCCAGGTGCTGGTCAACCGAGGGTTCATTCCCGCCGAACAGCGTGCCCAGTGGCAAGGCGGCGCCGGGCTTGGCGGCACCCCGGACCCGGACCCGGTCACGGTGCAGGGGCTGCTGCGCCTCAGCGAACCGGGCGGCGGCTTCCTCAGGCGCAACGATCCGGCCGCCCAGCGCTGGCATTCGCGCGACGTCGCGGCCATCGCGGCGGCGCAGGGGCTGCCGAACGCCGCGCCGTTCTTCATCGATGCCGGGCTGCCCGGCTCGCCCGTCGCGGCGGCAGGCAACGCCAGCTCCTGGCCCCGGGCCGGAATGACGGTGATCCGGTTTGCCAACAGCCATCTGGTGTATGCCCTCACCTGGTTCGGGCTGGCACTGATGACGGTCATCGCCGGGGTGTACGTGGCACGATACGAGCGGCGTCGAAACGCCGGCTCCGCTGCCGCTTCCACCTTCCATGACACCGCCCCCTGACACCCTACCCTCCGCGAACGCTTCCGCACCGCCCGCGCCCATCCCTGCGGTGCGCAAGGCGCAGGCCGCCAACACGGCAGCAGGCCTGAAGAACCTGCAGCAGCTGATCCAGCTGCGCTGGCTCGCAGTGATCGGCCAGGTGTTCACCATCGAAGTCGCCCACTACACGCTGGCCCTGGCCGTGCCGGTGGGCGAGATGCTGATGGTGGTGGGCTGTCTGGCACTCTTCAACGGGGTCAGCCACCTGCGCTGGCGCACCGGGCACCGGGTACAGCATGTCGAGCTGTTCCTGGCGCTGCTCATCGACGTGGCGGTGCTCACGGTGCAGCTCTACCTGAGCGGCGGCACCGGCAACCCCTTCGTCTTCCTGTACCTCCTGCAGATCGCGCTCGGCGCGGTGCTGCTGCGCGGGGGGTACATCTGGTCGATCGTGCTGATCACGGCGCTGTGCTTCACCGCCCTATCGCGCCACCACCTGCCCCTGCCCGCCACGCCCGACCTGCACCAGGGCGCGCCGAGCCTCTACACCCAGGGCCTGCTGGTGTGCTTTCTGCTCAATGCGATCCTGGTGGTGATCTTCATCACACGCATCGGCCGCAATCTGCGCCAGCGCGATGCCCGCCTCGCGTCGGCACGGCAGCGGGCGGCGGAAGAGGAACACATCGTGCGCATGGGGCTGCTCGCCTCCGGCGCGGCGCACGAGCTGGGTACGCCGCTCTCCACCATGGCGGTGATCCTGGGCGACTGGAAGCACGACCCGCTGCTGTCTGGCCACCCTGGCCTGAAGGGCGAAGTCGCCGAGATGCAGGCGCAGGTGAAACGCTGCAAGAGCATCGTCAGCGGCATCCTGCTGTCGGCAGGCGAAACCCGGGGCGAGGAGTCTGCGGAGACCACCGTCTGCCAGTTCGCCGACCGCCTGGCCCACGACTGGCAGGCCACGCGCTCGGTGGCGGAATTCCGCTATGCCAACCGCTTCGGCGCGGACGCAGCCATGGTGGCCGACACCACGCTGGAGCAAATGGTTTTCAATGTGCTGGACAATGCCCGCGACGCCTCGCCCGGGCGGGTGGAGCTGGTGGTCGACCGCATCGCCGACACCCTGCGCATCACCGTCACCGATGCCGGGCCGGGGTTCGATCCCGCCATCCTGTCGCGGCTGGGCAAGCCCTATCAGTCGACCAAGGGGCGCGCGGGCGGCGGCCTGGGGCTGTTCCTGGCGATGACCGTCGCGCGCACGCTGGGCGGCAGCCTGGTGGCCCGCAACCGGCCGGAAGGCGGGGCCGAAGTCGTCATCCAACTGCCTTTGGCGGCCATCGCGCTGCCGGAACCTGGAGCCTCGCATCACCATGGAACCCACTGACCGGCTGCTGCTCATCGTCGAGGACGACGACGCCTTCGCGCGCACCCTGGCGCGCTCTTTCGAGCGGCGGGGCTACCGCGTGCTGCAGGCCGACAGCCTCACCGCGCTCGACAGCGTGCTGGCCGAGCACACGCCGGGCTACGCCGTCGTGGACCTGAAGCTCAAGGGCGAGGCCTCGGGCCTGGCCTGCGTGCAGAAGCTGCATGCCCACGACGAAGACATGCTCATCGTCGTGCTGACGGGCTTCGCCAGCATCGCCACCGCCGTCGAGGCCGTGAAGCTGGGCGCCTGCCACTACCTCGCCAAGCCCTCCAACACCGATGACATCGAGGCCGCCTTCGGCTTGTCGGAAGGCAATGCCGACGTGGAGCTCACCAACCGCTCCAGCTCCATCAAGACGCTGGAGTGGGAACGCATCCACGAGGTGCTGGCCGAGACCGATTTCAACATTTCGGAAGCTGCACGGCGCCTGGGCATGCACCGGCGCACCCTCACGCGCAAGCTGGAAAAGCGGCAGGTCAGCTGATCATTTTTGGATGAAATCCGGCCTCCGCGCTTGATATACATGGGCGTAATGCTATTATTTTAATAGCAATAAACAGTAGAGGCATGGGTTTCGCTCAAAGGCCGGGGTCGGTCCTGCCCGCTGCCGCCAGCGATACCGGCTCCGCCGGCATCTGCTGCTCGAAGGCGCGCAGCCGCTTGTAGATCGAGATCTGCTCGACCACCGTGCTCCAGTTCTGCACCAGGAACTGGAACGACTCCATCACCCGGTCGAAGGCACGCGAGATCTGCTGCATCACCCCGAGCGTGATGCCGCCGGCGATCAGCGTGGGGCCGAGCGCCACCAGGGGCACCAGCACGCTCACCTGCAGGTACGACCACTTCACGACGTCGAAGTAGAGATAGTTGAAGAACAGCCGGAAATAGTTGCGCCGTACGTCGGCGAACAGCGCTGCCGCCGTGGACGGTTGGGCGCGCGCCGGGTCGTCCTCGCCCAGCACCAGCTCCTTGCGATAGGCCGCCTCCACCCGTTGGTTGTGGAATTCCAGCCCCGGCAAGCGCACACCGACCACCGCCAGCAACAGCGTTCCGCCCAGCGACCACAGCAGCGCCACCCACACCAGCGAGTGCGGCACCGCGCCGAGCACGGGCAAGGCGGTGACCTTGTCCGACAGCATCCAGAGCACCGGGACGAAGGCGGCGAGCGTCATCAGGCTGCGCATGAAGGTCAGACCCAGGCTTTCCATGGTGCTGGCGAAGCGCATGGTGTCTTCCTGCACGCGCTGCGCCGCGCCCTCGACGTGGCGCAGTCGCGGCCACGCAGCCATGTAGTGCTCGTTCATGGCCTGCCGCCAGCGAAAGATGTAGTGCTTGCAGAAGAAGTCCACCACCACCGCGGTGGTTACATACACCATGGCGATGCGGATGAAGGTCGACAGCTCGCTCCAGTACTGCCCAGCGGTGATGCTGCCCGGCTGCCCCAGCGACTTCTGGATCAGGTCGTAGAACGCTCCGAACCAGTCGTTGATCTGCACGTCCAGCTCGACGCGGTACCAGGTCGCCAGCAGGATGAAGGCCGAGCCGGCGATCGACCAGGCCCACCAGCGGCGGGCCAGAAAGAAGGACTTGAACATCGTGCGTCCGTGTTGTTGTGGTTCTGCCGGGTGAGATGCAGGCGGCCCCCTCAACGTTCCATCGCTGCCTGCCCTTTCGCCAGCAAGCGAGCCACTCCATGAAAAAAGCCCTGGAGATCACTCTCCAGGGCTTGGCGGCGCGCGGCCCGCGAAGGGCCACACCGGGCGCGGGACCGCGAGCGCCGAGGCGCGCCGGCCCCCTGCCGCGTCAGGCGGCGACCGACTTGGCGGCTTCCGCGTATTCCTCGATCTGGTCGAAGTTCATGTAGCGGTAGACGCTCGCCTTGTCCGCATCGATCACACCCATTTCCTTGAGGTATTCCTCCTTGGTGGGCAGCTTGCCGATGCGCGAGGCGATGGCGGCCAGCTCGGCCGAGCCCAGGAACACGTTGGTGTTCTTGCCCAGGCGGTTCGGGAAGTTGCGGGTCGAGGTGGAAATGACCGTCGCGCCTTCACGCACCTGCGCCTGGTTGCCCATGCACAGCGAGCAGCCCGGCATTTCGGTGCGGGCACCGGCCGTGCCGAACGCCGCGTAGTGGCCTTCCTTGATCAGCTCGCTCTCGTCCATCTTGGTGGGCGGTGCCACCCACAGCTTGACCGGAATGTCGCGCTGGCCACCCAGCAGCTTGGCAGCGGCCCGGAAGTGGCCGATGTTGGTCATGCACGAGCCGATGAAGGCTTCGTCGATCGGGGTGCCGGCCACTTCCGAGAGGAACTTGGCGTCGTCCGGATCGTTCGGGCAGCAGACGATGGGCTCCTGGATGTCGGCCAGGTCGATCTCGATCACGGCAGCGTATTCGGCGTCCTTGTCGGCTTCCAGCAGCTCGGGGTTGGCCAGCCAGGCCTCGACCTTCTCGATGCGGCGTGCCAGCGTGCGGGCGTCGGCGTAGCCGTCGGCGATCATCTTCTTCATCAGCACGACGTTGCTGGTGAGGTATTCCTTGATCGGCTCGGGGTTCAGCTTGATCGTGCAACCGGCAGCGGAACGCTCGGCGGACGCGTCGGACAGCTCGAAGGCCTGTTCGACCTTCAGGTTCGGCAGGCCCTCGATCTCGAGGATGCGGCCCGAGAACGCATTGACCTTGCCGGCCTTGGCCACGGTCAGCAGGCCCTGCTTGATGGCGTAGAGGGGAATGGCATGCACCAGGTCACGCAGCGTGACGCCGGGCTGCATTTCGCCCTTGAAGCGCACCAGGATGGATTCGGGCATGTCGAGGGGCATCACACCCGTCGCCGCACCGAAAGCCACCAGGCCGGAGCCGGCCGGGAACGAGATGCCGATCGGGAAGCGCGTGTGCGAATCGCCGCCGGTGCCGACGGTGTCGGGCAGCAGCAGGCGGTTCAGCCAGCTGTGGATCACGCCGTCGCCCGGGCGCAGTGCCACGCCGCCGCGGTTGCTGATGAAGGCCGGCAGTTCGCGGTGCGTCTTCACGTCCACGGGCTTCGGGTAGGCGGCCGTGTGGCAGAACGACTGCATCACCATGTCGGCGGAGAAACCCAGGCAGGCCAGGTCCTTCAGCTCGTCGCGGGTCATGGGGCCGGTCGTGTCCTGGCTGCCCACGGTGGTCATCTTCGGCTCGCAGTAGGTGCCGGGCCGCACGCCCTGGCCTTCCGGCAGGCCGACGGCACGGCCGACCATCTTCTGCGCCAGCGTGAAGCCGGCCTTGGATTCGGCGGGCGCCTGCGGCAGACGGAAGACGGTGGATGCGGGCAGGCCGAGGAACTCGCGCGCCTTGGACGTGAGCGAACGGCCGATGATCAGGTTGATGCGGCCGCCGGCGCGCACTTCGTCGAACAGCACGTCGCTCTTGAGCTGGAACTCGGCCACGGTCTCGCCGTTCTTCACCAGCTTGCCGTCGTAGGGCATGACGTCGATCACGTCGCCCATCTCCAGCTTGGAGACATCCACCTCGATCGGCAGGGAGCCGGAATCTTCCTGGGTGTTGAAGAAGATCGGGGCGATCTTGCCGCCGAGCGTGACGCCGCCGAAGCGCTTGTTCGGCACGAACGGAATGTCGGCGCCGGTCGCCCAGATCACGCTGTTGGTGGCCGACTTGCGCGAGGAGCCCGTGCCCACCACGTCGCCCACGTAGGCCACCAGGTGGCCCTTCTTCTTCAGGTCCTCGATGAACTGCATCGGGCCGCGCTTGCCGTCTTCCTCGGGCTTGAAGGCCGCGTCAGGGCGCGTGTTCTTCAGCATGGCCAGGTAGTGCAGCGGGATGTCCGGACGGCTCCAGGCGTCGGGCGCGGGGGAGAGGTCGTCGGTGTTGGTTTCGCCGGGCACCTTGAAGACGGTGACGGTGATCTTCTTCTCGACTTCCGGGCGGCTGGTGAACCACTCTGCGTCGGCCCACGACTGCATGACTTCCTGGGCCTTGGCATTGCCGGCCTTGGCCTTCTCGGCCACGTCGTTGAAGAAGTCGAACATCAAGAGCGTCTTCTTCAGCGCCTCGGCGGCCACGCCCGCCACTTCGGCGTCGTCCAGCAACTCGATCAGCGGGTGCACGTTGTAGCCGCCCACCATGGTGCCGAGCAGTTCGGTGGCCTTGGACTTGGAGAGGAGACCGACCTTCAGATCGCCATGCGCCACGGCGGCCAGGAAGCTGGCCTTGACCTTGGCTGCGTTGTCCACGCCGGGCGGCACGCGGTGGGTCAGCAGTTCGATCAGGAAAGCCTCTTCGCCGGCGGGCGGGTTCTTGATCAGCTCGATGAGCTCGGCCACCTGCTTGGCGTCGAGCGGCAGCGGCGGAATGCCCAGTGCAGCGCGTTCGGCTACATGGTCGCGATAGGCTTTCAACATTTTCTTCTCCAGTGGGTACTACGTTTCTAAGATGGGGCGGCTGGGCCGCGTGCCAACCGGCAGGCAACGCACGGCACGCAGGACACGAACGACACGCGCGGCCCGAGGGCGGCCGTGCCGTGAGGCGCCGCACGCTCGGTAGGCACTTCGCGGGCCGCGAACGTGTCCTGCGGCCGGCACGCATGGCGCCGGGCCGGCTGCTGCTTACTTGTTGGCGGCCGCAGCGGGCAGCGGGTCGAGAACGCTCGGCTGAGGGTTGGTCTTCAGACCTTCCGCCACGAGCAGTTGCTCGGGGCTCATGCACTCGTCCGCAAGGCGTTGGCCGGCCTTCTGGTTCATCAGCATCGACTTGTTGGCGATCTGCAGCCACACGGCGCCACCGTGCTGGTCTTCCAGGCGCACGGCGCCGGTGCTGGTCGCCACAGGCGTCATGCGGTACTTGAAGCCCTTGCCTTCCAGGTTGAAGCGGCCGGGCGACGCCGGGTCGCGCTCGATGTTCACCGAGGCGCCCAGCTCGCAGGCGATGCGGCCGGTGTGCACCTTCTCCGCAATCGCCAGCTCGGCAGGCGACAGGGCCTCCTCGGCAGCCACCAGGCCGGACGCCACCTGTGCCGTCGCGCTCTTGAGCTGGGTGCGGCTGCTGTTGGCCTTGGGCTTCGCCTTGGCGACCGTGGTCTTCTCGGCGGCTGCGGACTTGGCCGTGGACTTGGCCGGGGTGGTTTTCTTGGCCGCTGGCTGCGCCGACTTGGCGGCCGGCTTGGCCGTGGTCTTGGCGGCTGCGGCCTTGGCGGCGTCAGCCGTCTGCGCCAGGGCCAGCGCGGGAGCCAGCACCATCAGCGCGGATGCGATCAGGGACTTCATGGGGAGATTCCTACTCGGGGAAAAAAGCGGTGTATGAAACAACCTGCGGGGAAGGATCAGGCGGCCGGAACATCGGCCGATGTGAACCATGCCTGCGCCGTCTCGGGCAGCGCTCGGCCGGTCTGGTGAGCACGCGTCAATACCTGCCAGAAATAGCGGTAGCTGGCGCGATCGTGCAAGACGCCCTCCACGCTGACCGGAGCCCAGTCGGCGTGAACGGCGGCAGAAAGGATCCGGGCAGCCAGCACGATTTCATCGTGCGCGGGGGCAAAGGCCGCCAGGATGGGCAGGATCTGGGCCGGATGGATGCTCCACATGCGGGTGAAGCCGAATTCCCGTGCGGCGCGGCCGGCCGACGCCTGCAGGGCCGCCGCATCGTTGAACTCCGTCACGACGCAATGGGACGGCACCTTGCCATGCGCATGGCAGGCCGACGCGATCTCCAGCTTGGCGCGCACCACCAGCGGATGCTCGAACTGGCCGGCAGCGCTCATGCCGGCCGCCGGAATCGCGCCCCCGTGGGCGGACACGAAATCCATCAGCCCGAAGCTCAGGCTCTGCACCCGAGGGTGCGCGGCGATGTCGAACGCGCGGTGCACGGCAGCCGGCGACTCGATCAGCACGTGCAGCGGCAGGTGGCCGGCGCCCGCCGCCAGCAGCGCTCGCTCGGCCTGCAGCACGTCTTCGACGGATTCCACCTTCGGAATCATGATGTGGCAGAGGCGGTGCCCCGCCTCGCCCGCGATGACCGCCATGTCTTGCGCAAAGGCGGGGTGATCGACCGTGTGCACGCGGGCCGCCACGCGGGCGGCAGGCGCGGCGTCGCGGGCGAGCGCGGCCACCAGCGCCGCATGCTCACGCTCCTGCCCGACCGGCGCTCCGTCTTCGCAGTCGAGCGTCACGTCGAACACGCAGCGGCCGTACTCGGCGGTGAGTTCGGCCTGCAGCGCGAGGCTCTTGCGCATGCGCGCCTCCACCCCGCTGTAATGGTCGCAAACGGGCAGCTGCATGGCGCCGGCCTGGGCACCCAGCAGCGCCTCGGCCGGGTGGACGAATGGGGAGGTGCCGCTCATGCCGCCCGCTGCGCAATGAGGAAGAGGCGGGGAAACGCCAGCAGCCGGCGGCCGTCGGTGCGCACGGCATAGGCAGCGTCCACCCGGCGTTCGTACTCGGCCAGGAAGCCGGCGCGCTGCGCGTCGTCCAGGGGGTCGGTGAACGGTTTCAAGCCGGTGGCGCGCACCCATTCGACGATGGTGGACGCCGACGGCATGACATGCTGATAGACCGTGTGCCACACGTCCACCAGGGCGGCGTGGGGGGCCAGCAGGTCGTAGTAGCCGCCGACCGCGAGCAGGTCGGTGCGCACCGCATCCGGGTCGCCGATGGAGGCGGACCAGGGGCCGGCCGCCGCGACTTCGCGCATCAGCCGATGGGTGGGCTCCTGCCGGTTGTCGGGCATCTGGATCGCCAGCACGCCGCCAGGCGCTAGGCTGCGCAGCAGCCGGGGAATCAGTTGTTCGTGCCCTGCCACCCACTGCAGGGCGGCATTGGCGAAGATGAGGTCGGGAGCCGCGCCCGTTGCGGGCTCCCAGCGGGCGATGTCGCCTGCGATGAATTCGACGCCAGGCAGCCGCTGCCTGGCAGTGGCCAGCATGGCTTCGGAGTTGTCCAGGCCGGTGACCTGGGCATCCGGAAACCGCTGCACCAGCAGCTCGGTGGAATTGCCCGGACCGCAACCGAGGTCCACCACGCGGGTGGGGGCCGGATGCGGCACGCGCGCCAGCAGCTCCTGGGCCGGGCGCGTGCGCTCGTCCTCGAAGCGGCGGTAGAGCGCGGGGTTCCAGTCGAGCATGACGCTTGTGGTTTACAGCAGGTGCTTGACGCCGTCTTGCTCGCCTTGCAGCTCGGCCAGCGTCTTGTTGATGGCTTCTTGCGAGAAGGCGTCGATCTCCAGGCCTTCGACGATCTTGTATTCGCCGTTCTCGGTGGTGACCGGGAAGCCGAAGACGATGCCGGCAGGAATGCCGTATTCGCCGTTCGATGGCACGCCCATCGTGACCCACTCGCCGTTAGAGCCCAGCGCCCAGTCACGGATGTGGTCGATGGCGGCGTTGGCAGCCGAAGCGGCCGACGACAGACCGCGTGCGGCGATGATGGCCGCGCCCCGCTTGCCCACCGTCGGCAGGAAGGTGTCGGCGTTCCAGACCTGGTCGTTGATCATGTCCTTGATCGACTGGCCGTTGGTGGTCGCGAAGCGGTAGTCGGCATACATCGTGGGCGAGTGGTTGCCCCACACCGTCAGCTTGCGGATGTCGCCCACCTTGGTGCCGGTCTTGGCGGCCAGTTGCGATGCGGCGCGGTTGTGGTCCAGGCGCAGCATGGCGGTGAAGTTCTTGGCCGGCAGGTCCGGAGCCGACTTCATGGCGATGTAGGCGTTGGTGTTGGCGGGGTTGCCGACGACCAGCACCTTCACGTTGCGCGACGCGACGGCGTTCAGCGCCTTGCCTTGTGCGGTGAAGATCTGGGCGTTGGCGGCCAGCAGGTCGGCACGCTCCATGCCGGGGCCGCGCGGACGGGCACCGACCAGCAGTGCGTAGTCGGTGTCCTTGAAGGCTTGCAGGGGGTCGGAATGGGCTTCGATGCCGGCCAGCAGCGGGAAAGCGCAGTCTTCCAGCTCCATGATCACGCCCTTGAGCGCGTTCTGGGCCTTCTCGTCGGGGATTTCCAGCAGCTGCAGGATGACCGGCTGGTCCTTGCCGAGCATTTCGCCGGAGGCGATGCGGAACAACAGGGCGTAACCGATTTGGCCGGCTGCGCCGGTAACGGCGACACGGACGGGCTTCTTGCTCATGTGAAAACTCCAAAAATAATGAAGAAACAGGTGTCGGTGCAAGTTGCACCAGCGCCAGTCACCAGCAGCCCGTGCCCTGCAGAACAGCCTCGGAGTGTACTGCCGAATCGGGCGCGGCGCCAATTTGTCTTATGTCTTATATAAGATATGATCGCTGCTTGCCCTGAATGGCCCTGGCGTATCGCAGCCCCGGCCCGGGCAGGCCCCACCAACGATGTCCTCCACCCCCCTCGCCGATACCGACAGCGCAGCCCCCCTTCCCGGCGGCTCGGCGGCGTCGACGCCCGCATTCAGCCCGCTCTACCAGCAGATCAAGGGCCTGATCCTGCAGAGCCTGCAGCATGGCGAATGGAAGCCGGGCGAGGCGATTCCCAGCGAAATGGACCTGGCCGCCCGGTTCCGCGTGAGCCAGGGCACGGTGCGCAAGGCCATCGATGAGCTGGCGGCCGAGAACCTGGTGACGCGCCGCCAGGGCAAGGGCACCTTCGTCGCCACGCATGCGGAGCGCCATGTGCAGTACCGCTTCCTCAAGCTGCAGCCGGACGTGGGCGATGCGAATGACGAAGGCCCCGCCCAGCGCAGCGTGCTGGAGTGCCGGCGCCAGCGGGCCAGCGCCGAGATCGCGCGCGCGCTGATGCTGCGCTCCGGCGATCCGGTCATCCTCGCGCGGCGCATCCTGGCCTTCAGCGGCGAGCCCACCATCCTGGAAGACATCTGGCTGCCCGGCCAGACCTTCAAGGGCCTGACCGGCGAGCGCCTTGCCCAATACCAGGGGCCGACCTACGCCATGTTCGAGATCGACTTCGGCGTGCGCATGGTGCGCGCGGAAGAAAAGATCCGCGCGGTGCTGCCAGACGCAGCCCAGGCGCAGGCGCTGGGCGTGAGCGAGCAGACTCCGCTGCTGAGCGTGGAGCGCCTTGCCTTCACCTACAACGACGTACCGATGGAACTGCGCCGCGGTCTCTACCGCACCGATACCCATCACTACCGCAACGAGCTGAGTTGACCGTTGTGGTCTCTTCGCGTCCTCCTGTCACCAAAGCCCGAGCGCGCCGAAAATACGTGCGGCCCGACCCCACGGTTGTTGCATTGCAATAGAATTTTGGGTTGTTTGCCCGCGCAATTACAACGCAGTTACATCCACGAAAGCCCCTCGACATGACTGAAGTCGCCAAGAAACGGCCTGAATTCCGGAACATCAACGCCCTGACGGACTTGCCTACCTACCGCCTGCCTCCCGCAGGCTGGGTGTCGATCCTGCACCGCGTCAGCGGCGTGATCATGCTGGTGCTGCTGCCGTTCGTGCTGTGGATGTTCGACACGTCGGTGTCCTCCGAAATCTCCTTCGGCCGCTTCACCTCGGCCTTCACGGCCGGCGTGGGCTTCGTGCCCGGCTGGTTCATCAAGCTCGTGGTGCTGGCGCTGATCTGGGCCTACCTGCACCACTTCACGGCCGGCATGCGCCACCTGTGGATGGATGTCAGCCACGCTGCCGTGAGCAAGGAATTCGGCGACAAGTCGGCCAAGGCCACGCTGGTGATCAGCATCGCCTTGACCCTGGTGCTGGCCGCCAAGCTCTTCGGCCTGTACTGACCGGCCGCCCGCCCTGCATACATCACCCACCAAGAGGTAAATCCCATGTCCGTGAACTATGGTTCCAAGCGCACCGTCGTCGGTGCCCACTACGGCCTGCGCGACTGGCTCAGCCAGCGCGTCACCGCCGTGCTGATGGCGGTCTTCACGCTGGTCGTTCTCGCCCAGCTGGTGCTGACCAAAGGCCCGATCGGCTACGACCGATGGGCTTCGATCTTCTCCGCGCAATGGATGAAGGTGCTGACGTTCTCCGTCGTGCTGGGTCTGGCGTGGCACGCCTGGGTCGGCATGCGCGACGTCTGGATGGACTACGTCAAGCCCGTCGGCCTGCGCCTGGCGCTGCAAGCGGTCACGATCTTCTGGCTCGTAGGCTGCGCCGGCTGGGGTATTCAGATCCTCTGGCGCCTCTGACCCGATTCCCCCGCGACTGAAAGAGCAAAAACAATGAGCTACACCAAAGCGAACATCACCACCCGCAAGTTCGACGTCGTCATCGTCGGCGCGGGCGGCTCCGGCATGCGTGCTGCGCTGGAACTCTCCCGCGCGGGCCTGAACGTGGCCTCGCTCTCCAAGGTCTTTCCCACCCGCTCGCACACCGTGGCGGCGCAGGGCGGCGTGTCGGCTTCGCTCGGCAACATGAGCGAAGACAACTGGCACTACCACTTCTACGACACCATCAAGGGCTCCGACTGGCTGGGCGACCAGGACGCCATCGAGTTCATGTGCCGCGAAGCGCCCAAGGTGGTGTATGAGCTGGAACACTTCGGCATGCCGTTCGACCGCAATCCGGACGGCACCATCTACCAGCGCCCCTTCGGCGGCCACACCGCCAACTATGGCGAAAAGCCCGTGCAGCGCGCCTGCGCCGCAGCCGACCGCACCGGCCACGCCATGCTGCACACGCTGTACCAGCAGAACGTGAAGGCCAAGACGAACTTCTTCGTCGAGTGGATGGCGCTCGACCTGATCCGCGACGCTTCGGGCGACGTGGTCGGCGTGATGGCGCTGGAGCTGGAAACCGGCGAGCTGTACGCCCTGCAGGCCAAGGCCGTGCTGCTGGCGACCGGCGGCGCGGGCCGCATCTTCGCTGCCTCCACCAACGCCTTCATCAACACCGGTGACGGCCTGGGCATGGCGGCACGTGCCGGCATTCCGCTGCAGGACATGGAGTTCTGGCAGTTCCACCCCACCGGCGTGGCCGGCGCGGGCGTGCTGCTGACCGAAGGCTGCCGCGGCGAAGGCGCCATCCTGCTCAACAGCAACGGCGAACGCTTCATGGAGCGCTACGCGCCCACGCTGAAGGACCTGGCGCCACGCGACTTCGTCTCGCGCTCCATGGACCAGGAAATCAAGGAAGGTCGCGGCTGCGGTCCCAACAAGGACTACGTGCTGCTCAAGCTCGACCACCTGGGCGCGGACACCATCCACAAGCGCCTGCCCTCGGTGTACGAGATCGGCGTCAACTTCGCCAACGTCGACATCACCAAGGAGCCGATCCCGGTCGTGCCCACCATCCACTACCAGATGGGCGGCATCCCGACGAACATCAACGGCCAGGTCGTCATCCAGAACGGCGACGTGCACAACCAGGTGGTCAACGGGCTCTACGCCGTGGGCGAATGCTCCTGCGTGTCGGTGCACGGCGCCAACCGCCTGGGCACGAACTCGCTGCTCGACCTGCTGGTGTTCGGCAAGTCGGCCGGCCGCCACATCGTCGACTTGGTCAAGAAGAGCGGCGAGCACAAGCCGCTGCCGGTGGACGGCGCCGACCGCACCCTGGCCCGCCTGAACCAGCTGCAGGACTCCAAGGCAGGCACCTACGCGCAGGACGTCGCCAACGACATCCGGTCGTCGATGCAACTGCATGCCGGCGTGTTCCGCACGCAGGACAGCATGGACGAAGGCGTGGGCAAGATCAACGCCATCCGCGAACGCGTGAGCAGCATCACGCTGAAGGACAAGTCCAAGGTGTGGAACACGGCCCGCATGGAAGCGCTGGAAGTGGACAACCTCATCGAAGTGGCCCAGGCCACGATGACGTCGGCCGCAGCGCGCAAGGAATGCCGCGGCGCCCACACGGTGTACGACTACGAGCACCCGGCCGACCACCCCGACTTCCCGCTGGGCCGCAACGACAAGGAATGGATGAAGCACACGTTGTGGCATAGCGCTGACAACAGCCTCACCTACAAGCCGGTCAACCTCAAGCCTTTGACGGTGGACAGTGTGCCTCCGAAGGTCCGCACGTTCTGATCCCCCGCAGCCTCACGAGAGAATCCCCATGAAGCGCATCTTCCAAATCTACCGCTACGACCCGGACAAGGACGCCAAGCCCTACATGCAGACCGTCGAGATCGAACTCGATGGCCACGAGCGCATGCTGCTGGACGCCCTGGTCAAGCTCAAGCAGCAGGACCCGTCGATCTCGTTCCGCCGCTCGTGCCGCGAAGGCGTGTGCGGCTCGGACGCGATGAACATCAACGGCAAGAACGGCCTGGCGTGTCTCACCAACATGAACACGCTCAAGGGCACCATCGTGCTCAAGCCGCTGCCCGGCCTGCCGGTGATCCGCGATCTGATCGTGGACATGACGCAGTTCTTCAAGCAGTACCACTCGATCAAGCCGTACCTGATCACCGAAGGCATCACGCCCGAGAAGGAGCGCCTGCAGTCCCCAGAGGAACGCGACGAGCTGAACGGTTTGTACGAGTGCATCCTGTGCGCCAGCTGCTCGACCAGCTGCCCCAGCTTCTGGTGGAACCCCGACAAGTTCGTCGGCCCCGCCGGCCTGCTGCAGGCCTACCGCTTCATCGCCGACAGCCGCGACGAAGCCACGGGCGAGCGCCTGGACAACCTGGAAGACCCGTACCGGCTCTTCCGTTGCCACACCATCATGAACTGCGTGGACGTGTGCCCCAAGGGCCTCAACCCCACCAAGGCCATCGGCAAGATCAAGGAACTGATGGTGCGCCGCACCGTCTGACCTGAACGCACGATGCCCGAAGAATTGCTGGATGAACGCGAGGCAGCGAAGCTCAAGTGGCGCTGCCGCCGCGGTCTGGTGGAGAACGACCTGTTCATCGAACAGTTCTTTCTCACCTACGGCTCGCGCCTGACTGCCAGCCAGGCGCAAGGTCTCACGACACTGATGGATCTGGCCGACAACGACCTGCTGGACCTGCTGCTTCGGCGCAAGGAACTGTCAGGCGATCTCGATACGCCGAACGTCAAGGTCGTGCTTGAACAGCTGCGCCCCCGGGTAGCGGCCCCCTCTCCTGCGCTAGCGGGCTAACAACAGAAGGAACCTGAAATGAAACTGGCAGACAACAAGGCAACGCTATCGTTCAGCAACGGCAGTCCCAGCGTGGAATTGCCCGTGTACCAAGGCAGCATCGGCCCTGACGTGGTCGACATCCGCAAGCTGTACGCACAGACGGGCATGTTCACGTACGACCCCGGGTTCCTCTCGACGGCGGCTTGCCAGTCTTCCATCACCTACATCGACGGCGACAAGGGCGAACTGCTGTACCGCGGCTACCCCATCGAGCAGCTGGCCACCAACTGCGACTACCTGGAAACCTGCTACCTGCTGCTGAACGGCGAACTGCCCAACGAATCGCAGAAGACCGATTTCAACAATCGCGTGACCAACCACACGATGGTCAACGAGCAGATGCAGTTCTTCCTGCGTGGCTTCCGCCGTGATGCGCACCCGATGGCCGTCCTGACCGGCCTGGTCGGCGCCCTGTCGGCCTTCTATCACGACAGCACCGACATCAACAACCCGCAGCACCGCGAGATCTCGGCCATCCGCCTGATCGCCAAGATGCCGACGCTGGTCGCCATGGCCTACAAGTACGGCGTGGGCCAGCCGTACATGTACCCGCAGAACCACCTGAGCTACTCGGGCAACTTCCTGCGCATGATGTTCGGCACGCCGTGCGAGGAGTACAAGGTCAACCCCGTGCTGGAGCGCGCGCTCGACCGCATCTTCATCCTGCACGCAGACCACGAACAGAACGCCTCCACCTCGACGGTGCGCCTGTGCGGTTCGTCCGGCACGAACCCGTTCGCCGCCATCGCGGCCGGCGTGGCCTGCCTCTGGGGCCCCGCCCACGGCGGCGCCAACGAAGCCGCGTTGAACATGCTGCACGACATCCAGGCCCAGGGCGGCGTGGAAAAGATCGGCGAGTTCATCAAGCAGGTCAAGGACAAGAACTCCGGCGTCAAGCTGATGGGCTTCGGTCACCGCGTCTACAAGAACTACGACCCGCGCGCCAAGCTGATGCAGGAAACCTGCAACGAAGTGCTGGCGGAACTGGGCCTGGAAAAGGACCCGCTGTTCGCCCTGGCCAAGGAGCTGGAAAAGATCGCCCTGGAAGACGACTACTTCGTGCAGCGCAAGCTCTATCCGAACGTGGACTTCTATTCCGGCATCGTGCAGCGCGCCATCGGCATTCCGGTGAACCTGTTCACCGGCGTGTTCGCCCTGGCCCGCACCGTGGGCTGGATTGCCCAGCTGAACGAGATGATCGGCGACCCCGAGTACAAGATCGGCCGCCCCCGCCAGCTGTTCGTCGGCGCCGAGCGCCGCGATGTGAAGCCCATCGCCACGCGTTGATGGCCCAGGGGCGCTGCCCGGCAGGCCCCTGGCCAGCCGGTCGCGGCGCTCATCCGCCCGACACCGATCCCAGCCCGCCGGCAGCGATGCCCGCGGGCTGTTTTTCATTGCGGGACAGCCCGCGGGCTGCTCGCCGGTGCGCAGGCCCGGGCACCCGGAGCCTACTGCCGTGCCCTGCCGTGCCTGCGGTGCCCTGCCGTGCCGCGCCCGCGAGCCCAACCGGTTCAGCGCCGGGCCGGCCCGCCGAACCGTTCCCGATACGCCTGCGGCGTGATGCCCAGGTGCCGCACCACCAGATGGCGCAGCGCCTGTTCCGACCCCAGCCCGACGCGGGCGGCCACCGTCTTGAGCGGCAGCGAGGCCTGCGATTCCAGCAGCCGCCGCGCACCCTCCAGCCGGGCCGATTCGACGAAGGCCGACGGGGTCTGCCCCGTTTCCTGCTGGAAGATGCGGCGGAAGTGCCGCTCGCTCATGGCCGCGCGCGCGGCCAGCACGGTGATCGGCATGGGCTCGGGCAGGTGCTCCAGCACCCAGTTCTGCACCGCCTGGATGTCGCGGTGCCCGGTGCGCTGGCTGGCCAGCTGCACGCTGAACTGGGACTGGCCGCCCGGGCGCTTGAGGTACATCACCAGATCGCGCGCCACCTCCAGCGCCAGATCGTGGCCGAAGTCCTCCTCCACCACGGCCAGTGCCAGATCGATGCCGGCAGTCACCCCGGCCGACGTCCACAGGTGCCCGTCGCGCACGTAGATGGCGTCGGCGTCCACCTCGATGGCCGGATAGCGCTGCCGCAGCAGGCTGGCCACGCTCCAGTGGGTGGCAGCGCGCCGCCCGTCGAGCAGGCCGGCCTCCGCCAGGAAGAAGCTGCCGGAGCAGAGCGCGATCATGCGCGCGACCCGGGGCGCCACGCGTGCCGCCCAGGCCACCAGGTCGGCCGATGCCGCCAGCACCTGCTCGATGTCGCGCGAGCCCACCAGAAGCACCGTGCAGCCGGCGCCCTGCCGCTCCAGGTCGGCCAGCGTGTGGGTGGCTTCCAGGGCCATCAGCGTGTCCGACCGCACCGGCCCGGCCTGCGCCGCCGCCACCCGTACCGCGTAGCCCTCGGGCCGGCCGTGCCGTCGCAGGTGCACGTTTGCATAGTCGAACACCGACATGGGTCCCACCGCCTCCAGCGCCTTGAAGCCTGGATAGACGACGAGGTCGACGCGGTGCGGGGCGGTGCCGTGGGGGTGGGAATCCATGGGCGAAAGGGCAAGAAGCGCGGTGATGAACGAAGCCCGCGACTATAGGCGCCGCGTCCGGCCGCGCGCTGCACCATCGAATTCGGCCAACCCCGCCCCGCATGCGGCCAATGGCACCGCGGCTGCCGGCAGATGGCCTAAAGTCACGTGTTGATGGCGCACCCGGTGTGCGCCAGGCCGGGCACTCCCTCGGCTCATCCCCTTGCATTCCCGCACCACAGGACCTCTCCATGACCATCAAATCCCGCGCCGCCGTCGCCTTCAAGGCCGGCGAACCCCTGCAGATCGTCGAGATCGACGTCGCCCCGCCGAAGAAGGGCGAAGTGCTGATCAAGATCACCCACACCGGCGTCTGCCACACCGATGCCTTCACGCTGTCGGGCGACGACCCGGAAGGGCTCTTTCCGGTCGTGCTGGGCCATGAAGGCGCCGGCATCGTCGTGGAAGTGGGCGAAGGCGTGGCCAGCGTGCAGCCCGGCGACCACGTCATTCCGCTCTACACCGCCGAATGCGGCGAGTGCCTGTTCTGCAAGAGCGGCAAGACCAACCTGTGCGTGGCCGTGCGCGCCACGCAGGGCAAGGGCGTCATGCCCGACGGCACCACCCGCTTTTCGTACAACGGCGAGCCCATCTACCACTACATGGGCTGCTCCACCTTCAGCGAATACACGGTGGTGGCCGAAGTCTCCCTCGCCAAGGTCAACCCCGACGCCAATCCCGAGCAGGTCTGCCTGCTGGGCTGCGGCGTGACCACGGGGCTGGGCGCCGTCAAGAACACCGCCAAGGTGCAGGAGGGCGACACCGTCGCCGTGTTCGGCCTGGGCGGCATCGGCCTGGCCGTGATCCAGGGCGCGCAGCTGGCCAAGGCCGGCCGCATCATCGCGGTGGACACCAACCCGTCCAAGTTCGACCTGGCCCGCACCTTCGGCGCCACCGACTGCGTCAACCCCAAGGACTACGACAAGCCCATCCAGCAGGTGATCGTCGAGATGACCACCTGGGGCGTGGACCACAGCTTCGAATGCATCGGCAACGTGAACGTGATGCGTGCCGCGCTGGAATGCGCGCACCGCGGCTGGGGCCAGTCCGTCATCATCGGCGTGGCCGGCGCGGGGCAGGAGATCTCCACCCGCCCCTTCCAGCTGGTCACCGGCCGCAAGTGGCTGGGTACGGCCTTCGGCGGCGTGAAGGGCCGCAGCGAACTGCCCGGCATGGTCGAGGACGCCATGGCCGGCCGCATCCAGCTGGAGCCCTTCGTCACGCACACCATGCCGCTGCCCGGCATCAACGAAGCCTTCGACCTGATGCACGAAGGCAAGTCGATCCGCTCGGTGGTGCACTACTGAGCCTCGGCCCCGGGCCAGCGCGCCCCGGGTCGCCACCCCAGCCTGCCCAGCCACGTCCAGGAGATACCGCCCATGACCACGCCGCCGCTGCCCGCCGCCACCCTGGGTTCGCTGCGCCGCGTGCGCGCGGGTGTGCTCGATGTCGCCTTCTGCGAGAGCGGCCCGGCGGAAGGGCCGCCCGTGCTGCTGATGCACGGCTTCCCGTACGACGTGCATGCCTATGAAGCCGTCGCACCGCTGCTGGCCGCACAGGGCTGCCGCGTCATCGTGCCGTACCTGCGCGGCTACGGAGCGACCCGCTTCGCCGATGCCGCCACGCCGCGATCGGGCGAACAGGCGGCGCTGGGCGCCGATCTCCTGGCCCTGCTCGATGCCCTGCACATCGACCGGGCGGTGCTCGCAGGGTATGACTGGGGCGGCCGCGCCTGCTGCGTGGTGGCGGCGCTCTGGCCCGAGCGCTGCGCAGGGCTGGTGTCCGTCAACGGCTACAACCTGCAGCACATCGCCGCCGCAGGCAAGCCGGCGGCGCCGGCCAACGAGCAGCGCCACTGGTACCAGTACTACTTCCAGGGCGAGCGCGGGCGCGCCGGCCTCGCAGCGCACCGCGACGCGCTCTGCCGCCTGCTGTGGCAGCAGTGGTCGCCCACCTGGGCGTTCGACGAAGCCACCTTCGCGCGCAGCGCGGCTGCTTTCGACCACCCCGACTTCGTGGAGGTGGTGATCCACTCGTATCGCCATCGCCATGCGCATCCCGGCGCGCCGGGGGACCCGGCCTACGCTTCCATCGAGGCGCGCCTGGCCGCTCAGCCCGACATCGTCGTGCCCGCCATCACGCTGGATGGTGCCGACGACGGCGTGATGCCGGTGGAAGGCACCGCGGCGCACGCCCACCATTTCACCGGGCCGCATGCCCACCGGGTGCTGCCCGGCGGCGGCCACAACCTGCCCCAGGAGCTGCCCGACGCCTTTGCCCGCGCCGTGCTGCACCTGGTGCGCCACCACGATCCAGAGCACTTCGCATGACCCAGCCCACCACCGATTCTTCCACCGCCGCCACGCCCTTCACCCTCCTCTCCAGCCACGCCAGCTTCGGCGGCCGCCAGCTGTTTCTGCAGCACCCGTCGACGGAAATCGGTCTGCCGATGAAGCTGTGGGTCTATCTGCCACCGCAGGCCGAGCAGGGCCCCGTACCGGCGCTGGTCTACCTGGCGGGCCTCACCTGCAACGAAGAAACCTTCATGGTCAAGGCAGGTGCGCAGCGGTTGGCAGCCGAGCTGGGCCTGGCCCTCATCGCCCCCGACACCAGCCCGCGCGGCGAGCCGGCCGAGTCGCTGGAAGGCGCTACCGCCAGCTGGGACTTCGGCATCGGCGCGGGCTTCTACCTGGACGCCACGCAGGAGCCCTGGCGCCGGCACTGGCGCATGGAGAGCTATCTGATGCGCGAGTTGCTGCCGCTGCTGCGCCAGCACCAGCCCATCGCGGGCGACCGCATCGGCCTTTTCGGGCACTCGATGGGCGGCCACGGCGCCCTCACCCTAGCGCTGCGCCACCCCGGCGTGTTCCGCTCGCTGTCGGCCTTCGCGCCCATCTGCGCGCCCACCCAGTGCCCGTGGGGCGAGAAAGCCTTCTCCGGCTACCTGGGCCCCGACCGCAGCGCCTGGGCCGAGCACGACGCCACCGTGCTGATGGAGAACCAGCCGGTCGCCCCCTACCCCGGCGGCATCCTCATCGACCAGGGCCTGGCCGACAAATTCCTGGCCGAGCAGCTGCACCCGCATCGGTTCGAGGCCGCCTGCCAGGCCATCGGGCAGCCGCTGACACTGCGCCGGCACGACGGCTACGACCACGGCTACTACTTCATCCAGACCTTCATGGAAGACCACCTGCGGCACCACGCCGGCGCGCTGCAGCGCTGAGCCGGCGCCTGCGCGCACCCCGCGCAGGGCGCGCCAGCGACAGCGGCAGACGCGCCAGCCGCACCTTCGCTCGCTATGGTCTCGATAGCGGCATGCCCTTCTATCGCGGACCGATCGAAGCCCGACCGGCCTGAAAGGACCGGAATGCGCCGGCACCCCGCTATGAAAAATAGAGCAGCTCCCGCGTCGGCAGCCGCTGTCCGGACCCCCACGGCGCGCTGAAAGCCCGCCACGGCACGCGCGTGGCCCCTGTGCCGGCCATCCTTAATGTGCCGTTAAGGGCTGGCACCAAGAATCGCGGTCCATGTCCTTGATCGCGTTTCCTTCGGCGCTGCGCCGACCGCCAGCGGGTGCTGGCCAGGCACCTGCTTCGGCGCCCTTCTCCGCCCCGTCGGCACCGTCCACCGCGCCGCTGCATCCCGCACGGGTGATCGTGCTCATCAGCCTCTGGCTGGCCACGGCCTGCAACGTGCCGCTGTGGCGGGCCGTGCTGGACCTGCCCGGCGAACACGGCCTGGGTCGCATCGCGTTCCTGCTGGCCTTCATGGTGCTCGTCTGCGCCGGCAATGTGGCCGTGCTGGGCTTGCTGGCCTGGCGGTTCACGCTCAAGCCGGTGCTGGCCATCGCGGTGCTGGCGGCCGCCTTCGCCTGCTATTTCATGTCGGCCTACGGCATCGTGATCGACACCCACATGCTGACCAACGTGCTGCAGACCGATGGGCACGAGGCGGCGGGTCTCTTCACCTGGCGCCTGCCGCTCACCGTGCTGGCACTGGCGGGGCCGCCGCTCTGGTGGCTGCAGCGCCAGCGCGTGCGTGCCCTGCCGTGGGGCCGGCGCCTGGTGCACCAGGCCTGGCTGGTGCTGGGCGCGCTGGCGGTGGGCGTGCTGTGCCTGCTGGCCGTCTTCCAGCCCTTCTCGTCCGCCATGCGCAACCACACCCAGCTGCGCTACATGATCAACCCCCTCAACAGCGTGTACGCAGTGGGCAACCTGGTGGCGCGCCCCTTCCGGCAGGACAGCGGCCCGCTCATCCCCGTCGGTGCCGACGCCCGCCTGGGCGCCAGCTACGCCGGCCAGACCAAGCCGCCGCTGCTGGTGCTGGTGCTGGGCGAGACCGGCCGCAGCGGCAATTTCGCACTCAACGGCTATGGCCGGCCGACCACGCCCGAGCTGTCGGCGCGCGACGACCTCGTCACCGCGCGCAACGCCTGGTCCTGCGGCACCAGCACGGCGGCGTCGGTGCCGTGCATGTTCTCGCACCTGGGCAAGACGGGCTATGAGGCCCGCAGCGCGCGCTACGAAGGGCTGATCGACGTGCTGCAGCATGCGGGCCTGGCCGTGCTGTGGGTGGACAACCAGGGCGGCTGCAAGGGCGTTTGCGACCGGGCCGGCGAGAGCAACACGGCCTCGTCCAACGTGCCCGGCCTGTGCCCCGATGGCGAATGCCTCGACCAGGTGATGCTGCGCGGCCTGGAAGACCGCATCGCCGCACTGCCGGCTGAGCAGCGCGCGCGCGGCACGGTGGTGGTGCTGCACCAGATCGGCAGCCACGGCCCCGCCTATTTCCGCCGCTCGGACCCGTCACGCAAGACGTTCCAGCCCGAATGCGGGTCGGTCAGCCTGCAGGAATGCAGCCAGCAGCAGTTGCTGAACGCCTACGACAACAGCATCGTGGAGACCGACCACTTCCTGAACGCCACCATCCGTTGGTTGCAGGGGCGCTCGGCCGAGGCGCAGACCTCAATGATCTACGTCGCCGACCATGGCGAATCGCTGGGCGAGAACAACATCTACCTGCACGGCCTGCCCTACGCCATCGCGCCCGACGTGCAAAAGCACGTGCCCTGGATCACCTGGCTGTCGCCGGCCATGCAGCAGCGCATGCAGCTGCCGCTGGGGTGCCTGCGCTCGGCCATGGGCGAGCAGCATCTCACGCACGACAACTATTTCCATTCGGTACTGGGCCTGATGGACGTGCGCACCAGCGTCTACCAGCCGCAGCTGGACGTTTTCAGCGGCTGCGCCGGCACGCAACGCGCGGCGGCCGCGGGCGCGGCGGCTCCGGCGCCCGCATCCGCGCGCGGCTGAGAGCGGCACGCGCCACCACCTGCGGCGCCATTCCCTCAAGGCACAAACGACAAAGGCAGCGGGACGGGTCTCGTCCGTGCTGCCTTCGTGGTGTTGCGGCCTGCGCCGCCCAGCAGTGTCGCTCGCGTCAGTCCAGCTGCCCCTGGCAGACGTACTTCGTGTGCAGATAGTCGTCCAGCCCATGGGTGGAACCTTCCCGCCCATAGCCCGACTCCTTCACGCCGCCGAAGGGCGCGGCCTCGGCCGCCAGCGCGCCTTCATTGACCCCCACGATGCCCGTCTCCAGCAACCCCGCCACSCGCCAGATCCGCCGCACGTCCTGGCTGTAGAAGTAGGCGGCCAGCCCGAAGGGCGTGTCGTTGGCCGCGGCGATGACTTCTTCCTCGCTCTCGAACACGGTGAGCGGCGCCACCGGCCCGAAGGTTTCCTCGCACGCGCAGGCCATGGTGGCGTCCGCCCCCGTGAGCACGGTGGGCGCGTAGTAGGTGGCGCCGCAGGCCATGGTGGCGTCCGCCCCCGTGAGCACGGCGGCGATGACTTCTTCCTCGCTCTCGAACACGGTGAGCGGCGCCACCGGCCCGAAGGTTTCCTCGCACGCGCAGGCCATGGTGGCGTCCGCCCCCGTGAGCACGGTGGGCGCGTAGTAGGTGGCGCCCAGCTCCGTYAGCCGCTKGCCGCCCGTYAGCACCTTCGCGCCCCGCGCCACCGCGTCGTTGACGTGCCGCTCGATCTTCTCCACCGCCCGSTCGTTGATCATGGGGCCGATCTGCGAGGCCGGGTCGCTGGCCGGGCCCACGATCAGCGCGCCCACCTTCTCGGCCAGCAGCCGGGCGAAGGCGTCGTGCACCCGGGCGTGCACGTAGACGCGGTTGGGGCTCACGCAGGTCTGCCCGCCRTTTCTGAACTTGGCGGCCATGAAGCCCTGCACGGCGGCCTSCACGTCGGCGTCCTCGAAGACGATGAAGGGGGCGTTGCCRCCMAGCTCCAGCGAGAGYTTCTTGAGGGTGTCGGCGCTGCGCCGCGCCAGGTGCTTGCCCACGGGCGTGGAGCCGGTGAAGGTGATCTTGCGCACCCGGCCGTCGTCGAGCCACACGTCGACCACCTCGGGGGTTTTCTCGCGCGAGGCGGTGACGATGTTGAGCACGCCCGCCGGCACGCCCGCTTCATGGGCCAGCAGCACCAGCGCGAGCGAGGTGAGCGGGGTGTCTTCGGCGGGCTTGCAGACCACGGTGCAGCCGGCGGCAAGGGCCGGGGCGATCTTGCGCGCGATCATGGCGGCGGGGAAGTTCCAGGGGGTGATGGCAGCGACCACGCCGACGGGCTCCTTCAGCGCGAACATGCGCCGCCCGGGCACGGGCGCGGGGATGACTTCGCCATTCATGCGGGTGGCTTCTTCGCCGAACCATTCGATGTAGCTGGCCGCATAGGCGACTTCGCCCTTGCCTTCGGCCAGGGGCTTGCCCTGCTCCAGGGAGATCAGGCGGCCCAGGTCTTCGGTGTGGGCGACGACCAGGTCGTTCCAGCGCTTGACGATGGCCGCGCGCTGCTTGGCCGGCACGGCGCGCCAGGCGGGGAAGGCGGMGTGGGCGGCCTCCAGCGCGGCGAGCGCCTCGGGCGCGCCGGAGTCAGGCACGGAGGCGATGACCTCGCCCGTGGCCGGGTTGGTGACGGGCAGCAGCGCGCCGGGGCCCGGCGCCCACTGGCCGGCGATGAAGTTGGCGTYGCGRATGAG
>NZ_LMOV01000015.1 GCF_001424265.1 Acidovorax sp. Leaf160
GGCGCCACCTACTACGCGCCCACCGTGCTCACGGGGGCGGACGCCACCATGGCCTGCGCGTGCGAGGAAACCTTCGGGCCGGTGGCGCCGCTCACCGTGTTCGAGAGCGAAGCGGAAGTCATCGCCGCGGCCAACGACACGCCCTTCGGGCTGGCCGCCTACTTCTACAGCCAGGACGTGCGGCGGATCTGGCGGGTGGCGGGGTTGCTGGAGACGGGCATCGTGGGCGTCAATGAAGGCGCGCTCGCGGCCGAGGCCGCGCCCTTCGGCGGCGTGAAGGAGTCGGGCTATGGGCGGGAAGGCTCCACCCATGGGCTGGACGACTATCTGCACACCAAGTACCTTTGCCAGGGCGGCGTCGACTGATGCCGCCGGTCGGTTCCGCCGGCCGCAACCTTTCGCACTCCGCAGCCCACCCCATCCTTCGCACGCGACCAGAGAACACCCAGATGCCCGCACACAACCCCTTCAAGGCAGCCCTTGCCGCCCGCCAGCCGCAGGTCGGCCTGTGGCTCTCGATGGCCGACCCCTACCTCGCCGAGGCCGCCGCGACCACGGGCTACGACTGGCTGCTGATCGACGGCGAGCACGCGCCCAACGACCTGCGCAGCACGCTCGGCGCGCTGCAGGCCGTGGCGCCCTACCCTTCACAACCCGTGGTCCGCATTGCCGAAGGCAGCACGGCGCTCATCAAGCAGGTGCTGGACATCGGTGCGCGCACCCTCCTCGTGCCGATGGTCGACACGCCCGAACAGGCCCGCGCCATCGCCGCTGCCACCCAGTACCCGCCGCACGGCATTCGGGGCGTGGGCAGCGCTGTCGGACGTGTGTCGCAATGGAGCGGCCGTGCCGATTACCTGGCGGTGGCCGACGAAGAGGTCTGCCTGCTGGTTCAGGCAGAGACCGTGGCGGCCCTCCGCAGCCTGCCCGAGATCTGCGCGGTGGAAGGTGTTCATGGCGTCTTCATCGGTCCGGCCGACCTTGCGGCGTCGATGGGGCACCGGGGCAACCCCGGCCACCCCGACGTGCAAGCCGCCATCGAAGACGCCATGCGCACCATCGTCGCGAGCGGCAAGGCGGCTGGCACGCTGACGTCTGACCCTGCTCTGGCGCGCCGCTACCTGGATCTGGGCTGCACCTTCGTGGCCGTGGGGGTGGATGTGCTGATGTTTGTGGGCGCTGCTCGGCGGTTGCGAGCGGAGTTCGCGGGCGCCGGGCCAGCCGTGGCCCCGCAGCGCGGCGCAGGCTATTGAGAGGGGTTGCCGGTGCCCGGTAGCCACAAGGCCGCTTGCTCCGCGGCCTGATTGCAGACGCTGCGTTCGTCGCCTCGCTTCGAAAACCTGGACCTCATGGATGTGCGAGCGGGCCGGTGGCCGACCGTGGCACAGACCACCGGGTCTGGCCACGGCGGGGCCAGAACCCACCACCGCAAGCGGTCAGCGTGCCAGTTGGGCGGAGTTCGGCTCGAGCTTGAACGCCGCATCGCGCCCGGAAGTGACCACGGCCACGGCAGGCGCGGACCGCACTGGTTGGCTCCACGTCCATACGTTGCCGAAAAGGGCAGAGCGGACGTCCCGTCCATTGAGTTTGACCGCCACGACTGCGACCACGGCCAATACCGCGATCGCCGCCGCAAGCCAGAATACCCGGACGTCTCCCATGCCATCTTCGGCGTGCGCCAGGCCAGTGCGATGGCCGGAAATCATGTGCCCTACGGGGTTTCGCATGCGGTCCTCCTTGGACGAACTCAGCCGATCAATGCATGGCTGTAGTTCGTAAGGTATCGATTCGAATGGCAACAGCTTGTCAGACACCGACTGATGACAGTGGAGGCCTCACTGCGCCGCGATTCGAGAGCCCCGAAGCTGCCAACACGATGGCGCACAGTCCTACGGCAAGCTCTTTGCCCATACCTCATACTCAGTTTTGTCGATACCCCCTCGACACCTCCCTCCCTTGCGAACATTCGCAAGTTCACCCGCCCCTCGTGGCGGGTTTCTTTTTTCCGAGGCAGATAACGCGGGTTTTCTGGGTGACTGGCCTTATGGAGGCGTCGTTGGGCCGGCAGGTTCAGGTGCTTAGGGGGTTTTGATCCGCCCCTGGACCGGCAGAGGCCGGCCGCCCAAAGCCCGGCGCACATGACACACCTGCCTCACGTAGCTGGTTTCGTGATCCGCTCCGAACCCGCTCGAGATGCGCCACGCGGGGCCTTCCGGACCTACAGACGAAAAAAAGTGCAGAGCCCGCTCTGCACCTTCTGACGGATATCCACGGCGGGCACCGCCCCGTCCATTCAAACGGGGCGGGTCACCCCATGTGATTACTTGCCGTCCTTGCCGCCGTTGGGCGCGCTGCCCGTCTGGGTGGATGGCATGGTGGCCGAGGCGCGGTCACCCACGCCGGGGTTGACGCGCGTCTTGTCAGAGCCCGTGGCCTTGGAGCCGGACTTGGAGCTGTCCATGCCGCTCTTGGCGCCACTGCCGCTGTGGGAACCGGAGCCCATGGCCCCGCCGTGTGCGGCACCCGAGCCGTGCGTGGCCGAGCCGGCGCCCTGTCCCGAGGTGGCACCCGTGCCGGTAGCTGACGAGCCGGTCGTGCCGCCAGTCGAGGAAGAGGAGGAACCGGAGCCGCTCACCGAGCTGCCCGCGCCCCCGCCCATGCCGCCAGAGCCGGAGCCAGTGCCGCCGCCCGACTGGGCCATTGCCGGTCCGAGCATCAGAGCACCAGATGCACACAGGGCCGCGAGAAGTTGCTTGTTGACCATGGGAGAGTCTCCTTCAAAGTTGAGACCTTGAAGCTAAGCCCGAGCGGTGAAGAGCCCTGTGGGCCCTGCCGCTCGAAAGGTGTAGGACTTCCACTGTCGAGCCTGTGCTGCAGCCCAGCGGCCCACTTCGCCTAGCACTGCGTGCCCCGGTCCCATCCCGGCGCGGAATCGAACATGAGCCGTGTCCGAGCCACCAACGCTTGTTGTGTCCATGTCAGGGCCTCACCAGATCGGAAAGATGCTGGAAACCGCACTGACCACCACGGCCACCAGCACGACAGCAATGATGATCCAGGCGCCCCGGCGACGATCCTGGCCCGCAGGCGCGCGGCGGGTGTGCGTAGGCAGATCGGGCCGACCTGTTTCCTTGTCCTTGGTAGTGTCCATGGGGTGCTCCTGAAGTTGTGAGCAGCCAACTTCCACCAGGACCGCCCCTGTGCCGCGTCGGACAAGATCGCTGCGTCACGGCCGCCCTCCGCCAGCGCCCTAGGCCCTCGGCCCTTTGCCTCCCGCCCTTCGCCAGCGAGTGCGCCAAGCCCTCACTGCCCGGATGTGGGGCGCCCCAGGCGGAACCGTCTTTCAGCGCTGCCGCCCTGGCGTGATCTGAATCGTTCCAAGACCCGAGGGCGCCTGCGGAGCAATCCAGTGGATCCAGAAGCCCCGTATCCAGGCAAGCGAGTACATCAGGCACACGCCGAAGATGCCCCACTGCTGGCCCTGCCAGGCCGCGTAGAACCAGAAGGGTTGGCCCAACAGGCCGAAGACGCAAGCCCACCGGCGGCGGGACGCATGGCGGCTTTGAGAAAGCCACACTGCGACGGCCCCCAGCACCGCAATGGCGACCTGATCCATCAGTTCGGCCGCAGCTCGAAGTACGCTTCCTCTGCGTCGCCGATCGGGGACAGCGCACGGTCGCGGGCAGTGGATGCGGCGCGCTGCCATCGCAGAGCCACGGCCTTCTCCACATCCGACACCGTGTCGGCATACTCCAGGCCGGACATGATGTCGAATGCCGCAGTCACCTCGTAAGGACCGCCCAGCAGCCGTTCGAGTTCGCGGGCATATCGGGCCTCTGCGGCGGCTTTTGCATCATGAGGCAGCGATGACGGGGCATCGCAGAGTCTGACGAGATAGGGGGCTTGGTCGAATGGTTGCATTACAGGCTCCTTGATACTGTTTAAATTTACAGCATGAACAGGCATCCAGCAAGCTGTTTCGCATGCGACTTTCTTTCCCCGAAAGCGCCCACCAGTCCGTCAGATGGCCGCGTCGGCCGCAGGGCGCAATGCGAAGGACCTCACCTCAACAGGCGCTTGAAGCACGCGCAATAAAAGGCTACGACGCACCGTGCCTCCACATGAGCCAGCAGATTCACAGGTTTCCCGCGCGTACGCTCGCGCCAATGCTCAATCTGCATGAAACATGCGGGGCACGCTGTCTACCATCGATGGCATCTTCACCACTAATTCGGAGACATGGCGATGGCGGATCTTTTTGACAATCCAATGGGTTTGATGGGTTTCGAGTTTGTCGAATTCGCCTCCCCCACCCCAGGTGTTCTGGAACCCGTTCTGGAGCAGATGGGGTTCACGCTGGTGGCCCACCATCGATCGAAGAACGTCGATCTCTACCGCCAGGGCGACATCAACTTCATCGTCAACCGCGAGGCACAGAGCCCTGCCGCCTATTTCGCGGCGGAGCATGGTCCGTCCGCCTGCGGCATGGCCTTCCGGGTGCGAGACGCGCATGCGGCGTACAACCGGGCGATCGAACTCGGCGCTCAGCCGGTGGATGTGCAGACCGGTCCCATGGAGCTGCGCCTTCCTGCCATCAAAGGCATTGGCGGGGCGCCGCTCTACCTCATCGACCGGTTCGAGGAGGGGCAGTCGATCTACGACATCGACTTCAAATTCATCGAAGGCGTTGATCGCAAGCCGCGCGGACACGGCTTCAAGATCGTCGACCACCTCACGCACAACGTGTACCGTGGGCGCATGGCCTACTGGGCATCGTTCTACGAGAAGTTCTTCAACTTCCGGGAGATCCGCTATTTCGACATCAAGGGCGAATACACGGGCTTGACCTCGAAGGCGATGACCGCACCGGACGGGATGATCCGCATCCCGTTGAACGAAGAATCCGCCAAGGGTTCGGGCCAGATCGAGGAATATCTGATGGCGTTCAACGGAGAAGGCATTCAGCACATCGCCTTGCTGACCGACGACCTGCTCTCGGCGGTAGACAGCCTGCGCGACGCCGGCGTGCCGCTGATGAAGGCCCCCCCGGACACCTACTACCAGATGCTGGACGGCCGCCTGCCGGGACACGGCGAGAACGCCGACGAGCTGAAATCCCGCGGCATCCTGCTGGACGGCACCACGGAAAACGGCACGCCCCGTCTGCTGCTGCAGATCTTCTCGGGCACCGTCATGGGCCCCGTGTTCTTCGAGTTCATCCAGCGCAAGGGCGACTATCGCGAAGGATTCGGCGAGGGCAATTTCAAGGCCCTGTTCGAGTCGCTGGAACGCGATCAGATCGAGCGTGGCGTGCTCCAGGCCGCCTGACGCGGCGCTTCGCTCCACCTCCTCACGGCTTGGCGGCCACGGGCCGCTCGCCATCCTGCGTTGCGCAGTGCCGCGGCCCGTCTGCAGCACTGCGGAGCGTCCTCACCCAAAGAACCCAGCGAGACAAGATGACCTCCTCACGCGCGCCAGGCGACGGAGACAGGCACGGCCCGCTGCCGGAGGTGCAACGATGAAATCCGCCACCGTGGATGCTGAAGTCAAACATGGGCTCGCCGCCGGCGCCGAGTTCAAACCCGCCCGCGCCGACTGGACCATCGAACAGGGATGGGAGCGGTACACCGCCGAAGACCATGCGACCTGGAAAACGCTGTTCGAGCGGCAAGCCAGGATGCTCGCGGGCCGGGCCTGCGACGAATTCGTCGACGGCATGGCCCGTCTGCCGATGGGCCCGGACGAAATCCCGGACTTCCGGCGCCTGAGCGACATGCTGGTCAAGCAGACCGGCTGGGAGGTGGTTGCCGTTCCGGGCCTGGTGCCGGACGAGGTCTTCTTCGACCATCTGGCCCATCGACGCTTTCCGGCCGGCCAGTTCATCCGCAAGCCGCATGAACTGGATTACCTGGAAGAACCCGATGTCTTCCACGACGTATTCGGCCATGTGCCCATGCTCATGAACCCGGCCATCGCCGACTACATCCAGGCTTACGGCCAGGGCGGCCTGCGGGCGCAAAGCCTCGGCGTGCTGGACCATCTGGCCCGGGTCTACTGGTACACGGTGGAATTCGGTCTGGTGCAGCAGACGGACGGCCTGCGCATCTACGGCGCCGGTATTGCCAGCTCTTATACGGAAAGCGTGTTCTCGCTCGATTCCGACTCACCCAACCGGATCGCCTTCGACCTCGCGCGGGTCATGCAGACCAGATACCGTATCGACGACTTCCAGGAAACGTATTTCGTCGTCGACAACCTCGAGCAGCTGCTGGATCTGGCCCGCATCGATTTCGGTCCGGTCTACCGCGAGGTGGACGGCCGACCCGACTACGAACCGGGTGACGTTCTGCCGGCCGACCGGGTCATCACCCGCGGCGTGGGCACCTACCATCACGGGCAACGCAAAGCCCAAGGATCTGCGCAATGACATTCAAGAACAAGGTCGTTCTCATCACCGGCGCCAGAGGCAACCTGGGCCAGGCCGTGGCAACGGCGTTTGCCGATGCGGGCGGGCGGCTGGCGCTGGTCGGTCTGCACCAGGAGGCACTGGAGCGTTCCTTCGGGCCATCGAACGCCAACCGCCTTCTCGTCGCGGCGGACCTCACGACCCAGGCCGGCGCTCGCACGGCGGTGGAAAAGACCATGGCGCAGTGGGGCCGCGTCGACGTGCTGTGCAACCTGGCCGGCGGCTTCAGGATGGGCCCGGCCGTGCATGAAACACCGGTCGGCGACTGGGACTTCCTGTTCGCCGTGAACCTGCGAACCGCCGTGCACATGATGGAAGCCACCGTGCCCACCATGCTGGCGCAACAGCGCGGCAGCATCGTCAATGTGGGCGCCCATGCGGCGATGCGCGGCGTTGCGGGAATGGGCGCCTACACGGCATCGAAAAGCGCGCTCGCGCGGGTCACCGAGGCCGCGTCGGCAGAACTGAAGGAGCGTGGCATCAACGTGAACTGCGTGTTGCCCACCATCATCGACACCGCCGAAAACCGCGCGGCGATGCCGGACGCGGACCCTGCGCGCTGGGTGGCGCCGGGCGATCTGGCGGCAGCGATCGTGTTCCTCGCATCCGAGCAGGCCCGCGCCATCCACGGTGCCTCGCTGCCGGTCACAGGACTCAGCTGACAGTGCGCGGGGGGGGGGGGAGGCACCCGCCCTTGCGGGAAGGAGTGCTGCCCACCGAGGTCCTTGCCGAGTCGACCGCCCCGGCGCACCCCCAATAGGGACTGGGCAGGGCCTGGCGAGACCCAAGGGCTGGAACCGACGCCGGAAAAGAAAAAGCCTCCTAGACCAAGGTCTAGAAGGCTTTTTTACCAATGGTTAGTTGGTAGGCGCGATTGGACTCGAACCAACGACCCCCACCATGTCAAGGTGGTGCTCTAACCAGCTGAGCTACGCGCCTGTTTGTATTCGAGAATGCGATTCTAGCACCAAGAAAAGCGCCTCCAGAAATATCGCGTGGCTTTTTTCTCAGAAAGATCGGTGGCGGCCGTTGCGAAGACCTGGATCGCCACCGTCATCCTCGTCATCGCCGCCGGGCCGAACGCACGCCCGGCACGGTGGCCACGATGGCCAGCACCTTGCCCAGCCGCCCCGAGTCGGAAACCTCCACGGTGAACGTCATCCACGCCGTGCCCTTCACGGACTGGGTCTGCACGCCGATCACGTTGGTCTTCTCTCGCGCAAAGACTTCCGAGACATCTCGCAGCAGCCCCTGGCGATCGGAAGCTTCGACCGACACGTCCACCGGGTAGACGGCAGCCGGGGCCGCAGGGGTCGCCGAAGTCTTGGGGCGGCCCCATTCGACCTCGATCACCCGCTCGCCGCTGCGCGCCGCCATTTCGCGGAAGTTGCTGCAGTCTGCGCGGTGCACGCTGACGCCCTTGCCGCGCGTGACGAAGCCGCGGATGGCGTCAGGAGGGGCTGGCTTGCAGCACTTGGCCAACTGCGTCATCAGCGAATCGATGCCGACCACCAGCACGCCGCCCTTGCCGCTGGCGTCGGGAGCCCGGGCTTTCTTGATCGGCGAATACTCGTCGGCCTGGCCGGCGGGCTCCGGCGGCCGCAGCAGCGTCTCGATGGTGCGCAGCGAAAACTCGTCCTTGCCCACCACCTCAAACAGGGCATCGGCCGTCTTGAACCCCAGCTGCACGGCCAGGTCGTCCAGCTTCATGGCGGTGCGGCCTTCGCGCTGCAGCAGCTTTTCCACGGCTTCGCGACCGCGCGCCACCGTTTCGTGGGTGGCCTGGGCGTTGAACCAGGCGCGAACCTTCGCCTTGGCGCGGTGGCTGGTGAGGTAGCCGAGTTCGGCATTCAGCCAGTCCCGCGACGGGCGGCCTTCCTTCACGGTGGTGATTTCCACCGTCTGCCCGTTCTGCAGCGGCGTGTTCAGCGGCACCATCACCCCGTCCACCCGAGCGCCACGGCAGCGGTGGCCGACGCTGGTGTGGACGGTGTAGGCGAAGTCGACCGGCGTCGCGCCCTGGGGCAGTTCAATCACGGCGGCGTCCGGCGTCAGCACGTAGATGCGGTCCTCGAACAGGCCGCTGTGCCGCGCGGAACCTGCCAGGTCGCGCTCCCACGCCAGCAGCTGCCGCAGCACGGCGATCTTTGCGTCGTACTCGCCACTGGCCGATACCCCGGCGTAGCCCTTGGTGCCGGCCTCCTTGTAAGCCCAGTGCGCCGCCACGCCGTGTTCGGCATGGTCATGCATGGCCTGGGTGCGGATCTGGATCTCGATCGGCTTGCCGGCATCGTCGCGCACCACGGTGTGCAGCGACTGGTATCCGTTCGGCTTCGGCCGGGCGATGTAGTCGTCGAATTCGGCCTCGAGCGGGCGGAACTGCTGGTGCACCCACGACAGCGCCGCATAGCAGTCCTTCACGGAGGGCACCACCACGCGCAGCGCACGGATGTCGAGCACCTGATCGAAGTCGAGCGCCTTGCCGCGCATCTTCTTGACGATGCTGTAGATGTGCTTGGGCCGGCCCTGCACGCTGGCGCTGATGCTGCGCGCCCGCAGCTCCGACTCGACGCGGCCCCGCAACTGCTCCATGTACAGCTCGCGCTCGGCGCGCTTTTCATCCAGCAGGCGGGCGATCTGCTTGTAGGTGTCGGGTTCGAGGAACCGGAACGACAGGTCTTCCAGCTCCCATTTCATCTGCCAGATGCCCAGCCGGTTGGCCAGCGGGGCGAACACCTGCAGCGCCTCGCGGGCGATGCCGGGCGACACCGGCCGCTTGGAGGCCGCATAGAAGCGCAGCGTCTGCAGGCGCGATGCCAGCCGCAGCATCACCACGCGCAGGTCGCGCGAGAAAGCCAGCAGCATCTTGCGCACGTTCTCGGTCTGCGTGGCGGGGTCGTCCACCTGCACGCCCGACAGCTGCGCCTCGCGGGCATGCTGCTGCACGCGCATGAGCTTGGTGGTCTCCACCGCCAGGGCGGCGAAATGCTCGCCGAACGCCTTGCTGATGACCTCCTCGGGCTTGTTCAGGTGCGAGGACGCATGCACCAGGTAGCTGGCCGCCTGCATGGCCTCGGAACCGCCGATGCCCTTGAGGATGGCGGCCACCGCATCCGCGTGTTCCAGCGTGTTCTCGCCGGTTTCCAGCGTCTCGCCGGTCAGCAGGGGTTCGGCGAAGGCGCGGGCGCGGGCCAGCGCGTCGGCCTGCTCCGGCAGGGCGTGCGCCGTCGCGGCAATGAGCTGGGGAACGCCGTCGGCGCGTGCGCCCGCGTGGCCGCCGCCGGGAAGGGGCTGCCCGATGGTGCTGCTCTTCATGCGCGCGCACCCTCGGTGTCGCCAGCCGCGTCGGTGCCCAGAAACCGTGCCACGGCTTCGACCTGATCGTCGGCTACCAGCGTGGGTGCGTGGCCCACACCGGCCAACTCCAGGCAGGCGGCCTGCGGGCCGCGCCGGGCCATCAGGGCTGCGGTGGCGGGCGACAGCAGGTCGGACTCGGCGCCGCGCAGCAGCAGCACCTTCGCGGTGATCTGGTCGTAGAGCTGCCAGAGGAGCGCCTCGCCGGCCCGTGCCGCCTCCTGCGTCACGGCGCGGAACGGGACCGCGATGGCCGGGTCGTAATGCAGGGTGAAGCCACCCTGCCCGCCCTGCCGGTCTTCGCGCAGCATGCCACGCGAGAGCGCCAGCCATTGCTCGGGCGTATGCGGCCCGAAGCCGCTTGAGATGGCCCAGAGCGCATCGGCCGCCTGCTGCTCGGAGTCGAACCGCACCGGCCGCCCCAGGTAGGTTCCGATGCGCTGCAGCGCCTGCCATTCGATCACCGGGCCGACATCGTTCAGCACCAGCCGGCGCACCGGCACCGGCAGGGGCAACCCCGGCTGCCCGCAGACCGCCATGCCGATCAGCCCGCCCATGCTGGTACCCACCCAGTCCAGCGTGCCGATGAGGGCCTGGGCATGCACCTGCGCCAGCAGTGCCAGCATGTCGCCGGCGTACACCGGCACCTGGTAGGCCGCCGGGTCGGCCAGCCAGTCGCTGTGGCCACGGCCTGCCACGTCGGGGCAGATGACGCGGGCATGCCGGCTCAGCCGACGGGCCAGCACGTCGAAGTCACGCCCCTGGCGCGACAGGCCATGCACGCAGATCACCACGTGGGGGTGCGCCGCGTCGCCGGTGTCATTCCATTCCCAGTACGCCATGCGGTGCCCCTTGCCAGGGATGACGGGCGCCCCCGCTGGGTCAGCGGCGGACACACCGGGGCAATGGACATGGTTCAGCGTGGGTTCGGTCATGGAAAAAAGCTGCGCGAACGGCAGTGCGTCAAAGGTGCTTGATATGCTGGCGGTCATCCTAATTCATTGGAAAGCGACTCTCATGCTGAACGGCAAGACCGCCCTCGTCACGGGCTCCACCAGCGGCATCGGCCTCGGCATCGCCAAGGCGCTGGCGCGGCAAGGTGCGAACGTAGTGCTCAACGGTTTCGGCGACGTCGACGGGCCGCGCGCCGAGGTGCTGGCCGCCGGCGAGTCGGCCGGCGCCCGCGTGGCCTACCACGGCGCCGACATGAGCCGCGCCGCCGACATCGAAGACATGATGAAGTACAGCGCCAGCCAGTTCGGCCGCGTGGACATCGTCGTCAACAACGCCGGCATCCAGCACGTGGCCAGCGTGCAGGACTTCCCCGTCGACAAGTGGGACGCCATCATCGCCATCAACCTGACGAGCGCCTTCCACACCACGCGCCTGGCCCTGCCCGCCATGCGCGCGGCGAACTGGGGCCGCATCATCAACATCGCATCGGTGCACGGGCTGGTCGGGTCGGCCCAGAAGTCGGCCTATGTGGCGGCCAAGCACGGCATCGTCGGGCTGACCAAGGTGACCGCGCTGGAAAACGCCACCACCGGCGTGACCTGCAACGCGATCTGCCCCGGCTGGGTGCTGACCCCGCTGGTGCAAAAACAGGTGGACGCCAAGGCGGCTGAGCACGGGCTCTCCAACGAGGACGCCAAGAAAATGCTGCTGGGGGAGAAGGAACCTTCGATGCAGTTCACCACGCCCGAAGAGCTGGGCGAACTGGCGGTGTTCTTCTGCACGCCGGCTGCCGCCAACGTGCGCGGCGTGGCTTGGGCCATGGACGGCGCCTGGTCGGCGCAGTAGGGCCTTTGGGCGGGCGGCGCGCCGTTTGCTATTATTTTAATAGCAACAAGCGCAGGCAGATCGAGCGCAGCGGGCCCAAAAAGCCTTGAAGATCTGTACCTCCCACGGCCAGCGACCGCGGTTTCACCCTCTGTCAGCCCTGCCAGTCTGTTTGAGTGGGTCGAAAGGCCGCCGCGAGACACGCCCGGGCGGCAATGACCGGAAGTCCCATCGCAGCGGCTTCGCCAGCGGGCGCGGGCCTGGCGGGGCCAGGAGAGCGCCTGCCGCGGCCTGCCCGGAGATCAGCGCAACTGCACCGAGCCCGACACGTTGACGACCACCTGCGCCTTGCCGGCCTCGGCCGGAATGCCGCTGTCCTCCGCGCCCATCGACATGGCCGACGCGGCCTTGGCCATCATCGGCATGCGGGGGCCGGGAATCATCTCGTTGTTGTTCACTGCCACTTCGCGCAGCGTGTAGCCGTTGAAGCCGAACCCACGCGCGAGTTCGGTGGCGCGGCCCTTGAACGCCTCGATGGCGCGGGTCTGCGCTTCGCCTTCCACCCGGGCGCGGGCCTCGCGCGACAGATCGAAGCCGACCTGCGAGATCGAGAGCGTCTGGATGCGCGCGGCGGTGGAGGTGATGCGAGGAAAGTCGCGCCCCTGCAGCACCAGTTCCGCCCGGCCCTGCCAGCCGTTGACCTTGCCATCCTTGCCGTAGCGCGGATACAGGCCGAAGGTGCCCGTGCGCACATCCAGCTGCTGCGGCTTTACGTCTCGCTTGGCTTCTGTCAAGGCAGTGTCGATGGCCTGCCTCAGCTGTGTCTGCACTGCATTCGCATCTGCGCCCTCCTTGGTCGTGCCCAACGTCATCACCAGCACGTCCTGCTGCACCTCCACGGTGCCGGTGGCCGACAGCTGCAGCACGTTCTCCGGCGCAGGAACCGTGGTCTGGGCAAGGGCGGCTCCAGCGCAGGCCAACAGGGCGCTGGCCGCTATGAATTTGCGAGTCATCTTCAGTGTCATCGAACGCTTTCCTTGGAAGGTTGCAGCTCCATCCGAGCCGGGTGGTCGCACCTTAAACGGCTTTGTGCGCACCGATCGTGAACGGAGATCGGCGGTCGTGCACGACTCCGCAAGACTTGTAACAGTTGGTCTTGTTGTGGCCAAAAACATGAACTTTGGTCGCCAACATGGTCAGAATCGGCTCTGTTACAAATAGGACCTGGGAAAGAAATGGCCTCAACAACCAACCGTACCGACAAAGTTCTCGTGGTGGACGACGATGCGCGCATTCGCGACCTGCTTCGCCGCTACCTGACGCAGGAGGGCTTCGAGGTCATGGTGGCGGAAGACGGCAAGGCGCTGAACCGCATCCTGCTGCGCGAAACGGTGGATCTGATCGTGCTGGACCTGATGATGCCGGGCGAGGATGGTCTGTCCATCTGCCGCCGCCTGCGTGCTGCCAACGACCGCACGCCCATCATCATGCTGACGGCCAAGGGCGAGGACGTGGACCGCATCGTCGGCCTGGAAGTGGGTGCCGACGACTACCTGGGCAAACCCTTCAACCCCCGCGAGCTGCTGGCCCGCATCCACGCGGTGCTGCGCCGCCGTCCTCCGCAGGAAGCCCCAGGCGCTCCCTCGGGCGAGAACGAAGTCGTCACCTTCGGCCCCTTCACGTTCGACCTGGGAACCCGCGCACTGCAGCGCAACGGCGAGGAGCTGCCGCTGACGACGGGCGAGTTCGCCATGTTGAAGGCGCTGGTGCGCCACCCCCGGCAGCCGCTGTCGCGCGAAAAGCTGGCCCTCCTGGCCCGCGGGCGTGAGTTCGAGCCCTTCGACCGCAGCCTGGACGTGCAGGTCTCCCGCCTGCGCAAGCTGGTCGAGGTGGACGCCGCCGCACCGCGCTACATCCAGACCGTCTGGGGCGTGGGCTACGTGTTCGTGCCGGACGGCGCCAACTAACCCGATCGGGCGCGCGGCGCACCTGCCCTGTCCGCTGGCGCTCCTGGCGGAACGTGCGGCGCCCGCCCTTCCACCCCCATCGCATGAGCGCCTCCTACGAAGCATCCTCGGATGCCACCAGCCCGGCCCCGCTCGACACGCCGCCCACGCCGCGCGTGTCGCGCGGTCGCGTCGGGCTGAACCTCTTCTGGCGGACCTTCTTCCTGCTGGCGTTGCTGCTGGTCGGCAGCATCCTGGCCTGGCTGCAGACGCTGAGGGCGCTGGAATTCGAGCCGCGCACTCTGCAGACGGCCCAGCAGATCGCCTCCCTCGTCAACCTGAGCCGCGCCGCCCTGGTGCATGCCGACGCCATCGCCCGCGTGTCGCTCATCAAGACCATGGCCGACCAGGAAGGCGTGCGGATCCTGCCGCGCGAGCCCGGTGACCATTTCGAGCTGCTGGACCCCACCGCCCTGGGTGCGCGCCTGACCGAAGAGCTGACGCTGCGCCTGGGCCCCGGCACCATCGTGGCCAACAACGTGAACGGCGAAGCCGGCCTCTGGGTCGGCTTCACCATCAATGGCGACCCGAACTGGCTGCTGATGGACCGCTCGCGCCTGAGCGCCGCCGGCGGCAAGACGTGGCTGATCTGGCTGATCACGGCCGGCGCGCTGTCGCTGGCAGGTGCGGCGGCCATCGCCCGGCTGATCAACCGGCCGCTGAAACAGCTGTCGTATGCCGCCAACCGCGTGCGCGACGGCGACTTCGCGGCCAGCCAGCTCGACGAGGAAGTCGTCACCAGCGAGATCCGCGAGGTCAACATCGGCTTCAACCGCATGGCGCAGAAACTCGCCAAGCTGGAGCAGGACCGCGCCGTGATGCTGGCCGGCATCTCGCACGACCTGCGCACCCCGCTGGCCCGCCTGCGGCTGGAAACCGAGATGAGCGTGAACGACGATGTCGCCCGCGAGCACATGGTGGCCGACATCGTGCAGCTGGACGCCACCATCGACAAGTTCCTGGACTATGCGCGGCCCGAGCATGTCACCCTCACCCCGGTGAACCTGCACGGAGTGGTGTCGTCCTGCGTGTATGCGGTGCAGAACCACCGCGAGCTGCAGATCACCATGAACGTGCCGGAAGACCTGAACGTGATGGCCGACGAGGTCGAGCTGGCGCGCGTCATCTCCAATCTGCTGGAGAACGCGCGGCGCTACGGCAAGTCGGCCGACACCGGCACCACCACGGTGGACATCGCCGCCAAGGGCCGCGAGAAATGGGTGCTGGTCAAGATGCGTGACCACGGCAGCGGCGTGCCGCCCGAACAGCTGGCCAGCCTGACCAAGCCCTTCTTCCGTGGCGACACCGCCCGGACCGCCGCCGCAGGCGCCGGCCTGGGTCTGTCCATCGTCGACAAGACGGTGCAGCGCATGGGCGGCATCTTCGCGCTGGCCAACTCGTCCTCGGGTGGGCTGGTGGCGCACATCCAGCTGCAGCGCGCCGAGCTGCCCGCTGGCAAGGACCCCAAGCAGCGCCTGCAGCGCCCGCAGATCAAGCGGCATCTGCCGCCGCGCGATACCGACGTGGGGCCGCTGACCTGAAGGCTGCGGGGTGCGGGGCGCGCTTGCAGTGTCGGGGCTGCCGACTGCCCCTTGGCCTGGGCGTGTCTAGGGACCGCCGCAGCCCCGTCCCGCCTCGGCCTGGCCGGGCCGGAGGCGACCCAGCCAAACCCCACCTTGCTCAGCCCGCCGGCACGCTTGGAGCGGGCCGCTTCTCCCGCGTCAGCAGCGTCGCCGCCCGCGCTTCGATGGCCAGGCCCTGGCCCACCGGGCCCAGGCGCTCGGCCGTCTTGGCCTTGATGTTGACCTGGTCGTCTTCCAGCCCCAGGGCCGCGCAGATGCGCGCACGCATGCCGGGAATGTGGGGCGCCAGCCGCGGCGCCTGGGCGATCACCGTGGTGTCGATGTTGCCGATGTCCCAGCCCCGCGCACGCACGCGGCGTGCGGCCTCCACCAGCAGGGCGACCGAGTCGGCGCCCTTGAACTCCGGGTCGGTGTCGGGAAAGTGGCTGCCGATGTCGCCCAGCGCCGCCGCGCCCAGGAGGGCGTCGGTGATGGCGTGCAGCAGCACGTCGGCATCGGAATGCCCCAGCAGGCCCATGGCGTGCGGAATCTCCACGCCGCCGATGATGAGCTTTCGGCCGGGCACCAGTGCGTGTACATCCCAGCCTTCGCCAATTCGCAGATCCATGTGTGCCCTTCGCTTGTATGTCGGTAGTGGTGTCGCCGCCCGAAGACGCCCGGCGTGCCGGCCCGCCTGGGCCGCCTGCGCCGCTCCAGGCGCGGCGGCTGCTTCAGAAAATGGTGCGCGCCGGAACGGCGGATGCCTCGCCGCGCTGGCCGCCGAAACGCTCCAGCGTAGCGCCGTGCATGCGCTGGGCCAGCACGGCGGCGGCCAGCGCGAAGTCGTCCGGGTAGGTGACCTTGAAGTTCTGCGCGCCTCCGGGCACCAGGCGCGGGTGCAGGCCCATGGCCTCCATCGCGCTTGCCTCGTCGGTGGCCTGGTTGCCGAATTGCTCCAGTGCCTGCAGCAGCGGCCCGAGGCGGAACATCTGCGGCGTCTGTGCCAGCCATTTGTCGCTGCGGTCCACCGTGCTGGCCACGCGCACGCCGCCGGGGCCCTTGGTCGCGGTCTTGAGCGTGTCGGCCAGCTTATGCGCCAGCAGGCCCCCCACCGCGTCGCCCGCGCAGGCATCGATCAGGGCATCGATCTGCGCGGTGGTGACCAGGCAACGGGCGGCGTCGTGCACCAGCACCCAGTCGTCGCCCTCCGCCCCGCGCTCCTGCAGTGCCCGCAGGCTGGCCCGCACCGTGTCGGCCCGGGTGGCGCCGCCGCAGGGCAGCACGAAGAAGGTGGTCAGGCCATGGGCGTGGCTCTCGAAGAACGAGTCGCCCGGCGCCACGGCCACCAGCGTGCCCAGCAGCCGGCCCACGCCGGCAAAGGCGGCCAGGGTATGCATCACCAGCGGATGGCCAGCCACCGGCTGGTACTGCTTGGGCAATGGCACGCCGCCTGCGCCCGCGCCGCCGCTGGCCACCGCCCGCGCGCCCACGCCGGCACAGGGCAGCACCGCCCAGAAACGGCCCGCGGCACCCAGGGGCACGGTGGAGGTGAAGGCGGCTTGAGGGTCGATGGTCATGAGGCGCGGATTCTACGAGCCAGCCCGCATTGCAGCAGCGGGCGTCGCCCCCATATACAGCGTTGGCGCTGCCGCATTCACCGCGCAGGTGGCGCTGCAGCAGTGGGCGTGTGCCGATGTCCACGCCCCGGTCAGTCATCAAGACATTCCCTAGAATCTGGCGATGGCCGTCGCGCCGCCTCGGGCGCACCTTCGCGCCCCGGCGCCCACGGCCTCCAGCCCCCACCTCCGCATGGAACTGCCCAAACTCTCCCCCGGTAAACGATTCACCCTGCCCCGCCCCGTGGGCAGCGCCGATGCCCTGCTGCTGGCCCGCCTGGGCGAGCGCGAGAAGGCCGAGCGCCGCACGGTCGCCATCGTCACCGCCGACGCCACCGACGCCCAGCGCCTGATCGACGAGATGGCGTTCTTCGCGCCCGGGCTGCGCTGCGCGCTGTTTCCCGACTGGGAGACGCTGCCCTACGACACCTTCTCGCCCCACCAGGACCTCATCAGCGAGCGCCTGGCCACGCTCTGGCGCATCAGCCAGAAAGACCGGGACACCGGCGCCGACGTGGTGCTGGTCCCGGCCACCACGGCGCTCTACCGGGTCGCCCCGCCTTCCTTCCTGGCGGCCTACACCTTCCACTTCAAGGTCAAGCAGAAGCTGGAAGAAGCCAAGTTCCGCGCCCAGCTCACGCTGGCCGGCTACAGCCATGTGTCGCAGGTGGTCAGCCCCGGCGAATATGCCGTGCGCGGCGGCCTGATCGACCTCTTTCCCATGGGCTCGCCCGTGCCGTACCGGGTGGACCTGTTCGACGACGAGATCGACTCCATCCGCACCTTCGACCCCGACACTCAGCGCAGCCTCTACCCCGTGCCCGAGGTGCGCCTGCTGCCCGGCCGCGAATTCCCCATGGACGACGCAGCCCGGGCCAAATTCCGCAGCCGCTGGCGCGAGCTGCTGGAGGGCGACCCCACCAAGAGCCGCATCTACAAGGACATGGGCAACGGCGTGGCCACCGCCGGCATCGAGTACTACCTGCCGCTCTTCTTCGAGGAGACGGCCACCGTGTTCGATTACCTGGGCGATGACGCCACCGTGGTGCTGCACGGCGATCTGGAGCCGGCCTTCCAGCGCTTCTGGCAGGACACCAAGGACCGCTACCGCCTGGTTCAGGGCGACCCGGACCGCCCGGCGCTGCCGCCGGAATCCCTGTTCCTGGGCATCGAGCAGTTCTACACCCGCGCCAACGCGCATGCGCAACTGTCGCTGCGCCCCGGCGTGGACGACGTGGCGGACAACCCGCACTTCCAGAAGCTGGGCGATCTGTCGGTGGTGCGCGGCGCGGAAGACCCGCTCGCGCGGCTGCACGGGCACATCCGCAACACGCAGCACCGCGTGCTGCTGCTCGCCGAAAGCGACGGGCGGCGCGAAAGCCTGCTGGACTTCCTGCGCGCCTCGGGCGTGAACCCGCCGGCCTTCGATTCGCTGGCCGAGTTCCAGGGCCAGGAGGATGAGAAGGTCGGCATCGCCACCGCCGGCCTGGCCACGGGCTTCGCCTGGCTGGAAGAAGGCATCGACTTCGTCACCGAAACCGAACTCTTCGCCGCCGGCGCCACCACGCGCCGCCGCAAGAAGCAGGAGCAGGTGAGCGACGTCGAGGCGCTCATCAAGGACCTGTCGGAGCTGACCCTGGGCGACCCGGTGGTGCACAGCGCGCACGGCATCGGCCGCTACCGGGGGCTGATCCACATGGATGTGGGCCAGAAGAACCCGGACGGCACACCCGCGATGCAGGAGTTCCTGCACCTTGAATACGCCGACAAGGCCGTGCTCTACGTGCCGGTCAGCCAGCTGCAGCTCATCAGCCGCTACACGGGGGTGTCCGCCGACGAGGCGCCGCTGCACAAGCTGGGCAGCGGCCAGTGGGAAAAGGCCAAGCGCAAGGCGGCCGAGCAGGTGCGCGATTCCGCCGCCGAGCTGCTGAACATCTACGCCCGGCGCGCCGCCCGCGAAGGCCATGCCTTCCGCTACAGCCCGCAGGACTACGAACAATTCGCCAACGACTTCGGTTTCGAGGAAACGGCCGACCAGAACGCCGCCATCCACGCCGTCATCCAGGACATGATCTCGCCCCAGCCCATGGACCGGCTGGTCTGCGGCGACGTGGGCTTCGGCAAGACCGAGGTGGCCCTGCGCGCGGCGTTCGTGGCCGTCACGGGCGGCAAGCAGGTGGCCTTCCTCGCGCCGACCACGCTGCTGGCAGAGCAGCACTACCAGACGCTCATCGACCGATTCAGCAAGTGGCCGGTGAAGATCGCCGAGGTCTCGCGCTTCCGCTCGGGCAAGGAGATCACGGCCGCCATCAAGGGCATCGGCGATGGCACGGTGGACATCGTCGTGGGCACGCACAAGCTGCTCAGCGAATCGACCAAGTTCCACAACCTGGGTCTGCTCATCATCGACGAGGAACACCGCTTCGGCGTGCGCCACAAGGAACAGATGAAGGCGCTGCGCGCCGAGGTGGACGTGCTCACGCTCACCGCCACGCCCATTCCGCGCACGCTGGGCATGGCGCTGGAAGGCCTGCGCGACCTCTCCGTGATCGCCACCGCGCCGCAGCGGCGCCTGGCCATCAAGACCTTCGTGCGCACCGAAGGCACGGGCGTGATCCGCGAGGCCGTGCTGCGCGAATTGAAGCGCGGCGGGCAGTGCTACTTCCTGCACAACGAGGTGGAAACGATCGAGAACCGTCGCCAGAAGCTGGAAGAGATATTGCCCGAGGCCCGCATCGCCGTGGCGCACGGCCAGATGCCCGAGCGCGAGCTGGAGAAGGTGATGCGCGACTTCGTGGCGCAGCGCTACAACATCCTGCTGTGCTCGACCATCATCGAGACCGGCATCGACGTTCCCACGGCTAACACCATCATCATGAGCCGCGCCGACAAGTTCGGCCTGGCGCAGCTGCACCAGCTGCGCGGCCGCGTGGGCCGCAGCCACCACCAGGCGTATGCCTACCTGATGGTGCCGGACGTCGAGGGCCTCACCAAGCAGGCCGCCCAGCGGCTGGACGCCATCCAGCAGATGGAGGAGCTGGGCTCGGGCTTCTACCTCGCCATGCACGACCTGGAGATCCGCGGCGCGGGCGAGGTGCTGGGCGAGAACCAGAGCGGCAACATGCTGGAAGTGGGCTTCCAGCTCTACAACGAGATGCTGAGCGAGGCCGTGCGCTCGCTGAAGGCGGGCAAGGAGCCCGACCTCCTGGCGCCGCTCTCGGTCACCACCGACATCAACCTGCACGCACCGGCCCTGCTGCCCAACGACTACTGCGGCGATGTCCACTTGCGGCTTTCGTTCTACAAGAAGCTGGCCACCGCCCGGACCAGCGACCAGATCGACGGGCTGCTGGAGGAACTGGTGGACCGCTTCGGCAAGCTGCCGCCGCAGGCGCAGACGCTGATCGACGTGCATCGCCTGCGCGTGCTGTCGCAGCCCTATGGCGTGGTGAAGGTGGACGCGGCGCCCGGCGTCATCACGATCACCTTCAAGCCCCAGCCGCCGGTGGACCCGATGGCCATCATCCATCTGATCCAGAAGAACAAGCACATCAAGCTGGCAGGCAACGAGAAGCTGCGCATCGAGCGCGAACTGCCCGAGCCCAAGGACCGGGCCCAGCTGGTGCGCGACGTGCTGCGCAGCCTGGGGCAACCGCTGGCGCAGGGCGTGCCGGCGTAAAGGCGCGGCCAGGCGGAAGGCAGGCGGTGCGGCGGATCGCGGCCCTACGCTGGTGTCGGCATTCACGGGCTCCAGCGGATGGCCATCCGGTGAGCGGGTGAGCAGGTGCGCGGATGAGCGGTTGAGCGGATGAGCGGGTGCGGTACTTGCTTCACACGGCGCTTCGAAGTCACTTGGTTTAACCCAGGAGCCGCCATGACCCTGCTGCGCACCATCCGCGCCTTCAGCCGATCCCTTCCCTGCGCACTCGCCGCCTGCGGGGCAACCCTCTGGGGCGGCCTTCCGTCCGCGCACGCCCAGGCTGGCTACCCCGACCGTCCGGTCAAGGTGATCGTCGCGCTGCCGGCCGGCGGCAGCGCCGACATGATTGCGCGGACCGTCTCCACCAAGATGGCCGCCGAGCTCGGCCAGCCCTTCGTGGTCGACAACAAGGCCGGGGCGTCCGGGCAGATCGGCACGCCGCTGGTGGCGCGGGCGGCGCCCGACGGCTACACGCTGATGGTGTCGCCGGCGTCGTTCCTCACCACCAACAAGAGCATCTTCAAGACCCTGCCGTATGACCCGCAGGCGGACTTCGTTCCCATCACCCGCCTGGTCAACCAGCCCATGGTGCTGGTGGTAAAGGACGGCAAGCGCTTCCCCGACGTCGCTGCCGTGCTGGCCGCCGCCAGGGCCGCCCCGGGGCAGCTGACCTATGCCTCGTCCGGCGATGGCAGCCCCCAGCACCTGGCCGCGCTGATGTTCGGCACCCGTACCCGTGCCGACATGCTGCACGTGCCCTACAAAGGCGGCGCGCCCGCCATCAACGACACGCTGGCCGGCAATGTGGACATGATGTTCGCCGTCCTCCCCGAGGCGCTGCCCCACATCCAGGCAGGCAAGCTGCAGGCGTTGGCGCTGATGAGCCCCGAGCGTTCGCCCGTGCTGCCGCAGCTGCCCACCATGGCCGAGAGCGGCGTGCAGCAGGTGGAACTGTCGGCCTGGGTGGGCCTGTTCGCGCCGGCGAAGACGCCGCAGCCCATCGTCGAGCGGCTGCAGCGCGCGGCCCATGCGGCGCTGGCCGGCGACACGGTCGCCAAACTGCAGGCCAGCGGCATGGAGGCAGCGCCGGGCACCAGCCAGTCCCTGAAAGACAGCATCGCGGCAGAGATCAAGCTCCATGCCGATCTGGTCAGGGCCGCCGGACTGACCCCGCAGTAGCGCCAGAGCCAGAGCCAGCGCCAGCCTAAGAGGGAGCGGGCATGGCGGCGCGGCGGGGATAATCCGCCCCGTCATTCCTTCTCCATTCCCCATGAACGCCGCCACCGAATTCGCCCCAGGTCTTGTCGTGCAGGCCAATGCCACCCTGCACCCTTTGTCGCACTACAAGCTCATCGCCTTCGACATGGACTCGACGCTGATCAACATCGAATGCGTCGATGAGATCGCGGACGCCGCCGGCCGCAAGGCTGAAGTCGCCGCCATCACCGAAGCCGCGATGCAGGGCCTGATCACCGACTACAAGGAAAGCCTGCGCCAGCGCGTGGCCTTGCTCAAGGGCGTGACGGTGCAGCACATGGAGCAGGTATTCGCCGAACGGCTGCGCCTGAACCCGGGCGCACAGGAACTGGTGGCCGCCGCCAAGACTGCGGGCCTGACCACGCTGCTGGTTTCCGGCGGCTTCACCTTCTTCGCTGACCGGGTGAAGGCGCGCCTGGGGATCGACCTGGCGCGGTCGAACCGGCTGGAAGTCCAGGACGGCCAGCTCACGGGCCGCATGCTGGACCAGGCCTGGGGCGACATCTGCGACGGCGCGGAAAAGCGCCGCACGCTGCTGGAAGTGGCCTCGCTGATGGGCATCGATCCGGCGCAGGCCATCGCCGTGGGCGACGGCGCCAACGACCTTCCCATGATGGGCGTGGCCGGCCTCTCGGTCGCCTTCCACGCCAAGCCCGCGGTGCGCGCGCAGGCCAAGGTGGCGATCAACGAAGGCGGGCTGGATCGGTTGCTGGAAGTGCTGCGCTAAAAGCGGCGGCACCGGCGCCGAGCCGAGTTGCCGTCGATTCAGGGAGAGCACCGCTGGGTTTAACTCGCAGCCCTGCCAGCCGCAGGGAGCACTGGCGCTGATTCAAGCACCACACGGCGCCAGCGCCCGGATCGACCCATCCGGCATAAAGTTGTGCCCTGTTATATCAATATGACAATAAAAACCTGGTCTACCTGTTCCGGGGGCCATAGACTTGCCCCCTGATAGCCGTTTTTTGAAAGCCGACATGTCCCTCAAGAAAGCCCTCTCCGCCATCGCCCTCGCCTCTCTGGCCCTGGGCGCCCATGCCGCCGACGCGGTGCTGAAGGTGGCAGCGTCCGCCGTGCCGCATGCCGAGATCCTGAACTTCGTGAAACCCCAGCTCAAGGCCCAGGGCGTGGATCTGCAGGTTCGCGAATTCAGCGACTACATCCAGCCCAATGCGGCGGTGGAAGACAAGCAGCTGGACGTCAACTTCTTCCAGCACCAACCCTACCTGGACAGCTACAACAAGGACCGCAAGAGCAGCATCGTCCCCGTGCCGGGCGGCAAGGTGCATGTGGAGCCCTTCGGCGCCTACTCCAGGAAGATCAAGTCGATCAGCGAGTTGAAGGACGGCGCCACCATCGCCATCCCGAACGATCCGTCGAATGCCGGCCGGGCTCTGCTGCTGCTGCAAAAGCAGGGGCTGATCACACTGAAGGACCCGCGCGTCATCACGTCCACGCCCATCGACATCGTGAAGAACACGAAGAAGCTGAAGTTCCGCGAGCTGGAGGCGGCCCTGCTGCCCCGTGCGCTGGACGATGTCGATCTGGCGCTGATCAACACCAACTACGCCATCGAGGCCAAGCTCAACCCGGTGAAGGACGCGCTGTTCATCGAGTCGGGCGACTCGCCTTATGCCAACCTGGTGGCCGCCCGCCGCGACCGCATCAACGACCCGAGCCTCCAGAAGCTGGTGAAGGCGCTGCACACGCCCGAGGTGAAGAAGTTCATCCAGGACAAGTACCAGGGCGCCATCGTCCCCGCCTTCTGAGCACGGCGCGCGGCCCAGGCGGCGCGCCCGTTCCCCCCCTCCAGCGCCGTGCGATCCACGGCGCTTTTTTCATGGCGGCCTGTCCGCCAGGCCGCTGCCCACCCACCAGGCCAGCGCGAACATGGTGGCACCGGTGATCAGGTCCAGCACACGCCAGGCGAGCGGATTGGCGAACACGCCCTGCAAGCGCCGCCCGGCCACGGCCAGCAGCACGAACCACAGCAGGCTGGCGCAGGCCGCGCCCGCAACGAACACCCACTTCAGGCTGCCGTCCTGCCGCGCGCCGATGGAGCCGATCAGCACCACGGTGTCCAGGTAGACATGCGGGTTCAGCAGCGTGATCACGGCCAGTGCGCCCAGCACGCCGACCACGCTGCGCTCCGCCAGGCCCGTCGCCCGCAGGCCGGCCTGGGGCGCGAAGAAGGCGCGGTGCCAGGCGAAGCAGCCATAGGCGAAGAGGAACATGGCGCCGCCCAGCGTGAGGTAGTAGGCCAGCACGGGCGATGCGCCCAACAGTTGCGCCATGCCGCCCACGCCCACGCCGATCAGCACCGCGTCGCTCATCACGCACCAAGCCACGCAGGCATGCACATGCCGGCCCTGCACCGCCTGGCGCAGCACATAGAGGTTCTGTGCGCCGATGGAAACGAGCAGCGACAGGCACACCGTGAAGCCGGCCAGCCACGAGGCGGAAACGGAGGGAGCGAGAAGATTCCACATGCCGCCGATTGTGAAAAGGCGGCAGCTTTAAGTAAACTTAAAACTCCTAAGTAATGTGAAGCAAAACTGAATGCTCGACTATGCAGGCCTGCAGGCCCTGGCCGCCGTGGTGAACGAGGGCAGTTTCGAGCGCGCGGCGCGCAAGCTGCACGTCACCCCCTCGGCGGTCTCGCAACGCGTGAAGCAGCTGGAAGAACGTGCCGGACAGGTGCTGGTGCTGCGCGGTACTCCCTGCACCGGCACCGACGCCGGCCGGCGGCTCTGCGTGCATCTGGAACAGGTGGCCCTGCTGGAGAACGAGCTGCGCCGCGCCAATCCCGCGCTGATGCCCGACCATGAGGTGCCGGCTCCCGCAGTGAAGCTGGCAGTGAATGCCGACTCGCTGTCGACCTGGTTCCTGGAGGCGATGCATGCGTACACGGCCAGGGGCAACGAGTTGCTCGACATCCGCATCGACGACCAGGAACACACGGCGCAGCGGCTGCGCGACGGCGAAGTGCTGGCCGCCGTCACCGCCACCGGCACGGCCATTGCGGGCTGCAACACCTGGCCCCTGGGCACCATGCGCTATGTGGCGGCGGCCAGCCCCGCCTTCGTCGCACGCCATTTCGCCGAAGGCCCCACCGCCCCAGCCCTGGCCGATGCCCCGCTGATGGCTTTCGACCGCAAGGACCGGCTGCAGGACCAGTGGCTGCAAAAGCACGGCCTCGCCCTGCCGCGCCGGCCGCCGCCGCGCCACTTCCTGCCCAGCAACTTCGCCTATGTGCAGGCCTGCGAGCGGGGGATGGGCTGGGGCATGCACCCCACGGTGCTGATCGCCAAACAGCTGGCCGAAGGCAGGCTGGTGGACTTCGCGCACGGCCTGACCTTGGAAGTGCCGATGTACTGGGCGCACCTGCGCAGTGCCCAGGCCGGTCTGGAGCGGCTGACGCGCTGCGTGATGGAGACAGCGCATCGCTGGCTGGGCGAAGGCGCGTAAGGACGGGTGGAGCGGCCTGCGGGCACGATTTGCTATTTAAGTTATAGCTACAGCACCAGACTCTGCCTGCGCCAACGGGCAATTTGATGCTGGAAGCCGCTCCAGCGGGCCATGAGGGCTCCCGCCCGCACCAACGCTGCGCTATGCCAGCCCCCGCCGCGCGGCACGCAGCGGCGCAAGCAGGTCGCTCAGACCGTTGTGGTCGATCTCGTGCATCAGCGCCAGCAACCGGCCCAGGTCGCCGGCAGGAAAGCCTTCGCGCGCGAACCAGTTCAGGTAGTTGCCCGGCAGGTCGGCGATGGCCATGCCCTTGTGCTTGCCATACGGCATGGTGACGGTCAGCAGCCGCTCGAGTTGCTCGGGGTTCATGCGTTGTCCTGCGGGCGTCGCAACGCTTCAGCCACCCGACCGTCTGACCTTGTAGCCCTGGGACTGCAGCGACTGCATGACGCGCTCCACATGGTCGCCCTGGACCTCGATCACGCCGTCCTTCACCGTGCCGCCAGTACCGCAGGCCGCCTTGAGCTGTTTGCCGAGTTGCGCCAGTTCCGCCGCCGGCAGAGGCGCCCCCTTCACCAGCGTCACCGCCTTGCCCCCCCGCCCCTTCGTCTCGCGCGACACCCGCACGATGCCGTCGCCCGCAGGCACCGCCGCGGCGGCGCGGTCGGCCGCGCAGGAGCACTGCGCCACCGGCCTGCGGCAGTCCGGGCACATTCGGCCGGCATCGGTGCTGTAGACGAGGCCGCCGAGGTCGCTCAGGCGCATGGCAGGCTCCGGTGGGTGAAGGCGAAAACGAGAGGCATGGCGCAGCGCGGTCAGAGGGTGGAGAAGCCGCCGATTATCCGGCCGCGTGGGCCAGGCTGCACCGGGCCAGGGCTGCACGAACCCCGGCGCCGCTTGCCCTGGGCCATCCGGCCCGGCACCGCACCCGCAACCACACCCGCAGCGCGTGCCCCACAATCGCGCCTTCACCGTCCGTCGTTCTCCGCCCCGCCGCCGTGCCGGGCCCTCACCGCAGCCTTCTTCCATGCCATTCGCAGCCCTCGGCCTCTCTCCTGCCCTCGTTCACGCCGCCGAGGCGATGGGCTTTTCCGCGCCCACCCCCATCCAGTCGGCGGCCATTCCCGTGGTGCTGGAGGGTCGGGACCTGCTGGGCTGCGCGCAGACCGGCTCGGGCAAGACGGCCGCCTTTGGTCTGCCACTGCTGCAGCAGGCCCTGCCCCACGCGCAGGTCGGCAACGCAGCGGACGGCCCCCGCCGTGTGCGCGCGCTGGTGCTGGTGCCCACGCGCGAGCTGGCGGCGCAGGTGGGCGAGGTGTTGCGTGAACTCGCCCGCCACCTGCCAGCGGCACGGCTGAAGGTGGCCGTGGCCTTCGGCGGCGTATCGATCAATCCGCAGATGATGGCGCTGCGCGGGGGCGCCGACGTGATGGTCGCCACGCCGGGCCGTCTGCTGGACCTGGTGGACCACACCGCCCTGTCCCTGGCGCAGGTGCAGACGCTGGTGCTCGACGAAGCCGACCGGCTGCTGGACCTGGGCTTCGCGGACGAGTTGCACCGTGTGCTGGGCCTGCTGCCCGCGCAGCGCCAGAACCTGCTTTTTTCCGCCACCTTCCCGGACGACGTGACGCACCTGGCCCAGGCCCTGCTGCGCGACCCGGTGCGCGTGGAAGTGCCGCAGGAACCCGACACCGCGCCCGACATCGCCCAACGCGCCATTGCCGTGGACGAAAAGCGCCGCACGCAGCTCCTCAAGCAGCTCATCCAGGACGCCGGCTGGAGCCGCGTGCTGGTGTTCGTCGCCACGCAGTACGCGGCCGAACATGTGGCGGAAAAGCTCTACAAATCCGGCATCTACGCGTCACCCTTCCACGGCGGCCTGAGCCAGGGCGCGCGTCGCCAGGTGCTGCAGGAGTTCAAGGACGAGCGCTGGCAGGTGGTGGTGACGACCGATCTTGCCTCGCGCGGCATCGACATCGCCGACCTGCCCGCCGTGGTGAACTACGACCTGCCCCGCGCCGCAGCCGACTACGTGCACCGCATCGGCCGCACGGGCCGAGCGGGGGCCAGCGGCGCGGCGGTCACCTTCATCACGCCGCAGTCGCATCCGCACTGGCAGCTGATCGCACGCAAGCAGGCGTTGAGCGGGCTGCCGATCGAGCAGGTTGCCGGCTTCGAGACGGCGCTGCCGGAGGCGCCTGCCGGGTCACCGCCCGCTGGGAATCCATCGGCCTCATCCGCCTCATCGGCCCCCGGGGCGCCGCAGCGGCCGGGCAAGCTGCCGCCCGGGACAGGCGGGGTGAAGGGGTCGCGGCCGAGCAAGAAGGACAAGCTGCGGGCTGCCGCTGCTGCGGCTGCGGCAACCGCCCGGGGCCCCGACGGAGCAGAAGGCTGAGCGGGCGCAGCGCGTTCCGGCGCAGCACGTGGGCAGAAGCCGACCTGCCGTCACCCGCTACCCGTCACCGCAGCCACTAGAGCAGCTTCCACCGCACCAGGCGGCCCAGGCCAAAGCCCAGCAGCACCGTCGGCAGCAACAGCAGGCCTGACAACAGGGCCACGCTGACGGCACCGCGGAATCCGGGAAAGTCGGTCGCTCTACTGCCCCAATGGGAGTAGGCCCATTGCATGCCGCCCGCGACCAGGGCCAGCAAGCCGGTCAACAGCACCGCCTTCAAGCAGGCAAACCGGCCGGGCGCCAGCCCGGGCAGAACGCCGCACATCGTGCCGATCACGGCACTCGCGACCAGGCCGCTGGCGGAACGATGGCTCAGCCAGGACCCAGCCAGGAAGACCAGTAGCGATGCCGAAAACGCCAGCGCCGTCCAGCCAGGGGTGAAGCGCAAAGGCGCCCCGTGAGACGACGGCGCGGTGGGGGGCGGCACCGCCCTGGCCTGATGAAACAGCCCCACCCCGGTCAGGCAGAGGCCGAGACCGATCCAGCCGGACACGGACCCCGCCATGGAGAGCCCCAGGAAATGGCCCAGGTAATCGACCGCGCCGAGCGGAATGACGCACCCCATCCAAAGGGCTGCCAGCCCAAGCACCTGCATCGCCGCGCCGACGAGACTGCGGGAGTTTGCTTCCATCGTTGACCTCCATGACCGTGATGGATGCGGACCATAGGCCGATGGGTGGGAGGAGGCTCCGGAATCTGCAGGAAGTACCGGTAGGCGCTACTGACGGGCTCACGCTGAGCCCTGTGGCCGGGATGGTCCTCCGCCACCCTGCAAAAGCGCGGCCGGGAGTCGGGCATGCCGCAGGCTGCCCAGGCGCTCCAACAAGGCGCTCTAACAACGCGATCTACCAGGGCGCTCTAAACAAGCGCTCGAAGACTCAGTCACCACCCCCGTCGCCTCCGCCGTCACCACCATTCCCATCGCTGCCGGCGTCGCCGTCGTCTTCATGGTGGTCAGAACCCCCGTTCGATTGGTAGCGCTTGGGCGGCTCGCCCTCGCCCGGCCGGGCGACGATCTCGACATAGAACTGCGCTGCGCCCGAGGCGGCCACGCCGTCGATCAGGCGGGTGAGGTCTTCCTCGCGCACGGGTGCGGAGTCCTGCTCGGTCGTGCCGAAGCGGCAGGCGAAGTCCCAGAAGCGCGCCCCTTCCGGCAGGGCGCGGCGGCGCTCGCGGCGCAGGTAGCGGTGGATGTCATGGCGGGCCGCGTCCAGCAGACGGTCGCGGTTCTTGCCTTCGAGTTGGAGCTGATAAGTCTTTCGCATGCCCGATCGTAACCCGCGGCACGCCCCTGCCTCACTCTGCTTTTCATAGCAGCCAGCGCTGAATCATGCAGCGCTGGAGCGGGTTTTGAGGCTCAGTAAAGATCGCCGCCGCGGCTCGCGGCAGACAGCACGCGGGCGGGCAGCGGGTAGCCCGGGTCGGTGTAGCCGGGCGTGGACGGATGGCCGGGTGCCACCAGCGCATCCACCAGGGCCTCGTCTTCCGGGGTGAGCTGGTAGTCCAGCGCGGGTGCGTAGTCCTGCCACTGCTGCAGCGTGCGCGGGCCGGCAATGACCGCGCTGACGGCGCGGTGCGCCAGCACCCAGGCCGTGGCGAACTGCGCCAGCGTCACGCCGCGGGCTTCGGCATGGTGCTTGAGCTGCTGGGCGATGGCCAGCGACTCCTCGCGGAACTCGGTCTGGTTCATGCGCCGGTCGCCACGGGCCGCGCGCGTGCCTTCGCCGGGCGCCTGGCCGGGCAGGTACTTGCCTGTCAGCACGCCGCGCGCCACAGGGCTGTAGGGCGTCACGCCCAGGCCGTGGTATTCGCAGGCGGGCAGGATCTCGACCTCGGGCATGCGGTTGAGCAGGTTGTAGTAGGGCTGGCAGACCACCGGGCCGGGCATGCCCAGCTGGCGGGCGCCGTGCACCAGCTCGGCGATGCGCCAGGCACGGAAATTGGAGACGCCCCAGTAGCGGATCTTGCCCGCGCGCAGCAGCGCATCGAGCGCGAACAGGGCTTCTTCGAGGTGCATGCCAGGGTAGTCGCGGTGCAGGTAGAGCACATCCACATGGTCGGTGCGCAGGCGCTCCAGGCTGCAGTCCAGCTCGCGCAGCATCCAGCTGCGCGAGTAATGCACTTCGTTCACCGCGTCCGACATGCGGTTGCCGAGCTTGGTGGCCAGCACCCATTCGTGGCGCTGGCCCTGCAACAGCTGGCCGACCATGGTTTCCGACGCGCCCTTGGTGTAGACGTCGGCCGTGTCGATGTAGTTGACGCCCTGCTCGCGCGCGTCGGCCACGATGTCGGCAGCCTCTTCGCGGCTGGTCTGGTCGCCAAACATCATGGTGCCCAGGCACAGGGCCGACACTTTGAGGTTGCTCTTGCCCAGATGGCGGTACTGCATGGTTCCAAGCCTTTCAACGGTGGTTCAGTTCAAGCCGGGGGAGCGCAGGCGACTCGGTTCGGTCCCTCGCCCGGGTCAATAGTGCGGCGGCAATTCGTCGCGCAGGTTGCGCTCGCCCGCGCCGCCGCCGGCTTCCGGCATCTGCTGGCGCAGCAGCGCCACGGTGCGGGCCAGGGCGTCGATCTCCTGCTGCTGGCGGTAGATGACGAGGTTGAGCTGGTCGAGCAGGTCTTCGGTGTAGCTGGCCTTGATCTCCAGCTCGGTCAGGCGCTGCTCAGTGGGGTGAAGTTCGGACATGGGGCTATTGGAACGCATTCCGGATGGTGCGGGTCTGCGATGCCCATCCAGGCCGCGTCCCGGCGTCGACAGGTTCGGCCCGGGCCCGGACGGGCGGCGCCTCGCCCGGGCTGCTGTTGAATCGCACGCGCCAGGCGGGGGGCAACAGGGCAGAGCACGAGCCATCGCCGGCGTCGGCCTGCCCATGCCCCATCGGTGCCCCGCGCCCCGGAGGCTCAGCCCACCACGGCCTGGCCCAGCCGCGCCACGCCTTCGCGTATGCGGTCCACGTCGGCGGTGGCGAAAGACAGGCGCAGCGTGGCGTGGTCCGGGTTGGCGCAGAAGAACGGCGTGCCGGGCACGAAGGCCACGCCCTTGTCGATGGCGCGCTTGGCGAGCACGTTGCCGTCGGCCACCTTGCCACCGGCGCCAGTGAGCCGAGCCCAGAAGAAAAGTCCGCCGCGCGGCTGCACGAAGGTGACGGCGTCGCCCAGTTCGCTGCGCAGCGCATCGCCCATGGCCTGGGCGCGCTCGGCGTAGACGCCGCGCACGTGGTCCAGCGTGGCGGGCATGCGGCCGGCCTTGAGGTATTGCGCGGCCGTGGCCTGGGCGAAGGTGCTGGTGTGGGCGTCGCTGAACTGCTTGCACATGGTGGCCTTGGCCAGCAGCTCGGGCGGGGCGATCATCCAGCCCACGCGCAGGCCGGGTGACAGCACCTTGCTGAGCGAGCCGCAGTGCACCAGCAGCTCGCGGCTGCCCGGCACGCTGGCCGACAGGTTCAGCAAGCTGGCCGGGGGCGCCTCGCCGAAATACAGGTCGCCGTACGGGTCGTCCTCCACGATCACGGTGTTGTGGCGCACCGCCATCTCCAGCACCGCGCGGCGCCGCTCCAGGCTGAGCGTGGCCCCGCTGGGGTTGCCGAACGTGGGGATGAGATAGACGAATTTCGGGCGGTGCTCGGCGATGAGCTTTTCCAGCGCATCGGTCTGCACGCCGTCGCCGTCGATCGGCGCGCTGATGAGCTCGGCGCCGTACAGGCGAAAGCACTGGATGGTGGCCAGGAAGGTCGGGCCTTCCACGATCACCTTGTCGCCGGGGCTGATCAGGGTCTTGCCCAGCAGGTCCAGCGCCTGCTGGCTGCCGGTGGTGACGATGAGGTCGCCCGGCGCCACGCCCGTCGCGCCCTTGGCGGCCATCAGCGCGGCCAGTTGCTCGCGCAGCGGGTTGTAGCCTTCGGTGGCGCCGTATTGCAGGGCCGCGCCGGGCTCTTCTTCCAGGGCCTGGGCGCTGGCGGCGCGCAGGCCCTCCACGTCGAACATGGCACTGTCGGGAAAACCGCCGGCAAAGCTGATGATGCCGGGCTTGCCCAGGAGCTTGAACAGCTCGCGGATGGCGGAGGTTTCTACGTTATTCAGGCGGTCGGCGAATTGCATGGAAGGAACGCGCAGCGGTCAGTGGAAAGCGCCATTGTCGCGCCATCGTCGCGCCATCGCCGCAGACGGGCAGGCATCCTCCGGCAGAGCGCGCCCGGCGCGCCTGTGCCGGGCCGCCACGCCGCGCGGCGAGCGGGGCGGCGGGCGCAGCGCGGCGCGATCGGGGTCGGCCGTGAGCCAGCAGGCCAGCAGCAGCGGCACGAACACCACCAGCAGGGCCAGCGCCATGGGCAGCGCCACCTCCGTCCACGGCAGCGTCATGGCCGGGCCGCGCCGCTGGCCGGCTGCCGCAGGGTTTCGACATGGCCGAATTCCGCGCGGGTGAGGCCGGCCACCAGCAGGCACATGCACTGCGCCACGTCGCAGCGGTGCACGTTCAGGTCCACGCAGAGCGCGTTGCGTGCGGTGTCCACGCGCATGCAGTAGCTCGCGAGGCGCCTGCCCAGCAGACCGTGCAACGCGCGCCGACAGGCGAGCGTGTCGGTGGTGGGCAGGCGCAGCGGCAGCACCACCAGAGGCGAGCCGGCAGGCTGCGGCGGGAAGGGTTGTGGCAGCGCGCGGTGCAGCGCGGCAGCGGTCGAGCGATCGAACATGGTGCTGGGGGTGGGGGCGCCGGGGAGCCGCCCTCTGACCCGGTTGGTGAACACGGCATGACTCTAGGAATCGCCCCGTCAACATGGTGTAAAGACCGGGCCTGCCCGCATATATTCGGCAGAAAGCACCGCAACTGCACCGGGCTCCCGCCCTGGCTGCGCGCCAACCACCATGCCCGCGAAGGGCCACTCTCCCCGCATGAAAACCGCGCACATCGAACCCTTTTTCGCCGCCCTCAAGGCCGCGAATCCGCTGCCGAACACGGAGCTGGAATACACCACCGTGTTCGAGCTGCTGGCCGCCGTGCTGCTGTCGGCACAGGCCACCGACGTGGGCGTGAACAAGGCGACGCGGCGGCTCTTTCCCGTCGCGGGCACACCGCAGGCGATCCTCGATCTGGGGCTGGACGGACTGGAGGGTTACATCAAGACCATCGGCCTCTATCGCAGCAAGGCGCGCCATCTGATGGAGACGTGCCGGCTGCTGGTTGAACGCCACGGGGGCGTCGTGCCCCGCACGCGCGAAGAACTCGAGGCCCTGCCCGGCGTCGGCCGCAAGACCGCCAACGTGGTGCTGAACGTGGCCTTCGGGCAACCCACCATGGCGGTGGACACGCACATCTTCCGCGTCAGCAACCGCACGGGGCTCGCGCCCGGCAAGACGCCGCTGGCGGTGGAACTGCAGCTGATGAAGCGCGTGCCGCCCGCCTACGCGGTGGACTCGCACCACTGGCTGATCCTGCTGGGCCGCTATGTCTGCCAGGCCCGCAAGCCGCGCTGCTGGGAATGCGTGGTGGCGCCGTGGTGCGACTACCGGCCCAAGACGCCGGCACCCTGAGCGTTCGCCGGGCAGCCGCGCGGGGCGCACGCAGCCTGAAAATCCAAGCGTTTCAGGCCTCCAGCGCTTGTCAATCAACGACCTGTTGCTATATTATTAATAGCATCAACAGGCCATCGAAGCGGGACCGCGCCCTGGCCTCCACAGGCTCGGGCAGAACGCCTGGCGAGGACTGCGGGAGAAAAAAGCGCCATGACCGTTCGCCCTGAGCCTGTCGAAGCGCGGACGGCGCTTGCCGGCACCCGCCCGGCGGGCCGGGGCCGCAAAAGCCCCGTCGTCCGCGCGCGACCTCAGGCGCGCAGCTCGCGCATCAACTGCCCCACATCCAGCCCCTTGGCCTTTTCCTGGATCTGCGGCACGTAGCGCTGCTGCAGCCCCTTCGCCTCCTCGACCGTGCGGGAGAACGAGGCCTTGAGCGAGTCGGTGCTGAGCGTGCGGCCGCCCGCGTAGTAGCGCTGCGCGACCTTGCCCAGCGCATAGGTGCTGGCGAACGAGAAAGCGGAGCCGGTGGCCGCACTGCCCACGGCCCGGCCCATGCCGCCCATCACCTTGCCCAGCAGTCCGCCCACCAGCTTGCGGCCGAACTGCTCGACGTACTGCGAGGTGAGGCCGACACCGACGGTGGCGAGGAAGTCGGCGATGTGGCGCTTGTCCAGCTCGTAGCCGTAGACCTTGCCCACGCGGTACACCAGCCGCGTCTGCAGCGGGATGATGGCCATGGAGGCGAGCGACTGGGGCAGCAGTTCCAGTGCGCCGTTCAGGATGGACGCGTTGAGGATCATGGAATCGATCTCGGCGTCGCTGACCGAAGCGGCGTTGAGGGTGATGCCGGCGCCAGGTGCCGGGGCGGCCGCAGCGGCAGAAGCGGCGGTGGCCACGGTGGCTGCGGTGGCGGCGACGCCTGCGGCTGCGGTAGCGCCTGCCGCACCGGGCGCCCGGCCCCACGCCTCGGCCTGCACGGGCTCGGCCCGCAGCGGGGCATCGGCCAGCGCATCGGCCTGGCTCACCACCTGCTCCGCCTGGTCGGCCGGCAACTGCAGCGCGGTGGCCAGGCGCTGCAGGAAGGCTTTTTCCGCAGCGTTGCAGACGCCGTCCGCATCGCACACGCCCACCGCCATCTCGTAGGCGAGCTGGCGCAGCTCGGGCGTGTCGAGCGCGGCCGTGGCGTCTTCCAGGCGCACGCGCTTGAGCAGCACGTCCTGGTAGAGCTTCATCAGGTCCAGTCCGCTGCCGGCGCTGAGGGACTCGGCCATCTCGCGCAGGTGGTCGCGTTCGCGCTCGTCCTTGTGTTCGTCGGCAAAGGCGGCCATCAGGCTGATGTTCATGACGGCACGGGTGTGTTCTGGCTGCATGGGCAAGGGCTTTCCAAGAGAGAGGTGGAAACCACGGGGCGCCGGGGCGCGCCTGCGGCGAAGTCCTGCGCTCTAGGCGTTGTTGTGATGCAGGGACGGTGGAGGCCAGCAGATGGGCGCGGCGCGTGCGTTTTCAATAACCATCCGGGCGCTGCCACGCGCGCGGAGGACAGGCGCCGCCGTGCGGGGACGGGCGCGGTCGGCCTGGTGGAAGCGGGAAATCAGGACGCGGCGGAGGCGGCGGAGGTGGCGGCGGTGGCGAACGCGGGGGCTGCGCTCGCGCGGCGCCCTTCCCCAGGGCCCGGGCCGACGCGCCAGGCCGGACACCCGCGGGCCGGCGCCCGCCTGCTCACTTCTTGGGCAGTTCGTCGGGCAGCAGGCAGGCCTCGGCCACCTGCAGGTTGTTGTCGCGCGCGAAATTGATGACGAAGTCCCAGGCCATGGGCTCGTGGCCCTGCAGGTCGCGGTGCACGACCACGCACTTGACGCCGTCGATGGTGGTGGGCACGCACCAGGGCGAATAGCTCAGGTGGCTGCCGGGCCGCGCGCCGCCGGGGCGGAACTGGCTCATGACCCCTGCCAGACGCTCCGCCCAATCGCTGGGGCGGAAGGTTTTCCCGTCTTGGGTGATGCCTTGTATGAAGACTTCTTTGGAGGAGGGAGAAACCATCGGGTTCGGGGTCTTTGAAGGCTCGAGGCGGGGGATGCCGGCAAACGCGCATTCTAACTCTTATATAAGAGCCAGCCTCCAAGACCCTCCGCCGTGCCGGCCAGCGGCCGCGCTGCCGGCGGCGGGCATTCATGCACGGAACGCGCTGGCGGCGGCCCGGCCCGCCCCCGTGCCCCGCATGGCAGTGATGCGCAATCGTCAACAAGGTGCCATGCAGCACACCCTAGAATCGTGCTTCGCTTCTAGCCCGCAACCGCTCTGTCTGGAGATTGACGAATGACCGCTACCGCCACGGCCGCTTCCCCCCACGTGATGAACACCTACGGCCGCCTGCCCATTGCCCTGGAACGCGGTGAAGGCGTGCGCGTGTGGGACGTGAACGGCAAGCAGTATCTCGATGCCCTGGGCGGCATCGCGGTCAACACGGTGGGCCACAACCATCCCAAGCTGGTGCCGGCCCTGCAGGACCAGATCGCCAAGCTGATCCACAGCTCCAACTACTACCACGTGCCGCTGCAGGAAGAGCTTGCGAAGATGCTGGTCGAGCGCTCGGGCCTCACCAACGTCTTCTTCTGCAACTCCGGCCTGGAGGCCAACGAGGCTGCCCTCAAGCTGGCCCGCAAGTACGGCCACGACAAGGGGATCGACAAGCCCGTGGTGGTGGTCTATGAGAAGGCCTTCCACGGCCGCTCCATCGCCACCCTGTCGGCCACCGGCAACCCGAAGGTGCAGGCCGGTTTCGGCCCGCTGGTGGAAGGCTTCATCCGCGTGCCGATGAACGACATCGAGGCCATCAAGCGCGCCACCGAGGGCAACCCCAACGTCGTCGCCGTGTTCTTCGAGACCATCCAGGGCGAAGGCGGCGTGAACCCGATGCGCATCGAATACCTGCAGCAGCTGCGCCAGCTGTGCAATGAGCGCGACTGGCTGATGATGATCGACGAGGTGCAGTGCGGCATGGGCCGCACCGGCAAGTGGTTCGCGCACCAATGGGCGGGCATCCAGCCCGACGTGATGCCGCTCGCCAAGGGCCTGGGCTCGGGCGTGCCGATCGGCGCCGTGGTGGCCGGCCCCAAGGCCGCCACCATCTTCGGGCCCGGCAACCACGGCACCACCTTCGGCGGCAACCCGCTGGCCATGCGCGCCGGTGTGGAAACCATCCGCATCATGGAAGAAGAAGGCCTGCTGCAGAACGCGGCCGACGTGGGCGCCCACCTGAAGGCGGCGCTGGAACGTGAACTGGGCGGCCTGCCCGGCGTGAAGGAGATCCGCGGCCAGGGCCTGATGCTGGGCATCGAACTGACCCGGCCCTGCGGCGCGCTGGTGGGCCGCGCGGCCGAGGCCGGCCTGCTGCTGTCGGTCACCGCGGACACCGTGATCCGCATGGTGCCCTCGCTCATCCTCACCCGGGCAGAAGCCGACGAAATCGTCGCCCTGCTGGTTCCGCTGGTCAAGGCGCTGCTCGCCGAATGACCCCTTGACTGACTGAATGCCCCCATGAAGCATTACCTGCAATTCAACGACCTCACCGCCGACGAATACGCCTACCTCTTCGGCCGCGCTGCGCTCATCAAGGGCAAGTTCAAGAGCTACGAGAAATACCACCCGCTGGCCGACCGCACGCTGGCCATGATCTTCGAGAAGGCCAGCACCCGCACGCGCGTGAGCTTCGAGGCCGGCATGTACCAGCTGGGCGGCAGCGTGGTGCACTTGACCACGGGCGACAGCCAGCTGGGCCGCGCCGAGCCGATCGAGGACAGCGCCCGCGTCATCAGCCGCATGACCGACCTGGTGATGATCCGCACGTACGAGCAGGCGAAGATCGAACGCTTCGCGCAGCACTCGCGCGTGCCGGTCATCAACGGGCTGACGAACGAGTTCCACCCCTGCCAGATCCTGGCGGACCTGTTCACCTACATCGAACACCGCGGCTCCATCCAGGGCAAGGTGGTGGCCTGGGTGGGCGACGGCAACAACATGGCCAACACCTGGCTGCAGGCGGCCGACCTGCTCGACTTCACCGTGCACGTCAGCACGCCCGGCGGCTACGAGATCGACGAGAAGCTCGCCTTCGGCGGCCGCACGCCCCGCAGCGGCTGCTACAAGGTCTTCAAGGACCCGATGGACGCCTGCCGGGGCGCGGACCTCGTCACCACCGACGTCTGGACCAGCATGGGCTACGAAGCCGAGAACGAGGCCCGGCGCCTGGCCTTCGCCGACTGGTGCGTGGACACGGAAATGATGGCCGTCGCCCAGCCGAACGCGCTCTTCATGCACTGCCTGCCCGCCCACCGCGGCGAGGAGGTGGAGGCCGACGTCATCGACGGCCCGCAATCGGTCGTCTGGGACGAGGCCGAGAATCGCATGCATGCGCAGAAGGCACTCATGGAGTACCTGCTGCTCGGCCGGGTGGCATGACCTACCCGCCCCAAGGGGGGAGCCGTTCGACCTGAGACCGTCGCACGGCCTTCGCCGTTCCGCCGGCCGCAGCCTGGGAGCCCCTGGGCTGCCGCGCTCGATCCCTCGGCGCAATGAGCTATGGATTACATAGCGATCGGGGAGGCATTCAACCTCCTGACCGGTGGGACGACGGCATCGCCACCGGCTTTTCCCTGGTATCGGGCAGCGGCGCACCGCCCGCGCTGCCGCACGAACCACAGCTCGCGCATGCGCCGTCGCTGCCACTGCCGCATCCGGGCGACTTCGCGAGGCTGGCATGCACGCGCCCCAGCCGGCCGCGCCAGCGCTGTGGCAGGTAGCGCCACAGCACGTACAGCGCGGCCACCGCCACGATCAGCCCGACGATGAGGTTCTGCGCCATGGGTTCATCCTCCGGCGCCGAACGCCAGCGCCACGCGGTAGGTGATGAAGCTGGCCAGGTACGCCAGCCCGAAAAGATATGACGTCATGACCAGCGGCCAGCGCCAGCTGTTGGTCTCCCGACGCACGGCGGCGATGGTGGAGATGCACTGGGGCGCGAAGATGAACCACACCAGCAGCGACAGCGCCGTGGCCAGCGACCAGCTCTGCGCGATCAGCGGGCCCAGCTGCGCGGCGGTTTCCTCGCCGGTGGCCGACAGCGCATAGACGGTGCCCAGCGCCCCCACCGCCACTTCGCGTGCCGCCATGCCCGGCACCAGCGCGATGGAGATCTGCCAGTTGAAGCCGATGGGCGCGAAGATCACTTCGAGCGCGCGGCCGATGGTGCCCGCGAAGCTGTACTCGATGGCCGGCCCGGTGGCGCCCTCGGGCGCGCCCGGGAACGAGGACAGGAACCACAGCAGCACCGTGACCGCCAGGATGATGCCGCCCACGCGGCGCAGGAAGATCAGCGCGCGCTCCCAGAGGCCGATGGCCAGGCCGCGTGCGCTGGGCCAGCGGTAGGTGGGCAGCTCCATCAGCAGCGGGGTGACGCCGCCGCCGCTGCGCAGCAGCTTGGCCACCCACGCCACGCCCATGGCGCTCACGATGCCGCCCACGTACAGCGCGAACAGCACCAGGCCCTGCAGGTTGAAGAAGCCGGCCACCGTCTGCTCCGGAATGAAGGCTGCGATCAGCAGCGCATAGACCGGCAGGCGGGCCGAGCAGGTCATGAGCGGCGCGATCATGATCGTCACCAGCCGGTCGCGCCAGTGCGGAATCGACCGCGTGGCCATGATGCCGGGAATGGCGCAGGCAAAGCTGGAGAGCAGCGGGATGAACGAGCGGCCCGACAGGCCCACCGTTCCCATGACGCGGTCGAGCAGAAAGGCCGCGCGCGGCAGGTAGCCCGAGTCTTCCAGCACCAGGATGAAAAAGAACAGGATCAGGATCTGCGGCAGGAAGACGATCACGCCGCCCGCGCCGGCGATGACGCCGTCCGTCAGCAGGCTGCGCAGCGGGCCCTCGGCCATCGCGCCGTTCACCGTCGCGGCCGCCGCTTCGGTCGCGGCCTTGATCCAGTCCATGGGCGTGGCGGCCCAGCTGAACACCGCCTGGAACATCAGGAACAGGGTGCCGGCCAGCAGCAGCAGGCCCCAGACCGGGTGCAGCACCACCGCGTCGATGCGGTCGTCGCGGCGCAGGCTGGTCTGCGGCTCGCGCACCGCCAGGTCCATCACGCGGCGCACTTCCTGGTGCAGCTGCAGCACCTGCTGCTGCGGATCGGCCCCGGCCAGCGTGGATGCCGCAGCGCGCGGGGCCAGCGAGGCCAGCAGGGCCGGCTGCACGGTGTCCAGCCAGCGCACGAGCTCATGCGCCCCGCCGCTCTTCACGCCAACGGTGGCGATCACCGGCATCCCCAGCTCGCGCGCCAGCATGTCGCGGTCGATGGCGATGCCCTGGCGTTCGGCCATGTCGGTCATGTTCAGCACCAGCACCATCGGCAAGCCGAGGGAGCGCGCCTCCAGCACCAGTCGCAGGTTCAGCCGAAGGTGGGTGGCATCGGTCACGCAGACCAGCAGCTCGGGAGCGGGCTCGCCCGCGCGGCGGCCGGTGACGATGTCGCGCGTGACGGCCTCGTCCGCGCTCTGGGCATGCAGGCTGTAGGCACCAGGAAGGTCGAGCACGCGCACGCGCCGGCCGCTGCCGGTGACGAGCGAGCCTTCCTTGCGCTCGACGGTCACGCCCGCGTAGTTGGCGACCTTCTGGCGGGCGCCGGTCAGCAGGTTGAACAGCGCCGTCTTGCCGCAGTTGGGGTTGCCCAGCAGTGCGATGCGCAGCGGCTGACCGGAGGGCGGCGGCGCTGAGGTGCGCGCCGTGCCAGTCGTGCCAGTCGTGTCTGCCGTGGTGGCCGTGGTGGCCGTGGTGGCAGTGTTGGCCGTGTTGGCTGTATTCATGCGCGGGCTCCTTCGGGCCGCACCTGCACCAGGGCGGCCTCATGGCGGCGCAGGGCGAACGTGGCCTGGCCCACGCGCACGGCGATGGGGTCGCCGCCGGGCAGGCCGCTGGCCACCACGCGCACGGGCTCTCCGGGCAGGAAGCCGATCTCCATCAGGCGCAGCACCATGTCGCGCTGGGTGGCGTCGCTGGCCGTGCGCAGGCCGGTGACGACGGCGGGCGTCTGGCGCGCAAGCGTATCGAGTCCGACGGACGGCGCGCATGCGGCGGCCGGCGCCAGGGGGGCCGAAAGGCCGTCCTGGGAGGTTGTCATGGGAACCTGTTTGAAATGATATTAATTCTCATTTTACGGCGCAGCGAAGGCCGACCGCTGACATGGGTCATCGCGGGTCGCCGGCTGGCTTATGCTGCAGCCCCGCCGATCCGGCCCGCCAGACCTCCGCACCGACCGTGACCACCGCCCCGCCCCAGCATCCCTGCCTGTCCTGCGGCGCCTGCTGCGCCAGCTTCCGCGTCGATTTCTCGGTGCATGAAACGCAGGCTGGCGGCGGCGACGTGCCTGATGGCTTGGCGGTGGAGGTGACCGATCACACGGCCCGCATGCGCGGCACCGACCATGCCCAGCCGCGCTGCGCGGCGCTGACGGGCCGCATCGGCACGCGGGCCGCTTGCGGCATCTACGAGTGGCGCCCCTCGCCCTGCCGCGAGTTCGCCGCCGGCAGCGAGGCCTGCCAGCGCGCGCGCCGGCGCCATCAGCTGCCGCCGCTGGAAGGCGACGCAGCCACGCTGGCCTGATCGCGCAAGGTATGCGGTGCGGGCACTGGCAGCCCGCCTACCTGGCCCTTGAATTCCTGTAGCGAAAAATAGGTGTGCACATGGCGCACGCCAGGCAGGCGGTGCAGCCGTCGCTGCAGCAGCGCGGAATAGTCGTCCAAGTCTTTCGCCACCACGACGAGCATGAAGTCCTCGGGGCCGGAGATGCCGTGGAACATCACGACCTCGGGAATGGCGCAGACCGCTTCCTCGAAGGCGACCGACAGGCTTTCGGTCTGGTGGTCTATGCCCACCATCACAAAAGCCAGTACGCCCCAGCCCAGCGCACGGCGGTCCAGCGCCGCGTGGTAGCCGCTGATGACGCCTTCCGTCTCCAGTCTGCGCACGCGCCGCCAGCAGGGCGACTGCGACAGGTGCGCCATCTGCGCCAGCTCTGCCGAGGTGAGGCGCGCGTTGTCCTGCAGCGCCTGGACGAGTTGCCGATCGGTTCTATCGAGATCTGCGTGCATGATTTTTTCTCCTTTTGGCATTTTCAGAATGGTTTATTCAATTTAGTCGCAATCGAGGGATAACCAGCGGTCTTTGAAGCATGCTCTTGCATAGCATGGCGCGCCGAACACACCACTCCACCACCAGGGACCACCATGGCATTCGATGACATCGTTCAACGTGAGCAAGGCCTGCATCGCCATCTGAGCGCCGCCCAGATGGGCATGATCGCCATAGGCGGGGCGATCGGTACCGGGCTCTTTCTGGGCAGCGGCTTCGCCATCAGCTTCGCCGGGCCCAGCGTGCTGGTGAGCTACGCGATCGGCGCGCTCATATCCCTGCTGCTGATCGGCTGCCTGGCCGAGATGACCGTGGCCCATCCCACTTCGGGCTCGTTCGGCGCCTATGCCGAGCACTACATCGCACCCTGGGCAGGCTTTCTGGTCCGCTATGCCTACTGGGCGGCCATCGTGCTGGCGGTGGGAACCGAGGTGACTGCCGTGGGCGTCTACATGGGCTACTGGTTTCCCGAAGTGCCGCGCTGGATCTGGGTGCTGGTCTTCTCGGCGGTGCTGGTGGGCGTGAACGCGACGAGCGTGAAAACCTTCGGGGCCGTCGAGTACGGCTTCTCGGCGATCAAGGTGGCGGCGATCGTGGCCTTCATCCTGATAGGCTCCTTCGTGGTGTTCGGCGCGCGCCAGCCGGGCGTCGGCTTTCATCTGTACGTGGCGGATGGCGGCTTCTTCCCCAAGGGCCTCTGGGGCACCTGGACGGCGGTCATCATCGCCATCTTCAGCTATCTCAGCATCGAGATGATCGCCGTCGCGGCTGGCGAAGCGCGCGACCCGCAACGCGCCATCACCAGCGCCTTCCGCTCGACCATGGTGCGGCTCGTGGTGTTCTACCTGCTCACCATCACGCTGATGCTGGCCATCGTGCCCTGGCAGCAGGCGGGCACCGACAAGAGCCCGTTCGTCGCGGTGATGGAGATCATCGGCATTCCAGGCGCTGCCGGCGTCATCAACTTCGTCGTGCTGGTGGCGGCGCTCTCGGCCATGAACAGCCAGCTCTACATCACCACACGCATGATGTTCAGCCTCTCGCGCGCCGGCCATGCGCCCACCGCACTGGGGCGCCTGGACGCGCGCGGTGTGCCGCTGCCGGCGCTGGTGCTGTCGTGCGCGGGCATCGCGCTGGCGACGGGCCTGAACCTCTGGAGGCCTGAGGAATCCTTCATGTGGATGATTGCCGTCTCCATGTTCGGCGCCATGTTCACGTGGTTCATGATCTTCGTGACGCATCTCTTCTTCCGCCGGCGGTGGAACCGCGAAGGCGGGCAGCGGCTGGTGTTCCGCATGTGGGGATTTCCGGCACTGACGCTGCTGGGCGCTGGCCTGATGCTGGCCGCCATGCTGACCACCTTGTTCACGCCCGCATTCCGGCTCACGCTGCTGACGGGCATTCCCTTCCTGGCCGTGCTGTCGGTGGTGTATGCGCTGAAATACCGCCATCGCCCAGCCGCCGACACGCTCGCTCCGCTGCGAAAGCCTGCCGCATGACCTTGCCACCACCATCCCGCCTCTGGGACATCTCCGCCCCCGTCCACAGCGCCGCCCCGGTCTTCCCCGGCGACACGGCCTACACGCAGCAGTGGTGCGCCACCATCGGCCCCGGCTGCCCGGTGAACGTGAGCGCCATCACGCTGTCGCCGCATGTGGGCACGCATGCCGACGCGCCGCTGCACTACGACGCCGGGGGCGAGGCCATCGGTGCCGTGCCGCTCGATGCGTTCATCGGGCTCTGCCGCGTGATCCACGCCATCGGCCAGGGGCCGCTCATCACCTGGGACCACATCGCCCACGCGGTGCAGCCCGGGCGCACCGGCGAAGCGCGCTTTCCGCCCCGCGTGCTGGTGCGCACCTACGAACGCATGCCGGTGGACCGCTGGGACGGGCAGCTGGCGGCCTTTGCGCCCGCCACCATCGAACGCTTGGCCGATGAAGGCGTGGTGCTGGTCGGCATCGACACGGCCAGCATCGACCCGGCCGACAGCAAGCAGCTCCCCAGCCACCAGGTGATTCGCCGCAGGGGGCTGCGCGTGCTGGAGAACCTGGTGCTCGACGACGTGCCCGAGGGCGACTACGAACTCATCGCCCTGCCCTTGAAGCTGACCACCGCCGACGCCTCGCCGGTGCGCGCCGTGCTGCGGTCGCTGGGCTGAGGGTCTGCCTTAACCTTCCGAATCATTTATGCCTGCAGCGCTTGATTGACTAGCGCAGACAGCTACAAAATCAATAGCAAAAGAGAAATCACCATGACCGAACCCATCACCCTGCAGGCCTGCCAGGCACGCGACGACGCCGACCCGCTGCGCGGCCTGCGCGACCACTTCACGCTGCCGCCCGGCGTCATCTACCTGGACGGCAATTCGCTGGGCGTGCTGCCCCGCGCCGCGGCTGGCCGCATCGCCGACGTGGTCACGCGCGAATGGGGCCAGGACCTGATCCAGTCGTGGAACAGCGCCAGCTGGTTCGACCTGCCCCAGCGGCTGGGCGATCAGCTGGCGCCGCTCATCGGCGCGCGGGCGGGCGAGGTGGTTTGCACCGACAGCACGTCGATCAACCTCTACAAGGTGCTCTCCGCCGCGCTGAACATCGCCCGCGCCGACGCGCCCGGTCGCCGTCGCATCGTCAGCGAGCGCAGCAACTTCCCCACCGACCTCTACATCGCCGAAGGCCTGTGCAAGGAGCGCGGGCTGGAGCTGGTGCTGGTGGAACCCGAGCAGATCGGCGCCGCGCTGACCCCAGAGGTGGCGGTGCTGATGCTGACCCATGTCAACTACCGCACGGGCGCCATGCACGACATGGCGGCCGTCACCGCACAGGCCCATGCGGCCGGCATTCTGTGCGTCTGGGACCTGGCGCACAGCGCCGGCGCGGTGCCGGTCGACCTGAACGGCGCAGGCGCCGACTTTTCCATCGGCTGCGGCTATAAGTACCTCAACGGCGGCCCGGGTGCCCCAGCCTTCGTCTGGGTGCACCCGCGCCATGCCGAACGCTTCTGGCAGCCGCTGTCGGGCTGGTGGGGCCATGCGGCGCCGTTCCAGTTCACGCCCGACTACCAGCCCGCTCCCGGCGTGGCGCGTTACCTCTGCGGCACGCAGCCCATCATCAGCCTGTCGGCCCTGCAGTGCGGGCTGGATGTGTTCACGGCGGCGCAGAGCCTGGGCGGCATGGCCGCGCTGCGCGCCAAGTCGCTGGCGCTGACCGACCTGTTCATCGCGCTGGTGGAGGAGCGCTGCGGCGGCCACGGGCTGGAGCTGGCCACCCCGCGAGAGCACGCCACCCGCGGATCGCAGGTGTGCCTGGCGCGCGACACCGGTGCCTATGCCATCGTGCAGGCGCTGATCGCCCGCAAGGTGATTGGCGATTTTCGCAAGGGCGACAGCGATGGCGGCGCCGGGCGGCACAAGGACATCCTGCGCTTCGGCTTCACGCCGCTCTACATCGGCTTCGAGGACGTGTGGAATGCGGTCGAGCACCTGCGCCAGGTGCTGGAGACGGCCGAATGGCAGCGCCCCGAATTCAACCGCCAGCATGCGGTGACCTGAGCATGTACCCGCACGCCCCCACCCCTGCCGCATCGGCCGCCTCGGCCACTGCCGCGCCACTCCCGCCTGCCGGCTCGCCGGAATCGGTGGTGCACGAGGAACGCGCCCAGCTCGACTTCAGCCGCAGCATGAGCTATGGCGACTACCTGCAGCTCGACGCCATCCTCACCGCGCAAAAGCCGCTCTCGCCCGCGCACGACGAGCTGCTCTTCATCGTGCAGCACCAGACCAGCGAACTCTGGATGAAGCTCATGCTGCACGAGCTGCGCGCGGCCATCGCCCACGTGGCGCGCGACGAGCTGCAGCCGGCCTTCAAGATGCTGGCACGTGTCTCCAAGATCATGGAACAGCTGGTGCACGCCTGGGACGTGCTGGCCACCATGACGCCGCCCGAATACAGCGCCATGCGGCCCTACCTGGGCCAGTCGAGCGGCTTCCAGAGCTATCAATACCGCAGCATCGAGTTTTCGCTCGGCAACAAGAACCGCGCCATGCTCAAACCCCACGAGCACCGCAGCGACCTGCTGGAACAGGTGCAGGCCGCCTACGCCGCGCCCTCGCTCTACGACGAGGCCCTGCGCCTGCTGGCCCGGCGCGGCATCGCGGTGCCTGCCAGCCACACCGAGCGCGACTGGACGCAGGCGTATGCGGAGAGCGACGCCGTCAAGCAGGCCTGGCTGACCGTATACCGCGACCCGCAGACGCACTGGGACCTCTACCAGCTGGGCGAGGAACTCACCGACCTGGAGGACGCCTTCCGCCTCTGGCGCTTCCGCCACGTGACCACCGTGGAGCGCGTGATCGGTTTCAAACGCGGCACCGGCGGCACGGGCGGGGTGAGCTACCTGCGCAAGATGCTGGACGTGGTGCTGTTCCCGGAGATCTGGCGGTTGCGGACGTCGCTGTAGTGAGCCTCTGTTGTACAGATCGCCCCGGCCACACCGGTACAGGAGCTTGAGCACGAGGATGCGCACCATCACCTGGCGTCCTTGCTGGGCAGCAGGTCGTCGATGAAGCCTGCCAAGGCTCATGGAAGGTGACCTCTTTGCCCGCCTGGATGGCGCTTCTGATCTCTTCCCCGGCTCCGCTTACGGTGAGCTGGGGTAAAGCCGTGTCCCGGTTGTTTTCGTTGACGGTGTTGATCTTCTGCCCCTGGCTCTGTGCGATGGCAATGGCCTTCACTGCGCTGATGCCTTGCTTGCAATCCTCTTTGGCCGGATTCTGTGTCTAGCCGTTCTCATCCTGGTACTGGCACTGGGTTTTGTCCACCCAGTATTGCTCTGGCACGGCGTGTTCCATGGCGCTGGCGCGCTGCTCTCGCATCTTGTTGTAGGCAATCCAGTGTTCTGCGCTGCGGGCCTGCCGTTGGTTGTGAGTTCTGCTTTGGTGCTAATGGGGGAGCTGGGGTTGTCGTCTTTCACCCAGCGGATGTGCCGCAGGTGCCCGATGTCCATGTTCAGGCCCTGGAAGCTGATTCCGGTGGCGACTATACCGTAGAGCTTGTTGGGCTTGACCTGGGCGTGGAAGAGACCGTAGCTGAGGGCGGGCAGGTCAAAGGTCTGGGCCTGGCTGGATGCAATGGCGCCGTGGCTTTGCAGGCTGGCGAAGTAGCCCCCGACCGTGGCGGTGAGCAGGTCGCCCGTCAGGTTCTCGCCCGTCGTGCCTGCCAGGATGGTGGCCCGTTGGTCTTGCGGGGCGGTCTGGGCTTGCTGCAGCTCCTGCTTGGTGGCTTCCATCCGAGTTTTGAGGGCTTCCATTTGCGCGAGGCTGATGCCCTGAATGCTCACACCCAACGCAGTTTGTTGGCCGGCAATGAGTTGGTCCTGGGTTTCGTCCCAGTCTTAGGGAAGGTCTGCAAAACCCCGCCGCTGACTGGCGCGTGAAGCGAGCCGCAGGCAAGATGGCGAGCATGACGCACAAGCAGCAGCAGATGCTGGGGTTCGATCCCCTGCCCAAGAAGACCCGCAAGGAGATCTTCCTTGAAGAGATGAACCGCGTGGT
>NZ_LMOV01000016.1 GCF_001424265.1 Acidovorax sp. Leaf160
GGCCCAGGTCTTCGGTGTGGGCGACGACCAGGTCGTTCCAGCGCTTGACGATGGCCGCGCGCTGCTTGGCCGGCACGGCGCGCCAGGCGGGGAAGGCGGAGTGGGCGGCCTCCAGCGCGGCGAGCGCCTCGGGCGCGCCGGAGTCAGGCACGGAGGCGATGACCTCGCCCGTGGCCGGGTTGGTGACGGGCAGCAGCGCGCCGGGGCCCGGCGCCCACTGGCCGGCGATGAAGTTGGCGTTGCGGATGAGGTCGGGGCGGGAGAGAGTCAGGGGCAGGGGTTGAGGCTGGGTTTGTGGCATGGGAGTTTGAGGTCAAATCGGCCGTTTGGGCTTGTATGGCAAGGGCCTTTAGCTATGATCTATATAGCAAAATCAACTCACGATGCCCAGGTGCCAGGGCACGAACTCATGGTCGCCCAGGCCCAGCAGCTCGCTCTTGGTCGCCTCGCCGCTTGCATGCTGCAGGATCTGCGCGAAGATGCGCTCGCCCATCTCGGGCACCGTCAGCTCGCCGTCCAGGATCACGCCGCAGTTGATGTCCATGTCTTCCTCCAGCCGGCGGTACATGGGCGTGTTGCTCGCCAGCTTGATCGTCGGCGCCGGCTTGCTGCCGAACATCGAGCCGCGCCCGGTCGTGAAGCAGATCAGCTGCGCACCGCTCGCGATCTGGCCCGTGGCGGCCACCGGGTCGTAGCCCGGCGAATCCATGAACACGAAGCCGCTCTCGTCGATGCGCTCGGCATATTCGTAGACGGCGCGCAGCGGCGTGGTGCCGCCCTTCATCGCAGACCCCAGCGATTTCTCGAAGATGTTGGCCAACCCCCCGGCCTGGTTGCCGTGGCCCACCACGCCGTTGAACTGGGCGTTCTGCCCGGCGGTATAGCGCTCCCACCAGGCCAGGCGGTCCAGCAGCTTCTGGCCCACGGCGGGTGTGATGGCACGGCGGGTGAGCATGAACTCCACGCCGTGGATTTCCGGTGTTTCCGACAGGATGGCGGTGCCGCCGTGGCGCACCAGCACGTCCATGGCCGCGCCCAGCGCCGGGTTGGCCGTGATGCCCGAGAAGCCGTCCGATCCACCGCATTCGAGCCCGATCTTCAGGTGGCTCGCCGGCACCGTAGTGCGGCGCGCTGCGTCGGCCGCGGGCAGCATCGCCTCGATGGCCGCGATGCCCGCAGCGATGGTGGCGCGCGTGCCGCCCACGTCCTGCATCACCAGCGTGTGCAATAGCCGGCCGCGCTCCAGCCCCTGGGATTCCACAAGGCCGTCCACCTGGTTGCGCTCGCAGCCCAGGCCCACGATCAGCACGCCCGCCAGGTTCGGGTGCCGCGCATAGCCCGCGATCGTGCGGCGCAGCACGTCGAAATGCTCGCTGGGCGACGACATGCCGCAGCCGCTGGTCTGCGCGAACGCCACCACGCCGTCCACGTGCGGGAAGGCCCGCAGCCGCTCGGGCGTGAAGTACGCGGCGATCTGCTTGATGACCGTGGCGGAGCAATTCACCGACGAGAGGATGCCGATGAAATTGCGCGTGCCCACGCTGCCGTCCGCGCGCACGAAGCCTTCGAACGTCGCGCGCTGGGCCTCGGGCACGTACTCCACGGGACGCACGTCCGCGCCGAAGGCCGGGTCGCGGTAGTAGTCCACCAGTTCCAGGTTGTGGCTGTGCACGTAGTCGCCCGGTTCCAGGTCGCGCGTCGCCACGCCGATCACCGTGTCGTACTTCTTCACCTGCTCGCCCTGGGCGATGCGCCGCGCCGCGATCTTGTGCCCGGGTGGCACCTGGGCGCGCGTGCGCACCCCCAGCTCGGGAATCTCCTGGCCCAGCGCCAGCGCCGTCTTGGCGACGAACACGTTGTCGTGGGGGTGCAGGTGCAGCAGCGGACTGTCAAGGCTGGGCATGCGGGGCTTTCATCGGTGCGTGGGTGATCAGGACTTCATCAGCTCGCGTAGCCTGAGCTTGTCGATGAGCACCGTTTCCTTGGCGTAGACGGTGTTGACGTACTTCTCGTAGTCGGGACCGTCCAGGTAGAGCAGCGGCGCATCGAGTCTGTCGGCCACGGCCTTGAACTCCGGGCTGGCGACTGCCTGGCGGAAGGCATCGCGCAGCTTCGCCGCCACCGCCGGGTCCAGCCCTTTCGGTGCGCCGATGCCGTTGGGCGCATCGACCACCACGTCCCAGCCCAGCTCGCGCAGCGTCGGCACGTCCTTGAAGCGCGCGGTGCGTTGCTCGCCCCAGGTGGCCAGCAGCCGCAGCTTGCCCGCTTCCACATGCGGCGCCCACGAGCTGGAATCCGCCAGCGCATCCACGTGGCCGCCCAGCACGCCCTGCAGCGCTTCGGCGCCGCCCTTGTAGGGCACGTGGTTCAGCTGGATGCCCGCCACGCTGGCAAACTCCTCCATGCCCACGTGCGTCGCACCGCCGACACCGGCATGGGCGTAGGTCACCTTGCCCGGATGCGCCTTCGCGTAGTCCACGAAGTCCTTGAGGGTCTTGAACGGCGAATTCGCCGGCACCGCGATGCCGAAGGTCTGGCCCGACGTGAGCGCGATGTAGGTGAAATCCTTGCGCGGGTCGGCGGCCAGCGTGCCCAGCTGCGAGAACCGCGTGACCGAGATCGGGATCTGCCCGATCGTGTAGCCGTCCGGCTTCGCGCCCGCCAGGGCCTTCGATCCGATCATGCCGGAGGCCCCCGCGCGGTTCTCCACCGCGATCGGCTGGCCGAGCACGCGGCCGGCCAGCGTGCACAGCGTGCGCATCGACTGGTCAGCCGTGCCTCCGGCGGGCCAGGGGCAGATGAAGGTGATCGGGCGTTCCGGGTAGGTGCCCTGAGCGAGCAGGCGTGCGGGCGCGGAGGCGAGGGCGAGCGTGGCGGTGCCGAGCGCGCCCAGAACGAACTGGCGCCGGCCGCAGCGTGGGGTCTGCATGGATTTGTCTCCTGTTTCTTGTCGTGGGGGATGCAGCCGCCATTGTTCAGAAGCATCTCATGCCGATCCAATGAAAATATGGACTCTCTTCATCACCTCCAGGGAATGACCCGCCATGGCCCAGATCGATCGTGTGCTGCGCTCCAACCTCAAGCTGCGGCATCTGCAGATGCTGGTGGCGCTCGACCAGTTCCGCCACGTCGGCCGCGCGGCGGAGTTTCTCTCCGTCACCCAGCCCGCCGTCTCCAAGACGCTGGCCGAGATCGAGCGCATGTTCGGCCTGCTGCTCTTCGAACGCTCCACGCGCGGGACCGAACCCACTGCGGCGGGCGCGAGCGTGGTGCGTTTCGCGCGCTCGGTGCTGGCGGGCTACGAGCGCACGCGCGACGAGATCGCCGCCGAAGCCAGCGGCGCGCGCGGGCGCACCAGCGTTGGAGCGATGGTGGCGGCCACACCGGTGCTGCTCACCCAGGCCGTGGAGGCGTTCAAGGCACGCTCGCCCTATGCCACCGTGCTGATCGAGGAGGGCGACCTCACGCGCCTGCTGCCCCGGTTGCGGCTGGGCGAGCTGGACCTGTTCGTCGGCCGGCTGGAGCCCGGCTACGCCTCGCCCGACCTGGAAACCGAGGCGCTCTACGACGATCCCATGGTCGCCGTCGTGCGCCCTGGCCATCCGCTGGCCCGCAAGCGCCAGCCCCGCTGGTCCGACATCGCCGCCCAGCCCTGCGTGCTGCCGCCGCCCTGGGCTTCACTGCGCGTGAAGCTCGAACAGCAGTTCTTCGCCCACGGCCTGCACCCACCGGCCGACATCGTCGAGTCGGCCTCGTTCCTCTCCCAGATCACTTTCGTGCAGCAGCGCGGGGCCGTGGCTTTCATGGCGCAGGCCGTCGCGCGTCACTGCGCCCAGCAGGGCATGGTGGCGGTGCTGAAACTTCCGGTGCCGGTGGACCTGCCGCCGGTGGGGATCATCCGCATGCGCGGTCGGGATGACACGCCGGTGACGCAGGCGCTGCTGGAATGCCTGAGGGGCGTGGCGAAGCAGGTGCGCGTCAGGCCTGGCTGACGGCGGGGCTTGCTGGATCGACTTCGCAGCGCTCGCCTGCCGTCCCGCCGCGCAGCTCCCTCGTCATGGGCTCGCACAAAGGGTGGGCGGAGCCTTCACGGGGCGGGGCAGGCGTCATCCCAGCCCGCCATGCCGGCGAGTTTCTGCAACCGTGATCGCTGCTCCAGGCACGCCTGGTGCTGCGCCTGCGCCGCCTGCTGCTGTGCCAGGCGGGTGGCTCGATCACGTGCGGCCTGCCATTGCGCGACGCGCTCGCGGATCTGCGGCATGGCGGCCAGTGCGGCTTTCTCGCCCTCGAGAATGGCGCTGGCACGCTGCGTGAAGTCGGCCGCGCCGATGTCGAGCACCTGCGGTCGCACGATGACATCGGCCCGCGCCAGCTCGGCCTGGCCCAGCTTCTGGCCCATGATGGCGATGGACTGGCCCAGGGTGCCCAGCATGCCGGCAGGCGTCTGCCCACGGGCCTTGTTGGAGATGTCCACGGCCACGACGATGTCGGCGCCCAGCTGCCGGGCCGCATCGACCGGCACCGGGCTGACGATGCCGCCGTCCACGAAATGGTATTTGCCGATGGTCACCGGCTGGAACACCCCCGGCACGCTGCTGGAAGCGCGCACCGCCTGGCCCGTGTTGCCGCGGGCGAACACCGTGCGCTCGCCGTCTTCCAGCCGCGTTGCGACGGCCACGAAGGGCTTGGCGAGCTTGTCGAGCGGCTGGTTGCGCACTTGCGCATTGACGTAGTCCTCGAGCTTTTGCCCCAGCACCAGCCCGCCGGACGACAACTGCAGGTCGCGGATGCTGGCCTCATCCAGCGCAACCGCCTTTTCCTGCAGCTCGAATGCGTTCAGGCCGGCCGCGTAGAGCGCGCCCACCACGCTGCCGGCGCTGGTGCCCGACACCACGGCGGGGGCGAGGCCGTTGGCCTCCAGCATCTTGATGACGCCGATGTGCGCGAAGCCCTTGGCCGCGCCGCCGCCCAGGGCGATGCCGATCCTGATGGGCGCCGTGGACGGCTGGGCCGCCAGCTGCGGCGCTGCGGCTGCGGCGGTTGCGGCGGATGTGCCCGTGGGCGGCGCGCTGCCGCAGCCAGCCAATGCGGCTGCGCTCAGGAGGCTGAGAACGCGCAGGGGGCGCGACAAGGCGGTCAGGGGCATGCCGGGCGGAAGTCGTGTGGTGAGGCCGCTGAGTTTATCGATACGGCCGTGTACGCGTCCGAAGCCGGGCAGCCCGCGCCACCCTGGAAGCTCACCCCTTGGCGATGGCCGCGGCGATGGCTTGGCCCACCTCGGTGGTGTTGGCGGTGCCGCCCAGGTCCGGCGTCTTCGGGCCCGACTTGATGACCTCTTCGATGGCCGCGACGATGGCATCGTGCGCCTGCCGCCCGGCGCCCTGGCCCCGGGTCAGGAAGTCCAGCATCAGTGCGCCCGACCACACCATGGCGATGGGGTTGGCGATGTTCTTGCCGTAGATGTCCGGCGCCGAGCCATGCACCGGCTCGAACAGGCTGGGGAAGCTGCGTTCGGGGTTCAGGTTGGCCGAGGGCGCCAGGCCGATGGTGCCGGTGGTCGCCGGGCCCAGGTCGGAGAGGATGTCGCCGAACAGGTTGGTGGCCGCCACCACGTCGAAGCGGCCGGGCTGCAGCACGAAGCGCGCGGTGAGGATGTCGATGTGCTGCTTGTCCAGCGTGATGCCGGGGTAGTCCTGGGCCACCTCGTCGGCCCGCTTGTCCCACCAGGGCATGCTGATGGCGATGCCGTTGCTCTTGGTGGCCAGCGTGACGTGCTTCTTCGGGCGGCTCTGGGCCAGGTCGAATGCGTACTTCAGCAGGCGGTTGGCACCGTGGCGCGAATAGACGGATTCCTGAATCACGATCTCGCGGTCGGTGCCTTCGTACATCACGCCGCCGAGCGAGGTGTATTCGCCTTCGGTGTTCTCACGCACCACGTAGTAGTCGATGTCGCCGGGCTTGCGGCCGGCCAGCGGGCAGGGCACGCCCTCGAACAGGCGCACGGGGCGCAGGTTGATGTATTGATCGAATTCGCGGCGGAACTTGAGCAGCGAACCCCAGAGCGAGACGTGGTCCGGGACGGTGGCCGGCCAGCCCACGGCGCCGAAGAAGATCGCATCCATGCCCGACAGCTGCGCCTTCCAGTCGTCCGGCATCATCTTGCCGTGCTGGGCGTAGTAGTCGCAGCTGGCCCACTCGAAGGTGTGCAGCTGCAGCTGGAAACCGAAGCGATCGGCAGCCGCCTGGATGGCGCGCAGGCCCTCGGGCATGACTTCCTTGCCGATGCCGTCACCGGGCAACACGGCGATCTTGAAGGTGGTGGGAAGACTGGACATGGTCGCACTCCTGGGAGGAAAAGGGAGATCAGCAGGGCGAACATCCAGCGCCGCTGCTGCAAGAACACGGCCATTCTTGGGAAAACGCTCCCGCAATACAATCCGCGCACTGTGGTTCCATTGTTCACACTTCGTGCATAAAACACCTGCTACCGACGACCTGCGGGTCTTCACCGCCGTCGTTCGGCGGGCCAGCTTCGCGGAAGCAGCCGCCGAACTCGGCGCTTCGCCTGCGTACGTGAGCAAGCGCATCCGTCTGCTGGAAGACGAATTGGCAGTCAAGCTCCTGCATCGCACCACCCGCCGCGTGGCGGTGACGGAAGAGGGCGAGCGCGTCTTCCACTGGGCGCAGCGCATCCTGGACGACTGGGACCAGTTGCTCCAGGAAGTGGCTGTGACCCGGCGTGAACCGCGCGGCCTGCTGAAGGTCAGCTGCAGCTTCGGCTTCGGGCGGCGTGTGGTGGCGCCCGTGCTGTCGCAGCTGGCAGAGCGGCATCCGGGCCTGCAGGTGCGGCTGGAGGTGTTCGACCGGCTGGTCGATGTGGCGGGCGAGGGCTTCGACCTCGACATCCGCGTGGGCGACGAGATCGCACCGCACCTCATCGCGCGCCGCCTGGCCGATAACCAGAGGGTGCTGTGCGCGGCACCCGGTTATCTGGCGCGCAAGGGCGTGCCGCGCAGCGTGGCCGATCTGGCCAGCCACGACTGCCTGGTCATCAAGGAGCGGGACCACCCCTTCGGCGTCTGGCGGTTGCGCAGCGGCGCCTCGGACGAGACGGTCAAGGTGCGGGGTCCGCTGTCCGCCAACAACGGCGAGATGGCCGTGCAGTGGGCCGTGGATGGGCGCGGCATCGTGCTCCGTTCCCTGTGGGACGTGGGCGCCGAATTGCGTTCCGGCCGCCTGGTGCGGCTGCTGCCCGACTGGCGCCAGGAGGCGAACATCTGGGCCGTCTACCCGACCCGGCTGGAGCGGTCGGCCAAGGTGCGCGTCTGCGTCGAGTTCCTGCAGGCGCATTTCGACCGCCAGACCTGGGACGCGGGAGACGCCGCATGAGCCGCCCCGTGCGGTCAGCGCGCCTGCTGCAGTTGCTCGACGAGTTGCGCCGCTGCCGCCAACCCGTTTCCGGAGCGCAACTGGCAGAGCGCCTGGAGGTGAGCTTGCGCACGCTCTACCGCGACATCGCCGTGCTGCGCCAGCAGGGCGCTGACGTGGCGGGCGACGCGGGCGTCGGCTACCAGCTGCGCCCCGGCTTTCTGCTGCCGCCCTTGATGTTTCCTGCCGAGGAGCTGGAGGCGCTGTTGCTGGGTGCGCGCTGGGTGGCTGCGCATGCCGACCCGGAACTGGCCCGGGCCGCAGGCCACGCGATGGAGCGCATCGCCGGCACGTTGCCTGCGTTGCTGCGGCTCGAAGTCGAAACGAGCGGCTTGTTCGCTCCGCAGTGGTCGGGCCCTCCTACCGAGCCCTGGCTGACGGCCTTGCGCCACGCCGTCCGCGCCGGCCATGCCGTGCGCATGCGCTACACCGATGGCGAGGGCGCGGTGACGGAGCGCACCGTGTGGCCGTTCGCGATGGCCTTCCTGGCCGACGTGCGGCTGCTGGCGGGCTGGTGCGAGCTGCGGCAGGACTTCCGCCACTTCCGGGCCGACCGGGTGCTGTCGCTGGAGGACACCGGCGTGCGCTATCCGGCCATGCGGCATCAGCTGCTGCGGCGCTGGCAGCGGGAGCGCCTGCGCCAACCCGACGCGCATTCCAGCGCTGCTGACAGGAACTGACAGTGGCGCCCCGCAGACTGCAGGCTCTTTCCCCACTGGAGCCTGCAATGCGCACTGAACCCGTCGAATCCGCTGAATCTCTCATTTTCTACACCCACCCCATGTCGCGCGGCCGGGTCAGCCGCTGGATGCTGGAGGAAACCGGGCTGCCTTACGCCGAAGTGGTGCTCGACTATGGCAGCACGATGAAGTCTGCTGACTATCTGGCCGTCAATCCCATGGGCAAGGTGCCGGCCCTGCGGCACGGTGGGGCGACCATCACCGAGGGCGCCGCGATCTGCCTGCATCTGGCCGACCTGGCGCCGCAACGGGCGCTGGTGCCACCACCCGGCTCGGCATTGCGCGGCCTGTGCTACCGCTGGCTTTTTTTCGCAGCCGGCCCGCTCGAGTCGTTCCTGACGGCGCGCAAGCACGGCCCGCTGGCACCCGCCGTGGAGGCCGGCTACGGCCAGGAGGCCGATCTGATGCGCACGCTGGAGCAGGCCGTGGCCGGCAAGGCGTACGTGGTGGGCGAGAGCTTCACGGTCGCCGATCTGTACCTCTCGGCATTGCTGGGCTTCTACATGCGCGTCGGGATGCTGGAGCGCAAGCCCGTCTTCGAGTCCTACGCCATGCCGCATTTCCAGCGTCCGGCTGCCTTGAGGGCGCAGGCAAGGGACGACGCGCTGATGGCGGCCCATCCGCACCCGGCCGCGCCCGTGGCGGCCTGAGCCATTGAGCGACCCCGGCGGGGGGAAGCCTCCTGCGCCGGGCTGCAGTTGCATCGAGGTGCCAGCACCGACCGCCGGGCGCGCGAGTGTCCTGGCGGACCGTGGTGCCTGCGGGGTTTCGCCGAATTCCTACTCGGGTTGAGCAAGCTGCCTACATCGCCGTCCAACGCGGCGCCCTAGGCTGCTTATCAAATTGTTACCGATGTAAGTGATCATGCAAAACACCCTGCCCGTCAAGAAGCAGCTCACTCTCGCCTTCGGGCTGCTGGTCTTACTGATGGCAGCCATCTCCCTGCTGGCGATCTCGCTGCTGCAGCGGTCCGACCAGAATTTCGCAACCTACGTGAACGGCGTGAATGCCCGCGCGTTGCTCGCGGAGCAGATCCGGACCGCCGTGGACAGGAGAGCGATAGCCGCTAGAAACCTGACCTTGCTGCGGCCGGCAGACGACACGGCGCCGGAATATGCCGAGATCCTGAAATCGCATCAGGACGTGCAAGACCGCATTGCCCGCCTGCGTGGCCTGATCGCCGACGCGAAAGACAGCACGCCTGAAGCCAAGGGCTTGGCGGACACGATTGCCGAGGTCGAAAGCCGTTACGGACCGGTCGCGCTGTCGATCACCGAACTGGCCAACCGCCGCGCCACCGGAGAGGCGGCTCAGAAGATCCTGGACGACTGCCGGCCCCTTCTGGTGGAGCTGATCGCAGCGACCAACGCCTACCGTGACTACACCGCCCGGCGCTCCGAAAAGAGCGTGCTGGAATCCCAGAGCCAATATGGCTTCCACCGCGACCTGCTGATCGGATGCGCCGCCCTGGCGCTTGCCCTGGCGTTGCTGTCCGGCTGGGCCATCATTCGGTCGCTGAGCACCTTGCTCGGTTCCGAGCCCGCTGCCCTCAGCCGCATCGCGCAGGGTGTGGCGGCGGGCGACCTGAGCGATGTGCAAGGTGCGGGCGCCGCCCTGCCTTCGAGCGTTCTGGCGTCGCTCGTCCACATGCAAAAAAGCCTCGCAGCGACCGTCTACCAGGTGCGCGCGGCGGCCGACTCCATCTTGAGCGGGTCGGCGGAAATCGCCGCCGGCAATGCCGAGCTGAGCCGCCGGACCGAGGAGCAGGCCAGCGCTCTGGAGGAGACCGCTGCGACCATGGACCAGATCGCAGGCACGATTCAGCAGAACGCGGAGAACGCAGCGCAGGCTTCGGTGCAGGCCAGGCATTCGCTGGATGTCGTCGAAAAGAGCAACCGACTGGTGATGGATGTCGTGGATTCGATGGCCACCATCGACCGGGGTTCGAAGCGGATCGCCGACATCGTGGACGTCATCGACGGCATCGCGTTCCAGACCAACCTGCTCGCGCTGAATGCCGCCGTCGAGGCGGCGCGAGCCGGAGAACAAGGCAAAGGCTTCGCGGTGGTGGCAAGCGAGGTCCGCAATCTGGCCCAGCGCAGCGCCAGCGCCGCCACCGAAATCAAGCAGCTGATCCAGAGCAGCGTGGGTGCCGTGGACGATGGCGTCCGGCTGGCGCAGCAAGCTGGAGCCTCCATGAACACGGTCGCGGGTTCCGTGGGATCGCTGGCGCAACTGGTGGGTGAGATCAGCACCGCGAGCCAGGACCAGGCGGTCGGCGTGTCCCAGGTCGGCAAGGCGATCGGCCAGATCGACCATGCGACGCAGCAGAATGCGTCGCTGGTGGAGGAAGCGGCGGCAGCGGCTGACAGCCTGAAGCTGCAGGCGGAGCGGCTGGTCGCCTCCGTGAGGGCGTTCTCGCTGGAGGGCAGGGCGGCGCAGGGCCCGCTTGGCCTCGGAGGGCGCCAGCCCCTGCTCGCTGCCTGACCGCCCGGCGGGCCGTTGCCGGCTCAGGGCACAGGGCACAGGGCACAGGGCACAGGGCTCCGCGCGGGCGCTGCTTCAGCCTGCCAGCGCGGCCTTGACGGCGGCGGACACCTGGCCCATGTCGGCCTTGCCGGCCAGGCGCGTCTTGACCGCGCCCATCACCTTGCCCATGTCGCCCGGGCCGGCGGCGCCCAATTCGGCGACGATGGCCTGGACGGCAGCCGTCACTTCTTCTGCCGACATGCGTTCCGGCAGGTAGGCCTGCAGCACCACCAGCTCCGACTTTTCCTTGTCGGCCAGGTCTTGCCGGCCGGCACCTTCGAATGCGGAGATGGAGTCCTTGCGCTGCTTGATGAGCTTGTCCACGATGGCGACGATGGCCGCATCGTCTTCCAGCGCCACGCGCTCGTCCACTTCCTTTTGCTTGATCGCCGCCTGCAGCAGGCGAATGGTGCCGAGGCGCTCGGAGTCCTTGGCGCGCATGGCGGTCTTCATGTCTTCGGTGATCTGTTCCTTGAGGCCCATGGCGGCGCTCCTTTGGCTATGAATGGGTGACGGCGGAAAAAGGGGGGCACGAAGCCTTCGTGGCCGGGCGCGGCGCCGCAGGGGCGCAGAGAAGGCTTTTTGCAGACCCACAACGAAAAAACCCGCGCTTGGCGTCCCTAGCGCGGGTTGTCGGCTTGAAGGCCGGCGGTACGGATCAGTACAGCTTCTTGGGCAGTTGCATGCTGCGAACGCGCTTGTAGTGGCGCTTCACGGCGGCTGCCTTCTTGCGCTTGCGCTCGGCGGTGGGCTTTTCATAGAACTCGCGGGCGCGCAGGTCGGTCAGCAGGCCCAGCTTTTCGATGGTGCGCTTGAAGCGGCGCAGCGCCACGTCGAAGGGTTCGTTCTCTTTAACGCGAATGGTGGTCATCAGCTCAATATTTCCAAAGTGTGCCGGCAGAGGGTTTCCAGGAGATCGGGCCTGAGAGCCGTACGCGGCGAAATTCCCCGTCTATAACTAGTATTGGCCGACGGGGTTTGCCAGCAAAGCCGGAGATTATAGCGGCACGCGCGGCGGTTCGGGCAGCAGCCACGGCGCAGGCGTCCAAAACGGCCGGCTTTCCCAGGTCGGCTTGAAATTTGCTTCAAGGCGTTACGGCCAAGAGCCGCCTGCCGTCCGCTGTTTTTCCGCGCATTCCGCGCGGGCTCGGCCTGGCGGCGCTCCCTTCCCATGTCTTTGATGCAACGCGTTTCCGGCTGGCTGGGCCGGCTCAGCGTGGGCCGCAAGCTCATGCTCATCTACCTGCTCGACCTCACGGCGGTGATCTATGTCTCGAGCATTCTCATCCATGAAAAATTCCTGGCGATCGACTTCGCGCGCAAGGAAATCGTCGGCACGGCCTACGCCTCCGTCGTGCGCGACGCGTTGATGGGCGTCTTCGCGCCGGGCGACGGCACGCCGCCGACGCTGGTGCTCGACCGGCTGGTCGAGGCCCGCGCCGCGCACGACGACCGGCTGAAGACTGCCGAGCCCGCCGCGCGATTCGAGGCGCTGCTGCGCCGGTCCGTCGATGCGGGTGCCGCCGCCCCGCCAGCCGCTGCGCCCGAACCGTCGCGGCCTGAGCCGCAGGCGGCGATCCGTGGCGAACTCCTGCGCGAAGGGCGCGAGTTGCTGACCACGGTGGGCAACCAGTCCAACCTGATCCTCGACCCCGATCTGGACAGCTACTACGTGATGTCGCTGGTGCTGCTGCGCTTTCCCGAGCTGCTGCAGGTCACGCACGACACGGTGAACTTCCTGACCGCCGCCCCCAGCCGGCAGGGCGGGCACCGGTCCGCCGAACTGCTGACCCTGGCCGGGCGGCTCGACGCCGTCATGCTGGGCATCGACTCGGACTACAACCAGGCCTTCATCGCCGGTTCGCCCGCGATGCGGGCGGCGCTCACGCAGCAGCGTGGAGCGCTGAAAGATGCCGGGGCGGACTTCCAGGCGCTCCTGCAGGCCATTGCGCAGGGCGAGACGCGCACGGCCCTGGCCGAGCTGCCCGACCGGCAGCGCGCTTTGCAGCTGAACCTGCAGACCGCCTGGGAGCAAGGCACGCTGCAGCTCGACCAGCTGCTCTACGCGCGGGTGGACGACCTCTTCGCGCGCATGTGGCTGCACCTGGGCACGGCCGTGCTGCTGCTGGGCTGCATCCTCAGCCTGGTCACGCTGGTGGCGCGGCAGATCGCGAAGCCGCTGCAACAGCTGGCGCGGGTGGCCGACGAGGTGCGCCGCAGCGGCGACCACACCCTGCGCGCGCACTGGACGAGCCGCGACGAGATCGGCCGTCTGGTCACCGCTTTCAACGGCATGCTGGAGCAGCTCGACCGCGAACGCCTGCTGCAGCAGGAGCTGGCCGCCAGCGCCCGCGCCGCCGAGGCGCAGCGCGAACTGGTCGAGGCCTTCCCGATCCCGATGGTCGTTACCTCGGTGCCTGAACACGAAGTGCTGCACGCCAACGCGCCCGCCGCGCTGTGGCTCGACGGCACCGTGCGCGACCCCTGGCGCCGCGGCCTGGAGCCCGGCGTGCGCGCGCGCTTCTTCCAGCGGCTGGCCGACCAGGGCGTGGTGGACGAATTCGAGGTGCGCTGGAAGGGCAGCGCCGAGCCGCTCTGGGCCGTTCTCTCGGCGCGCTGCCTGCGATTCCAGGGCCGCGACGCGATGCTCACCGCCTTCACGCCGATCAACGTGCTGAAAGTGATGGAGCAGCGGCTCGAGCTGTGGGCCAAGGTGTTCGAGGCCTCGTCGGAAGGCATCATCATCATGACGGCCGAGCAGCAGATCGTGAGTGTGAACAAGGCGTTCTGCCGCAGCACCCACTACGACTTCTACGAGGTCATCGGCGAGAACCTCAGCTTCCTGATGGAGGACGACGCGCGCGACCCGCCGCTGGGCGCCGCCATCGCGCGCACGCTGCAGGAAAAGGAGTCGTGGCAGGGAGAGGTGCGCCTGCGCCGCCGCTCGGGCGACACCTATCCGGCATGGCTCATGGTGTCGGCCGTGCGCGAAGGCGGCAAGGGCGGGGCGGTGGCCAACCACATCGGCATCGCCCTCGACATCACCGACCGCAAGCGCAGCGAAGAGCGGATCCAGTTCCTGGCCCACCACGACGTGCTGACGGAGCTGCCCAACCGTTCGCTCTGCGTGCAGCGGCTCGAGGCCGCCCTGGCGCAGGCCTCGCTGGCCCGCCAGCGCGTGGCCGTGCTGTTCATCGACCTCGACCGCTTCAAGGCGATCAATGACACGCTGGGGCATCACGTCGGCGATGGGCTGCTGCGCTCGGTGGCCGCGCGGCTCACGCAGGCTGTGCGGCAAGGCGACACCGTCAGCCGGCTGGGCGGCGACGAGTTCGTGATCGTGATGCCGAACGTGCAGGGCCCGCAGGACGTGCTGCAGCTGGTGGAGCAGCGGCTGATTCCGGCCATCCGCCAGAGCCACCCGGTGCAGGAGCACGAGCTGAACGTCTCGTGCAGCGTCGGCATCGCGGTCTACCCGGAAGACGGCACCGACATCGACGAGCTGATGCGCCGCGCCGATGCCGCCATGTACGAGGCCAAGACCACGGGCCGCGACATGGCGCGGCTCTATTCGCTGGAAACCGACCAGCGCGTGCAGGCCCGCCAGGCGATGGAGCAGCAGCTGCGCCGCGCGCTCGAACGCGGCGAGCTGGAGCTGCACTACCAGCCGCGGGTGGACACGCGCAGCAGCCGGCTGACGGGGCTGGAGGCGCTGCTGCGCTGGAACCATCCCGTGCTGGGCCAGGTGCTGCCGGGCGAATTCATCCCGATCGCCGAAGAGTCGGGACTGATCCGGTCCATCGGCAGCTGGGTGATCGAGCAGGCATGCGCGCAGTGGGTGCGCTGGCGCGAGGAGGACGCCGGAGGCGTGGGGCTCGGCGGCCTGCCGGTGTCGGTGAACCTGTCGGCCGCCCAGCTGGCAGATCCGCAGCTGGTGCCCGATCTGCGCCGGCTGCTGGCCCGCTGCGCCATGCCTGCCCACCAGCTGGAGCTGGAGCTCACCGAATCACAGCTGATGGAGCGTGCCGACGCCGCCCAGCAGCAGCTGGCCGCGCTGAAGGCGCTGGGCGTGCAGCTGTCCATCGACGACTTCGGCACCGGCTATTCCAGCCTGGCCTACCTCAAGCGCTTCGACATCGACAAGCTGAAGGTGGACAAATCGTTCATCGGCGACATGCTCACCAGTCCAGCCGACCTGGCCATCACGCGCGCGGTGATCGCGCTGGGCCACACCCTAGGGCTGAAGGTGGTGGCCGAGGGGGTGGAGGACCAGGCCACCGTGCAGGTGCTGGACGCGCTCGACTGCGATGAACTGCAGGGCTTTCATTTCAGCCGCGCCCTGCCGGTGGCAGCGCTGGCCGAATGGGTGGCGACACGCGCGCCGCATTCCGCCGCGCTGGTGGACTGAGCCGTCCCGTCGAGGGATCCAAGGGAGGGTCCTCGGAACAGCACGCGCCGGCGTTGGCGCAAGGTGCAGGCCAGGGATTGGGTTCGGGAGCCCGCCGCCGCGCCCCGGGCTCAGGCGCCGGGCAGCGCCTGCGCGCAGGCGTAGGCGCTGGCCCAGGCCCACTGGAAGTTGTAGCCGCCCAGCCAGCCGGTGATGTCCACCACCTCGCCGATGAAGTAAAGGCCCGGCTGCGCCTTGGCTTCCATCGTCTGCTGCGACAGCGCGCGGGTGTCGACGCCGCCCAGCGTCACCTCGGCCTTCTTGTAGCCCTCGGTGCCGGTGGGGGTCAGCTGCCAGCGTGCCAGTTGCTCGGCCAGGCGCGCCAGGGCCTTGTCGGCGGCCTCGTTGATGGGCCGCTGCCAGTCCGGGCTCTGCTGTGCCCAGGTGTCGGCCAGCCGGCTGGGCACCAGCGTCGCCAGCTCGTTGGCGATGAGCTTCTTCGAGCGGGCCTTGCCGGCCGACAAGGCCTCGGGCAGATCGACGCCCGGCGCCAGGTCGATGGCGAGCGGCGTGCCCGGCTGCCAGTAGCTGGAGATCTGCAGCACCGCCGGGCCCGACAGGCCGCGGTGGGTGAAGAGCAGGTCTTCGAGGAAGACGGTGCGCGCCTTCTTTCTGCCGCTGTGCCGCCCTGCAGAAGAACCCGCCCCCTCGACGGGCGGCGACCCGCCTGCCGGCGGAGCGTGGGATGGGTCGGGCGCGTCCGTGCTGATCTCCACGGGCAGGGCCAGGCCCGACAGCTGGGCGTAGGGCGCCCAGGCGTCTGCGTCGAAGGTGAGCGGCACCAGGCCCGGGCGCCGCTCCACCAGCGGAATGCCGAACTGCTGGGCAAGCCGGTAGCCGAAGTCGGTCGCACCGATCTTCGGGATCGACAGCCCGCCGGTCGCCACCACCAGGCTGCGCGCCTCGATGCGCCCTCTGCTGCTATCGATTTGATAGCTATCTGTGCCCGTCCCATCGGCGCTCGCAGCCGAAAAGGCGATGTTTTTGACGTTGCAGGGCTGCCAGCGCTCCACACCCCCCGCCGCGCATTCGGCCAACAGCATCCGGATGATGTCCTCCGCCGACCGGTCGGCGAAGAGCTGGCCCTTGTGCTTTTCGTGGTGGGGGATGCCGTGGCGGTCCATCAGCGCGATGAAGTCGGCCGGCGTGTAGCGCGACAGCGCGGAACGCGCGAACTGCGGGTTCTGTCCGACGAAGTGCTTGTGCGGCGCACGCACGTCGAGGTCGCGGTTGGTGAAGTTGCAGCGCCCGCCGCCGGAGATTCGGATCTTCTCGGCCACTTTCTCCGCATGGTCGATCAGCAGCACCTTCAAGCCGCGCTGGCCGGCTTGCGCCGCGCAGAACAGGCCGGCCGCGCCGGCGCCGATGATGACGGCATCGAACCGGTGAACGGGGTCCATCAGCCCTTCCACGTGAACGGGAACTTCAGCTGCTTCATGAAGCCGTTGGGCACGTAGTCGCCCAGCACGCCGTACTGCTCGGGCCAGAGCTTGGTGCTCTTGACGGCAGTGCCGAAGGCGTAGTCGATGAAGGCGAAGTGGGCCGCGTAGTTGCGATCCAGGGCTTCCTTGTCCTGGCTGTGGTGCCAGTGGTGGAAGTTGGGCGTGACCAGGATGTAGCGCAGCGGCCCCAGGCGCACGCTGACGTTGGCATGGTTGAACACCGCCTGGAAGCCGACGATGACGATGTAGGCGTCGATCACTTCCTTGGAGAAGCCCAGCACGTAGATGGGCGCGAGCACCAGCGTGCGGGTGATGAGCAGCTCCAAGATGTGCTGGCGCGAGCCCGCCATCCAGTCCATGCTCTTGACGCTGTGGTGCACGGCATGCAGGCGCCATAGCGTCGGCACCTCGTGGTAGGCGCGGTGCGTCCAGTACTGCACCAGGTCGGCCACCAGCACGATGAGGAACAGCGCCACCCAGAAGTTGAGGCCCTGCACCCAGCCGCGCAGGCCGTCGCTGGCGGCCCAGCCGAAGAACTTGTGCACCATCAGATTGGTGGCCAGCAGCACGAAGCCGACCACCATGTGGTTCACGATGAAATGGTGGAAGTCGGTTTGCCACTCGGGGCGGAAGATGGGCTGGTCCCGCCGCAGCGCGAACAGCTTTTCGATGAAGATGAAGATCAGCGCGCTGCCCAGCAGGTCGAGGATGAACCAGTCGAGCCCGATGTAGGGCGTGCCGTCCGCGAAGTCCTGCACCGGTACCTTGTGCCCGCCCAGCATGGTGGCCGACACCACCAGCAGGAACGCTGCCGACGACAGCCAGCGCGATCGGTTGAAGATGATGTTGACGAGCGACAGCCCGCCCGCGACCACCAGCGCCACGAAGAGAATGGTGCGGATCACGTCCACGTCGTAGCTCTTGCGCAGCTGCGGCGTGGTGAGGTACTGCGGAAAGTGGAACGCGATCACCCCCAGCAGGCACAGGATGCCCAGCGACAGCGCGATCACGCCGGTGATGATCCCCTTGCCCGGGCGCATGGCCCCGTGGCTCTGGGTGAAATCGTTCAGTTTGTCGAGCATGTGTCTGCAGCCACATTCGTGAAGGGAATGGGCGCGAGTGTAGCGAAGCCGCCTCAGCGATCCTCTCCAAATGTAAGCCGGCTCCTACAATCGGGCGATGACCACGAAGATCCCCGCGCACCAGCTCAGCATGACCGTGCTGATGTCTCCCGACATGGCCAATTTCTCGGGCAACGTGCACGGGGGCGCCGTGCTCAAGCTGCTGGACCAGGTGGCGTATGCCTGCGCGTCGCGCTACTCGGGCTGCTACACCGTCACGCTCAGCGTGGACCAGGTCACCTTCCTGCAGCCCATCCACGTGGGCGAGCTGGTCACCTTCCTGGCCAGCGTCAACTACACCGGCACTTCGTCGATGGAAGTGGGCGTCAAGGTCGTGGCCGAGGAGATCCGCACGCAGATCGTGCGGCATGTGAACAGCTGCTTCTTCACCATGGTGGCGGTGGACGAGGCCCGCAAGCCCACGGCCGTGCCGCCGCTGTTGCCTTCCACGCCCGACGAGCGCCGCCGCTGGGCCGCAGCGCTGCTGCGCAAGGAACTGCGGCGCGAGCAGGCCGCCCGCTTCGAGCAGGTGCGGTTGGCGGCCGCAGGGCAGGCCGGGGTCTGAGGTCCTGGACGGCGGCCCCGGCCGCTGGTGGACCGTTCGCCCGGCGAAAGGTCGCAGGGCAGTGCGCGGCGGCGACGCGAGCGGCGCCGGTTGCCCGCCCTCCGGCGCGGCGCGCGCCGGGGTCAGCGCACGTGGCGCATCGGCTGCGGGGCGGTGGCCAGCGTGCCGGCCTCGACCGAGACTTGCGCCGCAGCCACGCCGCTCACCACGTCGCCGATCACGATCACCGAGGGGCTGGCGAGCTGCTCGCGCTCGATGGTGACGTGCAGCTCGCCCAGGGTGGTCAGCGCATGGCGCTGGCAGGGCAGGCTCACATGCTGGATCACCACCACGGGCGTGCTGGCGGGCAGCCCGGTGAGCAGCTCGTCCTGGATGTGCTGGGCGCTGCTGACGCCCATATAGATGACCAGGGTGAGCTTGGCATCGCGCGCAGTGGTGGCGAGCTGGCGCCAGTCGGTGCCGGAGTCGCCAGGTTTGGCATGGCCGGTGACGAAGATCACGCCGTGGGCATGCTCGCGGTGGGTGAGCGGCGTGCCCAGCAGCGTCATGCCGGCCAGGCCCGCCGTGATGCCGTTGATGACCGTCACGCTGATGCCGGCGGCGCGCAGGTGTTCGACCTCCTCGCCGCCGCGGCCGAAGATGAAAGGGTCGCCGCCCTTGAGCCGCACGACGTTCTCGCCCTCGTTCACCGCCATCACCATCAGCTTCTCGATGAAGGCCTGGGGCGTGCTCTTGCAGCCGCCGCGCTTGCCCACGTACACGATGCGCGCGGTGGGCGCGGCATGCGCGACCACGTCGTCGCTGACGAGGTCGTCCACCAGCAGCACCGTCGCGGCCTGGATGGCCTTGAGGGCCTTGAGCGTGAGCAGTTCCGGATCGCCCGGCCCTGCGCCCACCAGCGTGCAGGTGCCCCGGGCGATGCCGGCGGTGCCCAGGGTGGAGGTGCCGCGCGCAGCGCTGGCGCCTGCGGCATCGTGGGGTGGGGTGGTGCGGTTCATGGCTGTGTCTCTGAGGTGATTTGGCGGCTGGTACGCAAGATGTGTTCCACCTGGCGGGCGAGCGCGGGCGGGACCGGAAGCTCGCCCTCCAGCACGCGGCGCGTGTAGTCGGCCGTGGTCTGCACGTCGATCTCCGAAGGCAGGCCGGCGACCTCCGAGGCGGTACCCGGCTGCTGCTCGTCCAGCAACTGGTGCGTGCCGCCCACGAAGGCGTCGTAGCGCGGCGTGCGGCGCGGGTCTGCGGCCACCTCGCCCTCCAGCCCGCGCGAAAGCAGGGCGTTCATGCCCATCGTGGTGAAGGTGGCGCAGAGCATGTCGAAGTATTCGGGGTGGGTGTAGCTGGCCACCACCAGCGCCGGGCCGGCGCAGGGGTTCATCAGCTTGGTCACGCTGTGCCCCGGGTTGCGCAGGCCGACCACTTCGCGGGCCGCCAGCAGGCGCGCCAGGCCGGCGTGCAGCCGTTCGGTGTGGATGTGCGCCACCGTGCCGCCGGCGATCTTCGCCGGCGCAGCCAGCGCCGGCACGCCCAGCGCCGCGAGCACGTCCGACGCCAGGATGCGCCGCGCTTCCGTGCGCATGCCGTGCAGCAGCACGGGCAGCCCCTCGCGTGCCAGCAGCAGCGCCAGCAGGGGCGTTAGCACCGGCAGCTTGCGGGCGCCGTTGTAGCTGGGCAGCACGATGACCGGGCCGTCACCGGCGGGAATGCGGGCCAGCCGGGCATGCACGGCATCGAGAAAGCCGCACATCTCGTCGGTGGTTTCGCCCTTGATGCGCATGGCGATGCAGAAGGCGCCGATCTCCAGGTCGGTCACCTGGCCGTCGAGCACCTGCCCGAACAGGTCGGTGGCTTGGGCGCGGTCCAGCGCCTTGGCGCCGCGCGCGCCGCGGCCGATTTCCTTGAGATAGTGGCTGATGCCCATGACGGCCTGGCTGGAAGGTGGTGAAAACGAAAAATGCAGAAACGAAGCGCCGTGCGAGGAAGCGCGGGGCGGATTGTCCCGCAGGTCAGATAACCGCCCGTTATATGGCGCCCTTTTTTTCCGTGGGTGGGTGGCGCGCGACCGAGATCATGCCGGCTGGAGCGTTCTGGCCGCTTCCGGCTGCGGGGCCTGGGACGCCGGAGCGCAGGCCCGCACCATGCGCTTGAGCTCGGGCACGCACGAGCCGCACTGCGTGCCGCAGCGCAGCGTGCCCTGCAGCTGCGCCAGCCGCTCGGCGTCGCTCCCGTGGCAGGCGGCCAGGGTCTGGGTGATGGCCACGTCGGTCACGTGCAGGCAGACGCAGACCGGCTTGCCGCGCGACTGCACCGCCACCGGCGGCAGCACGCTGGGCACCAGCAGCTGGCGCCGGTAGGCGCCGGCAGGCAGCTCTTCCTGCAGCAGCGTGCGCATCCACCCGGCCGAGCGGGTGTCGCCGCCGAGCAGCACGGCCTCCAGCGTGGTGCCGGCTTCGCTGCCGCGGCCTTCGGTCTCGGGGCGCGACAACCGGGCCACCCGGTACTGGCCGCGCTTCCTGTCCGCATAGCGCACCGCGTCGGGCACCGCCAGGCCCAGCAGGCTTTCGATGCGGGCGAGCAGGTCGCCCTCGGGTGCTTCATGCGCCGCGCCGCGCAGCAGCACACCGGTTCGCGGACGGCAACCGCCCGCCGCCGCGGGCGTGCCGGCGCTGGAGAAGGGCACGCAGCTGGCAAAAGGCAGCTCCCGCATCAGCGCGGCCAGTTGCTGGCGCGCGGACAGGGCCTCGGCCTCCGGCAGCCAGGCCATGGCCAGCAGGTTCCAGGGCAGTTCGGCCTTCAGCACCTTCACGGCGGCATGCTTCAGCTCCGGCTGCTTGGAGCTGGGGCAGAACTGCGAGGTGGTCAGCGCGTTCACGCCGGCGAGCGGCTGCCCGGTCGACGAGCGTCCGCTGAGCGCTTCGCTGCCCCAGTGCATGGCCATGAAGACCTGGTGCGGGGCGAGCGTGGCGTCAGGTTGCACCGGCACCACGATGGAGCCGCGCTTGCTGGTCACGTGCACCAGCTCGCCGCCCACCCAACCGCGCTGCGCCATGTCGCCAGGATGCATCTGCAGGCTGGGTTCGGCCGCGTGCCCGAACAGCTGGCCCAGCGTGCCGGTGCGGCTCATGCCGTGCCACTGGTCGCGCAGCCGGCCCGTGGTCAGGCTGAAGGGGTAGCGCGATTCGCGGGGCTCGGCCAGGGGCTGCCAGGCATGCGCCGCAAAGCGTGCGCGCCCATCGGGCGTGGGATACACGCCGTCTTCATAGAGGCGTGCGCGGCCGGCCGGTGCGCCTTCGGGCAGGGGCCACTGCTGCGGGCCGCGTGCGTCCAGCATCGGCCACGACAGGCCGGTGATGTCGAGATCGCGCCCCCGCGTGCTCTCGCGGTGTTCGGTCCAGATGGCTTGCGCGCCCGCCGCCGCATCGGCCGTGTCGTACGGAAACAGCGTGGCGGCGCCCGGGCGCAGGCGCCGTTCGAGCCGCTGCGCGAACTGCACGGCGGCGGCCCAGTCGTGGCGGGCCTCGCCCGGTGCGGCCACGGCAGGGCGCACGCGCGAGATGCGGCGCTCGCTGTTGGTGACGGTGCCCACCTTCTCCCCCCAGCTGGTGGCGGGCAGCAGCAGGTGGGCGTATTCGCCGGTGGCGGTGGTGGCGAAGGCTTCCTGCACCACGACGAATTCGGCGCGCTCCAGCGCGCGGCGCACGGTGGCCTGGTCGGGCATGCTCTGCGCAGGGTTGGTACAGGCGATCCACAGCGCGCGGATCTCGCCGTCCGCCGCCGCCTGGAACATCTCCACCGCCGTCTTGCCCGGCGTGGCGGGAACGTCTTCCACGCCCCAGTGCGCAGCCACTTCGGCACGGTGTGCGGCGTTGCCCAGGTCGCGGTGGGCCGACAGCAGGTTGGCCAGGCCCCCCACCTCGCGCCCGCCCATGGCGTTGGGCTGGCCGGTAAGCGAGAACGGCCCCGCGCCCGCGCGGCCGATCTGCCCGCAGGCCAGGTGCAGGTTGATGAGTGCGGCGTTCTTGGCGGTGCCGCTGCTGCTCTGGTTCAGGCCCTGGCAGTACAGGCTGAGGCTGGGTCGGCGGGTGCCGGGCGCTGCGTCATCCACCCCCGCGAACCAACGTGCAGCGGTGACGATGTCTTGCTCCGGCAGGCCGCAGACCTCGGCGGCGTGGGCGGGCGTGCAGTCTTCCACCAGTGTGCGCACTGCATCGAAGCCGCTGGTGTGCCGGGCGATGTAGCCTGCGTCCATCCAGCCCTCGCGCAGCATCACGTGGAGCATGGCGTTGAACAGCATCACGTCGGTGCCGGGCAGCAGGGGCAGGAAGAGGTCGGCCGTGCCGGCGGTGTCGGTGCGGCGCGGGTCCGCCACGATGATCCTCATGCCGGGGTTGGCGGCGCGTGCGTCCTCGATGCGACGAAACAGGATGGGATGCGCCCAGGCCGCGTTGCTGCCGACGATGAACAGGCACTGGGCGTGGTGGATGTCGTCATAGCACGCAGGCGGTGCGTCCGCGCCCAGGGTGGCCTTGTAGCCGGCCACCGCGCTGCTCATGCACAGGCGCGAATTGGTGTCGATGTTGTTGGTGCCGACCAGGCCCTTGGCCAGCTTGTTGAAGACGTAGTAGTCCTCGGTCAGCAACTGGCCCGAGACGTAGAAGCCCACCGCGTCGGGGCCATGCCGGGCGATCACGTCACCGAAGGCCCGGGCGGCGGTGTCCAGTGCCGCATCCCAGCCGATGGGCTGCAGCGGATCGCCCTGGCAGGCGCGCCACTGCGGGCGCAGCAGCCGCGTCTGCAGCGTGACGGCGGCGCTGGCCGTCAGGTGCAGCGTCGAGCCCTTGGTGCAGAGCCGGCCGAAGTTGGCTGGGTGGTCCGGGTCGCCCCGCACGCCGGTGATGGCCTGGCCGTCCGATTCGATGATGACGCCGCAGCCGACGCCGCAGTAGGGGCAGGTGGAACGGGTTTCTTGCATACGTCGTGGGGCAGGTTTCAAGGGTTTTGGGGCTCGGGCGCTTATGGATGCTGGGCTGATTGCTATCAAATAGATAGCTTGCCGGCGGTCTGCCCTGGCGACACGGCGGGCCCTGGCGAAGCCTGCAGCGCCGCTGCCGCAGGCTCGCCGAACATCAGCGCGTCGCGGATCTCGGCAATCGTCCTGCCTTCGCGCAGCAGGTTCCAGTACCAGCTGCCATCGGCCGTGTCGCCATAGAGGCAGGCGCCGACCAGGCGGTCGTCCTTCACCACCAGCCTTTTGTAGACGCCACCGGAGGGGTCGCTCATCACGATCTCCTCCGTGCCGGCGCCGCCCCGGAAGTCGCCCGCGCTGAACAGGTCGATGCCGGTCACCTTCAGCTTGGTGGAGACCAGCGAGCCCTGATAACGCCCGATGCCGTGCTGCGCCAGATGGTTCGCCAGCACCTTGCCCTGCTCGAACAGCGGCGCGACCAGCCCGTAGGCCACGCCCCGGTGCGCGGCGCATTCGCCCACGGCATAGATGCGCGGGTCGGTCACGGTCTGCAGGGTGTCGCTGACGACGATGCCGCGCGCGACATGCAGGCGCATCTGCTCGGCCAGTTGCGTGTTGGGACGGATGCCGACCGCCATGACGACGAGCTGTGCCGGGATCTCGCGGCCGTCCTTGAACCGCACGGCGCGCACGCGGCCGGCCGGCCGGCTGCGCGCTGCGGCATCGCCACCACTGCAGATGTCGCTGCCGCCATCCCCGTCGCCCAGCAGGGCTTCGGTCTGCGCGTTCAGCAGAAAACGCAGGCCGCGCTGCTCCAGCGCCTGCTGCAGCAACCCTGCCGCTGCATCGTCGAGCTGGCGGTCCAGCAGCCAGTCGCCCACATGCACCACGGTCACATCCATGCCGCGTTTCATCAGGCCATTGGCGGCCTCCAGCCCCAGCAGGCCGCCGCCGATGACGACCGCCTGCCGGTAGCGCGCCGCGGCGGCGATCATGGCTTGGGTGTCCGCGATGTCACGGTAGGCGAGCACGCCCTCCAGCTGGTGGCCGGGCACGGGCAGGATGAAGGGGTTGGAGCCGGTCGCCAGGATCAGCCGGTCGTAAGCGGCCGTGACGGGCTGGCCTGCCGCATCGGTGGCATGCACCACGCGGCGCACGCGGTCCACCTCCGTCACCGTACAGCCGCTGTGCACGGTGATTCCGTGCCCGGCGTACCAGCTCCAGTCGTTGAGGACGATCTCCTCCAGCGTCTGTTCGCCGGCCAGCACGGGCGACAGCAGGATGCGGTTGTAGTTGGGGTGCGGCTCGGCACCGAACACGGTGATGTCGTAGAGGTCCGGCGCGATCTTCAGCAGCTCCTCGAGCGTGCGCACGCCGGCCATGCCGTTGCCCACCAATACCAACCGGGGTTTTCTTGTCGTCGACATCGCTCTTGCATCCCACGTCAGGCCAAAAAAAAGGCGTCCTCACGGGCCCCCGACCTGTTCGGCCGGGTGCCCATGGGGACGCCTTCGTCCTGCCGGCCGCCCATCCATCGGCGGAGGGGGCTGGCGGTGCGGCCTTGCGGGCCACATCAGCGGGAAAGCAATGGGTGTGCCAATGCGGCTTGAAGCAGCGTGATGGCAGGGGAATGTGCCTCAGCGCCCGTCATTGCTGGGCTTTATGCTATGAATTAAGAAGCATTCGACCAGCTGGCGCCATGGTAGGCAGCCCGACCGATGCACTGGATGGGTGCGGCGGGCAGCGCGTCTGCGCAGCCGCTCAGAAAGCGGAAAGGGGTGGCCCAGGCCACCCCCATGCTCCAGTCGCGCTCCCGGCACGGCCCCCGCCCAGGGCGGTGCCGGCTACCGCGCGCCAATGCGGCGGTCAGGCGATCGTCAACTGCGTGGCGCGGCTCACGGGCACCACCTTGGCCAGCACCAGGGTCAGCACGCCGTTTTCCAGCTTGGCGGAACTGGCCGTGGTGTCGATCTCGTCCGCCAGCTCCCAGGCACGCTGCACCTGGCGGGGGGCGCCCTCCACGCTGGTCAGGCGGACCTGATTGCCTTCGATGGTGATGGACAACTGCTCACGGCTGAGGCCGGGCACGTCGATCTGCAGCGTGACGGCCTTGTCGTCCTGGCTGACCTGCGTGCCGGCGGAAGCGGGCGCGGCGAGGGCGGAATGGAGAAAGCGTTGCAGCGCCTGGTCGGCAGGACGGGGGGCGTGGAAACTGGCGCGGCGAACGACGGGTGCGAAAATCATGAATGGCTCCTGATGATGAATGATCGCGGCAATTCGTATGCTTTCAATGAAGATCGCATGTTTTGCCTGCCGCTTGCATCGAAAATGCGACCCGGTTTTCGGTTTTCAAGAGCCCTTCGTTCAAGCTTTTTCCGTCGCTGGACTGCCGAGCGGTGAACCTCCGCACGTCAGACCGCTCTGACGTCGATTGCCGCCGTCCCAGCACGGGCACCCGGCGCAACCGCGCCCCATGCCCCGGCACAATGCTGGCTCTGACAGGAACCCTTGCCCATGAATCCTTTGCACAGTCCCCGTCACATCGCACGCCCGTTCATCGCACTGGCCCTGGCTGCCACTGCAGCCCTGGCCGGTTGCGCCAGCATTCCTGACGCCGTGCCCGGTTTGAACGGCACCACCCGGTTCGATCCGGACGATTTCGACAGCGTCAGCGTTCACACCCGCCACATCAATGCGCCGCAGAAGCAGGCGTGCGAAGCGGCCCGGCGGGCCTTGCTGAGCCAGGGGTACCTGGTGAACACGGCCACCGATGAAGTGGTGGCGGGCCGCAAGTATTTCCAGCCCTCCAACGACATTCACTATGAAGTCGAGATGCGTGTGGTATGCGCCCCCGAAGGCCCCGACATGGGTCGTACTGCCGCCTTCGCCAGCGCGCTGCAGGACCGCTACGTGATCAAGAAGATCAACAACTCGGCCTCGCTGGGGGTGGGTGCGCTGGGGTCGCTGTCGCTCCCGGTGTCCGCGTCGGACGACACCCTCGTCAAGGTCGGCAGCGAGACCGTGACCGACAAGCGCTTCTATGAACGCTTCTTCCAGTTGTTCGACCGCTATGTGCGCCCGGTGCCGCCGCCTGCGGCCACGGCCACCGGCATCACGCCAATGGTGGCCCGACCCGAGCCGCTGCCGCAAGAGCGTCAACTGCCGGACGCGGCCCCAGCCGCACCCGAAACCGCCAACTGACCCCGACCGGGCAGGTCGCGGCCCGTACGACGGGGCTGGCCGGTCGGCCCGGGGGCATGGCCATGCTGCGCGGCGCCAGGGGATAGGCGGCTGCACCGGCGCCGGCTCGGTCGGCACGGCTACACTGCGCCGCCCCGTGCCCGCGCCCAGCGCGCCGGCCGTCATCGTTTCGCCGTCGGAGCCTTCTGCCATGTTCCCCATCTCCCGCCGCCACGGCCTGCGCCTCAGCGCCCTGGCCCTGGCTTGCGCCGCCTTGCCCGTCTGGTCCCTGGCATCTTCGCAAACCGCACCGACCGGCGCACCGGGTGCCCCCATCCAGGTCGCTCTGATCGAAAGCCTCTCCGGCCCCTTCGCCAACACGGGCGAGGCCGTGTTCCGCAACGTGCTCTGGGCGACCGAGCGGGTGAACGCGCGCGGCGGCATCCCGCAGCCGGGCGGGGCGCGCCCCCTGGTCGTCACCCGCTACGACAGCAAGGGCCAGAACGAAGAGGCCCTGTCGGCGCTGCGCGCGGCCATCGACGACGGCGCGCGCTTCGTCATGCAGGGCAACTCGTCGGCAACGGCTGCCGTGCTGATCGACGCCATCGGCAAGCACAACGACCGCGACCCGGCGCGTCGCGTCGTGTTCCTCAACTATTCGGCGGTCGACCCGATGCTGACCAACGAGAAATGCAGCTTCTGGCACTTCCGCTTCGATGCCCATGCCGACATGCGCATGGCCGCGCTGATGGAGGTCATCCGTGACGACAAGGCGCTCAAGGGCGCCTACCTCATCGGCCAGGACTACAGCTTCGGCCAGGCCGTGCTGCGCGAGGCGAAAAAACAGCTCGCCGCCCAGCGCCCGGACGTCGCCGTGGTCGGCGAGGAACTGCACCCCGTCGGCCGCGTGAAGGACTTCGCACCCTACGCCGTGAAGATCAAGGCCAGCGGCGCGCAGGCCGTCATCACCGGCAACTGGGGCAACGACCTCACGCTGCTGGTGAAGGCGGCCCGTGAAGTGGGCTTTGACGGCATGTTCTACACCTTCTACGGCAACGCCCTGGGCGCCCCCGCCGCGCTGGGCGACGCCGGCGTCGGCAAGGTGGTGGCCGTGGCCGACTGGCTGCCCAACGTGCCCACCCCGCAGAGCGAAGCCTTCTATCGGTCGTTCCGCGAGCGCTTTCCCCGCGCCGCCGACGACTATGTCCACATGCGCATGCAGCTCATGGTGGAAACGCTGGCCCAGTCGATCGAACGCGCCGGCACGGTGGACGCCCTGGCCGTGGCGCGCCAGATGGAGTCCGCCCAGGTGCAGCTCGCCGGCCAGTCCGGCCGCATGCGCGCGGCCGACCACCAGTTCCAGCAGGGCCTGGTGGTGGGCGTGATGGGCAAGCAGGGCGCGCCGGGCGTGCAGTTCGACGTGGAGGGCTCGGGATATGGGTTCCGTGTCGTGCGGCGGATTGCTGCCGACAAGGCGGAGCAGCCACACAGCTGCCGCATGCAGCGGCCCGCCTGATCAGCGCAGCGCTTCGGCGCTGCGCTGGCGGCCTGGGCTTTACCGGCGCCGTGTGGCGTTGCGGGTCTGCCGTGCGTCCGGCTTGGCATGCTGGGACTGGCGCATCTCCTTTTCCAGCCACCGGGCAAACAGCCATTGCCCTGCCAGCAACGCGGCACCGATGGCGACCTGGCTGGGCGGCGGGAAGTCCGCCGGGCGTGCGGCGGGCACCGAGGGCAAGGCTTCGTCCACCCGCTGGCTGATGCGCGCGGGCACGGGCTCCGGGGTTTCCGGCGTCGCTGCCGAGCCGTCGGTCGCGTCGCCAACGGCTCCGCTGCGTGACGGGTTGCCCGTGGCCGGCGTGGCCTTCAACCGGTGCGACCCATATTCGGTGGCATACACCTTGGTGAATTCCGCCCCCAGCAAAAAGATCTGCGCGGCGTAATACACCCAGATCAGGATCACGGCGATGGAGCCCGCTGCCGCGTACGTCGAACTCACGCCCGCCTTGCCCACGTAGAGGCCGATCAGCACCTTGCCCAGCTCGAACAGCACACCGGTAACGATGGCGCCCACCCACACGTCGCTCCAGGCGATGCGGGTGGAGGGCATGAACTTGAAGATCATGGCGAAGAGCACCGTCTCCACCGCCAGCGAGATGCAGATGTTCAGCACGAACAGCACCACGTCCCAGCCCGGCAGCAGCGACGAGAAGTAGGTGCCGATGGCCGCCATGGCCGCGCTGATGGTGAGCGAGGCCATCAGCATGAACGCCAGCCCCAGGATCAGCCCGAACGAGAGGAAGCGGGCGCGCAGCAGGCCCCACAGGCCGCTGGGCTTGGCTTTTTCCGGCACGTGCCAGATGCGGTCGAGCGCGCTCTGGATCTCGGCGAACACGGTGGTGGCACCCACGATCAGCAGGGCGATGCTGAGGCTGGTGGCCACCACGCCTTCCGTGGGCTCGCGGGCGCTGCTGATCAGGCCCTGGATGGCCTTGGCGCCGTCGGCACCGACGAGGCCGGAGATCTGCCCCTGGAGCGAACCCCGCACCGCCTCGTCGCCGAAGACGTAACCCGCCACGGCGATGACGATGACCAAGAGCGGCGCGATGGAGAACGCCGTGTAGTAGGAGATGGCGGCCCCCATGCTGGGCGCGTAGTCATCCACCCAGGCCGAGACGGATTTGCGGGCGATTTCGTAGATGGTGGAAGGCTTCATGTGAGGCAGCGGGGAAGCGAAGGCAGCACAGAGACGCAGCGGCGGCTGCGTCGAGGACAGCCCGGTAGGCCGATACGCCTTGTTTCTAACCCGTGGGTTCTGCCCCCGCTGTAGGCCAGCAGGAAGCTGCCGCGTCGGTGCCTGAATCGCCAGACCTTCGCCAACGTTCGTTCTGTTGGCCTACCGCCCCCGCGCCACCGCCACCTCCCGCCCCAGCGCATTCACCGCCATGGCGTAGTAGCTCGACCAGTTGTAGCGCGTGATGGCGTAAAAATTCTCGGTGCCGATCACGTAGGTGGGTGTCTCGCCGCCGTTCTGCAGTTCGACGAGCGCCAGCGGGCCGGCATGCGCGGCGCCGGCTCCGAGGGGCGTGGCGCCCAGCTCGGCCATGCGCGCGGCGGTGAAGGTCGGCAGGATGTCGGGCGCGAGCAGCGCGAGCAGCGCGAGCAGCGCGAGCAGCGCGGGCAGCTGCAGCCGGCCGGGGTCGAACTGCACGTCGTACCACACGGGCATGCCCGTCTGCCAGTCGTGGCCCTTGAAGTAGTGGGCGACCGAGCCGATGGCGTCGGTCGGGCTTTTCCAAAGGTCGATGCGGCCGTCGCCGTCGTAGTCGACGGCATAGCGCACCCAGCTGGACGGCATGAACTGGCCCAGACCCATCGCGCCCGCATAGCTGCCGCGCGGCGTGAACGGGTCGGTGCCGGTGCGGTCCATCAGGCTCAGGAACTGCTCCAGCTCGCCCCGGAAGAAGGCCCGGCGGTCGGCTGCGCGTGGATGGGCGTCGGGGAAGTCGAACGACAGCGTGGCCAGCGCGTCCATCACGCGAAAGCCGCCCATCTGCTGGCCGTAGATGGTTTCCACGCCGATGATCCCGACGATCACTTCGGCCGGCACGCCGTATTCCTGCTCGGCCCGGGCGAGTGCGGCAGCGTTCTCCTGCCAGAAGCGCACGCCGGCGCGGATGCGGATCGGTTCGACGAAGCGGCTGCGGTAGACGCGCCAGTTCTTGGCCGTGGCGCCGCCGGGCGCGGGCAGCATCAGCTTGGGCACCTGCGGCAGCAGGCGGGCCTGGCCGATGGCTTGCCGCACCCATTCGCGGTCGAGGTTGCGGCGCGCGGCGATGTCGTCGGCCAGCGCCATGGCGTCGGACCGGCTCGCGTAGAAGAGGGGTGCGGCAGCCGGCGCCGCAGCGGGCTTCGGCTTCCTCGGTTGCGCACTGTTTTGGGCTGTAGCGCCGATGGATACTGCACACGCTGCTATGACAAGCAGAGCATTCTTGGCGATCGGGGTCATGAAGCGTTCAGGGCGTGGCGGGCTGCGGCGGGCGGCCAGGGCAGGGTACGGAAGTCGCGTTGCAGGGCGGCCAGCGCGTCGGCGGGCTGCGCCGCATAGCGCACCTGCTCCATGCGCAGCAGCCAGTCGGCGATGGGGTGGGCGGGCGCGCCGAAATGGCTGCGCACCTGGCCGGCCATGGCGCGTGGCGGCAGATGCGCGGGCAGCTCCAGCCCGGCGCGCTGCAGCCGGCGGCGGGTGCGGGCCAGCAGGCGCAGCCACGGGTCGTGCTGGCTGCGGTCCCACCAGCTCCAGGCGATGCCTGCGAGCGCCACGGCGGCCACCAGGCCCGCCAGCACCCGCCCCAGGTCCTGCCAGCTGGGCGATTCGACCCCCAATGCGCGCAGCAGGTCGAGCTGGCGGTCCTGCGTGTAATTCAGCACCCACTGGTTCCAGCGGTTGTTGACGGCTTCCCAGCCCGCGCGCAGCTTCTGCACGAAGCCCGGTGCGATGACCGCGTCGATGGCGTTGCCGAAGGCGCCGCGCGGCGCCTGCAGTCTCTGGAAAGCGCCCACCCGGCCGGGCGAGACGGCGCCGGTCGGGTCCACCCGCACCCAGCCCCGGCCCTCGATCCAGACCTCGCTCCAGGCGTGGGCATCGGCCTGGCGCACCGTCCAGTAGTTGTCGAACCCGTTGATCTCGCCACCCTGGTAGCCGGTGACGATGCGGGCCGGCACGTCCAGTGCGCGCATCAGCACCACGAAGGCGGAGGCGATGTGTTCGCAGAAGCCGGCCTTGGCATCGAACCAGAATTCGTCGGCCGTGTGGTCGCCGTAGACGCCGGGCTCCAGCGTGTAGGTGTAGCCCCCGGTGCGCAGGCGGTTCAGGGCCGCGTCGATGAAGGCCTGGGCACCGCCGGCGGCCAGGGCCGGGTCTGCCCGCATCTGCGCGGCCAGCGCCAGGGTGCGCGGGTTCAGGCCCGCGGGGAGCTGCACATAGGGCTGCATCTGGCGCGTGCGTTGCTGCGGGCCGTGGCTGAAATCCACATGGCTCTCGGCGCGATAGCGCAGCACCTCGCCCACGGCGCGGTTGGCCATCCAGTTCAGCTCGGGTGTCATGAAGGCGCGCGTGCCGGCGGGCACCTGGGGCGTGTCGAGCGCGGCATCGAGCGTCAGCAGCCAGGGCTGGCGCGTGGGCTCGAGGGTAACCTCGTAGCGCACCGCCTCGCCGCGCACCTCCAGCTGGGCGGGCGTGGGCGACGCGGGCATCACGCCGGCCATGCGCGGCTGCATCAGCGGCGACCAACCCCGGCCGTCGAACACCGTCAGCACCGGGCCACGGAAGTACAGGTCGCGCTGCGGCGGCGGCTGGCCGCCCGGCGTCTCGAAGCGCACCCGCATCGCCACGCCGTCGTCCAGCACCAAGCTGGCCATGTCGCCCACGCTCATCTCGCTGGACAGGCCGCTGCGCCCGCGCGCCTCGTCGGCCGGCATGCCCCAGAGCGGCGCCATGCGCGGGAAGAGCAGGAACAGCGCCAGCATGATGGGCGCGCCCAGCAGCGCCATGCGCCCGGCCATGCGCATCGACAGGGCCAGCGGCGGCCGGCCCACCGGCAGGTGCGCGTTCACCAGCGCCGTGAGCAGCCCGAGCAGGGCGATCAGCATCATCGCTGCCGTGACCAGCGTCTGCGACACGAAGAAGCTGCTGAGCATGGTGAAGAAGCACAGGAAGAAGATCACCATCGCATCGCGGCGCGCGCGCAGCTCCAGCGTCTTCAGCGACAGCAGCACGATGATCAGCGTGACGCCCGCTTCGCGCCCGATGATGGTGCGGTAGGACATGAGCGTGAGGCCCACGCCCAGCACCAGCAGCGCGCCGGTGATCCAGCGGCCGGGCAGCGGCCGGCCCTGCCACGTCAGCCAGCCGCGCCAGGCCAGCACACCGGCGGCCAGGGCCGTGGTCCAGCCGGGCAGGTAGGGGGTTTGCGGCGCGATCACCCAGGCGATGACGAGCAGCACGAACAGCGTGTCGCGGGTGTCGCGCGGCAGGCTGGCGAGGGTCTGGCGCAGGCTCATCGCCCCATCCTCCCGGCGTGGGTTGGCAATCTGCTATTAAATAAATAGCATAAAGACCTTATGGAGCGGGCGCTGGAGACCGATTTCGCTTGGAATAAAGAAGGGTTCATGACAGCGCCAGCGCCTCCAGGCAGCGGCGGCGGTGGGCCGGGCCGGTGTCGGGTGGCAGTTCCACCCCGGGCAGGCGCAGGCCGTATTCCACGCCGAGCCGGTCCGCCTGCAGGACCCAGGCCGTCAGGCGCGACAGGCGCGCTTCGGGGTCGGACAGGCTGGTGACGGCCGGGTCCAGCCAGAGTTCCTGCCGCTGCGCCTGCTGCGCGTCGCGGCTCACCAGGTCGTCGGTGCCGGTGGCCAGCGACTTGGCGGCCTTCTTCCAGACGACCAGCTTGAGTGGGTCGCCACGCCGGTAGGCCCGCACGCCGTCGAATTCACCGATGCCCTGGGCCGGCGCGCTGCCGGCGCCGCCCGCGCGCGGCTCGCCGGCCGGCAGCGGTGGCGGCGGCACCTCGGGCTCGGGGTAGACCAGCACCTGCGCGGCCGGCCGCCAGATCGTCCAGACCCGGAAGGTGCCGAGCGGAAAGCGGGTTTCGGCCGTCAGCGCGGGCACGTCGTGCAGGCCGCGCCGCGCCGGGCGGAAGGCGATGTGCACCGTGGCGCGGCCGGCGGCCGGCACGTCGGTCCACACCCAGTGGCCGCTGCCGTGCACCGCCACGGCAATGCCATGGCGCGGCGTGCGGCGGTCGCTGCTCAGCTGCACCTCGAAGGTGGCGCTGGTGCCCAGAAAGTGCGGCTCCGGCGACACCAGGTGCAGCGTCAGCCCGCGCAAGGTGCCGTGGCAGATGTGCATGCCCGCCACCGCGCTGCCGGCCAGCAGGAAGGTGAGCAGGTAGCCCAGGTTGAGCTGGAAGTTGATCGACGACAGCAGCAGCACCAGCAGCGTGACGGCCAGCATCCAGCCCGCCCCGGTGGGCAGGATGTACACGTTGCGCTGCGTCAGCGTGACGGTGTCGCTGCGCGGCAGGCGGCTTTGCCACCAGCGCTGCCAGCGGCGGGCCACCGGCGCGAACGGGTCGAAGCGGCGCGGGCGCTTCGGCGCGCCGGCACCGGACGGCGCGGGTGGGGAGGCGTCAAGCGAAGGCGGCATGGAAGGCTGGCAAGGGGCGGCGCGCGGGGGCAGGGGGCCGTTCAGGGCAGCGGCACCGCATCGACCATCGCCCGCACCTGCTCGACCGCGCCGCGGCCGGCGTCGCCCACCGGCACCAGCCGATGCGCCACCGTCTGCGGCAGGATGGCCTGCACGTCGTCCGGCGCCACGTAGTCGCGCCCGGCGATCAGCGCCTGCGCCTTGGCCGCGCGCATCAGCGCGATGCCCGCCCGTGGCGACAGGCCCTGCAGGAACCAGCGGCCCGAGCGTGTGGCGGCGATCAGGTCCTGCACATAGTTCAGCAGCGGCTCGGCGGCATGCACGGCCAGCACCTGGCGCTGCAGCTCGGCCAGCTCGTCCTGCGACAGCAGCGGCAGCAGGGTGTCCACCATCTCGCGCCGATCGCTGCCGGCCAGCAGCAGGCGTTCGGCGCCCCGGTCGGGGTAGCCGATGGAGATGCGCATCAGGAACCGGTCGAGCTGCGACTCCGGCAGCGCGAAGGTGCCCAGCTGGTCGTGCGGGTTCTGCGTGGCGATGACGAAGAAGGGGTGGGGCAGGGCGCGGGTCTCGCCTTCCACCGACACCTGCTTTTCCTCCATGGCCTCCAGCAGCGCGCTCTGGGTCTTGGGGCTGGCGCGGTTGATCTCGTCGGCCAGCAGCACCTGGGCGAACACCGGCCCGGGGTGGAAAACGAAGGACTCGCGGCCGCGTTCGTAGACCGACACGCCCGTCAGGTCGCTCGGCATCAGGTCGGCAGTGAACTGCACGCGCGAGAACTGCAGCCCGAAAGTGCGCGACAAGGCGTGCGCCAGGGTGGTCTTGCCGACGCCCGGCACGTCTTCGATCAGCAGGTGGCCGCCGGCCAGCAGGCAGGCCACGCAGTCCTGGATCTGGGCCGATTTGCCCACGATCACCGTGTTAAGCTGGTTTAAAAGCGACTGGATCTTGGGCTGTGCGTGCATGGCACTGACGTTATCCGAAAAAGAAACGAGACGAGCCAATGACTGTGGGCAAAACGGGCTATTTCACTCACCGCGATTGCTGGAAGCATGAAATGGGCGCCGGCCACCCGGAATGCCCCGCCCGGCTGGACGCCATCGAGGACCGCCTGCTGGTCACCGGCGTGGCCGACGCGCTGGAGCGCTACGAGGCGCCGCAGGCGTCGCTCGCCGACATCGAACTGGCGCACGACCGCATGTACGTGGCCTCGCTGCGCGGGCTGACCGACCGCCTGGTCGAAGAGCAGCAGGCCGGCGGCCCGGCCCACGCGCAGATCGACACCGACACCTCCATCAACGCCCACACCTGGGCCGCATCGCTGCGCGCGGCCGGCGCCGCCCTGGCCGCCACCGATGCGGTGATGGCAGGGGACATCGAGAACGCCTTCTGCAGCGTGCGCCCGCCCGGCCACCACGCCACGCGCGGGCAGGCCATGGGTTTCTGCTTCTTCAACAACGTGGCGGTGGCGGCGCGCTATGCGCTGGAGCGCTACCAGCTCCGGCGCGTGGCGGTGGTCGATTTCGACGTGCACCACGGCAACGGGACCGAAGACATCCTCTCGGGCGATCCGCGCGCCCTGATGGTCAGCATCTTCCAGCACCCCTTCTTCCCGTACAGCGGCGACGTGGACCCGGCCCCCAACATGCTCAACGTGCCCGTGCCGGCCTATACCAAGGGCATGGATGTGCGCGAGATCATCGAGATGATGTGGATGCCGCGTCTGGAGGCCTTCAAGCCCGAGATGATCTTCGTGTCCGCCGGCTTCGACGCCCATCGCGAGGACGACATGGGCCAGCTGGGCCTCACCGAGCAGGACTACACCTGGATCACCCAGCGCATCAAGGACGTCGCGCGGCGCTACAGCAAAGGCCGCATCGTCTCGTGCCTCGAAGGCGGCTACATGATGGACCCGCTGGCGCGCAGCGTCGAAGCGCACATCCGCGTGCTGGCCGATCTCTGACGTTCCCCGGCCAGCCCCTCCGGCCGCTGCTTCGGCCGCCCCTCTCACCGCCCGCCATGACCACCACCACAACAGCCCCATCGCCGCTGCGCACCGACCGCGACGCCCGCGGCGTCGTCACCCTCACGCTGGCCGACCCGGCCCGCTTCAACGCGCTGGGCGAGCCCATGCTGGCCGCGCTGCAGCAGGCGCTGGATGCCATCGCCCGTGACGAGGGCGCCCGCGTCGTGGTGCTGGCCGCCGAAGGCCGTGCCTTCTGCGCCGGCCACGACCTGAAGGCCATGGCGCAGCGGCCCGAGCAGGCTTACTACCAGAAGCTGTTCGCCCAGTGCAGCCGGGTGATGCTGGCCATCCACCGCCTGCCGGTGCCGGTGATCGCCCGGGTGCAGGGCATCGCCACGGCAGCCGGCTGCCAGCTGGTGGCGCAGTGCGACCTGGCCGTGGCCAGCGACACCGCGCGTTTCGCCACCAGCGGCATCCACTACGGCCTCTTCTGCGCCACGCCCAGCGTGCCGCTGGTGCGCAACATGCCGGCCAAGCAGGCCATGGAAATGCTCCTGACGGGCGACTTCATCGATGCCCGCACCGCGCAGGCGCAGGGCCTGGTCAACCGCGTGGCGGCGGCCGACGCGCTGGACGGCGAGGTCGAATCGCTGGTCGCCGCCATCCTCGACAAGCCCCGCGCCGCAGTGGCGATGGGCAAGGCCCTGGTCTACCAGCAGCGCGAACTGGGCATCGACGCCGCCTACCAGCTGGCCGGCCAGGCCATGGCGCTGAACATGATGGACGAGGCCGCGCAGGAAGGCGCCCGCGCCTTCGCCGAAAAGCGCGTCCCGGCCTGGAAGACCGTGGGCGAAACGCCGCCTTCGGCAGCGCGCTGATCCCCGGGGCCGCCCGCAGCAGTGGGTATGTGCCACCAGCGGCCGTGTGCTCCCGCCAGGCCCCGCCTCAGTCTCCGATCCTGCGCACCTCCGTGCCAGCCGGCGCCAGCACGCTGCCGTCCTTCGTGCTGGGTGTCATGAGGGGGACCGGGTCGCCGGTGCTCCGCTCAACCAATACCGAGTGACGTTCTGCCGGCCGGAACAGGTGCTGTTCCCCCCACTGCCTCAGGGCCACGACGACGGGAAAGAGGCTGTTGCCCTGCGGCGTCAGCACGTACTCCTGATACGCCGAGCCGTCCGACGCCGGCTGCAGCGCCAGGATGCCTGCCTCCACGAGCCTGCGAAGCCGGTCGGACAGGATGTTGCGCGCGAGCCCCAGGCTGCGCTGGAAATCGCCGAAGCGGCAGATGCCGTCAAACGCATCGCGCACGATGAGCAGGCACCAGCGGTCACCCACCACGGCAACGCTGCGTGCGACGGGGCAGGGGCTTTCGCTCAGGAATTCGCTGTGGGGCATGGGGGTGGGGTGAGTGGATCGCTCGGGGCAGGGTGGAGGGTAGGCAATCGGGTTGCATTTTAAAACTGCATCCTCTAGCATTCATCTGGTTTTGTTTTGAAACTAGAATGGATGCTCGTCTTGCCTCTTGCCGAACTGCCCCACCCACCAGCCGTCGAGTGCTCCGACGTGCCATCTCCGACTGGTGCCCCCATTCCGTCCGGGGTGGTGCGTCTCTTCGCGGCGGCGGGCGGGCTCGGCGTGGCCGGCGTGTACTACGCCCATCCGCTGCTCGACGCGTTGGCGCGGGATTTCGGTATCGGCCCGGGTGCGATCGGCGCCGTGGTCACCGCCACGCAGGCAGGCTGCGCGCTGGCCCTGGTGCTGCTGGTGCCCCTCGGCGACCGCGTGGACCGCCGGCGGCTCATGGCGGTCCAGTGGCTCGGTTTGGCCGGCGCCCTCGTCCTGGTGGGTGCCGCCCGGTCTTCTTCGATGCTGCTGTCTGGGATGCTGCTGGTGGGGCTGCTGGGCACGGCCATGGCGCAAGGGATCGTCGCGTACGCAGCCAGCGCGGCCGCGCAGCACGAACGCGGGCGCGTGGTCGGCGCTGCCCAGGGCGGCATCTTCATGGGCCTGCTGCTGGCCCGGGTGTTCGCCGGCGCAGTGTCCGACGTGGCGGGCTGGCGGAGCGTGTACCTGGGCGCCGCGGCGTTGCTCGCAGCGCTCGCGCTGCCGATGTGGCGGCGGCTCCCCACCGCCGGCGCGGCGGTCGACGGATCCTCCTATCCGCGCCTCCTCCGCTCGATGTTTGCGTTCCTGCGCGACGACCGGGTGCTGCAGGTGCGCGGCACGCTCGCGCTGCTGATGTTCGCGGCGTTCAACATTTTCTGGAGCGCCCTGGTGTTCCCCTTGAGCACGCCGCCCTTCGGCTTCTCCCACACCGCCATCGGCGCTTTCGGCCTGGTCGGCGCCGTGGGCGCCCTGGCTGCGGCGGGCGCGGGGCGCTGGTCGGACCGGGGCCACGGCGAGCGGGTCAGCGCCGCAGCCCTGGTGGCGCTGCTCATCGCATGGTGGCCGCTGTCGATGCTGGAGCAGTCGCTCGCCGCCCTGGTGATCGGAATCGTGCTGCTCGACCTGGGCGGGCAGGCCCTGCACGTGACCAACCAGAGCCTGATCCTGCGGCACGGCGCGCAGGCGCATGGCCGGTTGATCGCCGCCTACATGCTGTTCTACGCCGCCGGTAGCGGCCTTGGTGCGATCGGCTCGACCGCCATGTATGCGCATGCCGGCTGGCAGGGGGTGTGCGTGCTGGGCGCAGCCGTCAGTCTGCTCGCGCTGCTGTTCTGGAGGGCGACGCTCGCGTGCGGGCCTTCGGGGCGGCGTTAGGGCCACACTGAACAAGCCCCTCGAACGCGGCGCATCTCTGCCGGAGGCGATTTGCTGCGCTGCCCATCCTCGCAATGCTGCGGCCATTGCTGCGGCCATTGCTGCGGCCATTGCTGCGGCTATTGCTGCGGTTGGCGCCTTGCAGCCCATCCCACGAGCAGAGCGCGCCGCATCGCGGGGGATTGTTCAGCGCTGCCTTAAGCTTCCAGGCTCTTCGGCCGGGAACGCAGCTGCGTCCCGGCCCTGCCATTACCCATGCCCCGAGACTCCCGCCCATGGAAGCCCTGCACGCGCTGATCCACGATTTCAGCCAGTCCCACACCTGGATCGAAGCGGCCTTGCTGGCGGCCTGCCTGGCGCTCGCGTACGGGGCCAGCCGCGTGCTGGGCCGCCAGCAGCCGCCCGATTCGGTGTGGTTCGGCCGCCGCACGGTCGATGGGCTGATGTTTCCGCTGCTGGCGCTGGCCCTGGTCTATGCCGCCCGCGTGGGCATGCAGGCGGTGCTGCAACCCGTCTTCCTGCTGCGGGTGGCGGTGCCGGTGCTCAGTTCGCTGGTGTTGATCCGGTTCTTCGCACGCATCCTCGCCAACGCGTTTCCCCGCTCGGCGGCCATGCGGCTGTTGGAGCGCATCGTCTCGTGGCTGGCCTGGGGGGTGGCGGTGCTCTGGATCGTCGGGCTGCTGCCGGCGGTGCGCGCCGAGCTGGCAGGCGTCGCCATCCACTTCGGCAAGTCCCAGGTCACGGCGCTCACGCTGATCGAGGGCTCGCTCTCGGCCACCGTGGTCATGCTGCTGGCGCTGTGGCTGTCTTCCACCCTGGAGCGGCGCCTGCTGGACCGCACGATCGTGGATCTTTCCATGCGCAAGGTGGCGGTGAACGCCACACGCGCGCTGCTCCTGCTGGTCGGCCTGCTGTTCGCGCTCTCGGCCGTGGGTGTGGACCTGACGGCGCTCTCGGTGCTGGGCGGCGCCGTCGGCGTGGGCTTGGGGTTCGGGCTGCAGAAGCTCGCGTCGAACTACGTCAGCGGCTTCGTGATCCTGCTGGAGCGCTCGCTGCGGATCGGCGACAACGTGCGCGTCGATGGCTTCGAGGGCCGCATCACCGACATCAAGACCCGCTACACGCTCATCCGCGCCGGGAGCGGCCGCGAATCCATCGTGCCGAACGAAACGCTCATCACCCAGCGGGTGGAAAACCTCTCCGACGCCGACCGCAAGTTCAATGTGACCACCAACATCGTCGTGGGCTACGACAGCCAGGTGGCGCAGGTGCAGCAGATCCTGTGCGGCGCCGCCGCCGCCCAGCCGCGCGTGCTGAAGGAGCCCCAGCCGGTCGCCTACCTCGTCAACTTCGCGCCCGACGGCCTGGAGTTCAGCCTCAACTTCTGGGTCAGCGACCCGTCGGCCGGCACGGTCAACCTGCGCTCGGAGATCAACATCGCCATCCTGGAAGGCCTGCGCGCTGCCGGCATCGACATTCCCTATCCGCAGCGGGTGGTGCAGATCAAGGGCGCCGCCGCTGAGCCGCAGGCGACAGCCTGAGTGCCGCGCCGCACGGCTATAATTCAGAAAAAGCACGATCGTTCTTTTTTATGGCCTTGAGGGCAGCAGTGCTGCTTCGGCCGGGCGGCCTGCCTGCCGACCCTAGAATGGTTCGGTTTACGTAACGTCAATTCAACCAGCAAGAATGAAGGAGCCGCAGCAATGAAGATTTTGGTCCCGGTCAAGCGCGTGGTGGACTACAACGTGAAGGTCCGCGTGAAGTCGGACGGCACGGGCGTGGACATCGCCAACGTCAAGATGAGCATGAACCCCTTCGACGAGATCGC